>DELZ01000002.1:0-477011 GCA_002354635.1 Sphingomonadales bacterium UBA2683
CACCTCAGGCAATATCACCGACGACGTGATCCTCAATTATCTCGACAAGCATACTAACCCAAACAAAGCTGGCTTCAGCCCCAACCCGTGAACCTACATGGAGTAATCGCGGGAGCGTGTCGCCTTGACGGCATTTATGCAGTAAAGGGCTTTATATTATATTGAATTTATGATATGGTCACTATCATGACAACCGAAACAGCTACAATGAGCGCAAACGCGCAAGACGGCTTCCTGAATGAGACCGATGAGTTTGCGTTTTTGCTGGAGGAAGTACCGCGAGTCCTGCGCAAGTCATTTGATGAATCGATTGCCCAGTTCGGCTTGTCCCGCACCCAGTGGAGAACATTGGCCTATCTGATCAAGACCGAGGGAATGACGCAAACCGAGCTGGCAGTTTGCCTAGAACTGGAACGAGCTACGATCGGATTGACGATTGATCATCTTGAAAAACTGGAATTTGTCGAACGTCGGTCCGCAGAAGATGACCGGCGTGTCTGGCGGATATTCCTGCGTCCAAAGGCAATCGACATTATTCCGGAACTTCGGAAAGAAGCCAACGCCGTTTATCAGAAGATGTTCAAAGGCATTTCCAAAGCAGACTTGACCATCATACGAACCGCGATGGAAAAAATGGTTGGGAATCTAAGGGTGTGCTGAACACGTCAGATCCCAAAATCTAACTGGTTCTGATCCTTCTCTCCCATAGGATCAGCTGGAGCGAGTGGCTGGGGCCACTCGCTCCCTTTTTTGGTATAAGCCAGTTATTGGCGTTGCTAGCGATCGACTCCTGCCGGAGCATAAATCAGGCAGTCATCCGCGGCTAGAAGTTGCTTAACGGGATGTACGACGTGGATAGAGTAGATATCCTCATCCTTATATACAGCGGATATGATCTACACTGCGCCATGTAGCCGTTGGACGGCATAGCGCCCGAGACTACCGAGAATCTCCCAGCGCGGATTGTGTTTGCTTGTAAGAATACCGAAGAGGTGGTCGACCGACCGACAAGAGGGCGGGTTGTGTTGAAAAACTCGGTCTTGTCAGCATTGTAGAGATGCGATTCAGCATTCCTGTAGAGGCGGGAGATGCTGCGATGATGGGCGAGCGGACGGTGATGCAGGAGGCGCTGTTTTTCGGGTCGATGGTCCGGCAACCAATTTGCTCGCTGTTTTCGGTGACTGGCAAGTGGTTCAGCCGAGCGTTGCCAAAGCACTTGATCGCCTTTTTTCGGGGGAAGGTGAAGAGTTTGCGACCACCGACTGTGCTGCGCTGATGCCGCGCAGCTGGCAATGGCTCGACGGCTCTGCCTTTTCAACTCATGGAGACCTTATGCAAGTCGCGTTTGGTCTGGATCCAATCAATACCGACAAACCGCTCATGTATCAGGGTGTTCGGATCGGTTTTTCGGCCCGACCGAAGATGTGTCGTTGCCCACTATCGAACATGGTATTGATTTTGAAGGCGAGTTCGGTGTTATTGTAGATCATGTTCCAATGGGAACATGCGCTACGGACGCAACGAAACACATCAGACTAATCGTCAAAATCAACGACTGCTCTTTGCGCGCGATTGCTCCGATAGAAATGGCAACCGGCTTTGGTTGGGTGCAGGCAAAACCGGCCTGTTCGATGGTGCCCTTTGCGGTGACACCCGATGAACTGGGTGAAGTCTAGAAAGATGGCGTGTTTGACACGACTTATAAATTGACTTGTACGGTGAACGTTTTGGTGCAGCCATGGATTTTGGTTTCCAGGGACTGGTTGCTCATGCTGCATTGACGCGCGATCTGGTAGCGGCAACGATTATTGAGTCGGGTACCGTTTCCGATTCAAACTATACAGAAGTCGGATCAAGCTGTATTTCAGAGGTTCGTGCGATCGAGGTGATCCGCGACAAGGGCCTAGCCACAACGCCGTTCCTGTCTTTTGGTGACCCTATTCGCATCGAAGGGCGCGGAATTGACGGCTCATCCCCATGTGGTGTGATCGACCAGCAGGTCGTTCAAGCCTGACGTGCGACTGCCACTTTCTGAAAATAGTATAGGAAAGCCTGATTTGTCATGCCAAGATCGCTCAATTGAAATTGTTTTCAATTGAACCTATTTGGTTGATCTTTTTGACCATGTTCTAGAATGAGCGTGAAATCCATAGGGTGCGATGAGAACAAAAAGAGAGTATCCGCACTTACATTGCACTTACAGCGGTGATATAAGAATTCAGCATTTTGAAAAAATGGCTGAAAACTGGCCGGGACGAGAGGATTCGAACCTCCGATCCCCCCCAGCATCGACTGCTCAGGATAACGCGATCATCTTTAGCCAGGATTGTTCAATCAGTGTTTATTTTTGTCAGAAAAAAAGATTACCATGACACATCTTATTCGTCTGCCCTCTGGTGTTGTTTCGCTGAACACCTAAAGCTCTTGTTCGCATCGCAATTTGAATCGTGATACAACGCAACTATGACCAAGCCAGATCCAGCAACATTGAAAATTGTGGCGGCGCTAATTCGAACCCGCATGGACCGCCTTTCCGGCGATCAGCGACTTGATGGTCTAGAGCGCCTTGGAGCATATCGTGAGTTCAATCAATTGGCGAAAGATCTTGACGCGACCGCAGTCGAGTTTACTCGCGACGAGAAATGGTAGCAGGCGCCGCTACCGGAAATCGTTTTTACATTTATCACTGTTTTGGGTTGGATGGTTCGTTGGTTTAGCAATCAACGCTGTTGTATTCCCTACCTTTGAAAGAACTGGTCCATCATCAGTTCTTCGAATATTGGAATTTCTTCCATTTGCTACCCAAAATGCTACCCAAGTTGCAAATATTGCAACTTCGAATATCATTCTGTCAGAAAATCGTTTATCTTCAACGTATTATGGTGAGCCCTGCTGGGTTCGAACCAGCGACCTACTGATTAAAAGTCAGTTGCTCTACCGACTGAGCTAAGGGCCCCTCGACCGGCTGGTGCAGCGCACATAGCCTCCGGGAAGCGCTTCCCTAGGGACGCTTTCGGCCATGGTCAAGCGGCTTTGGCGCTTTTTCCAGTCGTTTCCGGGGGTGCCGGTTGCGGGCGGCCAGCTGGGCGATCGTCAGGCTGCTCAGCGGATCGCGCCAATCGCCCGCAATTTCTGCCGCCGGGCCCAGAACAAAGCCGCGCTCGCGCATCAGCGGATGCGGAATGGTGAGGGCAGGGGTGTCGCTGGCATAGGCACCGCCGCTCCACAGGATGATGTCGAGATCGAGTACCCGACGCGACCAGGCCTGGCCGGTGCGGCGTCCAAATTCCGATTCGATGCGCTTGAGCAGCGCCAGCAGCACGAGTGGCGGCAGGATGGTCTCGACGATCACCACGGCATTGGCATAGGATCGCTGTGACGGCCCGACCGGGCGCGACGTGATGATGCCGGATGTCCCGGCGATGCCCAGGCCCTCTGCGGCCAGACGCTGTCCAGCCGCGCCGATGATATCGCGCGGCAAACCGAAACGCGGGTGGCGTTGGTTCGAACCCAGGGCGATCAGATAGTGCATTGGCGGTAATCGGGGTCCTTCAGGGTGAGAAAGGCAAGCGGCAGGAACAAACGGTTCCAAGCGGACGGATCGGCTGCTATCATGCAAGCAATAGCAAGGAAATCAAGGAGAAGCTTCGTGCGTCAGCATCCCATCACTCTAACCGGCCTGGTCCTGTTGTCTCTCGCGGTTGCCGGCTGCAGTCAGGAAGGCGTTTCGCCAGGCGAAGTTAGCGGCAATGTCGCGCGCGCCGCGCTGGTCGGTGCCGATCAGGCGCAATATGGCGAAGTGATAGTCGCGCAGGGCGATAACGGCCTGCTCGTCAATATCAAGGCCCAGGGCATGACACCCGGTCCGCACGGCGTGCATATCCACGAAACCGGAAAATGCGAAGGCCCCGATTTCAAATCCGCTGGCGGCCACTGGAATCCGGCCGGCAAGCAGCATGGTTTTGACAATCCGCAAGGCGCCCATGCGGGTGATATGTTCAACCTCGACATCGGCCAGGACGGCACGGGATATCTCGAGGCGATGATTTCCGGCGGCAAACTCGGCGATGGCGAGATTGTCCTGCTCGACGATGACGGGGCAGCCGTCATCGTGCACGAGGGGCCGGATGATCTGAAGACCGACCCGTCCGGCGAAAGCGGCGGGCGTCTGGCCTGCGGCGTATTTGTGCGTGGTCGCTGACAGAGCCAGCCAGTAGGGCAATAATTGGGGTGAAGTCATGAGTCAGTCAGTGCTGTTCGTTTGTCTGGGCAATATTTGCCGTTCGCCGCTCGCCGAAGCGGCCCTGCGTCAGGAATGTGCCGATGCGGGACTGAATGTGATCATCGATTCCGCCGGCACCGGTGACTGGCATGTCGGACAACCGCCAGACGAGCGCGCTCAGGCGGCCGCGGTTCGGAACGGGATCGATATCGGCCATTTGCGAGCACGACAGGTGACCGCAGCGGATTTTCACGATTTTGACCATATCATCGCGCTGGACAACCAAAATCTGCGGGATCTGTCGGCCATGCGCCCGGCGAAGGCGGACTCGAAACTGTCGCTGTTGTTCGACCATGTCGCAGGCCGGGCGGGGGAAGATGTCGCCGACCCCTATTATGGCGAGGCGGCCGCGTTTGACCAGACCTGGGCGGAAGTGACTGATGCTGCGGCAACAATCCGCAATTGGCTCGCTGCCGATTAAGGCGAAACGACGGGATGCAAGCTGCTATGTCCGCTGGCGGCAAGCCACACTCGCAAGTGTCGGGCTGGTGCTATACAGACAGCGTAACGTCCGGAATCTCGTGAATTTTTGAAAATTATTCGCGTTAATTCAGTCGGTCGATAGATGTTATCTATGAAATCCCGCACTGTTATTTCGGAAAGCCGCGCCGGTTTCCCTTGAAAAACAGGCGCTATTACCCGATATTGATTGCAAGAGAGCCGGTTTGTCGGCTTGCTAATTTGAGGAGTATGGATTTATGGCTTGGCAAGATCCAAGAACAACCTTCGGGCAGGCACCGGTTGGCGCCGCGTCGCAGACGCAGGTTGCGTTTGACGCGGGCCTGCGGACCTACATGCTCAAAGTCTATAATTACATGGCAAGCGGCGTTTTGCTGACGGGTATCGTCGCAATGCTGTTTGCCAGGTCCGGCCTTGCGCAGGACATCATGTTCGGCGGCGGTCCGCTGAAATGGCTGATTATTCTTTCACCGCTTGCCATCGTATTCGCGATGAGCTTCGGGCAGAACAAATTCTCGACCTTTACCATCCAGGCGATGTTCTGGGGCTTTGCGGCCTTGATGGGTCTATCCATGTCGACCATTTTTCTGGTTTATACCGGCGCGTCGATTGCGCAGACATTCTTTGCCACCGCCGCAGCCTTTCTCGGCCTGAGCCTTTATGGTTACACGACCAAGAAGGACCTGTCCGGCTGGGGCAGCTTCCTGATCATGGGCGTGGTTGGTTTGCTGGTCGCTATGGTCATCAATATTTTCCTGCAGTCGACAATGATGCAGCTCGTCATCAGCGCGATTGGCGTTCTGATCTTTGCTGGCCTCACCGCCTATGACACCCAGCGGATCAAGAGCATGTACGCCTATGTGGCCGGAACCGATATGGTCGGCAAGACCGTGGTATTGAGCGCACTCAGCCTCTATCTGGACTTTATCAATATGTTCCAGTTCCTGCTCTATTTCATGGGCAACCAGGAATAGGCCAAAGGGCCGAACAGCCGTTTCGGAATATCCGAAAAGCCCGGCAGGAAACTGTCGGGCTTTTTTGTTTGGCGGTTCGTCGAGAATTGACTGCAAGTGCTGGACAAGCGGCGGCGTGAATCATAAGGAAGCGGCTGTTGTTTTGGGAGAGTATCACAATGCTGCGTTTGAAGGATTTGCGTCTATTATTGATCGCCGGCGGTCTGGCGACGCTCGCCGCCTGTCAAACGCCACCGCCACCGCCGCCTCCACCAGCACCCGTAGTTCAGCCACAATATACACCGCGCGCGCCGACCCCGCCTTTTGGTGCCAGCGCTCTCACTGTCGTTCCGTCGCTGCGGATCGATGGCTTGCGTGACACGATCAACCGCGATCTGGGACCGCTCGAAACATTATGGCACGTGCGGGCGGCCCTCAATGTCGCTGCACTGAGCTGCACCGGTCCCCTTTATGAGCGCCTGGTCGGCGACTATAATGCCTTTATCACCAACAACAGCGCCTCGCTGCGCAACGCCAACAACGCGATTGTCCGAAAATTTCAACGGGACATCGGCAGCGGGTACAAGGTCGAGCACGACCGGCATCAGACCCAGCTTTACAACTACTGGTCCTTTTCGCCGCTGCGCCGCCCCTTCTGCGACCAGGCCGTTCAGATAAGTCAGCGCGCCATTGTCACCAAGTCGGCGGATCTCGACGATTTTGCAGCCCAGGCGTTGCCGGAACTGGAAAAGCCGTTCACCGATTTCTATCTGGCCTATGAAGAATATCAACGCGCCCTCAACGCATGGCAGGTCCAATACGGGCAGCCAGCCGACCCGAGCAGTCAGTCTTCATCGGTGACTGAGCAATCGCCGACGGAAATGGAGCAGCCGACCGCCGAGCTTGGTCAGCCAATGCTGGATTAGGATCAGCCCGCAATCGGGCAATGAAATGACAGTCCACTGCAGAAAAGGCCCGACGGTCAAACCGTCCGGCCTTTTCTTTTGGCGGACCGATGGATCAGCTGATTTCGGCAATCAGCGCGTCATCCAATGCTTTCGCCGACAGATAGGCCTCCCGTCCTGTCACCCGCTTGCCGAGGGCCGCGAAGGAATCCCGCTCCGGCAGGCTGCCGAATTGCATACCCCATACGATATGGGCACCGACATAGACATCGGCCATGGTAAAACGGGATCCGCAGACATAGTCATCTGTCTGAAATTTCGCATCCAGCACATCGACCACCCGATCATAATTGCCGTAGCCGGCCGTCATTTCCTTTTCCGGTGCCACTTCGAAGCCGAGCGAACGGTTGGTGATAGCCGCTTCCAGCGGACCGGCGGCAAAAAACAGCCAGCGAAAATAGTCTGCCTGCTCCTCTGCTGCGGGAGCAAGACCGGCATCGGGAAAGGCCTCTGCCAGATAGGCGCAGATGGCGGCCCCCTCGGTGACGATCTTGCCATCATGATCAATCGCCGGCACCTTGCCCATCGGATTGACCTTCAGATAATCGTCCGCCTTCATCGTCGTGCCATATTCCAGCAGGACCTGATCATAGTCGGCGCCGGCTTCGTGCAGCGCCCAGCGGGCAATCTGGCCGCGCGACATCGGATTGGTGTAGAATTTAAGGGTCATCTCATTCTCCTTGCTGTTTCGAATGGGCTATTTGTGACTGGTATTTCTCTCTCTGCTGCCGGGAAAATTCCTTGAGCGAACGCCCAGGATCCGGCTGGAAGCTGGTTCCGGTGCCGGCGAGGGCGGAAATGCGGTCAAGTCGGAAGGCCCGGAAATCATCGCGAAACTGGCACCATGCAACCAATGTCCAGACCTTGCCCCAGAACCAGAGACCAAGCGGCTCTACCCTGCGGTTGGTCGAGCTGCCATCTTCAGCGACATAGTCAAGGACAAGGATTTCCCTGGCATCAATGGCATGTTCGCAACGGTCGATTAGGGTGCTAGCCTGACCTGCCAGCCCGATCCGCGGTGAGAATATTTTCGTGTTGCTGATCCGGCTGCGTTCGGCCTCCGGCAGCACCGCCTCGATCTTGACCAGCGCTTCTTCCGCCGCCGCCATCATCGCCGTGCCGCCCCAGGCCCGCACCATCCGTGCGCCGGTGACGAGGGCAACGATTTCGTCGCGTGTAAACATCAGCGGCGGCAAGTCAAAGCCGCTACGCATGATATAGCCGATACCCGCTTCACCGTCGATCGGGACGCCGGTGGACTGAAGGTCGACTATGTCCCGATAGATAGTGCGTTCCGAGACCTCCAGCCGTTCTGCCAGTTTTGCAGCAGTCACGAGCCGACCACCACGCAGATGTTGAACAATCTGGAAAAGGCGGTCGGCTCTGCGCATCAGTCGCTATACCGGAATATGCCGAGGCTGTTGCCTTCTGGATCCCTGGCATAGAAAAAGGCGCCGGACGGCAGGGATACGATGTCCGAGACCACTTCGCCACCGCTCGCCCTTACCCGGTCCATCGCATCCGGCAACGTGCCCGGAGCGGTTAAATGTGCGGTTATGCCGACGCCCTGCGTTGACGGCTTGCCGGCATAAAGATGGCCACACATGGCACCATTGGCGCTGGGGATCATAAGCATTGTTTCCGGACCATTATTATCCTCGATGAGATCAGTCTTCAGAACGGCTTCGTAGAATTTCTTGGCGCGGGTGAGGTCGGTTGCGGGAATTTCCACCCAAACTAGCCGGTCACGGGTCATCTCGGTCATGTGCTTGCTCCTTTTTCTGTTGGTTGAACAAGCGTCTGATAGCATAACCCTCCTGACAGCATTCTGTCAGGAGGGTTTTCTCGTCTGTGTAAATGGTCTGGCGGTTTGCCATTTATTGGAGATCGACCACCGGTTCGAATCCACCGAAAATCATCCGCTTCCCGTCGAAGGGCATCGGGTTCTTCACCGGATCCATCCGCGGATCGGCATTGTCCGGATCTTCCATCATCGCTTCCAGCTTCGCCATAGCTGTGTCGCGTGTCGTCTTGTCCGGCCATTCTATCCAGGAGAAGACCACTGTCTCGTCCGGCTCTGCCTTTACAGCCATTCGAAAATCGGTGACCTTGCCATCTGGAACGTCGTCGCCCCAGCATTCGATCACGCGCAGCGCGCCCATTTCGATGAACATGTCATCGGCCCCATTCGCGTGGTCAGTAAATTTCTGCTTGTTCGCGGTGGGCACCGCGATCACAAATCCGTCAATGTAGCTCATCTTTCTCTCCTCTGTACGAACCGTTAGTCGGTCTTTTGGGCAATACGGTGTCGCAGCCCTTCTTCCTGTTCCACCTGTTCCGGAGTCAACGCATCACCAAAATCCGCAGCCTCGTAGAACGGACGGATTTCCAGCTCGCTCGGCCCCGGCATGGGGTTCGGGCAGCGCTTGGCCCAGCCAACGGCTTCCTCCATGTCGGCGACATCCCATATCCAGTAGCCGGCAACCAGTTCGTTTGGCCGTGCAAAGGGGCCGTCGATGACGGTGCGGTCGTTGCCGTCAAAGGCGATCCGCTTGCCGAACGAGGAAGGCTTGAGCCCATCGCCGTCGACCAGGATTCCGGCATCGACCAGCTGCTCATTATACGCGCCCATGGCGGCAAACATGTCTGTCATGTCCTCAGCGGGTGGTAAGCCGGCTTCACTGTCTGCCGTCGCTTTCACAAATACCATTACGCGCATCGCTCAGGCTCCTCTCACCGCAGATTCAATTTCCCCCACATCAATTTTCGTCATCGGCATCATCGCTTCGAATGCCCGTTTCGCGATATCGCCACCCTGCGCCATCGCGTCGGTTAGGACGCGCGGAGTGATCTGCCAGTTGACGCCCCATTTGTCCTTGCACCAGCCACAAGCGCTTTCCACCCCGCCGTTACCGACGATCGCGTTCCAGTAGCGATCGGTTTCTTCCTGGTCATCTGTCGCAATTTGGAAGGAAAAGGCTTCGCTATGGTGGAATTTTGGACCTCCATTGAGCCCGATGCAGGAAACGCCGATGACAGTAAATTCGACGAGGATCACCTCGCCCTCATTGTTACCGGGGTTATCCGCCGGCGAGAGATGGACAGCTTTGACTGAACTATCGGGAAAAATCGAAGCATAAAAATTTGCGGCTTCTTCCGCTTCCTTGTCATACCAGACACAGATCGTGTTCTTGCTCATTTTTACCTCCATTTCCCATGTTCAGGCTTCAACTGAGTTTTCTTGTTCCGCTACCATCGCATCCATATCCATCCGCATGGCTTCCCACACATGACCATCCGGATCTGCAAGGTTGCGATTGTACATCCAGCCATAATCCTGCTGCGAATTGACATCGGCGGTGCCACCGTGGGCGGCTGCCGCTTCATTCATTGCGTCAACCTCTGCGCGGCTGTCGCAGGATATTGCCAGCATCACTTCGCTGGCGGTCGCAGGCGGGATCGGACGGTCTGTGAACGTGCGCCACTTGTCATGGGTCAGCAGCATCACGTTAATTGTTTCGCTCCACACCATGCAGGCTGCGGTTTCGTCAGTGAATTGCGGGTTGTTGGTGAAGCCAAGCGCTTCATAAAATGCTATTGAAGCTTTGAGGTCTGTTACGGGCAGGTTTACAAAAATCATCCTCGTCATTGATCGGGTTCCTTCTTTGCCAATTTTTCGTCACGGTTGAAAAGCAGCAGAATATAGCGCCGCAAATGGGCGATGGCGTCGTGCACCGGTGCGGCATCGCCCTGACCCTTGGCCAGGATGAATGCGCCCTGCAGGGCTGTCTGTGTGTAGAGGCCCAGTGACATACCGGTGACGCCTTGCGGTGCGCCATATTGGGCGATGGCCTGATCGAGATCTTCGGCGAGCCGAGCGCTGTGGCCGGTGATGCTCCGATAGGCCGCATCGCGGATCGCGTCGCTGCTGCTGTAGCATTCCTGCAGGCTCGTGCCAGCATAGCAGGTAAACTCCGCCACTTCACCCGTGGCAATCTCCTCGCGGAAATCGAGATAGCCGAGGTAGCGGTCTAGCGGGTCTTCGTGGCGGTTATAGTCCGCTTCCATGAACAGGACACTCGATGTTGCTGTCCAGTGGTCCGCTGCCGCAGCGCCCAGCGCGTCCTTGCTGGTGAAATGATGAAAGAACGCGCCTTTGGTGACACCCGCCATGGTGCAGAGCTGATCAACAGAGGTGGCCGAAAAACCCTGTTTGCGGACCAGCGTCACCGCTGCATCAAGCAGCTTGGAACGAGCATCTCCGGCCTTGCCCGGCAGTGTACGAATCGTGTTCATATTTACAACATACCAACTGGTCGGTATGTTGTAAATATGAGATAGATCCTGCGATGACAAGCCTACCAATGTGCTGCCAACGGCTTCTGGTGTACAGAACTTCCTCGTGTCCATGGTGCGACTTGTCCGTCCGACAGAGAACGGATACAGCCACCGTCGACGTGTACGCCGTCAAGGAGGGGCTAGATGATCAAACATTTTTTTCTGATTTCGAAGAAGCCGGAATTGTCCGCAGAGGAATTTCGCGCTTATTATGAGGCGCATCACGTACCGCTGATAAATCATCTGTTGCCGATGTTCGCGCATTATGAACGGCA
The DNA here is from genome assembly GCA_002354635.1 of Sphingomonadales bacterium UBA2683. GTDB lineage: Bacteria > Pseudomonadota > Alphaproteobacteria > Sphingomonadales > Sphingomonadaceae > Parasphingorhabdus. The sequence continues at coordinate 11,273 of DELZ01000002.1, forward strand.
TTACATCGACCGCTCGCAAAGCCGGATCGATGCCGCGCAGGCCGACCCCGATTTCGACGTGATCACAGAAATCCATTTCGCCACGCCTGCCGACTATGACGATTTCCTGCAAACCGCATCGGATCCGGATGTGCTCGCCAAAATCCGCACAGACGAGGCAAATTTCCTGATCAGCGATGCCACGCGATCGCTGCGGATAGACAGCTGCATATAGGTTTTCAGTGAATTGGATTTGCCTCCAGGCACACAAAAAACGGCGCAGGATCAGCCGCGCCGTTTTTTTTCGTTTTTGCGGGACGTGAAATCCCGAGACAATTCTATTTGGTCTTGCTGGCGGCCTTCTTCTTGGCTGGAGCCTTCTTTTTCTTGGCCTTCGGCGCGGCTGCCGTGACTTCGAAGCTTAGGGCGTTGTCCTTCAGATGCACCTTGACCTCGCCGCCATTTTTGAGCTTGCCGAATAGCAGCTCCTCGGCCAGCGGCTGCTTGATCTTCTCCTGGATCAGCCGGCCCATCGGGCGGGCACCATAGAGCCGGTCATAGCCGCGCTCGGTAAGCCATGCCTGGGCATCGTCGTCGAGCGTGATATGGACATTCTGGTCGGCCAGCTGCAGTTCGAGCTCGAGAATGAATTTCTCGACCACCCGGGCCACCACTTCCGTCGGCAGATAGGCAAAGGGCACGATCGCATCCAGACGGTTGCGGAATTCCGGCGAGAACATTTTCTTGACCGCTTCGTCACCGGCATCTTCCTTGGACATATTGCCAAAGCCGATGCCTTCCTTCGCCATATCGGACGCACCGGCATTGGTGGTCATGATCAGCACCACGTTGCGGAAATCGACGGTCTTGCCGTGATGGTCGGTCAGCTTGCCGTTATCCATCACCTGCAGCAATATGTTGAACAGGTCGGGATGGGCCTTTTCGATCTCGTCGAGTAGCAGCACGCAATGCGGGTTCTGGTCGATAGCGTCGGTCAGCAGGCCGCCCTGGTCATAGCCGACATAGCCCGGAGGTGCGCCAATCAGCCGGGACACGCTGTGCCGTTCCATATATTCGGACATGTCGAAACGCTTGAGCGGAATGCCCATGATCGACGACAATTGCCGTGCGACTTCGGTCTTGCCGACGCCGGTGGGGCCGCTGAACAGATAGTTGCCGATCGGCTTTTCCGGTTCGCGCAGGCCGGCCCGCGACAGCTTGATGGCACTCGCCAGCTTGCCGATCGCCTCGTCCTGGCCAAAGACCACCCGCTTGAGATCCTTTTCGAGATTCTCCAGCGTTTTCTTGTCGTCCTTGGACACCGATTTGGGCGGGATCCGCGCCATGGTCGCGATCACGGCCTCGATATCCTTCGCGGTTATCATCTTCTTGCGCCGTGAAGGGGGCAGCAACATCTGCATCGCGCCTACTTCGTCGATCACGTCGATCGCCTTGTCCGGCAGCTTGCGGTCGTTGATATATCGGGTGGACAATTCCACCGCCGACTTCAGCGCATCCGGCGAATAGCGGACCTTGTGGTGCTCTTCAAAGGCGCCGCGCAGACCGGCAAGAATCTTGATCGTATCCTCGACAGAAGGCTCGTTGATGTCGATTTTCTGGAACCGCCGCAGCAAAGCGCGGTCCTTCTCGAAATGGTTGCGGAATTCCTTGTAAGTAGTTGACCCGATGCAGCGAATGATACCGCCGGAAAGGGCCGGCTTGAGCAGATTCGACGCATCCATCGCGCCGCCGCTGGTCGCGCCGGCACCGATTACCGTATGGATTTCGTCGATGAACAGGATCGCATCCGGCATTTTTTCCAGTTCGGAAACGACCTGTTTCAGCCGCTCCTCGAAATCGCCGCGATAGCGGGTTCCGGCCAGCAAAGAGCCCATGTCGAGCGAGTAGATCACCGCCGGTTTCAGCACATCGGGGACATTTTCCTCGACAATGCGCAGCGCCAGGCCTTCGGCAATCGCCGTCTTGCCGACGCCGGGTTCACCGACATAGAGCGGGTTGTTCTTTGAGCGCCGGCACAGGATCTGCACCGTACGGTCGACTTCCGCCTGCCGTCCGATCAGCGGATCGATCCGGCCTTCTGCGGCCTTCTGGTTGAGATTGACGGTGAACTGGTCGAGCGCCGTCTCCTTCTTGTTCTTTTCCTTCTTGTCCTGTTCGCTATCCATGCCCGACAGTTCGGCCGGTTCGGCGGTCTGGCCGCCCTTGCCGACGCCGTGGCTGATATAGCTGACCGCGTCGAGCCGGCTCATGTCCTGCTGCTGCAGGAAATAGACCGCATAGCTCTCGCGCTCGGAGAACAGGGCGACCAGCACATTGGCGCCGGTGACCTCGTCCTTGCCGGATGACTGCACGTGCAGGATTGCCCGCTGGACAACGCGCTGGAATCCGGAGGTGGGGGAGGGGTCGATCGCCTTCTCGACCTTGAGCGAATCCAGTTCGCTGTCGAGATAGAGAATGACCGCGTCTTCCAGCTCGCCGAGATCGACGCCGCAGGCGTTCATCACCTGGGACGCGTCGCCATCGTCGACCAGGGCCAGAAGAAGATGCTCGAGCGTTGCATATTCATGGCTGCGATCAGACGCGTTCTTGAGCGCCTGATGGAGGGTTTTTTCGAGCGATTCCGCGAATGATGGCATGTAACTTACTCCAAAAGTGGGACGGTGTTTCCATCCCGGTTGCCGAAGCGGATGCTCTGTCATCCGGTTTCGGGCTTTGACTAACTGCTTGCTCTCTAGATCGTGAGCCGGGCCATGAACGTCAAGGGCACCGCAATGCAGGTCTGCAATCATTCAGCCAAAGCTGCCAGTTTCTCGTCTCTCTTCTCCTATACGGTCCAGAATGGAACGTCTGAACCCGAATATTGTTAAACAAGGTTAACAAATGCTTTAACGAAAGCCAGCAATTATCAACGCTTGAACAGATTTTCTGCGCTGGCACGGTGGGTCACAGCAAAATTTTTCTTCGCTTCACAGCGACTTATTTCGGATTTCAACAAAGAAATCCGCTGATCCAGTTCAGCCACCGATAACGGGTCCAGATCCTCTTTTACAGCCAGGGCCAGCGGATCATTGGCACTACGTGGCAAATTTTCGTCATCATCCATGAATCGACACGCCTCCTGCAGCACAATGTTGACCGCCCGCGCTTTGCTGTCAATAAGGGACCGGAACAAGGGAGGTCGCAAATTTCCTGGGGTATATTCAATGGCCGTATCTGAACTGCTAGCAAAAGAAATGACCGCGATCGCGATCAGCGAACCGGGTGGCCCGGAAGTCCTGCAACCGGTAACCGTGGCGGTTCCGCAGCCGAAGGCTGGCGAAGTGCTCGTCCGGGTGGCGGCTGCCGGGGTCAACCGGCCGGATGTTGTCCAGCGCATGGGTCTGTATCCCGTGCCGCCAGGGGCATCGCCGCTGCCGGGCCTCGAAATATCGGGTACGGTCGTGGCGCTGGGCGAGGGTGTGGGTCTGGAATGGATCGGTCGCAAGATTTGCGCGCTGACCAATGGCGGTGGCTATGCCGAATATTGTGTTGCGCCCGTGGGCCAGTGCCTGGAGGTTCCGGACAGCCTGACCATGGCCGAGGCTGCGGCGCTACCGGAAACCCTGTTCACAGTGTGGGGCAATCTGTTCAATCGCGGTTTTGCCCGCGAAGGCGAGAAGGTTCTGGTCCACGGCGGCACCAGCGGCATCGGCACGATGGCGATCATGCTCGGCAAGCTTTTTGGCTTGGACGTCATTGTGACCTGCGGCAGCGATCAGAAATGTACGGCGGCCAAGCAGGTCGGAGCAGACCATGCAATCAATTACAAAACTCAGGACTTTGTGGAGGAGATCGGGAAGATCACCGACGGGCAGGGGGTGGATATCGTGCTCGACATGGTTGCCGGAGACTATGTTGCGCGCAATCTGCAGTGTCTGAAGGAAGATGGCCGACACGTGACGATCGCGGTGCAGGGCGGTCTGCAGGCGACCATCAACATGGCCCATGTGATGATGAAGCGGCTGACCCTCACGGGCTCGACGCTGCGGCCACAGTCGGCGGAGCGCAAGGCGCTTATGGCCGACGAGCTGCATCGCTACGTCTGGCCGGATGTGGAATCGGGAAAGCTGAAACCGGTGATGGACGAGAGCTTTCCGCTCGCCGATGCCGCCAAGGCCCACGCCCATATGGAAGCCGGGGATCATATCGGCAAGATCGTGCTGCTGGTCGAGTAGCCCGGAACCGCGGGATGAGCGACGAGCCCGATTTCCACGGCGCCAAGGTTGCAATCTTCATCGACGACGAGCTCTTGGTCTATCGGCGGGACAAGCGGCCGGATATTCCCTTTCCCGACATGCTGGATCTGCCTGGCGGCGGGCGAGAACAGGGCGAGAGCGGGGCGCAGTGCGTCGCCCGTGAAAGCTTTGAAGAATTCGGCATTCGCATCGCGGTTGACGCCTTTGAGCGCGTCCAGACCTACCCCAATTGGCGCGGATCCGGCGCTCCGGCGGTGTTTTTCGTTTGCCGGCTGTCACCCCGGGTCCTCGACAATATAGTCTTCGGCGACGAAGGCCAGCACTGGCAGGTCATGCCGGTCGCTGAATTTCTCGCCAGCGATTGCGCCGTGCCCCATTTGCAATTGCGGCTACGCGAATATCTGGAAAACTGAGGCAAGAACCCGGAATTCCCGTCACCAAAGCTTCATAAAACGGGAATCCGCGTGTAACAATCGGCGCGTATGACTCTGACTGATGGATGGTTTCCATGGGAGTTTTTATGACCAAGCAATTTCCCCCCTTTGCCAAATTCGATATTCCGCTGCTTGATGCCGATCGCTACGAAGCGCGCCTCAAGCGCAAGCCGCGCGTTCACGCGAGGGACCGGACCCGCTTCCGGACCATCTGGATTTCCGACATCCATCTCGGCACCCGCGGCTGCAACGCCGATCTTCTGATCGACTTTCTTGATCATGTCGACAGCGACACGCTCTATCTTGTGGGTGACATCATCGACGGCTGGCGGATGAAGAAGCGTTTTTTCTGGCCTGACAGCCACAATGATATCATCTGGCGGATTTTGAAACGGGCCAAGCGCGGTACCCGTATCGTCTATATTCCCGGCAATCATGACGAGATGTTCCGTCAGTTCACCGGTCTCAATTTCGGTGGCGTGGAAATCCGGCGGTCGGCGATCCACGAGACCGCAGATGGCCGCCGGCTGCTGGTTCTCCATGGCGACGAGTTCGACACGGTCATGCTCGCCCATCGCTGGCTGGCAGTGGTCGGTGATGCGGCCTATGTGACGCTGATGCGCCTGAACTGGCTGGTTAACAAGATCCGCAACCGGTTCGATCTTCCCTACTGGTCGCTGTCCAGGATGGCCAAACACAAGGTCAAGAATGCTGTCGAATTTATCGGTCGCTATGAGGAAACGGTGGCCAAGGCAGCCGAAAGTCGCGGCGTCGACGGTGTTGTCTGCGGTCATATTCACACGGCCGAACACCGGAATATAAGGGGTATCGAATATTATAATGACGGCGACTGGGTGGAGGGCTGTACCGCGCTGGTCGAATGCGATGATGGCACTATGCAGATTCTTCACTGGGCCGATGAGATCGAGGCGCGCAGGCAGCGCGATGAGCAGCCGGCCCGACTGACACCTGTCAAAGACAGCATGGTTGAGGCGGCGTGAAGATCGCGCTGGTCACCGATGCTTGGCATCCGCAGGTCAACGGCGTGGTACGGACTCTGGATACGGTCGTTGGGGTATTGCGGAAACGGGGACACGAGATACTGGTCATTTCACCGGATCAATTTCGTTCCGTTCCCGCACCGAGCTACCCGGAAATCCGCCTGTCCTATGCTCGCGCCCGCACCATCGGCAGGCGAATCGAGGCCTTCGGTGCCGACGCCGTCCATCTGGCCACGGAAGGCCCGCTCTGCATTCAGGCGCGCCGATGGTGTCGGAGAAAGGGCCGTTCCTTTACAACGGCCTATCATACACAGTTCCCGGAATATCTCGCCAAAAGGACGAAATTGTCACCGCGGATCTTCTGGCCTTATATCCGCTGGTTCCACCGAAAATCCGAGACGATCATGGTCTCTACCGAAAGTGTCCGCAATCAGCTGCGCAGCGAAAGCCTGTCGCATGTGCATCACTGGAGCCGTGGCGTCGATCTGCAAAATTTCTGTCCGGATGTGCTACCGCCCGCGGAATATGATCACCTTGCCAGGCCAATCCAGCTTTATGTCGGGCGAGTGGCGGTAGAGAAGAATATCGAGGCCTTTCTGGACAGTGATCATCCGGGATCGAAAGTCGTGGTCGGTGATGGACCGGCACTTGGAGGGCTCAAGGTGCGCTATCCCCGGGTCCATTTCGCAGGCAGGCAAACGGGTCCTGCCCTGGCCGGCTATTATGCCGGAGCAGATGTGTTCATCTTCCCCAGCAAGACCGATACATTCGGGCTGGTGATCATCGAAGCGCTCGCTTGTGGTACCCCGGTGGCGGCTTATCCGGTGACCGGTCCGGTGGACATCCTGACGCCCGAAAGCGGTGCCATGTATGACGATCTGGATATCGCGATCCAGCGCGCGTTGCGCCTTGATCCCGCCGATTGCATAGCGCTTGGCGAACAATATAGCTGGCACGCCAGCGCCGACCAGTTTTTCGACGGTCTGGTTTCGCAGGAACGGCGTCTCGATTGCCACATGTCGCGCCGGATACTCGCCAAAGCTATTTTTGCGCGGGTTTAGCCAAATATCTTGCCGACAGCCTCCAGATATCCTACATAAGCTTCCAACAGGCCGTCTCCGCAAGGGGGCGGCCCTTTATTTTTATCTTGCCGCTGGCGCTGAACCGCTGGCTATTGGAAGGACGCCATCATGGCCGAACAAGCAACTCCTCTTATGCAGCATGCGACCGCAAGCTGGCTAGTCGACAATACGGCGCTTAGTTTTGAGCAGATCGCCGAGTTTTGCGGTATCCATATTCTCGAAGTAAACGCGATGGCCGATGACTTGGCCAGCTCCAAATATACCGGCCGCGATCCGGTCCAGGCGCACGAACTGACTCACGAAGAAATCGAGAAGGCCGAGAAAGATCCGAACTATCGGATGGTCATCCAAAAGGGCCCCGATCAGGTGCGTCGGACCAAGGGACCCCGCTACACGCCGGTGTCCAAGCGTCAGGACAAGCCGGACGGTATTGCCTGGCTGCTTCGCAACCACCCGGAAATTTCCGATGCCCAGGTCGGCAAGCTGATCGGCACCACCCGGACGACGATCAACGCCATCCGCGAGCGTGAGCACTGGAATATTGCCAATATTGCACCGAAGGATCCGGTGACCCTCGGGCTCTGTTCGCAGCGCGAACTGGATGCGGTTGTAGCGAAGGCGGCGAAAAAGGCCGGCATCGAACCCGAAGTGGCCGATGATGCAAAACTGGGCGGCGACAGGCAGGCCCTGATCGCGGAACTGCAGGAAGAGCGCGCTCAGGCAGCACGCGATGCGGAAGCCGCGCTGTCGGGCGAAGCGGACGAAGATGACGCACCCGTCGAGCATACCGCGGAAACACTTTTCAAGGATCGCTGATCATTCATCCACTGCCCCGGAAATTTTTTCGGGACAGGCGGAAATGGGTGAAGGAAAATCTACTAGGCTGCGGTTGATGAAAATGGCCACTATTGCCGTTTTTTTGGCGTGTGGGCACTGGTCTTTCTTCTTGTTGTCGGGGTGAATTGACTGCAGTCCGACGGCCGCGCTAGCAGTTTAACCAGTCAATTAAATCGGGTTGCCTTTCCGGTGATGCTAGGTCTATGGCAGATGGCATGGATGCACCCCGAAAACCGCCCGCCTATGATGCGATGCTCGCCGATCACGGTTTCGATCCGATTGAATCGGACGGACTGACCTATCCGCTCGGTGACTATGAACCGAAATTCGGCGAATATTTCGAATTGATGCCCGGTATCGGCTGGACCCGGACGCCGGTGCCCGGCCCGCTGGGCCATATCAACAACTGGGTGCTGGCGGACCGCCATGCCGATGGCAGCGCTGGCTTTGCCATCGCCGACACCGGATTGTTCATGCCGGAAGTGATCGAGGCCTGGAAACATCTGTTCGACGCGGGCGCGCTGCAGGATCAGAGCGCAACCAAGATCATCGTCACCCATTATCATCCCGATCATGTCGGTTGCGCCGGTTGGCTGGCCAAGCGGTTCAAGGCGCCCTTGCACATGAACCGGACCGAGTGGCTGCTGACCCGCATGCTGCTTGCCGACAAGCGCGATGGCGTGCCCGAAGAGGCGCTCGACGAATGGCGCTTCTGCGGCTGGGATCAGCATCTGATCGACGATTTTGCCAAAAAGGGCTGGGGACGCTTTGCCCGCGCCGTGTCCGATCTGCCGATCGGGCATATCCGGATGGAAGAGGGCACACGCCTGCGCACCGGTGATCATGAATGGCGGGTGATGATTGGCAACGGCCACACGCCCGAACATGCCTGTCTGATCGATGACAGGGCCAAGGTGATGATCTCGGGAGATCAGATACTGCCCCGGATCACCTCCAATATCTCGACGATGCTCAGCGAACCGACCAGCGATCCGCTGGGCGAATGGCTGGCAAGTATTGACCGGTTTCGCGCCGAACTGGATAATGATCTGCTCATCCTCCCCGCCCACGGCCGTCCGTTCCTGGGCGCGCATCAGCGGCTCGATGCGCTCGCCGAGCGCCATAACGAGGCGCTCGATGATCTGGAGCAGGGCCTGCGCGAAAGTCCCAAGCGGGTCGTCGACAGCTTCCCCTATCTGTTCAAGCGCCCGATCACGCCCGATGTTATCGGCATGGCGAGTGGCGAGGCGATGGCGACGCTGCGCCATCTGCAATATACCGGCCGCGCCGCGCTAGAGATGAAGGATGGCACGGCCTGGTACAGCGCTGACTGACGGTATCTGCCAAGCTCAGTCGGCGAGCGGGTGCGCATCCGGTGGCGGCTGGACTTCACCGCTTGTGCAGTGAAGTGCATAGCCGCGCAGGAAAATGGCCAATGCGATCAACGCGATCAGGCCGGCCAGGGCGAATGGGGCTCCCGGCAGATAATATATGGTGCCGGCAACCGTGAAGGCAGCAAAGACGGCGGTAAACATGGGTGGCCCGATGACCGACGCGACACTTTGCAGGCTTGCCACCGCACCTTGTAGCTCCCCCTGGGTTTCATCGGATACGGCCCTGCTCATCAGTCCGTTGAGCGACGGCTGGAACAGGCCCTGCAGGGCGCCCACGGGGATGGCGAGGAAAATCAGCCAGCCCTGGTCCGGTCCCGCGACCAGATAGGCAACGGTGCTGACCGCCATGCCGAGCGCGCCGATGATCACTGCATTGCGTTCACCGATTTTGGGGATCAGGATCCGGATCAGCAGGCCCTGAACCAGGGCAGCGCCGATACCGACACAGGCGAGCGCAAGGCCGACCATGAATGCGCTCCAGCCAAAATTCTCGATCGCGTAAAATGCGAAGACGATCGGATAGACAACGTGGCCGATCATCCATACGGTGAGGGCTGCCGCATACCAGATAACAACACGATTCTGGCCGCTCAGCCCTTGCAGGGCGACCAGTGCGTTGGCCCGCTTGATTTCAAAGGGCCGCCGCTTTTCAGGCGGCAGGCTTTCGCGGAGCATAAAAAATCCGAAGACCAGGTTGATTGCGGCCAGTCCACCCGCTGCAAAAAAGGGCAGGCGCGTGCCATATTCGCCGAGCAGTCCGCCCAGCGCCGGTCCGAAGATGAAACCTAGGCCGAATGCGGCGCCGATTAGCCCGAAATTTTGCGAACGGCGCTCGGGTGAGGAAATGTCCGCGATATAGGCATAGGCAGTGCTGAAACTTGCTCCCATGATCCCGGCGACAATCCGCGCGACAAACAGCCACAGCAGCGATGGAGCAAAGCCCATCAGTACATAGGCAATGGCATAGCCGCCCAGGGCACCCAGCAGCACCGGCCGGCGACCGAAGCGATCCGACAGGTTCCCGACCACCGGCCCGAAAACGAACTGCATCGCCGCATAGGCGAAGGCAAGCCAGCCGGCATCTATCGCTGCCGCCGAGAGGTTGTCGCCCGTAATCTCGGTGATCAGGTCCGGCAGCACCGGCATGATGATGCCGAAGCCGAGCATGTCGATCAGCACGACAAGAAACACGAAGACCAGCGAAGACTTCGCTGCGGGAGTGGAATCGGATTTTGCCATCGGCTCGTGCCCTACACCGGAGGCAAATGGAAATGGAGCCTATTATCGTGGAATTTTCATTGTCAGTTCAGCCAGCTTCACTTACACGAATGTCAATGACTGATATTGATATCGACCAGCCCCCGATCTGGAAATCGCGCTACAATCATCCCACCCAGTGGGACCAGTTTTATCCGCCGCTGTCCATGCCCGGAATGTTCTTCCGGTCTGCCGGCCGGCGCGGTGATGCCAATTTACTGGATTTCATGGGTCGCAAATATAGCTACAGCGAAGTCGCATCCGGCGTGGTCCGCGTGGCCAAGGGGCTTCAGAATCTGGGAATTGGCAAAGGCGACCGGATCGGCCTGTTTCTGCCCAATGTTCCGCATTATGTCAGCGCCTATTATGGGGCGATGGCGATCGGCGCGACGGTCGTCAATTTCTCGCCGCTCTATACGGTCGATGAACTGAATCACCAGGTCGAGGACAGCGGTACAAAAATCCTGTTCACCCTCTCGGCAACGGCGCTGTTTCCGACCGCCTACCAGGTGCTCGAACAGTCGAGTCTCGAACGGCTGGTGGTGGGGAGCGTTGGCGGTGCGCTGCCGGCGGGAAAGGCGCTGTTCTACGCGCTGTTCCGGCGCAAGGAGAACAGCCCGCAGCCCGATGATGACCGGATCACGCCCTTTTCGGACCTGATTGACAATGCCGGCAACTACAAGGCGCCCAATATCCGGCCCGACAAGGATATTGCCTTGCTGCAATATACCGGCGGCACCACCGGTGTACCCAAGGGCGCGATGTGCAGCCACCAGAACCTGACCGCCAACGCGCGCCAGATCAACGGCATCGACCCCTATATCGACGAGACCGACCGGCTGATGGGTGTACTGCCTTTCTTCCATGTCTTTGCCAACAGCGCCGTGCTTAACCGCACGGTCGAGCGGGGTGGGGAGATTGTCATGCTGCCGCGCTTTGATGCCAAACAGACGCTGAAGGCAATCACCCGCACCAGGATCACTGCCATGCCGGGCGTGCCGACCATGTATCAGGCGCTGCTCGACCATCCCGATATCGACAAGACCAATTTCTCGTCGCTCAAGGTCTGCGTTTCGGGTGGCGCACCCCTGCCGATGGAGCTCAAGAAGAAATTCGAGGCAAAGACCGGTGCCAAGCTCGTGGAAGGATATGGCCTGACCGAAAGCTGCGGTGTGGTCAGCGCCAATCCTTATGAGGGGCTGAACAAGGCAGGAACGATCGGCCAGCCGGTGCCGGGGACACTGGTCAAGCTCGTCGACAAGGGCGATCCGACAAAAGGCGCTCCCGAAGGCGAGCCGGGGGAACTGGTATTCTCCGGACCACAGGTAATGCAGGGCTACTGGAATCTGCCGGAGGAAGACGAAAAGGTGTTCGTCGACGGTTTTCTGCGTACCGGCGATGTCGCGACGATCGACGAGGACGGTTATATCAAGATCGTCGACCGGCTGAAGGACATGATCGCGGTCGGCGGCTTCAAGGTCTTCCCGAGCCAGGTCGAAGAAGTGCTCTACAAGCATGACTCGGTCAAGGAAGCCTTGGTGATCGGTGTTCCCGACGCCTATCGCGGCGAGAGCCCCAAGGCCTATGTCGCGCTGGAACCGGACATGGCCGTCACCGGTGATGAACTGAAAGACTGGCTGAACCCGCAACTCGGCAAGCACGAACGGGTGGTCGATGTCGTGGTCCGTGACAGCCTGCCCAAAACCATGATCGGCAAGCTGGACCGCAAGGCGCTCCGGGAAGAGGAACTGGACTAGGGCCTGTTCAGGGCTTTACCGGCGGTCCGCGAGACCGTATCGTTGCGGCCGGGGGAAGGGGCCAGCGATTTGAAAGAGCGCGCCAAAAAATTCATGGGGGAAGTTGGCGCCGCGCGCATTGTCGCTGCACTATCTCTGCTGGTGATCATATTTCTGATCACCCTGATCAGCTGGTCGGCACCGGTTTTCCGGGATGCGGAATCCATATTATACGACCTGCGCGCCAGTTTGTTGATGGAAACAATCGATCAGGATGACAGAATTGTCATCCTCACCTATGACGAGAAAACGGTTTTCGACAGCAAGCAATATTCGCCGCTAAACTGGGATTTGCTGGCAGAAACTCTGGTCGATTTGCAGGATATGAATCCGCGCGCTGTGGCGCTGGATTTTATCTATGATCAGACCACCGCCTCCGATGAGACGCTCTTGCAGGCGATCACGGCGCTGGATATGCCGGTCAAGATAGCCATGATCAGTGCGGCTGCAGAAAGTGAATCCGCCTGGTATGATCCCGAAGTATCGCAAAAAGCGGCAGAAATTGAGCGGCAATTTCACCGGCGCGCCACTGCTAATGGCGCCGAAAGCGTGGATGTCAGCCTGCCGCTGGATGTCGGCAGGGTGGTCAGGGCCTGGCCCGCCGCCAATCCGCGCGGCTATTCGCCATTTGCCCATGCGCTGGTTGGCAGACCTGCGGACTATGATCGGGGAGGGCAGGCGATCAACTATCGCCGGCCGCTATATGTGCAGGATGACAGCGTGTTTCTCAAAATATCGCTGAACGAGTTCCAGAACCGGTTTTCGCAGCGGCAACTCAAATCGATCATTGCCGGAAAATATGTGCTGATCGGTCTTGATGTGCCCGGCAGCGATGTGTTTCGCACGCCTATATCGATTATCGATCGCGGTAGGATGATGGCCGGCGTGGATGTTCACGGCCACATGCTGGCGCAGATTCTGGACGATAACTGGTCAACGGCCATGCCGACATGGCTGATTGCCTTGATCAGCCTCGTCATCATCGCAATCGCCTGCCTGACCGCTTTCTCGGAAATGTCCAACAAGCGCCTGGCGTCAGCGCTTTTTGTACAGTTTCTGCTGTTGGTTGCCTTGCCCTTTCTGCTCCACTGGCTGGACTATGATACGCTTGCCATTCCCGCCTTCGGCTGGATCACCAGCTGGATATTATCCTATATGGTTGCCAACAGCCTCGCCAAATCCATCGGTCAGGACAAGCGCCGGTTTGCGCAGGGAGCGCTCGGCAAATATCTGCCCGATGAAGTCGCCAGGCAGATATTGGCCGATCCTGAAAAATTGACCTTGAAGGGTGAAAAACGCGAAATTTTTGCCTTGTTCAGCGATTTGCAGGGGTTCACGAAACTCAGTCACGCCATACCGCCGGAAACCGTTGCCGCATTGCTCAATGATTATCTTCAGCGGCTGAGTGAAGTTGTGCTGGATCATGGCGGTACCATTGATAAATTTGTTGGTGATGCGGTGGTTGCCTTTTGGGGGGCTCCCATATCTCGACCCGGTGACGCGGAGCGGGCAATCGACTGCGCGATTGCGATGTGGGAATGCGGGGAGGCGTTTCGCAAGGCGGCGCCCGCAGATGTGCCGCCGATCGGGATAACGCGTGTTGGGTTGCATTTTGGTGAAGCGATTGTCGGTAATTTTGGGGGCGATGACCGGATTCAATATACCGCATTGGGAGACGCGATGAACACCGCTGCTCGTCTCGAAAGCGCAAACAAGCAAACCGGCACTGGAATTTTGATCAGCGAAGACGTCGCGAAGCAACTTCGCGCTGCACGCCCGTTTCTTCATCTGGGACGTGTGGCTTTGTCGGGACGATCAACGCCGATCGCAGTCCTTCAGCCGGTTGACGAGGTGGACCGCAATTTTGCCGAACAGTCCAACCGGATTTATGCCGAATTTGATGGCGGAAGGGCTGATGCATTGGACCGGCTATTGGCTCTCAAAGAAAGCCGAAGTGGTGATGTGGCATTTGCACAATTTTGTGATAGACTGCTGGCTGCAGGCCCGGGGGGCAGTTATGTTTTCGACACCAAATAAGGCAATTATAGCGGTCATCGGGTCTTTCGGCATGGTCGTGTCGTCGACTGCGGTATATGCCCAAGCGCGGGTCGTTGCTTCAAGCGGTGGCGCGGCTGACTCCTATCCGGAAGGTAAAACTCTTCGAAAAGATGCAATCTTGCTGCTCGGGCGGGGAGACAAAGTGACCATATTGGTTGACAATGTCCGCCGTACCTTTCCCGGACCAGGGAAATACCCGATTAACCGGGCGATTCAAGAGCGCAGTTCGGTCTCTATCCTCGACAGCATCCTGAATTTCATTACCGGCGACTCTGCTGTTGCGTCCGGTGCAGCAAGAGGAAGGTCGTCGGGTTCAAGCATGGCAAATGTACGTCGCGAAAGAGGTGCCGCGAGGGCCAGAACAGGTGCCGTTCGCACTACCGAACCGCCGCCTTCACCGGCACCGCCGCCGCCACCGTCTCCGGGATTGGCTTCCGCGCTCCCGGCTCCTTATCCGGCCGACATCGCGCTACCGGAAGTCGCCTATGATGCACCAATGCCGCAAGCGATGCCGGATGGTGGCGGTAGCACCGAAACAACTACTTATGCCTATGCGGTCCCCGCGCCAGCCATACGTGGTCGTCAGTTCAACGACATCGACATCGCCAAAAGTGAGAATATCTGTATTCTACCGCAGGCAAGCCTGCAGCTTTGGCGGGCTTCTGCGGACAGTCCGGAGACGGTAAAAATCGTCCGTCAGTCCGACAGCCGGGAGATCGAACTCACATTTGATATGTATGAGCAGAGCAAATCCTGGCCGGAGCCGTTCGATGCCGCACCGGCAGGCGATTATGCCATCGTCAATGTGGCGGATGATACGGCGAGCCTAATCTCCATCATCCCGGCCGGAACAGCGGCAGAAGATATTGGGGAACTGGCCGTTGCCTATTCCAGGAATGAGTGTACCGGCCAACTGGCAGCGCTCGAAACCGGGTTGAATGCGGACGGTTTGGAGTCGACCGTTGCAACGGTATTTGGCGCTGGAACGCGCTAGCCTGTTCAAATATGGCAAACGGCGGTTTGAGAACCGATGCGCGGATGATTACTGGGTATTCGGATAACCGCCGGGACCCGGTGGCTAGATGGATCGGTGTGTCCCGGAGGCCATTTTCTTTTCGGTCTCCGGTGTCTTTCCCTCATTGTTTTTCAAGGCGTAGAGCCGCTTGTCCGCGGTCTCGAACAGGCTGTTCGCTGTCATCCCGTCCTTTGGCCAACTGGCAATGCCGATACTCGCCTGAATACGAATGACATGATTCTGAACCGTACAGGGAGGGACCAGGGCAGCCAGCATATGGTCTGCACAGGCCTCGCTGGAAATGACCGAATCCGGCGATAGCAAAATGGCAAACTCATCGCCGCCCATGCGCGCGACAATGCCATTTTTGCCGCATGCTTGCTGCAGGCGGCTTGCCACTTCGACCAGCAACTGGTCGCCGACAGGATGGCCGAACTGGTCATTGATCGGCTTGAACTCGTCCAGATCGATCAACGCTACGGTAAAGGCGCGATCGTGATCTTGCGCTGCAATCTGCTGTTCCAGATGGTCTGACAATACGCGGCGGTTGAACAGGCCTGTAAGCGGATCGGTATGTGCCAGTTGGCGCATTTCGTGCTGTAGCACCAGTAGCCGGATCGACTGGTCGTTTTGCTGGGTGATCAGCCGATAGAGAAAGGTTGTCACCATGATCAGGCTGGCCGCTGCAGACCAGCCTACGGCATCGCCAGACAAAAGCAGTATGATCGTGATCGGCAATATCCCGATGATGATATTGAGAATTGCCGCTAGCCGGATGGATGCCAGCGTATAGATGGTGGTGAGCGAACCCATGGCGAGCGTGAACGGATAAAACAGCCGCATGTCGGCTGGGGCATGGACGAAGCCAAGCACACACCAGATGCTCACCAGGACGCAGATCGTTGCGGAAAAGAAAGTCGCTTCGGCAATGAATTTTCGCGCCAGATCCGGACTGCCCGAGGCATTGCGGTCCTTGATCAGCGAAATATATCCGATCAGGCAGCAGCTCGCCATCGCCAGCGGCATACCATAGCGGATCCATGGTTCGGCACCAACACTGGACGCATAGATGACGAAGGGAATGGTCAGGAACATCGCCAGAAACAGCGCCCGAGACTGGTTTTGCAGGCGCGTGGCGCTCAAAATCGCGAATTCGTCCCGGACAGCGTCCGGGATCGGCGGGATGAGCCTTTGCAGGAACGATCGAATGGCTGACTGCATGGAGTGAAGCTAGCAATCAAATGTAAACGTGACGTTAAGCCTTCTCTTAAAGATTGTTGGGCAGCTCGCTGACGGTTTTCTGCAGATTTTCCGGCGTTCCTTTTACTCAGGATTAACCATGAACGGGTTAAGGGGGCATTGTGAAATTCAAGTTAGGAGCCATCATGTCCGTTGAAAATGCCCGGTCGTTTGCCACGCAGCCCAATCTCTCTTCGGAAGACGTTAAGCGCGGCGCGACCCGTCCCAGCCTGCCGCAGAACGACAGTATCGAACAGCGTGCCCAGCGCCGGGAACAGATCAACGCCACCTCGACAGTTTATCAATGGACAACGGACATCGCCACTTTGCCGGGTGTGCCGCTCGCCACGCAGGTCCCCGCCGATGACCAGCCGTCGATCGAATGGTGGTTCAAGGTGCTCGAAGTGGGTATCGCGATACTGGAGAATATCGCCGCTGTCCGGCTGCATCCGATCTTCGCCGGCCTCAGCGAGGCGGCCCAGGATATCATTCGGGACGCGCTGGCCGAGGCGCAGGAAATCCGGGAGAGAGTAGAGACGCTGCGCGAGAAGCATCGGGTCGACGAAGCTGGTCCTGGTCTGGAAAGCAGTATCGTGCAGGCGGTGGAGGGCGCGGATATCGACGCGCTCAAGGCACATGACAGTGCCCTGCGCGATATCATCACGGTGATTACTGACGTGCTCAAGGCGGAGGATGCCGCAGACACGCGCTCGATCGAGGCGTATCGCGACCTGTACCAGACGCTTCCGGTTCCGGGTATCGCCTATACCTTCCAGGATGATGACGAGTTCGCTCGCTTGCGCGTGGCTGGCCCCAATCCGATGTTGATTCAGGGCATTGACCGGATTCCCGACAGATTTCCGGTCACGCCGGCGCAATATGCCGCTGTCATGGGCGGCGAAAATCTTGCCGATGCACTCGCCGATGGTCGCATATATCTCTGTGATTACAAGGATCTGGAGGTACTTGTTGCCGGTGTTTGGAAAGGGCATGCAAAATATGTCTATCGTCCGATGGCACTGTTTGCGGTTCCGCAGGGCGGATCGTCGATCAAGCCGGTTGCGATCCAGTGTGGACAGGACCCAGGCCAATATCCGGTGATGACGCCGACGGTTTCTGCATCCGAAAAATGGGGCTGGGAAATGGCCAAATCTGTCGTCCAGGTTGCCGACTGCAACTATCATGAACTGTTTGTCCATCTCGCCGGCACCCATCTGGTCAGCGAGGCGATAGCCGTGGCTACCCGCCGCAACCTCGCCGAAATCCACCCGCTCTGGTCGCTACTTGTACCGCATTTTGAAGGTACCTTGTTCATCAACAATCTCGCGGTAGAAACGTTGATCAACAAGGGCGGCCCGATCGACGACTTTTTCGGCGGCACGATTGAGTCCAGCCAGCTCGCCGCTGTGCAGGCGCGCCTGCGTTTCGACTTCTACAAGAAAATGACGCCGGTCGATTTTGCCGAACGGAAGGTCGCCGATGCGGCCAGGCTGCCGGACTATGCTTACCGCGACGACGCGCTGCTGGTCTGGGACGCAATCCACGACTGGGCCGAGCAATATATCAACATCTACTATTGTGATGACGAGGCCGTGACCGGGGATACAGAGCTGGCGCAATGGGCCGCATCGATCGCTTCGGAGGGCCATATTGTCGGGTTCAAGCCGATTACTTCCCGCGCCCAGCTGGTCGACGTGTGCACGATGATCATATTCACCGCCAGCGCTCAGCATGCAGCGGTCAATTTTCCGCAGCGTACGATCATGACCTTTGCCCCGGCCGTCACCGGGGCGGGCTGGACGGCTGCGCCCACCGAACAAAAGGGTCACAGCAAAGCCGAATGGCTCGACTATATGCCGCCGATGTCGCTGGGGTTGCTGCAATTGTCGTCGCTGGAACTGCTGGGCTCGGTCTATTACCGGCCGCTCGGAGACTATCGCACCAACCGCTTTCCCTATCAAAGCTGGTTTCAGGATCCGTCAATCACCGGCGATGAAGGCCCGCTGGCGCGTTTCCAGGCAGGATTGCGGGCAGTCGAATCACGGATTATTGCGCGCAACCAGCGGCGGATGCATCCCTATGTCTATCTGCAGCCGAGCCAGATTCCGACCAGCACCAATATCTGAGTGCGGTCAGGCCGGACTGCGCGCCGCCAGTATCCGCTTGTTGCGCGCTTCGACAGCGCGGAAGGCCTTGAAGACGCTGAGCCGGGGATCGGTCTTGCCGCTCCTGCCCAGATTTTCAAGCTGTTCATAGAACCAGAAGATGACGGCGAAGCTTGCGACGGCCTTTACCAACTGGAACCGCATCAAAAAGTCCAGCCAGTCGGGGAGCAGCCGGAGGCGGTCCTCGTACCGTGGCAATGCCTCCACTCCTGCTAGCAGTTGCTTCGGCGCGTCGGTCGTTACGCACATCGGGCGTCCCAGACCGATCAGGTCGGCGGCGCCACTGGCGAGCGCGGATTCCATGGCAGCGCGGGTACGGAAACCGCCAGTCACCATCAACGGAACCTTGACCGCGTCCTGCATCGCCTTTGCGAAATCGACAAAATAGGCTTCGCGTGCCTTGGTCGACGGGGCGAGATTCTGCTCTTCCTTCTCCTCGATACCGTCCGCACCCATCAGCGCCGGCTGTTCGTAGGTGCCGCCCGAGATCTCGACCAGATCGACGCTGGCGTTCTCCAGCCACTGTACCACCTGCAAGCTATCATCGAAATTGAACCCGCCTTTCTGGAAATCGGCGCTGTTCAGCTTGACCGAGATCGGAAAATCCGGCCCGACCGCGGCACGGGTCGCGGTGACCGCGGCAAGCAGAAAGCGCGCCCGGTTTTCCAGACTGCCGCCATATTCGTCTGTCCGCTGATTGGACCGCGGACTGAGGAAGCTGCTCAGCAGATAGCCATGCGCGGCATGGATCTGCGCGCCGGTAAAGCCCGCTGCCTGGCAGGTTTTTGCCGCCAGGGCGAAGCGATCTACCAGTTCCTTGATCTCTGCAATGGTGAGCGCCACTGGCTCGCCAAATTGTCCACCGGGTAGTCCGAGTTTTACGGCAGAGGGGGCCTTCGGATGTGCATTGACGTTGCTTTGCGTCTGGCGGCCGGCGTGGCTGATCTGGGCCCAGAAATGATTGCCGTTGCGGGTTGCGGTCGCCGCCCAGTTTTTCAGCGCCGCCATCATCGCGTCGTCGGCCGGGCCGTCGATGACAACATTGCCGGGGCGTTCAAGATGGTTCCGGTCAATCTGGATATTGCCGCTCAGCAACATACCCGCACCGCCGTCGGACCAGAGCGCGTAGAGTCGTTCCAGCTCTGGCGTGGGCACCCCGTCCGGGGTCGCCATGCCTTCGGTCATCGCGGCCTTGGCGATCCTGTTGGGCAGGGTGGCTCCACAAGGAAGGGTCAGCGGATCGGCAAGAGATATGGTCATGAGAAAGCCCCGAATTTCGATTTCGAATAAAAACTGATTCTGTCTCATATCGCAATTTATGGCAAGCAGAAGCGCATATTTCCGACATTATATGCGGTAAAACCGATTATTTGGCTTTTGCGATAAATAGGGTATAGTGTTGGTCTGATCGCACGGGGGCAAACTTCCGGCGATTGATTGAAATTCTGAGGGGAATGGAAATGGTTGCGGCAGCATCTCGAAAATCGGTCAGCGAACATCGCGCGCGTCAGGACGTGCAGCAGGGTGGTATCCGCTGGGACAAGAAAATGAGCAACAATTGCGCGGCCGCATTGCTGTTTTACACGATGATGCAGATTTTTTTCGTGCTTGGCTTCATCGAAACCCGGGGCATGTCGATCGCCCCCTATTTCGGACTGGTCCTGCTTGTGGCCGTCATCATTCCCTTTTGCCGCAACTTTGAAAAACGCTGGAGAACGATGGGCAACAGCGGCCTGTCCGAACAGAGCCTCGCCGCAAAATTCCGGGCCGACCAGATTCTGCTATGGGCTCTGGCGGTTGGGCTTCCCTTTGTTTTTGTCGGAGTGATCAAGATCTTAGCGACGATCCTCTGATACGCCCTCGCCGTTTCTTTTCGATTTGATAGCAGATCGTTGACCTTGCACGGTGCCGCACCTATGTCCGGCACATGCTAAAACCTTCCGAGGCGCAGGACCGCGCCGACGCCCTCATTTCCCAAGCCAAAAAAGCCGGCGCAGATGCCGCCGATGCGATCTATGTCTGTGACGCCTCCACCCAGGTGCAGATGCGGCTGGGCAATCTGGAAGATGTCGAACGGTCCGAGGGCGAGGAAATCGGCCTCCGGGTTTTTGTCGGAAAACGCTCGGCGACCGTCTCTTCCTCCGACATGGACCCGGCAATCCTTTCCGCGCTGGTCGGGCGGGCGCTCGATATGGCCAAGGAGGCGCCGGAAGACCAATTTGCCGGTCTCGCGCCCCAAGAACTGCTACTGAAATCGGAAGCGCCTTCGATTGAAGGCGATGACGGACAGGACCCCGAACCGGAACTGTTGCGTGAACTGGCGCTGAAGGCGGAAGACGCCGCGCGATCGGTGGAGGGCGTCACCAACAGCGAAGGTGGCGGCGCCAGCGCCGGTCGGAGCATCGTTGCACTCGCTACCAGCCACGGATTTTCCGGTGCTTATTCCACCAGCGGCTATAGCCTGTCCGCCAGCGTTATCGCCGGCGCCGGTGACGGCATGGAGCGCGACTATGCCTATGACAGCGTGCGCTTTCTGGAGGATATGGAGTCGGCCGAGAACATCGGAAGGGAAGCAGGCGAGCGCGCCGTATCACGACTCAACCCGGTACATTTCAAATCGGGAGCCATGCCCGTTGTCTACGATCCCCGTGTCGGCAACAGCTTGCTCGGCCATCTTGTCGGAGCCATTTCGGGTAGCGCCATAGCGCGCAAGACCAGCTTCCTGCTCGATGCGCTCGATACTCAGGTGTTTGACAGCGCGCTGACCATTATCGACTGCCCGCATCGCAAGCGTGGATTGCGGTCCAAGGCCTTTGACGGCGAGGGCCTTCCGACCTCCAAGACCAAGTTGATCGACAGCGGCCGGCTGACCCAGTGGATCATGGAGAGCGCATCGGCGCGTCAGCTTGGCCTGCAGCCAACCGGCCATGCTTCTCGTGGTGTTGGCGGCGCACCAGGCGTGAGCGTGACCAATTTGCACATGGGCAATGGCTCGGTCAGCAAGGCCGATCTGATCAAGGATATCAAGCAGGGCGTCTATATCACCGAACTGATCGGCATGGGCGTCAACCCGGTCACCGGCGATTACAGTCGGGGAGCCAGCGGCTTCCTGATAGAGAATGGCGAGATCGGATCACCGATTTCGGAAATTACCATAGCCGGCAACCTGAAAGACATGTTCGGCAGTCTGGTTGCTGCCAACGATCTGGCATATCGTTACAGCGTGAATGTGCCAACTTTGCGCACCGACAGCATGACGGTGGCGGGCGGCTGAACAAATCCGTTAGTGGTGTGCCCGTCGAACCACGCTTATCGGACCGGAAGCGCTCATCAACAAGCGCCGGGCGAATGGAGAAACTCTTGGCTGGAATCGATTTTGACCGTGTGATTGCGATTGCCGAAGCGGGCGGTGCGCTGGCCATGCGCCACTGGACGCTGGGCAGGAAGGAATCCAAAATCTGGGAAAAATCGCCGGGACAGATTGTCAGCGATGCCGATCTGGCGGTGGACCGTTTTTTGCGCGGTGAACTGGAAAAGCTTGTTCCCTCGGCAGGTTGGCTGTCCGAGGAAACGCATATTGATCACAGCGGCGCCGGCGATGAGCTGACCTGGGTGGTCGACCCGATCGACGGCACCAAGGATTATGTCGCCGGCAAGACCGGCTGGTGCGTGTCCGTGGCCTTGGTACAAAAGGAGGCCCCTGTTTTCGGGGTCCTTGTTGCGCCGGCGATGAACGAAATCTGGGTGGGCAGGGCGGGCCAATCCGCCACGGTCAATGGCCGGACGCTGGCTGCCACCCACCGGCGGCAATATGAAGGTTGCCGTATCCCTGCCGAAAGCCTGCCGCCGGAAATGAAGCTTACTGCGGTGTCAAAGCCGAACAGTATCGCGCTCAGAATGGCGATGGTTGCGGATGACCGCGCCGATGTCGTCGCATCCACGCGCTGGGGCCACGAATGGGACATCGCCGCAGCCCATGTCATCGCCGCCGAAGCGGGTGCCAGCGTCACCAATGCACTGGGCGAAGACCTGGTCTACAATGGTACTCACGGCAAGGCGCTGGGCGTGCTGTGCTGTTCGCAAAATCTGTTCGATGAGGCGGTGCAGCGGATCGGCAAATATGTTTCGGAAAACGGAGCCAGCCACTAGGCGGCTAAACCGTGCGCTCTCTCGTCCACAGGCCTTGGCGGTCGCGTCGGGCCGGATTTATCAGCGCCTGGCCAACGGCTTTTACGATCCAGCCCAGTTTCGTCCCCTTGCTCGTGTATATGCGATGGTCGAGCGAGGCGCCGTCGCTCTTCCGGATCGCCCGGGCGATATCTCCGTAAATGCCGGCAGCGGCAAGCACCGCCCAGCGCGAACGGAAGGGCAGGCTTGATGCGCCCACTCGTGCGGAGGCTTCATATTCTTCTGCCAGACCGCACAGCCGGTTGACCAGCCCGACTAGCGCCTCTCGATGGTCCGGCTCCAGGATATGGTCGGAGTCGATGCCGGCTTCGGCGAGCCACTTTTGCGGCAGATAGCAGCGTCCGGCCTGCGCATCCTCGGCCACGTCGCGGGCCACATTGGCGAGTTGAAACGCCAGCCCCAGATCGCAGGCGCGGTCCAGCACTTCGTGATTGCGGGCAGAGACCCCCATCACGATCGCCATCATGCACCCGACCGCGCCCGCAACATGATAGCAATATTGCAGCAGGTCGTCCTCGGTCTCGGGCCGCCACCCGCGCGCGTCCAGGGCAAAGCCGTCGATCATGTCGTCCGCCAGCTTTTTCGGGATATTGCATTCCTGCGCGACCACGCCAAAGGCATCGAAGGGCGGATTGCCGGTCTGCTCGCCGCCATGCGCCCGCGCCGTCATCATCCGCATCGCGGCGATGGTCTTGTCCGGATTGGCAACCGCGGACATGCCGTGACCATGATCCTGGCCATCGGCCAGATCATCGCAGGCGCGGCACCAGTAATAGAGCAGCCATGCCCGCTCCCGCGTCTGCCGGCCAAAAAGCTTCGATGCACGGGAAAAGGATTTCGATCCGCGTTCGATGCTGGTTCGGGCGTGAAGGACGAGATTGGTACGATTCATGATGGCGACGAATGGAAAGCCGTTTGCACTGAGTGTGACGAAATGCGTCGGCTAGGCAACGACTGTTCCTCGACAGGTTCCGGATGACCCGAATAAATAATCATTCCATATCCTCCAGCATCAGCTCTGCCGTCGCCTTTGCGCTGCCCACAACACCTGGAATACCGGCACCCGGATGCGTCCCTGCACCGACAAAATAGAGATTGTCGATGACATCGTCCCGGTTGTGCACCCGGAACCAGGCGCTTTGCGTCAGCAACGGCTCGAGGCTGAACGCACTGCCGAGATGCGCATTGAGGTCAGTGCCGAAATCCTGCGGCGTATAGTGAAAGCTGGTGACAATACGGTCGTGAATGTCGGGGATCAGCCGGTGGCCGATTTCATCGAGTATGCGTTTCTTGTAAATCGGCCCCATTTTTTCCCAGTCAATCGGCAGCTTGCCCTGATGTGGCACCGGTGCCAGCACATAGAAGGTGCTGTGGCCCTCGGGTGCCATTTCCGGATCGGTAACTGTCGGATGGTGCAGATAGAGCGAAAAATCGCTGGGCAGCACGCCGTTGTCATAAATATCTTCCAGCAGCCCTTTGTAGCGTGGCCCGAACAGGATCATATGGTGCGGTATGCCGGGCCAGCTCCCTTTCAGGCCGAAATGGACAACAAACAGCGACGGCGAATATTTCTTCTTCAACAGCTTTCCGCTGACCGTGTTGCTGCGGTGCTTGTGGCCGAGCAGGTCGCGGTAGCTGTGCACCACATCGGCATTGGAGGCGACGGCATCGAATGTCTCGCTCCAACCGGATTGGCAGGTGATGCCCGAGGCCCGGTCGCCGATCGTGTCAATTTTCGTCACAGGGTCGTTCAGCCGGATGACCCCGCCGATCCGCTCGAAATGCTTGACCATGGCGGCGACCAGCATATTGGTTCCGCCTTTGGCAAACCAGACGCCGCCGAGCCGTTCCAGCTTGTGGATCAGGCCGTATATGGCGCTGGTCTTCATCGGATTGCCACCGACCAGTAGCGACTGGAAGGACAGGAATTCGCGCAATTTCTCGTTCTTCACAAAACCGGAGACCTTGGCATAGACCGATCGATAGGCTTCATATTTCATCAGTGCCGGTGCCGCCTTGATCATCGACTTGAAATCGAGAAACGCCTTGGTGCCCAGCTTGATATAGCCTTCCTCGTACAGCCCGCCGCTATATTCGAGGAACTTCTTGTAGCCCTCGACATCGTCGGGCTCGATCGCGGCAATATTGGCGTACAGCTCTTCCGGATCGTTGACATAATCGAAATTGGTGCCGTCCGGCCAGTTGAGCCGGTAGAAGGGCGATACCGGCATCAGCTCGATATCCTTGGCCATGTCGTGGCCGGTTAGCTCCCACAATTGCGTCAGGCAATCCGGGTCGGTAATCACGGTTGGCCCGCCGTCGAAGATAAAGCCTTCCTTTTCCCAGTAATAGGCCCGGCCGCCCGGCTTGTCGCGGCTTTCCAGGATAGTCGTCTGGATGCCGGCCGACTGCAACCGGATGGCGAGCGCCAGGCCACCGAAGCCGGAGCCGATCACGGCCGCTTTCTTGAACAGTTCATTCTGGGATTTTGCACGGTCACTCATAAAACAGTCATACTCATCTATATTTCAGCAATAGCGGGATGGCGCGGAAAACCGGAATCGGCGGTCGGCCGGTCAAAAGATTGGCCTGATCCAGCCGGGTGGACTTGCCCGCATAGAAGCGCTCAAGCAGTTTTTCGTCCTTCATGTAGGTGTGTTCCAGCGTCTTGTAGCGCTTGTCGGGATCCGCACCAAGAAACAGGAATGCGCACAGCATACGGTAAAATTTCCCGTTTTTCCAATGGTTCTGAGCTAGATTGCGTAACATTTCATCCAGTTTCTTCTGACTGATATCGGACATTTCGGCGATCAGGATCGCGGTTTTTACCGCCATCGGCAGCGAATAGCTGGTTATCGGCTGGATCAGCGCCGCCCTTGCTCCGGCTCGCGCGTCGACGCCCTGGTTGGCATGCCAAAAGGCTTCGAAATCACCGCCATAAATGACCGGAAGCTGCCCTTTTTCCTCGCTCAGCACCGCCTCGACCTGCCACCCCTGATCCGCTGCATAGGCGGCGATCCGGTCATGGCAGATTGCGCTGTCGAGATCTGCGGTATCCGCATAATAGGTGTCTTCGACGAAAATTTGCCTGTCGCCGAACGGCAGGCAATAGATGAACCGGTACCCGTCAATCTGTTCGACCGTCGCATCCATGATCACCGGCCGCTCCAGTCCGTGCGGTTCTTTCAATTGCAGCATCTGGCCGCAAAATTTCTGCCAGCCGATATCCAGCGCCGAGACATCGCCGCTGCCGCGGACATCGAGCACCGCCTTAGCGGCGATCTCTGAACCGTTGGCCAACGTCACCAGACCCTTCTTGACCATCTTGGCTTGCTGACCGGTTTTCAGCCCCGAGGCCGGCAACTGCTTGCGCAAGGCCCGATCGAGATTTTTTGATTCGATCGAGAAATAGCCGTTGCTCAGGTTGCGGCTATATTTCGGAAAATGCACGTCATAGCTGTCCCATTGTCGGGAAATAAGCGGGTCGACCAGCCAGCGGTGTTCCGGTTCGACATCGCTTTCGAAAAAGGACCAGATATGGTTGCCACCAAAATGATCCTCGGCCTCGATCAGGGCAATCTCCAGATCGGGCCTCAATTTCAATAGTGCCATCGCCACCAGGCCGCCGACCAGTCCGCCGCCAGCTATAGCCAGATCATAGGGTCGGGAGGAACGCGCTTGCTTCGGCATCTCGATGCTTTAGCCGATGGCACGGGCAGGGGAAAGCCTGTCTGATAGTATGTAGCAGCTTCTTGCATTACCCCTTGCTCCCCCGCGATCCGCGCCATATTCCAATGTCATGCAATTTGCCCCTGCCATCCTGCTTTCCGCGCTTGCCATGACCGCGATCGTGGGCGGGCGCTACCTTCTCAGCAGCGGCTTTTTCGCGTGGCTGACCGGACGGGTACGGCCGGGTCAATATGACCGTCTGAAACCGCAGATCGGTCGCGAGATCCGCTGGTCGCTGCTGTCCGCCGCGATCTACGGCATCCCCGCCGGTATTGTCGCCTGGGGCTGGCAGAATGCCGGCTGGACAAGGATTTACACAGACGTCGATATGTACCCATTGTGGTATTTACCGCTGTCGCTGTTCCTCTATCTCTTTCTCCACGATACTTGGTTCTACTGGACCCACCGGCTTTTTCACCGGCCGCAATGGTTCCGGATCGCGCACGCGGTGCACCATGACAGCCGGCCACCAACCGCATGGGCAGCGATGAGCTTTCACCCGGTCGAGGCGATCAGCGGCGCTGTTGTCATTCCGGCTCTGGTCATCGCGATACCGATTCATGTTGGCGTTTTGGGTTTGGTATTGCTGGTGATGACGGTTATGGGCGTCTCCAATCATATGGGCTGGGAGATGTTTCCACGCTGGCTTGTTCAGGGAAGATTGGGGCAGTGGCTGATAACCGCGACCCATCATGAAAAGCATCACGAATTGTACAGAGGTAATTATGGGTTATATTTTCGCTTTTGGGACCGCTTTTGCGGCACGGATATCGGGCTTGCCAACCTTGGCAGCGGCGTCGGCCCTACTGCTCGGAGCCAGCGCGTCCGCGAGTGAAAGCCCGGTTGCCACGGCCCCGGCGATCTCGGCTTCGATCGATATTGCGATTACCGGCCTGCGGTCCGAAAAGGGCAATGTTCTGGTCTGTCTCAGTACCGATCCGAAATATTTTCCCGATTGCGGCAAGGACGCAAAAGCGCGCAAAATGAAGGTCTCGGCCGCCCGTGCCGGCAATATCCAGATTGAAGGTGTGAAACCCGGCACCTATGCCGTGGCGCTGATCCATGACGAAAATGCCAACGGCAAAATGGATATGCGGTTGTTTCTGCCGCGCGAGGGCTTCGGTTTCTCCCGCAATCCGAAAATCCGCATGGGCCCGCCAAAGTTTGAATCCTCCCAATTCGTCGTTGGCGAAGAGGACGCGCACTATGCTGTGAAGATGAACTATATCCTCTGATCGCATCCTTTTTCCTTGGTAGATCGGCATATTCTGGCAGTGATGGAACAGTTACCCCCTCTGCGCGTTGACCTGATGCGCAAACAAACCGGGAATCAGTCTTGAAACATTCTAACCTAATTCGCCAGGCCGTGCTCCTTTCTGTCGGTCTGGGCCTGTCGTCTCCGCTGCTGGCACAGGAAGGTCCGGCGACGGTCCCGGTCGAACGATCCGTTTTTGATGGCGATTATGTGACCGTCGGCGGCGGCGTAGCGGTTGGCCCCAGCTATGAAGGGTCGGACAATTACACAATCTCTCCCTTGCCGGTTGTACTCGGCAGCATCGGTGGTGTCGATTTTCAACCGCGCGGTCCCGGCATTGCCTTTGATTTCATCCCAGACCAAAAGGACGCCAAGGTCGACTTTATTTTTGGACCGGTCGTGCGTGCGCGCTTCGATCGTCAGAATTCGATCAAGGATCCCGTTGTGCGCTCGCTCGGTGAACTGGATTTCGCCGTTGAAGTGGGGCCGTTCGCGGGCATTCAGGTCAACCGTGTGCTCAACCCCTATGACTCGCTGACCGCACAGGTCGATCTGCGCTGGGATGTCGCCGGAGCGCATGACGGCATGGTCGTCTTTCCCAGCCTGACCTATTTCACCCCGCTCAGCCGCAGTATTGTGACCAGCCTGTCGGTCAACGCCGAGCATGTCGATGACAACTATGCGAACTATTATTTCAGCATTTCGCCCGCCGGATCGACCGCAAGCGGTCTGCCATCCTTCACCGCGACCGGCGGATGGAAAAATGTCGGCGTAACCTCGCTGACTGCGATCGACCTCGACGGCGATGTAACAAATGGGGGTTTCAGCCTGATTTTTCTTGGCAGCTATTCGCGCATTCTGAGTGACGCAAAACGCTCCCCGGTGACCGCGATCCGCGGTAGCGCAAACCAGTTTTTCGGCGCCCTGGGCGTGGGCTATACTTTCTGAAAAGGCGGTCGATTGGAGAGCCCCTGATCTGCCGCCCTGTTCTTCATTGCATCGACAAAAATCCGGGTGGCCGGCAAACTGCGCCGGGCGCTCTCGAATAACAGATTTATCGGCAAGAGTTTTGGTTTCGTCGATCTCAGAACCTCAATCAATTTGCCCTGCCGGATGGATTCCTCCACTTGGTAGCTGAGCAAATTTGCTATCCCCATTCCCGCTTCCGCAGCCGCAATCGCAGAGTCTACGGTATTGAGCAGCAGGCGCGGTGCTAATTTGACTGGTTCTTGGTCCAGCCGCCATTCGCCAACCGCTCGCGGACCGGTTGTGCCGATCGTGCGATGCCGGGTCAGATCGGACGGTTTGTCTGGATGGCCATGCCTGGCAAGATAGGCGGGGCTGGCGACCAGTTTTTGGCGGACAAATCCGATCGGTATCGCCAGCAAGCTGCTGTCTGCCAGCTTTCCGATCCGCACCGCGACGTCGATACCCTCTTCCACAATACGGACATTGCGATCGACAAGCATCATTCTGATATCGAGCTGTTCATGTTGCTCCATCATTGTTCCGATTACCGGCAATACGTGCAGCCGTCCGAACATGACCGGCGCCGTGACATAAAATTGTCCGCGGGGTTCTGTTCGGGCGCCGGAGACCTGTCTCTCGGCATCCTGAATATCGGCCAATATCCTGCGTGCGCGGGGCAGAAATGCCGCGCCGTCATCGGTCAGTGATACGGCGCGGGTGGAGCGGTGGAAGAGCGAAACGCCCAGGCGGCTTTCCAATGCGCCAATGCCTCTTGTAACCGTTGGGGGCGATACGCGAAACGCTTTGGCTGCTGCAGAAAAACTGCCCTGATCGGCAACCGCAACAAACATTTCCAGCGTCTGAATTCGATCCATCATTATTTCCTATAATGAAATAGTGATGTTCAAAAATATGCTATTATCACTTTTATAGCAATAGACTATCCCTTCTCTCGCGCGGTCGATGGAACCTCTGTTCATCACAATCGAGGTTCTTCCGAGCACGCGAACCGGAGAATGGAAATGGCACAAAATTACATTCGAACCCTGTTCACCGATGCCGCGCGCGCCATGCAGGAACAAGCTGGATCGCGCGATGCCTATGCGAGAATGGAGCAGGGTGACTATGTCGGGCCCGATATTCTGGGGAAGAAGGAAGCCATGTTCCTGGCCGCCCGTGACAGTTTCTATATCGCCAGCGTAACCGCAGATGGATGGCCCTATGTTCAGCATCGTGGCGGACCAATAGGTTTTCTCAAAATGCTCGATGGCAATCGGCTGGCATTCGCCGACTATCGTGGCAACAAGCAGTATATCAGCACGACCAATTTGCAGGCCCGGCCCGGTGTCTCGCTGTTCCTGATGGATTATCCCAACCAGCGGCGCCTGAAGATTCTGGGCAACGCAAAAATAGTTGAACTGGATGACGACTCCGAATTGCTCAATTCACTTATGCGGGTCGACTACAAGGCGGTGCCGGAAAGGATCTATGTCATCGACGTGATCGGTTTCGACTGGAATTGTCCGCAGCATATCATGCCGCGTTTTACGGAAACGGAAATCGCTTCCGCCATTGCCCCGCTGACCGCCGAGGTGGAACAGCTTCGTGCCGAAGTCGCTCGGTTGCGCGCCCGGCAACCCATTTCAAAGCCCAACCAAGGAGAATGACATATGACTACGTCCCTGACGACTGGAGTGCACCATGTTGGCCTAGCCCTTCCCGATATCGACGCGGCGCGCGATTTTTTCTGCGATGCCCTCGGCTATCAATTGGTCGGCGGCGTGCCCGACTATCCCGCCCATTTTATATCGGACGGCTCGACGCTGCTGACGCTCTGGCAGGTGAGTGACCCGGAGACGGCAACAGCCTTTGACCGCAAACGGAATATCGGCCTCCACCATCTCGCCATAGGTGTTGCCGACGATACAGCGCTGGCAACCGTTTACGATCGTATCAGTGCATGGCCGAATGCCGAAATCGAATTTGCACCTTGTCCTATCGGTGAGGGCTCGACGGTCTGCCATTTTATCTGTGCCATTCCCGGCGGTGCCCGGGTTGAATTCGCCACGCCTTTTGCTTGAGGAGCCAGCGCATGGAAGAAGAAAATCCTCCCTTGCCACCCTTCGATCGGGGGTCTGCCATCCGCAAGGTGCGTGCTGCAGAAGACGGCTGGAACAGTCGTGATCCTTCACGCGTGGCACTTGCCTATTCAACCGACAGCATCTGGCGAAATCGCGATATGTTTCTCGCCGGTCGGGACGAAATCCGCACATTTCTGAACCAAAAATGGGAAAGAGAGCAGGAATATCGGTTGATCAAGGAACTCTGGGCCTTTTCCGGTAGTCGCATTGCGGTACGCTTTGCCTATGAATGGCATGATGACGCCGGCCAATGGTGGCGTTCTTATGGCAATGAAAACTGGGAGTTTGAATCCAATGGTCTGATGGCCCGGCGCCTTGCCAGCATCAATGATTTGCCGATTGATCTGGCGGACCGCCTGTTCTTCTGGCCTCAGGGGAGTCGGCCCGACGACCATCCTGGACTAAGCGAGCTCGGTTTGTAAATCTTGTCGAACCTGCTACCCGTTTGCTCCCGACATCCGATGATAGCCAGCAAATAGCCGTCGGGTAGTTTGGATGTGTACACCCGGCTTTTATTCATGCACCGGCCTGAGGAAATTGCCCGCCAACAGCGGGCTGTTCGTCAAACCCTGCATATTATTCTGCCAACGGCATCGAAATGCGATCACAATCTTCTATCATCAACGCGGGAATCTGCCTGAGGGGAAGGAAGCGGCATGCAGCTGACAGTCAATGGAGAAGAGCGCGAATATGATGGTGACGGCGAAATGCCGCTGCTTTGGTATTTGCGGGATAACAGCAATCTCAAGGGTACCAAATTCGGATGCGGTGCCGGCCTGTGCGGCGCATGTACCGTACATGTCGACGGGAAAGCCACCCGTTCCTGCGTGACTCCGATGTCGGTGATCGAGGGTGCCAGCGTCGCGACCATCGAATCCTTGGCCGACGGAGACGGGCTGCACCCCGTGCAGCAGGCATGGATCGAGGAAGATGTGGCCCAGTGCGGCTATTGCCAGGCCGGACAGATCATGGCGGTGGTCGATCTGCTCGAGCGTATTCCGCATCCGACAGATGCAGAAATCGATGCCAATCTTACCAATATCTGCCGTTGCGGTACCTATTACCGGCTCCGCAAGGCAGTCCACCGCGCCGCCGAGCTGAGCGACAGGGGATGGTTCTCATGACCATGTCCCCCATACAGATTTCCCGCCGCCACATGCTGCGCTACACTGCCGTCGCGGGCGCTCTGGTCATTACGACGCCGCTGGTCTCCTGTGCCCGCCCGCAGGATAGCGAGGCAACGGAAACGCCGCGCGGTGAAGCCTTGGCAACCGGACCGTTTGTCGCCATTCGTCCGGACGAATCCGTGTTGATCGGCTTCCCCAATCCGGAAATGGGCCAGGGCGTCGATACCGCTCTGGCGATGCTCGTGGCCGAAGAACTGGGCGTGGATTTCGACAATGTGGAAGTCGAGCAGATGCCGCTGGGAATCATGCTCGATGACGATGGCAATATCACGTGGAAGAACCTGCCGCAGGGGTCCGGCGGAAGCACCTCGATATCCGGCCATTGGGAACCGCTGCGCAAGGCGGGCGCGATGGCGCGGATGTTGCTGGTCGCGGCAGCCGCTGGGCAGTGGGCTGTGCCCGCCAGCGAACTGCAAGCAAAGGACGGAAAGGTGTCCCACCGGGCATCGAACCGCTCCGCCACATATGGAGAACTGGCGAAGGCGGCCGGTGCGATCGATCTGGGTGACGCCGAGCCGCAACTGATGGCAAAGGACGAGTTCCGGATCATCGGCACGCCGCAAAAGATGAAAAACGCCCGCGCCATCGTTACCGGACAGCCGTTGTTCGGGATCGATGCGGAAATTCCCGGCATGCTCCATGCGGTGGTGGCGCGCTGTCCCTATTTTGACGGTCTGGCGAAAACGGTCGATGACGCTGCGGCGCGCGCGATCCCTGGTGTGCGGGATGTGGTCAAGATCGACCGGCCGCCGCTGGGTGGCCCCTATGATGTTCAGGCCGAGGGCTATGCCGTGGTTGCAGACAATCTCTGGGCGGCGATGAAGGGCCGCGAGGCGCTTGCAATCGAATGGGAAAGGGGTCCGTTCGCCGATGAAAGCTCCGCCGGATTCAGGCAGCATTGCGCAGATCTGCTTGACGGCAGGGGCCAGATTGTCCGCAATGACGGCAATTTCGATGCCGCGGCTGCGGCAGCGGACGAGGTGCACGATGCGACCTACTGGCAACCCTATGTCAGTCACGCGCCGCTGGAACCGCAAAACTGCATCGCCGATGTCCGGCCCGACGGCGTGGATATCATTGGCCCGATGCAGATGCCGTCCAGCGCCAATCGCGAGGTCGCTGCCGCGCTCGGTATCGAGGACCGGCTCTCGATTAGCGTCGTGCCGACCCGGCTTGGCGGCGGTTTCGGACGGCGGCTGAGCAGCGACTATGCGGTCGAGGCGGCTCTCGTTTCCAAGGACGTCGGCAAACCCGTGAAGCTGTTGTGGACCCGCGACGATGACCTGCGCCACGATTTTTTCCGGCCCTCCGGGATGCACCAGCTGAAAGCGGCCTTTGATGCCGATGGCAAGCTGACTGCCTGGACCCATCGTCTCGCCAGCGCCTCGAAATATTACCGGCGGCCCAATCTGCCGGAGACCGACTATTGGCAGGCGGAGCTATATCCCGACAATTTCCCCGGCAATCTGGTCGACAATTACCGGGTCGAATATTTTTCTGCTAAATCCGGTGCGCCGCGCGGCTCGTGGCGAGCACCGGCGCATACCGCCAATGCCTTTGTCGTCGAGACCTTTCTCGACGAGATTGCGGCCACGCGACGGGAAGACCCGCTGGCCCTGCGACTGCGGATATTGGGAGAAGACCGTGAACTGCCCTATGAACAACATGGCGGCCCGACGTTCAATCCGGGCCGGCTGGCCAATGTGCTGAAACTGGCTGCCGAAAAGGGTGACTTCGGACAGAAAATGCCAGCGGGGCAGGGACGCGGCATTGCCTGCCACTTTACCTTTGGCGGCTATGTTGCGCAGGTGGTGGATGTGGCCGTGGATGCCAAGGGCAATTTCAGGGTCCTGAAAGTGGTCGGCGCGGTCGATATCGGACAGGTGGTCAACCCCAATGGCGTCCGGGCCCAGCACGAGGGAGGGATCAACGACGGCCTTTCGACGGCCTTGCGCCTCGCCATCAATATCGAGGGCGGCCGCGTAACCAACGGCAATTTCGACAGCTACCCGCTGATGAAAATAGCCGATGCGCCGCCGGTCATAGAGACCCATATTGTCGAGAATGACCATCCGCCAGCGGGTATGGGCGAGATGGGACTGCCACCGCTCGCTCCGGCGCTCGGCAATGCGATTTTCGCCGCGACGGGCAAGCGTATCCGCGAACTGCCGATCGCAGATCAGTTGACCTGACAACCCGGCAATCAGCGCTGGACCTGCCCTGCCGTTCGGCATAGACTCAACCGCTCGCGGACTTTGATTTCTTCGAGAGTTCTGTCAGGCCCGCCGAGCCTGTTCGGTCATCGGCAACCAGGCTTGCAAGCGACAATTGCGACTCTCCGGACATCGTCGTTCGACATGGAAACAGATGGAGGCAAAAATGGGCAATACAGGCAATATCACCGGCTGGATCACCTTTTTCATCGGACTCTACGCCGTCGCCGCCGGCCTTGGCGAATTTCGCCGACCCGGCTTCTGGGCCAATATGGTACAGGAATTTCGCAACAGCATGGCGCTGCAGTTTCTGACCGGTTTCGTCACTCTGGCGATCGGCGCCACCATCTATCTGGTCAACCCCTGGAATCCGGACGACCTGCTGTCGATCCTGATCACAGTGCTCGGCGCCTGGATATTCATTGAAGGCGCGCTGATCCTGGCGGTCGGCGACTGGTTCCTGACCTTTGCCGGCAAGCTGATGGGCGGCGCCAACCGGATCTGGGCCGGCCTCTCGGTCGTAATTGGTCTCGGCGCCATATTTGCCGCGCTTGTCCGCTTGCAGGCGGGCTGAACGCGGGCGTAATCCGCGCCGCTCAGGCCGGTTCCATCACCCTGAAACAGGCGCGCAGGGCCGCCGCCGCTTCCTGCCGCGCGCCGTTCGCGGTCGGGATCGCGCCGACTGCGGCAAAGGACGTGTGTATCTGTCCCGGATAGTTGACATGGCGCGCCGAAGTCCCCACCGCAGCCAGCGCATCGGCATAGGCCTTGCCCTGGTCGCGCAGCGGATCAAATTCGGCGGTGATGATGAGCGCCGGCGGCAGTTTCGAAAGATCGGCAGCGAGCAA
The DNA here is from genome assembly GCA_002354635.1 of Sphingomonadales bacterium UBA2683. Taxonomy (GTDB): domain Bacteria; phylum Pseudomonadota; class Alphaproteobacteria; order Sphingomonadales; family Sphingomonadaceae; genus Parasphingorhabdus. The sequence goes on from DELZ01000002.1 coordinate 46,316, forward strand.
TGGCGAAGCCCGGGAATCGGTGCGCTGGGAAGGATCGGCATAGTGGTCCCAGAACCAGTCCATCAGCGCCCGGGTCAGCACGAAGCCTTCGCCATTGTCGGTCATCGACGGGCTGTCATCGCCGGCATCGACCACCGGCGTGATCAGCACCTGGCCGCGAATTTCAGGACCGCCGGCATCGCGCGCCAGCTGGCAGACCACGGCGGCCAGATTGCCGCCCGCGCTCCAGCCGCAGACCGCCAGTTCACCGGCAATGCCACCAAGTGATTCGCTATTTTCGGACGCCCATTGCACCGCAGCAAAGGCATCGTCGACCGCCGCAGGGAAGGGGGCTTCCGGCGCGTGGCGGTAATTGGCGGAGATAATGATACTGTCGGCGTTCGCGCACAGGTCGCGGCAGAAAGCGTCGTCGGATGTGTGGTCGCCCAGCACCCAGCCGCCGCCGTGGAAATAGACGGTGACGGGATGCGGCCCCGGGCTGTCCGGCCGGTACAGGCGGTATTCGACCGCACCCTCTGCGCCCGGGAATGTGCCGTCGACCACTGCGCCGACCTCCGGTCCCGGGGGATTGCCCGCGTTCATCGCAAGCGACATGGCGCGCGCCTCTTCGGGTGACATGCTTTCGAAGGGCGGCAACTCCATGTCGGCCAGCATTTCCAGCAGTCCGACAACATCGGGTTGCTGACGCCGGACCAGCCCGTCATGACAACGGTTCCCGCCCGGGCCTTCGAACCGGAATCCCAGATAATCCTGCGCCGCTACATCGTTGCACACCCGGCGATAGGCCGCGACGCCGCCGACATAGGGCAGGCACACGCGCGGCTTGCCGGGCACGTTGGCGCCCATATACCAGGATTTGGCCTGCGGAAAGAGCGTCATGTCACTGGTCGCAGTGCCATATTCGACCCAGCCGGTTTCCGCCGTCTCGGTGGGATCGATCATCACCAGATTTTCCCGGTCCATATAGTCGAGGCAATCGGCGATCCATTCGACATGTTGCTCGATCGACAGGATCATGTTCGACAGCACCGACGGGCTGCCCGGCCCGGTGATCATGAAGAAATTGGGAAAACCCGATACCGTCAGTCCGAGATAGTTGAGCGGACCATGCGCCCATTTGTCCTTCAGGCTCTGCCCGTTGCTACCCCTGATATCGACGGCCAGCAGCGCACCGGTCATTGCGTCAAAGCCGGTGGCAAAGACGATCGCGTCAAAGGCGAATGCCTTGTCCTGCGTCGCGATCCCGGTCGCGGTGATCGATGTGATAGGGTTGGCCTTGATATCGACGATATCGACATTGTCGCGATTGAATGTCTGGTAATAATTGGTGTCGAGACAGGCGCGCTTGGTGCAGATCGGAAATTCGGTCGGGGTCAATATGTCCGCGACATTGCTGTCATCGATCACGCTGCGGATCTTGCTGCGGACAAATTGCGCCAGCGTGTCATTGGCCTTCTCGTCGAGCAGCAGGTCGGCAAATTCCGACGCGAGATGCGGGATCGCGCCGGTGTCCCAAAGTTCCTCGTAACGCTGCTGCCGTTCTTCCTCGGGCACGGTCAGCGCGAAGTCCATCGCTTCCTTTCCGGGCACCCCGACCTTGGTCCAGCGTGCCTCTTCCCGGTAATCCTGATAGCGTTTCTTGACTGCCAGCTTTTCGGGCGCGATCGGGCCGTTGCCGGCGGGAATCGAATAGTTGGCAGTGCGCTGGAAGACGGTGGTGTGCTCGGCCTGTGCGGCGATCAGCGGGATCGACTGGATGCCCGATGATCCGGTGCCGATAATCCCGACCGTCTTGCCGGAAAAGTCGACGCCTTCATGCGGCCAGCTGTGGGTGCGGTAAATCTCGCCGGTGAAATTCTCGATGCCGTCGATATCGATATCCTTGGGTTGCGACAGGCAGCCGGTCGCCATGATGAAGAAACGGCCGCTGACCGTCTCGCCCTGGTCGGTGGTCACGCTCCAGCAGGATGCGTGCTCGTTCCAGACCGCCTGTTCGACCCGCGTGCCGAACGTGATGTCGCGGCACAGGTCGAAGCGCTCGGCGACATGCTGCGCGTAGCGGAGGATTTCCGGCTGGGTCGCATATTTCTCGCTCCATTCCCATTCCTGCTCGAGATAGGGATCAAAGCTGAACGAATAGTCGATGCTCTCGATATCGCAGCGCGCGCCGGGATAGCGGTTCCAGTACCAGGTGCCGCCGACATCATCACCGGTTTCGAAAGCGCGGGCGGACAGCCCCATCTGACGGAATTTGTGCAACAGGTATAGGCCGGCAAAGCCTGCGCCGACAATGATCACATCCAGATTCGGCTTGTTCGGTTCGTTCATTTTCCACTCCGGTTTGCGCCTCTGCGGGCTTTGACCGGAAGATAGCAGATCGCGATCCGGGATACCAATGCATTTAACTGTCTGGTTAAATTATCGTCACCAGCACCCGGAACGAGAATTGGCATGACATCCGCTGGCCAAGCCTTTACCATCCGGCCATCCCCGGGGAGTCGCCATCCCATCAAATCTTGATGGGACTCGTAAATGCGTCTGAGAGGCAGGTGTAACGCCCTGCGACCCGCTGAACCTGATCCGGCCCCGTTGACACGGGCTTACCGGCGGAGGGAGGGAGCGGTTTTCACCAAAACCCGCCCTCGTTCCGGAATGACAAAGGAACGAAGAAACATGGCCGACCTACCCGCAAAAACCGAAATTGGCGTCACCACTGGTCCGATCCGTGGCTCGAAGAAAGTCCATGTCGCGGCGCACAGTGGCTCCGGTATCCGCGTCGCGATGCGCGAAATCAGCCTGGAGGGCGGCGAAGCGCCGGTCCGGGTCTATGACACCAGCGGCCCCTATACCGACCCCGAGGCCTTGATCGATATCACCACCGGTCTCAACGAGCTGCGCAGCCCGTGGATCAAGGCGCGCGGCGATGTTGAGGAAGTCAACCAGCGCGAAGTCAAGCCGGAAGACAATGGCCAGCTCGGCCCCGACCGCTCCGGCGGCGTCGCCCCGTTCCCCAATGTCCGCCGCAAGGTGCTGCGCGCCAAGCCCGGCGCCAATGTCAGCCAGATGCATTATGCGCGTCAGGGCATCATCACCCCGGAAATGGAATATGTCGCCGAGCGCGAAAATCTCGGCCGCGAACGACTCAAGGCATATAAGCGCGACGGCGAAAGCTTTGGCGCGTCGATCCCCGACTATGTCACCCCCGAATTCGTCCGCGACGAAATCGCGCGGGGCAGGGCGATCATCCCCAACAATATCAACCACCCGGAATCCGAGCCGATGGCGATCGGCCGCAATTTCCTGGTCAAGGTCAACGCCAATATCGGCAACAGCGCCGTCGCCTCCGATGTCGCCAATGAAGTCGACAAGATGGTCTGGTCGATCCGCTGGGGTGCCGACACGGTCATGGACCTCAGCACCGGCCGCAATATCCACGACACGCGCGAATGGATCATCCGCAACAGCCCGGTTCCGATCGGCACCGTGCCCATCTATCAGGCGCTGGAAAAGGTCGGCGGCGTCGCCGAGGACCTGACCTGGGAAATCTTCCGCGATACATTGATCGAGCAGGCCGAGCAGGGCGTCGACTATTTCACCATCCACGCCGGCGTCCGTCTGCCTTATGTGCCGATGGCGGCCAAGCGCGTCACCGGCATCGTGTCGCGCGGCGGCTCGATCATGGCGAAATGGTGCCTGGCGCATCACAAGGAAAGCTTCCTCTACGAACATTTCGACGACATCACCGAGATCATGAAGGCCTATGACATCGCCTACAGCCTCGGCGACGGCCTGCGCCCCGGCTCGATTGCCGACGCCAATGACGAGGCCCAGTTTAGCGAGCTCTACACGCTCGGCGAACTCACCCACCGCGCCTGGAAGTCGGACGTTCAGGTGATGATCGAAGGCCCCGGCCATGTGCCGATGCACAAGATCAAGGAGAATATGGAAAAGCAGCTGGAAGTCTGCGGCGAGGCGCCTTTCTACACGCTCGGCCCCCTTACCACCGACATCGCGCCCGGCTATGACCATATCACCAGCGGCATCGGCGCCGCCCAGATCGGCTGGTACGGCACCGCGATGCTCTGCTATGTCACGCCCAAGGAACATCTCGGCCTGCCCGACCGCGACGACGTCAAGGTCGGCGTGATCACCTACAAGCTAGCCGCCCACGCCGCCGACCTCGCCAAGGGCCACCCCGCCGCCCAGGTCCGCGACGACGCGCTCAGCAAGGCTCGCTTCGAATTCCGCTGGCGCGACCAGTTCAACCTGTCGCTCGACCCGGAGACTGCGGAAGAATATCACGACCAGACTTTGCCAGCCGAGGGCGCGAAGACCGCCCATTTCTGCTCGATGTGCGGACCGAAATTCTGCTCGATGAAAATCAGCCAGGAAGTCCGCGATTTTGCCAGCAAGCAGAACCAGAGCGCCGAGGGCTTTATTGCGTCGGAGAAACTGGGCGCGGATACCGCAGCGGCGAGCAAGGCGGCGGCGGAAGCGGGGATGCGGGAGATGGCGGACAAGTATAAGGATATGGGGGACCGGTTGTATCTGCCAGCGGATGAGGTGGAGGAACCGGCGGAGTAACTGTGATCGGCAGTCGTTTCTATTTGCAATTCTGTAGTAGAACGTATTAAGAACATTGAGTGAGAGGGCTCGATGTTATGAAACGATTAGTATTCTGTTTCGATGGTACCACCAATAAACTTGCGGCTGTAAATCCAACTAATGTGGTGCTTATGGCAGAGAGCATTTTATCTACTGCTCCTGATGGTACGCCCCAGTTGGTGCATTATGATGAGGGCGTCGGAACTGGAAAGCTCGATCGCGTTCGGGGAACTCTGTTTGGTGTGGGCTTGGTTACAAATCTGAGGGAAGCCTATCGGTTTCTGATTTTTAATCATGAACCGGAAGATGAAATTTTTATATTTGGCTTTTCTAGAGGGGCCTTTACAGCTCGCTCGTTTGCAGGATTTGTTCGCCATGTAGGAATTTTAGACGTTAATAGCGCCAAAGAAATTGATAGAGCTATTGAGCTTTATGAAGCAGCTATGGGTGCTGATGGTGATGATCATTTAGACGCATTAAAATTTCGCGCTGAACATTCGTCAAAAGTTTGTGTCAGCGAATACGATGAGGACTGGCGTTGTGAGAACGTGGACGGCTTTGTTCAAGAGCAGTCGACAAAGTTGAATATTAAATATGTAGGTGTTTGGGATACTGTCGGCGCGCTGGGTTGGCCTAATGTCCTCCCGGGTGCGAACTGGCTGAATCGTAATAAAGGGTTCCATGATGTTCGTCTGACAAGCAAGGTTCATAGCGCACGGCATGCACTGGCAATTGATGAAACTCGAAAATTGTTTCGGCCTACGATTTGGGGAAACGTTAACGAGTTGAACTCTGACAAACATATCTCTCCTTATGATGTAGAGGCGCCATATCAGCAGAAATGGTTTCCTGGGGTACACAGCGCAGTGGGCGGAGGCGGACCGGAGCGGGGGCTCTCAGATTCGGCGTTTTCGTGGATTTTAGTTGGAGCGCGACGAGCCGGTTTAGCAATAAGTGTGGCAAAAAACTCAAGGGTGTTTGGCGTTGAACCAAACTATCTCTCTCCACTTCAAAATAACCCCGAGCGCCCTTTTTATGAAAGGGGTGTAATCGGTTGGTTGAATAGAAAACTACTGCACGCACCTCGGGAAGGTCCAACCGATATCAAAGACGTCAGTGCTTTCGCGTTTCGGCGGTGGTCTCTTAAGGGTTCGGATTTACCTGAAGATCAGGAATATCGGCCCAAACCTTTGGCACACTTAAGCGACGAGATAGACAAATTGCTTTTGAGGCTTAACAAACCGCGCGCTGATGAGCTTGAAACAAAATCTGTAGATTTGCATTTGGTTAAGCCTGGAGAAGATCTGCCTACGATTGCAGATAAATATTTCACTGACGCCGGCCGTTCAAACGAAATTTACGAATTAAATCTGGATCTCATTGATGATCCACGGGAGATACACCCAAACTGGAAACTTCGTTTGCCTTTGGGTTGAGGTGATAGTGCACTTAACCCGCCGTCATGTTAAATTAATCCACTTTCTTTAACATATTACTTTCATATGTTAAGTTTATAGATAATTTATAGGTGGTTTGTTCAGCCTCATCTAAGTGAATTTAAAGAATTCTAATCTGGAAACGCTCTATAAATCAATACTTTGATTATCTATCTGCTCACCATAACGACGAGAATTATGGTTCAAACAGGCCGACGGGATTTTGAAACTGCCGCAAGGGCGGCCCTCAATGCTCATGAAGCATCCGAGGTTGTTCGTCGTTATCAACAAGGATTCGGCCGTCCGATAATCTCAACTAAGATGGATAGTTACAGAATAGTCGCCGTTGGAAAGACAATAAAATGGTCGAAAGGATGGCGGTTTTTTACCGACTTTCTAGTTGATCATCTCAAGGATGTCATTGGGCGGCCATGGGCAATTCAAGCACAACGGGAAAAAAAGAGCCATCCGATTTTTACGTGGCTTGCAACTATGAGTGATGTTGCGGCAGCAAATCGCGCCACCAATTCGACCGCATTTCTATCCAATGGCAAAGGCCACTTAGGAGCGCTTTGGAAACTAGGATATGCTCTTTATCTCATCCAACACAATGATGAACTAGATCCAAAAATCGTAAAACGTTTACGTTCACCAGTTTCATTTAGAGCAACCTATCACGAAACACAGATCGCATCTGCCTTTGCTGTTTCGGGATTCAAGATCAAAATGGCCGAAACTGGACGTACATCTAAGTCATCTCCCGAATTTTGGGCAGCTCGCAAGAATGGCTTGAGATATGGAGTGGAAGCAAAATGCAAAAATCATTGGAACAGTGCCCCCGATGTAGATAGCGTCGAATTTCAGAATGAACTGAGGCAATGGATTAGAAATCAACTCTACAACGCCTCAGTTAAGAAGCTTCAAAATGCAATATACTGTTTCGAATTGAGTCTTTTTGCTGATTTAGATAAAAATCAATGGAATGCGATTGCCGAACAAATCAAAGCAGTTTTGAAAGAAGCCGAAAGCCTCAAAATAAAGGGACAAGCTCCGGTTCCCGCCTATGTAATTGTAACAAACAATGTTGATGTATTGAGAAACCAAGATTTCACCGTAAATCGGGTCGCGATGCTATTTGGATACTGCATGCAGGATTGGTACGACAACGGTGTTGAAGTAGAAATTGAAACAGCATTTGATAGCCATGACAAGCATCAGGATGTCCATACGGTCTTCAAATGCTTTGAAGAAATAGATGAAATACCACAGTCTTTTGATGGTACACCTACAATACTGGACGAAAATGGGAATATGATTCCAATGCAAACGCGAGTTGGAAATCGAATAGAGTTTCCAGATGCAAATGGCTCACCTCAGGTTGGCCTCATTTACGATATCACCACGGCCAATAATGAGGCTTGGTTGTGTGTCGAAAGTAATGGCGAGCATCAAATCGTAAAAATGCAATTGGCTCCGCACGAAATTGCGGCTGTCAAAAGGTATGGGGATGCTGTGTTTGGTAAGCCGGAGGAGAAACGAAAAAATCTCGAAGGCGATCCGCTTAAGTTCTATGATTGGATCATGTCTGTATTTGAAAATTATGATCGGAAAGCATTGCTAGTGCAAATTCAAAACCATCATGATTTCGAGAAGATTTCTGAGCTTCCCGATGACCAATTGCGAATTCGCGCCGCGCGAGAAGTTACAAAGGCCGCAATCGCAACGTCTGGTCGGCCCCGACAAGTATGATTTGAATTACGGTTACACAATCACGGGTTACGGTGACAGCTGACTAAACGCACAAGAATAGAGCCACGCTGACAGCGCCCTTTTCCCTAAGCCAGAACTTAAAGCCAAGCCGACACCACCCTTTATTTCCGCCCCCACGCCGGTGTAATGGAACACGATCCCCAATACCCATCGCCCCAGGAGCCACGCCATGCCCCAACCATCCTCCCCGATCCTGATCATCGGCAGCTACGTCAGCCCCTATGTCCGCAAGGTGCTGGCCTGTTTGGGCGTCAAGGGGCTCGACTACTTGATCGACCCGATCACGCCCTTTTACGGCAATGACGAATTCACCCGCCTGTCGCCGCTGCGCCGCATTCCGGTGCTGGTGCAGGGTGATCTGGCGCTGAGCGACAGTTCGGTGATCTGCGCCTGGCTCGACGAGCAATATCCCGACCATCCGCTGCTGCCGACCGGCTCGCCGGCGGACCGGGCCCGCGCCCGCTGGCTGGAGGAATTTGCCGACAGCCGCATGGGCGAGGTCCTTATCTGGGACCTGTTCTACCAGAAGGTCGTCCACCCGGCGGTCTGGGGCGAGCCGGGCGACGCGGACCGGATCGCGCACGCCATCGACACGGCGATTCCGGAGGCGCTCGACTATCTCGAGGGTGAGCTGCCGGCCGACGGCTTCCTGTTCGGCACGCTCGGTCTCGCCGATATCGCGATCGCCACCTTCTTCCCCAACGCCCGTTTCGCCGGCTACGAGGTCGATGCGCAGCGCTGGCCGGTCACCGTCGCCTTTGTCGAGCGCTGCCTCGCGCACCCGGCCTTTGCCGCGCTGACGCCCTTCGAGCAGGCGCAGATCCGCGTGCGCCCGCACGAACGCCGCGAAGCGCTGCTCGCCGCCGGTGCCCCGCTCAGCGAAAAGAGCTACGGCCTCAAAACCCCGCGCGCCGGCGTGATGACGCTTTAGGGCGCATTCCGAACAACCAATCCAAAGTCCGGACTCGACACGGCATCCATGATCAGGGATATCCGCTGGTCACGGGACATTGATAGACAGGGGATTGGGACCATGCGCACAGGCAGGAATATATTGGCGGTCATCGCTGCGCTGTGCTTGCCGCTGTTCGCCGCGACAAGCGCCCTTGGTCAGCCGACAGACCCGGTCTTCACGCCGTCGGAGATGCCTTATCCCTTCTCCAGCGCGGTGCAGGTCGGGGATGTGCTGTATCTTTCGGGAGAGATTGGCGCGGCAGCGGACGGCCAGTCGCTGGTCCCGGGTGGCATTGAGCCGGAAACGCGGCAAATGTTCGCACGGATCGGCGCGACGCTGGCCGGGCATGAGCTCGGCTTCGACGACCTGTTCAAATGCACCGTGATGCTGGCCGACATGGCGGACTGGCCCGCCTTCAACGCGATCTACAAGGACTATTTCGAACCCGGCCGCTATCCCGCCCGCTCGGCGATGGGCGTCAACGGCCTGGCCTTGGGCGCGCGGGTCGAAATGGAATGCTGGGCCTGGAACCCAGAGGGCAGGCCATAGCATCCCGGACGCCCCTTCTCCAAAGCTGACTGCAGCCCCCGGTCGAGCCGCAAGACAGGCTCGTCGAAAATCCGTGCCGCACCTGGCCGCGCCCGCCTAAGCCGCCCTCATCAAAACGAGGGGGAATAATCATGCAATCAATCCACGCACCGCGCCTGCGCGCCGTCCTGATCGCCACCAGCATCGCCGCGCTCACCGCCTTTGCCCAGCCCGCACTGGCGCAGGAGGCTGCGCAGGCCGCCAGCGCGCCGCAGCCGCCATCCTATAGCGCGATCACCGCCGCCACCGCGCCCGTCGCCGACGCCTATTTCGCCGCCTATATCGCCAATGACTGGGATGCGCTCGAACCGCTGCTGGCCGACAGCGCCACCTTTCAGGACCCGACAGCAAAGCGTATATTCGGCGGGGTCCTGTCCGAAGGGCGCGCCGCGATCATGGAGCGGTTCCGCACCGGCTATGCCAGCCTGACCCACATGGAATTCACCAAAAACCGCAGCCTGATTTCCGACGAAAGCGCGCTCTACGAAGGCGCGCTGCACTGGGGCATGGATCTGGGCGACGGCACATTGGTCGACTGCGTCACCCCGATGGTGATCCTGCTGACCGTGGTCGACGGCAAGGTCATCCGCCACACCGACTATGTCGATTATGCCCCCTTTACCGCCGCCGTGCGCAAGGCGAGGGCCGCGGCCCGATAAGGCTTGTCCGGTGCCCGCGGTGTCAGACGGGAAGCCGTCCGGCGCCGGTTTGCGGCTCCCGGTTCGCCCAGACCAGCACTCCCGCCATCACCACGGTCAGCGCCCAGAGGAAAATCTTCGGGTTCACCGTCCAGAAATTGACGAACAAAGCCGCATGGCTGAGCAGATATATACCGATCAGCGCCAGCCCCCAGGGCCGGCGCCACAACTGCCCGATCGCGCCGAGGCTGATGGTGATGCCCATGAACAGGATGAAGCCGAAATAGGCGACCGGCGTAAAGCCGACCATATTGACCGCCCGTTCGGCGATGAAGCGCTGCGTGTCGGCCAGTGCCTCGACCGCTTCGCCGCCGAAACTCCACCAGCCCGACGCCTGTCCGATCATCAGCAGGCTGACGCCGATCCGGATCAGGCCGGAGGCGAGGAACAGCAGGCAGATGGCGATGGCGAGTTTGCGTTTCATACTGTGTTGCTAATACAATACAGCTGTAGGGTCAAGCCGGCCGGTGGCACCGCCAATGGAATTTGACTCGGCAGGCGCGACAAATTTGCTAGACAGGCAGCATGACCGATCTATCCGATATCCCGCTGATCATCGAAGTCTCGCTCAACGGCTCGGTGAAAAAGGCGCAGAACCCGCACGTTCCCTATAGCGACGAGGACATCGTCGCGCAGGCGGTGGCCTGCATGGCGGCGGGGGCGGCGCTGGTCCACAATCATACCGAGGACCCGGTATTCGGCGGCACCGGGGTGATGGATGCGGAAAATTACGCCCGGCCCTGGCGCCAGCTGCTGGCGCTGCGCCCCGACGCCATTCTCACCCCGACCATGCCGGGCAAGGAAGGCGTGCCGGTCGAGCAGCGCTTTGCCCATATCGAGGCGATGGCGGCGGAAGGGCTGATCGCGCAGGGCCTGTGCGATCCCGGCAGCTTCAACGTCTCGGTGCCCGGCCCCGACGGCACCTTTGCCCCGACGCAGCTGATCTACCGCAACGACATGCACGACAGCTATTATTACGTTGAAGCCTGCCGCCGGCTGAAGCTGGGGATGAGCATCTCGATCTTCGAGCCCGGCTTCGTCAAGTTCATCATGGCGCTGCACCGCGCCGGGCGCCTGCCACCCGGCGGGATTCTGAAATTCTATTTTGGTGCCGATGACCAGCCCTTCGGCCTGCCGCCCACCGCCACCGCGCTCGATGCCTATCTCGAGATGATCGACGGCAGCGGCCTGCCGTGGCTCGTGTCGAGCTTCGGCGACGATTGCGTCGGCTGCGGCCTCGCCGAGGCGGCGATCGTCCGCGGCGGCCATGTCCAGGTCGGCATCGAACCCTATGGCGGCCCGCGCACGCCGCGCAATGTCGAGCTGGTCGAGGAGGTGGTGGCGCTGGCCCGGCGGCTGGGCCGGCCGATCGCGACCCCGGCCGAGGCGGCGGCGATCATGAATCTGCCCAGCTATCCGGTATCCTATGCCCGCACGTTTCAGACAACAGAAAAGGCCGCCTCATGAACCAGACCGCAACCGAAAAACCCAAATACCGCGTCGAGTTCGTCGAACGCACCGGCCTCCAGACCCTCGCACAGGGCCGCGGCCATGCGCATCTGCTGATGCCGCTGGCGGGCAACGAGAATCATGTCGGTGTGCTCTATATGGGCGCCTATACGGTGCTGGCGGAGGCGGTCGCCGCGCTGCCCGGCATTTCGCTGCTCGACGTCAAGCGCCACTTCCCGATCCTGAAGGATATCTACGTCGACTTTCACAAGTCCGCCGCCAGCGATGTCACCGCCGAATATCGCCTGTCGGAAGAGACCATGGAAATGCTGCTCGCCGACCTCGAGCGCAAGGGCAGCGCCACCTATATCGCCGAATTTCCGATGCACGACGCCGATGGTATCCATGTCGCCAGCGGCCGGGTCACGGTCAAGCTGCTCACCCACGGATGGAAGAAATAGAAGCATATTCGCTTCCCACCTCCCCGCTAGCGGGGGAGGATAAGTCGCTGCTTTGCGGGCGCTGCTTCGGGACGGGGAACAGCGCCTTGTGCCCGCTGCAACCATTATTCCTGCTGTGCTTCCTCGATCATCGCGAACAGCTCCGCACCGGTCAGATTTTCCGTGTTATCGGCAAAGCTGTAATAGGCGGGCTTCTCGTCGATAAACACCTGCCGCCGCAAGCGCAGCCCCGCATCCTGGTGGGTCGCATCATCAAACAGCCCGGCGCAAACCATATGCTCGCCCGTGCCCTTCGGCCGGTAGAACAGATGCGAACCGCAAGCCGAACAAAACGCCCGCTCCGCCCATTCGGACGAGCTGTAGACGGTCATCCTGTCCGCCCCGTCGATCACCACATCCGTCCCGCAATCAATCTCGACAAACGGCCCGCCACCCCAGCGCCGGCACATCCGGCAATGACAGGCATCGACATGGCTGGCGGCCTGTGTCGCGGTGATTGTGATCGCACCGCACAGGCAGTGGCCGTGGCGTTGGGTATTTTGGGGGGTGGTCATGGTGGGGCCTCCTGCGCGATAGGATCATTGATGACGGAACCGGAGATACCAAAATCGCGGGATTTTGGAAACGGCATCTGCACAGGGCAGCGGGCAGTCCGGGCATTGATAGTAACGGCCACCGCTTGACATCGACTCTGTAAGCCATTAACTTACACCCATGATCCGCTCGTTCCGCAGTAAAGCCCTGCGCCGATTGGCGGAGCGGGGCGATGCCTCGAAGCTGAGCGTACCCAATGTCCGCCGGGTGGAAACCATTTTGGCCCGGCTGGATGGTGCCGTATCACCGGAGGACATGAACCTGCCAGGCTACCGGTTCCATGGGCTGAAGGGGCGCGACAGGGGGCGATATGCCGTCGATGCCTCGGGCAACTGGCGGATCACGTTCGGCTGGGACGGCAAGGACGCCGTCGATGTTGATCTGGAGGATTATCACTGATGACCAACCCGCTTACGAAGAACCTGCGCCCCGTCCACCCCGGCGAGCTGCTGCGCGAGGACGTGCTGCCCGCCATCGCTCGCCCCAAGACGGAGATCGCCCGCCTGCTCGGCATTTCCCGCCAGACGCTCTACGATATTTTGAACGAGAAACAGCCCGTCACCCCGGCGATGGCGCTGCGCTTCGCCCGGATGTTCGGCGGCAGCGCGGAAAGCTGGGTCAATATGCAGCGCAACTACGACCTCAAGATCGCCGAACGCGAACTGGGCGACGCCCTGGACGCGATCCCGCGGCTGGAAGCGGCTTGAGACCGACGAGAGGCCAATAAAGCCCCTCCCCTTCAGGGGAGTGGGCCGTCCTCCTCGAACTTAAGATGCAAAAATTAAGTTAGTGAGCGGTGATTGTCGTTCAATTAAGGTGACAACCTGGCTTCGTTGCGCCTATCGTTTTGGGGAAAGATTATTATGGGAAATCAGATGTTCGAAGAATTCGACCCCCTGCAAATTAGCGATTCTGCTCAAATTGACGAAAGCCATATTCGAGAACGGCAGAAACGGAATATACACAGCATCTTACATTCGTACGTCAGTTGGTATGATCCATTTTCTGAACTTGTACAAAATGCTTTAGACAGCGTGGATAAGCGCGCTCGGAACGCGAACAAGGAATATTTACCAAAAATCAGCATCCGTATTGATGATACTAGAAACTCGCTAACGGTTTCAGACAATGGTGTTGGATTAGAAAAAGAAGCATTTTTGCAATTTTTGGCACCGAATGTATCGTTCAAAGACAATCTCGCTCGAGGTAGCAAAGGCGTCGGCGCAACCTACCTCGCATACGGATTTAACTACATCCATATAGACGCCAAAACGAAAAACCTCCGAGCTTCAGGTGCGATGGAAGGGGCTAGAAATTGGTTGCACGAGATGAATGCGCCGGCAAATCCAAAAATATATCCGGTGGAAGATAAAATATACTGGGATCCAAACTTTGAGCTTTATGATTCCGGCGTTTCGGTAACGGTTTTATTTGACGGCAGCAGTCGGCCTAGCGACATTAAGTGGCCCAAGCTATCAAGCGCAGACAGTTGGCTAAAAGCTCTAAAAATCAAAACGGCATTAGGTGCGATATTAGAGAAGCAATCGGTTGAAATCACTGTTATACATATTCGCAGTGATGGTACAGAGACAAAAGTTATTGACGAAGAAGTTAATTATCTTGCGCCTCATAAATTCTTTTCGCGGTCTAAGAGATATGAGGATGTAATTTCCAAGTTGGAACAAGCTGTCGCGAAAAAGGGCGCCGATGTTAGTTTGCCAGCTGGAATTAAAAACCTCGATGCGATATATTTAGAGTGGACCTCTGCTGACGTTCTAAAAAATGTAGACGCTCTTTCAGTTGCTGATCGTGATTTTATTGATCAGCATCCTGTAAGGGTGCTGGCGAGTTACTTGTACTCCGCACGAGTATGGGATGATCTTTCAAAAAAATTGGGCTGCCGAACTACCGCAAATATTTTTGCTCCCGGCATTCAACTGGCTGCTGATAATATGCCTCAGGGTGAGATGATTCAGGTTCCATTGAAGCGATATACCGGTCGTCAAAATCAGGTGCATTTTGTGATTCATTTTGAGAATTGCATAGTGGATTTGGGGAGGAAAGGATTCCACAAAGACTTCGTCGATCTTGCTAAGCTCATTTCGCGGGAAATTGTGCAGAAGGAATTTTCGAAAGTTAAGCCATGTCTTCGAAAAGATGATTTTCGCAAGACTGATATTATACAGCAAGAAAAAGTGTCCTCCTGGAAGGAGGCACTCTTATCCCATGAGACAACGCATCCACTGATATTGAAAAATGATAATTTTTTCAAACCATTACATGAAGTATCGGTAACTGCAGAACCTTCGCGAGAGCAAGATGTAATCGCTTTGTTTAATCAGTTAGTAGCCGGTGGTGTTATTCGAGGTGTAAAGGTAATCGGCACCAATGAACGAATGACCTATGACGGTGCGTTTAGAATTTTGTGCGGACCAAATTACTCTTTACATCAATATGATGCTACTATTAATCCACTGGGCATTAGCGAAAGTCAAAGAGAAGATTTTGAATCCAGTTTTCCGGACGGATTTTTATCGACTGAACTGAAAATTCTTGAATATAAGTTTTCTGGCGATGGGCTGATTACTGACATAACTACCGGTGATAAAAAAGTTTCCGAGATGGACCTTTTGATAGCTTGGGAAATGGGGACAGAATACGAGCAGTTTTTTAGCGTGCAGTCACTCCTTTTACCCGAAGGTGAATCTTTTCGACAATATCACGGTGTGACTCATTTGCTTATCAACGATAATGGACAGCACGTGATGGACGCAATAATATTGAAAGACTTAATTTCCTATTTGAACAATCCTGAACAGGAAAATCAAAATCAATCGACGCTATACGAATAGTATAAAGAGATCTCTATTTGGCCCCCTCTCACAACCCCAACTCCTTAGCAATCAACCCCTCACTAAAATAAGCCCGCTCGCACACAATCCGGTCCGTCCCCGGCGCAAATTCAAAGCTTGCCGCCATCCGCACCCGAAAGCTCTTGCCGGTCGGCTCGATTACCGTCCCGCCGACGGTCAGCGGGCCCAGATGGGTGCCGGTCAGCCAGAATTCGACCAGCACCACATGCTCGCCCGCCGCGCCGATCGCGATCACCTCATTGGCCTGGTCGGGAAAGGGCGTTCGCGACAGCGCGAAATAGGCACGCACCGCCTCCTCGCCGTCGAACACCGCGCCATTGCCGTACAGCTCGTAGCGCGGATGCGCGAACGTATCGATCACCGCGTCCCATTCATGGGTAATCTCCAGCGTCATATGATCGCGCACGATTTTGAGGCGCTGCTCTTCCAGATTGCTCATCCCGTCTCTCCCGTTTCTGTCCTGCCTTTTGCCGGGCAGACTGTCGCGCAGCGGGGAGGGGAATGCAATCGGGTTTGTGGTGCGGGACGGATGACGAAACGGGGTCACGGCAAATCGAAAATCCTCCCCGCTAGCGGGGAGGGGGACCACGCAAAGCGTGGTGGAGGGGCCTCGCGTCTGGGCGCAGTGTCCAGGCCGACCGCCCCTCCGTCAGCCGTTCCGGCTGCCACCTCCCCGCGAGCGGGGAGGAATTGGTTCTGCCGAAACCCTGCTCGGAGGAGAGTTCAGATGAACCCCAAAAAACCCCTTTCCTACATCCCCCCAAATATGCCTTAATCCCAGCCATGCCCCAGCGCCCCGACCCCCGCAGCAGCGCGGTTCAAAACCGCCGCATCTCCCGCATCCCGGCTTTCACTCCCGTCCCGCTGCGCCCGCGCGCTGACGGCTGGACGCCGGTCCGGCAGGCCGAGTTCCTCGGCTATCTCGCCGAAACCCGTTGCATCAGCAAAGCTGTCGAGCAAGTCGGGATGAGCCGCGACAGCGCCTACCAGCTCCGCCGCAAGCCCGGCGCGGAGGAATTTGTTGCGGCCTGGGACGCGATATTGGGGGCGCCGAAAGGCCCGCAGCCAAAGATTACACTGGAAACCCTGTTCCAGCGCATCAGGCAGGGCCGCTACCGCCCGCTGCTGCGCGACGGGCGCTATGTCGCAACAATCAAAAAACCCGACAATAATGCGCTTTTGAGCGCTTTGGCGCGCCTCGATCGTCTCGCCCCGCCGGAGCGTGACGGCTGGCCGGAACCGGAAGATGACAGAAAATAAAAGTGGCGCTTTGGTGTAAAGCTGCGCGTGCAAGCGAAACGGTAAAAGATGACTGGAACGATTTTTTGGCGCATGATGCCCGAGTCGACTGGCCCGTCGCCGGTCGCAGCCTGGGGGGGATGAAATATGACGGACGCGCGCACAACCAGCCGGATTGGCCTGGGGCTGATGACCATCGGGACCGGCATCTACACTTTCATTCCGCCGATGGTCGATATCCTGACACCGACCCATATCTTCCATCCCGACTGGGTGGCGCACGCGCGCTTTCACACGATGTGGGCAATATTTTCGGCCTCTGCGGTCGGCCTGCTGGCGCTGTGGATGTTGTGGCGGGGCCCGCAGGCGGGGCGGATCGGCGTCCATGTTTCCGGCGCGATCAGCAGCTGTGTGCTGGGCGCCTTCATGCTCGCCGCCGCGACCATGCCGCTCTATGGCGGCGCGCTGAGCGATCCGGACGGCGTGCCGCCGCTGGCCAATGGCATGGATCTCAATCTGCTCACCTTTGGCGCGGCGCTGCTGCTGATCCTGGTCGGCTGGCGCCTGATCGCAAGGCGGGCACCGGCATGATCCGCGGCCAATCGGCCAGGGGGACAGGACAGGGGAGCCGCGCGCTTTGCCTGACCATTTTTGCAACGGGAATTTACAACGGGGGGAATTGACATGATTGGACGCTTTAGCTTTCTGCAGGTCGCACTGGTTTTGTTCGGGGCGATCTTCTGCCTGATCTATCCGCTGGCGCTGGTCTGGCCGTCGGGCTGGATGTGGCACATCGGACCGCCGGTCGCTTCGCATTATTACATGATGATCGTCGGGGTTTACGCGACATTGGGCATATTCCTGATCCGCGCCGCCGCCGATCCCGCCGCCCATCGCTCGCTGATCTGGTTCACCATCTGGTCGAGCCTGGTCCACGCCGGCATCATGGCGGTGCAGGCGCTGCAGAACCCGCAGCATATGGGCCATTTGTTCGGTGATGTCCCGGCGCTGCTGCTGGTCGCGCTGGTGCTCGGTCTGCTGATGCCGCGCGCGACAACAGAGGCCTAGCCGCCGGGCGCCCAGTCCGGTTCGGCCAGTTCGAAGCCGGCAAATTCGAAGGCCGGCGACACGATGCAGCTGACCAGGGCCCAGCCCTGATCCGCCAGCGTTGCCTGCCAATGGCCGGGCGGGATCCGATGCTGCGGTATTTCGCCGCTGACAATGTCGGGGCCAAGCCGGACCTCTGCCACCGGCCCGGTATCATCGGCGGCGGTGCTGAGCGCCAGCGGGCTGCCGGCATGCCACAGCCACAGCTCCGCTGCATCGACCCGGTGCCAGTGCGAACGCTGTCCGGCCTCGAGCAGGAAATAGATGGCGGTGGCGCTGGCCCGCTTGCCGTCCGCCACCTCGGCGCGCCAGGTCTCGCGGTACCAGCCGCCCTCCGGATGGGGCTGCAGGCCGAGCGAGTCGATGATCGCCCGTGCCTCGCTCATGGCCGCACCGGCACTTCCCGGTTGCGCGTCACCGTGGCGACCTTGGCGGTCAGCGCATCGGCCTGTCGCTGCCAGGCGGCGCTGGCCCCCTCGGGCCAGTCCGACCCGGCGCGGCGCGCCATGGTGGCGATGACCAGCGCCAACCAGGCGGCATAGTCCGGCGCGGTGAAGTCGGCATAATTGTGGTGCAGGTCGATGAAATTGGTGACCGCAAGATCGACCCACGGCTCCGCCGCGGCCAGCCCCAGCATCGCCTCGAGCGTCTCGCTGGTCATTCGCTCGCGCGCTGCCTCGGGGTTGAGGAACACCGGCGTATAATGCGGGTGGTCGGCGATCAAGCGGTCGAACAGTTCGGTGGCCATGCCGTCATAGCGATCACCCAGCGCCGCGAGGCTGGCCTCCATAAGCGCGCTATCAGAAGGCACCGGGCACCTCGCGCTGGGCCGGGGTCGGTCGCGCGCTCCTCAGCAGCTCGCGGGGCAGGGTGGCCGGGGTCCGCTGTCCCGCGGTTGTACCGCCGCCGGCGCTGCTGATCGGGGTGCAGGCGGCGCCGGCGAGAAAGCCGAGCGCCCGCGCGGTCGAAGCTTCGCCCGGATTGCCGAGCGGCAGGGTGATGTCGTCCGGCGCCTGGCAGCTGTTGGCAACCGACCCGGCCAGGCCGTCGTAATAATTGGCGTTCCCGGCGGCATTCTCGGTGGCGAAGGCGACGATCCGGATGCGGTCGTCGCAGGCGGTGCGGTCCAGCCCGACCTGGCCGACCGGCTTGCCGAAGCTGTTACTGCCGACCAGCGCCATATTGGCGTCAAGATAGGGAATCATGGCATTGATCACCAGCTCGCTGGCCGAGGCCGAGGAGCCGGTGGTGATGAAGGCGATGCGGGTCGGCGCCACCGACTGGGGCTGCGGCCGAAAATTGCGGGTATCGTTGTTAGCGGACTTGCTTGCCCGGAAGCGGGTAACCGACTGGACCTCGCTGGCAAAGTGGTTGCGGCCGAGCAGGTCGGCGAACAGCTCGGCCGTCCGCACCAGACCGCCGCCATTGTAGCGCAGGTCGATGACCAGATCGGTCACACCGGCATTGCGGAACTGCAGAAAGGCATCGCGCAATTGCGGCTCGGCGCTGTCGATGAAGGTGCGCAGGTTGATATAGCCGGTCCGGGTGCCGCCATTGTCGAGGATCTGCACGCCATAGCGCGGCGACACCGGCTGCAGCGCATATCTGGCCTTGCTGATCGTGGTCGTGGTTTCCTGACCGGCGGCATCGCGAAAGCGCAGCACCCGGCTGGTACCGGCGGTCGACGGGCCGAGGGCGCTGCTGACTGCGGCGGCACCGCCTTGGGCAAAGAGCGCTGCGACGGTCTGGAGGCTGGCGCTGCTGGTGCCGATCGCCAGAATCTCGGTGCCGCGGTCGATCCCGGCGGCCAGCGCGGGCGCACCTTCGAACGCGTCGATTACGAACACCCGCGAGGACGGGCTGTCATAGCTGAGACGGATGCCAAAACCGGCGGTGGCGCCGGAGCTCAGAAAGGCATCTTCTTCCGCGATCGACGTGACATAGGTGAAAAAGCGGTCCCGGCCCTGGCTCCTCGCGGTCGCGGTGAGCGCGTCGATATAGTCCTGGACCGATCCATAGGGCGCGGGACTGAGGCTCGCCGGCAGGGTTTCGGGAAAGAGATACCATTCGTTGATCTGTTCGAATGCCCAGTTCTGCCGGTTCTGCAGCGAACAGGTCGTGCTGCCGGGTGCCGGTGTGGGCGCCGGAGTCGCGCCACCACCTCCGGGTGGCAGGCTGACGGCATTGCTGCCGCTGCCACCACCACCGCAAGCGGAAAGCAGCGCGGCCAAGGCCAGAATCGAACCGGATTTCCGTAAAAACATATGCCTTCCCAAACACTCCGAGGGCAGCAGGGCAACCGGCCCCATCCGACAGTGCCAACCCTGAAAGCGTTGGAGACGATTGTCCAGACAGAAAAAATCCGCCGGCATCGCTGCCGACGGATAGTTTTTCCTCCCCAGGAAAACTGGTTTTGATCGGGTGCCCCGAAGGGGCAGGGCACCCGAACTTCTATAGTCTATCCGAACTGGTTCATCGTGTTGTGCGCACCACCGGCCTTGAGGGCGGCCTCTCCGGCGAAATATTCCTTGTGGTCATCGCCGATGTCGCTGCCAGACATATTCTGGTGCTTGACGCAGGCAATGCCTTCGCGGATTTCCTTGCGCTGAACGCCGAGGACGTAGCCGAGCATGCCGGCATCGCCGAAATATTCCTTAGCAAGATTGTCGGTCGATAGAGCTGCCGTATGATAGGTCGGCAGCGTGATCAGATGGTGGAAGATGCCGGCGCGCTTGGAGCCATCGGCCTGGAATGTGCGGATACGCTTGTCTGCCGCTTCACCCAGTTCGGTGTCATCATATTTTGCATCCATCAGGGCGTCGCGATCATATTGCGAGACATCCAGACCTTCCGCTGCCATCGCATCATAGACCTGCTGACGAAAATTCAGCGTCCAGTTGAACGACGGCGAGTTGTTATACACCAGCTTGGCATTTGGAATGACTTCCCGAACCCGGTCCATCATGCCGGCAATCTGTTCGACATGGGGTTTTTCGGTTTCGATCCACAGCAGGTCGGCGCCGTTCTGCAGCGAAGTGATGCTGTCGAGAACGCAGCGGTCTTCTCCGGTCCCGGGACGGAACTGGAACAGATTGGATGGCAGCCGTTTGGGGCGCATCATCTTGCCGTCACGATTGAGGATAACATCGCCATTCTTCGCGGTGGCAGGATCAATTTCCTCGCAATCGAGGAAGCTGTTATACTGGTCACCGAGATCTCCGGGTTCGTTGGAAACCGCGATCTGCTTGGTCAGACCGGCACCGAGCGAGTCGGTGCGGGTGACGATGATTCCGTCCTCCACGCCCAGCTCGAGGAAGGCATAGCGGCAGGCACGGATCTTCGCGAGAAAATCCTCGTGCGGTACGGTAACCTTGCCGTCCTGATGACCGCACTGCTTTTCGTCCGACACCTGATTCTCGATCTGCAGAGCGCAGGCACCGGCTTCAATCATCTTCTTGGCCAGCAAATAGGTCGCTTCGGCATTACCGAAACCGGCATCGATATCGGCGATGATCGGCACAACATGGGTCTGGAAATTCTCGACCTTGTCCATAGCGGCCTTTTCGGCAGCGGTATCGCCAGCGTCACGGGCCGCATCAATGTCGCGGAACAGCAGGTTCAGTTCGCGCGCATCGGCCTGACGCAGGAAAGTATAAAGTTCTTCGATCAGCGCGGGTACCGATGTCTTTTCGTGCATCGACTGGTCGGGCAGGGGACCGAATTCGCTGCGCAGGGCGGCGACCATCCAGCCCGACAGATAAAGATAGCGGCGCTTGGTGTTGCCGAAATGCTTCTTGATCGAAATCATCTTCTGCTGGGCGATAAACCCGTGCCAGCAGCCCAGTGACTGGGTGTATTTGGAGCTGTCCGCATCATAGGCGGCCATATCCTCGCGCATGATCGCAGCGGTATATTTGGCAATGTCGAGGCCGGTCTTGAAACGGTTCTGCAACTGCATCCGGGCAACGGATTCGGCGTCAATGCCGGTCCATTTTCCGTCCTGACTGTTGATCAGCTTGTCTGCAGTGGATTTGAAATCTTGATAGGACATAATTTGCTTCCTTGAACTGGGGAGGTTATCCGTGGCGCTGTCACAATATTTTCAGCTTCTGGGAGTGTTTTTGCCCCATTAATGGGGGATTTGCGAGTAAATATTGTCAATTTTCTTGTCTCGTTGTCGGAATTGGCAGATTAATCATGTTGAAATGTAAAAAACTTTACATCAACTTATATGCTTGGTCAGGTAGAAATTGCTGGCACCCGACGCGCTGGACGATGAGCTGGAAATTGCCAATATCATTGATGGAAATTTGCCTCACTGGCATTGTTAGGAACGGACCGGCGAAGGCGAGGAACGCGTTGCGCAGCGCAAGCCGGCAAGCCTTGCAAATAAGAGGCTGCAAATATCTGATAAGCAACAGGTAGCGGACAAAGGTTGCGCGCAGTCGGGCTCACTGAGAAACCGCTCTTGGCCTGACGTTGACGAGCTTTGGACCGGATCGGACCGAGCGGACAGGTAATTGTCTCCCGTCAGAGCGGCCTTGTCAGGAGAATGATAGGGATCGAGGTGATTGCAAAAGGCGCAGGCCCTGTTGCTGCCGTCGGCGCTGATTGTGGTATAAATTGCCGGTGTAGTCTGACAGGCAAATATGACCCAGATTCTGCTATTGCGGTCACGTCCTAGCTGAGGGCCGGAATAATCCACACCAGCGACATTACAACAACTGCGAGCAGCAGCGAGACCGCCAGAACGATCCTGACATTATGCGGACCCCGCGGCTTGTTGCTCGCTTCGCGCTCGGTTACTTCGATCTCTTCGCCATGTTTTTCCATGTCCTGCTCCTTTTCTGGAATCAACCTATCAGGCTCGTCTCTATCTTACATACCCCATTAAGGGCAGGTTTACCGCTATTTTCTATGGAAAGGCCAGTGGGTAACGCCACCTGCTACCAGCGCCCACCAGATGAATACGGGCTGGAATGCCAGGCGGGGGCCATGATAGAGCCAGCTCGCGGTGCTGCCGCCAATCGCGATATTGTTGAGCGCGTGATTGATGTTGGCCGGATAGACACAAAGCGCATATAGCGCGAGGCCAATGCCCGCAGCGTAACGGACGCCGGGGATGAGTTTTGGCGGGATCATCAGGCCGATGGCCCCGGCAATCTCTGCGGCGCCGGTCAACAGGATGACCGTCGCGGGAAACGGCACCCATTCGGGCGTAATTGCCAGAAAACCGCCGGGAGAACGGATATGAGCCACTCCAGCGACCAGATAGATGATGGCCAGGAGCCAGCGGAATATACTGCGCCTGAAGCTTTGCTCCCGGTTGGTGATCGTCATCGCGTGCGTCCCATACGCGCCACCACGGTCACGAAAAAGGCTGTAGACCAGCCCAGCAGGACGACCCCGTTTACCCCTTCAATCGCTGCCACCATGCGCCAGGCTTCCGCAAAGCCTTCGTCATCATAGCCCGTTGTGGAATAGGTGATCGTCGAGAAATAAATAGCATCGCCAAGAGTCGGCATCGCATTGAGCGCGAGGAATACAAAGGCGTATAGCCATATCTCGACGCCATGCAGCGCAATCAGCCCCAGCACCAGCGCAAGGGTCACGCCGATGCCGCGCAGCGACATCGGATGCACATGTTCTGCTGCTTCCTCTCTCGCCTCTATCCTCAGAAACCGGCCCAGAGCATAAATTCCGGAGCCATGAATGAACACGGTCAGCGCGACCATGAACGCACTGACGGAAAGCTGGGCCAACATCGCGGTTCAGTCGCCCCACGGCGGCGGCGGGACGGCTACGGGCTTGGACAGGTCAAATTCGACCCGGAAATGACGTCCGTCGGCGGATTGCGGGCGGCGCAATTCGTAAGCGAAATGCGCGTCGGACTGGCCGGGAGCTGCAATTTCAACGGCCCATATGTTGTTGACCGATTGATCGAGGCCGTTGGCACGGAACGATGTGATGGATTCTGCATCAACGGGAAATTCCTGCCGTCCCGCCGTGCCTTCGCTATCGGTATCGCCCCCGTAGTTGGTCACGCTGTCGAGGCTGCCATCCTCATGCCGGTGCCGGTGTTTCAGCCGGAGTCCCTGATCCGTGCGGGAAATTATCCAGGTCCGCGACCGGTTCCATTGACCGCGATCCCCGGCAATGTGGAAGGGAATCCTGATCTCGTTCTGGTCGCATGATGCCACATGCATGATCATCGGCTTTCCCGCCATGTCCGCATCGGCTTCCTGTTCGGATACCAACAGGCCGGCAAATGCCTTGCCACAAAGCAGGCTCAGCCGTTCGAAAAACAGATCCCGGGAAGCGGGTTCAGGCACCGGGGACGGAGCTGAATCGCAGGCCACCAGAGAGATACAGAGAAAAATTACCGCAATGCGGGTTGGTATGATTTTGTTCATAATCGACGGTGCTACACAATTTATGTAGAGCTTGAAACAGTGCAAATTCATCTGTTTGCTTATTAACGATTAGACTGCTATAGAACCGGCAGCTAATAAATCGCGTTACGACGAAATCATGGTTTCGCAACCCCTAAGGTCGCATACTCTTTTTCCCATTTCTCGAAGTTGGCCAATCCCGTCCGGTTCTGCATTCTGCATGACCGGGCATAATTAAGTTATGAATAGGAATAAGACTATGCCTACAGGCACCGTAAAATTTTTCAACACCGACAAGGGCTATGGTTTCATCGCTCCTGAAGATGGTGGCGATGACAGCTTCGTGCACATTACAGCAGTTCAGGCTGCCGGAATGCAGACGCTCGAAAAAGAACAACGTCTGACATATGATGTTGAAACCGGAAATAATGGCAAGAAAGCCGCTGTAAACCTGCAGCAGGCTTAAGTCTGAAATAAACGGGAAGGGCGGTAGTGCAACGGCACTGCCGCCCTTTTTTTGTTCTGAGAAAACGCGACCCCTAGCTCCAGTCGAATGCGACGCTGCCGCGATTGTAAAATTCGGCGAGCAGTGCCACGATATCATCCGATTTCAGCCATTCGGATTCAACTATCAAACTGTCGTTCGCGCACAGCTTTTCCGCCAGCACAATAACCGCATTCTGGCACACGAACGATTCTCCGTCGACAAACAGCAGCAGCTTGTTCTGCTCCTCGCGGATGAAAGAAAAGCGACTGGCGGGGTTGCGAAGCAACGGATGGCCTGCGGCCAGCAGTTCGCGCAACGGCTCTGCCTCGATCGGCTCTTGCGGTCGCCAGTCCGTCTCCGGGTATCTCGGTCTGCTGCTATATTCGCCGAACCACTGTGCAAAAGCCTGCTGATCGGTCAGCTGCTCCATCAGCATGGCGTGCAGCCGGTTGATCGCGCTCGCGGATATCTCACCTGGGTTTTGCTGGATTGACAGATCGGGATCTCTGTAGCGATCATCATCGGTCATTTCCGGCAACAGGTCGTCGCACCAGTTGCCGATCAGTT
Source organism: Sphingomonadales bacterium UBA2683 (assembly GCA_002354635.1). GTDB lineage: Bacteria > Pseudomonadota > Alphaproteobacteria > Sphingomonadales > Sphingomonadaceae > Parasphingorhabdus. The sequence continues at coordinate 71,537 of DELZ01000002.1, forward strand.
CCTTTCGCGAAGGCGAGCGAAAGCCGATACTGTAGGTCATGCAATCCTCGCCTACGGCTATTCCGTTGTGGGCAAAGCCTGGCGGAATATAGAGCATGTCTCCCGGATCCAGTATCCATTCGTCGGCAGCGTCGAAATTTGCGAGCAACAGCAAGTCTTCGTGCGAACGCAGGGCGGTTTGATCATCGCACATCTCGCCAATCTGCCATCGGCGCTGGCCAAGACCCTGGATCAAAAAGACGTCATAGTGATCAAAATGCGGCCCGACACCGCCACCATCGCTGGCATAGCTGACCATCACATCGTCGATCCGCCAGTTCGGAATGAAGCGAAAGGGTTCGATCAGCGCCGCGACATCAGGGACATGATGATCAACGGCCTGGACCAGCAGTGTCCAGGGGGACTTGCCCAGTTCGCCAAAGCGCGTTTGTGGCAAGGGACCATGTTCGGCGTTCCAGTCGTCGCTGGATTGCGTAATCAGTCGCGATTCAACATGATCTTCGCACGCCAGACCGGCAAGCTCGTCCGGCGAGAGCGGATTGTGCCACCATTGCCAAGGATTGCGGATCAGCAGTGGTCGCTTCTGCCAATGATCGCGCAGGAAGGCTGCCGTATTGAAGCTCTTGAATTGCATGGGCATGCGTTACACAAATTTCACCGCGACCGGTAGCGATACCGGAATTGTTTAAGTGGCCGGGACACAAGTTCTCTTGTTTCTGGTTGTGCGTTGCTCATTCCGGTTGCCGCTGCCAAAAGGGACGCATGGCAAAACTTATCCTCTTCAACAAACCCTATGGTGTGCTCCCGCAATTCACTGATCGCGGCAGCGAAGCCAAGCGGGCGACGCTTTCGGACTTTATCGACCTGCCCGGTGTCTATCCGGCAGGAAGACTGGATCGCGACAGCGAAGGGCTGATGATGCTTACTGATGATGGCAAGATGCAGGCGCGTATCGCCGATCCCAAATACAAGATACCGAAAACCTATCTGGTGCAGGTTGAAGGGGATATCGGGGAAAAGAGTCTCGCGTTGCTAAGGCGGGGCGTCGAGCTGAAAGATGGCATGACCAGGCCTGCCGAAGCCGAGCGAATCGCCGAGCCGGATCTGTGGCCGCGCGATCCGCCGATACGGGTCCGAAAAAGCGTCCCGGACAGCTGGATCAAACTGACGATCAGAGAAGGACGAAATCGGCAGGTGCGGCGGATGACAGCGGCTGTGGATCATCCCACCTTGCGGCTGGTGCGCTGGAGCATCGGTGATTGGTCGCTTGAGGGATTGCAGCTCGCACAATGGCGCCTCGCGGAATAGACATTTGCGTTTTTTCGATTTTGGATTCAAAAATGTTAAAGGGGAAAGGGCAAGTTTATAAAAAAGACGATCCGTATCATTCTGCTGCTGCTGGTCATGCTCGGCGCCGCTTTTCTGGTTTTTCGGACCCCTGACACTGACCGCACCCAGATGATCGCCAAATATAGCAACGAGGCATCCCGGTTCCTCGATGACGGCCAAGGTGCGAAAATCCATTATCGGGATCAAGGCAACAGGGACGGACCGGCGATCCTGCTGATCCACGGGTCGAACAGCCTGCTACAGACGTGGGAACCGCTGGTAGCCTTGCTCGGCGACAAATATCGCATGATTTCGCTGGACCTTTATGGCCACGGGCTGACCGGGCCCAATCCTGTCGGAGCTTATGATGCAGAGACCAATATAGCGGCGGTAGTGAAGGTGTTGGACGCGGTCGGTGTAGAGAAAGCATATTGGGTCGGAAACAGCATGGGCGGTTGGCTGACATGGCGCGCCGGCCTGTCGGTACCGGAACGCGCGGCCGGGCTTGTACTAATTGATGCTTCGGGCGCGCAGGTCGAGCAAAAAGGCGAGCTTTATCTTGGCGCCAGACTGGCACGATCGTCGATCGGACAAATGCTGCTCCCTGAAATCACACCGCGCTTTCTGGTCAAATCGTCACTGCAGGAAAATTTTGCCAGACCCGAGCGCCTGACCGAAGAACTGGTTGACCGCTACTGGGAGTTGCTGCGCTTTCCCGGTAATCGTCAGGCTGCGGTGGACCGGGCGAAAACCCCGCGGGAGCCAGAAAAATGGGCCGAGGTCGGTCGTCTGAAAATGCCGGTGCTGCTGCTCTGGGGAGAGCAGGACAAGGTGATACCGCTGTCCCACGCGCGCGCCTTCAAAGCCGAGATTCCAGGGAGCCAATTGATCACTTACGCAGATGCAGGTCATCTGCCGATGGAAGAGACACCGGCACAGGTTGCACGGGATATTGGCAGCTGGATTGAAAATGTAACCGCGGAGGCGTCCGGTTCGAACCCGGATTAATGACTGATCCGCTCGAACTCAAAACAGTTGCGTCTCCCGACCGCCTGATCATTGTCTATAATGCCGATCAGGGCTGGGCTTCGGCGCTGATGGATGCTGCCCACAAGCTGGTCCGGCCTGAAACCTACCAATGCAGCCTTTGCATGATCAGCTATGGTGCCGTGACCATGAAGCCCCCATGGCGAAAATATCTGCGCAGTTTGCCCCTGGAAATCTATTTCCATCATCGACAGGATTTTGTCGTCGCCTATCCGGCGAGCTTTTTTCCGGTTGTGGAAGCGTTGAGCTTGCCGGCCATTCTGATTGAAACCGCAGGAGAATTGCACGTCTTGCTAACCAGCCAAAAGCTGGACGGACTCTCCGATGCAGCTGCCCTGATCGCCGCGCTGGATGTCGCGCTCGACCGGTTCAGGAAGCCGCTGGCGGCAAACTCCAGTCGATAGGCTTCAGCCCGTTCTTCACCAGAAAGGCATTGGCTTTGCTGAAATGACGGCATCCGAAAAATCCGTTATAGGCCGATAGCGGTGACGGGTGAGGGGCCTTCAATACCAAATGCTGGCCACCCTGTTCGACGCTTTTGACGAACGCCGCCTTTTTCTGCGCATAGCTTCCCCACAGCATGAACACGACCGGTTCCGGTTTCGCTGCAATAAGGCGGACAATCGCGTCGGTGAACTGTTCCCAACCCCGGCCGCGATGCGAGGCGGCGTTAGCCATTTCGACGGTCAGCACGCTATTGAGCAGTAACACTCCCTGTTTGGCCCAGGGCTCGAGAAATCCATGAGCGGGGCGAGCAAGCCCGAGATCGCTCTCCAGTTCCTTGTAGATGTTGACTAGCGACGGCGGCGGCCTGACACCCGGCTGGACGCTGAAGCAAAGACCGTGGGCCTGACCCGCACCATGGTAAGGATCCTGGCCGAGAATAACGACTCGAACCTGATCGAGCGGGGTCAGGTCGAGAGCGCGAAAATACTCAGCGCCTTTCGGAAATATCTGCTTGCCCGCCGATTTCTCCTGGAGCAGAAAATTGCGCAGGCCGGTCATATAATCACTGGAAAATTCGCCGGCGAGTGGTTTTTTCCAGCTGTCGTCCAGTTTTAGGCGATCGGTCATCCGCGATTGATAGCAAGACAGAGCTGATAGGCAAAGCATCATCAACCCTGCTTGCCAGTTTCACCAAGGGCGATTACCATTCTGTCGATGCGCCGTCAGAGCGCCCACTTGCAGAAGGAAAAGCAGTTCCCAATGACCGACAGCAATATTCCCGTTATATCAGCAACCGGCCTGTTCACCCCGGACGACAGCATCAGCAACGAGGAACTGGTTGCCAGCTTCAACGCCTATGCTGATCTGACAAATAGCGAAAATTCCGAAGCGATTGCATCCGGCGAATTAGAGGCCGTGCCGCATAGTTCGGTGGAGTTTATCGAGAAAGCCTCCGGCATCAAGTCGCGCTTCGTACTTTCCAAGCAACCGATTCTCGATCCCGAGATCATGTGTCCCCGTTTGCCCGAACGGCCCAATGATGAAATATCTGTCCTGGCCGAAATCGGCGTAAAGGCTGCTCAACAGGCTTTGGAAAGGGCAGGGCGCAAGCCGGAGGATGTTGATGCGGTTCTGTGCGCCTGTTCCAATCTGCAACGCGCCTATCCGGCAATTGCGGTGGAGATACAGGACGCTTTGGGAATGACGGACGGCTTTGGCTTCGATATGAATGTTGCCTGCTCCTCCGCGACATTTGGTATCCAGACTGCGGCTGACTATATCCGTTCGGGCAGCGCCCGGTCGGTTCTGGTGATCAATCCGGAGATCTGTTCCGGCCATCTCAACTGGCGCGATCGCGACAGCCATTTCATTTTTGGCGATGTGGCAACGGCTATTTTGGTCGAAGCAAAGGACATGGCACCGGCGCAGCATTGGGAAATAGTCGGCACGAAACTCAAGACCCAGTTTTCCAACAATATCCGCAACAATTTCGGTTTTCTCAACCGCACGCATCCGGAAAGCCGCGACGACAAGGACAAATTGTTCGTTCAGGAAGGCCGCAAGGTATTCAAGGAAGTGGTCCCGATGGTCGCTACCATGATCAGCGAGCAGATGGAGCGACTGGGAATTGAGTCAACGGCACTGCGCCGTCTCTGGCTGCATCAGGCCAATGCCGGGATGAATCGGCTGATTGCGCAGCGGGTGCTTGGCCATGAAGCCAATGCGGATGAGAGCCCAACCGTGCTTGATACCTATGCTAATACGTCGTCGGCCGGTTCGATTATCGCCTTTCACAAGCATAGCGAGGATCTGGTTGACGGCGACATCGGATTGATTTGCTCGTTTGGTGCCGGCTATTCGGCCGGGACGGTTTTTATACGCAAAATTGCGTGATTAGGGAGAGTTGAAATGACCATGACAGGCCGGTGTCTATGCGGGGCGGTAAGCTATACGATCAAGGGAGACTTGCAGATGTGCGGCGTCTGCCATTGCAAGAATTGTCAGCGGCAGGCGGGTAGTGCCTATTCCGTGCTGTTCGCCGTGGCAGACGACCAGATCGAGATTAACGGCGCGCTCACGACCTATGAGGATCATGCCGACAGCGGCAATGCCGTCCACCGCCATTTCTGCGGCACCTGTGGTTCGCCCGTAAAAACCTCTCTCCCGACCCAGCCGGGCATGACCTTTATCAAGGCCGGTACGCTGGATGACACCAGTGTCCTGCATCCGCAAATCCATTTCTGGACCGCAAGCAAACAGCCGTGGGTCGAAATTGACGAAAACGTTGCCCAGATCGAAGGAAATCCGGGATGATTTCATATTTTCGATGGGCATTGCTATGGACGCTGGCGACAGGTCTCACAGCGTGCTCGGCAGAGGCGCCAGATCAGGAACCGGTCACGCAGCCAGAACTGCTGGATCAACCAACCGGTGACAAGCCGGAATCTTCAGCGGTAGCGGAATCTGTGATGGCTCTCGACGGGGAAGGGCTTCGGCTGGTCAATGGCGATACGGGGAGCACCAGCTTGCTCTCCTTCGGAGCAAGCAGAGCTGCTGTCGAGCAGGCCGTTGCCGAGCATCTCGGCGCTGCGGAAGGCCGTTCGTCCAACGATGAATGCGGTGCCGGCGCGATGGATTTTACCAGTTACGGTGAGTTTATCACCAATTTTCAGGATGACCGGTTTGTAGGCTGGGATTTGCGCGAGCGAAACAAGAACAAGATGCTCACTACAATAAACGGAATCGGTATCGGCACGAAGCGCAGCGAAATGGCAGAATCGATGGTGTTTGATATGTACGATGACAGCACGATCGGTATCGAATTCTACACCAGTGGAGACGGCCCCGGTGGCTTTTCCGGCTTGTTTGAGAGCGAAGAACCGGATGCCCGGATCACCAATTTGTGGGCCGGTACCAATTGTATCTTCCGCTAGCCCTGCAGGTCATATCCCGGGTTGCTATTCGCCGCGAAAGTTGAGTTCCAGAAGCACGCCATTGGGCTCGCTGAAAAACAACTGCTTCAAGCTGATCGAGGGAATGTCATTGAGCCGATAATCGAGTCCGTGGCTTTCGAGACGCGCAATGAAGGCCTTGTGATCGCTGCAATCCAGCGCAACATGATGGATCGCCCCGGTTGTCGGGCCGGATTGTGTTTCGCGGCGATAGGCCTGCTGCATCTCTCTGGAATTGATATGGAAGATGGCGCGACCGCTGTCATCGTAGAGCCACTGGACATGTTCCGGTGGCAGCGGTTCCGGACCGTCGCGGACATCGAGATCAAACAGGTCAACGAAAAACCTGACAGTACCGGTCAGATCGTCGGTGATAATATTCACATGGTCGAGCGCGTTGAGTTTCATGCTATCCCTTCAACTTGCGTCCCCGTTCGATAATGGCCAGCCGGCGGCTTTCGACCTCGTCCATCGATACACGGGCGTTGTACGGCAATGAAATCTGGTTTTCGTAAGCCATCCCGTCCGCCAGATTGCGGTTAAAGCCGGTCATGATCAGATCCTTGTAGACCTTCAGGAAATCGCGATCGATGGTCGTCATGTCCTGTGCGAGCGCCTGGGCCGCCGGCATGAGTTGGTCAGGGTCATAAACATGATTGACCAGACCCCAGTCACAGGCGGTCCCCGCATCCAGAAATTGTCCGGTGAAGCTGAGCTCGCATGCCCGGGACAGGCCGATGAAACGGGACAGCTTTTGCGACAGACCCCAGCCTGGGGTTATGCCGACCCGCGCATGAGTGTCGGCGAAACGGGCGTTGGTCGAAGCTATCCGGATGTCGCAGGCGAGGGCCAGCTCGAACCCGCCGGTGATGGCCACCCCGTTAATGGCACCGATCACCGGAATCGGCATTTCGCTCAAAGCGAAGACGGGATTGGTGTTCGCGTCGCGATCATTGGCCGGTCCAAGCCCGGACTCTCCCAGCTCCTTGAGATCGAGGCCGGCCGTGAAGGCCCGGTCTCCGGCGCCTGTAACAATCAGGGCGTGGATAGTCTCGTCCTCCGTGACATCCTGACAGGCAGCGCAAAGCTCCGCGCGCAGTGCCTTTGACAGCGCGTTCATGGCTTCGGGCCGGTTGAGCGTGATCGTCGCAACGCCTTCCGTCTTGTCGAGCAGCACCAATGCCATCAGCCGTCATCTCCTGCTTCGTATTTTTCGGCGATCTGTGCGCCCATAGCGGCGGCCATGGCGAAACATTGTTCGGGATCGCTCTGGCGCAATTTTGCAATCATCAATTCTGGTCCTTCGGCAATGATCAGTTCCGGAATATTGCTGGAAACGGCATCGAGAATCTGTCGCGCGCAATCGTCAGGCTCCATACCGTTTTCGATTGCCGCGTCCGACTTTCCGCGACTGTGACCATCCTTGGTCAGGGCATTGCGTGAGACATTGGTCCGGATCGAACCGGGCAGGATATTGGTGACATGGATATCGTGCAGTTTTTCGGTCTCGGCACGCAAGGCGTCCATATAACCGATCAGCCCGTGCTTGGCGGCGCAATAGGCGGTGCGCAATGGGACGCCGACCCGTCCGGCGACGGAGCTTATTCCGACAATATGTCCGCCACCCGCCGCGATCATGTGCGGCAGCAGCAATTGTGTCAGCCAGATCGGAGCAAGCAGATCGACATTGATGATCCTGTGATGCACATCCGGATGGGTGTCGAGAGCCAGGCTGCGCTGGCTGATTCCAGCGTTGTTGACCAGAATGTCGACCTTGCCCTTCCACTGAATTGCTTCATCGATCTTTGCCGGCAATACGTCATAGTCGGTTGTTTCAAAGGGCAGGATCAGGCTGTCGGTCGCGATGCCATCGGCGACCTGTTCCAGCGCTTCCGTCCGCCGGCCGGACAGGATGATATCGGCGCCTTGTGCGGAAAAGGCTTTTGCCAGTGCTTCGCCTATTCCGGAGGATGCCCCCGTAATCCAGACGGTTTTGTTTTTATAGTTCATCCATAGATTCCTTGTTCGACCGCTTTGCTTTTCTTCCACCCGATGTAGCACAACACCAGCATGATCACATTTCCGACTGCATCAAGCAGCCCCATGCTGGTGAATACCGGGTCGTGGAATGTGAAATAATAGTTGAAGGCGAAAAAGGGCAGCAGGGCAATGCCGTAGACCATGAAAGTCAGCGACGTAAAACGGGAAAAGGCGGCGAACAGCCCCGACAATAACGCCTGTGCTCCGAAGCAGGCCGTCGCGAAAGGCAATATGCGACCGCCTTCACGATATTCCGGCAGGAATACCGTATCAATCACCTGCTGCGGAAAAAGAGCGGCCCAGCCGCCGAGAATGAAAAACACCAGCGCGATAAATGATTGGATCCGCTGCGGTGTCATATTCTTTCCCGCTCAGCCTTTTTTGGCCATTTTTGGTGCATCGTCGCCCAGATCTTCAAACCAGGCTTCCACTTCGCCATTCAGCTTGATCAGGAGCGGATTGCCCTTGCGATCCATGGTCTTGCCAGCCTGGACCTTTACCCAGCCTTCGGACACGCAATATTCTTCAATATTGTGCTTGCGGGCACCGCGAAAGTTGATGCCAATGCCGCGGGTGAGCAAATCGCCGCCATAATGCGGGCTGCGGGGATTGATGGCGAGATGGTCGGGCGGAATGTCCGGCCCAGATTGGGTTTCGGTCGAAGTCTCGGATTTGTTGTCGGTCATGTGTGTTGTCTCTCGAAGAAAGCGAATTTTGATCGCCTTGCCACAACCATTTCAATTTTCCAAGCTATGCTGAAAGCATCCTGTGACAGTAGCAGAGCGATGGTCGCCATTGCGGTCCACTCTCTTTCCGGGGACCATCTGAAAGTCGAGATCGAGTTTCGGCAGGCTTAAAGCCAATGGAACCGATGGGCTGGGGTCATTCCAATATAAATCATCCCATAAACCGGGAAAATCCTATTCAATTGCGTATTCGTGAAGCTGTGTGGCGTTATTGTCACGTTTGGATGTTTTTATATTTGTAATGGAACTTATTGAGCAGGCGATCGCTTGGTTGATATCGTTGTTATTAGTAAAAATGGAGTTTAATATGTCCCCTGTAAAATATAGCCTAGCTGCCGCTACTATGCTCGCGAGCATGAGCGCGGTTCCCGCCCATGCGCAGGAAGTCGAAAACAAGGAATTTGACGGCCTTTATATCGGAGGATCGTTTGGCCTGGGTACCCAGACCAATGATATCAACGAAAAGATCATATTCGATACCGACCGCGATGGTGCCTTCAACAATGTCGTACGGACTGTTTCGGGGGCAAATGCGTTTTCGCCCGGCTTCTGTAACGGCGCTGCAAAGGGCAGTGTGCCAAGCGCAGGCTGTCGGAATGACAAGGATGATTTTGATTATTACATCCGTGCAGGCGCGGACAAGCAATATGGCAATCTGATCGTTGGCTTCGTGGTTGACGCCGGCCGCAGTGAATCGACTGATAGCGTAACCGGGTTCAGCACCACGCCCGCTTCCTACACCTTCACTCGCCAGCTGGACTATGCTCTCGGTGCCCGTGGCCGGATCGGCTACACGCCGGGCGGCATACTTTTCTACGCCACCAGCGGTATTTCCTACGCCAAAATCGACAACAGCTTCACGACCACCAACGGCGCGAACAGTTTTACCGATAACGGCAAGACCGAAAGCTTCGGCTGGACCGGCGGTGTAGGAGCGGAAGCCAAGGTTACCGACAATATCACCATGGGCCTCGAATATCTCTTCACCCGCTACAATGACGACGACTATGTCGTGAATGTCGGGCCGGGGACTGCGGGGGCGACAAACCCGTTTCTTCTGGCATCCGGTGGAACCGACATGAAGCGCAGCGATCCGGATTTCGATCTGCACAGCATCCGCCTGACAGCGGCTTTCCGTTTCTAGTCGCCGATTTTTGAATCAGAAAAGCAAGAAAAAGGCGGCCAAATGGCCGCCTTTTTTGTAACGCTGCTGTCTTTAAGCCGCCGCTGCCTGCCGCGACGCCTTTTTCCGCTCGTTCGGATCGAGATAGCGTTTGCGCAGACGGATATTCTTGGGTGTGACCTCGACCAGCTCGTCATTGTCGATATAGGCAATGGCTTGTTCGAGCGTCATCACCTTCGGTGTGGTCAGACGGATCGCGTCTTCCTTGCCGGACACACGGAAGTTGGTCAGCGCCTTGGACTTCATCGGATTGACATCGAGATCGCCTGGCTTGGCATTTTCTCCGATGATCATGCCTTCATAGACCGGGGTCTGCGCACCGATAAACAGCACGCCGCGCTCTTCGAGCATATTCAGCGCATAGGCGGCCGTACTGCCGGTTCCGTTGGATACCAGCACGCCAACCGGGCGGCCTTCGATTACGCCCTTATAGTCGTCATATTTTTCGAACAGGCGGTTCATCAGGCCGGTACCGCGCGTATCGGACAGGAATTCGCCGTGATAGCCGATCAGGCCGCGCGATGGCGCAGAGAAGGTCAGGCGGGTCTTGCCGGCGCCGGAGGGGCGCTGCTCGGTCAGTTCTGCCTTGCGACGCTGCATCTTGGAAACAACGGTGCTCGAATATTCGTCATCGACATCGATCACGACGGTTTCATAAGGCTCCTGGCGCTTGCCGTTTTCCTCGCGATAGAGAACGCGGGGACGGGAAATGCCCAATTCAAAGCCCTCACGGCGCATTGTTTCGATCAGTACGCCCAGTTGCAATTCGCCGCGACCGGCGACATCAAAACTGTCCTTGTCGTCACTCTCGGTCACCTTGATGGCGACGTTCGATTCGGCTTCGCGGAACAGGCGTTCGCGGATCACCCGGCTGGTCACCTTGTCGCCTTCACGTCCCGCCACCGGGCTGTCATTCACCGCAAAGCGCATCGACAGCGTGGGCGGATCAATCGGCTGTGCAGCGATCGGTTCTTTTACAGAAATATCGCAGATGGTGTTGGAAACAGTCGCTTTGGTCAGGCCTGCCAGAGAGATGATGTCACCCGCCTTGGCGCTTTCCACGGGCACCCGCTCAAGGCCGTTGAAGGCCATGATCTTGGTCGCGCGGCCGGCTTCGACAACATTGCCATCCATATCGATCGCGTGGATCGGCATGTTGATGTCGATCTTTCCGCTTTCAACCTTGCCGGTCAGGATACGGCCAACGAAATTGTCGCGGTCCAGCAAAGTTACAAGAAATTTGAATTCGGCATCGGGATCGACGTCAGGCTCGGGCACATGTTCGATAATCTTGTCGAACAGGGGAGACAGATCGCCCTCGCGGACTTCAGGGGTTTCGCCCGCATAGCCGTTCCGGCCGCTGGCGAAAAGCGAAGGAAAGTCGAGTTGCTCATCATTGGCGTCGAGATTGACAAACAGGTCGAATACTTCGTCGAGCACTTCTTCGGCGCGGCCGTCTGGACGGTCAATCTTGTTGACGACAACGATCGGTTTCAGACCGAGAGCCAGCGCCTTGCCGGTGACGAATTTGGTCTGTGGCATGGCGCCCTCGGCGCTGTCGACCAACAGGATCACGCCGTCGACCATCGACAGAATGCGTTCCACTTCGCCGCCAAAGTCGGCGTGGCCCGGGGTGTCGACAATATTGATCCGCGTGCCCTTCCACTCGACGCTGGTGCATTTTGCCAGAATCGTGATTCCGCGTTCCTTTTCCAGATCGTTCGAATCCATCGCCCGTTCCTCGACACGTTCATTGTCGCGGAAAGTGCCGGATTGGCGGAAAAGCTGGTCAACCAGCGTGGTTTTGCCGTGATCAACGTGCGCAATGATTGCGATATTGCGAAGGGACATATTAAATTCTACCGTAAGAAGAGGAAAGGGCGGCCATCAGCAACGCCCCAAGTTGCCGCGCCCTTAGCCTGTTTGCTGCTGCACCGCAACATTAGAAAGCTTGCCAAACCATTCTCGGCCATTCATTTGCGGTTCCAACATGCAAACCTTGCGTCTGATCCTCACCGATAAATTCATCTGGCTGCTCAGCGGTGCTGTGCTGCTGGCTACGCTGCTGCCCGTGCGGGGGTCGGCGAAAGATATCGCGGAACTACTGTTCAATGCCGGTATTTTTTCCGTATTTCTCCTGCACGGCATCCGCCTTGAACGTCATGAAGTGAAAGCCGGGCTGGGCAATATCCGGCTGCAGGGTACCATCTTTTTCTGGGTTTTCGGGGTCATGCTGGTCATAGGCCTGCTGCTGTCGCTGATGCTCGGTGAGGTTCTGCCGGCCGATGTGGCCCTCGGCTTCCTGTTTCTGGGTGTATTGCCGTCGACGGTGCAGTCGGCGACCAGCTATTGCGCCATCGCCCGGGGGAATGTCGCAGCTTCGGTTGTCGCGAGCGCCTTCATCAACATTGTCGGCGTATTTCTGTCGCCGCTGCTGTTTGCGCTGCTTGCGCAGGCGGCCGGTGTGGAGATAACTTCGGACACGATCGTCAGGCTGGCGGCCATATTGGTGCTGCCTTTCATACTCGGGCAGGTCTTCCAGTCGCGGCTACGTCCATGGGTTATCCAACATCGGGATCTGACCGGGTGGATAGATCGGGGAGCAATAGCACTGGCGGTCTATGTATCCTTTTCCGCAGCGATCATTGCCGGCATGTGGAGCCGGGTCAGCGGCGGAGAATTCGGCTGGCTGGCTGCTGCGCTGATGCTCTGGCTGGGTTTGGCTTTCGGCGGGACCTGGCTGCTGGGCGGCTTGATGGGTTTTGGGCGACCGGACCGCAAGACGCTGTTGTTCTCGGGCGCGCAAAAAAGCGTGGCCATTGGCGCGCCCTTGGCGGCGATCATCTTTGCGCCTGAACGCGCCGGTCTGGTGATACTCCCGCTGATATTCTACCATCTCGCGCAGCTGTTTCTGTCGGCGCCGATTGCCGTCCGATTGGCCCGGATCGAGGAGCCGGAACGCTTATAATTCCCTCAGTGCCCTGGCTGGCTTGGCCGACAGGACCGGGATGGAGCCTAGCAAGCCGATCCCCAGTGTCACCATCGCGCCGATCCCGAGGGTCAACAGGACAATTGCCCAATCCGGCTGCCAGGTGAACTCGAATATCTGAGTGATGACGAACCAGCCCGCCAACAGGCCGAGGCCGAGTGCAACCAGCGACAAAAGAAACGCAAGCAGCGCATATTCGATCGCCTGGACCGTCAATATCTGCGACCGTGTTGCCCCGAGCAGTTTGAGGATCACGCTGTCATAGACCCGGGCCTGGCGGGATGCGGCGATGGCGCCGATCAGCACAGCGATACCGGAAAAAATAGCGATCGATGCCGCAGCGGCAATGGCGCTTGCCATCTGGTCCAGTATGTCGCCGATCTGCGAGGCGATTTCCTTGACCTTGACCATCGAGATGGAAGGAAATTCTTTCGGCAATATACCGAGCAGGAGATCTTCTTTTGCCGCATCGAGCTGAATGGTTGCAGCGACATTGTGTGGTACATTGGCAAGTACGTTGGGCGGGAATACCAGCACGTAATTGAAGCCGAAATTGCGCCAGTTCACTTTCCGGAACGACGCGACCTTGGCCGGTATTTCGACGCCAAGCAGGCTGACGGTCAGGCTGTCGCCGATCTTCAGTCCCAGAGCTGCTCCCTGTTCTTCATCCACTGACACCAGGGGGGGGCCGTCATACTCCGCATCCCACCATTGGCCCGTTACGACTTCGCTGCCATCAGGAACGGTGGCGCTATAGGTCAGACCTCGGTCGCCGCGCAGGACCCAGGCACCCTCCGGGAATGTTTCGAGTTCGGAAACGCGCTGGCCGCCAAATTCGGTGATCGTGCCGCGCAGCGTTGGCACGATGTTGATTTCCGCGTCACTGGCGGTTTCGGCGACTTTGGACCGGAAATCGTCTGCGCGTTCGACCGGAATATCCAGCACGAAGAAGCTGGGAGCATCGCGGGGAACCGTGGAACGGATTTCGTTGGTCAGGCTGGTCTGAATTGCGGCGAGCGTCGCGAACAACGTCAGTCCGAGCCCGAGGGCGACGACCAGTTGCCCGGTCTGGGTGCCGGGACGATGGAGACTGGTCAGTGCCAGACGCAACAGGGGGTGTTTCGGACGCGGTGCCTTGCTCGCCAGCCAGCCGATCAGCGCTCCCAATGCCGCGAGCAGCAGCAAAATCGCGGTGGCGGCACCGATGAAGGATGCGGAAAATAGTGGTTCGTTGGCCGTGCCCAGAGCAAGCGCCATGATCGCAGCAATGGCGAGGCCAACGCCCATCCAGCTCTGGCGATCAATCTGGCGCCATGACCGGCCTTCGCCGCGGATGATGCCGGCTGCCGGAATGGTCTTCGCTCGCGACAAGGGGGGCAGGGCGAAAATGACTGCGATCAGCAACCCGTAGAGGGCGCTGACCAGCAGCGGCAAGGGGTAGATGGCAAATTCCGGCTTGATCGGCAGCACGTCGCCCGCCAGTTGGATGATCGCCAGCGGGGCCAGTGCACCTATCGCGAGGCCCAAAATGATCGCACCCAGCGCCACCGTCATGATCTGGATCAAGTAGATACGAAATATCATGGGGCTGTCGGCACCGAGAATCTTGAGCGTAGCAATCGCACCTTGCTTGCCCCGCAGATAGGAAGCCACGCCATTGCCGACGCCAATGCCGGCGATTACCAGCGACGCGAGGCCCACCAGTGTCAGAAACTGGCCCATGCGTTCGATAAAGCGCCGGGTGCTGGGAGCGCCATCGTCGCGGGTCTTGATTTCCCACGCGGCATTGGGGAATTGTTCGGACAGTGTGTCGCTAATTGTGCCGGGGTCAGCGGTAGTCGCGAGCTTCAACCGATATTTGCTTTCAAACAGGCTGCCGGGCTGAATCAATTCCGTGGCACGGAGGCTGTCCAGCGAGGTGATGGCCACGGGACCGAGCGACAAGCCTTCGCTGAGCCGGTCGGGCTCTTCGGCAATGACTCCGGAAATCGTGAAGCTGGCCTCGCCAAAAGCAATCTTGTCGCCAATGGCGAGCGCAAGACGCTGCATCAAGGCAGGCGTGACATAGATTTCCTGCGGTGCCGGGGCAGAGACGTTGTTGCCGTTCTCCAGCATGAAGCTGCCGTAGAGCGGATAGGAATCATCGACGCCCTTCAATTCCACGAGCTGTGTGTCGCTGCCGTCCGGCAGCCGCGCCATCGCCTGCATCCGGATCGTCTCGGACAGGTCTCCCTTTTGTTTGAGGGAAGCGAGCTCGGCGTTGGTCGCTTCCCGCTGCGCTACGGCAATCTCGAGATCCCCGCCCAATATGGCCTGGCCGCGATTGGCGAGTTCTTCGGTGATCGCGTTGGTCAGGCTGCCAATTGCGGCCAGTGTCGCTACGCCCAGCAACAGGCAGACGATCAGCAGGCGCAACCCGACAAATCGTCCGCGCAGGTCGCGGCGCGCAATGGTCCAGGCCTTGCCGAGTTCAGCGGTCATCATGCATTGCTGTCCCGTTCGATCAGACCGTCGCGCAATTCGATGATCCGGTCGCAACGCTTGGCGAGTTCCGGATCATGGGTGATGATCAGCAGCGTCGCATCCGTGGCTTTCTGGCGATCGAACAGCAAGGTGATGATCTTTTCTCCCGTGGCCCCGTCGAGATTGCCCGTCGGTTCGTCCGCAAAGATGATCGTCGGCCGCGAGGCCATCGCTCTGGCTATCGCAACTCGCTGCTGCTCCCCGCCGGAAAGCTGGGTGGGATAGTGGCCAAGCCGGTCGCCCAAACCGACGGCCGTAAGCTCCCGGGCCGCTATTTCGAATGGTTGGAGCTGGCCGTCCAGTTCCAGCGGCACCGCCACATTCTCCAGCGCGGTCATCGTCGGCAAGAGGTGGAAGGCCTGCAGGACGATGCCAACCCGGCCGCGCCGCGCGACCGCCAGCTGATCTTCGTTCATCGTGCCGAAATCAGCCCCGGCAATATTGACCGAGCCGCCGGTGGCCCTTTCCAGACCAGAAAGAATAGCCATCAGAGATGATTTGCCTGAACCCGACGGTCCCAGCAAAGCAACGGTCTTTCCTTCCTCTATCGACAAATCGATGCCGCGCAGGATATCTACGCGAGCCGTTCCTTCCCCCAATGAGAGGGTGACATTACGGGCTGCAATCGCAATATGGGGTTCAACTGTGGCGGCGTCGCTCGATGCGGCGGGTTTTTGGAGCATGGGGGTAAGGATATCCGATGTTGAAGAATTTTGTCTTATATGGGTTCGCGTTCGCATTTCTGCAACTTTTGATAGCCTGTGGTCCCGCGCCGGAAGACGCGCAAGCTGTTCTCGAGGACGTAGAAACGGTGCCGACAGAAACCGACGGCGAGCAATTGGCGGAATCGCAAGAAGCGGAAATTCTTGTCGTTGCCTATGGCGATAGCCTGTATGCGGGCTATGGTGTTGACCAGAAGGACGGTTTCGCGCCGGAACTGCAATCTGCCTTGCGGGCGGCGGGCAAGGATGTGCGGGTGCACAATGCCGGGGTTTCGGGTGATACCACCGCTGCGGGTCTGCGGCGGATGGATTTCGTCCTCGACAGTCTTTCCCGCAAGCCCGATCTGGTGATTCTGGGGTTGGGGGGCAATGATATGCTGCGCGGATTGAAGCCGTCAGACACCCGCGCCAATTTGGAAGCGATGGTCAAGAATTTACAGGACCGCGGCATTGCCGTGATGTTGACAGGGATGCTGGCGCCGCCAAATCTCGGTACCGATTTTACTAAGGAATTCAACGTTATCTATCCGGCTCTGGCCAAGAAATATGATCTGGCGCTCTATCCGTTTTTCATGGACGGCGTGGTTGGTCGGCCTGGTCTTTTCCTGCCCGACGGCATCCACCCGACCGCCGAGGGCATCGACATCATCGTCGGCAAGATCACCCCGCAGGTCATCGCGGCGCTGAAGGATTGAGGCTTGTTGGAATGGGAAGAATTGGAAGCATGTTGCGCCGATTGACAAAAACTGTATTATTTTATTAATACAGCAGTTGAAACGCTTGAAAAGCGGTGCATTTGCATCCATTTATAGAGAAAGCCCCGCACTGGTGCCGGGGCAGGGAGGCTGAAGAGCATGGCGACCGAAACAATCACCGCGACCGACGACCTGAAATTGACCCCGCCCGATCCGGTCGTTCCTGTCGCACCCGAGAAGGCCGGCGGCCTTGTCTCCATTGGTGACGAGGTAAAGTCCAAACTGGAAGAAAAAGTCGACGGTTTTATCGATGATCTGATCGCCCAGGACGAAAACAGTCCCGAATTTGGCAAAAAAGTGGACCAGATTACCAATATGGGCCGCAAGGAAATCGCCGAGGCAGCGGGCCAGTCCAACCGCTTTCTGGACCGTCCGATCCGGTCGATGGACGAAACCAGCGGGATCGGTTCCGATCTTTCCGAATTGCGCCGCACGGTGGAGGATCTCGATCCGGGCAAGCGCGGCAATCTGACGACCAAGAAGAAGATTTTCGGGATCATCCCGTTCGGCAACAAGATGCGCAACTATTTCGACGGCTATAAAAGCGCGCAGGGCCATATTGCCTCGATCCTCGACCGGCTGCGCTCGGGCAAGGACGAACTGCTGATGGACAATGCAGCGATTGATGTTGAACGCAAGAATCTGTGGGCGGCGATGGGCCGGCTGGAGCAGATGATCCACGTTTCGAAAGTGATGGACCAGCGGCTCGAGGACAAAGCCGCAGAACTGGATGCGACCGACCCGGCCAAGGCCAAGGCGATCCGCGAAAGCGCGCTCTTCTACGTCCGGCAACGCACCCAGGACCTGCTGACGCAGATGGCGGTCACCGTGCAGGGCTATCTCGCGCTGGATCTGGTGAAGCGGAACAATGTCGAGCTGGTCAAGGGTGTCGACCGCGCCAGTACCACGACCGTGGGCGCGCTGCGCACCGGCGTGACCGTCGCGCAGGCGCTGACCAACCAGAAGCTGGTTCTCGACCAGATTACCGCGCTCAACACGACGACCGCGGGTGTGATCGACAGCACCAGCGAAATGCTGAAGAACCAGACCGGCCAGATTCACGAACAGGCGGCATCGGCCACCATCCCGCTGGAAACGCTGCAGCGGGCGTTCCAGAATGTCTATGATACGATGGACAATATCGACACGTTCAAGCTGAAGGCGCTGGAAAATATGAAGCAGACGGTCAACAGCCTGTCCGGCGAGATCGAGAAATCGAAGGGCTATATTGCCCGGTCCGAAGGGCAGGCCAAGGCACAGCTGGAAGGGCCGTCCGAAAATCCGCTGTCCGCGTTGGAGGGCTAGAACCCGGTGCCGGAATCCAATCAGCAAATCTATGACGGTGCGGCGCGGGCGCTGCGCGAATCCCAGTTCCGGCGCTCGATCGGCCATCGTTCGCACAAGCTGAAGCAGGGGCATCTTTTCAAGAAACTGGGCCGCGCTGCCTTGTGGACGGTCGGCGTGCTGGTCGGCGCCAGCATCGTCGGCGGCATATTGAGCGGCATCGGTTTCTGGGGCGTGATGATTTCCGCGGCGCTGATCGCCGGTGGTATCTGGGCATCGATGAAATTTCCGAAAATGAAAATGCCGACACCGGAAACGATCATGAAATCCGATCTCAAGTCGCTGGCCGGAAAGACCGAAATCTGGCTGGAAAACCAGAGACCGGCCTTGCCGGCGCCGGCGGTGCAGATTGTCAATGGTATCGGAGTCCAGCTGGACATGTTGTCGCCACAGCTCAACAAGCTGAACGAGGGTGATGCCGCCGCTTATGAGGTGCGCAAGCTTGTTGGCGAGCATTTGCCAGAGCTGATCAACGGATATCGCGCGATTCCGGCATCGATGCGTTCGAAAAGCAATGACAGCGGCAAATCACCGGACGAACAGCTGATCGGCGGACTGACGCTGATCGAAAAGGAAATCGCGGGGGTGACCCAGCAGATCGCCAAGGGCGATATCGACAACCTGTCAATCCGCGGCCGGTATCTTGAACTCAAATATGACAAGAATGCCGAAGCGGAATAGCTATTCCTAACGACGCTTGCGGTCGCATTCAACGCGGAACGCGGGTCACGCTGCCTGCTTTCGTGAGCCGCTCCTCCTTCAAATCGACAGTGTCTTTGCCGGTAGCAGAACCTATTCTCTCATAAAATCCATGCAAGGATGGGAGAGGACCGAATGGGCCGGATATCGAAACTGCCGCCGGAGGACTGGGATCCGCGGATCAGGAATGCCGTCAACCCTGATGCAGCGACCGATCTCGAACAGGGGCTGACCCGCTATTTCGCCCATTGTCCGGAGCAGGCGCTGGGCCTGATGCAATTCGGCGGCGCGCTCAAGCGGGGGCGCAGCCTGCCGGAACGGCTGGTCGAACTGGTCCGGTTGCGCATCGCCTTTTTCAACCAGTGCCGGAGCTGCATGGCGATCCGCTATACCGATGCGGTCAATGACGGGGTCGACGAAGGCGCGGTATGCTCGCTGGAAAAGCCGCAGGAAGCGGACAATCTCAGCGAGGCGGAAAAGGCGGCGATCCATTATGGCGAGCTGATGGCCACCGATCATCTGGCAATTGATGACAGCGCTCATGCCCGTTTGCGGGAACATTTCAGCGAAGCGCAAATTGTCGAACTGGGCATGACCTGCGCCTTCTTTGTCGGCTTTGGCCGGCTGGCCGCGACCTGGCATATGGTCGACGAACTGCCCGAAGCCTTTCAGAAAGCCGATACCATTGCACCATGGGGCGAGGAAAAAATTCAGGTGCGCTAGGGAGAGACGACATGGCAACCAAGGCCGATCTTGATATCAATCTGCTCGATGCGGAAACGCAGCAATGTCCCTATGACGCCTACAAGAGGCTGCGCGAGGACGCACCGGTCTACAAGCAGCCCGGTACCGAAATCTATGTCATCACGCGCTATGAGGATGTCCGGCGGGTGCTGCTCGATCCGGAAAGCTTCCCCAGCAGCCCGAAGAAATTCGCCTCGTTTAACAAGACCGGCAGCGCCGAACGCCAGCAGCTGGTGCAGCAGCGGTTCCAGAAGAACGGATGGGTTCCCGAGCCGACCCTGTCGAGCCGCGATGATCCCAATCACAAGCAGATGCGGGCGATGTTCAACGAGGCCTTCAGGCCGAGCAAGATCAAGACCATGGATCCGCTGGTCGAGACGCTGGCCTATGAACTGATCGACGGCTTTGTCGAGGATGGCGAGTGCAACTGGGTCAGCCAGTTTGCCGTGCCTTTGCCGCTGTATATCATCGGCGAGCAGATGGGTGCGCCGCGCGAGGACATGTGGAAGATCAAACGCTGGACCGATGCCTTCTTCCACCGGATATCGATGATGCTGGACCAGGAATCCGAGCTGGAGATGGTCGACCGCGAGATCGAGGGGCAGCATTATTTCCATCCGGTTTTCGAACGGCTGCGCACAAACCCCGATGACAGCCTGCTGAGCGAGCTGGTCAACCGGGTGATCGAGGAATGGGGCCGGCCGCTCAATGACAATGAACTGCACGCGGAGATGATGGCCGACACATTTGTCGGCGGCAGCGAGACCACGACCAACGCGCTGGCGTCGGGCATCCGGCTGCTGATTGAGAACAAGGATGTCTGGGAGCAACTGAAAAGCGATCCTGACAAATATATGAAGACCTTTGTCGAGGAGGTGGTCCGGCTGGAATCGCCCGTCCAGAGCCTGATGCGCTTTGCCGCGGAAGAGGTCGAGATGCATGGAGTCACGATCCCCAGGGGCGCGCTGATCAATGTCCGCTACGCGGCGGCCAACCGGGACGAGAGCGTGTTCGAATGTCCCGAGCAAATCGATCTCGAGCGCAAGCGCGCCGGCGCGCATATGGGTTTCGGTTCCGGCATCCACCATTGTCTTGGCGCGCCGCTGGCCCGGCGGGAACTGATCTGGGGCTTTACCGCCGTGGTCGACCGGTTCGAGGATATGTGGTTTGTCGAGGGCAAGAATGATTTTGCCATCCACCCGCATTTTCTGCTGCGCTCGCTCAAGGAGCTGCATATCGGATTTGCGCCGAAGGCGAGCTGAGCACGCTTTCCTGTCCAATAGGAGTATTGAGGGTCGTCCAGCCCTCCCATATCCTTGGCAACAGAACAGGGAGAGACAGTGATGACATTGGTATCGGTAGTGGGTGCAACGGGGCGGCAAGGACTGGCGCAGATGCGGCAACTTGCCGCTGCGGGGTACAAGGTTCGCGCGCTGTCGCGCAGCGAAAACCCCGATCTGGGTGGCAGCAATGTCGCCAGCGAAGCCCGCGTCATCGATCTCGACGACGAGTCGACCTTCATCCCCGCGCTCGAGGGGTCGGATGCGGTTTTCTATACCCACCCGCTGCAGTCGCCCGGCGCGCGTTCGGAGCTGGTCGGAAAGATGGGACATGCCGCCGCCACCGTCGGCGCCGAGCGGTTTGTCTGGAACACGTCGGGATGGATTCCGGATCAGCCGGGCGAGGCGAACAGCTATGCCGCCAATACCCCGGCGATCAACGCGCTCTTCCGTTCGGGTGTTCCGGCGACGGTCTTTGGCTCGGTGCTGTTCATGGACAATCTGCTGACCAATTGGGCCCGGCCCTTCATCGTGCACGAAGATCGCTATGTCTACGCGCATGAACCGCATCTGGAGGCGAACTGGATCAGCCTGGACGATGTCGGGAAATGCATGACCGCGGCACTTGAACGTCCGGACCTGGAAGGCGCATGGATGAATATCGGCGGCCCGCAGCGGCTGAAACCGACGGATGTCACCGCCACATTGTCGCGCGTATTCGGTCGCGAGATCCGCTATGATCCCTGCACACCTGAAGAGTTCGGGGATTTGCTGGTCAAGGCACTCGGCGATTCGATGCCCGAGGAAAACCGGGCACCGATGGCGGCGAGCATCGCCGATTTCTATCATTATAACAACAAATCGCCGACCGAACCGTTCAAGGTCGATACCGATTACATGCAGCGGCGGCTGCCCGAAGTCGAATTCGAGACGCTGGAACAATGGGCGGCGCGGCAGGACTGGTCTGATGATGCGCACCGGCCTTCGGCTGGCTAGTTTCTAGCCCGCGAGATATTCGTCCAGAGTGAGATGCAGGCGGCGGATACGGGCTTCCTGATAATTGCCGAGCGACTGGGCGCCCTTGGCGCCCTTCAGCGATGCCTTGGCGCCATTGCGCTGCATCTTCAGATTGTCGGTATCCTGGTCCAATATGTCGGCCAGGTCAAAGCCGGGCACGGTGGTGTAGCTGTCGTCGACCTCCAGCCGGATCGGCCTGGCCGGAGCAGGGCGCGGTTTTCCTTTCGGGACGGGTTGCAGCAGCAGGATTTCGTGCAGGCAGTGATCGACGTCGATCGGACGGAACCGGTAGCAGAGGCGGATATTGATCCCGGGAAAGAAAAAGGCGTTCGGAAAGACAAAATATTCGATGCTGTCGAGCATTTCGGCGGTGGAAGTGCCGGTCAGGTCGACGCCGAATTGCTCGCTATATTCCTCGCGTAGCAGCCGGGCATGATGGGCGCGTGCCTCCGCGCCCTCGGGCAGCGTTTCGGGGTCCCGACCGAGCTTGGCGAAAATCTGTTTTTCGCTGACCGGCTGTTTCAGATGGGGGCTGGGCTTGCCGATGGCATGGATGAAGCGGCTGACATTCTTGCCGAAAATATCATATTGCGCGTTGGCATCGGCGGCGGTGTGGACTGCCTGGCTGTGCGTTTCCAGCACATGGAAGGCCTCGAGAAACGCCTCCATCGCCATTTTCCAGTTGGCCGGCAGGACTTTCTCCGTGTGCAGTGCGACATAGCGGTCATCCATCGGCCAGAGCTTGAAATGCTCGGGCATGACCTCGAGATAGTCGGCGAGCGGCCCGGCGTTGGCGTTCATGTTAATGAAGACAAAGCCGCCCCAGAGATCACACCGGATTTCGGTCAGCCGAAAATCCTCCTCGTTGAGATGCGGGAAATCCCAGCGGCAGGGTATCTCGTTGAGCGAGCCGTCAAGATTGAAGGTCATGCCGTGAAACGGGCAGCGTATGGTGGGCCGGCGGACGCCGGTGCTGCCCTCCGACGCAAATTGCATGCCGCGGTGCGGGCAGGAGTTTACGAAGGCGCGGATATGGCTGTCTTCGCCGCGCACGACGAGGATCGAATAGGGGCCGACATCATAGACATAACGGTCGCCCTTGGCCGGAATATGTTCCTCGCGGCAGGCCCATTGCCAGGTCCGGTTCCACATCCGGTCGACCTCGGCATCGGCAAAATCTTCGCTGACATAGCGTTCAAAGCCGATATCCTCGTCGCCGAGAAATGCATATTGCTCTGACCGCATCGCGTCCGGAACCCGGTCGCCATCGGCATCCAATATATCCTGATAGGACGGTCCGGGACAGCGGGCTTCGCCCTTGGGCAAGTCGGCATCGGCGGCTTTGGTGAGATCCAGTGCCATCATGCTGTCCCCGGTCTGCGCATCGCCGAACGATTGTAGATCGGATCATCAGGCTTGCGTTCACCCCAGATATTGCCCGACCCTTCGAGGAAGGCATCGGTTGCCGGGTCGTCGCGCGCCCAGTCGACGATCTCGCTGCGATAGGAAAATTTCCAGATGCCGTCGCGTTTTTCATAGCGGTCGGCATAGCGGCCGCAGATGAAGATATCGCGGAGTTCATCCCGTTCGTTCCGGACCCGGTGATAGGCCTGAAAATAGACTTCGCCAAACGCGCGGTCCCCCTCGACCTCGACATTATTCTGGCCGATCATGTGGTGGTTGCGGTCGTGATCGGCCAGCGCGGTCATGCAGAAATCGGAAAAACCGTCGGCATCGCCTGCATAGATACCATAGTCCATATAGGCATCATCCCAGAATTGGGCGCGCAGCAGATCGCGGTCCAGCCGGTCGAGCGCGCGCATGTAGCGGGCCGGCAGTTCCATGATTGCCAGCTTGTCCATCTGGATCTGAAAAAGGTGCTCGTCCATCGTCATCCGCTCCGCTCCGCCCTGTTCGGGCCTGTTCTTTCCGACAATAGTATGCGTCACAGCTGTCACGTAAATTGCCCTTTTAGCTAGCAAAGCCATATGGCAGGATGAGGAGAGTTGCAGTGACCCACACGGTTGGAAAAGTGCCAGGCCCGGCGCGCCTGGCGGATGAGCATGCGATCCGGGAAATCATCCATATGCATTGCCGCGGAGTCGACCGGGCCGACGAAGCCGCCCTGAAATCATGCTACTGGCCGGAAGCCAGTGTCTCCTACGGGGCAGAGCCCGCGGCTGCGCATGCATTTTGCGAGGACCTGGTGGAGGCGATACAGGGCTTTGCCCAGACCCACCATGTCGTCAGCAATATAGTGGTGGACTTCCCGGACGAGAGCGAGCTGGCGATGGCGACGGTCGAAAGCTATCTGGTCGCCTTTCACTATCTGGAAGATCCGCAGGGGCAGGACAGCGAGATGACCTATCTCGGCCGCTATCTCGACCGGTTTGAAAAACGCGATGACCAGTGGAAGATCATGCAGCGCACGCCGGTGATGAGCTGGAGCCAGAATGCCGCGACAACCCATGATGCCGAGCACCCGGCGCTGGCGGCGCTGACAAGGGCAGGGCGCTTTCCCGAAGATCCGGTTTACAAATGACCGACGCGGGTCTGTCCAGGCTATGGTTCAGAACTAAATCGGACCGGAACAGCCCCCCAGCCGTTCCGGTCCGATCATGATCAACGGGAGAATGTTGATCAAAACTTGAAGGACGCCTCCACAAACAGCTGGCGACCGCGGTTCTGGGTGACCACACGGTCATCGCCTCCGGGTGGCAGGAAGGGCCTGTCACCGGCGGTATTGGCCCAGATTTCATTGGTCAGGTTGACGCCGACCAGCGACAGTTTCCACTTGCCGTCGGGGTGTCCGACGGAAACCGAGCCGTCCAGCGTGATATAGTCGTCCTGGACGAAATCGTTGAACGTCGTGTTCGAGGCGAAATAGGATCCGCTGTAGAATGCGTTGCCGTTCAGTCCGAATTCGAGGCTGTCGCTCATCGGTATCGACCAGTCAAAGGCAATGTTTCCCGACCATTTCGGCGCGCGGGCTGCCCTGCGTCCGTCGAGGTTCACGTCATCGGCCGTGCCCGGCAGGCTGTCCGGTCCGTTCGAGGATATGAACGTGTCGGTGAACTTGGCATCGGTATAGCCGAGCGTACCGGAGAATCTCAGGCCTTCGACCGGCGTTTGCCAGGCCCAGTCCATATCGAAGCCCTTGGTCGTCACCTCGCCGGCATTGACGGTCAGGAAGCGGACCGCCGCACCGTCAAAATTCTGCACTTGCAGATCGTCAAACACGAAATAGTAGAGCGAGGCGTTGATCCGGAAGGCGCGATCGGCCAGCAACGCCTTGACCCCGATCTCTCCGCCTTTTGCCGTTTCCGAATTATAGATGATCGAGTCCAGCGCGGCCTGGCGCTGGGCCTCGGTGCCAAAGCCGGATTTGACGAACTGCAGGGCAGCGGTCGGCAAAATGCTGTTGTCGACGCCGCCGGATTTGAAACCGGTCTTGTAGGATGCGTAGAAGTTCAGATCGGGCGTGGCCTGATATTTGATGGTCACTTCCGGCGAGATATTGCTGTCGGAAAACTCGATCGGCCCGGTCTGGAACCCTTCCGGAACCACCAGTCCGATGCCGCCGACAATTCCGTTCAGAAATGTCAGAGCATTGTGCAGAAACGGGAAGGACGTTCTGTGGACCTTCTGTTCATCGGTCCAGCGCACACCGCCGGACAGTTCCAACTGGTCCGTTATATCCAGGCTGGCGCTGCCGAAAAAGGACAATGCTTCACTCTTGGTCGCTCTGTTCGCTACCCAGTCATAGCCGACGCCCCGGGAATCGGGGAACAGGAAGGAACCGATAAAGGCATTTTGCGATGTCTGCAGCGGCTGGCTTCTGCTCTCCCAAAAGCCGCCCACCATGAAGTTGAACATGCCGTCATAGTCGCTGGTGAGACGGAGTTCCTGGGTATATTGTTTCAGCGCATCCGAAAAGGGCGCCGGGAGTCCACCCGGGTCGCCATTGGGCAGAATGCCGACATAGCTGAAATGGTCGGCATGTTCGTTTTTCAGGTTGAGTATGCCGGTTACCGACGACAAGGTCAGGCTGTCATTCAGCTCCAGATCCATCGCCAGGCGCCCGAAGAAGGTGTTGGTCTCGTTATAGGATTGTCCCGTGTAACGGTCCGCTCCGGTGGTTCCCGGTGCGATAATCTGAAGCGCGGGATGGCCGTCGGGATGGGGATAGAGACCATCCTGAATGTTGCAGACTGCGTTGGACGCAATGCGCACCCCGGACAGCGCCAGAAATACATCGTCTGCGACGCCATTGGCCCCGCAGCTGATATCGGAATGACCGAGCAGGCTGTCGCCGAAATTGTGATTGTAATTGAGCTTCAGGTTTGCCGAGAAATTGTCGGAGGGATCCCATTGCAGCGTCACCCGGCCGACAAAATTCTTCAGCCCCTTTCCGGAGTTGAGAAAAACCGATGGTGTACCAGCCTCGAGCTCGACATATTTGCTGATGTCCTGATATTGAGCGGCGACGCGCACGCCCAGCGTATCGCTGATCGGACCGGAAATATAGCCGCCCACGGTATAGCCTTCTTCCTCAAACTCGTAGGAAGCCTTGCCGCCCATTTCCCAATTCTGGGTCGGATTGGCGGATCGTACCGAAAACACACCGGCCGAGGCGCTTTTTCCAAAGAACAGGGACTGGGGGCCCTTGAGCACATCAATTTGCGCCACATCGAAAAAGGAAGCCTGAACCAGCCGCATGGTGCTGATCGATACGCCGTCAAAATCAAAGGCAACGGCGGAGTCAAAGGCGGCGGAAATATTGGTTGTGCCGATGCCGCGCAGGCTGATCTGGCCGCCGGCACCGGAGCCGCCGACCTGTACGTTGAGGGCCGGGATCCGGCTGACCACATCGGCGACTTCGTTAACCTGGAAATTGTCCAGCGTGTCGGCGCTGATCGAGGTGACGGTAACCGGCGTTTCCTGCAGCGTTTCATCCTGCTTTCGCGCGTTGACGATGATTACCCGGTTGTCAATTTCCTCGGCATTTTCCTGTGCACTCGCCGGTGTAGCAAGGCCGGAAACGGCGAGGCTGGCTGCAGTGCCCATCAATAGCCATCTTACCGATTGGTTGACGGATGCGGATTCGTGACGCTGTGAACGGTCTTCCATAAATCTCTCCCCTGTGCTTTCGCCCGCGATGTAGCGAAATCTCCCGATGTACCGGTTTGTCCGGTATCATCAGATGCAGAGAATGACCGGACCCCGCCGAATGCTCAACTGGCCAAAAGGTCAAGAGAGGGTCGGAATGTCGGTAATGTGAAATATTGTGCCCGGCTATTCCAAGCGGCTCCGGGACTTCCCGAAGAACCCGGCGATAGCGATAGGACATCCGGCTTCGGCAGCGATCTTATTCAATAGGTCAGTTGATGTGCCAGAGGGTTGTAAGGCAGGTGTGCAACCGCCTGATGGGAGAAGCAATAATGGATCGCATGGAACTGGTCGCGGACAAGCTGGAGTGTACCGAACTGGTTTCCCGCGTTGCCCGCGCGATCGACCGCTGCGATGCAGATATGCTCAGGTCGTTGTTCCATCCGGATGCGACCGATGATCACGGCATATTCAAGGGAAGCGCCAAGGACTTCATCGACTGGGTGATGCCGCTGCTGGGCACGATGCAGCGGACCCAGCATATTATCGGCCAAGTGCTGATCGAGGTTGATGGAGATGAGGCCGCTGGCGAGAGCTATTTCGAGGCGCATCACGCAATGAATGCCGCCGGGGGTGACGTGCATATGGTTGTCGCCGGGCGTTATCTGGACCGGTTTCAACGACGTGAGGGCATCTGGAAAATATCGCACCGGCAGGCGGTCTATGACTGGGGGAGCAGCACGCCGATGACCGACAACTATGATCGCGATGATCCGGGTGACATGACCTTTGGTGTCCGCGGTCGGGCCGATGTGTCTTATGCTTTTCTGACCGGCCCGGCGTCCGCATGACGGGGGCTGGCCAATAGAATAGTGCCAATCCTTGCGGTCCGTTGATAATATCCGGGTTCCTGATGGCGCATATGACAAGGGAAAGAGATTCATGGCTGACCGTGACCCTGGCGAAATGACCCGGCAAAGGGCGGATGTTTCAAAGCAGCCCGAGCCGGTGCTGCGCGGCAATCCGATTACGCCGGAGCGCTATTTTTCCAAAGAGTATATGGACCGGGAATGGGACAAGATATGGACCCGGACATGGCAGATTGCCGGGCTCGATCGCGAATTGCAGAAGCAGGGCGATTTTATTACCACCACGCTTGGCCGCGAGCGGATCTTATGCTCGCGCGGTGATGATGGCAAAATCCGCGCCTTTTACAATGTCTGCCAACACCGCGGCCTGCAGCTTGTGGCAGGGGCGTCCGGTAACACGCGTCGCTTTACCTGTCCCTATCACGGCTGGGCCTATGATCTGGAAGGAACGCTCAAGGCGGT
The DNA here is from genome assembly GCA_002354635.1 of Sphingomonadales bacterium UBA2683. Taxonomy (GTDB): domain Bacteria; phylum Pseudomonadota; class Alphaproteobacteria; order Sphingomonadales; family Sphingomonadaceae; genus Parasphingorhabdus. Next base: position 99,793 of record DELZ01000002.1, read on the forward strand.
GCCGGATGAAGCGGACTATCCGCAGGGCAGCCCGTGCGGCAAGCTCAATCTGGTCGAAATTCCCTGCGAGAGCTGGGCCGGCTTTGTCTGGTTCAACATGGATCCGGACTGCGTATCGCTGAGAGAATTTCTGGGGCCGATCGCGGATCAGATTGACTCCTACCCGATGGAAGACATGCGGCGAACCCACTGGGTGACGATCGAAGGCGATTTCAACTGGAAACTGGTGCAGGACAATTTCAGCGAATCCTATCATGTTCCCTTCGTCCATCCGGGTTCCAAATTCGTCATCGAATATAGCCACCACAAGTGCCAGTTTGATCATTATCCCGAAGGCCATTGCCGGATGTTCATGCCCGGCGCCGGGCCAGCGGAAGCGGTCAAGGGCGGCGAGCGGGAAACGCTGGAATCACTGAGCGAGGAACTGAAGCGGTGGGAGCTCAATCCGGACGATTATCGCGGCGGCAAGACCCGCAATATCCGCAAGGACCTGCAGCGGCAGAAGCGCAAGCTGGGTGAAGCCAAAGGCTATGATTTCTCAACCTATCATGATGACCAGTTGACCGATAATTGGCACTATACGATTTTCCCGAACCTGTCGTTCAGCCTGAAGCCCGACGGCAATATCTGGCTGCGTGCCCGACCGCACGAGAGCGATCCGGAAAAATGCTATTTCGACATGTGGTATATGACGCTGTTCCCCAAGGGCGAGACCGAATATTATTCATGGGTGATGCGCGAATTTGTGTCGATCGATACGCCGGCGGAGCATATTCAGGGAAAGGCAGGCGAGATATCCGCCGGTCCTGCCATCGACGAGGATCTGGCGATCTGGCCTTTGCAACAGCAAGGCCTGCATTCCAGAGGCTATCAACGCGATTATCTGGCGGGGCAGGAGAGCCGCATGCGCTATTTCCACGAAACTCTGGAGGACTGGCTGGACCGATAGGCCGCTGACCATCCGGACAGCCGTTAGTGGCTGTTGCCCAGATAGCCCAGCTGGGTCGCCTTGAAGACAGTCTGGGTCCGGTTCACTGCATGCAGTTTTTCCCCGGCACGGCTGATATGATAGCGGACAGTGGAGCGGCAGACCGAAATGATCTCGCCGATCTCCTCGTCCGTTTTGCCGATCGATGCCCAGCGGATGCATTCCGCCTCCCGACGCGAGAGGCGGCAATCCGAAGCAATGTAGCTTGATGTGCGCGACACAGATACATAGCCCGAAATCAGCCGCCGGGTCAGCGCACCGAACAGATTGCCATATTTCGCAAACTGTTCGGCAAAACTGCCACTATCCTGAGCGATGATCGGGAAGCTGTTGGCTGACACCTGACCGAAGGGCAGATGCACCGGTACGATGATCAGCTTGGGATAACGGTTTTTCGTCCGGGCATTATAGCCACCCAGATCGATTTCACGGAGAAATTCATTGGGTGTCGCGCTGTGGAACCCGCTTTCGTCGCACCAGAATGGCTCGCTTTCATAGCGGCAGGCGCGCGGAACCGGAGAATGCAGCGCATATTGCGTGTCTTTCCACCATCGTTCGCTATGTTTGACCCATCCGAAAACATCCGAGTTCAGTGAATTGCCCTCGGCATCCATCATCGGTCTGCCGGACGCTATATCGGCGCACAGCGCCACCCTGAATCCCCTTGTTTGCGCGATATTGTGGAGAAAAGTCGCCGCCTCGCGAATGTCTTCAGCTGTCCGGATGGTGACCTTTTCCAGCAGCACATCCCAATCGGGATCGCGCTCGACATCACATGTTTTCGTTTGTCCGTTTGCCACGCAAAATCCTCCCCAGAAGACACGTGCGGCCGCAATCCGGAACTGTTCGTTCTCTCTCGTGACCGTCAATCGATAGAGTCTCTTTGTCCCACCATCGACCAACGCAGTAGGCCATATTCGGTGGCGCACAATCCACTGTCATTAATGGCAACATGGATTGCGATGGAACTAGATCGTCAGGTGATCAACGGTTATTCAAGAATCGTCATGGAGCCAGCCGCAAGGCGCTGAATGAGAAAGCAACTGATTCTTCTGAAAAATTGGATCCCCCGTGAGGATTCGAACCTCAATTAACGGAGTCAGAGTCCGTGGTATTACCATTATACGACAGGGGAGTGCCGGTGCGGGGCAATAGGCAGGGAGCGGCTTTGGGTCAAGCCCTTTGGTGACATCTAGCTGCTGACCGGTTCGAGCAGTTCCGGGCCATTGTTGCGGTTGCTGTTGACCAGGCTCGAAACGGGCACGGCTGACAGGGGGCTGCGACAGGTCTTTGCGAGATTGCGGGCCTCCTGCCAGTCGCCGTCCAGCCAGGTTTCAATATCCGGTTGCTCCAGAATGGCAGGGGCCCGGTCGTGATCGCGGTGAAAGCGGATGGCGCGGCGGCGGTGATCATTACATAGCTCTCGATATCCAGCCGGTCGTTTCGGGCCGACAGGCCGGCGAGCAGCATCGGCTGGAGATCTTCGCGTTCGACCTTGTAAGGCATTTTTTCCTGCCCGTCGCGTTGCCCTTCGTAGAAACCGGAGACCATGATGATGCAACGATTGTGCTCGAGCAACGGTCGAAAGGAAGGCTTCTCGCTTAGCATTTCGGTACGGGCGTTAATCCTGCTGGCGGTAAATTTTGTGTCCTTGGCCCAGTGTGGCACCAGGCCCCAGCGCATAAGCTCCAGCGATCGTCGCGGGCGATGCATACCGGCACTTTCTGGGTCGGGCAGATGTTACAATTGGGCTGGAAATTGCTGTTCGGCGGCGGCTCGATGATGGTCAGAATGTCCCGATATTCTGCCCAGGCCAGTTCTTCATGGCTGAATTTGCGGCCGCAGATGATATTTTCCGTTCGACTCAGTGTCCGCCCCTTGCGTCAGGGGCCCCGCAGCGTTATCTTCAATGCCAAGTACCGGCGGTATTATCCGATCCGGAGAACATAAGAGTACGGTCATGGCGGATCAAGCATCCCCATCGCCGCAAGATGCAAAAGGCGGATCATCCGCAAGGAAATCCCGCCCGAAACATGCGGCGACACATAAAGGACAGAGTCGCGTTGCGTCTCCCGTCCATCCGGTCAACGGGCGCTGGCCCAAATTGCGGTCCTATGCGGCTATTGATCTGGGCACCAACAACTGCCGGTTGCTGGTCGCAAAACCGTCTGCCGACGGCTTCATTGTAACAGATGCCTTTTCGCGCGTGGTGCGCCTGGGAGAAGGGCTGGTCGAAAGCGGCCAGATCAGCAGCCGGGCGATGGACCGGGCGGTCGCTGCTCTGGCGATCTGCGCCGACAAGCTGCGACGCCGCAATGTGACGCTGGCCCGGTCGGTGGCCACGGAGGCTTGTCGGCGGGCGAGCAACGGCGACAAGTTTATCGAGCGCGTTCGCCGCGAAACCGGTATTGCACTCGACGTGATCACCGCAGAAGAGGAAGCCCGGCTCGCGGTGCTCGGCTGCCATATTTTGCTCGAACCGGGCGAGGGGCCGGCGCTTATCTTTGACATCGGCGGCGGCTCGACCGAACTCGTACTGGTTGATACCAGCGGTTCGGCACCTGAGATTATCGACTGGCAGAGCGCGCCGTGGGGCGTTGTTTCGCTCACCGAAAGCGAGAAGTTCGATGGCGAAGACCCAGCCGCCCGTCGCGCCGCTTTCCAGGCGATGCGAGCGCGGGTCACAGACAGCTTTGCCGGCTTTGCATCCCGGCTGCCGCGGCTTGACCGGTGCGACTACCGGCTGCTCGGGACGAGTGGAACGGTGACGACGCTGGCCAGCCTGCATCTGAAGCTGCCTCATTATGATCGCAAGGTGATCGACGGCCTGATCGTTCCGACCGAATCGATGCGCGACATCAGCGCCATGCTGGCGCAGGCGTCGCCGAGCGAGCGGGCGGATATTCCCTGCATTGGCCGGGAACGCGCTGATCTCGTGGTCGGCGGCTGCGCAATACTGGAATCGATTCTCGATATCTGGCCCGCCACTCGCGTCGGGGTCGCGGATCGCGGTATTCGCGAGGGCATATTGCGCTCACTGATGTCCGCAAACGAACGGCGCTCGGTCAGATGAGCCGGGGCAGATCGGGCAACAAGCAGCGTGTCAAAACTGCAAAGGGCCGCAAAATCGGTTCGACGCGTTGGCTCGAACGGCAGCTGAACGATCCCTATGTCAAGCAGGCCAGAGCCGAGGGCTATCGTTCACGGGCAGCCTATAAATTGCTGGAACTGGACGAGCGGTTCAAACTGGTGCGCAATGCCAGGGCGGTTGTCGATCTGGGCATTGCACCGGGTGGCTGGGCGCAGGTGATGCGCAAATTTGCACCCAAGGCTGCGGTTGTCGGTATCGACCTGCTCGATGTCGATCCGATCGAGGGCGTGACGATATTCAAGATGGACTTCATGGATGATGCCGCGCCAGGGCTGTTAATCGACGCGCTTGGTGGCAAACCAGATCTGGTGCTGTCAGATATGGCTGCCAATACGGTTGGTCACCAGCAAACCGACCATTTGCGCACGATGGGACTGGTCGAGGCGGGCGCCTATTTCGCCGTCGAAAATTTGCAGGAGGGCGGTGCTTTTGTCGCCAAGGTACTGGCGGGCGGCACCGACAATGACCTGCTGACCCTGCTCAAGCAGCATTTCGATGTTGTGAAACATGCCAAGCCGCCGGCAAGCCGCAAGGGATCATCGGAATGGTATGTGATCGCCCAGGGATTCAAGGGCAGGGCGGACGCGGCCTAGTTGGCCGCGCGCGCCTTGGCGACCATTTCCTTCAAGCCTTCATAGCCCACGGCCCCCACTTCGGATTGATCGCCGATCACCCAGGCAGGCGTGCCGGTGAAGCGCATCTGCTGTGCGACGGCGATATTGTTCTGGATTTCCCTCTTGGCCTCCGGCGAGGTGATAAAGGCACGGGCGGCTTTCATATCCAGCCCGACTTCCTTCGCGGCAGCGTCGATCGTCGACGGAGTCGGGCGACCGGTAGCGAACATGGTTTTGTGAAAAGCATAATATTTGCCCTGCTTGGCCGCCGCCAGCGCCATTAGCGCAGCATCGTTGCTAGCCTCGCTGAGGATCGGCAATTCGCGGAACACGACTTTCACATTCTTGTCTTCCGCAATCAGTTTGGCAATATCCCGCTCGGTCTGCTTGCAATAGGGGCAGTTGAAGTCGGAATATTCGACGACCGTCACATCGCCATTGGGATTGCCGGCAAATGCGTTTCCGGCAAAAGGCTTTTCGATCTGGTCGCGAACGGCATCGATCGCGGACGCCTTCTGGCGGTTCTGCAACAGTTCGACTGCTTCCGGAATGATTTCCGGGTTTTTCAAGATATAGTTCCGAACTATCGCCTCGATGGCCTGTTGTTCCTGTGCATCAATGCCGGCCGCCAATGCCGCTTCACTGACTGCCTCGGACGAGGACGTGCTTCCCGATTGCCAGAACCAAACGCCCAATGCTGCCGCTATGGCCAGTACGCCACCCGCCATAATCATCCACTTTCTGTTCGAATTGTCATCCACAATCGGGTTCTTTCGTTGAAGGACGGCCTTGGCCATGGCCGCGCGACTTGTCCAGTCCAAATGGCGCGATCGAGCGCATCATGCGCTAGCGTCGGCGGCTGTTTCGTTCAAACTCGGCCTTGGCGATGAAGGAAATGTCCTGCGCGCGGATCCAGTCGGGCGTATTTTCCTTTATTCCGGCCATTGCGATTTGCGAACTGCGGATAGCGCTCGCATAATTTCGCTCCAGCAAGGAGCTTTCTGCGGTGGCGAGCTGGGCGCGGGCAATGTCGCCTTGTTGCGAATAGACCACGCCGAGCTGGTACCAGGCAAACGGATTGCGATTGTCCTTGTTGACAGCGGCTTTCAGCACCTGCTCCGCCTCATCGAGATATTGCGGATCTTCGGTAGCGATCAGGGCGTGACCGAACAGGCTCGCGATCAACGGCTGGTTGTTGGTCAACTGGACTGCACGGCGCAGGGATTTGAGCGCTTCGTCCGGTTTGCCCGATTCGAGCAGAATCTGGCCCTGCAGTTCCAGAAAATAGGGGTCGTTCGGTGCAGACTTGAGCAAACTGTTTGCTTCATACAGCGCCCGGTCCGGGTAGGCGCTCTTGTGCCATGCGTAAGCGCGGGCGTAGCGGCCAGGGATGGACTGGTCGCTCTCGGGATATTTGCGCAAGGTTACGGTCGGTTCGGCCGTAAAGCCCAGCAGCTTGGCCTTGACCCGCTGGAACCGGGCTTCGATCTCCGGATCGGAGGGTTTGTCCCAGGCGGGATCTTGCTGGTAGACATCGCGAAGCAGGGTGACGCGTTCGCCGGACAGCGGGTGGGTTCGCCCGTAGCTGTCCTCCTGCGGGATACCCAAACGGAATTCGTAATTTTGCAATTTCTTGAAAAAGTCGATCGAGCCTCTGCCGGAGATGCCGGCTTCCCCGAGATAACGGGCGCCGGCGGAATCGGCGGACCGTTCCTGTACCCGGCTGAAGGCAAGGAACTTGCCCATGGCAGCTTGCTGGCCGGCGGCCAGAATTCCCATTCCGGCATCGCCGGCTCCTGCAGCGATGGCCGCAGCGCCCAGTATCAGACTGAGAATGGTAATGCCGGTGGCGGTCTTCATGCCTTCGTCGAAACGGATGATATGGCCGCCGGTGATATGTCCCAGTTCATGAGCCATGACACCTTGGACTTCATTAGCGGATTCCGCGGTCTCGATGAGACCGGAATAGAAAAATATCCGCTGGCCGCCGGCAACGAAGGCATTGATTTGGCTGTCGTTGATCAGCACCACTTCGACTTCGTCGGCATCCAGTTCGGATACCGCGACCAGCGGTGCCACCATGTCGGTGAACAGCGCTTCGGTTTCGGCATCGCGCAAGATCGACTGGGCCGCAACCGGCTGGACGACGAACGAAAACATCGCCAGCAATGCGACCAGGTAACCGGCCAGTCGGCCAGTCGCGCGCGCGCCGTTGCGGAAAAATTGAACAGCAAGAAAAATGCGCATGAAAATCCTCAGCATGAAGCTCCGGTTAAAACGCTTCCCTGTGGCATGCTCCGTCTGAACCACGGATGAAACGGGTGCCGTCCCCGCCCGAAATAAAGGGCGGGGACGTTATCCATTCTGTTATCCGAACGTACGCTGCCACCAGCCCTGGCGCGGCGATCCGTCGCTCGATTCGCTGGCGTCGCTGTCCGACGATTTGGCCACAGCTTCATCTTTCGGCTTGGCAGTCGACTTTGCCTTGCGCGGTTTGGCCGGTGCCTTTTCCTTGGCGCCCTTGGCCGCTTCCGGAGCTGCCTTGTCAGAGGCTTCCGCGGTATCGGCTTTCTTGGCGCGTGCCCGCGGAGCCCGTTTCACCGGTGCTTTTTTATCGGCAGTGCCTTCGGTGGATCCACCGGACGCATCCGACGCCGGCGCAGCGGTTGCGGCCTTTGTCTTGCGCGGCGCGCGTCGCCGCTTTGGCTTCTCTTCGGTTGCATCGGCTTCGGATGCCTGGTTTGCCGCCGGCTGCTCGCCCTCGGCTTCACTTTTGGTCGAGCGGCGCCGTCCGCGCGGCTTGGCTTCGGCTTTTTCTTCGCCACCAGCTTCGCCTGCGGTTTCAGGTGCAGTGTCCGCCTTGCGGGCGCTGCTTCGGCGCGCGCGTGGTGGCTTTTGCTCTGCCTGCGGCTCGCCTGCATCATCATTGGACGTCGCGGCTGCTTCGCCGGCATTTTCAGAACCGGCATTATCGCTGTTGCCGGTTTCCGACCGGTCGCCGCCGCGATTGCGTCTGCCGCGCCGACGCCGTTTGCGCTTGGGACGTTCACCACCGTCTTCACGGCCTTCCGAGCCACGCGATCCTTTGTGGCGCTCTTCCGCTTCGGCATTTTCCGCTTCGTCGGCATAATCCGTATCGTCATCATCGTCGTCATCAACAATGGGTTCGAATTTGGGCATGTTTTTCGGCGGACTGCCGGACGTCTGAATATCCATCCGGGCCCCTTCGGTTTCGCCGTCCGGGATGATTTCGATCGAGACGCCATAGCGGCGTTCGATGTCTTCGATCTCGTTACGCTTGCTGTTCAGCACATAAATACAGGCTTCCTGGCTGGTGCGCAGCGTGATCTGGCTTGCTTTGCCTTTCGCCGCTTCTTCTTCCAGCAGGCGAAGTACTGAGAGGGCCGCCGAGGATGCCGTGCGGACCAGTCCGGTTCCTTCACAATGCGGGCACACCTTGGTCGAGGCTTCGAGAACACCGGTGCGCAGGCGCTGGCGGCTCATTTCCATCAGGCCGAAGCTGGATATCCGTCCGACCTGGATCCGCGCGCGATCGTTTTTCAGCGCGTCCCGCATCGCCCGTTCGACCTTGCGGACATTGCCATGGCGATCCATGTCGATAAAATCGATTACGACCAAGCCGGCCATGTCGCGCAAGCGCAATTGGCGTGCGATTTCGGCTGCGGCTTCCATATTGGTTTTGACCGCGGTTGCCTCGATCCCGTGCTCGCGGGTCGACCGGCCGGAGTTGATATCGATCGACACCAAAGCCTCGGTCGGATTGATGACCAGATAGCCGCCGGATTTCAGTTGCACTTCCGGCGAATACATCGCCGAAAGCTGATCTTCGACGCCATAGCGCTGGAACAGCGACACCGGATCGGCGTAACTCTTCACCCGCTTGCTGTGGCTTGGCATCAGTAGCTTCATGAAATTCTTTGCGGCCGTATAGCCGTTGGTGCCTTCGACCAGCACCTCCTCGATCTCGCGATTGTAAATGTCACGGATCGCGCGCTTGACCAGATCGCTGTCGCTGTGGATCAGGCTGGGTGCGGTTGCGCTCAGGGTTTTTTCGCGGATTTCGTCCCACAGCCGGGCGAGATAGTCGAAGTCGCGCTTGATTTCGGGCTTGGTCCGGGAAAGCCCGGCGGTGCGGACGATACAACCCATGCTGGTCGGCAGTTTCAGGTCCGAAATGATCGATTTCAGCCGCTTGCGGTCGCCGGCATTATTGATCTTGCGGCTGATTCCTCCGCCATGCGATGTGTTGGGCATTAACACGCAATAGCGTCCGGCAAGGCTGAGATAGGTGGTCAGCGCAGCGCCCTTGTTACCGCGTTCTTCCTTGACGACCTGCACCAGTACGACCTGTCTGCGCTGGATGACGTCCTGGATCTTGTAGCGCTTGCGCAGGGCCATGCGCTTCTGACGCGCCTGATCACTGGCCTTGGGCATCGGACCCTTGCCGCGACCCTTGTTCCGGCCACCGCGGCCGCGACGGCCGTTCCTGCCCTTGTCGTCAGCATTGTCTTCGGACGAATCATCATCCGAATCGTCGTCGTCCTCGTCATCATCTTCGTCATCACCGGCGTTTTCCTGAGGAATTTCGCCTTCGGTGACATCGATCGTGTCGACGCTGTCATCCTTGTCGACTTCCACCAGCGCGGTATCGAGTTCTTCCGTGGCTTCGCTGCGCACCATATCGGCGGGCGCGTCGTCCTCTTCCTCTTCCTGCGCGCGGAGAGCTGCTTCTTCCGCCGCATGTTCGGCTTCTTCCGCCAGCAGCTTTTCACGATCCTCGCGGGGAATCTGGTAATAGTCGGGGTGGATTTCGGAAAAGGCCAGGAACCCGTGACGGTTGCCGCCATAGTCCACAAATGCAGCCTGCAGCGACGGTTCGACGCGGGTTACTTTCGCTAGATAAATATTGCCTTTGAGCTGTTTATGCTCGGAAGATTCAAAATCGAATTCCTCAATCTTGTTCCCTTTTACGACCGCCACCCGGGTTTCTTCCTGGTGGCGCGCGTCGATTAGCATGCGCGTAGTCATTCAATAGTCTCCTGGCATGGAGCGCCGGATCAGAGCCCGGCGGGGCCATGCGATATAATGGGGATAACGTTTCTGTGCGCGCGTTCCTTTGATAAGGGGCGGGCGGCGTTATCCGGTTGATTTCAAATATTTCGGATAAAAATGTGTCTGCAACAACCGCATGGCTCTGGCCGTCAGCCAAAGTCTTTCCGCCCAAGGAAGCACCTCCAAAATGGAGAGCTTCAAAGCCGGAGATTTCATGCCTCATGTTGCGTCAACCTGGTAGATGCCGAATGATTTTCGGCATTTAGACGAACCGCTTCGGGTTTCTTCCCGAAAGGTTCAACGAGGCTGCTAGCACCGCTGGTACGGATCGGCAACACAAACTATGACCGAAGCGATTCAAATATTGCTGTCCCGTATCGCTGCAAATCGTAGCTAACGCACCGTTAACCCTGTCATTTTACGACGCCTTACGAAAGCATCGTTAATTGCATCTTCACTCCGTTTTATCGCGTGATTCATCGAGGAAGCTGCATTCTATGAAAATTGACTGGACCAAAATGGGGCACGGCATGCATAAGCCGTTCATGGCTCTGGCAACAATTCTGGCATCAGTATTAATGACGTTCAATCCTGCCCATGCGGGATCTGTCAGCCGGATAGACGCCAATGGTTCTCAAATCACCATCTCGTTCGACGATCTGGTCGAGGGGGCATCGGCCTTTTCCCTGGTCGGGCCTGATCGCATCGCCATAGATGTGCAGGGCGGCAAGGCCGGGCGGGGCGGACACGCGACGGGCATTGTAAAGGGTGTGCGTCAGGGTCAATATACTCCCAATACCGCCCGCATTGTTTTTGATCTGGAACGACCGGCCATGGTCACCGCCGGCAGTTTCTCGGAAGATGGCAAAAAGCTCAATCTGCGCCTGCAGCCGGTTGGCCAAAGCCAGATTGCTTCCGGCAGGCAGTCATTCCTGCCGCCGGCAAATTTCCGCGCCGAACCGCCAAGGAAAAGCTACAGCGTGAAGATGCCGCTGGGCAAGCCCCGTGATTCCGTTAACCTGCCAAAAATATACGGCCCCAATGACGTGAACCGCCCGCTTGTGGTGATCGACGCCGGGCACGGCGGACACGACCCTGGAACGGTCTCTCCGCATGGCGGAAAATATGAAAAAAATGTCGTTCTGGCATTGGCCATGGCGATCCGGGATCGTCTGGTTGCCGGCGGCAGGGTCCGGGTGGCACTGACCCGTGACAGCGACGAGTATCTGGTGCTGGAGGAGCGTTATGGCATTGCCCGGCGTCTTAACGCCGATCTTTTCATCTCGCTTCACGCTGACGCGGCAGGGAATGAAGAGGCTTCCGGTGCGACGGTGTACACCTTGTCGGAAGTGGCATCCGACCGCGAAGCGGCGAAGTTGGCAGCGCGCGAGAACAAGGCCAATATCATCAACGGCATCAATCTGGGCGGTGCGACCCGGGATGTGTCGTCGATCCTGATCGATCTGACCCAGCGGGAAACGATGAATGTTTCTGCCGATTTTGCCAAATTGCTGCACCGCGAAGGCAGCCGGCAGATGGTCTTCCGGAAAATTCCGCACCGCTTCGCCTCGTTCGTTGTGCTGAAGGCACCGGACACGCCTTCCGTATTGTTCGAGGCCGGCTATCTGACCAACAAGGATGATGTGGCCTTCCTCAATTCCCGCGATGGCCGGGCCCGCGTAGCGACGGGAGTCGCGAGCGCGATCGAATCGCATTTCGCTCGCAAACTGGCCATGCGCTAGGATAAAATTGCCGGCAAGCTAGCCCGGTTGCCCTGTTGCGCAGCGCAGCGCGTTTTTCATCGATAATCGCTGGAAAATGGACGCGAGCCGGTTTAGATAGCCGAGCCTATGGTAAATGATGCGTCAGATACGGCTGGAGAAAGCCTCGCCTACAAGCTGGAACGAAGCACGGGCAGCTTTTTCGAGCGGATCGAGAATCTCTGGCAGAAGAAATGGTTTCGCCTGCTGGTGGCATTTTTCGGCCTGTGTATCCTGGGATGGTTCCTCGTCTGGCTGATCTTTGCGCGGGATTTGCCCGATGCGGCCGCGCTGCGGACTTACGAGCCGCCATTGCCGACCGTGGTGCGCGCCTATGATGGCGAGCCGGTGCACAGCTATGCACGCGAACGGCGCGTGCAGCTGGAGTTCTCGGAATATCCCGCGCTGCTCGTGCGTGCCTATCTGGCTGCCGAAGACCGTACCTTTTTTGAACATGGCGGACTGGATTATCCCGGTATCGCGACCGCCATTGTTACCAATCTGTCCAACAGCGGGCGACCGGTTGGTGCTTCCACCATCACCCAGCAGGTTGCGAAAAACCTGCTGCTGAGCAGCGAAGTGTCCTATCGCCGGAAAGTGCGCGAAGCGATCCTGGCCTACCGGATCGAGGACGTACTCACCAAGGAAGAGATACTCGAACTCTATCTCAACCAGATTTTTCTCGGCCGCAACGCTTATGGCGTGCAGGCCGCCGCCCAGGCCTATTTCGGCAAGGATGTCGACGCGCTGGCCCTGCACGAGATCGCCTATCTGGCGATATTGCCGAAGGGACCATCCAACTATCGGCCCGAAGTCCATGAACAGCGCGCGATCAGCCGTCGTAACTGGGTATTGGGAGAGATGCGCGACAATGGCTGGATCACCGCCGCGCAATTTGAAACGGCCGTTGCACAGCCGCTCGGAGCGGTTTCAGGTGCCGGACCCCGGTTTGAGCGGGTCGGGGGCTATTTTATCGAAGAAGTACGCCGTCAGCTGATCGAGCAGTTTGGCGAAAATGAAAAGGCCGGACCCTATAGCGTCTATTCGGGCGGTCTGTGGGTGCGCACGTCGCTGAACCCGGAACTGCAGGAATATACCAAGGACGCGCTGCGCAGCGGATTGCTGCGTTACAGCAGCGGCAAGGGGTGGAGCGGGCCGATCAACCGGATCGAGATGGATGACCAGTGGGCCCAGCGCCTCGCCTCGACCTTCATCAACACGGACTATGCAAACTGGCAGATAGCGGTTGCCATTCGTCCTACCGGGGGTGGAGCGGAAATCGGATTCCCGGACGGCACCACGGGTCAGGTCAATTCCGTTCCGAGCGCGTTGAAGGCTGGCGATATCGTCGCTGTCAGTCCGCTGGGCGGGAGTCGATACAGGCTCGAGAATGTCCCGGAAGTGTCGGGTGGCATGGTTGTGCAAAATCCCAGGAACGGCCGGATATGGGCGATGCAGGGTGGATTTGACGACCGGATGAGCTCGTTCAACCGTGCGACCCAGGCAGAGCGCCAGCCGGGGTCGACGATCAAGCCGTTTGTCTATGCCACGGCGCTGGAAAATGGCATGACACCAGCGACATTGATCGCGGATGCGCCATTCTGCGTGTATCAGTCGGCGTCACTGGGGCGGAAATGCTTCCGGAATTTTGGCAATTCTCGCGGCGCGGGCGAGCAGACGCTCCGCTGGGGCGTCGAGCAGTCCCGCAATCTGATGACTGTCCGTGCGGCCAATGACGCTGGCATGGAAAATGTCGTCAAAACGATCAAGACCATGGGAATCGGCGACTACAAGCCCTATTTGGCCTTTGCGCTCGGAGCGGGCGACACCACGGTGATGAAACTCACCAATGCCTATTCCATGCTCGCCAATCATGGGCGCGAACTGACACCGACGGTGATCGACTTTGTCCAGAACCGCAAAGGCGAAGTGATTTTCCGCGCCGACAAGCGGATTTGCGAAAATTGCAATATGAGCGATTGGGACGGACAGCCGATGCCGCGCCCGCGTCCTTCCGGAAAACAGCTGATGGATCCGATGACCGCTTATCAAATGGTCGACATATTGCAGGGCGTGATCACTCGCGGCACGGCGCAAAACCTGAGAAGCCTCGAGCGTCCGCTGTTCGGCAAGACCGGTACGACCAGTGGACCGACCAATGTCTGGTTCGTCGGCGGATCTCCCGACATGGTCGCGGGTGTATATCTGGGCTATGACCAGCCCCGCAATATGGGTGGCTATGCCCAGGGCGGTACATTGGCCGCGCCGATCTTCCGGCGCTTTGCCGAGAGGGCGATGGCGGGAATGCCGAAAACACCGTTTGTTGCGCCGAAGGGCGTGCGCATGGTGCGCGTCGATCGCAGGACCGGCAAGCGGGTCTTTGGCGGTTGGCCGACCGATGATCCCAAGTCGCCAGTCATCTGGGATGTGTTCAAACCCGAAACCGAGCCCCGCCGTTCGATCCGCAAGGATGAATTGCTGGCCCGGCTCGAAGCCCGCAAGGCGCAATTGCTTGCGGAGAGAGCCGCCGCACAGGCGCGCGCACTGGAGGCCAATCGCAATCGCGGTCCGGCAAGGAACGACGACGAGTTCCTGCAGGCCGAAGGCGGTATCTATTAGCGGCGTCCCGCCCCGGCCCCTGTGCTGAAGGCATCGGACATCGCACCCCAGCCGGGCATCCAGACCGTCGGGGCCGAGAGCGTCACGGCGCTCGCCGATATCACCGCCGATGCGTTTCGCGATGATCCGTTCAACCGCTGGCTGTTCGGTGGTTTGGCGCCAATGCATCGCACCTTTGCCAATCTGGCGCAGCACATTTACGCGCCGAACGGATTTTGTCAGATATTGAACGAGAACGGTGAGGGGCTTGCCGCGACTATGTGGCTGCTGCCCGGTGACAAGGCTGAGGCGACGGGTACGGGCATGCTGAAAACCTATTGGGGGTTGTTTGCCAGCGGCGGACCCGGTGCCCTGATGCGCGGCAAGGCGGCAGGCGACGCCATGGAGAAGCACCATCCGGCCGAACCGCATGCCTATCTGTTCACAGTCGGCGTGGCCGGCGCGGGACGGGGCAGGGGGCTGGGCCGCCGCCTGCTCGAACCGGTTCTTGCCGCCTGTGATCGTACCGGCACGAAGGCCTATTTGGAAAACAGCAATCCGGCAAACCACCGCTTTTATCTGAGTCTCGGCTTTGAGCGTGTCGAACTATTCCATGCGACCCCCGAAAGCCCGCCGCTGGAGGCGATGCAGAGATTGCCGCGATAGCGCTGAGGGATCGGTTGACGCTCGCTGCAATAATACTGAAATATATATGTAATCCTACGGTCATTGATCGTCGGTAGATGCCATGCTCGAACGGTCGCACATGAAATTGCGTGCGAGGGAAACCTTCAACAAGGAAATTTTGATGAAAACCAAATTTGCACTTCTCACTATGGCGACGCTGGCTTTGGCTGGCTGTGAAAATCAGGCTGGTGGCGGCGGTGGAAGCCGGGATCAGATCCGTATTGTCGGCTCTTCTACGGTCTTTCCGTTCGCCAAGGCCGTATCGGAAAACTTTGTCACCTCCGGCAGTTTCAAGGCACCGGTTCTGGAATCCACGGGTACCGGCGCAGGCATGAGCCTGTTCTGCTCTGGAGTTGGTGCCGACACGCCCGATATTGAAAATGCATCACGGCGGATGAAGGCTTCGGAATTTGAATTGTGCCAGACCAACGGCGTCACCGACATCGTTGAAATCAATATCGGTATCGACGGTATCGCAGTGGCACAGTCCAATGACGGTCCAAGCTTCTCCCTGACCCCCGAACAGATATACAAGGCGATTGCCGCCAAGCCGTTCGGCAAGGAAAACACCTACAAGAAATGGTCGGATATTGATGCATCCTTGCCATCCAGGCCGATCAGTGTTTACGGCCCGCCATCGACTTCCGGCACGCGCGATGCGCTGACCGAGCTGATCATGGAAGTGGGTTGCAAGACCGATCCGGCAACAAAGGCGCTGAAAGACAGCAACAAGGATGAATATGAACTCATCTGTCATGAGATCCGGACCGACGGACCGTATCTGGACGCCGGCGAGAATGACAATCTGATTGTCCAGAAGCTGAAATCCAATCCCAATGCTGTAGGCATTTTCGGATACAGCTTCCTGGAAGAAAATCTCGATACGGTTCGCGGCATTGCGATTTCCGGTGTTCAGCCTGACTATGATGCCATCGCATCGGGCAAATATCCCGGTGCACGACCTCTGTTCATCTATGTGAAAAAGCAGCATGTGGGCGTAATTCCGGGCATTCAGGAATATGTGACCGAGTTCGTCAAGGCCGGTACCCGCGACGGTTATCTGGTCAAGACCGGTCTGATCGCTTCTCCTGAAGCGACCCGGACGGCCATGTTGGAAGCAGCGAAAAACCTGCCTCTTCTCAAGAAAGATGAACTGAAATAGGCGATTGTCCATCGTCTGACCCGCCAGCGGGTCACCAGAGGCCTTGTGCCTTCGGATTGGAATTATCGGGGGCTGTTGGTTACAACGGCCCCCTTTTTCATGGGGGAGACCCTCTGGTCGCCACAGGATTTCATGATCATCCCCGGATCATGCCGGTTCCGGTGTGGCCGTGTAAAATAGCGGTATTTCCGATTGCCCGAAGCTCCGAAATGCAAATTCCTTGCTTTTTATATGACATTTTTGTTACAATCCGCGCAATCACCACAAGGAAACCCGATGAATCTGAGTACCGCCCAGCATACCGTGACCGCCTTTGATGCGGAAATTCACGACCTCCGGGCGATGGTCCTGGAGATGGGGGAAAAGAGTACCCGCGCGATCACCCGCGCGATTGCTGCGCTCGAGCAAAATGATCTGGAGATGGCACGGGCCGTGGTTGCCGGTGATCGGGAAATTGACGAGCTGGAACGCCGGATCGATTCCCTGTCGATCCAGACAATTGCCTTGCGCGCACCTATGGCGGACGACTTGCGCCACTTGATCGCGACGTTCAAGATTTCGAGCATTGCCGAACGCATTGGTGATTATGCCAAGAATATCGCGAAACGGGTGCCGCTGGTTGCGGAATCGAGCCGTCAGATTGAACCGGTAGCGCTGCTGCCTTCAATGGCCGAGATCGCTGCCGATCTGGTTCGGGATTCGTTTCGGGCCTATGCCGATGGCGATATCGACCTGTCGGTCACGGTATGGGCGCGGGACCAGAAGCTGGATAATTTCTACACCAGCTTCTTCCGCTCGATCATCACTTACATGATAGAGAATCCGGCCCATATCAGCGAGTCCGCCCATTTGCTGTTTATCGCGAAAAATCTCGAGCGGATTGGCGATCATGCCACCAATATCGCCGAACTCAGCTATTTTGCCGAAACCGGACGCCAGATGCCCGATCGCACGAAGGGCGACGATCTGACCGGCCCGAAATGGGCCGCCAACCAGGCCTGACCGGGGGTGGAAAGGCGGCGAGCCGGAGCCCGCCGCATATCCTGTCTAGAAGCTGATCTGGAAGCGTCCGGCAAAGGCATCGACATTATAGTCGCCGCTGCCCGCCGCAAGAATGGCGGCATTGCTGTAATCGAGCTTGGAATAGGTCAGCAGAAAGCGGACATAGTCGATCGGGGTCCAGATCAGTGAAGCCTGATAGGCATCCTGGGTGCCGCCGACAAAGCCGGCATCGTTTAGGTCGAGCCGGTCATAGCGGATATTGACCTGCCAGGCACCCATGCCGCCTTCGCCGACGGGATTGGACACCTTGACGCCCTTGAAGACGCCTTCCTTGTAGCCGCGCGTGTCGTCGGTCAGGAAAAAGCCCGCCTCGACCGAACCGCCGAAAAAGGTCGGGTCGGCGAGATTGCCGGAACGGTTCAGCTTCAGCCAGTGGGTTTCTCCTGCGGCATGAAAGCGGCCGGAGATCAAGGCTGCTTCCAGTCCGTAGCTGGTTTCTGACTCGGCACTGCCGATATTGCCCGTGTCGATGAACCGGGTGTCGGTGAAATGGACCGCGGGCCGCTGGCGATAGCGGCGGGACGTCATCGTGTCACCGAGGTCGCGATAGTGGTAGGAGGCCCCGAAGTGGGTTTGCACATCGCTGAATTTTGGCATCGCCACGGCGCGGACATCAAAACCGATGCTGTTGTTTTCGTCATTGTTCAGATCACCGATATTGTCGGTGAATACGCCAGCCTGGAACAACAGATCCGACACGCCATATTGCGCCGAAATTCCGACCTGGCGCTGAAAACCGAATGCATCGGTAAACGCCGACCGTTCGATAAAGCTGGTGTCGTTGCTGCTCGACAATTCTTCCAGGCCCTGGAAATTATTATGCTGGCCTGCGGTTATCGTCAGTCCGCCATTGTCATAGGTCAGAAAGGCATCGGTCAAATCAACTTCATTGCCGGCGAAATCCGCTTCCAGCTTGTAGCCGAAGCCGCCCGGCATCGATCCCGAAACGCCGAGCCGGATCCGGCGGGCTTCATTGGCAAAGCCGAGGCCCGCATCGGTGATACTGTCGGGAGCGTTGACCGTACCAAAGTCATAGAGCATGCGACCGCGCGGCTTGAAACTCCAGCCGTCCTCGCCCTTGATTTCGGGCGCGCCCTTGAAGGCGATCTTGACCGGCTTCTGCTGCGCCAGCTTCTCTTCAGTGGCAGCAATTTTTGCATCGGTTGCGGCGATCGCGCTGGTCGAGATCTGCTGATTCTGCTGCACGTCGCCAAGCTGCGCCTTCAGGTCGGCGACCTCGCGCTCCAGCGCGTTCAGCTTGTCCAGCAGAGCCGCGGCCTGTTCACTGGAAATCGGTGCTGCCATCGCCGCCGCCGGATAGAAGGCGATCGTGGCGGTTCCGGCCATCAGGCCAATTGTCTTGAGCAGATGATGTTTCATAAAATGGTCTGTCCGTTGCATTTGCGTTTCATGTTGATGAGCGCAATATGACCAGTGCATTGCCTTTTGATGGCAAATTTATTTCATGTTTGTGACAGTATGCGGCTCTGTCAGGACGGCGACCGTTACCAGGTGCCCGGCGATCGCCACTTACCCTTCATGCGGCTGGTCAGATGAAAAAGGCGACATCGGTCGCAGCGATAGGGGTGGAGAACAATGGTCGCGCCCTGCGCAGCAGCTATGGCGTCTGCTTCAGTGGCAAAACGCTTTTTCTTGCGACATATGGCGAGGCGGGTGCGCATGTTTGGAGCTTTCAAGGCCGGAGCTGTGCCGGGTTTCAAATCAGACTAGTGGTCCGATAGCGAGATCAGGGCGTCCAGTACTTTGATGCATTCGGCAGCGTTGGGAGAATTTCGGGACCATTGCTTCATTTCATCAACAAATTTCGCGGCAATCTGATGACCCTCGAACGTCTGCGCTTCCCGAATAGCGTTCTTTGCCAAATCGGCTTTGCCCTGACCGATCAGGGCCCAGGCAAGCGAAAGTCGGGGTTGATAGTAATTGGGGGTCCGCAATATCGCCTGTTCGCACGCCGGAACCGCCGAGACATAGTCGAGCAGGAACAGATGACCCGTCGCCCGATAGGTGGCCCAAAGTCCATAACGGGGATGATGCGGAGCCCGTTGCTCGGCAGATTCGATCAGTTTTAATCCTTCTGGATTGTTCTCCAACAGACATATCTGCCAACCCAGCATGGCCAGCGCGTGAGCCTTGTTCGGATCCAGGTCCAAAGCCCGCCGCAGCAATGCAATCGCTTCCTTGGGACGGTGGAACATGGCATTCACGACACCCGCTGCGGCGATCACGTCCGGGTTGGCTGGTTCCATCGCCAATGCGTGCTCGATATGGTCGAAGGCCGACAGTTCGGCAGCTTGCGGGTCCGTTTCCCATTGGCTGACCACATTCTGGCTGAGCTGCACCGCCAAACACGCTCGCAAGACGGCATGGTCGGGTTCGATTGCCAGTCCCTCCCGGCAAAGCTTCACGATCTCCTGCGCCGTTTCCTTCCCGTAGCGATATCGCAGGGCCTCCGTCATCTGCAATATGCGGTATATGTCGTTCTTGAAGGGCTGGCTCCGCAACTCCGGCGGCGACAGCGGAAATCTGACCCGGGTGGAAATCGCCGTCGAGACGCTCAGCAGAACATCATTCTGCACATCGAAAAACTGGTCGAGAACGGTGTTATATTTGCCCGACCAGGCCAGCGAAGAGTCCAGCGTGTCGACAAGCTCGAACCGCAAGGTGATCTGATCGCTCCGTCTCCGGAATTTGCCGGTTAGAATGAAGCGGCAGCCTATGGTTTGCGCCGCTTTGTCCAGGGAAAGCGGCGGATCATGCAGCGCCAGAACAGAACTATACGGCGTGACAAAAAGCATTGGAGTGGTCGCCAGGCAACTGGTCAGATCACGGCTCATGCCGTCGGCAAGATATCCATTGTCAGGCGAATCGTCCTGATCGGTTATCGGCAGCACCGCGACAGAGAGATTATATTCTCGGTCACTGTCGGGAGAGGATCCCGGACCGGGCGACGGACATGCTAGGTCTGTAACGGTTGCTTCCAGCCGGTAGCCTGACTTGGACACCGTCGCAATTGCCTCGGCCAGCTGTGGAAATGATCGGAAGGCCCGTCGCAACTGATAGACAAGACGGGTCAATGATTCATCACCGCCCAGACCATCCGGCCAGATATGCTCCAGCAATTGATCGCGGCGGACCAGCTGGTGCGGATGCCTTGCCAGCGTGACCAAAAGCGCCATGACCTTTGGCTCCAGCCTTACCATCTGCGGTCCACTACCGAGGCACTGATTGGCGATATCAACCGCAATGGCATTGATGAAAAATGGCTCGACAAGCCGACCTTCAATCTGAGCAAGTGCCTTCCCCGAAATGGCAGCGTCAGGCATTTCCTGCATCGTAAATTGCGTCCCCTGGTCTTGACAAAGCGCAGCATGGCACAAAAGCAACCGATTGTTCATCATAAAAAAATCATATTGTTCATCAGGACTTGAAATCGGATTTTCGGCAGGTTCCCGGACTGGCGATATCGCCGAAAATACAGGGGACCTGAACATGAACATTCTGACCAAATTTGGCACGCTGGCTGCCGCAACATTGCTGGCATCGGCGGTGCCGGCCCAGGCACAGCTGGAAATATATGACGACTATGAAGTCTCTGACGCCGTCTGGAGCATCAGCACCGTCAAGATCGACGCCAATATGGGCGACTATTATCTGGAGGGCCTGCGCTCGACCTGGATCGCCAGCAACGAGGTCGCCAAGAAGCTCGGACAGATCGAGGATTATTCGATCTATGCCAGCGACTTTCCGCAGTCCGGCGACTTCAACATGCTGCTCATCGTCAAATTTGCCAACACCGCCGACCTGGCGCCGAACAAGGCAAAATACGAGGCGTTCCTGAAGGCCTGGGGCGAGACAAAGGTCAAGGAATCGCGGCAGATTTCCAAGGATCTCTACCCGACAATCCGCACCATCACCGGTGATTATCTGATGCGCAAAGTCGAGGTCAAATAGGCATCCTCGCTTGACAGTGATTGGGCTGTTTTCCCGGCCCGCCATGTCCTGAGGACTGGCGAGCCGGGGTTCATCCCGTGTCCGGCGAGAGATTATGCGACCCGACTCTCGCCGGGCATTTACCCAGCGCCCGCGGCACCAGCGGGCTCGGGCAGCGGGCGGTTGTCGCCCTGATGCCTGTCTGGAGAAATTGCATGGATAGTCTCGCCGTACCGACCCGCCTGCGTCCGCCGCTTTCGCTGGCCGAAAACCGCAACCTGCGGCTGTTCACGATATTCCTTCTTTATGCCGGGCAGGGCATTCCGCTCGGCCTGTTCGATTTTACAATCCCTGCCTGGATGGCCATTAACGGGGCTGCGGCGGCGGATATTGCCTTTGTCGTGGCGATGGTGGGCATCCCCTGGAGCTTCAAGTTTGTCGCCGGCTTCGTCATGGACCGCTATACTTTGCTGTCGATGGGTCGACGGCGGGTGTGGATCATTGGCGCGCAAGCGGTGATGATCGCCCTGCTGGTCGCCTTTGCTCTCGTCAATCCGGGGCCGGACGACGTTCTGATCCTCGGCATCGTCGGCCTCGCGGTCAATACCGCCACCGTGTTTCAGGATGTCGCGGTCGATGGCCTGACGGTCGATATCCTGCCGGAGGAAGAGCGCTCGATGGGTGGCGCGCTGGCGTCCGGCGGGCAGGTGATCGGCATCGCCGTGTCTGCTGCCCTGACCGGGACCATGGTTTATGCCTTTGGCGCCAGCGCCGCCTATATCGCCTGCGGTTTTCTGGTGGTGCTCGTGACCATCCACATCATCTGGGTGCGCGAACGGGTGGGCGAGCGCCGGCTGCCCTGGTCGGAAGGCGAAGCGCACGCCGAGAACCGGATCGCGCACGCCGGTGCATGGCTGCCGCTGGTCAGGGCCGCGCTGCGCAATTCGCTGTCCGGGCACAGCCTCGCCTGGTTCCCCAATCTGCTGGTTACCGGACTGACCTACGGCATCTGCATCATCGCGGTCCCGCTGATCGCCACCGGCGCTACCGGCTGGTCCGAGGACCAGCTCGGCTCGCTCAACGGCACCGCCCAGCTGGTGGCCGGGATCGCTACCATCGCCATTGGCGGTTATGTCGTCGGCAGGATCGGTGCCCAGCGTTCGCTCTGGATGCTGCGCCTGCTCTCGGTCGCGCTGCTCGGCTGGATGATCTGGTCATCCGAGAGCTGGAGCGATCCCAAAGTGCTGATGGCCTTTGTCTTCGGCTGGATCGGCCTGCATTTCCTGTCCGGGATCAGCGACGTGGTGATCAACATGCGGCTCAGCCCGCCGGCGATCTCGGCGACCCAGTTCTCGATCTTCATGGCGGTCTCCAACATGGGTATCAGCCTCGCCGGCATCGTGGTCGGCTCGATCGCGATGCTGGCCGAGCCGAGGGCGATGCTGCTGTTCCTGATGACGGTGCAGGGCGCGTCGGTGCTGATGCTGCTGCTCTTCAAATTCCCGGAGCAGCAGATCGGGGGACTGGCGCGGGCGGGTGATGGCGGCAGGACGGTGCCGCCGCCTGGCGCGACGCCGGCGCGGGACTGAAGCGGTGAGCGACAGCGTCGACCCGCCGCGCGTGGTGCGCACCGCCGGTGCCATATTGCTCAACCTCAACGGCATGGTCGGCGCGGGCATTTTCGCCCTGCCGGCCTTGCTCTATCTCAACATCGGCAGCTTCGCCCCCGTCGCCATCCTGCTGTTCGCCCTTCCCATTGCCTGTGTGGCCGCGATTATCGCCAAGCTGTCGACGCTGTTCGAGCGGTCCGGGGGAATCCAGCTCTACGCCGAAACGGCGCTCGGCAATTTTGCCGGCTTCCAGACCGGCTGGCTGATAATCTGCGCCAGCACCACCGGCCGGGCGGCCAATTTCCACGTGCTCGTTTCCTATCTGGCGGCGCTGTTCCCGCTGTTCGAGGGGCCGGTGGCGCGGCCGGTGACGATCATCGCGCTGATCGCCTTCATGACCCTGCTTGGCATCACCGGCACCCGCCGGTCGCTCGGCGGCATCTGGATCGGCACTTTGCTGAAGTTCACGCCGCTGGTGCTGCTTTGCCTGGTAGGCTTTGGCAGCAACGGTTTCCCGGACGCGATCAGCCTGCCGAGCTTTTCCGGGATGGAATCGGTGGCGCTGCTGATCGCCTATGCCTTTTCCGGTTTCGGCGCATCGGTGACGGCGGCTGGCGAGACCCGCGATCCGCGCACCACCCTGTTCCGCTCGGTCCTCTTTGCGATCGGCGGCGTCGCGGTCTTCTACGCGATCGTCCAGTGGGCCTATATCGCCATCGACCCCGATGTCGGCAGCGCCGACACGCCGCTCGCCGCCGCCGGCCAGAAGCTGTTCGGCGACTGGGGCGCGATGATGATCAGCATCGCCGCGGTCTTCTCGATCGGCACCAACCAGCTGAGCAGCTTTGTCGTCATGCCGCGCATTCTGTTCGGCATGGGCGAACGGCGGCTGCTCCCCGCCTTTTTCGCCCATGTCTCGCCGCGCTACCGGACCCCGGACCATGCGATCCTGGCCTATGCCGGCATCGTCACAATCATCGCGCTGTCCGGCTCCTTCGCCACGCTGCTGCCGCTGCTGGTCGCGGTCGAGCAGGCGATCTTCCTGCTGCTGCTGGCCTCGCTGTTCCTGTTCTGGCGCAACAATTTCCGCGGCCTGCGGGATGCCATGGGCGGCGTTTGGCTGGTGATCGTGCCGGTCGCCAGCGCGATGGTTCTGTGGATGTCCGCGCAGATTCCGGCGCTGGCGGTGCTGTCGCTGGCCGGGCTGGCGGTGCTGGGGGCGGCGCTCTACTGGCTCGCCAGGCGCGCGGTTGCCTTTGAACGGCCCGCAGGAGCGGTGGCGGGATAGGGAGCAGGTGAAGTCCAGCCCATCCTCCCTGCCGCAACGCGGCGGGGAGGGGGACCATCCGCAGGATTATGGAGGGGCTGGTGAGGCCTGGTGCCGCTTTTGTTAAATTCGCCGCTTGCGGGTGAGCGGGGGAGGCGGCATGTAGAAGATTACATAACCGGGGCCCGTGAACGCATGAATATCAGCGACTATCTCGATCAGGTGCGGGCCAAATATGCCAGCGGGCAGAGGGCGCGAGCCCTTGGTGAGGTTGGTAAGATGATATTATTAGCAGCGGTCGCAGAGATAGTGTTTACAATCGCGCCTTGTCCGCCGCTATCCCGTCCGCTTTAATGCGGAAACACATTTTCTAGCGGCGGGTACGCATAGGGATTGGCTTATCTGTAATCTATCTTACCAATTAATCGCTTCCCTCAATTTCCATTGTTTGTCGCGTTCCGTTTTCTCGAGAAGTGACGATCGGTATCTGTCCGTGTGAGCACAGTGATCATTCCAAAATTCGGAATGACAACGAGATGCTATCTTTTCGTCTTTCGTTTCGAGGAACTTTCTCGCAATAATGCGACGTCCGCCAATTTCTCGTATACGAATTTGGTACATTGCTATGCCGCCTGTCTGTCAAAAAAGTCATTGTGCCAATCGATGAACGCGGGTTTTGGATTGAAACGATCTGGTTCCGCCATCTTACGCTCGTGATAGGGCTCAAAATATGCGCGCGTTTCAAGATCGGGGTGTCTTAGTAGTGTTCTTGAAATTTTGACCTCTAAGTCGCGATTTATCGTTAGCAAACCTTTGTCGAACGCTTTGTCGAATGTGGCGGATAGCGCCAATCCGTTTTCAGGATTAAGGCGATTAGCGATATCATCCTTCCAAGGTATGATGTGGCTAGCGACCAAAAGCCTTGGTTCCGCTATGCCCGTGATACAGCATCGGTCCTTATAATTGGCCATCACCGCTTTACGGAAAAAATCTTGGCCGCGCCGTTGCTCTACAAAAGACTCTGCAGTCGTCGGTTCGTTTGGATCGCGCAATCTATAGTCGGATTTAGATTCTCGTAAAGTGGGTGGCGAGTCTGCATCTTGGATGAGCAAGCTTATTTTTTCTGCTTGTTCTGCCAGAACGGCCCAGTCTGAGCTAAAGCGCGCCCAGACAGATTCATCAAGTTTGGAATAGTTTTGAAGTCCGACGCGACCACTAGATAGTATCTTCGGATTTAATCCAGCGAGGTTTAGCATTTTCATTCCGACGGAAGCAGGAGTTCGATCAAGAGCATGTGCTAGCGCAACAATATCTGGATTGCTGCCGTGAATTCTTCCAAATGGAGTCTGAAGATACAAGCTCAGAGCGAGCAGCGTTTCCTCTTCTGTCCATTTTTTTGCCATGTTGCACTATATGCATATAATACAACAAATCTACGCCTCAATTGGTGCGACATTTGGCGGTGATTTATGAGCTTCACTACGAGCGGTAGGCCGAGATTATCGCGTGCTGACTTCGACCGTAGTCGAGTTCATGTAAAAGCTTCTGAAGCTCACGGGATCATGCAGGAAATCAACCTCCCGCTAGACTGACCACTAATTTTCCTCCCTGCCGCGCAGCGGTGGGGAGGGGGACCATCCGCAGGATGGTGGAGGGGGTGGTGAGGCCTGGCGCGGGCCTCCGGGTGTCGGGCGAATCTTGAAGGGTTGTTCTTGCCGCAGCCGCCCCTCCGTCGCGCCTTCGGCGCGCCACCTCCCCACCGCTGCGCGACAGGGAGGATGTTGGCGAATCCAACATCCTTTCCTACAGTCCCCGGCCTGTGGCATATTCCACCCTGGCTCTTTGACAATCGAATCCGGGCCCGGGACGGCTTTCCCGGCGAATGCTCTTGTGTGCGGCATTTTCTGTTCAGCCAGGCCTTCTGAAAGCTGAACAGCTTCGCCGCTCGCGGGTCAATAAGGTGGTGAAGTTGCCACTTTGATCGGGGAAAGGCGTTTCTCCTTTTAACACTGTAAAGTCTGTCAAGAAAAGGTCCGGCACAAGGCTGGACGTGGCGTGCGATAGCCCCGCCCCCGCCGCCGTCGTTTCCTGCTGACAAGCCTGCACGCCCCTGCTAACGGGCGCGCATGACCGAACGTTCCCATATCCGCAATTTCGCCATCATCGCCCATATCGATCATGGCAAATCGACCCTTGCCGACCGGCTGATCCAGCAGACCGGCGGGCTGACCGAGCGCGAGATGAGCGAGCAGGTGCTCGACAATATGGATATCGAGAAAGAGCGCGGCATCACGATCAAGGCGCAGACCGTGCGGCTGCATTACAAGGCGAAAAATGGCGAGGATTACGAGCTCAGCCTGATGGACACGCCGGGCCATGTCGACTTTGCCTATGAAGTGTCGCGCAGCCTCGCGGCGTGCGAGGGCGCGCTGCTGGTCGTCGATGCGGCGCAGGGCGTGGAAGCGCAGACGCTGGCCAATGTCTACCAGTCGATCGAGCATGACCACGAGATCATTCCCGTGCTCAACAAGATCGACCTGCCGGCGGCCGAGCCGGAGCGGGTGCGCAAGGAGATCGAGGAGATCATCGGGCTCGACGCCTCGGACGCGGTGCTGGCCAGCGCCAAGTCGGGGATCGGTATCGAGGATATACTGGAGCAGATTGTCGCCAAGATCCCGGCACCGGGCGGCGACCGCAACAAGCCGCTCAAGGCGATGCTGGTCGACAGCTGGTACGACCCCTATCTCGGCGTTGTGATTCTGGTGCGGGTGATCGACGGCGTGCTGACCAAGGGCCTGAAGATCAAGTTCATGGCCCAGGGCACCGAGCATCTGGTCGACCGGGTCGGCTGCATGCGGCCGAAAATCGAGCAGCTGCCGGAACTGGCGGCGGGCGAGATCGGCTTTATCACCGCGCAGATCAAGGAAGTCAGCCAGACCGCGGTCGGCGACACCATCACCACGGTCAAGAACCCGGCGCCCGAGGCTTTGCCGGGCTTCAAGGAAGTGCAGTCGGTCGTGTTCTGCGGCCTGTTCCCGGTCGATGCGGCGGACTTCGAGAAGCTGCGCGAGAGCATCGGCAAGCTGCGGCTCAACGACGCCAGCTTCACCTTCGAGATGGAGACCAGCGCGGCGCTGGGGCAGGGCTTCCGCTGCGGGTTTCTCGGGCTGCTGCATCTGGAGATCGTCCAGGAACGGCTGACCCGCGAATATGATCTCGACCTGATCACCACGGCGCCGTCGGTGGTCTACCGGATCGAGATGAACGACGGCAGCGAGATGTTTCTGCACAATCCGGCGGACATGCCGGACGTGGTCAAGATCCGCGAGATCGAGGAACCGTGGATCGAGGCGACCATCTATTGCCCGGACGAATATCTCGGGGGCATTCTCAAGCTCTGCCAGGACCGCCGCGGGGTGCAGAAGAATCTCACCTATGTCAGCGACCGGGCGCAGGTGGTCTACGAACTGCCGCTCAACGAGGTGGTGTTCGACTTTTACGACCGGCTGAAGAGCATCTCGCGCGGCTATGCCAGCTTTGACTATCACCAGATCGGGCTGCGCACCGGCCAGCTGGTCAAGATGAACATCATGGTCAATGGCGATCCCGTAGACGCGCTCAGCATGATCGTCCACCGCGATGCTGCCGAGGCCCGTGGCCGGCACATGTGCGAACGGCTCAAGGACCTGATCCCGCGCCATCTGTTCAAGATCCCGGTGCAGGCGGCGATTGGCGGCAAGGTGATTGCGCGCGAGACGATCTCGGCGATGCGCAAGGATGTGACGGCGAAATGCTATGGCGGCGACATCAGCCGCAAGAAGAAGCTGCTCGACAAGCAGAAGAAGGGCAAGGCCAAGATGCGCGAATATGGCAATGTCAGCATCCCGCAGGAGGCCTTTATCGCCGCGCTGAAGATGGGCGACGAGGGCTAGAACTGCTGCAATTGCGGCCGCTTTAAACGGTTTTCCGGAACGCGAGGGCTACATCCGGTTGAATTTTGCCGTCAGATCGCTTATGGTAAATAAGGTGTGAATGCACGGGGGTCCAGAATGCACGGGGGTCCAGAATGACTATGGGAGCCACTTATGCTTGACCTGTTTGATCCACCCCATCGTCGCGTCAAGGACGAGCGGGAGGTGCGATATTTCTATACCAAATACAAAGAGAAAGCTCCCGAGGTTTTGAGTGAACGGGCAAATGACGACAGCCTGTCTCCTCGCGATCGGCGTCACTGGCGACGGTTGGCCCGCAAGGCGCGCCGGCAGCATCGCAAATGGATGGATCGACTCAATGACGACTGAGGTTATTCGGGCTCGTCCTGATAGGGGCAGGGCACAATTTTCGCGGGTGATATTGTGGGCCCGGTGGCCCTGAATCTGGCGAAATAGCCTCCGAGTTCCGGTCGTTCCATAAAGCCGACCAGTTCATAGCCGACCGCCTCGAATTCGCAGAATAGTTGTTTTGGCGGGATTCCGTGCCGGGAAACATCGCGATTGACATCCACCACAATCACCTCGCCGGCACCGTGCGGTCCGCTTTTGTCGAGCAGTGCCGGGCGGAGGCGCGCCAGAAAGGCATAAGGTTCGCGGACCTCGTGATACATGTGGACCAGAAATATCCGGTCAAAGCTGTTTTCGGGCAGACGCGGGTCATCCGGCGCGCCCAGCTTGATCGAGACATTGTCCAGGCTTTCGCGGTTGACCCGCTCGGCAAGGCGGTCGATCGCGCCTTCGTCAATATCCTGCGCCAGCACCCGTCCGTCGATTCCGACTTTCTCCGCCAGCCGCACGGTATAATAGCCTTCGCCTGCCCCGATATCGGCGACCGTCATGCCCGGCTCCAGCCCCGCAGCCTTCATGATTTCTTCCGCCTCGCCGCGCTTGTCGCGGGCGGTTTCTGTCGACCATTGATTGCCGGCAAGCGCCGACACCGGTCGCGCCGCCGGCGGATAGGCGCGTGCGGTTTCGGAGCGATCGGCACCGGGGTCTTCAACTCTTTTGCAGGCACCTAGCGGCGTGGTCATCAGCAATATTGCGGCCAGTCCCGTTACCCAACGGAGAGGGCGCGCGCAGTCGCTTGATGGCGGGGCAGGATTATGGGCAATATTTTTCATCGGGGAAAGACTAGGCGAGGGCTTGGCGCGGTTCAATCTTTGATTGATCGCCGTGGTCGTAAAAGCCGAACATCGTCGGCAGCTAGCGTTCAACCACGTCTTTACTCATCGGCGCCAGCTTGGCCAGAAACCGGTTTTGCAGGGCAAACGGAATATTTTCCTCGTCCATCACCTTTTGCAGATTTTCCACCAGTGCGTTCAAGTCCGCCATCTGTGTACCCAGATTTCTGTGGGCCGTTCGCATGTCTCTGCCGGTATAGGTGCAGCCGGCGTTGAGTATATAACAAAATTGCTCGAACAGGGTCCGGCGCAGACGGACATGATCCTGGCCACGGAAAATTTCCTCGATACGGGGATCCGTCGTTATGGCGAGCACCAGATGATCGGCTATTTTCTGAATGCCTTGCTTACCCCCGAAGGCAAGCGCCATCTTGTCGCCGGCAAAGGGTGTCGCGCCGGCATTGGCATTGTCCTGCGTATAGGGATCAACCGGCAATTCTCCGGTAACCGGATCGGGGACAGGGTCTTCGAACGGCGGGAGTTCCTGTGCCGCAACAAGTAAAGCGAGAGTTAGTAACATCAGTCCGATATCCGATCAAAATGAAGCGCGGAGCGAGAGCAGTCCGCCGCGTTGTTCCTTTGAAGTTGCGACCGATCCGATATTTGCATAGGCGGCCGCCACCGTGAGATTGCGATTGATAGCGAAAGCGGCAAACAGATCATACCAGTCCTCTTCGCGCGCGATCGAGAGATTGTCGGGCTTGGTCCGATACTCGCCGCCAATCACCAACTTGCGGGATAGCTGATAGGCGAGGCTACCCTCGAACTGCAGGCTGTAATCGTCCTTCTTGTCGCCACCAAAGCCAAGCAAGCCGCCCTGGTTGGCCTTAGTGTAGCGAGCAGTAGCACCGACCAATATGCTGTGGGACAGAAACAATTTGGTGGCGCTGACATAATAGTCGGTGCCTTCAGCATGGACTGCACCAACAGCTGCAGTGACCGGACTGTCCAGATTGCGCTTGTGCTGCACCCCGACCGCGATCTGCGGCATCAGCGGGTCGCCGTACACGACGTCTCCTGCGATGCGCAGTTTTGCGCCATAGATGTCCTGATTGAGCTGATAGCCGTAGCCAAGACCAAGAGCGGCGCCAACACCCTTGGTGTTCAGTGCCTGCCGGGCATAGCTGAGTTCGACGCGGTTGAAAAAGCCCAGCGCAAAACCTTCGCTGTCCAGCCGATAGTCTTCGAACTCGGCGACCGTAACATGGGCAGAGCCGCCAATACCGTCACGGGTTTCGTTGCCGGCAATCAGGCTCCAGCTTGCGAGGCCGCCGCCGGACGAGCCTTCTAGCGATGCGATGCCATTCGTCAGCAACAGCTTGCCGCCTTGTCGCAATTCTTTGGCATGAAGGGGTTGCACCAACGCCAGAAACATAATCGGAACTGCGCAAATCGCAAAGCAGGAATGGAATTTCATCACGCCCTGGAACTAGATTGACGTGGTTAAGACTCCGTTAAATCCGAAGCAGGCCGACCGCGGAGGCGCGATCCCGGTTAGGATCCGGAGACCGCGACCGGCTTGCCATTATAATCTTGGTAAGAAAGAGGATTTATAGGAAGCGGCATGAAGAAATACCTCCTGCCCGCAGCAACCGCCATTCTATCCGCAACCGCCCTACTTGGCCTTCCTGCTGTCTCCACTCAGGCAGCGAGTGGCAGCAGCCTTTCCGTTGCTGTCAGGGACGATAGCGGCATGCCTGTGCGCGATGCCGTTGTCATGGTTTATCCAGCGGCAGGCTTCTCAATTGGCGGATCCAGTTTCGAAGGAAACGGAGTCATGCAGCAGCGCAACATCCAGTTCGATCCGGGGACGCTCATCGTGGCTCAGGGTACAAATGTGCGCTTTCCCAATCGCGACCGGGTTCGTCACAGCGTTTACAGCTTCTCGCCAGCGGCAAAATTCGAAATGAAACTCTATGGCAGAGACGAAACCCGCTCGAAAAATTTTCCGATTGTCGGAACCGTTGCTCTGGGGTGCAATATCCATGACGAGATGAAGGGCTTCATCAAGGTTGTCGATACATCCTTTGCCGCAAAAACAGATCATAACGGCCGGGTTCAGATCGGGAATTTGCCGGGCGGCTTCGCCCGCGTGAAAGTCTGGCATCCGTTGAACCGCGTTCGCGGCGGCGAAAGCTCTTATTCTTTTTCCATTGGCGCGAATGATGTCACCAAAAAGACCGTGACGTTGAAATTGAGGAAATAGAGATTTGAAATCTGTCCAACGTCTGTTGCGATCCGGCTCGCTATCCGTCCGGATTGCCGTACTCTATTCTGCGCTTTTTGTGCTCACCTTTGGTGCGCTGGTCGCTGTTGCTACCGGAGGTATCGAGCGATATGCCGCAAGCAAGATTTCCGAGGAGATGACGGCCAATTCCAAAGCGTTCAACAAGGTTCTGGAACTGGAATCAAAGCGGATGGCAACCGCTACCGAAATTCTGGCTGCCGATTTCGGATTCCGGGAAGCGGTTGCGCTCGCCGACGAACCGACGATAGCCAGTGCATTGGTCAGTTTGCGCAATCGGCTCGATGTACCCAATG
Organism: Sphingomonadales bacterium UBA2683; assembly: GCA_002354635.1. Classification (GTDB taxonomy): domain Bacteria; phylum Pseudomonadota; class Alphaproteobacteria; order Sphingomonadales; family Sphingomonadaceae; genus Parasphingorhabdus. Next base: position 131,430 of record DELZ01000002.1, read on the forward strand.
CTTTCATCATGACTCTGGACGGCACGACAATTGGCCTTCGGCAAAGATTGAGGGCGGAAGATGCCGATAGCGTCTGGAATGCGCTCGATGAGGGATCGCGAAGCGGACTGGTCAAAATTGGCGGAGAATATCACGGCGTTGTGGCCTCGCCGGTCGAAGCGCCCAATCTGTTTGGCTGGCTGGTTGTGGGCAAGCCGTTCAACAAATCCGAGATGCAAAATCTCGCCCAGCTTGCACCGATCAATCTGACGGCGAAGGTACTTGATGCGCGTTCCTTGCCCAAGACCCTTGCCGCGAAAGCAGGCGAGCAGGTCGAATTGATGGAAAGCGGCGAACGGATATTATATCGTGCATCGCCATTGCCCTCTCTCAGCGCCAGCGAGAAGCCGACTTTGCTGTTGCGCCACTCGCTCAGCGAGGCGCTACTGGCCTACCGTCCGATAACCTGGATTCTGACTGCCCTGGCGATGGTGGGTCTGGCAATAATCGTTTCTGCGGGATGGTTGCTCGCCAAGGGCATTACCCGCCCGATCGCCCGGCTGGAGGAGGCCGCACGGCAGATCAGCCTGGGCGAAAGGCACAAGGTAGCAGTCAATTCGACAGATGAAATCGGTCGCCTCGGTGACAGTTTTAATGAAATGGTCGATGCTATTGTACAGCGGGAAGACAAGATATCCCATATTGCACTGCATGATGCGCTGACCGATCTGCCCAACCGCAAATATTTCCGTGATCAACTCGATATCGGTCTGAAGAGAGCGGGCGAGGGCGACCTGATCGCTGTTTTCTACCTTGACCTCGACAATTTCAAATCGGTGAATGACACCCTTGGTCATCCGGTTGGCGATGCCTTGCTCAAAGAGGTGACAGAGCGGATGACATCGGTACTGGACGGACATCTGATCGCCCGACTTGGCGGTGATGAATTTGCGGTGCTGGTCGACAATGTTGATAGTGTGGATGCCATAACTATGATTGCAGAACGGCTGGAAAAGTCGTTTTCAGATAGCTTCCATGTCGAAGGCCATCTCATGCCGACGACCACCAGCATCGGAATTGCGGTTGCGCCCCATGATGGCAGCAAGTCCGATATGCTGATGAAAAACGCCGATCTGGCCCTGTACCGGGCGAAACAGGAAGGCAAAGGGCAATATCACTATTTTGAACAGGAAATGGACGAACTGGCGCGCAAGCGGCGGGAAACCGAAATTGATCTGAAGCTGGCGATCGAGCAGGGTCAGTTTGAACTCTATTATCAGCCCTTGTTCAACACGGAGCAGCAGAGGATAAACGGCTTTGAAGCGTTGATCCGCTGGCACCACCCGGAACGCGGGCTCGTACAACCCATCGATTTCATTCCGCTGGCCGAGGAAACCGGTCTCATCATCCAGATTGGCGAATGGGTGATAAAGGAAGCTTGCCGACAGGCTGCAAGCTGGCCGGATCACATCAGGGTTGCGGTCAATCTTTCTCCAGTCCAGTTCCGCACCAAAGGCTTGCAGTCGATCCTGATACAGGCGCTGACCCAGTCCGGCCTGCCGCCGCAAAGGCTGGAGCTGGAGATAACTGAATCGTTTCTGATCGAAAATGTGGCGGAGACCTTGAAATCGCTCCACAGCCTGCACGATATGGGGGTTCGCGTTGCCCTTGATGATTTCGGTACAGGCTACTCGTCGCTCAGCTATTTGCGCAGCTTTCCGTTCGACAAGATCAAAATCGACCGCAGTTTCGTGGTGGATATCATGGACGACAAAGGCAGCGCGGCGATTATTCAGGCGATTACAGGTCTTGCGGCGGCTCTTGGTATGGAGACACTCGCTGAAGGCGTCGAGCAGGATGAACAGGTTGAGATGCTGCTCAAAAACGGTTGCAACAATATTCAGGGCTATTTGCTCAGTCGCCCGGTTCCGATCACCGAGGTAGAAGCGTTGATTGAAAGCTTGTCCGGAGATGGTCGCGGGCGCAAGGTTGCCTAGGAACAAAAATATCCCACCAAAAACGGATCTGACCGCTACATTATCTTGACGTTCCAAAAAAGGGATTGAGCCAGGATGGTGACAATGACAACCAGACCCAGAATTTCAAATATGTCAGCCAGCGTGATGTTGTAGAGGCGTTAGACAGGTCGAAATAGCCCTAGTCCACATCCTCCACATCGACCTTCTCGCCGGTCACCTTCTGCGCCAGCGTCGCCGCGATAAATTCGTCGAGACCGCCGTCGAGCACCGCATTGGGTGCACTGCTGGTATGGCCGGTGCGTAAATCCTTCACCATCTGATAGGGCTGCAGGACATAGGAACGGATCTGGTGGCCCCAGCCGATCTCGGTCTTGGCTTCATATTCGCCAGAGGCTTCCGCTTCCCGGCGCTGCAGTTCGGCTTCGAACAGCCGCGCCTTCAGCATGCCCATGGCGGTGGCGCGGTTCTTGTGCTGGCTGCGATCGTTCTGGCTGGCAACGACGATACCCGTCGGCTGGTGCGTGATGCGCACGGCACTGTCCGTGGTGTTGACATGCTGACCGCCGGAGCCGGAGGCGCGATAGGTGTCGATCTTGAGATCGCTCTCGTTGATCTCGACCTCGAAACTGTCGTCGATCACCGGGTAGACCCAGACGCTGGAAAAACTGGTATGGCGCTTGGCGGCGCTGTCAAAGGGAGAAATGCGGACCAGCCGGTGGACGCCGCTCTCGGTCTTGGCATAGCCATAGGCGTTTTCGCCCTTCACCTCGATTGTCGCCGACTTGATTCCGGCCTGATCACCGGCCTGATAGTCGACCATCGAGACCTTGTAGCCGCGTCCTTCGGCCCAGCGTTGATACATGCGCAGCAGCATCTCGGCCCAGTCCTGACTTTCGGTGCCACCGGCACCGGCGTGAATTTCGATATAGGTGTCGAGATTGTCGGCTTCGCCGGAAAGCAATGCGTTGACCTTGTCGCGGTCGGCGCGGGCGGCAAGCTTCTCGAGGCTGGCAACGCCTTCGTCGGCCAGGCCGGTGTCATTCTCTTCCTCGGCCATCTCGATAAATTCGAGCGCGTCATCTCTTTCCTGTTCGATTTCCTGTGCTGCGCTGATTGATTCATCCAGGCGCCGGCGCTCGGTCATCACCGCCTGGGCCGCGGTCTGATCGTCCCAAAGAGTCGGGTCCTCGACTCGGGCGTTGAGCTCGTCAAGACGGCGCAAGGCGACATCCCAGTTGAGCGAGGTCCTGATCAGGTCGAGGGCGGCGTCGATCCGGTCGACAAAGGCTTGCGCGTCTGCACGCATGAAAATCTCCAAAGCTGATGGCAGCAGCGATTAGACGATATCGGCGGGATGTAAAGTGGTGTGCCGACCTGCCGTGCGCGCTGGATACGGGAACGGCTCAGATACATTGATAAAATCTATTGATATGGATCCTTTCTATTGATTGGGTTGGTAGGATGAGAATATCTACATATCCGCGACGAGGAGCAGTGCCTTAATTACAGGAAGGGTTTTAAATGACTTTACAACGGATATCGGCCGCCATGCTGGCGGCTTTGTTAGCCTCTGGTCCGGCGCTCGCGGAGCATCACAAGTCTTTTGGCTATGGTGCAGCCAATGGACCGGAGAAATGGGGCCAACTAAATGATAAATATGCACTGTGCGAAAAGGGCGACATGCAGTCGCCTATCGATCTGGCTGGTGCCAATGCCATTGGCAGTCTTGAGCTGTCAGTAAGTTATCAGAGCGGACCGCTAACGGTTTCGAACAAAGGCCTCACCGTCCAGGCCGATTTTGCACCGGGATCGACCATGACTAGCGGTGGCAGCACATTCAACCTGATCCAGATCCATTTTCATACACCGTCCGAACATGCAATTTCGGGCAAGCGCTATCCGCTTACCGGGCATTTTGTCCATGCGACAGAAGACGGCAGGCTGGGCGTTCTGGGCGTGATGTTTGAGCAAGGCGCTGCAAATGCGGAACTCGGTAAAATTCTGGCGGCTACGCCTGCCGCAAAATCCGAAGCAACCACGGTACCGGGCCGGATGATCGATCCCAACGGGATGCTGCCTGCCGACCGCTCTGTCTATCGCTACATGGGTTCGCTAACCACACCGCCGTGCAGCGAGGGCGTAAACTGGCATGTGCTTAAAGAACCGATCACTGCGAGTGCGGAGCAGATTGCGGCCTTTGAAAAACTGATGGGTGACAGCGCAAGGCCCGTGCGGGCGATCAACAACCGGCTGGTGGTGGCGCCGGAGTAGTTTCAGGCCGCCGATTTCCTGCCAGTTCGCTGGCATCTATGTTAGAACAGCTAGATTATCAGGGGACAGGCGGCATGGCGATCAGGAATTTTACCGACAAGGACGTGCCCGAACTGGACGGGCGCGTCTTTTTTGTGACCGGCGCGAATAGCGGTCTCGGCTACGAAACCGCCAGAGTGCTGGCGGGCAAGGGTTCTCGCGTGCTGATGGGATGCCGTTCCGAGGCCAGGGCGACGGATGCAATGGACAGGATTCGCGCGGACTTTCCGAAAGCGGATCTGAAATTTGTTCCGCTTGATCTGGGAGACCTGCAATCCATTCACGAGGCTGCAGGCCAGGTGGCGAGAGAACCGCGTCTGGATGTTCTCGTGAACAATGCCGGGATCATGATGCCACCGCGCGAAGAAACCGCTGACGGGTTTGAATCGCAATTCGGCGTCAATCATCTGGGCACGTTTGCGCTCACCGGATTGCTGCTGAACAAGCTAGCAGTAGGCGAGCAGCCAAGGGTTGTGATCACATCCAGCATGGCGCACCGCAGCGGCCGGATCGATTTCGACGATATCAACGCCGAAGAAAGCTACAGTCGCTGGGGCCGCTATGCGATGAGCAAGCTGGCCAATTTGCTGCACATGTATGAGCTGGACCGCCGTCTGCGCGCAGCCGATTCTCCGATTATTGCTGCCGCTTGCCACCCGGGTGTAGCCGACACCGAACTGGCAAGAAATTTTCCGGGTTTCATGGTCGCTTTAATCCGACCGGTGTCTGGCCTGTTTATGAACAGCGCGGCACAGGGGGCTTGGCCAACATTGGCCGCCGCCGCCGCTCCCGATGTTGAAAGTGCCCAGTATTTCGGACCAAGCCGTACCGGTGAGTGGGTCGGCCCGGCGCGCGAAGTGCAGCCGCGAAAATATGCCAAACGCATCGAGCCGGCAAAGCACCTATGGCGCGTGTCGGAAGAAATGACCGGTGTCAAATATTCCATTTAATCATCTTATCTGTTCTAATTTGGGCATTTTCTTTGCGTCCTGAGCTATGTTGCGCTAGCTTCGATGCGGGAGGACAGGTTTGAGCACTTCGCTTTAGGGGGATAATACTTGTTCGATGAAATGCTGGGTAGCGGGGAAGATGTCCGTCAGCCCTATCAGGACTATAAAAACTGGCTTGATCGTGAAGATGTCAAGCGGCTCCATCGCAAATCCGCAGACGCGGAAGCCTTTTTCCGAAAGACCGGGATTACATTCAATGTCTATGGGCAGGATGAAGCCGACGAGCGGCTGATCCCTTTCGACGTTGTGCCACGTGTGCTGTCGGCACGCGAATGGCGCAAGCTGTCGAAGGGCATCGAGCAGCGGGTCCGCGCGATCAACGCCTTTCTCTACGATATCTATCATCGCCAGGAAATCTTGCGCGCAGGGCGCGTACCGGTAGAGCTGGTGGCCAATAATGCTGCCTTTCTGCCGCAGATGATTGGCGTCAATCCACCGGGCGGGATCTATACGCATATTATCGGCACCGATATTGTCCGGACCGGCGATGAAGAATTTTACGTTCTGGAAGACAATGCCCGTACCCCGTCGGGGGTGAGCTACATGCTCGAAAATCGCGAAACGATGTTACAGATGTTTCCCGAGCTTTTTGCCAAGATCAAGGTGCAGGAGGTCAGCCATTATCCCGGCCAGCTGCGTCGTTCTCTGGCGGCCTGTGCACCCCCAAGATGCGAAGGCAAGCCGGTTGTCGCGGTGCTGACTCCGGGCATCCACAACAGCGCCTATTTCGAGCACAGTTTTCTTGCCGACCAGATGGGCGTCGAACTGGTCGAGGGCCATGATCTGAAGATAGTTGATGGTCGCGTCGCCATGCGAACGACCGAGGGCTATACCGCGATTGACGTACTCTACCGGCGGATCGATGATGACTATCTCGATCCGCTCAATTTCGATCCGCAATCGATGCTTGGTGTGCCTGGCATATTCGATGTCTACCGGGCGGGTGGTATTACGATCGCCAATGCACCAGGAACCGGGATATCGGATGACAAGGCGCTGTACAGCTACATGCCTGACATTGTCGAATTCTACACCGGCGAGAAGCCATTACTCGAGAATGTACCAACCTGGCGCTGTTCGGAGAAGGACCAACTGGCCTATGTGCTGGAACATCTGGAAGAACTGGTGGTCAAAGAGGTGCACGGTTCCGGCGGCTATGGCATGCTGGTGGGACCCGCCGCGTCGAAGAAGGAAGTCGCGGCTTTTCGAGCGAAGCTGATCGCCAATGCCAGCAACTATATTGCACAGCCGACACTGGCGCTGTCGACGGTGCCGATCTTTACAAAAAAGGGACTGTCCCCGCGGCATGTTGATCTCAGGCCATTTGTCCTGGTTTCGCCTGAAGGAATCAGCATCACGCCTGGCGGTCTGACCCGGGTCGCAATGACCAAGGGATCATTGGTAGTGAACAGCAGCCAGGGCGGGGGGACCAAAGATACATGGGTACTCGAAGAATGAGGGGGGCGAACTGATGCTGGGCAAGACAGCCGCAAGCCTGTTCTGGATGTCGCGCTATCTCGAGCGTGTCGAAAACAGCGCGCGCTTCATCGAGGCCGGATTCCGGATTGCGCTGACCCGTTCGGCGTCCGCGAGCGATGAATGGTCATCGGTACTCAAGGCTTCCGGTGTGGTCGATGCCTATCGCGCGAAACATGATGATTTTGAGTCCGCCAAGGTGATCGATTTCCTGCTTCGGGATCGCGACAATGCAAGCAGCGTCATGGCGGTCATGAAGAAGGCCCGGGATAGTGCCAGGACCGCCAGAACGGCGCTGACCCGCGAAGTATGGGAGGCTACCAACGAAAGCTGGATGACCTTGAAGGCGGCGATGGCCAAGCCGGTAAAAGAGCAGGACCTGCCTGAAACCCTGGGATTGATCCGGCAGCAAAGCGCGCTGGTCAGAGGGGCGACCCTCGGAACCATGTTGCGCAATGACGGTTTCAATTTCCTGCGGCTGGGCAGTTTTCTGGAGCGGGCCGACAGTACGGCGCGCATTCTTGATGTGAAATATTATCTGCTGCTGCCGTCGGTAGCCCTGATCGGATCATCGGTCGACAATGTGCAATGGGAGACGATCTTGCGATCGGTCTCCGCACACCGCTCGTTTCGCTGGCTCAACGGGACGGATATCAGTGCACAGGCTGTCGCCGACTATCTGATATTGCACAGGCAAATGCCGCGCTCCCTGACATTCTGCTATTCCAAGATCAGTGACAATCTGAATTATCTCGATAAAAATTATGGGCAAAAAAGCCGGTCGGGAGAGCTCGCGCACGAGATTTGCAACGATATTCTGAATCAGCCGATCGAGGCGATTTTTGAATATGGACTGCACGAATTCATTCTCGATTTCATCATCGCAAACAATGGCCTGGCTGCACAAATCGAGACCGATTTCAATTTTCAGGACAGGATCGGATAATCATGCTGCTGAAAATCAATCACGAAACCCGCTATGTTTACGACGCTCCGGTCCAATATGGACTGCAGCAAGTCCGCCTGCGGCCCAAGGAACGACGAGGACAGGCGATCAAGAGCTGGAATCTCGAAGTCGAAGGCGGCAAGGTGGAATTGTCTTTCGAAGACCAGCATTGTAACCATGTCGACCTGATCAGCATCGAACGCGGTCGTACGGAAATATCGATCAAATGCTCCGGTGAAGTGGAAAACAGCGACGGGAGCGGTATCATGGGCTCGCATTCCGGATTTGCGCCACTGTGGTATTTCAGGCAGGCAACAGAGCTGACAAAACCGGGACCGGAAACCAGGAAACTGGTTGCCTCGCTTGGCGACGATTTCGAAAATGATATTGCCAGGCTCCACGGTCTGTCTGCGGCTGTGGTTGAGAAAGTGGCGTATCGGACGGGCCAGACGGATGCGGAAACCGATGCCGAAACCGCGATCAAAGCTGGCGAAGGCGTCTGTCAGGACCACAGCCATATTTTCTGTGCTGCCGCGCGCTTGCTGGGTTTTCCTACCCGCTATGTTTCAGGCTATTTGATGATGAGTGATCGCGTGGATCAGGACGCCACCCATGCATGGGCGGAGGCTCACATCCAGGGATTGGGATGGGTTGGTTTCGATATTTCCAATGGCTATTCTCCCGACGAACGCTACGTGCGTGTAGCAACCGGACTTGATTATCGGGAAGCCTCACCGATTTCGGGAATGCGATATGGAGCGGGAAGCGAAGATATGATTGTCACGCTTCAGGTTCAGCAGTAAACGCAGCCTCAAGCTAATTCAGGATTAGAGAAATGACCTATTGTGTGGGCCTGCGGATGAAGCGCGGCCTTGTTTTCATGTCGGATACCCGGACCAATGCCGGAGTGGACGATATTGCCCAGGTCAAGAAGCTGACGAGCTGGGAAGTGCCGGGCGACCGGGTGATCACCCTGTTGTCGGCGGGCAATCTGGCGACGACCCAGGCGGTTGTCAGCCTGCTTGACGAGCGCGGCAAGCATCCCGATGATCGCAATCCGTCGATCCTGCAGGCCCCGTCGATGTTCCAGGTCGCCACGATCATTGGCGAAACCTTGCGCGAGGTGGTCAAGACCTATTCGCCGGATGGCCAGGAAGCCAAATCTCCGTTCGGCGCAACGCTGATCGTGGGTGGACAGATCAAGGGCAGCGACCCACGACTTTTCCTGATTTATCCGGCCGGCAATTTCATCGAAGCGAGCGACGACAGTCCGTTTTTCCAGAGTGGCGAAACCAAATATGGCCGTCCGATTCTGGTGCGCGCCTTTGATTCTGACATGTCATTCGAAAATGCGGTGAAGCTGCTGCTCGTCTCGTTCGATTCGACGATCCGGGCAAATCTCGCGGTCGATCTGCCGCTCGACATGCAGGTTTACGAAGCGGACAGTTTTACGATCACACAACAGCAGCGGATCGAAAAGGTTGATCCCTATTTTCAGTCGATTTCAGAGGGCTGGGGCGATGCGCTGAGAAGCGCGTTTCAGTCGCTGCCCGATTTCCACTTTAAAGACTAGCCGAAGCGCCGCTTGCCCGCCAGCGCCCGGTGCGCCATGGCCATTGTCGTCAGCTGCGCATTGACGCGGATACAACTGGGCATGACGCTGGCGTCGGCGACGTAGCAATTGGTGGTATTGTGCACCCGCTGGTTGAGGTCGACGACGCCTTTTTCCGGATCCATGTTGATCGCGTTGCCGCCATGGGGATGGGAACTCGACAGCACGACATCATCCGGCTCGACAATGGCCTTTTCGTAGAAGGCATCGATTTCATCGTGATTCATGTCGCTGGTCAGCGTCTGGCCGCGGAGCAGGGCAGGGTAGACCTCGATCGCACCGTTGAGGAAATGCACCTTGGTCATGGTCGCCAGCGCGCGGCGTAACAGCGCCAGTTCCGTCTCGCCGATCTTCAGCTTGAGCTTGCCATTGTCCATATAGCCGAGCCGGTCGGCCGGAAACAGCACGCCAGCGGATACCAGCCGGTTGTAGTTTTTCATCCGCTCGAAATGGTCCTCGAACCAGCCGGGCACCAGAGTCGCCATGCTCATCGGCGGCTGAAAATGGCTTTCGATCAGGAAATCACCCCGATCGATATAGGTCGCCATCTGGTCCTCGTTCCAGACATTCATGTTCATGCCCTCCGGCATCAGGGCAACGACCGGGCAGGCGATGTTGAGCGAGATATTGCTGCCCGACTGCAGGACACCGCTGTTACGGAGCAGATTGCTGGACGCCAGTGCACCGGCTGCCACAACAACGCCCTTGCGGGCTGAAATAGTACGTTTCCTGCCGTCCTTCAGCCTGATTTCGACGGCATGGGCAATGCGTTTCCCATTGGCACCTTCGTCCCACAGGATTTCGGTGGCCTCGGCTCGATCCAGAATCCGGGCCGGCTTGCTGCGCGCATCGCTGGTGGCATGGGCAAGAAAGCTTTCCGGCATGGCTTTTTTACGCCCGTAGGGGCAGCCGGTATTGCAATAGCCACAATAGACGCATTCGCTGTCCTGCGTCTTCGGGCCGTAATTTTTCCGGAACCAGGCGGTAACGGCTTTATGGTCCATGGGATCGCTCGATTGCGCTGCATATTCATTCCAGCCGTCGACCAGATGCGGACCATTGTTGCGACCGACGATCGGGTCAATTTCGGAGACTTCGAGAGCCTGCTCGACGGCGTCATAGCTGGATGCAAGATCAGCCTCGCTGACCGGAGCTCCCATGCCGGCCCAGGTGTCGTAGACATCTTCGGCGTCGGGGTGCACCAGTCCCGGATGTTTCATGCGCAGGCAGATGCCATTGTTGATGACGGTAGATCCGCCCACAACACGGCCCTGAAACACAATAATGTCCCGGTCAGCTGTGGTTTGCAGGGCGCCATCCTTGAACAGGCGAGCTGTCATCCGGGCTTCTTCATGGGTAATGCGGGAAGAGGGATAATGGCTGCCGGCTTCGATGATCAGGCAGTCGTGCCCTTCATCGGCGACGGCTGCTGCAGCAACCGCGCCACCGGCTCCGGAGCCGATCACGATCACATCGGTTTCTTCAGGGACGGCATCATGGCCGACAAATGCCCGGGACGTAAGATCCCGACCGGTTTCACGGCGCACCGGTCGCTCCCCGGGAGCGGAGCGATCGCGTTGCGCGGGAAGTTCGAAATCGAGATCGGCGTAAATCGGATTGTCGAAATTCTCTGCTTCGTCGCCCGGCTGCCAGTGGCCGTAATAGCCGGCGAGGATTACGCCCTTGGTCCGCGCTATATCCTGAAACAGGTCGATCCTCGAGTTCTGCAGGCGCCGGCGTATCAGATTTTTCCGGATCCCGGGTGGTGCGAGCAGAAAGAACGGCCCGCCCAGAAGGAGCAGCAGGCCGTAGAGCGCCATACCGATTTCATCGGGTTTTGTACCGTCGATATTGGAAAAATGTTCCTGCAGATTTTCGACCACCTGATCGGAGGAAATGGCCATTTTTCGATTGTGAAACAGGGCCTCGGCCATCGCCTTGATCATCAGCGCCTGCAGCCGATTAAATGGTTTCCGCAAATCTTGTCTCCCAAGGTGCGACCCGGGGTGTGAAAATCATCTAGTCCTGTACGTTCTCGCTATCAAAGGCGATACCCAGCCCGTCTCCATCTGCGCCAACACTGAATCGGCGGGTCACGGTACCCGCGGCGAGATCGACTTCGGCAACTGTATCAGGGCCCGTTTCGGCGACATAGAGTTTTTTGCCATCATTCGAAAAGAGGATCGTTACCTGCCGGGAATCTGCGGTTCCGCTAATTTCGATGTTTCCTGTGGGTTTGCGGGTTGCGACGTCGAACAGACCGAGCGTGCCGTTCCCCAGATTGGAGGTGATCGCGGTCTTGCCATCGGGACTGATCGCCACCCGGATCGGGAAGGAACCGGTCGGAATCGATTCCAGCCTTTCCAGACTCGTGGCATCAAAAATGTGCAATTCGTCACTCTGGCGATCGGCAACCCAAACGGTGGCACCATCTGGGGTGATTGCCAGTCCTTCCGGTTCGGTACCGGCCGGCAGATCGGAAATCTTGGTCATCGCGACCAGATCCAGAACGCTCACCGTGCCCGACTGCATATTGGTGACAAAGGCACGCGACTTGTCTGGCGTTACCACCAGCATATGACTGCCCTGCTGGCCGGTCGGAATCGTCGACACCTCCCGCTGTTGTGTTTCCCCGGTCGGCGGCGAGACGATGGCGATACTGTCGCTGCCTTCGGCGGTGGCTATGATCCGGCCATCGTCCAGCCACAGGATACCGTGCGGGCGGCGGACCGGTGCCAGCGATACTGTTTCGATTCGTTCCATGGCCATGATGTCGAAAATATCGATGGTTTCGCCGCCATAGGAGACGACCGCCGCCAGCCTGCCGTCCGGCGAAATGGCAATTTCGTGAGGCATCTTGCCGGTATTCCGTCGTGCGGTTTCTGTGCCGCTGGCGAGGTCAATGAAGCTCAGGCTGTCCTCGCTCTTGTTGCCGACCAGGAGGGTAGCCCTATTCTTGCCCGGCTCAGCGTCGGCTCTCTCGGACGATACCGAACATGCGGCAAGCAGGAGTGCCGCTGAACCGAAACCCGTAAATTTCCTGACCATTTTCCAGCCTTTCATGCTAATTTGCGCAGGATAACAGCTAATTGAGGATTTTCTATCCCGGATTTCGACCCAGATGTGATCCAAGCCACTGATTGCGATGGTGTCGATGATAGGGTAGGTATATCCTGAACGTAATCGAGGGTTTGTCATGTTTATAAAATCTCGTGGTTTCACTACCCGACTGGTCGCTGCGACATTGGCTGCAGCTATTGTGGTTCCGGCTCCGGCGTCGGCGCAGTTTGGCGGTCTGTTCAAAAAACGGTCCTCAACTGAAACGGCTGATAGCAGCTCGAACACGGATTGTGCCAACGATACCAAAAGCTCGATCGGGAAATCCATCCTGGGTAACATGATCGGTGATTTTACGCGGCGTGCAACCGGAAGTCTGGGTATGGCCGGATCCTTCATTCCCCGGGCAGAAGTGGCGGATACGCTGACCAACGCCATTGCCTGCCAGCTTGATCCCGACGAACAGTTGCAGGCTGCGGAAGCGACGCGCAATGTGACCAGGTCAGAACAGATTGGGACCAGTTCGGAATGGAAAAGCCAGACTCGTCCAGGCGTGTCGGGCAGTTCCACCGCGACGGCAAAGACGCGGAGGGCGGACGGTAGAAGTTGCATGACGATCACGGATGTTGTTATCGTCGACGGAGAAGAGTCCCGCGTGTCCAAGCAGATGTGCAAAAACCCCGGAGAAACACGATATATCGTCGTGGTATGAATATGAAAAATATAATCAAAACCGCAATTGTCGCCGCCTCTCTTCTCACCATGGGGACCACCGAGGCTGCACCTGGCATGGACCCTGATAATCCGACCTGTCCGCTGACACCCAACTGGTCAACCAATACAACGATGGAACTGACCCCGAAAGTGATTGACGGCACCAAGGTATTGTTTGCCGAAGGCGCTGTCGATGCGGGATTGCCGGACCGGTTGCGGAAAATGCTGGCAGACAATCCGGATATCGCCGAAATCTGGCTCCGGTCACCGGGTGGGGTTGCGCGGGCGGGCAATGAAGCCGGTCGCGTTATCCGGGAGGCGGATGCCCTGATCATAACCCGCATTCCGCAGGGCTGGACCTGTTTCAGCGCCTGCAATTTTGTTTTCATGGGCGGGCGGGCCCGGATCGTCGAGCCCGGCGCCCATTTCATGGTCCATATGTTCACCATGACCAATGACCGGAACGCCATCAACTACAGCATCGAGATGGGCACCGATTCCACGGTTGGTCTGATCGGTGAAGTGGAGCAGCAAAGCGCACTGCTGGCCACCGAGGACAATGACTTCCTGATCCGGATGGGCGTGTCGCGCAAATTGCTGTCCGAAGTCATGTACCGGACCAATGCCGTGAAAACCGATGAGGGTGACAGGTCAACCCGTCGCTGCCTTACCGACGAGGAAGCGCTGCGCTATAATGTCGCCAATGTAGGGGGCTAGTCGTCCGACCTGACAATTACACGCTCGCGAAAATGACAGCGCCCTTTTGCTTTTCTTTTGAAATTATGGCGTTAGCATGATGCCAAAGTTCGGGGAGGCAGGACTATGCGTCATATTGCGATCATAGGGTCGGGACCGGCGGGCTATTACTCCGCGGAAGCGGCACAGAAGAAATTTGGTGACGAGGTCGCGGTCGACATTATTGATCGCTTGCCAGTGCCGTTTGGCCTGATCCGCACCGGCGTGGCACCCGATCACCAGTCGATCAAGGCAGTATCCCGGCGATATGAAAAAACCAATCTGGGTGATAATGTAAGGTTCGTCGGCAATGTTACCGTCGGTGAAGATATCACGATCGCCGAATTGCAGGACTTGTATGACGCTGTCGTGCTGGCCACGGGCGCGCCCCATGATCGCGTGCTGGAGATACCGGGCAGCGATCTGCCGGGTGTCATCGGCAGCGCGGCTTTCGTCGGCTGGTATAACGGTCATCCGGATTTCAAGGACCTGAACCCGCCGCTTGATGCCCGGTCGGTGGCGATTATCGGCAATGGCAATGTTGCGCTCGATGTGGCGCGGATATTGGCCAAGTCGGAAGCTGAATTTGTCGGCAGCGATATCGTTGGCCATGCGCTGGACGGTCTGAAACAGAGCGGGGTCGAGAAGATAACCTTTCTCGGGCGGCGCGGCCCGCACCAGATCGCGATGACGCCCAAGGAACTGGGCGAACTCGGCCATCTGGAGCGCGCCAGACCGGTGGTCGAGGCGGAAGATTTTCCGGATATCGGAGATGATGCCATGCTCGAGCCGGGCATGCGCAAGTCGGTCAATCATTTGCGCAGCTTCCTGATCGCCGCAGCGGATGCCGAGCACAAGCCGGTCGAAATCGCGTTCGACTTTTTTGCCATGCCGATCGAGGTGCAGGGCGACGGCAGGGTGGAGAAGCTGATCGTCGAAAAAACCGAACTGGACAAGGATCTGCGGTCCATCGGTACCGGCGAGCGTTACGAACTCGACTGCCAGATGGTGATCAGCTGCATCGGCTATCGCACGCCGCCGATCGAGGGCGTGCCTTATGAACATGGTCGCGGACGCTTTGCCAATAGCGAGGGACGGATATTGCCGGGGCTATATTGTGTCGGCTGGGCGCGGCGGGGACCGTCCGGTACCATCGGCACCAACAAGCCGGATGGCTTTGCCATTGTCGAGGCGATCGCCGAAGATATCGGATCGGGCGGCAGAAAAGAGGGGCGCGCGGGGCTAGACAGGCTGATCGCCAGCCGCGGCATAGACGCGATCACCTTTCGCGACTGGAAGAAAATCGAGGAAGCCGAAATTGCCCGCGCCCGGTCCGGCTCACCGCGCGAGAAATTTACCGATATCGCCGACATGATTGCAGCGCGGGATTAGTGGCTCAGCCACTCCCGTAAAATCGCGTTGACCTTTTCCGGGGCTTCCTGTTGCACCCAGTGGGAGACACCGGGCAGGCGGTGCAGTTCGAGATCGGGAACCCATTCTGCGGTACCATCGGTGCATCGGATATCGATCGCGGTGTCTTCCTCGCCCCAGATCATCAGGGTTGGAATATCGACCATGCCATCGCCGATGTTCCGCCCGTCCTTCGTGCGCAGCAGGGCGCGGTAATAGTTGATCATCGAGCGCAGCGCGCCGGGGCGGCTGGCGGCGTCGGCATAGGCCTGCAAATCGGAATCGGGAAAGCGGCTCTTGTCGACAGCCATCCTGGAAAACGCCTCTTTGATCGGCTGCGCGCGCTTTCGCCCGAGCATCTTTTCTGGAAGCCACGGCAGTTGAAAAAAGAAAATATACCAGCTTTTCTTGAGCTGATACCAGTGTTTGAGTTCTCGCTGGGCGCACTTGGGGTGCGGAACATTCATGATCACCAGCCGGGTCAGCGGACGGATTTTCAGTATCGCGAAATGCCAGGCAATGATCGCGCCCCAGTCATGCGCGATCAGCGTGACCTCTTCTGCGCCGCTGGCGTCGATCAGCGCTGCCACATCCTGAACGAGCGTGTTCAGTCGATAGGAATCCACGCCGTCTGGCTTGCTCGAGCCACCATAGCCGCGCAGATTTGGTGCCCAGACCTTATAGCCCATTTCGACGAGCACCGGGATCTGGTGACGCCAGGAATAATGGAGCTCGGGGAAGCCGTGCAGGCACAGGGCCAGTTTTTCGCCGTCACCGGCCTGCGCCACTTCAAATGTCTGACCATTGGCTTCGATCCATTGCATCGAAATGCCGCTTGCCGGTGCAGGGTTCCAGGAGAATGAATCGACCATGGTTTTTCTTAGCATCAGCGGACTTTAATCATCCAGTTAAATCTGATACGCTGCCCTAAAATACAAAGGAGAGAGTCGATGCATGATCTGGTAATTCGTGGGGGAACCGTTGTTGATGGAACCGGAGGCAAGCCTTTTGTCGCCGATGTCGCGATTGACGGCGACCGGGTGTCGCTGGTCGGGACGGTCGCGGCGCAGGGCCGTGAAGAGATTGATGCAACCGGCAAATTTGTCACCCCGGGCTTTGTCGATGTGCACACCCATTATGACGGGCAGGCGACCTGGGATGACGAAATGGCACCTTCGAGCTGGCATGGTATCACCACCGTAGTCATGGGAAATTGCGGAGTCGGTTTCGCGCCGGCACGGCCCGATCGTCACGAATGGCTGATCAATCTGATGGAAGGCGTCGAGGATATACCCGGTACCGCGCTGGCCGAAGGCATGAGCTGGAACTGGGAGACGTTTCCCGAATATCTCGACGAGCTGGAAAGAATGCCGCGCACCGTCGATGTCGCCACCCATGTGCCGCACGGCGCGGTGCGCGCCTATGTGCTCGGCGACCGGGAGAAACCCGGCGCGGTGCCGACGCAGGATGAAATTGATCAGATGTCACAGATCGTCGAGGATGGGTTGAAAGCCGGTGCGCTTGGTTTCTCGACCTCGCGGACGATCCTGCATCGCAGCATTGATGGCGAACTGGTTCCCGGTACCACTGCAACCAAGGAAGAATTGATCGGCATTGGCCGTGCGATGGGCCGGGTCGGCTATGGTGTGTTCGAGATGGCGAGCGATCTCAACAAGGAATGGGATGAATTTGGCTGGATGGGTGATCTTTCCCGCGAAACCGGCATGCCGGTGACCTTTGCGGCGCTGCAGTCGATTGCCAAGGACCAGTCGCTGGACGAGCAGATTGCCAATATGCGCGCGGAAAATGACAATGGCGCCAATATCGTCGCGCAGATTGCGCTGCGCGGAAACGGCATTGTCATGGCCTGGCAGGGCACGGTGCATCCGTTCGTTCGTCACCCGAGCTGGATGGCGATGGAAGGTCTGAGCTGGGACGAGAAATATGCCAAGCTGAAGGATCCGGCGTTCAAGGCACAATTGCTTGGCGAGACCGCCGAGATGCCGGAACAGGTCGATATCGTGCCGGTGTTCATGATCATCACACAGGGTTGGCCGGTGCAGTTCGAGATGGATCTGGATTTCAACTATGAACCGCAAGCCGACGAAAGCATCGCTGCACGCGCGGAAGCCGCTGGCAAATCCGGTGCGGAATATGCTTATGACCTGATGATGACGGATGACGGCAAGGGCTTCATCTATCTGCCGCTGCTCAACTATATGGATGGCAATCTCGATTTCCTCGAGACTTTGCAGCAGGCCGATGACACGGTGAACAGCCTGTCCGACGGCGGCGCGCATTGCGGCACCATCTGTGATGCGGCGAGCCCTACTTTCATGCTCGAATATTGGGTGAAAAACCGCAAACGGGGTACGATCAGCATTGAAAATGCGATCAAGCGGCAATGTCTTGATACGTCGCGGCTCTATGGTCTGAACGATCGCGGTGTGCTGAAACCGGGCTATCTGGCGGACGTCAATGTGATCGACATGGACCGGATCAAGCTCGGCAAGCCATGGCTGGCATTCGACTTGCCGGCGGGCGGCAAGCGCCTGCTGCAAAAGGCTGATGGCTATGATTATACGATCAAGTCGGGGCAGGTCACGTTCAAGGGCGGCGTTGTCACCGACAAGCGTCCGGGTGGCCTGATCCGTGGTCCGCAGATGGTCGAGATGCTCGAAGCGGCGGAGTAGTGCGCAGCCGGTTTCCCGGCTGCGCTTCCAAATCGATATGAGCAGTTAGAACCCGGTCCAGCGTAGTCGGACAAAAGCACTCCTGCCTGCTCCAGGCAGGCGTGCGCCCAACGGCACGTCCGAACCGCTGACGCGGTTATAGCCGGCCAGATGTTCGGTGTAATTTTTGTCGAACAGATTTTCGACACTGGCGTCGAGCGTGACGCTTGGCGTCAGTTCGACATGACCGAATAATCCCGCCAGCAAATAACCGTTGCTCGACTGTTCATCATTGGTCGCAGAGATTTTGTTCTGATCAGCAAAGGCCTGCAGTTCCGCGCCCAGATGCCAGGTTTGTTCCTGCCAGCTCAAAGCGACGCGCGCATTTGGCGGAGCGATGCGATAGAGATTATCGTCAATATCGCGCCGTTTCGCCCGGACATAGCTGGCGGTGCCGTCCAGATGCAGTGGCCCGCTGATATTCCAGCCGAAATCGAGGTCGGCACCGTAAAGTTCCGCATCGACATTGCCGAAGCGCAACGGTGTCGGATCGCCGTTCATATTGGCAACCATTTCCACCGGACTGTTGATGACGCCCGGCGTGTCATCATATGGCACGCCCTGAATGAAATCATCGACGCGGCGATAGAATAGCGTTGGTCGGGCATAAAAGCGGCTATCCTGATAGTCGAAACCAATCTCGGCGATCCATGCCTTTTCATTGCGCAGATTCAGATCGCCGACATAGATATTGCCGTCGGCAAGACCGCCACTTGCACCGGTCGGCAACCATGAGAAGCGCTCGACGGCATTGGCGACGCGCGTTTTATAGGCGAGCGACAGGCGGGGTTTGAAACTGCCCATATCGCTCCAGAAGCGCGCGGCGACATCAATCGTATCATCGGACCAGCTGCGATCCGAAGCCGCGAAGCCAATGGCCAGAATACGAGGACCCATCGGAACGGCGCTGCCCAAAAACGGCGCACCTGCCTGCATCCGGTGATGATCAATACGGGCGCCGATTTCGGCTTCAATTGGGCCAAGTGCCAAACGGCTCTCAACGAAGCCACCGATGCGGCTACCCGAAATATTGTTGAGCGATGTCAGAAAAAAATCCGCGTTCATTGGATTGGTGATCCGCACATCCTTGTCCATCAGTTCAACATCTGCGCCCAATCGGACATGCCGTTCCGGAGTGCCAATGCGTAAGGCTGTGGCAGCCGTAATGGTGTCCGCATCGGCAAAAGTGGCGCGGAGATTCATCGGACTGACTGGCCCTTGTCGCAGCGAAAAATTATCCATCAGATGCCGAACCGCGACATGGCCCGCTTCCACTTCCAGATAAAGATTGTCGCTGAGTTTGCCTTCATAGGCGAGCGACAGGAAGTCGGTGTTGAAATACTGGATATCCATCGGGAACGGCGGGTTGCCGGTCGGGTCGGTTTCCTGACGGTGATAGGACAGCGTCAGGCTGCCGTCGCCGACTTTCAGGCCGGCATGGGCGCCATAGTTCAGACGCTCGAAGCTGGATGAAGCGATTGACCCACCCGGAAATTGCAGATCATCGCCTTTTTCGTAGGATGCGATCACCCCCAGTTTGACCCGTTCATTGGACAGGCTGACAAGTCCCCCCAATAGATAGCTGTTGTCACCGCTGCGATAACCCGCGGTCAGATCGGCCTGCGGTTGCATGGCAGTGCCCTCGGAAAATTGCACCTGCTTCAAAATGGCATTCACGCCACCGCCGAGGCCGGGGCCCTTGCGAACCGGGCTGATGCCGCGGTCTATTTCGATCCGGTCGACCAGAGCCATGGGGGCATAATGCAGCGGCGGGTCCATCAGATTTGGCCCGCCCGAAGAAAAGCGCTGGCCATTGACGCGGACCAATATCCGGTCACCAAACAGGCCGCGATACTGGACCTGGCCGGACAGGCCGCCATTGTCGATCAGGGCAGCGCCCGGTGCGCGGGCCACCAGTGCTGCAGCGTCGGGGGTGGAAATGATCTCCTTGTCGCTTTCGATCTCGTCGGTGGTCGCCGTGGTGCGCTGACCGGTGACAATGATATCGGTTAGGGGGTCAGCTTCGGCAAAGGCAGGCGAGGCAAGGGCGATGTTCGCCGTAAAGGCGGTTAATATTATTCTGTTCATGATAAATCCCAAACGGCCATGTCCCATCGCGTGGGCGGGCCGCAAAAAATGCAAATGGTGCGATCCATCACCCGTCAGGGCGAAGACCGCGCGCTATTTCAGATGTTTTGGGAAATTACCGGCGGCCCGGTTGCGGGCGGAATGTTGATCCGGTTGCGCAGCGCGAAGCGGCGGGGTTCGGAAGGTTCGTGCGTGGCTGGCTGCAATGTTGGCAGCGACAGCACGGGAGCTTCGGCAGCCGGGCCGAAGGCAGAGCCGAACGCGAAGGCGCAGGCGGACGTGTCCTGTTTGGATGCCGGTTCGGGCGTGTCATTCTGCTTGCCACCATATACCAGCTTGAGCAGCGCATAGTCCGGATCATTCGGCGCGATGGTCAACAGGTTGTTGGCATGACCGGAACAGAGCTTGATCGCGAAACCGTCCGCGGTCTGGGTCGGCATGAAGCCTTGCGGGGCCAGGGCGTTCACCAATAGCGCAAGTAACGCGAAAGCGTGAAACGCCGACTTGGTTTTCAGGAACCGGGAAAGAGAGAGGTGCTGAGTCATGGTGTCAGCGGGCGCTATATTGCGCGGTGAGGACAAATGCTAGTCTTCTCAACCGTATCGGAAGCAAGACCCCGAAAATGACGGTTCAAGTCAGTTCGGTTCGATGGCGGCAGAGCAAATTTTCGTCACTCCAACGAAGGCTGGGGCCAAGCCCAATCGGGTGTTGGAACGCTAGTTTTTATTCTTGGCAAGAATTCGCGGGAGAAAGCAAAATTGGTTTAGGCTCCAGCCTTCGCTGGAGTGACAGAATAACTCTTCATATTCTTCTCCTTCAAGGGAGAGGGGCTAAAATTCTATCAAGGATCGTCAGACCCGCATCGGCATCAGCACATAGAGCGCGGTCGACTTGTCATTCTCGCGGATCAGCGTCGGTGCGCTGGCATCGGCCAGGTGCAGTTCCACGGTATCGCCTTCGATCTCGCCGAGAATATCCATCAGATATTTCGAGTTGAAACCGATTTCGAATGTTTCATCCTTGTAGGAACCGGGCACTTCTTCCTCGGCCTTGCCATTTTCGGGCGAGGTGACGGAGAGGGTGATCTTGTCGTCGCCAAGCGCCATTTTTACGGCGCGGGTTTTTTCGGTGGCGATGGTCGAAACGCGGTCGACGCCCTGGGCAAAGCTTTTCGCGTCAATCTTGAGCAGCTTGTCATTGCCGGTTGGAATGACCCGGGTGTAATCGGGGAAGGTGCCGTCGATCAGCTTGCTGGTCAGGATCGCGGTGCCGAGCGTGAAGCGGATCTTGCTGGCCGAAAGATCGATCTGCACTGACGATTCACTATTCTCGTCAAGCAATTTGCGCAATTCATTGATGCATTTGCGCGGAACGATCACGTCGGGCATGCCTTCTGCGCCGGCAGGACGAGGCAGGGTGACGCGCGCAAGACGATGACCGTCGGTGGCGGCGGCCTTCAGAACCGGCGTTTCCTCATCCTGTACGTGCAGGAAAATGCCGTTGAGATAATAGCGGGTTTCCTCGGTCGAGATGGCGAAGCGGGTCTTGTCGATGATCTGGATCAGCGAGGTTGCTGGCAATTCAAAGCTGGTCGGCAGTTCGCCTTCGGCAATGACCGGGAAATCGTCGCGGGGCAATGTCTGCAGGTTGAACCGGGCGCGGCCGGCGTTGACCTTCATCTTGCCATCGGCCGCATCCAGCTGGACTTGCGAGCCGTCGGGCAATTTGCGGGCGATGTCGAACAATGTGTGCGCAGAAACGGTGGTCGACCCGGCGGTTTCTACCTGGGCCTCGACGGTTTCTACCACCTGAAGATCAAGATCGGTTGCCATCAGTTTGATGCTGCCGTCGGCGCTGGCTTCGATCAGCACGTTGGAGAGAATGGGGATGGTGTTGCGCCGCTCAACCACGGACTGGACATGGCCCAGGCTCTTTAGCAATGCCGCGCGTTCAATGGTCGCTTTCATAAACCGTCCTTCTTGTTCCCAATCGCCCGTGAAAATAGATGTGCGGAAGCACGCCGCACAGGTTCACGGATAGTCCATGGCTTCATTAACAATAAAGTGCCGCAGGGCAAGCCTGATCGCGGGTGGATGTCCGATAATGCCGTGAAAAACTGTGGAAAAAAGCGTGAAGGCGGCTAAAGCCGCAGGGGCAGGGGGTGGATTTGGCCATTTCGGGACGGAACAGGGTTAATATGAGCGGCATCGATACTAACGGAAAACGCCTGTTTATCGCACGGCATGGCGAGACGATCTTCAATCTGGCCGGTCGTATCCAGGGCGACCATGTCCACACGCCGCTGACCCGTACCGGTTTTGCCCAGGCCGATGAAATGGGCAGAGCGCTGGCGCTGCATCTGGCGGAGGAAGAGCCGGTGCTCGATCTGATCGCCTCCGACACCGACCGGGCGCTGCAAACGCTGTCGGTGATAGCCGAACATGTCGGTGCGGACTGGCATCAGACGCGCAGCGATGCGCGGCTGCGCGAGATCGATATGGGGGATTGGGGTGGTGTCTGGTATCGCGATCTCGCCGGCAAGCTGGAAATCGACGAAAAGGAACGTCTGTTTGCTACGGTGGCTCCGGGTGGCGAAGATTATCCTGCTATTGCCAAGCGGCTCGAATATTGGCTGTCCGATCAGGAATTTGACCGCGATGCCGTGCTCATCAGCCACGGCATGACCAGCCGGGTGTTGCGCGGACTATTGACCGGTCTTGCTCCGCATCCGCGCTTTGGCGCGCCGATTGCGGAAGGTCTGCCACAAGGTTCGATTGTCCAGATATGCGATGGCGTGGAAGACATTATCCACATTGGCGGAGGGGAAGGGGAGAAGGCTTGAAAAAGCGGTTCGTTCTCCTCGGTCTGGCCATGTCCCTGTCAGCGGTTCCGGCAAGCGCGAAGGATTCCCTTGGCATATTCAACAGCTGGGGCGCGTTTCGAGATCCGGACGTTCCGCGCTGTTATGCGATTGCCGAGTCGGAGGAAATTACCGGCAAGGCAGAACGCAAATCCTTTGCTACCGTCGGCTTCTGGCCCAAACGCTCAATCCGGCGGCAATTCCATGTCCGGCTCAGCCGCGACCGTTCCACCAACAGCCGCGTGATTGTAAGCATCGCCGGTCGCCGGTTCCAGTTGTCCGCCACCCGCTCTGATGGCTGGTCGCAGGACCGGCGCATGGATGCCGCGATTAACGCCGCGATCCGGTCAGCCACCAGCATGACCGTTGAAAGTGTCGGACGCGACGGCAAGCCGATCGTCGATGCCTACCGCTTGCGCGGCGCGGCCACAGCGATTGACGCCGCATCATTGGGCTGTTCGCGGTTGCGGTAGATTTTCCTGTGGACAGGCACTATATGCCGCCCATGCAGATTCCCGGCCACATAGATCCCGTTCCGTTACCCGCCAAGGTCACCCCGCGTGCCGATGGCCGTGTCGATATTATCGGCCTCAGTCCGCTGGAGATTCGTGGCCTGATGAACGAGGCCGGGCTCGACGAAAAACAGGCCAAACTGCGGTCCAAGCAGCTGTTTCACTGGATTTATCACCGCGGTGTGACCGATTTTCACCAGATGACCGATCTTGGCAAGACGCTGCGCCCCTGGCTGGCGGAACGCTTCGTTGTCGGGCGGCCGGAGATTGTAGAAGCGCATCTGTCGGAGGATGGCACCCGCAAATGGCTGCTGCGCTCGGCGGATGCCCAGGATTATGAGATGGTCTTCATCCCCGATGAAGACCGGGGCACGCTATGCATCTCTTCTCAGGTAGGGTGCACGTTGAACTGCCGATTCTGCCACACCGGAACGATGCGGCTTGTGCGCAACCTGACCCCCGGCGAAATTGTCGGCCAGGTCATGCTGGCGCGTGATGCGCTGGGTGAATGGCCGAAAGGCGTTATGGATTTTGCCGACGAGGAAGAAGCGGAAAATACCAAGGAATATAACCAGGCCTATAAATCGGACGGGCGCCTGCTGACCAATATCGTGTTGATGGGCATGGGTGAGCCGCTGTATAATTTCGACAATGTCCGGGATGCGATGAAGATCGTGATGGATGGCGATGGGCTCGCGCTGTCCCGCCGCCGGATCACGCTGTCGACCAGCGGCGTGGTGCCGATGATCGCGCGCGCGGGAGCCGAGATCAACGTCAATCTCGCGATTTCACTGCACGCGGTGAACAAGGAAACAAGGGACGAGATTGTCCCGCTCAACCGCAAATATTCGATCGAGGAACTGCTGCAGGCCTGCGCCGACTATCCGGGTGCGAACAATGCGCGGCGGATCACCTTCGAATATGTGATGCTGAAGGACAAGAATGACAGCGATCAGGATGCGCGCGAGCTGGTCAATCTGTTGCGCAATTATGATCTGCCGGCCAAGGTCAATCTGATCCCGTTCAATCCCTGGCCCGGCTCCGACTATGAATGTTCGGCACCGGAGCGGATCAAGGCCTTTTCGAAAATCATTTTCGATGCGGGAATCAGCGCACCGATCCGGACTCCGAGAGGCCGGGATATCATGGCGGCGTGCGGCCAACTGAAATCCGCGAGCGAAAAGAAAAGCCGGGCCGAGCTGGATCGTCTGGCCGAAGAGAAGCAGGCGGCGCTCGGCTAGGCGACCGCAATCACGTCAATCTCGACCATCAGGTCTGGCAAGGCGAGGGCGCGGACCTCGACGATCGTGTCCGCCGGATAGGGATACTCAAAATAGACCTTGCGTGCCTGCACGATTTTCGGGAAATTCTCCATATCGGTCAGGTAGATGGTGACCTTGACGATCTGGTCCCGGCTGCTGCCGGCCGCGTGCAGAAGTCGGTCGATATTGACGAAAACCTGTTGCAGCTGCGCGTCGAAATCACCGACGCCAACGACTTCACCCTGCTCGTGTATTGCTGCCTGGCCGGAGAAAAACAGCATGTCACCAACCTGCCATCCCGGCGATATGGCATAAGGAGCAAGCGGATCGGGATCGATCTTGATGACCTGTTTATGGGTGCTCATGATTATTCATCCTTTCAAGCCTGACTTGTCTTGTGGCGAAAATTGGCTGTTTTTAAAAGAAAAAAAGGGCGGGTATTGCTACCCGCCCCTCATCTTCATACCGATCCGTAGAGATCAGAATTTCAAGCCGAGGCTCACGAGACCCTGGTTGCGGGAAACGCCGGCTTCATAGTTGCTGTAACGATATTCCGCGCGCGTGAACATCTTGTCGCTGAGCTTGTACTCGATGCCAGCACCGACGCGAACACCATCACCATTTTCGCCGCCGAGACCGGGGGAAGACACGCGAGCATTGGTGTAGCCTGCTTTCGCATAGAGCAGAGCGGCATCGCCCACGACAAAGCCGAGGCGGGCGCCGGCGTAAAGATCACGGCCCACTTCGATACGACCGCCGACATTGGAAATCTTGCCAGTGGATTCGGTTGCTTCGAGTTCGGCACCGTAGACGACATTGCCCGACTGGATGTCATAGCCAAGCGAGCCGCCGTAAAGGAAGCCGTCGATATTGTCGACGCCGGCAATGCCCGTGTCAATATTGTCATATCCTGCGATCACTGTGGTTTTTACACCAGAAAAATCACCTTGTTCTTGAGCCATTGCGGGGGATGCAAGCACAGATGCTGCAATAGCAACTGCTATTGATACATTTTTCATTTATTTATATTCCTTGATTTTACGATTAAACGACCACTAATTTTTATAACTTGAAGTCTTCTTTCGTGGTCGACGATTGATATATGTCTGCGAATATGAATGACAACTGCATGGCCGCATTAAAATCGTAACAAACATCATTTTGGCTCACTGTGTTGTTTATATACAACAGCTGGTGGTTGTAACGACGGGCTTGGCAACAGCGAACCAGCGGCTAGAATATGCATATCCACAAGGAGTCTGATATTATCCCGCAACCGCGCCATCGCCTGACCACCCGATTATGGCACTGGATCAATGCGCTCTGCCTGCTGGTGCTGCTGATGAGCGGCCTGACCATCTTCAATGCCCATCCGCGGCTCTACTGGGGAGAATATGGGGCCAATAACGACTATGCCTGGATGGCGGTCGGTTCATCGGAACGGATCGGCTATCTGCGGCTGGGTGATATGCGCATCGACACGACCGGTTTTCTGGGAAACTGGCAGGACAGCAGTGGACGAACACAGACTTGGGCCTTTCCCGGCTGGGCTACCATTCCTTCCTATTACAGTCTGGCCGACGGTCGCCGCTGGCATTTTTTCTTCGCCTGGATATTCAGCTTCGGGCTGACATTGTTCATGATCCGATCGTTGTGGAACCGGCATATCCAGAGCGACCTGCGCATGCGCAGGCAGGAATGGCGGCCCTCCAACATCTGGCGATCGTTCCGCGACCACAGCCGGATATCGGTGATCCGGCAATCCTGGGACAAACCCTATAATGTGATCCAGAAACTGAGCTATATCGGCGTGATCTTTATTCTTCTGCCATTGATGATCATGACAGGTCTGACCATGTCGCCAGCGATGGACGCCAACTGGCCGTTGCTCACCGAGCTGTTCGGAGGCCGCCAGTCGGCCCGTTCGCTGCATTTTATCGCCGCGTTTCTGCTGGTGCTTTTTTTCCTGATCCATATGTTGATGGTGCTGTTGTCCGGGCCGCTGCGTCAGACGAGAGCGATGATCACGGGCGGGCAGGCGAGGGGAGTCGATAAATGACCATCCTTACAAGGCGAAAACTGATCACCAGCGCAGCAATCGGCGCCGGCGGTCTGCTCACCGGTTGCGATGCCCTGACTCGAAATCCAGCCTTTCAGCATGTACTGGCCAGCGCCGAATCCGCCAATTTTACCGTGCAACGCGCTCTGGGTGACCGGATGGAGCTGGCCAGCGAATATCAGGTAGCGGATCTGTCGCCGGTCTTCCGTGCCAATGGTACGCGCGATCCCGGGACGTCCGATTATGCAGCGAGCGCCGCGCAGGGCTTTGCCGACTGGCGGTTGCGGCTGACCGGACTGTTCGTCAGGCCCCAGACATTCAGCCTGGCTGCGCTGCAATCTTTTCCGCAGCGGACACAGATCACCCGGCACGACTGTGTCGAGGGGTGGAGTGCGATTGGACAATGGACGGGTGTGCCGCTGAAGCTTCTGCTCGATATTGCGCAACTGCAAGCCAGTGCGCGGTTTCTGGTTTTTCACTGTGCGGATCGTTTGGGGGGACGGCCGTATTACGAAAGTATTGATCTGCTGGATGGCTCTCATCCGCAGACGATATTGGCCCACCGGTTGAACGGGGAGCCGCTGCCGGTGGCCAACGGAGCGCCGCTGCGGCTCCGGGTCGAACGCCAGTTGGGCTATAAGCAGGCCAAATATGTGACCGGTATTCAAGCGGTTGCTTCGTTGGGGGGTATCGGCGAAGGCAAAGGCGGATATTGGCAGGACGTTGCCAATTATGAATGGTATGCTGGGATCTGATTGGGTGGATTCGGTGTCCTGTCAGGAGTGAAAATATGTCGATATTGGGCAAATTTCTGCAAAAAGTCGTCGAGAAAGGCTCGATTCGGATTTGCCATGCCGACGGATCGACCGAATGTTTCGGAACACCAACAGAAGGCTTCCCCGATGTCGCCATCCGGCTAGCCGACAAAGCTGTCATCAGACAGATATTGCTCGATCCGCGGCTCGGCGCGGCCGAATCCTTCATGGATGGCCGTCTGATCGTTGAACAGGGCGATATCATGCAACTGGTCCAGTTGCTCCGGGCGAACCGGCCGTTCGAGCGCGGTGGCGAACTGCGGGAACCGGGTCCCTTTACAAAAGTACGCGATTATGCGGCGGCGAGTATTGACCGGTTCAATTTTCGCGGCCGGTCGAAACGCAATGTCGCGCATCATTATGATATCGGCAACGATCTGTACGAACTGTTTCTCGACGAGGATCTGCAATATAGCTGTGCCTATTGGGATTTCGAGCGGCACGGGGCGGAGATGACCCTCGAGCAGGCGCAGGCGGACAAAAAAGCCCATATTGCCGCCAAACTGAATCTGAAGCCGGGGCAGCGGGTGCTCGATATCGGCTGCGGGTGGGGCGGCATGGCTCTGTATCTGCATCGCAAGACCGGTGTCGAGGTACTCGGTATCACGTTAAGCGAAGAGCAGCTCAAAATGGCGCGGGAGCGGGCGGAGCAGGCGGGTGTCGCCGACAAGGTCAGGTTCGAGCTGATTGAC
Organism: Sphingomonadales bacterium UBA2683; assembly: GCA_002354635.1. Taxonomy (GTDB): domain Bacteria; phylum Pseudomonadota; class Alphaproteobacteria; order Sphingomonadales; family Sphingomonadaceae; genus Parasphingorhabdus. The sequence continues at coordinate 159,678 of DELZ01000002.1, forward strand.
TATCGCGATCTGGCGGCGCGCGAAGCCGGATCCTTTGACCGGATCGTGTCGGTCGGGATGTTCGAGCATGTGGGGACGCCTCTATATCCGACATTTTTCAGGTGTTGCGCCAATCTGATGACCGACGACGGCGTGATGCTGCTGCACACGATCGGCAGGATGGGCGGGCCGGGTACGACCGATGCCTTCACCCGCAAATATATTTTTCCGGGCGGCTATATTCCGGCGTTGAGCGAAACTCTGGCGGCGAGCGAGCCTTATCGCCTTATCGCTACAGATATAGAAACCCTGCGGCTGCATTATGCCTTTACCCTGCGCGAATGGTACAAGCGAACCGTGCGCAACCGGGACAAGATCATCGCGCTTTATGACGAGCGCTTCTATCGGATGTGGACTTTCTATCTGGCGGGAGCGACGGCGGCATTTGAAAATGGCGGCATGTGCAATTATCAGATCCAGTTCAGCCGAAACCGCGGGACTTTGCCGCTAACCCGGGACTATCTCGGCGAGACAGAGAAGAATCTGACACCCTAGGCCGGATAGCGCTGGTTCATTACATTCCAGTTGTTCTCAACCAGCTGCTCCAACACATCCAAATCAACCAGCTCCAGCCGATTGATATACAGGCATGATTTTCCGACGCTGTGCTTGCCGAGCAGGTCGAGCAGGCGCTCTTGTTCCGCTTGCGCTTCTGGCGTGCAATAGGCACCCATCAGATAGAGACTGAGTTTGGCCTTGCGCGGCGAGAATCCGGCACGGCACATCGTGCCTTCCCGCCCGCTTTCATATTTATAATCATAGCTGCCGAAGCCGATGATGCTCGGCCCCCACATTTTTGGCTCTTCGCCCGTGACCTTGCTAAACAATTCAACGAGTTGCCGCGCTTCCTGCTGGCGACGCTCTGGCCCAGCCTGCGTGATAAATGCCTCGACATCTGCATCGGTCGGTTTGGATTTCAGCTCCGCTTTCGCCACAACAGCCTCCTGATTATTCCTTTATATCATATTGCACGGAAATTTGGAGCCTGTTAGGCGCGGCGCTCAATTCATGGAAAGACGATAAAATGAGCGATTCCGTCAAACGTGTGGTTTTGGCCTTTTCCGGCGGCCTTGATACCAGCGTCATTCTGAAATGGCTGCAACAGGAATATCAGTGCGAGGTAGTGACCTTCACGGCCGATCTGGGGCAGGGCGAGGAACTGGGACCGGCGCGACGGGTGGCGGAAACGCTGGGCGTGAAGCCCGAGCATATTTTCATCGACGATCTGCGCGAGGAATTTGTCAGGGATTTCGTTTTTCCGATGATGCGTGCCAATGCGCTGTACGAGGGTCTGTATCTGCTCGGTACCTCGATCGCACGGCCGCTGATTTCCAAGCGCCAGATCGAGATTGCCAAGCTGACCAACGCGGATGCGGTAGCGCATGGCGCGACCGGCAAGGGCAATGACCAGATCCGCTTCGAACTCGGCTATTATGGGCTCAATCCCGACGTGAAAGTCATCGCTCCGTGGCGCGAATGGGATCTGACCAGCCGCACCCGGCTGATCGAATTTGCCGAAAAGCATCAAATCCCGATTCCGAAGGACAAGCGCGGAGAATCGCCCTTTTCCTGCGATGCCAACATGTTGCACACCTCTTCGGAAGGCAAGGTGCTGGAAGATCCGTGGGAAGAAGTACCGGACTATGTCTATTCGCGGACCAACAATCCCGAGGATGCGCCGAATACGCCCGAATATATCACCGTCGATTTCGAGCGCGGCGACGGCGTGGCCATCAATGGCGAGGGCATGAGCCCGGCGACGCTGCTGGAAACGCTCAACGAATATGGCCGCGAGCATGGCATCGGCCGCCTCGATCTGGTTGAGAACCGTTATATCGGCATGAAGTCGCGGGGCATGTATGAAACCCCCGGTGGCACTATCTATCATGCTGCCCATCGCGGCATCGAGCAACTGACACTGGATCGCGGCGCGGCGCATATGAAGGACGAACTGGCCCCGCGCTATGCCGAACTGGTCTATAATGGATTCTGGTTCTCGCCGGAGCGCGAGATGTTGCAGGCGGCGATTGACCACAGCCAGGCGCGGGTCAACGGCACGGTGCGGCTGAAACTCTACAAGGGTTCGGTAAGCGTTGTCGGCCGCAAGTCGCCCGACAGTCTCTACAGCGAAAAAGTCGTGACCTTCGAAGATGATGCCGGCGCCTATGACCAGAAGGATGCGGAAGGCTTCATCAAGCTCAATGCGCTGCGGCTGAAGTTGCTAGGCAAGCGTAATGGCTAGAATGCGCGGTGCCTAGACCATGCTGATTCCGCTTCTTTTGCTGCTCGCGGGCTTTGTGATATTGATCGTCGGCGGTGAATTGCTGGTGCGCGGTGCTGTCCGCGTGGCGGAGCGGGCCGGGATGTCCGAGCTTCTCATCGGCCTGACGATTGTCGGCTTCGGTACATCTGCACCGGAACTGGTGGCCAGCGTCGAGGCTGCGCGGGCGGGATCTCCGGGTATCGCCTGGGGCAATATTGTCGGTTCAAACCTCGCCAACAGCCTACTGATTCTCGGTGCCGCGTCGCTGATCCTGCCGGTGGTGGTGCCGCGTGGTCCACTGTGGCGCGATGGCGGGCTGGCGCTGGCGGCAACGCTCTTGCTGTGGCTGGTCGCCACCACGACGGGCATTACGGTGGCGATCGGTGTTGTTTTTCTGGCCATTCTGGTTGGCTATCTGGGCTATGCCTATCGGGCGGAGCAAACGCAGCCGGTCGGTGCAAGCGCCCTGCACGAAAAAGCGGAAGCGCTGGAAGTTGCGGACACCCATTTGCATGACGAGCAGCCACTCTGGCGGTCGATTGCGGTGCTGTTGTTCGGCATTGTCATGATCGTACTGGGCGGGCGCTGGCTGGTCGAAGGTGCGGTTGATCTGGCCCGCCTGGTCGGCATGAGCGAAGCCGTCATCGGCCTGACCGTGATAGCGATCGGTACTTCGCTGCCGGAGCTCGTGACCTCGGTCATCGCTGCCTATAAGGGCGCGAGTGCGGTTGCGCTGGGCAATGTGCTGGGCTCCAATATCTTCAACCTGCTGCTGATTGGCGGCGTCACCGCGATCATCGCTCCCGGCACCATTCCTGGCGAAATCACCGGTTTTGGATTGCCGGTGCTGGTCGCAGCCTCGGTGCTGTTGCTGATCTTCGCCGCGACCGGGAGAAAGATTACCCGCCGGGAAGGGGGGATATTGCTCGTCACCTATTTGGTCCTGCTGGTCTATAATGTCGTGGCGGTTTGAATCAGCCGTTGCAATTTCGAGAATCTGTCCCTAAATAACATCCATCCCAACATTTTGAGATTTGAAGGGGCTGGCGCCAGACGGGGCCGGCAACCAAGGTCTTGCATTTGGAAATGGAACCAATTTGACTGATATCGCATCCCTGACCAACCTGATTAAGCCCGAAGCGGACGCTTTGGGCTTTGAGCTGGTGCGGGTGCAGTTCGTGTCCGGGGCGGATGAGCCGACCTTGCAAATCATGGCCGAACGTCCGGAAACCGGGCAGCTGGGCATTGATGATTGCGCGGCTTTGTCGCGGCGCATTTCGGCAAAATTTGATGATCTAGAGGAGCAGGGCAATGATCCGATCGACCATGCCTATCGGCTGGAAGTCAGCTCCCCTGGTATCGACCGTCCGCTAACCCGCGCGAAAGATTATCAAAACTGGTCCGGTCATGAAGCCAGGATCAATCTGGTCGATGCTGTGGCTGGCAGAAAGCAGTTGCGTGGCATTCTGGAAGGCATAGACGGCGAGACAATAAAGATTGACGATCGCAAGGCGGGCAGTCAGGAGACGCCCTTGGCAAATGTCCATAGCGCGAAATTGATTCTGACCGACGCCCTGATTAAAGCAACCGTTCCGGTTTCAGCAGACGGCGCGGATGAAATTGAAGAACAGACTTTGGAAGAACAGGAAGACTAATCATGGGCAGTGCTATTTCAGCAAACAAAGCCGAGTTGCTCGCGATCGCGACCGCCGTTGCGACCGAAAAAATGATCGACAAGGCGATCGTGATCGAGGCGCTCGAGGAAGCGATCCAGAAGGCCGCTCGTGCCCGCTATGGTGCCGAGAATGACATTCGCGCCAAGTTCGATGTCAACACCGGTGACCTACGTCTCTGGCGGGTTGTCGAAGTGGTTGACGAGGTCGAGGATTATTTCAAGCAGGTCGATATCAAGCAGGCCGAGAAGCTCGAGCCCGGCGCGAAGGTTGGCGACTTCATCGTTGATCCGTTGCCGGAAGTCGATCTTGGGCGCATCGATGCGCAGTCCGCCAAGCAGGTGATTTTCCAGAAAGTCCGGGATGCGGAGCGCGAGCGCCAGTTCGAAGAATTCAAGGACCGCGCCGGCGAGATCATCACCGGTGTCGTCAAGTCGGTTGAATTTGGCCATGTGGTGGTCGATCTCGGCCGCGCCGAAGGCGTTATCCGCCGCGACCAGCAAATCCCGCGCGAAGCCGCCCGGGTTGGTGACCGCGTCCGCTCGCTGATCATGGATGTTCGCCGCGAAAACCGTGGGCCGCAGATTTTCCTGTCCCGCGCCCATCCCGATTTCATGCGGCTGCTGTTCGCGCAGGAAGTACCGGAAATTTATGACGGTATCATCGAAATCAAGGCCGCAGCCCGCGATCCGGGATCGCGTGCCAAGATCGGCGTGATCAGCCATGATAGCTCGATCGATCCGGTCGGCGCATGCGTCGGCATGAAGGGCAGCCGTGTGCAGGCTGTCGTGCAGGAAATGCAAGGCGAAAAAATCGATATCATCCCCTGGTCGGAAGATATCGCGACCTTTGTGGTCAACGCTTTGCAGCCCGCTACGGTCAGCCGGGTGGTTATCGACGAGGAAGAGGGGCGCATCGAGGTCGTTGTTCCCGATGACCAGCTGAGCCTCGCCATTGGCCGTCGCGGCCAGAATGTCCGTCTGGCATCGCAGCTGACCGGTCTCGCGATCGATATCATGACCGAGGCGGATTCGAGCGAGAAGCGGCAGGCCGAATTTGCTGCCCGGACCGAAATGTTCCAGGAAGACCTGGACGTTGATGAAACCCTATCCCAGCTGCTGGTCGCCGAAGGCTTCAGCGAGCTCGAAGAAGTCGCCTATGTGGCGCCGGAAGAAATTTCGAACATCGAAGGCTTTGATGAAGAGCTGGCGGCCGAACTGCAGAACCGTGCCCTCGAGGCGCTGGAACGGCGCGAAGCGGTGGCAAGGGAGAAGCGCACCGAACTGGGTGTCGAGGATGCGATTGCCGAGTTGCCGCATCTGACCGAAGCGATGCTGGTGACGCTCGGCGAAGCCGGTCTCAAGACGCTCGATGACGTTGCCGATCTGGCAACCGACGAGCTGGTCCTGAAGCGGAAATCGGAACCGCGCCGCCGCAATGACAATCGCAAGCCCGAGCCCGACGGAGTGCTGGCCAAATATGGCCTGACCGAAGAGCAGGGTAACGAGATTATCATGGCTGCGCGCGCCCACTGGTTCGACGACGAAGATGAGCCAGCGGCTGCTGCGAGCGAAGAAACCGGGGAGGACGCAAATGCGGAATCCCCCCAATGAGACGCGGTCTAAACCTCTAGATCACGCGCCTTATCGTAAATGCATATTGACCGGGGAAAGCCTTCCCCAGGAGCAATTGATGCGCCTTGCGATGGGCCCCGACGGACAGATTGCACCGGATGTCCGGTCGAAAGCGCCCGGTCGCGGAGCATGGATTGGCGTTAATCGGGCGGCGCTGGAAACTGCGCAGGCGAAAGGGCAGCTGAAAGGCGCGCTGGCGCGTGCGTTCAAAGCCGCTCGTTTCGATATTCCGGATAATCTTGCGGAAATGCTTGAAACCGCACTGGAACGCTCCACCTTGGACCGGTTGGGGCTTGAAGCGCGGGGCGGCACGTTGCTCACCGGTTCTGAAAAGATCGAAACCGCTGCACGGCAGGGTGATCTGAATATGCTGCTGCACGCGGCCGATGCCGGACGTGACGGATGCGCCAAACTGGACCAGGCTTGGCGGGTGGGCAGCGACCGGGAAGGCGAAAATATTCGTGGTCTGATATTGCCGGTGGACCGGCAGGGGCTTTCTGTGGCATTGGGCCGCCAGAATGTGGTGCATATCGGGATAACCGACAAGCGCGCAGCGGGGCGGATTTCGCACAGCCTGAAGAGATGGCTTCACTTTATCAGTTCTGATAAAGTCGATGATGATGCGGAAAAGAAAGTTGCGTGATCCGGTTGAAAAACGCCGGATAACCTGTTGCAGTAATTACTATTTTAAGGATTAAGTCTGTTCGATGAGTGAAGATACAAAAGATACGCCAAAATCTGCACGCAAACCTCTCGGGTTGAAGCGTTCGGTTGAACCTGGCGAAGTCAAACAGACGTTCAGCCACGGCCGCACGAACAAGGTCGTGGTCGAAGTCAAGCGCAAGAAGCTGGTTGGCAAGCCCGGCGCACAGGAAGCGGCGAAGGAAATCGTCAAGGAAACGCCTGTGCCCGCGCCCGCTCCGGCACCAAAACCGGCTCCGAAAAAGCAGCCCGCAGCGCCAAAGGCGGATGATGGCCTGACTCGTCAGGAAATGCAGGCTAAACTGCTGCGCGAGGCCGAAGAAGCCCGTCTCTCCGCTATGCAGGAAGCGCGCAAGCGTGACACCCGCGAGAAAAAAGAACAGACCGCTGAAGAGAAGAAGCGGGCCGAAGAAAACCGCAAGGCCGAGGAAGAGAAGGCGCGCAAGGCACAGGAAGAAATTGCTGCTGCCGAGATTGCTGCTGCCGACGCATCCGCTGTCGCAGAGGCTGCCGGTGAAGAGGCGCCAGTCGCCAAGACCGACGCCCGGCCGCCGGCTCGTAAATTTACGCCGGTGGAATCACCGAAACGGCCCAAGCCGGAGAAGGAAAAGCAGAAGGTCGGACGCGAAGATCGCAACGATCGGCGCCAGTCGGGCAAGCTGACCGTCAACCGTGCATTGCGCGGCGAAGACGGCGCGGCACGGGCCCGCTCGCTGGCCGCGCTGAAGCGCGCGCGCGAAAAGGAAAAGCGGGCACAGCGGTCCGGTCGTCCAAGCGAACCGCGCGAAAAGCAGATCCGCTCTGTCATCGTTCCGGAAGCGATTACCGTTCAGGAACTGGCCAAGCGCATGGGCGAAAAGGGCGCCGATCTGGTCAAATCCCTGTTCAACATGGGTTCCATGGTCACCGTCAACCAGACGATCGATCAGGATACGGCTGAATTGCTGGTCGAGGAATTTGGTCACAATATTCAGCGCGTGTCCGAATCCGACGTTGAAATCAACACGCAGGCCGATGTCGATCCGGAAGAAACGCTGAAACCGCGTCCGCCGGTGGTTACGATCATGGGCCATGTCGATCACGGCAAGACGTCGCTGCTCGATGCGCTGCGCGGAACCGATGTGGTTGCCGGAGAAGCGGGTGGCATTACCCAGCATATCGGCGCCTATCAGGTGACGATGAAGAACGGCGACAAGGTCACCTTCCTCGATACACCGGGTCATGAAGCCTTTACCGAAATGCGGATGCGTGGCGCCAATGTCACGGATATCGTGATCCTGGTCGTGGCAGCCGATGACGGCCTGATGCCGCAGACGATCGAGGCGATCAACCACACCAAGGCGGCCGGTGTGCCGATGATTGTGGCGATCAACAAGATCGACAAGGAAGGCGCCGATCCGACCACGGTTAGAACGCGTCTGCTCGAGCATGAAATCATCGTCGAGGAAATGTCGGGCGATGTGCTGGATGCCGAGGTCTCCGCGCTCAAGAAACTGGGGCTCGAGGAACTGATGGACAAGATTCACGTCCAGGCCGAATTGCTGGAACTGAAAGCGCGTCCCGACCGTCCTGCCGAAGGTGCGGTCGTCGAGGCGAAGCTGGATATCGGCCGCGGTCCGGTCGCGACCGTATTGATCGAACGCGGCACGTTAAAACGCGGCGATGTCTTCGTCGTCGGCTCGCAGACCGGCAAGGTCCGCGCGATGATCGATGACAAGGGCCAGCAGGTCAAGGAAGCCGGGCCGTCGACACCCGTCGAGGTGCTCGGTATTTCCGGTGTTCCGTCTGCCGGTGACAAGCTGACCGTGGTCGAAAACGAAGCACGAGCTCGCGAAGTCGCGGCCTATCGTGCCGAACAGGAAAAGCTGAAGCGCACGACGCAGGCGCCGACCAGTCTGGAGAACATGTTCTCTGCTGCGGCCAACAGCGCTGTGGAATTCCCTGTTCTGGTCAAGGCCGACGTGCAGGGTTCGACCGAAGCCATCGTGCAGGCACTGAACAAGATTTCGAACGACGATATCAAGGTCCGCATCCTGCACAGCGGTGTCGGCGCGATCACGGAATCGGATGTGACTCTGGCCGGAGCCAGCAAGGCGCCGATCATCGGCTTCAACGTCCGTCCCAATGCCAAGGCCCGCGAAATCGCCAAGCGCGATGGTGTCCGCTTCAAATATTTCGATATCATCTATGATCTGACCGACGATATCCGCGCCGAAATGGCCGGTGAACTCGGTCCCGAGAAGATCGAGAATGTCGTCGGCCGTGCAGAAGTCAAGGACGTGTTCAAGTCTGGCAAGAAGGACAAGGCAGCCGGCTTGCTGGTTACGGAAGGTTCCTTGCGCAAGGGCTTGTTCGCGCGTCTTACCCGCGACGATGTCATTGTCAGCGCCACGACCATCGCGTCGCTGCGGCGCTTCAAGGACGATGTCGAGGAAGTCCGCGCCGGCATGGAATGTGGTGCCGTTCTGGAAGATACCAACGATATCAAGCCAGGTGATATGCTCGAAGTCTTCCAGGTCACGGAGAAAGAGCGGGTACTTTGATAGAATCGTCATCCCGGACTTTGTCCGGGATCCAGAGCAGATAGGCGCACAGCTTGTGCTGGACGCTCCGGATGCTGAATCCAGTTCAGCGTGGCGAACTTGAGGCTTTATTATTGTGGCAAAATATAACGATACATCTCCCGAAGGCCGCTCTGTCCGCTTGTTGCGCGTGGGCGAACAGGTCCGGCATATCCTGTCGGAGCTGCTGATGCGTGGCGAGGTGCATGACGAATTGCTCACCGCGACCAGCGTTAGCGTGACCGAAGTACGGATGTCTCCCGATCTGCGCCATGCGACAGTGTTCGTGAAGCCTTTGCTTGGCGCGAATGAAGCAGATGTGCTGAAGGCGCTGAAAACCAACACAGCCTTCTTCCAGAAGGAAGTCGCGAAGCGGGTGCAGATGAAATATGCGGCCAAGCTGAAGTTTCTGGCGGACGACAGTTTTGATACGGCGGAGCATATCGAAAGCCTGCTGAACAATCCCAAGGTTGCGCAGGATTTGGGCGGGGACTCCTAGATTCCCCTTGTCGTCATCCTGAACTTGTTTCAGGACCTCGGGAGATCCTGAAACAAGTTCAGGATGACGAGTGACAGGACCTATGGCCAAGCTCTATTTCTATTATGCGTCGATGAACGCCGGCAAGTCGAGCAATCTGCTGCAGGCGGCGTTCAACTATGGCGAGCGCGGCATGGAGGTGATGCTGTGGACCGCAGCGATCGACAATCGGGCGAGTTTTGGCGCCATCGCTTCCCGGATCGGCCTGCACGCCGATGCCCATCGCTTTGGTGAGGGCACGGACTTTTTCGACGCGGTCAGCGCGGAACATGACACAGGCAGCCTGGCCTGCGTGATGATCGACGAAGCCCAGTTTCTGACCGAAGACCAAGTGTGGCAATTGGCGCGAGTGGCAGACGAGGTCGGTATCCCGGTGCTTTGCTATGGCCTGCGGACGGATTTTCAGGGCAATCTGTTCCCCGGTTCGGCAAAGCTGCTGGGGATTGCCGACAGTCTGGTCGAATTGAAGGCGGTATGCGAATGCGGGCGCAAGGCGACGATGAACCTGCGGATCGACGAGGCGGGCAGGGCGATTGCTGCTGGCGCGCAGACCGAAATCGGCGGCAATGAAAGCTATCTGGCGCTGTGCCGGAAACATTTTCGGGAGCGGCTCAATGGTTGAGTTATCGACAATATTGGAGCAGGGGCCCGTGCGGCTCGAACCACTGGCCGAGCGCCATCTCGAACCGCTGCGCGCTGCCTGCGCTGAGGATCAGGATATCTGGGAAATCTATCCGGTGTCGATGCTGGACGAGAATTTCGACCAGGCGATTCAGGCCTTTCACGATACCACAAACTGGGTCCGCTTTGCGGTCATCAACGCCGATACCGATAAACTCGTGGGCATGACCAACTATATCAATCCCGACCCCAAAACCAAGGTGACCGAAATCGGTGGCACTTATATCGCGCCATCGGTGCGGGGCAGCGGTTTCAACGATATCATGAAGAAGCTGATGATCGATCATGCCTTTGCAAACGGCTTCACCCGCATCGAATTTCGCGTCGATACCCGCAACAAGCGGTCGATGGCGGCGGTGCTGAAACTGGGCGCGACGCATGAGGGCACATTGCGCAAGAACCGGATTACCTGGACTGGCTATGTGCGCGACACGGCGGTTTTCGGGCTGCTGAAGGACGAGTGGATCTCTTGAAACCCCACGGCTGGATCATTCTCGACAAACCGCTGGAACTCGGCTCGACACAGGCGGTCGGTGCGGTGAAGCGCAATTTGCGTGAGGCGGGCTTGCTTGGCAAGGGCAAGGACAAGCTCAAGGTCGGGCATGGCGGGACGCTGGATCCGCTGGCGACCGGGGTCTTGCCGATTGCGATCGGTGAGGCGACCAAGCTGTGCGGGCGGATGCTCGATGCCACCAAGATCTATGAATTTACCATCGGTTTCGGGACCGAGACCGAGACACTGGATGTCGAGGGTTCTGTGACCGAAACGTCTGATCATCGGCCAACAATGGCCGAGGTTGAGGCGGTATTGCCGCAGTTTACCGGGCCGATCGAGCAGATACCCCCTAAATATTCGGCGCTCAAGATTGATGGCAAGCGGGCTTATGATCTGGCCAGGGCAGGGGTTGCGGTAGAGATGAAGCTGCGGGGGGTGACGATATACGACCTTTCCATATCCTCCTCGAAGCGGAGCTTTGGGGAGGGGGACCGCGCCGAAGGCGTGGTGGAGGAGCTGGATGGTGAGGCGTCCCCTCCACCAGCTGACGCTGGTCCCGCTTCCCGTGCTGCGCACAGGGAGGAAATTCAGGAAATCACCCTCGCGGCCAAAGTCTCCAAGGGGACGTACATTCGCTCGCTTGCCCGCGACATTGCCCGCGCCTTGAACACCGTCGGCCATGTCACCATGTTAAGACGGACGAAGGCCGGTCCTTTCACGCTGGAACAGGCGATTTCGCTGGACAAACTCAACGAAATTGGTAAGGGCGCGGACATTACAGACTATCTTTTGCCGCTTGAGGCAGGGCTGGACGACATCCCGGCTTTTGACCTCACCCCTGATCAGGCAAAACTGCTTCGGCAAGGCATGACGCTGGACGAACGGGAAATGATCGGGAACCCCGCACTCAACGGGCTTTTTCTGGCGACAGAGAACCAGGGTTCTCCGGTTGCGCTGGCCGAGCTTGTTGATGGCACCGTCAAGGTGGTTCGCGGGTTCAATATGTGAATGATGTTCGAAGGAAAAATTGAATGACGATTACTGCAGAAAAAAAACAGGAACTGATCCAGAAATTCGGCCAGACAAAGGGCGATACCGGTTCCCCGGAAGTTCAGGTTGCTGTGCTCACCGAGCGTATCGTGAACCTGACCGAGCATTTCAAGGGCCATCACAAGGACAATCATTCGCGTCGCGGATTGCTGATGATGGTCAACAAGCGGCGCAGCCTGCTGGACTATCTTCGCAAGAAGGACGTCGAGCGCTATGCCAAGCTGATCAAGGACCTTGGTCTGCGTAAATAAGAGTTTCGAAAGCGGCTCCCATGCGGGGGCCGTTTTCTTATGACCGTTAGTTGCGAGCGTGTCGAACCACGCGTCTCCGACGAGATCCGTCCGTCGACAGGCTCAGGACTCACGGAAACCGGCAAATCCCCGCAATAAGGCGAGGATGAGCCAAGCAAGGGGGGTGAAAGTCACCCCGAACCGCTGTTCAGCCGGATTGCTGGACACAAGAAAGCCCCCGCACTGCATAGGGCAGGCGGGACAAAGGAAAAATACGAATGTTTGATGTAAAGAAAGTTGAAATGGAGTGGGGCGGACAGACCCTCACCCTCGAAACGGGCCGGATTGCCCGTCAGGCTGATGGCGCGGTTCTCGCGACCCTCGGCGAAACGGTTGTGCTGTGCGCTGTCACCGCCGCCAAATCGGTACGCGAAGGGCAGGATTTCTTCCCGCTCACCGTGCACTATCAGGAAAAATTCTCAGCCGCGGGTCGTATCCCGGGCGGCTTCTTCAAGCGCGAAGGCCGTGCGACGGAAAAGGAAACGCTGACATCGCGTTTGATCGATCGTCCCTGTCGTCCGCTGTTCCCCGAAGGTTTCTACAACGAAATCAACGTGATCTGTCAGGTGATGAGCTATGACGGCGTCAACGAGCCCGACATTCTCGCCATGGTTGCCGCTTCTGCAGCGCTGACCATTTCCGGCGTTCCGTTCATGGGACCAATCGGTGCGGCACGCGTCGGTTACAAGGAAGGCGAATATCAGCTGAACCCGTCGATGGAAGAAGTTGCCGAAGGCGAACTCGACCTGGTGGTTGCCGGAACCATGGGCGCCGTGATGATGGTTGAATCGGAAGCACAAGAGCTGTCCGAAGAAGTCATGCTGGGTGCTGTGCAATTCGCGCATGACGCGGCCAGGGATGTTGCCGGCCTGATCATCGATCTGGCGGAACAGGCTGCGAAAGAGCCATGGCAGCTCGACGCCGGTGCTGACAATAGCGACATCAAGGAAGAACTGCGCAAGCTGGTCGGAAAAGATATTGCTGCGGCTTACAAGAAAACCGACAAATCAGAGCGTAGCAACGCACTGAACGCGGTTCGTGACAAAGCCAAAGAAAAATATGCCGACGCAGACGGCCAGACCCAAATGACCGCCGGCAAGATGGTCAAGAAGCTGGAAGCCGAAATCGTTCGCGGTGCCATCATCAAGGACGGTACCCGGATTGACGGCCGCAAGCTCGATCAGGTTCGCCCGATCGAAGCCATGGTTGGCCTGCTGCCACGGACCCACGGTTCGGCCCTGTTCACCCGCGGTGAAACACAGGCAATCGTGACCACGACTTTGGGCACCAAAGACGCCGAGCAGATGATCGATGGGCTCGACGGTCTGAGCTACACCAACTTCATGCTGCACTATAACTTCCCGCCTTATTCGGTTGGTGAAGTTGGCCGTTTCGGATTTACCAGTCGCCGCGAAACCGGCCATGGCAAGCTCGCGTTCCGCGCGCTGCGTCCGGTATTGCCGACAGTGGAAGAATTTCCGTACACGATCCGCGTGCTGTCCGACATTACCGAGTCCAATGGTTCGTCCTCGATGGCGACCGTTTGTGGCGGTTCGCTGGCAATGATGGACGCTGGTGTACCTCTGGCGCGTCCGGTTTCCGGTATTGCGATGGGCCTGATCCTCGAAGGTGAAGAATTTGCGGTACTGTCCGACATTCTCGGCGACGAAGATCATCTCGGCGACATGGACTTCAAGGTTGCGGGTACCGAAAAAGGTATCACCTCCTTGCAGATGGACATCAAGGTTGCCGGCATTACGCAGGAAATCATGAAGTCTGCTCTGGAACAGGCCAGTGGCGGTCGCGCGCATATCCTTGGTGAAATGAGCAAGGCCCTGTCATCGGTTCGTACCGAAATGTCGGAACATGCTCCGCGCATCGAAACGCTGCAGATCAACAAGGAAAAGATCCGCGACGTTATCGGTACCGGTGGCAAGGTGATCCGCGAAATCGTTGCGGAAACCGGCGCCAAGGTCGATATCGACGATGAAGGCCTGATCAAGGTTTCGTCTTCCGACAAATCCCAGATCGATGCGGCAATCGCATGGATCAAGGGCATTGTCGAAGAAGCGGAAGTCGGCAAAGTCTATGACGGCAAGGTCGTCAACCTCGTCGACTTTGGCGCATTCGTGAATTTCATGGGCGGCAAGGACGGTCTCGTCCACGTCTCTGAAATCAAGAATGAGCGGGTCGAGAAGGTTTCCGACGAACTGAGCGAAGGCCAGGCCGTCAAGGTCAAGGTTCTCGAAATCGACCAGCGCGGCAAGGTTCGCCTGTCAATGCGGGTTGTTGACCAGGAAACCGGTGAAGAGCTGGAGGACACCCGTCCTGCACGCGAACCGCGCGGTGACAAGCCACGTGGCCCACGCCGTGATGGTGGTGGTCGCGGACGCGACGGTGGCGGACGTGGCCGTGATGGCGGCGGACGTGGCCGGAACAATGACGGTCCGAAGAACGAAGGTGGCGGCGATATTCCATTGCCGGCTTCGATCACCGAAGACTAGATTTCCACAAAAGCAACACGGAAAGAGCCTCGCGAAAGCGGGGCTCTTTTTTTGTCTGCTTGGTTGTTTTGGCATTCGGGGTTATTCTGGTTCCGTCAGTTCCATGGAATGAGGGGGACATGCCGTGCGGTTCATTTGGTTATTCAGCTTCGGCCTGGTGATTTGGGCAACCGACTGGGCACCCGCCGCTGCGAGTTCGGACTATTTTCCCGAACGCACCTGGACCCTGACCAATCGCAACCTGACGCCCGGCAGCAATCTGGCGATGCTGCAGCCGGGCAATGACACCAGGGTCAATCTGCTGCTGTTGCTGCGGGATGACCGCTTTGCCGGGGCGTCCTCCCGGCGCGGACAGGTGTTTTTCGAATGGGGGGATCTCAGCTCTGCTCTCTACCCCGAGCCAGCCGGTCGCGATACTTACGAACCCTATTCCCATTCCCGCTGCCAAACCAACCAGTCGGGTCGCGACGCCTTCATTCATGCTGTTCGTTCGGCAAAACCGTTGCCGGAAAGGGAACGGGATCTTCTGATCGCGGTCCGGCAATCGGTTTCTCCGGACTGCGAAAACGGGGCAGAGGGCGATGACGAAATTGCCCACCTGAATCCGATACAGACCCGGACCGGACAGGATTTTGCCGCCTATCTGCGCAGTGCCCTGGCATTCTACAATGGTGATTTCGATACGGCGACCCGAGGCTTCAGTTCGCTGGTGACGGCGAAGGACAGCTGGTTGAAGGAAACATCGCTCTACATGATCGCCCGTTCCGAGCTCAATCGCTCGCAAGCCCAGGCATTTGACAATTATGGCTATTTTGAAGGTCCGAGAACGACGGATCAAGGCGCCATCCAAAATGCCGAACGCGGATTCAAACTATATCTCAAATTATATCCGGCGGGATCCTACCGGCAATCGGCGAAAGGATTGCTTCGCCGGACCTACTGGCTGGCTGGCGAGACCGTGAAACTTTCGAACGAATATGGGGAAGTCCTGGCGAAACCGGCAACCACCGGACTGACGCTGCCTAACCTGATCCAGGAAGTGGACGACAAGCTGTTGTCGACCTTGTCCCGGAACAGCGACACCAAGGATCCCGAGCTGCTGGCGATGGTCGCGCTCTATCGCATGCGCAAGCCCTATGATCCCTACGAAGGGGAGGACGCAAGGCCAGCGATCACGCGGAGCGAGATCGAGGCGATGCGCGAAGCACTGTCCAGCCGTGCCGGTTTGTACGACTATCTATTGGCGGCGCAGGCATTCTATGTCGGGGGCGATCCCGGACTGGCGCTGCGGTTGATTCCGGATGATGCCCGGCAGGCGCGCTACGGATATCTGGCCTTCAGCCGCCAGGTGCTGCGCGGCCAGGCGCTTGAAGCCGTCGGCGACCGCAACGCCCGCGGCTTCTGGCAGCAGCTTGTTTCGGGCTCCGATCCCCATTATCAGCGCGGTGTCGTCGAACTGGCCTTGGCGATGAACCTTGAGCGCGGTGGGGCGGTCGACGATGTCTTCGCTGCCAATTCTGCCGTGGAAACGCCGGTATTGCGGGAAATATTGCTCCAGTTTTCAGCCGGACCATCGCTGCTTCGCACCCAGGCCAAAAATCGCGCCGTGGGACAGCGCGAGCGTGATTTGGCTCTCTATGTGTTGCTGTACAGGCAATTGACCCATGGCGCCTATTCGGCCTTTCTGACCGATCTCGCTCTTGTGCCGCCCGGCGCAAAACAGGATGGCCCCTTCTACAACAGCCAGACCGAAAATAATTACGACTATCAGGAAGAACCCGGACCCATTCCCCTGGGGCTGTATACAAAATTTGCCGAGACCAATGAATTCCGTTGTCCTGTGCTGAAGCAAACCGCCCAGATGCTGGCAGCCGATCCGGATAGCCCTCGCGCCTTGCTGTGCCTGGCCGACTTCCTTCGCCTGGCCGGTTTTGATCGCTACTGGATGGATGAGCAGCCCGAACCAGGGCGCCTGGGGGGCAGCAAATCGCCTTTCCCCGCACCGAAATTCTCCCGCCTTGAAGCCTATAAGCAGATTATCGGACACCGGACGGCCAGCGCCGATGACCGGTCCTATGCGCTTTACCGGGCCGTGTGGTGCTACGGACCCGCCGGCGTCAACAGTTGCGGCGGCGTCGAAGTCGACGTGGATCAGCGCGCGGCATGGTTTCGGGAGTTGAAAAGCCGCTATCCCGCTTCGCGCTGGGCGCAAAAACTCAAATTCTACTGGTAGGCTTGGTCCGCACCCTATCCCTGCTAATCCTGATCCTCGGCCTGGCCGGCTGCGATCAGGCCGGCGTGCCCGACCCGCAGCCTGTGGTCGCCGCAGACCATGACAGTTTCTGGCTTTGGGCAGGGGTAAGGCCGCAGCCCGTCCTGGATCAGGCCCGCTCAATCTACATTTTGGCGGGGGAAGTGAGGGCGCACGATCCAGCGCAATTCCGGCTTTTGCGACCAGTCACGCCTGTCCTGCCGCAGGGCGATCTCTGGCTGGTGGTGCGGGTCGAAACGCTCGACTGGCAGCCCGCCGTGGAGCGAAAGATACTCGCGCTGGCCGAAAAATGGGACCGGCCCGATCATCCACTTACCGGGGTCCAGATCGATTTTGACGCGCACACACGCAATTTGAAGCGCTATTCGTTTTTCTTGCGGACCTTCCGCGAGGCTCTGCCCAATCGTTTCCAGCTGTCGATCACCGGCTTGCTCGACTGGAGCGCAAATGGCGATCCGGCTTCACTGGCTGCTCTGGCGGATATTGTCGACGAAGCGGTTTTCCAGACCTATCAGGCCCGCGAGACGATTCCAGGATATGAGCGGTGGCTGGAACGGCTGGAGGATCTGCCGATGCCGTTTCGCCTGGGTCTGGTCGAGGGCGGGCAATGGCGGGCACCCGAACATCTCGACGAAATTGCAAATTTTCGCGGATATGTCGTGTTTCTGGTAAATTCATCCGAGGAGCAGGCGCCGGATTAATGTCCGGTAAAGCTGCAAGCGAACAGGGAGTATTGAGCAACTCCAGCGGTTTTTTTGCTTTATTCTTGGCTGGACGAAAACAAGCGGTTAAGAGGTCTGCCATATGACAAAACACATTTTCAAATGGGCCGTGATAGGTCTCTCCGCCACGATGCTTTCCGGTTGTGCGTTGTTCGGTGGCGGCAGCGCCGGTCGCGGCACCGACACACGCTATGTCGCGCGCGATGTCGATACGCTCTACAATGCGGCCAAGGATCGCCTGGATCGCGGGCAGTACAAGATTGCCGCCGCGCTGTTCGACGAAGTCGAACGCCAGCATCCCTATTCGCCCTGGGCCCGCCGCGCGCAGCAGATGAGTGCGTTCAGCTATTATCTGGCGAATGACTATAACAAGGCGATCGAATCATCCCGCCGTTTCCTGTCGATCCATCCGGGTAACAAGGACGCACCTTATGCCTATTATCTGATCGCGCTCTGCTATTACGAGCAGATCAGCGACGTGACCCGGGACCAGAAGATCACCGAACAGGCGCTTGCGTCGCTGGGCGAAGTCGCCCGCCGCTATCCCAACTCGCGCTATGCCGCCGATGCCAAGCTGAAAATGGATCTGGTCAACGACCATCTGGCCGGCAAGGAAATGGAAATTGGCCGTTTTTACCAGCGGCGCGGAAAATGGCTGGCTGCAACCATCCGCTTTCGCACGGTGATCGAAAAATATGAAACCACAACGCATACGCCGGAAGCGCTGATGCGATTGACCGAATCCTATCTCGCTCTGGGTATCCCTGTGGAGGCGAAGAAGACCGCCGCGGTTCTGGGCGCCAACTATCCCGGTACCGAATGGTACGAGCGGGCCTATGAGCTGGTCAACAAGCATGGTGCCACTTAGCATCATCCATGCTGCAATGCGTTGCAGCTAGGGTAAACCTGATTTAAGAGGGCACTGTGCTGCAGTCCCTTTCCATCCGCGATATTGTACTGATCGAGGCGCTCGATCTCGAGTTCGGGCCGGGCCTGACCGTACTCACCGGCGAGACCGGGGCCGGCAAATCGATCCTGCTCGACAGCCTCGGACTGGCGCTCGGCAACCGGGCAGACAGCGGGCTGGTCCGGCAGGGCACCGAAAAAGCCCAGGTTACCGCCAGTTTTGCCTCACCTGCTCCCGGTAGCAGGCTCGCTGCCACGCTTGCGGACAATGATATCGAAATCGAACCCGGCGAACCGCTGATCATCAAGCGGTCGGTCAAGGCCGACGGCGGCAGCCGCGCCTTCATCAATGACCAGCCCTGTTCGGCGACCCTGCTGCGGACCGTGGGCGGGCAGCTGCTCGAAATTCATGGCCAGCATGATGACCGCGGCCTGATCAATCCCAAGGGGCACCGGGCGCTGCTCGATGCCTTTGCCGGCGTCGAGGCCGCTGCGGTGCGCGAGGCCTTTGACGCCTGGCAGGCGGCGAAAGCGGCGCTGGAACAGGCGAAAGCGGATGTCGAGGCGGCCGAGCAGGACCGCGACTATCTCGAGCATAGCGTGGCCGAACTGGCCAAGTTCGCGCCGCAGCCGGGCGAGGAACAGGAGCTGGCGCTGGAGCGGGCGACGATGATGAAGGGCGAGAAGCTGACCGGCGATCTCGAGGCGATTCGCTCGGCGTTTGACGGCTCCAATGGCGGCCTGGCCTCGCTCCGTGCAGCGGCGCGGCGGCTCGACCGGATTGCCGAGGATCACCCGTTGCTCAAGGAGGCGCTGGAGGCGCTGGATCGCGCGATCATCGATGCCGGCGAGGCCGAGGACAAGCTCGACGAAGCGGCGGCGGCGCTGTCTTTCGACCCGCAGCGACTCGACGATATGGAGACCCGGCTGTTCGATCTCAGGGGGCTGGCGCGCAAGCACCGGGTGGACCCGGACCAGCTCTCTAACCTGCTGAATGACCTGCAGAACAAGCTGGCGGCGATCAGCGATGGTGGCCGGACATTGGAAGAATTGGAAGCATGTTTGCTCCGCTCGAAGGCCGCTTATGTGGAAGCCGCTGAAAATCTGCGGGCGCAGCGGGCGAAAGCGGCGAAGGCGCTCGACAAGGCGGTAGCCGGAGAGCTGGCGCCGCTCAAGCTGGATGCGGCACGATTTGGGACTTTACTTGAACAATTGCCCGAAGAGCATTGGAATAAAGGAGGAATGGACCGGATCGAGTTTCTGATTTCGACCAACCCCGGAGCGCCTCTCGCTCCGCTCGGCAAGATTGCGTCCGGGGGTGAACTTTCGCGGTTCATTCTGGCATTAAAGGTCGCTTTGGCGGAAGAATATGGCCTGAAATCGATCATTTTTGACGAAGTCGACCGCGGTGTCGGCGGTGCCGTGGCCTCGGCGATCGGCGACCGCCTGTCGCGCCTGTCGAAGGGCGCGCAGCTGCTGGTCGTCACCCACAGCCCACAGGTCGCCTCCAAGGGCGATGCGCATATGCTGATCAACAAGTCGCTCAGCGGCACCGTCTCGCGCACCGATGTCCGCGCGCTGGATGACGAGGGGCGGCGGCAGGAAATCGCGCGGATGCTGTCGGGGGCGGATGTGACCGACGAGGCGAGGGCGCAGGCGGATCGGTTGCTGGAGGGGGTTTGAGTGGGCCGCAACTTATTTTCAACCACAAACCCACTGATGTTTTTCCTGCTCATGTTGAGCGGCATATTCTTTTTGGTCGTTTCAATTTTGGCCTTGGGTGCGCTTGTTTTCCTCCTTTTTATGGTTTTTTCGACGGGAGAAGACCTCCACCTCATTCCGCTCGTCATGATCCTTGGTTTAATAGTCATAGGGCTATGGAATATGATCGACGCTGGAAGAATGATGGGCAAGGTCGAACCCCGAATTTTGGTGATGATCTTTATAAGGTCCGTAATCGCTTTGATCCCGGTAGCTTTGGTACTTTTGTTTTTGGATCGATGACGCTCACACCTATCATCTTCCAATTAGCAAACGAACGAGTGCTCCCACTTAAGCCCCTCCTTTTTAAAGGAGGGGTTGGGGTGGTTTCGTGCCGCTTGTCGCTGCGCGAGCGATGTTTGCACATCGCCACCACCCCAACCCCTCCTCTGAAGAGGAGGGGCTAAGGCTGTGACTGACCGCGCTACCCTTCTCGCCCGCGCGAGGGAAATGCGGCGCAATCCGACCGAACCGGAAAAGCGGCTTTGGCGGCATCTTTCGGGTTCTCAGCTGGGTGGCCACAAATTCCGGCGGCAGGCGGTGATTGATTATTATATCGCCGATTTCTTCTGCCCGCTTAAAAAGCTGATTGTTGAAGTGGATGGTGATACGCATGATATCGAGGCGGACTTTAAGCGCGATGACCGTCTGCGGAGCAAGGGATATCGGACGGTGCGTTTTGGCAATGGGGATGTGATCGGGAATATGGAGGGGGTCTTGACGGTGTTGATGGATGCGTTGGAGGAAGCGCCGGATCGGTGGGTTAAGCGTCAGGCCTCCACCACCCCAAACCCCTCCTCTAAAGAGGAGGGGCTTTAGTGACCGATGGCCTCACCAAAGCCGCTTATGGTAGCATTGCACTATTCAAGCCCCTCCTTTTTAAAGGAGGGGCTTATCGTGACTGAAAACCTCTCCGAAGCCGATGCGGCAAACGAACTGATGCGTCTCGCGCGCAAGATCGCCAAGCACAACAAGCTCTATCATGCAGAGGACAGTCCGGAAATTTCCGATGCGGACTATGATGCGCTGGTGCGGCGGAATAATGCACTGGAGGAGGCGTTTCCGCATCTGGTGCGCGACGACAGTCCCAACAAGCTGGTCGGCGCGGCGGTGGCGGCTTCGCCCTTATCGAAGGTCAAGCACGAGCAGCGGATGATGAGCCTCGACAACGGCTTTTCCGACGAGGATATCGCCGAATGGCTGGCGCGGGTGCGGCGGTTTTTGAATTTGCCGGAGGATGCGCCGGTGGCGGTGACCGCCGAGGACAAGATTGACGGGCTGTCCTGTTCGCTGCGCTATGAAAAGGGCGAGCTGGTGCTGGCGGCGACGCGCGGGGATGGGCAGGTGGGCGAGGATGTGACCGCCAATGTGCGGATGATCGGGGATATTCCGCAAATGTTGTGCCCCGGCGGAGGCCGGGGCCCAGAGTCCCTGTCGACTGGACCCCGGCCTTCGCCGGGGAACAATATCCCTGACCTGTTCGAGATCCGCGGCGAGGTCTATATGGCCAAGGCAGATTTTGCCGGGCTCAACGAGCGGCTGATGGATGAGGGCAGGACCGATGCGGCGGCCAAGGGGGTTGAGTTCGATCCGGAAAAAATCCGCCAGTTTGCCAATCCGCGCAACGCCGCCGCCGGATCGCTGCGGCAGAAGGATGCCAATATTACGGCCAAGCGGCCGCTGAAATTCTGGGCGCATGGCTGGGGCGTGCATAGCGACCTGCCGGGCGAGACCGCGCTCGACGTGATGGAGGCGATTGCCAGCTGGGGCGTACCGGTTTCGCCGCTGGTCCGGCGGATGGACAGTCTCGAGGAGATGCTCGGCCATTATCGTCATATCGAGGCGGAGCGGGCGGAGATGCCCTATGATATCGACGGCGTGGTCTACAAGGTCGACCGGCTCGACTGGCAGCAGCGGCTGGGCTTTGTCGCCAAGGCGCCGCGCTGGGCGATCGCGCACAAATTTCCCGCCGAGCAGGCGCAGACGACGCTGGAGAGTATCGATATCCAGGTCGGGCGCACCGGCAAGCTGACCCCGGTCGGGCGGCTGACGCCGGTTACAGTGGGCGGCGTGGTGGTGTCCAATGTGACGCTGCACAATCGCGACGAAATTGGCCGGCTTGGCGTGCGTCCGGGTGATCGGGTGGTGATCCAGCGGGCAGGGGATGTGATTCCGCAGGTGGTCGAAAATCTCACCCGTGACGAACAACGCGAGCCTTTTCATTTTCCTGACCATTGCCCGATTTGCGACAGCGAAGCCGTGGCCGAGGAGGGCGAGGTCGATGTGCGTTGCACCGGCGGCCTGATCTGCCCGGCGCAACGGTTCCAGCGGCTGGTCCATTTTGTCTCGCGCGTGGCGCTGGATATTGATGGGCTGGGCGAGAAAAGCATCGCCGAATTTATCGCGGCCGGCTGGCTCGAAAGTCCCGCCGATATTTTTCGTCTGCATCAGCATCGCGCGGAGATTTTGGCGCGCGAGGGCTGGCAGGAAAAGTCTGTGGATAATCTGTTGGCGGCTGTGGAAAAGAAACGGCAGCCGGATGCGGCGCGGCTGCTGTTCGGGTTGGGGATTCGGCATATCGGGACGGTGACGGCGCGGGATTTGCTGAAGAATTTCACGACCTTGAAGCGGTTGCGTGAAGTTGCTGAACTGGCCCAGGAATCCGAAATATACCGTTCGTCTCGAGCGCAGTCGAGAGACGGGGACGCGGGGCAAGGTGTCTCGACTTCGCTCGACACGAACGGGGAGGGCGTTGCCAGTGCCTCGACTTCGCTCGACACGAACGGCGGGGACACTGCACCCGACACGAACGGAGAAGGTGGCGCGAGTCCCGAAGGGGATGTGGCCTGGGCGGAGATTACGTCTATCGATGGCGTCGGTCCCGCCGTGGCGCAGGCGCTGGCGGATTTCTTCCACGAACCGCATAACCGCGAAGTCTGGGAGGACTTGCTCAGCGAGGTTTCGCCGCCAGACTATATCGTCGAGACCCGCGACAGCGCGGTGAGCGGCAAGACCATCGTCTTTACCGGCAAGCTGGAAACGATGAGCCGCGACGAAGCCAAGGCGCAGGCCGAGGCTCTGGGGGCGAAGGCTTCCGGATCGGTCAGCGCGAAAACCGATCTGGTGGTGGCCGGACCGGGGGCGGGGTCGAAGGCAAAGAAGGCGGCGGAACTGGGGATCGAGGTGATCGACGAGGCGGCCTGGGCAGAGATTGTGGCGGCGGCGGGTTAATACGAACCATCGTCGATCCCCAAAATCCTCCCCGCCAGCGGGGAGGGGGACCGCGCGCAGCGTGGTGGAGGGGGCGTGCGTCTGAATGCTGCGCCTGGGCCAGAGTCCCCTCCGTCAGCCACCTTCGCCAAGGCTACTGCGGCTGCCACCTCCCCGCGAGCGGGGAGGAAATGATTGTGTAAAGGGCGGTATCGATCGCTTCTTCTCCCTCACGGGAGAAGGGTGAGCATATTTGGAAGTCAGGCGGCCGCTGGACATTGTGCCAGCGACCGCCGCCCCTCTCTCCCAGGTTTTTACGCCTTGGCGCTCGCTTCCATTGCAGCGAGCTCTTTGACGCCATGGCCGCCTTCCTTGTTCTCCGGAAAGATCGGCCAGGCGAGTTGCTGACCCAAAGTGGCTGGAGCGAGATTTTCCACGCCATAGCTATCGGGATAGCGGCGCGTGATATGGGCAGTGCCGAACAGCACGTCCCAGAAGAACAGGAGGTTTCCGAAATTGCCCTTGTAATGGGTCACGCCGTCGCTCTTGTGGCGGCCGTGATGGGCGTGGTGGGTGGCCGGGGTCGAGATCGTGCGTTCAACCAGCCACATGACCGGGGCCAGCCATTTGATCCGGTAGAGCGGCGCGTCCCAGGCGACGTCGCTGTGGGCGCCGACGATCACCGCCATCTTGACGATAATATAGCCAACATAGACCCATCCGAGGCCGAGATAGATCAGCGCACCGGAAAACCAGATGCTCGGCATGGTCAGATAATAGAAGATATTATTCCGGTAGACCAAGCGGACGCTCATATATTTCGCGTTGTGGTGCGAGCGGTGCAGATTGTAGAGAAACGGGACGCTGTGCGACAGCCGGTGCCACCAATATTGCGTCATGTCGTCGAGTAGCAGGAACAGGGCAATGGCGGCGAGCAGCGGGATATTCGCCAGCGCGCCGGCCCATTGCGGGGCAGCAGCGCCGAGCATGAACTGGACGGCCAGAATGATACCGGGCTGGGTGATCCCCAGCAGCACGAACGAGCCGATGATTTCCACCCAGGCATCGTCACGGGTCTGCTCGGGTTTGCTGAACAGCCGGGTGCGGAAAAATTCGAGCAGGCCGAAGACAAGGAATATGCTCACGATGGCTATCAGTTCAGGTCGCATGATTTCTCTCCCGCAGCATGGCTTGCGAACGGTCGTTAGCGGATGTAGAGAGCGGTAAATGCAAATAAGTTGTCAATTGGAAATCTATTTATGAATGCGGAATCTCCAATCGCCGCAACCGGATTTGTGATGGCGCTTCCGGAAAAGGTTCGCGGCGATTTGCTGGCACGCGGCCAGGCGCGCCATTTCGACAAGGGGCAGATCATCCAGCAGCGCGGCGACCGGGCGCGGGAATTCTGGTATGTCGAGCGCGGATCGGTGCAGATCGGCCGCTATGGCATAGACGGGCGGCTGACGCTGTTTGCGATGATCGGTGTCGGCGATACTTTTGGCGAGCTGGCCTTTCTGGGGGAATTCCCGAGAACGGTCGATGCGATTGCCGGATCGGATTGCCTGTTGATCCGGATTGGCGACAACGAACTGCAGAGCCTGATGGAGTCCGATCCCGCGGTGGGCCGCCTGCTGCTCAAGACCATGGCACTGACCGTGCAGCAGGCGTTCAACATGATCGATTCGAGCCGCAACCTGACGGTGCCGCAAAGACTGGCACAGGCGCTGCTGCAACTGTGCGGCGACCGGCCGGATGGCACGGAGATCATGGCAACCCAGCAGGATCTGGCCGATCTGGTGGGCGTTTCGCGGGTATCGCTGGGCAAGGCGCTGACCAGGCTGCAGGGCGCAGGGATTATCGAGCCGGGTTACGGGTTTGTGACGATCCGGGACGGGACGGCTCTGCGCGATATGGTCGCCGGCTAGAGCTCATCCGTTTGTCCCGCAATTGTGATCAGACGATAGATGTGGTTCGACAGGCTCACCACGAACGGCATTTTCTCGGACCACCCGTTCGTCCTGAGCCTGTCGAAGGACGGGTTCCGGCGATCGCTGTCGTTTAACGGAGTCAGCGTCGTCGGTTCATTCGGTGCCTTCCGGAAACCAGCGCATCACTCCGCCCTGAAACGGCGTCCACAGGCCGGTACGGATGCCCGCCTGTTGCAGCACCTCGCCGGTCCAGTTGTTGCACGTATGGAAGGCGTCATAATGGCCGTGCGAGCGGTAGAACAGGTCCGACGCGCCATAGCCCGGTGAGGGTTGCGAGCGATATTGCTCGTCGAGCGAGAATTTTTCCGCGATCACGGCTGCGATTTTGCGATATTCGGCAGCGCTGACTGTCAGGCTGCGGCGATAATGGGGATAAGCCTGTGGATATTGCAGGTGATCCACGTGGATAAGCACATTGTCGCTGCCAAGGATCGCACTGATCGCGTCGCTGGCGCGCAGGTCCGTCCAGGTGCGGGTATTGCGATAGACGCCTTCATGGCCCCAGCCGACAAGAATATGGCTGCCATAGCGCGACGGATCGGCCAGATCCCCGGGCCGGACCAGCGGCGTCCAGTCGTGCACCTCGCTCCACACCGGCATGACGATCCCCGTATGCAGGCCGTTGGTCTCGACAAACAGCTCGATGCCGTCCTCCGGGCTTTGCCACCGGGGGTTGGCCGGTATCAGGCTGCCGCCGAGCGCGGCGAGCAGATAAAGCGCGATGATCGCAGCCAGCGCCAGCATTCCGCGTTTCAGCCATTTTACCGTTAAAGTTGCCATTGAAACCTATTTTGTTCTATTGTGCGGCATGCCTTCAAACTCTGAACCCGAAACCCATGTCTATGACAAGCCGCCGGCGCACGCAAACGCCGACTGGACGATCGACCAGGACTGGCAGAGCTATTCCGAGGAAGACCACGAGACCTGGGACATATTGTTTGCCCGACAGCAGAAAATGCTGCCCGGGCGGGCGGCGCAGGCGTTTCTCGACGGCATCGATATTTTGAAACTGTCGCAGCCGGGCATTCCCGATTTTGACGAGCTCAACCGGATATTGATGGATGCGACCGGCTGGCAGGTGGTGGCGGTGCCGGGGCTTGTCCCGGATGATGTGTTTTTCGACCATCTTGCCAACCGGCGCTTTGTTTCCGGCAATTTCATCCGGCGGCGCAACCAGCTCGACTATCTGCAGGAACCGGATATTTTCCACGATGTCTTTGGCCATGTGCCGATGCTCGCCGACCAGCGTTTTGCCGACTATATGGCGGCCTACGGGCGCGGCGGCCTCAGGGCGCTGAAATTCGGGACGCTGAAACAGCTGGCAAGGCTCTACTGGTATACCGTGGAATTCGGGCTGATCCGGGAGGCCGAGGGACTGCGCATCTATGGCGCTGGGATTGTTTCCAGCTATGGCGAGAGCGTGTTTGCGCTCGACGATCCCAGCCCCAACCGGATATTGTTCGATCTCGAACGGGTGTTGCGCACCGAGTACCGGATCGACGATTACCAGCAGAATTATTTCGTCATTCCCAGCCTCGACGAGCTGCTGCGGGTGACGGTGGAGACCGACTTCAAGCCGGTCTACGACCGGATTGCCTCGCTGCCCGATATCAAGATTGCCGAGATTGTCGAGGGTGATGAGGTGCTGACCGAGGGGACGCAGGACTATGCGCGGTCGAAGGGCGAAGCCACGGTTGTCTGATTTGCGCATGTGTCCGTTGGGAAGGTCCGCATCGGACTCACGCGAAGCCGCGAAGGAGGCATAACAGCTCTGGCGTAATAGAATAATTCAAACTATCAGCCAAAATCGAATAGGATAGCCGATTGAATACATATCTGACTGAGCTTTATGCGGACCCTCACTGTGAAGAGGTAAGCGAAGCCTTGTTCCTTAGAAAGACCAACATTCAATCCGCGCTTGATACTTTCAAAGAATTTGCGAAAAAAGGATCTGCAATCAGTTTATGCGCATTGGGTGACATTTATGCATATGGCAGATTTGGTATTGAAGCTGATCATGAAAAGGCGGAACAATATCTGCAAAAGGCAAAAGATATTGGATCGATTGAAGGCGCTTATCGACTGGCTAGATTCTACGAATATAGAGGAAATTCCAATAAGGCGATTGAGGGTTTGATCGCTCTTTCTGAAAAAGGTTTCTCTCCTGCTACTTTTTTGCTGGGTTGTAAGTATCGCAAAGGAGATATTGTTGACGAAGATCTGGAACAGGCCTTTTTCTACTTTAAGAAAGCGGGAGAGCAGGGCCATTTGATAGCGCGGCAGTGGGTTGGGTACCTGCTCAGGAAACGAAAGGGCTTGTTGAATAAAATTAGAGGAACAATGATAATAGGTTCCACCATTTTACCTATTAGACGAGCGCATAAAGTGGATTCACTGAGCGACTGTATACGAATAGTGTGAGCAGATGCGTCTGGGATTGCACGCAAGTGTCGTGTTCTCGAATTACGCAATTGCCGTGACAGGTGCTACAACCCCCATATACCCACTCCCGACTGCATAAAAACCGAGAGAGCTCCGCATCAGGTGCGGAGCACAATCAGCACTCCCCGAAATAGTCCGAGGCCAGCGGGGATTTCTTGCGGTGCGGCTTGCGGGTCCAGCCATATTTCTTTGCCTTGACCAGGGTCAGGCAGGGCCATTCATTGTCGAGCCGGGAATGTTTCAGGCGAAAGCCCTCGCGGACATAGGCGCGGACGACATCGGCCTTCTGGCGGCTGAGCAGGCCGGCCAATAGCAATACGGTCCCGGCACCGGAGGCGGCGGCGATTTGCGGGGCGAGGGCGACCAGCGGGCCGGCGAGGATATTGGCGATGATCAGGTCGAAGGGCGCGCGCTGGCGGAGCGCCGGATGGTCGAGGCCGTTGCTCTGCACCAGCCGGATATGGCGGCGGCCATTGCCCAGCGGGATGGCGTTGCGCTCCGCGTTGGACTCGGTGACGGTGACCGCTATCGGATCAATGTCACTGGCGATGATTTTTGCGTCGCGCCACAGATGATGGGCGGCAAAGGCGAGCAGACCGGAACCGGTTCCGACATCGGCGATATTGCGAAACCGGTGTCCGGAGCGGCGCAGCTGGTCGAGGCTTTGCAGACAGCCCATGGTGGTTTCGTGATGACCGGTGCCGAATGCCTGGCCGGCGTCGATGCAGATATTGGTCAGTTTCGGATTTTCGGATGGCTGGTCGCTCGACGTATGGACATGGAAACGCCCGGCCCGCAGCGGTTCGAGGCCCTGCTGGCTGAGCGTTACCCAGTCCTCATTCTCGACGATCGTGACGATCGGCAACAGACCGGCATGTTCCGCCGATGGCGACAGGGAAAGGAGATTTCCGACCAGTTCCGGGTCCGGTTCCTGCTCGCAATAGACATCGATCATCCATTCATCGGGTCGCTTCACATCCAGCTCGCTGGCGACAATGGTCGGGGTCGAGTCGGCGGAGCTGACGAACAGATTGTCCGCCGCCAGCGTCTGCGCCTCGGCCCGGGTACAGGGGATCGAGACCTTCCAGGTTTCGGTCATCGCAGGCACCGGTCAGGCATCGACATTTTCCTGTTCGAGCCTGTCGGTGGCTTCCATCCACAGCGCTTCCGCCTTGTCCAGCTTGTCCTGCGTTTCGGCGCGCAATTTCATCAGGTCGGACATCGCCAGATCGGCATGTTTCGGTTCAGCCGAGGCGGGATCAAACATCGCTCGGTCAATCGCCGAAATTTCCGCGCCGAGAGCCTGCATTTGCCTGTCGGCGGCGGTGATGCTCTTGCGCAATTCGGTTTGCTGTTTGCGCCGTTCGGCTGCCGCGCGACGTTCTTCCTTGCGGTTGCCGCCGCTGGCCTTGCCCGACGATGATCCGGGCTGGTTCTTGCCGAGGACAAAATCGGTATAATCCTTGAGCGTGCCGGCAAATTCCTCGGCCTTGCCGCTGTCGACCATCACCAGCCGGTCGGCGGTCAGCTCGAGCATGTGGCGATCATGGCTGACCAGGATGACAGCGCCGCTATATTCGTTGAGCGCGTGCACCAGGGCTTCGCGCGCATCGACGTCAAGGTGGTTTGTCGGTTCATCGAGGATCAGCAGATGCGGGGCATCGCGGGTGATCATCGCCAGCGCCAGTCGCGCGCGTTCGCCACCGGAAAGCTTGCCAACCTTGATCGTCGCCTTGTCGCCGGAAAAGCCGAAACGGCCAAGCTGCGCGCGCACCGCGCCCGGCTTGGCGTCCTTCATCAGCCGGGTCATATGTTCCAGCGGCGTATCCGACGTATCCAGTTCCTCGACCTGATACTGCGTGAAATAGCCGACGGTCAGCTTGCCCGACTTGTTGATCGCGCCCTGCTTCGGTTCGAGCTGGCTGGCGAGCAGCCGGGCCAGCGTGGTCTTGCCGTTGCCGTTCCGCCCCAGCAAGGCGGTACGGTCGTCGGGGTCGAGGCGCATGTTGAGGCCGGACAGGATGATATTGTCGCCATAGCCGACGGACGCGTCGTCGAGCGTGATCAGCGGCGGTTTCAGTTCGGCGGGACTCGGAAAATGAAAACTGAGCGACGGATCGTCGATCGCCGCGGCAATCGGCTCCATCCGCGCCAGCGCCTTGACCCGGCTCTGCGCCTGCTTCGCGCTGTGCGCCTTGGCCCCCCAGCGGGAGACGAAGGATTCCAGCTTCTCGCGCTGGGCGATCTGCTTTTCGCGCGAGGAGGCGAGCTGCGCCTGTCGTTCGGCTCTTTGCTTTTCGAAGGCATCATAGCCGCCGGGATAGAGCGTGGTCGTGCCGTGCTGCAGATGCAGGATATGGTCGACGACATTGTTGAGCAGATCGCGTTCGTGGCTGATTACAAGGATAGTCGCCTGATAGCTGGTCAGGAAATTTTCCAGCCACAGCGTTGCTTCGAGATCGAGATGGTTGGACGGCTCGTCGAGCAGCAGCACTTCCGGTTGCGAAAACAGCAGCGCCGCCAGCGCAACCCGCATCCGCCAGCCGCCGGAAAAGCTGTCCATCGGCTGTTGCTGGGCCTCTTCGTCAAAGCCCAGACCGATCAGGATTTTCGCGGCCCGCGCCGGCGCGCTGTGCGCCTCGATCATGTTCAGCCGCTCGTGGATTTCGCCGATCCGGTGCGGATCGGAAGCGGTTTCCGACTCTTCCAGCAGTGCGGCGCGCTCAACATCGGCGGCGAGCACGGTATCCAGCGGGCTGTCCTGGCCGGCGGGCGCTTCCTGCGCGATATAGCCGAGCCGGGCCTCCCTGGGCATGTCGACGCTGCCGTCGTCGGGCTCGAGCATGCCGGCGATCACCTTCATCAGGGTCGACTTGCCGGCACCATTGCGGCCGATCATGCCGACCCGCGCCCCAGGGGGTAGCGCAGCGCTTGCGCCGTCGAGGATCACTGTGCCGCCGAGGCGCACGGTTATATTGTTGAAATTAAGCATCGGGAGCCGTTAGCCGAGCCTTCGCCTTAGTGCAAAAGATAGCGTAAAAAACTTCACGTGCAAAACAGAGCTGATGGACTAGTATTGCTGGCTAAATTGCATTTTCAGGAGTTTTGTTTTGTCCTCAGGTCGCGCCCTAAGCTTGTTTTCTGCCGCTGCTATGACGTTTGTTTCCCCGGTCCACGCACAATCCGCTGATCAGGCGGCCGAAATCAGCGCCGGGGAAATTACCCGAACGGTCAGGACGATGACTCTCGACCAATTTGAAGGACGCGCGCCGGGAACTGCTGGTGAGGACCGGACGATCGGCTATCTGATCGGGCGATTCGAGGCGCTGGGACTGGAGCCCGGTGGCGTCGATGGCAACTGGACGCAGCCGGTCCCGCTGTTGCACACGCGTCTGGGCAAGCCGGACAGGCTGGCCTTTTCCATGGATGGTGAAAGCACGGTGCTCAACGCCGGCAAGGATATTTACGTCTCGACCCTTCAGCCCAACGACCGGGCGGTGATTGAAAGTGCGGAGATGGTCTTTGTCGGCTACGGCGTCACCGCGCCGGAACGCGGTTGGGACGATTTCAAGGGCGTCGACCTGAAAGGCAAGGTTGCGGTGTTTCTGGTCAACGATCCGGATTTTGCCGCCGCATCTGGCGAGGCCGTGGCCGGCACATTCGGTGGCCGGGCGATGACCTATTACGGGCGCTGGACCTACAAGTTCGAGGAAGCGTCGCGGCGCGGTGCCGCGGCGGCCCTGATCATCCACGAAACCGAAGCGGCGGGCTATGGCTGGAGCGTCGTGGAAAGTCCGCAGGGTGAAAATTACGGCATCGTCAAGCCGGCCGACCAGGTGACCAGTCTCGCGCTGCAGGGCTGGATCAGCGGCGGGGCAGCCGAAAAGCTGTTCGCCGATGCCGGGCTGGACCTTGAGGAATTGCGCGCTGCTGCGCGCACCAGGGCATTCGAGCCCGTCGCGATCGGCGCGACTTTGTCGGCCGATTACCCGGTGCAGCAGGAAGTGGTGCAAAGCCAGAATGTGTTTGGCAAGATCACCGGCAAATCGCGGCCGGATGAAACGATCATCTACGGCGCTCACTGGGATGCCTATGGCGAGGGGCCCCCGGATGCGGATGGCAAAATCTATCGCGCCGGTGCCAATGACGACGCGCTCGGCATCGCCGGGATCATGGAGATTGCCCGCAAGTTCAAATCGATGCCGCAGCCGGACCGGACAATCGTGATTGCCGCATGGTCGGCAGAGGAGCGCGGTCTGCTCGGCTCGGAAGTCTATGCGCAAAATCCGATTTATCCGGTGGAAACAACCGTCGCCAATCTGGCGATCGATGTCCTGCAGACCGCCGGCAAGGCGAAGGATGTTATTTTGGTCGGCAAGGGGCAGGGGACGCTGGAAGACGATCTCGCCAAATTTGCCCAATTGCAGGGCCGGGTGGTGACCGAGGAAAATCTCCCCGAACGCGGCCTGTTTTTTCGCGCCGACCATTTTTCCCTTGCCAAGCGCGGTGTGCCGGTGCTGCTGATGATGAGCCTGGCGGGGGCATCGGATCTGGTCGAGGGCGGCAGGGCTGCCGGTCAGACGTGGATCGATGACTATACCGGCAACTGCTATCACGCCGCCTGTGATGCATGGTCGCCCGACTGGGACCTGACGGGCGCGGTGCAGGACATCAGCGTGATGTTCGATATCGGCCAGGATCTGGCCTATTCGGAGCGCTGGCCGGAATGGAAGGAGGGCTCCGAATTCAAGGAATTACGCGATGCGAGCGCCGAAGCGCGGCCGTGAAGCGAGCCGCCCATATGGATATTTACGTATGGGCTGTCGGCCTCACCACCCTAACTAGCGTCGGATGATCATGGCAGAAACTGGAATGCGCCAACGGAAAAACGGCAGGGATTGTCGATGACACTGTCCGGCGAATGGCTGATTTACCGCGATCTCGCGATTGCATTGGCGGCAGGTCTGCTGATCGGGGTGGAGCGCGGGTGGACGATGCGCGACGAACACCGCGGCGCGCGGGTTGCCGGTATTCGCACATTTGGACTGGTCGCCGGACTGGGCGGTCTGGTTGCGCTGATAGCGCAGAGCCTCGGTCTGGTATTCGCCGCGATCCTGCTCGCCGCCATGGTCACGATGTTGTCGATCAGCTATGCCAGAACGATCCACGAGCCGGACGGGCGGAGCATTACCAATTACGTCGTTTCGCTGCTGACCTTGTGTCTGGGGTTGCTGGCCGGGAGCGGCTATCCGGCGCTGGCCATGGCCGGTGCCGCGATCATCGCAGGGCTGCTGGCAATGCGGTCCGAGCTGCACGGGTTGCTGAGCAGGCTGGGTACCACCGATATCAACGTCATGATCCGCTTCGCGTTGATCGCTCTGGCGGTTCTCCCGTTTCTGCCCGACCGCGCTTTCGGCCCCTATGACGCGTTCAACCTGCAGCAATTATGGCTTGTCGTCATTCTGGTCACCGGCCTGTCGTTCGCCGGCTATGTCGCCAACCGGATCTTTGGCGAGAGCCACGGGACAGTGGTCACCGCGGTGATTGGCGGGGCCTATAGTTCGACCGCCGTGACTGCTGCCCTTGCCCAGAGATTGCGCGGGAAAGAGAGCAATGAGAGAACCCTGTCGGCCGGCATCGCACTGGCGTCTGCCGTCATGTATGTCCGGGTGCTGCTGCTGACGTTCATCATCGCGGATTTCGCCTTTCTTCCGCTGGCCATGATCCTCACACCGGCGGCGCTGGTCGCGGCCATTGCCGGCTTGCTGCTGCTGCGCCGGAGCGGAGCTGCCAAAACCGACGAGCGGGTGGATACGCGCAATCCCATCCGTCTGTTGCCGGCCTTCTTCTTTGCGGCGACGGTGGCGGTGATGTCGCTGGCCGCGCGCTGGGCAGAAGCGAAATTCGGCAGCAGCGGGATCGCCTATCTGGTGCTGATCATGGGATCGCTTGACGTCGATGCCGCAATCATCACGCTCGGTACCCTGCCGGTCGACACGATCACAGCCAATCTTGCCGGGTTCGTGCTGGCAATGACGGTATTGGCCAATATGATTTTCAAGGCCGGCGTGGCCGGCTTTACCGCCGGCTGGAAAAAAGGACGGGCGGCCGTCGCAGCCCTGGGTGCGAGCAGCATCATACTGGCTATCGCCGGGCTGCTGAGCTTTGTAGTGTTTGATATCCAGTTCTGACCGCTGGTCGGCGGCTAGCGTTTCGTCGCCAGCCAAATTGTATGTTTGGCGCCCTTGCCGCCGCTGCGCGCGGCGACGGTTTTAACCTCCACCGCAAAGCCGGATTTATGCAGGCGCGCGGTGAATCTGTTGTCGCCTTCGCTCGACCAGATGGCCAACATGCCATTGTTGCGCAATGCCTTCTTCGCGGTGGCCAGGCCCGCCATGCTGTAAAGGCGGTCATTGGCTTCATGGGTCAGACCGTCGGGACCATTGTCGACATCGAGCAAGATGGCATCATAGTCACGGTCGGCCTTGGCGATGACATCGCAGACATCACCGATGGTGAGGGCGACGCGGCTGTCGTCGAGACTGTCCTGAGACAGGCTTGCCATCGGCCCGCGTGCCCATTGCACAATGGCGGGAATCAGTTCGGCAACCTCGACATGCGCCTGCGGCGGCAAGACCGACAATGCGGCCCGCAAGGTAAAGCCCATGCCGTAGCCGCCGACCAGCAAGCGGGGATTCTTGACCGCCAGACCGGCGCAGGTGAGGGTGGCGAGCGCTTCCTCCGAGCCGCTGAGCCGGCTGTTCATCAGTTCGATGCGGCCAAGCATGATCGAATATTCGTCCGCACCTTTCAGTTCGCGCCGGAACAGGCGCAATTCGCCGCCGCCGGGGATAGGGGCGGTATCCAGCAGTTCGCGGGCGATCATCGAACGAAGCTGGCACCATTGGCGTCGAGCACCGCACCGGTCATGCTGGCCGGGGCGTCGAGCGCGCAATAGCGAGCCATCGAGGCGATCTCCTCCGGCTGGGCGACCCGGCCGAGCGGGATGTCGGCGAGCAATTTGTCGCCGCCGCGGCTGGCGAGATATTCCTCGGCCATGCCGGTCATGGTGAAACCGGGGCAGATCGCGAAGGCCAGTATCTCTTCGCTGGCATAGGCTCTGGCGATCGACTTCGTCATCGCCACCATGCCGCCCTTGGACGCCGCATAATGCCAGTAGTCGGGGCCATCGCCGCGATAGGCGGCGCGGCTGGCGATATTGACGATCCGGCCGGTTTCGGCCCGCTGCCGGAAATGCAGCACCGCCAGCCGGCACAGTTCGGCAGACGCCGTCAGATTGATCGTCATCGTCCGGTTCCAGCTTTCCAGCCAGTCGTCGGCGGTGACCGGATTGGGTTCGAACAGGCCGGCGTTGTTGATCAGCACGTCGATCCGGCCGTCGAGCCGGTCAAGCGCCTGGTCCCACAGCGCCGGAGCCGCGCCGTCCTGCGTAAAATCGGCGGCAAGCAGGCTTCCGCCGCCCGCGGTGCTCTGGCCGACGACCTTCAGATCGTCCCGGTCCAGCGATTCGATAATGGCCTTGCCGATTCCGCGGCTGGCGCCGGTTAGCAATATATGGGTCTTTGCTGTGCTCATGTCTGGCTGACTAGAACGACAGAGCGCGTACGTCCATCGATGATGCAGATTTTGTTGATCGCGTCACTGTCGAACAAGAATGTCCCAATAAATTATCGAAATCCTGTGCATCTGGTTTGCATGATACGTGCTTTTCGCTAAGGCAATGGTTCGATTTCAAAGACTCCGGCACGGGCCGGGGAGATTGTCCAGGGGAAGACCATGACCGGCGCATCAGGTTCAGCATCGAACAGACCGCTTTCACCGCATCTGCAAGTCTATAAGTGGGGGCCGCACATGCTGGTGTCCATATTGCACCGGGCGACCGGCGACGGCATAGCGCTGGTTGGTGTGCCGCTGCTGGTCTGGTGGCTCTATGCGATTTCGGCGGGCCCCGAGAGCTACGCCTATTTCCAGAGCTGGTTCGACTTTCTCTATCTCGGCTATATCGTGCTTGTCGGCATGAGCTTTGCCTTTTTCGAGCATATGTATTCGGGCCTGCGCCATTTCGTGATGGATGCCGGTGCCGGCTACGAACTGGAGATCAACAAGCTGTGGTCGATCGCCGTGCCGTTGGCGGCGATCATCACCACCGCAGCAATGTGGCTTTATATCCTTTCAAAGAATTTCTGAGAGACTAGGGAACAGATCATGGGTTCAGGAACCAATATTGGCCGGGT
Source organism: Sphingomonadales bacterium UBA2683 (assembly GCA_002354635.1). GTDB lineage: Bacteria > Pseudomonadota > Alphaproteobacteria > Sphingomonadales > Sphingomonadaceae > Parasphingorhabdus. Next base: position 195,665 of record DELZ01000002.1, read on the forward strand.
ACGCGGCCTCGGATCGGCACAGGAAGGCGCGCATCACTGGCTGGTGCAGCGGGTCACCGCAGTCAGCAATCTGCTGCTGGTGCTGTGGCTGGTCTTTTCGCTGATCCGGCTGCCGAATTTCGAACATGAGCTGATGGTCGAATGGCTGTCGTCGCCGCTGGTCGCGGTGCCGATGATATTAATGCTGGTCAGCATTTTCTGGCATTTGCGGCTCGGCCTGCAGGTGCTGATCGAGGATTATGTGCAGGATCACGGCGTCAAGTTCGGCCTGATCGTCCTGCTCAACTTTTTCGCCCTTGGCGGCGCGTCACTGGGAATTTTCTCGGTCGCGAAAATAGCCTTTACCGGAGTGGCAGCATGAAGACCGAAGAATCGACCCAGCCTGCTTACAAGATTATCGACCACAGCTATGACACCGTGGTTGTCGGGGCCGGCGGCTCCGGCCTGCGCGCCACCATGGGCGCGGCGGAATCCGGTCTGAAAACGGCCTGCATCACCAAGGTGTTTCCGACCCGCTCGCACACCGTTGCGGCGCAGGGCGGGATTGCCGCATCGCTGGGCAACAACACCCCCGATCACTGGCAGTGGCATATGTATGACACGGTCAAGGGCTCCGACTGGCTCGGCGACCAGGACGCGATCGAATATCTGGTGCGCGAAGCGCCGCAGGCGGTCTACGAGCTGGAACATGCCGGCGTGCCCTTTTCGCGCAACGAGGATGGCACCATCTACCAGCGGCCGTTCGGCGGCCATATGCAGAATATGGGCGAGGGGCCTCCGGTTCAACGGACCTGTGCTGCTGCCGACCGTACCGGCCACGCGATGTTGCACGCGCTCTACCAGCAGAGCCTGAAATATGACGCGGATTTCTTCATCGAATATTTTGCCATCGACCTGATCATGGAAGACGGCGAATGCCGCGGCGTGATCGCCATCTGTCTGGAAGACGGTTCGATCCACCGGTTCCGCAGCCATGCGGTCGTGCTGGCCACCGGCGGTTCCGGCCGCTGCTATTTCAGCGCGACCTCCGCCCATACCTGCACCGGTGACGGCGGCGGCATGGTGCTGCGCGCGGGTCTGCCATTGCAGGACATGGAGTTTGTCCAGTTTCACCCGACCGGCATCTATGGCGCCGGCGTGCTGATCACCGAAGGCGCGCGCGGCGAGGGGGGCTATCTGACCAACAGCGAGGGCGAGCGGTTCATGGAGCGCTATGCGCCGAGCGCCAAGGATCTGGCCAGCCGCGACGTGGTTTCGCGCTGCATGGCCACCGAAATCCGTGAAGGCCGCGGCGTCGGGCCGGAGAAGGACCATATCTATCTCCACCTCGACCATATCGCGCCGGAAGTGCTGGCCGAACGGCTGCCGGGCATCACCGAGACCGGCAAGATTTTTGCCGGCGTCGACCTGACCCGCGAGGCGCTGCCGGTGGTGCCGACGGTCCATTATAACATGGGCGGCATCCCCTGCAATTATCACGGCGAGGTGATCAACCCGACTGCGGATGATCCCGACGCGATCGTCGAAGGGCTCTATGCCGTCGGCGAAGCGGCCTGCGTTTCGGTCCATGGTGCCAATCGTCTCGGCTCCAACTCGCTGATCGATCTGGTGGTCTTCGGCCGCGCAACCGGCTTGCGGCTCAAGGAAAAGCTGGTGCCGAACGCGGCGCACAAGCCGCTGCCGACGGATAGCGCCGATCTGGCGCTGGCCCGCCTCGACCATTTTCGCAACGCCAAGGGCCCGATCCCTACGGCGGACCTGCGTTTGGAAATGCAGAAGACGATGCAGGCACACGCTGCGGTGTTCCGCGACAACACCTTGCTGGCAGAAGGCGTCGCGGCGATGGACAAGGTCAATGCCAAGCTCGCCGATGTCGGCGTCACCGACCGCTCCCTGATCTGGAACACCGATCTGATCGAGACACTCGAGCTCGACAACCTGATGAGCCAGGCCATGGTCACGATCAAGGCGGCCGCCAACCGCAAGGAAAGCCGCGGCGCGCATATGCAGGAAGATTATCCCGACCGCGACGACAAGGAATGGATGAAGCATACCGTCATCACCTTCGACGGCTGGGGTGGCAAGGGCGGCACAAGCAAAATTAGCTATCGCCCGGTCCACGACTATACGCTGACCGACGAAGCGACCTATGTGGAGCCGAAGAAGCGGGTTTATTGATTCAATGCCGAAGTTGCCCAAGCTCCAGTGACATCTCGTCGCCCGAGCGCAGGGTGGGGCCTAAACCGGGCGTGAAAGAGGGCAGATTGTTCCCTTTTTCACTATTGGTTTGGATGCCAGCCTCCGCCGGCACGACGGGCTGGATTGGCTGATACTGTTAAAAGGCTGGGTTGGTTTCCCCCAAAGATTCTATTCTCGTTCAAACCCTGTCATCCACATCCATCCGCTCATGCAGAATCCGGATGATCTCGACTGACTGATCTGTAACAAGATAGAAAACAAGATGATGGCCGCTATTCATGCGCCGCAGGTTTAGCTTGCTGGTTTCGTGCAGTGGATAGCGCAGGGCGAATTCAGTCAGGCTTTCAATATCCTTGCGAAGAGCTGCCACGTAGCTTCGCCCCTGATTCCGCCCCCATCGTTCGATCGTATATTCCGCTATTTCTTCGATATCAGCGATGGCTGCGGGTCGATAGCTTATATCAGATACCATCGTCCGGTTCGAATTTCCTCCGCATGAACGTGTCCCAGTCGAATGGACGGACAGGGCCGCTATCGAGGCCTTTCTGCAATTCGCGCTTCAGCGTTGCAAGCTTGACCTCGCGTTCCTCCATCAATCGCAACGCATCGCGAATAACTTCGCTGGTCGATCCAAAGCGTCCCGTTTCCATCTGTTGATGGACGAAATCGAGATTATGATCACTCAGCGATATGGATGTATTTTTACCCATGCTCCGACAATACCAAATATTGGTAACGCAATCAATCATCTGGCCGAAACTGGCTAATTTTTTGCGGCAACAGATTTGTCGGGGCAGCACGTGTTGTGGTATCCGCTTTGCATCCCGCGCTGTGGGCCATTCCCTTGAGAAAGCTCCGCCGGGCAAATCCGGCTGCCATCGCGCGCTGATAACGCAGTTCTGCCGCATTGGCTCCGCTAACTTCGCGCACAACGCCGCGGAACGGAATCAGGCCGCCGATAATACCCCCCGCCACCCGGCTGACGCTGCGTTCGCGCTTTTCGGCGCGGGACAGTTGCGGGTTTTCGTTGACATCGGGCCCGAGCATCGGACGAAGGCTTGCTATCTCCGAGGTTATGGCGCGACAACCGTCGACATTGGCTAGATTATAGGGTGCTTTCTGAATTTCCAGGAGACGGGCGGGAATTTCGTCCTTCCTCAGATTCACATCCCGCGCAGGCTGCGTCACCGCATGTTCCATATGATCGAGCATGGGCTGCTCGACATCCGGTGTGGCCGCCAGCGCGGGCTGCGATGCGGTCGCCCATGCGACCAGGCCAAAGACAGCGACAGATTTTGCCGACATCATGTTTTGTCTCCCTTGTTGCCCCCAAGGTTGAACTGCGCGTTGGTTCTAAGGCCTGGCGGGTGCCTTGCATCCCTTTTGCAGGCCCACGCCCTTGAGGAACCCGCGCCGGACGGTTCCCGCATAGACCGCGATATTGTAGCGTCTCCGTTCGGCATTGGCTCCGGTCACCTCGCCAATGATGCCACCGAAGGGGATAATCGAGCCGATCGCGCTACCCGCCACGCGTGCGGCCGTTTCCTCGCGCTTCTTGCCCAGACTTTTGTCCTCCTGCTCATTGACATCCGGTCCCAGGACTTCGTTGAGTTCCCGCACTTCCGCGATGATCGCGGCGCACCGGCTCAAGCCGACTAGCGAATAGGGATCGTCCTGGATATCTTTCAGCTTCCGCGGCACTTCCTTGCCGTCAAACGGCTCGGTGACCTTGTTGCCCGCCGACTCGATCGTCGAGTCCTCCTGCGCGCCCGGTTGCGCCAGCGCAGCCGATGGCAACAGGCCACAGAACAACAGTACACCGCTTAAGTGCATCATTTTCATCGATTTAATCCCCTGAACGCGCGGGTTATCGAAAGCGAAGATTGTCCCGGTTCAATTGATCCACCGCCGTGACGCCCATCAGTTTCATGTCGCGTTCGATCTCAGCTTGCAGCAAAGCAAGGATTCGCTCAACCCCCGGCTGTCCGGCCGCAGCCAGCGCATAAAGATAGAGGCGGCCACCCGAGCAGGCCTTGGCACCGACGCTGAGCGCCTTCAGGACATGGCTGCCCCGGGTGATGCCGCCGTCACAGATCACATCCAGCCTGTCACCGACCGCATCGCAAATCTCGGCGAGCTGGTCGAACGGGGCGCGGCTGCCGTCCAGCTGCCGTCCGCCATGGTTGGAAACCATGATCGCGGTCGCGCCGATATCGACCGCGCGCCTGGCATCGGCGACCGACATGATCCCCTTCAGGCAAAATTCTCCATCCCAGTCCTTGCCGATTTCCTCGGCCATTTTCCAGTCGAGTGACTGGTCGAGCATATTGGTGAAATAGTCGGCGACGGAATTGGGAACGCTGGTGCCTTCCGAGACATGGTCCTTGAGGTTGGAAAGCTCGAATTTGTCGCGGAACATGTAGTTCAGACCCCAGGCGGGTTTGGCCGCATAGCTCCAGAAGCTGGTCGGGGTAATGCGCGGCGGACTGGTGAAGCCGGAGCGCAGGCAGCGTTCGCGATTGCCGCCGACGATCGTGTCGACGGTCAGGGTCAGCGCGTCAAATTTCGCCGCCTTGCACCGTTCGACCATCGACCGGTTCAGATCCTTGTCCTTGTGCACATAGAGCTGGAACATTTTTGGCGTGCTGATGCTCGCGCCGATCTCCTCTATGCTGACCGTGGCCAGCGAGGAGATGCCGAAATAGGTCCCGAATTTTTCAGCCGCCCGGGCAACGGCGCGCTCGCCCTGCCAGTGGAACAGGCGCTGGAGCGCGGTGGGGGACAGGAACAGGGGCATCGCCAGCTTCTGGCCCATCACGGTCGTGCTCATGTCGATCGTCTCGACGCCGGCGAGCACATTCGGCACCAGATCGCAGCGTTCATAGGCCTCTGTATTCCGCCGCCGCGTCACCTCGTCGTCCGCGGCGCCATCGATATAGTCGAAAATCGGAAAGGGCAGTCGCTTTCTCGCGAGCGCGCGAAAGTCGTTCACATTGTGGCAATCCGAAATATTCATAACGGCCTTTCGTTTGGGCGCGTGTACGCCTCGTCTTGTCGCAGTGACGGAAGTGATCCTGCGGCGAGTTTAGACGAACGCACGGGTCTCGCAAGCAACCATTGTTGCGAATGGAAAGGGAGACATCATGGAAGAAACAGAAGTTGAGTCGGGCCATTCGGACAAGCCGGAGCGATCGCCGGGCGCCAAATTCATGCTGGTCGTGCTGATGGGATTTCTGATTACGATCCCGCTGTTCACCGTCTGGCTGCTCAATTACGACCGGCAAAGCCAGAGCGAGACGGCGCAACAGTCGATCGTTTCCGGTTGGGGCGGCAAGCAGGTTTTCGCGGGTCCGAAGATCGTGTTGCCCTATCGGGCCAGGGTCACCGAGTCAGTTGAGGAAAATGGCAAGACGGTCACCCGCACCAATTTCGTGACGCGCGAACTCTTCGTGGCGCCCGAGCGCGTGAAACTCGACAGCATGCTGAACACAGAGACCAAGAAACGGGCGATCTACGAAGTGATCGTCTATGATACGGCGATGACGGGCTCGGCCACCTTCAGGCTGCCTGACGATCTCGACCGTTATGGAGTCGCGCTCGACCAGATCGACTTCGATCGCGCTGAACTGCGCTTCGGCCTGTCCGATGCCCGCGGCCTGGCTGGCGACAATGAGGTAAAGGTCAATGGCGAGATGCTGGAACTGCAACCCGGCAAGGGGCTTGGCGAAACCGGAAACAGCGGGTTCTTTGCCTTTGTCGACGGCAGCGCGCTGGCGAACGGCGTGATCGAAGCGCAGTTCAATGTCCGCTTCAAGGGCAACCAGAGCCTTACCATCGCGCCCCATGCAGGGCAGACCGAATGGACAGTCCGCTCGAAATGGCCGCACCCAAGCTTTGCCGGGAGCTTTCTGCCGGAAAGCAGAACGGTAGATGCGGATGGTTTCACGGCAAAATATGTCATCACCAATCTGGCATTGGGCACGTCGCTGATTGGCACTGAAGCGGGGCAGCAGGTGCAGCCGATCCGCGCGCAAGACATGTCCTCTTATGATCCTGGCTATAGGGATGGTGTGAACGCCAGCGCGACTGTCGACCTGATCCAGCCTGTAGACCTTTACGGACAGGTGGACCGGGCAACAAAATACGGATTCCTGATAATCGGCTTCACCTTTGTCGCCTTTCTGCTGTTCGATCTGATCGGCGGGGTGAAGATATCCTCGGTGCACTATATTCTGGTCGGGGTCGCGCTGGTGCTCTTCTTCGTGCTGCTGCTCGCCTTCGCCGAGATCATCGGGTTCGCCTGGGCCTATGTCATCGCGTCGCTGGCGACGATCGGCCTGATCACGGCATATTCGGCATCGATCCTGTCGAGCTGGCGCAGCGCCTCGGTCATCGGCGGGCTGCTGGCGGGCCTATATGGCGCCATCTACATATTGCTGAGTCTCGAAGCCTATTCGCTGCTGATCGGATCGCTGCTGATCTTTGCGGCCCTGGCCGGGGTGATGTTTGTCACCCGGCGGCTCGACTGGTCCGGCAGCTTGCGGCGGTCGCGGACCTAGAAAATGCGGGCTCCGGTGTCGCGCCGGAGCCCTCATGCTAGACAGCCCCTGCGGCAAAGCTATTGCACGCGGCGGGATCACCGCTCTGCAGGCCCTTGCGCAGCCAGGCCATGCGCTGTTCGGACGATCCGTGGGTGAACATGCTCTCCACCGGCCGCTGACCCGCACCGCGCATCAGGGTGTCGTCGCCAATCGCGTGGGCGGCGTTCAGACCTTCCTCGACATCGCCGGGCTCCATCCGGTCGGCATTTTGCGCGGCCCAGACCCCGGCATAGCAGTCCGCCTGCAATTCCATCCGCACCTGCAGCGCATTGCCCTCTGCCTTGCTGGCGCTCCGCTGCGCGTCGCGGACCTGATCGGCGGTTCCGGCTAAATTCTGGATATGGTGGCCGACCTCGTGCGCGATCACATAGGCCTGGGCGAAATCGCCCTTGGCGCCGAGACGTGAGGACATTTCCTGAAAAAAGCTGGTGTCGAGATAGACGCCCCGGTCCGCCGGACAATAGAAGGGACCCATCGCCGCCTGCGCTGCGCCGCAGCCTGACTGGCCGGACTGTTCGTAGAAGGTGAGGGTGGTCGGGCGATAGCGCTCGCCCTGCTGCCGGAACAATTTTTCCCAGGTCTGTTCGGTGGAGGCGAGAACCTGGCAGGCGAACATTTCTTCCTCCGTGTCGCAGGCGACATTGCTTCCCGCACTTTGCGACTGGAAACCGCCGGTGCCGGTGCCGTCGGCCAGTTGCAGGCCGCCGCCGCTGAAATAGAAGAAAGCCAGCGCCGCCCCGCCGATCAGCAGGACCGTGCCGCAACCCAGCTTCCGGCCGAGCAGCATCGGCAGGAAGCTGAGCAATAGGCCCAGACCGCCGCCACCGCCGCCAAAGCTGCGACCGCCCCCGCGGCCCTGATCGCGAACATTCTTGCTGGGACCCAGATCGTCGAGGCGCATATTTGTCTCCTTGTGACTTTCCAATTCGCCTGATTCTGGAAAAAGCGCAAGCACCGCTGATTTCTTTTACAAAAGCGTTGCAGTCCGGTGCGACAGTTTTAAGGTCGCCGCAAAGGAGAATATGCATGTTTCTAAAGGGCAAGACGGCGCTGATCACAGGTTCGACATCGGGTATCGGCGGCGGTTATGCGAAAGCACTGGCGGCGGAAGGCGCGGCGGTGATGATCAATGGATTCGGCGATGCGGGCGAGATCGAGACGCTGCGCCAGGAACTGGAATCGCTGAGCGGTGCCAAGGCGGCCTACAGCAGTGCCGATATGACCAAGCCGGAAGAAATCCGGCAAATGTGCGCCGATTGTGCAGAGCAGCTCGGTGCCGTCGATATATTGATCAACAATGCCGGAATCCAGTTTGTCTCGCCGGTGGACGAATTCCCCGAGGACAAATGGAACGCGGTCATGGATATCATCATGAACAGCGCCTTCCACACCACCAAGGCGGTATTGCCGGGCATGAAGGACAAGGGCTGGGGCCGGATCATCAATACCGGATCGATGCACAGCAAGGTCGCAAGCCCCTACAAGTCCGCCTATAATGCCGCGAAACACGCGATCGACGGCTTTGGCAAGACGGTGGCGCTGGAAGTCGCGCAGCAGGGTATCACGGTGAACACTATCTCGCCCGGCTATACCTGGACCCCGCTGGTCGAGGGCCAGATCCCGAACACCATGGAAGTGCGCGGGCTGACTCGCGAGCAGGTGATCAACGACGTGCTGCTCGCCCCGCAGCCGACCAAGGAATTCGTCCAGATCGACCAGATCGCTGCTCTTGCGATTTTTCTGTGCAAGGATGAGGCCCGTGCGATTACCGGCGCGAATATCTCGATCGACGGTGGCTGGACGGCACAGTGATCCGGTGGACTGGTACCCGGACGAGGGGGTAGCGGTGCCGACAACAGGAATTTTGAACTGACAAGCGGCCCTGACCCGATTAGTCAGGGGCAGACAGATAATGATTGGGGATGATGATGCGGAAATATATGAAATTGGGTTTGCTGGCAGCGGCATCGATGCTGGCGGTTTCGCCGGCGCAGGCAGACGATCTGAACAAGGCGATCGCGGCCGACCTGCCATCGCTGATGGAAATCTATCGTGATCTGCACAGCAATCCCGAACTGAGCGGCGAGGAAGTCCGGACGGCAGCGAAACTGGCTGCCGAAGCGCGACGTCTCGGCTTTGATGTCACCGAAAAAGTGGGTGGCACCGGCGTGGTCGCGGTGATGAAAAATGGCGAGGGACCGACGGTGCTGCTGCGCGCCGATATGGACGGCCTGCCGCTCGAGGAAAAAACCGGACTGCCCTTTGCCTCGACGGTCAAGGCCAAGACCCGGCAGGGCAATGACACCTTTGTGATGCACGCATGCGGTCATGACACGCATATGACCGGATGGGTGGCGACCGCCCGGCAACTGGCCGCGCGCAAGGACGAATGGGCCGGGACGCTGGTGATGATCCTGCAGCCGGCAGAAGAGACGGGCGAGGGCGCTCTGGCGATGATCGAGGACGGTCTCTACAGCCGCTTCCCGAAGCCCGACTATGCGCTGGCCTTTCATGATGCAGCCGGTGCGCCGGCGGGATATATCGGCTATGCACCGGGTTATGCGCTGGCCAATGTCGACAGCGTCGATATCCAGGTGAAGGGGGTCGGCGGCCATGGCGCCTATCCGCACACCACCAAGGATCCGGTGGTGCTGGCCAGCCGCATTGTCGGGGCTCTGCAGACCCTGGTCAGCCGCGAAATCGATCCACAGGATCCGGCGGTGGTGACCGTCGGCAGCTTCCAGGCCGGTTCCAAGCATAATATCATTTCCGACGAGGCGCTGCTGCTGATCACGGTGCGCAGCTATGGCGACGAAACCCGGGCCAAGCTGCTCGACGGAATCAAGCGGATTGCGCGCGGTGAAGCGATCACAGCGGGCATGCCGGAGGACCGGATGCCGGTGGTGACGGTGCGCGACGCGGAGTTCACGCCGGCTACCTATAACAGCCCGGAATTTTCCGTGGAAATGGCCCGGCTCTTCGAAACCCGCTTCGGCAAGGAACGGGTGGTGCAGTCGAAACCGGTGATGGGCGGAGAGGATTTCAGCCGCTATCGCCGCGCCGACGAGAATATCAAGAGCATGATCTTCTGGGTCGGCGGGGTGCCGATGGCGGAATATCAGAAATCACAGACCGAAGGCACGAAGCTGCCGTCACTGCACAGCCCGTTCTGGGCACCGGATGCGGAAAAGGTCATCATGACGGGGGCCGAAGCGCTGACCGCTGCCACGCTGAATATCATGAAGAAATAGATGGGCTGGCTGGGATGTCTCCGGGTGGTGCTGCTGTTGCCGGGGACGGCAATGGCTGCGCCGCAGGTGCCAGATATCGATCCGTCCTTTTTTGAAGGGCGCTGGTCGATGCAGGATGAAGCGTGCAGTGCGCCGACCAACTGGACGATGATTCCGGGCGGGAACTTTGTTTCCGAAGATCTGACCGGCACATGGGAATGGGGCGAGGGAGAGCTGCTGTTGCGGCTTGACGACCAGGCCATCGACGAAGAAACCGGGGAAGCTGGCGGACGTTTCCGTCTGAATGGGCCAGTACGCGTCATAGGCAGGGACCGTTTTGAACTGGCGATCCAGCCGGAGGTCTATCGGTTCCGGCGCTGTCCTGACTAATAATCGCTATTGCGAATAAATCGCAATATATTAATCGATTATTCCGATCGTAAACCATCAAAAAATTAGATGGAGTGCGCGCGCGTCGGGGGTTAACACCCTGCCAATCCGATTCTTGAAATCGGTATCTAGTTCAACCATCCGAAAATGGAGAAGATTATGGGACTTGCTGGAAGCAAAACTGAACAGAATTTGAAAGACGCCTTTGCCGGGGAAAGCCAGGCCAACCGCCGGTACCTCTATTTCGCCCAGAAGGCCGATATCGAAGGCTATAACGATGTTGCAGCCGTTTTCCGGTCGACCGCCGAAGGCGAAACCGGCCACGCCCATGGTCATCTCGAATTTCTCGAAGAAGTCGGCGATCCGGCTACCGGTGAACCGATCGGTGCCACCGCTGACAACCTGAAATCGGCAATTGCGGGCGAGACCCACGAATATACCGATATGTATCCGGGCATGGCGAAGTCGGCCCGCGAAGAAGGCTTTGACGAAATTGCCGACTGGTTCGAAACGCTTGCAAAAGCGGAAAAGAGCCATGCTGGCAAATTCCAGAAAACGCTGGAATCGATGGACGCCTAAACCGTTCATCTATTGGATTGTGCCGCCGCCGCCTCCCTCCTCCCAATGGGCGGCGGCGCAATCTTCATAACCAAAGATTCCGTCCCCCGGACGACAGGGAAAACATCATGACTGAAGGCAGTTTGGGCGCGCCGACGCGGCATCCGATCGCATGGCAGGACGAATCCTATTATGACGAGGAAGCGCTGGACGAGGAACTGCGCCGCGTTTTCGACATTTGCCACGGCTGCCGCCGCTGCTTCAACCTGTGCGACAGTTTTCCGCAGCTGTTCGACATGATCGACGAAAGCCCCAACGAGGAGGTGGAGGACCTGAGCACCGGCGATATCAAGAAGGTTGTCGATGCCTGCACGCTCTGTGACATGTGCTTCATGGTCAAATGCCCCTATGTGCCGCCGCATGAATTTGATCTCGATTTCCCCCATCTTATGCTGCGCCACCGGGCGACCCAGAACCGCAAGGGCAAGACCGGATTTGTCGACAAGCAACTTGCCGAAATGGATCGCAATGCTGTTGTGGCCGGCTCTGTTTCGGGGCTGGCCAACTGGGCGACCAAGCCGGACAACGGGTTCACCCGCGGGCTGCTGCAGGGCGTCGCCGGGATCGACAAGCGCGCCCATCTGCCGGAATTTGAAGAGGTGCCGCTGACCCACAAGCATGTCGGCCATGGCCCGGTCGCCAATGCGGACGCGCCGGCCTTCGGGCGCAAGGCGGCAATCTACGCGACCTGCTACGGCAATTTCAACGACCAGACCGCGGGCCAGGCGGCGCTGGCCGTGCTGTCGCACAATGGCGTGCAGACGCGCGTCGAATATCCCGGCTGCTGCGGCATGCCGAAACTGGAAAACGGCGACCTGCCAGCGGTGGCATCCTCCGCCGAGCAGGTTGCCGCCTTCTTTGAACCGATCATCGACGACGGCTTTGACATCGTCGCACTCACCCCGAGCTGCGCTCTGATGATGAAGTTCGAATGGCCGTTGATCCTGCCCGACAATGCGGCGGTGAAGAAGCTGGCGAGGGCAACTCGCGATCTCAGCGAATATGTCGTCGAGATCGCCAAGGACAAGGGGTTGATGGAGATCTCTCCGATGAACGCCAGGATCGGCATCCATTTTGCCTGCCACAGCCGCGCCCAGAACATGGGGCCGAAGGCGATGGAAATGCTGAAGCTGATTCCGGAAGCGACCCCTACGATCACCGAACGCTGTTCCGGTCACGGCGGAAAATGGGGTATTTTCAAGGAAAATTTCGACAAGGCGGTCAAGGTCGGCCGCCCCGCTGCACGGGCGGTTTCAAAAGGCGATCCCGATTATATGGTCAGCGAATGCCCGCTGGCCGGGCCACATCTCAGGCAGATCATGGAGAGTGGCGGGCAGGCGAACCTGCCGGAGCGGATCGGTCACCCGATTGAATTGCTCGCCAAGGCCTACGGACTTTGACGATGAGCCATATGTAACCCTTATCGCCTCGCCGAACATGCAAATCAAATTTTGAGGACCAAGATATGCCCCGCGATACCCATGAAATCACCCGGGATGATATCATCTTGCTGCAGGACTATGAATCGATCCGCAAGGACAAGCGGCAGGAATCGATCCTGCGCAAGAAGTTCCGGCGGATCGCGATCGGTCCCTATGCCACGATCCAGTTCGAAAGCTGGGAAAGCATGTGGCTGCAAATCCAGGAAATGCTGCGCATCGAAAAAGGTGGCGAGGAACAGCTGACCGACGAGTTGGCGGCCTACAATCCGATGGTGCCCAACGGGTCGGAATTTACCGGGACCCTGATGTTCGAAATCGACGAGGAAGAACGGCGCACGGCTTTCCTGAAGACGCTGGGCGGCGTCGACCGGCATATCCATCTGGTCATCGGCGGCGAAATGGTGACGGCGGAACCGGAGCAGGATATCGACCGCACCCGTGCCGACGGCAAGGCAAGCGCGGTACAATTTGTCCATTTCCCGCTGACCGGCGAGCAGGCCCGGATATGGAAAAGCATGGAAGGGCAGGTGATGGTCCAGATTGACCATCCCAACTATGGCCATGCCGCGATCATCAGCGACGAATGCCGCCGCGATATGGCCCGCGATCTCGATTAGTCGTCGATGGCGTTAACCGGATTGTCGGTTTTGAAAACAATCGGATTCTCGAGGCTGCCCAATGCTCCCGGTCGGGGGCTGTTTGGAGAAGGCCGGGTCGCGACCTTGGGTGCGGCTGTGCTTGCCGATCCGCTATTGTCCGCTTGCTCCTGGCGGTTGGCGCCCCCGTCTTCATCTGAGGATTTTTCATCGTTCTGGTCGTCGAGCAGCGTCATCGGCTCTCCGAAAACGAAGCTCTCGTCCTCGGTTTCTTCCTCTTCATCGTCATAGCCCCAGCCGTCATCCGAAGTCTGGGTGGCCGGTTTCGCCGGTTCCCGCACCGGGGCTGCGACTTGTTCTGCTTCCGGAGCCTTGTCCGCAGGCGCGATAAAATAGATCAGCAACCCGGTGGACGCGACAAACAGGATGGATTCTTTGAGCATAGCGGAGCACCAGTTTCTTTCTAATTTCCGGCCTGAAATAGACGAGCGCGGTTAAGAAACATTTACTCGGCCGGACCGGACCGCCGGTTCTGTTCCGGGTCAAGGGAGCTTCCGGATCAAATCAGCTTGAAATCTTGTAAATAAATTTACATAGCTGCGACATGACAAGTCAGAAACTCTTTGCCGGAGCCGCGATCAAGCGGCTGCGTCGCAGCGCCGGCATGACCCAGGTGGCGCTGGCCGAGGCACTGGACATTTCACCCAGCTACCTTAACCTTATCGAACGGAACCAGCGCCCGCTGAGCGCCCGCTTGATGCTGTTGCTGGCGGAAAGGTTCGACTTTGACCCCCGGCAACTGATCGCGGCGGTTCCCGGCGGCGGGGTTGATGCGATCCGGCAGCGGCTGGCAGACCCCCTGTTCGAAGACCTGTCCGTTGATCGGGCCGAACTGGAAGAATGGCTGATCGCGTCGCCCAATACGGCCGAAGCCTTTGTCCGTCTTTTTGACAACCGCAAGGCTGATGGCGAGTCAGGGGAAAGCGGCGCACCGGATCCGATCCAGGCCGTCCGCCGCGAGATCGAGCGCTGGCGCAACCATTTTGCCGATCTCGACAGCATGGCCGAGCAACTTGCCGACGAACTTCGCCTGGGGGCCGGCGACCTTTATGGGGCAATCGCCGAACGGCTGCGTGTCAAACATCAGCTGATCATCCGCATTTTGCCGGAAACCGTGCTGCCGGACAAGCTGCGCCGTCTGGATCTTCATGCACGGCAGTTACAGCTTTCGGAAATGCTGGACCCGGCCTCGCGTACCTTTCAGGCAGCGCTGTTGCTTGGGCAGATCGAGGCGAAGGGAGAAATTGACGCGCTGGCTGCAGGCGGGAAATTTACCGACCGTGCCGCCGAAAAACTGTTCCGACGTCACCTGTCGGGCTATTTTGCCGCGGCCTTGATGATGCCCTACGAACGGTTTCTGAAGGCATGCGAGCAGAGCGGGTACCGGATCCAGCTGCTCCAGCGGCGGTTTGGTGCGGGCTTTGAACAGATTGCGCACCGGCTGACGACATTGCAACGTGTCGGATCGCGGGGCTTGCCGTTTTTCATGGTTCGTATCGACCGGTCCGGGATGATCTCCAAGCGCTATGCCGGTGCCAGCAACGCGCCGCTGGTGGAAAGCGCACATCGCTGTCCGCTTTGGGATATTCACCGGGTGTTCGAACAACCGGCAGAAATCCATTCGCAACTGGTCGCTCTCGAAGACGGTTCAGCCTGGTTCACCCTGTCCCGCGCGGTGCAGGGGATAGGCTCCGGTGCAGGCGGTTATACACCGGCCTTCGCAATCGGCCTGGGCGTTTCCGCCGATGTTGCTTCGGTGCTGCACGATGCGCGCGGCAAGGATCTGGATATCGAGCGCGCGGATCCGATCGGACTGGGCTGCCCGGCCTGTACACGGCCCCAATGTTCCCAGCGCTCCGCACCGCCGCGAAGCCGGGCGCTGAAATTTGATGATCGGGAACGCGGATTGACGCCGTTCGACTTCGTCAGCGACTAGACCGGAGCGGCGGAACAGCTGCACTGCCGCGTAAAAACTGTCGGCATATTGAACATTTTCGCGAAATCGACTGATTTTGCGTAATTTGATTTGTAAAATTTACCGACAGATAACCAATTTTCCTTATGGCTCATAGAGACAGAGGAAAGATCGCGCGCCTTATGATCCGATTATTCAAACATTATATTCCCTATCCGGTGCTGTTACTGGGCCTGATCGACTTTCTGCTGTTGCTGATGGCAGCGGAAGCGGGCTGGATATTCCGCGCGCTGCAGATCAACATGGACGTAGGGTCGATCGCCGACCGTCCCGGCCCGATTTTCAGCTTTGCCCTTGCCTTGCAACTGGCGCTGATCGCTGTGGGTATTTACGGCCCCGAAGCCTTGCAATCCTTGCGCTTTGCCGCTGCCCGGATTCTGGTTGCAATCTCTCTGGGTGTTATTTTTCTGGCGCTAATGTCCTTCGCGATGCCGGGTGTCACGCTCTGGCGCTCCAATTCTCTGTACGCGATGGTCCTGGCCATTCTGTTCCTGATGGTGATCCGGATGTTGCTCGGTACCATGCTGGACAGTGATATTTTCAAGCGGCGCCTTTTGGTACTCGGGGCTGGTGCACGCGCCGGCCGGATTGCACAGCTGGAAAAGCGGCAGGAGAGCGGTTTCATCATTGCCGGCTACGTCGACATGAACGAAGGCCCGAGCCTGATTGACAGCGCTGTCCGGCGTCAGGATATTGACAATTTGCCGCAACATGTGATCGATCTGGCGGTCAGCGAGGTTGTGCTGGCGCTCGAGGAGCGGCGCAATTCTCTGCCGGTAGCCGACCTGCTCACGATCAAGACAACCGGTGTTCACGTCAATGAACTGTCCAGCTTTCTCGAACGCGAAACCGGACGTGTCGATCTCGACAGCGTGAACCCGAGCTGGTTCATCTTTTCAGACGGATTTTCATCGGGAAGGCGGCTGTCCACCCTGTTCAAGCGGGGTTTTGACATATTTCTCAGTTTCCTGTTGCTGGTTTTGACCGGACCGGTAATTCTGGTCTTTGCGCTGCTCATCAAGCTGGAAAGCCGCGGTGATTCCTTTTTCAAGCAGGAACGGGTCGGGCTTTACGGCCAGACGTTCAAGATACTCAAGCTGCGCTCCATGCGTTCCGATGCCGAGATCGGGGGCGAGGCGATCTGGGCGACCGAGAATGATCCGCGGATTACCCGGATCGGCCGTTTCATCCGCAAGGTCCGGATTGACGAGCTGCCGCAGGCCTGGAGCGTGTTGAAAGGCGAGATGAGTTTTGTCGGCCCTCGTCCGGAACGGCCGCAGTTCGTCAATGATCTGCAAACCAAGATGCCCTTTTATCCAGAGCGTCATATCGTCAAGCCGGGTATCACCGGCTGGGCACAGATCAACTATCCCTACGGGGCATCGACCGAAGATGCCCGGCACAAGCTGGAATATGATCTCTATTATGCCAAAAATTACACGCCTTTTCTGGACCTGCTGATCATCCTGCAGACCATACGCGTGATATTATGGCCTGAAGGAGCGCGCTGATATGGAGCCGCTTCTCGACTATATCAGCCTGTTTGGTCACGGTATCGCCGCAGCTCTGTTTGCGGCGCTGGCGATCTGGCAATTTCAGCGCAAGGTGGAACGCACCGACAAGCATATCTGGCTGATCGTCGCAATCGCTCTGACCAGTTTTTGGGCCCTTTCGATCGCGGTAGAGGGATCTTTGACCCCGATTACGCGCTTTTCCGAAACCTTGCGCAATTTTGGCTGGCTCGCCTTCATGTTCATTCTGCTGCGGACCGGGGAGGGGCGGGATGAACCCAAAACGGTCAACACCATCTATGCTGCGCTGACCTTTGTCCTGATTGGGCAAGCCCTGGTCGATTCCCTGCTTCCGGCCTTTTCGGGAAGTCCGCGTCTCGAAGGGGTCACGCTATATACCTCGCTGGTGTTGCGGATGATCTTCTCTGTGGGTGCCCTGGTGCTGGTTCATAATCTCTATTCGATTGCCGCGCCGGAAACCCGCTGGGGCATCAGGCTGCCGATGGCATCGCTGGCCGCAATCTGGACCTATGATCTCAATCTCTATACGATCACATATCTGACCCAGCAAACGCCGGTGGAACTGCACGCGATGCGCGGGCCGATGATCGCGGTGATTGCTCCCATCCTGGCACTGGCGTCGATACGCAACACCGAATGGACGCTGAAGCTTTCGCGCAGCGTTGCTTTCCGTTCGCTGTCGCTGGTGGCAATCGGCAGCTATCTGCTGATGATGGTCGTGATCGCGACAGCGCTGCAGATTATCGGTGGTGACTATGCGCGCCTGGCCCAGATCAGCTTCCTTTTCGGTACGACGATCGGTGCGCTGCTGCTGCTGCCGTCCGGCAAGTTCCGTGCATGGCTGAAGGTCAAGCTCGCCAAGAATTTTTTCCAGCATCGCTACGACTATCGGTCGGAGTGGATCCGTTTTACCGATACGATTGGTCGCCCCGGCCCCGACAGCGCCCCGTTTCACGAACGGGTGATCAAGGCCATTGCGGATATTACCGATTCGCCAGCGGGTATTCTTCTGGTGCCGGACGATTCTGGCCAGCTGGTGCTGGAGTCGCGCTGGAACTGGTCCGCGGTCGAGGTGCCGGCTCGCGCCTGCACCACCCGGACGGCTGGTTTTTTCGAAGATACCGGTCATATCGTTGAATTTGACGCATTGCGGGCCGGCCGGGATGAAAAATGTGATGCCGTACTGATCCCGGACTGGATGAAAAAGGATACGCGGGCCTGGGTTGCGGTGCCTCTGGTCCATTTCGACCGGCTGGCCGGACTGATTCTGCTGGCCCGGCCTCGGATCAACCGCACGCTCGACTGGGAAGACCTGGATATGCTCCGTGTCGTCGGCCGTCAGGTGGCGAGCTATCTGGCCGAATATCGCAGCCAGGAATCCTTGTCGGAAGTACAGAGATTTGACGAGTTCAACCGCCGCATGGCGTTCATCATGCACGACATCAAGAATCTCGTCAGCCAGTTGAGCCTGCTGGCGGGCAATGCCAAGCGCCATGCCGACAATCCCGATTTCCAGGCGGACATGATCGACACGTTGCAGGATTCGGCGCGCAAGATGAATGGTCTTCTGGAACGGCTCGCGCAGCACAACAAGGCAAGTCCGGAGGAACCCAAATGCGTCAAGGTCGCCGAACTCATCCGGTCAACGATCGAGAAAAAGCGTCTGTTGCACGGCATTGAAAGCGCCCAGATCGACGATCTCACCATTTTCGCCGATCCCGCGCGGGTCGAGCAGATATTGGGGCATTTGATCCAGAATGCGATCGATGCCAGCAACGAACACGAACCGATAACCATCAACGCGCGGCGCCGGGACCTGAGCGTGGCAATCGAGGTCTGTGATCGGGGGACCGGCATGTCGAACGAATTTATCCGCAGCCAGCTGTTCAAGCCTTTCGCCTCCAGCAAGCAAGGCGGATTCGGCATTGGTGCCTATGAAGCCCGGGAACTGGCGCGAGCGATGAACGGACGTCTGGAAGTCGAGAGCACAGAGGGAGCGGGCAGCCGCTTCACGCTGATCCTGCCGCTTGCCAAACATTTACCGGAAGAAATTTCTGCAGACGAGAGGGCCGCATGATGCCGGAGAAAAATCAACCGAGAAAAGAAAAACTGCTGATCATCGAAGATGATCCGGGCCTGCAGAAGCAGTTGAAATGGGCCTATGACGATTTTGAAGTGATCATCGCCGGTGACCGGGAGTCCGCCATCGAATTGCTGCGCGCCGAGGAACCGGATGTGGTGACTCTCGACCTCGGCCTGCCACCGGACCCCGATGGCACCACCGAAGGTTTTGCCACCATGGACGCGATCTTGAGCCTGAAGCCGGATACCAAAGTCATCGTCGCCTCCGGTCACGGCGAAAAAGCCAGCGCCTTGCGCGCCATTTCCGGAGGCGCCTGGGACTTTTACCAGAAGCCGGTGGATATTGACGAACTGGGCTTGATTGTCCGTCGTGCCTTTCACGTGCGCAGGCTGGAACAGGAAAATGCCAGCCTGGCCGCAAAGGGCAATGACGAGCATCATATATTGGGCCAGATCATCACCGGTGCTCCGGAAATGCTGAAAGTCGCGCAGATGATCGAGCGCGTGGCCAATACCAACGCATCGGTGATGCTGCTGGGAGCGAGCGGGACGGGCAAGGAATTGCTGGCCAAGGGCCTGCATGATTCGAGCGACCGGCGCGACAAGGCGTTTGTGGCGATAAATTGCGCGGCCATTCCGGAAAACCTGCTCGAGTCCGAATTGTTCGGGCACGAGAAAGGTGCCTTTACCGGTGCCATCAAGACGACCGAAGGTAAGATCGAGCAGGCCAATGGCGGCACATTGTTCCTCGATGAAGTCGGCGACATTCCGTTGCCGCTCCAGGTAAAATTGCTGCGCTTCCTGCAGGAGCGCGTGATCGAGCGGATCGGCGGTCGCAAGGCGATTGATGTTGACACCAGGATCGTTTGCGCCACCCACCAGAATTTGGAAAAAATGATCAAGGATAGCGCGTTCCGGGAAGATCTCTATTATCGGCTTGCCGAGATCGTGATCAAGATTCCGCCCCTGTCCGGGCGTTCGGGGGATGCCAGCCTGCTGGCACGGCATTTCCAGAAGAAATTTGCCGAAGAAATCAATCCGGCCGTGAAAGGTCTGGCACCGGATGCCCTGGCAGCGCTCGAAGCCTGGCACTGGCCGGGCAATGTTCGCGAACTGGAAAACCGGATCAAGCGCGCCGTCATCATGGCCGATGGCAAGTTGATCAACGCGAAGGATCTGGATCTGGATCTGGACGAGGATGCAGCCACCGATCTGCTGAACCTGAAAGCGGCGCGCGAGGCGGCCGACCGGTCGGCGATCCTGCGGGCGATTTCGCAGACCAGCGGCAATATTTCCAACGCCGCGAAGTTGCTCGGGATCAGCCGCCCGACACTTTATGATCTGCTCAAGCAATATAAGTTGCAGCAGGCCAGCTAAACCAAAATGAGAGACTTCGCCCGCAAATTGGCTTTCGCAAGCAAGCCGGCTCTGCTCGCCGCAGCACTGGCGCTGGGCACGATCGGCATTCCGAGCGCCATCTATGGCGCCAGTGAAGGCAATGCCGACGCCCGGGAAGCCTTTGCCAATGCCGAGCAGTTTCGGGCCCGCCGCGATGTCAGATCTGCGCGCATCGAACTGATGAATGCGATCAAGGCCGATCCGCAGTGGATCGATGCGCGGGTGGCTCAGGCCGAAGTGTTGCTAAGTCTCGGGGACGGGACGGCCGCGGAGGCGGAACTCGACCGCGCCGTGCAGCTGGGTCTCGATCCCGCTGCTGTCCGGCATCTGTACGGCCATGCCCATCTTTTGCAGGGTGAAGCGCAGAAGGCGCAGGATCAATTGCTTGCCAGTGATATTCCGGCTGGCAACCGGGGCTATGCGGCGCGGATCATGGGGCAGGTCGCGCGGCAAATGGGCGATCAGCAACTGGCCAGTGCAGCCTTCAACCGGGCGATGGAACTGGATCGGAAAAACCCGGATCTGTGGGTTGCGATTGCCCGTTTTCGCGCCGACACCGGTGATCAGGCCGGCGCGACAAATGCGGTCGACGAAGCGGTAAAGCTGGACCCCGGCAACATACGCGCGCTCCAATATCGTGGGGAATTGCTGCGCTTCCAGTTCGGGCTGGGTGCGGCGATACCCTGGTTCGAGCGGGCGTTGCAAATTGATCCGAATGATGTGCCGTTACTGACGGAATATGCCGCCACGCTCGGCGACATGGGGCGGATGACCGATATGCTGGCGGTCGCCCGCAAGATCATCTCTTTGGACGGGCATAATCCCAGAGCCTTTTTCATGCAGGCGGTGCTCGCTGCCCGCGCCGGCCAATATGGTCTGGCAAGGCGGTTGATGCAGCAGACCAAGGGGGTGATCGACAATGTGCCGGCGGTTTTGCTGGTACAGGGCATCATCGAGCATGGCGAAGGCAATTATAATGCCGCCATCGACAAGTTTAATCGTCTGGTCGCCATCCAGCCGGAAAACCGGCAGGCGCAGAACCTGCTCGCGCGGTCGCTTTATCTGGCCGGCAGCGCCGGGGATGCCGCGGACGTGCTTATACCGCAGGTCAACCGCAGCGGGGCCGATCCTTATGCGCTCTGGCTTGCTGGCCGGGCGCTCGAGGCGATCAACGAGCGGGATCAGGCGGCCGGGATATTGAACCGCGCGGCCGTCCACGATACGGGCCGGGAAAGCGCGATCCTGGCCGCGGCGCCGCTCAGCGTGCTGCGGGCGGAAGCGCAGCGCAATGCGGAAGATGCACGGATTGTGGTGCCCTATATTCGCGCGCTTTTTGACGCCGGCGACTATGCGACAGCCTTGGCCGAGGCAAAGCAGCTGCAGCAAGCCAATCCCGGTGCCAGCGCGGCGCATGTGCTGGTAGCGGATGTTGCTGCGGCGATGGGCAATTATGGCGAGGCCCTGGATGCGCTGGAACAGGCCCGCAGTATCCGCTTTTCCGAACCGGTCATGCTGCGCATGGTCGAGGTGCTGCGCGCCAAAGGCGCGATGCAGCGATCGGGCGAGGTGCTGGCGCAATATCTCAGTTACAATCCCAGCAATATCGCCGGTTTGCGCTGGATGGCCTATTCCCATCTCGAAACCGAAAGCTGGGCGGTCGCCGCCTATATACTCGAAAATCTGCGCAAGCGGATCGGCGATAATGACGCCCTTATCATGGCCGGACTCACCGAGGCCTATACCGGTCTCGGACAATTGGATAAGGCGATCGCTGCAGGCCGGATCGCCTATCGGGTGCAACCGTCAAGCCCGGTCGTATCACATCTCTACGGTCTGGCCCTGATGCAGGATGGGGAGCGCAGGCGCGACGGCATCAGCCTGCTCAAGAAAGCGGTCGCGATCATGCCGGATAATCCGGTATATCGGCAAAGTCTGAGGCAGGCATTGGCCATGCGGGGTGCGGGCCAGGGAAAAGTAAAAAGCTGACCGCCGGTCAGGCGTCGCTGTTCACCAGATCGTCGATCGACAGGTCGAGCCGCTTCATCTGGCGTTCGACCGGTGGCCAGATATTCTTGATGAAATCTTCCCGCTGGGCGCTGCGCAGGCGATTTTTTGCGCCAGCCGCGACAAACATGCCGACGCCACGTTTTACGGTGACCAGTCCGTCTTCCTGAAAACCCTGATAGGCCTTGGCCACGGTCAGCGGATTGGCACCCTGTTCGGCCGCGAACACGCGGACCGAGGGCAGCATGTCGCCTTCGCGATATTCGCCATCAAGAATGGATTCGGAAATAATATCCCGCAATTTCAGATAGACCGGCTTGTTTGCATTGTTCATGCTGCATCACTGCCATAATACAGCGAAGCGGGCAAGGGATAGTTATGGTTTTTCCGTTATTTAGTTGAATATGTAACCAACTATTGTCCGTTCGGGGGTGTCCAGAAGGACAATATGTCCGCCAAGCCGGGTCTCGGCCGTTCGGTCAGCTCGATATTGGACGTGCCGAGATACAGGAATCCGGCAATTTTTTCCGGTGCGGAACCAAACAGGTCGCGGACATCGTCATTATAGGCGGGCCAGCCGGTTATCCAGCCGCCGACAAAGCCCAGTCTATGCGCGGCATGCAGAATATTCATCGCAAAGGCGCCGCAGCTGAGTTCCTGCTCCCACAGTGGGATTTTGGTCGAATCGACCGGCGAGGAGAGCAATATGAGCAAGGCGGGGGCTTCATGCGCCATCGCCTCAAGCCCCTCCAGTTCCATCCGGCCAGCATCGGGCTTTTCCTTCCGATAGGCGGACTTTATGCCGTGCGCGAGCTGGCCGCGCTGGTCAGCGGCCACCGCAACCACCCGCCAGGGCGCGAGCTTGCCATGATCGGGCGTGCGCATCGCCATGGTGACGATATCGGCGATCTGCGCATCGCTCGGTCCCGGTGCCACCATGTTGCGCGGCCGGCCGGACCGGCGGGAGGGCAAATAGGTGGCGAGGCTGGTCAAATCATTGAATTGGTTTTTGCTCATGCTCGACACTTTGGAAGCGGCGGGGCTGATTGCAAGGATTATTGGCAATAAACCGGTCTCGGTTGAAACAATCTGCTTCACTTGCGCATTTTTTTCATTAGTGTGCCTCGCAACCAGGCTGCAAGTGACAGTCTACAGTAATTTTCGGGGAGTATTTAAATGGCAGGTGCGTATCTGGAATCGGGTGATGCGAGAGGAACATTTCTCGGTCATCCCAAGGGCCTTTTTGTTCTGTTCTTTGCCGAGATGTGGGAACGGTTTTCCTATTATGGCATGCGCGCCCTGCTCATTTTCTATCTGGTTCAGCACTGGATGTTTTCCGACAGTGAAGCGGGTATTATCTACGGAGCATATACCGCTCTGGTCTACATCACACCGGTAATCGGCGGCTATCTGGCCGATCGCTATCTGGGGCAGCGCAAGGCGGTTGCCTTCGGTGCGTTACTCCTGACCTTTGGCCACTTCCTGATGGCGTTTGAAGGCGAGGGCGCCGGGCAGGCGGATCCCGCCATCAATATATTCTGGCTAGCGCTTGCCTTCATCATCGTTGGTTCGGGCTTTCTGAAAGCCAATATTTCGGTGATTGTCGGCCAGCTCTATACGCGCACCGACATCCGCCGTGATCCGGCCTATACAATTTTCTACATGGGCATCAATCTGGGTGCCGCACTGGGCGCAATCATCGCCGGCTGGCTGGGCCAGACCTATGGCTGGTCCTACGGCTTCGGCGCGGCCGGGCTGGGCATGCTGCTCGGCCTGATCGTGTTTGTCTGGGGCAAGCCGCTGCTGGTCGGTCGCGGTGAAGCCAATGATCCCGCGCTGCTGGAAAGCAAGGTCGGCGGCATCAAGTTCGAATGGCTGCTTTACATCCTGAGTTTCGCGACCGTAGGCCTTGTCTGGGTGCTGATCCAGAACCAGGCGCTGGTCGGCTCACTGCTCGGCATTGCTGGAGCGATCTTGGTGATTTACGTGCTTTATACAGCGGTCGCCAAGCTTGAACCCCAGGACCGCGACCGCATTTTTGCCGCGATGTTCCTTATTTTCGGTTCGATCCTGTTCTGGGCGTTGTTCGAGCAGGCAGGTTCGTCGCTGAACCTGTTTACCGACCGCAGCGTTGACCGGAATATTCTGGGTATCGAGGTGCCCGCGTCGGTGTTCCAGTCGATCAATGCGATCTATATCGTTTTGCTGGCTCCGGTCTTTGCCCTTCTCTGGACGATGCTCGGCCGCCGCGGGCTGGAACCTTCCGCGCCGGCAAAATTCGGCCTGGGGCTGATCCAGCTGGGCGCCGGCTTTCTGGTACTGGTTGCGGGCGCGATGGCTGCCGGAACCGGAAACCTCACTCCGGTATTGTTCATTTTCCTGATCTATCTGCTGCATACCACCGGTGAACTCTGCCTGTCGCCGGTAGGTCTGAGCGCAATGAACCGGCTGGCCCCTGCACATATGGCGAGCCTGATTATGGGGACCTGGTTCTTTGCATCGGCAACCGGCAACTTTGCCGCAGGCCTGATCGCCTCCGCCGTCGGTGCGGAAGGCGCCGGCCCTGATCGCGTGCTGGAAGTCTATTCATCCGTCGGCTGGGTGGCCGTTGGCGTCGGCGTCGGGGTGATTGTGATCTCTCCCCTGATCAAGAAGCTGATGCATCTCGATACGCTCGCGGACGACAATGTTGGCGACGATCTGGAAGGCCAGTCCGAGTTGGGCGAACCGCAAGCCGGCGGTGTCCATCCGACGATCAAATCATAAGACAAAGGGGTTCTCTATGAAGTTTCGGGCTTTGCTGGCGCTTGCGGCCGGCGGAACAATGCTGGCCGGCTGTGCCGCCACTGCCGCGAATACGAATTCGGCCAGTACCGCTGCGCCTCCGAAATCCAGCGCGTCGAGCGGACCTGCCTTTCCGTCAACCTACCAGGCCTATCCATCCACGCCGACCGCGATTACAGGCGTAACCATTTTTGACGGCGAGGGCGGCCGGATCGAAAATGGCACGGTGTTCATGGCCGGCGGGAAAATATCGTCTGTCGGCGGTCCGGATACCGTCATCCCGGCGGGGACCACCATTGTCGACGGCGCCGGCAAATATGTGACGCCGGGCATTATCGATGTCCACAGCCATCTTGGCGACTATCCCACACCCAGCGTGGCGGCGCACAGCGACGGTAATGAAGCGACATCTCCGGTGACCCCGGAGGTCTGGGCCGAGCACAGTGTCTGGCCGCAGGATCCCGGCTTTTCGCGGGCGATGGCCAATGGCGGCATCACGTCGCTGCAGATTCTTCCCGGTTCGGCCAATCTGTTCGGCGGCCGCTCGGTCACGCTCAAGAATGTTCCGGCGCGCACGGTGCAGCGGATGAAATTCCCCGGTGCGCCTTATGGCATGAAAATGGCCTGCGGCGAGAATCCGAAGCGGGTGTACGGAAGCCGCAACCGGATGCCGTCGACCCGCATGGGCAGTCTCGCGCTCAACCGGCAGACATGGATCGACGCGCAGGAATATCGCAGCAAGCGCAACGATGCCAAGCCGCCGAAACGCGACCTTGGCAAGGAAACGCTCGCCGGGGTGCTGGATGGTGACATCCTGGTGCACAACCATTGCTATCGCGCCGACGAAATGGCCCAGATCATCGATATGTCCAAGGAATTCGGCTACAAGGTGACCGCGTTCCATCACGCGATCGAAAGCTATAAAATCGCCGATATATTGGCCAATGAGGGCATCTGTTCCGCGATATGGGCGGACTGGTGGGGCTTCAAGATGGAAGCCTATGACGCGATTCCGGAAAATGCAGCGCTGTTGCAAAAGGCCGGAGCCTGCGTGATCATCCACAGCGATGACGAGAACCAGATCCAGCGGCTCAATCAGGAAGCGGCCAAGGCGATGGCCGATGGCCGTGCCATGGGTATCGAGATCAGCGATGCTCAGGCGATCCAGTGGATTACTTATAATCCGGCCAAGGCCATGGGCATTGAAAAAATGACCGGCAGTCTGAAAAGCGGCAAGATGGCCGATCTGGTGCTGTGGAACGGCAATCCGCTCAGCGTCTATTCGCGGCCGGACAAGGTCTGGATCGACGGTGCGCTGATGTTCGACAGCAGCGATGCAGCCCGGCGTCCGGTCAGCGATTTCGAGCTCGGCCAGCCCGGCGAAGGAGATGTGAAATGAAGCGCCTGTCCCTGTTTCTCGCCTCCGCCGCGGCCCTGATGGCTGCACCGCTTGCCGCGCAGACCACCGCCATCATCGGCGGCAAGGTCGTGATCGGCGACGGCAGCGCTCCGATCGAGGGCGGCACCGTGCTGATCCGCAACGACAAGGTTGTTGCGGCCGGAGCGAATATTGCCATCCCTGCCGACGCGCGGCGTATCGACGCCACCGGCAAATGGGTGACGCCGGGAGTTTTTGCCGGTTTCAGCCGGATCGGTCTCGTCGAGGTCGGTGCGGTGACCCAGACCAATGACATGAACGCCAGCGGCTCGCCCTTTTCGGCGGCGCTGGATGTGCAATATGCGATCAACCCCTTCGCTTCGCCCGTCTCGGTAAATCGAGCCGCGGGCGTCACCCGTGCCGTCGTCTCACCCAGCACCGCCAATTCGATTTTCGGTGGCTATGGGGCGGTAATCGATCTCGGCCAGGATGAAAATCCGATCACCAAGGCGCGCGCCTTCCAGTTTGTCGAACTGGGCGAAACCGGGCACAGCCGGGCAGGGGGCAGTCGCGCCGCCTCGCATATCGCGTTTCGGGCGATGCTCGAGGAAGCCCGCACCTATGCGCGCAATCCGGCGGCCTTTGACAGCGATTTGCTCAAGGCATCGGACGCAAAGGCGCTGCTGCCGGTAATCAGCGGTAACACCAAATTGCTGATCCACGTCGAAAGCGCCAATGACATCCTCAAGGTTCTCGACCTGCGCAAGGATTTTCCGGCGCTCGACATGGTTTTGGTCGGCGTCAATGAAGGCTGGCGTGTCGCCGAGCATATCGCCGCCGCCGGCGTTCCGGTGCTGGCCTCCGCGCTCAGCGATCTGCCTTACGGTTTCGAGGACCTGTCTGCGACCCAGTCCAATATCGGTCGCATGAAAGACGCGGGCGTCAAGGTGGCGATCGGCATGATCAACGACCGCGACGCGCACCAGCTGCGCTATTCGGTGCAATATGCCGGCAATCTCGTGGCGCTGACCAGGGTCCCGCGCGCCACCGGCCTGACCTGGGACGAAGCCTTTGCCGCGATCAGTTCGGTGCCGGCGGAGATCATGGATATGGGCGGCCAGCTCGGTTCACTCAGGGCCGGGCGCAAGGCCGATGTGGTGATCTGGACCGGTGATCCGCTGGAACTTTCGAGCCAGGTGGAAACAGTGATGATCGACGGCGTTGACCAGTCGCTGTCCAACCGCCAGATGCGGCTCAGGGACCGGTATCGCGATCCGGCCCCGGGCGCATTGCCCAAGGCCTATGACCGCTAGTTTCTAGAGGCGCACCATCGACATCATCAGCTCGCCGTAGCGGGGGCCCGCAGTGCCACCAATCGGTGCCGCGGCTTCCAGCTCGTCGAGATCGGCTGTAGTCAGCCTGATATCGACCGCCGCCATGCTGTCCTCCAGTGTCGCGCGCCGTTTCGATCCGGGAATCGGGACGATGAAGTCGGCCTGGGCCAGCAGCCAGGCGAGGGCAATCTGCGCCGGCGAGCAGTGATGACGCTCGGCAACCGTCTTGACGACATCGACCAGTTCCATATTCTTGTCGAAATTTTCTTCCGAATAGCGGGGGTCGTTGCGCCGATAATCGTCTTCGGGCAGATCGTCGCGGCTGCTGATCTGACCGGTGAGAAAACCCCGGCCCAGCGGGCTGTAGGGGACGAATCCGATGCCGAGATCCTGGCAGGCGGGCAGAATTTCCTCCTCGATGCCGCGCTCCCACAGCGAATATTCAGACTGCAGCGCAGCGATCGGATGGGTGGCGTGGGCCTTTTTGAGCGTGCCGACTCCGGCTTCCGACAGGCCCAGATAGCGGACCTTGCCCTCTGCCACGAGTTCGGCCATCGCGCCGACCGTATCCTCGATCGGGACCTTGGGATCGACGCGGTGCTGGTAAAAAAGATCGATCGTGTCAACGCCAAGCCGTTTCAGCGAGCCTTCGCAGGCGCGCCGCACATTGGCGGGAGAGGAGTCGACTCCGGTCACCTTTCCGTCCTGCAAGGCAAAGCCGAATTTGGTCGCGATAACCAGCCGCTCCCGGCGGCCGCGGATCGCCTGACCAAGCAGTTCCTCGTTGATATGGGGGCCGTAGACCTCGGCGGTGTCGAAGAAGGTCACGCCCAGTTCGATCGCCCGGTCAATCGTCGCCAGGCTCTCGGTCCGGCTCGCTTCACCATACATGCCCTTGCCGATTCCCGCCATCGGCATGCAGCCGAGGCCCAGTGCGGATACTTCCAGTTCCGGCCCGAGTTTGCGATATTTCATGTCAAATCTCCTTCGCTTCTGGCGATGATCGCCGTCACGCTCATGTCCGCGCTGACATTGGCGACCGTGCGCATGATATCAGGAAAGGTCTCGATCGCCAAAAGGAGAACGAGCGGTTCGATCGGAATGCCCATGGCGATGCAGATCGGCGCGATCGAGGTAATGAAGCTGATCGAACCCGGCAGGCTGACCGCTCCCATGGTGGTGATGGCGGCGACCGCCACCCCGATTGCCAGCACGCCGATCGACAGTTCCATGCCGAGCAGATGGGCGACGTAAATGGCGACGGCCAGATTCATGCACGGACCGGTCGCGCGAAACAGGGCGACGGAGATCGGCAGTACGACATCGGCAGACCGTTCGCCGACGCCCATCGCCTTGACGCCGCTGACCATGGCCGGCAGCGAGGCGAGCGAGCTTTGCGTGGAAATGGCGACGGCCTGTGCCGGTGCAGAGGCCTTGAAAAAGGCGACTGGGCTGGTCTTGCTTCCGACATAGGTGAGGACGTAGCTGAAAATCCAGATGACCGCACCAACGCTGCTGACGATCAGGACATAGTGAAGCAAGGCCCCGAACGCTGCCAGACCGGCATTGGCGCCAACCCCGAGTGCCAGGGCAAAGACTCCCAGCGGCGCCAGCGCCAGCACCCACTGGATCAGGATCAGCAGGGCGTCGGCCAAGGCATTGAACAACTGGTCCAGCATCACTCTTTGCGTATCGGGCAGGCGGGTGATGGCAAAAGCGAAGGCCAGGGCAAATACCATCAGCGGCAGCACGGCATCTTCGGCGGCAGCGGCGATCGCGTTGGTCGGGATCAGCGCTCGGAGAAACTCGCTAAACGGCGGCACGTCTCCGGGCGGGGCCGCCGTGCCCAGCGCGGACTGCAGGGCCGCCGCGGCATCGCCGTCGAGCGGGAACAATTCGAGCAGGGCGGGCGTCACAAAAGCGGCCATGGCCGAGGAACACCAGAGGATGAATATCATGAACCCGATGGCGCGTGCGGTCATCCGCCCGGCGCGGGCCATCGACGCCGCCTTGCCGATGCCGACGATCAGCAAGGTAAAGACCAGCGGAATGACGGTCATGCGCAAGGCGTTGAGCCACATATTGCCGACAACATCGGCGGCTTCGACCAGCAGGTCGCTTTTGGGACCGACCAGCAGTCCGATCAATATGCCAAGAACCAGAGCGAGCAATATGATCAGCGCTTTTTTCAATATCTTGTCCCTTTGCCGTCCCCGAAACATCCATCAACCATGACCGGCACCCGCTGGCAAGGAGAGATTATCCGCAAAATTTCCGATTGGATTCATTCCTTCTTGGTTTCCGGCTATTCGATCGGCTAGAGACACCGCCAACGGGTGCGACCATCTTGGGATGAAACTGGATATGACAAAGAAATTTTTCGGTACCGACGGCATAAGGGGCCTGACCAATAGCCACCCGATGACGGCCGAGATCGCCATGAAGGTCGGACAGGCGGCGGGTCGGCATTTTCAGCGCGGCGATCACCGCCATCGCGTGGTTATCGGCAAGGATACAAGACTGTCCGGCTACATGATGGAAAATGCGCTGGTCGCGGGCTTCACGAGCGTCGGAATGGACGTGGTCCAGGTTGGTCCGATGCCGACCCCGGCGGTAGCCTTGCTGACGGTGTCGATGCGCGCCGATCTGGGGGTGATGATCTCTGCCAGCCACAACCCGTATTTTGACAATGGCATCAAATTGTTCGGACCGGACGGGTTCAAGCTGTCCGACGAGGATGAATTGAGGATCGAGGCTTATCTGACAGAGGAGGCCCGATTGGCGCCGGCGGCCGATATTGGCCGGGCCAGGCGATATGAAGATGCCCGCGGTCGCTATATCCACGCCGTCAAAATGTCGCTGCCGGACCATATCCGTCTGGATGGACTGAAAATTGTATGTGATTGCGCCAACGGCGCGGCCTATCAGGTTGCGCCTTCGGCGTTCTGGGAACTGGGTGCAGAGGTTATCACTCTGGGCGTCAATCCCAATGGACTGAATATCAATGACAAATGCGGCTCTACCGATGTCGCAATATTGCAGGAAACCGTCGTCGCTTCCGGTGCCCATATCGGTATCGCCCTGGACGGTGACGCGGATCGTCTGATCGTTGTCGATGAAAAGGGGCAGGTTGTCGACGGTGATCAGCTGATGGCGCTGATCGGCTCCAGTTGGAGCCGCAATGGCCTGCTGCGCGGCGACGGGATTGTCGCTACGGTGATGTCAAACCTCGGGTTGGAGCGTTTTCTGAACGCCCAGCATCTGGATCTGGTGCGTGCAAAGGTCGGGGACCGCTATGTTCTGGAAGAGATGAAAAAGAGCGGCTACAACGTCGGCGGTGAACAATCCGGTCACATGATCCTGCTCGACCACGGGACCACCGGAGACGGCACTGTGGCGGCCCTGCAGGTTCTGGGTGAACTGGTTGAGAGCGGCAAGCCGGCCAGCGAATTGCTGCATCTGTTCGATCCCGTCCCGCAATTGCTGAAAAATGTACGCTACAGCAGTGGCCAGCCACTCGAGAGCGACAAGGTCAAGGCGGTGATCGCGGAGGCTGAGAAGGAACTGGCAGGTTCCGGGCGGCTTGTGATCCGCAAATCGGGGACCGAACCGCTGATCCGGGTGATGGCGGAAGGCGATGATGAAGACCAGGTCTATGCGGTGGTCGACCGGATTTGTGCGGTGGTGGAGGAGGTAGCGGGCTGATGCTGGATATGCGTCCCGATTGCGAAAGCTGTGGCAAGGATTTGCCGGCCGATCAGGCCGGTGCGCTGATCTGCAGTTTTGAATGCAGCTTTTGTGCCGATTGCAATGAACAGAAATTGCACGGCATCTGTCCCAATTGCGGCGGCGCGTTGACGTCCCGGCCGACGCGTTCGGCGGCGTTGCTGGCGAAATATCCGGCCTCGACACAGCGGAAATACAAGTCATGAATTTTCTGGACGCACTGGATGCCCGGACCATCGTTGTTCTGGGGCTGATCCTCCCGGTTCTGGTGACCGCCCTCCTGTTTTTCTTTGCCCGCGGCTTCTTTCGGCGCTTCTGGATATTGATCCTGCTGCTCGCCGGAGCCATGGAATGGTTCCTGATCGTTCAGGTCGGACCGCTGTTCCTGTGACCGCAAATTGTCCGCGGATCCTGTCGATCGCCGGTTCCGACAGCGGCGGCGGCGCAGGGATTCAGGCCGACATCAAGACCATCACCATGCTGGGCGGCCATGCGATGACCGCGATCACCGCGATCACGGCGCAGAATACGCTGGGTGTTCAAGCTGTTCACCAAGTGCCGACCAAAATGGTGTTGGACCAGATTGAGGCAGTGGTCGGCGATATCGGTGTCGATGCAATTAAAATTGGAATGATCGGAAACGCCAAGACGGCCCTCGCCGTTGCAGATTATCTAATGCAGATCAAGGTGCCGGTCGTGTTCGATCCGGTCATGGTGGCGACGAGCGGCAGCGAACTAGCCGATGCGGAAACAATTGCAGCCTTTGAAAAAATCATGAAGTTGGCAACGGTCGTTACCCCGAATATTCCCGAAGCAATGACACTTGGCGGTGAAGACGTTATTTTGAGCAATGGCTGTCATTTACTTTTAAAAGGCGGGCATTCAGACGAACCCAAGATTACGGATAGACTGTTCGTGCAAGGTGGCGGTGTCTACGAATGGTTCTCCGACCGGGTCGATACGGTTCACACTCACGGCACCGGTTGTTCTTTGGCCAGCGCATTGGCTGAAGGGCTCGCTAGAGGCTTGTCGCTAGAGGACTCGGTTGATCGTGGTATTTCATTTGTTCAAGCTGCCATTCGTTCTGCTCCTGCGATAGGGCTGGAACATGGTCCTGTCGGACATACATTGGGGATCGTTCCATTCTATTTAGCTCTGGAACATCTGGATCAGACTGGGTTTAGCGCGCAGGAATTGGCCGCGAGGTGGAATGACAAGCCATAGACTAATCGCTGGCGTCGACGAGGTGGGCAGGGGGCCGCTCGCTGGCCCGGTCGTGGCTGCTGCGGTGATATTGCCGGACGATCATGCCATCATCGGACTGGACGACAGCAAGAAGCTGACGGCTGCAAAACGCGCGCGGTTCGAAGTGGAAATTATTGAATGTGCGCGCTTCTCGGTGGCACAATGTTCCGAAGCCGAGATTGACGAGATCAACATATTGCAGGCGACGATGCTGGCGATGACAAGGGCGGTCGAGGGGCTTGGTACCGTACCCCGGCATGTCCTCGTCGATGGCAACCGCTTGCCGCAATGGGGCTTTTCGGCCGAGGCAGTGATCGGCGGGGATGCGATCCATCCCTGTATTTCCGCCGCCTCAATCCTGGCCAAGGAATTTCGCGACCGGTTGATGGTCGCTGCCGCCGAGCAATATCCGCAATATGGCTGGGAACGAAACAAGGGCTATGGCACGGCCGAGCATCTGGCGGCGCTCAGGCGATATGGCCCGACGCCCCTGCACCGCAGGAGCTTCGCGCCGGTGTCACAGATGGAATTGCTCTAGGCTTCGGCTTCTGCCGGCTTGGGCGCGATCTTGCGTTCGGCCAGCACCCATTCACCGCTTTCGCTTTTGATATATTTGGGCTGGCGCGTGACGTTCCAGACCAGACCCATTTTCTCGAGCAGCAACAGTACGTAACCGGCGATGTCGATCTCCCACCAGGCCATGCCCTGAAAGCTGGCGCGGGGATGCTTGTGATGGTTGTTGTGCCAGCCCTCGCCAAAGGTCAGCAGCGAGAAGATGAAGCTGTTCCTGGCCGTGCCGACACCCTTGGTGTGCCGCTGCGACCCGACGACATGGGCATAGCTGGAAATGCCGAGCGTGATCTGCAGGACAACGAAGGTGCGGAAATAGCCGCCGATCAGGATCGTACCGATAACATGGTCCCAGCCGCCGAAGGCAAGGCCCCAGACGCCGGGAAAGATGATCAGCGAGAAAATCAGCCAGTACCAGCGGGTCTTGTGCAGCCACAGCACCACGTCATTGTCCGCGAGGCCTTTGCCATAGATGCTCATGTCGGTGACGCAGTCGTCCATGAACCAGCCGAAATGCGAGTGGAACATGCCCTTCAGCCGGCTTGTCGGACGACCCTTGCCGTCCAGCCAGGGGCTGTGCACATCACCGACTTCATCGCTGTGGGCATGATGGCGGCGATGATCGGCGGCCCAGCGCAACACCGAGGACTGGATCGACATTTGTGCCATCCCGCCCAGAATATATTGCATCGGCACCGACGTATCAAAGGCCTTGTGCGAGTAATAGCGGTGAAAGCCGAGCACGATCCCGAGCATCAGGACGATGTAGCCAGCGATGAAGGCCGACCATTCCACCCAGCCGGTGTCATAGGTGAACATCCACCAGACAGCGGCGATCGATCCGAAAATCTTGGAGCCGAACACGATCGCATATTCACGGCGCTTCTCGCGCCCGGCTTCGCCGCCGACGATAACACCGGGATGCGGACGCGGTTCGTCGCTCTGCTGGGCGATGCCAAATTCATGCTGATATTTATCGCGAAAATTGCGCGCCATAATGTCTACTGATCCCCGGATCGTTACGCTTGGGAGCTATTCACTTGCTTCGGCATATAGCCCGAACGTATTTTTTTGTGAACCGAATTTACTTTTGGCCCGCTGTGCAAAAATCTCGAATATATTTTCCGAACGAGTCTTTTTCGTCACACCACTAGGGATTGAGTCTGGCGCGCAAGCCGTGACTCCATATCTGGTGCCGGACTCGTTTCGTTCTCTCCCGCCATCTTTCGTTAACCATTAAGATACGCCTTTAACCTATATTAACGGCCTTGACCGCCCGCCGTTTCGGACTCACCGTTGGCGCTGCAGGAAAAAGGATTAGAGGTTCATGGGGATTATCGAGCGCATTCACGCGCCCAAAACACGCACCGCATCGCGCACTGCGAAAAAGGCTGTCGAACTGCCACTGGGGCAGATATTGAAGATGGATTGTGTCGAGGCGATGGCCTCGCTGCCGGATGCTTCGGTCGACATGGTGTTCGCCGATCCGCCCTATAATCTGCAACTGGGCGGCGACCTCTATCGTCCCGAAGGCGGGCAGATCGATGCCGTGGACGATGCCTGGGACCATTTTGACAGCTTCGCCGCTTATGACGCGTTCACCCGCGCGTGGCTGGCCGAGGCGCGCCGCATCCTGAAGCCCAACGGCTCGCTGTGGGTGATCGGCAGCTATCATAATATATTCCGGGTCGGCGCCTCGCTGCAGGATCTCGGCTACTGGATCCTCAATGACATCATCTGGCGCAAGGCCAATCCGATGCCGAATTTCAAGGGCACGCGCTTCACCAATGCGCACGAGACGTTGATCTGGGCGTCGAAATCGGAAAAGTCGAAATATACGTTCAACTATCGGGCTATGAAAAATCTCAATGATGAACTGCAGATGCGCAGCGACTGGGTGATGCCGATCTGCGGCGGCCAGGAACGGCTGAAACGCAATGGTACCAAGGCGCATCCGACGCAGAAGCCGGAAGCCTTGCTCTACCGGATCATGCTGGCGACAACCAATCCAGGCGATGTCGTGCTCGATCCGTTTTTCGGTACCGGCACCACCGGCGCGGTGGCGAAGCGGCTGGGCCGCGAATGGATCGGTTGCGAGAAAGAGGACAGCTATTGCGAAGTCGCCGAACAGCGGATCGCGGAAGCGCTGCCGCTCGATGAAAGCTCGCTGAAAACCATGCAGTCGCCGAAATCCAAGCCGCGGGTCGCGTTCGGCACGCTGGTGGAAACCGGCTATCTGAAACCGGGCGCTGAATTGTGCAGCAAGAACCGGAAATTCAAGGTGAAAGTGCGCGCCGACGGCTCGCTGCTCTGGGAAGGGCAGGAAGGTTCGATCCACAAGATCGGCGCGACAGTGCAGGGTGCACCGAGCTGCAACGGCTGGACCTACTGGTATTATAATGACGGCAAGACGCTGAAACCGATCGACGATTTGCGCCAGACCTATTTGCTCGCTACCGAACCCTGATATGGGTGCGGGATCGGAAGAATTGGAAGCATCAGGAACGGATGCGAAGCTCTACCTGAAACCGGTCGGGCTGGTCGATAGCCCGCAATGGTATGAAGATAAAAATACTAGATTAAACAATAGTTTGATTTGGTTTTCTCAGATTGAATATCTGGTAGTGGAAAGCGGCAAGCCGAACCATCGAGGTCTGGTCAATATTACCCAGTGGCCGGAATGGTCTGCTGCGCTGCCCGAGTTTCTGGCCCGGCGGGCGGCAACGCTATTTTCCAATCTGACGCGGCAGCATCAACCAATGCAATGCGGCGAGCGGATCATCCGGTTCGACCAGCCGCATGTCATGGGCATTCTCAATATCACGCCCGACAGCTTTTCCGATGGCGGCAAGCATCAGGACGATCCGGACAAGGCCGCCGAGGCGGGTCTGATGATGGCCGCTGCCGGTGCCTCGATCCTCGATATCGGCGGCGAAAGTACCCGTCCCGGTGCAGATCCGGTCTGGGAAGGCGACGAGATCAAACGTGTGACGCCGGTGATCGAACGGCTGGCCCATTGCGGTGCGGTGCTGTCGATCGACACCCGCAAGGCTGCGGTGATGGAAGCGGCAATCGCCGCCGGCGCGCATCTGATCAATGATGTGTCGGCGTTGTTGCATGACAAGAGATCGCTGGAAGTGGCGGGAGTTTCCGCCTGTCCAGTGGTGCTGATGCACGCGCCGTCGAGTGGCAAAAACCCCCACCAGAGCACCGGCTATGGCAATATTGTCACCGACACGCTCGACTGGCTCGAGCAGCGGATCGCCGATGTCGTTGCCGCCGGTTTCGAACGTGAAAAAATCATCATCGATCCTGGTCTCGGTTTTGGCAAGTCATTGG
The DNA here is from genome assembly GCA_002354635.1 of Sphingomonadales bacterium UBA2683. GTDB lineage: Bacteria > Pseudomonadota > Alphaproteobacteria > Sphingomonadales > Sphingomonadaceae > Parasphingorhabdus. The sequence goes on from DELZ01000002.1 coordinate 232,168, forward strand.
CCGACAATCTCGCCCTGATGAACAATATCGCGATGTTCCACGCGCTCGGCCAGCCGCTGCTGATTGGTGCCAGCCGCAAGCGGATGATTGGCGCCCTATCGAAGGAAGCACCCGTCGGCCAAAGGCTTGGCGGTTCGATTGCCTTTGCCCATTACGCCATCCAGCAGGGTAGCCAGATTGTGCGCGTCCATGATGTGCCGGAAACGGTGCAGGCGCTGCAGGTCTGGCGCGGAATGCGCGATGCCGGACTCACGGCGGCGGTCTGAGGCTGCAACACTGTGGCACGGATCACAACGCATGCTCGCAAAAACGGTAATGGCTGGCTCCGTTAAACGCGGCGACGGCAAAATGCGCTTGTCCGCCCCAAAATCTGAAAAGGCAGTCGCCATGATCCATCGGAAGTCCAGCTTAAGTAAAGGCCTGTTGCTTGCCGCATTATTGGCGGCAGCAACGTCTCCTGTTCCCGCGCTGGCGAAGGAAGTGGCAATGCCCACCGCTGGCAAACTGAATGGATCGCGGGGCAATTGTTCGGCCAATGCAGCTTCGGCAACTCTGATGTCCGGGCAGGACAAACACCGAATGGCATTGGGTGACCGGCTGGCGTTCCCGGCGAAAAGAGGCGATGACTGGAAGATGACATGCAGCGCTGACGGTTTGACTATAACGACAGGAACCGGCTGTTTCTATGATGGTTATATCGTGGCCGGGTTCGAACAGGAAGCCATGGCAATTTTCTGCTACGAAGGGCAAATTCCGGCGAAGTTGAAATGACAAAATCGGGTTGGGGGAATATCGTTTGTGCGACGGGGGTTGACCCAGCCAATTGATCGCGGCGATCGCCGACCGATTGAATATCCCTTTGGTCAAAGCGCGCATATGAGGCTAGCATATAGGCGTGGTAGAATTGCCAGCAGCGGAGAAACGCATTGAACGACCGGTCTGACCAAGCCGTGCGAGAGATTGTCATCGTCGGCGGGGGCACCGCGGGTTGGATGACCGCAGCTGCGCTTTCGCAAAAGCTGGCTGGCACCGACACTAAAATCCGCCTGATCGAATCAGCAGAAATCGGGACGGTCGGTGTTGGCGAAGCGACACTGCCGCAAATCCGCGAATTCAACCGCTTGCTCGATATCGACGAAGCCGAACTGATGGCGCGCACCAGCGCGACGATAAAGCTGGGCATCGAGTTTCGTGACTGGGGCCGTGCGGGGGATCATTATATCCACCCCTTTGGCGTGCACGGCGAACCGATTGGGCCAGCCGATTTCCATCACTACTGGATCCGGCAGAATGCCGTCGGGCAGGCCGAAGATTTTGGCAGCTATTGCCTGCCGATTGTCGCTGCGCGGGAGGGGCGGTTTGACACACCACCGGCAAGTCCGGTGTCACCGCTGCAGGACTATACTTATGCCTTCCAGTTTGATGCCAGTCTCTACGCCGCGTTTCTGGCCGACTATGCCGGCGCGCGCGGCACGAAGCGGATCGAGGGCAAGGTCGTTGCCGTGGACAGCGATGGCGAGAGCGGGTTCATCCGCTCGGTGACGCTGGCATCGGGACAGGGGATCGAGGGCGACCTGTTTATCGACTGTTCGGGATTTCGCGGGCTGCTGATCGAGCAGGAGATGGAAACGGGCTTTGCCGACTGGAGCGAGTGGTTGCCGTGCAACCGGGCATTCGCCGTGCCCTGTGCCATCTCCGGTCGGGTCGGTCCCTATACGCGTGCGACGGCGCGCAGCGCTGGCTGGCAGTGGCGCATTCCGTTGCAGCACCGGATTGGCAACGGCCATGTCTATTGCAACCGCTATATCAGCGACCAGGATGCGGTGGATGTGCTGATGGCCAATCTCGAGGGCGAGCCGGTTGCCGATCCGAAGCAGCTGTTTTTCACCACCGGCAAGCGCAACAGGTTGTGGAACCGGAATTGTGTCGCGATCGGGCTCTCCGGCGGCTTTCTGGAGCCGCTGGAATCGACCAGCATCGACCTGATCCAGAGCGGCATATTGAACCTGATCGCGCTTTTCCCGGATAAGCACTGCGCGTCGTCGGACGTGGATGAATATAACCGGCTGATGGATCTGGAATATGACCGCATCCGAGACTTCCTGATGCTGCATTATGTGCTCAACCAGCGCGATGAACCCTTTTGGCAGGACATGCGGGAGATGAAATGGCCGGACAGCCTGCGCGATAAAATCGAGGCGTTCAAACGGCGGGCTTTGGTCCCGCATTATGACCATGGCCTGTTTCAGCCGGCGAGCTGGCTGTCGGTGTTTCTGGGGCAGAATCTGCTGCCGGAAAGCTGGGACCCGCGGGCGGATGCCATGGGTGCAGGCGATCTTGCGGTCCGGTTGAGCGACATCCGGGCAATGATAGCCAGCGACGTGGACAGGATGAGCGAGCATCTTGCCTTAATCGAGCAATATCGGGCGACCTATATCGGGGGTTCCGCATGAAAGACGGGGAACAGCGGGTAGGGCGGATTGCCATCTTCGGCAAGGCGCGTGAACTTTGGCCGGTTGCATCCTTGCTCGGCAAGACCTTGCCATCCGAGATAGAACTGGTCGTCGTGGAAGTACCGGATACCGGCCGGCCCGTGCCACTCACGATTCGTCTCGATGATCCGCTTTTTTCCCGGCTCGGGATTACCGCCGCGGATTTTCAAGGCACAGACAGCGCAATATTTGCGCTGGGTACCGAGTTGCACGACTGGCAAGGGGAGGGCAGCCGCTTTCTTCAGACCGGCTCCGGACCCCTTCCCGACATCGAGCAGATTGCCATACACCAGATCATGCTGCGTGCCGCGCAGACCTACGACCAGCCGGACCGGCTCGCCTATCTCTATCAACCCTTTCGCCTGCCGGCCCGGGTTGCCGCAGCCGGAAAATTCGCCTTTCAGTCGAGCGATCCTGCTTCTCCCCTGAGTATGTTGCGACCAACCGTGCAGATCGAAAGCGGACAATATGCCGTGTTGCTGAAGACGCGTTGCGCAAGCGACCGGATCGAGATTGTGGGAGCGCGGCCGAAGGCGGTGCAGCTTGCTTCGGACAGGGAACGGGTCGGCGGTATCGAACTCGACAACGGCCGGATCATTGAGGCCGATCTTTTTATCGACAGTTCCGGGGTGCTGAACGATCTCGGCGGATTGAAGGAGCCTTCGGACTGGTACGCGCTGTCCGACGGAATGCCATTTGACCGTCAGATTTCGGCTCAGAGGTCGGCAATGCCGTCTGCATCAAAGCCTCCGGCGATTGCGCAGGCGGTTGCCGGCGGACTGCTAATGACCACGGCCTTGCGCAAGACATCGATGGCTCAGCTTGTCTATGCCTCGGGTGCGCTGAGCAGCGAGGCGGCACAGGCGTTGCTTGAAACCGATGTCGAAGCGACGGTCTTTGCGCCGGGATATGTCCAGCAGCCATGGGTTGGCAATCTGGTCCGGCTGGGCCGCGCCTCAGCGTGGTTCGGGCCGTTCCTGTGTGCCGATACGACGATGTTGCACCGGCAGGCCGTCATTCTTGAAGCGCTGGTACCGACCGGTCTCGATATGACGGTCGAGGCCAGGGAATTTAACCGGCGGCATCTGATCGTTGCCGAGCAGGTTCGCGATTTTATTCTGTTGCCCCTTGTCCTGAATGGTCGCACCGACGCGCCGTGGCGCGGCATCGGCAATCTGCCCGAAAGTCTCGCGATCAGGCTGGAACAGTTCCGGAGCCGGGGCCGTCTTGTCACTTTCGAAAGCGAACTGTTTGACGAACAAAGCTGGATCGACCTGATGATCGGCTTTGGTATTGTGCCGGACCGTTGTGATCCGATGGCGCGATCGCTGGATATGGGTCTCTTGGCGCGGCGGCTCAAAAAGCTGACCCAGGCGTTTGACCGAGCGCTGGCGACCATTGCTGAACAGCAGCCGGAGGCAGGCGCCTTCCTTGCCTGACCCGATCTAGTCCGCCAGTTCGACCTGCCGGACATCATAGCCGGCCTTGTTGAGATCCGCGATCAGGCCTTCCAGTTGCTCCCGGTCCTTGGCCTCGCATTCGATATCGGTGATCAGGCCCTTGGCCGGCAGGTTGGTGAAGACCCGCTGGTGATAGACCTCGATGATATTGACTTCATGTTCGGCAAACTGCTTGACGACATTGTAGAGTGCGCCCGGCTGGTCACGCAGATGCAGCCGCAAACGGGCCAGACGACCGGACCGGGCAAGATCGCGCAACAGTACGTTGGCCAGCAGGCGGGTATCGATATTGCCGCCGCACAAGACCAGACCGACTTTTTCGCCAGCGAATTTTTCCTTGTTGCCGAGCAGCGCGGCCAGACCAGCCGCGCCGGCGCCCTCGACCACGGTCTTTTCAATCTGCAACAGTAGGCTGACCGCCGCTTCGAGCTGGGCTTCGCTGACCAGCAAAATCTCGTCGACATGTTTCTTGATGATCGCGGCGGTAAATTCCGAAGGATTACGCACGGCGATGCCCTCGGCCAGCGTATCGCCGCCGGCTTCCAGGGTCTCTCCGCTCAGCTTCGCATACATGCTCGGATAAAGCGCGGCCTGTACGCCGGTCAGCTTGATTCCGGGATTGATCGCGTGCGCGGCTGTCGCCATGCCCGAAAACAGCCCGCCACCGCCGATCGGAATGATCATCCGGTCGAGGTCGGGAACGGCTTCCAGCATTTCAATCGCTACCGTGCCCTGACCCGCTGCAACGCGCGGATCATCAAAGGCGTGGATATAGGTCAGGCCGCGCTGCTCGGAAAGCAGCATCGCATGGGCATAGGCTTCATCATAATTGCTGCCGAAAATGACAATCTCGGCACCATGACCACGGGTCTGTTCGACCTTCACCATCGGCGTTGTGCTGGGCATCACGATGGTCGCGGGAATGCCGAGGTTCCGGGCATTATAGGCCAGTCCTTGCGCGTGATTGCCGGCCGAGGCGGCGATGACGCCTGCCTGGCGCTTGCTCTCGTCCATCAGCAGCAGCGCATTGAGCGCTCCGCGTTCCTTATAGGCGGCGGTGAACTGCAAATTTTCAAATTTGAGGAATACTTCCGCGCCGCTGAGTTCTGATAGCGTAATGCTCTTCAGCGTCGGCGTATGGACGACCCGGCCCTTGATCCGGTCATGCGCGGCTTTCACATCATCGAAATCGAAGGATGGGTGAACTATGGTCTGTATGTCATTCATATCGCCAGTGCCCCTAACGCATCTGGTCATCAAGGGAAACAATGATTATGGCCGTTGAAAAAGGACAGGCGGGCTTATGGCGAAAATAGCATTTATCGGGATCGGTGTGATGGGGGGACCCATGGCCGGACACTTGGCGGCGGCGGGTCACACGCTAACCGTCTACAACCGCAGCAAAGCCAAGGCCGAAGCATGGGTTGCAGAACATGGCGGCTCGATCGCCGACGATCCCGCCGAAGCGGCGCGCGGCAATCAGATCGTGATCAGCTGCGTTGGCAATGACGATGATCTCGCGTCGGTCACGATGGGTCGTGACGGGGCCTTCTCGACCATGGCGTCGGGGACTTTGTTCATCGATCATACGACCGTATCGGCGAGGATAGCCCGACAATTATCGGTCGAAGCGGAGGGCCGCGGCATTCATGTTGTCGATGCCCCGGTGTCGGGCGGCCAGGCCGGGGCGGAAAAAGGCGCTTTGTCGATCATGTGCGGAGGGAGCAGCGAAGCCTTCGCTGCGGCCGAACTGATTATGTCGGCCTATGCCGCACGGATCGTCCATGTCGGCCGCACCGGTGCCGGACAAACCACAAAGATGTGCAACCAGATCGCCATTGCGGGGGTGCTGGAGGGCCTGTCGGAAGCGCTGCGTTTTGCCCAGGCGAGCCGTCTGGATCTGGACAAGGTGCATCAGGCCATTTCCGGCGGTGCGGCGCAAAGCTGGCAAATGGACAACCGCTGGGCAACCATGGCCAAGGACGAATTTGACTTCGGATTCGCGGTCGACTGGATGCGCAAGGATCTCGGGCTGGCGATCGAGGAGGCCCGGACCAATGGCGCGACCATTCCGGTGGCGGCACTGGTGGATCAGTTTTATGCAGAAGTGCAGGCCGCCGGCGGCGGACGCAATGATACCAGTTCCCTGGTGTCCCGCCTTCCGAAAAGAAAATAAAAAAAGGACAGAAGATATGGGCGGTTGGCTGAAACAATATGGCTTGGCATTGTGCGCGGGCGCAGCGGTTTTCGGGCTGGCGCCTGAAGTCGCTCACGCCGACAGCCTGATCGAGAATGTCAACGGCATGACTCTCGACAGCGCAGGCCAGGTGGTCCGCTTCACCGGCATGGTCATCGATGACGAAGGCCGGGTCAAGCAGCTGCTGGATCGCCGAGACAAGCGACCACGGGAAGTCGATTTTCAGTTTGACGGCAAGGGCCGGACGCTGATCCCGGGGTTTTTTGATGCGCACGGCCATGTTATGGACATGGGCTTCGGTGCTTTGACGCTGGACTTGTCGGATACCAAGTCGCTCGCGGACGCCCTCGCCAAGATTGCCCGCTATGCGGCGGACAATCCGAACCGGCAATGGATTATCGGCGGTGGCTGGAACCAGGAAACATGGGGGCTGGGCCGCTTTCCCACTGCAGCGGAGCTGGATACGGCTGTTGCGGATCGACCGGTCTTTCTGAGCCGGGTCGACGGCCATGCCGCATGGGTCAATGGAGCGGCGATGCGGGCCGCAGGTGTTACCGCAGCTTCCAAATCGCCAAGCGGCGGGAATATCATGAAGGCGGGCGGCCAGCCTTCCGGCATATTCGTGGATGCCGCCATGGATATGTTCGGCGATGCAATTCCGGCCCCCCGACCGGTGGAACGCGATCTCGCGCTCGGCAAGGCGCAGGATATCCTGCTGGCAAACGGCGTGACATCTATCGGCGACATGGGCACCACGATGCAGGACTGGCAAAGCTTTCGCCGGGCAGGGGACAAGGGCCAGCTGAAAATCCGGATCATTTCCTATGCCTCCGGCATCGACGACATGATCGCTATTGGCGGACCAGGCCCGTCTCCCTGGCTCTATGATGACCATCTCAAGCTGGCCGGGGTCAAGCTTTATGTCGACGGGGCACTGGGATCGCGTGGCGCACTGCTGAAACAGCCCTATGCAGATATGCCGGGCGAGAGCGGGCTGGCGATGCTTTCGCCGGCGCAACTCAAGAACAAGATGAGCCGGGCGGCGATGGACGGATTCCAGACCGCGGTTCACGCAATCGGCGACAAGGCTAATGACGAAGTGCTGTCCGCGATAGAGGAACTGCGGGAGACCTACAAAGGCGACCGGCGCTGGCGTGTGGAGCACGCGCAAATCATCGATCCCCTCGACATCAGCCGTTTCGCCGCCACCGGAACCATTGCCTCGATGCAGCCGGTGCACCAGACGTCGGACCGGTTGATGGCGGAAGCGCGACTGGGGGGCGGGCGTTTGCAGGGGGCCTATGCCTGGAAGTCGCTGCTTGGCTCAGGTGCCGTGCTGGCGTTCGGGACCGATGTGCCCGTGGAATCGTCCAACCCGTTCCCGGGACTGGCTGCTGCCATGACCCGCGAGGATGCCGCCGGCCAGCCTTTTGGCGGCTGGATGCCGGCGGAACGGTTGAGCCGCGAACAGGCCTGGCAGGCCTATACCACTGGCGCGGCGCGCGCGGCTTTTGCAGAGGACCGGCTGGGCAGTCTCGAGCCCGGAAAAAGAGCGGATTTTCTGATTATCGATCAGGATATCCTGCTGGCACCCCCGGCCCAGATCCGCACGATGCAGGTGCTCGAAACGTGGATTGCCGGTCGACCGGTGTTTGTCAGAAAAGCGAGGATAGACGGCTAAGTTGCTTGAAATAAGGCCAAGTTGGAAGATGTTTCCCAGTTTGCGGTTGTTACGAATCGCAATTTCCGCTAAACAGATTGGCAGACGGGTAGAAAATCAATGAATCCTGTCGGGTTGCAAATAGGGCGCAATGGACTTTCCTTTTCGAAGGTCCATTCTCTTGTTATACTATTTTTGGAGCATAATTATGAATTTAGGTAAACTAGCAGCTGGTTTCGCAGCAGTATCGCTTGCTGCTGCACCTGTAGCAGCCCAGGCTGCTAACAGTGCGGTACCCGCTGTAGAGCGCGTTGCAGCAACTTCGACGTCTTCCGAGCAACTTGAAGGTGAAAACGGCATTCTGATCGCTATTTTGGCAGCGGCTGCGGTTATCGCCGGCATTATCATCATCGCCGATGATGACGATCCAACAAGCCCCTGAGCTTTGAATCCTAAGATATGAAAACGGGGCTGTTTCGGCCCCGTTTTTTTTGCGCTGGTTTTGCCACCACTATCATGAATTAATGTGGTAAATCGCCTTTTCATTTTCTTTGTCACGCTGCATATTGTGCTGGTCGATTCTCTCGAACGAAACAAAAGGCTGGCTTTGTGACTGCACCCGTTCGCTTTCCGCGATTCTTTGTGACCAACCCCAGCCCTTGCCCCTATTTGCCCGGAAAAAGCGAACGCAAGGTTTTTACCGAGCTGAACGGACCCCATACCGACGAACTGAACGACGCGCTCGGCCGGATCGGCTTCCGTCGCAGCCAGAATGTCGCCTACCGGCCCAGCTGCCTGGATTGCAAGGCCTGCGTCTCCGTTCGGGTGCTTACCGATGAATTCCGCCCCAGTACGACCCAGAGAAAACTGATCCGGCGTAACCGGGATCTGGTCGTGGAGGCTTGCGAGCCATGGGCGACCGACGAGCAGTATCAGCTTCTTCAAAAATATCTCGCCAAACGGCATCCCGGCGGCGGCATGGCCGAAATGGACGAGATGGACTATTCGGACATGGTCGAGCAATCACCGGTCAAGAGTTTCGTGATCGAATATCGCGAGCCGACCGCGGATGGCAGCAAGGGGCGTCTGGTCGGAGCCTGCCTGACGGACCAGCAAGGCGACGGGCTGTCTATGATCTACAGCTTTTTCGACGCCGAACATGAAGAGCGCGCTGGCCTCGGCAATTATATCATCATGGACCATATCCTGCGCGCCAAGACCGCCGGCTTACCTTATGTCTATCTTGGCTATTGGGTCGATGGCTCGCCACAAATGGAATATAAGGTCCGGTTCCGTCCGCTGGAACGATTGGGCCCGGATGGCTGGCAGAGATTTGATCCGGCAGAGCTGTTCAGGCTGCAGCGTTCGACCTGATCTGGCAACAGGCAGGAACCCATCTATAAAAAAGCCTGCCAACCAGGTGGTTGGCAGGCTTTTTATATTGAAAACACGATCAGTCGTACATGCAACGCGCCTGCTGGCATCCCTTGAGCGGCGCGGCTTTCGGTGCCGGTTTCCACACCTTTTTCGGCGCCGCTTTCCACTGTTTCTTGTAGGTCGGTTTGCTGTAGAACACTTCCTCTTCGACATAGGTCGTGGTCGTGGTTGTCGTCACCGGTGCGGACTGCACGACAATCGTCGTGATCATCGGTTGCTGTGCCTGCGGATAATAATAGCCCGGCGCATAATATCCGTGCCAGCCGCTGGGATAGGTCGGATAGCCCTGCGGGGGTTGTGGACGGTGATGCTGTACCGGTGGACGATTAGGATATCGACCGGCATGCTGTGCTTCATAGCCATATTTTTTCAGCAGGTGTCGGCACCGGTCAGTGCCCTGGTCAATCGCTGCTCCGGCGATTGCGCCGAGCCCGCCCCCAATGAGGGAGCCGCCAAGACGGTTGCCCTCGCCGGCAATCCGGTTACCCGCAAAGGCACCAATCGCGCCGCCAACGAGAGCGCCGCCGATGCCGCTGCTTTTCTTGCAATTTTCAAGATAGGCCAGCTCTTCGGACCGTTCCCGGTCAATTGCGGGATAGCCCGGATAACGGCCGTCCACTTCGTGGCGTCCGTTTGCTACTGCGCAACCGCGTGGATCAAAGCCGGGGTCGATGTCGCAACCTGAACGATTGTCGGTGCTTGTCCCCCAGTGCGGGGACATATTGCCGTCACCGATGAACGTGCCGGAATATTCGCCTTGGTAGACACGGCCATCGGCATCGCGATAGGTGCCCTGCCACTCTCCCTGGTAGCTGCCGTCTTCGCGATAGGCGCCGTCCCAGTCACCCTGGTAGGTTGCATGGTCTCTGCCGTAGGATGGCGGGGTCGCAACCACGCGGTCATCACCGACAAATACGCCCGGATCATAGGTGGCCTGCCCATCGCGATAGCCGTCATGATAACCTTGATTATAGCGGTCCCAGTCGACGTTATACCGGGCATCCTGGACCACTCCATAGCGGTCGGTCAGAACGGCATCATCATAATAACGCGACCAGCCATAGCCGTAATTGGGCTGGCTCAGTCCATAATAGCCGAAATTTCCGATGAAATAGCTGGGCTGGACATAGGTCTGCGGCAGGCGGAAGCCCCGATGGGGTTTGCGATAGCCCTTGTCATAGCCCATCCGTCCACGACGCACATAGCTTCCGGAATGGCGATTGCCTTTCATTCGGTGCATATTGCTCATGGACTTCATCTGGTGCATGTTGCCCATGCTCTTCATCCCGCGGGAATGCCCCATATTGCCCATCTGTCGCGTGCTGCCCATCCGGGACATGGATTTGGCCCCGGCACCCGGTTCTGCCAGAGCGGTCGATGCGGCAAAGGAAAGATCGACGGGCGCTGGTGCCACAGCATCCGAACCCGAGTCGATAGCCGCAATGGCGGTTCCCGGCACCATCGTCAAAACACCGGCAATGCCAGCAAACAGAAGGGTCTTCATGGTTAACAACTCCCTAGTTTCGGACATGCGCATTGCAGGTCCGACCGAAATTTGGTTAACAAACGTTTACCATTTTTCGTGGGGTTTGGCCATTAGCAGGTTGTTAAATAGAGCAGATTTGAAGATTTGTCTCGAAATGGGGCATATTGGTTAGCGTACAATTAACCAAGATTGTCAGCAATTGCCCCGATCAGCCTGACAATCCCCGCCTCGTCAGCCGGCTGAAAATGGTCGGGAAGGGGGCTGTCGAGGTCGAGCACTGCGATTATCCTGCCATTTTTGACGACCGGCACGACCAGCTCGCTGCGGCTGTCGGCATCGCAGGCGATATGCCCGGGAAAGGCATGGACATCGGCAACCCGTTGCACTTGTCCGCTGGCGGCTGCCGTACCGCAGACGCCAGCCCCGATCGCGATCCTGATGCAGGCCGTCTTGCCCTGAAAGGGACCAAGCACAAGCTCGTCATCAATCCGCCGATAGAATCCGGCCCAGTTAAGTCCCGGCATATATTGCCAGAGCAACGCAGCGACATTGGCCATATTGGCGATTGCGTCCGATTCGCCTTCGACCAGAGCGGCGGCTGAGGACGTGAGATCAGCGTAAAATTCCGCTGCCGGTTGATCCCGGTCGATGGCAATTTCCAACATGGCTATATCCCGTGCCTTTCCGGCTAGTCTTCGGTTTCGCTTTTCTTCGCCGGATCATATTTGGCGAACCAGCCCATGATATTGTCGACCTTTGCGATAAGCTGGCTTGGCCTGCGGGCGATCAGATGGGATGCACCCGGCACCCTTACCAGTACCGTATCGACATTCTGGACCTTCAGTGCGGTGTAGAACTGCTCTGCTTCCCAAGCCGGGGTGCGCCAGTCCGCTTCACCGACCATGACCATCGTCGGCGTTTTGACGTTGCTAACGATGGATAGTGGAGAACGCCGCCAATATTCCTGCGGCTGCTCCCATGGCTGGGCACGGAACCAGTGACGGCTGACAAAGCGGGCGATGTCCCCCGCAAGCGCCATGCTGGTCCAGTTGATCACCGGCTTGATGGTCGCCGCTGCGGCGAAGCGATCGGTCTTGCCGACTGCCCAGGCCGTCAATACGCCACCACCCGAACCACCGGTGATGAACAAGCGATCCTGGCTGACATAGTTTTTCGCAAGAAGCGCATCGACCACGCTCATCAGGTCATCATGGTCCTTGCCCGGATAATCGAGGTCGATCAGCTGGGTAAATTCTTCGCCGTAACCGGTCGAACCGCGCGGATTGGCGTAGACCGTGACGTAGCCCTCCGCCGCATAGCGCTGGATTTCGGCGGAAAAATAGGGACCGTACATCGAGTGCGGCCCGCCATGGATTTCCAGGATCATCGGATAGGAGCCGTCGGCGCGGAAACCGGGCGGCAGCGCCACCCAGGCCTCGATCTCGCGGCCGTCATGGCTGGAGGTGACCTTGATCTCCTCGATTCTGGCAATATCCAGACGCCCCAGCGCATCCTCGTTCAAACGGGTCAGCTGGCGGCCAGCGCCGCTGCCACGGGTCAATGCAACCTCTGCCGGCCGATTGGTGCTGCCCTTGGTATAGGCGATCAGCGGCGAGCTGCCGCCGGCTTGGCTGGCGACAGAAAAACTGCCTGCTGCATAGGGCCGTCCCAGAGAGGTGCCGCCAATATCCGAGACCAGATTGCGAACATTGCCGGCCAGGTCGATCGATACCAGCGTCAAAATGCCGTCGACCTCGGTTTGGGCGATCAGCGCCCGACTGTCAGCCCGCCACACAATAGTATCGATTGAACGGGCGAAATTGACGGTCAGATTTTGCACACCGCTGCCATCGGCTGCCATCATATAGACATGGGTCTGCTGATAGGCTTTCAGCTTGTCGTCATATCCGAGATAGGCGATTCGCGAACCATTGGGCGCAACCACGGGAGCATAGTCCGGGCCGTCACGCTGGGTGAGGGCGGTTATCGTCTCGCTGGCTAGTTCGACGCGATAGATTTCGCTTTCGATCGGATCCAGATCGGCATCCTGGGCCTCGTTCCCGGTTACCAGCAAGACATTGTTGCCCAGCCATTGGGGGCTATCAAATCCGTTTTCGCCACGGGTCACCTGCCGCGGCGTGCCGCCTTCCGCACTCAGTGTGAATATCTGGGTCTTGCCCTTGGAAAGATAGCCGGCGCCATCAAACCGGAATACGAGATCATCAACAATGCGGACCGGTTTTGCCCATTCTGCGCCCTCGGGGCTCTTGGGCGGTTTGGCAAAGGCCTCGCGCTCGTCCGCAACCAGCATTGAAAAGGCGATGGTTTTGCCATCCGGAGACCAGACCGGGGCACCAGGACTCTGTTCGAGTTGCGCCAGCGAAAAGCTGTTGCCGCTGTCCTGATAGCGCACCCGCAGCTCCGGTTTGCCGTTTTTCGATGTCAGGTAGACCAGCCGGTTGCCGTCCGGCGACCAGCGGACCGATGAACTGGAGCCCTGACCACTGATCAGGGGACGATGGCTGCCGCTTCTGGTATCGATGCTCCAGAGGTCGCTGACGACCTGGTCGGCAAACTTGTCCATCGATTTGCGGGCGTAGACAATGGTGGATCCATCGGGGGAGATTTGCGGATCGTCGGCATATTCGAGATCGAACACGCGCTCGGCAGTAAACCGGCGGGTATCATCGCCCTCGCTGGCCTGACCAGCCGTCGCCAACAATGGCAGGCAACTTATTGCGAGTATATAGCGCGTTTTCATCAATATCCCCTATTTGTATCCTCTCTCCTTATGGGCAATATCGCCGCTTTGCCAACAGGAAACCGGTCGCTGCGCCGACCAGCCGCTCAACCATCCGTTGCCAGCGGGTCAATCGAGGCTTGGCTTGCCCCGTGTCTTCTTGATTGTTGCTTTCTTCTTCTTGCTATCCACCCGCCGCGCCCTCGCGGCTCTGCTCGGCCGGGTCTTGATCCTGCGGGCATCGCGCTGATGGGCCTGGTCAATCATTTCCGCGACCCGCCGCCGGGCTTCCGCCCGATTGGCTTCACGCGTCCGATATTCGCGTACGGTGAGTAACAGTTCACCGCCGCTGGTCATTTTGCGCCCCGCGAGAGTTTTCAGCTTGCGGAACGCATAGGGCGCCAGCCCGAGTGCATAGACATCGACACGCATCTGGACGGCGGTCGCGACCTTGTTGACATTTTGACCGCCAGGTCCGCTGGCGGCAAGAAATGTCTCGGTGATCGCGCTTTCGGGGATATCAACCATGAAGCATATCTAGCGGCATGCATCGCCGGGCAACAGGTCTTGTTAACGAAGCTTGCCAAATGCGGTTGCAAGCGCGCCGGGCTGGTGCCGATTTGCAACGAAACTCTGTCCGATCGAGTGGATTCTGGAATATTCCCGCTTCGGAACAGGCAAAAGTTAATTTTTTTTTGGCCAGATGCCGGAGTCCAGAAACGACTCATTTCTGCGGGTTACAGAGTCTGACGGAAGCCCGCGACTCGTGCTGAATCCTACCTTAGGGAAAAATTAACCTTTTACGTTCATTCATCTTATGGTTAATAAATGATCCATCGGGTCGGCAGTGTGATCGATCTGGGGCGAGTAATTTAGAAAAAGGGGCTGCCTGATGCGCGTGCTGCTGATTGAAGATGAACCAACGACTGCAAAAGCGATTGAGCTGATGCTGACGACCGAAGGTTTCAACGTATACACCACCGATCTGGGCGAAGAAGGTCTCGATCTTGGTAAGCTCTATGATTATGATATCATATTGCTCGATCTCAACCTGCCGGACATGCACGGCTATGACGTTCTCAAGAAGCTGCGCGTCGCGAAAGTCCAGACACCGGTTCTCATTCTTTCGGGTATCAGCGAAATGGACAGCAAGGTCCGGTCCTTCGGATTTGGTGCCGACGACTATGTCACCAAGCCGTTCCACCGCGACGAACTGGTTGCCCGCATTCATGCGGTTGTACGCCGTTCCAAGGGCCATTCGCAGAGCGTTATCCGCACCGGCAAGCTGGCCGTCAATCTCGACGCCAAGACGGTCGAAGTCGATGGCAATCGCGTCCACCTCACCGGCAAGGAATATGCCATGCTCGAGCTGCTGTCCCTGAGAAAGGGAACGACGCTGACCAAGGAAATGTTCCTCAACCATCTCTATGGCGGCATGGACGAACCCGAATTGAAGATTATCGACGTGTTCATCTGCAAGCTGCGCAAGAAACTGGCGCTGGCCTGCGGTGGCGAAAATTATATCGAGACTGTCTGGGGCAGGGGCTATGTTCTCCGGGACATGGAAGAAGAAACGGCTCCAACCGCGCAGGTCGCGTAGAAAATACGCAATTCACTACCCAGAATATTACTGAGACAAATATGGCGGGACCTCACGGTCTCGCCATTTTTATCATGTCGAGGTGTCGAGATACCAGCGCTCCGATCCCTGCAACGCCAAGGCAGTGAGCTTATTGGAATAATAGGCGCCCGTATCGATTCCGATCCGGTTGCCGGCCTCGACGACCTCGTCGCTGATCGTGTGGCCGTAGACGATGACTTTTTCGTGAGCCGCCTCGGTTGCGAGAAATTCTTCCCGGATCCAGCGCAAGTCCTTCTTCCGCTGCTCGGAAAGCGGAAGGCCCGGACGTATGCCGGCGTGCACAAAGGCATAGTCACCGACGACGATCTGGTCTTCAAAACCGGAAACAAAATCAACATGTTCCTGCGGGAACAGCGTCGGGATCCGCTTCGCCAGCTGCACCATATCGAGCTCGATATATTCCTTCATGCTGATGTCATAGCTCAGGATTGTCTCGCGGCCGCCGATGCGATTGAAAAAGCGAACCGATTTTTCGTCGCCGGTGGCGGCGGCCAGATAGACCTCTTCGTGATTGCCCATCAGAAAACGGACATTGCCGGCCGTTGCCTTGAGTTGCATTGCCGTCTCCAGCACACCGGCGCTGTCCGGTCCCCGGTCCACCAGATCACCCAGAAAAATGATCTCGCTTTTTGCAGCGCCCCGCTCGCCATCGTCCATAACGATCTTTTGCAGCAACTGCTGCAGGAGATCATTGCGGCCATGGACGTCACCAATCGCGTAGACCCGCCGTCCTTCGGGGACGGTGGCGCTATCAATCGGTCGAGCAGGCTTTCTTTTACGTAAAAGGCGATTCAACATGATAATAACAAATTTGTTTTGAGAAACCGGGTTTCAAGGGTGAAGGATGATATTTTCGTTTCGGCGATCAATAGCTCGGGCAGTCTGAACGGCTGCTGAGAGTGGTCAGCTTTCTACGGAAAAACTCAGGCCGGCCTTGCTCTCGAGGCGTTTGACCAGTTTTTTGCCCATCAGCGCGCCGGCGGTCCAGATTCCGCCAGCCTTTTTGATCTTGTCCTGGGCCAGGCAGAGCGCTGCTTCCGCAATCATCTTCGACGTCGAGCCGTAGCCGGGATCCTTGTCTCCTTTCACACAGAGACTGGCTGTTTCGCCGTCTGCGGTCTCACCGATAAAGACAATATCATAGCTGCCGTTTTCGCGCTGCTCCTTGGTCGGTCCCTCGCCAGGCTTGGGCGTATCCTCGCCGGCAAACGGATTGGCCTTGGCGACCATCTCGGCAGCCTGCTTGCCAAGATCGCCCGGGCTGGTGACGACCATTTCGTCATATTTGAAATCTTCGCCATAGGGAAAATCGAGCAGAAAGTTGGTCCGATGGACGTTTTTCGTGTTGATCGGTGCCATGATGAAAGGGGCGACCCAACTGTCGATCGTCTTGTCATATTTGGGGATCAGCATGTTCGGCTGGTCGGCGCCCTTGAAGCCGGGCGTGAGGCCGAAGCTGCTGCCCAGAATCTTCACGAGCGCGGGGTTTTTGGCCAGCGCCTTCATGGTTGCACCCAGGCTGGCCGCGGTGCCGCCGGAGAAGGTGCCTTCCATCGAGCGCACCCGTCCGCGGATACGACTTGCCGGTTTGCCGAAGCGCTTCTGCATTTCTTTCTGCAGCATCAGGACCCCCAGATCGAAAGGGATGGAATCAAAACCGCAAGAAAAACAGATCTGTGCACCCGATTCTTCAGCCGCCTGCTGATGCTCATCAATCATTTCGCGCATCCAGCCGGGTTCACCGCACAGATCGACATAGTGGGTGCCATGCTTGACGCAGGCAGCAACCACTCCGTCGCCATATAATTGGTAGGGACCAACGGTCGTCAGCACCACTTTGGTGCGGCTTGCCATCATGTCGATGGAATCCGGGTCGTCGGAGTCGGCTACCACCAGCGGTATATCCTTCGGCGCACCGACCAGGTCCCGAACCTCTTCGAGTTTTTTCAGGCTGCGGCCCGCCATCGCCCATTTCGGCGCATCGCCAGACAGGCCGTATTGCTGCGCCATATATTCAGCGACAAGCCGCCCCGTATAGCCGGTCGAACCATAGATGATGACGTCAAATTCGGGCGCTTCAGACATTTCGGGGGCTCCTGCATTTTATTTGAGCCATATATGGCCTACAGTTTTGGCAGAGTCACACCTTTTTGCCGCATATATTTCCCCGACCGGTCAGCATAGCTTGTCTCGCAGGGTTCGTTGCCCTTGAGGAACAGGAACTGGCAAGCCCCCTCATTGGCATAGATTTTGGCGGGCAGGGGGCTGGTGTTGGAAAACTCGAGGGTCACATGTCCCTCCCATTCCGGTTCCAGCGGCGTAACATTGACGATGATCCCGCAACGGGCATAGGTCGATTTGCCGAGGCAGATCACCAGCACGTCGCGCGGAATCCGGAAATATTCGACCGTACGGGCCAGGGCAAAGCTGTTCGGCGGGATGATGCAGCAATCGGTCTTGCGGTCGACAAAGCTGTTCTCGGCGAAATTCTTGGGATCGACAATCGCGTTGTCGACATTGG
The DNA here is from genome assembly GCA_002354635.1 of Sphingomonadales bacterium UBA2683. Classification (GTDB taxonomy): domain Bacteria; phylum Pseudomonadota; class Alphaproteobacteria; order Sphingomonadales; family Sphingomonadaceae; genus Parasphingorhabdus. The sequence continues at coordinate 249,803 of DELZ01000002.1, forward strand.
TGAAAATCTTGAATTCATCCGATACCCTGGCATCATAGCCATAGGATGACAGGCCATAGCTGATGCTGCCTTCGCGTTTCTGGCCCTCGACAAAGGGTTCGATCATGCCGGAATGTTTCGCTTCGTTGCGAATCCAGCGGTCGGATAAAATGCTCATACGGGTTTCCTGTCGGTGATCATGGTCGCACTACGTTCCAGTTTATCGGCCCGTCAACCCCGCTGATCCGTCGCATGTCGGATGCACGCCACATCACCCAGGGCTTTGTGGCATAGTCGGGCGGGAAAAAATTGGCTTCGAGCCAGAAGGTCCGGTCGATACCGCTGCTGATATTGTAAAGTTCCTCGAATTCGCGCGACACTTCTATGATCGCCGGCTTGCCGCTGTGGGACTCGATCTGGTTCAGAAAGGTGTTGAGTTCGCTCAGCACCAGCGCCCGCCCGGGACGGTCGCCGCAACCATTGTCAAAAGCGAGGCGGATGGCAGGCGGCAGCATATTTTCCGCGCGCGGGACGGTGGTAACAAATATCGTCGCCTGGTCGGTGGCCAGCCGACAGAGAGAATAGTTGTGAAACGCACCATAGCGGATGCCCGCCTCCCTGGCGCCTTCGATATTGGCGGTAAAGTTCCGGTCCCGTTTCTCCGCACCTTCGGTGGCCCGGATATAGGCAAAATCGACACCGGTCGCGCCGGCAACATGCCAGGTGATCTCGCCATTGCTGTCATCGACGGAAATGCCCTGCACCGGATATTGGTCGCGGGACGGTGCCCAGCTCACCGCGATATTGCGAAGCACGAAGGCGATGACCAGCAACACCACGACAATCATGGCAAGGCTCAGCATGGTTTTTCTTATTTCTCGATTGGCCACCCGGGTTCCCTGATACGCAGCGGAAGAATCATTCAATTCTTGATATGCAATACGCAGATCAAAGTGAAGAGCCGCCGCGCGGTCTTGAAGTCGACATCGATCTTGCCTTCCAGCCGCTCGACCAGCAGTTCCGCGCCCTGATCGTGAACGCCGCGCCGGGCCATGTCGATGGTTTCGATCTCGGCAGCGCTGGCCTTGCGGATTGCCTGGTAGTAGCTGTCGCAAATCGCGAAATAATCCCGGATAGGTCGCCGGAAGCGGCCCAGAGCGAGTATCAGCGTCTCCAGCGGTTCGCCATTTTCCCGGCCGATGGAGATGACCAGCCGGCCTTCCTGAACGCTCAGGCGGAGCTGATAGGGGCCGGCATAGCCATCCTCGTGCTGTTTGAGCGGCTTGAAATAATTTTCCTCGATCAGATCGAAGATCGCGATCCGCCGTTCCTGCTCGATATCGGCATTGCGCCACAAAATCGTGGCTTCATCGAGTTCGACAGATATGATGCGCGGATCGGACATTGCGCCCTGTTGCCGCAGCGCCGGTCTCAGGACAAGGGTTTTTGCAGCGCAGCATGCCGCAGCATATTGTCCACAGGTCTGTCCCCGGAACATTTTCAGTTTTTTCGCGGGACCTCTTGCCGAGAATCGATTCAAAGTCGATGAAGAGCCATGGCCGAATTGATGCGTTTCCAGAATGACGAGAGTGAAGGACAGCGGCTGCCGCGCAATGTCGAGGCCGAGGCAACGTTTCTTGGCGCGCTGCTGATCGACAACCGGGTTGCGGAAGACGTGCAGATTCGCTTGCGGCCCGAACATTTTTACGAACCGCTGCACGGCAGGATTTACGAACAGGCGCTGAAGCTGCTCGACAAGAATATGGTGGTCACCCCGGTGACGCTGAAACCCTATTTCGAATCGGATGAAGCGATGCGGGCATTGGGTGGTCCGTCCTATCTGGCCAAATTGACCGGCGACGGTGCCGGGCTGATCGGTGCCCGCGATTTTGCCAACCAGATTTATGATCTGGCGCTGCTGCGCGAACTGGTCAGCGTCGGGCGGACGCTTGTCGAAAGCGCGCTGGATACCAGCGAGACCGTCGATCCGAAGGAGCAGATCGAGGAAGCGGAAACCGCGCTTTACCGCGTATCGGAAGGCGAGGCCCAGGAAGGCGGCGTCCGGTCCTTCCTGCAGGCTTCCACCGAAGCGCTGAACAATGTCGAGCGGGCCTTCAACAGCGGCGGCAAGGTGTCCGGCATCACCACCGGCCTCACCGATGTCAACGCCAAAATGGGCGGTTTGCACCGGAGCGATCTGCTCATTCTTGCCGGCCGTCCCGGCATGGGCAAGACGTCGCTCGCCACCAATATCGCCTTCAACGCGGCCAATCGCTATCGCCGCGATATGGAAGACGGAATTGCACCGGAAGATTCGCTGGGAGCGAAGACCGCCTTTTTCAGCCTCGAAATGTCGGCCGATCAGCTGGCCACCAGAATATTGTCGGAGCAGGCCGAGATCAGTTCCGAAAAACTGCGCATGGGTTCGATCAGCCGGGACGAAATGCACCGGCTAGCGATGGCATCCCGCGAATTGCAGGACCTGCCCCTGTTCATCGACGACACGCCCGCGCTAACCATCGCGGCCTTGCGGACGCGCGCACGCCGGCTGCAGCGGCGCCAGGGTATCGGGTTGATCGTGGTCGATTATCTCCAGCTGCTGCAGGGCTCTGGCCGTGCCAATGACAATCGTGTCAATGAAATTTCGGAGATCAGCCGGGGCCTGAAGACGCTGGCAAAGGAACTGCAAGTGCCGGTGATGGCGCTTTCACAGTTGAGCCGGGCGGTGGAAAGCCGCGAAGACAAACGGCCGCAACTGTCGGATCTGCGCGAGTCCGGTTCGATCGAGCAGGATGCGGATATTGTGATGTTCATTTTCCGCGAGGAATATTATCATCTGGCGATCAAGCCGGATCAGCCCGACGGCAATTCCACACCGGAGCAGATTGCCAAATATTCGGCATGGGAAACCGATCACCAGAGCAAGGTCAACAAGGCGACGGTGATTGTCGCCAAAAACCGCCAGGGGTCGACCGGCAACATCAACCTCAGCTTCCTCAGCGAATTCACCAAATTCGGCGATCTGGCCTATGGCGACGGGCCGGAGGAATATTAGACAACTGGGCTTGCCGACCGACCTTATTCGAGGGCCTCGAACAATTCTCCCAATTTGTTGCCTTCAGTTGCAAAATCCGTCGCGCAAGTTTCGGATTCCGTAAGATATAGGTTCTCATCGTCGAAAAAACGACCGATGCGCGACATCAGAAAAGTCTTGTTAGCATAGCCTTCTCCGCCGAGCCTGCCGAAATAGTACATGGCGATAGTGAACAGGGAATCTTCATCGGACTCATCCGCAGCTTCCATCAGTAGCATCAGCGAAATCAGGCAATCCGCATCAGCTCCCGGATCGCTGACAACGCGATCGTTTGCCTCTGCCATGGCGCCAGTTGCCATTGTGGCGGCGGCAACTACGCCATAAATTAAACTTCTCATATCCCCACTCCGATCCGCTTGGTTATGTTGGTAACTATATGGGAATCGGCCTTTATTACAATAGCAACAGATAGGGTGCAGGAGAGATATGGGTCTGCCATTGCATTCGGCTAGAAAATCGGGTCATTCGCTCCATTGTCATCGGTATCCGGCAAGGGGGTCACATCCTCGTGAATGCCGCATTCGGACTTGTCCCATCCACGCCAGCGTCCCGCCCGCGGATCTTCGCCGGGCAGCACCTTGGAGGTGCAGGGAGCACAGCCGACCGAGAGATAGCCTTCCGCTTCCAGCGGATGGCGCGGCAGATCATGCTCCTCGAAATAGGCTTCGAGATCATCCTTGATCCAGTCGCCCAGCGGATTGATTTTCAGACGACCGTCGTCAATCTCGAAACGCGGGATATTGTTGCGGGTTACCGACTGGAACGCCTTGCGCCCCGATATCCAGCTGTTGAGACCGGCCTTGGCGCGGGCCAGCGGTTCCACTTTGCGGATTTCGCAGCAGCCGTCGGGATCGTAGGACCAGCGCAGGCCATTGTCGTCCTTCTCCGCCAATACGGCGGCGTCGGGTTCGACAGTATTGCTGTTTTTGATGCCCAGCGCTTCGACCAGCGTATCGCGATAAGCCAGCGTTTCCGGAAACATTTTTAGCGTGTCGACAAAGGTCACCGGAATCGTCGGATCGACCATGGCGACGAGATGGAGCAACACCGCGCTTTCGGTGCCGAACGACGAGACCACCGCGACGTCACCCAGCTGGCGTTCGTCAAACAGGGCCTTGAGCATCGTCGAGGTGTCGACGCCTTCGAACCGCTGGTTCAGGGCATCGGCATCCGCCTGCGTGAAATCGGGACGGACATCGATCGTATCTATCTTGCGTGCAGCTTCACCCATGACGGAGACTCCAGATTGGGGTGCGCTGATCGGACGTGGCCTGATAGACATGATCATATCGGCTCAGCGCCTCTGCCATCAACTTGGGATTGATCGGCGAATCCGGTGCAAAGGCATCGAAGCCGCAGCGATGCAGATAGGCAATCTGATCCACCAGCACATCGCCGCTTGCGCGCAATTCGCCGGTGTAGCCGGCTTCGCGCAATATCTGCGCAGAGGAATAGCCTCGGCCATCGCCGAACACGGTAAAATCGATTTCAATCAGCGACAGGCGGTCGAGAAAGGGCAGCAGCTGCCGGGCATCTTCGCCGGCCTCTATGCGCACGGCGGTGGCGTTGGACTGATCCAGGAAGGAATCGAGCGAAACCGCCGGTTCTTCATGAACCTCGTCATCGCGCAAACGGATTGCATCAACCATATATGGCCTCCTTGAATTTCTCCATGCCGACCCGGCGATAGGTATCGATGAAGCGTTCCCCGTCCTCGCGCTGCGCGAGATAGAGATCGGTCACCGTTTCGATCGCGTCGATCACGCCGTCCTCGGTAAAGCCGGGGCCGGTAATCTTGGCGAGACTGGCGTCTTCCGCTCCGGAACCGCCGAGCAGCAGCTGGTAATTTTCCGTGCCCTTGCGGTCGACACCCAATATGCCGATATGACCGGCATGATGATGGCCGCAGGCATTGATGCAGCCCGATATCTTGAGCTTCAGCTCGCCCAGTTCCCGCTGTCGGCCGAGATCGGCGAAACGCTCGCTGATTTTCTGGGCGAGGGGGATCGAGCGGGCATTGGCGAGGCTGCAATAGTCGAGACCGGGACAGGCGATGCTGTCGGTGATCAGATCTAGATTGGCCGGAGCCAGCCCCGCTTCGTCCAGCTTCTGCCAGAGCGCGTAAAGATCGCTCTTTTTGACATGCGGCAGAACGATATTCTGGCTGTGCGTCACGCGCAGCTCGTCAAAGCTATATTGTTGGCCCAAATCCGCCATCAGGTCGATCTGCGCCGATGTTGCATCGCCGGGAATACCGCCGCGCGGTTTCAGACTGATCGTCGCGATCGCATAGCCGGACTGCTTATGTGCAGAGACATTCTGATCGACCCAGAGCGCAAAGTCCGGATCGGACAGGTCCAGTTCGTCGCTGGCATCCTTATCAAACGCCGGGTCGGCGAAAAATTCGGTAATCCGCGCCAGTTCCTCCACTGGAGGATCAAGGCCGAGACCCTTGATATGAGCAAATTCTTCCTCGACCTGGCGGGTATATTCCTCCGCGCCGAGTTCATGCACGAGGATCTTGATCCGAGCCTTGTACTTGTTGTCGCGCCGGCCATAGCGGTTGTAGACGCGCAGGCAGGCCTCGGCATAGCTGATCAGATCATCGGCCGGGACAAAGCCGCGGATTTCCGGAGCAATCATCGGCGTGCGACCCATGCCGCCACCGACGAAGAATTTCGCGCCCAGTTTGCCCGCGTCATTGTGCACCAGCTGGATGCCGATATCGTGCAGGCGCATCGCTGCACGGTCGGTGTCGCTGGCGATCACGGCGAATTTGAATTTCCTGGGGAGATAGGAAAATTCCGGGTGGAAGCTCGACCATTGCCGCAGCAGTTCTGCCCACGGACGCGGATCGGCGATTTCATCGGCCGTCGCGCCGGCAAACTGGTCGGAGGAGATATTGCGGATGCAATTGCCGCTGGTCTGGATCGCGTGCATTTCGACCGATGCCAGATCGGCAAGAATATCGGGCGCGTCGGCGAGCTTGATCCAGTTATACTGGATATTCTGGCGGGTGGTGAAATGACCATAATCCCGGTCATATTTGCGAGCGATATGGGCGAGCATATGCATCTGCTTGCTGCTCAGCGTGCCATAGGGAATGGCGACGCGCAGCATATAGGCATGGAGCTGGAGATAGAGGCCGTTCATCAGCCGCAGCGGCTTGAACTGGTCTTCGGTCAGGTCCCCCGCGATGCGGCGCTTCACCTGGTCGCGAAATTCCTCGACTCGCGTGTCGACCATTTTCTGGTCATATTGGTCATATTGGTACATGTCAGATCACCCATTCGCCGGCGTCGGGATCGGCCGGTTTCAATGTCAGGTCGGGACGAACAGTCGGTCCGAGCGCGCGCACCCGGTCCTTGATATGGCCCGGTCGGGGGCCATCATCCGTCTGTTCGGCGTCGATAATATAGGGGGCGTTGACCCGGCGTGCGGCTTCCTCGCGGTGCAGGACGGCTTCGCCCTGATCCCCGACATCTGCCGCGTTCTTGACGAAGCGCGACCAGTCGAGGCCGGTCCACCAGATCACGTCGCCGGTCTTGAGATCATTTCCGGTCAAAATCTTCATGCACCGACTCCCGCCATTTGGGCAAATTCTCGAAACTTGTCTTCGGCATCGCCGTAGCGGGCGACTTCGCCGACAACGAGCAGGGCCGGGCTGCGCACTTTCTCGCGCCGGACCAGATCACCGAGGTCGGTGAGCAGGGTTCGCAGCGCGCGAAAATCGCTGCGCGTGCCGTTTTCCAGCACCGCTACCGGCAGATCGGGCGCAGCGCCGTCGGCGATCAGTTTCTCGACAATCGCTTCGGCATTGGCAACGCCCATATAGATGACCAGGGTGCGGCCCTTCCCGGCGAGGCCGGACCAGTTCTGGTCAGACAGGCCCTTGCACTGGCCGGCGACAAAGGAAACCGCGCTCGAGGCATCCCGATGGGTCAGCGGCATCCGGGCCTGTGCGGCGCAACCGAGGGCGGCGCTGATCCCGGGCACAACTTCCACCGCGACGCCCGCTGCGACGCAATCGTCGGCTTCTTCACCGCCGCGTCCGAAAATGAAGGGGTCGCCGCCTTTCAGCCGCACCACGACACCGCCCTTGGCCGCTTCGCGGACCAGAATCTGGTTGATCTGGTCCTGCGGCACACTGTGCAGGGAGCGCTTCTTGGCGACCGAAATCAGGCGCGCCGATGGCGAGGCCAGATCCAGTATTCCCTGGCTTACGAGACCGTCGTGAACGATCACGTCGGCGCGTTCCAGCAGCCTTGCCGCTTTCAGGGTCAGCAATTCCGGATCACCGGGACCGGCACCCACCAGATGGACCTTGCCCGCCGTGGCAGTCTCGTTTGATATATTTTCCATGCATCCGATATGCGCGTATCGCACCACATGTTCAAAACAGAAGTTTTTGGGGACGCCTAAGCTTAGCTATTTTGCGGGAGCGGACTCCTCGTCTCCGCCAGCATTTTCGTCTTTCAGGCCGACGCCGATCGAGGCGCGGGCCTGCTCGGCCTCCATCGAGACGACCGGATAGGCACAATAGTCGGCCGCATAATAGGCGCTGGGCCGATGATTGCCGGACAGGCCGATGCCGCCAAAGGGGGCTTCGGAGGACGCGCCGACGGTCATCTTGTTCCAGTTGACGATACCGGCGCGGCTGTTTGCCCAATATTGGTCATATTGCTGGGGAGTACCGCCGATCAGCGCCGACGACAGCCCGTAGCGGGTATTATTGGCTTCCGCGATCGCTTGCTCGAAGTCGGCGACACGGACAACCTGCAGGATCGGTCCGAACAGCTCGATATCGGGTCGTTCGTCGAGATCGGTTACATCGATAATCCCCGGCGTCAGAAAGGGTCGGCCCGCAACCGGGTTCGCCATATGTTTGATCGGCTTGCCGCCATGGCTCATCAGCGCCAGGAAGCTTTCGGTGAGGCCATCCGCCGTTTCATTGTCGATCACCGGACCCATGAACGGTGCAGGCGAGGCAAACGGCTCGTCGATGATCAGGCGGTCTGCAATATGCTTCACCTCGCGAATAATCCGGTCATAGAGCGCATCCTTGACAATCAGGCGGCTCGCGGCCGAGCAACGCTGGCCGGCGCTCAGAAAGGCCGACTGCACGATCAGCACGGCGGCGCTGTGAATATCGTCGGTGTCCCAGGCAATGATCGGATTGTTGCCGCCCATCTCCAGAGCCAGTATCTTGTCGGGGCGGGTAGCGAACTGGCGGTTGAGTGCAATGCCGGTGCGCGCGGATCCCGTGAACAGCACACCATCCAGGCCTTCGTTGCTGGTCAGCTGCTTGCCGGTCTCGGGACCACCGTGCAATATATTGACAACTCCGGGAGGAAAACCTGCCTTTTCAAACGCATCCACCAGATATTGACCAACCGCCGGCGTTTTTTCCGACGGCTTGAAAACGATCGTATTGCCGGCGATCAGGGCCGGGACGATATGGCCGTTGGGCAGATGCGCGGGGAAATTATAGGGGCCGAGCACCGCCAGAACGCCATGCGGCTTGTGGCGCAACGCCGCCCGCATATTGGGCGCACTGGGCAGCTGGCGTTGCGGTGTTCTCTCGGCAAAGGCATTGACCGAGATATCCACCTTCTTGACCACCGATTCCACCTCGGTCCGGGCTTCCCAAAGCGGCTTGCCGGTCTCGCGCGCGATCAGCTCGGCCAGCTCTTCGGCACCCGCCTTTATGCGATTGGAATAGCGGCGCACAGCCTCGATGCGCTTGATCAGCGCCGTCGCAGCCCAACCGGGCCAGGCTTCGCGCGCGCTGGCGACCACCGCATCTGCGTCGCCGCTCGTGCCGGTCCACAATGTGGCGCCGGTTGCTGGTTCGATGGAAATCAGGTCGCTCAAATTAGCCTCGGTTTTCTATGCACTTATTCTGTATAATCGCTATATGGCACATCTGTCACGAAAGACCATAGCGCTTAAAAATACGGCAGGCTTGCGGGGATTTCTGCGCTACGGATTGTCAGCGGACAGGTGCACGTCAGCCTTTGCGCAATGCGGTTCCCATATCACGGATACTCTTGATTTTTTCTGAAAGGGGATCCCAGTCGTCCTTGTCTGCAATGGCGGTCCAGATTGATTCAACTTCCTCGATATGCATCGAACAGGGGGCCGGTTTTTGCCAGTAGCGACTGACCGGTGACCGGCTGCGTGGTCGATCGGCAATCAACCGACGGAAATCGGCAAATTCGGAGCTATCATCCTCCGGATCGGCCAGATTTTCGGTCCGGCTCCAGTCGAAGAAGAACCGGTCAATCTCGAGCGTTCTCTGTGCCAGGCCCTTTTCCGCCGCGACAACAAGCTCGCGATCCTTTTCGAACCCCCCGGACTCGATGCCCAGTCGCCAGCAGAAATGCTCGGTGAAGGCGACACCATAGGCTTTGGGGAAAGCTTCCAGCGTCTCCACCAGCGTTTCACTGTCGGCAATCAGGCGCAGGGCGCTGGCCAATTGCGCCAGGTTCCAGTGCAGGGCCTCGGGTTGTCGGGCAAAGCAATAAAGCCCTTCATGGTCAAAATAGGCAGCAGTGAAGCCCGGTTCCCAATAAGGCGTGAACCGCCACGGACCATAGTCGAAGCTTTCGCCGCTGATATTGATATTGTCGGTGTTGAGCACGCCGTGAACAAAGCCCGCGGTCATATAGGAGCCGGCCAGCCGGGCGACTTGCCGTGCCACATTGGCGAACAATTCTGCAGCCGGGTTGTCGGTCTGCGCGCCGCCATAATATTGTTCGAGGCAATAGGCGACCAGCCGGTGCATCAGCGCTTCATTTTTCTCGTAGGCGATGCGCTGGAAGGTCCCGATCCGGATATGGCCGTGGTTCAAACGGGTCATCACGGCCGAGCGGGTCGGCGAGGGTTCATCGCCACGCATCAGTTTCTCGCCGGTCTCGACCACCGCGAACGTCTTTGACGTGTTGACGCCGAGCGCCTCGAGCATTTCCGTCGCCAGAATTTCGCGGACCGCCCCCTTCAGGGTCAGCCGGCCGTCGCCCGTCCGGCTCCACGGCGTCGTCCCTGAGCCCTTGGTTCCGAGATCCATGAGCCGATTTTCATGGTCGCGCAGCTGCGCAAACAGAAACCCGCGGCCGTCGCCGATCTCGGGATTATAGGTCCGGAACTGGTGGCCGTGGTAGCGCAGCGCGAGCGGCGGATCGAGATTGTCGGCGAGCGGCTCGAACCTGCCGAAATGGGCAATCCATTGCTCGTCGTCCAGTTCGTCCAGTCCGACACTCTTGTCCCATCGGTCATTCCGGAACCGCAGAATATGGTCGGGGAAATCGGCGGCCGTCACCGGATCGCCGATATCCTCTCCCAGGCGGGTGATTTGGACATCGGGTCGATAGATGCTCTTGCCGGGCTCGGATTGCGGTTTATATGGCATATTTCAACAGTGGCGGCTAATCGGTCGCGCAGCAAGTGCGAACACAGGGCCAAATGCAGCATGAGTGAAGAAAAATCTTATCGGGACATTTTCTGGGAATCCGATGACGGATTGAAACTGCACGCCTGGGACTATCCGTCCGACAGCGGCAAGACACCGGTCATCTGCATACCCGGTCTGACCCGCAACGCGCGCGACTTTCGTCATCTTGGTGCCGTGTTCAACGGTGACCGCCGCATCCTGATGGTGGACCTGCGCGGTCGCGGGGCCAGCGAATATGCCAAGGAGAGCAGCACCTATAATCCCAAGCAATATGTTTCGGATATCATCATGCTGATGGAAGAGCTGGACATACCCAAGGCAATTTTTTTCGGTACGTCGCTTGGCGGCATTGTGACGATGTTGCTGGCCAGGACGGAACCGGCCCGTGTCGCCGGCGCGCTGCTGAATGATATTGGCCCGGAGCTCGACCAGACCGGTCTCGACCGGATTGCATCCAATGTCGGACAGGGTCGCAGTTTCGACACATGGGCCCATGCCGGGCGCGATATGGCAGAAAATGGCAACGACATATTTCCCGACTTCACGCTGAAGGACTGGATCGCCTTCGCCAAGAAAGTCTACCGGATGAACAGTTCGGGCCGGATCAAGCTGGATTATGACATGAAGATATCCGAGCCGTTCGACGGCAAGGGCGGTGGCAGCGGCGCGCTTTGGCATGCGCTGGAAAACATGAAGGATATCCCGACGCTGATCTTGCGCGGCGAATTGTCGGACCTGTTCAGCGAGCAGACCGCGCACAAAATGCTGCAAAAACTGGACAAGGGTGAGTTGGTAACAGTCCCGCGCGTGGGCCACGCGCCGACCCTGGAGGAACCCGCGTCGCTTGACGCGATCAACCAATTGCTGCACCGCATCGACTGACTATTTTCCGGAAAGCCGACAATAAAGCCGCATGAAACCAGCCAGAATCCTGCATCTGCACAGCACGTTCAATCTGGGCGGCAAGGAAGCACGCGCCGTCCGGCTGATGAATCATTTCGGCGATGCGGCAGAGCATGTCATTTTGTCGGCCGAGCCCGACAGCCTTTCCGCCCGCGATGCGATCGATGGCAATATCAAGGTCGCCTTCCCCAGCGACGCGCCCTCGCTTGCGGGGAAACCGTCGTTGAAACGCTACCGCGCGTTCGTTACCTATTTCCGGCAGTTCGATCTGATCCTGTCCTATAACTGGGGTTCGATGGACGGAGTAATGGCGCGAACATTATTCTCGCGGGCGGAAGGCCTGCCACCGCTGATCCATCACGAAGACGGATTCAACGAAGACGAGCAGCAGAGGCTTAACTGGAAACGAAACTGGTTCCGCAAGTTTGCGCTCGGTGCGGCGCAGGCGCTGGTTGTGCCGTCGGAGCGACTGGCCCGTATTGCCAGCGAAGTCTGGAAGCAGCCGGAGCAGAAGATCCACCGTATTCCCAATGGAATCGATGTGAAGCGGTTCGAGAAAAAGTCGCAGCGCGGTGCCTTGCCCGGTTTCATCCGGCGTGATGGTGACGTCATTGTCGGAACCGTAGCCGGACTGCGCGCGATCAAGAATCTGCCGCGACTGGTGCGGGCCTGTGCAGCGGCCGGCGACAATGTGCGTCTCGTGATCGTCGGTGAAGGACCGGAAAAAGACAGAATATGGGCCGAGGCAGAGCGTGCCGGGTTCGCTGACCGTCTGCTGATGCCCGGCTTTCTCGCCGATCCGGCCCGCTATATTGGCCTTTTTGATATTTTTGCCTTATCTTCCGATAGCGAGCAGTTTCCGATTTCCCTGATCGAGGCGATGGCCGCTGGCCTGCCGGTGGTGGCCACCGATGTCGGCGATATCAAGTCGATGGTTTCGCAGGCCAATCAGGGCTTTATCAAGCCGCTGGGCGACGAGACCAAATTTGTCGAGTCGCTTATAACTCTGGTTCAGCACCGGCAGTTGCGGGAAGATCTGGGAATGCAAAACAGGATCAAGGCGCAGGCCGAATATAATGAAAGCAAAATGCTGGGACGCTATGCCCTGCTATATGGGCATGCTCTGGGGCGCGCGGATTTTGGCAGGACTAAATCACGTATTTCATAACAGAGTTTTTGCGAGCATTTTGATGCACCGCCGTCTATATCGGCATCTGGGGATAAGAGGAGATTTCATTGTTCAAGGGCTTAAAACCCATTCAGTATAACGGTCGGGAAGTATGGCCGCTGATCGAGGGTGGAAAAGGCGTCGCCGCCACCAATCACGCAAGTTCGGGAGCATGGGCCGCCGCTGGCGGCATTGGCACCGTATCTGCCGTAAATGCGGACAGCTATGACGAGGATGGCAATGTCATCCCGCAGATCTATCACGGCCGGAAACGCGAAGAGCGGCATCAGGAACTGATCCAATATGCGATTGACGGTGCGGTGACTCAGGTCACCCAGGCCTATGAAATTTCCAACGGCAAGGGCGCGATCAATATCAATGTCCTGTGGGAAATGGGTGGCGCGCAGCAAGTATTGGAAGGCGTACTCGAGCAGACAAAAGGCATGGTCGCTGGTGTTACCTGCGGTGCGGGCATGCCTTATAAGCTGTCCGAAATTGCCCAGACATATGGTGTAAATTATCTGCCGATCATCAGCTCCGCACGCGCCTTCCGTGCGCTGTGGAAGCGGGCCTATCACAAGGTTCCCGATCTGATGGCTGCCGTGGTCTACGAAGATCCATGGCTGGCCGGCGGTCATAACGGACTTTCCAACGCGGAAGATCCGAGAAAACCGGAAGATCCCTATCCGCGGGTCAAGGCCCTGCGCGAAACCATGCGCGCGGAAGGCATCGCCGACAGCGTGCCGATCATCATGGCCGGTGGCGTCTGGCATCTGCGCGACTGGCAGGACTGGATCGATAGCGAGGAACTGGGGCAGATTGCTTTCCAGTTCGGCACGAGACCGTTGCTGACCAAGGAAAGCCCGATTCCGGAAAGCTGGAAAAGCGAGCTGACCAAGATCAAGGAAGGCGATATTCTCCTGCACAAATTCTCGCCGACCGGCTTCTACAGTTCTGCCGTCCGCAACGAATTCCTGCGCAGTCTGGAAGCGCGTTCCGAGCGCCAGATTCCCTATTCGACCGAGAAAGCCGGTGAGCATACCCATCAGCTCGACGTCGGCATAAAGGGCAAGAATTTCTGGGTGACCCGCAATGACCTGTTGCGCGCGCGCGAGTGGGACGGCCTCGGCTTTACCATGGCGATGAAAACGCCTGACAACACGCTGATTTTTGCCACGCCCGAAGAATCGAAGATGATCCGCAAGGACCAGGCCGACTGCATGGGCTGCCTGTCCCATTGCGGTTTTTCGTCGTGGAAGGATCATGACAACAACAGCACCGGGCGGCTCGCCGATCCGCGCAGCTTCTGCATCCAGAAGAGCCTGCAGGAAATCGTCCATGGTGCACCGGTCGAGGAACATCTGATGTTCGCCGGTCACGGCGCCTATAATTTCGGAACCGATCCCTTCTATTCCAACGGTTTCGTACCGACGGTACAGCAATTGATGGATCGCATCCTTACCGGCGACTGAGTTGGAAATCAGGCTCGACGATCTGGGTAGCCAGCAGGTGCGTGATCTGCTGGCTGCGCATCTCGCGGGCATGCAGGCCAACTCGCCGCAGGAAAGCGTTTACGCACTGGACCTGTCCGGTTTGCTGATGCCGAATGTCTCGGTCTGGACCGCGTGGGAGGGCGACGACCTGATGGGCATCGGCGCGCTCAAGCAACTGTCGCCGTCGACCGGAGAGATCAAGTCGATGCGCACCGATTCCGCGCATTTGCGCAAGGGAGTCGGTCTGGCGTTGCTTGATTACATCATTACCGAGGCGAAGTCCCGGGGCTATCGGCGACTAAGTCTTGAAACGGGTTCCGGCGCGGAATTTGAAGCGGCGCTTTGCCTGTATCGCAAACGCGGGTTCGGAAATGGCGAACCATTCGGCAGCTATCAGGCCACCGCCTTCAACCAGTTTCTGCATCTAAAACTTTAATCGATCACCTGATGGGGCAGACAACCCCTTCTCGCTCCAGGGAGAGGGAGCTTGCTCGATCAATCCAGATCCCACGCCCGTTCGCCATGGTTGGAAATATCCAGACCATCGCGTTCGTCATCCTCGCTAACCCGCATCGGCAGGATGAAGCTGATACCGAACCCGATAATCGCCGTGGCAACTGCCGACCAGATGGCGACCGCGCCGACTCCGATCAGCTGTGCAACAAACTGGCTGCCGAAGGCCATGCCTTCCGGATAGCCGGTGCCGCCGAAACCGCCGCTGATGAACAGCGCCAGCATCAGGCTGCCGAGCATCCCGCCGACACCATGGACCGCGAACACATCGAGACTGTCGTCGATCTTGAAGCCGTTCTTGACCAGACCGACGGCGAAGAAGCAGACGATCGCGGCCGCGGCACCGATAATGATCGATGCGCCGGGACCGACAAAACCGGCGGCTGGTGTGATCGTCGCCAGTCCGGCAATCGCACCGGTCGCCACACCAACGGCGGTCGGCTTGCCGACCTTGAACTTCTCGATCAAAATCCACACCAGCGCGGCCATGGAAGCCGCAATATGGGTGTTGATGATGGCGGCCGAAGCATCGTCGGTCGCGGTCAGCGCGGAGCCGCCGTTGAATCCGAACCAGCCGACCCAGAGCATCGCGGCGCCGGCCACGGTCAGGGCAGGGCTATGCGGCAGCATCATTGTTTTCGGCCAGCCCATACGCTTGCCCATCATGATCGCGACGACCAGCGCGGAGACGCCGGCGGTGGTGTGCACGACGATGCCGCCGGCAAAATCGAGCACGCCGAGACCGCTGAGCCAGCCGCCACCCCAGACCCAATGCGTGACCGGTGCATAGACAACCAGCAACCACAAGGCACAAAAGGCAACGACCCAGCCGAACCGGGCCCGTTCAACCCAGGCGCCGATCATCAGCGCCGGCGTGATCACGGCAAAGGTCATCTGGAACAGGACAAAGGTCGATTCCGGAATGAAGGTATCCTGCCGGACATTGCCCAGATTGGCGAGCATCCAGTTCATACCGCTGCCGAGAAAGCCGTTCGTGACGCCGCCGAAGGCCAGCGTGTAACCGACGACAATCCAGAGAACGGAACAGACGCCGGCCACTGCCAGGCACTGGATCAGAACCGAGAGGAAATTCTTGGCGCGCACGAGGCCGCCATAGAAAAGCGCGAGACCGGGCAAGGTCATCAGCAGGACGAGAGCGCTGGCGGTCAGGATCCAGGCGGTGTCGCCGCTGTTGGCGACATCGGCAATCGCCGGATCGATGGTCTGCTGTGCCTGCAGGGGCGATGTCGCCCATATCGCGGCCAAGGCCAATCCGGAGGATTTGACTGGATATTTCATGATGTCCCCTGCAGCTGTTATCTTATTATGTCCGACCGCCTTTGCGAATCAGATTGTGCCGAATTTCTAGTCGAGACGGGCAGGGGACTCAACGGAAAGCTTAGACCCATCCCTCCAGCACCTGGTCCGGCGGGCGATGCCCGTCTGCCCAGACGCGGATATTGGTGATTACCCGTTCGCCGGACGCCTCGCGGCCTTCAAAGGTAGCGCTCCCCATATGTGGCAGCAATACGGTGTTCTTCAGCGTCAGGAACCGCGAATCGATGGTCGGCTCGTTCTGGTAGACGTCGAGCCCGGCCCCGCCGATCCGTCCGTCTTGCAGGGCGTCGATCAGGGCATCCTCGTTGACCAGGTCACCGCGTGCGGTGTTGATCAGGTAGGTGGACGGTTTCATCATGCCGATTCGCTCGGCGTTTATCAATTCGTGGGTTTCGACCGTGTGCGGACAATGCAGTGTGATGATGTCGCACTCGCGGATCAAGTCGTCGAGATCGGCAACAAAATTCGCCCGCACCGATTCTTCAACGGCCGGCGGCAACTGGCGCCGATTGTGGTAGACAATCGACAGTCCAAAACCGGATGCGCGGCGGGCCACCGCCTGACCGATGCGGCCCATGCCGATAATGCCCAGTTTCTTGCCGCCGATGCAATGGCCGAGCATGCCGGACGGTTTCCAGCCCTCCCACTGTCCGCTCCGGATCAGTTTTTCGCCGTCCGAAAGGCGGCGCGGTGCCGACAGGATCAATGCCATCGTCATGTCGGCAGTATCTTCGGTGAACACTCCCGGCGTGTTGGTGACAAGAATTTTCTTCGCGCGCGCGGCAGCGAGGTCGATGTGATCGACACCGGCCCCGAAACTGGCAATCAGGCGCAGCCGGTCGGGCGCATTTGCAATCATTTCCGCATCGATATGATCGGTCACGGTCGGTACCAGCACGTCGCAGTCCGCCATCGCGGCGATCAGGTCGTCGCGCGAAAAGGGCGTGTCACTGTAATTGGGCACGGCATCAAACAGTTCGCACATGCGATCCTGATTGGAGTCCGCCAATTCGCGGGTGATGATGACACGGGGATTCGAGGGTGGTGGTGAGTCTGGCATAGGTCCATTGCTATGCCCGAAATTTGCTTCAGGTCAAGCAGGCGGCGCTTGAAGCGGAGGCGGCTTTTCGGCTATGCATCGCTCAACCGGGGAACAAGTAACCAATCATCATGCGTATTCTGGCAGTCATGCTCATCACCACATCGGGTTTGTTTTTGTCATCGCCTGCCAGCGCGCAACAGGCGCCGCCCTATTGGGCGTCAATCGATGAACCCGAGGCACGGATGCGCACCGGGCCGAGCACCGAATATCCGACGATGTGGATATACAAGCGCGAGAAGCTCCCGGTGAAGATTCTCGCTCGCTACAAGTCGTGGCGCAAGGTCGAGGATCATGAAGGGACGCAGGGCTGGATGCACGCGCGTCTGCTCAGCGCCTCGCGAACCGGTCTCGTGCTGGCGACCAGTGGCAAGCCGGTCGCGATGCGCTCCATGCCCGAAGGCGGCGCCAGAATTATCTGGCGCGCAGAACCGGGCGTCGTCGGCAGCCTGACCCAGTGCGAAAAAGGCTGGTGTCTGTTCGACGTCACTGGCCGCAAGGGCTATATCAATATCGCAGACGTCTGGGGCGACGAACCGCTGAAATAGATCAGTCAATCAATTCCAGCGCCACCGCCGTGGCTTCGCCACCACCGATGCACAAAGCCGCGACACCTTTTTTCAGACCGCGTTTTTTCAATGCCGCAATCAAGGTCACCATGATGCGGGCGCCGCTGGCACCGATCGGATGCCCCAGCGCCGTGGCTCCGCCATTGACGTTGAGCTTGTCGCGGCTGATGCCGATATCCTGCATTGCGAACATGGCGACGCAGGCAAAGGCTTCGTTCACTTCCCACAGATCGACCTCGCCGACCGACCAGCCGGCCTTGTCCAGCACCTTCTGGATCGCCTGGACCGGCGCCGTGGTAAATTTTGAGGGAGCGTGGGCGTGGGCCGCATGGGCAACGACCCGGGCGACGGGTTTCAGTCCCTTGGCGTCGGCCACGCTAGTGCGGGTCAGAACCATGGCCGCAGCGCCGTCCGAGATCGAGGAGGCATTGGCGGCGGTGATCGTGCCGTCCTTGGTAAAGGCAGGGCGTAGCTGCGGAATTTTGTCCGGATTGCCTTTCAGCGGCTGTTCGTCCTTGTCGACCGTGATATCGCCTCTGCGGTTTTTCACTTCGACCGCGACTACTTCGTCATCAAAGGCATCGCCTTCGACTGCAGCCTTGGCCCGCGCCAGCGATTCGATCGAATATTCGTCCTGCGCTTCCCGGGTCAGCTGATATTCGCCGACGGTTTCTTCGGCGAAGCTGCCCATCGCCCGGCCGGGTTCGTAGGCATCTTCGAGACCATCGAGGAACATGTGGTCCTTGGCTTCAGCATGACCGAGACGTGCGCCGCTGCGCATTTTCGGCAGCAGATAAGGCGCGTTGGTCATGCTTTCCATGCCGCCAGCGACGATCATGTCGATCGAGCCTGCTGCCAGCGCCTCTGCGCCCATGATCGCGGCCTGCATACCGGAACCGCACATCTTGTTGACGGTGGTCGCCTCGACCGACTGTGGCAGTCCTGCATAAATAGCTGCCTGACGGGCAGGGGCCTGGCCCTGACCGGCGGACAGGACATTGCCCATATAGATGCGCTCGACATCGGCCCCGGCAACCCCGGCGCGTTCGACGGCAGCCTTGACCGCCACGGCGCCGAGCTGGGGTGCGCTGACCTCTCCGAGAGCGCCCTGCATGCCGCCCATGGGTGTGCGGGCATAAGAGAGAATGACGATCGGATCGGAACTGGACATGTTTGGGCCTTTCAGGGTTCTGGAGCGCTGCTGTCGGCAAGCGCGAATCTTGCAACGGACATAGGCGCGTGCTTTCGCTTTTTCAATTGCGCCATTGAATGCGGGAGCCGGTCGTGCCAATCGATTGCACCATCTTCATTGGGAGCGCCCCTTGCCAGCCTTTTACCTGCCCCTGTTTGGCGTGCTGCTCGGCCTGATCATCGGCAGCTTTCTGGCGACGCTTATCGTCCGGTGGCCCGAAGAGCGGTCGGTTGTCGGCGGGCGTTCGTACTGTGACAGGTGCGGGCATCAGTTGCGCTTGGGGGAACTGGTCCCGGTCGCGAGTTTTCTCATGCAGCGAGGCAAATGCCGACAATGCGGCGCGAGGATCAACAGGGATCATATAGCTATCGAACTTGCCGCAGGGCTGATCGGCGGCTTTGCTTTGCTCGCTGTGCCAGGGTTCGGGGGGGTTGCGGGAGCGCTATTCGGATGGCTTCTGCTGACCCTCGCGGCTCTTGACGTAAAACACCATTGGCTGCCCGACCGGTTGACTCTGATTCTTGCCGTCTCCGGATTGGCCGCCGGTCTTCTGGTAACGCCACCAGAACTGATCGATCGGCTGATTGGAGGAGCGACCGGATTTGTGGCGCTCGCCGTCATTGCCGCCGCTTACAAGATCGTGCGGAAACGGGACGGTCTTGGCGCCGGCGATCCGAAGATGTTCGGAGCGATCGGTTGCTGGCTGGGTTGGCAGGCGCTGCCGCTGGTGATCCTCGGCGCCAGCCTGGTCGGTCTGCTGGTTGCTTTGTCCTGGCGGTTCCGCGGCAAGGCGGTATCGGCTGAGAGCATGTTGCCGCTGGGTAGCCTGATGGCCGTGGCGGCCTTTCCCCTCTGGCTATTGCAGACAGGCGGCGGCGCGCTGTACTGATTTGCCGCCACTGGCAGCATCACCGGAAAAAGCCGTTGCCAGCAGATAAGCTGTTCGCTAACAGAGCGTCGATTTCGCTGATCGTCAATCGACGCAGCCAAAGCGCCCCTGTGGTGGAATTGGTAGACGCGCTCGACTCAAAATTGAGTTCTACCTTCAAAAATTAGCCAAAAACCCTTTAATACCAACGGTTTGAGCAAGGACGAGACTTCCAAAAAGACTTACACATGTCTTACACATTTTGGAGTTTCGTTATGACAGCTGAAAGCTACGCTCTGATGGATGGCGCGCTTCACGTTTATCGGCGTGAGAATAGTCGCTTCTGGCAATGTTCAACCTATTTGGGCAGCCGCAATCATCGGCAGACAACCAAAGAAATGAACCTTGCTGCCGCCAAGGATTTCGCGCGCGACTGGTACATGGAGAAATGCGTCGAGGATCGCCAGCGCCGACGGGGCGGGCTTCCCTTGCTGGCAAACCCTGTCCAGGCACAAATGGTTGAACCCTCACCAGCGACCGATGGTCGCCAGCGCCGAACTCCAACTGGTCCCAGTTTCGAGGATGCTGCCAAAGCATTTCTCGATGAGTTCGAGGTTATCACGCAGGGCGAGCGCAATGAGGGATATGTAGAATCAAAGTCTATCCATGTTCGCGTGCATCTCTTGCCATTCTTTGGCGATACCGCCCTTAAAGACATTAATGCGGGCAAGGTGCAAGATTATCGTGTCCATCGCCAGACTTCCCGTGTCGATGCGAAAACCGGCAAGCCGAAGAAACCGGCCCGCGCGACCTTGCACGGCGAGATTGTTACGCTCCGCCAGGTTTTGAAGACCGCAAATCGCAAGGACTGGATTTCCGCAATTCCGGATATGTCTGCTCCATATAAGACATCTGGCAAGCTGGAGCATCGCGCTTGGTTCTCGCCGGAGGAATATAAACTGCTTTACGAAGCCACGCGGGAGCGGGCCAAGAATCCACCCAAACCGCGATGGCGCGAAGTCTGCGAGACGTTCCACGACTATGTTTTATTCATGGGAAACACCGGGCTTCGCCCCGATGAGTCGGCACGGATTCAGTTGCGCGACGTCAAGATCGTCGATGATGAGTCGACCGGAGAGCGGATATTGGAAATCGAGGTGCGCGGGAAGCGGGGTGTCGGTTTCTGCAAATCGATGCCAGGTGCGATCTTGCCCTTCGAGCGCGTTCGTGATCGCAAAGAGCTTAAGCCGACCGACCCGATATTCGGGAAGACGCCGCGCGAACTGATGAATACGGTCCTTGACGAGCTCAATTTGAAATTCGACCGCGATGGACATGTCCGCACCTGTTACAGTTTGCGGCATACCTATATCTGCCTTCGATTGCTCGAAGGCGCGGATATTTATCAGGTCGCTAAGAACTGCCGAACCAGCGTCGAGATGATTGAAAAGTATTATGGGCGACATTTGAAGAACAACATCGACGCTTCGGCTGTCAATGTTCGCAGGGCGCGGCCAAAGTCAGTCGCTGCTTCAAAGAAGTCTGTGAAGCCAACAACATAATTTGTGTTCTTGATATTTTCCGTTGCGTCTCATGACGGCGGCGTTATATGCCTCTCACAACGCGGGCGTGGTGGAATTGGTAGACGCGCGGGATTCAAAATCCCGTTCCGAGAGGAGTGCGGGTTCGATTCCCGCCGCCCGCACCATCTCAATTAGCAGGCTCCGATAAGCCCACCGCACTGTGGGCAGGGCCTGCATTAGTGGATCGCTTGGGGACGCACGTCCCGCGCTCCGCTCTCGCGAAATGACAATCGAATGGTATTGTCATGTTGGCCTTAAAAATCCCGAACGGGATTTAGCCGTCGCCACTCATTGCTTGTTTCAACTTGAAAGCAGCCTTTCCGCTACCGTCCCAATATCGGTCGTTCCGATAGAAACCTGCCTCTTGCTGCAAGTGTAAATTGCATTTCGTAGCAATCTTGGCGTCGAGAGAGGGAGCGCGCAGTGCGGGCCTATGCCGCACACGCGAATGGCAAGGCACGACAATAAAAAGCGGTCATTCAGACCGACTTGCTACTGCAGTTTTTACATGAGGTCGCGAGTCGCCCTTGCTCGAAATATCAACTGAACTATTCGCTACGTTCAGGCCAATCGTCTGGTATCAACTTCTTCCCGTTGTCTTTTGTCCAGCGCTCCACTGTAGCTTCAACATATCGCTCATCGTTCGCCATGTATGCGTGTTCGATTAACAGCACTTGCAGACCGTTGGCTCTGGCCGTTTCGTCAAAGATAAAATCTACAATCTGGCCCATTGCCCGTCTGTCGTCGTCATCTTTCATGTCGTCTAAGCCACGCTCATCTCGAGCCTTTTCATCCTTGGGATAATAAGGACGGCTGATTTGGTCGATCACTAGCAAACCCGGGATCGGCGATGAGACTTGCTCAAAGTGTTTATGCAGACCGAACAAAAGCGCCAAGTGTATTGCAAGGTAGTTTTGATCCGAGCCGACTTCTACCATACTAAGGTGGCGTTGCCTTTCTGCTTCCACAACACTAATATGCCCATCAGCAAAAAATTGAATTCTAGCGCCGGTCAGCGGCTCTGTCGATGGCAGCTTGCTGAGCATTTCCGAAGCATAATTGGAAACCATACTCTCTGCATAAGCGATCCTGTCGCGAAGCGCCTGCGGATCAACCAGGTCGCGCAAATTTTCGATTTGGCTAATGAGGTCGCCAAAATTGATGATCGGCAGTTGAAAATCTTCCACTGTCGTTTCTAAAAATTGTTCAACCCTACCGATTGTCATCGCTCTAGCTTGGGTGAGATCATCTGCTTTCTTGAGAGCTTCGTTTTGTTGAATTACACTCCTGATTTGACGTTCAATTTCTTGGATACGCAAGTTTGTGGATTTAAGTTCCGTTTCCGCTTGATCTAGCTGATCGATTAGCTCCGGCGCTACCTGTTGAACTGATGCTACTTCATTTTCTATCAACATCAACGAACTGGAGATTTGTTTAGCGATCTCGTTGCCGACATCACTAGGATTTTGGCACACGGGACAATTAGTACCATCGAGGTTGAGGTGATCGGCAAGCCCCAATTTTTGATACTGCCCGGAAACTGTGGTTTCAAAGCCGGACGAGTCTCGAACTAATGCTCGCAGTGCGTTCCGCTCCTCTCGTTTGGATGCAGCCAATCGTAAAGTCAGTTTTCGTTCGTCCTCCAAAGCACTGAGTTGATCGCCAGGTTGGACATCGGTTCTTGTAATATCAAAGTTCGATATTTGACTAAGCATCGCTATCAATTCTTGCTCGGTCGCCTCGGGCTGAGGCTCGATCCCAAAACCAAGGCTTGTCGATTGAGTAAGGAGGGCCAGTGCCCTTGCTGTTATCAACGAGCGGCTTTTTTGTTGGCTCTTCGATTGACGTTCCAACCTGCTGTAAGTCGCTTCAAGCTGCCGAAGTTTACGTTGTGTCAAAACTGTTTCTTGGTCGATAGCCTTCAAAAAATAAGGCATCGTAGCCTTCAAATCTCGAACTTTATCTGGATCGTCGAAGTCATGGAGAACGGTTGAATTACTAATAATTACATCTGACGTTAGATAGAGATAAGGCGTTACGTGCCTGATGGTTGCTTTTCCAACTGTCCATTTTTCATCAGCATCGGCATCTTCAACATCTGCGATCTTGAAAGCGCGCTCAATCACCTTTCTAGCAGTAGCGCGAGGTGCAGGCCCTTGCATATTATCGAAAGTACCGGGCAATTCTAAGCTAGCACCAGTTTGCACAAACATCTTTTCGGTTCCCTGACCTTCGTCTGGAACTACTCGTCCAACCAATACGTCAGTTTCTCCGTTAGTCCAGTGAACCGCTACTCCCACTGTTCGCCTTCGAACATAATATGGAAGTTCGCACCTCCGGGAACCAAGACAATAGTCAATCGCAGCAATGATTGCAGACTTTCCAGTTCCAGAACGACCTGTTAGGATTGCGACGCTATTTGGACGCAAATCTAATGTTCGCCGACGTTCACCTAACCCATAGAATGCTACTTGTACTATATTCCACCTGCTCACGGATTTATCTCCAATGCAGAAAATATTAGTGCCGGACCGCCAACTTTAGACATCCACACCCCCAGTCGCTCGGCGCGGGTAACAGCACTCTTAGGTCCTTGGGAAAGTTTTCCTTTTGTGTTTTCGGGTGGCTTTTTTGCTAAACCAATAGTCAACGTTCCATCTTTGTTAAGGCTGAGTAACTGGCTATGAAGTGCAGCCCTAAGGCCATCGCGGGTTACATCTTTGGAAAGTGCTACATCTCGCCTAAGCCCCACTCTGGCGTCAGGGAATCGGTTTAACCAAGCCAAAAATCCCGTCGCGGCATTTGTTGAAGCAAAGCTTGTTTCAAGCCTTTCTGACATAGCCATAGGAACCAAGAGGTATGCTAGGCTAATATTTGGAGCGTGGGGCGTACCTTCTGAATAATGTTTTACAAAACGGTACAACAAGAAGGAAACAAATGCTGGGTTCGTCTCAGCATACAGATCATAACTTACAATCACTGTTTGAAGCCCAACCTAGATTGATATTGGGGATGCCATCCGACCCGGCCTTCGACCGACAGAACCTGATAGCTGCCGCGCACATAAAAAGGCGACGTGATGGTGCTCTCGATGCTTCCAACCATTGTGGGCGCATCCTCTAATGTCCACTTCAAGACCTTAAGGCCTTCAGATCTTAGCGATTCTTCATCGTTAGAATCCGCGTTTTCACATGCGGTATCGTGTGGATATTGCCATTCCAACACAAGCCTCTCGTCATAATTGACGATTTTGCTATGCTTTGATGGCGCTTCTTTTGACCATTCAGAACGTTGGTTGCGGGCCTGCCATTCGCAGATACGTGCCAGTTTGGACATGGCGGGATTTGCATTCACTAAATCACATTGCTTTGCCAACATCTCGTTAGTGTGGAACACCGTTGGAGGCTGCTTACTGCTGAAGCTGTCCATCAATGATTCAGTATGGAGCGCCGAGCTAGTCTCCGATAGATATTCAAGAAGCTCATGCCGAGCTATAAATCTTTCTCTTTTTTGTTCAAACGAAAGCAGAATTTGACGGTCCCACCACTCGTAAGTTTTTCTAGAAAGAGTCACCCGCTGTGAGGCCGGATATGTGTTAAGCTTAGTTGCCAGTATATCTTCTAGTTCTCCTATATTTGGAGCATTAGATCGTATAGTTACTTTTCCAATCAGCGCTTCTTTGTCAGCGTCAGAAAGAGATAGGAATGCTTTAGCTCCGGGAGATTTTTTCGCATGGGGCTTTGCAATACCGGCCGATTTAGCCGCAAGAACTTCCTCGATGATCCGTTCAGCTTCCTCGATAAGTTCAGCAAGCAGCTTGGCGCGATTTGATCCCTCAACTTGAAGGCATTCCAGTGAAGAAGACTCAGACAAAGGTGCGACAGTTACCAAGGCGAAGCAGGTACACGATATATCAATGGAAGGTAGTAATTCAGCCCAAATTCTAAGCGTCGTCCATAGGTTGACAGACTTGATGTCAATGGGCTTGGGTTGCGTAGCGAATGAATGTTTGAGTTGCTCTAACAGATCAACACCGTTTGCTTTTAACTGAACGTCATCAAGAGCTTCAATCGCAACCGCCGCTTCGTCGTGATTGCTGGCAAGTAACTCTAACAATGCGTAGCGTTCTTGAAAACGAAACCCCATCGCTGAGGCAGTTGCGTCATGCACAGAACTCGATGGTTTAGCGTTCATTCAAATAGTCACCAAAATATTTTGTCCAAGGTGCCCGTTTAGGTTTATTTATTCAAGCGCTTAATAACCAAGGCGTGGACCAGAAAGCTGACGTTCGATGGGGTGGGGCGTCAAGCCTCGAATGGATCGATCGTAGAACAGACGCTTTCAGACCATTGCATGACTGGGTTCCGCCTGCACAAGTACATTGCGCCAGCTGTTTTTGATGGCGTTCGTCACGTCTACAACGAATAGATTCCTACGGAATCGAGTGCACCGATAGCGAGAGCTCGCAATTACGCATCTGAGCCCACATTGCGAGTATCGCACCCAAGAAATGCAGACAGCAGAGATGATTTTTGCTAACGCATCATTCGAGGAAAGCGATGCCAGACAAACTTTACAAATACCGCTCGTTTGGGGTGAACGCGCTTCGGGCTATTACCGAGGCGGAGGCCTTTTACGCCAAGCCATCGACATTCAACGATCCCTTAGACTGTGATCCAACAATTGACATGGATATTGACCGGGTCCACCTCGAACGGCTGCTGTATAAGATGTTGTTGAAGCGTAAGTCCGACGAGGAAGCGCGCAATGACATAGGCTATCTCCGCTATATGTCGTCTGAATATGGTGACTACAAAACCGAGCCGGATGTCGAGAACTATCTGATGCGAATGCTGGCGAACGACATCAAGCGCGAGCTTGATTCAGAATTGGGTAACGAGGGCGTTTTTTCCCTTTCCAGCACATGGAAGAAAGGGCTGATGTGGTCCCATTATGCGGATGAGCATCGGGGCATATGCATCGAGTACGACACGCGAGATCAGGAGCACCACAGACTCGAACGAATCGACTACAAGGGGCCGCGAGCGATCAAGACCAGTGACCTTTACCGGTGGAAGGTACGGGATAATATGGGGGCGAAAGAGCGCGTATTTAGGACTTATTTCTACACTAAGTCCGGAGAATGGCGCTACGAGCGGGAATGGCGTGATGTAAAGGAGCGGAGCGGCGTCATTGAAGTGCCATTCCGCATTACCGCAATTCTTTTCGGCCTCCGCTGCAATTCTACGGTGATAAAGAGCGTCGTAAAGCTGCTGAGCGATTATCCAGCGATCAAAATCTGGCAAGTGTTGCCAAAGGAGGATGGCTTCGGATTACGTCGGTATCAGGTTGATCGCGATGAGATTGAGGCGTTAGCCATTCGCGAGCCGGGTTTCCTCATGTTCAAGGATATCGTGTCCGACGATGACGACTTAGAAGAGCTAGAGGACCTCGGGCCCGCCGAAGAAATCCCTAAACAACCCAACGAGGGTTAGGTGACCGAGAACTTTAGTAGGAGTGTGCTGCCCCTATGTTTTGGCATGGCATGAAAATAGCCACCCCAACTGGCCTGATTTTCTCTTTGAAGCGGAACAACGGCGCAGGCGCAAATAGGCGATCCCGCAGTAAAACCTGCACAGGGTGCCACCTCACTGTTTCCAAAAATATCTAAATCATTTTGCGGCAGACCATGTTTTCGACACTCGAATAACTATTATTACGTAACTATATGATAGTAGTTGCGGAATTGGGGTGCTTAGCGCAGTGAGTAGGGCATGAATATCGTGCGTTCGATTTTACTTTATTTAGCTTGGTTTTTTGTCTGCATGATCCTCGTAGTGACTGTTTTGCAGTTCCTGCCCGACTGGATCGAAGCCTTATTCGCCCTTATTGCTCCAATTTTTGCCGTTCGTTGGCAAAATAAAAGGCGCAGAGAGAAATCTGCGTCCAATAGTGAGGTTTCCGAAAGTCGGTATAAACGAGTTGCGGCGCAACCCGATAATTTTCGTCCAGACGAGCCCTTTCAGGCTGGCGCTGGTACGGTTGAACGAGGCGAAAGAACCTCGCCGCTGCCAGTGCCAACACGGGCACGAAGCCTACTATCAAGCCAACCAAATCAAGATAATCGGGCGCTTATTGCTGCGGGTCGCGCCGCACGAGCAGATCTCGCAATAGCGGCAGCCAAATATGCAAAACCTCAAAGCGAAGATCCTGCATCTTATGCAGAAGATGACATCATGCCGATTTCCGCAAATCAGAGCGCAGGTGACCTTATGAAAATTTCGAGTGCCATACGGTCCAAAGGCGGCTGGGTGCCATCCGGCGAGACAGTCGTTGTCGCTGGCAGGCACATATCTGGCATGGTCTATGTTGGTACACCTCCGAGCGTTGGCGAAAGCTATTACCGTCAGACATGCCGTGCATATATCGATCCTGCCTTATCAGTTGCGAGACTGCCCGCCGACCCTTATTCAGATGAGCTTGGGTATTGGCCCAGTTATTCAGATATTCCCGCCCGCTGCCGCGCTACCTACCTCGACTGGCTGGCCGATGGAGCAAGCAGTAAGTACATAAACATCGGATATGTGTTCCTTTATTTTTATGGGCTCGAGCGCAGGTTATTTGTCGACAAGCCGCAGCACCATGAGCAAGCACTCATCATCGCCGAGGCCGAGCGGTTGCTCGAACTTTACGCCGCAAACCACTCCATCCGCCGCTACCTTGGAGAATTTGTCGAGACGGCTTCAATCGTGTTTGCACGCGAAGGACAAATCGAACCGATCTATGAATCGCGCAGTTGGGAACTACCTTTGCCGGTGCGTATAAAGATCGGTTCAATGGTTCGCGATGGTGAAAGGGTCAGCGCAGAGTGGATATTGAGTTGGTATTTATGCAGCGGTTACGCCAACCTTCGTACTCCGGCACGGCGTTGCACGAAGGAATTTCGTGCCTTATTTTTAGTGCTTCACGAAAAGAAATATCCCGGCGGGCAGAAAG
The DNA here is from genome assembly GCA_002354635.1 of Sphingomonadales bacterium UBA2683. GTDB lineage: Bacteria > Pseudomonadota > Alphaproteobacteria > Sphingomonadales > Sphingomonadaceae > Parasphingorhabdus. The sequence continues at coordinate 278,051 of DELZ01000002.1, forward strand.
TCCGCAAGCCAAAGGGGCAATTACAATACCGCTATCGTGCTGCATCAAGCGAGTTTGATCTCGATCTTAAGCCGACAGTAGATGGTGATCCAGTATCCGATATCACTTCTCTGTCTGCGCCCGTGAACAGAGCACAACTAATTGCTGAAGAAGCCTCTGACGCATTGGACAAATACAGCCGGTTTCTAGGTCGCAACAGCGATAGAGGTGACTCAATCGAAGCGCATGCTCTGTTGCCGATTGAAATTAGAGATCAGTTCCCTTGCGCGGGAATGGATGCGCTGGAGAATTGGGCGAAGTCGATTATCAGCGCAGATGGTCTAGTTGCGGTGACCGAGTTGATTGAAAAACTGGAAGGGTCCGCCCCCGACCGGATTGGCAAGCGCCAATTGACAGATGCTGCTGATGCTCTTGCAGGTTTGGCAATCGGCATGGCACCCGACCCACGCTTTGCTTTGCGTGCGCCAAAAGTCGACGAGGTTGTTGTGTTGTTCGATCTAGGCGAGCCAGTTCTTATGCTGGAAGACGTCTCAGGCGGTTATCAGCAGGCGTTGCTGGAAATGGCGCTCGGCTCATTTATTGCTCATGCAGACGGCGAGGTGGTCGAAGCAGAACATCTACGTCTAGTCGAGCTTGCAACGACCGCCCCGGTCGCAAATGACCAAGAACGACGGCGGCTGCACGCCAATCGATTTTGGTTCGAGGCAGTAAAGCCAGATATGAATATGCTGCGTAAGCGCCTCAAGTCGGCGAGCTCAGAAGATTCGTTAACATTACGCGCCGCAGCCATCGCAATGGCACATGCAGATATGGCAATCGTACCTGAAGAAGTGGCCGGAATAGAGAAGATTTACACTGCGCTCGGACTCGACCGTTCACTGGTTTATACCGATTTACACGCACGCGATGTCACCGATGCGCCCGTAAGTGTCCGGAATGCGATTGCTGAAGCAGGCGGTGAATCCATACCCGAAGACACACTGTCAAATGCAGTTACGCTAGACATGTCCAAAATTGCGCAAATCCGGTCTAACACTGATCGCGTGTCATCTGTTCTCGGAGAAATTTTCGGCGCGGATGTAGAAGGCAGTAGTCCGAAAGAAGTTCCGGTTTCAGACAGCAGTTTTGAGGGCCTCGACACCATTCACAGCGCGTTTGTCCAAGAGCTAATTGCAGAAGTGAGCTGGTCCGCAGACAAATTGGCGGGCATCGCAGCGGTCAATAAATTGCCGCTGGCAGGCATGATCGAAACCGTGAATGAATGGAGCTTTGAAACGCATGGTGAAATGCTCATCGATGATTATGACGGTTACGAAATACTGCCTGAGATCGCGGAAGCGATCCGGCACACTATGAATGGGGGAAATTAGAATGGCTCAGCTGCGTGCGCGAGAGCGCGATGCGATAATCCAGGCTTTGAGAGCCGGCGTGGTTCCAAAGCTTGGCTTGGAACACGTTCAAGTAGGCCGCGCGCGTGAGATAGAGGAACTGGTCAAGGATATAGAACGCATTGCCGATGGCGGAGCGGCCATCCGCTTCGTGATAGGTGAATATGGGTCGGGCAAAACTTTCTTCATGAATCTTGCTAGGCTGGTAGCGCTAGAGAAGGGGCTGGTGACAATGTTTGCCGATCTCGCCCCCGACAGACGCTTGCACGCGTCCGGCGGCCAAGCGCGCGGGCTTTACGCAGAGTTAGCGCGCAATCTTTCCACTCGAACGCGGCCTGATGGTGGAGGTTTACCAAACATTGTTGAGCGGTTTGTTTCGAAGGCTCAGCAAGACGCCACCACTCGCGATTGCAGCGCTGGCGAAGTGATCGCGGAGCGGCTCGCTCATCTGGAGGAGCTGACCGGCGGTTATGATTTTGCGCAAGTCGTCCGGCGTTACTGGGAAGGCTTTGATACGGGTGACGATCAGTTAAAGTCGGCGGCGCTGCGCTGGTTACGCGGAGAATTCAGCACCAAAACCGACGCACGCAAAGCCCTAGGCGTTCGCACAATTGTCGATGATGCCAGCGTTTACGATCATCTCAAACTTATGGCTGAATTTGCGGTTGCAGCTGGATATAAAGGGCTGCTGGTTGGCCTCGATGAAATGGTCAATTTGTTCAAATTATCGTCCTCGCAAGCGCGTAAATCCAATTACGAACAGATCCTGCGAATACTCAATGACGTTCTGCAGGGCAGTGCTTCACATCTTGGTTTCCTAAAGGGAGGAACCCCCGAATTTCTGATGGATACTCGCCGCGGCCTATATAGCTATGAAGCGCTGCAATCCCGATTGGCTGAAAACACTTTCGTTCAGGATGGACTAGTTGACCTATCGGGACCAATTATTCGCCTCGCTAATCTTACGCCCGAAGATATGTATGTCCTGTTGCAGAACATTCGCGCCATCATGCAGGATGAAAAAACCGCAATTCCCGATGAAGCACTGACCTCCTTTATGGCGCATTGTTCCAAGCGAATAGGCGAGTCCTATTTCCGCACACCTCGAAACACTGTGACCGCGTTTGTAAACATGCTTGCTGTCCTTGCGCAAAACCCCGGTACGCAGTGGTCCGATCTGATCGAGCAGATCGATATCGCGGACGATCATGGCGACGATATGAGTGATATAGACGAAGCAGTTGCCGCCGATCCTAACGCGGATAGCGAGACCGATGACGGACTTTCCAGTTTTACTCTGTGACTGAGGCTTTCGACCTTCTTGCCCGGCCAATTCAAAAATGGATTCGAGGACAGGGTTGGTCGCAACTTCGCGACATTCAAGTTCGCGCGATCCGTGCGGTTGCCGGAGATAACCACGATATTATTATCGCCGCGAGCACTGCCGGTGGTAAAACAGAGGCCGCCTTCTTTCCTCTGATCTCTCAAGTCCTTGGAGATGAGGAACCGCAATCCGGATTCGATATCCTGTATATCGGCCCGCTAAAGGCGCTGATTTCCGATCAAGCTCGTCGGCTATCGGACATATGCGAAGAGATTGGATTACCAGTAGTCCCTTGGCACGGAGACATTTCCTCCTCGGTCAAAACAAAGGCACGCAAGAATCCTGCGGGCATTGTTCTGATCACCCCAGAATCTCTTGAAGCATTGTTTGTCAGAAGGGGCGCAGAGATACCCCGGCTGTTTTCCAAAACGAAAGCCATTGTTATTGACGAGCTGCATACAATGCTCGGGACAGAACGCGGTATGCAATTGCAATCGTTGATGACACGAATCGAACTTTCTACAGGCCGCCATATTCGCCGGATAGGTCTATCAGCGACACTAGGGGACATGGAGCTTGCAAAGGCCGCCCTTCGCCCGGATGCGGCGTCTCAAGTACATCTGATTGAGGCTAAAGGTGGTGAAGCGGAACTGCGATTACAGCTGCGTGGATATTTAGAGGGCGACACTGACGAAGCTGCTCCTCCTCCCACAAATGCAATCACAGAACATTTGTTCAAGCATCTTCGTGGCAGCGATAATTTGATCTTCGCTGGCTCGCGGCAACGCGTGGAAATTTATGCCGATCGCTTGCGGCGCAAGTGCGAGAGCGAACGGCTCCCCCAAGAGTTTTTCGCGCATCATGCCAATATTGCAAAAGAGCAGCGTCAGTTCATTGAAAAGCGATTGAAAGACGGCCAACTGCCGACCAGCGCGATTTGCACCTCGACGCTCGAACTTGGCATCGACATAGGCGATGTCGCTTCTGTGGCGCAAATTGGCGCTCCCTTCAGCGTAGCCTCGTTACGTCAAAGACTGGGGCGTTCAGGTCGCAGGCAGGGGCAACCCGCAGTTTTGCGGCAATATGCAATCGAAAGCATGCTCGATTCCAAAGCTCATATAGCCGACCGCCTTAGGCTCGGTACGATGAGAGCAATTGCGATGATCGATTTGCTTCTGGAGAACTGGTGTGAACCACCGCGTCTTGGAGCCTTGCATCTTTCTACTCTCGTTCATCAGATACTTTCTGTCATTGCATCATCGGGCGGCGCACGGGCGAATACACTGCACTCGGTGTTGTGCGTAAAAGGCCCCTTCCGTTCAGTTGACCCTCCACTTTTCGGCGAAGTTTTGCGCGCAATGGGAAGTGAGGAAAATGCACTGATAGAGCAATCGTCAAATGGCTTGCTGCTGCTCGGAGAAAAAGGCGAGAAGCTTGTCGAACATTACAGCTTTTTCGCGGTGTTTCAGACCAGCGAAGAGTATCGCTTGATCGCCGATGGCAAAGAGCTTGGTACGGTTCCAGTTGATAGCCTTCTTGCACTAGGCATGATGATTATATTCTCTGGTCGCCGATGGAGCGTCCTTGAAGTGCGCGATACCGAACGGGTGATTATCGTAACTGCCTCGGCTGGTGGAGTGCCTCCCATCTTTGGCGGCGATCCGGGTATGATCCATGACAAAGTTGTCGAGCGCATGTTTGACCTTCTCGAAGGCAAGGCAGTCCCGGTCTATCTTGACGAAGCAGCGAGGCAGTTGCTTGCGGAAGCTAGACTTAACTATATGCAGCTTGCCTTCGAAAAAAGGGGGTTATCTCGTCAGGGTGAAAACACCCATCTAGTATTCACACGGCGCGGGACCATTGCCACTAACAGTCTTGCTCTCGCTTTGCGCGGCGGTGGGTTCAAGGTTGAGGTTCACGACGGCTTGCTGGAAGTGTCAGGGGCCGAAGCGGATGAGAGTCTAAATGATTATTTCCAAACCTTGGCTAATGGGGCTTCTCCCAATTTATTCGTCGCGGATACGAATTTGCGATTTGAGAAATTCGATCATTTCCTAACTGACGCACTCTTGCAGAGAAACATACTAACTTCGCGGCTCGATAGTGATTGTCTGGCTGATATGGCAAAAACTATCCTGGATTCCTTTAGCCCAAGCTGAATTGTGAAGCATATGCGATTGCTTGTGTCTGTTGCTTACCCTTATGTGTGATTAAACCTCAAAAATACCGATTTTACGCCCGTTAAACCTCGAAAATTCGCTTATTTGCATTCTTACATTGCCATTTTCTTTGACGTTAAAACCCGTTTTTTTCTTTATTTGCTAGATTAATACCCGAAAATTCGGATATGGGGCTTTTGAGGAGGCGCTAATGCCCGAATTTTCCATTGCTGCGTTGCCGGAGGTCTTTGTCTCTGACAAATCGATTTACAAGTCGGTCTATGCCGCCGTTGATCGCGGGCAGCTTCGCAAGCTCGGATCACGCCTCTATACGCGCAATCTCCAGGATGATCCCGAGCGGCTTGTCCGGCGTAACTGGTATGGCCTTATCGCGTCCTATTATCCCGATGCGCTAATCGCTGACCGAACGGCGCTGGAAAACAAGCCCGCCGAAGACGGGTCTGTCTTTCTGATTTCTTCGAAGAAGCGCGAGACCAAGCTGCCCGGTCTGACATTCCGGCCCCGTCTTGGGCCCGGGCCGATTGACAGCGACCGGCCATTTAGCGGTGTGCGACTCGCCTCGACGCCGCGCGCCTATCTTGAAAATTTGCGGGAATCGCGCGCGCGCGGCGGCCGGCTTCCGCGCACGATGCCGCGTGATGAAATTGAGCAGCGCCTCGACGCGATGATCCGCAGGCAAGGGGAGGTTGCAGTGAACCGCCTGCGCGACGATGCCAGAGCGATTGCACCGCAATTGGGCTATGAAGCCGAAGCTGCTGACCTCAGTGAATTGATTGGTAGCTTACTCGGCACCCGGGAGGGTGATCTTGTAAGCGCAACCGGCAAGGCGCGCCATGCCGGTCAGCCGTTCGATCCTGACCGCATCGCCTTATTTGAAACGCTCTTTAATATGCTGCGCGATACGCTTGTGGAGCGTTTACCTGTGCCCGCGCGCAGCGGCGAAGCCAATGCAACGCTTGCTTTTTTTGAAGCCTATTTTTCCAATTTCATCGAGGGCACGGAGTTTACCGTCGAGGAAGCCGCCGAAATCGTCTTTGACGGGGTCATTCCGCAAGAGCGGCCCGCCGACGCGCATGATGTTCTGGGAACTTTCCGGATTGTGTCCGATCTGGCGCATTTGAAGGTTCTGCCTACCGATTTTGGCGGCTTTATGGAATTGCTCCGCCGACGCCACGCAACGGTGATGGAGGCGCGAGAGGACAAGGCACCCGGCGTGTTCAAAGAACGAGAGAACCGTGCCGGTAACACGGTCTTTGTCGCGCCCGAATTGGTTGAAGGCACGCTGGAGCGCGGTTTTGATTTCCTGCAAGCGTTGGACGATCCATTCCAGCGGGCGGTCTATATGATGGTGCTGGTTAGCGAGGTGCATCCCTTTGCCGATGGCAATGGCCGGATTGCGCGGATCATGATGAATGCCGAACTGGTCGCGAGCGATCAGGAACGTATCATTATTCCTACTGCCTATCGCACCGATTACCTGGGCGCGCTCAAGGCATTTTCGCAAAACGGCCGGACCGATCCCTTGATCCGGATGCTGGAGGTTGCACAGTCTTATACCCACCGGATCGACTGGAGCACGATGGATAGCGCGCGGGCTGATCTGGCGGCAACAAACGCCTTTGACGATGGTTCAGACGCTAAGCTAAAATTGCTATAGGTTATTGGCTGAATTCATTGATTTGGGTTGGGTTAGCACCGGCGGGCAGACCCGGACCGCGTTCTATCCACCTACACGGGCCACCCCACTAGGATGCCTTTGCCGTCTCGAACTGTCTGCGTTGATATAAAACCTCCAACCTCCGAGTCTGAACTGTGAGGTTTTATATCATGTAAATTGGCGTCGTTAGCGCTCGCACTGACCAGGATCATTCGCTCAATAGAGACATCAGCAATACAGCAGAAAACAGCAGTAGAGATCATTTCATGTCCGAAATATGTAGCATGATTTCGGACAATTTGCGCGCAACTGGCAATATCAAAACGAGCGTGCCGTTCGGGAATCGGGGCGTCATTTCCTAGCTGCTGCACCGATACGCGAACAGTTATGGATATTTTTGGGTATTGTTATGGATATGTCCATCAATAAGGTGGGCTGTGGTGTCCCGCGTTATGTAATGACAAATCCTGTATGGCAAGATGTTTGACGCAATTTCTTTCGGCTATTTGCGTGCAGATATCGACGGTTATTGAACACTTATAGATATTCGATTTCGTCAGATTTGAGTATATACAGGTGTTCGGTAATGAGTGTGAATTGCAGTTGTCATGCTGACAATGGGCGCTGCCTGACGGCGGCCCGCTCTATTCGCTGCGCGAACCAAGCCTGTAGTCTTGGCCTGTCGGTGACGATCGGGAGCGTTTGGATAATGAGCGGGATTTTTTGAAGGACGCACTCTTTCCCGCTGCGCTCCTTGAGGGTGCGGCTTTTTGTTCTGACCCGCTGGCACTCTTGCCTCTCTCCTTGCCCGGCGGGCGCTGGCGCACTTTCGCGCGCGCATACCACCGCGCGGCGTCGCGCCGTGCAAGGGTGTCGTTCTTGTTGGGCCGCTTCGCGGATGGGATAATCGCGATGATGTGCGATTGATATGGACGGCGCGGACGCGCCGGCGTTGTTTTCCGGCTCCGACGAGTCGGGGTGGGCGGCGCTCCCGGCTAGGCCCGCCGCGCTCAGGCGCAACCCGGCCTTTCAGGACCGGGTATTCCTCTTTGTTCCATCCCTTCGGGTGCGCCTGACCGCTTGATGCGGGCCTTTCTGGTCGCTCTTGCCGCCCACCCCGCCTCTCCGGGGCCGGTTGCGGCAGTTTTGGGGCGATGGAGGCGGTTATGTTGCATGAAAATTCTAAGGCCAGTGATAGTGGCACGGGCAGGGCAGGACAAGCAAAGCGCGCTTCGCGCGCTGCGCGCAAGACCCGTCGTGGCGGCAGCGCAGCGCCGAAAATCTCGTTATATGACGAGGTAACGACGCAGATCATCGCGCAGCTTGAGGAAGGGGTTTTTCCTTGGGTGAAGCCTTGGGATAGCGGTAACGCCGTGACCGGCTTGCCGCGCAACGCGATTTCGGGGCGGCATTATTCGGGCATCAATATACTAATTCTTTGGGGCGCGGTCATTGATGGCGGCTATCCCTCGCAGGATTGGCTGACATTTCGGCAAGCCTTGGCCGCTGGCGGATGCGTCCGCAAGGGCGAGAAGGGCCGGACGATTTTCTATGCCGACCGCTTCACCCCTGACGATGATAGCAAGCAGGAAGGCGAGGGCGGCGCTGGCAATGGAGATGGGCCCCGCTCGATTCCATTCCTGAAACGCTTTACCGTTTTTAATGCCGCGCAGTGCGATGGTTTGCCGGAGAAGCTAACCGCCGAACCCGCGCCGCTTCCGCAGCGCGAATTGCACGATCAGGCAGAGGGTTTGATTGCAGCGACAGGGGCGGATTTTCGGACGGGCGGGACGAAGGCATTTTACAATGTGGGCGCGGATTATGTGCAGGTTCCCCCGCAATCCGCCTTCACCCATCAGATCGACTATTACCGCACGGCCTTGCACGAACTTGGCCACTGGACCGGACACAAGACCCGCCTTGGCCGCGATCAGTCGGGCAGTTTCGGGACCGCGCTATATGCGCGGGAGGAACTCTGCGCAGAACTCGCATCGGCTTTCCTCTGCGCTGCGCTCGGTATCGTGCCGACCGTGCGCCATGCCGATTATCTTGGTTCTTGGCTTGCTGTCTTGCGGCAGGACAATCGCGCTATTTTCAAAGCCGCCAGTCAGGCCAGCAAGGCGGCGGATTATTTGCTCGCGTTTACCGATCAGGTGCCATTCCGGTCGGCGTGCGCGGCATGAGCAGGGTGTCTCCAGATAATAGCATCCCGCAGCTTGACGCAGAGATCACGCCGATTGGGATTCAGACTTTGGTGTCGGGTGTTGTGCCGATCACGCCAGCCCAGAGGCTGGCGTTCCGCGCCAACGCGCCAATGGAGCCCAAAAAGGCCCAGCGCCCCGCCGATCACGGCCTGTTCGATACCAATAGCCGCAACCAGATCGAGATGTTCTGAAAGGAGTTTTGACCATGATGTTGCTTACTCAAGATCAAAAAAAGCGCTTGATCGCCAACGGCCAGAATCGCGGCGACCATGTGCCAATTGTCAAATTGTTCAATCCGGTTGGCGCAACCACTTGGTTGCTTTCCGAACTCGATAGCGATGGCGACACTTTGTTCGGTCTGGCCGATCTGGGGTTCGGCTGTCCCGAATTGGGTTCGGTCAGTCTCACCGAGATTGCATCTCTGGCCTTGCCTTTCGGTCTGTCCATTGAGCGCGATCTGCATTTTGAAGCGCGCTTTGCGCTGACCGTTTACGCCGATGCTGCCCGACTGGTCGGGCGCATCACCGAGGATGAAGCGCGGCTTGAGGCCGCTGCTTTGGCCCAAGCCCATGAATAACACTCCCTTCCGCCGTCTTGCCCACCCATCCGGTCAAGGCGCGGCAGACCCCGCACGGCAATCCCGCCGTGCGGAACACCGGCCCCGCTTCCACCGCCACCCCCGTATGCAACGGGAGCGGGGCCAATCACTAGAAACTCACGAAGGAGAATATCAATGCAACTCGAAAATATAGACCTCGCCAAACTGTCGGTATCACCCGCCAATATGCGAAACGGCAAGAAGCCGCCCGACATTAGCGATATATTGCCCTCGGTGCGGGTGCGCGGCGTTCTTGTGCCTTTGCTTGTGCGTCCCAACGGCAGCGCCGATAGTTTTGAGATTGTCGCGGGACGGCGGCGCTATCATGCCGCAACCACGGTGGCCGAAGAAGGCGGCAGCGATGGACCGCTGCCATGTGCGATACTCGAAGAAGGCGACGATGCCGCCGCCTTGGAAGCGTCACTCATTGAAAATCTTGTCCGCGAAAATCCTGACGAGGTAACGCAGTGGGAACAGTTTACACAACTGGTCAAGAAGGGCCGGAAGGCAAGCGAGATTGCCGATACATTCGGGATGGATGAAAAGATGGTGGGGCGCATTCTTGCCCTTGGCAATCTCTTGCCGCCCATCCGCAAGGCCTACCGCGCCGAAGAAATCGATGCCGCCACCGTGCGCCATCTGACCTTGGCCAGCAAGGCGCAGCAAAAGGCATGGCTGGCTTTGTTCAGGGATGAAGAAGCCTATGCGCCGCGCGGGACGCAGCTAAAGGCTTGGCTATTTGGCGGCGCGTCGATTTCCACGTCCGCTGCGATATTTGATATGGCCGAGTTCGAGGGACAGATCGTGAGCGACCTGTTTGCCAAGGAAGGCTATTTTGCCGATGCCGACCAGTTCTGGGAAGCGCAGTCCGCTGCTATTGAAGCGAAGAAGGCGGAGTATCTCGAAAATGGCTGGAGCGATGTGCAGATCATTCCGCAAGACAGCTATTTTCAGACATGGGACCATGAAAAGACCACCAAGCGCAAAGGGGGTCGCGTCTATATTGATGTGAGCGCCAAGGGCGAGGTGACTTTCCACGAAGGTTATCTGACCGCCAAGGAAGCGCGGGTGCGCGAAACCGGACAGACGGACAGCACAGCCGACAAGCCCAAGCGGCCTGAAATCACTGGCCCGATGGCGGAATATATCGATCTGCACCGCCACACTGCCGTTCGTAACGAACTTGCCGCCAGTCCGTATGTCGCACTGCGCGTCATGGTCGCCCATGCGATTTGCGGTTCGCCTTTGTGGAATGTGAAGGTGCAGGAGCAGCGCAGCCGCAAGGAAGCGATTAGCGAAAGCATCCAGACCAGCGTGGCGGAAGCGCGTTTTGACGAGCGCCGCCGTGCGGTGTTGGGGGTGCTTGGCTTTGACGCCGACGAAGCTACCGTTACGCTCGGCCATGAAACCCGCAACGGCATCAGCGGATTGTTGCTGCGCTTGCTCGATGTGCCCGATGCTGTCGTGATGGAGATATTGGGTGTTGTCATGGCAGAAGCGCTGGCAGCGGGAAGCGAACTGGTCGAGACATTGGGTGTCCATCTTGATGTGGAAATGGCGGATTACTGGACAGCGGACGAAGCGTTCTTTGATCTTGTCCGTGACCGTGAAGTCCTGACCGCGCTTTTGGGCGAAGTTGGCGGAGCCAGCATTGCTGCTGCGAACGCCAGCGAAAAGACCAAGACGGTAAAGGGCATTATCAGTGACCATATGACCGGCGAAAATGGCCGTGCAAAACACGAGCATTGGGTTCCGCGCTGGATGGCGTTTCCGCCATCAGCATATACGACACGCGGCGGTGTCGGCACTGTTGCCGCTGCTGAAAGAGCCAAGTGGTTGATGGAAGAGGATGAGTCATCCGAGCCGGAACCGCAGGAAGCGGACGAAGCTGCGTCTACAACGGAAGAGAATGAGCGAATTGCAGCTTGAAGCATAGGCGGGCGGCTGTTCAGCCGCCCGCTCCAAAATCACCGTAAAGCCCCAACCGGCAGAGCCGGTCGGGGCTTCGGCATGGGCGTAGCCGTCAATGGGCGGGCTGCGCTTTGTCTGTTGGTGGCAGAGCCATCTTCACCGGCAAACAGTCTTCCAAAAGCAGTGCGTCAGGAGCCTCTCGATGCCCGAAATGGTCGCTGCGGTTGCTGTCGTCATTGACCGATTGCCCGATTGGCTTTGGCCATTGTCAATCCGGGCGTCGGTGCATTTTCATGTGATCTGTTCATATCGGCAAGGGGAATCGCTTGCGTTCCGCAAACAGACAGCGCCATATCGACCGGAGTCTATGAGCCAGACATTGAATGCAGGCAGTTATTTGCCAAATCTCCTTGGCATTATTGGCCAGCCGCACTCATCCACGTCCTCGTCAATGGCTTTGATTGGCAGAGGACGGCTGCGCCTCTTGCCCCTAGCTGCAACGGTGCAGCCCAAAGTTTCTTCCCCTGCGCTGACGCGCATTCCGCGCGGAAACAAGAAACCCCGGTCTGCACCGTCCTCCACTTCGTTTCGGTCCTGCGGATGCATCGGTTCAAGCCCCTGCCTGAAATCAGCCATCGAGGCCGCGAATGAGCGCGGGTTCGACCAAACCAAGGAGAAGTATCATGGCAAATATCGGAACATTCAAAAAGTCAGGCAACGACTATCGCGGCGAAATCGTCACCGTGATGTTGCAGAAGAAAAACGTCACCATCGTCGCCGAAGAACCAAGCGAGAATGAAAACGCACCGACCCACCGGGTGTTCGTGGCAAAGGCAGAAATCGGGGCAGCCTGGGCCAAGACCAGCAAGGAAGATCGCGATTATCTTTCGATCAAGCTCGACGATCCCAGCTTCAACGCACCGATCTTCGCCAGCCTGTTCGCCGATGAAGATGGCAAGAGCTTCAACCTCATCTGGTCACGCGCCCGCACATCGAACGGCAACTGATCCAAACGCCCGCGCCCCGACCGGCTCTGCCGGTCGGGGCTTCGCTGTGTTCGTTTGAGCGCATGATTTACTGACATTGGACCAAACCAGACAGTCGGAAGGTCGGATCATATATCGTTTGGAAACCCAAACATGTAGTCGTTCTCTTATGCAATATGCTTTGGCACTTAAAAAGTTGATGATGGCTGACCCGAGCCGATGGCCCGTGCTGGACATTGTGCGCTCGCTTGATTTGGCAGACTGTTGGGTAGGTGCAGGATTTGTTCGAGATGCCGTTTGGGATAATTTGCACGGACGCGTGCCCAATGAATTGACGGCAGACATTGATGTGATTTGGTTTGGTTCGGACGATTCCAATGCCGCCAAAGATCGAGCGCTCGAAGCAGAGTTGCACAAAATCCGACCGGACCTGAATTGGTCAGTCAAAAATCAAGCGCGAATGAACGAGAGGAATGGCGACGCTGATTACAGGTCTGCGACTGACGCCATGCGTTTCTGGCCGGAGACCGCAACCGCAGTTGCGATTCGACGGAGCGGCCAAGACCAGTGCGAAATCGCTGCACCGTTCGGTCTGGATGATTTGTTTGAACTTCGGCTCACGGCAGCGGGCCGATTTGCAAATGAGAAGCGGTCGATCTTCTTGGAACGGCTTGAACAAAAGCAGTGGCTGCAAAGATATCCGAAGCTCCGGATAATTGATCGTTTGTCCCGATGAGTGGCCATCGCAGTCACAGTTTCACTCGTCCGAATAAAAGTGCATGTTGGGCTTTATGACCGACCGGCCATTATCTCCCTGCAAAGATATTTGCGCGCTGGACGCCAGGGCCAGCGTCTGCACCGGCTGCGGTCGCACCATTGCCGAGATCGCCGAATGGGGGAGCGCGACCGCCAGCCGCCAGCAAGAAATCGTACGGCGATCTTCGGTCCGTTTGGGAAGCCTTGCTTCACAGACGCACTTAAAAGCCTAACCCCCAAGCGCATCCAAGGGTGCCTTCATATTCAATGAATGTGGCCACTTTGGATACGCTTTTCTTAGGGGGTTTTAGGGTATTTGTCTTAATTGCAGGATATGCCTAGCGGCGCGTGTTGTATTACAATGCCCGTGTTTCACGAGGCAATTTCATGGCGACAAATACCGATCCGAAACCTGCGATGCTGAGCATTAGGCTAGATGCTGGAGCGCTATCTGCGCTCGACAGCTTCGCAGTGGGGCGGGGCGGTCGAAGCGCGATCTTGCGGCAAATGATTGAACAGGTGTTGGAGGAGAACAGTGGCCGTCCTCTGTTAGAACGCCGCGAAGGAATAGCGCATAATCGTGTCTCGCTACGCTTCACCGATGCCGAGATTTCGGTAATCGAATACCGTGCATCACAGCGCTCGACCAATCGGTCAGGCTGGATCAAAGCATTGGTGCGCCGACACCTGTCTTTGAAATCGCGCGTCGATGATGGTTTGCTCGCTGAGCTCGCACCGATACGAATGCAGTTGCTCCGCATTGGCCGCAATCTCAATCAGGCAATGAAGGCTGCCAATTTGCGTATGATGGAAGATGGCGACAAGCAGATTGGAAACGACCTGCGCCGTATCGCCGACATGCGTATGGAAATTTCCGAACAGATAGCAGCCGTCGGTGATGCCATGCACGGCGATGCGGGCTATTGGGAGGTAGCGGATTGATGGGGTTGGAATCTGCCCTTTGGGAAGCAACCCGGCCAGCATTCCGGGTGCGCTATATTCATGACCCGAATGGCCAGCCGCTGACACCGCTCTATGCTAGCTACGGGTCTGCCAGCGGCAAGACAGCACGGGCAAAGTTGGCGAGGATTGTGCGCCGCGCGCCCGAAGTTTTGGTCAAAGTGACGGGACGCCAGAAGGGTGGTCGCCATGTCAAAGCCCACCTAGATTATATCGGACGCAAGGGTGACGTCGAGATCGAAAGCCGCGACGGAGAAATTCTCACGAGCAAAGACGATATTGCAGAACGCGCGGCTGAGTGGAGTGACACGCTGCAATGGCGGTCACGGCCAACTGTGTCGTCGGTGTCGTTGGTTTTTTCGATGCCCGGAGGCACTGACCCAGACAAGGTGCTGGGAGCGGTTCGCGCGCTGGCCCATGCCGAATTCAGCGACAATCATGATTATGTCTTGGCGCTTCATACCGATACGCCGCGCCCGCATGTTCATTTGACAGTGCAGGCAGAGGGGCTTGATCGAACCCGCTTCAATCCTCGCCCGGTCCAACTGAATGGTTTGCGTGAACGGTTTGCACGCGAGCTGCGCGCGCGCGGCGTGGCTGCCGAAGCAACGCCAAGACGCGCGCGCGGGCGAGGGGTTGCTGGGTCAAGCATGGCGTTGGTCAAATTGCGCGCACGGCTGCGCACCGGATCAAGCCGTCAGATGATGAAGGCAGATCGGCGTACCAATGAACAGGCTATCGCCGTCGCGCAGGGGCAAGAGGCACTGCCGACATTTATCGCACTTGGCGCAGAAAAATGGCAGGCGATCCGCAAGGCATATCGCGAAGCTATCTTTGCGCTGAACGCCACCGGATCAAATCAAGATCGAGAGCTTGCCAACGACGTTCACGGCTTCCTCGAAAAGCATCAACACATGAACGCGACCCCCGAAGTCTTTGCCGCGCACTATGCTAAAAAGCTCGGATTCAAGGATGGTCATCCTAAAAAGCAGGCACGTGACCTATCGCCGCGTGATCGCGGGCGAAGCCAATAAACCCGTATGCCTAGCGCTCGAAAAGCGGTCATTAAATTCCAGATTTGGAGGTTGCCTGCTCAGCCTCTGGTCTAATCGCCAGTTGCATAATGGATGGGCTTGAATGATCCGTTATTGGACTGCAGAGCCGAACAGGCCGTCAGCCCAATAATCAAGTCCATCTGAGCGCGGAAGCGGATGCACTCGCCCGCCTTGCTCATCGGCGATTCTACCGTGATTTCGCCTGTAACGGCATTGACTGGAACATTCATAAAGCAGTTGAAGGCTGTCGGAATTTGATCCTCGCTCACACCCCACGGTGCGAGAGCGCTGGCGAGATTGCCAAAGCATCCCCGATGCGGGTCCTTGTCACCATAAATAATGCGAAAAGTATCTTTCGAGCAGGGTGTCAGCAGAAAATCATGTCGCCCGACGTCATCCTGTTCGATCTGAAGCATTACGTTACTGCGATTGGAATAAAGCGGATCGCCAGTTGTTAGGTAAATGCGGCTTGCATAATCCAGTGTTCGCCCGGAAGAAATGACCTCGCCGATGTCGTGAAGGTTATAAGCCAACAAATCGGCTACCTGCTCACCCATAGGATCAATCACGGTCAGCGTCTGCCCGGTCTTTAACTCAAAAGCCGTTCCGGTGCGTGGCTTCAATTCCTGAATCATGGGGCTTTTTTCTCTTTCCTGTGAAAAGGACAGGCCCAATCGGCCTCAACCTGCCGTCCGCTATATTGCCGCGCTGCCGATATCATGCCGTGCGGTGCGAGCATAGGGTTCCGGCTTCCGGCCAGTGCCGTATCACGCTCCGAAATACTTGCCTGTAGCTGATTATAGAGTCCGGTCTTTCGCATTTGTTCAAATTGATCGTGGATGTTAAAAATGATGGTTGGTTTGGAAAAGCGCCGTGCCGGTCGGCTTGAACCCGGATGCAGACCCACGATAAAGAACGCCGCCCCTGCAAAGCTAACGGAGAAATTACCGGCATCAGGATCTGCACTAACCTCTTGATCATGGCTGCACCCGGCTGCGACATCAATGTCGGACAGGGCTTGCAGCCGAATCCACAAAGCCTGTTCAAATTCACGTTCTGACAGTGTGTTGTCGTCAGCAAAAATCACAGCGAAGCTTTGAAACATGTGCGGGTCAGTTCGGTAACGATATGCTTGGCCGCTCAGCCGTGAATAGATGTCTTTATCATCGCCAGTGTAAAACAGGCTGCTTGCTGTCAGGATTTCCATGTTGCCTTTTGCCAATGATGCCTTCGCGCCAACACACGGAAACTTCTGAGCATCAATGAAGCAGGTGAGGGCCTCTTTAGGGGTGGCGGTTTCGTGGTTGGTCATGCGGGGGCATCGCTGTTCAGCGTTAGCAAAGACGCAGCGGGCCGAATTTCTGCGGTTCGTGGCACCTCCTCTTTCTTCACTATGTCTAACGCACGCAACCAATGAGCGCCGATCACCGCGTCCAAACCCACCGGATTAAATGGATCAAGGCCTGAACCGGGATAAAATGTCATCTCTCCAAACACCGGCGACCCTGCAGGTTCGTACAAGTCTACGCGGGCAAAATCGATATCGCTGCCGAGCAACTCGGCGGCTTCTACCATTGAATCTAGTGATCGTGGAGGTTTGGGGTCGGCATCTGCAGTGAGCGCAGAAACCCTACACCAGTCTTGGTCAAATAGAATCCAGCGGTGTCGGTTTCCCCGGCCCAGATGCACCTGAATAAAGGCAACTTCGCCGCCAAAAACATAAAATTTATAGTCGACCGGCACGCCGCCATCTTGCCCGATAAATGGTTCGATCAAAAGGCCATGCGGAATATGCCGGTAGAGCCATTCGTCGAGCCAAAAGCCATAGGTCTTCTTGACCCAGCCATGCGCCCTACGCCTTACCGCAGCCCAATTGGTATCGTTAGGGTCAACAAACGCAATTTGGTTGCAACCATGTCGCGATTTGAGGACGAACCGCTCCCGCCACTCGCTAGTTTCAGGCAATTGCGTCCCGCTCCATAAAGTGGGTGTGATCCATTCCGGTCCCAACCGCTTCGCCGCGATATCCTTGACTGCAACCTTGTCCGCCAGAATGGGAAGCTTGGGATTTCTGTCATGCAGTTTGCGCAGCTGTACTAGTTCGGTAAATGTCGTGGGCGCGGTCAGATTGGGTAAGCGGCCATGGCGCGCCAAATAAGTAAGGTGTATCCGCAACAGAGGAAACAATTTGGTGTTTTCAGTCAATGCTTGGGGATGTTTCAAAAAATTGTTCCAAACTCGGATTTAAAATTTGCCAATACTGTCCCGGTGAAAACATGAGTATGTAGTATTAACACCATAGCTTACGCGTCGGCGAGCGGTAAGTTGCAGGATCAATGCAAAACGCGTTGGATGACAAACATCGTACTAGGACGATGTTCACCACATCGCTGTCGGCCTTGATGCATCATGTCATTCATGCCCGTGATCATCTTCGCCAATCCACAGGCTATGGCTGTCGATCCTCAGCCTCGTGATGGCATCCAGAGCATCTTTTCGGGCACTGGCTTCTGATCGAAAAGCATCATGCGCTAGCCGCTCCGCTAACAATAGATCAGACAGGTCGAAGGCACCAAGGTCGTATCCGCGGCGCATTTTCATGAGACCATCCACTTGGGCTTTCATACCCTCCCGACTACGCTGCCAAGAGCGCCATGTTGCTTCGGCTGCCGCCAGATCGGTATCGGCCACTTCTTGTACATCAAAGCGAATGGCAGCCGCTTCGGCCTGAACGGCCAACGCTTCGCTCGCGGCGCGGTCAGCCAGAGCACTTCGGTGGCGACCACCCAGCGGTATAGAGGCAATAATGCCCGCTCCTTTTTCCATGCCGTCACGCTCGCTGAACACCCGAAAACCAAGTGATGGATCAGCAATGCGGTCGCGGCGTGTGCGCTCTGCCATTGTAGAGACACGATTTGCTTCCGCATCGGCCGCAGCAATCTCATGGCTGCGCTCAATCACCAGATCGCGCAACATAGCAAACCCGCCTTCAGGTATAGAAGGTAGAGGCATTTCCGGTGCTTCAACAGGCAGAGCTAAACTAGGGAATTGGGCCGCGAGCCGTGCACGTGCATATTCTGCCCGCCCCTTGGATTGCTCGGCCATCAAGCGCGCCGATCCTAACGCTGCTTCGGTTTGATCGGCTTCGAGTTGCGCAGCGTCGCGCAATTGGACCCGCCGCTGTATTGCGGTTAGCGTTGCCTCATAATTTTTGACGGCTTGCGCATCGATAACTGCTTCAGCGCCCGCACCCAACCATTGCCACCAAAGGCTTCCCAATAATGTTGCTGCCTGGTGCTTAACATCCTCAGCGCGGTTTTCAGCAGCTGTGACTCCATATTGGCCAGCCTCCCGATCGAGTTTCTTTTTCCCCGGCAAGCGGAAAGGGCGCATCACGGTCGCATCAAATTCGTTGAAATTACCCTCAAGGTCCACATTGCGGCGAGTATAGGAACCGGAAACGGTCACTTCGTGTGAACCAACTCCTAACGCTCTGGCTTCAGCCTTTGCCGCTTCCACACGAGCGCGCGCCGCTGCGACGCTGGGATGATCGTCGAGCGCCGTCTGAACCGATGCTTCATCAGGCAGGCCAGATTCGACCTGAGCAGATAATGGCGCTGCAGCTGTGACTGTCAGAGTAAGTGCAACAAAATATCGAAGATGTTTCATGCCTTAGCCCCCTCATCAAATGATTTTTGGCCAGCGTCTCGTTCAGCCTTGTTCTCGCCAAATCGTTCGTACAGCATCGGCAGCAAGATGAGCGTGAGCATGGTCGCGCTAACCAGGCCGCCGATTACTACAATGGCCAGTGGTTTCTGGATTTCCGAACCGGGGCCAGTTGCAAATAACAAAGGAACCAGCCCGAATGCGGCAATGCTTGCCGTCATCAAGACGGGCCGAAGCCGCCGCGCAGCGCCAATGCGCACCGCTTCATGCATTGGCATGCCTTCCTCTCGCAATTGCCGGAAATAGCTGACCATCACGAGGCCGTTGAGAACCGCGATCCCTAGTAGAGCAATGAAACCTACCGAAGCGGGCACTGAGAGATATTCGCCTGATGCTGCTAGGGCAACCATCCCGCCGACCATCGCGAAGGGAATGTTGATCAAAATTAATAGCGATGCGCGAACCGAATTGAGCGTTGCGTAAAGAACTACAAAAATAAGGATTAGCGAGATGGGCAGCACGACCATCAATCTTGCTGAAGCACGCTGCTGGTTTTCAAACTGCCCACCCCAAACGATCCGGTAGCCCGGTGGCAGCTTCACATTGCTTCCAATATCAGCTTTTGCCTCTTCGACATATCCAACAAGATCGCGGCCAGACACAAAGGACTGGATCAGCGCGAAGCGGGAGCCGTTTTCATGTTCCAGCTTCACCGGCCCTACGACTTGATTGACGGTTGCAACATCACTGGCGCGCACAAGCTGACCCGTGGGTGAGCGGTAAAGTTGATCGGCGAAGTTTTGCGGGTTCATTCCTCCGCTGCCTTCGCCCTTGATTTGGATTGGAACGCGGCGATTGCCATCGGCTACGACGCCTGAGCGCACACCCTCAACCTGTGCACGCATCATGTCCTGCAGCATGTCGATCGGCATCCCCGAACGCCCGGCGGCCATTCGGTCCATATCAAGCTGCAAATAATCTACCGTATCATTGGCGATGGTCATCGCTTCCGTTGTTCCGTCAATCTTTTGCAAACGACCTTGTATTTCACCGGCAAGGCGCGAAAGCTCCTGTAGATCAGGGCCAAACAGCTTAATCGCCAGATCGCCGCGCGCTCCTGTGAGCATTTCGGATATCCGCATTTCAATGGGCTGCGTGAAACTTGGCTCAATCCCGGGCAAATCATCAAAGACATCGCGGATTTTCTCTGTCAGCTCATCTTTGTTTGATACTTGCCACTCATCGCGCGGTTTGAGTTTCAGGAAACTGTCGGTTTCATTTGGGCTCATCGGGTCCAGGCCCAGTTCGTCACTGCCTACTCGCGCGATGACGTCCGTCACTTCTGGCACGTTGGCAAGTATCGCTTTTTGGACCTTGATGTCGCCATCTACTGAGTGATCGAGCGAAATGCTGGGCAATTTGGTAAGCTGAACGATCAGCGAGCCTTCGTCCATCGTCGGTAAAAACGTCTTGCCCGTCACGCTATAAGCAAAGCCGGCAGTTACGAGAGAAAATGCTGCTATCCCGATTACAAGCGGACGACGATTGAATGCGCCGCCAAGCACACGCGTGTAGAAGGGAGAGAGTTTGCGCATAAGCCACGGTTCGTGATGACCATCTGGCATTTTCAGCATGAAAAAACACAAGACAGGTATCAATGTGAGCGAAAGGATAAGCGAGGAAAGCAGAGCGAGGACAATCGTCAACGCCACGGGTGAAAACAGCTTTCCTTCCAATCCTTCCAACGTAAGCAGTGGCAGGAACACAAGTGCAATAATAGCTAAGCCCGAGGCTACCGGTTTTGCGACTTCGGCTGAAGCAACAAAGATATTGTGCAACTTGCTTACCTTCTTATGTTTTTCCTCAGCTAAGCGCTCGACGACATTTTCAACCACAACAACCGCGCCATCAACCAGCATGCCGATAGCAATCGCTATGCCGCCCAAACTCATCAGGTTCGCCGTGAGACCAATCGACCGCATGCAAATAAAGGTTAGTAAAACCGACATAGGAAGGGCTAGCGCAACGATAATTGATGCTCGGACATCCCCGAGGAATAGCAACAACAGGATCACAACGAGGATTGTCGCTTCAAGCAGCGCTTTTTCTACAGTGCCCACAGCGCGTTCGATCAAATCCGAGCGATCGTAAAACGGGACGATCTTCATTGAGGCTGGCAGGCTTGGCTCAATCTCTTGCAGACGTTCTTTCACGCCCTCAACGACCTTGCTGGCGTCTGCGCCGCGTAAGCCCACAACGAGGCCCTGGACCGCTTCCCCTTCGCCATTTTTTGTAACAGCGCCGTAGCGGGTCAGACTTCCGGTGCCGACTTGCGCCACATCACCGACGCGAACAATAGCGCCATTTTCTGACTTGACGATGATCGCCGCCATATCTTCGACGCTCTTGATGGCACCTACTGACCTGACAATAAGGGATTCCTCGCCCACTGTCAGTCGGCCTGCGCCATCATTGCGGTTGCTGCTTTCAATAGCCGTCTGCAAATCGGAAATCGTGAGATTAGCCGCTGCAAGCGATGCGTTGTTGGGGTTCACTTCATAAGTTTCAACGAAACCGCCCAGTGCGTTAACATCAGCAACACCTGGCACCGTACGCAGCGCAGGTCGAACAATCCAATCCAGCACGCGGCGTTTCTCGGCTAGCGATTGCGGGCCTTCGAAAGTGAACATATACATGTCGGAAAGCGGTGTTGATATCGGTGCCATGCCGCCTGAGACGGTCACGGGCAAATCGCCCATCACGCCGTTCAGCCGCTCGCCAACCTGACTGCGCGCCCAGTAAATATCTGTGCCGTCCTTAAAATCGATAGTAATGTCAGCAATCGCATATTTGGCAACCGAACGCAGCACTGCCTGATCAGGAATACCAAGCATTTCCATCTCGATTGGCGTGATGACCCGGCTTTCGACTTCCTCCGGCGTCATGCCGGGTGCTTTCAGGATGATTTTGACCTGCGTTGAACTGATATCGGGAAATGCATCGACCGGCAGGGTCATAAAAGCATAGACCCCAAAACCAGCTAATCCCAGTGCCGTAGCTACAATAGCCATACGAAAGGCAAGTGCTTTTTCAACCAAATTTCTAAGCATTTGGTCAGTCCCCGCCCAGCATGACTTTAAGTTCCGCTATGCCGCTGGTAGCGACTTTTTCACCGACCTTCAGGCCGGAGTTTATGACCGCAGATTCGCCCGCTTGAGCTGCCAATGCCACTTGCCGTTTTGCAAAACGGTTCCCTGTCAGAACGAAAACATAGTCATTGTCACCTATATGGGCGATAGCTTTTGCCGGGACAGATACGCCGGTTTGCTGCCCATTTCCGGTGATGGTGACCATCACACTTTTGCCTGCCACCATTCCTGGTGCCGCGCCAATACTCGCCTTGGCCATCACCGAGCGGGTCATGGGGTCGAGAGTTGGTGACACCGAGATAATAGTACCGCCATTCGGGATCGGAGTTTCCGTGCCTCCGGCCTGCGCTATATTCACTTCAACAGGCATTCCTGGCGAAACAGATTTGGCCAATCTTTCCGGCAGTTGAATGTCGAGTGTATAGGATGACGTGTTATCAATCACAAAAGGCGCGGTCATGGTGTCAACCGGGCCGCCGGTTTGCACATTGACCGCAGACACGCGGCCGTCGATCGGCGCGCGCAGGGTCATTTGCCCGCCGCTACCCGCGCCGGCCTGTGATAATATTTTCTGGTTTTCTGATACTGTGACCTGCGCGGAGCGAAGTGCTGCATTGGCCTCGTCCGCGCGCGCTTCGGCAATAATTCCCTCACGCGCTAGCTGGTTGAGGCGGTTAGCATTGGCGCGCGCGAGGCCAAGGTGGGCTCTGGCGCGCGCCAAGTCTGCACCGACCTGCAAAGTTTCGCGCACCTTGATCAAGGCCAGGGGCGTCCCGCGTGCAACCGCCTGACCTTCAACTACATACATGCGGATGATCGCACCTTCGAATGGCGCGGTAACAGCAACGCGCGCTTCGGGAGGGAGGCTAACAATCGCGGGGACAGTTCCAAGCGGAACCGCGCCTGCATTAACGGCAACAGCCGTTTCAATGCCGAGAGCTTTTAATTGCTGGGCTGTAACAGTGCCGGGCGTGGTCTCAGCCGGGGCTTCTGTTTTGGACTCAGCCGATCCATTAGTCTCTGAAAAGAAGGAATAATAGGCAATCGCTATCACCGCGATTGCAGCTGCGATTGATAGGATGATTTTATGGTTGCGTGTCATAAATGAGCCCATGCACAGCGAACCTGACAACAACTTGCTATTTTGTCAGCTTCACTTCAGAAACATGCACTATTGTTAGAATCGAACTCAGGAGTAATCACAGAAATGCGGCTTTTACTGGTAGAAGATGATCTGGAGTTGTCCCGGCGGCTGTCAGATCGCTTGCGCCAGTCCGGCTTTGCTGTCGATCTGGTCACCAACGCTGCTGATGCCATCGAATGGCCGGACCTTGATCAATTCGCAGCAATCATTTTAGACCTTGGGCTTCCGGACGGCGATGGGATGCAAGTTATCAAACGCTGGCGGGACTTGGGTGTAAAGGTCCCGGTAATTATCCTCACGGCGCGCGGAGGCTGGGAAGATAAAGTTGAAGGGCTAAACCGCGGTGCTGATGACTTTGTTGTTAAACCTGTACGGTTTGAAGAGCTTTTAGCGCGCCTCCATGCTTTGATCCGCCGCTTTTCAGGACAGGCAGATGACCTTCTCAACGCAGGTGATGTTACAATCGATATTGCTGCAAAGTCGGTCAAGCAGGGAAACAAGCAAATCACCTTGAGCCGCCAAGAATTTAGGTTACTTCATCTTTTCGTTAGGCGTGCGGGCCATATCCTGCCGCAATCCGACATACTCGAGAATCTTTATGCGCTTGATGAAGAACGCGAACAGAACACCATTGAAGTTCATGTCAGCCGTTTGCGCCGCAAAATTGGCAAGGAAAAAATCACAACAATTAGAGGAATGGGATACAGGTTCGAAAAATGAAATGGCAAATGAACAGCCTGCGTGCGCGATTTGTTGTCGCTATATTATTGTGGACGGTAATTGGTACAGTAGCAATCTGGTATTCTTCAACCCGGCTTTTCACAGTCCACGTTGCGGAACAATATCACAGTGAACTTTCCGTTCATGTGAAGGAACTTGATGCACTGACAAAGCTAGATACTTCTGGCCAGCCCTATTTATCGCGGCCACTTTCAGATCCAAGATTTTCTGTCCCGATGGCCGGGTTCTACTGGCAAATTACACGTGACGGCTATGCTCCGGTTCGCTCGCCTTCCCTTAAGCAAGGGGAACTTGACGACAGTATAGCGCGGTTGCCCTCAGTTACGCATCGTTTGGAGCCCGGCCCCACCGGAGAAGCTATAACTTATGGCTTGGTTCGCAAGTCGGATAGCGGAAATGACGTTCATTTCGTGATTGCAACTGATCAGCGGCTGCTCGACGAAATTACCCGGCAGTTTGAAAAGGAATTGACAATCTGGCTTGCCATATTGGCCTGTCTGTTGATCGTCAGCGGCGGTATCATTATTTGGTTTGGCTTGCGACCACTTGAGCAACTAGGGCAACTTGTTGCGGGGCTGGGAAAGGGTGAATCTAAATATATTGAAGGACGCTATCCAAGTGAAATCGAGCCTTTGGTCAATAATCTAAACGCCTATATTGGTAGCAATGACGCGCTAATAATAAGCGCGCGAACTCAGGCGGCAAATTTGGCCCATGCCCTGCGCACGCCGCTGGCAGTTATGACCGATGAAGCTGAGCGAATTAAACAAAATGACCCAAGCTCGTCCGCCGCAGATACTTTCCTGCAGCAATGCCAGTTGATGACCCAACAAACCGAATACCAACTCGCCCGTTCCCGGTCCGGTACTGCTCAAATGCGACCGGGCGGAAGTTGCAGGCCAAACGAGGTCATTGTGCCATTGATAAATGCAATGCGCCGTCTCCACCCAAACAAGCATTTTTCATTCAACTGTAACGCCTCGGAACAAATTCGAGCTGGACTCGGCGAAATAGGATTTCGTGAAATGGCAGGATGTGTCCTTGATAATGCAGGAAAATGGGCGAAAATCGAAGTCACTTGTGTGCTTTATACGTCCAAGAAGCAGATTATCTTGGATGTTAAGGATGACGGTCCGGGAATGACGGCTGATGAGGCGGCAGAGGCTTTTGAGATTGGGTCACGCTTTGACAAGTGCAAACCGGGCTTTGGGTTAGGGCTAGCCATTGCAAATGATATCGCTCGCGATGTTGGGGGCGAGATTCTCATAGTCACCAATGAAGCAACGGTCGCGGGTTTGCTTGTGAGAATTACCATGCCGTTAAGAGCTTAATCATCATAGAACGTGGATAGTCGATTGAGGGTGGAGCGATCCATTCACTCCAATGGACTTGTCGTTGGATTTTGCTTCCCGCTCTGAAAATTCTATATTTCCCACCTGTTCTCGAGCATTGCACCAGCATACATTTTATACCTGTATCAATGAAATCAAATCGGGATGTTATAATGAAGGAAACGAAGGTTTGTAATTTGTCAGCGGGTAGTCAGCTTTCGGGGTCATTATAGGACAGCCCATCAGACTATCAAGGCAAGGAGAAATAGCTCATGCGACAGCAACCTGCTGATAAACTTATGCAAAATTTCCGGTTGATTGAAGAATCTGTTCAGATTTCGCCTTTACTGACCGAAATTGATTCTGTTGAAGGCGCTTGGGACCTCAACCAAGGCCGACAGTCCACGATCAAGGTTCAACGAGAAGCCAAGGCTATCCCTATTCGTGGCCTCAGGAAGTCCAAAATTGCCGGACGCAAAAAATGGGATGTCCATGAATCACGATTTACAACCATTTCTCAAAATTTTCCCGTAGTTCGGGGGCAACTTGAACATTGGGCGGCAAAGTTAAATGGCGAGCTTTCCAGAGCAAAAGTCGTGAAGCTCGAACCTGGACACCGCGTTTATCCGCATATTGATAGAGGGGACTATTACCGGATCCGCAATCGATATCACCTCGTTTTGCGAAGTGATCCCGGCAATTACCTGAGGGCCGGAGAGGAAAAAATCTGGATGAAACCCGGCGAACTCTGGTGGTTCGACAATAAGGCCGAACATGAAGCAGAAAATTGCAGCGATACTGCGCGCATCCATTTCATATTCGACCTATTGCCGCTTTGAACCGGCAGAAATTACAAAATATTTCCCCGGAACTAATCTGGAGTGATATCTTCCCAAAAAGATCATCTAAGATTGATTCCGGGTAATTTACGTTCCTTATCAACCCGTCAAAATGCAATCTGGAACCGGCCCATAAAGGCATTCACATTTTCATTGATTCCGTTTCTGTTCGGCCTTGTTTTGGCGTTGACATAGTTAGCCATAACGCGAAGGTTCTGGGTTATGTACCAGTTTAGGCCGACCGAATAATTGGATTGTTTTCCGCCAGTGATGGGGCCATCAGTTAAATCCAGAGTACTATAACGTGCTGCAATTTCAACGGCGCCGAATTTTCCTTGTGGGCGGATACCGCCAAATGTCCCGCTGGAGCTGCTATAACGCTGGCGTTCCCCGGTCAGGACAAAAGCTGCTTCGACCGAAGCGCCCTTGTAGGTTGGGTCGCCTATTAACGGAGCATCATTCTTACGCATGATATATTGCCCCTGGATCAGGAACGGCCCGTTCATATAGCCTGCCTCGATATTGTAATTCATATATGACTGGACATCCGGTTGTGATCCGGTGCGGATAAGAGTGATGCCTGATAAGCCGAATTCTGGTTGCGCACTCACCTTAGACGGCTCCAAGTCCTTCAGCTTACGATATTCAATGGCGCCGGCAAGGTGGATAGCTTGCTCCCTCTCATCGATCGGAGCAAAAACTGCGCGCCCCACAATGCTCCTTCCCTGATCGGTAGCTCGAATGGGGTCTTGGCCTAGGGGATTACCAAAATACCCCCCGGTGACTGACCAATTTTTGCCTCGATAGCGTGCTGAACCACCAACAGCAAAATTTGGTGCCAGAGCTGAAGGCAGCCCTCGTTCCATCAGCTTCAGATCGTTCGAACTCTTCATATCCTCGCCATTGAAAGGCACGGTCATCTGACCTGCTTTTAGTGACAGATTATCGATGCCGCGATACTCCGCCCAAAGGTTTTTCCAACCGGTGCTCAGGCCGCCAATGTCGCGGTCTACCTTGATACGAAAGTCGTCAGCAATTGTTAGCGTTGCGTCGATACGGAGACGACGGATGTCAGTCCTGCTGGGAATGATAGTGATATCATCGTTTACGCTAACTGTATCCAGATGCAGCCGACCGCCGAAGACCAGCTCGAAATCATCTCCTTCGATCGTTAAACCTTTTTCGTCGGCTGTCACATCTTGTGAATATGCCGGTGAAGCAATTAGGGCTGAAATCGCGCTTCCCATAAATAGCAATTTTTTCATGATTTTTCTCCTTTTTGATCTGGTATGAGCCAATTGAAAACTAACTCGTCCAATTGGTGTTTGCGGATGCTGGCGCCAAAATTGTGTTTAGCCCTGTTTATTATTTGAAGTTCAATATCGGCTTTCACTTTATGATCACCGGCATATTTTTGCATTGCGGTGACCCATCGTTGTGCGCGTTCAACCCGGTTGCGTCCCTGCATCCGATCGATTTGTTTGCCGGTTTTCAGTGAATCGTCCCGCCTCAAATCGCGCTCACCCACGAATACTCGGGTTGGGCATCCGAAAAAACTTGCCAGATCAAATGTTCGGTCGGCCAAAATTTCTGACGGAGCTATTCCAAGAGGGTAGGGGACATCGATATCGGGCATTGTGAACCATCCCGCTGCCATCAAGGCCATTCTGTTCACTAGATGAGGGCGCATCATTCCAAAGCGATGAGCAAATTGCGCACCGCCGGAAAACCCGAATAAATTGATGGTTCGGGTATCGATATTGAATCGCTGCTGGGCATCGCGCAGAAGATTTTCCAATGCTTCAGCAGGACATCGCTCCCCTTTGCGAATTTCCAGTCTTTGATAATGTTTGTGTTCTTTTCGCGAGTATAATGGGGCGATGACAGTAACGCCTTTCGTCTCGGCAAGGCTGGCAAGCCGGAAGGCGTGTTCCGCGGCATTACGCGTCCAGCCATGGATAGAGACGACGGGGGCTAAGCCAGCTTTCGGTGAAGTTGGCTGAAAGATGAAATATGGAAGCTGTTCGGGGCCAGCGTCATGAATAGACAACACCCGACCTTTCCACCGCTTTGCATCAATGGTATCCGCTAGGGGTAGCGAAACAGCTGAAACGTCAATCAATCGATGTTGCTCCTTCATGCCACAGCCTCAGCAATTTCGATGCTGCTATCGTCGAGATGCCAGCGAATTTTCGAATGCTTTAAGAATGCGGGGTTATGTGTCGCGAGGAGCAGCGTGCCCTCAAACTCACGAATAATATTGTTCAGAATCTCAATGCCATCTTCATCCAGATGGCTATCCGGTTCGTCTAACAAGAGCACCGATGGGTTACCGAGCAGGGCCCGCGCTAGAATGATGCGCATGCGCTGACCAGCGCTTAGGTTTCCGCCGCCTTCTTCAACAGGAGAATCAAGCCAATAAGGAGAATCGGAATTTAATCCGTCCATGCCGCAGCGCGCGGCTGCTTGTTGAATATCATCCTCATTTGCGGTTTTTGAACCATATGCGATGTTTGATCCAATCGAGCCTCGCAGGAGCGGAAGGGTTGGAGATGCAATTGAAATTGAACGGCGTAACTGCCCTGTTTTGACTTTATGAATGTCGCGACCATCCAGCAAGATACGCCCGCTCTCTGGCTCGATCAGTCTTAAGGCAAGTAGCATTAGAGTGGATTTTCCAGAGCCGTTAGGGCCGGTGATCAAAACACAGGTTCCAGGCAATGCTTCAGCTGAAAATTCGTTCAATGCCCCGGAAACAGTCACCTTGTCGAATTTCAAATGACCTTGAACGCGTTTCAATGACTTTGGCTCGATCGCCGTTTCAATGACTGGACCTTTACGCAATAGGTTTTCGGTTTTCTCCAGAGAAATATCGTAACTTTTACGATATTCATAAACCCGGCCAAAATCGAAAAGGTTGGGCGTTATCATCGACAAAACGCCCAAAGCCGCCATGATTTGGCCTGTTGTTGCCATATCGTTTGTGACAAGCACACTTCCTACCATCACCGAGACAGTGAGTGCCAAACCGACAACGACATAAACCATAGCGCGAAACGTACCTATCGCGCCCGCCCTCGCGATCATTGCCCGCTTCAGGCTTTGGGTTTGTCGTTTAACTTTTCTTCGCTCATTATTGCGCTGGGCAAACGCTTGCACAATAATCATATGCTCAAGCTTTTCTGTTAGATTGGCGGCGATATTAGCCCGTCTCTTACGAGACTCTCGCATTGTCAGGTCGATTGAGCGTCCGAGAAAAAGTGCGCTTATTGAGCCAAGGCCTACGAGCGCGAATAACAGCCCGCCCAGAATGGGATTCATGATAGTCAAAGCAGACATGGCACCGGTCAATACGACGCCGGATACCGCTAATCTGGCAATACCCATCGTCACCCACTGGCGAAGGGCAGTGAGATCATTGACGAAGCGTAACAGGACGAACCCCTTGCGTGTTTCTCCAAGCGCCCTTGCGGACAATTTACTGACATGTTGAAAAACAGTGAGCCGGATGTCGGCGACATAGTCCTGTCCCATTGTTTCCGCATCAACCCGCTCACGCCGCTTCAACCAACCGATCAAAAATGAAGCAGACACCATTATCAAAGCATTCGGCCAAATTGACTGTTTCGCCCCCGTCACGGTCAAGCCATCAATCATCGTTTTCATGACCATTGCGATTCCAATCATGGCCCCGGCTTGCACGAATCCATTCAAAATCAGAGCTGCCAGATGCCAGCTCCGTTTTCGGGTCAGGAGCTTAGGCAGATTTTGCAAGGCGCTGCTCTTCGAAAACATGCGCGCTGCGCATGCATATGCTCAACGCATTGTCGTCAGCAGCGAATCTTTGAAGTCCGAATACTTCGACACCAGATAAAGATTCGAGTTCCTGTGCGGCCAATGGCGAGGCAGTAACAGCTCCTGATAATGCGCTTGGCTCCAAGCCAATTTCACGTAGTGCCTGAACTCCCGCCATACCGGCCATTGGATCAGATGCAGCGAAGAGAATACTGTCGATGCTGGCACGAAAGCTCGGTGAATGGAGTAATCCGTCTGTCTCTTTCTGGTAGAGGCCATCTGCAAGTTCAACGATGATGATATCGCAGCTCGCAGCAGCTGCATTCACCAATCGATTGAATAGGATTTCGAGAGATGCAATTGATACATCAACAGTTGTGGCATAACCGCCATCGGTGAAATCAAAAACAGGATCGATGCCGCTATCTTGATATTTCCAAAGATCACCGCCCGACCCGGTACCGGTCAGTTTTATCGCGCCGGTGCGCAATCCGCCGCGTAATGCCGCGCGCCCGACCTCCGCTGCGGTCGTTGTTTTCCCTGCATTCATGCTCGACCCCACGACAGCGACGATATGCGGTCTTTGAGGATGAAACGCCCGGTCAGGATTTACCGCGAAGCCATTTAAGTTGACTGTGTTTCCTTTTGCATCAGCGAGTAAGCTGATGGGAGTGATCTGCGTAGGTTGGCGCGTTTTAGCATGGCGTGATAACATTGCCGAAGCGATCCCGCCTGCTGCCACCATTTGGCATGGTTCAAGGTTCGCAGGCACTTCAGAACAAAACTGATCGGTTGCGTAGCGCGCGCCAAAAGCAAGCAGAACTTCATCGCCGGGATATAAGAACGCCCGCCGCCCACTTGGTAGTTCAAGTCTACTATGATGTCCCAAACGGTCTATTCTTGCTAAACAAATATCGCCGGCTTTTGGGGGCTTTTCAATCAATGCTTCGACGCATTGTAGGTCGACCCTACGGGTAACGAACGAACGCTTGGCAGCCGACAATCGGCGGTGCAATTTTGTTTCGGACATCATTAGTTATTCCTCTCAGTTTTTCTGCGCTAGCTCTCACTGGCGTATAAAACTGACGTGAGGCTGAATTTTGAATTAAATGCTGTTTACCAATCGCTTTGGAGGCACTTGCTCATCGATTACTTTAGAAATGACTTGTGTTATCGCAACAAGGCATCTTCCTCGTTTTTAGATTTAGATGATGATTGAGGGCAAGTGGAATAGCCTGATAGTTTTGTAATTGAATTTTATTGCACTACGTCGTTCAATTGGTCTTGACCAATGGGAGTTAAGTAGCGCGGGCAGCGGTTTGGTTCGGGTCGAATCATCTGACGCACGCCATGCAAATATTGATGCAAAACTCCGTCATGCCGAATGACGTTATATTACAGTGCCTACGAGCGTCCCGATTCCCGCCGTTATTGCCATCGCAAGCGCTCCCCAGAATGTTACCCTTAGGGTTGCTTTGACGACCGGTGCGCCGCCAGCTTTCGCGCCCAGTCCGCCTAAAAGTGCTAAGAAAAGCAAAGATGCAATCGCCACAATTGGCACCAATGATAGAGCAGGAGAGAATACGACCAAAATCAAAGGGAGCGCAGCGCCTACCGTAAATGTGCCGGCCGAAGTCAGCGCAGCAAGAATTGGCTGGGCAGCAGTATGTTCTGTTATGGCGAGTTCGTCATGTGCATGGGCCGCAAGTGCATCTTTCGCCATCAGTTGTTCGGCAACGGCATTTGCTGTTTCTTGGTTCAATCCCCTGGCAACATAAATGCCTGCAAGCTCTGCATGTTCACCAACCGGATTGGTCGCGAGCTCGGCAGCTTCGCGCGCAAGATCGGCTTGCTCGGTATCAGCTTGTGAACTCACCGATACATATTCGCCGGCCGCCATCGACATGGCCCCGGCAACCAGCCCAGCTGATCCCGCGACCATGATTTCGCTCGTCCCCGCCGACGCCGCTGCAACGCCGATTATCAGACTGGCAGTCGAGACAATTCCGTCATTGGCTCCCAAAACGGCCGCACGAAGCCACCCTATACGCGAAACCAGGTGGGCCTCTGGATGAATGTGTAATCTGCTCATGATATTTCGCTTTCAGCTAGTTAATATCGGAAACTGTATGACCCAAAATTTATGCGGCGGTATCGGAAGGGAAGGTGACAATGAATTTTGCGCCGCCGCCTTCCGGATTTTCAAAGGCTATCGATCCGCCATGCGCTTCGGCCAATCTTTGGACTATTCCCAGCCCAAGGCCCGCTCCCCGGCCGGTACTGCGATTTTTCCGCCAGAATCTCTCGAAAAGTTTGGGACCATCCGTTTCTGAAATTCCTGGACCATAATCCCGCACACTGAACCGGGGGCCTGGACCAACTTCTATTTCAATAGGTGTATTGCCCGGCGCATGCGCGAGCGCATTGTCGATAAGGTTGCGATAAATGCGGAAAATCGCTTCCTCATGACCCTTGGTTGTTGCTGTGCCATAATCCTCAAAAACAAGGTCGCGCCCGGCTGCAAAAGCGGCAGGGGCAAGCTGTGTTACAGCCTTGCGGCCAACTTCGACCAGGTCAACCGGTGCCCCGGTTTCAAACGCTTTGGCGTCCGCCTGGGCAAGGTCGAGCATCTGGTTCACAAGCCGTGTCATTTGCTGGTTATCGGTCAAAAGCGCATCACGCTGTTCGCCTTTGGGCAACTGGTCGATTGACAATTGCATGATCGATAGCGGTGTACGCAGTTCATGCGCTGCATTGGCGGTAAAGGATCGCAAAATTGCCATTGAGCTATCGAGTCGCTCCAGTGCCCGGTTAACTGCCCGAACCAATGTTGTAACTTCTCTGGGTTCTCTGGGTTCGGTTATGCGAAGCGCCATGTCTTCAGGATCAAGCCGATCAACCTCTGCCTCGGCGCGCCGCAAGGGATTCAACACGCGGCGCACAGCAAAAATATTGAACAGAAGCATAAGTAGCGAAAGCGGTATCAGCGGGAGAGCGACATGCTGAATAAGCTCATTAATAATTACGGGAACATATGGGCTGATGCCTCTGCCTTCGAATTGCATGTAGAGCCAACGCTGCTCCCCTGCGATAACTACTGATCGCACGCCTGAAATGCGGAAGCCTTGCGATAGTTTCTCCCGGCGCGTCCAATCCATGAGCGTCCCGCGATTAGGTGATGGATATGCGGCGGACAAACTTCCGGAATTGCCCAGATTGCTGTCGACATAGCTTGCGAACCAATGGGTTGATTCGGGCGGCCCCGCAAACTGGTCTAGGTCGGTGAACTTGCTGCCATCCATTTTATCCGCTTCAAGTGTCAGCAGTTCTTCCGCCAGCGACTGTGGTTGCTGGCCATAAGTGAAAATTACGATCCCGATATCAAGGACCGCAAACAATAAGGTAAAGATTGCTAACCGGGTAGCAATCTGACGGAATAATGTAGGCCCTTTAGATTGTTCATTTTGCGTCATAAACTTATTCGGTAACATTCGATGGAGCATATAGCGCATAGCCGACCCCGTGAATTGTTTTAATCTGGACATCGGCAGATGCTGCCGAGAGACGTTTGCGAAGTCTTGAAATCGAGGCTTCCATAGCATTCGGTGTTATCTCGGCATCCATCGAATATAGCGCGCTCTCAATCGATTGCTTGGCTACAACATGGCCGCTTCTGCGAAGCAGCACTTCAAGCAGATCAACTTCGCGCGGCGCAGTATCGACAGCAATATCACCAACATGAACTGTCCGTTCGGCAGGGTTTAGCGATACATTCCCAACATGAAGCACGGCCTCCAACGCGTGGCCTGGTCGCCGCAAAAGAGCGCGGCAGCGCGCTGCCAATTCTGGTATCTGGAATGGCTTGACCAAATAGTCATCTGCGCCTGCATCTAATCCGGCCACCCGGTCGTCAAGCCCGCCGCGCGCCGTCATAATCAAGATAGGGGTTTGGTCCATCTGAGCGCGCATAGCTGTCACAAGATCGAGACCATCTCCATCAGGCAATCCGAGATCTAACAACACCAGATCATAATCACCAATCTGCATGGCATGCTGTGCCCCTTCAATTGTCTCATACCAGTCAATGGCAAACCCCTGACGATCCAATCCATCACGAATGAGCGTTGCCAAACGGGGATTGTCTTCAACGAGAAGCAGGCGCATCATCAATATCCGATCCAGAAGCTGCACGCTTATAGCCGGTAATCATCGACCATGGCATATTTTCCCGTTGACGGACACTTTCTACAATCGCCGCACCGACATGGAGCACAGCTGCGCCAATGATTATATTGGCCAGAGTTTCATGCAGCTCTTCCACCCAGGGCTCTCCCCAGAATTGGTCACTGCCCATCATCCAGCCGGTAATTCCCAAGCCAGCGACGAGCGCCATCAAAACGAGCATCATTATTGCGCCAGCGGGATTATGGCCAATATATCTCGGTTCTCGGCGAGCCATCAAGGCAGCTCCGTATCCAAGCAATTTCTTTGGACCAGGCACAAAAGCTGAAAAGCGAGCATGTCCTTTTCCGACGAAGCCCCAGATCAAGCGGACAAGCAGCGCTGCGACCATAGCATAGCCTAGATATATATGCGGGTCTTCGACATGCCGAAGCACGGTCAGGTTAGCGATAGTGCCAAGCGCAACCGTCCAATGAAAGATGCGTACCAGCGGATCCCAAACTTTGATCCGCTGGCTTCTTACAAAGGTTTTTCCAACCTGACCCGTCGGAACTTGATCGACTAGAGGATTATCATCTTTCACGGTCAGTCTACATTATTCTGGACGACAGCGCCCGTTACGGGATTGAAATAAACCTCGGCGCGGCGCCCATCTTTGTTGATGGCATAAATTTCATAACAGCTGCCCGAAACTTGAAAGACTTTAATTGACTTAAAGCCCATTTTGGCAATCTTGGCCTTCATCTTTGCCGGCGCGATCCATTTGCTTTGCGGTTGCGCTGTGCAAACCGGACTGGCAAGAGCGGCTGAGGAAAAGGTCATCGCTGCGATAGTTGCCGCTGCTGAAATCAAAAGCTTGGTCTTCATAATTGTCACTCCATTTATTTGGCCAAGAAATTGGGCCGACACTTGTTAGATGCTCCGCAAAGCTGACGAAGTGCTGACGCGCTGTGCAAATAGTTACGAAATTCCGAGAATTAATTACTGCCTCGTCAGGACGCAGTCAGGAATCTGGTCGATCAGAGAATGGTCGCAACGATGCGAAGAATTTTCGGAGACACACCATGAAGACTTTTGTAAAAATGAGCGCCGCTATCCTAGCGTTGTCCTTTGCAGGTACGGCTGCGTTTGCTGGCCAAGGTGATAGTGCCAAGGAACTCTCGCCGCAAACTAAGGCCAATCTTGAAACCGCGATGCATGGTGAGGCCTTCGCTAATCTTAAATATCAGCGTTATGCTGACCAGGCCGATGAGAAGGGGCAGTCAGAACTCGCTCAACTTTTCCGCGATTCCGCGAATATCGAAGCGAACGAACATTTTGACCGTGAAGCTGAGGCACTGCAACTTGGCAGCTCAAGCGACGTCAATCTGGAAGATGCAATGGCTGGCGAGCATTACGAAAATACCAAGATGTACGTAGAATTTGCAACTCAGGCAGAAGCCGACGGCGATATGAAAGTGGCCGCAATGTTCCGCCAGATCGCCGTCGATGAAGGTGTGCATTATGACGCATATAAGGCTGCGCTGGCGAGATTAAAAACAAAATAATGATCGTCAGCGGTGCCGGTCGGGATCACGCCCGCGCCCGGTCGGCACAACGATACGGCAATTTCTAAATCGATGGAATCTTTAGAAAATGCACCCTGGGTTAGGAGATATAAGGAACGGAACTGCACTTTTGGAAATACGTCTGAATGCCAAATTGTTGAGTAGGCTTTCGGCGTGTTGTCGGCCGGGTTTAACCCCCATCGCCCGGCCGACACTTTACCACACCCCGAATAACAAATTTTTCAATCAAGCAACGGACTTAAATCAGGAGGAATCTTATGAACAAGAACACAACATCAATTTTGGCCCTTATGGCAACTGTAATGTCGCCGATGCTCCTTTCCGCGCCTGCTGCGGCTCAGTCAGAGAGTGACGCGAAACCACAGGCAAAACCAATGTCCAATCAGGACTGGTGGCCAGACAAGCTCGACCTGACAGCACTGCGTCAGCAAGATGCAGGTGCCAATCCCTATGGTGATGATTTCGATTACGCGGCGGAATTTGCCACGCTCGATCTCGATGCTGTCAAAGCCGACATCGAGAAAGTTCTCACGACATCGCAACCTTGGTGGCCGGCCGACTATGGCAATTACGGCCCGTTCTTCATCCGCATGGCTTGGCACAGCGCCGGAACATACCGGGTCGGTGATGGCCGCGGCGGGGCTGGCGGCGGCGAACAGCGTTTTGAGCCGCTGAACTCTTGGCCTGACAATGTCAGTCTCGACAAAGCGCGCCGCCTCGTATGGCCGATCAAACAGAAATACGGACGCAAGCTTTCCTGGGGAGACCTTATGGTTCTTTCTGGCAACGTCGCGTTGGAGAACATGGGATTCAAGACCATTGGTTTTGCTGGTGGCCGTGTCGATACCTGGGAACCGGATATGGTTTTCTGGGGACCAGAAACGAAATTCCTCGCGGCTGATCGCTTCGACAGGGAGGGCAACCTCATCGGCCCGCTGGCAGCAACCCAGATGGGACTTATCTACGTCAATCCGGAAGGACCGGGCGGCAATCCTGATCCTCTGGCAGCCGCAAAGGCCATTCGCATTGCTTTTGGTAATATGGCGATGAACGACGAGGAGACGATTGCTCTTATCGCTGGCGGACATACTTTTGGCAAAGCGCATGGCGCGCGCAAACCAGATGAATGTGTTGGTCCTGACCCAACTGGGGCGGGCGTGGAAGAACAGGGATTTGGTTGGAAAAACAAATGCGGGAAGGGTAATGCCGAAGACACCGTGTCCAGCGGGCTGGAAGGTGCATGGACGTCCAATCCGGTTGCATTCACGACCCAATACTTTGACAATCTCTTCCGTTTCGATTGGGTCAAAACGAAAAGCCCGGCCGGAGCAACTCAATGGATTCCTACGGCTCCTGCCGCAGCCAATTTGGTTCCCGATGCGCATGTCAAAGGCAAGACACATGCACCGATCATGTTCACGACCGATCTTGCGCTAAAAGAAGACCCCGGCTTCCGCGTGATTTCGCAGCGCTTTCACGATAATCCCGAAGAGTTCAAGGATGCGTTTGCTCGGGCTTGGTTCAAACTAACTCATCGCGATATGGGGCCAAGTTCCACCTATCTCGGCAAGGACGTGCCTGCTCAGCAATTTTCATGGCAAGACCCGCTGCCAAAAGCTGATTACGCACAAATAGGTAATGCGGAGATTGTTCAGCTCAAATCGGAAATTCTAAAATCCGGCCTGAGTGTGCCGCAACTGGTCAGGACGGCATGGGCATCGGCTGCTACCTACCGGCAAACAGACATGCGAGGCGGGGCTAATGGAGCGCGCGTCCGGCTTGAGCCTCAAATTAACTGGCTTGCAAATAACCCTGCCGAATTGCGCAGCGTGTTGAAAAAGCTAACTACAATTCAAACGGCATTTAACCGCTCACAAAAATCAGGCAAAAGGGTCTCGCTCGCAGATTTGATCATTCTGGGCGGGAATACTGCGATTGAGCAGGCTGCTAGCCAGCGTGGTAGCAATATCAAAGTTCCGTTTACCCCTGGCCGGGTAGATGCGGCGCAAGATCAGACTGATGCAGTTTCCTTTGCCGCGTTGGAACCAACAGCGGACGGTTTTCGGAACTATTACGCGGCGAACAGCCTTTATCCACCCGCAAAGATGCTCGTAGAAAGAGCAAACTTGCTCGACCTGACTGTTCCAGAAATGACGGTTCTCGTTGGCGGAATGCGCGGATTGAATGCAAATTCGGGGCAATCGGCCAATGGTGTGTTTACAGATCGCCCGGGCACCTTGAGCAATGATTTCTTCGTGAATCTGCTCGATATGTCCACCAAGTGGTCGAAGTCGCCCAATGACGCGGGCCTTTACGAAGGGCGTGACCGGGAAACCGATGCACTTAAATATACGGCGACACCTGTCGATCTCGTCTTTGGATCAAACTCCGAGCTACGTGCGGTAGCAGAGGTATATGCCTCGAATGATGCCAAAGCGAAATTTAATCAGGATTTTGTAAGGGCTTGGACCACAGTGATGAATCTTGATCGTCAGTAAACTCAGATCGATCTGCAGTTGAAGGAACAGTTTCGCTAGTGAACCAAGTTTAACGGGTCGCTTCGCTAGCGCGTACCGACCGGGCAGCGCCCTCGCAGCCCGGTCGGTATTAATTTTGAGAGCCTTTTGACAAAGGGCAAAGACCCTGTTCACGTGTACATCAACCGAAGTAGGCAAAAGATCTCAGGCGTTGGGCGGTCATATTTTATTCAGTCAGGTGCTGCTTATGAAGAAATACTATTTTGGCTCAGCTGTCTCGGTGCTTCTTTCCGTTTCCCCTGCTCAAGCCAGTGAGAAAGGGTGGGCTGATGCTGGCACAGCAGCTGAGATTGGGCTCGTTGTGATTGCACTTGGAGCGCCTGCGGTTCAGGAAGATTGGAATGGTGATTTACAGGCTGCGGGCAGCATCGCAGCCGCCGGCTTGATCACACAGGGATTAAAAGAAACATTCCCCAAATTGCGCCCAGACGGCAGTGACAATCGCAGCTTTCCTTCTGGTCATACGTCGGTGTCCTTTGCAGCCGCCGCGACGATCACCAATCGTTATGGTTGGAAAGCTGGCCTACCCGCACAAGTAGTGGCGGCATTTGTCGGATTATCCCGCATTGAAGCGCGCAAACACGACGTCGCTGACGTATTGGTAGGAGCTGCCATCGGTGAAACCAGCGGCTTTCTGATTACTTCAAAGCGCAACAATAATGTTCAAGTGTTTCCCTGGGCCAGCACAAAAAGTGCCGGTATCTCAGTTGCAGCGCGGTTTTGACTCTACGGATGATTGCTATTGGTGAAAGCAGTGAAGTTCGCGGTACGCATTTTGCGAGAGTGACCCGTACATAAACCGAATGTCAGTCACAGACAATTTCACCATATTGCGTTACCGTTAGCGAGAACGTCCATTCCGCTGCAATACCTGATCCTGTGTAATTTCGCGGATGCGCTGTGCCTGCTGGTTACGCACCTGAATGACGGCGATTTTGTCTCCTTTGGCGATACGGATCGCAACTTCCTGCCGTTTGGCTTCAACTTCCTTTGCCGCTTTAACCGCATCATCGGGATGTTTTGCGCGCGCGATGGATATGGTCTGGGCGACCAGACTTTGTGCGCGACGGAGGTCGGGGTCTCGCGCGTTTTCTGCATGGGACTGGCTCAGGAATCTTTTGGACAGTGCTCTCAGTTTGATCGGTTCTTCTTCAGGTTTCGTTTTAGTGGTCCTAGATTTCTTCGGCTCGCGACGTTTTTCCCGTTCAGCAATCCGTGCGCTGAGACGGTCAGCCTCGGCCTGAACGACTTTTGACGGCCGATAGTTCTCGACGGACAACCCCTGCGCGGAAGCTGCAAGAAATGCGGCCTTTTTGAATTTGTCGCCGCCGTTGATCTGGATTGAAGTCCAGCCATTGGCCTTAGCGATGCGGATAATGTCGGGAAGGGCATCGATATTGCGGGTTTTGAGGCGGTCAGCTTCGAGCCGGACAAATGGTGTTTTGTCATCCGAAGTCCGGTAGAGCTTATTACCGACGCGAAGAAACTTGCCTGTGAGATCGTCGGTGATGGTCGGCCTTTCAGTTTTGCGTTTTGACTTGGTCGGTGCGGGTTTAGCCTTCTCAGACTTTGCCGCACCATCAAGACTTCGCGCGCGCGGGGCGGCGCCTTCTAGTTCGTCAGCCATTCTCATCGCCTTCCTCTAAAATGCCTTGCACCTGGCCGTTCCGATCAATGGTCAGCAAATCGGCGCAGAAGCTCGGATAATCTTCGGTGCGTATGGCATCCGGATTCAGGGGATGGGCCGGATTCCCTTCTGCCTCTTCGTCGCTCATTTCCCGGAATGGCGCGGGAACAGTCGCAATTTGAGTTCGCCGTTCGATAAGCGGGACCAAAGGTGGGAGCATAGCCCGTTTCTTGAAGAAGCGGTTCCTGAAATAGGCGATCTTCGAGCCGATGATTGGCGGGATGCCGCCGCGCAGCAAAACTAGCTTACCGGCTGAAAATTGCATCAGTTCTTGCGGTAGCATCAAGGCGCGGCGTTGCTCTGAAATGGATTTCGACCGATTGGCGAGTAATCCATTGATGGTGAGCGACTTGGTAATGCTGTCCTGTCCTACATAGCCGATGCGTTCGGACAGATCGTTGGCGACGCGCAGTTCTTTTGGCGTAAACGCCACTTCGACGCCGCAATTGGCGACGATTTCATCGGCGACATGCTCGCCGTAAACACCGCGCAATTGCGAACGTGACTGAATGACCGGAAGGAGCCTGATCCCGTAACCTGCGACATAGGAAAAGGCGCTCGCAATCACCGATGCGCGGCCAAGCCGCGCAAATTCATCTAGGATGACCAGCACTGGTATCGGCGTGGTCTCACCGGGTAGTTCTCGCACGTTGAGGTCAATAAGCTGCTGGAACAGGAGATTGTAGAGCGGGGCTATGCGGTCCAGTTCATCGGGTGATACACCAAGGTAGATCGAGATAGGCCGTTTGCGGAGTTGGCGAAGATCGAAGTCGCTTGCTGCGGTTGCGGCATCAACCAGGGGGTTGAGCCAAAGACCGAGGACGTTTGTGATCGTTTTCTTGACGTCAGCAAAGCTATTGTCTGAACCACCAGCAAAATCGGCAAGGGCG
Source organism: Sphingomonadales bacterium UBA2683 (assembly GCA_002354635.1). Classification (GTDB taxonomy): domain Bacteria; phylum Pseudomonadota; class Alphaproteobacteria; order Sphingomonadales; family Sphingomonadaceae; genus Parasphingorhabdus. Next base: position 318,599 of record DELZ01000002.1, read on the forward strand.
GTCCGGCATCCGACCGACAGGATCAGGCTAGGATTGCCCAGTTCCTTTTTGAAAAAACCGCGCGCGTCGCCTTGGTTCAAATGGCGATAGATTGCGCCCATCGTTAGTGGCTCGTCGCTGGTTTCGGCAATCCATGCACCAACTCCTGCAAATCCGGTTCGTGCGCCGTTGGACCAGAAGGCTTCGCCGTGATCTGGAGCAACAAACAGCATTGTTGCGATCTTTTGCAATTCGATAATGACATCATCGGGATCATCGCGGTTGATGTAGGCCAGCGGATTGTAACGGGCAGTGCGGCCTTCGCGGTCGGTCGGGTTGAACAGATAAACGTCCTGACCATAATGGGCGCGAAACCCCGCGCTGGCGTCGTAATTTTCGCGTTTCACATCAAGGACGACAACCGAGCCTTGCCATGTCAGCAGGTTGGGAATGACAATACCGGTGCCTTTACCCGAGCGGGTTGGAGCTTCGACGATGACATGCTCGCTCCCGCCGAAGGTCAGGAAGCGACCACCTTTGCGGCCGAGGACGATTCCCGCACTGCTGCGAAAGCCGTGGCGCTTTATCTCGCTTTCACGGGCAAAGCGCGCAGCTCCATGCAGCGGCGCACCGCGCGCCCAAAGGGCATAGATTAGGCCAATCAGGAGCAAGCCCCCGCCGACCAAACCGCCTGCCATCGCCCGCACAACTTGCGGATCGCCGCGATAATACCAGACAAACTGGGGAATTTTGAGTGGATCATAGGCTGTGACGGGCAGACCTAGAATAAGCCACCCAATCATACTGGCTATGGCGAGTGCAATGAGCAGCCCGAACGGGATTCCGATGAGTAATCTTAACGCCCCGCCGTCAGGCGGCGTGCCTGCCTTCTGGGTCATAATAGATCTCCGTTACTCGAAATTTGCCGTCAGTCTTTTTGATCTGGACAACGCAATCCACGAGCATTTTTAGCAATGCCCGAATATCATCGCGCGCAAGATCGGAGCCGCCTTCGCTTTCCTTGACCAGCAAAGTCAGCTGCTCGAACGCCAGTTCGGCGGAATCGGCATGGATAGTGGTAATCGATCCTGGATGACCTGAATTGACGTTGCGCAGGTAAAAGAACGCCGTCCCATCCCGCAGCTCCTGAAGCAAGATACGATCAGGGCGCATCCTGAGCGCGCTTTCCAGCAAATGCTTGGCGGTAACATTGGCGGTGCCTTGCCCGTCCTTCGCATAGAGCATGTGCACGACATTCTTTTGGGGAACGACCAATTCGCGTGTGTCTTCGATGGTTAGGAGCCGTTCTTCAGAAGGGATTAGTTGGATCAATCCCTTGGAAAATGTAGTTTTGCCAGAGCCTGTTGCGCCCGAGATGAGAATGTTAAGCTTTGCTTTGACCGCAGCATCGAAGAACTCGACATGATGACCCCCGCGAAGCAGTGTGAGTAAGTCTAACTCATGCTGGCTCACCTTCTTTTCAGCAATCCGAGTGTTTTTGAACAAGCCCGCTGCCTCGAAATCATCCAGTGTCATAGACACGCTTGATGGCTTGCGAATGGTGATTGAGACCGTTTCATCAGGGACGACCGGAGGGACGATGATTTGCACCCGCTCGCCAGTTGGAAAAATGGTCGAAACGATAGGATTCTCGCGGGTGATGTCCTGCGCGGTATAGGCGGCTGCGGCAGTCGCCAGCGCCATAAGCGTTTTGAAATCAAGCGAAGGCTCGCTTTCCCATGTCCAGTGCCCACGCCGTTCAATACCGACCTCACCGGGAAGGTTGATAACCAGTTCGGTGACGCTCGCATCACCCAGATATTTGCCTAAAGGTTGGGTCACGCTGTCCAGAACAGCGGTATTTTTGCCTGGCGCGGCCATTATTTGAGACTGAGGCCGTAAACGGTCGAGAAATCGAAATCCTGCGCGACGGTTATACCAACATCTTCGCCCTGATTTTTGCGCAGGACCGGCTTGATGTCGCCATTCTGCTGCAAGACGGTGGATGCTGCGTCGGAAGGAACTCGGGTCGTGTTCGAGCCATTATTGCCGACCGCTTCCGCCCCAACGGTCGCTGCATCCTCGACAAGACTGAAAAGCAAAGCGGTGCCAAATCGTTTCCAGAAAAAATTCTCGACTTTACCGTCTACGCCGCCGCGGCCAAGTGCGTCGGTTGCCGGCGAGCCCACATCAATCGCGATGCCGCGCGGTGTCACTGCGCGCGTCCAAAGGACAAACAGGCGGTATTGTCCGCGATTGAGGCCGCCTTGATATTCGCCAAAGATTTTCGTGCCTTTTTCCAGAAGCACAACCCGGCCATTGTCGGAATAGACATTGCGCGGGACAATGCAGCTCACATATCCCGGCTGACTGGAATCCATCGCGGTTTGCAGGACACACGGAATGAAGCTTCCCGCCGTAATCAGGAAATTTCGGTCGGGAAGCTGGCGTGCCTGTGCTTGTCCAATAACCGACGCGCGCCGGAGCGTGTCAAGATTGGTGGATTGCCGGGGCGAAGCTTCTCCGGTGCTTGCTCCACTGCCAGCCGCGTTATAGCTTGCTGCGTTGTTACCCCCGCTGCGTTCACCGCCATAGGCAATCAGCGTGGATCGGCGAGCGGCTTCGCGCAGCGCCTCAGCTGGCGATTGCTGCCGCTGTTGCACGGCGGCTGGAGCTTGCGAGGGCACTTGCGAGTATGGTGGCTGCTCGCCAATAGCTGGCACAACCGGCTCTCCGAATGGGATGGGCGCATTGGGATCTGTTCCAGCTTCTGCAAGCGTCGGTGCAATGACCGTGGCAGGGTCATAGTCTGCCGCTTCGAGCGCCGGTTTGGGCTTTACGGGCGGCAATTCTGAATTGCCGGTTAGCCCGGTTCCAAGTGCCAGTACGGTAAACATAAGCGCACCAGCGGCGGCGGCAAAGCCGATCATCTTTTTAGGGTCCATCGCCGTGCCGGGGATCGATGGCATTTTACTGCCGCGTTCGCCCGCCGGGCTGCGGTCAATTTCGTCTGGGTCAGGGGTTTGATCGACTTTAGCGCGTTCAGCGGCTCCGACGTCATTGGCGGTATCGGCCATCACCGTGTCTCCCCGTCATCTGTGCGTTCAACGATGCTTGATGCCGTGCCAGTTTTGGGATCGCGCCCATAAAAATTCGAGGCTTCATTGAAAATGCACAGCACCTTCTTGCCGCGCCTCAAACGAAGCTGCGCAAACACGCCGTGCACCACCACAAATTCATCGCGTACATCAAACGGAACGATGCTTTCGCTACCGTCGGGATTGATTGCAAATATAGCCGGAAGTTCGCGTTGGTTTGGGAAACGCAGAGCAGTAAACTGCCCGTTGTCGGTAATTTCGGAAGGTTGGATTTCCGATGATCCCTGAACACTGTATTTTAGATTGCGAGTGCCTTCGAGAACACCAAGATCAAGCGCCGAACGGATTGCTCCGGATTGGAGCGCTACTGCTTGCGTATATGCTGCCTGCGTTGCAGCAGCTTGCGCCGCTGCTGCCTCTTCGCGCGGATAGCGGAAGGCTACCTTAAAGAAGGTATCCGGTGTTCTTTCTCGAATGGCTCCCCTGCGTGCGCTCAGCTCGAAAGTATAGGTGCGGCTACCTGCATTTGAGCGGGTTATGACGATAAGGTTAGTTGGCCCTGCGCGCTCGCGAGGTTTGATGAACAGTGAATTTTCAGCCGGGGCAACTTCCCAGGATATCGTGTCGCCGAGCGCAACATGCTCGACGCGTTCGCCCGGAGAAAATACGATCTGCGTTGCCGACCGAAAAACTCCAACAATACGGAAGACCTGATTTTCGTCATAGATGACTTCGCGGATTCGGTTGTCTTGCGCCGTTGGCTGAGGGGTTTCACCAGCCATTATTGGCGATCCGCTAAGCAGCATCGCCAATAGGGTGAAGTTTCTTAGATTTTTCATGGTGTGACCTCCAGATCAGCGCGGTAGGTTTGCACTTCGAGCCCCAACGGATTTTTGAACCGTTGCTGTTCGGTAGTTGGTGTCTCCGTGGTATCGTAGGTCACGGTTGCGATGGCCTGCGTGTCAGTGACGCGCGACCCTTGCTGGAGCGATTTGGTGAAGCGTATTTGCGCTACGTTTTCAGAGACGAATGTAACCGATTTGACCGCGATGAATACCGTATCGAGATCGGTAAAGACGTTCTGCGGCGAGCTTGCATTGTCTTTGCTATAGAAGGCGGTCCAGCGTGCCTGTTCCTCGCGTGATGACATCGCCAGCACGCCCTCAAAAAACTCTTTGCGTGCTTGCGGTATCCAGCCCTCGCGATTGCGGACATAATCGGCGAGGAAATATTTGGCGACAGCTTCATTGTAGGTAATCTGATTGTCGCCCGTCATTTGCGAGGTAATTTCGCTCGCTCCGGTCGCCTTATCGACGGTGATGACATAGGGCGCGACGGTCTTGAGCGGCGTCAGCATCGCAACAGCGGCAACGCCGGTAATCGCAAGACCGCTGGCAATCGCAGCAACTATCCACGCGAGCCGTTTTGAACGCCGCGCTGCAACAAAGCGGTCGCGGTCCCAGCTTGCGCTTTCCGCAAAATAGGCTTTGAGATCATCTCTATCAGTGACGCCGCCAGCCATCGCTCAGCAACTTTGATACACGCGCTTTGGCTGCGCGCTGCTGATAGGTGGGATTATGGGCTGGGTCTTGGCGCCGGGCCTTGTTGCGGGTCTTGGGAGCATGGATGATTTGCTCGGGAATACTTCAACACCTTCACGTTTCGGTTCTTCGCCCGGTTCACTACCAGACGGCTGCCCTGCAGGCGTTGACGTGCCAGTCTCGGGATCGACGGTCGGTAATATCGAGCCGTAAGGGTTGGCCGGTCGGCGCTTCTTACCGTCGCACTTGGAGAGCTTGGGCGACTTTGGCGCCGCAGCAATAGGGCTGGCAGGTATAGAAATCGCCAAGGCGGCAATCAAAGCTATGATATGTTTGCGCATAATTTGCTCCTCAATTTGTTCCGCGACTGACCGAACCTGATGTCCGCATTCTTGCGATGCCGCGCGCGAAACCGCGTTCGATGGCGCGGCTTGTTGCCTGCGCACCGGTTGCTCCGCGTCCGACAACGAATCCGCCTGCTGCTGCGATTGCCGAGGCAAACTGGTTGGCGAGGGCGGGGCCACCGCCGCCAAGTGAAGCTGCCAGCATGGGGATCTGCAGAAAAAAGAAAAAGCCGAGCGCGTAAAAAGCCAGAGCTTTGATCGCGGCCATGCCGATTTCGTCATTTTCTGAAATTGTGGCGATGATTGTTTCGCCGGTCTGCGTAAGAAATAGCGTCAGAACGAGCGCGAAGACGATCAGCATCAGATAGTTGATGCACGCGCCCAGCCAGGCAAAGAAATAGCCGCGCGTGGACTCAAACAGAAGTGCCGCGACAAAGAGCGGACCGACCACCGATAACAAAGCCAGTGCAAACAGGCCAAACGCGCTGATGACAAAGCCGATAGCGGCACATAGCAAGGTGGCTATAAGGACCATCACCACCAGAAAACCCGAAAAGACGGCATAGCCAATATCGGGAAGCGTGCCTTGAGTTTCCTGATAATTGGCCGCGATCTTGCGCATAGTGTTGGCGGTTTCAAAGCCGGTGCCTGCCAGTTTGTCATAAAAGCCGCCAAGACCGCCAACATCCGAGCCGCCAAGAGCGGTGGCGAACTGGCTTGGCAGGCCGCCAAGCGCAAACATGCCTATCTGCGTTCCGTAAAGCGATGTTACGGCAAAATAGAGAAATGCGAGCTGGCAGCCGCGATAGACATATTCACGGAATGGATATTGCACGGCACCGCGCATGATTGCGTAACCAAGCAGTGAGATGTAGATTACGATACCGATCCGCAGCGCGGGCGATACAATGCCGATGATGGCGGCATATTTACCCACGATCGCACCTAAGGCAGAGTTAAGCGCCTCAAACATCGCGGTAAAAACATGATCGCTGAAATCCATTTTGGCACTTGGTCCTTTTGGTTGGTCGCTATTTGGTCAGTTGGAGCTGCGATTTGGCGAATGCTGCTGCGCGGCAGTTGGTTGTGACCACCGCAGGCTGCGCGCTCGCAGGGGTATTTGAACCCGCCCAATGTCGGCAAATTTCTTGCATTGGCTCGATCTCGTCGGGGTGTGCAGCATAATATTTCCAAGTTCTGGCGGGCATATCGCTGTCCGTTCCGTCCGAAGTCACAGACGTGCCGCACCCCGCGAGCAACATCAGGATCGTCAGGGGCGCGGCCCGCATGGTCATTGCCCCTGGTAGTAACGGCTTGCTTCATCAAGCTTGTGTGCCAAGGCTGCTTGACCCTCGGCGGCGCGTGCGCGTTCTTGTGCTTTCTGCTGCAGAGCAATCGCTTGCAAACGAAGCTGGTCATTTTGCATTGCGGCAGATTCCAACTGCAATCTTGCGGTTAGATCGGCGACTTCTTTGGCTGTGGATGCGGTCGCCAAACGTGTGCGCAGTTGGTCGAGCCCTTGCGTCCGCGAGGTAACAGCAGCGCCGACATTTTCTGCAAGGCCGGCATTGATACCAATGTTACGCGCATTGAGATCAAAGGCAGTGCGCGACCGCTCCGAGCCTGCCAGACCAAGCCGGTCAAGAAGTTCGCGATAGACTTCATCGGCCTTTGCGCGGCCCGCGCCAACAACATTAAGATCGCCATTTCCAAACCCTTCGAGCGAACCGTTTGATGTATCGAGTTCGCGTAGCGCATCGGTTTTGAGCTGCTGGGCTAATGCCGGAATATCGGTGAGCTTATTCAAATCCTCATAGAGCTTTTGCGCTTCGGCAATTTGTTCTTTGCCTTGCTGGACCATTTGTATGGTTTGCCGAACTGTGTTGATCTGCTGGATCAGGCTGGCGCTGTCATGGACGGGCATGCCTTGGGCAAATGCGGGCAAGGGGGCTGCGAAAAGCAGAGTTGCACTTAGTATCTGTGTCAATTTCTTCATCGTCTTACCTTTCTTCTTGTTTCAGCGTCTTGGTTGGATTCAGCTGGGACGCCTCCGGCTATGGAAGAGGGGAAGCCAGGTGGCAGGGTCGCTTCCAACCTCGGCAATGATTTCATCGACTTGGGCTGTGGTTTCGGCGCGGCCAGACAAGACCGCCAGCGCGTCATCGAGACCGCTCAAATCAAGTTCGACCACCACGCTGTCATGGCCTTGCTTGACCAGAAACTTGTGGCTTTCAGGCGAGAGGTCTTCGCGCACGAGCTTGAATTCGGCTTCTGACAGGGCGAATCCATCCACATAATCGCGCCGTGCGCCAAACGGATTTGGGAGCATGATTTTGGTTGCGACCTGTTCGAGAATTGAATGACTTATGTCGCTTTTGAGCGCGTCTGCTGGAGACTGCGTGGCGAACACCATGAGGGCATTGCGTTTACGGTAGGTTTTTAGGCCGTCCTGAGCGAAGCGCCGGAAGGCTTCATCGCCCAATGCCTTCCAGAATTCGTCAATGCAGATAATCATCCGCTCGCCGGTCAGAAGCTTGTCGATCCGGTGGAAGAGATACAGCATGACGGGTGTGCGGATATCGGCGTTGTCGAGGAAGTCGGTCATATCGAAACCGATGAACCTGGCGTCGAGCGTCATGCTGTCATCGGGATTGTCGAACACCCAGCCTAGCGAGCCTTCCGACGTCCACTTTTCCAACCGCGCGCCAACGCCGCTGGCATCCTTCATGCCGAGCATCGAGCGCATCGCGCTTAGCGAACGGTCTACTACGGGCAGCTTCATGACCGCATTTATGCCGTCCTCAATACGTCGTTCTTCCTGGACGGAGATAGGTTTACCGTCAGCGCGAACCAATTGGCGAATGAAAAGCGAGAGAAAGCTTTTGTCCGGGGCGCAGTCAGTCAGCGCTTTTAACGGTGAAAAGCCTGTAGCGATGCCATTATGCAATGCGAGATAAGTTCCGCCACTTGCCTGCACGAAAATTTGTGCGCCGCGATCCTTGTCGATGAAAATTTGCCGCGCGCCGGTCTTTTCCGCTTGTGCCATCAGGAAGTTGAGCAGCACAGTCTTGCCGCCGCCAGAGGGACCAATAATCAGCGTATGACCCAGATCGCCTTTATGGAAATTAAAGAAATAGGGGCTGCGCGCGCTGGTTTTGAGAAGTGCAATGGCTTCGTCCCAATGATTTCCGCTCGCTTGTCCCGCCGGGAAAGTATGAAACGGCGAGAAAGCTGCGAAATTGAGCGATGTGATAGGCGCAGGCCGGGCGCGCCACGCGAAATTGCCGACAAGCTGCGACCAATAGGCAGCTTCAAGCGCAGCGCCCTCGCGCGCCGCCACCATGCCGGTATCGGCAAGGGCTGCGCGGGCCACAGACATATGATCGCGCAAGGCGCGCATGTTTGTCCCATAAACGGCAAGCGTGAAATGGTGATCGCCCAAAACAAAGCGATTTGACATCAGATCGTCGCTTGCATCAATCAGCGCATCAGCCTGGCTGACCGCTCGGTCGCCTGAATTTTCCATTTGCGTCATGCGCAGACGGAACTTCTCGGTTGCAGCCGCTCGCCCAAGGAATGTGAAGGATTGTGTCAGCACGAACCCAAAATCGACCGAAAGCAACGCCTCAAACTGGCGCGGGGTAGTTTGCGCGGGGTACTCGCGGATTCCGAAAATGCCGCCAAAGGCTGATGTGTCGGCACCGCGAACCTCGATAGTTTCCGCGCCGAAGATTGTACGCGCGCGGTAAAGCGCGCCGCCCAGATGCCCGCGCACGACGGGAACCCGGACATGGCGTCCGGTCATCACCATGTCCGCGACTTCCATCGTTTCGGAAAACATCAATCCGCGATGTTCATATATCCCGCAGCGGCGCGGCTGACAGCGCGCCATGAGCTTTTCGAAATCGCGCGCTTTATCATCGAGCAATTCGACTAGTGCCTCGTCTATCAGCGGACCTTTATCTGCCTGCTTGGAAACCTTACGTTTGAAGAGCTGGATAATCTTGTCGCTTCCCGTTGCAGAAGGGCGAATGACAAGGCTGACAAAGAAACGGTTGATGAACATCCGCTCCCGGTTGATGCGGCCAAAATAGGCACGGTCCAGATCGGCAGCGAAACCAGATTTGAATGCCCCACCTGGATATTGATCCACGCGCATCCTGATAAGATGGGCCCAGACTGACAGCCGTTCGTCATGCAGATTTCGAAGTAATCCATTTAACTTGGTATGCCAGTCATTGAGGTCACGCACATCGGACGTCTCGAAGGCGCGGCCCGTGAGTTCGAAAGTCAACATGATATCGCCGGAATCAAGCGCCACCATTTCCTCGTTTATATGGCGCGCATAGGGTAAGAATTTTTCAGGCGTTGCCTCGCGCTGCGCTATTTTTAGCGGCACAGAAGTATTGGAGGCGAGCAATCTATCCATGACGACCAAAGCCTTTGCGGCGCAAGCCCGTGAGCGGCAGCGGTGAGTAGCTGCTGCCGCCCCAAAACGCCCGGTTTCGGTTGCCCGCTTTGGTCCGGCCCCAAAGGAACAGCAGGCGAAACGCATTGACATCGTGGCGCACGATCAGCCGCGAGATCGAATACCCGAAAGCCGCGATCAATCCGGCATAAAGCGGGCTATTGCTTTGAATCAGCACCGATGCGCTAGCGATTAACAGTAACACCGCCGCTTCAATTGGAATCCCCGCCCAGAGCGCCGGCCGCGTCACCGCCAGGAACAGCGTGTTTTTTGTCAGAATTTCGGTTTGCTCGTTCATCGCCATCAGCCCGCTATGAGACCGACGATGGAATCCGCCGAGAAGACTATGGCGATACCAATAATGACCGTCACCAGAACTGCGGTCGAGGCGCGGCCTGTAAACCAGAGTAGGCCGGTTACAATTACGGCAATGACTGCCAGAGTTCGAAGGAGGGTCGATGATAAAAGCCCGCGCACATTGCTAGCAAAACTCTCTAGGTTTTGTGCATAGGCTGGGTCGGGGAGCGCGATCGAAACGAGCAATGCGCACACTAGCATCGCGCTCCAGAACACCGCACGTTGGCGCTTGTTTTGAAGCTGGCTAGATTTCGCTGCACGGGATGAGCGCCACACCTTAGCGCCCCGTGCCAAATTTAGGATGATGCTCATATGCTGCCCCTTTCATTATTTGCGAGAGCTTTGGTTTCGCGTTCATAAGCCGCACGCTCAAAGAGGTTCCATCTCGGGGGCGGTGCAGGGCGAGGTGGCGCCTGCTGCGCCGCATTTTCCGCGACAATGATTGTCCGCAGATCGCCGCTTGTTTCCGCGATTGGTTGCGATGCAGTGGGGGTAAAAGATACTTGCCTATCGGCAATGCCAGCATTGCCGATAACCTTGGCGACATAGCCATTGCGAAATCCACGCGATTGGCTTCCTGTATTATACATTGAGAGGGCAATACGAAGGGCGCTTTGTGGGTCGCGCCCCGCTTTTACCGAATTATAATTCTGGGTAAGAACGCGGCCTAATGCTGCAATGTTGGTGCAGGGGTCGAACACCGTTTCCCATGTGAGACCAAGCCAGCGCATATTGCGGGAATTGATCTGGCCAAGGCCCAGATCGACTGAATAACCTGCTGCAACATAGCGTTTAGCTGTGGCAGCAGCTGCTGCAGCGCTGGCCTGACGTCGCGGTTGCCGTCCTCCGTTGACGTTGAGGGCGAAGACGTGGCCGCGGCTTTCAGTACGAACAATCGCGACAACTGTTTCCGGCGCTACCGACGGAGCACATTGAAGTGCCAGTGATACAATAGTTGCAGTAGAGTATGCCATTATTCGGCGCGCTCCAAGTTTCTGCCTATTACATCCAATCTTTTGGTGCTTTGCATTGCACTCCACTCCCGATTTACGTTTCTCCTCCAAATTATAGATGCTGATTTATTTGTTCAGCCATAGATTCAGGAAGGCGTTACAGCCGTTTCGACTTGCCAATCGAAACCCATAACGGGCTTTGACCTTCAATTTTGACCTTGCGGACTAGTTGCTTGTCGCTGGGTGTGTTCGCTGTAAGCCCGATTTCTAGCTCAAACTTAGGATAAATAAGGCAAAATCGAACATTTGCCTTCGCAATCTCAAGGCCTCGCCGGAGTCATCCAGCTAGAGGTATATTATGAATCGAAGCCGATATGTAACACGGCCGCTCGACGCTACTGATCGAGCGATAATCGCCGCATTGAACGACAACGGCCGAATGACCGTTCGCGAGCTTGCAGAACAAATTGGAATGTCCAGTCCAAGCGTAACCGAGCGTATTCACAAGCTGGAAGATACAGGCGCAATACGGGGTTACACTATTATCGTTGACCCAACTGTTTTTGGCTTGGGCATTTTTGCGCATGTTCGTGTGCGCGCCATGCCGGGTGAAGCAAAGAGAGTGGCCCAGATGCTCATCGACACTCCTGAGATTGTCGAAGCGGATCACGTCACCGGCGAGGACTGCTTTCTGGCAAAAGTCGTAGTTGGCGATCTGCAAGAGCTCGAAACCGTGATTGACCGATTTCTGCCATTTTCATCGACTGACACGGCGATCATCCAGTCCTCAACTGTCGCTAGGCGACTTCCCAGGCTATAAAAGCATTGCTGATTTTCCTGGGACCAACACATTGGTAGCTGCGTTGTTGAAGGTAAAACTTTTAAGCTCGGTCAACGACGTACCGAGATTACGAGCGAGATAATTCTCGAAGTCACCTTCTGCTTTTCTATTTTGAAACACCAGGGTGACATCTGTGAATAGACTCAACAATCTTGAATCGTCGAGACTTTCTTTAACTTGGCGGTATCTTCTGAAATTGCGGAAGGTTTGACGGTTACCATTTTCGTTTGAACTAAGGACGAGAAAACCGTATGAAAGACGGCAGGATCAATGCATTTCAGAAATGTGACAATTGCAGATGCAAGGTTTTTTGTAATCGGTAATGGTCTTATAATTGAGTCAAATATTGTTTGTTACAGCAGGCCTATTTTCTAATAAAAAACATGCGTGACAAGATCGCATCGCCTCTCAACTGGTGGAGAATGGCGGCAAACACGTGACCGATGAGATATGCCCACATCAGCTTAGAAACCACTTCGTGAACTCCAAGCATGAAACCAATTTTCAAAAAATAGCCACTGGCACCAGACGCGGCCATCACGCTTGCGATGATAATACCAAGCCCGTGGACTGCGTTTGCGAATGGTTGTTCTGATTTATCAGGTATATTCAATTGGAGGGCATGTTTGGTAACGTCTTTGAAATCTGCATATACAGCGGCCATTCGAGCAGCAGAAAAATATGGGAAAAGTTCAACTGCCTTTACTTCCTTATTGCGGAGCAAAGACCAAACCCAGAAAATCAAAAGCGCGGCGAGTGCCGCCAGACCAAATTTTTCGTGAAGTTCAAACCATTGGTCGCCGGCTTTGGTCCCAGAAGGAGCCGTCATGACCAAACTCAAAGTAAGCTGAACAACGATCAGCAATGCCAAAATGAGATGTATGAGACGGGTTATAACTGACCGTTGGGTTGTCGAACTGCGATTTGTAATGGACAATTCCTTCATTTCACTTTGGGCCGAGGTTACGCCATGCCGTCAGATGGTGACTGCTCTCGCCGTAGGTGTGATAGATTGTTTAAAACCAAGCCCTTATACCAATCAAGAAGTTGAGGCTATTAGGGTCTCCTCCAGCAGTTCTTGTGAAACGCGCCGTGCGCCCTAACTGATTGTTCCACTCGACGCCGATATATGGCGCAAATTCCCGGGCGACCTCATATCGCAATCGTGCGCCAATTCCGATATCGCTGATACCCGCGCCGGTTCCTGTTTCGCGGATATCCTGAAGCGCAAAATTGGCTTCCAAACGCGGCTGAAAAATGATTCGCTGAGTGATGAATTGATCGTAAGTGCCCTGAATCCGGGCTGTGAGATCACCCTTGTCCGAAAGAAATGCCGCCGTATCAACCTCGAACCGGTACGGCGCGAGTCCAAGGACACCGACCGCGAGATATGTTCTGGAAACGGGCGCAAAATCAGTACGAACACCCGCTTGAAAATCGAAATAGGGAGCGATTGCATGACTCCAAAGAGCTTGCACTTCCACTTTTTCCATTCTCTCTCCATAGGCACCTTCGCCTTCGCTTTTCATCCAAAGTTTGTCGATGTCACCGCCAGTCCAGGCTGTGACATCCCATGCATACCCGTCCTTGCCGTTGGTGATCCGTGTTTCAGCGCGTTCCACTAGGATTTTTGAAACGGTTGCTGCACCAAGCTTTCCCAGCTCCTCACGCACAGGCGCCATATTCTCCTCGCCGTAGAACTTGTCTGCTGCGTGATCGGGGCCTGAAAATGCTTCAGGCGGCGGCTCGTTCATTGGCGACATATTTTGCATCGAACCCATATCGGGCCCCATTCCATCCATGGAATCCATATTGTTGTTATCGGAGCCCGCCATCGAGCCATGATCCATTTTCCCATGATCCATTGCCATCGGTTGCTGTTCATTGCTCTCCGGTGAGTTCTCCGAAGCGGAATTTTCGTCCGTGGCCGACTTCTTTTGGGATGTTTGCGGAACAGTTTCGTCTTTATCTAGTTCGGCCATCGGCATTTGCATGTCATGGCCCTGATGCTGCGCAAGAGCAGGTCCAGAAGAAGTCAAAAATGCGATTGCTGCAATATACTTCATGCCGCATCTCCATCCAGAGGACGAACGGTTACGACTTGAAACATTCCTGCCTCCATATGGTATAACAAATGGCAATGAAAAGCCCAATCTCCGGGCTCATCGGCTGTAAGATCAAACTGAACAAATCCGCCGGGTAGAACATTGACGGTATGTTTGCGCGGCTGGTTGGTTTGCCCATTTACAAGCTCGAAAAAATGGCCGTGCAAATGGATAGGATGTGACATCATTGTATCATTGACCAGCTTCACGCGGACGCGCTCGTTTCGTGCAAAGCGGATAGGATCGTCGGTGACTGCGGAAAATTTATTCCCGTTGAGCGACCACATATATCGCTCCATGTTTGAAGTGAGATGAATTTCCAGCTCTCTGGATGGTCTGCGGCGGTCCTTGCCAGGTTCAAGCGCGACTAGGTCGGTATATACCAGCACATCATGCTTCACATCATCAAGGCCCAATCCGCGATCACCAATCCGGTCGACTGGCATGGGCGCGACCGTGGCCACTCCTGGTCCGGTTCCAGATTTTGGCGGCAGTTTGCGGGTATCGCGCATATTCATGGGGGGACCACCACCGCTCATGTCCATGCCGCTCATCTCTGTGCTTCTGCCCATATCCATACCGGGCATATCCATCCCAGCCATATCCGTGCTTCCAGGCGCCTCGGTGCCGTGACCCATCGCAGCATGGTCCATCGTCTTGTCATTCGCCATTGGAGCGGCTTTGGCTCCCATTGCGCCCATACCCATGTCTTTCATAGTCAGGGTTGGCCGTTCGCGAAGTGCTGGCAGCGCCGCGACCATGCCGGCAGCGGGTGCCAAGGTTGCGCGGGCCATGCCTGAGCGGTCCACCGCCTCCCCGATGATGTTGAATGCCTTGTTTTCCGTAGGCGTCACTATGACATCATATGTTTCTGCTACAGAAATCTGCAATTCGTCGGTTTGAACAGGTACAATATTTTGACCATCAGCCTGGACGACTTCAAGTTTTAGTTCGGGTATCCTCACATTGAAAATCGACATCGCAGAAGCATTGACGATGCGCAAACGCACGCGTTCACCGGGCCGAAACAGCCCGGTCCAGTTTTCCTGCGGGCCATGACCGTTGACCATATATGAATAGGTTGATCCGGTTACGTCGCTGATGTCGGCTGCCGACATCCTCATCTTGCCCCATTTCAGGCGTTGCTCTAGCGTTTGTCCCTCTCCCGCCAGAAGACTTGCAAAGGTCTGTTTGTCATAATTGAAATAGTCAGACTGCTGCTTGAGCTTTTTCATAATCATGTGTCCGCCCAGCGGCGACCAGTCTGAAAGAACCAGCATATATTCCCGGTCGAACGTGATCGGGTCTTTGCCTGAGGGTTCAATAATGATCGGTCCGTAATGTCCGTCCTGTTCCTGAGTGCCTGAGTGGCTATGATACCAGTATGTTCCCGATTGCCGGATCGGGAATTCATAATGGAATGTTTCGCCTGGTTTGATGCCGGGAAAACTTACGCCGGGGACACCATCGAACTGGAAGGGGACCAGCAGACCATGCCAGTGGATCGAACTATCTTCGTCCAGATCATTGGTCACCGACAAGCGGACGTTTTGGCCTTCTTTCAGCCGTATCAACGGTGCCGGGATTGTGCCATTGACCGTGACGGCCTGCGCATTTTTGCCTTCCACCGCAAAATTGCTCTTTCCGATGACAAGATCAATTTGATCTCCGCTCAGCTCGTCAAGGCCTTTGCGACTGTTGGGCAATGACGACGCGGCCCTTGCCCAGCTGGGAAATAGCGCCGATGCGCCCAGAGCGGCGCCTACGGATAGGGACCCAGACAGCAAGTGCCGCCGATCAAGCTCAATCATTTTTTAGCTCCAAAACATGCAATCGTTACTTTTCATTACGCAGGCGAGCAGATCACCCCTCAAATTTTTCAGCAATTTCTCGCAGGTGATTGCGGGCACGGTAAATTCGCGTTTCGACGGCTTTCTCTGATATTCCGAGAATATGCGCTGCTTCGGCTTGGCTATTCTCGCCAAAAGTGACCAGAACAAATGGCTCACGCAATGCCGCCGGTAGTCTGGTGATCTCTCTTTGCATGACTTCAAGCGCCTGTCGGGCCTGCAATTCTGCACTTGGACCGGGTGCATCATCAGCTATCATCAAGCCAGCATCGTTGTCGCTGTGAAACTCAAAAAACTGCCTGATCCGGCGTTTGCGCAAAAGGTCGCGGCATTTGTTGACCGTGATACGAGTGAGCCACGGAGAAATCGGCCGCGACAGATCAAAACTGGCGAGCTTAAACCAGGCAGCGGCCAGTGCCTCTTGAACGGCATCTTCCGCATCGGACCTGTTGCCCATCATTCTGAGCGCGATATTTTGCAGCCGGGGCGCTTGATGGTTCATCACACGGTTGAATGCAGCTTTGCTACCTTTTGCAGCCTCTGCGATGAGCGCATTTTCTGGAACCTGCGCGTCGGACTTCGATTTTCGCACTCAAGACCCGGCGGTCAGAGAATTTGATACCCGCTCGTCAAACGCCTTTTGCTGGGCGGGATTTAGCAAAGTGCGCATCTTGAAGAGATGTTCGACAGTAGCTTTTTGCAACAGACCCATTTGGACATGCACCGCTTCAATCGCTTTGGAAACCTTGGGGCCATATTGATGCTCTTCTTCGATAGCAGCGGCGAGATCGGCATTGGCCGATCGAAGCGCGAGATCCAAAGCCTGCCGCCTGATCGAGAAATCACCTTCCAGCTCTGAAAGCCGCGTCTCTTGTGCCTGATCAAGATCAAGCTCTTCATGAACGAAGCTGTGGACCCCGACATTCTGGTCTTCACTTTGACTCCAGTGCTTGGCACCGAGGGAACCGACCCAGCCTGCACCAAGCGCGAGCAGGACGAGAAGGATAATTTGTAAAGGTCCGATTTTCATATGCTCATCACCGTCACTGTGAAACGTGAAGAAGGCTGGCAGGCGAGTAATCCGCCCCGCCAATCAAAGGGTTGGTTTGGTTCATAGCCATCGCAGGCTGCTCGGCCGTTCCAAAACCCGCGCCCAGTGCGGTCACGAACATGAGCACTGCCAGCAGACTTTTCTGGCGCGAAAGGCGGCTGCTATTCATTTCGCCGACACGGAGCCAGACATTGTTGTGAAAACCGTCATCGCTTACCAGCGCTTCAGGTGATTGAGCGGCCCGCAAGCCAGCGAGCATCTCGTCAAGTTTAGTGTCTGATAGCGGCATTGATATTGTCCCGTTTGTCGTTTCCGCCTCTTATACGCAGGCTGGACCGCTTTGCCCTCAAAATTATTTTTGAGGGGTAGGCATTATCGCTGCGTATTGGTGATTAGACGCAACCAAGGAAACGGAAATGCGGAACACTAAGTTTTTTTACAGGAAGGGCTGAGATGCCAATTCAGAAATTGCGTACAGCGATGATTTGCATTGCACTTGGTGTCACTGCGCTCAGCGTTCCCGCTTTTGCGCACGGCGATCCGACCGAGATGGGCGCTGGTCCAGGAACTGACGCTGACCATCATGGAAAAGACGAGGGTAGCACTGAATCTGCGCAGAGCGCAGAAATGCAGGATTTGATGGACGAAGGCGCCACACCGATGATACCCGATCGATCGATCTCTTCGGCGCCAGAAGGCGATCATATGGACGGGATGGAGCATGATCATGGCGGCATGATGGATCATAGCGAAGCGGTAGATAATAGTAGTGCGAGCTTTGGTGAGCGCCTGTTCATCTGGCTTGGCAAACTGCATATAGTCGTGATCCATTTTCCAATTGCCATGATTGTCGCCGCGTTTGCAGCCGAAGCATTCGGTGTTGCGCGAAGCAAGCCCGACTGGCGTTCCGCAGCGCGGGTTATGCTGGTCATAGGAGCGCTGGTCGCAGTGGCCGCAGCGTTTTTGGGCTGGTTTGCGGGCGGCTTCTATCTTTACGACCGCAACCTCATCCTCACCGCGCATCGCTATCTAGGAATGACTGTCGCAATCGGATCGGTGCTGTTGGCATGGGCCGGGCTGCGCCGTTTTCATCACAATCACAGCGAAGAAAGGCTGTTCGCCATCTTGCTGGGCCTGTTGACGATCGGCGTGCTTATACAGGCATTTCTGGGCGGCACATTCATGCATGGCGGCATGAATCATATGAATTTCTAAATAGGCCAAGCTCCAAATCGAGCAGATAACTCGTCGATACCCAAAGGAAAGATCAAATGTTCAATCACATCCGCAAACTGAAGACAAACCCGCTTTTGGCGTCGGCGCTGCTTGGCTTGCTCGCTGCTTGCACCAGCGCCGCTCAAGCTGCCCCGCTTGTGATGTTCCGCGACCCTGGTTGCGGCTGCTGTGAGAAATGGGCCGAGCATATTGAAACGAATATGAACCAAGATGTCGAGACACGGAACAGCAATGATATGAGCGCGGTCAAAGACGCGAACGGTGTGCCGGGCGCGCTGCGATCTTGTCATACTATGATTGTTGAGGGGTATGTCATCGAAGGGCATGTTCCCGCTGACGCCATTGCCACACTGCTCCAGGAAAAACCTACCGGAGTGAAAGGCCTTGCTGTCGCTGGGATGCCTGTCGGTTCACCGGGGATGGAATATCAAAATCAGACGCAGCCTTATCAAGTGATCGCTTTTGGCGAGAACGGCCAACGCGTGTTTGCCAGTTACAATTAATCACTCCAACCCCCGAAAGGAAATACGATGACTAAACTTGCAATTTTAATGAGCGGCTTCGCATTGATCACAGCAGGACCATTGTTGGCCCATGAACATGGAGCCGATAAGTCTGGCAAGCATAAATGTGAAATGATGAAAGACGGCAAGAAAATGTCCGGCATGATGATGAAGGATACCGAGGGCAAAATGTCATGCCAGATGATGGATCACTCTAAGATGGACCATAGCAAAATGGACCATAGCAAGATGGATCATTCTAAAATGCCAGCTCCTGAAGCGACTGACCAAGCGCAACCAAGCATGGATCATTCAACTATGGACCATTCGAAGATGGATCATAGCAAAATGGAGCCCAAAAAAGACGCACCGGAATAAGCATTTAATCGGCTCGGAGCTTCGCTTTGCGAGGCTTCGGGCCGCCTATTTCCCCATCTTGCCGAACAAGTTCACCAGTTCGGCAATTTTCTCTTTCTGGTCAGCCTTGCTGCCGGAAGTCAGGGCTTCCTCTACGCAATGATTGGTGTGGATCTCCAGAATTTTCATTTTGGTAGAGCGCAGGGCAGCTTCCATTGCGGAGAATTGCTGGAGGATATCGATACAATATCGATCATCTTCCATCATTTTAGCTATTCCGCGTGCCTGACCTTCGATCTTTCGCATCCGCACGATTTCTTTGGTGAATTTGTCTGTCATGTTGTCCTTATGCCAAATTTTGGAGCGTGATCAATCGAAAGAGGTGGCCGCATCAACCTTGACACTAAATCATCATGCTACTATACCCCCCTATAGTATATACCGCTGATGATCAAGAGGAGCTAGAAATGACGCATGTTTCAAACCGCAGGCAAATCCTCATATGGGGCTGGACGCTGAGCCTGTTCTTACTTTTCAGCTATCTGATCTGCATCGGCTTTGGTCTCTTGGCTCCGCAATCAATGCACATGCATGAAGCTTGGGCACCTTGGTTGCCGGGATTCGAATGGCTGACTTTGCAAGGGTTTCTTGCGGGAGCGGCCGGTAGCTTTCTTTATGGATGGTATATCGCCCTGTTGGTTATTCCGCTGCGCGCATGGATAAGCCGCAAGGTTGCAGGTGCGGATCATGTCTGAGAATGATACCGAGAATGCCAAATCATGCTGTTGTAAAGACAAAGAGGCTTCTGCCGGGACCGTAAAAGATCCCGTCTGCGGCATGGACGTCGATCCCAGCAAGAGCGAGCATAATACACAGCATGACGGGCTGGATTATCATTTCTGTTCAGCCGGATGCAAAACCAAATTTGTCGCTCAGCCCGATCATTACCTCACCGGAAAGCATCAAGACGCAGCAGAAAATGTTCCAGCGGGCACCATCTACACCTGTCCAATGCATCCGGAAATCCGCCAAGAAGGGCCGGGTTCCTGTCCGATCTGTGGGATGGCACTCGAACCCGAGACCTTTAGTCTCGATACCGGCCCCGATCCCGAATATGTCGATATGCGTAAGCGCTTCTGGGTCAGTGCGTTATTCTCCATACCGCTGTTCATTTACGCAATGGGCGACCTTATTCCGGGCAAGCCGTTTGCAGGGCTATTTTCGCCGGGAGTATCGCAATGGTTGCAGCTCTTGCTGGCATCACCGGTAGTTCTGTGGGGCGCATGGCCGTTTCTTGTGCGCGGCGTGAACTCGCTCAAAACCATGAACCTCAATATGTTCACGCTGATTGGGCTTGGCGTGGCGGTGGCCTATGGATTCAGTCTGGTAGCAACACTGTTTCCTGGTATTTTTCCGGCTGCTTTTCGCGGCCATGATGGCGGCGTTGCTGTCTATTACGAAGCGGCGGCCGTCATCACGACTCTAGTGCTACTTGGGCAAGTGCTGGAACTGAAAGCGCGCGGACAGACATCAAGTGCGTTGCGCGCACTGCTAGAGTTGGCACCGCCAGTCGCATTGCGCATCAGTGCGGATGGATCAGAAGAGGAAATATCGCTCGATCAAGTGCAGAGCGGTGACCGCCTGCGTGTTCGTCCAGGCGACAAGGTTCCTGTTGATGGCACTATTGCCAAGGGTTCCAGTACGATTGATCAAGCAATGATCACGGGCGAACCAATCCCGGTTGCCAAGGCCGAAGGCGATAATGTTACCGGCGGCACGGTAAATCAGACTGGCAGTTTTATCATGACCGCCGAGCGCGTGGGTAAAGACACGCTTCTCGCCAAGATCGTCCAGATGGTCGCCGAAGCACAGCGCAGCCGAGCGCCCATCCAGAAACTGGCTGATACGGTTGCTGGCCTGTTCGTACCCGCTGTGGTTGTGATCGCTATTGCCACATTCATTATATGGTCGATTTGGGGTCCAGAACCGGCGCTGGCCTATGGCTTGGTCAATGCGGTCGCAGTCCTCATCATCGCTTGTCCTTGTGCGCTTGGCCTTGCCACTCCGATGTCGATCATGGTTGGCACTGGCAAGGGCGCGCAAAACGGCATTTTGATCAAGAATGCCGAGGCGCTCGAAACTCTGGAAAAGATCGATACCATCGTCGTCGACAAAACCGGGACATTGACAGAGGGCAAGCCCAAGCTGGTTTCGGTCGAACCTGAAAATGGTTTTGATGGCGACGAAATGCTGGCCTTTGTTGCCGCAATCGAAATGGCGAGTGAACATCCGCTGGCAGCCGCGATTGTGACCGGCGCAAGAGACAAGGGACTTTCGTTCGAAGCGGCAACAGACTTCCAGTCGGTCACCGGCGAAGGGGTTGAAGCCAGCGCAGGCGGTAAGCGCGTCGCCATCGGCAATGAAAAAATGATGGACCGGCTTGGTGCCACCAGCGCGGCGCTCATTGCCAAGGCGCAGGATGGGCGATCACAGGGGCAAACGGTTATGTTTGTGGCGGTCGATGGCAAGCCTGCAGGCCTTATTGGCGTCGCCGATCCGATCAAGCCGACCACGAAAGAGGCGATCAAAGCGCTGCACAAAGCCAATATCCGCGTGGTCATGCTAACCGGGGATGCCGAAGCTACCGCGCAAGCAGTTGGCAAGATGATTGGTATTGATGAAATCCACGCCAATGTTTCCCCCGAAGACAAACATCGGGTCATCAGTGAATTACAAGCGGCGGGCAAAATGGTCGCAATGGCAGGAGACGGCATCAATGACGCTCCCGCTCTCGCCAAGGCCGATGTCGGAATTGCGATGGGCACTGGCACTGACGTGGCGATGGAAAGCGCCGGGATCACTTTGGTAAAGGGTGATCTAGGCGGGATTGCCAAGGCGCGGCATCTCAGTCAGTTAACGATGGGCAATATCCGTCAGAACCTGTTCTTTGCGTTCATCTATAACGGGCTTGGTGTGCCGGTTGCGGCAGGCATTCTCTATCCGTGGTTTGGCATCTTGCTCAGCCCGATGATTGCAGCGGCAGCAATGAGTCTTTCGTCTGTATCTGTAATCGCCAATGCCTTGCGTTTGCGTCGCAAAGCGCTGTGAGCTGCGCGAACGAAATGACGCGATCCAACAACCAATAAAATCCGGGAATATGGCATGACGAAAAATGATGACCCAAAGCGATTGAATAATCTGCCGTTGGCGCTTTCTCGCTGGGATAATGAGGGAGGGCACCAACCAGAAATAGACGAACGCGGTTCCAAAGATCCGGAAATGACCAACACTGAACTCGTCCAGCTTCGTGTCCGCGTTATTGCTCTGGAAAATATTGTCCTTGCCTTGCTCGCTGATCAACCAGCCGAGACCTATGACAAGGTTCGTGAAATGGCGGAGCTTATTTCGCCCAGAGAGGATGCGACACAGCATCCTTTGACGATTGAAGCCGCATTGCACATGAACAGGTTTGCAGACCGAGCGGCGCGATTTGGTCCGATTGAAGATAAGTGAAAATTGATAAAGCTCCCGAAGTCCATATCGCTACGTTTGGGTTCTTTACGTCGTTCATCTGGGAAATGCTGCAAATGCCCTTCTTCGACGTCGGGTTGGCGACCTCCTGGGAAAGCACGCTAGGCTGTACGCGAGCAACATTTGGAGACGCCGGGATATTGGTGCTGGCATACACGGCGGTCTCGATGTTGAAACGAGACAGGCATTGGATGCACCGGCCAACTTACGGAATGATCGGCATCTATCTGCTGACCGGCCTCGGAATTACCGTCATCATCGAAGAAATCGCGACCAGCGTGCCAACGCGGTGGGGTTGGGGTTGGCGATACAGCGAACTCATGCCCTTAGTCCCCGGCACAAATATTGGCCTCGTTCCCATCCTAATGTGGATCGTCATCCCGCTGATAACCCTCTGGTTCGCAAGGCGCCAGCCGCGACCCTAACCCGCGACATGCAAAAGGCAAAACAGATGCAAAGCGGCTCATATAATAAGAACAGTCTCACGCTTGCCGGAACCGTGGCGATGGGGACCGGCGTCATGATCGGTGCGGGCATATTCGCGCTAACGGGTCAGATTGCCGAATTGTCGGGGCCACTCTTCCCGCTTGCTTTTCTGATTGGTGCCGTAATCAGCGGGTTTAGCGCTTATACCTATATCAAAGTGTCCAATAAATATCCGTCAGCAGGCGGCATCGCTATGATCCTCAAAAAATCATATGGGCCATCTACCATTACCGGTGCAGCCGCCTTGATGATGGCCTTTTCGATGATCATCAACGAAAGCTTGGTTGCGAGAACTTTCGGAACCTACACGCTTCAATTGTTCGATATAGGCCGCGATTCCGTGCTGGTTCCGATACTGGCGATTGGTCTGATCGTCTTCGCATTTATCGTGAACATCGCCGGTAACAAGATTATCGGCGCGATCTCCTCGATCACCGCGATCCTGAAAATTGGCGGCATACTGATTTTTTCCCTCACAATTCTCTGGGCATCCGGATTCACGTTCGAGTTTACGCAAACCGCCCCAAGCGAAGCGGCTTCGCCAACCGGTTTCATTGCTGGGATTGCCCTCGCCATATTGGCGTTCAAGGGCTTTACCACAATCACAAATAGCGGCGGTGAGGTTGTTGAGCCTGAAAAGAATGTCGGGCGCGCTATCATGATCTCCCTAGGCATATGCTTGGTTGTGTATATGGCAGTGGCGCTTGCCGTTGGATCAACACTAAGCATCAGCGAAATTGCCGCCGCCAAAGATTATGCGCTGGCAGAGGCGGCGCGTCCTGCCTTTGGTGAATATGGCGTGTGGTTCACGGTTGGCGTCGCCATTGTCGCAACCGCGTCGGGGCTTCTTGCCAGTGTTTTTGCAGTATCGCGCATGCTGGCGATGCTTACGGACATGAACCTCATTCCGCACCGCCATTTTGGAATGCCTGGGGGCATTCAAAAGCACACGCTGGTTTTCACCGTAATTGCCGCAGGCCTGTTGGCTGCGTTCTTTGACTTGAGCCGGATTGCATCATTGGGGGCGATATTTTATCTGGTGATGGACATGATCATCCATTGGGGCGTTTATCGTCATCTGAAAGACGATGTCGGAGCTAAAGGCTGGATTTTGCTAAGCGCGATCATTCTGGATTTGATTGTTCTTGGAGCATTCCTGACCATGAAGGCAGCGAGCGATCCAATGATCATAGCAATCTCCTTTGCCGGGATTTCCGGATTTTTTGCGTTCGAGAAATACTATCTGTCGCATCGGCGAAGTGACGAGCACTCTAAGCCATCGCAGTCAGATCACGCGCATTGATAGGGTAGAGCGGTGATGCCTTTGTCTGACAGGTGAATTCTTGTTGGTCAGGGCGAATCGAATTCAATGCTGCATGGGTTCGATCTGACTGGATCAACATACAGCTAAGCGCCATTCAGTTTAGACAATTCAACGGAAGCTTCAGAACAGCAGGATAGGGACGTGAGAGATGGGGGTACAGCATTAGCCGCGCCCCACTTTTTGTGGGATTCCCTTACACATGTCTTACACACTTACACAAAACCTTACACAAAAATGGCTTGACCGAAAAATTATAACTTGTTATCAGAAGCTTACGGTTGCCTCGTCCCACTCAAAATCGAGTTCCGCAAGGAGTGCCCGTTCGAGTCGGGCCAGGGGCACCATTTCCTGAAAATTCAGATAGTTGTGACTTAGTTGCAACGATATCGAGAATTTCTACAAAATCGCGGAGTAAACCGCGATTTTTCAACTCTCTGTGCTGGACTATTGAGACCAAATATACAAAAGGGCGACGCTTGGAGGGCCCCTTATTACCGTCCAATTCAAGTCCGATTTCATTTTAGACCCGCGGCAACACGTCGGGCGCAGGAGAAACTCATGAAAATCACTAAATTTTTGACCGCCACGGCGCTCGGTGGCGTTATGGCCGCTTCCCCCGCCTATGCTCAGGATGTGCCGGAAGAAGAAACATTTGATGACAATGTCATCGTTGTCACCGCTTCCAAGCGTGAAACCTCATTGCAGGAAACTCCGATTTCCGTGTCGGTGACAAACGGCGAAACGCTCGAAATTGCGCAAATCCGCGACGTGCTTGATCTGCAGACCGTTACCCC
Source organism: Sphingomonadales bacterium UBA2683 (assembly GCA_002354635.1). Classification (GTDB taxonomy): domain Bacteria; phylum Pseudomonadota; class Alphaproteobacteria; order Sphingomonadales; family Sphingomonadaceae; genus Parasphingorhabdus. The sequence goes on from DELZ01000002.1 coordinate 343,417, forward strand.
TTCGCTGCGTGTCAGCCAGCTTCAGACATCTTCGGCATCGACTTTCATTATTCGCGGCTTTGGTAACGGCGATAACAATTTCGGTATCGAGCCATCTGTTGGCGTGTTCATCGATGGGGTGTTCCGTTCGCGTTCGGCTGCGGCTCTCTCAGACCTTCCCAATGTCCAGCGCATCGAGGTGCTGAACGGCCCGCAATCGACGCTGTTCGGCAAGAACGCTTCTGCTGGCGTCATTTCGGTGGTTACACGGGAGCCGCAATTCGAATTTGGCGGATCGGTTGAAGCCGTTTACGGCAATTACAACAATGTCGTTCTCAAGGGCGATATTACCGGCCCGCTGTCAGAGAATATCGCTTTCTCGATCGACGGTAGCTACAACCGCCGCGACGGTTATGCCAAGATTGTCAATCTGGACGAAGAGCAGAACAACCGGAACCGCTGGGCAGCTCGTGCACAGCTCTTGTTCGAGCCAACATCGGATCTGAAGATTCGCGCAATTGGTGATTACTCGAGAATTGACGAGATTTGCTGTCAGGTGACAACGGTTGTCGCGGGGCCTACCGCTGGCGCAATCCAGTTGCTGGGTGGCCAGATCTCGACAGATCGCTTCGGCTATGATGCCTATCTCAATCAGGTTCCGATCAATAAAGTCGACAATTACGGCGGCTCGCTGCAGGTTGATTATCAAGCTGGTGCGCTTTCTTTTACCTCGATTTCTTCCTACCGAGAGCTAAAGAATCTGTTCGTTTCGGACATTGACTACAGCAGTCTGGATGTTGCGAACGAAACCCGCAACCAGAGGGTAAAAACGCTCACCCAGGAATTCCGGGTCACCTCCGACTTTGACGGTCCGGTCAACTTCTTGCTTGGTGGCTATTATTTCGACGAAAGCATCTCGCAGACAAGCCAGATCGAGAACGGCACCCAAATCCGTGACTTCTTCGAAGTTCTGGCTGGTGGGAACCCGGCAGATATTATTGCGGGCAACCCGAGTGTATTCAATGGCGTTGAAGCAGCTCTCGGTCTCCCGCAGGAATCCATCTTTCTCACACCGCTGCTTACATCAGAGCAGTTTTCGATGGACAACACGTCCTATTCGATCTTCGGTACTGTTGATTTTGAACCGATCGACGGTCTCGTCTTCACGGGTGGTTTCAACTACACCGACGACAAGAAGGACTTTGCACTCGCTCAGCAGAGCTTCGATCCACTGGGTCAAATCAATCTGGTTGATGCGTTCATTGCAGCTGCGTCCGGGGGCACGGTAACTTCGCGGGCTCAGTTCCAGGCGCTGCCGGCGGCTAACCAGCAGGCTCTTCTGGCTGCGGCAACGTCAGCTGCGAACCCGCTGCTCGGCTTGTCTGGCTTCCAGTTTCAGCCACCTTTCCTGACCATCCCGAACGCGGTCGAAGACGGCAAGACCCGCGATGACAAATTCACCTATCTGTTGCGTGCCTCCTATAGGGTCTCTGACGAGGTCAATATATATGGTAGCTATGCAACGGGTTTCAAAGCGAGCTCGGTTAACCTGTCGCGCGACAGCCGGCCGTCCAGTGCCGATTTCGTTGCAGGCCCGGGCGGGTCGACTTTCGCGGCTCCGTCATCACCAGTCCTTGATGCCGGTCTGGCGCTGCCAAACCTGAGAAGCGGTTCGCGCTTTGCAGGGCCAGAAAATGCCACCGTCTATGAAGTTGGTGTCAAAGGTCAGTGGGAAGGCTTCGGCTTCAACCTCGCATTGTTCGACCAGACCATCAAGGGCTTCCAGAGCCTCGCCTTCACCGGTACCGGTTTTGCCTTGCAGAATGCCGGCCAGCAATCGGTTACGGGTTTCGAGTTTGACAGCACTATCAGCCCGGTGGAGGGATTGGTCTTCACATTTGCAATGACCTATCTTGATCCTTCGTTTGATGACTTCCCTGGCAGTGTCCTGGGCGACCTGACCGGCGCAACACCCGGCGGGATTCCTGAGTTCGCCATTTCGACCTCCGCAACCTACAAACACGAATTTGGTGCCAGCGGGAATATGTTGATCACGCGGATTGACTACAGTCATGAAAGCAACACGCCGATCAACAACGGCTTGCCGACTTTCAATGCTGCGTTGGGCAACACCCAGATTTTTAGCCGCGAGGTCAATCTGGTCAACGGCTCGATGACGCTCAAGCTTGAAAACGGCCTCGAAGTCGGCGGATATGTACGCAACCTGTTCAACGACCAGTTCATCACGACTGTGTTTGACGGCGTTGCTCAATCCGGAACGGTTTCCGGTTACCCAAGTGCGCCGCGTACTTACGGAGCCGTGGTTCGTTTCAAATTCTGATCTTGTATTAAAATTACAAAATTTGGCCCTGTCGGGAAACCGGCAGGGCTTTTTTGTATCCATTTTGCATCAAATTTCCGGCATATGGTGCAAAAATGTAATGGCTCGGTGCATTTTTTGTATTTCTGTCTGGACTTAATTGCGCGATTAGTTGACTATCAGGTTGTTGGAGGGAAGAGCAAAAGCATCTCTCTCCAATAGAATGAATGGGATCTGGGAGAGAGAAATGCGTAAATCGCTACTGTTAGCTGCTACAGCTATGTCTGCAATGTCCGTACCTGCCATCGCGCAGGATCAAGAGGGCACCGTTGATGACAATGTCATTATCGTTACCGCACAACGTCAGGCGCAAAGTGCTCAGGACGTTCCGATCGCGGTCTCCGCTTTTTCGGGGGCGGCTCTGGAAGCACAGCAGATCGAAAACAGCTCCGATCTCCAACTCACCCTTCCGAATATTACCTTTACCAAAACCAACTTTACCAGTTCCAGCTTTACGATCCGCGGGATCGGCGATCTGTGCGTTGGTGTTTCCTGTGATCAGGCTACGGCGATCCACCTGAACGATTCACCCCTGTTTTCAACCCGACTGTTTGAAACAGAGTTTTTTGATCTTGAGCGGGTGGAAGTGCTGCGCGGGCCGCAAGGGACCCTGTTTGGACGGAACGCGACCGCGGGTGTGGTCAATGTCGTTACCGCCAAGCCGAGAATGGGCCAGTTCCAGGCTTCGGGCGATGTCGAATATGGCAATTACAACGCCATCAAGGTCAAGGGCATGGTCAATATTCCGCTCGGCGACACCATCGCATTTCGCGGTGCCGGCGTTTACGTCAAACGGGATGGCTATACGACCAATCTCAACGGCGGTCCGAAACTGGATGACCGCGATCTCTATTCCATTCGTGGTTCGCTGCGGTTCGAGCCGACTCCCGATACCACGATTGATCTTTATGCATCCTATTTCCGCGAAAATGACAATCGCATGCGGATCCAGAAGCAATATTGCCAACGCGACCCGACAGGTATTCTGGGCTGTCTGAACAGCTCCCGCAATGCCGAATCGTTCAACGCCAACTCGACCTTTACGGCGGCATTGTCCTCCAGGGAGTTTCTTGCAACCCAGGGGATACCGACGGCATTCGCGCTGGGGAGCCTTTATGGCCCCGATCAATATTCCGGTATTTCGATTCCAGCGGACTCGCGAACAGTAAACACCGCGTTCACGCCAGAATATTTTACCAGCGAAATGACCTTCCAGGGCAAGATCGAGCATGATTTCGGCCCGATCAGCGCACAACTTTCCGGTACCTATCAGAAGGTGAAGCTGGACTCACGGCAGGACTATAATAACAATATCGGGCGTCGGGACATTTATGCGCCAGCGCTGAATACGCTGGCTGCTGCGGCAGCTGGTCTGGTTCCGGGTCTTCCGGCATCCTATTTTGCACCGCTTGCCGCCGCGATCATTCCGAACGGGCCAAGCGGCATATTGTGTACGTCGGATACCGACACCATCGGTCTCGGTTCATTCGGCGGCAACAGCATCTGTGCAACCTCACCGCTGCAGTTTGACCGGTCAAACCAGAATAATAGCAGCTGGTCGGCAGAAGCCATCATCTCGAGCGATTTTGACGGGCCGTTCAACTTTTTGGTTGGCGGGATTTATGCCGATTATCACCTGACCGAGAACAGCTATTATGTGAACGCGTTCGCGATTGACTATGTCACCGGATTGCTCGGCAGCTTTACGTCGCTCGCCAATGGTTTGCCGCCGTCGTTCTTGGGAACGCCCTATTTCCGCAACAATACGGATGATCTGACCGTCAAATCCTACGGCTTGTTTGGTGAAGTCTATTTCGACATCAGCGACAGACTGAAACTGACCGGCGGTTTGCGGTATAATGATGACAAGAAAAGGGTTCAGGCGCGGTCCACGCTGGCCAGCTTCCTGGTGCCGTACGCGCAGACGACCAATGCGTTTGAATCGCCATTTGTCGGTTCCTATGATGCTGACCCGGGAACAGCCGGAAATCAGATTTTCCAGAATCGTCAGGTGAAGCAAAACGCAATAACCGGGCGCGCGGTTCTCGATTACAAGATCAGCGATGACAATCTGGTCTATCTGTCCTATTCGCGCGGTTACAAGTCCGGTGGCTTGAATCCGCCGCTGCAGCCAATCTTCGCGGTGCCGGAAGCGTTCCGGTCGGAGCAGGTTGATGCGTTTGAAATCGGATCGAAGAACACGTTTGGCAATGGTGCCCTGCAACTCAATCTGACGGCATTCTACTATAAATACAAGGATCTGCAGCTCAGCAAGATTGTCGCGCGGACTGCGGTCAACGAAAATATCGATGCCGATATTTACGGGGCTGAAGTCGAAGCCGTCATCCGCCCCGATCCGGACTGGCTGATCAACATGGGGTTCAGCTACCTGCACACAAAGGTCAAAGGGGACACGTTTAACAGCGATCCACGTGACTTTGGCGGAAACCGGGCCGATGCGGTTATTATCAAGGACATCACCAACGCGTCCAACTGTGCGGTCGCATCGCAATCTGGAAATATTGCAGGGGTGAATGCCTTTGTTAACGCGGTGAACGGTGCAATCAATGCCGGCGCAGTGCCAGGTCTTGCAGCAGGTGCGGGGCTCCAGCCTACGGTTGCCTTCCCCGCAAACGGCGGTATCGCCTCTACCGGTGCGTTCGGTGTTTGCGGTGTCTTGCAAGCGGCAGCAGCAGGCGCATTTGCCGGGGGAGGATTGGTTCCGGCAGCCTTTGGCGGGATCGACTATTTCTCTGCCGGTATTCCCAAGAATATTCGCGGGAACCAGTTGCCACAGGCGCCGCAGCTGAAATTCTCCGCAGGGGCACAATATACGGTGAACTTTGACAATGGCATGAGCCTGGTTCCGCGTGTTGACCTTGCTTATACCGGAGAAAGCTTCGGCAGTATCTTCAACGGCAATGTCAACCGGATCAAAGGCTATGCGCAGGCAAATGCCCAGATCCAGCTGAACGGAACGGATGATCGCTGGTATGTTCGCGGTTTCATCCAGAATATTTTCGACAGCAATGCCGAAACCGGACTCTATGTCACCGATCAGTCGTCCGGTCTGTACACCAATATCTTCACGCTGGAACCACGCCGCTACGGTATAGGTGCCGGCTTCAAATTCTAGTCACCAATTGAAGGTTGAACTGGACGCCCTGCCGGGAAACCGGCGGGGCTTTTTTTCGTTGTCTAAGATGCCTTTTGGCGAAAGCGCGACCTGATCCGGATTTCAGATATTTTTCGAAATTGGCGGGCTTTTCTCCCAGCGGTCGCCAGACGGCTGGCTTGCCAGCCGAAATATCAAGATGGTCGAAAGAAGCCCTTGCTTGCGCTGCGGGATTTTTGCGGTCGTCGATCCCCCGGATCGACTTTTATCCGCAAAAATGGTGCGCGACGCAGTCTGTAGCGAACCGGTCTCAGGTGCCGTTTCCCTGTTATCAGGGAATTAACAGGGAAATTTGCTCATTTGAGTACCAAAACAGGCGATTTTGAGCGATTCCGATTTGATGTGGTGGCAAAATAGCGCGCTTTTACCGCAACTTACGTACGCAAAATACCGTTTTCCTGTTAATCGGCAGAACAGGGAATTAATTCGTCCGAACAGGGGGCCCAATCGCCATTATCAGGCGGCTTAATCGGCAGAACAGTGATATTCGCGGTTGGCTGATGGCTGCAGCTTATAGCTCTTGCCAAGAACAATTGATCCTGTTATGTTCTCGTTATGTACATAGATGAATCGCTCGCAGACGATTCTGCCGATCGCCGCCTCAAGGTAACTTATACCCAGATCGAAAAGCTGGTCCCCGATCCGCGTAATGCGCGAACGCATTCAAAAAGGCAGGTTACACAGATCGCGGAGTCGATCAGTGCGTTCGGGTTCACCAATCCCATACTTTCGGATCCCAAGGGCAACATTATTGCAGGGCATGGCCGGCTGCGTGCCGCCAAGGAACTGAACCTTGCCGAGGTTCCCGTCATCGTGCTTGCTGGCCTCAGCGAAATGCAGAAGAAGGCGCTGCGGCTTGCGGACAACAAGATCGCGCTCAATGCAGGTTGGGATGTGGAAATCCTCAAACTGGAGCTGGCAGATCTATCGCTGCCAGAAGTGGACATCGATTTGGGACTGACTGGATTCAGTCCTGGCGAGATCGACGTGGTTCTCGCTGACAGTCAGGACCCGGACGATGAAGTGATCCCTGCTGTTCCCGAAAGCCCGCGCGTGCAGACAGGTGATATATGGCAGCTGGGTGAGCATAGGGTTGCCTGTGGCGATGGGCGTGATGCTGCGTTCTTGCAGAAAGTAGTTGGCGAGGGTGCTTTGATCGAATGTGCTTTCCTTGATCCACCTTATAACGTGAAGATCAACGGCCACGCCAATGCTAAGGGGCGTCACCGGGAGTTCGCGATGGCATCGGGTGAAATGAGCGAACCCGAGTTCAGGACGTTCCTTGCTGAAACTTTAGGCGCCTGCGCAAAAGTATCACGCAGTGGAGCTATCCATTTTGTGTGCATGGATTGGCGTCACATGGATGATGTGACCGCTTCGGTCGATGATATCTACGGCGACCTGCTCAACATTTGTGTATGGAATAAAAGCAATGCCGGGATGGGCTCGCTCTACAGGTCCAAGCACGAGATGGTCTTCGTCTACCGTGTCGGCGATGCACCTCACGTCAACAATGTCGAACTTGGCAAGCATGGCCGCAACCGGACCAATGTCTGGGATTATCCCAGCGTCAACTCCATGCGCGGCTCACGCCGCGAGGACTTGGCGCTTCACCCAACGGTCAAGCCAGTGGCGATGGTGGCGGAGGCTTACTGCGATGTCACAAGGCAGGGCGAGCTTGTTCTCGACATCTTCCTTGGCTCGGGCACCAGTTTAATTGCCGCCGAGCGCGTGGGCCGCGCCTTCCGCGGCCTCGATATTGATCCTGCCTATGTTGACCTTGCGATGCAGCGTTGGGGCGATCTGACCGGCCACGAGCCGCAGCTGTTATTCCGCGATGGTGAGGATGTTGCTGCATGAGCAGCTCGCGCTTTCAGCTTGGTCAATCCGGCAATCCCAAAGGACGCCCCCGCAAGCATCGCCGGCCCAATGTATCGGCGTTCGAGATCATTCTCGACAAAACATTGACCATTACCCAAAATGGAAAAGCGCGCGAGGCCACAATTGAAGAGGCCTTGCAACAGCAGACCTTCAAGGATGCTCTTGCCGGAAAGCGTTTGGCAATTCGCAAAGTGCTCGCAATGATCGAGAAGCGGGAAAGGGCTCTTGAGAAGAAGAACCCGGTGCCGGGCCGTAAAATCGAGCTCAAGCATCATTACTCGGCTGACAATGCGAATGAGGCTCTGCGTATTCTTGGTATTGCAGAACCCGAACCGAGTTTTCAAACGAGATGGAAAGTGCATGCCTGGGCGGCCCAGGCAGCGCTGAGCCGCCCCGGGCGCAAGAAATTTGATCGCAGAGAGGTCAAGAATATCAGGTTCTTCACGTTTGACCCGGAAAGCTTGAAGTGGCCGCGGGGCAGTACTGGATGATCGAAGGCTACGGCAATCCGCCAACAGCAACGCGGTTCCAGAAGGGCCGGTCCGGGAATCCGAAGGGACGTCCCAGGAACCGGCATAAAACTGTTCCTTATGATTCCGTGCTTGGCCAGATGGTGACTATCCGCGAGGATGGCCGGGAGCGCCGGGTAACTGCTGCCGAGGCTTTTCTGCTTCAATTGACCCAGAAAGGGCTCGCGGGCGACAGTGCAGCTGCCCGGGACTCGCTCAATGCTATCGAAAATGCGCGCTCGGAGCGCGGGGACGACGGGCAGCATATCGATGCCATTATCTTGTCTGCCGTCGGCTCTGGCGCTGATGCGATATTGGAACCGCTTGGTTTGGCAAAGAAGAAATACCCTGCGGACAAAAAGCGCGTGCGATGGGAACTGAACCCATGGATCGTCGAGGCTGCTCTTGATCGGCCTGGTGAAAGGCGGCTTACAATTGAAGAGCAGCAAGAGGTTTGGAACGCGACGCGCACGCCCAGCAAGGTTAATTGGCCGGATTGGTGGGAGGCCAACGCGTGAATCACTCTGTTCGCCCCAATTAAAGTCATTCGCATTTATTAGGTGGGAAATAAAAGTGGCCGGTCAGCTTCCGCCCTATTTGCGGACGTTTGCCATGTGATTGGGTATCGTGCAGCGCAATGGCGGTTGAACAAGCAACATATCAATGTTGGTCGCGGCACCATTAATGCAACGATGAATGAAATCGATATCGGTTTGTCATAGGCGTGGCATTGACAAAAAGAACCATTCAGCGAATAGCCCGGTGCGGGTCGCGCCGAAAATCCAAAGGGTGGGGGATATTAGATGAACGGCGCAAGCAACGCACAGGCTCGTCCTGAACGAATTGAATTTGTCGACGCGCTTCGCGGTTTCGCCTTGTTCGGCTTGCTTATGGTGCATGCGGCTGAAGCATATGGCGTCGGACTATCGCGATCGACCGACGATCCGTGGGGGCAGGCCGTTTTTTTCCTCTTCGGAAGCAAGGCCTTCGCGATATTCGCACTGCTTTTCGGATTCAGTTTCGCGACAATCATGGCCAACCAGCGGGGACGCGGCGTGGATTTCACTGGCCGTTTCGCCTGGCGGCTGTTGCTCCTTATGGTCATCGGATTTGTCCACTCGCTGCTGTATTCCCCGGAGATACTCCGGTTGCTCGCGTTTCTGGGCCTACTGCTCATCCCGTTGGACAGAGTTCGCAGCAATTACGCGCTGTTGGCAATTGCGGGCCTGTTTTTCCTTCAGATACCGCTGCTTATCCAGTGGCTGCTGGCTAATTGGGGCAATGCCTTTGCCGCGTCGCAACCCTATTTTTTCCAGTCCGGCCTTTGGGATATCTTCAGGAACGGTAGCTTGGGAGAACTGATCAGGGCGAATGTGATCGAGGGCAACCTTGTCAAGTGGTCGATAAACTGGTCGTTTGGCAGGATAAGCGAGATTGCCGGACTGTTCGCCGTTGGCGTTGTCATTCAGCGGACAGGTTTCTTCGCCCGCATTGCGAAAGATCGCGGGATTGCATTGGCACTGGCTCTCATCGCCGGCACAATCTTCGCGATCCTCGAATTCCTCGTGAAGCCGGTGGTCCCCGGATCACCATCAGGCGCAGAGTTTGCGATCGGACCCTTTACCGAGCGCGCGATTTTGTTCCAGTGGATAGGAATCAGCGGAATAGCAGCGCAAATCGGGCTTCTGGCGCTCTTGTGGAATTCGCCAGCGCAACGGCTCGTTGGCCTGTTCAGGGGTCCCGGACGGATGACCCTTACGCTTTATGTCGCACATTCATTGATTGCCGTTCCCATCTTGTATCAATTCGGTTTGGGAATGGCCGAGGTGTGGGACACGCAACAAAGGATATTGCTCGCAATCGGCTTCTTTGGATTGCAGATCCTGTTTGCGAAGTGGTGGTATGCACGATACCGCTATGGACCGCTGGAATGGACTTGGCGTGCGGCAACTTTGAACGACTGGAACGTGCCGCTGCGCAAAAATCCTCAGCCAGCATGACTGGGTAAGCTCGGCGGCGGCCGCCTCTCACTTCTCGCGTTACGCGAGGAAAGCTGCCCGGAGTTGTTGGCCGTGAATGGCAGCAAGTGCTTAGAAAGCGCCCGTGCTTCCATCAACCTCCAAAAACTGATTTGCAATGAAGATTTTGGCCCCAAGGCCGATCAAAACCAGCCCTCCTAGAACCTCGGCCCATTTGCCGATCCTTGCTCCGATAAGCGCGCCTAGATACACGCCGTGAAACGTCAGAACAGACGTCGTCAAACCGATAACAATGCAGGCTAGGATAATTGGTGCTTCAAAGCTTGGCAATGTAATGCCAGCTATGGCAGCATCGATACTTGTTGCAATTGCGACTACCAGCAGAGGCCATAATGACAACTCTTTCATTGCCTCTTCAGCGTCGCGGTCAAAACCTTCCTTGATCATTCGAAGGCCGAGGGCACTCAAAAGAACGAGCGCTATCCAGTGGGCCGCCGTCTCTATAAACGAGGCAAATGCAATCCCTAGCGCCCAGCCTAACAGGGGCATTATTGCCTGAGCCAATCCAAAGGCAATGCTCATCCGTAACGCAGTTCCACGGTTTGGGCGACTTGATGCGCCCTGCGCGACCGCCGCCGCGAAGGCATCCATTGCCAAACCTAAGGAGAGCAGAAGAAGGGAGATCATAACCATACAGGCCCATTGAATTCATTCGTGAACAAACTCAACAAATTCATATTCTCAAAGTCCGCTAAGGGATCGTCAGCAGAGGAGATGATCTCACCGCCCCAATGTCCGCAAGTTGTAAATCCTCAACCATGAGCGGACAGTCAGCTACCCACCCACTTGCGGTCATTCGAATTGACTAGATGGAAAATGAAAGCGGTCAGGCAGCAAGCGCCCCAGGTTCGGTCGATAGTCTGGGCGTATCGAATGACTGCTTTGGGCCCAAAAAGCAGCTATGCTACTTCAGTTTTCAGACGGTATATCTGCATATCACCCACGCCTTTCAATGCAATGGTTTCTGGAGAACCAAATTCATGACTTGTGGCGCATTGATAATATGTGGTTTCGGATACAGCGATCCCGTTGGGCAAGGCTGCGCCTTCAATTCTGCTGGCGATATTCATCGTATCCCCCCAGTAATCATAGGCAAGCCGGTTCACTCCAACCACTCCGCCTACGACTGGCCCCGAATGGATGCCGCAGCGCAACTTGATATCAACCCCGCTGTCCTTTACTTTGTCTTGCATTGCTGCAATCACATCCTTGGCAAAATTGACCGCATCTTTCGCCCCATGTCCGCTTGAGGCTGTGCCGCCCGAGACCGCGAGATAACAATCGCCAATCGTCTTCACCTTCTCGATCCCGTAACGATCCGCACATTCATCCGCGATCAGAAAGAACCCGTTGAGCTGCTCGACCAAATGACCAGGGGACAGTTGCTTGGAGAGTTTCGAGAAACCAATTACATCAATGAAAATAATCGAGATGTCGGAAAAAGAGTCCGCAACCACTTCGCCTGCACGCAGGCGTTTTGCAACCGCCTGTGGTAATACGTTGTAGAGAAGTGTTTCTGTTTTTTCGCGCTCGACATCCAGCTTTTGAAGACCGCGAAATATTTCGCGGGCCCGGTGATCCATTTCCCAGTTGGCAACAAAGCCCATTGCAAGCATTGTTATTGCAACAAGCGATCTCTGAAGATGTTGAAAAATAGAGTAGTCAAGGGTCATATCGTAGGCAATAAAGATCGCCACCATCGCGGCGGCAATAATGAGATAACCTTTGACGTTGGCGACCCAAAAAATGGCTGTTGACCACAATAACAGTCCGAGCAAGACGAGAACAAAACTGGCTAACAGATCTTCAGGCGCTCCTTCTCCATATGTCCCTGCTACCGCCAAAATTGTGCCGGCCGCTAAAATTGAACCGATCGCGATAATATCAAATCGTCGTTGCTCTAGATAGTATCGCGTACCCGCGAAATAATAGCTGATGGCCGAGATTACCAATAGAGCCACCGCTGATATGGAATAGGCAATCCGTGCTTGTTCACTGGCGAAGGAAGGCGTTAAGATTATATTTCCTAACGCCGCAATAGCCATAAGGATAAATCCTGTCCTGAGGTTTTTTAGCCTAGCAGTGCGCTCTGTGCGGAGATAATCTAGTTCATCTTGGCTGTCAGAAAATTTGTTGATTAATGCCATTCTTTATTACCCCGCTAAATGGATTCCCAGCTATCTGTCGGTGGCTCCGTGATCAGTCGGCGTTTGATGGCGATGAGCTTATGCAAAAATCACAACAACGCAACATTCGCCTACGAAATTAAGAGCGGTTTATAGCGGTCGACTTCGATGACTTCGGTCCGGTAATGTAATCATTTAAGATGGCGAATTAAAGCGTCTGCTCTTGCAACTTATCGGACATTATTTCAGTTAATGCTAAATGACCGCTTCCCACCCTATTCTGTTGAAAAACTCCCCTTGCAAGGGGAGCCAAATATTGATTCAGTGTGTCTGCAACTATGCGGAGACAGGCTGATGATGGGCGAGCGGACGGTGATGCAGGAGGCACTGTTTTATTGCTTCCGCATTGAGGATTATGTGCCGCAGGATCACCTGCTGCGTTCCATCGACCGGTTCGTTGATCTGACCGGCGTCCGCGAGCACCTAAAGCCGTTCTACAGTTCGACTGGACGACCTTCGATTGATCCCGAGCTGATGATCCGGATGCTGATTATCGGATACTGCATGGGCATCCGCTCGGAGCGGCGGCTGTGCGAGGAGGTGCATCTCAACCTTGCCTATCGCTGGTTCTGCCGGCTCGATCTGGACGGCGCAGTGCCAGATCACTCGACCTTCTCGAAGAACCGTCATGGTCGCTTTCGCGACAGCGACCTGCTGCGCAAGCTGTTCGAGATGACCGTCGAGCGCTGCATGGCCGAGGGGCTGGTGGGCGCCGAGGGCTTCGCGGTTGATGCGAGCTTGATCCGTGCCGATGTCCATCGTCAGCGGTCGGTGCCCGGCGAAGAAGGCCTGCCGCCCGAAGCTGCCGGGCGCGCCGTCTCTGAGTATCTCGAAGTGCTCGATGATGCAGCCTTCGGCGATGCAACGCCGGTCACGCCAAAACGGATCAACCTCGCCGATCCCGCGGCGCGCTGGACTGCGGCGACGCGCGAGGCGGCCTTCTACTCTTACAGCACCAATTATCTGATCGACCTCGATCATGCCGTAATCGTTGATGTCGAGGCAACCACATCGGTGCGGCAGGCTGAAGTGACCGCCCAGCGCCGGATGATCGAACGAACGCAGGAGCGCTTCGGCCTGTGGCCAGAGCGGCTTGTGGCAGATACGGCATATGGCTCGGCCCCGAAGCTCGGGTGGCTGGTCGAGGACAGAGGCATCGAGCCCCACATCCCCGTCTTCGACAAGTCCGGCAGAAGTGACGACACCTTCGAGCGGTCTGCCTTCGCCTACGACCACGAAGACGACAGCTATATCTGCCCTGGCGGCAAACGGCTCCGATCCACCAACCGCAACTTCAAGACGCCGCGGCCGCTTGCCAATGCCGATGGCTTCATCCGCTATCGGGCGAGCCAGAAGGACTGTCAGGCCTGTCAGCTCAGACAGCGCTGCACGCCGAAAATGGCAGCTCGCAAAATCATGCGCTCAGTCCATGAAGGCGCGCGCGACATGGCTCGAGCTATCGCCACCACCGACGCGTATCTCGTGTCACGCCGCCAGCGGAAGAAGGTCGAGATGCTGTTCGCACACCTCAAACGAATACTGAAGCTGGACCGCTTGCGCCTGCGCGGTCCCAACGGAGCAAAAGATGAGTTCCATCTCGCAGCTATGGCTCAGAACCTCCGTAAAATGGCCAAGATACAACCGATGTCGAGCCCCGCGATAGCCTGAGCGGGATGGCGATCCCGCTCGCCGGCTGTCCGAGGCGGATGTCGATCGCTCTCCAAACCTACTTCTTCAACACAATACACCCACTTGCGGTCATTGGAACTGATTTGATGGAAAGTAAAAGCGGCTGGTCCGGAAACCGTCCAAAATACGTCATTCATTTAATGTGAATATGGTTCCTTCTCCAAGGCCAATTCAGGCCGAAGGAGAAGTGAAATGGGATTATCTCAATACGACCCTGCGTTCAGGGAACGGCCGATTTGGAATGCTGGAAAGAAAGTTGGAGCAAAACGTCCACTGAAGCAGCGCCAGGTTTGGGAAATACGCTTTCTACTGGATCATCATCGGCGGATGCGCGACCGTGCCTTGTTCGATCTGGCCATCGACAGCAAATTGCGAGGTTGTGATATCGTCAAGATGAAGATTGGCGATCTCGTCAGCGGTGGCTCTGTGCGCCACCGTGCAATCATCACCCAGCAGAAGACGGGACGACCGGTACAGTTTGAACTTATGGCGGATGCACGTTCCAGCCTGAATGCATGGCTGGATCAACGTGCAGGGTCAGTTGAAGATTTTGTCTTCCCGAGCCGCATTAATCATGCTCGCCACCTCAGCACCCGCCAATATGCACGATTGGTCGATGAATGGGTAACAGGCATCGGACTGAGGAGAGAAGACTATGGAACCCATTCATTGCGTCGCACCAAGGCCTCAATCATTTACAAAGCAACAGGCAATCTGCGGGCTATCCAAATACTGCTTGGACATAGCAAGATTGAAAACACCGTTAGATATCTTGGCGTCGATATGGAGGACGCATTGATTTTGGCTGAAGGTACTGAAATCTAATGTTACCGGCTCCTTGCCCTCAGCGAGGAGCCGGACGAGCCACCTTTAACAATGACAAAATCGGGGCAGCTAAAACACAATGCTCTATGACTGCTATTGGGTGGGAACCGGACATTGTCTCTTCTTCTAGATGATGTCCGCTAAAGCCCCAAGGGGGCCACTAGATGCTCATTCAAGTGCAACTGTATTTACTGTTTCATTTTTCCTAAACCAGGCCGTCCTCCATGGAAACTGGATGCACTATCGGTCGCGACTATCCCAGATCGTGGTACTGATACTCCGAAAATCGTTGCGGTGCTCAATCTTCTTCTACCGGTTCGTAGCGCAACAAATCACCGGGTTGGCATTTCAACTCCCGGCAGATCGCCTCAAGCGTGGTAAAACGCATTGCCTTTGCCTTACCCGTTTTCAGGATCGAGAGGTTAGCAAGCGTGATATCCACCCGCTCGGCCAGTTCGGTCAGGGTCATGCGGTTATCGTGCAGCAGATCGTCGAGCTTAACTTGAATAGCCATTAAACCGTCCCATCCAACTCTTCCTGCATCTCCGCCCCGCGATCAAAAACCCGCGCGAGGATGATGAGGAGCAAGACGAGCAAAATACCGGAAATCGATATGCTGGGATCAGGCGACATTTCAAAATCTACGCCCGGTTTCGGATCACCGAGCATTGTGACAACGCCCGTAGCAAGCAGGCTTGCGCAAAATGTGACAATCTGGATTCCGACGGCTGCAATGCCAATACCGCGCAGTCGGGTGCCGTTGATATGAGTAAAAGGGTTGCCCTCACCAACCGAGCGCACGATCCGACGCAAACGATTGACCGCAAAAAGCGTCAGCAACAGCAAGACAACCGCCAGTGCCATTATCAATACGATCATCCCGAAAATCTCAGGTTCGGGCGGGCTCACAAATGCCTTTGCTATTTCGGCCAGCAGATATTGGTAGGTGAATGGCATTGCCAGCAAGCAAATTGTGACAACGCCTATTCCAACCAACAAAACCCACTTGCTAACAGCCAATATTCCACGTGCTGATTTGAGCACGATATCATCTGATTCTGAATCCTTTTTCATATTCGATTCCATCACCGAGTCTCCGTTAATTATTGTCCTTCAATAATCTAGATATTGATAAATAGCAATATAATTATTGATTATCAATATAACATGTGCCACATGCTTTCTACTTCGGAGCATCAGTTCGTCGGAAAACAGGGAGAAATGGCCAATGCTAGAAAACTATCAGAAAATGGGCGGCCTTGCGGCTTTGGCGGAGGCGCTGTGCTATATTATCGGGTTCGCGATATTTGTCTTTGTCCTCGATTTTCCAGGCAATTCCAGCCCTGTTGAGAATGTAGAGTTTCTCATCGAGAATAGAATTCTCATCATGTCCACCATGTCGATAATCTATATTTTTGCCGCGTTGGTTTTGGTTGTTCTGGTGTTGGCACTGCATGACCAATTGAAGGAAAAATCGCCCAAAGCGATGCAAGTCGCAACATCGTTGGGCCTCATTTGGGCTGGCGTGGTTGTAGCCAGCGGGATGATTTTCAATGTCGGGGCGGAAAGCGTGATCGGTATATATGCAAATGATCCTGAACGAGCTGCTACACTTTGGATGGCGATTGGCATTGTTCAAGACGGATTGGGCGGTGGAATCGAGCTCCTGGGAGGCGTGTGGATTCTCATCATTAGCTGGACTGGTTTGAAGAGCGGTATTTATCCGAAATTTCTCAACTATTTCGGAATTATCATCGGATGCGCGGGCGTCCTGTCCGTTGCTCCTTCGTGGGAAATTTTTATCGAGATTTTTGGGCTGAGCCAAATCGTCTGGTTTATCTGGCTTGGAACTATCATGTTGCGCGATAAGGCAGCGGCTTGACCGAGCTGTAAGGCATTGAGCCGCCCGCACGATTGCGACAAAGCGCTGCACGATCACGTTGAAAATATAGGAAAGATTGAATGAGCAAATCGGAGAAGTTTTGGGATCAATCCGCTAGCAACTATGACAACACAGAAGAGAAATTTGAGTTCATTCATAGTCGCAGCCGCGAAAACACAAAAAGATATCTGAAGGATACCGACGTTGTGTTGGACTTCGGATGCGGAACAGGTACCACGGCCTGCGAGATTTCCGGCTTGGTCAAGAGCGTGCGCGCGATTGATATTTCAACCGGGATGATCGAAATTGCAAGGGGAAAGACCGCAACAGGTGGCGTAGTCAACGTTGATTTCGAACAAGCTGACATCTTCAATGAAGAGTTCGTGGATGGTTCGTTCGATGTGGTGTTAGCATTCAACATGCTGCACACAGTTCCCATTCCGGAAAGTGTTGTGCAAAGAACTGTTGAACTGCTGAAGCCTGGCGGGTTGTTTATTTCTGTAACACCTTGCTTGGGCAGCAAAAAGTCAGCCTGGGTTTCACTGCAAATTCTGCTGGTCAGAGCGTTGTTAAAGGTAGGAGTCATCCCGGTCCCCATTCGACAACTTAAGAGTGCAGACTTGGACGATCTGATGGATGATAGAAGGTTGCAGGTCATTGAGACTGAGGAAATTTTCAAGGGTGCATCTAGCTATTTTATGGTTGCAAGGAAGGTATCTTAGTCTCGCCCTGTGCTACACAAACCGCGTCTACTATCGGACATCCGATTGGACTGATTCATTTCGCGGTCGGCACGATAGCATTGCTGGTCGGTGCAGCGGCACTGACAGTTCGTAAGGGGTCAGGCCCACACCGCGGCTTCGGCCATGTCTTCTTTTTTTGCATGCTCGCGCTTGGAGTAAGCGGGATATATTTCAGCTACTCTCGATCGATCCTCTTCACATGGTTCCTCGCCTTGATGGCGCTTTATCTAGTGACGACAGGGTGGATGACGGCAAGGCGTGTAGAAGGAACAATTGGCAGGTTCGAAAAGATTGCATGCATGTTTATCCTGTCGAGCGGTCTCATTGCTGCCGGAATTGGCGTTGCAACGATGTCGGGAGTGCCGCGCTTCACGGATGAAGTGCCCGCAGGCACCTATCTTGTCTGGGCCGGACCCGCTGCCTGGTTCGGGGTGCTCGACGTCAACGTGATCCGCCGCGGCGGTATTTCGGGGAGGCATCGTATCGCCCGGCATCTGTGGCGCATGCTATCAGCGATGATTATCGCCGTAACGATATTTTTCCTAGGAAATAACTGGGTGTTGCCCGATATTTTACGCATGGAGGTTTTCCTCATCACACCAATAGTGGTTGTCGTGGCATCAATGGTGTTCTGGCTGGTTCGTGTGCTATTGACGAATTGGTACAACAAGCATTTTGGGCTACGGTGAGAGTTGGAATAGTCCCTAAATTCCTCTCATTTCCGGTTGGACGGTGTTTTTCGCGCTGGGGCTCTCTGGTATGGATATCCGCTTCCTACCGAAAGATGGTGTATCGCGGCGGCTGCGCTAGGGAAGCCCGGCAGGCGCAATCCGTTGCCGCACAAATAATATTCCAAGCGCGACATATACCAGTATGGTCGGCCCCAAGACGCCCGGTGCATCAGCGAGAAAAGATATGAAGAGCGCACCAGCGAAAGCCGCGCGCCAACGCATGTGAATATTGAAACTCGTAAAGGTGAGAATAACGCCGCAGACCGCTAGCGCGATACCAATATCTTGGGTGAAGTGCTTGTTGGGTTATTTTTTATTTAGCGTTGGTGCCGCTTGCTTGCCAAAATCAGGCGGCCCGCCAAGCCCGACATCCTTGCCAAGTAGCCAGTTTAACATTGCGGCCTCTATTGCCATACCCTGCTCTTTTGGCAATTCTTTCCACCCATGCCCCATTCCAGGTATTTCCCAATAGTCAAAGCTAGTATTGCCAGATGCCTTGAGTACTTCAACCAGCTTGCGGGCGCTAGCCACTGGCGTCGCATCGAAATCCTTTTCTCCGTGAACAATCAATATGGGAACATCATTGTCCTTCAAGAGGTTGCTGAGTCGGGAGTAAAGCCGGGTTGGCCAAATTTTCCAGCTATTACCCGGCCCACCCCAAGTCTTTTTCCAGGTTGGATTGTCGACCATATTTTGAAATTCTCTCTCCAGGCCCGCCTTGCACTCATCGCGGGCCGGGCCCTTTGGTGCATTCGGACAAACCCAAAAATCCTTGAAATGCTCTTCCATTGTATGGCCGCCACCCATCGCCCCTAGAACGGCCCGTTTTGTTTGCGGATAATAGGCTGTCAATTGTGCCGCGATATCACCACCGTCGGACCACCCCCAAAGCAAAAGTTCGCCATTCCACCATTTTGCATTGGCACGCAAATTCTGTAAAACGCGCAAATGATCGATTACCCGCTGATCGATTGTATAATTTTTTAAGAAACTCTCAGAACATTGGGTTCCTTTTTCTGCCCCATGTTCTACGCCGGGTTTCTCGACTCTCACGCGCGCAAAAGCGGGAGTAGTATATGAGACTGGTTCAAATAGATCGTTAAACCGAGGTCTAAGTTGCCCGACACATCCGGATCCGTCAACGATGATGAGAACTGGAATCTTCAAGTCGGTCGCTGGTCGGTCTACAAAATAAATTAGATCACGATCATCCAAAGTCTTGATCGTTACAGTATCTTTTATCGCGCGCGAAACGGTCGCCCTAGCCTCAGTCGTTTTTTGTAAAAATCCAGTCGATAGCCCGAGACCTAAAAATAGACCAATCGCGGCAATAAGTCGCACCATAGAAGTTTCTCCTCAATAATTGGCTCATCAGGCTTTGCCCTTGGATGCTATCCTCCCTAATTCTAACCCATTTTGACGTCCAACAGAATTTTCGGGGTGACCAGGCACTGAGGCCACCCCGTCTCGGATGCTCAGAAGTTGTAGATAATCCCAACAGTCGCTAGCGACACGGATTTCTTGTCGATGGCAATGCTGCTGCGGATGGACTTGCCGAGATACGTGTTGCCTAGGGTTATAATCAGCATCAGGCGATTCCTCAGCTGCAGCGCAGCGGAGATATCGCTCCCCAAATTGAATGCACCGCCGAAACGGGAAAACCCAGAACGCCCCAGCACTTCGAGTGCGTGCAATTGATCGGGACCCGCTTCGCGCGAATGGCATTAGGGCCAGCGGCAATATGTGCCGCATACACAGGTCGGACACATGGCCGCTCCAACCAGCAATGCAGACGCACCAGTCGAACCCTCACCAACGGAGAGCCGTCCACACATGGGGCGTTTCCGGAACGTCCGCTTTGAATTGGACCGTTGGCTGGACCCGAGCATCAATCCATAAAAGATCAACAATCGGGTTCAAACCTATATCCGCAGCGTTTTTATCAGTTTTCTGACTGGACTTGTTTGTTTGTTCGAGCATGGTCGCTGTGGCCGTGATGAACAGTTCCGCGGATGCCGCCTGGGTGATTATATCATCAGGCGGCTTGGTCTCGTGCAACTGCTGGAGATAATGCCAGCGTTTGAAACGGAGACCGAACGATGACAAAATCACCCGCGGTAATGACCATATCAACGGCCGAGCAAAAACGACTGATGCCGCCCAATAGAAGTGCGGGGGACGCAAAGCTCAACAAGCCTGCTCAAAACCAACCGCCGCCACTGATAAAATCCGCAACCGTCATCACAGCCATGTCTGAAACGACCGGAGCGACATTGGGCGAAATTTGCAGCATGACAAGCTGGCAGCCCCATAGTGCCCGGGCCTTCCTGTCGGGCTTGAGAAAAAAAGGCCATAATATCCTCAAGTCAAGCCGCGACGGTGCGACCTGCTATCACATCGCCCCTGAGAAAATCGGTGATCGATCGTGAGCGGAATTTCCGACCGACTCGAAGCCATATCTTCGATGTCGCTGACCGAACTCGGTTCAGAATGGGAAAGGCTCTATAAAAAGCCGACACCCACGATTGGTACCGACCTGTTTTCCCGCAGCATCGCTTATCGCCTGCAAGAGCGTCAATATGGCGGCCTCACGGCCACTGCGCGCCGCCAGATCAAACGGTTGGCGAAGCAGCTGGGTAATGGCGCGGAAGTATCCATCAGCCTGCATGGCGGCCTGAAGCCGGGAACGCGTCTCAGCCGCGATTGGCATGGAAACACGTGCCATGTGATCGTGATGGATGAGGGTTTCCTGTTCGAGGACCGGCGCTATCGCTCTCTATCGCAAATCGCCAACGCCATCACCGGCACCAAATGGTCGGGGCCAAGGTTCTTCGGTCTTGCGGATCGTAAAGGCGCTGATCGCAAACCAAAGCAGGCTGATGCCGGTGCCTGAGCGTCATTCTGCAAAACCTAATGGCCGCGGCGAAGGCGCAAAAACTATCCGCTGCGCTATCTATACTCGTAAATCGACCGAGGAAGGACTGGAGCAGGAATTTAACAGTCTTGATGCTCAGGCAGAAGCCTGCGCTGCCTATATAACCAGTCAACGACATGAAGGCTGGAGCCCGGTTGATAAACAATATGATGATGGCGGATATTCGGGCGGAAGCATGGAAAGACCAGGCCTTAAAAGACTGATGGCTGATGTGGAAGCAGGCAAGGTCGATGTCATTGTTGTCTACAAAGTGGACCGGCTAACCCGCGCCCTATCCGACTTTGCAAAAATCGTTGATATATTGGACGGGGCAGGGGCTAGTTTCGTCAGTGTCACCCAGTCGTTTAATACTACTACCAGCATGGGCAGGCTGACATTGAACGTACTTTTATCTTTCGCCCAGTTCGAGCGCGAGGTGACCGGCGAGCGCATCCGCGACAAGATAGCTGCTTCCAAAAAGAAAGGCATGTGGATGGGAGGGCCGTTGCCGCTCGGCTATGATGTCAAAGACCGAAAGCTGATGATTAACGAGAGGGAAGCGAAAATCGTCAGGCATATCTTCGAGCGCTATTGCGCACTGAAATCCATCGGCGCGCTTGCAGGCGAACTCGATCGCGATGGTATCCGCAGCAAACCAAGAACTTATCGCAGTGGACGCAAGGCTGGCAATCAGGTGTTTGGCAAAGGGGCATTGGCTCATTTATTGCAAAACCGCATTTTTATCGGCGAGATCACCCATAAGGACCAAAGCTATGCGGGCGAGCATAAGCCAATCATTGATCGCAAACTCTGGGGCACGGTGCAGGCCCTTATTCATGACAATCGCAACAATCATCGTTTGCAGTCCCAAGCTGATCAGCCGAGCCCATTTGCTGGAATGCTAACCGATGGATTGGGCAGGGCGATGACACCAACCCATGCCAAGCGCGGTAACAGGCGATATCGCTATTATGTTACGCGGCCGCAAAATATCGATGGTAAGTCGCCGCCTGATGCATGGCGTATTCCGGCAAGTGAGATTGAGCGACCCGTCCGGTCTCGGCTTGCAGTATGGCTGCGGGACGACGCATGCATCGTTGCACAGCTTGGTGATTTAACCAGCGAAGTGCCAAGCCAAACCCTGATTACTAATTGCGCTGAGCTTGCGGTCAGAATGGAAACTGCCACGCCATCACGGTTGCGAGATATCCTGCTTGGCCTCAATCTGCAGATCAAACTGGCTGACGATGCCATTGGTTTGAGCTTTGATGCTAGTAAGTTGGCGCAGCATTTATACCCCAAGCTGAACGTCAGCGAGAGGAATGCCAACGTAAAAATTAGTATCGCGATGACCCTTGCCAAACGGGGTCAAGAACTGCGACTGGTATTTGCCTCGAGCGAACCGGTTCAAACCAAACGTATCGATACAAAGTTGATTGGTCTGATTGCGAAAGCAGAAGCTGCATACTTCACCTTGACCAGCGGCGAATCGGTCCCTTCGGAACAGAGACCACATCTGGCAAGACTTGCGCGGCTTAAGTTTTTGGCTCCTGATATTGTTACTGCCATATTGGAAGGGCGGCAGCCCGCCATGCTTAGCTCGCGGAAGGTACTGCGCGCGACAGGAATTCCCCATTGCTGGAAGGCCCAGAGGGTGTTTTTCGGGTTTGAATGACTCGATAGCTCGCAAAATAAGCCGCCGAACGCCAAAATAACGAAATCCCCCAAAATCAGCATCCTAGGACACTATTTGGCCGACGGAGAAAATACTCCATTTTCGAGTATTTAGCCGCAACTCAGCGGTCTCCGTGTCCTGGTCTGAACATTCATATCCGCCAAAAGCCGCAGAACTGCGGCATTTTCAGGCCCGTCGTCCGCGAATTTGTGGAGACCGTAAATGCAGAGGACTGGGTGGTGCCGAATATCCGACTCGAACGGATGACCTACCGCTTACAAGGCGGTTGCTCTACCAGCTGAGCTAATTCGGCGTGCACTGGATTTGCTGCGCGCTATTAGCGTCAAACCACGCCAAAGGTCCAGCCCTCTTTTTGCGCGATCTTTTCGGTCATCGCCAGCGGCGTCCAGAGCGACAAATCGCCTGCGACCCGCTTCATCCAGGCGGCGGTGATCAGTGCGTCCGTGCTGTGATCATCATAGCGGGCAAGTCTTGCCGGTGTTGGCGTATTCAACCGCGTCAGTGCCTGCTTGAGGCCTGCGCGATCGCGGACCTTGCTGCGTCCCTTGGGCTGGCCGGCTGCAAGAGCGGCAACGGTCGTGTAGATTTCTACGATGGCAGGGCCGGAATCGGGAACGGCATCAAATGGCCAGACCGGTATCGCACCATCCAGTTGGTGTAGCAGGCGCATGCCGGTGAGGCTGGATTTTCCAACCTGAGCGGCACCAACAAGGTTGAAGCAGCTGGCGCTATTGGCCTGTCCGGTCACGCGTTGATAGCGCTCGACTTCCCGCAAGCGCCCGATCCCGCCCGAGAACAGGTCGCCGATCTGGCCTGCGCCATGGCGAAAATGGCGGCTAGCCTGATGATGGGCCAGAAAGCTGGTGACATTCAAATGGGGGTCGTCAACGCACATGGTATCGACTGCACGCCACAACGCCTTCGCATGGTCGGGACTATCGTCCCATTCGGGGAAATAGGCATCCTGATCGACAAAAGGGAGCGCCATCGACAGATCAAAACCGATCAATATGTCCTGACGTGTTTCTGCCAGACGCAACAGCCAGCGGAGCACATCTGCCCGCGACCAGCGAGGATTGGGAGACAACAGGGCAGGAGGCCCGTCCGCACCGATGATAGCCACCGCTATACCGCCGGGACGCTCCGACTTGGCGCCGGACCAATCGACGCAGGCAAAATGGGAAAACTCTCGCACAGCCGATTTCTAGCGGATCACGGGCGGAAATGAAAAGGGCGGGTCCTTTCGGACCCGCCCTCCTGCAAATTGTTCGCCAGCGCCTATTTCTTGGCTGCCGGTGACTTTGCCGCGGGCTTGCGCGCTGCCGGAGCCTTCGGTTTTGGCGGATTGGCGTAGATATCTTCCAGCACCTTGCCAGCCACATTGCGCCCACCCCAGCCAAAGGCCAGCGCGGCGGCGGCTGCACCACCGATTACCAGTGCGGTGAATGCGGTTTGCACGATCTCTTCTCCGACACCCATGAACTGCAGTCCCATGAAGGTGAAAAGGACGATCGTCGCATAGCGCACAATCGAGGATGCCATGCTTCCTTCTGCGGCACCGCCGATAATCTTCGAAAGCAGATTGGCAATCAGGAAGCCGACAGCGATCACGATCGCGCCGAAGATCACCCGGCCACCGAGCTCCAGAACCTGATCAAGAATCGATGTCAGTTCCGCAAAACCGAGCATGCGCATTGCCGCGATGGCAAAGAACAGCATGATGGCGATCTGGGCAATCCTGGCAACGACAGAAGTCAATGACGTCTTCGCTGGCAGAATTTCAAGCGCAGCCACGGATTGATCAACGCCAAGACCTGGCAGAATTTCCGTGATGATCTGAACAACAAACTTGCTGATCAAATAGCCGATACCAAGGATGATCGCAGCGCCAATGATGTTCGGAATTGCCGCAAGGATCATGCGAAGCATGTCGCTTGCTGGTCCCGATACCGATTCCAGATTTAGCGCTTCCAGAGCGAGTATCGCAATCGGAATGATGATCAGTACATAAACGATCGTACCGATGGTGCTGCTGATTGTCGAATTGCCGGTGACCGCGTCAATCCCGCCGCGATTGGCCCATTTGTCAAAGTCGACCGTCTGCAGGAATGTCACGACCAGGTCTCTGACAATCCGTGCAACGACAATTCCGATAAAGAATATGATCGCCGCGCCCAGAAGATTGGGAACGAAGCCCATGATCGAATTGAGCAGCGTCTGGATCGGCGCATCCACGCCGCCTAGACCGAGCACGCGCAATATGATCAGCAGACCAAACAGCCAGATCAGCAAGGAAACAATCTTGCCGAGAGCCTCTCCGACCGATGTGCCGGCGGAGGTGTCACGCTGCAGGAATTTCACATTGTCGACCAATTTCGCAAAGGTCCACTTTGCGGCCTTTGCCAGCACCCAAGTACCAAGAAGAACGAGTAATGCTATTCCCAGCTTCTCGCCCCACTCCATCATCAACTCTGTGTCCAGAGCATAATTGCCTATTCGCATCCCATCCATACAGCTTCCCCTATTTCAACTATTGTTTCGAATGAAACCTTAGTAACACGTTCAGCACCAAATAGACAGGAATCAATATTTTATTTCTTATCGGCTGCTTGTAAAAAAGGCTAAAGATCAGCAGTTTGTATTCATTTCCACGACCACGCGCCCAATGGCTTCGCGCCGTTCCAGCACCGCGAGAGCCGCTGCCGCTTCGCCAAGCGGGAAGCGATGGGATATGTGCGGACGCATCGCGCCCTGTGTCGCCAAGTCCTGCAACGCGGCGCTTTGCCGCTTGGCCAGTTCGGGATCGCGACGCGGGCTTTCGCCGGCGCGGACACCGATCAGGCTGTAGGTCTTGATCAATACGTGGTTGGCCGGAAAGGAAGGAATGACACCGCTGGCAAAGCCGACAATCAGATATCTGCCGTTCCAGGCGATGGCGCGGGTCGCGGTCAGTGCGAGATCCCCGCCGACCGGATCAAAAATGACATCGACCCCGTTCCCTTGTGTCCATTCCTTGACCTTGGCTGCCAGCCGCTCATCGGCGGGGTCCAGCAAATAGTTGGCACCCGCCCGATCGATGGCTGCCAGTTTTTCCTCGTTGGATCCGGTACCGATCACGGTGGCACCGATATGTTTGGCCATCGTGACTGCTGCCATGCCGACGCCGCCGCTCGCGCCGAGCACGAGCACGCTCTCCCCCGGTTGCAGATGGCCGCGCTCGACCAGCGCATGCCATGCCGTGGACGCGGCGGTTTGCCAGCAGGCGCCTTCGCTGAACGAGAGAGCTGGGGGCAGGGGGGAAACCGCCGTTGCAGGACCAACCCATTGTTCTGCCAGTGCGCCACCTTTGCCGCCGGCCATCACCCGGTCGCCCACTCTGACGTTTTGCACATCGGATGCAACCTCGGTCACCTCGCCGGAGGCTTCGAGACCGGGCACGAAAGGCGGGTCCGGACGAACCTGATATTTGCCCTGGGTCATCAGCAAATCCGGGAAATTCAGTCCCGCTGCATGAACCCGGATACGAACCTCGCCATCTTGCAGGGGCCGCGCCTGCTTTTCCTGAATTACAATAGAGTCCGGACCGGTGAGCGCGGTACAGGTGGCAGCGCGATAGGAGCCGGTCACGGTTGCGCTGCCTTCACGATATCCCGTGTGAAGGCTTCGATATCGAAGCGGCTCTCGCTGCTGTCATAGCCGCGGCGGACGATGACCAGATCGAGCGACGGGATGATCACCAGATATTGCCCGCGATTGCCAAATCCGGCGAAGGTGTCCTTCGGTATGCCCTCGGACTGGTTCATCAGCCAGAATGTTGCGCCATAGCCGAATTTGCGCTCTTCCGGCTGTGGTCCGGACGGCGTGCTGACATATTCCCGCCAGTCCTCCGGCAGCAGCCGCTCTCCCTCCCACATGCCATTGTTGAGGTAGAGTTGTCCCAGACGTCCCAGATCGCGTGCAGTGGTCCAGACCTGACTGGAAAGGATATGGTGACCCTGCCAGTCGGTCTCGGCATAGGTGCGCGTCATACCCAGCTTCTGGAAGAAACGGTAAGGGTCGAAATCATGTAGCTCCGGCATATAATTGCCGAGCTTGTTCTTGCGGTCGAGATGCTGCGCCTGCGCCGCCAGAACCGCAAGCAGCGTATCGTTATTGGCATAGCGAAACCGCGTTCCCGGTCTGTACAGCAACGGCCAGTTGGTTGTTTGCTGCGATACGCCGGCCCCGCCCATGTAGACGGGGTCGGTCCGATTGCCCGCGGTGTCGCTGACCAGTCCGCTGCTCATCCGCATCAACTGGTCGATGGTTAGCGATGCGCGGGGATCGCCGAAACTCTGCCACTCCGCTATCTGGGCCGGTGCATCGATGTCGACCATATGCTGCTGGACAGAATGACCGACCAGCGTGCCAGCCATGGACTTTGCGACCGACCATGTGCGTTGCGCCGTGTGGAGGTCATGACCAGTCTTGTACTTTTCCGTCTGGATTTTGCCTTTGTGCAGCACCAGTACAGCGCTGGTCTTGCCGCCGTAGGCTTCGGGTTGAAACGACCGATCCGCCGCGACCTTCAGGAGCCTAGACCGGGCTGACGACTTGGCAGCGGCGTTCCGGTCTCCCATCGGCCAGACCTGATCGTCGGTATGAATGCGGGTCTTCACCGGAGCGCCGCTCGTGATGCCGTCAAAGCCGATCGGCATCGCGGTGCATCCCGTCTTGCGGTTCCAGACCGCGATACGGGGCGGTGCGTCCTCGGCAAAGGGCACCCGCACCTGCCGTTCTTTCTCGTCCACCGCTTCCGGCAACGTCGGCACGATATCCGCTATCCTGTCATAAATGCCGGTGAGTTCGTCCGCCTTGATATCGGCCAGCGACTTGCCGCCGTTCCACAGCCCCGAGCATATGAACTGCGCCTTGTAGCCGGCAGCCAGGGCCCGGTCGTAGCGCACCGCTTCCTCTGTCTGGGCGAACGCACCGGTCGAGAACAGCGCGCCCACAACCCAGATACTAACCAGTTTTTTTCGCACGCAAATTCTCCCAATAATCAAGCCGCTCGCGGATCTTGTGTTCAAAACCCCGGTCAACCGGCTGATAGAAATTTTCCGGGGTCATGTCTTCCGGCCAGTAATTGTCGCCGGAAAAGCCGTCGTCGCTTTCATGGTCGTAACTGTAGCCGGAACCATAGCCAATATCTTTCATAAGCTTGGTCGGGGCGTTCAGGATGTTCTGCGGCGGCATCAGCGAGCCGGTTTGCCTGGCCGATTTCCAGGCCTGCTTCTGCGCCTTGTAGGCGGCATTGGATTTCGGGGCGGTCGCGCAATAGAGGCAGGCCTGGACAATCGCCAGCTCGCCCTCGGGGCTGCCCAGAAACTCGTAGGCGTCTTTGGCGGCCAGAGTCTGAACCAGCGCCTGCGGGTCGGCCAGGCCGATGTCTTCGCTGGCAAAGCGGACGATCCGGCGCAGCACATAAAGCGGCTCCTCTCCCGCCACCAGCATCCGCGCGAGATAGTAAAGCGCCGCCTGGGGATCGGACCCGCGCAAGGCCTTATGCAGGGCGGAGATCAGATTGTAATGGCCTTCACGATCCTTGTCATAGACCGGCATCCGCCGGTGCAGGGTTTTGGCAAGCTCCGACGGATCGAGCGGGCTGGCGATATCCAGCGAAAACAGGGTTTCGGCCTGATTGAGCAGAAATCGGCCATCGCCGTCGGCGCTGGCAATCAGCGCGTCTCTTGCGTCGGTGGTCAGCGGGAGATTTTGGTCTTCCAGGGTCTCGGCACGTTCCAGCAATTGCCCCAGGGCATCACTATCCAGCCGGTTGAGGATCAGCACCTGGGTCCGGCTGAGCAGAGCGGCATTCAGTTCGAATGACGGGTTTTCAGTGGTGGCGCCGACCAACACCACGGTACCGCGCTCGACATATGGCAGAAAACTGTCCTGCTGCGAACGATTGAACCGGTGGATCTCGTCTACGAACAGCAAGGTCGCCTTGCCGGACTGGAAGCGCATCTCGGCTTCGGCAAAAACCTTTTTGAGATCGGCCACACCGGAAAAAACGGCGGAAATCGCCTTGAAATGCAATTCCGTCTGGTCCGCGAGCAAGCGCGCAAGGCTCGTCTTGCCCGTGCCCGGTGGCCCCCAGAGAATGATCGAAGACAGCCGTCCGGCGGCCACCATCCGCCCGATCGTGCCTGCGGCGCCGACGAGATGGTCCTGACCGACGATGTCGCTCAACTGCCTGGGTCGCAACCGGTCGGCGAGCGGCGCTTCCGGAGTTTTTCCCGACCCCTGTTGCCGATCCTCCTTGTCGTCAAACAGGCCCGGCATGGCTAGCGGACAGCGATTTGCTTGATGGGTCCATGACCGGCCTGCCGCTGGCGGACCAGTCGCATATAGGTTTGGGCAACGGTGTTGTTGATCTGGTCCCAGCTATAGTCTTCCGCCCGCTTTTCGCCGGCTGTGCCATGGGCCGCGCGCACATCAAGATTTTCGCAATAGAGCTGGAGCGCATCGGCAAATCCCCGAACAGCCCCCGGAATAACCAGTTTGCCCGACTCGTTGTTTTTCACCAGACTCTGGCTGCCGGTGGCCTTGGCCGCCACGACCGGCAAGCCGCAAGCCATGGCTTCCAGCGTCACATTACCGAATGTCTCGGTGATCGAGGGATTGAACAGCATATCCATGCTGGCGACCGCCCGGCCGAGGTCACTGCCTTGCTGAAATCCGGCGAAAATGGCCCCCGGCATTCTTTCTTCGAACCACTGCTGGGCGGGGCCTTCGCCGATCACCAATACCTTGTGAGCGACTTTCCGGCGTTTCAGTTCGTCTATGGAATCGGAGAATACGTCCAGCCCCTTTTCCATCACCAGTCGCCCGAGAAAGCCGATCGCCGGTTCATCGTCGGCAATGCCCAGCGACTGCCGCCATTGCAGGTCGCGGCGACCGGAATGGAATATCTCGCGGTCAACGCCGCGCGACCAGATTCCGACGTCATAGTTCATCCGCTGGTCACGGAGCACCTGGGCCATCGATTCCGACGGCGCCACCAGTGCGTCACAGCGGCGGTACAAACGCCGCAATATCGCTTCGATCACCGGTTCCAGAAAGGCCAGATTATAATAGCGGGGATAGGTCTCGAACCGGGTATGCACCGACGCGAGTACCGGTATATTCCTGCGCCGCGCCCAGGCCACCATCTTGTGTCCGACCCGGTCGGGGCTCGATATCTGCATGATATTGGGATTGAATCGCTCCAGATCCCTGCGCACATCGCTGGAAATGCGGGTTGGAAAGCGATATTCGCCGCGTCCGGGAAAGGCCACCGAAGGCACGCTGACCAGATCGCCCGTCGGCTCGAACGCCGGCGTATCGGTGGTCGGCGAATAGACGCGCACGGCAGCGCCCTGACGGAGCAGATAGTCTACCAGCCGGTTGAGCGCCTGGTTGGCGCCATCGCGCACGAAATTGTAGTTGCCGCTGTACAGGGCAATACGAAGGTCACTGATTTCCATGGAAACCTTCAAGCATAGTCGGGGGAGAATTGCCATTATGAACTTGCTCGGCTAGCAGGCTGATATGATCCGCACCCGGCTTGACCATCTGCTGACCGGCACGCCGCAACCGTTCCGCGCGGACGGTGAGATGAGCGCGATTGCCAAGACTTCTGTCGATCAACCGCTGATGCTGGGTTTTCTGGGCCTGGAGGGGGACCGGGTTGCCGATCCGGTCCATCATGGCGGTCCGGACAAGGCGCTCCATCTCTATCCGGTAGAACATTATCCGTTCTGGCGCGAAAAATATCCCGAGGTCACGGTGCTCGAGAGCCCCGGCGCGTTCGGCGAAAATTTCAGCTGCGGGCAGATGATCGAATCACAGCTTTGTCTGGGTGATATTTTCCGCGTCGGCGAGGCGTTGATCGAATGCAGTCATGCGCGGCAGCCGTGCTGGAAACTCAATCACCGTTTCGGAAAGCCCGATGTCCTGAAAACCGTGGTCCGGACCGGCAGGTCCGGCAGCTATTTCCGGGTGCTGGAGGAGGGCCGGGTGCGGGCAGGGGACGCGATGGTCCAGCAGGCCCGCCCGTTTCCAGACTGGCCGCTGGATCGTCTGTTCGGGATGATTGTGGCCGGCCAGCACAAGGGCCGGGATGCCGAACTCAAAGCGCTCTCGGCCAATCCGGTACTGGCCGAAACATGGCGGAACCGGGCCGCACAACTGGTCGATATCTGACGGCGCTATGCGCTTTCGTCAGGGGTAGGCGGATGCAGGCGCAAGCGGGTCACCCGGCGATCGTCGGCTTCGGTAATTTCCAGTATCCAGCCGCTCGGATGTTCCAGCCGTTCGCCGACGGTGGGAATATGGCCGGCCAGCACAAAGGCCAGACCACCGATGGTGTCGACATCCTCTTCGATTTCTTCGAGCGCGGAGTCGATCATCTCGCCGACATCGTCCAGCTCGGCGCGGGCATCCGCTTCCCAGATGCCGTCCTCCAGCTGCACCAGCTGAGGGACGGGTTCGTCGTCATGCTCGTCCTCGATCTCGCCGGTGATTTCCTCGACAATATCCTCGATCGTGACGAGGCCTTCGGTGCCGTTATATTCATCGAAGATGATCGCGAGGTGGATGCGGGTTGCACGCATTTCGGCCAGCAGGTCGAGCACGCCCATGGATTCAGGGACAAAGCGCGGTTGCCGGAGAAACGGTGTAATATCGTCCGGGAACGGGCCACCCTTGGCGACGATCGCAAAAATGTCCTTGATGTGGATCATGCCGATAATATTGTCCAGATTCTCGCGGAAAACCGGGATGCGGCTGTGTCCGTGTTCGGAGAATATATCGACGAACTCGCTGAACGGGGCACTGACCTCGATGGCGATTATGTCGGCGCGGGGAACGGCGATATCATCAACCCGATGCTCGCTGAAATGCAACATGTTGCGCAACATTTCCAGTTCCAGCGACGATATGTCCGCCTTGCCGTTGGAATCGGACTCCGCATCGCTTTCGTGATCATCGATGACTTCTTCGATCTGCGCACGCAGACTGTTGTCATCATTGTTGCCGAACAGCAGAGCCTTCAGGCTCCGCCATATTCGCCCGGGTTCTTCTTCTTCCCTGGTCTGGCTGCTGCTGCGTGTTGCGCCGGAGCCACTGTCATTTTCAACGTCGGTCATTCTTGCTTTTGATTACCTGCTTTGCGCTTGTTCTGCGTAAGGATTGGCGATGCCAAGGGTTGCCAGTGCATTAATTTCGCAATTTTCCATCAACCCTGCATCGGTGTCGTTTTCATGATCATATCCTAGCAAATGCAGCGACCCGTGCACAATCAAATGTGACACATGATCGGAAAAGGCGACGTTCTTTGCCAGGGCTTCCGCTCGACAGGTCTCATAAGCCAGAATGATATCCCCGAGCAGTGCCTCTCCATCGTCGGTATTCGCCAGCGTTTCCAGCAGATCGGGCTGGATTTGCGGGAAGGACAGGACGTTGGTCGGCTTGTCCTTGCCACGATACGCCTTGTTGAGGGAATGGACTTCGCTGTCGTCCGACAGCTTCACACTGACCTCCAGCGCAAAATTGCGTGACAGGAGATCGGCATGGGATGACGCGCTGATCGCCGCCTTTGCCGCCCGTCCGGCCAAATCCGTCCAGTGCTTTTCATGATCCCATTCGGAAGAGGCGGTCAATTCAGTCTGGAGCATCTTTGCCTTCATAGGCTTCGACGATCTTGCCAACCAGCGGATGCCGTACAACATCGCTGGCACCAAACTGGACCATGCTGACCCGCTCGATATCCTGCAATTTGGTAACGGCGTCCGCCAATCCGGAAACGGCTTCCTTTGGCAGATCGACCTGCTTGGGGTCGCCACAAATCACCATGCGGCTGTTCATGCCGAACCGGGTGAGAAACATCTTCATCTGCGCGGCCGTGGTATTCTGGGCCTCGTCGAGGATCACAAATGCATCGGACAGGGTCCGGCCTCGCATGAAGGCGATCGGTGCGATTTCGATCTCGCCGCTCTCGATCCGCCGTTCCACCTGTTCGGCGGGCAGCGTATCATAGAGCGCGTCATAGAGCGGACGGAGAAACGGATCGACTTTCTCTTTCAGGTCGCCCGGTAAAAAGCCGATTTTCTCGCCGGCTTCGACCGCCGGGCGGGACAGGATCAACCGGTCAACGGAGCCGCTGACCAGTTGCGAAACCGCCTGCGCAACCGCAAGATAGGTCTTGCCGGTCCCGGCGGGGCCCAGCGCAAAAATCATGTCGTCGCGAGCGAGGGCTTCCATATAATGGGCCTGCCGGACCGAGCGCGGGAAAATCGTTTTCTTGCGCGTCCGGATCATCACCTTTGGCGCGTCCGCAACATCATTTTTGCTGCCGCCATCGCCGGACGAGGACTGTTTCGCTATCTTGGCAACGCGGGGGTCGGCGGCCATGGCGATAATCGCTTCGACCGCGCCATTGTCAATTTCCTGACCCTGTTCGAGTCGGTTGTAGATGCCGGTCAATACATCCCGCGCCTGCGCGACGGCGTCTTCCTCGCCCTCGATCTTCAACTTTGTACCGCGTGCCGCGATATAGACGCCCAGCCGGTTTTCGATCGCCACTATGTTCCGGTCATATTCGCCGAACAGATCGCCCAGAATCTGAGGATCGTCAAATTCCAGATCCATCTTGATGAGCTTTCCCGCCGTTGCGGCTTTTGTTTTTTGGACCATCAGGCAGCAAGTCTTTCTTTGATCTGGCCGGTTAGGCTGTTCGGGCCGGCCTGGGTGATTTCGATTTCGACCAGATCGCCAATTTCGAGATCAGGCGAAATGATATGGACCGACTGCAGCCAGGGCGTCTTGCCGATCAGCTGGCCTTCCAGCTTGCCCTTGCGTTCCAGCAATATGTCGGTTGTCCGGCCTACGGTCTGTTGGTTGAACGCATATTGCTGCTCGTTGAGCAGGGCCTGCAATCGCTGCAGCCGTTCATCCATCACTTCCGGCGCAATCTGCTCGTCCATGGTCGCTGCGGGCGTGCCCGGACGAGGTGAATATTTGAACGAGAAGGCCTGCGAATAATTGGCGTCGCGGACAATCTGCAAGGTTTCCTCAAAATCCTGATCGCTTTCACCCGGAAAGCCGACGATGAAATCGCCCGAAAGCGCAATATCCGGTCGTACAGCGCGCATTCTCGCCAGAATATCGAGATAGCTTTTCGCGCTGTGTGACCGGTTCATCGCCTTGAGCATGCGGTCGCTGCCCGATTGCACGGGCAGATGGAGAAAGGGCATCAGCTTGGCAATTTCACCATGCGCGGCAACCAGACCATCGGTCATGTCGTTCGGGTGGCTGGTCATGTAGCGAATGCGTTTCAGGTCCGGAATCCGGTCGAGCGCCCGGATCAGACCATCCAGTCCCTGGCTTTGGCCCTTGTCGTCCTCTCCGGTCCATGCATTGACATTCTGTCCGAGCAGCGTGATTTCGCGGGCGCCACCATCGACCAGCGCCTTGGCCTCATCGATCAGATCGGACCATGGCCGGGAAATTTCCGCGCCCCGCGTGTAGGGAACCACGCAATAGGTGCAAAATTTGTCGCATCCTTCCTGAACCGTCAGGAAAGCCGTGGGCCGGGCCTGTTTGCCGCGGGACGGCAGGATGTCGAATTTCGATATTGCGGGCATGTCGGTATCGAGCGCCTTCTTGCCGGATTTCGCCAATTCCATCAGTTCGGGCAACCGGTGATAGGCCTGTGGTCCGACGACGATGTCGACGCTTGGCGCCCGGCGGGAAATTTCCTTCCCTTCGGCCTGGGCCACGCAACCGGCCACGGCAATCATCGGGCTGGAACCGTCTTTCCGGCGCAACCGGCCGATGTCTGAATAGACCTTGTCGACCGCCTTCTCGCGGATATGGCAGGTATTGAGGACCACCAGGTCGGCTTCTTCACCATTGTCGGCGGCGGTCATGCCCTGATCGACAAGCAATTCGGACATGCGCTCGCCGTCGTAGACGTTCATCTGGCAGCCAAAGGATTTGATATGGAATTTTTTGGGATCGGCTTGAGTCATAGACCGCGGCTATACAATGGGTTTGCCCCCCAGGGAAGCCGAAAGCGGTGCTGCTATTCTTCGCCGGGCCTCCGCCGCGATTTCCTTCCTGCAGGAATAGTGGGACGGATCAAAGGGGTCCAGAAAATGCACCTCGACCAGAAAGCTGCTTCTTCGGGTCAGCAGCCGCCAGGCATTGGAAGGCGCGCTTTCTTCGCCCGTCCAGCCTATCTCGAGGGCATTTTCCCCGTAATTCAGAAAAATCGGCTGTACGATTATCCCCGGAGGCGGTGGATCGAGGACCTTGAGCAGCGGCGCCTTGAAAGGGAGCAGGGTCGAACCGTCTGTCGTGGTACCTTCGGGAAAAATGGTAATGGCCCAGGTCTCTTCCAGCGCATCACGCAATTGATTGATCTGCTGGGCTACACCCATCCGGTCCGACCGTGACACAAATACCGTGTCGTTCAATTTGCAGAGCCAGCCGATGATCGGCCAGTTGCCGATTTCCTCTTTCGACACAAAAGCGGTGCCGCTGTGCCCGCCAAGAATCGCGATATCCACCCAGGACAAGTGGTTCGATATGAAGAATACGTCCCGTCGGATCGGTGTGCCGATAATCTTCACGCGTGCGCCGCACCCGAAGGCCGCGATCTTGAGAAATGTGCGCGGCCAGGGATTGGGCAGCCTCAGCAAGCGCCATAAATAGTAAAAGGGGATGCAAACGAACAGCGCTGTAAAAATCAGCAGCATCCGCAAGGTGAATCTTATATAACCCATCGGGCTCGCTCCGTCCCATAACCGATATGCCATTGGATGGGTGTCACAATCTCGTGCATCCGGGTCGGGATATGGCACACTAGCTTTTTCTGGCGAGAGATACGCCATATAGCTCCATACGGTGATCGACCAGCCGGTAACCCAGCTTTTCAGCGATCTGCTTTTGCAGTGCTTCCAGTTCGGGATCGACAAATTCGATCACGCGACCGGTTTCCACATCAATAAGATGATCATGATGCGCTTCGGGAACAGCTTCATAGCGCGCCCGACCGTC
Source organism: Sphingomonadales bacterium UBA2683 (assembly GCA_002354635.1). Classification (GTDB taxonomy): domain Bacteria; phylum Pseudomonadota; class Alphaproteobacteria; order Sphingomonadales; family Sphingomonadaceae; genus Parasphingorhabdus. The sequence continues at coordinate 379,129 of DELZ01000002.1, forward strand.
GCCAAAATCATGGCGATCCAATATGCCGGCCTCTTCAAACAGGCGTACCGTCCGGTAGACGGTCGCAATCGAAATGCGGGAGTCCACCGCAGATGCCCGTTCGTGCAGGGTTTCGACATCGGGATGATCTTCTGCATCGGAAATGACGCGCGCAATCACCCGACGCTGGTCGGTGATGCGGAGCCCTTTTTCCGCACATAATGCTTCAAGATCAATTTTTTGCGGCATAGAACCCTTCCGTTATGCTGGGGAAGACTCTATGCGGGGCGACGGATATTGCAAAGAGAAAATTGCGGCAAAAGTGCCGCAATTTTCGAATTTCATTGCAACCGGAAATACGCCTATTTCTTTTTGCCCTTTTTCTTGCCGAGGCCGATTGCCTTGGCAAGCTGCCTGCGCTTTTCCGCATAGTTGGGTGCAACCATCGGATAATCGTTCGGCAGGCCCCATTTTGCGCGATAGTCTTCCGGCGTCATGCCATAATGGGTCATCAGGTGGCGTTTGAGCATTTTCAGCTTTTTGCCATCTTCAAGACAGACGACATAATCGGGTTTGATTGATGCCTTGATTGGCACCGCAGGATCCGGTCGGGCTTGTTCGGCCGCTTCGCCGGAAAGACCGGCCAGGGCGCCATGAACACTGCTAATGATAAGCGGTAAATCAGATACCGCTACGCTATTGTTGCTGACATGTGCAGCAACAATGTCTGAAGTGAGCGTTATTAACGTCTCATTCAGAGCAATTTCTTCCTCTGTCATATTCTGTTACCTTTGTGCGACTATTATTTTTATATTGCATATGCTGCATATTGTTATTTGCACAATCTGTCAGGCCCTGCAACTGGCAAAGCAATCAGAAATTGCTCTAAATGGACAGGTCGGCCTTATAAGTAACCGCGTCAAACTTCTCCATTTTCGGTCCAGTATAATAGGCTTTTCGTAATCCGATCCTGTGAAAACCGAATTTGGTATACAGTTTTTCGGCGGGATTACCGGCTCTCATTTCGAGAAAGACGGATGCGACATGATGCGATCGCGCCGCTTGCAGCATATGATCGAGCAATAGATATCCGATACCCTGGCCCTGACATTCCGGAGCAACGGCCACCATCAACAATTCTTCCTCGTCGGCCGCCTGGCGACTGATGACAAAGCCGCAGACCTTTTCCTTCCGGGCTGCGATCAACAGTTTGGCACTGGGCATGGAAAGCATCGACCGGCATTGGTGATTGTTCCATCCTTCACCATAGGTCTTGGGAAACGCGCGATCCATGACCTGCATGACAGCATCCAGATGGCTCAGGTCTCCTGACAGTATTTCCGCGGGGCCAAGCCTCTGGTGATCCCGTGGATGCTGACGAGTCGCCATCGCTTACGCGGTTTTCGCTGGCTGGGCGTCTGGTTCGCGTCCGTAATTTGGTCTGGCGGGTAATGTCTTCATCGCGCTGGCCACTAAAGAGACATGCGCAGCATTTGGCAATATCGAAAAATGGCTGTCGATGCCCGCTGTGCCGGCCAACTCCGCAGCGGCAGAACCGGCAATCACATCCGCCTTTATCTGGCCTGCAGCCTGGTCCGGCGTGAGCGTTGCAAAGGGTGCCATCGGCTCGCCGGTCGCAGCAAAATTCTGCAGGAAATATTCGCCGTGCCCCGCGAGCATGGCGACGCAGACGGGCTGCGGTCTGTCCAGCTGGTCCAGAGCCTGAGCGGCAACCAGCGAAAGGCAGCTATATCCGTGTATCTCGGCGCCCCAAGCCAGAGCCAACGCTTTTGCCGCGGAGATACCGATACGCACACCGGTAAAGCTTCCCGGTCCGCAATTGACGAGAATCCTGTCCGCTCTCCCGCGATCGGGAAGCTGTGCGATTGCCGGGATCAGCTTCTCCGCATGGCCGCGACCGATTTCGGCATAGTCCGCCGCAATCCGTGCGCCATCCTCGAACAGCGCGACGGAACAGGCGGTGGTGGCTGTATCGATCGCGAGAAGGCGCGCGCCCATCAACCGGTCAGATCAGGCTGTTGAATTTGTCGAAATCCGGACGGGGGCTGCGATCGAAAATCGTTGATGGATCGCCATAGCCCAGCGTCGAGATGAAGTTCGATTTGATATGCGGCTGGTCGCCGAAAAATTCCTTGTCGACGGCATCATTGTCAAAGCCCGACATGGGCCCCGTGTCGAGTCCGAGCGCGCGAGCCGCCAGAATAAAATAGGCGCCTTGCAGCGAACTGTTGCGCATCGCATGGACCTTGCGCGCTTCGGGGTCGCCCTCGAACCAGCTTTTGGCATCGGCGTGGGGAAAAAGTTCAGGCAGATGCTCGTGAAAATTTTGATCCATGCCGATGATTACGGCTGCCGGCGCTTTGCGGATTTTGTCCTGATTGCCTTCTGCCGACAGGTTCGCCAGCCGATCGCGTGACTGCTGGCTGTGACACCAGATCAGCCGGGCCGGCAGCATATTTGCACTGGTAGGACCCATTTTCATCAGGTCCCAGATCTCGTGGAGCTGGTCGACCGAGACCGGCTTGTCGTAATAGCCGTTATAGGTTCGTGCTTCGAGAAACAGCTGATCCAGTGCAGCTTGACCCAGAGGACTATTCATTGATCTGCCTTTGTTGTGGAAATTATTATGCCGCCCGGACTTCGGTGACCTCGGGCACATAATGTTTCAATAGTGATTCAATACCGTGTTTCAGCGTCGCCGTGGATGACGGGCATCCGGCACAGGCACCCTGCATTTTGAGAAATACCGTGCCCTTGTTGAAACCGCGGTAGATGATGTCGCCACCGTCATTGGCAACCGCCGGCCGCACTCTTGTTTCGATCAGTTCCTTGATCTGGGCGACGATATCGGCGTCCTCCGGATCATCATGCACTTCCTCTTCCGGCGGCACGACAATTTCGCCAGCGCTGCCCGGTTTGAATAGCGGGAGTCCGGCGGAGAAATGATCGAGCAGGATGCTGAGCACCTGCGGCTTCTGGTCACTCCAGTCGGCACCAGGCCCGCACGTCACCGAGATGAAGTCCGAGCCAAAGAAAACGCCCGTCACATCGCCGAGCGTGAACAGTGCTTCCGCAAGCGGCGATACCTCGGCATCTTCCGGCGACGCGAAGTCGCGGGTGCCGTCGGACATGACCGGCTGGCCCAAAAGAAACTTGAGGGTCGAGGGGTTTGGTGTTTTTTCAGTTTCAATCAGCATATCTGGTATCTGGCGATTATCGGCCGCCCGATCAAGGGCTAAACACAAGGCGAGGCGCTGTGAGCCAAGAATCTCGGGAATATTCACTGGCCAGTAAGATTGGGGCTGCTTATATCCGGCCCATGATAACCATGATATTCTCATTTGTTCCCCGCATTTTCACGCTCCTGCTGCTCTGCAGCATGCTGGCTGTGCCCGGTACGGCTTTCGCTCAAGACCCTGAGGGCGATAGCGTCGTCCCCTGGCTTTACGAGAACAGCGATATCCCGGTCGACAAGAGCTGGACCTTTGGTGAGCTGGACAATGGATTGCGCTATGCGGTCAAACGCAATGGCGTGCCCCCCGGACAGGTATCGATCCGGTTGCGGGTCGATGTGGGGTCGCTGATGGAGACCGAGGCAGAGCAGGGCTTTGCCCATTTCATGGAACATCTGACCTTTCGCGGCTCGACCTATGTTCCGGATGGAGAGGCCAAACGGGTCTGGCAGCGTCTGGGCGCGACATTTGGCAGTGACAGCAATGCCGAGACCACGCCCACGCAAACCGTCTACAAGCTCGATCTTCCCAATGCCACCAAAGCCAGTCTCGACGAGAGTCTGAAGATATTGTCGGGCATGGTGAGTTCGCCGGGATTGAGCATCACGGCGGTCAATGCGGAGCGTCCGGTGGTCCTGGCAGAATTGCGCGAGCGCGCCGGGCCTCAGACCAAGGTGCAGAATGCCACCCGGGAATTATTTTTTGCCGGGCAGCGCCTGGCCAACCGGGCGCCGATCGGAACGCCGGAAACCCTGAGTGCCGCCACCCCGAAGATGCTGCAACTGTTCCACCAGCGCTGGTATCGTCCGGAGCAAACGGTGATCGTCATTGCCGGTGACGGTGATCCGGCGATGTTCGAGGATCTGCTCAACAAGCATTTTGCCAAATGGCAGGGCAAGGGGGAGGCCGGAACCATTCCGGACTTCGGTCAACCTCAGGACATAGCCGATATCAGCCGCGTCTTGATCGAACCGACTTTGCCGCGGTTCATTTCGATGGTCGTGGCGCGGCCGTGGGAACAGGTTGAAGACACGATCGTCTACAATCAGCAGATTTTGATCGATCTGCTGGCGTTGCAGTTGATCAATCGCCGGCTCGAGGCGCGGGCGAGAGCCGGCGGCAGCTATTTGCAGGCTAGCGTCGGACAGGATGATGTCAGCCGCTCGATTGACGGAACCTTTATCAATATCGTCCCCTTGGGTGACGATTGGGAGGCTGCGTTGCAGGACGTCCGCGCGGTTATCGCAGACGCGACGAACAAAGCGCCGTCCGAAGCGGACATCGCTCGCGAAATCGCGGAATTTGATGCGGCACTGGCTATCGGCGTGGAAAGCTACCAGACAGAAGCGGCGCGGAAACAGGCCGACAATATCATCAATGCCGTAGACATTCGGGAGACCGTTGCGACACCGCAGATAGCGCTTGATGTGTTCAGGGGGATGCGGGATTTGTACACGCCGGAACGGCTGCTCGAATCAACGCGCAATCTATTCACGGGCGTTTCTACCCGCGCTTTGCTGGCATCGCCCGATGCGATCGATGGCGGAACGGTCAGGCTGGCGAAGGCGCTCAGAAGCAATGTCGACGCGGCCAGCGATGTTCGCGTCGCCCAGTCCGATATCGGATTTGAATCGCTGAAAAAGATCGGCAAAAAGGGAGCGATCAAATCGTCCCGGAAGATCGAGCGTTTTGATGTCGAGCAGCTTGAGCTGACCAATGGTGTCAGGGTGCTGCTGTTTCCCAACACGGCCGAGCGCAACAAGATCATGGTCAATACCCGTTTCGGCCATGGCTTCAGCGGACTGTCTTCGCGTCAGGAGACACTCGCATGGTCCGGTGCTCTCGCGCTTATGGCCAGCGGCGTGGGCGATCTGGGTCAGGAGGAACTCGACAAAATCACCACCGGTCGCAGGATCGGACTGGGATTCGATGTCGACAACGACGCTTACGAGATTACCGCCGATACCAGACCGTCGGATCTGGAAGACCAGTTGCATCTGATCGCAGCGAAGCTGGCGTTCCCTCGCTGGGACGCAGCCCCTGTGATCCGCAGCAAAGCCGCCGCGCTCATCGGATATGACAGTTTTTCGGCTTCTCCACAGGCCGTTCTCGAACGCGATCTGGAATGGCTTGTGCGGGGCAAGGATCCACGCTGGAAGACGCCCGACAAGGCGGATTTCAGCGAACTGACGGCCGGGAATTTCAGACAGTTCTGGGAGCCGATTCTCGCCAGCGGTCCGATCGAGCTGATGCTCTTTGGTGATTTCGACCGGGACCAGGCTGTGGAATCGATCCTCAAGACGTTCGGTGCATTGAAAAGCCGCAAGCCACAGGCGCTGCCGGCCGATACCCAATCTCCACAATTTCCGGCACCGCAGGCGGGGCCGGAAATCCTTGTTCACAAGGGTGACAAGGAGCGGGCCGCTGCGATGGTGGCATGGCCGACTGGCGGCGGGCTGGAAAATGTGAGGGAAAGCCGCAAGCTCGAGGTGTTGACATCCATATTCAATGATCGCCTTTTTGAGATCCTCCGTTCCCAGCAGGGCGCAAGCTACAGCCCCCAGGTGATCAATAGCTGGCCGGTGGAATTTGAATCAGGCGGCTATATCGGGGCGCAAAGCCAGCTGACGCCTGACAATGTCGATCGCTTTTACAATGTTGTCGAAATGATCGCCCGGGATTTGCGGGAAAAACCGGTTAGCGCTGACGAACTGCAGCGGGTGGTGGAGCCGCTCCGCCAGCTCATCGCACGGGCCAGCAGCGGCAACAGTTTCTGGATGAGCCAGATGGAGGGCGCGAGCTTCAATCCCCAGAAATTTGTCGCGCTGCAAAGCCTGCTCAGCGACTACACCGTGATAACACCGGAGGAGGTGCAGGCTCTGGCCCGCAAATATCTGGACGACACAAAGAAATGGAAGCTGGTGGTCCTGCCGGAGTCCAGTCGCCTCGCCGCCAATGACAATGAACCAGCCAGAAAACCGTTGGAAGCCGCAGCCAGCAATTAGCTCCTAGAGCGAGTCGACTAGCTCCAGAATTTGGTCGTTGCCGGGCCGTTTCTTGTAATCGCCGGATACTGATTTCGCGACAATTGTTCCGCTCTTGTCGATCAGGATCACCGAAGCATAGGGGACGCCGACGGCTCTGCCTTCCGTATATTGCGGATCACGCAAGCCAAAGGCATCAATCACGGCAGATGGCTGGTCCGATAGCATTGGATATTCCAGCATCTGGTTCTTCGAGAACCGGTCCTGCTGCTCGGGACTGTCGTAGCTCAGGCCATAGAGCTGATAGCCGCGGTCCTGCAGGTCGCCGACAATCGCGTTGATCGATTTCAACTGGGTCTGGCAATAAGGACACCATTCGACCGACCGCGTAAAAACCAGCAGGGCAGGGCCCTTTTCCAGAATCTTGCCCAAGGTGGTTTGGGTGCCATTGATCAGCAAGCTTGCATCCAGAGGAGCCTGTTCGCCGACTGCAAGCCCCACATCGATGCTTTCCGCCGCGGTAAGAGGCGCAACGACCGTTTCCGGCTTGACTTCCGACTGTTCGGTGCCATCGGCATTTTTGTCAGAAGCCGGCTCGCTGCAAGCGGACAATCCCAGCGCGGCAACGGAAGACAGTGTTAAGACTGTTCGTTTCATGATATGATTCACCCTGCTATCTAGGCACAAGTTCGCGGTTCGGCCTTGTTCCGTTACAGTCACGGAAAATTACTGCCGAAACCCAGAGACTGCGTCCAAGACCCGCTGATCCTGACCAAAATTCTGCTTTTATCATCACAAGACATATTTGGACAGGTCGGTATCCTTGGCTACGTCCGAAAGCTGCTTTTCAACATAGGCCTTGTCGATGCTGATTTCTTCACCGGTTCGGTCTTCGGCGGTGAAGCTGATTTCTTCGAGCAGCTTTTCCATTACCGTCTGAAGCCGGCGGGCACCGATATTCTCGACCGTCTCGTTCACGTTTGCAGCAATTTCCGCCAGTTTCTCGATCGCATCTTCGGTGATGCTGATCTTGACCTCCTCGGTCCCGAGCAGCGCAATATATTGCTCCGGCAAATTGGCCTTGGTTTCGGTCAATATGCGGACGAAGTCGGCTTCTGTCAGCGCCCTGAGTTCCACCCGTATCGGCAGGCGGCCCTGCAATTCGGGCAGCATGTCGCTCGGCTTTGAAATCGAAAAGGCACCCGATGCAATGAACAGGATATGGTCCGTTTTCATCGGGCCATATTTGGTTGCGACTGTCGTCCCTTCGATCAGGGGAAGAAGGTCGCGCTGTACGCCTTCGCGGCTGACCGATCCGCCGCGCATATCGCTGACCGCGATCTTGTCGATTTCATCCAGAAAGACGATACCGTTGGATTCTGCGTCAATCAGGGCAGCCCGCGAGATATCTTCATCGTCGAGGCGCTTGTCCGATTCTTCTTCGACCAGTTTGTCCCAGGCATCTGCAACGCGCATCTTGCGACGCTTCATGCGATTCTGGTTGAGCGCCTTGCCCATCATGTCGGAGAGATTGATCATCCCGACCTGACCGCCCATGCCGGGAATATCCATCGGCATATTGGGCGTGTCCTCGACTTCAATCTCGATCTCGGTGTCGTTCATGTGATTGTCGACCACCCGCTGCCGGAAGCTTTCCCGGGTCGCCTCACTGGCATTTTCTCCGCATAATACGTCGAGCAGCCGCTTCATCGCCGCCTCGGCTGCGGCCTCGTGCACCGCCTGCCGCCGGCGTTCGCGTTCCAGCCGCACGGCCTCTTCCGCCAGATCACGGGCAATCTGTTCGACATCGCGACCGACATAGCCAACCTCGGTGAACTTGGTGGCCTCGACCTTGATAAAGGGCGCATCGGCCAGCTTGGCCAGACGCCGCGAAATCTCGGTCTTGCCGCAGCCGGTGGGCCCGATCATCAGGATATTCTTGGGTGTTACTTCCTCGCGCAATTCCGCAGGAAGCCGTTGCCGGCGCCAGCGGTTACGCAACGCCACCGCGACGGCGCGCTTGGCGTCTTGCTGTCCGATGATATGTTCATCCAGTGCCTTGACGATGGCTTTGGGGGTCAGGTTCGCCTGCATGCTAAGTTTCTCTTCATTCATGTTGTAAAGGGCTGACGGGCGCTAGGCTTCGCTATCGAGCGTTTCAATGGTGACCTGGTCATTGGTGTAGACGCAAATTTCCGCCGCGATCTCCATGGCCTTTCTGGCCAGTTTTTCGGCGTCTTTCTCATAGTCCATCAAGGCGCGCGCTGCAGAAAGGGCGAAGTTTCCGCCGGATCCGATCGCCGCGATGCCTTCATTCGGTTCCAGCACGTCGCCGTTGCCGGTCAGGATCAAGGTAATATCCTTGTCGGCCACGATCATCAACGCTTCCAGGTTACGGAGATATTTGTCGGTGCGCCAGTCCTTTGCCAGCTCGACGGCCGCGCGCATCAGCTGTCCGTTATGGCGCTCCAGCTTCGCTTCCAGCCGTTCGAAAAGGGTGAAGGCATCTGCGGTCGCGCCGGCGAAGCCGCCAATCACCGATCCGTCATGCAATTGCCGAACCTTGCGAGCGTTCTGCTTCATAACGGTTTGTCCCATCGAAACCTGGCCGTCGCCGACGACGACGACCTTGCCGTTTTTTCTTACCGATAGGATGGTTGTGCCGTGCCATTGCATCAGGCCATGTTGCTGATTTTCTGTCATGAACCGAGATATGGGTAATCGGATGCCGATGTGCAACCAAAGGCTTTGTCGTCTGCCGTCAGGATCGACATTTCACTGCCAAATCCCGGATTCCAGTGCTCGGGACAGGCAAAAAAAATGGCGGCCAAATTGGCCGCCATTCCATAAATCATGTCTGAACTGGTTCAGGGGGAAGTTGGCGTATCTTCGCTGCCGTCGGCTGCGATGATGATACCGGCAATAACAGCTGCTGCTGCAAGAATTGCAATAATAATACCCGAGCCACCTTCGACATTGTTTTCGCTGTCAACAGTTGCACTGGTACGTGCAACCGACGATACGGGCTGTGCAGCCTGTGCCAAAACGGGTGCGCTTACAAGCGATGCAGCTGCTGCCGCAGCCATTCCAATTTTACCGAAACGCATAATTAGCTCCTTCAGGGTTTCGCATTTCATTCAATACGCATGAGTCATTGGCATAATAGGATACTGAAATCAACTACGTTATTGTTGAAAACGGGAATATTCGGTTTTCGTTGCAAAGATCACACAGGTTTAAGTTCCTCCCGCAAAAGCAGAAAATCGCGAGCCCTGATCGGCCATCTGTGATTTTGTTAACTTCGAGCTCGGGAAGTCACCGGTTTTCGGGCCTGTTCCAATATAAGACGTTAACCAATGTGCTGAAAATTGCGCTGGCATATATGCATAACAAATTGTTAACCAGCATGCATGAACCGAGAGAAATTGCGACCACTTATTTTACAGGACAACGGGATACGGCATCCCTTTCGTCAAACTTTGCCAATGACAATCGTGCAGATGGCGAGAGAAGAGCATGAATCGGAGGCTGCAGCGATAACGAAAGCCGACGGGATCGGCGACGACGTCAGCCTGTTTCTGCTCAGCTTTCTGGCTTTCTTTACCGCCTTCTATATGTTCATATTCTGATCCGGCCTCCGGGGCGGTCAGTCACAGGCGCGGTGCAGCTGTTGACCCAGCCAGGCTGCCACCAGGCACATCGCCGCAACCAGCAGCAGCTGTTCGGTCGTGGAAACGCCGAGCAAGCTGAGCCCGAGGGCAGCGAGCGCACCCAGCACCATGCAGCCGGAATTGACTACATTATTGGCCGCAATGGTCCGCGCGGTCTGGCTGATGTCGACGGTCGTGGTAAGAAAGGCATATAGCGGCACCACGAACATGCCACCGAATATCGATACTCCGCCCAGGGTACCGAGCAGTGCCCAGGCGCCATCATGGACGATAAATGTTTCAAACGTGTACAACTGGCCTGCAGGCAAGCCCTGCCAGCTGCGGGCAATGAAGTAGAGAATCAGCACGAACACCCCCATCAGGATGACGCTGCCCGGAGCAAAGCGCGCAGAGACTTCGCTCTTCAGCAGGCGATTCACGAGAATGGAGCCAATTGCAATGCCCATTGAAAACACGCCCAGAAAGAGGCTGGCAACTTCGGGTGTCGCGGTTAGAACATTCTCGACCAGCGGCGGAAACTGGATGATCATGACCGATCCGATCGTCCAGAAAAAGCTGATGGCAATGATCGCCAGATAGAGCCGACGCACGTGCAATGTCGCCGAAATTAGCCGAATTGACGAGCGGACAAAATTGAAATCGATTTTCTCGACCTCTTTTTGCGCCGGTGCCGGCGGCATGAACTGGGCGGCCACACGGCCGATCAGCGCGACGAGAAAGACCGTGACCACCGCTATCTCGACGCCGTTACCATCGCGATCGATGATAATGCCGCCAAGGATCGTTCCTGCCAGAATGGCGATATAGGTGCCAGCTTCGACCAGTCCGGTTCCCCCGAGTACCTCGTCTTTCTGCAGATGTTGGGGAAGAACGGCATATTTGATGGGACCGAAAAAGGTGGATTGCAGACCCAGGAGAAACAGCGCGGTCAGCATGATCGGAATATTGTGCAGCCAAAGGCCAATCCCGCCAATCACGGCAATGAATATCTCCAGCGTTTTGACGAAACGTGTAATCCGCGCCTTGTCGTAATTGTCGGCCAACTGTCCGGCGAGAGAGGAAAAGAGGAAAAACGGCAGGATGAACAGCCCGGAGGCGAGGGCATTGAACGCGAAATCCTCGGATTCACTCTCGTAAATGCCATAGGTCACCAGGATGACCATCGAGAATTTGAACAGATTGTCGTTAAATGCCCCGAGCAACTGCGTCAGGAACAGGGGCAAAAACCGTCTCGTTCGCAGCAAATGCGCCGTATTTTGCATAAAGTGAAAATCTCTGTTCGAGGAGGAAAGGAAGCGTTTCGCCATCCTTAGCCCATTCAGCCTTGGCGTCAACTCGACGGCAAATTCGCCATTTGGTACACGCATCGTGAATTCGATCGATAATTGGCTGAATCAATTTTCATTTTGGGCAAATCCGTTTATGCGAAAGCCGCGATGCTTAATTTGCCGAACATATTGACACTCTCGCGGATATTTGCGGTACCGATCCTGGTGTTTCTGCTCTGGCCGAATTTTGATCCGCCGCGTCTGCAGCCCTTGCCGATCGATTATCTGCTGGCCTTCGGACTCTATTGCCTGATGGCGGTTACCGATTATTTCGACGGCTATCTGGCCCGGACGCAGGGGACCGTTTCCAAGCTCGGCATCTTCCTCGATCCGATTGCCGACAAGATCATGGTCGCTGCGGTGGTTCTGATGCTGATCTTCACCCGGGACATCGACGGATGGCACGCAATCGCGGCAATCGTCATCCTGTTGCGTGAAATCATGGTATCCGGTTTGCGTGAATTTCTCGCCGGATTGCAGGTCAGCGTTCCGGTCTCGCAACTGGCCAAATGGAAAACCGGATTTCAGATGATTTCTCTCGGGGCCCTGATATTGGCCGGTGGCCTGCCGCAGTTCCCGCTCGTGCAAACCGTTGGCCTTTGGACGCTCTGGGCGGCCGCCATATTGACCCTGATCACCGGATGGGATTATCTGCGGGTCGGCCTGAAGCACATGGACTGATGACAGGGTCTCTCAATATCATCTATTTTGCCTGGGTGCGCGAACGGCTCGGTATCGATCAGGAACAGATCGCCCTTGCTGACGGGATCGAGACGATCGGCGATATCGTGGCGATGCTTTCGGACCGCGGTGCCGACTATGCAGACATATTCTCAGATGTCGGCAAATTGCGTTTCGCTCTTGATCAGGATTACGGCCTTCCTGCGACACCGATAGGAGCGGCGCGGGAGCTGGCGATCTTCCCGCCGGTCACCGGCGGATGATAAAGATCGTCGTCGGACCGGATGATTTCGATATCGGCGTGGAAACGCAGCAGGTTGCCGGGCAGGGCGGCGGCGCCATTGCCAGCTTTGTCGGCCAGGTCCGCGACGACGGCAATCTGGCGTCGCTCGAACTGGAACATTATCCGGCGATGACGCAAAAGGCGCTGCGGCAGATCGCCGAAACGGCACTGTCAGAATGGGCGCTGCATGCGGTCACCATCGTCCACCGTGTCGGCAAACTCGCCGTAGGTGACAATATCGTGCTGGTCGTGACCGGGTCCGATCATCGCGGGGCAGCGATCGAATCCTGCTCGTTCATCATGGACCGGCTGAAGACCGTAGCGCCGTTCTGGAAGAAGGAAACCGGCACCGACGGCACAACAAAATGGATCGAAGAGAGGGAATCCGATGTTGCGGCATCGGAAAAATGGCAGAAATAGCGAGGGCCGCTAGGCCGTCGCGTCCGGGCTATGGGCTTTTGAGACCCAATTCTGCGCGCCCTTCATGATCTCGGCCAACAGCTGAAACTCACCCCGTCGCGGGCTGTTCTTGCGCCAGACCAGAGCGATATCGCGTGTTGCCCGGTCGGATTTCAACGGTCGCGCGACGATGTCGGTATAGTTTAATATGCCGCTGTCGATCGCCATTTTCGGAAGCAGGGTCAGGCCCAGGCCGTTGTCTACCATCTGCACCAAGGTGTGCAGCGAAGTTCCCATCATCCGGGCGGATGCCCTGAGCTCGGGCCGGTTGCAGGCTGCCAGCGCGTGATCCTTCAGGCAATGGCCGTCTTCCAAAAGCAACAGCTGGGTTTCGTCTATTTGCGCCGGATCCACCTCTAGCGGGGGATCGCGCGGATCGTTCTTCGGGAAGGCTACCAGAATCTCGTCGCTGAACAGGACTTCCGCTTCGACGTCACCGCAGGGAAAAGGCTGCGCCAGCAACACGCAATCGGCATGGCCATGGTGCAGGGAATCGCAGGCCGCCTGACTGGTTTCCTCTTTCAGATAGAGCTTCAGTTCCGGTCGTTCCTTGCGCAATTGCGGCAGCAGTCGCGGCAGAAGAAAGGGTGCTATGGTCGGGATGACACTCATCCTGATATCGCCGGCCAGCGGCTTGCCGGCGGATCGCGCCATTTCCGACAGTTCTTCGGCTTCGCGCAGGATTCGGTAGGCCTTTTCTACCATCTGGTTGCCCAGTTCAGTGAAACGGACGACCCTGCGTGTGCGTTCGACCAGCACGATATCGAGCAGGGCTTCCAGTTCCTTGATACCCGCTGACAGTGTAGACTGGGTAACGAAGCAGGACTCAGCCGCCTTGCCAAAATGGCCATGTTCCTTCAGCGCCACCAGATATTGCAACTGTTTGAGTGTCGGTAGATAGGTCGACATTATCGAGGCTTTCGATCAATACTAATAGATTGATCTAATATAGTGATTATAATTGAATTGAAAAGTCACATTTGAAATCAGTTGCAAAAAAAGACTGGAAATAGGGTCTTGTCGTGCCTAGTTTAGAGCTTCGGCAACATCCGGAGGAAAATTATGTTTCGGGAACTGGGCGCTTATCTGGATTCCATCAAGGCGCGCGATCCGGCTCCGCGATCGCGCTGGGAAGTGCTGCTGTATCCGGGTGTGCTGGCAATCGGCATGCATCGACTGGCGCATTGGCTGTTCCGGGGAGAACTTTATTTCTTCGCCCGGTTGATCAACCACTTGGCACGATTTCTGACCGCAATCGATATCCATCCCGGTGCAAAAATCGGCCGGCATCTGTTTATCGACCATGGCTTTACCGTGATCGGCGAGACCGCTCAAATCGGCGATAACGTAACCATCTATCAATGTGTGACGCTGGGCGGCACCAATCCGACTAGCGGCGTTGGTGGCAAGCGCCATCCGACCATTGAAGACAATGTTATCTTGGGCTCCGGCGCGCAGGTGCTCGGCCCGATCACAGTCGGACAAAGAGCCCGCGTCGGTGCAAATGCGGTTGTTACCCAGGATGTTCCCGAAGGGGCCACGATGGTTGGCGTCCGCGCCCGTCCGACTCTGGTAGAGGCCAAGCAATATCAGAAGGACTTCGTTCCCTACGGAACACCGTGCAGCGAAATTTTCGATCCATCGACGCAGAAGCTCGAAATTTTGCAATGCGAAATGGAGCAACTGCAAAAACGTCTTGCGGCTTTTGCCAAAGAGCGGAACGGGGACGAGGATGATAGCGAGACTAAGGGACGCGATAGCGCCTGATGCGCTTCACGGATTCCAATGTCTCGGCCTTTCCGCAGCGAGGCATCCCTTCGCAAGTGGGTTTTGAGCGGCGGGAACTGGACCGCATTCTCAACCTCTACGGACGCATGGTCGCGGCCGGGCACTGGAAAGACTATGCAATGGATATGCGCCGCGATGTGGCGATATTTGCCGCCTTTCGCCGGGCGTCGGAGCGTCCGCAGATGCGGATCGAGAAACGGCCCGCCGAACGCAACCGTCAGGGAATGTGGTCCTTGCACGGCGAACAGGGGCAGATCCTGAAGCGTGGCCACGATCTGTCTGGCGTACTCGCACCGGTCGAGCGGAAGCTGTTGAAACTGGTGGCCGACTAGTCGATATGTTGCGACCGGCTGCTATTATTCAGCCGGTCAGAAAACTAGCCTTCCGCGGCATCCGTATCGAGCGCATAGCCCGCTGATCGAACCGTGCGAATGATATCGGAGCGGCCGTTGGCGTTGAGCGCCTTGCGCAGCCGCCGGATATGGACATCGACCGTGCGCAGTTCGATATCACTGTCCTGGCCCCAGACACTGTCGAGCAGACGCTCGCGTGAAAATACCCAGTTGGGGTGTTCCAGAAAATGGCGGAGCAGGCGAAATTCGGTTGGTCCCAGCGGGATAGTGTTGCCGGCGCGTTTGACCTTGTGTCCCACCGTGTCCATTTCCAGATCGCCAAAATTCAGCTTTTCCCCGGCCAGTGCAGGACGGACCCGGCGCAGCACGGCCTTGACCCGCGCGATCAGTTCCCGGGGGCTGAACGGCTTGGTGATATAATCGTCGGCACCGGTTTCGAGGCCGCGGATCTTGTCTTCCTCTTCGCCCCGGGCGGTCAGCATGATGATGGGGATATTTGCGGTTTCGGACGATCGCCGCAAACGGCGGCAGACTTCGATTCCGGACAGGCTTTCCAGCATCCAGTCAAGCAGGATTACGTCCGGCCGATGTTCCTGCACCAGCAGCAGCGCTTCCTCGCCATCCGGCGTGTGGATCACATCATATTCTTCTTTTTTGAAGTTCCAGCTTAGCAGCTCGGCGAGCGCGGCATCGTCTTCAACAAGCAGTAATTTGGCATTTGGCATCAGTCGGTTCCGTCGCTTGTCTCGTCATCGATCGGTGTCGTCGGATTCTCGCCCCGGGTGCGCTCGGGCATCGGCTCGCCGGTCGCGGCAAAATAGACCATTTCCGCAACATTGGTCGCATGGTCACCAATCCGTTCCAGATTCTTGGCAATGAACAGCAGATGCGCCGCTTCGCCGATATCCTTCGGATTCTCGATCATATGGGTGATCACGGCGCGAAAGATGCTGTTGTAGAAATCGTCAACGATCTGGTCACGCCGGTTTACTTCCATGGCCAGTTCGGCATCGCGCCGGGCAAAGGCATCGAGGGAGTCGCGGACCAGTTCGCTGGCGATTTTCGACATCGACGGCAGCAGAGAGATAGGCCTGAGCCGGTGGGTCTGGGTAACCAGCGGAACCCGCTTGGCAATATTTTTCGCATAGTCGCCAATCCGCTCGACCACTCCCGATATCTTGAACGTCGCGATCAGTTCCCGCAGGTCATCGGCCATCGGTGCGCGGAGCGCGATGGTCTGGAAGGTCAGTTCGTCGATCCGTTTTTCCAGGTCGTCGATCAGCTTGTCTTCGCGGACCACTTCCGCTGCCAGATCGAGATCGCTGTTTTCCAGCGCGCGCATCGCCTTGGCAATCGCCTGTTCGCTGCGCCCGCCGATTTCGGCGACCATGCCCCGCAATTCATTGATATCGGAATCGAAGGCTTTGACGGTATGTTCTGTGCCACTATTCACTGTTCTTGTTCCTAATCATCGATAAGTCAGCCGTAGCGACCGGTGATATAATCCCGCGTTTTTTCTTCCCGCGGATTGGTGAAAATATCGGTCGTTTCGCCATATTCCACCAGGGTGCCCAGATGAAAAAAGGCTGTTTTTTGGGAAACGCGTGCGGCTTGCTGCATATTATGTGTCACGATCACAATAGCATATTTGCCGCGCAATTCGTGAATTAGTTCTTCGATCTTGGCGGTGGCGATCGGATCGAGCGCCGAGCAGGGCTCGTCCATCAGGATCACTTCCGGATCAACCGCAATCGCGCGGGCAATGCACAGGCGCTGCTGCTGGCCACCCGACAGGGCGGTGCCGCTGTCCTGCAGCCGGTCTTTCACTTCGCCCCAGAGCCCGGCGCGCTGCAGCGAGGATTCGACGATCTCGTCCAGGTCTTCCTTGCCGGTCGCAAGCCCGTGGATACGCGGGCCATAAGCGATATTGTCATAGATCGACTTGGGGAAGGGGTTGGGTTTCTGGAACACCATTCCGACCCGGGCGCGCAACTGCACGACATCCATTCGCGAAGCATAGATGTCCTCGCCCTCCAGCTTGATCTCGCCGGTGACGCGCGCGATCGGGATGGTATCGTTCATCCGGTTCATGCAGCGCAGAAAAGTCGACTTGCCGCAGCCGGACGGACCGATGAACGCGGTGACAGCGTCCATGTTCACGTCGATGGACACATCGTTGATCGCCTGCTTGTCACCATAGAAAACGTCAACATTGCGCGCCGTCATCTTCGGCGTTCCGCTTTCGTTGGTTATGCCTGTTGGGGCCGAATCTGTCATAGTTACGCTTTCGCTCGGTTCGAGTATTTTCTGATCTTCATTCATCGGCCCGCCTACCAGCGCGTTTCAAAACGATTGCGAAGATAAATGGCCAGTGCATTCATCACCAGAAGGAACAATAATAGCACAATGATGGCCGCCGATGTTTTCTCGACAAAGCCGCGATCGACCTCGTCGGACCACAGAAAAATCTGCACCGGCAACACGGTGGCCGGATCGGTAATCCCGCTCGGCGGTGTGGCGATGAACGCGCGCATCCCGATCATCAAGAGGGGCGCGGTCTCGCCCAGCGCCCGGGCCATCCCGATAATGGTTCCGGTCAATATACCGGGCAGGGCGAGCGGCAGAACATGGTGGAATACGACCTGTAGCGGGCTGGCACCGATACCCAGAGCCGCCTCGCGGATCGAGGGCGGGACCGATTTGACCGCATTGCGGCCCGAAATAACAATCACCGGCATGGTCATCAGGGCCAGCGTCAGGCCGCCGACCAGCGCTCCCGATCGCGGCATGCCGAAAAAGTTCAGGAACACCGCCAGGCCAAGCAGGCCGAAAATGATAGAGGGGACAGCGGCCAGATTGTTGATCGATACCTCGATCAGGTCGGTCAGCCGGTTTTTCGGCGCATATTCCTCGAGATAGAGCGCCGCCAGTACGCCCACGGGGAATGCCAGCATCAGGGTCACGATCATCGTGATCAGCGATCCCTTGAATGCCCCCCAGATGCCGACCTGCATCGGGTCGGTGGCATCCGAATTGCTCAGGAAATTCCAGTTGAAGCCGGTCGAGAGCTGGTCGCCCAGTCGCCGGACCTGTTCCTCGGCCCCGGCAGTGCCCTCGTCCTTATAGGCGACGTCTATCTCCGAAACGACCGGCAGATAAACCGTGGCTTTCCGCTCGACAATGTCCGGATCGTTCAGGATTTCGGCGCTTACGGCCGTCCATCCGCCGGGAGAGAACAGATCTGTACCGTCCTGGCCATATTGAATTTCAATGCTGCTATCGACAATGTCGCGCAACCCCATGACCTGCAAATTGGCCTCGGCATTCGGGCCTTCAAACTGGCTCGGGGACGCACCGCTGGTGACGGCAGGAAAATCGATCACCACCGGCAATTCGGTCTGGGCGAAACCGCGGAATCCGTTGCCCACCATAACCACGAGCAAAAAGGCCAGAAAGCCGGCGGACAGCGCGATTGCGACAATTCCCATCGCCTTGAACCGGCGCTCGGCGGCATAGCGGCCAGCGATGCGTTTCTGCATTTCCGCGCCTTGCCAGTCGGTTGGACGGCGGCTGGTGTCGGTGAGACTATTCATATGCTTCCCGATATTTCTTGACGACGCGCAGGGCGATCAGATTGAGCAGCAGGGTGACGATGAACAGCACCAGTCCCAGGGCAAAGGCAGCCAGCGTCTTGGGGCTGTCAAACTCCTGGTCGCCGGTCAGCAATTGCACGATCTGCGTCGTCACGGTCGTGACGCTGGAAAAGGGATTGGCCGTCATGTTTGCGGCAAGTCCGGCTGCCATCACCACGATCATGGTTTCGCCGATCGCCCGGCTCACCGCCAGCAACACGCCGCCGACGACGCCGGGCAAGGCGGCGGGGATCAGAACCTTCTTGATGGTTTCGCTCTGCGTTGCCCCCATCGCGAGGGATCCGTCGCGCATGGCGCTGGGCACGGCGGCGATGCTGTCATCGGCCATCGACGAGACAAAGGGGATGATCATGATACCCATGACAACGCCGGCGGCCAGGGCGGATTCCGAGGAAGCGTTGGAAATGCCGATCGAGACAGCAAAGTCGCGCAGCGCCGGTGCAACCGTCAAAGCGGCAAAATAGCCGTAAACGACGGTCGGCACCCCGGCGAGCACTTCCAGTATCGGTTTCATCCATGACCGGAATTTCGCCGGGGCATATTGGGTGAGATAGATTGCGCTCATCAGGCCCAGCGGTATCGCCACGATCATCGCGATAATGGCACCGATAAAGACCGTGCCCCAGAATAGCGGAATTGCGCCAAATCCGGTTTCGCCCCTCGGTCCGGCCACGGCCTTCGGATTCCATTCGGTACCGAACAGGAAATCGATCGGCGACACCATCGAGAAAAAGCGGGCCGTCTCGAATACCAGCGAGAGGAAAATGCCGACGGTGGTGATGATGGCGATCAGCGATGCCAGCAACAGCAGCAGCATCGTCACCCGCTCGATCTTCGTCCGCGCCCGCAGATCGGGCTTGATTCTCAGCCAGGCATAGGCACCGCAGGCAAAAACCATGAGCAGCGCCGCGATCGCCCCGATCATCTGGTAATAGGCAATGGCTTCGCGATAGGGTTCGACCATCGACTGGGACAGCGGGTTGAACGCGTTGACCTGGTTGCCATAGGCTATGGCCCGTGCTTCCGAGAGGATCGCGGCCCGGGCAAAGCCGTCTGTCGGCAATTGCGCGGCGGCAGGGCTGGTCAGTGCAGCGTCGGTGATCAGGGCCGGGCTGACAAAGCTCCAGACGGTCATGAAAATGGCGGCCGGGACAATTGCCCAAAGAGCGACATACCAGCCGTGATAATTGGGCAGGGAATGCAGCACCGAGCGGGAATTGGGGCCACGGGATTGCAGGCTGGCTGCCTTCAGGCGACCAAAAAACCAGGCGACCAGGCCAAGGCCGATTACGAGAAAAAGGAGCGTCGTACTTGTCACTATATTGGGTTCCGCCCTTGTTTCAAAATCATCTGCAAAATTGCGCCTGTGTTGGCCCGGTCATTTCAGGTCGCTAGTCGCCAAAACGGTCATATTCTCCAAAACACCAGCCATTTTTTTGCGCACATCCTCCGGCGAGGCTATCAAGCCCTTCTTCACGAGGTAGCCGTCCTTAGTCCCCGCGTTGAGAAATTCCAGCACATATTCCTTCAGGCCCGGTATCACGCCGATATGCTGCTTTTTCACGTAAATATAAAGAGGGCGGGCACCCGGATAATCTCCCGATGCGATGGCCTCGTAGGTCGGGTTGACACCGGAAACCGGAATGCCGCGCACACTGTCGAGATTCTCTTCCAGAAAGCTGTACCCGAAAATGCCGACACTGTTGGGATTGGCTTTCAGCTTCTGGACGATCAGATTGTCATTCTCGCCCGCGTCGATATAGGCGCCATCTGCCCTTATCTCGTGGCAGACTGCTTCAAATTCCGCCTTGTCGCTGTCTTTCAGCGCCTTGGTGGCCGGGTCGGTGACACATCCGACTTCCATGATCAGTTCGGTCAGCGCATCACGCGTGCCGGAAGTGGATGGCGGGCCATAAACGCTGATCGCGAATTTCGGCAGCGAGGGATCGATATCCGACCAGTTTTTCGCCTTGTTTTCCTTGCCGTACGGTCGTTCGGCAATAGCGCGGTAAATCTGTACCGGGGTTAGCGAAAAGGCCGGGCCATTATTTGCCTGGGCGATAGCAATGCCGTCGATGCCGATTTGTATTTCCACAACGTCGGTGACGCCATTGGACTGGCACAATTCCAGTTCGGATGCCTTGATCCGGCGTGATGCATTTTCAATATCGGGCGTGTCCGCTCCTACGCCAGCGCAGAAAAGATTCATGCCGCCGCCGGTTCCGGTCGATTCCAGGATCGGGGACGATTGTGCGCCGTTGATACTGAATTGTTCCGCTACTGCCTTGGCAAAGGGGAAAACGGTAGACGAGCCGACAATCCGGATCTCGCTGCGGGTTCCGCCCTGGCCGCTGGAGGCCTGATCCTGACATGCAGAAACGGCAAGGCAAGCGGTCGCAAGGAAAGCGAATTTTCTTAACATGGAAATTTCCCCAATTGATCTGTGGCCGGCCTCGCACAAAATCTGCCAGGGACCGCATTCACAGGTTCGTCGGGCAGGCTTCTAGGGAGGGGCGGTGTCTTGATCATTACAGATATGTTACAATTATGTGACAGCCAATCAGTGCACGCTGTTGCGGGAATATTTTCCGGGGTGAAACTCGTCTAGGCGGCATCTGCACCGTCTTGCTGGTCGCGCGAATCGCGCGCGATCGGCAACATTATGGATACGGTTGTACCAGTGCCCACTTCGCTGGTGATTTCCATGCGCCCGCCATGCCGTTCGGTGATATGTTTGACAATGGCAAGGCCCAGGCCGGTACCGCCGATGGATTTGCTGCGCCCCTTGTCAACGCGGTAAAAACGCTCGGTCAATCTGGGAATATGCTCAGGTGCTATGCCGTCTCCCTGGTCGCTGATGGCGAGGCAAAACATCGTTCCCGACTTGTTGGGAGTCAGGCTGATCGTAACCGGAGTGCCCTTTTTTCCATATTTAAAGGCATTGCTGAGCAAATTGTTTATGACTTGCGCCAGTTGTGCACGATCGCCGTGGACCAGCGGGATATGGTCCGGAAGATTGAGCACGATATCGCTTTCTTTCTTGCCGCGGCTGTTGATGTAGAAATCCCGTGCTTCCCCGACCAGGTCGCTCAGGTCAATCCGGTCAGAGGGGAGCTCGAACTTCTCTGCTTCGATTCGCGAGAGCGACATCAGGTCCTCGACCAGACGCTGCATGCGATCGGCCTCGTCATACATTATCTTCAGGAACCGCGCGCGAGTCGCATCATCCTTGCCGGCCTTGGGGTCTTCCAGAGTCTCGAGAAACCCCTTGATAGCGGCCAATGGCGTACGCAGTTCGTGACTGGCATTGGCCACAAAATCCATGCGCATTTTTTCGGCCGCGTAGCGGCTGCTCTGATCCGACAGCTGGACCAGTTTCAGACCATCCTGCAGCGTATGGATGCGCAGTTCCCATCGCTGTTCGGTACTTCCGACTCCCACCAGCAATATCGGTTCCCCGCTGTGCCGGGCTTCGGGGTTGGCGAGCCGGTCTGCGGCAGCGGGATGGCGAATGGCGATGCGCACGTCCTCGCCGACAATATGATTGCCAAGAACTTTTGCCGCAGCCGGATTGGCGGCCGCGACCTTGGCATTGCGCACCAGCAATATCGGATCGGTGATCGGGTTGATGATATCCTGATAGGCTTCCGACCGGCCCTGATATAAAATCCGCTTGCGTTGTCGCTCGAGCGCGGCAGGATCGGGCATCGGCGGTGCGGGGCGGTCCTGAAGCACCGTGAACAGCGCGATCGCGCCGCTGGCGAGCATGACGATGAACTGTTGGCCGGATTGCGCCAACTGGCTCGCAAAAAGGGCGCCGCCGAGGATAAGGGCCATGGCGACCAGCAATCGAATGGGGGAAACCGAGGTCATCTGGCCGATTCTGACTTTATCATGGCGCCCATCTAGGCTGTGCTGTGCAAGAACGGCAATGGGAATGTTTCGAGCCCCCTGGCCGGACGGTGCCGATATAGAGGCGTTGTTAACAATTTTCCTGTCTATGTCCCGATTATAGACGCAGATTTCTGCGGCAGACTGTTTACTCGCTTTTTGCCCGATTTCTGCTTATGTGCGGATATCTGAAGCTAGGAAAACCATGGATAGAAACGCGATGACCGATCCCAGTCCATCTGAACCGACGGGCAATGCTGGCCAGCAAAACGGAATTGTGACCCGCCGTCGGGCCTTGATGATGGGGGCGATTACGGCTTCCGCGGTGGTCAGTATCAAGCCGGCTCTGGCGCAAACCGCCGGGTCCGTTCTCAATTGCGAAATTCCGGTTCCCGACAACAGCTCCATGGGCGGGCATATTGCGGCGGACGGTACGGTTGTTGCATCCGATACGCCCGGTGCCTTCCCGCCAGCGGGTCGCAATTTTACCGGTGAGGAAGTGCGTCAGGCAATGAATGGACGGACTCTTCCAGGCACATCCTATGACCAGTCCCAGGCCTATGTAAATTATATCCGGCGACTGCAGGCCGGCCAGTCCGGTTTTACTTGCTATGCCTCCCTGCAGATGCCGCGTTGATATTACCCTCCAATTTTAACATTTGCCTGCTATCTAACCGGCATGTCCGAGCAGAATCGCAGGTAGACCGTCATGATCCAGAAATATCGGGCCGCGCCGACAGATGATCTGATCTGGCATGCGCTGGACAGTATGACGCTGCTCTTCCATCGACCCTCCGGAATCACCCATATGCTGGCTGACCCGGCACCTGCAATATTGGAAATCATGGCGGATGCGACCCTGTCTGCGGACGAGATTGCATCGCGTCTAGCCGCCGAATTTGACATCGATTCGGGTGGCGATACAGAAAACATCGTCCATGCCCGTTTGGCAGAGCTTTCCGGTCTGGGATTGGTCGAAAGAATTCCGGTTTGATGCGGGAAATGAATCAGATTCGGCTCGGGATCGGGCCAGCCGCTTTCCGGATCGCGTCGGCATGGCGCCAGCCGCTGGAGCAACTGTCGGGTCTCTACCAGGACTATCCCGCACCAACCGACGGAATCGTCGATTTCACGGTGCGGCTCGAACCTGAAAAGCCCTGGCGTCGCTATATCCGCCCCTCGGTCCATATCGGCGGTGATTTCTGGTTGCCCGATGCCGCGCCCTTGCCGCTTGCACAGGGTTTGCTGGCCGCCGAAATGGGTATGAACCTGCAAATGGCGCTGGGCTGGCGACGGCATTTGCTGCTCCATGCCAGCAGTGTGGAGAAGGACGGCAAGGCGCTGATCATGACCGGTCTCTCCGGGTCCGGGAAGTCGACCCTGTCCGCCATGCTGGCCGAACGGGGCTGGCGGTTCATGGGTGACGAATTTGCCCTGCTGGATCTGGATACCGGCAACATTCTGCCATTTCCGCGTCTGATCAGCCTGAAAAATCAGGCCATAGGGGCGATGCGGCAGGTTGCTGCGGCGGACCGCTTCGGGCCGGAAATGAAGGGCACGCCGAAAGGCGACATCCGTCATCTTGTGCCACCAAAGCCGGCGATTGAACGGATGGACGAAAGCGCCAGCCCCGCATTGCTGCTCTTTCCCCGCTTCGGCCACGAACCGGCACTGCGCGCCATGGGCCAGTCGGAAATATTCGTGCGGCTGACCCAGGCCTCGACCAATTATGTCGCGCTGGGCAAGGCCGGCTTTCATGCGCTCACCCGTTTCGTCGATCGGGTCCCTACGAAGGCCATGGATTACCAGTCGACGGATCAGGCGGAAGAACTGATCGAAAGTCTGTGGAATCAATTACCATGATGCGGGATGCACGATCTCTGTTGCAGGCCCTGCGGGAACCGGGAAGCGTTGAAGCGCTCGGCAACGACCAATGGCCGGAGCTGATCAGTATAGCGCGCGCGGAATCCCTCATCGGCACACTGGCGCATAGACTGAAGGATGTCACGGTCCCGGATCGGGTGCGCGCCATTCTTCAAGACGCGGCGGAGGCCCATGACCTGGCGCGACAGCAGGCCTTGTGGGAAGCCGATTGCGCGCGCCGGGCCCTGGCTGACTATCCGGGTAAAATCGTGCTGATGAAAGGCACCGCCTATGTCGCGGCTGATCTCGCTGCAGGAGTCGGGCGCAGCATCGGCGATCTGGATATCATGGTCGCCCGGGAAGATCTGTCAGTGGTGGAGGCCGCCTTGCTCGACGCAGGATGGGAATGGGTCAAGCCTGATCCCTATGACGACCGCTATTATCGCGACTATATGCACGAGCTGCCACCGTTGATCCACCGCGAGCGCGACCGGATGATCGATGTGCATCATACGACCCTTCCGCTGACCGCTCGACCGACGCCGGATGCCCGGGCGATACTCGACAGTGCGATTGCGTTGGACAATGGGCTGCGTGTGATGGCGCCGACCGATATGGTGCTGCATTCCATTGCCCATCTGTTCGCCGATGGCGATCTCGCCGGCGGATTGCGGAATCTGTGGGACATTAATCTGCTGGTGCGGCAATTTGCCGAGACCGATGAGGAATTCTGGACCGATCTGAATGTCCGCGCCAAAACCCACGGACTGATCAAGGAAACGCAGAGAGCCCTGCGACTGGCAGCGCGTCTGTATGATACGCCCGTATACCGGTTTTCTGCCGGGCATACCCAGTTTTCCGACTATCTCTATGCCCGACGCTTGCTGGCGCGTGACGGCTATGGCCGGGAGACCAGAAAGTGGACGCGCTTTGCCTTTTACGTCCGCTCCCACTGGCTGCGGATGCCGCCGCTGATGCTGGCCCGGCATTTGTGGACCAAATGGCGCAAAGGCGGAAAAAGTCTAGAATGAGTCTGCTAAATATCCGCATAAACAGACTGGCTTCAGCCCCGTTTGCATGGCATTAGCCCCTGCAAATGGCCGGAACAGGGCCAGAACTGACCAACTTGCTCCGGAGTAACCCGATGACCGATCGCCCGCTAGCCGCAATCATCCTGGCCGCTGGACAGGGCACGCGAATGAAATCGGAAATGCACAAGGTGCTGCATCCGATCGCCGGCAAGCCAATGCTTCACCATCTGCTCGATACGGTCGATTCGATTGGTGTCGAGCGTACGGTCGTAGTCGTTGGCGCACGCCGGGAGCAGATCGAGGCGAGCGTCGCAGGGCGCAATGTCGCGATAGCGGTGCAAGCTGACCAGCTCGGCACCGGTCACGCGGTGGCGCAGGCGCACGACGCACTGAAGGGTTTCGCGGGGGACGTGCTGATCCTCTACGGCGACGTGCCGATGGTCAGTGCAGACACGATGCGCGAAATGATCTTTCGCCTGAACAACGGCAGCAGCCCGCGCGCGGTGGTGCTCGGGTTTCGCCCGGATGATGCCGCCGCCTATGGCCGAATCATCGCCGACGATCAGGGCGAAATCGAGAAGATGGTCGAATACAAGGATGCCAGCGATGCCGAGCGCAGGGTAAACCTGTGCAACAGCGGC
The DNA here is from genome assembly GCA_002354635.1 of Sphingomonadales bacterium UBA2683. Classification (GTDB taxonomy): domain Bacteria; phylum Pseudomonadota; class Alphaproteobacteria; order Sphingomonadales; family Sphingomonadaceae; genus Parasphingorhabdus. The sequence continues at coordinate 404,988 of DELZ01000002.1, forward strand.
CTGATGGCAGCGCGCTCGACCGACCTGTTCATCCTGCTCGACCAGATCAGCAACGACAATGCCGCGGGCGAATATTATCTGCCGGATATCGTGATGCTGCCGGGCCAGAAAAGCGCTGTTATCGAGGTCGATGATCCGGCCGAGGTCGCCGGCGTCAACAGCCGGGCCGAACTGGCAGCGGTCGAAGGCGAATGGCAGGTCCGTCGCCGCGCACAGGCGATGGCCGACGGCGTCAGCCTGATTGCACCGGAAACGGTCTGGTTCTCCCATGATACGAAAATCGCAGCGGACGTGATCATCGAACCCAATGTGATTTTCGGCCCCGGTGTTTCGATCGCCGGTGGCACAACCATCTATGGCCACAGCCACATCGAGGGCGCCACCATCGGGGCCAATGCCAAGGTCGGCCCGTTCGCGCGGCTCCGTCCCGGCGCGGTGATGGAACATGGTTCCAAGGTCGGCAATTTTGTCGAGATGAAGAAAACCATTCTCGGCAAGGGCGCCAAGGCCAACCATCTGACCTATCTCGGCGACGCGGAAATAGGGGAGGGCGCCAATATCGGTGCCGGCACCATCACCTGCAACTATGACGGTTTCTTCAAATATAAGACGGTGATCGGCAAGGGCGCCTTCATTGGTTCGAACAGCGCGCTGGTCGCGCCGGTGACCATCGGTGACGGCGCGATCGTCGGGGCAGGGGCGACGCTGACCAGGGATGTGGCGGCTGATGATCTGGCGCTGGTCCGGGCGGAGCAAACGGTGAAGCCGGGCTGGGCCGGAAAATTCCGGGACGCCATGCGCAAGAAAAAAGCCGGAGAAAAACAATGATGAATGCGGTGTCGGCGATTGCTGCTGCCGCCGCAGCGGGTCTGGCACTGACCGGATGCGATGAAACGCCTGCCGACGCTCCAGCCAAGACCACAACACAGGTCGCGGACGCCTCCGGCGAATTGGTGGCGCAAAAACAGCCTGATCAGCAGGAACCGAAGGGTAGCGCTGCAGCTTTGGTTGCAATCGGACTATGCGCACCGAGGGAAGAAGTCCTGTTTTCCTGCCGGCTGGAGAACAATAAAATTGCATCGGTGTGCGGCGCAAAAAGCAAGTCCGGCGAAACGGTAGCGCAATATCGCTACGGCCAGCCGGGGCAGGCTCCCGAACTGGCATGGCCGGATGCGAACAGCCCGGACCGGCTGAAATTTGCTTCCGTCCCTTATTCGGGCGGCGGCGAGGCGCAGCTGCACTTCCTGCGCGGCGATATCCAATATATCGTTTACAGCCGGGTAATCCGTACGAATTTTGCCGCTGGCGAGCCCAATAATCCGGCGTTGGACGACGGCATATTTGTCCGCAAGGCTGACAGGATTATTGCCCGGCTTGCTTGTGCCGATCGGGACGTTATGCCGGTTGATTATGAAAAGGCCGGGCGGTACGCCGACAATGTCGAGGATGGGATTGTCGAGTTGGAATATTGAGCGCAGTTTCGGATTGACATGATATCATGATATGATATCAATATATCATTATGACCCGTATTCTTGCCGATCTGCCCGATGAAGACATTGAAAAGCTGGACGCTCTCGGCGCCCGCCAGAAGCGGTCGCGTGCCTCGTTGCTGCGCGAAGCGATACGATTGTTCCTGGCCCAGAAGACCGATGACCGAAGCTGGATTGATCGGGGCTACGGGCTCTGGGAGGGTCGGCAGGATATCCCCGACGGTCTGGACTATCAACGTGCGATGCGTGAAGACCGCACGCCGCATGAAGAAATCTGACTGATGTCGGACCCCTTCTTCGACACCAACATATTGATCGACTGGCTGAAGCGGCAGCCGCTGGCGCGGGCCGAGATTTCACGGTATCGCAGCCACCGCATCAGCCGGATTGTCTGGACAGAAATACTCGCTGGCGAATCACTGGAGAACCGCAATGTCATCCAGCAGGCGATATCGCCATTTGAAGTTATTGAAATCGATCAGCGCATCGCGACCGCTGCGGCGGATATCCGTCAGCGCACACGGATGAAGTTGCTGGATGCCTACATCCTCGCTACCGCGCAGGTGAATGGTGCCATCCTGATAACGCGCAATACCAAAGACTTCCCTGCCAATATGCCGGGAATTCGCGTACCCTATACACTCTGAAGCGAAAGACCCGGAAACCATGTGCGGAATAATTGGAATTGTTGGCAAGGAACCAGTCTCGGATCGTCTGGTCGACGGGCTGAAACGGATGGAATATCGTGGATATGACAGCGCCGGAGTCTGCACGATTGATGCGGGCCAATTGATTCGCCGTCGCGCCGAGGGGAAGCTTGCCAATCTGGTCGCGGTGTTGAGAGAGGATGATGCGCCGGGCGATGTCGGAATCGCCCATACCCGCTGGGCGACGCATGGTGCGCCGACAACCAGCAACGCGCATCCGCACGCCACCGGCGAAGTAGCGCTGGTCCACAATGGCATTATCGAGAATTTCAAGAGCCTGCGCGAACAGTTGAGCGCTCGCGGGCGGATATTCGAGAGCGAGACCGATACCGAGGTCGTCGCCCATCTGGTCAGTGAACAGATCGAGGCAGGGAAGACTCCGGAGGAGGCGGTCCAAGCGGTATTGCCGCAGTTGCGCGGCGCCTTCGCCCTCGCCATCGCCTTCCGTTCGCATCCCGACCTTTTGATCGGCGCCCGGCTCGGCTCGCCCCTGGTCGTCGGCTATGGCGATGGGGAGACTTTCCTCGGCTCGGACGCTCTGGCCCTGGCACCGCTGACACAGAATATTGCCTATCTCGAAGAAGGCGACTGGGTTGTGGTCACGCGCGAGGGCGCTGCCATCCACGACAAGGACAACAATCCGGTACAACGTGAAATAAGCACGTCCGGCGTGTCGGCTGCCACCATCGAAAAGGGCAATTATCGCCATTACATGCAGAAGGAAATTTTCGAGCAGCCCACTGTCGTTGCCCAGACCTTGCGCAGCTACATCAGGCCGCTCGAACAGCAGGTGGCGCTGCCGCAAATGGATTTCGATCTGCGCGATATCAAGCGGATCACCATCGTTGCTTGCGGCACCAGCTATTATGCCGGGATGGTCGCAAAATACTGGTTTGAAACCTTTGCCCGGGTACCGGTCGATCTCGATTTCGCATCGGAATTTCGCTATCGCGATCCGGTGCTGGAGCGTGGCGGGCTGGCGCTGTTCATCTCGCAGTCCGGAGAGACCGCCGACACGCTGGCCGCCTTGCGCCATTCCAAGGAAAAGGGCCAGAAAATCGCCGTCGTCGTCAATGTCCCGACCAGTTCGATGGCGCGCGAGGCCGATTTGCTGCTGCCCACCCATGCCGGCCCCGAAATCGGGGTCGCCTCGACCAAGGCCTTTTCCTGCCAGCTGGCGGTGCTGGCGGCGCTGGCAGCGCATCTGGCCGTGGTCAAGGGCAAGATGACCCGCGACGAGGAACGCGATGTTGTCAAGCATCTGACCGAAGCCCCGGCGGCCCTCAATGCAGCGCTCGCCCATGACGAAGACATAGCCAATATGGCGCATCTGATCGCTCCGGCGCGCGATGTCCTCTATCTTGGCAGAGGCCCCGACTTTCCGCTGGCCCTGGAAGGAGCGCTCAAGCTCAAGGAAATCAGCTATATCCACGCCGAAGGCTATGCGTCCGGCGAGATGAAGCACGGTCCGATCGCGCTGATCGATGAAGCGGTTCCGGTTATCGTACTGGCGCCCTCCGGTCCCTTGTTCGAGAAAACCGTCTCCAACATGCAGGAAGTCATGGCCCGCGGCGGCAAGGTTGTGCTGATTTCCGATGCAGAAGGGCTTGCGGAAGCCGGCGATGGCTGCATGGCTACGGTCGAAATGCCGAAGGTCCATCCGCTGATCGCACCGCTGGTTTACGCCGTCCCGGTCCAGCTGCTCGCCTATCATGTGGCGGTTGCCAAGGGCACCGATGTCGACCAGCCGCGCAATCTGGCAAAATCGGTGACGGTGGAATAATCATGGCCACCAATCCCTCGCTCGTGACGGTCGAAACCGCCAATGGCAAGTTCCAGCAGACGGTGCGTGTCGGCAAGCATGTCTTTCTCGCCGACGAGCCTGAATCCTTCGGTGGCACGGACACTGGTCCGTCGCCTTACGACCTGCTGCTCGCAGCATTGGGCAGCTGCACCTCGATGACCATTAAGATGTACGCGGATCGCAAGGATATTCCCCTCGAGGGCGTACATATCGTGCTCGAGCACAGCCGCGAACATGTCGAGGATTGCAAAAGCTGCAATAACACGGACAACCGCATCGATGTTATCGATCGTTCTATCACGCTGCTCGGAGACCTGAGCGAAGAACAGCGCCGGAAGCTCCTTGAAATTGCCGGGAAATGTCCGGTCCACAGAACGCTGGAAAACAGAATTGACATTTACACCACCGAGGTCAGGGATTGAATTGGCTGGATGGGAAGATGGCGTCCCGTCCAGGTGGCGCTTGCCACGCAGGCCGGTCTGGACTAGCTTTTTGTTTCAGCTTGGGATGGGCGATTGTCTGACAGGAAAATAAACAATTGGCTGAACGCCGGCCTGATCGATTCCGATACGGCGCAACGCATCCGGGACTATGAAGCCGACCGCTCCCGGCCACTGGGTCTCTGGTCGCTAATCGGCCTGGGCGCTCTGGCTATCGGCCTTGGCATTATTTCCCTGGTCGCGGCCAATTGGGACGACATTCCCGGCATGGTCCGGCTTGCCGTTCATGCCCTGCTGATCGCGGGCATTTCCGGCGGAATTTTTCTGCTGCAACCCCGCAACGGCTTTCTCGGCCTTTACCTGAAGGATGTCCTGCTGTTCATTCTCGCAGTTCTCGGTGCGACCTTTTTCGGACATCTCGGGCAGGTCTACCAAACCAGCTCGCCCTTGTGGCAGCCAATGTCCACCTGGCTGCTCCTGTTTTCTCCCTTGCTGCTGTTGACCGGCCGCGGCTGGCTGATTTCGTTGCTCTGGGTCGTCGCGCTTCTGGGCACCGGCATCGCGCATTGGGGTTGGTATGAGCAGCAAACCGCCGAACCGTCGTCGATCTACATCGCGTTGATCACGAGCTTGCCGGTTTTTGCGTTGCTTGTCGGCGTTCTCGTCCGGAATATCAGCACGCGCGAGGCTTTCTGGACGCAAGTCGGGCAATTTGCGCTGGCCGCATTTGTCGCCGGCCTTTCGGTGAAGCTGATCGCCGATGGCCTGACCAAAGGCGGCCTGTTCGGCTCCGAAGGCAATGGTGGTGAAATAGCCGCTATCCACCTCGGTTTGTGGAGCGTCGCTGCTGTGCTGAACTATAGCCTCAATCGGAGCGCGACCGGAATCGCCATCGCGACAATTCTGGTCGCAGCGGCCTTAGCAAGCTTTGTGAGCAGTATCGCACAGTCAACAGAGCCTCTGGGTAACGCGATCATATTCATGGCCTTCTGGACAGCCATTGGCTGGGGCGCGAACCATGCCGGATGGCGCAATGTGTTTCAGGTGGTGGTTGCGATCATTGCACTTCGCCTGATTATTCTGAGCTTCGAACTGGCGTCCGATCTCTTGAGCAGCGGCCTGGGTCTGATATTGGCCGGGATAATCACCATTGTCATCGCCGTCATCGCCTACCGCTTTTCGAAGGCCTTTGCTCCGGTGAAAGCACCGGCGGTGGAACAAACGCGCGACGGGGGCAGCGAATGAACCAATATCGTCGTTTCTTCCTGCCCGTCGCCCTGATTGTACCGCTGATCGGCCTCGGTCTGATCTGGCTGCTGACCGAAAGGGAATCCTATCAGGGGACGGAGTGGGAGGTGCCGATTGCCGGCTATGATCCGCGCGATTTGCTGCGCGGACATTATGTGCAGTTTCGCTATGACTGGCCTGCGGTTGTGGAGAACGATATTCCGACCTGGTCCGGATCGACGCTCGGCCTGTGTATAATTGGTACCTCCCCCAGGATCGAAAAGGTAGAAGTCCATGATTCGTCCCGGGCCATTGAAAGCGCTGCCGCGCTGGATTGTGCCGCAACGGCGAAAGTGAATCCGTGGAGTGAGGAAGGCGATGACGGTCTGGTCCGCGACCGTATTTACGTTGCCCAGCAAGCCGCCCGCGATCTGGAAAAAAAGCTGGCCAATCGCGAATTGCAGGGCATGGTTCGCATCCGCATCAACAACAGCGGTTTCATCACCCCGCTGTCGCTGTCGTTTCGGCCGCGGTCCGATGGTGACGGCGTTGGGGAAGTGAACCAGTGACCGCCCGGGTTGCCGGTGGCTGTCATTGCGGGGCAGTCCGCTTTGACGCGACGGTGCCGAATAGCCCGGAGCTACTGGACTGCAACTGCTCGATCTGCGCCCGCACCGGTTTTCTGCATCTGATTGTTCGGCACAGCGACTTTGCCTTGCTGAGCGGCAAGGATGATCTTGCCAGCTACAGGTTCGGCAGCGGGCAGGCGGAGCATCTGTTTTGCCGGCATTGTGGAGTGAAGAGCTTCTATCAGCCGCGATCCCATCCGGAATCCTGGAGCGTAAACTACAACTGCCTTGATGAGGGGCACGGGCTGAATCCGGGAATCAGGAAATTTGATGGCCGTGATTGGGAAGCGGCAAAAGCCGGCCTGGTCTGATCCTGCAATGTCCCGGAATCATGCAAAAACGGCCCGCTGAATAATTCCAGCGAGCCGTTTCTGCGCGTATTCAGCCAAAATTTTTCAGCCGCTATCAGGCCGGGTCAAAGCGTCCGGCATCCATGACCTTCGTCCATGCGCCGACAAAGTCGCTGACGAATTTTTGGTCATGGCCATTCTCGGCATAGACTTCCGAGACCGCACGCAACTGCGAATTGGAACCGAACACAAGGTCGGTTCGCGTCGCGGTCCACAATTTCTTGCCTGATTCGCGATCGGTGCCGACAAATTCCTCGTCACCCGAGTCGTCGACCACTTCCCAGATCGTGCCCATGTGCAGCAGGTTGACAAAGAAATCATTGGTCAACTGGCCAGGGCGGTCGGTCAGCACACCGTGCTTGCTGTTACCGCTATTCGCGCCGAGCGCCCGCAACCCGCCGATCAGCACGGTCATTTCGGGGATGGACAGGTCGAGCAGGTTGGCCCGGTCGATCAGAAGGTCCTCGGTCTTCACGCTTGCCTTGGTCTTCAGATAATTGCGGAAACCGTCGGCAAACGGTTCCAGCGGCTCGAAGCTTTCTGCATCGGTCTGTTCGTCCGTTGCATCGCCACGACCTGTGGCAACCGGAACGCTGACTTCGAAGCCAGCATCCTTCGCCGCTTTCTCGACCGCCGCACTGCCGGCAATCACGATGGCATCGGCCATCGACAGCGATCCCCGCAATTCGTCGATCTTCGCCAGTACCTTGGCAAGCTCTTCAGGATCGTTCGCTTCCCAGTCCTTTTGTGGCGCCAGCCGGACGCGTGCGCCGTTCGAGCCGCCGCGATGGTCGCTCTTGCGATAGGTGGAAGCCGAAGCCCAGGCCGCCTTAACCAGTTCGGAAACCGACAGGCCGCTGCCCAGTATTTTCGATTTGAACGCCGATACGTCGTTTTCCGCGGCTTTTGAGCCGGCGGGCACGGGGTCCTGCCAGATCAGATCTTCTTCCGGCACTTCCGGTCCCAGATAACGGTCCTTGGGTCCCATATCGCGGTGGGTCAGCTTGAACCACGCGCGGGCGAAGGCATCGTCCAGCGCCGCCTGGTCGTCACGGAAACGCTCGGAAATCTTGCGATAGTCCGGATCGCGTTTCAGCGCCATGTCGGCGGTGGTCATGATCGTCGGAACCTTTTTGTTCGGGTCCCGGGCATCGGGTGCCAGATCCGTTTCTTCGGGGTTGATCGGCGTCCACTGATGGGCGCCGGCCGGGCTCTGGACCAGCTCATACTCATATTTGAACAGCAGCCGGAAATAGTCGCCGCCCCACTGGGTCGGATTGGGGGTCCATGCGCCTTCGATACCGGAGGTGGTGATATGGCCCTTGCCGATTTCCTCGGGATCGGTCAGCCAGCCAAAGCCCATCCGGTGCAGCGCTTCGCCTTCTGGAGCCTCGCCGAATGTATCGGACGGCGCGGCGCCATGGCATTTGCCAAAGGCGTGACCACCGGCGGTCAGTGCAACGGTTTCTTCATCGTTCATCGCCATGCGCAGGAAGGTTTCCTTCATGTCGCGGGCCATGCCTTCGGGATCGTGCGGATTGCCACCCGGTCCTTCCGGATTGACGTAGATCAGGCCCATCTGGATCGCCGCGAGCGGGTTTTCCATCGCCTTGCCCTCGTCGGGGTTGATCCGCGTCGGAACGCCTTCATTTACCCATTGCTCTTCAGAGCCCCAATAGACATCGGTCTCGGGCTCGTAGACATCCTTGCGGCCACCGCCGAAGCCGAATACGGGTCCGCCCATGGATTCGATCGCGACATTGCCGGTCAGTACGAACAGGTCGGCCCAGCTTATATGTTCGCCATATTTCTTCTTGATCGGCCAGAGCAGCCGGCGCGCCTTGTCGAGATTGCCGTTGTCGGGCCAGCTGTTGAGCGGCGCGAAGCGTTGCTGGCCACTGGAAGCGCCGCCGCGTCCGTCGCCGGTACGATAGGTACCGGCCGCGTGCCACGCCATACGAATGAAGAAGGGGCCGTAATGACCATAATCGGCCGGCCACCAAGGTTGACTGTCGGTCATCAGGGCCTTCAGGTCATCCTTCAGTGCCTGGTAATCGAGCTTCTTGAAAGCCTTGGCATAGTCGAAATCGGGGCCCATCGGGTCGGGAGAGACGCCGCCCTGGGTCAGAATTCCGAGCTGCAACTGGTCGGGCCACCAGTCACGGTTGGTGCGGCCGAGGAGCGAGCGTTCGCCGCCTTCAAAGCCCATTGGGCAACCTTCTGGCGATCCGGTTGTTTTCATGTCCATCTCAATATCTCCTGTCTGGTGCAAATTTCTGTCGTTAGTCACCTGCTAATCTACTAACGATTTTATACCGCAAAGAGTTGCGCCGGATAAACGAATTTAGCCTGTTTCTGTGACCAACTCGATCAATCAGTGCGATCGTCGCCGGCTGGTTCGACAAGCGAAAACACACAGCGTTTCAGCGTGATTGACCACCCAGATCAACGCGCATATAAGAAGCATCCATTCGAGAGGCGGCCAGTCGGGTCGCCTTTTCTGTTTTCCGCGAAAGGAAGCCGACCATGACGATTACCCCATTGATGCCCGTTTACCCGCGTTGTGGTTTTCGTCCGGTACGAGGCGAGGGCGCTTGGCTGATTTCCGAAGACGGATCGCGGGCGCTTGATTTTGCCAGCGGCATTGCGGTCAATCTGCTCGGTCACGGCCATCCGCACCTCACCAAGGCGATTCAGGATCAGGCCGCGACGCTGATGCATGTCTCCAATCTCTATGGCAGCCCGCAAGGCGAGAAATTTGCCCAGCGGCTGGTCGACACGACCTTCGCCGACACCGTGTTTTTCACCAACAGCGGCGCCGAGGCGGTCGAGTGCGCGATCAAGACCGCGCGCGCCTATCATCAGTCGGCGGGCAGCGACCGGTTCGAGATCATCACCTTCAAGAACGCCTTTCATGGCCGGACAATGGCGACGATTTCGGCCTCCAATCAGGAGAAGATGCACCACGGTTTCTCGCCGCTGCTGGCCGGTTTCAAATATGTAGAGTTTGACGATCTGGAAGGCGCAAAAGCGGCGATCACCGACAAGACGGCCGCCTTCTTGGTCGAACCGATCCAGGGTGAAGGCGGGGTCAGGCCGGCTTCGGACGAATTTATGAAGGGCCTGCGCGATCTGGCCGACGAGCATGGTATCTTGCTGGTCCTCGACGAGGTGCAATGCGGCGTGGCCCGGACCGGCGCGCTCTACGCGCACGAACTGTACGATATCAAACCCGATATTGTCGCATCCGCAAAAGGCATTGGCGGCGGCTTTCCACTGGGCGCCTGCCTGGCGACCGAAGAAGCGGCGCGCGGCATGGTGCCGGGCACCCACGGATCCACCTATGGCGGCAATCCGCTGGCGATGGCGGCCGGCAACGCGGTCTGGGATGTCGTTGCCAATGACGAATTTCTCGAGCATGTCCGCACCACCGGCGACAAGCTGCGTGCGGCGATAGAACAGTTTATAGGCAACTATCCCGACCTGTTCATCGGCGTCCGCGGCAAGGGCCTGATGCTCGGCATCATGATGAAACAGGAAACCCGTTCCTTCGTTGCCCATCTCCGCGACAATCATGGTCTGCTGACCGTGGCGGCCGGCGACAATACGCTCCGGGTGTTGCCGCCGCTGAATATCGACGACAGCCATATCGCGACCTTTATCGAGAAGCTCTCGGCAGGCGCTGCCGATTATCAGGCACCGGAATCATGAGCCGGCATTTTCTCAATCTTGCCGATGCCGGGGGCGATGCCATTGCCGCGATGATTGCCGACGCCATCGACCGCAAGGCCGCGCGGGCCGGATGGCCCAAGGGCAAGCCGGATGCAGACCGGCCGCTCGCTGACCATGTGCTGGCAATGATCTTCGAAAAGAGCAGCACCCGCACGCGCGTGTCCTTCGATATCGCCATCCGCCAGCTGGGTGGTTCGAGCATCGTCATGGATAGCGGCTCGATGCAATTGGGGCGCGGCGAAACCGTGGCCGATACCGCAAAGGTGCTGTCGCGCATGGCCGACGCCATCATGATCCGTACCGACGATCACGCCAAAATCGAGGATATGGCAGCCAATGCCGACATCCCGGTAATCAACGGCCTGACCGACCTGTCGCATCCGTGCCAGATCGTCGCCGACCTTTTGACTCTCGTCGAGCATGGCAAGGCGTTGCCGGGCCTCGAAATTGCCTGGCTGGGCGACGGCAATAACGTGCTCAACAGCATTGTCGAAGCCGCCGGCCTGATGAAGTTCAATGTCCGCATCGGTTGCCCGCAAGGTTACGACCCCGACCCTGAATTTATTAGGGCGGCGCAGTCTGCCGGTGCCAATATCGCGATCCACCGTGACGAGAACGAGGCGGTCGCCGGTGCCGATGTCGTCGTCACCGATACATGGGTGTCGATGGGGCAGGAACATGTCCACAACAAGCTCGCCGCCATGATGCCCTATCAGGTCAACGATGTGCTGATGGAACAGGCCAGGCCGGATGCCCTGTTCCTGCACTGCTTGCCCGCCCATCGCGGAGAAGAAGTGATGCCATCGGTGATCGACGGCCCGCGGTCGGTCGTCTGGGACGAGGCAGAAAATCGCATTCATGCGCAAAAATCCGTGCTGCGCTGGTGTTTCGGCCAGATTTGATGGCCGGCGTTACCCTGACCGACAACATCCTGTCCTTTGCGATCCCGACAAAAAACTGTCGCGGACGGGTGGTGCGTCTCGGCCCGGCGCTGGACCAGATTCTGGCCTCGCACGCCTATCCGCCCATCATCCGCGACGTGCTGGCGGAAGCCGTCTGTCTCACCGCCATGCTCGGGGCGCTGATGAAGGATGAAGGGTCGCAGCTCACCATGCAGGCGCAAACAGAAGCGGGCGTGATCAACCTGCTGGCGTGCGACTACAAGGACGGCGCCCTGCGCGGCTATATTGACTTTGACCGGGAGCGGCTTGCCGCCCAGCCGGTCGAGCCGAGCCTGATGGCGCTGTTCGGCAAGGGCTATCTTGCGATCACCTTTGACCAGCCGGCCACGCGCGGGCGCAATCAGGGTATTGTCCCGCTGGAAGGGACAAGTCTTGCGGACGCCGTTCAAAATTACTTTCTCCAGTCCGAGCAGATTCCGACACTGATCCGCGTTGCCATCGGCGGGACGGCCGATCAGATTTCCGTAGGCGGTCTTCTGGTGCAGCATCTTCCGGAAGGAGAAACGGGGCGGGAGCGGCTGCATGCCCAGCTCGATCATCCGGAATGGGAGCATGTCGACATCATGGCGGGCACCGTTACCCCTGCAGAACTCACCGATTTGATGCTGCCGCTCGAGGATATTCTGTGGCGCCTTTTCAGCGAGAGCGACGAAGTGAGGCTTTTGAGCGGTAAACCGTGCGTTAAGGGATGCCGCTGTAATGAAGACCATATCCGGGACGTAATCGCACGTTTCCCCAAAGAAGATAAGGAAGATATGGTCGACGACGAAGGAAATATCGCGATAGACTGCGCTTTTTGCAGCAAGACATTCTTGATTACGGGTGCCAGCCTCAACAATTGAATCCTGTCGCAAATATGGCAATCGGTCTTTATTGTCGAAAAACTCCTATCGATTGCCGCAATTCGCGACAATATTGGCCATGATTGAAGTGCAGCACAGATCATTACACGACTATCCACGCAACCAGCATGACGGGAATATACGAATGAAGGGCTTGAAACTGATCAAAATCATCAGCGCAACAGCCGCCGTCCTGTCAGGATTCGCGATAGCGGCGCCTGCGCAAACGCCGGGAATGGCTGTTCTGGAAGGGCTGACACCGGGCGAGTGGACTTTGAAAGAACGCGGGTCGCGGGAGCCGGGGCAGAAAGTCTGCCTGGGAAACCCCGAGCTGTTGCTGCAAATCCAGCATGCCAATACGACTTGCTCGCGCTACGTGATAGAAAACGGCCCGAGAAAGCTGCGGGTCAGCTATAAATGCGGCCGTTCCGGTCAGGGTGTGACCGAAATCAAGCTGGAATCCAGCAGTCTGGTGCAGATCAGCTCGCAGGGCATCCTCAACAACGCGCCTTTTTCCCTGAATGTGGAAGGCCGCCGGACCGGCAGCTGCTAGCGCCTGATTGCGCGGGCAGCATGCGCGCAAAACTTGCGCCACGCCGGCAAGGCGATTAGCGGGACGCATCATGACTTCCGAATCGAAATCAGCGATCATCTTATTGTCCGGCGGGCTCGACTCAATGGTCTCTGCCGCGCTGGCTGCAGAGCAGGGCTATCGGCTGATCGCGCTGACCATCGACTATAACCAGCGTCACAAGATAGAACTGCAATCGGCGCAGACCATCGCGGCCAGGCTGGATGTCGCCGAGCATATCATACTGCCGCTGGACCTGAGCCGCTTTGGCGGTTCGGCGCTGACCGCCGACATCGATGTTCCCAAGTCCGGTGTCGGCAAAGACATCCCGGTCACCTATGTGCCCGCCCGCAACCTCATATTCCTGTCGCTCACGCTGGGACTGGCCGAAGCACGGGACGCGCGGGATATCTTCATCGGCGTTAATGCCCTCGACTATTCCGGCTATCCCGACTGTCGACCCGAATTCATCGAAGGGTTCGAGCGACTGGCCGATCTCGCGACCAAGGCCGGCGATCAGGGCAGCGGCTTTCAAATCCATACGCCGCTGCAACATATGACCAAGGCGGATATCGCGAGGGAAGCGATCCGGTTGGGCCTCGATCCCTCCTGGAGCTGGTCCTGCTATGACCCGGCGGACGGCAACCTCGCTTGCGGCCTGTGCGACAGCTGCCGCCTGCGGCAAAAGGGTTTCGAAGAGGCCGGCATCCTCGATACGACGCGATACGCGGCCCAATGAGCTATGCGGTCAAGGAAATATTCCTCACCCTGCAGGGCGAGGGGGTGCATGCCGGACGCAGGGCGGTGTTCGTCCGTTTTACCGGGTGCAATCTCTGGTCCGGGCTCGAACGGGACCGGCCCTCGGCGGTCTGCCAGTTTTGCGACACCGATTTTGTCGGCATGGATGGCGAAGGCGGCGGACGATTCAGCAGCGCTGCCGATCTCGCTGCGGCAGCGGCCCGGACCTGGGGCAGCGATCGCGAATCCCGTTTTGTTGTTCTGACCGGCGGCGAACCGATGCTGCAGGTCGACGCGGCGCTAATCGACGCCTTGCACGCCGAAGGATTTTTTATCGCCATCGAATCGAACGGAACGCTGGCGGTACCGCGCACCATTGACTGGATCTGCATCAGCCCCAAGGCGGGCAGCGAAACGGTGCAGCGTTCGGGTGACGAACTGAAGCTGGTCTGGCCGCAGGAACGGAGCGACTGGCAGAACATGCAGGGCTGGAACTTTGCCAACCTGCTGTTGCAGCCAATGGACTCTCGCGGCGACGATGCCGCCAGCAAAGCTAATCTCGAGCAGGCCATAAGCTTTGTCCAGACGCATCCGAAATGGCGCCTGTCGTTACAGACTCACAAGATACTCGGCCTGGCCTGAACGCTTATTCCTCTGGCTCTTCGGCAGCCTCTGTCGCCTCGCCGGATGCGGCTTCCTTATCGTCATCCGCTTTGGCGGTATCTTCCTCGCCGGTTGGATCGACTTTCTGGATTGTATCCACATCCACCATATCGTCGCTGATCGTGCCATCGATGACATCGACATCATCCATCCGCGTCTCGGTAACATTGTCTGAATCGGGTGCGTCGTTTCCGGAGCAGGCGGAGATCGTCAGGGCAACCAGCGCCGCAGCGGCAATTTTGGAAAATCTGTTCATGTCTTTGTCCTCTTTTCGTCGATCCCCGATCAATCCAGCATAGGCGCGGATGGGTCTCGATCAATCGCTTTCAGGAAGCTCTCGGCGGTTTTTTGCAACGCTTCATCAAATTGCTGCATCGTGGCCTCCATGCCCAGCTGGGCAAGGCTGGTCACCGGATATTCGCTGATGCCGCAGGGGATGATTCCGCCAAAATGGCTCAGATCCGGGTCAATATTGACTGAAAATCCGTGCATCGTCACCCATTTGCGAATCCGGATACCGATCGCGCCGATCTTCGCTTCCTGTCCGTCCGGCGTATCGCACCAGATGCCGACCCGGCCCTCCACGGCCCGTGCATTCACACCAAATTCCGCCAGCGCCGCGATCACCCATGCTTCCAGCGCGTGGACAAAACCCCGGACATCCGCATTGCGTTGTTTCAGGTTGAGGATGACATAGCCAACCCGCTGGCCGGGGCCATGATAGGTATGGCGACCGCCACGTCCGGTATCATAGACGGGGAAGTCCTGGCTAAGCAGTTCCGCCGGATCGGAGCTGGTGCCGGCAGTGTAGAGCGGTGGATGCTCCAGCAGCCAGATCAGCTCCTTCTCCTCCCCGGCCTGGACTGCGGCGTTGCGCCGTTCCATCTTGGCCAGGGCCGCGGGATACTCCACCGTTCCGGACGAAATCTGCCATTCTATATCATTGGGGTCGTTCATAGAAATTTCGTGCACTTTTGCACGCCGGGTGGCAAGGGCAGGCAACAGAGAAATTCATTCGGGAATGAAAAATGAAGCTGAACTATATGCAATGCTGGAATGGTGCGATGGCCCTCCTCGTCGCGAATAAGGAAGCTATATTGGCGATCGCCGGTGTCTTCATCTTTCTGCCTACGCTCCTTTTTGCCCAGTTTGTCGCCCCGCCGGTGTTCAACGGCGATGAGGGCGGGGGCGAGATGCTGGCGATCTATTCTGCCTATTTCGGCGAAAACAGCTTTTCGATCATGGCCTCCAACCTGGTGATCAGCTTTGGAAGTCTGGCGGTCTATTTCGCCCTTGCCCCGTCGCGCAATGGCACCGTCGCGGAAGATCTGGTCGCAGCGCTGAAAATATTCCTGATCTATCTGCTGGCCAATCTGGCGGTTGGCTTGATCTCTTTGCCGGGGTTCATTCTTTTCATCATCCCTGGCCTCTATCTGACGGCCCGCTTTCTTCTGGTACCGGTGGTGATCGTCGACCAACGGGAACGCAATCCCATTGAAGCGCTCAAGAAAAGCTGGTCATTGACCAAAGGCAACGGTTTCTCGATTCTGTTGTTCGTGGTGATCATCGGGGTTGTCGGTACGATTACCGTGGGTGTGCTGGAAGCGGTCACAGGCGTGATCACCGGACTGGCGACAGGCGGTGCGGGCTGGCTCCTGATCGAAAACCTGGTGGCGGCGCTGGCCGGATCTGCCTTCCAGCTGGTCATCGCAGCGGTGATCACGTCGGTTTACATCGACATGAGTGGCAAAGACAAAAAGGTCAGCGAGATTTCTAACTGAATATCGGGATATGGGGCGCGGCGGTTCTCGGCAGATGGCCGGTCAGCCGCGGGTCGGTCATCTGACCGGTTTGTTGTTTGAAAATCCGGAAGCCGCAGCGCTGGTAAAAGGGCAGGGCGCGCGGCGAATCCTGGGTACAGGTATGAAGCCAGACGCGCCTGATATCGTCGCGCCAGGCCTTGTCCAGCGCCTGATTCATCATCCAGCGGCCTTGGCCCTTGCCATTCTGGTCCGGAACCAGCCCGAAAAACGCAATTTCGCATTCACCCGGTTCCCGAAAGTCCAGTTCGATAAAGCCGACCGGCTCTTTCCCGTCGACAATGAGCGAGATATCGACCGCCGGATGATGGAGGATGGCTTCGAGTTCATCATCGTCCATCAACAGCCGCGATATCCATAGCCACGGCTCCCCGACTTTCCGGAACAGTGTCCGATAGTCATCAGTTGACGGGTTGCGCCAGGGTTTCACAGCAAAACTGGAGCTGGTTGCCGGCAGAACCGGTTTGTCGAGCATCTCCAGATGGGTGACGATAGTCGCCACCTGACCGCCGGGAACGTCCTCAAGTTGCTCGGTCACATCGTTCAGATCCATTTGGCTTCGGGCGGGAGGCTCATCAGGATCGCATCGACATTGCCGCCGGTTTTCAGCCCGAAAGTCGTGCCCCGGTCATAGACCAGGTTGAATTCCGCATAACGACCGCGCCATTCGAGCTGCTTCTGTTTGTCTTCGGCGCTCCATTCGGTGCCCATCCGCTTGCGCACCAGTTTCGGAAATATGTCCAGAAAGGCGCGTCCGACATCCTGAGTGAAGGCAAAATGGCGATCAAAATCGGATTCCTTGTTCAGTTCGATATGATCGTAAAATATTCCGCCAACGCCGCGATGGACCTTGCGGTGGGGAATGTAGAAATAGTCATCCGCCCATTTCTTGAACCGTGGATAATATTCCGGGTTGTGCGGCGCGCAGGCCGATCGGAAGCGGGCGTGGAATTCTTCGGTATCCTCGTCATAGACGATCGCCGGATTGAGATCGGCACCACCGCCGAACCAGCGTTTGGTGGTGCACAGGAAGCGGGTGTTCATATGCACGTTGGGAACATGGGGATTTTTCATGTGCGCAACCAGACTGATTCCGGTGGCGAAAAAACGGGGATCCTCTTCGGCGCCATTGATCTGTGCCTTAAATTCATCGCTGAACGTGCCGTCGACGGTGGAAATGTTCACACCAACCTTTTCAAAAATCTCGCCTTTCATCAGCCCCTGGATACCACCGCCGCCAGGGCTGCCGTCGGGATTCTCGCGATCCCAGGGGATGAAATCAAACTTGGCGTCGCTGCCGGCTTCCGCCTCTATCTTTTCAAATTCCGCACAGATATCGTCGCGTAGCTGTTTGAACCATGTCTGGGCCGTTTGCTGCTGATCGTCCAATTGATTGGTCATTCCGGAAATTGTCCTGTTTGTCTAAGAGCCTCGCCCAGTGCCATGCCAGCGGATACTGCCAGATTCAAGCTGCGCATGCCCGGGCTCATGGGAATGGTGATTCGTCCATCGCACTGGTCATGTACAGTACGGGGAACCCCTGATCCTTCCGATCCGAACAGAAGAATATCATCAGACCGGTAGGCGAATCCGAAATGTGGCTGATCTGCCTTGCTGGAGAGCAGGATGATCCGCGCTTTGCGGGAATCGCAGCTCGCACGGAAGGCATCCCAGTCGGCATGACGCGTATAGCGAACATGCTCGAAATAATCCATTCCGGCGCGTTTCAGACTGCGGTCGCTGAACGGGAATCCGCAGGGCTCGATGATATCAACTTCGACATTCAGGCACGCACAAGTCCTTAATATCGTTCCTAAATTTCCCGCTATCTCGGGTTGATACAATGCTATCCTCATGGGCTGTCCACCATGCGCGGGAAGTGAATGTTTGGTCAATCGAAAATTCCCTGTTGGCAAACCCTATCCTTCGCGGCTATCAGGCGCGCAAATCACTGCCCGTTCAGGCTGTTGCAAAGCAGCGTCAAACGTTCGGGTGGTCGGGGGTCATAACTATTCTATAGGGCTTGTTTGCATGGCAACGGTTGAAACAGCTGATACGGCAGTCGCAGAAGAAAGCGGCGTTCGCCGCCGGGATTTCATCAATATCGCAGCGGTAAGCTTCGCGGGTGCTGGGGCAGTTGCCACGGTTTTCCCGCTGGTCAACCAGATGAACCCGAGCGCGGATGTTCTCGCTCTCGCGTCGATTGAAGTCGATATTTCCGCAATCGAAGCGGGGCAGGCAATCAAGACCAGCTGGCGCAAGCAGCCGATTTTCATCCGCAATCTGACGGCCGAAGAAATTACCGAAGCGAATGCGGTCGATGTTGCAGAATTGCGTGATCCCGAAACACTGGCCGAGCGGACCACCGCCGGCAAGGAAAACTGGCTGATCACTCTGGGTGTTTGTACCCATCTCGGCTGTGTGCCGCTGGGCGCCGCGCAGGGTGAGATCAAAGGCGAATTCGGGGGTTATTTTTGCCCTTGCCACGGTTCGCACTATGACACGGCCGCACGCATCCGCAAAGGTCCGGCACCAGCCAATCTGGAAGTGCCAGAACATGAATTCCTATCAGATACCGTCGTGAAAATCGGCTAAGGGGCAGAAGAACAATGAGCTTTCCTTGGGCAAAAGAATATACGCCAACGACCGATTTCGGTCAGTGGATGGACAAGCAGCTCCCGCTGCCACGTTTCGTCTATAACAGCCTTGGTGCCGGTTATCCTGCTCCGCGCAATCTGAACTACATGTGGAACTTTGGCTCAATGGCCGGATTGTTTCTGGTTATTCAGATCATCACCGGGATTATCCTGGCGATGCATTATGCCGCCAATGCCAATATTGCCTTTGATTCGGTCGAGCATATCATGCGCGACGTCAACAGCGGCTGGATGATCCGCTACGCGCACGCCAATGGCGCGAGCTTCTTTTTCATCGCCATCTACCTTCATATCGGACGTGGACTTTTCTACGGGTCTTACAAGGCTCCGCGGGAAATGCTCTGGCTGCTCGGCGTCGTTATCTATCTCCTCGCCATGGCGACCGCCTTCATGGGCTATGTGCTCCCCTGGGGACAGATGAGCTTCTGGGGTGCCAAGGTGATTACCGGCCTGTTTGAAGCCATTCCGCTGGTCGGCAAGCCGATCCAGGAACTGCTGCTCGGTGGCTTCGCCCCGGACAATGCCGCCCTGAACCGCTTCTTCTCGCTGCACTATCTGCTGCCGTTCGTGATCGCCGGCGTGATCATCATGCATATCTGGGCATTGCACATCCCGGGTTCCAACAACCCGACCGGTGTCGATGTGAAGGGGCCGCAGGATACGGTGCCGTTTCATCCTTATTATACCGCCAAGGACGGATGGACGATCGGTCTGGTGCTGATTTTCTTCACCGCGATGATGTTCTTCCTGCCCAATGCGCTCGGCCATGCGGACAACTATATCCCGGCGAACCCGCTTTCCACGCCCGCCCACATCGTTCCGGAATGGTATTTCTGGCCGTGGTACGCGATCCTGCGCGCCTTCACCTTCGACTTCCTGTTCATTCCGGCGAAACTGCTTGGCGTACTGGCGATGTTCTCCGCGATCCTGGTGTGGTTCTTCCTGCCGTGGCTCGACAAATCGCCGGTCCGTTCCGGACTGTTCCGGCCCAAATTCAAGATATTCTTCGGCATCCTCGTGATCGACGTGCTGGTACTGGGATATTGTGGCGGTGCACCGGCTGAGGAACCATTTGTGATGATCAGCCAGTTGGCGTCGGCCTATTATTTTGCACATTTCCTCATCATTTTGCCGCTGTTGTCTCGCTTGGAAAAGCCAGAGCCTTTGCCGAACAGTATTACTGAATCGGTAACCGGCAAGCCACTCAACACCGCCAGCTAAGAATTAGGGACCCGTCGCAATGGTAAGAATTATCGGAATCTTGATTGGCCTGTTCTTTTCGGGCTGGCTCCTGGTCTCATTTGGAATGGGGGCAAAGGAATATATCACGAACCCGCCGGCCGAAACCGCAGAGCATGCTTTCCACAAGGCGGCGAAGGACGTTTCCTTCTCGTCCGACGGACCGCTTGGCAAATTTGATCGCCAGCAACTGCAGCGCGGATTTCAGGTTTACAAGGAAGTCTGTGCAGCGTGCCATTCGCTGCGGCTGGTTGCGTTCCGCAATCTCGAAGACCTTGGCTACAATGAAGATGAGGTGAAGGCGATTGCGGCCAATTGGCCTATCCAGACGCCCGACATCGATCCAGCAACCGGCGAAATGTCCACGCGTCCATCGCTGGCTGCGGACAAGTTCCCCAAGCCTTTTGCCAATGACGTGGCTGCTGCCGCTGCCAACAACAACGCCATCCCGCCGGATCTTTCGTTGATGACCAAGGCCCGCGAAGGCGGCGCGCCGTATATCTATTCGCTGCTGACCGGCTATACCAATCCGCCGGCCGATCTGCCTGCGGCCAATCAGCCGGGACCGGGACTGCACTATAATCCCTATTTCGCGAACCTGAACCTGGCGATGGCGCCGCCGCTCGCGGTCGATGACCAGGTCAGCTATTCCGACGGCACCACGGCCAGCATCGACCAGATGGCCCAGGATGTGTCCGCTTTCCTGATCTGGACTGCAGAGCCTACGCTCGAAAAACGCCATCAGACGGGCTGGGCGGTCCTCGCCTTCCTGCTGATTGCAACGATCCTCGCTTATCTGTCCTACCGGACAATCTGGGCGGACGTGAAGGCCGAGAAGAAAAAGAAATCGGCGTAAATCCGCTTCGAAACGGTTCTTATTGAATAAAAAGCCCGCTTCATGCGGGCTTTTTTATGCCTTTCGGCAGTCGATCCTATCGGGAGAGGACAGAGTCGATTGCGGTCTTCCAGCCGGCCAGTCTGCTGGCCCTTGTGTCGGGATCGATGCCCGGCTGGTAGACGTCCAGTTCCGATATCATCACCGAGGCCGCTTCCAGTGACGGATAGATACCCGCCCCCACTGCCGCCAGCATCGCTGCGCCCAGGGCCGTGGTCTCGAAAAATTCCGGCCGCTCGACCGTGATATCGAGAATATCTGCCAGATCCTGCACCATCCAGTCATTGGCGACCATCCCGCCGTCGATCCGCAGATTCTGCCAGTCGACGCCGTCGGCGGAAAAGGCGGTCTTCAGATCGTGGCATTGATAAGCCATGGATTCCAGCGCTGCGCGGGCGATATGTGCCTTTTTGGAGGAAAAGCTGAGACCGAAAATGCTCGCAGTGGCATCAGCCCGCCAGTGCGGTGCGCCAAGACCGGACAGGGCCGGGACCAGATAGACGCCTCCATTATCCTTGACAGACCGCGCCAGTTCCTCGCTTTCGCCGGCAAATTCGAGCAGCCCGATATCGTCGCGCAGCCATTGCATCAGGCTGCCGGCGACAAACACCGAACCCTCCAGCGCATAGATACGCTTGCCGGCATGCTGATAGAGCACGGTCGACAGCATGCGGTTCTCCGACCGGGGGGCGGTCTCGCCACTGTTGGTCAGGATGAAGGCGCCGGTTCCGAAGGTCGCCTTGGTTTCGCCGACGGACAGGCAGGCCTGACCGATAGTGGCTGCCTGCTGGTCACCGGCCGAGCCGCATATCGCGATGGCGCTGCCGAACAGCTTCGCCGCAGTCTGGCCGATTTCTCCCGCGCAGTCGACAATCCGGGGCAGGGTCTTTTTCGGAATATCGAACAGGGCCAGCAGCTCGTCGTCCCAGTCATCGCCGTCCAGCGCCATCAGCATCGTCCTGCTGGCGTTGCTGGCATCGGTGACATGCTGGCCACCGGTCAGCCGGTAGATCAGATAGGATTCTATCGTGCCGAATGCCAGATTGTCGCCCGCTTCCCGAACCTCGGGGCAGTTTTCCAGCATCCAGCCAATCTTGCTGCCCGAGAAATAGGGGTCAAGCAGAAGCCCGGTTTTGGCCTGTACCACCTGCTCCAGGCCCTCGGCTTTCAGCGCATCGCATTTTTGCGCCGTGCGCCGGTCCTGCCAGACAATCGCTTTTGCCAGCGGTTCGCCGCTGCGCTTGTCCCAGGCGACCACCGTCTCCCTCTGGTTGGTGATGCCGATTGCGGCGATCTTGTCCGCTCCACCAGCCTTTTCGACCATTTTCTGGCAGCAGCGCAGCGTCTTGTTCCAGATTTCCGCGGCATCATGCTCCACCAGACCCGGTGCCGGATAATATTGCTGCAGCGCCTCCTGCTGCGAACCGTGCAGCTTGCCATGCCGGTCAAACAGCATCGCCCGTGTCGAGGTCGTGCCCTCGTCGATGACCAATATATTCTGCACCATTATTCTGCTCTTTCCCAGCCCGTGTCCTGCTGGTTCACGCTAAAAGCTGGCGGGCAAAAGGCAAGCGAAAGCGATTTATATTGCAATGCAGCATTGCGCAAATCGCCGGTTACTTTATGAAAGCCGCCATGTATGATCTGGCCATTATCGGCGGCGGCATAAATGGCGTCGGAATTGCGCGTGACGCAGCGGGCAGGGGCCTCAGGGTTCTGCTGGTCGAGCGCGACGATCTCGCCGCCCACACCTCCTCCGCCAGTACCAAGCTGGTCCACGGCGGTTTGCGCTATCTTGAACATTATGAATTCAACCTGGTGCGCAAGGCGCTCAAGGAACGCGAAGTGCTGCTGCGCGCCGCGCCGCATATTATCTGGCCGATGCGATTTGTCCTGCCGGTGGACGAAGGCATGCGTCCGGCCTGGTTGCTCCGCCTCGGGCTGTTCCTCTATGATCATCTCGGCGGGCGCGATATCCTGCCGGGCACCAAAAGCCTCAACTTGCGCAAGGATGCGCGCGGTGACCCGCTACAGGAACGGCTGAAAAAGGGCTTTGCCTATTCCGATTGCTGGGTCGATGATGCCCGGCTGGTGTCGCTCACCGCCAGGGATGCTGCTGAACGCGGTGCCGATATTCGTACGCAGGCAGATTGTGTCGGACTGGAACGCGGCGCGGATCGCTGGACCCTGAAAATCAACCAATATGGTGGTCAAGAGACCGAACAGGCAAAAATCCTGATCAACGCCGCCGGCCCCTGGGTAGACCCGGTCACGGCCATGTATGACCGGAGCAGCAACGCGGCCAAACTGCGCCTGGTCAAGGGCAGTCATATCGTCGTGAAGCGCAAATATGAAGGCGACCACAGCTATATTTTTCAGAACCGGGACGGCCGCATCATCTTCGCCATCCCCTATGAAGGTGATCATACGCTGATCGGCACCACCGACGAGCCGTGGAGTTATGCCGAAGGCCCGGCCAGGATCAGCGAAGGCGAAATCGCCTATCTCTGCGATGCTGCCAGTGAGTATTTTGAGGCACCGGTCACCCCGGACGACATCGACTGGACCTATTCCGGTGTTCGTCCGCTGTTCGACGATCATAGCCGGACGGCCGCCACGGTCACCCGCGACTTCGTATTTGACTATGACACCGACGGTGGCGCTCCGGTTCTGTCGATTTTTGGCGGAAAGATCACCACTTATCGGGTGCTGGCACTGCAGGCGATCCGGACTCTGTCGGATGCGCTGGATATCGACGGCGATGACTGGACCAAGGAGGCCCATCTGCCCGGCGGTGATTTTGCACCTGATGCCTTTGATGCGCTGGTCGATCAATATGCCAGCGATTGGACTTTCCTCGATCGTTCCGTACTGCACCGTCTGGTGCGCGCCTATGGTACCGACAGCGCGACCATGCTCGCTGGCGTCCGGACACTGGCGGATATGGGGCAATCATTTGGCGCTGGCCTTTACGAGATCGAGATCCGCTGGCTGATCGACCGGGAGTTTGCCTGCACCGCCGAGGATATTCTCTGGCGCCGATCAAAACTGGGTCTGCACATGAGCAAGGCCGAACAGCAGTCTGTAGCCCAGTGGTTTGATCAACAAGACCGGAGGGCACGGGAAAATCTCGAGCTTTCCTGATTGACGAGCCATCCAAGCGGTGGCAATAGCGGCGCATCCGGCCGATCCGGACATGCGGGTGTAGCTCAATGGTAGAGCAGAAGCCTTCCAAGCTTACGACGAGGGTTCGATTCCCTTCACCCGCTCCAAAACAGCCAGTGTGCACTTCAGTGACGCGTTGGATATCTTAATTATCAGGCACCAATTCGAGCAGAAGACTGTGATATTTCTGTCTGGATCTCTCTTCGTCCCCAATCCATTTGCTTGGTGGCCTCATCCGCCTAAGGTTCAGGCCGAGAGGGAATAGTATGCGTAGTGAATATTTACAGTTTTCTCGGTCGTGCATTTTGGCGATCGGTGTCGGACTGATGCTCACGCCGATCCCGGCGTCGGCTCAATTCGGCAATCTGTTCGGCAGCACGTCCAAAGACGAGAAAGCAGAACAGCCGGTAGCGCCTGCGGAAGGCCCGGCGGTGTCCGATCCTCAGGATACTGCCGGCCCAGCTTCAACCGAAGAACCTGCAACCGAAGAGCTTGCAACGGTCGAGCCAGAAGCGGCGAATTCCTTCGATACTCTTTGCGGAAACGGCCAGGGTAAACCGGACGAAAATGCAGCCAGGACAAAGCGGAAAGGGATTTTTGGCATGGCCGACCGGATGGCCAGCGTTACCCGGAAAATTCCGCTGGTCGGCGACTTTCTGGTCGACAGCGCCAACAGCCTGTCGCAGTCGGTTGCCTGCAGGCTTTATCCGGAAGAGCAGGAACAGGCAGCGGAAGCGACCCAGGAGGCGACCAGGAGCGGCGAAGTCGGCAAGATGGTCGAATGGGAAAGCACGGTTCGCGAAAATGTGTCCGGCAGTTCGAAAGTATCATCAAAAAACAAGTTGCCCGATGGCACGCCATGCATGGTTCTCGCCGATATCCTAATCGTCGATGGTGAGGAGCTCAGGGTCTCCAAGACGATGTGCAAGCTTCCGGGTTCCGGTCACTACACCATCATGAAGCCCTGATCTCAAGCAGAGCGTCCGCTGACGATCACATTCAGAACAGTGCGAGTCCGGTGGGCAGGGTTTTTGGAGGGGCATCGGCCAGCTTGGCATGAACGGCCTTCAGGGAACCGATCAGATCGCGGGGGCTGAACGGCTTTTGCAGACATCCGACCGCAGCTGTCGCATCGCGGTCCGCCGGGCAGTTGCCGCTGACATGTAGCGAAGGAATATTTTGTTCGGCCAGCCATCCTGCAAGCGACAGGCCGCTGTCGCCATCCGCCAGATTGATATCGACAAGGGCGAAATTGCATTCCCGCTCCCGGACAATATTTTGGGCTTCTGCTATGTTGCTTGCACAGCCGGATACGGCGATGCCGTTGTTTTCCAGGATGGATTCCATCTCCATCGCCACCAGAAACTCGTCTTCCACGATCAGGACACGCATTGATTTACCCCAAGTCAAACTACTCTACCGCCCGCAGTGCTGTGGGCTCGAAGATGATCGAAAAAACCGTCCCCTGATCGGCTGTGGAGAACGTCAATTCCCCTCTCAATTGCTGGACAAGCGCGTAGGATACCCGCATTCCCAGGCCGGAAGAAGCCGCCGGATCAAACCCGGTTGGCAATCCGACCCCATCATCTCCGATCTCGATTTCGATTTTTCCATCATCGCGTCTACGCACAGCGAGCGAGACCGTTCCTTCCTCCCGATCGTCAAACGCATATTTCAGGGCATTGGTGACCAGTTCGCTCACGACAATCGCCAGAGGTATCGCCTGATCGAGCAGCAATATCACGTCCTTGTCACATGCGGCATCAAAGGTGACCGCCTCGCTCGGCTTCAGCGCATCAACCGTGTCGGACACAAGACCGGTCAGGAAGACTCCCGCCTCGATGCGATCGTGCATGCTGGATTGATAGAGCTGGCCGTGCAATCGCGCAACAACGCCGATCCGGGCTCGTGCGTCCTCCAGATTGTGCCGCAGCTCGTCCGAACCGTGGCCGGCCTGCAACGACAATAGCGAGTTGACCAGCTGCAGGCTGTTCTTGACCCGGTGGTTGACTTCATAGAGCAGCATGTCCTTGGCATCGAGCGCCTCCTTGAGCGCCCGTTCGTTGGCCCGGGTCTTGGTGACATCCCGGATCGTCAGCACCGCCGCAATTTTCCTGTCCTGTTCATCATAGACCGGCTTGGCATTGCCTTTGGCGAATATTTCTGACCCGTCGGCGCGGCGAATAATCCACTCGCTATCCGCCGTTGTAATATTTTCCCGCACCGCGCGGGTCAGCGGCAGCTCGTCAACCGGAAAAGGCTTCCGACCCAGTGTCAGCAGCTGGAAGGCCGTTGTATAGTCATCGGGTGATACGCCGAGCTGTTTCTGGCCATGGAGGATCTGTGCCCGTTCGTTCATATAGACGATCTCGCCACCGGCATCGGTGATGATCACGCCTTCGCCCAGCTGATCCAGTATCGCCTGCCGTTCCGCCAGAACCCGCTCCAGTGCGTAACTTTTTTGCTGCAGTCGCTTCGCCGTTTCTTGCTGTTCCGAAACATCGATATTGATGCCAAACCACCGGGTAATCTCGCCATGCTGATCATGATGCGGAGTGATACGGGTAAGAAACGGGCAGTAGCTTCCGTCAGCACGGCGCAACGGGAAGGTCATTTCAAATGCCTGTCCGGACGCGATAGAGGCGATCCAGGCCTCCATGACATCGGGCAGTCTCTCCGGATCGTGAACGGATTGCCATCCCCAGCCTTCCATCTCGGCGGGCGTGGTACCACAATATTCGTGCCACCGGTCGTTGTACCAGTTGATGTAGCCGCTGGCGTCGGCCATCCAGCACAAGACCGGCATATTGTTGGCCATTTCCTTGAAAATGGCTGGATCGATTGCGTCATCCGCCTTTTTACCGCTGGCTTGCAATATGGACATTGTATGTTCTTTTCGCATGATTTCTTGTCAGGCCTGCCAATAAATCTAATTTGAACGGTGGTCGATGGAAATATGCAGCTGCCACCCTTGGGTCATCCGCTTGGTGCTCCCGCGCGCGTCTGTCACCTCGATGAACGGCGTGGCGTGACTGATACAATTTGCGACAATTTGTGCCCGTTCTGACAAAGTTCAGCGACAACTGGCCATTAGAAGAACATTCGTGGCGGAAAAACAAGCCGTCTCCCTGAACGGAATGATGAGGAAACAGACATGAAAAAAGCAATTTTGATCTCGAGTGCGACCGCAATGCTGATGGCTGGCGGTATCGCCATCGCTGCCCCCGGTGACCGTGGCATGCGGGCCGATAGCAATGGCGACGGTTCCGTCAGCCGGGCCGAAATGACCGCTTCGCTGGACAAGCGCTTCGCCAAGATGGATGTCAATGGCGATGGCCAGCTGTC
Source organism: Sphingomonadales bacterium UBA2683 (assembly GCA_002354635.1). Taxonomy (GTDB): domain Bacteria; phylum Pseudomonadota; class Alphaproteobacteria; order Sphingomonadales; family Sphingomonadaceae; genus Parasphingorhabdus. Next base: position 432,267 of record DELZ01000002.1, read on the forward strand.
CCGGGAAGATCGCGCCGCGAAAAAGGCGGAACGCTTCGCCAAAACCGACACCAATGGTGACGGCGAACTGTCGCCGGCGGAAATCGAAGCTGCGCGCGCCGAGCGCAAGGCCAATCGCTTTGCCCGCATGGACAAGGACGGAAATGGCAAGCTGAGCCAGGACGAAGCCCAGGCGATGCACGGCAAGCGCGGCGGCAAGGATATGCACGGCCATCGCGGTGGTCATGGTATGGCGATGATGCGCAAGGCCGACACCAATGGTGACCAGAAGATCAGCAAGGCCGAATTTACGGCGGCAGCCATGGCCCGCTTTGACAAGACCGACAGCAACAAGGACGGCAAGATCAGCAAGGAAGAACGGCAGGCTGCATGGCAGGCACGTCGTGGCGAATGGAACAAAAAAGGCAGTTAATCCCTGAACGCCTTTTTTTACGAACGGATCGTCAGCCAAATCTCCCTCCCCCAAACTGGCTGGCGGTCCGTTTCTTTTTGCGATTCCTGTGATAGGGCAATGCGATGACGCACAAGATTCACATTCTGCTGGTCGACGACGAAGCCTCGCTGCGCGAACCGCTGGCAGACTATCTGATCAGGCAGGGCTACAAGGTCCAGCAGGCAGGCGATGCCAGCATCGCCCGATCGCTGCTCAACGCCTATGATTTCGATATCATCCTGCTCGATATCATGATGCCAGGCGAGGATGGTCTGAGCCTGTGCCGGTTTGTCACCGACAAGACCGACACGCCGGTCATCTTCATCAGCGCCAGAACCGAGGAGACCGAGCGGATCATTGGACTGGAACTGGGCGCCGACGACTATATCACCAAGCCGTTCAGCCCGCGCGAGCTGGTTGCCCGGATCAAGGTGGTCTTGCGCCGCGCCGAAAAGGGCGGAGCAAAGCAGGTCGGCTCCAGCGGCGGCGCCTATATGTTTTCCGGCTGGACCCTGAAATGCGACAAGCGCAGCCTGATCGACGCCGAAGGTGTCAATATCTCGCTGTCGACCGGCGAATATCAGATGCTGCTGGCACTGGTGTCGCGCGCCGGCAAGGTGCTCAACCGCGATCAGTTGCTCGATATCACCCAGGGTCGCGAGGCGCATGCTTTCGACCGTGCCGTTGACAACCAGATCAGCCGCTTGCGGCGCAAGATCGAGGCCGACCCGAAGAATCCGGAAATCATCAAGACCGTCTGGGGCGGCGGCTATGTTCTCGCCGGCGAGGTGAAAGCCCTGTGAAGCGACTGTGGCCCGGAAGTCTGGTCGGTCAGCTGCTGCTGGTGGTGGCGCTGATGCTGCTGCTGGCGCAGGGCATCAACAGCTTCCTGCTCTATCGCGGCGCCCAGAACCAGAATCTGGTGGAATCATCGACCGCTGCGGTGTCGCGCATTGCCTTCGGCCTCGATCGTCAGGCCGGCGATCGTCCGGTCCGGCGCGGAGGCGCAATGCGGCCACGGCGCTGGGGACGGCTGAAATATGGTCCGGAAAGCGCGGTGACCGGACGCATGCGGCGACTGCCGGAGCTGGAAGCGCGCGCCGGCCAGGCCTTTGCCAATATGGGCATCGGCTTTTCCGACATCAGGGCGGCCTTCACCACCGACCTGCCGCCGGACATGACGGGGCATCTGATCGGAGCCAACCGGGGCGGCTGGCGGAACAACCCGATCAACCGGTCGATGGGTGGCAGGCCCGCACCGACGGAAACCAGGGGCTATGTGACGATTTCCGCACGGCAGGCGGACGGTCAGTGGGTCAGCATAGCCTCGACAGTGCGCGGACGCACGCCGCTGATGGTCCGGACCCTGTTGTTTCAGACAATAACCATCTATCTGCTGATGCTTGTCCCGCTGATTCTGCTCGGCCGCTATATTTCGCGTCCGCTGAAATCGCTGACCGCCAGGGCCCATGCCTTTCAGCCCGGCGAGACCGAACCGCTGCCGGAGCAGGGGCCTCCCGACACCAGGGAATTGATCCGGGCCTTCAATGCGATGAGCGCCCGCGTCAGCCGCATGATCAATGAAAAGGACGTGATGCTCGGCGCGATCGGTCATGACTTGCGCACCCCGCTGGCCGCGTTGCGGGTGCGGGTCGAAAATGTCGAAGACGAGACCGAACGGGAAAGAATGGTCGCCGGGATCGAGGATATCGACCACACGCTGGACGATATCCTGTCGCTGGCCCGGCTGGGCCGCTCGCAGGAGCAGGCCGATCCGGTCGACATTCGTTCGCTGATCGAGACGATTGTCGACGAATTCAGCGATCTCGGACACCAGGTCCATTATCAGCGCGGCGAGAAGCAGAGCGCCCTGATCCGCGAAACGCTGATCCGCCGGGCGCTGCGCAATCTCATCGGCAATGCCATCCTCTATGGCAAGTCCGCCGATATATCTGTGGAAAAGTCTGGTGACAGGTTGATGATAAATGTCGACGACGACGGTCCGGGCATCCCCGCGGACAATATTGACGCGATGTTTGAACCGTTCCGGCGCGGGGAATCATCGCGCAACCGGGCCACCGGCGGCTCCGGCCTTGGCCTGACTCTGGCTCGCGCGATTGCCCGCGACCATGGCGGCGATATCATTCTGAAAAATAGGGACAATGGCGGATTGCGCGCCACGCTCGTGCTGCCGGTCGGCTAGTTTTCCGTGTTAGCCGGTGCGGGCACTGCCGCCGGTGCGCCGATGCCTTCCGCGGTGAGCTCGGCGTCGATATCTTCTTCCAGCGCCTTGACCGCTTCATCCGCGGCCTGCTCCAGCGATAGCGCGTCTTCCTCAATCTGCTGCTCGTGCGCGGCAATGGCTTCCTCGCCCATATCCTCGACCGGCGTTTCGGAACAGGCCGCCAGCAAAACAATCGCCGGTAGCAGAAGAGCGCGAATCGTCATTCTTCAGCCGGCATGGTCAAATCGCTGTCGTCATTGGCGACGATTGACAGCACCGTCGTCCAGGCGGCAACATTCTGCTGCAACTGTACGGGATCGATCTTGTCCAGTGTATCATCTGGTGTGTGATGGAGGTCAAAATAGCGGGTGCCATCCTGCTGCAGATCGATGACCGCGAGATTGTTGTTGCGGATGATCGCCTGCACGTCCGCACCGCCGCTCGCCGGCCGCGGCCCGCGTCCGATTCCAAGCGGCTGCAGCGCGTGGGTGATCCGGTCCGCCAGCGGCTTGGCAGCCTCCGGCAGTTTGAACTCTACCCGCCAGACCCGGTCGGCACCAAAGTCCGATTCCATCGCCAGTGCGTGCTTGTCACCCTTGCGCGCCTCGCCATAGGCATTGCCGCCCCACAGGCCGACCTCTTCGGCACCTGCCCAGAGCAACCGGATCGTCCGCTTGGGCTGGGCCGCCGCCATGATCTGCTTGGCGGCTGCGGTAATGATCGCGCAACCGGCACCATCGTCAATCGCGCCGGTGCCCAGATCCCAGCTGTCGAGGTGGCAGGCGATCACGATCATGCCCAGCGACGGATCGCTGCCCGGCAATTCGGCTATCACATTGCCCGATTCCTGTTGGCCGATATTCTGCGGGGTCAACACCAGGTTCAGCATCACCGGCTTGCCGCGCGCCAGCATCCGCTGCAGATTTTCGGCATCGGGGATCGAAAGCGCTCCTGCCGGTATCGGCGTCACGCCCTTTTCAAAATTGGTGTTGCCGGTGTGCGGATTGCGATGCCGGTCGGTCCCGGCCGAGCGGATGACAATCGCTGCTGCACCTTTTTTGGCCGCGATATTGGGCCCGACAAAGCGCGCCGGCCCGAACGCACCATAGCTGGATCCGTCCTGGGTCGGCTCCATCGCATGGCTGACAAAGGCGATCTTGCCTTTCAGGCTGCCGTCGGGAGCCGCAAACAGGTCCCGAAGCGTCGGGAAATAGGCCACCTCTGCGGTCAGGCCCTTGTCACCGGTGCTGCCGCTGTTGCCGAGTGCGGTAACCGCCAGTTTTTGCGGAAAGGGGCTGACGACCGACGCCGTTTCGGCGCCGCGAATCCAGGTCGGCATCATATAGGGTTCGTTGCGGACATTGCTGAAACCCAGCGCTGTCAGCTTGGCAATGGCCCAGTCACGCGCCCGTGCTTCGGCCTCGGTACCCGCCTGCCGTGGTCCGATTTCGGTGGTCAGTCCTTCGACGATTTCATAAGCGAGGTCGTCGGTCAGCGCCTTGGCCTGCAGCACCGCCGGGTCATGATCGGCGGCCAGCGCAGCAGGGGACAGAAACAGCGCAGTGGCGCCAGCGAGCAATGCATGTATTTTTCTCATGCCGCTGCCTAACCCGCCTTTTGCACTTTGCCAATGGTCTCTTGCGACTGGCGGGCGGAATAGCTACATGGTCCATCAAACAAGCCCCATTTTCCGTTAATGCTGAGCCTGTCGAACCATGTTGCTCGATACGCACCCTTTTACAGGCACAGCGCCAACGATAGTGATTGAGAAAGAATATTAAGATGGCCGTACAATATAGCTATGTCATGAAGGGTCTGACCAAGACCTTCCCCGGCGCCCCCAAGCCGGTGCTCGACAATATCCATCTGCAGTTCCTGCCGGGTACCAAGATCGCCATCATCGGCAAGAACGGCGCCGGTAAATCGACGCTGATGAAGATCATGGCCGGTCAGGACGAGGAGTTTCAGGGCGAGGCATGGGCAGGCGAGGGCATCCGCGTCGGCTATCTCGCACAGGAACCGCAGCTGGACGAGAGCAAGACGGTCAAGGAAAATGTCATGGACGGCGTCCGTGAAGTCGCCGATCTGGTCGACCGCTTCAACGAAATCTCCAACATCATGGGTGATCCCCCGGAAGACGCCGATTTTGACGCGCTGATGGAGGAAATGGGCACGCTGCAGGAAAAGATCGATGCAGTCGATGGCTGGACGCTCGACAATCAGCTGGAAATTGCGATGGAAGCCTTGCGCTGCCCGCCCGGCGACAGCCCCGTGACCGACCTGTCCGGTGGCGAAAAGCGCCGCGTGGCCTTGTGCCGCCTGCTGCTCGACAAGCCGGAAATCCTGATGCTCGACGAACCGACCAACCATCTTGACGCCGAAAGCGTCGCCTGGCTGGAAAAGCATCTGATCGACTATGCCGGCAACGTCATTCTCGTCACCCATGACCGCTATTTTCTCGACAATGTCGTCAACTGGGTGCTCGAGATCGACCGCGGCAAGGGACTGCCGTTTGAAGGCAATTACTCGCACTGGCTGGACGCCAAGGCCAAACGGATGGCGCAGGAAGAGCGCGAGGACAAGAGCCGCCAGAAAGCGATCGAGCACGAGCTTGAATGGATGCGGCAGAGCCCCAAGGCGCGGCAGACCAAGTCCAAGGCGCGTATCAAGTCGTTTGACGATCTTGTTGCTTCGCAGGAAAACCGTGTGATCGGCAAGGCGCAGATCCTGATCCAGACACCCGAGCGGCTCGGTTCGAAAGTGATCGAAGCCAAGGGCCTGACCAAGGCCTATGGCGACAAGCTGTTGTTCGAGGATCTCGAGTTCTCGCTGCCACCCGGCGGGATCGTCGGCATCATCGGTGCCAACGGCGCCGGCAAGACCACGCTGTTCCGGATCATCACCGGTCAGGAAACTCCTGACAGCGGCACGCTCGAACTCGGCGAGACGGTGAAGCTCGGCTATGTCGACCAGAGCCGCGACACGCTCGACCCGGCAAAGAACATCTGGGAAGAAATTTCCGGCGGCCACGACTTTTTTACCTTCGGCAAGAACGAGGTCCAGACCCGTGCCTATGTCGGCGCATTCAACTTCAAGGGCACCGACCAGCAAAAAAAGGTCGGGCAGCTCTCCGGCGGCGAACGCAACCGCGTCCATCTTGCCAAGATGCTCAAAGAGGGCGGCAACGTACTGCTGCTCGATGAGCCAACCAATGATCTCGACGTCGAAACCCTCCGCGCCCTCGAAGACGCACTGGAAAACTTCGCCGGCTGCGCCGTGGTCATCTCCCATGACCGCTTCTTCCTCGATCGCCTTGCGACGCATATCCTCGCGTTTGAGGGGGATAGCCATGTGGAGTGGTTCGAGGGGAACTTTGAGGCCTATGAAGAGGATAAGCGGCGGAGGCTGGGTGACGCGGCGGATCGGCCTACGCGCGTGGCTTATAAGAAATTGACTAGGTGATGTGATCCAAAACGAACTTCAAGAAGCTATCAATGCAACGCAAGCCTGCTTTGATCAGTGCGCTTTAGCGTTTCAAGATTTTGGTGAGATTCATGAGAAACTACTAGTTGGTTCGCCAGAAGGCGCATCGAAACAATTTATTGAAACTTTAAATGTGCTTTCGAACTTTCAAATACAAAGAGCGCGAGCAGTGTTCACTTTATTATCTTTGGGGATGCAATGGGATTCAGAGATTTTAATGCGGTCATTTTACGAAGCAAATGTGAAAACAATGTTTCTTGCATCACACAAGCCTTCGTTTCGCCAACAAGCATTAGACGAGTTTTGGGGAAAACTGAATTCAATCTCAGATCGGAAAGCATCACTTAAGGCCGATATTACAGAAGAAATGTTCAGAGAAAATAAACAGGACTTTTCAGCCGATATTTTCAAAGAACTGCAGAACAACGAAATGTTTGAGGTGGACCCCAAGCTCGATCGGAGGACCCGAAAAGCACTAGAAAATAAGTGGTCGTTTTCAAATATGGCGAAGGTACTTAGTGCAGGAAATGACCAAGTATCGCAGATAATTTATGCCGATTCCCTTTTACACGGATACGGGATGAGCAGCGAATTTATTCACGCTAGCGCGAGAGCGTTTGATCTTCTGTTAGATCGAGCGCTTCGAAAAGCTGATCTTCCAGCACTGGAACAAGCTCATATTTCGAGAATACTGAGCGACCTAGTTTCATTGGTTTGCTTTTCACTTTATTCTTGTGAACGCGCAATCACTGGAAATGTGAAAATGAATCCGGTGTTGTTCAATCATTTCAAAGATATTACGAAAACCACGCGTCCATTTATGTTGGCCTTCGAAAAAAGCCAGAATGAGAATTAGACTTTCGAACCAACCTGACAATATCTATGGAATTTTACCAAGCCCATCACGATAAACGATAGCCGCCACCGCCAGCCTTCTCCCATGAGGGAGAAGGATATGGAGGCTTATGAGCGGAGCGAATTAGCCGGAGTTGGATGAGGGTGTTCTGAGGGTTGGGTGCGCATCTCTGGCGGTGGTAAACCTGCGACTAACGAACAAGTTCGTAAGTCTGCGCAACCCTCTCCCTTGAGGGAGAGGGGATTACTGGCCCCTCGCAATGTGTATTTCTCGGACAATTGTTTCCAGTACGCCGTCGATGTTCTCAATCACATCATTGTTCCAGAACCGGATGACCCGATAGCCATGCTCCTCGATCAGCTTGGTCCGCGCCGCGTCCTTTCCCTCGCTATGTTGCCCGCCGTCCAGTTCGACAACCAGACCGAGACTCCTCGCGGCAAAGTCGGCGACATAAGGGCCAACGGGAAATTGTTTGACGAATTTGGTGTTTTCCAGCTGCCGGTTGCGCAATCTGCTCCACAGCTGGCGCTCGGCTTCGGTCATATCGCGGCGGAGCGAACGGGCTCTCCTCGTTAGCTTTCCCTCTCCCACGACACCTCCTTGGCCTTCTCCCGTGAGGGAGAAGGATACAGAGCCTTATCGCTTCAGCGATTAGGCGGCGTTGGATGAGGGCGTTCTGTCTTCTGAAGCGCAGTACACGCTCATCCAGCTGCGGCTAGGCAGCAAGCTGCCAAGTCTTCGCATCCTTCTCCCTCACGGGAGAAGGAATCGCGCACAACCATTTCTTGGAACAATGTCCGATGGTATCAAGCCACACGCATAACCGCTCTTTTGGCACAGCATCGCAATCCCTATATCATGACCATGACCAACTCCCCGACCATCACCGATTTCGAAACCATCGCCCGGAGCGTGTTCGAAACCATCCCGGCACCATTCGCAGAACATCTCACCGATATCCTGCTGCGCATCGAGGACTGGCCTTCGCAGGAGATATTGGACCATTTCGGGATGACCAGTCGCTATCAATTATCCGGGCTGTATCAGGGCGTACCGGTCGGAGAAAAATCGCAGTGGGCACAGCCGGGCGCGGAGGGGGATCATATCACGCTCTATCGCCGTCCGCTGCTTGCGGAAATGGCGCAGACCGGCGTCGCACTTGAAATGCTGATCCGTCATGTTGTCATCCACGAGGTCGGCCATCATTTTGGTCTCAGCGATGCCGACATGCACGCGATCGAGGATAGCGTGGAGGATTGAGCGCGCCCGGCTCGCGAAACCGGATCAGGCCTGATAAGTCGGCGATTCCTTGCCAGCCAGGCTGACCCCGACAATTGCCGCCATCGCTGCGGCAAATCCCGGAATGATCTCGTAAACCCCGGGTCCGCCCATGAAGCTCCCGTTCCAGCCCAGCGAAATCCACAGGATCACCACGCCGGCCCCGGTCACCAGTCCGGCCACCGCGCCCGCACCGGTCATTCGCGGCCAGGTCAGTGACAGCAGGATCAGTGGTCCGAACGCCGCGCCAAAGCCGGCCCAGGCGTTGCTCACCAGCCCCAGCACCTTGCTGTCCGGATCGCGCGCGATATAGATTGCCACCAGCGCGACCAGCGCCACGGCAATCCGCCCGACATTGACGGTTTCCCGCTCGCTGGCCTGCTTGCGCAGGAACAGCCGGTAGAAATCCTCGGTCAGCGAACTGGACGAGACCAGCAATTGCGAGCTGATCGTGCTCATGATTGCCGCCAGCAGCGCCGCCAGCAGGAACCCGGTGATCAGCGGGTGGAACAAGGCATTGGCCAGCAGGATGAAGATCGTTTCCGGATCCTCGAGCACCAGTCCGTTACGCTCGACATAGGCGCGGCCGGTGATGCCCACGCCGATTGCGCCGATCAGGGCGACGCCCATCCAGCTCATGCCGACCGTCCGCGCCTTGGCGACATCGGGGATCGACCGGATCGCCATGAACCGCACGATGATATGCGGCTGCCCGAAATAGCCCAGCCCCCAGGTCACCGCCGACAGAAAACCGATGAACGACAGGCCCGCCGTCAGGCTGAGAAAATCGGGGTCGACCCCGGCCAGCGTCGCCGCCACCGCGCTCGCGCCGCCATCGTCGGTCAGCACGACGATCGGCATCAGCACCAGCGCCACCACCATGATGCAGCCCTGGACAAAATCGGTCAGGCTAACCGCCAGAAAGCCGCCGATCATGGTATAGGCCAGCACCACACCAGCGGTCAGCCAGATGCCGGTCATATAGTCGCTCATCCCGGTGTCGCCGAACAGCCCGGCAAAGCTGGTCTCGAACAATTTGCCGCCACCGACCAGGCCGGCTGCGGTGTAGACCGCGAAGAACAGGACGATGATGATCGCCGAGGTCACCCGCAGCTGCAACGCCTTGTCGGGGAAGCGGTTGGCAAGAAATTCGGGGATGGTGAGGGCGTTGCCCATGCGTTCGGTCTGTTCGCGCAACCGCGGTGCGACCACGATCCAGTTGACCAGCGCGCCGACAAACAGGCCGATGCCGATCCACACCTCGACCAGTCCCGCCGCATAAAGCGCTCCTGGCAAGCCGAGCAGCAGCCAGCCGGACATGTCGGACGCCCCGGCGGACAAGGCCGCCACCGCCGGATGGAGATTGCGGCCACCGAGCAGATAGCCTTCGCTGCTGTCGGTAGATTGGCGCCAGGCGTAAAAGCCGATGGCCAGCATGAGAATGAAGTAGAGGGCGAGTGAAATAAGGGTTCCGGTCTGCATCCGGCATACATAACGATTTTGGCGCGCGAGTCACCTTTTGCGTTTTTGGGGCAAGGACAACCGTACAGCTTATCGCAATTGCCTCCAAAATCCTCCCCGGCACGGGGAGGGGGGCCGCGCGAAGCGTGGTGGAGGGGGCGTGCGTCTGAACGCAGCGCTCAGACGTAGGCCCCTCCGTCAGCCCTGCGGGCTGCCACCTCCCTGCAAGCGGGGAGGATAGGCGACCTACCGCAATCGTTTCACAAACAGATGGCCGTGATCGTCGCGCTTGGTCTGGAAATTGGGCACGCTTTCAAACATTTCCGACAGCCGGGAAAAGCCGTAGTTGCGGACATCGAAGCTCGACCGGTTGCCGGCGATCTTGCCGACCTCGCTGAGGCTGGCATAGCCCTCGGCGTCGCGCTTGCTCGCCTGGTAGGCGTCGATCAGCAGGTTGAGCAGTTCGTCGTCGACCTTGCCGTTGCTGTCGCCGCTATTGCCGGATGTTTCCGCCCTGGCCGCCGTCTTGACGTCACTTTTGCCACCGCCGCGGTTGCGCTTGTCGGCCTTGATCAGCGCATCGACGTCGATAAAGCGGCTGCACGCCTGGCGAAAGCCTTCCGGCGTCTTGGCGCTGCCAAAGCCGTAGACCGGCAGCCCCTCCTGCCGGATCCGCATCGCCAGCGGCATGAAGTCGCTGTCGCTCGACATGATACCGAAGCCGCTGACATTGCCGCGGAACAGCAGGTCCATGGCGTCGATCGTCATCTTCATGTCGGTGGCATTCTTGCCCTTGGTCAGGTCGAACTGCTGCTGCGGCTCGATGCCATATTTGTGCAATATATCGACCCAGCCCTTGAGCGACTGCTTGCGCCAGTTGCCATAGGCGCGGCGGATATTCACGGTGCCGAGCTCGGCCAGCGCGGTCAGCACCGGGTCGATGCCGTTATGGCTGGCATTGTCGGAATCGATCAGCAGGGCGATATTGTCATTATTCTGGTTCATTTCGCGTAGATGGACTGCGTCGGCAGGCCGTTCAAGGGGAAAAAGCCTGTCCCGCAGCACACCGGATCAACCGGGCTGCCCGCCATACTGTCGGGAAATCGTAACCCGGCGGTGCAAAATCCTAGGGTACCAGCCAGCTACCGTCCCATTGCCGGTCCGCCGCATTCCACCGAAACCGGGCGCGCCGATGGCCTGCGTGCGCGAGATAGAGCCATTCGATCGTCTCCACCTCGACCAGCAATATTGCGAAATTGGCCCGCGCGGGGATGACCTGTTCCGGCGTCGGCCTCACGCCCTCTATGGCAGGATCAAGGCCGGAACCTGGCGCAGCGAGCGGGCTGCCCGGCGCCGGATCGGCCAAATAGCACCGTTGGCCATAGAGCGAAGCCTGTTGCCACGCGGCGTCCGCCTCGGGACCCGTCGATTGCACCGCCGCCTTGCCAGACAGGCGCAACTGGACTTTTGCACCGGGATGATAGCCCAGCACGGAAATGGCGCTTTCATGACCGATATCGGAGACTTTGGAGACCCGCCTGTCGGTGTTGAAGCGCAATTGGCGCCGAAACTTGTCGACCGACCGCAACACCATGATCCGTTGACTGGGCGCACCATCCCGCGTCACGGTAGCGACCGCGGGTGTGTGCAACGGTGAATGGCGATCCGTCGCGCCGATGCTCAAAAGATCCCATGATTCCTGAAGAGACAGAACCAAGTCATTGTGAATCAGGTCTTTTCTGACTTGGCTCATCCAACCGCAGAAAATTCGCCACTGGCTTCGTCAAGCGTGAAAAGCGTGGCTTCGCCAATCGCATACCAGGCCCCGTGCAGTTTCAGTTCGCCGCGTTTCTCGCGCTCGGCAATGAACGGAAATGTGCGTAGATTGTTCAGACTGATCTTGACCGCTTCCAGTTCCAGCGCGCGCTGCGGATCGTCGTGATCCTGCTCGACCACCCTGTTCCGGGCAGCGGTGATGATCGACATCCAGTCGTCAATGAAACTGTGTCCGGCAACACCGAGATCACCGCCCTTGAGCGCTGCGCTGATGCCGCCGCACTGGCCATGGCCCATGACCACAACATGTTTGACGTTCAGCCCGGTGACCCCGAATTCGATCGCAGCGGACGCGCCATGAATGCCGCCGCGGTCGTCAAAGGGCGGCACCAGATTGGCAACATTGCGCAGCGCGAACATCTGGCCCGGTCCGGTGTCGAAAATCGTCGCCGGATCGACCCGGCTATCGCAACAGGAAATGACCATGACCGGCGGATTCTGGCCATGCTGGGACAGTTCGTCGAAGCGCGCCTTCTGGCGCGGATAGCTATATTCGCGAAATCTCTTGTAACCATCAAGCAAGGCATTGAATTCAGGCATTTAAAAACGATCTCCACGGACGACTTCAACATTGCCGATGGTGATCAGCAGGCCGTGACTTTCGAGCAGCGGAGCGACCTCGTCGGCAAAGCTGCCGGCCTTTTCCTCGCTGGCGATCATCAGGACAATCGATTTCGCTGCCGCCCCGGTGATCTCGTCATGATCCCAGCGACCGTCGCGACCGCCACCCGAAGCAATCTTGATCACGCTCCAGCCGGAAATATCGATCTTTTTGGCAATCGCAATGATTCTCGGAACCAGAGGTGTGTCGACCAAAATCTCGATCCGTTTGCGCTGGACGGTTGCAACCATGAATTACCCTATGAACTTGGCCAGAAAATTGGCGAGTGCGGCAAATAGCGAGATACCGAAAATAATATTGAAAGGGAAGGTGATACCCAGCGACATCGAGAGATAGATACCGGGGTCGGCCTGCGGCAATGCTAGCCGCATCGCTGCCGGGACTGCGATATAGGAAGCGCTGGCCGAAAGCACGCCCAATATCGCGGCGGAACCGGGATCAAGCCCTATCAAGGTGCCGACCAGTGTCCCGATGCTGCCATTGATAATCGGCAACAGCACCGCCAGCGATGCGAGCGGAACGGTGATTTTCTTGGTTTGCAGTAACCGCCGCGCGGCAATCAGGCCCATATCTAGCAGGAACAGGCACAGCACCCCGTTGAAACCGATGGCAAATAGCGGTTTGATGGGTTCGAAACGCGCCTCGCCCGCGACCATGCCTATCGCGAAAGCGCCCAGCAGGAGGATGACGGAGCCGTTGGTCAGCACCTCGTGGATCAGGCTCGATCCGCCGTCCCGGTTGTCGCTTGCTCCACTGGGCAATTCCGTCTTTTTCGCATAGGCTCTGGCCAGCAAGAGACCGGTAATGATTGCCGGCGTTTCCATCAGCGCCATGACGCCGACCATGAAGCCGTCCGGTCGCATGCCTTGTCCGGTCAAAAGTTCGATGGCGGTAACAAAGGTGACGACGCTGACCGAGCCATAATGGGCCGCAACGGCGCCGGCATCGATCGCGTCGAGCTTGCCCAAGGATCTCAGCAGGAAAAAGGCAAGAATCGGCAAGGTAAAGCCGAGCGCAATGCCAGCCACCGCGGCGGACAGCAATTCGCTGGAAAAACCCGTCGAGGCGACTTCAACGCCACCTTTGAGACCGATTGCCGCCATCAGATAGATGGACATTGCTTTGGCAAAGGGTTCCGGGATGGTAAGATCGGATCGGATACAAGCGGCAAAAAAACCAAGTATGAAGAACAAAATCACCGGTGATGTGAGTGTCTCGATGATCATCGCGTTGCCCGTCCCCTCATTTTGACAGTCGATTAGCAAGCATATCGCGGTTGGCAAGCAGGATATGCGTCGCTATCTGATAGAAATGAACGAAATTACAAGAATAAGCGCGCCGGAAGGCAAGCCCGAGCGACTCCGCAAACCCGACTGGATCAGGGTCAAGGCTCCCATGGGTGCGGAATTTGAAAAAACCCGCAATTTGATGCGCGAGCACAAGCTGAACACGGTGTGCGAGGAAGCCGCGTGCCCCAATATCGGTGAGTGCTGGACCAAGAAGCACGCTACGGTGATGATTCTCGGCGATGTCTGCACCCGGGCGTGTGCCTTCTGCAATGTCAAAACCGGCATGCCGATGCCGGTCGATCTGCTGGAACCGCAGCATACGGCCGATGCCGCCGCCAAACTCGGGCTGGAACATATCGTCATAACTTCGGTCGACCGGGATGATCTCGCGGACGGTGGTGCCAGCCAGTTCGTCAAGGTGATCGAGGCGCTGCGCCGCACCACGCCCCAGACGACGATCGAAATATTGACACCCGATTTCCGCAACAAGACAGAAGCGGCGGTCGAGGCCATCGTCGCCGCGCGTCCCGATGTCTATAATCACAATCTGGAAACGGTGCCGCGTCTCTACCCGACGATTCGGCCGGGCGCCCGCTATTATGCCTCGCTGCGCCTGCTCGAGCAGGTCAAGCGCCTGGATCCGTCGATCTTCACCAAGTCCGGCATCATGCTGGGACTCAGCGAACAAAGGCTGGAAGTGCATCAGGTGATGGACGACATGCGCAGCGCGGATATCGATTTTCTGACCATGGGCCAGTATCTGCAACCCACCACCAAGCATGTGAAGGTCAGCGAATTCGTCAAGCCGCAGGCCTTTGACGCCTATGCGTCGGTCGCGCGGGCAAAGGGCTTTCTGCTGGTAGCATCCAGCCCGCTGACCCGTTCGAGCTACCACGCCGGCGAAGATTTCGCCAAAATGCGGCAGGCGCGCGAGGAAAAGCTGGCGCGCTCCGGTGCCCTGCATGCCGGTTCATAGGGAAACCCGCGATCTGCCCTACAGCGCGGCGCAAATGTTCGCGCTGGTCGCCGATGTCGGTCGCTACCAGGAATTCTTGCCCTGGGTGGTCGGAACCCGTGTCCGCTCCGACAGCGAAACCGAAATGCTGGCCGACGTTCTCGTCGGATTCAAGGGACTCAGGGAGCAGTTTTCCTCACGGGTGATCAAGGTGCGCAATGAATCGATCGATGTCGACTATCTCGACGGACCGCTGAAGCAACTGCACAACGAATGGCGGTTCCGGTCGCGTGAGGGTGGCGGATGCCATGTCGACTTCTATGTAGAATTCACGTTCAAGAACCGGATGTTCGAAAAGCTGGCCGGGCAAATGTTCGCCAAGGCACTGCACAAGATGACCAGCGCCTTTGTCGAACGCGCCGGCGAAATATATGGTAACAGCTATTCGCTGTCGTCGGGCAACAACAGTTCCAGCGCCACCCGCACCGCCTGAAATCGGATATCGGCACGCGATTTGTCCGCTCCGAAATTTTTCCGGTCCGCCACCACATCTTCGACATTTTTGCCTTTTTCGGCCTTGGCAAATACCACCGTGCCAACCGGCTTTTTCTCGGTTCCACCACCCGGTCCGGCGACGCCGGTGATTGCCACCGCCACGTCGCAGCCCGATTGTTCCAGCGCGCCCTGTGCCATCTCCCATGCTACCGCGATCGACACAGCACCAAAGGTTTCCAGCAGGTCGCCGCTCACGCCCAGCAGCTTCTGTTTGGCACCGTTGGAATAAGTCGCGAAACCGCAATCGAATACATCGCTGCTGCCGGCAATCTCCGTCAGAGTTGCCGCAACCAGACCGCCGGTACAGCTTTCCGCCACAGTGATCCGTCGGCCGGCGGCGCGATTCCTCGTGATGACCGTTTCAGCCAGTTCGACAAGTTCGCGGGGGAGGAGCTTTTCCATAGAACCGCGCCGTTAGCGCATCATGCAGGTGCTTTGCAAATGGGAATATCCTGCTTCTTCCCGTCTTTGGCTGCCGCCTGAACGATCGTGATCGCCAAACTGGCGAGATTGGTCGACGGCATCGGCTCGAGATCACCATAGATTTTGCCGATAATGGTGCAGTCCTTGAGCTTGATTTCTTTCTCGATAAGCTGGGTGAACATCGCGTCGGCAATAGGGCGCAGTACCGCATCATCCAGCTCCGGCGGAAGCGATTTGCCAGCCAGCACGTTTACCGCCATTTTTGCCTGCGGCCAGGCGGTTTCGGATGCTGCGCGATATTTCGCAAGCTGTTGCGAATTTCTCCTCATCAGCGGTGCCGTTGCAGGCAGGCTGGTCGCGCATTTGGTACGACTTGCATCGACCGCCTTGGGCAGCAGATAGGTTACCAGTGCCTCGGCCTGGACGACGCTGAGACAGGCTGTTGCCTGGGCGGGTTGTGCGGCAGCGGACTGGGCGAGTCCGATCATGGCAAAACCGGCGGCAATATGGGCTTTCATCAGTTTTCCTCCAGAGAAACGGTGGCTATGGCCTGCGCTGCAATACCTTCCCGGCGACCGGTGAAGCCCAGCCCTTCGGTGGTGGTGGCCTTGATGCTGACCCGGTCGATATCAATCGACAACATAGCGGCCACGGCTGCGCGAATAGCGTCGCGATGCGGTTTGATCTTCGGTGCTTCGCAGATAACGGTCATATCCACATTATGAATGAGTCCACCTTGCTCCCGGATGAGCGAGGCGGCATATTCGACAAATCTGGCGGAAGCCGCTCCGCGCCACTGCGAATCAGACGGGGGAAAATGATCGCCGATATCGCCGGCTGCCGCAGCGCCAAGCAAGGCATCGGTGAGCGCATGGAGCAGGACATCGGCATCGCTGTGCCCGACAAGACCCGTTTCATGGTCGATTTTGATACCGCCCAGCCACAGTTCCTCACCGGCGGCAAGGCGATGGACATCATAACCCATTCCCGTACGTATCTGGCGCATGGCACTCGTTTCCTTTCCGCCAAAATCAGCCGGCAATGTATATTTCTTGAGTGATTCGTCGCCGTCCACGACCGTCACGACATGACCCGCGGCCCGGAATATCTGGGCATCATCGGTTGCATCCCGCTCGGGCGGGAAAGTGTCATGCGCAGCCAAAAGCATTGAAAAATCGAACGCCTGCGGCGTTTGTACCCGCCACAGGCTGTTCCGGTCGACGGTTCGCTCAAGCCGCCCGCCTTCGGTCTGCACCATCGTGTCGACGCTGGGCAGTACCGGAATCGCGGCGGGTTCGCTCTCCAGCCGTTCGATCAACCGGTCGATGACGGCATGGGATACGAAGGGACGCGCGGCATCATGGATCAATATATTCTTGGCGCCACCGGCTTGCCGGATCGCGGCTAGCCCGTTGTAAACCGATTGTTGGCGCGTCGCGCCACCGACAACCAGCCTGTAGGAGGGAAGGGCGGCCAGGGCTCCTGCCATCGGCTCCTTCTGATCCTCGGCGATGACGATCCAGACCTGATCGATTCCGGGGTGGGACAGAAAACGCTCCACGCTGTGCCGAACCATCGGCTTTCCGCCGATCGGTTCGAACTGCTTGGGGCGTTCCAGCCCGGCGCGCGCGCCGACGCCGGCGGCAACGATCAGCGCATGGGTTTGTTTCGAGGGACTGCTGGCATCTACCATGGACCGCGATCTACGCCGAGAACGGCGACGAAGCAATTCTTGCCTCGCAATTGATTTGTCGATAGAGGCTGCTTAAATTTTAGGCAGTAGATATGAAACTTGATCCCATCTTTATCGGTGATTTGAAAATCGAGAGCCCCGTCATTCTGGCGCCGATGACCGGCGTCACCGATTTGCCGTTTCGCAAACTCGTTCGCCGGTTCGGATCCGGACTGAATGTGACGGAGATGATCGCCAGCCAGGCGATGATCCGGGAGACACGCCAGTCGCTGCAGAAATGTGCATGGGATCCGACCGAAGAGCCGGTGTCGATGCAGCTTGCCGGATGCGATCCGGTAACCATGGCCGAGGCCGCCCGACTCAACGAGGACCGCGGTGCGCAGATCATCGACATCAATATGGGCTGCCCGGTGAAAAAGGTCGTCAATGGCGACGCCGGTTCGGCACTGATGCGCGATCTGCCGCTGGCGGCATCGCTGATCAAGGCAACGGTCGAGGCGGTCAACGTGCCGGTCACGGTCAAGATGCGGATGGGCTGGGACCATCAAAGTCTGAACGCGCCGGAACTCGCCCATATCGCAGAGGATCTCGGCGCGAAAATGATCGTCGTGCACGGCAGAACCCGTTGCCAGATGTACCGTGACAGCGCCGACTGGAGCTTCGTAAGCAAGGTCAAGCAGGCCGTTTCTGTTCCGGTGATCGTCAACGGTGACATCTGCACCCTCGAGGACGGCCAGACCGCGCTCGAGCAAAGTGGTGCGGACGGCGTGATGATCGGGCGCGGCGCCTACGGCAAGCCGTGGCTGCTCGGCCAGTTCATGCACTGGTTCAAGACCGGAGAAAGGCTGCCGGACCCCGATATTGCGACCCAATATGCCATTCTCAACGAACATTATCGCGACATGATGAAGCTCTATGGCGAGGATGTCGGAGTCAAGGTCGCCCGCAAGCATGTCGGCTGGTATACCAAGGGGCTGACCGGTTCGGCGGAATTCCGTAACCGGGCGAACAGCGAGTCCGATCCGCAGGTCGTGCTGGAAATGCTCGCGGATTTTTACACGCCCTGGCTCAACAAAGCGGCGGCTTGATGGACGGCTGTCCTCCGGCAGATCAAATCCTGGCTGCTCTCAGCCACGCGGTGATCGCCGTCGATTCCGGTCATTTGATAGCCAGGGTCAACCCCGCCGGCGAAGCGCTGTTCGGCACCAGCGCCAAGCATCTTGTCGGCCGGAAAATTGATCAGGTCCTCCACTTTGCCGACCCGAGACTCGATGCGGCCCTGACCGAAGCGGAGATCAGCCTGACCGCCCGCGGCGTCATGGTATCCAGTGATGACCGGCGGCTCGGCATTGTCGATTTTGACGTGCATCCGCTGGCATCGGATTCTGGCTGGCGGCTGATTTCCCTGTCGCTCATGCCGCAGGACGGTCCGATTCTCGAGAGCGAGACCAGCGATCCGTCCAATCTCGCGATCCGCGCGCCCGATATCCTCAGCCACGAGATCAAGAATCCGCTGGCCGCGATCCGCGGCGCCGCGCAACTGCTCGACCGGCAGCTCGACGAGTCGCAGAAGCCGCTGACCCAAATGATCACCGCGGAAGTGGAGCGGGTGGTCAATCTGCTCAACCGCATGCAGACCCTGTCGTCCAATCAGCCGGCCCGGACCCGGCCGGTCAACATCCACACGCTGATCGACCGCGCCCGGCGATCGACCGAAGCGGCTACCGGCCAGGCGGTGAAGATCCGGGACAAGTTCGATCCCTCGCTGCCGGACGCGCTGATCGACCCGGACGCGATGATGCAGGTGCTGACCAACCTGCTCGCCAACGCCGTCGACGCGACCCGGCATCTGCCCGACCCCGAAATCCGGATCGTGACCCGTTACAGTTTCGGCGCCTCGCTCTCCGCCCAGAGCGTCAACGCCGCCGTCCGTCTGCCGATCCAGATCATGGTCTGCGACAATGGTCCGGGAGTGCCGGCGGAACTCGAGCGGGAAATTTTCTCGCCCTTCGTCTCGACCAAGAAGGAGGGGCAGGGGCTCGGCCTCGCCCTCGTCAAAAAGCTGATGCGCGATATGAACGGGCGCATCCGCTATGATCGTGAAAATCACAACGAGATGAGCAGGTTCACCCTGTTTCTCCCCGTCGCCCCGAAAAACTGAGCGCAGGATATATCATGGCCAATGAAAAAATCATATTAGTCGAAGACGATCTGTCGGTCAGCCACGTTATCATCACGGCGCTGCGGGCCGAGGGCTATGAGGTCGAAAATTGCAAGTCGATCACCGAGCGCGATGCGCTGATGGCCAGCAGCACCTACGATCTGCTGTTGACCGATGTCGGGCTGGGCGAGGGCGACGGGGACGGCATTTCCTCCCTGGACAGCGTCAAGGCGACCCACCCGGACATCCCGATCATCATCATTTCCGCCCAGAACACGCTGAACACCGCGGTGCGCGCCTCGGAAACCGGCGCCTTCGAATATCTCCCGAAACCGTTTGACCTCGACGAGCTGGTCAAGGTGGTGGGCCAGGCGCTGAAGCCCAGGAATGTGCAGCCGGTCGCGCTGTCGATGGATGAGGAAAGCCTGCCGCTCGTCGGCCGCAGCCCGGCGATGCAGGATGTCTACCGGATGATTGCCCGGCTGCTGAAAAATGATCTGTCGGTGCTGGTGCTGGGTGAATCCGGCACCGGCAAGGAACTGGTCGCAGAGGCCATCCACAGTCTCGGACACCGCAAGTCCGGCCCGTTCATCGCCGTCAACATGGCAGCCATTCCGTCGGAACTGATCGAGGCGGAGCTGTTCGGCCATGAGAAAGGCGCCTTCACCGGTGCCGTCGCCAGTGCTTCGGGGAAATTCGAACAGGCCCAGGGCGGCACCCTGTTTCTGGACGAAATCGGCGATATGCCGATGCATGCCCAGACCCGGCTGCTCCGGGCGCTGCAATCGGGCGAAATAAACCGGGTCGGCGGCAAGGGGCTGGTCAAGCTCGATGTCAGGATCATCGCTGCCACCAACCATGATTTTGTCCAGCTGATCGAACAGGGCAAATTCCGCGAGGATCTCTATTACCGGATCAACGTGGTACCGATCGAGCTGCCACCGCTCCGGGAACGCGCCAGCGATATCCCGGCGCTGACCAATCACTTTCTCAAGCTTGCGGTGACCGAAGGCCTGCCGCAAAAGCAGATATCCCCCGAGGGCATGAACCTGCTCTGCCATAATTACTGGCGCGGCAATGTACGGGAACTGAAAAACGTTATCTATCGCCTGGTTGTCACCGGCCGGGAGGACACGCTTTCCGAAGATGCCATTCGCCAGATTCTCGCCGCGGAACGGGGTGAGGACCGTGTCGAGGCGGCGACTATGGAGTTTGAAGGCCATATCAAGTCGATCGTGCTCGATTTGATGAGCGCACCGGAAAAAGAGAATCTATATGCGCAGGCGCTGGAAAAATTCGAGAAGCCCTTGCTGACCGAAATGATGCACCAGGCCCATGGCAATCAGATCAAGGCGGCCAAGTTTCTGGGTATCAATCGCAACACCCTGCGCAAGAAACTCAACGAATATCAGATTGATCCGGCCCGCTCCAAATAGCCGGACCGGGCATGCTGAC
This sequence comes from Sphingomonadales bacterium UBA2683, assembly GCA_002354635.1. Lineage (GTDB taxonomy): Bacteria > Pseudomonadota > Alphaproteobacteria > Sphingomonadales > Sphingomonadaceae > Parasphingorhabdus. Next base: position 452,991 of record DELZ01000002.1, read on the forward strand.
ATCCATGCGCCCGGCGACCATTGCTGGCAGGTTCGGGCTCTCGCCACGATGAAGTGACGTTTTGAATCGCTGAACCGTGATATTTTTGCAATATAAGTGCTTTTCCAGCAACGAATCTGTTGTATTGAAAGCACAATGACGGTGTTCCAGCCCTCCTCCGAAAAGCGCGTACCCAATTGGCTGCGACGGCTTGCGCTAATGGCGGAAAAAGAGGCCGTGATGAAGCGGGTGGAATGGATCGTCGTGTTGCTGTTTGGCGCGATCATGCTCGGAACCTATTTCATCCTGAGCCGGCAATCGGATCAGACCGATTTTATCTCCCCGCCTCTGACCGCCGCTCTTCTGGTTGCCAACCTTATTCCGGCGATGACTCTGCTGGTGCTTTACGGCCGCCGGATTGCCAAGGGCAGGGCGGCCAAATCCTCGATCGGCAGCAAGGGCCGACTGCACGTCCGGCTTGTAGCGCTGTTCTCGCTGGTGGCCAGTATTCCGATGTTGCTGGTGGTCATTTTTGCCTCGTTGCTATTTCAATATGGCGTCGAATTCTGGTTCTCCGACCGCGCCCGCGGCATGCTCGAAAATGCCAATGACCTGGCCCGCGGCTATTATGAGCAGAACCAGCGGGAAGTAGGAGAAGAGACCATCACAATGGCCAATGACCTGCGCAATTATCTGCAGCAGGCGGATCTCGAAAGTCCGGAGTTCGCAGAGGGTTATGTGTTTCAGGTCCTGTCACGCAAGCTGAATGAATCGGCGATAATCGAAATCGGATCCGACGGCGTGGCCAGAACCGCAGCCGCCGTCGACCCGGACAACGAGGACCAGCGGCCCAAGATTACCAAAGCGGTGCTCGCGCAGCTCGAACAGGGTCAGAATTATGTGGTAACCGCCAGACCCAACAAGATCGAGGCGGTGACCGCGCTTGATCTGAAATCCCGGATTTTTCTCTATGCCGCGCGGGATTCCGACATGCTCGCGCTCAGTCAGTGGGAGCGGGCGCAAGCGGTTCTGGCAGACTATGAAGACCTTTTCTCGCGCTCCCGAAGCCTCCAGCTGCAGTTTAACATTGCCTTGTTCGTGATATCTTTGCTCATCGTCGGCCTGGTGCTGTGGATTGCGTTGCTGGTCGCAGACCGGTTGGTCAGGCCGGTCAGTGATCTGGTGCATGCTGCCAAGCGGGTGACAGAAGGCGATCTCGCATCCCGCGTGCCCACAACTTTTGAGAATGACGAAATCGGAACCCTCGGACGCGCCTTCAACCGGATGACAGAACGTCTGGAAACCCAGACAACCGCCTTGATCACTGCCAACGAGCAATTGGGAAGCAGGCGCGCCTTTATCGAGGCGGTACTGGAATCGGTAACCGCCGGGATCATCAGTCTGGACGAAGATGGCGAGATCAAGCTCGTCAATTCCCAGGCGCAGTCACTGCTGTCGAAACCTATCGACGATCTGCTTGATGCGGACATTGCGCAGGCAGCCCCGCAATTTGCCGAACTGATTGCCGAAGGGGTGGAAAACAGCATCATCGAATTTGCATCCGATTCAGACATGCGCACTCTGGCGGTAAAGATTGTCGGCGGACCGAACGGCCATGTCATAACCTTCGAAGACATCACCCAGCAATTGCTCGATCAACGGCGTGCAGCATGGTCCGATGTCGCCCGGCGTATCGCGCACGAAATCAAGAATCCCCTCACGCCGATTCAGCTTGCAGCAGAACGATTGCAGCGCCGATTTGGTTCAAAAATTACGGCCGATCTCGATGTCTTCCAAAATCTGACCGGCACAATTGTCCGGCAGGTCGGCGACTTGCGGAATATTGTCGATGAATTTTCTTCCTTCGCGCGGATGCCGAAGCCAGTTTTCCGCCAGGAGAATCTCGACGATATCCTCAAACAGGCCCTGTTCATGCAGGATGTGGCCTGGTCGGCCATCACCTTCAAGTTCATCTCGGATGATCAGCCGGTAACGCTGGTCTGTGACCGCCGGCAACTGGGGCAGGCGCTCACCAATATCATCAAAAATGCTGCGGAAGCCATCCAGCAGAAAGCGGAAAGCAGCGCTGATTTTCAGGTTTCCGACGGCGAAATCAATTTGGCCGTGCGGACCGAAAACCAGCTTGTGGTGATCGAATTGACAGACAATGGAATCGGCCTCCCGATTGAACGGGACCGGATTGTCGAGCCCTATATGACGACCCGGGCGAGCGGCACCGGATTGGGGCTCGCGATCGTCAAGAAAATCGTCGAGGAACATTTTGGTGAAATGAAGTTTGACGACGCACCTGGCGGCGGAACGCGGGTAACGATCAGACTTAATCCGTCGAAACTGGCACGGCTGTCTCACGATGGTTCGGTCAGGCCGCCATCCGGCTCCGCCGACAATGCCGAACATATGGCAGAAACTGATAAATGAGAGTTAGAGGTCCAACATGGCGTTAGATATTCTGGTTGTCGACGACGAGCCCGACATTCGCGATCTGATATCCGGTGTACTGGAAGACGAGGGATATACCACACGGGTCGCTGCAAACAGCGACGAGACGATTGCCGCTGTCAACGAACGGCGCCCGTCGCTGGTTTTGCTCGATGTCTGGTTGCGAGGCTCTCGTCTGGACGGGCTGGAACTATTGTCCGAATTGAAACAGCTCGATGCCAAGATGCCGATCATCGTGATCTCCGGCCATGGCAATATCGACACGGCTGTTGCGGCCATCTCGCAGGGCGCGGTAGATTTTATCGAGAAACCCTTCGAAGCCGAGCATTTGCTGCATCTGGTCGCGCGGGCTACCGAAACCGAAAGGCTGCGCCGGGAAAACGAGATTCTCAAGGCAAGGGTCGGATATGCGGATGAACTGACCGGAAATTCGGCCGCGGTCAACAATGTGCGGGCAACATTGAAACGCGTTGCCGGCACCGGAAGTCGTTTGCTGATCTCCGGTCCTGCAGGGGTCGGCAAGGAAGTGGCCGCGCGGCTGATGCATAACTGGAGTTCCCGAGCGAATGCGGCCTTTGTGACGATCAGCGCGGCGCGGCTGTCCCCGGAAAGCGTTGAAGAGGAACTATTCGGAACCGAGCGCAACGGGAAAATCGAAAAAACCGGCCTGATGGAAGAGGCGCATGGCGGAACCCTGTTTATCGATGAAGTCGCCGACATGCCGCTCGATACCCAGGGCAAGATATTGCGGGTATTGACGGAGCAGAGTTTCAACCGGCTTGGCGGTTCACAGAAAGTCAACGTGGACGTCCGTGTCGTATCGGCAACGTCGCGCGACCTCGAAGTCGAGATTCGTGAAAAGCGGTTCCGCGAAGATCTGTTCTATCGTCTCAATGTGGTGCCGGTGGTCTTGCCGCCCCTAAACCAGCGGCGAGAGGATATTCCGGTACTGGTCGATCATTATGCAGCCCGCTTTGCCGCCGAACAACGGCTGCAACCGCCGGAAATCTCGGATGAAGCCATGGCGGCGCTGCAAGCCTGCGACTGGCCCGGCAATGTCCGGCAATTGCGCAATGTCGTAGAACGGACGATTATATTGGCGCCAAAAGACAATTTTGCAAAAATAGAGGTGGAAATGCTGCCGCCGGAGGTTCTCGGCAATGACGATGACCTCGATCAGGGGGTCGCTTCACTGATGGGATCGCCATTGCGGGAAGCGCGGGAGAGTTTCGAGCGTGAGTATCTGAAAGTGCAAATCAGGCGTTTTTCCGGCAATATTTCCAAAACTGCCAATTTCATCGGCATGGAACGATCGGCCCTGCACCGCAAACTGAAGATTTTGGGGCTCGCGTCGCGAAAGAAGCAGGATGCCGATTGATCGCAATGGTTAGCGGTTGTCGTGCACGCACAAATCCCATATATATGGGGTGAGGGCCCCCGATTGACATAAATTTCCTCGGCAGAAACCATAAAATGCTGTCGTAAAGACAGCCAATAATAGGAGTCAAATATGACCGACAAATCAAACAATTTACAGGATTTATTCCTCAACTCCCTCCGGAAATCGAAAACTCCCGTCACGATGTTTCTGGTCAAGGGTGTAAAGCTTCAGGGCATTGTGACCTGGTTTGACAATTTTTCCGTATTGCTGCGCCGCGACGGACAGTCGCAATTGGTGTATAAGCATGCCATCTCAACGATCATGCCATCGGAAGCGCTGGATACCGAGCCCTTTGCAGATATGATGAACAACACCAAGACCCGGGCAGGGGTGCTTCAGGAGGTGTTTCTTACGGCAGTAAGGGACAGCAATGATCCGGTGACGATGTTTCTGGTCAACGGTGTGATGCTGCAGGGCGAGGTTGCCGCCTATGACCTGTTTTGCATATTGCTGGAGCGGGAAGGGCTGTCACAACTTGTTTACAAGCACGCGATATCCACCGTACAGCCGGGCGGCCCGCTCAATCTTGCCGATTATAACAATGTTGATGATGGTGCGCATTGATTCCATTTGAAAAGGAAAGTCTCGACAGCAAGAGCGGTCGGGCGCTTATCGTGCATCCGGACATGGCATCGCTGAGCCAGTCCGCGCTCGAGCATCGACTGGCAGAGGCCGAGGGACTCGCCCGAGCCATCGGGCTGGTTGCGACGGCGTCCCAATATTTTTCGGTGCGTCAACCCAAGCCTGCAACCTTGTTCGGATCTGGTCAGGTAGACCAGATCGGGAAAATGATGGCCGAACATTCCGCGACGATATTGATCGTGGACGGCAGTCTGAGCGCCATTCAACAGCGCAATCTGGAAGAGAAGCTCGACGTCAAGGTCATCGACAGAACCGGACTTATCCTCGAGATATTCGGCGCCAGAGCGGCAACAGCAGAGGGCCGTTTGCAGGTCGAACTCGCGCATCTGGATTATCAGGCAGGTCGTCTCGTCCGCAGCTGGACCCACCTGGAACGGCAACGCGGCGGCTTTGGCTTCCTTGGTGGTCCTGGCGAGACCCAGATCGAATCGGATCGCCGGATGATCCGCGACCGGATGGCCAAATTGCGCAAGGACCTTGCCCATTTGCGCAAGACCCGGGCCTTGCACCGGGAACGCCGGCAACGCGCGCCCTGGCCGGTCATCGCACTGGTCGGTTATACCAATGCCGGCAAATCGACCCTGTTCAACCGGCTGACCGGCGCAGATGTCTTCGCCGAGGACCTTCTGTTCGCCACGCTCGACCCGACGATGCGGGAATTTTCCCTGCCGGGTTATGACAAGGCGATCCTGTCGGATACGGTTGGCTTTGTATCGGATCTGCCCACGCAACTGGTCGCGGCATTCCGCGCCACGCTCGAAGAGGTCACTGCTGCGGATGTCGTCGTCCACGTTCGCGATATCTCGCACGAGGCGACCGATGAACAGGCCCGCGATGTCAGGCAGATTCTGGCTGATCTGGGCGTGTCCGAGGAAGCGGGGGAGGGACCTCCTGTCATCGAGGCATGGAACAAGATCGACAGGATTGATCCTGAAGATCCGGCATACGCGCGGATAATGCCGCCATTGCCGGAAAATACCTGTGCTATCTCGGCCGAGACCGGAGCCGGCGTCGATATCTTGGTCAATCTGATCGCGAAAACATTATCGGAGGGCTACAAGTGCGAGAAAATCCGTATCGCGGCATCTGATGGCAGGCGGATGGCCTGGTTGCACGAAAACGGCCGGGTATTGAGTAGCGATCAGCAGGCGGATGAACTGATATTGGCGGTGGAAATGTCACCCCGGAACTGGGGCCGTTACCACGCGCTGGACTAAGCCATCAACCGGCGGCCAGACTGGCCTTGGCTTTTTGCCATTCCGCTTCCAGCTCTTCGATCGACATATCTTTCATCTCTTTGCCAAGGCTGGATTCTACCATGTTGAATCTGCGGGTGAATTTTGCTGTCGCGTCGGTGAGTGCGCGTTCTGCATCGACCTTGTAGTGCCGGGCCAGATTGACCGCGGAAAAGAGCAGGTCGCCGATTTCCTCGTGCACTTCCTCATCGCTGGTCGCTGCCGCAACCTCGTCCAGTTCCTCGAGCAGCTTGTCCTTTACCGGCGCCTTGTCGGGCCAGTCGAACCCTACGCGCGCTGCGCGTTTCTGGATCTTTTGCGCGCGTAACAGGGCGGGCAGGGCCAGCGCGACGCCGTCCAGTGCGCTGGACTGGCCAGTGATTTCCCGTTCCTCCGCCTTTAGCTGCTCCCAGCCGGGGCTCTGGTCGGCCTCGCCGAATATATGCGGATGGCGGCGGGTCATCTTGTCACATATAGACTGTACGACATCCTGGAAGTCGAAGGTGCCATCATCGGCCGCGATCTGGCTGTGAAACACGACCTGAAGCAGGAGGTCACCCAGTTCGTCCCTGAGCGCAACCATATCTTGCCGCTCGATGGCATCGGCGACTTCATAGGCTTCCTCGATCGTGTAAGGCGCGATCGTCTTGAAGGTCTGCACCTTGTCCCATTCGCAGCCCTTGTCCGGATCGCGCAAAAGCCGCATGATTTCAAGCAGGGGATCGATCAATGGCGTCTCCGTTTCAACCCGTTTTTAAGGTTGATAATATATATTATGTTAAATTATAGTCTAGCCAAGAGGGGCACCGGACGGCGGTTCCAACACCATTTCCGTCCCCTCTACGCGCCAACTTCGCAACTTTGACAAAAAATTCATGCCGATCACATTGGACTCGCCAAATTCTGCCGCCACGACAATCGGCAAGTCCCGGGCGATCATCGGGCCAACTTGCAGCGCCTGGATGTTACCGCGCTGTGCTTCGACCGATCCGTTGGCCGTCGTCAGTATCACCGGAAACGAGCTTTCGTTCACCTCAACACCGGAATTCCGCGCGGTCGCCAAGGACATTGCAGTTGTGGTTGCGCCGCTATCGATCAGGAACCGCACCGGCAGCTCGTTAACCATTGTATCCACCCAGAAATGCCCGTCCGGCGATTGCCGGATTCTCAACGTATCACCAACCACAAGCTGCTTGTTCGCGCCGGTCATTTCACCGGATACCCGGCTCCACACCGCCAGTATTTCCTGCTGATAGGAAAAACCGACAATGAAGACCGCGAATATCGCTATCCAGATCAATATATTGCGGAAGATTTCACCCAATCCAATGCGCCGCGAAAACAAGACACTGGCAACCAGCACCAGCGCGCCTATGGCAAAAACGAGGTTGATATTCTGGTCTTCGGTCACCGCTCAGATTTCTTTCACATAGCCATCATAGGCCGGCCGGACAGCATCCGGCAATATGCTGACAAGATGGTTATAATCCATCGATTTGTCCATATGCGTTAACAGACTGAATTTGGCTTGCACTTCACTGGCAAACTCCAGCGTCAGCGCAAGATGCGCATGAGTGGGATGCGGGGTTTCCCGCAAAGCATCGACAACAAGCAGATCGCAGTTTCGATAGAGCGCGCGCATGTCTGCCGTAACCTCGCCAAAATCGGTCGCGTAAACGACAGATTTTCCCTGATGTTCGAAACGCAATCCCGCCGATGTTATGCCGCCATGCGGCTGATCGACATGGCGCACCAGTATATCGCCGATTTCAACATCGCCTTCCATCGCGATGGCCTCGCAAATCGACGGATAATATTTATGCCCTTCGAAAGCATAGGCAAAGCGCTGCTTCAGGTTATTGAGGGCAAACGGCCGAGCATAGCCCGGAATTGGCTTGCGGGTCTGCTGGAACACCGATCGCAGGTCATCAATGCCGTGGCAGTGATCGGCATGGTCATGCGTCCAGATCACCGCATCTATACTGTCAACATCATTGTCGAGAAACTGGTTGCGCAGATCGGGCGATGTATCGACCAATATCCGGGTGGTCGGGCTTTCCACCAGGATCGAAACCCGGCTTCTGCGGTTTTTCGGCTCGTCCGGGTCGCAGTCACCCCAGTCGTTTCCGATGCGCGGAACGCCAGCCGACGTACCGCATCCTAAAATGGTAAGCTTCAAGGCCACATTCAGGGCCGGGCCTTGGTGAAGAGTCGATAGAAATTACGACTGGTTGTTTCGCAAAGTCCGTCAAATGCCTCGCCCCGCAATTCGGCCAGATAGCGAGCGGTATCAGCAACAAAGGCGGGCTCTCCAGTTTTTCCACGGTGCGGAACCGGGGCCAGAAACGGGGCATCGGTTTCCACCAGAAGCCGTTCTGCAGGCAATTTCGCCGCCGTTTCCTGCAGATCTTTAGCATTTTTAAACGTGACGATCCCGGAAATCGAAATATAGAGCCCGAGTTCAAGGGCTTTCTGGGCAAAATCCTCGCTGGCGGTGAAACAATGGATTACGCCGCTATAGGCGCCCTGCTCCATTTCCTCAGCCATGATCCTAGCCGTATCTTCTTCTGCATCGCGTGTGTGGACTATGATCGGCAGGCCGGTTTCGCGCGCCGCATGAATATGGGTACGGAAACTCTGTTTCTGTCGCTCCCTGTCGCTGTGATCATAATAATAATCCAGTCCCGTTTCCCCGATCGCGATGACCCGCGGATGCGCTGCCTCCGCGACGAGCTTTGCCAGATCTACATCGGGATGGGCATCGGCTTCATGCGGGTGAATACCGATACTGGCCCAGACGTCCTGTTCCTGTTCGGCGGTTGTGACAATATCTTGCCATTCGCTTTCGCGGGTGGAAATATTGAGTATCGCGGTCACTCCGCTATGCCGCGCCCGATCCAGAACAGCGCCCTGCTCTTCAACCAGTCCCTTATAGTTCAGATGGCAATGGCTATCGACCAGCATATTACGGATTCACCTCATCTGTCAGCAGTTCGAGGCGCGGGAAAATCCCGGTGGGCGGAGGCAATACAAGTCCCGCTTCAATCGGGGTTGCCAGATTCTCAAAATCACGCTGATCCGCCGGTTGCGCCAGCAGATCCAGCATCCTGTCACAGCTATCCGGCATCGCCCAGCTCAGCATGATCGCCAGTCGCCGGATAGCCTCCGCCGTATGATATAATACGCTGTCTGCCCTGGCAGGATCGGTTTTGCGCAAGGCCCACGGGGCCTGATCCGCAAAATATGTGTTGGTTGCGCTAAGCCGCTCGCGAATGATATCAAGCGCCTGGTCGATCTTGAACAAACCGCCGGTCATCGCCGCCGTCACGTCCGCAAAACAGCTGTCCAACTGACTGAGCAACGCTTGCTCGGCTTCCGTTACGATTCCGGCAGGTGGAACCTTGCCTTCGCAATTCTTGGCGATCATCGACAAGCTGCGCTGCGCCAGATTGCCGAAATTATTGGCCAGGTCGGCATTGGTCTTGGTGACAATCGCATCGGCCGAATAGGTACCGTCCTTGCCGAACACCACGTCGGCCAGCAGAAAATAGCGCAGTTGATCGACGCCAAACCGTTCGGCCAATTCCATCGGATCGACAACATTTCCTACCGATTTGGACATTTTTTCGCCGCGGTTGAGGAGAAACCCGTGTCCGAATACCTGCTTGGGCAAAGGGAGTCCGGCGCTCATCAAAAAGGCGGGCCAATAAACAGCGTGAAAGCGAACAATATCCTTGCCGATCAGATGAAGGTCGGCAGGCCAATATTTTGCGAACATACCCTGAGTATCGGGATAGCCGACACCAGTCATATAGGTGGTCAGCGCGTCGACCCATACATACATCACGTGGCCCGGTGATCCGGGAACCGGCACACCCCAATCAAAACTGGTCCGCGATACACTGAGGTCCCTGAGACCGCCTTCTACAAAGCGCATAACCTCGTTGCGGCGGCTTTCGGGCTGAATGAATTCGGGATGCTCTTCGAAAAGCTTCAGTAATTTATCCTGATATTCAGACAGTTTGAAAAACCAGGTTTCTTCAGCGGTCCACTCTACCGGAGTCCCCTGGGGAGAGAGCTTCTCGCCGCCCTCTCCTGTCGCCAGTTCCTCTTCAGCATAAAAGGCCTCGTCCCGCACTGAATACCAGCCTTCATAGCGGTCCAGATAGAGATCGCCATTGGCTTCCATCGCTTTCCACAAGGCTTTGCTCGCCTCGTGATGGGCAGGTTCGCTAGTGCGACGAAAGCCATCATGAGCAATATTAAGCTTATCACACATCTCTATGAAATAAGACGACATTTCGTCCGCTAACTTGATTGTCTCAATGCCGGCATCTCGCGCGGTCTGGACCATTTTCAAGCCATGTTCGTCGGTTCCGGTAATCAGCCGGACATCGCGGCCGCTCAAGCGATGGAACCGTGCAATGGCATCGGCGGCTATTGCCTCATACGCGTGGCCAATGTGCGGACGACCGTTGGGATAGCTTATCGCGGTGGTAATATAAAAGGGTTCAGACATGCGCATCTCTCTTGATGGATTGACGCCGCTTGTAAACAGCCAAAATCTCTATTTCTGTCGAGTGGATGCCGCAAGATCCCCCATAAGACTTCCCAGCCGGAATATGACGGCCTGATTGTCCAGCGCCTTCGGCAACGCTGTAGCAGCCAAGTCACTGGCTTCACGCCATTTTTCGATGGCTTGCAGAGAAGCACCTGCGCCGCCATATTTGATTTTCTCCGCCATCAGACTGGGAGCCCGCTCCAGAAATGCCCGGTATCGTGGTGTGGCGGCCTTTAAGGCCAGCTTGCGCGACAATTCGCTTTTCAATTGGTTGTCCTGATCACCGCTCTTGATGATTTCACGCGCCAGTCCCTCCAGTTCCGCCAGGCCAACCTCAACATATTGAAGAGCGCGTCCAGGCGAGCCTTCTCCTGCCACAATGAGTGCTTTAAGATCGGATTCGGTCAGTTTCGGTGCGGCATTCTTCAATATTGTGCGCATGTCTGCATCGCTCAACGGTTCGAAGCGGAGCATCTGGCAGCGTGACCGGATCGTCGGCAACAGCCGGTCGGGCATATGGCTGATCAGAAAGAAAATTGTGTTTTTTGGTGGCTCTTCAAGGTTCTTCAACAAGGCATTGGCGCCCGCGCGCTCGAGATCATCGGCCGCATCAATGACAACCACCCGATACTCCGAAATGGAAGCCTGATTCTGGAACAGCGGCTGCAGGGCCCGTATCTGATCAACCTTTATGTTGCGGGCGAGGTCATGCTCGTCCAGCGAATCGAGACCATTGTCTCGCGCCTTCTTCTCTTCCTTGTCCCCTTTGGGTCCCCGACGGAGCAACCGGAAGTCGGGATGCGAGCCCGCCGCAAGCAGACGCCCGGCTTCATCGTTCTGCCGGTCGCTGAAACTGCCAGGATGGTTGCGAGAATTGAGCAAAAAATGCGCGGCTTGCTGAGCAAATCCCGCTTTTCCCAATCCCTTGTCACCGGCCAGGATCCAAGCGTGATGAAGCATATCCCTGGCCAGAGACTGACGAAATATCTGCTGTGGTTTTGCGTGACCCAGATATGACGTCATGACATCAAGTCTACAAGATTTTGCAATAGCATTGCAGTGATCGATTCAGCGTCCTGCGAGGCATCCACGAGACGGATGCGATTGGGTTCGTCGGCTGCGAATTGGCGAAAATTGGCCATGACCGCTTGATGATAGTCACTGTCTCGCCCCCCTATCCGATCGCTGTCGCCGCGATCTCTAGCCGCCGCTCTTTTTGCCGCAACCGCTTCGTGGAGATCAAGAATGAAAGTCCGGTCCGGCATCAGGTAATTGCTGCCAACCTGATGCAACTCCATAATCTCCGCATCGCTCAACTCACCGCTTACGCTCTGATACGCGCGGCTGCTGTCGATGAAACGATCACAGATCACCCATTCGCCCCGCGTCAGAGCAGGACGAATAAGCTTGGCGCAATGTTCGGCTCGGGCCGAAGCGAACAGCAGCGCTTCGGTGCGGATATCCCATTTGTCTTCACCACCGGTCAACAAAAGATCGCGTATGATTTCGGCGCCCGGAGTGCCGCCCGGCTCGCGGGTCAGCCTTACTACATAGCCTTTTTTCTCGAGCGCGTTTGCAAGAGCTTTGGCTTGGGTGGACTTCCCCGTCCCTTCGCCGCCTTCCAGGCTGATGAAGCGGCCCTGGGTCACGCCAACCCGAGCAGAGACTTCAATCCAGCCCAGACTCTATCGAAGAAACCGGCTTCTCCGATATCTTCACCCGCGACCAGAGGTACGGACTGCTTGCCTGCATCCGCTGTGGTCAAGACCAACGTTGCGATTGGCTGACCATGGGCAATCGGCGCCTTTATCGGACCATTATAGGTAACTTTCATCGATATCTTGCCGTCAGAAGCTTTCGGGATTGTTGCGAAAAGATCCTTTGGAGCGACCAGAGTTACGGTAGAACTGTCGCCCAGCTGAACTTCTGCTGTCTGGATTTTCGTGCCTTTGTCAAACAGCTTCCTGGGTTCCCAGGCATTGAATCCCCAGTTCATGAACTTGACCGATTCCTCTATACGACCACCATAACTGTCGAGACCTGCGAGAACCGACACCAGCCGCCTCCCCTTCTGTTCCGCCGAACCCGCAAAGCCATAGCCTGCTTCCTCGGTGTGACCGGTTTTCAATCCGTCAGCACCGGCGACTTTCCCCATCAAGGGATTGCGGTTTGACTGGGTGATGCCGTTCCATTCAAAACTGTCCTGACCGTAAAATGCATCATATAATTTCGGGAAATCGTTGACCGTTGCCGACCCGAGCTTGGCCAGGTCTCTGGCGGTAACCACTGTCACACCTTCATCCGGCCATCCGTTGCTGTTGCCGAACCGGCTTTTCGACATGCCCAGTTCCTTTGCCCGCTTGTTCATCAGGCCGACGAAAGCCGGTTCGGTACCGGCGATCCCTTCGGCCAGGACCACACAGGCGTCGTTGCCGGAAAGGGTGACTATGCCATGCAGCAAATCCCGCACACTGACCTGATCACCGACGCCGAGAAACATCGTGGATCCCTGATTATTCCATTTCTTCCAGGTTTCCTCATTGACCCGAAACTTGTCGTCCAGATTGAGCTTGCCCTTTTTAATCAGGTCAAAGGCGACATAGACGGTCATCATTTTCGCCATCGAGGCCGGAGGGATCTGCTTGTCCGCATTTTTCTCGAACAGCACGGCACCCGAGGACAAATCGGTCATATAGGCGATAGGAGCGTCGGTTTCAAAGCTCGGTGCTGCGACCACTGCGGATGACAGGGCGATAAGCGGCAATGACGCCAGGAGATATTTTTTCATTTAAGCCAGGATTCCCGATAAATTATTAGCGACTCAAAATCATTGGTCCGCACGCAAAATACGTGATCCGCTATAGCCGCGCTGCTGTGCCTGTGCCAACCCCGCTTGCGCTTCTTGTTCGCTGGCAAAAGGCCCATAACGGACACGCCAGATGGTTCGCGTGCGGTCCGCCATTACTTTGGCACCGATTTTACCGGCCAGTGTGTCCGCACGCGACTTGTCGCTGAAAGCGGCCACCTGAACAACATAGGATCCCGGCAGTCCACCTACATAATTGTTGCCCACGCTGCTTTCTGCTGAAACCGGACGTCCGGGCCCCTCCACGATGAATCGACCATCGCGGGTTCCGTTTGCCTTTTTCGCGACGGGCCGATTGACCGCGCCGACTGCGGGCGGCGAATAGGCCGGTGCTGCGGCCTGGCTGACCGGTGCCTGGGGGCGCGGCAATTTTGCCAGATTCTTGCGTAATATCGCTAGCAGCGAATCCGGGGTAGCGATACGTTCGGCAGCAGGACTGCCCATACGCAGTACCGCCCGTTCCTGTTCATTCGGATTGACCTTGCGAACACGGACGCCCGAAACACCGTCGCGGTCGATCCCCAGCTGCCGTGCGGCACCGAGAGACAGATCGATCAGCCGGTCGTTGGCAAAAGGTCCGCGATCATTGACCCGCACGAGGATCGTGCGCCCGGTTTCCAGAGCCGTCACCTCGACATAGGACGGTAACGGCAGCGTCTTGTGTGCAGCAGAAATGCCCTGTGGATTGTAGATTTCGCCATTGGCGGTCAGGTTTCCCGCCAGCTCTTCCCCATACCAGCTGGCGTAGCCCACTTCATCATAGCTTGCTACATCCTCCGGCGTATATGTCTTGCCTCCCACTTCATATGGAGAGCCAATTTTTTGCGGATAATCGGAAATTGCAGCCGATCCGGACGGCTTGCTTGCTCCGCCGGGGGGCGGCGTTCCTTCAGGAAACTGACCGAAATCGCGTGATCCGCTGCACCCTGTCATTATCAAAATGGCGGAAGCCAAGATTCCCGATTTAACTGCGTATTTCATCCGCCAATAACCCCACTGCTAATCCGTAAAAATTCGAACAATTATAATCCAGAATGACGCGATAGTTCCCGGTCAACAAATAGGCACGATTGCCCGCTCCATCCGGTTCAAGCAATGTTGCCATAGTACCTTCATCGAGATTTTTTCCTGTCGCCGGAACGATACCAAGGGCGCGCCATTCCGCCATGCTTTTCCACTGGCTGTGGCGGCCGAATACCCGCGGGCAGCGCGTCGGAACAATCCTGCTTTCAATAGACGAACGATCGAGAGAAGAAGGCACGCTGACGGCGATGCCCCATGGCTCGCCCCTTCGCCATCCGGAATTGACGAAATAATTGGCGATCGACGCGACTGCGTCATATTCGCTTCCCCAAATATCCGCATATCCATCACCGCTGCCGTCTTTCGCCAGTCGCAAGTAGACCGACGGTAAAAATTGCGGCTTGCCCATTGCCCCTGCCCAGCTGCCCTTGAGCGCGGATTGAGGCACGCCCTGGTCGATAAGCTTCAGCACGGCAAGCAATTCGGGTTCAAACAGGCTTCGGCGCCTGCCTTCGTAGGCGAGCGTTGCCAAAGATCGGGGAATATCGAAATTTCCGGTGTAGGAGCCGTAATTTGTCTCCTTGCCATATATGGCCATGATGATTGGGCCGGGCACGCCGGTTTCGCGCTCCACGTCAATCAACTTCGCAATCAGGCGTCGATAGGCGGCCTTGCCATTCTCGATCCGCTCCGGCGTAATATGCCGTCGCTGATATGGAGCAAAGGGTGGAATGGCACTGTTCGGGCTTCCGCCCGGCTGGGATTGGTCGAGCTCAACCACCCGTGGATTGTACGTCAGGCCCGGAAGAACCTGATCGAGCGTCTGGGCGCGCACACCCTGCTGCAGGGCTTTCGCACGGACCTGCTGGAGATAGGAGGAAAAATCCGAGCTGTCTTGCGCCTTGGCGGCTTGCATCGGTGTTGCCGTGCTGATGCTGAAAAGTGCAACGGCACTGCAGGCAATGGCGGTCATGATACGCATGAATACTTCCCTTCGTCCCGACGTTGTCGCACAAAGCGAGTCTGAGGGGAATCCCTAAATAACCCGCAGAAGCAACCGCTCGACCCGAAAGCCTCGGCCACTTGTGATTCTGACAAGCCATTTATGTGGTTGCAAAATGTTTTGCGCTTTCAAATCGGGAACGCTAGGACGCGTTCGACCCGGCTCTTCGAGCTATGCGGACAGGTGGCAGAGTGGTCGAATGCAGCGGTCTTGAAAACCGCCGAGGGTGCAAGCTCTCCGTGGGTTCGAATCCCACCCTGTCCGCCACTCCTAATCTCCAATTCTGCTTCGTCCAAGCTACAGACATCCATGTTCCGGCCAATCGAGAATCTTAGAAACGCACGCTGGTACAAATAGCAGTATTGCCGAGAGTTCTGCGCGCTATGCATTCTGTCTGGTAGCGGAGGCGAGTGATATGACTTATTCTGGAAAATACGACTATATCATCGTCGGCGCCGGATCGGCAGGATGCGTTCTGGCCAATCGACTGTCTGCTGATCCCCGAAATTCCGTGCTGTTGCTTGAGGCTGGCGCGGATGACAGCTACTGGTCGATTGCTGTACCGGGAGCCTATGCCTACACGCTGGACAACAGCAGCCTGATTTGGCCTTACCAGACTCAGAAAATCGAGAACAGCGGTGACCGCAGCTTTGCCTATCCGCGCGGCAAGGTGTTGGGTGGTAGCGGTGCTCTCAACGGGTTACTCTATGTGCGTGGACAGGCGAAAGACTATGATGATTGGGCCGCCGCCGATAATCCCGGATGGAGTTGGTCCGATGTGCTGCCCTATTTCATGCGATCCGAGAACAATGCGCGGGGTCCGGATCAGTGGCATGGCACCACAGGACCACTGCATGTTGCGCATCTCGCGGATATGGAAGAGAAAAATCCTCTTAGCGAAGCCTTCCTGAAGGCGGGTCAGCAGGCGGGCTTGCCGCTGGCGGAAGATGTCAATCGCGGGGATCAGAATGGTATTTCCTATTTCCAGATAAACACAAAAGACGGCACCCGATGCAACACGGCACGGTCATTTCTGCAGGAAGCCAGACGGCGGCCAAATCTTGCGATCGAGACCAACGCATCGGTCAGTAAGATCAAATTGGATGGGAAGCGCGCCACCGGAGTGAAATACAGGCAGCATGGGCAAGCGAAAGAGGTGCTAGCCAACGGCGCCGTTATCCTGTCGGCGGGCGCGATCGCCAGTCCCCAGTTGCTGGAGCTCTCGGGCATCGGAAATCCCGCCATATTGAAAGAAAATGGAGTGGAACCGCTGCACGATTTGCCGGGCGTGGGAGAAAATCTGCAGGAACATTATATGGTGCCGTTTTTGTGCCAAGCCAGCCGGCCGGTATCGATGAATGAGCAGGCAAGAGGTTTCAGGCTGATCCGGGAGCTCTTCCAATATGCGACACGCCGCAAAGGGATTCTGTCCAATACCGGCTTTCATGTTCAGGGCTATTTCAAGTCCCGAGAAGGACTTGAACGAAACGATATGCAAATCCATTTCTTTCCCTTTACCGCAGAGACGGATCCGGACAAGGCAAAGAAAAGGAAATTGCAGGACCAGCCGGGGTTTACGTTCATGTTCACGCAGATGCGTCCGGAAAGTCGAGGCCACACCCATATCCAAAGCGGGAATATCGATGTGATTCCGGCCATCGATCCTGGCTTTCTAACAGCCGAAGAAGATCGCAGGGTCTATATCGATGCCGTGAAATTTGGTCGGACAATTTTATCGCAGCCGGCCATTGCGACTTTGACCGAGGCTGAACTGGTGCCCGGCCCCAATGTCACCAGTGACGAAGAGATAGCGCATTTCGCAAAATATGCCGGCAATTCGATGTATCATGGTTGCGGAACCTGCAAGATGGGTTCCGATGATATGGCGGTGGTCGACAGCAAGTTGGGAGTGCACGGCATCGAGAATCTATACGTTGCAGATGCCTCGATCATGCCCCGGATTATATCCGGCAACACCAACGCACCAACCATCATGATCGCTGAAAAGGCTTCGGAAATGATATTGGCGCGCAACCGGAATGCCATGGCCGGAGCCCGATCAATCTGATAGGCCAGCTATTGATGTCAAAAAATCCTGTTTATCCCTTGATTTTTACCGATCTCGACGGAACCTTGCTGGATCACGAAAGCTATTCGGCCAAGCCAGCCGATCTATTAATTCAGCAGATAAACCGCCAATCGATCGGCGCTATAATTCCGGTCACCAGCAAGACTCGTGCGGAATTGGCGGCGCTGCAAAAATCGGTCCCGCTCGGGGACGCGATTAGCGTAACGGAAAATGGATCAGTCATCCATTTACCTCTAGGTTATCCTAACGAAGGTGCCAGTGATCCCGTAACTGTCCGGTCGGGCATTGCATATGCAGAGATTTTGCACCAGATAAACGCCCTGCCCCAGAAATTGCGTCAGCATATAACGGGATTTTCCGATATGTCTGAGGCGGCAGTGTCGAAAGCCACAGGATTGCGATTGCGGGCCGCGCGGCTCGCCAAGGACCGTGAAGCGTCAGAACCATTTCTGTGGTCGGGATCCGAAGCAGCGTTGCAAGAGCTGGGCAAATGCATGGCCGATGCACGTATCCGCATGCAGCGCGGCGGACGCTTTTATCATCTTACCGGCGATGCCACCAAGCAGCAGGCGATGGCCTGCATAAAAAGCGAGTTTGCCAAGCGAAAACCCGAAGCAGACGTTCTATCGGTTGCCCTCGGGGATGGCCCCAACGATTTGGGAATGATCGAAGCTGCCGATATCGGCGTGATTATGCCCAATCCGGAAGGTGTTTCCATCCACTCAAGTAAATCCCATGTTCGCATGGCACCGGCTCCCGGACCGCGCGGCTGGGTTATTGCAGTCAGGGATGTTTTTGCCGAATTGGGTTTAATCCTGACCGAAAGCTGATTAGGCAGGTTGTACCGAAACTGCAGGGAACCCCATGGCCGACTTTCATCAAAATGGCATAATATCAACGCTTCACAACTTGACCGATCGCAGCACGGAATCGCTGGAAGCCGATCTGATGCAATATCGTGCCGCCAATCCGATGGCTCTGGTACTGCCCAGCCTGTTTTCGGAGCTCGAGGGGCCAGCGCTGGAACATATTGTCGATGAACTGTGCGAAGTACCTTATCTCGACGATATCATTATCGGTCTCGACCGTGCGGACAAAGCACAGTTCAAATATGCGAAAGACTATTTCTCCCGTCTGCCGCAGCGCCATCATATTCTGTGGAACAGCGGACCGCGGTTAACGGCGCTGGACGAAGAATTGAAAGAGCATGGCCTGTCCCCGGCACAACCCGGCAAGGGCCGCAATGTCTGGTTCTGTTTTGGCTATTTCCTGTCTGCGACCGACGCTCAAATGGTAGGGCTGCATGATTGCGATATCCTGACCTACGACAGAGCAATGCTCGCAAGGTTAATGTATCCGGTAGCCAATCCTGCTTTTCCATATGTCTTCTCCAAAGGCTATTACGCCCGGACAACCGAAGAGAAATTCAACGGGCGCGTGGTCCGTTTGTTGATCGGCCCTTTGTTGGCAGCGCTCAAGAAAGTGTGCGAACCGAATGACTATATCGTATATCTGAACAGCTTTCGCTACGCGCTGGCCGGCGAGTTCGCGATGGGACGGCATGTGGTCAAGAATCTCCGGATCCCGTCCGATTGGGGGTTGGAAATAGGCGTCCTGTCCGAGGTGTGGCGCAACCAGTCTACCCAGGCGATATGCCAGGTCGAGATCGCCGATAATTATGATCACAAGCATCAGTCGGTGTCGCACGACAATCCCGACGCGGGCCTGTCCAAGATGAGTATCGACATAACCAAATCCATCTTCCGCAAACTGGCTACCGACGGTCAGATTTTCTCCCAGGGAACCTTCCGGACGCTCAAGGCGACCTATTTCCGGATTGCACTGGACCGGATCGAGGCTCACCATAATGATGCAGTCATGAACGGACTGTCATTGGACCGGCATGAGGAAGAGACCACGGTTGAACTCTTTGCCCAGAATATCATGAAGGCCGGCGAAGTGTTTCTGGAATCGCCCAACGAGACGCCATTCATGGCCAACTGGACACGGATAAACAGCGCCATTCCGGACTTCATGGATCGATTCAAGGAAGCCGTAAGGCTCGATAATGAAGATTAGGCCGGAAGCGGTACTCCGTTGCAGAACCAAACGGTCTGATAGGGTGACAGCGAAAGCTCGCCTTCGATATCGATAACGACATGGCCGGAGATAAGGTCCCGCCACGTGTCGCCAGCTATCAGGTTGATGTCCGCCAGAGATAATGTCTTTTCGTTCTTCGTGACGTTGGTGACGGCAAAAATACTCTGCTTACGATCCTGACTCTGTCGCCAGAATCCGAACAATCCCTCCGGTAAGGCCAGGGTGAATTGTACCGCATTCGGATGGAACGCCTTCTGATTCTTGCGGATTTCGACAAGCGACAGCAGGCGGCGGAATACCTGGGCCTCTACTGTCAAAGGATCTGCAAGCTTGGCACTGACCGCATCATAATCCAGCTGTCTTCTGTTGATCGAGCGATTGCTGCCGCTGAGATTAACCTCCTCATAGCCGTTCGGGGTGGCCAGCAGGCTATGGATATAGATGGCAGGAATACCTTCCAGTGCCAGCATGATCGCCATCGCCGCCATGAACCGGTCGACCTGATATTCGTCCGGGCCTTCCAAAGTCCCCTGCATGGCCTCGAAAAACGAGATATTCATTTCATAGGGTTTTTCCGTGCCATCCGGTACGCGCCGCATGGAAACCCTGCCCCCGAAGCTCTGAATGGCGGCCAGCATCTGGTCGACTTCGCCTTGCGGCAGTGCGCCCTCTGTCGGGCGCAATCCGATCCCGTCATGGCTGGCGGTAAAATTGAGATAGGTGCAATTGGTCAGCGCCGGTGGATTGCTGCGCGTCAATCGCTTCAGATAGAGCGCGTTTCCGGTCAGCAGCGCGTGTGTGAGCAGCGGTGGCAAAGAAAAATTGTAAATGACATGCGCTTCATTCTGGTTGCCGAAATAGGTCAGGTTTTCGTGGTTGGGAATATTGGTTTCGGTAATGATGATCAGCGTTTCTGCATGGTGGTCCATTAGCGTACGCAGCAGCCGGATGACTTCGTGGGTTTCATCCAGGTTGATTGATGGGGTCCCGATCTTCTTCCACAAAAATGCTATCGCGTCGAGCCGGAAGATCCGAACACCATGATCGATATAGGCGCTGATAATTTTGAGGAATTCTATCAAAACCTCAGGATTGGAAAAATCGAAATCTACCTGATCGGTGCTAAAGGTGCTCCAGACATGGCGATCGCCACTCGCAGTTTGGAACAGGGTGAGCAAGGGATGAGATCGCGGGCGGACCACCTGCCCCAGGTCGGCTGACGGATCAGCCGTATAATAATAATCCTTGCCGGGCGCTTCGTCGTTGAGAAATTGCCGAAACCATGCGGACTTGCTGGAGCCGTGATTAATGACAAGATCGGCCATCAAGCGATAGTCTGCGGCAATCGCTTCGATGTCAGTCCAGTCCCCGAGATTCTCGTCGACTTCGAGATAGTCAATCACGCCGAAGCCGTCGTCCGAACTATAAGGGAAAAACGGCAGGATATGCACAATACCGATAGACTGTCCGATATGCTGTTTCAAAAACCGATGCAGCGTCTGAAGTGGCGGTTCATCATCCGAGCGGATGGTACCGCCATATGTGATCAGCGCTATGTCGCTCTGGTCCCATAATTGCTTGGCTGCGATCTTCCGCCGCTTGATCATTGTGCTCTTGTCAGGCCAGAACAGATCGATGATGCGTTCGGCCAGCGCTTCGCAATCATGGTCGGGATAAACCACCTGGAGGTGCGACGATACGCGTTTAGACAAATGGTTGATGGTACCCTGATCATTCATGACTTGGTCTGAAACTCCAAAAAGCCGCCTGACCCCGACAGGATAATCGGAGCTGCATTGCGCAGCGCATAAAACAGCAATTCGCGAATCAACAAAAGCTTTTTAGAAGATCTTCACGAACAAGCCTTGAAACCTGCACTGTCGAAAAATGTAATGAGCATTTCGGGATGGCCTCAGGTTCCGGGCGGGACCTTTATTCTAGCGGTCGACAAATGGGCCACGAAGATGGTCGCAGCCATTCAGAACTGCTTGCCGAAATACCGAAAGACTGGTTGTCACCTGGCATGGCCATGTCCATTGAAGGTCAAGGCCGACGACGGCGCACGGATGACACTATGCTGCAATAAAATGGGCTATCAGCTTACCGGCAAGCAGAATTATGCGGACAATCGCTTCTCTTCCAATTCGCCAATCAACCAGCCGGCTTCAAAAACATCGGTGGTGATGGGCTTGGAAATGTACCAGCCTTGGCCAATATCGCAGCCATAGCGGGTCAGCAGTTCCAGACATGTCTGATCCTCAATCCCTTCAGCAACAATCTTCAGCCCCAGATCATGCGCCATCCGGATGGTAGATTTGACCATCACCCGGTTGGCATTGTCCCAAGTCATTGTTTTCACGAAGCTTTGGTCCAGTTTGATTTCGCTCACCGGCAAGCGCTGCAAATAGCTTAGGGTCGATTGACCTGTCCCATAGTCATCAATGGATACCCTAATGCCTGACTTCTGGATGAGTTCCAGTGCGGTTATCGACTGTTCGGGATTTGTCAGGGTTGCCGTTTCTGTCACTTCAAATACAATCTGTCGATTGTCGACACGAGCTTCATCGACCATTGCAACCGCGTCGTGAACAAACTCGCTGTCACCAAGAAGTTTGGCCGAAATGTTGACCGAGCATGTCAACCCTGGACGCAGCTGGTTCCAGCGGGACAAGTCATTCAGCGCCCGGCGCAAAACCTGAAAAGTCAATCCGTCGATCCGTCCCGCTTTTTCCAGCATGGGAATGAATATTTCGGGACTGATCATACCGCGCTCGGGATGATTCCAACGAACCAGCGCTTCTGCGCCGTTCAACCGGTTTGTCGAAAGATCCCACTTGGGTTGATAGACGACCCCAAGGCTACCATTCTCAATTGCCTGATCCAGCTCTATCAGAAGATCATGCTTTTGTCCGATCGCAAGGTCAAACTCGTCATCATGCCAGGCCCACTTGGTTCCTGAGGCAAGCGCCTGTTCTGAAGCGATTTTGGATTCATCAAGCGAGGCGTTGCTGATGCCGTAAGTGGCATCAATCTTGATCTTTGTGCCTCCCGCCATCACCGGAGCTTGCAGAAGTGCAGATGCGGTAGTGAAATGACCCGGAATGTCTTCGGCATATTCAGGCTTTACAATCCATGCCACCATATCAAAATCGACATGGTAGAGGCTGTCGTCCCGCGCCAGAAATTTGAGTCGGCTTGCAAGATTCTCGAACAGGTTGCGGCGCGTACTCCTGTTTGTCAGCACCAGCAATTCACGGAAATCTGCAAGCCGGGCGGTGGCAATATAGCCGAATCCCCTGGTATTGATGACCCTTAACAGCGAGGCTTCGTTGGGCAGTCCGCTCATTTCATCGATATATTGGCTGGTCTTGAGCGCTGTCGTCGTGGTTAGAAACTTTTGCGACAGGATGTATACGGAAAGAAAGCAAAATGCGGGTACGTTTGAATAAGTAAAGAGATGCAAATATTCTGCCATTAGCTGGAAAAGAACGAGGGCAAACATAACGACAAATGCGATACCGATCAGTCCGCGAGAACCGATTTTTCTGGTTGTGATAAAGATGAAGATCAGAATGGCAGAAATCAATAAAGTCAGATACTCGCCCAAATCGGGGAGATTCGTACCCTGGATGAGTGTTTCACTCGCCAGTGCTTGAATGACGACGCCCGGGATGACACCAAAACGGCTCATAGAATAGCGATCACCCAATTCTATAGCCGTTGCGCCAATTAGCACTTTTTTACCCGCAAGTTTGGTCGAGAGTTGATCGCTGTTCAACAGGTCGACAAAACTTAAACGGGGAATTGTTGCCGGATCGATGGATTGGTCGATGGCAAAGCTGTCGTCAATATTGCCTTGAACTTCTGCTATCATGCTGGCGAGAGATGGCCGCGCCGTATCCGCTGTGGTCGTGCCATAGCTATAGCGGTTAAGCTGACCACGATTGTCGGGAGATACGTTCACAGACGCAAGAAACGCGCTTTTCCGTAAAACAGGAATCGGCAAACTTTCTACAAATTCCGATTGGCCGGTTGAGGCCAGCTGACGAAAAGTAGGCAAAATGACGGTAGCTTCGGATTTGTCAATCGCATTTGCAAACAACCGGTCATTCTGCTCGGTTGAATGCGATGAGAAATCTATATCAAATGCGATCTGGGTCGCGCCAGCCTGATTGAGCTTTTCAATCGCGGTCGCGTACAAATCTCGCGGCCATGGCCAGCGATTCACAAGTTGCAATGATTGAGCGTCAATTTCAACGATGACGACCTCACCGGACGCTGGCTTTTCCAGAAGGTCAGCGCGCATATTGCTGAGCCTCAGTTGGATGTCGTTGTCGAAATAGGTCGAAACCAATGCAAGACCAGCCACGAGGGCTAATATCCACGGCAAATATGTAAGCCGATCCGCTGTTGCCCGGATAGAGGAAAGAACAGTCTTCAACAATATCTCCGCTTGTCGCCAAGCGACCGTTTTAGCCGAGACCTGTCTATTTTGCGTTAATGCTTGGAATGATCAATGTTTCCAAGTGGATGTAATGTAATCACAGTGGAGGCCAGCTCCACTATTTGTTACCGTTTCCGCCGCCATTGCCGTTTCCGCCGCCATTGCCGTTTCCACCGCC
>DELZ01000002.1:477265-619655 GCA_002354635.1 Sphingomonadales bacterium UBA2683
TTCCACCGCCATTGCCGTTTCCACCGTCATTGCCGTTTCCACCGCCATTGCCGCTTCCACCGCCATTGCCGCTTCCGCCGCCATTGCCGTTTCCAGCGCCATTGTCGCCAGCATTGCCATTGCCAACACCGTTACCGCCGCTGAAGGGATTGCCGTTGCCATTGCCCACTGCGCCGGGATTGCTGTTGTTCAGTCCACTATTGCCTGCCCCCAGTCCGGGAGCAATCGCTTGCGACGCTGCCAGTTTGACCAGGCCATTTGCAGGCTTGTCGTTGCTAACCAGACCCCCTGTTAGATGACTTAGCGAAACCGGTGTTTCCAAGACCGGAGCAGTAATCGTTCCCTCAAATGCGCTATTGGCAATTTCGAGCAATTCTGCCTCGCCCATGGGTTCCGGAATATCCGAACTGCCAGCGGGCGCATTTGGCGAATCAATTACGCTCGATTCGGCACCGGTAATGGTCAAACGGAATTGCTGTTCGCGATTGACCATTCCGATCATGCCTGGAGACAAAAGTTGAGAGGCTCCGCCATCCATCGTTGAAACCTGAACAGCACCCTCTGTGACCTGCACAGCGGTTCCGCTCTCTGAAACGGTAACACTGAATGTAGTCCCCTTCACCACAGCAGCAAGATACGGTGTTTCCACAGCGAAATGCGGCGTGGCTTTCTTGTCGATTCGAAAGAGGACGTTTCCGATTTCTTCAAAGAACTGAACGACCCCTCCGCTCTGCTTAGGCGCGCTTATTCTAAGTCGGCTGTTTGGAGAAACGACGACATATTCCTGCCCCCGCACCAGAACTGCGCGACTTTTTTCGCCAGTGGCCACAATGTCACCGGGATTTAACGTGCCACCGCTCATGGCTATCTTTGAAACGCCGGAACGCAAAATATTTACCGTTCCAGAACGCTCCGAAAGTTTCCATTCCGGTGTTCCCGCCTGTGCGGTTCCGGCTGTCATAATCGCTACAATCGCAAGGAATTTGTTCATTTTTTGCATTTTCATTTTCTCAAGCCTGGCCAGTTTCAAAGGATTGTCTCTGCCTACATGACCGTCATCATAGCCATTCAATGTCCCGATAACGTTTAAAAACACCATGAATTTTCTGTAAACGACCAGACGCTAAGGAAATTCTAAGGATTGCACTGTAATCAAGCACGCTACTTGAGATTAATCCGTTTTCAGGAGTTGTGTTCGTGCGACCAGAAATCAATATTGCAATATGGGGGCTGTTGGTCGCATGCTCTTCATCCGGCTTTGCTCAGCAGTCGGGGAATCCCTTTGAAAGCGTCAGCAACAAGGGCGAATGGACTGTTGGAGAACCAACCACGGATCAAATTGCCGCGCCCAGTTTTACTGCAGACCAGACTCCAAAAAGCCGCAACACTGAAACAAGCTCAATCACGATCGGGGCAGTCAAAGTAAATTCTGGCCCCCAGATTCCGGCAGATGTTCTTGCCCGCAGCTATGAAAAATTCATCGGACAAGAAGCCACCGATGATTTGCTGAAGGACTTGGCGAATACTGTTTCGACTGCTGCCCGCAATGAGGGCTATATTTTCGCCAGCGCACACATCCCCCCTCAGTCCGTAAAGATCGGCGTTGTTGAGGTTCTGCTGGATCCCGGTACCATTGACGAAGTTCACATCGTCGGATCAAAAAACACGATGTTGCGTAAAATACTGAAAAAGCTGGAAGGTCCCCCTGCCCTCTCGCATCTTGTAGAGCGGCAACTCTTGCTCGCGGGAGACTTGCCGGGAGTCACACTGCTCAATTCAAACTATCAACGCGAGAACGGCTTGGGAGTGCTTATTGTCACGGTACGCGAGGACAAAGCGAAGGGACATTTGGCGCTTGACAATTTTGGCCCAGAAACGCTTGGACCGGTCCGGACGCGGCTCGACCTCGACCTGACCGGTCTGTTGAGCGACAGCGATGTTCTGACAACCAATGTCATCAGTTCAATTTTGCAGCCCAAAGAACTGACCTATATCTACGCACGATATGCCATGACTGTGGGGGATGGTGGGACCGTGGTCGGACTGGCCGGTGCTGCCGGACGGACCCACTCGGGCGGCAATCTGAGCAATCTTGGTTTCAGAGGACGTAATCGCTATGCATCTGTCTTTGCCAGTCAGGCGCTGAAACGAAGCAACGATCTTAATTTATGGCTCAATGCCGAACTGGCCTACCTCGACGTTGAACAATCGCAAAATGGATCACTGTTTCAGGACGACCAGATCGTGACGGCGTCGCTGAATTTTGCCGGAAATCACAATATCGGCATTGGCAGAATCTATGGTGGTGTCGGTGTAACCCGAGGACTGGGAATATTAGGAGCCAGCAGAAGCGGCGATCTGCTGAATTCACGCGCCGATGCCAGTGGCAAATTTACCAAGGCAAATTTCTGGATCAATTCCATTCTGAATATGGGAGATGGCTTCGGCATGCGTCTGGCAGGCAATGCACAAATTTCATCGCGACCGCTGCTCTCTGCGCATGAGATAGCCATCGGGGGCCCCTATTTCGGCAAGGGCTATGATTTCAGTGAGCGATTTGGCGATGAAGGTGTTCTCGGACTGGCCGAACTGCGCAAGGAATTCAGTGACGTCAACGGATGGCTTGACTGGCTTCAGCTCTATACCTTCGTCGACGGCGGTTATGTATCCAACATCGGAACAGGGTTCGGTGACGGATCGCTCCTCTCCGCCGGCGGTGGCCTGCGCTCCCAAATCGGTAGATTCGATTTTGGCGTCGAAGCAGCCGCCCCCATCGGCAACGATCGGTTAGAAAGCGGTGACCAGTCTCCGAAAATTAATGTTCAGTTTGGCTTGCGCTTCTAGATATCTCGCAAACCAGATATTTTATTGTCAGAAAACGGCAGAAGCAGAATTGACGCGGCAATTCTGAACCCGTCAATCTTGCTTGACGGGACGTGTATTGGAACTCGCATATCCGGCATAGCTATCGGTAAATGAAAAGAGCACGCCGTCAGCTTCCTCAGTGGCAAATGCTGCCGCCTCGTCTGCCGAACTTCCAAACTCCATTTCGTCTTTTTTAATCGTCGCGATCATCGCAGTCCGTTCGTCGGCGCAAGCCGTCGGAGCTGCATTTTTGAATGCGCTGGTTTCTATTTTTTCATCCAACTGGGCCGTCGAAAACTCGACCAGACAGTTGGAATAGGCAATGCGGGCGGTTTCCGCGTCGGCAATTGTGGCGGCTGAGGCGGTGCTGAATAAGGCAATACTAAAAAATGCAATCATGATCCAAATCCCTAAAATATAGCATCTTTATAGCATGATCGGAATTCGTGTGCGAAGCAGATTCCGCATTTTTGCGATAGAAAATACCACTAATAATCAGCATGATAGCGAATTTTTTGGAAATCCTTTCTGTTGCCCCGAAAGATGCGGTCTAGCCACCAACGACTCGATCCGACTCGCGAACAAAATCGTAATGAGGCTTGCATCCGGATTGTTTTTGCGAGAATGAGCATCCAGATATCGGGTTTCTCTTAATTGAGAATTCAAAGGGAAACCGGTGAGAAGAGGGTTGTCGCCCGAATCGAATCCGGTACTGCCCCCGCAACTGTAAGCGGCTAGCCGATATGCCACATGCCACTGGATCTCCGGATCTGGGAAGGCGGCATATCAGCTGCGATCCGCGAGTCAGGAGACCTGCCCTATATCGTCGTTCTTCAGCCGGACGGGGTGTGTCGGGTGAACGGGGTTTTCCCCTGCGTAGCGGCAATTGATGTCGTTAACAAAAGGGAATCCAGATGAACAAATACCGAATTCTAGCCATATTTCTGGCGTCTGCCAGCTATTGCTGCATTGCTCCTGCACGGGCTGCTGAAGATCGCGAGATCGTTGTTATCGCAACCGGTGTAGAGCAGGATATTGATGAAAGCGGCGCTGCCATCTCTGTCCTTACCGAAGCGGATATCCGTAGCCAGCAATCTATCACGCTTTCCGCCATCCTGCAGGAATTGCCGGGGGTCAACGTTACCCAGAGCGGCGGTCTGGGAGCTCAGTCCTCGCTTCGAATTCGAGGGGCGGAAAGTGACCAGACACTAGTGCTGATCAATGGCATCAGGGTCAATGACCCCTCTTCGCCCGACGGCGCGTTTGATTTCGGCAATCTTCTGGCCGGCAATATCGAACGGGTGGAAGTGCTGCGAGGCGCGAGCGGGGTAACCTGGGGGAGCCAGGCGGTTGGTGGTGTGGTCAATATAACCACACGAAGCCCAACGGAGGAGCTTAGCGTCTTCGCCCAAGGGGAATATGGCGCACAAGACACGCTAAGGCTTGTCAGCAATGCTTCCGGCAAGTTTGGCCCGGTCGGGCTGAGTATCGGTGCAGGCTATGTTCGGACTGATGGCATTAGCGCTTTTTCCGGCGGCACCGAAGCGGATGGCTATCGGCAATATTCGACGTCCGGGCAATTGCAAGTCGAATTGACCGATACAATCCGTTTTGAAGCCAGCGGCTATTATGCGGACAGCAGGGTGGACAACGATAGTGTCTTTCCACCATTCAGTTCCGACAATAGCCAGTATTCGCTGGCGCAGGAACTTTACGGCAATGCCAGCCTTCACGCCGCGCTTTTCGACGGACGATTCCAGAACCGTGTCGCATTTAGCATCTCCGACATCAACCGCGATATCATCAATCCCTTCTTCACGTCGCTCCCGCGCGGGCGAACGGAGCGGTTTGAGTATCGTGGCGACTTTGCGGTGGTCGACCGGTTGCGCCTGGTCTTCGGCGCTGAAAAGGAAGATAGTCGGTATGAGAACAGCGGCGTAAGCGACGCCACTGGCATCGATTCCATCTTTTTCCAGGCGGTGTTCGAACCGTTAGAGCAGCTGACGTTGACTGGCGGAATCCGGCATGATGAGCATGAGGACTTTGGCGGCAACACCAGCGTGGCGGGTAATCTGGTCTATCGGTTTGGCCAGAACGGCCCGACCATCCGTGCAAGCTATGCGGAAGGATTCCGGGCCCCTTCCCTGATCGACCTTGATGATCGTCCCTTTGGTTTCGGCACCCCGGACCTGAAGCCGGAAACCGCCAAATCCTACGAGATTGGTGTCGATCATGCACTGATCGAAGATGCCGTGCGGATGTCCGTGACGCTTTTTCAACGGCATACGCTAAACCAGATCGCATTCGCTGCCTGTCCTGTCGCGCCGGATCCGGCACCGGCGGTTTGCACCAGCGGCAGCCGTCCGTTCGGAACAACCCTCAACATCGAACGCAATCGCACGCGGGGTGTCGAGGCGGTGCTGTCCATTGCGCCGGTCGAACGGTTGCGGATTAACGCCAATTACACTTGGCTCGACACCGAAAACCGGTCTTCCGGCAGCAATTTCGGCAATGAGCTGGCAAGGCGACCGGCAAGCAGCCTTTATATTGATGCTTCCTACCAGACCAGATTCGGGCTGAGCCTGGGCGCGGATTTGCAGATGGTCGGGGACAGCTTCGATGATTTTGCCAACAGCCGCCGGATCGACGGTTATATACTTGCCGGTGTTCGCGCGAGCATGCCGGTTAGCGACGGCATTGAAATATTCGGACGTATCGACAATCTGTTCGATGTAAACTATGAAACGGCCACTGATTTTGGCTCTCCGGGACGGTCCGCCTTCATTGGCGCACGGGCGCGTTTCTGACAGCCTACAGCAAAAGGGAATATGATCATATGCAACTCGTTCAATCTTCATCGTCTGTGCAGAATATCTGGGCTGGCGTACTGGCAACTTCGTCGGTCCTGGGCAGCCTTGCATTGGCCTGCATGTTCCCTTTTGCGGCCATCGCGACACTGCTGGCGGCGACATTGCCATTTCGCAAGGCGGCGGTCTGGATGGGTGCCGCCTGGTTTACGAACCAGCTGGTCGGCTATCTCCTGCTTGGCTATCCGCAGACCGCGAACAGCTTCGGTCACGGGTTGGCCATCGGCGTAACCGCGTTCGCTACACTCGGTGTGGCGAAGGCGCTATTCATGCTACGCGGCGACCGGTCGCTGATCTCTTCGGTACTGGCTTTCGGTGCCGCTTTCGTAGCCTTCGAAGCCTTGCTCTATATCGCCGCGCTTTATCTGGGCGGTGTGCAGAATTTCGCGCCTTCGATTGTCTGGATGATCGCGCAGAATGACATCCTGTGGTTCGCTGGTCTGGGCGCTCTCTATCTGGTTCTCGATGGCACATTGTTTAGCCGCATCAATATGCGTGGAAGCGCGCAAGGCTGATCGGCTAGAGTCTGATCCGCAATTCGGACAGTCTATCATATGCGTCGCGGCACTGGTCGGAGACGGCCCGTTCTCTTTGTCCCAGTTTTGGCAAGGCGCTTTCCGTCCCGCCAAAGCCGGTTGTCTCCAGCACCCGACCATACCAGTGCGCTGCCCAGACGCCATCGGTCGTTCGGCCACCGGCCTGCCAAGCCAGCATGCCCGTGTCCCAGGGAATCTCCAGTGCCGAGCACAAAGCCCGCAGATGGGATTCCGGATCGCGCAAGATATCGGCGCTGTCCAGAATGGCCGGTGGTTTGCCGGTGAGTTGCGCTGCCTGATCGACATAGCCCAATTGACGTGCGTAGCCGAGATCATCGGCGGTCACCTCCAGCCGTTTGGCAGCATAGCTGGCCACGACACGGTCCGGATCGCGGATCAGGAAGGCGTGACGGTGGTCCGGGAAGTCTGCAATGGATATATCCGCCACCATATGGTGCGGCATATGTTTCTGGTACCAGACCGGTTTGCCGCCCGGAACCGGTCCGCGCATCGCATCGGCGACCGAATGCCAGTCGCAATCCATAGACGCAATGACTTCGTCGGCCATTGGCTGGCGCTGCCCGGTAGTTTGCAGGAACGCCCCGTAAAACGGCTCGTCGCTGACCGCACAATCGCTGCGTCCGCCAAAGCTGCGCATCATCGCGGTCGAGATGTTGCGCGGGCCTGACCACATGGCGATACGGACGGGGTTAGGCGACATCACGCTCAATCAGTTCCTTGTAAAGGCCCTGCAGGCGTTCGACCATCGGTCCCCTGCCCTCGGTCAATATCCGGCCATCCACTTCCGTCGCAGGCACAACCCCGGCAAATGTGCCGGTGACAAAGGCTTCGTCTGCGCCGTAGACGTCGGTGAGCGAAAAATTCTTCTCGAACACCGGAATTCCGTTTTCCCGGCAAATCCGGATGACATTGGCTCGCGTGATCCCGCCCAGACAATAGTCACCGCTCGAGGTCCAGACCTCGCCCTTGCGGACAATGAAGAAATGGGTCGAGTTGCAGGTGGCGACAAATCCTTGCGGATCCAGCATCAGCGCCTCGTCCGCGCCGGCCTGGGTCGCCTGGATGCAGGCGGTGATGCAGTTCAGTTTGCTGTGTGAGTTCAGTTTCTGGTCCTGCACCGCCGGGTCGCCGCGCCGGACATGGACGGTGAACAGGCGGATGCCGTTCTCGACCGTGCTTGGCAAGGCCTCTTTATATTCCGGGATGATCACGATCGTGGCCGGCGAGATTACCACGCGCGGGTCCTGATAGGGGGTGGAGCGAATGCCGCGGGTTACCATCAGGCGGATATGGACGCCTTCCTGGTCCGCCATGGCGTTGTCGCGGATCGTCTCGTAAAGCCGGTCGGTCAAGGCCTGGCGGGAAATCCCGATATCCATCGCGATCGCCTTCGATCCTTCAAACAAGCGATCGAGATGGGCCTCCAGAAACGCGATCCTGCCTTTATGAACGCGCAGGCCTTCCCAGACACCGTCGCCGAGCATGAACCCGCTGTCGAAAACCGACACGACTGCCTCGGCGCGCGGCGTCATCACGCCATTGACGTTGATCAGAATAGTTTCGTTGCGGGGATCGGCGGCAAAGTCATGCGTGCCCTTAGCCATGGATTATAACCTTATGATTTATTGCGATAACGGAGGGTGATCTTTACAAACTTTACAGTGGCTAAAGAAAAGAAACGCACCGCTACCGCGACCGCCATTTTTTTGGGGTACGACGGGCTGGGAAACAGAATGGTTCATGGCCCACAGGCTAGCGTAAATGGGGGCCTGTAGGAAAGCAATTTGTGCCCCGCCGAAGGGCGGGGTCCAGAACTGTCCAGCGCGATCGTCTGGCCCCCGCCCTGCGGCGGGGAACCGTTCCTGATCAACCCTACATATGCAAGACGCGGCCGTAGGCATCGAGCACGCTTTCGTGCATCATTTCGCTGAGCGTCGGATGCGGGAAGACGGTGTTCATCAGTTCCGCCTCGGTGGTTTCCAGCGTCTTGCCGATGGTATAGCCCTGGATCAGCTCGGTGACTTCGGCGCCGATCATGTGCGCGCCGAGCAATTCACCCGTCTTGGCGTCAAACACGGTCTTGATGAAACCCTCGGTCTCGCCCAGCGCGATCGCCTTGCCATTGCCGATAAACGGGAATTTTCCGACCTTGACGTCATGGCCCGCTTCTTTCGCCTTTGCTTCGGTCAGGCCGACGCTGGCTATTTGCGGATGGCAATAGGTGCAGCCGGGGATGGCATTCACATTCATAGTATGCGGGTGGCCGCCGGCAATGGCTTCTGCCGCAATGACGCCTTCATGGCTGGCCTTGTGCGCCAGCCAGGGACCGGCGGTGCAGTCGCCGATCGCGTATATGCCGTCGATATTGGTACGGCAAAGGTCATCGGTCTTGATATGGTAACGCTCGTCCGGTTCGACGCCGAGCTCGTCGAGGCCGATGGTCTCGATGTTCGGCATGATGCCGACGGCGACGATGACATGGCTGAAGTCATGGCTCTGCTTCTTTCCCTTGCTGTCCTCGATCTCCGCCTTGACGCCCTTGTCGCCGACATCGATGCTCTTGACGCCGGCGCCGGTCATGATGACCATTCCCTGCTTTTTCAGTGACTTCTCGAGAAAAGCTGAGACTTCTTCATCTTCGACAGGGACGATCCGGTCGAGCATCTCTACTACCGTCACATCGACGCCAATATCATTGTAGAAGCTGGCAAATTCGATGCCGATCGCACCGGAGCCGATGACCAGCAATTTGGTCGGCATTTCCGGTGGCGTCATGGCATGGCGATAGGTCCAGATGCGCTTGCCGTCCGCCTTGGCAAAAGGCAGGTCGCGGGCGCGGGCACCGGTTGCGATGATGATATTCTTGGCAGTGAGTTCCTCGTCGCCCTTGTCGGTCTTCACGGTCATCTTGCCGGGCGCGGTGATCTTGCCATCACCCATAACCACATCAATCTTGTTCTTCTTCATCAGGCCGGTAACGCCCTGGTTGAGCTGCTTGGCAACGCCGCGCGAGCGCTTGACGATGGCCTCGAGATCGGCGCTGATCTTCTCAGCCACCAGACCATAATCGGCGGCATGTTTCATATTATGAAACACCTCGGCCGAACGCAGCATCGCCTTGGTCGGGATGCATCCCCAGTTGAGGCAAATGCCACCAAGATTTTCGCGTTCGACAATAGCGGTTTTCAGGCCCAGCTGCGAGGCGCGTATGGCGGCGACATAGCCGCCGGGTCCGGATCCGAGAACGATGAGGTCATATGCGTTGGCCATGATATTCCTTTTGGTAATTCTATTCGACTGTAGGCACCTGCACGGGCTGCCCATCGGCGTCTACCGCCACAAATATGTATATGCCCGAGGCCGCCTTCGTCATCTCATCCTCGTGCCGGTCACGCCGAAAAGCTTCGACCTGAACAGTCATCGAACTGTGCCCGATTTTGGAAAATTCTGCATAGACCGACAGTTCATCACCAATCCCCACCGGATGCTCAAACCGGAGATCATTCGCACCCACCACGACGGACTGGTGCTTGCTGTGCTGAGCCGCCAGCGCACCGCCGGCTTGGGCCATCTGACCCATCAGCCAGCCACCAAATGCGACTCCATAGGGATTGCCTTCCGTCGGCATCACTATGGTGCGGATCGCCGGGATTTTCTTGGTCAGGTCGGTCAAGCGAGCATTCCCAGCGGATTTTCAACGGTTTCCTTGAACGCCTTCATGAAAGCAGCACCAGTCGCACCATCGATTGCGCGATGGTCAAAGCTGCCGGTGGCGGCCATGATCGTCGCAATCTGGACACTGTCATCGATCACCACCGGCTTCTTGATACCGGCGCTGATCGCCAGGATCATGCCCTGCGGCGGATTGATCACGGCGTCGAAGGTGGTGACCCCGAACATGCCCATATTCGACAGGCTGGCAGTGCCGCCCTGATATTCGTGCATCTTCAGCTTGCCGGCCTTGGCGCGCTCGGCAAGATCTTTCATCTCGGTGGCAATGGCGCTGAGCGACTTGGTATCGGCGCTCGTGATGATCGGGGTGATCAGACCGCCGGGGATGCTAACCGCCACAGCGATATCGGCGCGCGAATAGCGGATCAGATTCTCCTCGGTGTAGCTGACGTTGCTGTCCGGTGCCTGCATCAGCGCCACCGCCTGCGCCTTGATCAACAGATCATTGACCGACAGCTTGATCCCGCGCGCTTCCAGCGAAGCATTGAGCTCGCCGCGCAATTTCAGCAGCTTGTCGATATTGACGTCGATGCTGACCCGGTAATGCGGAATCGTCTGCTTGGCCTCGGTCAGGCGGCGCGCAATGGTTTTGCGCATGCCGGACAATTTCTCGGCGGTGTGCGGGATATCGAAATCGCTGGTCGATGCAGATTCCTGTGCCGCCGGTGTTTCGACAGGCTCAGCACCAACGGATTTTTCCTCGGACCGTTCGCCCTGAGCTTGTCGAAGGGTGCCGCCTTCGGCCGCGTCAATGTCGGCCTTGATGATCCGGCCGCTCGGTCCGGAGCCCGAGACTGCCGCCAGATCGACGCCCTTTTGTTCGGCAAGACGGCGGGCCAGCGGGCTGATCTTGATCCGACCATCATCGGAGCGCGGAGCAGGAGCGGGAGTCTCTGCCGTTTCCCGTCTGTCGTCTTTTCTGTTGTCGACGCCCTCGGCGTCGCCGCCCTTGTCTTCCTCTCGACGGTCACCGGTGCGGCGTTCTTCCTTGGCCGCCGGTTTGCTGGCGTCCGCCTGCGCAGCGGAACCGTCCGGCGCTTCGACGTCGCCGACATCCTCGCCCTCTTCGGTGATGATCGCGATCACGGCGCCGACTTTTACATTCTCTGTGCCTTCGGGGACCACCAGCTTCGCAATCACACCTTCGTCGATCGCCTCGAACTCCATCGTCGCCTTGTCGGTTTCGATTTCGGCCAGCAAATCGCCAGAGGAGACGCTGTCGCCTTCCTTCACCAGCCATTTGGCAAGCGTCCCTTCTTCCATTGTCGGGGAGAGCGCAGGCATTTGCAGATTGATGGGCATGGCCGGGTATCTTTCCTGATAAGTCCTGTTTTCAGCTAAAGCTGTCCAACATTGCGCCAATGGCGTCAAGGGCGCTCGCTTGCCTTGCGGGCATTTTTATCGCAACAGGTATTTCTGACAGGACGAGGAGGGTTCATGCGTACATATCTTGTGGTGATCGACGAGACCGACGAAGCCAGTCTGGCGCTGCGCTTTGCCTCGCGCCGGGCGATGAAGACGAATAGTGCGCTGCACATATTGGCGCTGGTGGAAGCCGAGGATTTTGTCGCATGGGGTGGCGTCCAGGCGACGCTCGAGGAAGAAGCGAAGAACAGGGCCGAGGCACTGGTGTCAGGTGCTGCCGGCAGCCTGTTCGAGGAAACCGGAATTCGTCCCTCGATCACGGTCAAGCAGGGCAAGGGCCCAAAGGTCGTAAGGGCAATGATGGACGAGGTTGACGGGCTTGGCGCGCTCGTGCTGGGAGCGGCTGCTACTGGCGCACCGGGGCCGTTGGTCAGTCATTTTGCGGCGACCGAGGCGGGCTCCCTACCCTGTCCGGTGATGGTGGTGCCGGGGTCGCTGAGCAAAGAAGAGATCGACCGGCTAAGCTGAAGCGCGGGCAGCCAGCGCACCGCGTGCCGGATAGCCGGACTCGATTGCGTAATCGATGCCTTGCAGCAGCTGGTCGAGTGACGGGCGGGTAAATGGCATGCTCTGGATGCTGGCGAAATAGAGCGTCTGATCTGGCTTGACCAGCAGCAGCGCCGGCTCGGAGTAGACCGACGGTTCTGTACCTCCGGGACGGCCCGCCGAAATATAAAGACCCAGATCGCGGGCAAGATTCTCATTCAAATCATAGCCGATCATCAGATCGTCAATGCCCCATT
Organism: Sphingomonadales bacterium UBA2683; assembly: GCA_002354635.1. Lineage (GTDB taxonomy): Bacteria > Pseudomonadota > Alphaproteobacteria > Sphingomonadales > Sphingomonadaceae > Parasphingorhabdus. Next base: position 489,455 of record DELZ01000002.1, read on the forward strand.
CCGCCGCTGCTTTCTGGGCACGTTCCTTGTTGTCCATGCTCATCGCGACCACAGTTATGCCGCGCTTGGCGAAATCTGCCAGACGACCTTGCAGATCGCGCAATTGCATCTTGCAGATCGGGCAATGCACACCGCGGTAGAATAGCAGCAACGTAAAATTGTCGCCGAGGCGCTGGCTCAGCTGAAATTTGCCACCGTCGGTCATCGCTACCGTGAAATCGGGGACGGCCTTGCTGGGGAGAAGTCGGGACATGGAGGAATCCTTTTTGCTTGCCGGATATAGTCTTTTCAAGCGAATTGGTTGCTTTGTTACAAGCAGCAGTTATTTCCGCCTGGACTTGCCCATATGGCCGCGGACATTGGCGGGCCGCCCCTGCTTTCCCTTGCGATGCGGCTTGCCCTTGCCGGAGCGATAGGGGGCTGGCCGGGACGGCATATGGTTGGCACCCTCGGCCAGTTCAAAGAGCAGGCTGCCGGTGGCCGCGTTCGCCTCGACCAGCCGCAGATCGATTTTCTGGCCGATATTATAGGTTGTGCCGCTTTCCATTCCGGTGAGTTGCTGCTTCGCCTCGTCATAGTCGAACCGTTCGGCACCGAGGGTCCGGACCGGAACGAGGCCGTCACCGCCAAGATCTTCAACGGTCGCGAAAAAGCCGAAATTCTGGACCCCGGTGATCCGGCAGTGCACAACCTCGCCGACACGGTTCGCGAGATGCGCGGAGATATACCGGTCAATGGTTTCCCATTCCGCCTTCATCGCGCGGCGCTCGAGCTTGGAGATTTTCTCGGAGATGATCTCCAGCCGCGCAGATTCCTCTTTACTCAGCCCGGAAAATTCAGGGACGGCGCTGGTTTCCGGCGCGGGTTGCTCCAACTTGCAGGCACTGACCAGGGCGCGGTGGACGATAAGGTCGGCATAGCGCCGGATCGGGCTGGTAAAATGGGCATAGCTGCCGAGTGACAGGCCGAAATGGCCCATGTTGGTGTGGCCGTAATAGGCCTGGGTCTGGCTGCGCAAAATCTGTTCCATGACCAGCGGCAACAGCAATTCGTCATCAACCTGCTCGATCAGCCGGTTGAAGACGGAGGGCTTGATCACTTGACCCATCGCAAAGCTCATGTCGAAGCTCTTGAGATAGTCCTTCAGCGCGATCAGCTTTTCCCGCGAAGGCGTTTCGTGCACCCGGTAAATCACCGGAGATTTTTTCGATTCCAGCATTTTCGCGGCCGCAACATTGGCAACGATCATATAGTCCTCGACCAGACGATGGGCGTCGAGGCGTTCGCGAATGGCAATCTCTACAATCTTGCCCTGGTCATCGAGCACCACCCGTTTTTCGGGTAAGTCGAGATTGAGCGGCTCGCGCTTGTCACGCGCTTTCGCGAGCAATTTCCAGCATGCCCAAAGCGGATCGAGCGCTTTGCGTTTCAGTGGATGGTCAAGCTTGCCGTCCATTGCCGCCTGCGCATCCTCATAGGCGATATTGCCGGCCAGTTTGACAATTGCGCGGGTGAAGCGGGATGCAATCACCTCCCCTTTTGCGTTGATCGTGACATGGCAGACCAGCGCCGCCCGTTCGACATCCTGCTTGAGCGAGCAGACATCGGTCGAAAGCGCTTCCGGCAGCATCGGTACGACCCGGTCGGGGAAATAGACGCTGTTGCCGCGCTTGTAGGCCTCACGGTCGAGCTTGCTGCCCGAGCGGACGTAGAAGGACACATCGGCGATCGCGATCAGCGCCTTGAAGCCGCCCTTGTTGTCCGGGCTATCATCCGGGGCGGCCCAGATCGCATCATCATGGTCACGGGCATCGGCGGGATCGATCGCCACGATTGGCAGGTGCCGCAAATCCTCGCGTTTCTCTTTTGAAATTTCCAGTTTTGTTGCCTGCTCGGCTTCCGTAACCACGGCGTCGGGGAAATGCAGCGGGATTTCAAATTTATGGATGGCGATCAGGCTGAACGATTTGGCCGCGAACGGATCGCCCAATATTTCCTTCACCCGCGCCTTGACCTCGGCACCGCGTTTGAGCGGTTCTGCCAGCACCAGATTGCCCGGTTGCGCATCGCCCAGTTCGATGATCGGGGTGCTGCGACGGATCTTGCGGTCGACCGGTTTCAGCCAATAGCGGTCGCGCTCGTCTTTCTCAACGACACCCAGCAGCATTTCGTTGCTCTGGGCCAGTTTTTTCATCAGAAAGGCAATATGGCCCTGCCCGCGCTCTTCGGTGCGGGCCAGAATGCGGTCACCGATCGCCAGCGCGGCGCGACGGCCTTTTTCCTTGATCCTGATCTTTGGCGCCGGTGCGCTTTCTTCTTCCCATTTTTCAGGGATGCCAATCGCTTCATTGCCGTCAATCTCGACGATCTTGAGCACGGTGACCTTCGGAACGCCACCCACCTTATGCAATGCCCGGCCCGGTTCGCCGGCGAGCAGCCCTTCCTTGGTCATGTCCTTGAGCAAGGCTTTGAGCGCGATCTTGTCCGACCCCCGCAATCCGAAGGCTTTTGAAATCTCGCGTTTTCCTGCAGGCCGCTCCGATCGCTCGATAAAATCCAGTATCTGCTGGCGAGAAGGAACCTGTTTCGGTTTGTGAGATTTTTTGGGACCTGCCATTAATAAGCTTTGCCTATGATTATCCGCTCAACCGCAGGCTGGCCTGTGAAGATACAGGACCCATCCGCGGCAGCCGCATCAACCGGCACATTGCGGATGGTCAGCTTCAGTTTCTTGAGCCGCTCTTCGATCGCTTCCAGTTCCTCTCCGGTCGCCTTGCACCATTGCACTTCCAGCCAGCCCGGATATTTCTTGTTCGCCTTGTAGAACCGATCGACATCCGACCAATGTTCGAGACCCCGTGTGATATTGCAGTCGAGGCGGGTCTTGGCTTCACCGTGCATTGCGGACTGGATTTCTGCCAGCAAGGCCGGAATTTCGGACAGAAATTCTGCCTTGGCGAGGAATTTCGTGTCGAGCTTGCCGCTGTCCTGATACAGCGCATCCCGGCGGATCATCGCAACCTTGTCCTCGGCCATGTCGCGTGGTCCGATTTCAAGAATGATCGGCGCACCTTTCTTGACCCATGACCAGCGCTTGGCCTGGGTTTTGGCTCCAGAAATATCGAGCTTCACCCGGACCGGTTCGTCGAAGGCTCTCAGCCCGGCGATTTCCTTGGCCAGTGCCTTGCAATAATCCAGCACCTCTTCATCTTCGGGCTTGTCGCGCAGCATCGGCACGATCACCACCTGATAAGGTGCTATCAGAGGTGGCACGCGCATACCGTCATCATCGCCATGGGTCATGATGACACCACCGATCAGACGGGTCGAGGTGCCCCAGCTGGTGGTATAGGCGAACTGGAATTCGCCCTCCTTGTCCTGAAAGCGGATATTCTGGGCCTTGCTGAAGGTCTGGCCAAGGAAGTGGCTTGTACCGGCTTGCAGAGCCTTGCCATCCTGCATCATCGCTTCGATCGAATAGGTGGCATCGGCGCCCGGGAAGCGTTCATTCTCCGGCTTCTCTCCGGCAACGACCGGCATTGCGAGCACATTTTCGGAAAATTCACGATACATTTCCAGAATGTTCAGCGTTTCTTCCATCGCCTCGGCTTTGGTGGCGTGGGCCGTATGGCCTTCCTGCCAGAGAAACTCGCTGGTTCGCAGAAACATCCGGGTGCGCATTTCCCAGCGCACGACGTTTGCCCACTGGTTGATCATCACCGGCAGGTCGCGCCAACTCTGTACCCAGCGGGCGAAGGCGGTGCCGATCACGGTTTCCGATGTCGGTCGAACCACTAGCGGCTCTTCCAGCTTGGCATCGGGATCCACGATCAGGCCTCCGTCCTCACTTTTCATCAGCCGGTGATGGGTAACAACCGCCATTTCCTTGGCAAAGCCATCGACATGTTCCGCTTCCTTGGCAAAATAGCTGAGCGGAATGAACAGTGGAAAATAGCAATTTTCATGGCCGGTGGCCTTGATCCGCTGGTCCATCAGATACTGGACCCGTTCCCAGATTCCATATCCCCAAGGGCGCATGATCATGCAACCGCGCACTCCCGATTCCTCGGCAAGGTCAGCTTCGGCAATTACCTGTTGATACCATCCCGCAAAATCATCTTCGCGGGTGATCGAAAGAGCATTTTTCTTCACTTGGTTTTCCTGCGGATTAAATAGGCCCGGTGATCAGCTATCGAGCTTGTCAATCTTGGACTGGATATCGGCCAGTTGCTGTTTCAACGCCATGATCTCGGCGTCTTTTTCGGAGATGTCCTCTTGCCCGTTCTCTTCAGCGGCCGAGCTGCCATCCTGGCCAAGGCTCAACGCCTTTTCAAACACACCCGCCAGCGGACTAGCCTTCAGCGCATTTTCAAGCGCTTCCTGGAACTGCTTCTGGTTCTTGACCGCCATCTGGCCCAACGGATTCTTGTTGAGCGCCCCTTCGACCGCTTCCTGGAACTGCTTCTGGTTTTTCCGGAAATTGTCCATCGAGGCTTCGAGATAGGACGGCATCAACGACTGCATGCTGTTGCCATACATCGAGATTAGCTGCCGCAGGAATTTGACCGGCAACATCTGCTTGCCGCTGCTTTCCTCGTCAACGATGATCTGGGTCAGTACATTGTGCGTTATATCTTCACCCGTCTTGGCATCGACCACGATAAAATCCTGATCATTGCGGGTCATGTCAGCCAGAAAGTCGAGCGTGATATAGCTCGATGTCTGGGTATTGTAGAGGCGACGATTGGCATATTTTTTTATGGTGATCGGATCACCCGGATTATTATTTTTGGACTTGGCCATAACAGCTCCCGATGGGTTGGAAATCACGTTGTTCAAACGTCATTCTAACCATCAAATATTTACATGTTGCAAATGCACTAAACCTATTTGTGCATTGCCGCAACTTCTCTTGTTGTGCAGCGTTTTTGCGCAGCAATTTCTGATTGTGCATCCGCGTAGATACGGACGCCTTCTGCCGGACTATGTCCAGTGCCGGGGAAGGCGGTTACCAAGCCCGGTAATCAGTTCATATTGCGACAGTCCTGACTGGGTTGACGCAGTCGGCAGATCATAATTGCAATCGACCCAGTCACCCTCCTCGAGGCCGGAGGCAGCACTCAGATCGATCGCTATCAGATCCATCGAGACGCGACCCAGGACCGGCAGCTTGATATCCTTGTGCAGAAAAATTCCGCGATTGGAAAAGCCGCGCAAATAGCCATCAGCATAGCCCATCGCCAATATACCGACCGGATGCGCCCGCTCGGCAATATATTGCGCGTTATAGCCGAGCTTGTCACCCGCTTGCAATGTGCGGATCTGGATGATTTCAGCCTGCGGTATCGCCACCTGCGTGATTGTCCCTTCCAGTTCCGGGCGCTGGATGCCGCCGTAGAGACCCAGTCCAGGACGCGTGATATCGAAATGATAATCGCTACCCAATGCAATGCCGGCGCTGTTGGCCAGACTGGTTCGGCCCGCAGGTACGATTTCCAACGCGGTCCGGTAGCGAGCCAGTTGGTCACCGTTTTGCGGCCCGTCCTCGTCGGCCGAGGCGAGATGGCTCATCGCTATGTCGATGGTCAGTCCGGCAAAGAGTTGCTGACTAAGGTCTTCCAGGTTGATTCCGAGCCGGTTCATGCCGCTGTTGATCATGATATCGCAGGTCCGCCCGGTTGGCCGCCAGCGCTGTAGCTGTTCCAGGCTGTTGAGCACGGGTTTTGCCGAAGACTGGCGCGCAAATGGCAGATCGGCTGCCCGGACTCCGTTAAGCACAGATACCGACGCCCTGCCCGAGGTCAGATCGTCAATCTCCCGAGCCTCCTGCCAATTGGCCACAAAAAAATCTTCACAGCCGGCGGCGAGCAGATATTGCACAACGTCGCGCACGCCGAGGCCATAGGCATTGGCCTTTACCGCAGCGCCGGCCTTCGCCTTTCCCGACATATGGTTCAGGGCGTTCCAGTTTGCGACAAGCGCAGCGCGATCAAGCTTAACTCTGGCGGTGGCCGGGATCGGAATATCTGGATCACTCATGAGGCGAGCGTTAGGACTTTTATCGGTCTTCGTCGAGTGCCGCTTCGGGGTCATCGGGTATGCCCCACCAACCGACGACCAGCGCGATGAAAACAAATATCCACGTATACCAGAGGCCCGAATAGGCATCCCCTGTGCGGGCGATAATATAGCCGGCAATCAGCGGCAAAAATCCGCCGAAATACCCTGCGCCGATATGATAGGGTATCGACATGCTGCTATATCGAATTTTGGCCGGGAACATCTCCGCCAGCAACGCTGCGACCGATCCGTAATTCATCGCCGACAGCAATCCGAGGAACAGCAATATCGCGACCACTCCGAGCATCGTCATGACCGAAGGATATTGCTCGGAAAAATCATAGCCTGCCATCGTCAGCAGCGCCTGAAGCTGCTCGCGCCGCTCCGGCCCGGCCTTCTCCCAACCATAGTTGGCGAGCGACAAATCGGCAGAACCGGCGGTGAGGCTTAGGACCGGTGCAGCGATCAAGTCATAGGAAATACCGCTTGCCGTCAGATCCTCGATCAGGCGCCCGCATTGGGTTGCTTGCTGATCCGCAAACGGGTCATATTTGCAATCGGGGCCCGAGATCACGACCGGTGCGGTTTCCTCCGCTTGCGAGAGTCCAGGATTCGCGAGATTACCCAGCATCCAGAACGCCGGAAACAGGGTAAGCAGAATGATTATATTGCCCCAGATAATCGGTTTTTTCCGACCAACCCGGTCGGACCATTTGCCGACGATGAGATACAGGCCCATCGACAGGAAACCGGCCACACCGATCATAATTTCGGCGGTCGTATCGTCGACTCGCATCGGCCCTTTCAGAAAGGAAAGGCTGGAGAAAAAGGCGGTATACCAGATCGTGGTCAGGCCAGCGGTGATACCGAACATCGCGACAAAAATGCGCTTTGGATTGCCGGGATAGGTCAGACTCTCGACAAACGGGTTTTTGGCGGTGGTCCCTGCCGCTTTCATGGCCTGGAAAACCGGACTCTCGGAGAGCTTCAGCCGCATCCATAGCGAGATGGCCAGCAATATCAGCGACAGGAGAAACGGCACGCGCCAGCCCCAGGCGGCGAATGCATCGGCCGGAATAAGATAGCGGCAGGACAGGACCACCGCGATGCTGAGAACAAAGCCACCGACCACGCTGGCCTGGATGAAGCTGGTATAATAGCCGCGTTTTTCAACCGGCGAATGTTCGGATACATAGATCGCCGCACCGCCATATTCCCCGCCGAGCGCCAGTCCCTGCAATATTCGGAAGGAAATCACAATGATCGGGGCTGCTATGCCAATCGCTTCGGCCGAAGGGATCAAGCCGATCCCGGCGGTGGCGATTCCCATCAGCGTGACCGTCACCAGAAACGTATATTTGCGGCCAAGCCTGTCACCCAGATAACCGAACAGGATCGCGCCCAGTGGCCGGAAACCGAAGCCGACGGCCAGCCCGGCCCAGACCAGCAAGGTTTGCAGGATGGTATTGTCGGACGGGAAAAAGGCGACGCCGACAAAGCCGGCTAGCGTCGCGTAGATGAAAAAATCATACCATTCGAAAATGGTGCCTGCGGACGAGGCAGCTATGACCAGACGAATTTCTTTTTGCGTCGGCTCGCGCTGCCCCGCCATTGCGACTTCACTGGCCATTCACTGCCCTCCCCCAGGCGACTATTACTCCAGTTCGAGTATCACGGCATCGACGGCAAGGCTATCGCCTTGTGCGGCCTCCAGCGATTTGACCACGCCATTTTTTTCGGCGCGCAGGATATTTTCCATCTTCATCGCTTCGACGACGGCCAGTGGCTGTCCCTCGACCACCGCTTCGCCAACCTCGACATGAAGCGCGACCAGCAGGCCGGGCATCGGGCAGAGCAGATATTTGGAGAGATCGGGCGGGATCTTTTCGATCATGTGGACCGCATGCTGCGCCACATGGGCCGGCAGGATGCGCGCCTTGTGGGTGGCGCCGTGGCTGTTGAGCGCGAAACCGTCCGCGGTCTTGGCAATCTTGACCGACAGCGGCTTGCCCGCGATCTCGGCGAGGATCAGACTGTCGCCGGGCGTATATTCGGTGGACAGGTCCACATCCTGTCCGTCGACCGTGATTTCCTCTTCGGAAATCGATACCTCCATGATCGTGTCGCCGATCTTGACCTGCCATTCGGACGGCGGATCGAGCCGCTTGCCGAGCTGGTTGTCGACCCGGCGCGCACGGTCGGCATGCGCCGTGGCGGCAAAGGCACCGATGGCGGCGAGATTGCGAAGCAGCTCGTCGGATGCTGGCGCACCATGGAAACCATCGGGATATTCTTCGGCGATGAAATTGGTGGTGATATTGCCTTCGCGGAACCGCTTGTGCTGCATCAACGCCGACAGGAAATCGATATTATGACCGGGGCCGATCAGCTCGAACCGGTTGAGTGCATCGATCTGGCGGTCAATCGCTTCGATGCGGGTTTCGCCATAGGTAATCAGCTTGGCAATCATCGGATCGTAGAAGATCGAGACTTCGCCGCCTTCGGCTACGCCATCGTCAACTCGGATGCCTTCTTCCGCTTCCGGTGGCCGATATTTGACCAAGCGTCCGGTGGACGGCAGGAAACCGCGATACGGGTCTTCTGCATAAACGCGATTTTCAACCGCCCATCCAGTGAGCGTGACTTCATCCTGCGTCAGCGGCAATTTCTCGCCATAGGCGACGCGGATCATCTGTTCGACCAGATCCAGACCGGTGATATATTCGGTGACCGGATGCTCGACCTGAAGACGGGTGTTCATTTCGAGGAAATAGAAGCTCTTGTCGGCGCCGACGATCAGTTCCACCGTACCGGCGCTGTAATAGCCCACGGCCTGTGACAGAGCGACGGCCTGCTCGCCCATTTTCTTGCGCATTTCGGGATCGACGAAGGGCGATGGCGCTTCCTCGACGACCTTCTGGTGGCGCCGCTGAATCGAACATTCGCGTTCGCCGAGATAGATGACATTGCCATGTTTGTCGCCGAGCACCTGGATTTCGATATGGCGCGGCTGTTCGATGAATTTCTCGATAAACACGCGGTCGTCACCAAAGCTGGCCAGCCCCTCGCGCTTGGTCGCTTCAAAGCCTTCGCGGACGTCTTTTTCATTCCACGCAAGCCGCATGCCCTTGCCGCCGCCGCCGGCGCTGGCTTTCATCATCACCGGATAGCCGATTTCGCCGGCGATCTTCACCGCATGTTCGGTATCGTCAATCTCGCCAATATGGCCGGGCACGACGCTGACACCAGCTTTTTCGGCCAGTTTCTTGGATTCGATCTTGTCGCCCATTGCGGCGATGGCGTTGATCGGCGGGCCGATGAAGGCGATGCCATTGTCGTCCAGTTCCTGGGCAAAGCTGGTGCGTTCGGACAGGAAGCCATAGCCGGGGTGAACCGCTTCTGCGCCGGTTTCCTTGCAGGCCTGGATGATTTTCTCGGCAACCAGATATGATTCACCGGCAGGCGAAGGCCCGATATGGACAGCCTCATCTGCCATTTTGACATGCGGCGAGCGCGCATCGGCATCGGAATAGACGGCGACCGTCTTGATCCCCATTTTCTGGGCAGTGCGGATAACCCGACAGGCGATTTCGCCACGGTTGGCGATCAGGATTTTTTTGAACACTCAGCGGTCCTCTTTATTTTCTTGAAGGTTTTTAGTATTTTGTTTTGCGAGATATCGAACAAAGAAATAACACCCGACAAGATAGAGCAGAAAAAATATACCCCATGGGAGCAAGGATATGTCATCCGTTATTCCAAACTCAGAGTCGCCTCCCCATACATAGCTTAAATGAGATGCCAAGCTGCCTGCCAACAGCCAATAGGCACTCGATACAATGGCAAACAGGAAGGCGGTGAACGCTAACTTCACTCAGCAGCCTCCAGCTCGTCTTTCCTCTGCTCGGCTTCCATCGGCACCAGCCCGAGCTTCACAAACATCGCCTCATCCGCATCATCACCGGCATTGCCGGTGGTCAGCAATTTGTCGCCAGTAAAGATGCTGTTGGCGCCGGCGAGGAAGCACAAAGCCTGCGTGCTTTCCGACATGCTTTCGCGGCCTGCGGACAGTCGGACCATCGAGGCGGGCATGGTGATCCGGGCCACCGCGATGGTGCGGACAAATTCGATATCGTCGATCTTGGCCAGCGGCGTGTCGGCGAGCATGTCGCCCAGCACGGTGCCCTTGACCGGCACCAGTGCATTAACCGGAACGCTCTCCGGATGCCGCGGCAAGGTCGCCAGCGCATGGACAAAGCCAACCCGGTCTTCGCGGGTCTCGCCCATGCCGACGATGCCACCGGAACAGACGTTGATGCCGCTGTTGCGGACATTTTCCAGCGTCTCCAGCCGGTCCTCGAAAGTCCGGGTGGTGATCACCTTCTCATAATGTTCGGGCGAGGTATCGATATTGTGGTTGTAATAGTCCAGCCCCGCGTCGGCGAGCATCTGCGACTGTTTCTCGGTCAGCATGCCGAGCGTCATGCAGGTCTCCATGCCCATCTGCCGGACGCCCTGCACCATCTCGATAATCGCCGGCATATCCCGGTCCTTGGGGTTGCGCCACGCCGCGCCCATGCAGAAGCGCGAGCTGCCCCGGTCCTTCGCCTGTGCCGCCGTCTGCAGCACGGTGCGGACATCGAGCAGCTTCTCCGCCTTCAGCCCCGATTTGGCGCCCGCCGACTGGTTGCAATAGCCGCAATCCTCCGGGCAGCCGCCGGTCTTGATCGACAGCAGCGTCGACAGCTGCACCTGCCCCGGCGTGTGATGTTCGCGGTGGACGGTGGCGGCCTCAAAGACGAGGTCGTCGAACGGGAGGTCGAACAGCGCCGCGATTTCCTCGCGGGTCCAGTCGTTGCGGACGGTGTCCCCTGCCGCAGGGCAGGGTCCAGAACGGTCCTGAGCGATCGTCTGGGCCCCGCCCTGCGGCGGGGAACTGATATTTTCGTCCAAATTCATTCCGCAGCTTCCTCTTCGGGGGGCATATTATGCCCCAGCAGTCTCAAGATATCGGCGGCACATTCCACAATATTGCTGCCCGGTCCATAGATTCCGACGACGCCGGATTTACGCAGAAATTCATAATCCTTGGCCGGGATCACGCCGCCGGCAAAAATCTTGATATCGCCGCGCCCGGCTTCTTTCAGCAGGTTGATCAGTTCGGGGATCAGGGTCTTGTGACCCGCTGCCAGACTGGACGCACCGACCGCATCAACATTTTCGGATAAAGCCAGGTCGCGGGTCTCTCCCGGCGTCTGGAACAGAGGTCCGGAAACCACGTCAAAGCCCATATCGGCAAAGGCGCTGGACACGACATTGGCGCCACGATCATGACCATCCTGTCCCATTTTCGCGACCAGGATTTTTGGTTTGCGGCCCAATCGCTGCGACACGGCGTCGACGCCTTCGATGACCATCGCATAGCGGGCATTGCCCTCATAAGCAGCGCCATAAATGCCTTTGACCGGCGTCGGGCGCGTTTCGTAGCGGCCAAAGACCGCTTCCATCGCGTCGGATATTTCTCCGAGAGAAGCCCGCTTCCGCGCCGCATCAACCGCAAGCGCCAGCACGTTGCCGCTACCTTTCGCGCCTTCGGTCAGCGCCTTGAGCGCCGCCTGACAGGCTGCTTCGTCACGATCTGCGCGCATTTTCTCAAGCCGCTTGATCTGACCATCGCGAACCATCGCATTGTCGATATCCAGCGTTTCCATCGCGTCTTCTTCTTCGCGACGATATTTGTTCACCCCGACGATCACCGCATCGCCCTTGTCGACTGCGGCCTGTCGACCGGCAGCGGCTTCCTCGATCATCGCCTTGGGCCAGCCATCGGCAACCGCCTTGGCCATGCCGCCCTCGGCATCGACGCGTTCGATAATCTCCCAGGCTTTTTCGACCAACTCGTCGGTCAGCGCCTCGACATAATAGCTGCCACCGAGCGGATCGACGACCTTGGTAATGCCGGCCTCTTCCTGCAGCACGATCTGGGTGTTGCGGGCAATACGGGCACTAAAATCGGTCGGCAGTGCAATCGCTTCGTCGAGCGCATTGGTGTGCAGCGACTGGGTTCCGCCCAAAGTCGCAGCCATCGCCTCGATCGTTGTGCGGATCACGTTGTTATACGGATCCTGCTCGGTCAGCGACACGCCCGATGTCTGGCAATGGGTGCGCAGCATTTTCGATCGCTCGGATTGCGCGCCAAGATCGGTCATCACGCGATGCCACAAGGTTCGGGCGGCGCGGAGCTTCGAAACCTCCATGAAGAAGTTCATGCCGATTCCGAAGAAGAAGCTCAAACGTCCTGCAAACGCATCGACATCAAGCCCGGTCGCCATCGCCTGCTTGGCATATTCACGGCCATCCGCAATCGTAAACGCCAGTTCCTGCACCGCCGTCGCACCGGCTTCATGCATATGATAGCCGCTGATCGAAATGCTGTTGAACTTCGGCATATGCTCGGACGTGTAACCGATAATGTCGGAAATGATCCGCATTGAGGGCGCCGGCGGATAGATATAGGTGTTGCGGACCATGAACTCTTTCAGAATATCATTCTGGATCGTGCCGGAGAGCTTCTCCTGAGAAACCCCCTGCTCTTCTGCTGCAATGATATAGAAAGCGAGACACGGGATCACCGCGCCGTTCATTGTCATCGAGACCGACATTTCGTCGAGCGGAATCTGGTCGAACAGGATTTTCATATCCTCGACGCTGTCAATCGCCACACCCGCCTTGCCAACATCACCGACGACGCGCGGATGATCGCTGTCATAGCCTCTGTGCGTGGCAAGATCGAACGCAACCGACAGACCCTTTTGCCCTGCCGCCAGATTGCGGCGATAGAAAGCATTGGATTCCTCGGCGGTCGAGAATCCGGCATATTGCCGGATCGTCCAGGGCCGTCCGGCATACATGCTGGCCTTGACGCCACGGGTGAACGGCCCGAAGCCGGGTAATCCCGGATCACCGGCATCCTCCGCTGTATATAGCGGCTTGACGGCAATGCCTTCCGGGGTTTGCCAGGTCAGGTCGCGGCCCTTGACTTCCTTGTCAGCCAGTTCCTGCCAGTCCTTGATCGTCGGTTTGTCGGTCATATCTGCCCTGCTTATAATCTTCGAATATATACGTTAGTGGTGAGCCTGTCGAACCACGCCGCCAGAACGAGAGGCGCCCTTCGACAAGCTCAGGGCTAACGGCCCTTATTCTCCCTTGAATTCGGCTTTGCGTTTCTGGAGGAAGGACATCGCCCCTTCCCGCGCATCCTTGCTGTTGCCGGCGATCCGCTGACCTTCGGCTTCGGTGAGCAGAGCGGCGGCATAATCGCTGTCCAGCGCCTTCGCCAGATTCTGGCGCATCACGCCGAGAGCCACGGTTGGCCCGGCGGCCAGTCGCTTGGCCAGCGCCATCGCTTCCTGCATCAGCGCATCATCCTCAACGCATTTGTAGACGAGGCCCCAGTCCGCCGCTTTTTCACCAGGAATTTTTTCGCCGAGCATCATCATTTCGGTGGCCCGGGCCTTGCCGACCAGCCGGGTCAGCATCCAGGATGCGCCGCCGTCGGGAACCAGCCCGATATTGACGAAAGCCTGCAGAAAATAGGAGGATTTTGCAGCGATTGCAAAGTCGCTGGCGAGCGCTATCGAGCAGCCGACGCCTGCCGCAGGACCGTTCACAGCGGTAATCGTCGGAATATTCAGCCGGGCCAGTTTCAGCATCAGTGGATTATAATGCTGGTTGAGCGCTGCATAGGATGCTTCGCCTCCCTTGACCGGGCTGTCATTCCTGGACTGAAGATCCGCACCCGCGCAAAAGGCACGACCTTCACCGGTGATTATCACCGCCCGCGCATCCTCGAGCAAGTCGAGGGCTGTATAAATGTCATCCGCCATGGCAAGCGAGCACGCGTTGAGCCGCTCCGGCACATTGAGCGTGATCGTGGCGACCTGGTCGGTGATGTCGAGCTTGATGTTCTGGAAGTTCATGTTCAATCCTTTTGCTTCCCTCTCCCTTGAGAGAGAGAGGGTTGTGAAAACTTGGCAGCTTGCTGCCCAATTGTAGCTGGTGAGAGTGTAATGCACTTCACAGTGAGAACACCCTCATCCAACTTCGGCTAGCGTCCTTCGTCAGCTAGCCTGCTTATCCTTCTCTCCCAAGGCAGAAGGTCTGTTCCAATCAATGCCCCTTGGGCGTTTCCATAATTTCGGTTAGCATCCCGCCCATATCCTTGGGATGCACAAAAAAGATAAGCGTGCCATGTGCACCGATGCGGGGTTCACCAAGCACTCGCTTGCCCATCGCTTCGAATTCCGCCTTGGCGGCATGAATATCTGGCACTTCGAAACATATATGGTGCTGTCCGCCGAGCGGGTTTTTTGTGAGAAAGCCGAATATCGGACTGTCTTCGCCGAGCGGCTCGATCAGTTCGATCTGGGTGCCGTTTGTGGGCCCCTCTGCCGGTGTATCGACGAAACAGACCTTAACGCCCTGCTCCGGCAGATCAAAGGGTTCGCAAATCGACGTGGCACCCATAACATCGCGCCAATGGGCGATGCTGTCAGGGATGGATGGCGTGACAACGCCGATATGGTTCATTCTTCCCAGTTTCATCTAATGTTTTCCTCCATGCGGAACAAATCTGTGAACCAGGGGCGCGATTCCGGCGCCGACAATGGTTCCGAGAACGCCGGACAGGATAGCAAAGGCAATCCCTCCGACAAGCAGCTTGGCCGAGGCTGGGAACAGGCCGACCAGCGGATGCGATAATATGTCGATCAGATGCTCCGGCCCGTGCCAGCCCAGCGCGGCGATATTGTGGACCAGCAATCCGCCGCCCACCCAGGCCATCGCCAGCGTACCAATGATCGAGATCGCGGAAAGCAGCTTCGGCATGAACGACACGAGTCCGCGCCCGAAAGAGGCAATGAAGCCGTCATTCTCGGTTGCCAGATGCAGGCCGATATCATCCATTTTCACGATCAGCGCGACCGCGCCATATACGGCGACCGTGATCACCACGCCGATCAGCGCCAGGATGATCCCCTGTTGCCACCAGATCTCGTCGGTGACCTCTGAGAGGGCAATGGCCATGATCTCGGCCGACAGGATCAGATCGGTGCGGATGGCGCCCGACACCATTTCCTCTTCCCGGCCATGGCCTTCGACAATCGCGGGTTGCTCATGCTTGGTGGTCTCGTCGACATGAAACAGCTCAAGTATTTTTTCGGCGGCCTCATAGCAGAGGAACAATCCGCCCAGGATCAGTATGAAAGGGATCAGGAAAGGCGCAAATTGTCCCAGCAGAACCGCGGCGGGAAGCAGGAAGACAAGCTTGTTCCTGATCGAGCCCTTGGCAATTTTCCAGATCATCGGCAGTTCGCGCGACGGATCGAAGCCGGTCACATATTGCGGCGTCACTGCGGCATCGTCGATCACCACGCCTGCCGACTTGGTGCCCGCGCGCGTCGCCGCAACGCCGATATCGTCAACCGATGCCGCCGCAACCTTGGCAATCGCGGCGACGTCGTCGAGAAGGGCTACTAATCCGGTTGGCATTCCGCAGTCCTCCCCTTTTTAAAGGGACGAGACGCAGCATTTTCAATCAAATAGGAAATGAAAGAAGCTAGTGTCATGTTTAAATTCAAGTCCATATGTAAGGTTAAAACTCGCTCAAAAGCCTAATCCCGATAACAGTCATCCCAAGACCCGTCCCAAAAAACGTTACGAAACAAAACCAAAATTGAAGTGGACTGCGATCTCTTGTGCTGTTTGAAAGCTCGGGGAATTGACCCTTCCAGTAGCCGTATATCGCGTAGCCAATTGACAGTGGCCCCAAGATTAAGGTGCCACCGGTACGTGGCCCTGGCGAGGCGGTATTAAAAGGGTCAAAGACGGCAAGGAGACACACCAACATAACCACCCCAAAAAAGGCCACCTTCTTAAAGTCACTGTTTTTAGGTTCACTCACAACGGAATATTATCATGCTTTTTCCACGGATTTTCCAGCTGCTTGTTGCGCAGCTTCCGTAGCCCCAGCGCCACTCGGCGGCGGGTCGAATGCGGCATGATCACCTCGTCGATAAAGCCCTTTTGCGCCGCGATAAACGGATTGGCAAAACGCGCTTCATATTGCGCGGTCCGCTCGGCGATTTCTTCCGGAGTTTTGCCACGGAAGATGATCTCGACCGCGCCCTTGGCACCCATCACGGCGATTTCGGCGGTCGGCCAGGCATAGTTGAGATCGCCGCGCAGATGCTTGGACGCCATCACATCATAAGCGCCACCATAGGCCTTGCGGGTGATGATCGTGATTTTCGGCACCGTCGCTTCGGCATAGGCAAAGAGCAGCTTTGCGCCATGCTTGATGATGCCATTATGCTCCTGGCTGGTGCCGGGCAGGAAGCCGGGCACGTCGACCAGTGTGACGATCGGGATATTGAACGCATCGCAATAGCGGACAAAGCGCGCAGCTTTCTTGGACGCATTGATATCGAGACAACCCGCGAGCACCATCGGCTGATTGGCGACCACACCGACGGTTGAGCCTTCCATCCGGCCAAAGCCGCAGATGATATTGCCGGCATGGGCCGGCTGGACTTCAAAGAAATCACCTTCATCGACCATCTTGCGGATGACTTCGTGCATATCATAAGGCTGGTTGGCGTTGTCGGGGATCAGCGTGTCGAGGCTTTCCTCAAGCCGGTCCCACGGATCAGCGGTCGGCCGTTCCGGCACTTCCTCGCGGTTCGACAGCGGCATGAAGTCGATAAAATCGCGCGCCGCGAGCAACGCCTCGATATCATTTTCATAGGCAACATCGGCAACGCTGGTCTTGGTGGTGTGCGTCACTGCCCCGCCCAGATCTTCCTGCGTCACAATTTCGTTGGTCACGGTCTTGACCACATCGGGACCGGTTACGAACATGTAGGAACTGTCCTTCACCATGAAGATGAAGTCGGTCATCGCCGGCGAATAGACCGCGCCGCCGGCACAGGGCCCCATGATCAGGCTGAGCTGCGGAATGACGCCGCTGGCGAGGACATTTTTCTGGAACACGTCGGCATAGCCGCCGAGCGAGGCGACACCTTCCTGGATGCGGGCGCCGCCGCTGTCGTTGATGCCGATCACCGGGGCGCCGACCTTCATGGCGTTCTCAAGCACCTTGCAGATTTTCTCGGCATGGCGCTCGGACAGCGAGCCGCCGAAGACAGTGAAATCCTGGGAGAAGACAAAGACCAGCCGGCCGTTGATCGTGCCCGAGCCGGTGACGACGCCGTCGCCGGGGACATGCTGCTCTTCCATCCCGAAGTCGACGCAATTATGCTCGACATACATGTCGATTTCCTCGAACGAATCCTGGTCGAGAAGAATATCGAGCCGCTCGCGTGCGGTCAGCTTGCCCTTGGCGTGCTGGCTGTCGATCCGTTTTTGTCCGCCGCCGAGCATGGCTTCGGCGCGCTTGGCTTCCAGTTGTGCGATAATGTCTGACATTGGTCCCCCGGGGTGAATCACGTTTCGCGATATGCCCTAGTCAATGAATGCTATGAAAGGCAATCGTCAAAAGAGATTAATTGAACGATTAAATTTCATTTGCAACCAACGGGTGCCGTAGCGTCAGCCTATTTGAACAGCACCAGTTCCTCCGCCATGCTGGGATGCAGTGCCACGGTATCGTCAAACGCCTGCTTGGTCAGTCCGGCTTTCACAGCCACTGCTGCTGCCTGCAATATCTCCGGCGCATCGGGGCCGATCATGTGCAGGCCCAGAATCTTCTCGGTCGGGTGCTCGACAATCATCTTGTAAAGGCTGCGTTCTGGCCGGTCGGCGAATACATTGCGCATCGCCCGGAAATCCGAAGAATAGATCTTGATATTGCCATATTTCTCGCGCGCCTCGCTCTCGGTAAGGCCGACTGAGGCGATCGGTGGCTGCGAGAAAACCGCCGAGGGGATATTGTCATAGTCAACGGTGCGCGGATTGTCACCGAACACGGTATCGGCAAAGGCCTGCCCCTCGCGGATCGCGATCGGGGTCAACTGGACTCGGTCGGTCACATCGCCGACGGCATAGATATTCTCGACATTGGTCCGGCTATACTCGTCGACAATGATCGCATCCCGATCATTGGTTGCAACACCGGCCTGATCCAGCCCGAGGCCTTCGATCTTGGGTCGGCGACCGGTAGCGGCCAGTACGACATCGGCACGAACCGGCGCGCTCTTTCCGTCCATATAGACGTCGAGGGTGCCGTCCTCCCGCTTTTCGATCTTGTCGAAGGCGCAATTGAACTTGTAGCTGATCCCCTTGGCGAGGGATATCTGGATCAGGCGGTCGCGGACGCTTTCGTCATAGCCGCGCAGGATGATATCGGAACGGTTGACGACGGTCACATCGCTGCCCAGGCCGTTGAAAATTCCGGCAAATTCATTGGCGATATAGCCGCCGCCCGAGATGATGATCGTTTCCGGCAGCTTTTCCAGATGGAACATGTCGTTCGACGTCGACATATGTTCGCTGCCCGGAAATTCGGCCACGGCGGGCCACGCCCCGACCGCAATCAATATATATTTCGCGGTCACGGTCTTGCCGCTGGCCAGCTTGATATCGTGCGGGCCGGTCAGCTCGGCGCGTTCCAAAATGATTTCGACGCCGTGATTTTTCAACGTGTCGGTATAGGCATTGTTCAGCCGGTCGACATCCTTCAGGACATGGTCGCGCAGTCTTGCCCAGTCAAACCGGGCATTGTCCCAGGTCCAGCCAAAATTCTGGCCGTCTTCCAGTTCTTCCGAAAAATGGGACCCGTAGACGAGCAGTTTCTTGGGCACGCAGCCGCGGATAACGCAGGTACCGCCCACGCGGAATTCCTCGGCCACAGCGACTTTTGCTCCGTAAGACGCAGAAACCCGTGCGGCCCGTGTTCCTCCGGAACCTGCTCCGATAACGAACAGGTCATAGTCATATTCAGCCATCTGTCATTCCTTGTTGTCAGGCGTCGAAGGCCCGATTTTTCAATTCTTCGGTCGATGCGTCCAATCGGTTACCATCATTGGCGGACAGCACGTTCGCCATTTGCTTGCCCAGTTCCACACCGAATTGATCGAATGGATTGATTCCCAGCAAAGTCGCATTCACAAAAGTCCGATGCTCATAAAAGGCCAGCAGCGCACCCAGTGAATGTGCTTCCAATTCTTCCATTAATATCGTGACCGATGGTCTGTCACCCGGATAGTTTCGATGACTGTCATCGGATTTTTTGCCCGACATCAATGCCGCCCCCTGCGCAAAGCAATTCAGCAGCAGGCCGTTATGGTGCGCCGGATCGAGGGAATCTCCCGGTTCGACGACGGCTAGAAATTCCACCGGCACCAGATGGGTGCCCTGGTGGAGCAGTTGGAACACCGCATGCTGGGCATCGGTGCCAACGCCGCCCCATATAATCGGGCTCGAATTGAGCGACAGCGGTTCGCCGTCAAGCGTTACCGACTTGCCGTTGCTCTCCATTTCCAGTTGCTGGAGATAGTCGGGCAACAGGCCAAGGCGTTCGTCATAGGCGAATACGGCTCTGGTTTCGCAGGCCCGCACCTGGGCATAATATTGGTCGGCGAAAGCCGCCAGCACCGGAATATTCCGATCCCACGTTGCCTCCTGGAAATGCTGGTCCATGGCCGCAGCACCGGCCAGCAAATCGGCAAAAACATCGTAGCCCAAAGCCAGTGCCACGCTGAAACCGATCGAGGACCAGAGCGAATAACGTCCGCCAACCGTCTCGGCAAACGGCAAGATACGGGTCTCATCAATACCCCATTGCACGGCCTGCTCCGGGCTGGCGGTAAGAGCCACGACCTGCCCCAGCGGATCGGCAACACCTTGTTCCCGCATCCAGTCCAATACCGATTGCGCGTTCAGCAATGTTTCCGCAGTGGTAAATGTCTTGGACGCTATAACGAGCAAGGTTTTGTCGGCGGTAAAACGCTCCAGCACAGGCTCCAGAGCGGTACCATCGATGTTCGATACGACCTCGAGTTCATATTTTTCATCTCCGATACGGAGCGCCCGATGCAGCATCTTGGGTCCAAGCGCAGAGCCACCAATGCCGAGATGAATAATCTGCGTGAATTCACCTAGCGCGCCGGAATCAATAATTTCGATCAAGCTTTTCATCCGCTGGTGCAGCGCGCGCGCATTTTCGATACTCGAAGGATTTCCGGTACCGCGCTCTGCGCAATGTTCCGCGGCTCTGCCTTCGCTGACGTTTACCGGATCGCCCGAGAGGAGCGCATCGGTCTTTGCGGGCAGTCCGATGTCATCAGCCAGTTCCTGGAATGACCGGACGACGTCAGGATCGAGATGGGTTTTCGAAAAATCGAAATAGATACCCGCCTGCTCAAAAGCGAGATTATCTAACCGATTGCCATTGCCTTCGAACAGCTGGCCTAGCGAATGCTGCGGAAGCTGTCTGATCGTCCGCCAGTGTTCTGAAGTCATTCCGTCATCCGATCTCTGAATACTGAAGTGTGCGCCCGTTGACCTGCTCAGCCCTATCCGCCGTACAGGCGGGTCTCAAGTTGAAAATGGCCGCAACCAGGAGATCGCAAGAAATCTTGACGTCAAAGCCTTTGTCAGCGAAGGGGCGCCATGACGCGAAACAAAGCAGAACGATCGGAAACCCGCGATTTTGTCGCCTTCCTGATAAAATTGGCAATATTCATCCTGATATTGCGCAGTTTCATTTTCTCTCCCTTCAATATTCCCTCGGAGTCGATGCAGCCGCGACTGGTCGTCGGTGACTATCTGCTGGTGGCCAAATGGCCTTATGGTTTCTCCCAATATAGCCTGCCGTTCAGCGCCCCGTTGATTCCCGGACGAATATTGCCCCATTCGCCAGAACCGGGTGATGTCGTTGTCTTCAAGGCTCCCCCGAACGCTCAAGACGATTATATCAAGCGGGTTATCGGACTGTCTGGCGACATCATCCAGGTGTCCAACGGCATAGTATCGATCAACGGGGCACCGGTAGACCGGAAAAGAATCGACGATTTCAAGCTTCCGCTAACCCCCAACAGCCCTTGCTACCGTCCCGAGTTTGAATCGACAGCAGCGGACAGCACCGCCATCTGCCGCTATCCCCAATTTCAGGAAACGCTGCCCAATGGTGTGACCTATCGTGTCCTGGATGTTGACCAGAATTCGGAAGGTGACAATACTCAAGCTTTCGTTGTTCCGGAAGGTCATATGTTTTTGATGGGTGACAATCGCGACCGCAGCGCCGACAGCCGGTTTCCCGCACAGGAGGGACAGGCAATCGGCATGGTGCCCGAGGAGAATCTTGTCGGCAAGGCTCTGGTCTCCGTATTCTCGACCGACGGATCTGCCGAATGGATCAAACCGTGGACATGGATTACCGCTGCCCGCTGGGACCGGATCGGAGAAAGATTTTGAGCCGTTCCGATTTTCTGGATTGGATCACCGAGATCACAGGCGAACGCCCCGGCACACCGGAGCTTTACACCAGAGCCGCGACCCACGGCAGCCATGGGGAAGAAGACTATCAGCGCCTGGAGTTTCTGGGCGACCGGGTCCTGGGGCTGGTGATCGCTGACCATCTCTATCATCAGTTCCCGCTGCAACCCGAGGGCCAATTGTCCCAACGACTGAACGGACTGGTGTCGGGTCCGGTGTGCGGCGAAGTTGCCAAGCATATCGATGTCGGCAATCATATTCTTTTGGGAAAACAGGCGCGTGATGATGGTGCCCGGCACAGCGTGAAGGTTCTTGGCGACGTTATGGAATCCCTGATCGGCGCAGTCTATCTTGATCATGGCATGGAGGCGGCCCGCAGCTTCATTCTTCGCCATTGGGGCAGCCGAATGTCGGCGACGGTTGCGGATATCCGGCATCCGAAATCTGCCTTGCAGGAGTGGGCTGCTGCCAACAATCGCAAGATCCCGGCCTATGAACTGGTCGAAAAAAGCGGTCCGCACCACGACTTGAAATTTACGGTGCGGGTTAGCGTAAACAATATTGGCGCAGTAGAGGCAACGGCTTCTGCCATTCAGGCGGCCGAGACCGAAGCGGCGAAGAAATTTCTGGAAAAATTCACATGACTCAAAAATGCGGCGTAGTGGCATTGATTGGCGCTCCCAATGCCGGCAAATCAACCCTGATCAATGCTCTGGTCGGGCAGAAAGTTGCGATCACCAGCTCCAAGCCGCAAACCACAAGGACGCGGCTGTTGGGTATCGCGATCGAGGCGGACACCCAGCTACTGCTGGTCGACACGCCGGGCATATTCGAACCGCATCGACGCCTTGACCGGGCGATGGTATCCGCCGCCTGGGAAGGCGCCGAGGATGCCGATATTATCGTGATGCTGGTCGACGCACGGGCGGGACTGGGCACCAAGGTTACTTCGATTGTCGAACGGATCAAGCATCGCTCGGAAAAGACCATATTGGTGATGAACAAGGTCGATATCGCCGCGAAAGAAAAGATGCTCGGCCATGTCGTCAAACTGCACGAACTGGCCGATTTCGAAGAGACTTTTTTTGTCAGCGCCAAGACCGGAGACGGTCTGGAAGAGCTGAAAGCATATCTAACACAAGCAATGCCAGAGGGACCGTGGCATTTTCCTGCCGATCAGGTCTCGGATGCCAGCGAACGGATACTGGCCGCCGAAATCACCCGAGAGCAGGTGTTCCGCCAATTGCATGCGGAGCTTCCCTATGCGACCGCGATCGCGATGGAACAATATAAGGAGCGGCCCGACGGATCGCTCGAGATTCACCAGCAGATCCTGGTCGAGAAGGCGAGCCAGAAAGCTATCATTCTTGGCAAGGGCGGGCACCAGATCAAGGAGATCGGCGCCAAGGCGCGTGCCGAGCTGTCCGGGATACTGGGGAAACCCGTCCATCTTTATTTGCACGTCAAGGTTAGCGCGAATTGGGATGAAGACCGGAGCCTATATCAGGACATGGGCCTGGACTGGGTGAAATAGCCAAATCGGTCGACTGGTGATCAGGTCGACCGGCCACTCGATACGTAGCTTCACGGATAGGCAAAAATCGTGCTTGTTCATATCTGTCTGCAAGCTGGAAATCGCCTCGGCATACCGGAGCGGGATCAGGCAGCATGATATAACAACAAAGGAATATCGATGAGCCACGTAGCCCATGACCTTCACGCTGAATTTCCGAATGATGGTGACATCCTTCACGATCTCAAAATGTCAGACCAGCATTTCCGGACCGTTTCCGATCGATATCATGATATCAACAAGGAAATTCATCGAATTGAGGCGGAACTGGAGGCGGCTTCCGACGACCGCAGCGAGGAACTGAAAAAGCAGCGCCTGCTGATTCTGGATGAAGTTGCTGCGATGATTTCCAAAGCAAAGGCGGCCTGAACGCAATTAGTGAAAGGCGTGGGTCAAGGAGCAAAGCTGCCGCTTCCTGGTGGGGAGCGCGCGACCAGCGGGGCTGATGCCAGGGGAGCCGGCCTGGGACGCAGCGACCCCTCCACCAGCCTTCGCGTCGCCCCTTCTCCCCTGCGGAGAAAGGGGGCACGCGGAGGCAGCATCCATCCTATTCAGCTTTGGCTTTTGCCGTTGCCTTTTTCGCTGCCGGTTTCTTCTTGGCTGAAGCCTTCTTTTTGGCTGGTGCTTTCTTCTTCGGCGCGGCTTTCTTGGCGCGTTTTTTTGCCGGACCCTTGGCCGCACGATCATCAATCAGCTGAGCCGCTTCCTCCAGGGTGAGCTGATCCTTGTCGACCGTTTTGGGTAGTGAGGCATTGGTCGTACCATCGGTGACATAGGGACCGAAGCGGCCGTCCATCAGCTTGATCTCGGCCTCGGTGCGCGGATGGGCGCCCAGGATCTTGAGCGGTTCCATCTTGCCCCGGCCGCGGCCACCGCCATTTTTCGCCGCATCGGCAAGTTTGGCAACGGCCGCGTTCATTCCGATCTCAAACACTTCGAGCGTATTTTCCAGACGCGCCGACTTGCCATTATGGCTCAAATAGGGACCATAGCGACCAATTTGCGCGGTCACCGGTTCGCCGGATTCCGGATGGATGCCTACTTCACGCGGAAGTGACAGCAGTTTTACAGCCCATTCAAGCCCGAAATCTTCCGCCGGAATATCCTTGGGAATAGACGATCGCTTGGCTTCCTTGCCCTCGCCCTTTTCAACATAGGGTCCGAAACGGCCGACCTTTTTGGTGATTTTTTCGTTGCTGTCCGGATCGACACCCAGTTCCTGCGGACCTTCATCCTCGTCAGCATTGGCGCCTCCCCCTTGCGCAAAGCGCCGGGTGAACTTGCACTCGGGATAGTTGGAACAGGCGACAAAGGCACCGAAGCGCCCGCCGCGCAAGGCAAGCTTACCTTCGTTGCAACGCGGGCATAGCCGGGGATCGGTGCCATCTTCCTTTTCGGGAAAAAGATAGGGCTCCAGGAACGTATCCAGCTCTGCGGTCACTTCCGAGGGCAATTTTTCCATTACTTCGACGGTTTTTGGCTTGAAGTCATGCCAGAAAGCCTCGAGAATCGCTTGCCACTGGGCCCGGCCGCCGCTGACTTCGTCCAGTTCATCCTCGAGACCGGCGGTATAGTCATAGGCTACATAGCGATCAAAAAACCGTTCGAGAAATCCGGTCAGCAGACGTCCGCTTTCCTCGGCGAAGAAGCGGTTCTTCTCGATCCGGACATAGGCGCGGTCCTTCAGCGTCTTGATGATCGATGCATAGGTGGAAGGACGGCCAATACCCAGTTCTTCCATTTTCTTGACCAGACTGGCCTCGCTGTAGCGTGGCGGTGGCTGGGTAAAATGCTGGTTCGCGTCGACCGCTTTCTTGGCCGGGCTGTCACCCTTGGACATGGCCGGCAGCAAACCGCCATCCTCATCCTTGTCGTCGTCGCGTCCTTCTTCGTACAACGCCAGAAATCCTGGAAATTTCACCACCTGGCCATTGGCCCTCAAACCTGTTTTTCCTGTCCCGTCGAGCATTTCCACGGTGGTGCGTTCAAGCCGGGCGGATGCCATCTGGCTGGCCATCGCGCGTTTCAGAACAAGATCATAAAGCTTGGCATGATCACCGCTTCCGACGGTTCGCTGGGTAAAATTGGTCGGCCGGATCGCTTCATGCGCTTCCTGGGCATTTTTTGCCTTGCTCTTGTAGATGCGCGGGCTGTCCGGGACATAGCTTGCGTCATAGCGGTCCGCGATCGCCTTGCGTGCGGCGGATATGGCACTGCCATCCATCTGCACGCCGTCGGTCCGCATATAGGTGATCGCACCATCTTCATACAACTGCTGGGCAATCCGCATGGTGTGGCTGGCGGAATAGCCGAGCTTGCGGGCGGCTTCCTGCTGCAGGGTCGAGGTGGTGAATGGCGGCGGCGGGTTCCGGGTAAGCGGTTTGGTTTCGATGGTTTCTACCGTAAACAGGCCGTTTTCAACCGCTGTCTTGGCCAGCATGGCCTGGCTTTCATTCGCCAAATCCATCTTGCCCAGCTTTTTGCCATCATGGACAGTCAGCCGTGCTTCGAACGCCTGGCCGCCCTGCTCCATCTGAGCGGTTATCGACCAATATTCCTGCGGCTTGAACGCCTCTATTTCGCGTTCCCGTTCGACGATCAGCTTCAGCGAAACCGACTGGACGCGACCGGCCGATTTTGCGCCGGGAAGCTTGCGCCACAACACTGGTGAAAGGGTGAACCCCACCAGATAATCCAGTGCACGCCGTGCGCGATAGGCATCGATGAGATCCTCGTCCAGCGCGCGTGGGTGGGCCATGGCTTCGGTTACAGCCGCCTTGGTGATGGCGTTGAATGTTACCCGATCCACCTTGTCCGGGAGCGCTTTCTTGTTGCGCAGCACTTCCTGCACATGCCAGCTGATCGCCTCTCCTTCGCGGTCGGGGTCGGTCGCGAGGATCAGTCGTGTGGCTTTTTTCGATTCGTCGGTGATCGCCTTGAGCTGCTTGGTCTTGTCGGCATAATTCTGCCATGTCATGGCGAAACCGTCGTCCGGATCGACCGAACCGTCTTTTGGCGGAAGGTCGCGAATATGGCCATAGGACGCCAAGACCTTGAAATCCGATCCCAGATATTTTTCTATGGTTTTGGCTTTGGCGGGCGACTCGACGATAACTAGCTGCATAAGTTCCAATTTTCTTTGTTCTCACGTATACGCGCGAGGCTGTGACAGGGATTGGGCTTAGGTCAAGGCCCTGAATGAAGAATTTTGTCAATGGCGATCGAAAATAACCGATGGACGTCCTGCTTATTCCGCGAGGCTTACGCGCGCTCCGGCATGGCGTGCCAGGCGGCCAGCGAGTTCCAGTTCCAGCAGCGCCAATTGCACGACCGATGGAGACAAGTCCGACTGCCGGACCAGCTCGTCCACCGGTACGGGTGTGATACTGAGCAGTTCGAGGACCTGTGCTCGTTCCGAACGGTCTGTTGCAGGCGTCCCGGTTTCCGCGATGATAGAACTGTCCCCGTCGGCCTTGCTTTCATCGCTGCAATGCGCGTTTTCTGCGCGATCGTCAAAATGGCAAATCAGTTCCAGTATGTCGTCGACCGACTGCACCAGCGTCGCCCCTTCGCGAATCAGCAAGTTGCAGCCCCTCGATCGTGGATCGAGCGGTGAACCGGGAACCGCCATAACCTGACGACCCGCCTCAGCAGCCAGTCGGGCCGTGATCAGGGAGCCGGACCGTGGAGCGGCCTCTATCACCACCGTGCCCCTTGCCAGCCCCGCAATGATCCGGTTGCGGTACGGAAAATGCCGTGCGCGCGGTTCGGTTCCGGGAGGCTGCTCGGCGAGCAGCAGCCCGCGCTCGGCTATGGCTCGCTGTATGTGTTCGTTTTCGGGCGGATAGAAAATATCGAGGCCACCGGCGATGACAGCAATGGTCCCGCTGCCAAGCGACCCCTGGTGGGCAGCGGTATCAATGCCCTTGGCCAGTCCCGAAACCACCGAGATGCCGGCTTCCGCCAGATTATTGGCGAGTTTATAGGCAAAACGACAGGCCGCCGCCGAAGCATTGCGGGCGCCGACCATTGCGACCATCGGCCGTTGCAGCAACTCTAACCGACCAAGCCCGAGCAAAAGTGGCGGCGCATTGCCTAGATCGGCCAATAACGCCGGATATCCACGATCTCCGAAAAATAGCAATCGGGCATCCAGCGTATGGATCCGCTTCATCTCTGTCTCGACTTGCGCTGCGTCGGCAATCCGGGGCAATCGTCCACCGCCGCGTGCAGCGAGATCGGGAATAGCTTTCAGCGCGCGGGCTGCAGAACCAAATCTTCTGATTAAATGCCGGTATGTGACTGGGCCGATATTCTCGGATCGGATAAGCCGGAGCCGGTCAAACGCTTCCTGGCTTCCCGCCATTCACCTTAAGCCCTTTTCGTCGACCCGACCTTTGGTTCTTCGCCGGCAATCAACCGCTCGATATTCGAACGGTGTTTCCACAACACCAGCAGCGCCAGACCGATGAACATGGGCATCATGGCATATTCTCCCAGAGCGAAGACCGCGATTGGCACCGACAAGGCTGCCAGCATGCCTCCTACCGACGAATAGCGCCACAACGCCAGCGATCCAAGCCATGTGACCGCAAATATCAACCCGGCGGTGGGTGCCAGAGCCGAAACGATACCCAGCAACGTGGCAACACCCTTGCCGCCCTTGAACCTGAGCCAGACTGGATAAAGATGCCCGAGAAAGGCCCCCAGTCCGGCCAAAACGCCGAGCCCGCCGGAAACCTGCAAAGCCAAGTAAACGGCGGCATAGCCCTTTGCCATGTCAAGCAGCAGGGTGAGCGCGGCCATGGCCTTGTTGCCGGTGCGCAGAACATTGGTCGCGCCGATGTTACCGGATCCGGTCTGACGCAGATCACCGCCACCAGACAGGTGGGTCAACACCAGTCCAAAAGGAACCGAGCCCAGCAAATAACCGAACAACAACGCCAAAATTGGTTCTACCCACATAGACTGCACTGCAAATACCCCTTGTTCGGTTCGCGCTATATTCCCAGCGGGGTATGAGCAAGTATCCCGTTCGAAAAAACGGCCAAGGTCAAACACCCATCAGACGAACCGAAGCAGTTGCCGTTCCCATGCTATTCTGGCTAAAGGAAAAGCATGACCGAAACCCAGCTAGTCGAATGCCCTCCCTTGTTGTTTTTCGATTCCGGCATCGGCGGACTCTCGGTATTGATCGAAACGGTGAAATTGCTACCGGACGCACCGATCATCTATGCTGCTGATTATGCCGGTCTGCCTTATGGGATAAAGTCCGAGGCGGAACTGGCGGCGCGCATTCCGGCGCTTCTGGGTCGTCTGGTCGAGCGCTACAAACCGGCCCTGGCGACCATCGCCTGCAATACCGCATCGACCATTGCTCTCGATCATGTGCGGTCGGCCCTGGACATCCCGGTTGTCGGAACCGTGCCCGCGATCAAGCCGGCCAGCACACTGACCAGGACAGGCGTCATCGGCCTATTGGGCACCCAGGCCACTATCCGGCAGCCCTATGTCGACCGACTTGCCGCCGAATTCGCATCCGACAAGGTTTTGCTCCGCCATGCCGCTCCCGATCTCGTCTATGCCGCAGAGGCCAAGCTGCGCGGGGAAAAGTCGGATTCCGAAGTGATTCAGGCAGCCATAAACGGCTTGCTCAAACAGGCTGGAGGCGAGCGCATAGACACCGTCATTCTTGCCTGCACCCATTTCCCCTTGTTACGAGATGAGTTGATTACAGCGGCACCAAGGCCGATTCAGTTTATCGACGGTGCGGAAGGGATCGCGCGCAGGATCGCCTTTCTGACGAAGAACCAGTCCTGGCCAGCCGAAAGCCGGGAGGGGATATTTGTGACCACGGGAGGCCTGCCCGACATCGCATCCTATCGGCCAGCCTTCGCGAAATATGGTATCTCTCGATTTGAAAAGCTGTAAGGTCTTGACCCGACCTATCTTATTGCGAGCGGTTCGCGCTGGAAATTAAGGAAAAAGGGCGCTAAGAGCCCGTTCAACAAGACCGCAAGAACAGATTTGAAGCAGGATTTGGTGACATAGTGGACTACGACAAGATATTTTCTCAGGCGATTGACCGGCTCCATACAGAAGGCCGCTATCGGGTCTTTATTGACATATTGCGAAACAAGGGTTCCTTTCCCAATGCGCGCTGTTTCGCGCATCACAACGGTCCGCAACCGGTAACCGTCTGGTGCTCGAACGATTATCTGGCGATGGGCCAGCATCCCGATGTGATCGCGGCGATGGAAGAAGCTTTGCATGATGTCGGTGCGGGATCGGGCGGAACCCGCAATATTGGCGGCAACACCCATTATCACATCCAGCTCGAGCGCGAGCTGGCCGACTGGCACGGCAAGTCCGGTGCCCTGCTGTTCACCTCGGGCTATGTGTCGAATGAGGCAACGCTGTCGACACTGACCAAGATTTTGCCGGGCTGCATCATCTTTTCCGACGAACTGAATCATGCGTCGATGATTGCCGGGATCAAGAACAGCGGCTGCGAGAAACGGGTGTTCCGGCACAATGATCTGGAGCATCTGGAAGAGTTGCTGGCTGCAGAAGATCCGGAAGTACCGAAACTGATTGCCTTTGAAAGCATCTATTCCATGGATGGCGATATCGCGCCCTTGCATGCAATATGCGATCTGGCAGACGAATATAATGCGCTGACCTATTGCGATGAAGTCCACGCCGTCGGCATGTACGGCAAACGCGGCGGAGGTATTTCCGAACGCGACGCTGCCGCACACCGAATCACGATCATCGAAGGCACATTGGCCAAGGCGGTCGGTGTGATGGGCGGCTATATCACGGCCGACCAGAAAATCGTCGATGTGATCCGGTCCTATGCGCCCGGCTTCATCTTTACCACGAGCCTGTCACCGGTGCTGGTTGCCGGCTCACTGGCGAGCATCCGTCATCTGAAGCAGTCCACCGCCGAGCGGGATGGCCAGCAGGCTGCCGCCCAGACGCTGAAGAATCTGTTTGCGGATGCGGGATTGCCGGTGATGGATTCATCAACCCATATCGTTCCGTTGCAGGTGGGTGACCCGGTCAAGGCCAAGAAAATCAGCGATATACTGCTCGCCGAATATGGCGTCTATGTGCAGCCGATCAATTATCCGACCGTGCCGCGCGGCACTGAACGCCTGCGCTTCACCCCCGGTCCGGCGCACAGTGAAGAGATGATGGTCGACCTGACCAAGGCGCTGGTCGAGATCTGGAGCCGGATGGATCTCGAACGGGCCATCGCGGCCTAGCCGCCAGCGATAATTTTTGCATATAGGTGATTGTCGACATTGCCGCCCGAAAGGGTGACGGCGGTGCCATCCGTCAGTGGCAGCTTGCCTGCCAGAACGGCCGCAAGCGCCACTGCGCCACCGGGTTCGACGACCAGATGCAATCTCTCGAAAGCGACGCGAATCGCGTGATGGACTTCATCCTGCGACACGGAAAGCCCTTCGGCATCGCGGGCCTTTAAAATATCGAATGTAATCGGCGATACCCGGAGTGTTTGCAGGGCGTCGCATTCCGTCGCTGGCGGATTGTTTTCAACCGGCACAATTGTACCGCCTGCCAGAGACCGTTTCATATCGTCCCAGCCCTCCGGCTCAACCACAAAAATCCGGGCGTCGGGATTCGCTAGCGCTGAACCGCTGGCGAGACCGCCACCGCCGCAACAGGCGACGATCTGGTCGGGTTCCGATCCGGTCCAGACGCGCATTTGATCGCGAATTTCCAGTCCGCAGCTGCCCTGCCCTTCGACGATCCACGGATCATCGAAGCTCGGGACGACCACTGCGCCGGTTTTGGCAGCAAGATCGGCTGCCAATTGCTCCCGCGCGCCGCCCATCCGGTCGTATGTAACGACTTCAGCGCCGAGCGCGCGGGTATTGTCCAGTTTGGCTCGGGGAGCATCTTCGGGCATGACAATGGTAGCCGGAATGCCCAGACGCCGCGCGGCCCAGGCAACGCCCTGCGCGTGATTGCCGCTGGAAAAGGCGACGACGCCGCGCGGGCGCTGTTCGCCTGACAGGTCGGTCAGACGGTGCCAGCCGCCGCGAATCTTGAAGGCACCGATGGGTTGCAGGCATTCTGCCTTGCACCAGATAGTCTTGCCCTCGAATTCCAGGGGCAATAGCGGCGTCTCTGGCAAAATGGCCGCAATTTTCTTAGCCGCGCGTTTCACCCCGGCAAGACTGGGTTGACGCTCGGGGTCCATCAGGTGTTGCTCTGTCATGGTCTCTCCCTATATGCGGTATTCTCATTTCTCCAGCATTTAGAGTGAAAAGCATGAGCAAGATATTGGTAATCGGCGCTGGCGGCGTCAGTTCGGTGGCAGTGCACAAGATGGCGCAGCTGATCGCGGCAGGAAGCGGCACATTCGGCGAGATACTGCTGGCCAGCCGGACCCTGACCAAATGCGAAGCGATCGCCGAGTCGGTCAAGCAGAGGACGGGTGTGGCGATTGCGACATCACAGATTGATGCGGATGATGTGCCGGCATTGACCGCCCTTATCGGGCAGGAAAAGCCAGATCTCGTCGTAAACCTTGCGCTGCCTTACCAGGATCTGCCGATCATGGATGCCTGTCTGGCGACCGGGACCGACTATCTCGACACCGCCAATTACGAGCCGCGCGACGAAGCCAAGTTCGAATATAAATGGCAGTGGGATTATCACGACCGCTTCAAGAAAGCAGGAATCATGGCTTTGCTGGGCTCCGGCTTTGATCCCGGGGTGACCAGCGTGTTCACCTGCTGGCTGAAGAAGCATCATTTCGACCGGATCGACACACTCGATATTCTTGATTGCAATGGCGGCGATCACGGCCAGCATTTTGCGACCAATTTCAATCCCGAGATCAATATCCGAGAAGTGACCGCCAATTCGCGCCATTGGGAAAATGGCGACTGGGTGGAAGGACCGCCACTGACGCAGAAGCAGGAATTTGATTTCGAGGCGGTCGGCCCAAAGAATATGTATCTGATGTATCATGAGGAAATTGAGTCGCTGAAGACGCATCTCCCGGAAATCCAGCGCATCCGCTTCTGGATGACCTTTGGCGATGCCTATCTGACCCATCTGGCGGTACTCCAGAATGTCGGCATGACCCGGATCGATCCGGTGATGTATGAAGGGCGCGAGATCATCCCCTTGCAGTTCCTGAAAGCCGTGCTGCCGGAGCCGGCCAGCCTGGGTGAAACGACCAAGGGCAATACCAATATCGGCGTGATCGCGACGGGTGTGAAGGACGGCGTACAGAAGACGCTTTACGTCAAGAATATCTGCAGCCATGAAGCCGCGTTTGAGGAAACCGGCAATCAGGGTGTCAGCTACACAACCGGCGTTCCGGCGATGATCGGCGCAGCGATGATGCTGTCCGGCCAGTGGCAGGGCAAGGGCGTGTTCAACATGGAGGAATTCGATCCGGACCCGTTCATGGAGATGCTGAACCAGCATGGCCTGCCCTGGACATTGGAAGAATTGGAAGCACCTTTGGCGTTCTGAGATGGAAACCAAGGCAGGGGATCCCGGCGCTTTTGCGCATTTCGACCTGGGGCGGGTGCCCTCGCCCGCTTTCGTCGTCGACGAAGTTGCTGTCCGCCGAAATCTGGAGATTCTGGCGGATATCAAGGCGCAGTCAGGGGCGAAGATTCTGCTCGCCTTGAAAGCCTTTTCGATGTGGTCGCTGGCGCCGCTGATCGACGAATATCTCGACGGCTATTGTGCCTCCGGATTATGGGAAGCACGACTGGCCAGGGAATGTTACAACGGTCCGATCAGCACTTACTCGCCGGCCTACAAGACAGAGGATCTGGCGGAACTTAGCCGGATTTCCGGACATATTACCTTCAACAATCCTCAGCAAATTGATCGGTGGAAAAGTAATTCTAGTCAATATATTACACTGGATAGTTCTGATATTGGCTTAAGACTCAATCCGGAAATCGCACTGGGCGAAACGGAAAAATATGATCCAAGCCAGCCACACAGTCGGCTCGGTTTTCCGCTCAGCCAGCTGCGGCCGGAGCATTTTGAGCATCTTTCCGGAATCCACTTCCACAATCTGTGCGAGCAGGGTTTCGATGCGCTGGCCGAGACCTGGGCAAAGGTTGAGCCGGTGATCGCGCCGCATTTCGACGGGCTGAAATGGATCAATCTCGGCGGTGGGCACCATATCACCCGCGATGATTATGATCGCGAAGCGCTGGTCACCTTCCTGAAAGACCTGAAGACCCGGTCGGGATGCGAGATCTATCTCGAGCCGGGCGAAGCGGTGGCGCTGGATGCGGGCATCCTGGTTGGCGAGATACTGGATATTTTCGACAATGGCATGCCGATCGGGATCACCGATATCTCGGCGACCTGCCATATGCCGGATGTGATCGAGGCGCCCTATCGCCCGGCGATGCTGGGCGAACCCCATCAGGGACCAGCGATCCGTCTCGGCGGGCCGAGCTGTCTGGCTGGCGATATTATCGGCGATTACCGGCTGCCCGAAGAACCGCATATTGGGCAACGCATCGCCTTTCTCGATCAGGCGCATTATTCGATGGTCAAGACCAACACGTTCAACGGTGTGCCGCTGCCTTCCATCTGGCTGTGGAACAGCGAGAGCGATACGCTGCGCTGCGTCAAATCCTTCGACTGGACGGCCTTCAGGGATCGGCTCAGCTAAAAAATGCCTGTCGTTCAGCTTCTATAAGGACTTCGGTCTTTACAGCGCGAACAAGTGGCCATATAGCCGCGCCTTGCTGCCCCATGGCCGCTTGCGTATCCGCAAGGCAGCTCAATCGATCTTAGCCTATAAGGGGGTCCCTTGAGTTGCACATTTTCCATGACGCTGAGGAGCTGACGAAGGCTCTAAGCCCAGATATTCCAGTCTTGTTGAACCGGCCGCACGCAGCGCGTCGCGCCGCGCGCTATTTCGTCGAGCAATTTCCCGGCAAATCGCTCTATGCGGTCAAGGCGAATCCGACGCCCTCATTGCTGCAATTGCTGTGGGATGAAGGCGTCACGCATTACGACGTGGCCTCGATCGACGAAGTGCGCCAGGTCCGCGCAGCCCTGCCCAACGCGACTCTGTGCTACATGAATCCGATCAAGCAACTGGCTTCGATCCGCGAAGCCTATCGCGATCATGGCGTACGGATTTTCTCGCTCGACAGCATTGAGGAACTGGAAAAGATAGAGCTCGGAACCGGAGGCGCAGACGATCTGACGCTGTGTGTGCGACTGCGTGTGGCCTCGGAATTTGCAGAAATCAGTCTGGCGGCGAAATTTGGCATCGACGTCGATGAGTCTGCCGAGTTGCTGCAACGCACGCGACAGACGGCGGACAGCCTTGGTATCTGTTTCCATGTCGGAAGCCAGGCAATGACTCCGCTTGCCTATGTCCATGCACTGGAACGCGTGCGGACCGCGATTGTCAGCGCCTCTGTCACCGTCGATATCGTCAATGTCGGCGGCGGGTTTCCGTCGATCTATCCGGATCTGGAACCGGTTTCGCTGAACCATTATTTTACCGCCATCGACCGCACGTTCGAGGATCTGCCGATCAGCTATTCCGCCGAACTCTGGTGCGAGCCCGGCCGCGCCCTGTCTGCGGAATATAGCTCGCTGGTGGTGAAGGTGGAGCGCCGCCGTGGCGACGAACTCTATATCAATGACGGTGCCTATGGCACGCTGTTCGATGCCGCCCATATCGGCTGGCGCTTTCCGGTCCGCCAAATCGACGCCGATTCGGAAAATGCTACAACCACCGGCTTCAGCTTCTACGGCCCGACCTGTGACGACATGGATTTCATGGCCGGACCGTTCAACCTGCCCGACAGCATCAAGGCCGGTGATTATATCGAGATTGGTATGCTCGGCGCCTATGGTTCGGCGATGCGGACCAAGTTCAACGGCTATGGCAGCAGCGAAGAACATGATGTCACCGACGAACCGATGGCGAGCCTCTATGTCGGCGACAATCTCGACCGTTCGGACCGCGACAATGTGGTGTCTTTTCCGAGCCTTTGATCGCCGCATTAGGTTGCAATTGACAATCGGTTGCAGTTGACGCAATTTCTCCCGAAAGATTTTGGGGGTAAAGACATGGATACTGCTATTTTGGCACCCGCGGCCGTGTTGGTCATCTGGTCGCTCATCATGCTGTTATGGATGGCTGGCACGAGATTTCCGGCCATGGCAAAAGCCGGTTCGGATCTGAGCAAGTCACCACCGGGCGGTCGAGGAAGCGACCTGGAAGGCGTGATACCCGACAAGGTAAACTGGAAATCCCACAACTACACCCATTTGATGGAACAGCCGACGCTGTTTTATGCCACGGTCGTGATCCTCGCGCTGACCAATGCCGGCCATGGGCTCAATCTCAATCTCGCATGGGCCTACGTGGTCATCCGGATCATTCACAGCATCTGGCAGGCAACCGTTAATCTTGTAAATGTACGCTTTTTTCTTTTTATAGCGTCGACCGTCTGCTTGCTCATCATGGCGATCAACGCGCTGTGGGTCACACTTTTCTGAAATTACAACAAACGGGGGGATAATAAGTTATGGAAACCAGCGCGATGCTGCAACCGATGGTTGCACTCATTTTGTGGACGATGCTGATCTGGCTGTGGATGTATGTCACACGCATCCCAGCGATGAACAAGGCCAAGATCGACACCGCCAATCTGGTCGGTGGGACCGGTGGCAGTCTGGATGACCTGCTGCCACCCGAAACCCAGTGGAAGGCGCATAATTATAACCATTTGCTGACGGAACCGACCCTTTTTTACGCAATTTGTGTCGTTTTGATCCTTTCCGGACAGGATTATGGACTGAACCTGACCATCGCCTGGATCTATGTCGGCCTGCGCGTGTTGCACAGCCTGATCCAGGTCACAATCAACCGTGTGATGTTCCGCTTCATGGCCTTTGCGCTGTCAAGCCTGTGCATTATCGCGCTCACCATTCATGCGGCGATCGCTGTATTCCATTAGTCAGGGCCGGATCACCGGCTGAAGCTGGATACGATCTCGACATGGGTCGACCATAGGAACTGACCGACCGGCCAGACTTGCCGGAGCTTGTACCCGGCGTCGCAAAGCTGCTTCGCGTCGCGGGCAAAGCTGGCCGGATTGCAACTGATATAGCAGATTTTGGCAACATCGGACTGCGCCAGTTGCAATATCTGCTCACGCGCACCGGCGCGGGGCGGATCAAGAATGACGGCGTCAAAGCGGTTGAGTT
Source organism: Sphingomonadales bacterium UBA2683 (assembly GCA_002354635.1). Lineage (GTDB taxonomy): Bacteria > Pseudomonadota > Alphaproteobacteria > Sphingomonadales > Sphingomonadaceae > Parasphingorhabdus. The sequence continues at coordinate 525,798 of DELZ01000002.1, forward strand.
CTTCTACGCTGAGCGGCCGGCGGAACAGGTCGCGATGTTCGCAGAAAATCTGGCGGGTCGAATGATTGGCTGCCAGCTTCAGCGCGCCGATCGCGTCGCGTGCGCCTTCTGCGGCATAGACTTTCTGGTCCGCGGCAAGCGCCAGCGTGAATGTGCCGAGACCGGCGAACAGATCGGCGACAATCCGTGCGTCGCCAACCGCTTGCCGCATCGCGGCAATCAGAACCTGCTGTCCCTCGCGGGTGGGCTGCAGAAAGCCGCTGTGCGGAAAGGCGACTGCCGTACCACCCAGCGTGACGGTGACCGGCTCCGGCTCCCACTGGGTTTCCGGTCCATAACCGCCGTCTACAGACAGGCGCGCCAAACCGTGGGCCTTGGCAAATTCGGATAAGGCTTCGCGCTGCTCGAGTCCCTCCGGCTCGTAATTGCTGATCAGCAGATCGATGCCCTGGTCTACCAGCGTCATCTCGATATTCATGTCATGTTTGCGGCGGGCCGCGCTTTTGAGAAATTGTCGCAGGGGCGCGAGCAGGGCGAACAGCTGGGGCGCCATGATCTCGCACTGATTGAGATCAACGATCCGGTGGCTTCCGGCACTGCTGAACCCGAGCTTGAACTGGTCACCCAGCCGCGCCGCGCGCAAGCTGGCACGGATCCGGCTTTGCGGTCGGGAGACCTGAGGCGGGTGGAGTATCTCCGCTGTCAGTCCCTGCCCTTCCAGGGCGTAGGCTACCCGGTCGGTCAGAAATTGCGTATAACTCTCGGCATCAAGATGTTGCAGGTTGCAACCGCCGCAGGTCTGGAAATGCTGACAAGGCGCCTCGACATGATGTGGTCCCCTGATCAGACCACCGTCGTCGTTCAGCCGGTCGAGCGGCGCGGAAAAGGCAACATGGCGTCCATCTGCAGTCACGCCGTCGCCCTTTGCGGCTACGCGCAGGATCAGGTCCGAATCGGGAGTCGCGGTCATAGGCATTCCTGCAAGGTGGCGGGGAGTCGGTTGATCAGCATTTCCGGCGTGAAGGCGGGACCAGCCAATTGCGCAGCGCGGCTGTGCAGCCATTGGCCCTCGCAGGCCGCCTTATAGCCACTCATCCCCGTTGCCAAGCGACTTGCGATGATCCCGGCGAGCACGTCACCGGTGCCGGCGGTCGACAACCACGGGCAGGATATCCAAGCAATTGACGCGTTACCGTCGGGGCTCGCGATCACGCTATCGGCGCCTTTCAGCAAAATATTGCACCGAGACTGCTCCGCCAGCCTGCGACTGTCCTCGACCCTGTGCTCACAGCCTTCGGGCATCAGAGCGGAAAATTCCCCCGCATGCGGAGTTGCGATGGTTTCGGCAGAACGGCCTTTCACCAGATCGCTGAACTCCGGTCCCGCAACGGTCAGCGCATCGGCATCGATCACCAGCGGCGTGCCTGTGGCAAGGGCGGCGTTCAGAAATGCCGTGGCTTGCTGATCCCGTCCGAGGCCTGGCCCGATGACAATGGCCGAAATACGTGCGTCCGACAGTTTTTCCTGAAGCGCCGTAATATCATTCACCGTCTCGACGACGATACTCGGATGCGGCGTTTCAAAGCCAGGAGAGGCAAAGATTTTGACGTAGCCTGCTCCGGCTTTCTGGGCGGCCATCGCGGTGAGCCGGGCTGCGCCGTGCATGGTGCCAGCCACCACGGCAACCAGACCGCGGCTATATTTGTGATCCAGCGATACAGGACCGGAAATCCGGGGACGAGGCAGAATGCCAAGTGCGCTATCTGCCGTGATGCCGATATCGATCCCGACGACATCTCCCATTTTCGAGCGAGCCGGTTCCAGAAAATGAGACGGCTTGAATGCGCCGAGTGCGATCGTGGTATCGAATGTCCGGATATCATTGAGCAATATGCCGTGATCGGATTCGACCCCGCTCGGAAAATCGATCGCCACCCGCCGTTTTGCGCCGGCAAATAATCGGCTGAAGTGGCCGAACCAGTCGTCACCGACGGCACGAGTCAGTCCAGTGCCGAACAGGCAGTCGACAAATTGCGGTGCGGGTTGTGCGTCCGCCAAGGCCACCGTTTTGCCGCGCCACAATGACTTCGTATGTCGCGCCGCACTGGTCTCAGGTTCGAGCGGAGCCGCGACCGAAACGTCAACGCCCTTTTCCAGCAGCCACTGGGCGATAACATAGCCGTCACCGCCGTTGTTACCGGGGCCGCACAGCACCAGTGTCGGGAGATCGGCCGCGATCCGCCAGATCATTTGCGCGGCCCCCTGCCCGGCCCGGCGCATCAGTTCGTCGACCGAAGTACCGTTATCAATCACAGCTTGTTCCGCCTGCTGCATTTCAGCGGCGGTCAGTATATTCCCGTGGTTGAGCACAAGCGCCTCTAGTTTCCGGCCTGGGCCGGATCTTCACTGGTTGTGGAAGTGCTGCCCGCCGTCGCGGTTTCTTCTTCTGCCTTGATCCGGGCAGGCAGCAGATATTGATCGGGGCCAACGCTGACCAGTATCCTGCCATCCTCTGCGATCGAAATATTGGCCTTGTCAAAACCGTCGGCGGCTTCCAGGCCGCGACCGTCCGTCAGCACGTTGAACCGCCGAAATCCGCCATCAGGGTGGCGGATGATCATCGTCACGCCATTTTCTCCGCTCAACCGCTCGGTGTAGCAATCGCGGCTGAAGCCGCTGGCACCGTTGATGGCACACTCGATTCTGCCGTCATCGCCTGCACGGGACGCGGCCCGCTGTTCCGCTTCGGCCAGTATCCCGTTGTCCGGCCGATTCTCGCAGGCGGTGAGCGCCAGCGCAAGAACGACAATGTTAAATATCCGCGTAGACATTTTTCTCTGCCTTGGCTCCGGGGTGCGTCACTGCCCCCTGGTAGGCCGGTCCGACATTCTGCGCATAGCGCCAAAGCGCGCCCGAACCGTAGTCGGTTTCGCGCTGGACAAAATTCTTCCGGCGTTCTGCCAATATGGTTTCGTCGACCTCCAGATCGATGATGCCGGCTTCGGCATCGATATTGATCATATCACCATCTTCGATCAGTCCGATAGGGCCGCCATCGGCGGCTTCCGGACCAACGTGACCGATGCAGAATCCGCGGGTAGCGCCAGAAAAACGGCCGTCGGTGATCAGCGCGACTTTCTCGCCCATGCCCTGACCATAAAGCGCTGCCGTGGTGGCGAGCATTTCGCGCATGCCGGGACCGCCCTTGGGGCCCTCGTTGCGGATGACGACGACTGCGCCTTCCTTGATCTGGCGCTGCTCGACCGCCGCAAAGGCATCTTCTTCGCATTCGAATATCTGGGCAGGTCCGCGAAATTGCAGCCGCGCCATGCCGGCGACCTTGACGATTGCGCCTTCGGGTGCCAGCGAACCGCGCAGGCCGACGACACCACCGGTTGCGGTGATCGCGTGCTGGACGTCATAGATGACCTTCTGGTCCGGGTTCCAGGTGATTTCCTCGATATTTTCACCAACGGTTTTACCGGTTACGGTGATGCAGTCGCCCTTGATCAGCCCGTTATCCATCATCGTCTTCATCAGCATATAGACACCGCCGGCTGCGTGCATGTCCTTGGCGACATATTTGCCGCCCGGCTTGAGATCGGCAAGATAGGGTGTGGTCTTGAAAATCTCGGCGACATCGAACAAGTCGAATGCAATCCCGGCCTCGCTGGCCATCGCCGGCAGGTGCAAGGCGGCGTTGGTCGATCCGCCGGTGGCAGCGACGACGCGTGCGGCGTTGATGAAGGCATCCCGGGTGCAAATGTCGCGTGGACGCAGATTGATTTCGATCAGGTCCATGATCTGGCGACCCGCTGCCCGCGCCATGTCATCGCGGGTTTCATAGGGGGCCGGTGCCATATTGCTGTTTGGCAACGACAAGCCGATGGCTTCGGCAACGCAGGCCATCGTATTGGCGGTAAACTGGCCGCCGCAGGCGCCGTGGCCGGGACAGGCGACCTTTTCCAGTTCGATCAGTTCCTGCAAAGGACAGTTGCCGGCGCTATGCTGGCCCACCGCCTCGAACACATCGACCACGGTGACGTCATGGTCGTGGAAGCGGCCGGGCAATATCGACCCGCCATAGACAAAGATCGACGGCACGTTGAGCCGCAGCATCGCCATCATCATCCCGGGCAGGCTCTTGTCGCAGCCGGCATAGCCGATGACAGCATCATAGCAATGCCCGCGGACACTCAGCTCGACACTGTCGGCTATGACTTCGCGCGAAACCAGCGATGCCTTCATCCCCTGATGGCCCATGGCAATGCCGTCGGTTACGGTTATGGTATTGAAGCGTCGGGGTGTACCGCCCGCTGCGATCACGCCTTCACGCGCGATATCCGCCTGGGCATCGAGTAGCGTGTTGCAGGGGGCGCTGTCGTTGCCCGCCGAGGCGATACCGACGAAAGGCTTGGCAATATCTTCTTCGGTCATTCCCATTGCGTAATAATAGCTGCGCTGCGGCGCGCGTTCCGGCCCGACACTGACGTGACGGCTGGGCAAACGGGATTTATCGAATCTGTCGGTCATTCTGGCTTCCAATATGGCATTTTCCGGATCGTCCTTCCAAAACTCCGGCGGTTAAGCAAGGGCCGTTCTTATTTTATCGCAAGTACGCAATAAAATGTCGGCAAAACGGCGCTGGCCGTCTGCTTCCATGATCAGGTCCTGACGCAATTCTGCGCCAAAATAGGGCTGGCCAATGATTTCGCAATGACGGTCCATGGTCGCATTCAGCTCTTTCCCCGAATAAGGCAGCTGGTCGCCCACATTCAGCACCCCTTCCTGTTCCAGAAACTGCAGCGCGAAACGGGAGGCGGTTTCATAATGATTGTATAGAATGCCGATATCCCATGGACGCACCAGCCGGGGATTGGATCGGAGTGTCGGCGTGAAGCTGTGGAGGGATAGCACCAATGCGGGTTTGAGATCGGATATCAGGGTATCAATCCGGTCGTGATAGGGCTGAAAAAAGCGTTGCATCCGCGCTTCCCGTTCTTCCGCGGCAATCGCATTGCCGGGAATCTCGACGCCGTCGCTGCGTTCCGGAATGGCGGTAAGCTCGTCCGGATAGCGGTTAAGGTCAACCACCAGGCGGGATGCGGAGCTGAGAATTGCCAGAAAGCCGCTCTGCTCGGTCATCAGTCGGGCGATCGGCGCGGTCCCGGGATCATATGCGATATGATCGTCGAAATAATGCGGCGCTATGCCAAGGTCGATATCGTCAGGCACATGATTGGAAGCATGGTCCGCGACAATCAATACACCGCCTTCCGAGGGAACACCGGAAATTTCAAAAGCATCGTTCATCGGAAGCGTCCCGTCATCGTCCAGATTGCTCCCAGCGCCGATCGACAGCGTTGTTCCGCCTGTTGCGTTGCTTCCAGACTGTCAAACAGGGCGAAGCAGGTCGCACCGGATCCCGACATACGCGCCATAACAGGCTGGCATTCTTCCAATATACCGATCAAATCTGTCAATATCGGAACCAAAGTGACAGCGGGTTTCTGCAGATCGTTGCGACCCTTGCCAGCGGCCGGCAGAACCTGTCCGTCTTCGAGCGCGCCACGATCGATGCCGTCCCATGCCGCGAATATGTCGGCGGTCGAAACGGGAACCAGCGGATTGACCAGCAGGACCGTGCAATTTTGCAGGCCATCGTCGGGAATAACGGCCAGATCCTGACCGATGCCGGTACCGCGGCAGGTCTGGCTGATCACGCAGGCGGGAACGTCCGCGCCCAGCGGTCTTGCAATTTCTGCCAGCGCGGCGATCGGATGATCCAGATTCCAGAACCGGTTAAGCAGACGCAATGTTGCTGCAGCATCGGCGGAGCCACCGCCAATTCCCGATGCGATGGGCAGTCGTTTTTCAAGCAGCAGGCTGGCATTCGCCTGCACATTGGAAACCTCTGCCAGCCGCCGCGCAGCCTGTAAAACCAGATTGTCACTTGGGTCCAGTCCGTTCCCGAAGCGCCCGCTGATTGCCAGTGCCAGCCCCTCGCCCTGCGCCACCGACATCTCGTCACCCTGATCGAGAAACGCAAATATGGTTTCGATCCGGTGATAGCCGTCGGGCAGTTTTTTGCGGACATGAAGCGCCAGATTGATTTTTGCAAAGGCGGTTTCGCGGTCGCTCGCGCGCGCTGGAAAATCAGCCATCAGGGGGATACGAGTTCGGGCCGGAGGCCCAGATCAATCTTGCTGGCAAGCCGTTGCACATCTTCGCCCTCGGCAAATAATTTGGCCGATTTCCATGCGTAGCGCGCTTCATATTGACGGCCTACGGTCCAATATGCATCGCCAAGATGTTCGTTGATGGTCGGATCCTGCGGCTGGCCTTCGAGAGCAGTTTCGAGATAGGTCACGGCGCGTTCATGCTCGCCCGTAATAAAATAGGCCCAACCGAGAGAATCGGTGATGGCCGGCGAATTGGAACGCAGCTCATGCGCCCGCTTGATCACCGCGACAGCCGCTTCCTTGTTTTCCCGGCGTTCGAGCTGGGCATAGCCGAGATAATTGAGGATCGTCGGAGAATCGGGGAGCAATGCGTTGGCTTTTTGCAAAGACTGCAGACCTGCCGGCCATAATCCGGCCTGTTCCTGGGCACCGCCCAGCGCCAGCCAGTAATTTGCCATCAGCGCATCCGGCCGCTCCAGTCTATTCGCTAGAGCTATGGCCGCTTCAAAGGCGGCGGCGGCGGCCTTGTTCTCGCCCTGCGCCTGCAACGACTGGCCTTTCAGTATATGCAGTTCGGGAGATTCCGGATTGTCGGCCAGGGCACTATCCACCCGGGCGATCGCCTGATCGAACCGGCGGTTGATTAGGAGGCTGGAGATCTGGGAGCTGAGCCCGAACAGAAAATAGGGGCTTTCGGTATCAATTCGTGAATATTCCGATATGGCCAGATCGTGATTTTCAGCAGCCGCATAAACCCGGCCAAGGATCAAATGGGCATAGTCGGAATGATCCGCAACGCGGGTACCGGCCTGGGCCATCACCTGCGACAGAAACTGGGCCTCCTGCACCGCCAGATCATCGGACAGTCGCTGGAACAGAAAGGCAAGGCCGATGTCTGCAGTGACTTTCTGCACGGCCCCCTTTTTCTCGCCCGCTTCTATTTTCCGCAACAATCTCTGTTCGGGACCCGATGATTGCATTCTCAGGACTTCCCGAGCCGTAGTCGGATCATTCTGAGCCCAGAAATGTCGGGCCGCCATAATCCGCACAGGAGCCATGCGGGGCTCGTTGCGTTCGACCACCCCGGCGAGAAGAGCAATCGCTTCGCGATCTCGTCGATTCGCCAGCGAGGTCAATATCAGCTGTTCTTCGAGATAGAATTTTGCGGTATTGTTGGACTGTGCCCGGGCAATCGATGCCGTCGCATCCCGACCCTTCGCGATGTCCAGCCATGCGTTGAGAAAGGACGAGAGAAAGGAAAAATTCTGGAGCGCTTCCAGCTCGGCAATAGCCAGCCTGGCACCGCTCCAGTCGCGCTGTGCGAACGCATCGGCATAGGTTACGAGCGGCATTTCCGGATCGGCCGAACCGTGCGACTGGAGGATGCGAACCGCCTTCGCCGCCAGATCAAAATTGCCTACTTCGATGGCGTTCGCAAAGGCCTTGTCGGCCAGTAATTCGTTGTCCGGCTGCTCTTTCAGGCTTTCGGCATAGATAGTCGTAGCCGTCTGCAGCTGATTGGACGATTCGGCCAGCCGCGCCTCGACATAGCGGTTCAGAGCCGAGGCACTGTCACCGCGACTGGCCAGCGCCGGTGTTGCGACCGGACCGGCAAGCAGCAGCGCGCAAAAGCCAAGGCTACATATTCGGATAATTTGGACCTCCGCCACCTTCCGGCACCACCCAGTTGATATTCTGGTTGGGATCCTTGATATCACAGGTCTTGCAGTGAACGCAATTTTGCGCGTTGATCTGAAATTTCGGCTTACCCGCCTCGTCCTCGACAAATTCATAGACGCCGGCAGGACAATAGCGCGCCGATGGTCCTGCGAAGACGGGGAGATTGACGTCGACCGGGATGTTCGGGTCCTTTAATTGCAGATGGACCGGCTGGTCCTCCGCATGATTGGTGTTGGACAGGAATACCGAGGACAGGCGATCGAAGCTGATCACGCCATCGGGTTTCGGATATTCGATTTTCACACAATGTTCCGCGCGTTTCAGGCGCGACCAGTCCGGGTGCAGCTTCATTGTGAATGGCAATTTGATCTTGAGATGCTCCGCCCACATATAGATACCTGACAGGACCGTGCCGATAAAATCGCCATATTTCTCGACCGCCGGCAGAACATTGCGGACCACCCGCAATTCTTCGCGGACCCAGCTATTCTCATAAGCGGTGCCATAAGCGGTCAGTTCGTCGCTGGTCCTCTCCGCCACGATCGCCTCAAAGGCAGCTTCCGCCGCCATCATGCCCGTTTTCATTGCCGTATGGGTGCCCTTGATGCGCGGCACATTCACGAAACCGGCTGAACAGCCGATCAAGGCACCACCCGGGAAATACAGCTTCGGAACGGCCTGGAAGCCGCCATCGTTGATCGCGCGTGCGCCATAGGAAACGCGCTTGCCACCTTCCAAAATCTTGCGGATTTCCGGATGCTGCTTCCAGCGCTGCATTTCCTCGAACGGTGAAAGATAGGGATTTTCATAGTTTAGCCAGGTCACAAAACCGAGCGCGACCTGATTGTCCGCCTGATGGTAGATGAAACCACCGCCGTTTGCGCCTTCGCTCAGCGGCCAGCCCTGCGAGTGGATCACCCGGCCCGGTTCGTGCTTGGCCGGATCAATGTCCCACAATTCCTTCACCCCGAGGCCATAGATTTGCGGCTCGCTGTCGGCATCGAGAGCAAACTGGTTTTTCAATATCTTGGTGAGATGTCCGCGCGCGCCTTCGGCAAAAAATGTATATTTGGCATGCAACTCAAGGCCGGGTTCGTAGTCGGGCTTGTGACTGCCATCGCGGGCAACACCCATGTCCCCGGTAGCGACTCCCTTTACCGAACCGTCATCATTGTAGAGAATTTCCGCCGCAGCAAATCCGGGAAAGATTTCGACGCCCATATTCTCCGCCCGCTCGCCCAGCCAACGGCACAGGTTTCCGAGGGAACCCGTGTAGGTCCCCTTGTTGTGCATGAACGACGGCGTCATGAAATGGGGCAGCGAGATTTTTTTCTTCTTCGTCAAAATCCAGTGATGATTTTCGGTCACCGGCGTTTTAGCCAGCGGGCAGCCCTCATCGCGCCATGCCGGAATGAGCTCGTCCAGCCCCTTGGGATCGATGACCGCTCCGGAAAGGATATGCGCGCCGATTTCCGAACCTTTTTCCAGTACGCAGACCGAAAGCTCCTTGCCGGCATCGTCTGCCAGTAGCTTGAACTTTATGGCTGCGCTGAGACCGGCAGGGCCGCCCCCGACTATCACCAGATCATAAGGCATTGACTCTCGTTCACTCATGTCGCTTTTCCTACAATTCTTGCTTTTATTCCGTTGTAAATTCGGTCTGTCGTAAACCGCAACCCGCTGGTCAGATACCTGCTTTCCCGCCAATTGACCTATTCGTCAACTCATGACTCTATGCATAAATGAATTTTATCTCCGCACCAACGGCTAATCCGTCCACTGAAGCGATGATCGAAAGCCTGCAACACTGGTGGTCGCTTGCCGGCGTGGAGCTCGGCTATGCCGATCAGCCGGCAGCGTTGCTGGAGGCAGAACCGGTTATTCCAGCGACGCCCGCGCCGCCGGTGCAAGCCGCTACGGAACCCTTGACAGCAGAGGTCCGCGCACCGGTGCGTAACGAAGTGCTGCCAGGCGGTTACGAGGATTTTATGACATGGTTATCCGAGGACCAGGGGCTGGTCGAGGCGAGTTGGTCGAGGCAGCGTGTGATGCCCCACGGTGTCCTGGCACCGGAAGTCATGATCGTGTGTGCCCTGCCAGAAAAAAACCGGAACGGCGAAGCGCAGTTGTTCAATGCGGACAATCAGAAGCTGCTCGAAAGAATGTTGTCCGCGATCGGTTGCGATTCGGGACAAACCTATATTGCTTCCATCGCCGTATCCGCCCCGGCGGATGGCAGAATTGACGAGCAGCACTGGCCATCCCTCAAAAACCGGCTTTTGCACCATGTGGGTCTGGTCGGTCCGAAGCGCATAATCTGCTTCGGTGACCTCGCCGCAAAAATCATATTCGGTGAAGATATGCTGACGGCGCGTAAAAATAAGCAATTTATTAACCATGAATCATCACAAACAGAAGCGATCGTAACATTCCATCCGCGGATCCTGATCGAGCGGCCGTTGTTCAAGGCCGAAGCATGGAAGGATCTGCAAATGCTGACAAGGATTTCTGCCCCGTGAAACGCACATTCGCACTGACCGCTTCCCTTCTCTCCCTCGTCGCCGCTCCTGCCCTCGCCGATGACGGCGCGGTACTCTATAACAGTGCGTCGATCGCCAAGGACGTGCCCTCCCAGTTGAAGCGGCAGCAATCCGACCATTATCGGGCGCTTTTTTCGGCGATGAACACCAATCATTGGGACACGGCGAAAAACCTGATGGATACAGCACCGACCGGCCCACTCAGATCAATCGCCCAGGCAGAATATTTTCTGGCCGCCAACAGCCCGCGAGCCGAACTGGGTCCGTTGCTGACCCTGGTCAACGAGGCACCGCAGATACCGCAAGCGGCACAGTTGGGTCGTCTGGCGCAGAAACGCGGCGCGCAATTGTTGCCAAGTCTGCCCCAGCGCAGAAATCTGTCGTGGGTTCCCGGATCACCCATTCGTTCGAAACCGAAAGACGTCAGCTCGGACAGCGCCGCCAACAGTGTACGCGGCCAGATTATCGAATTTATCAAGACCGACAATCCGCAAGGCGCGGAACAGCTACTCAATGCCAGTGCCATGCAGATGTCCTCCGAGGGGCGCACCGAACTGGAGCAGCGGGTGGCCTGGTCCTATTATATCGAGAATGACGACGCTTCCGCGTTACGCCTGGCACAAAGGGCGCAGAATGGCGCGGGCGACTGGGTCGGCCACGCTGACTGGGTGGCCGGACTGGCCGCATGGCGCCTGAACGATTGCCGAACCGCGGGCAGCGCTTTTGAACAAGTCGGACGGTCTGCTGCCAATGCCGACCTGAGGGCAGCCGGCCTCTACTGGAGCGCCCGTTCCGATCTCAAATGCGGCCAGCCGGAAAGAGTGCAAGGAAAATTGCAGGCAGCCGCGCGTCTCGACGACAGTTTTTACGGCATGCTTGCAGCGCAAACACTGGGCATGGCTACAGACATATCGGGCACGGCAGAAACATTCCAAAAGGCGGATTGGCATGCGCTTGAACGGCACGAAAATGTACGGGCCGCCATTGCGCTGGTCGAGATTGGCGAGGAGCAGCTAGCGGACGAGGTTCTGCGGCATCAGGCGACCATCGGCGACGACAGCGATCACCCTGCTCTTATCAAACTGGCGCGCGAACTGGATTTGCCGCGGACCCAGATCTGGCTGGCGCACAATGCTCCATGCGGCATGAAGCCCGATGCACAGGCCCGTTTCCCGGCACCCAAATGGACGCCCGACGGCGGCTGGAGAGTCGATCCGGCGCTCATCTATGCGCATACTTTGCAGGAATCCGCATTCCGCAGCCAGGTTGTCAGCCCGGCCAATGCGATCGGCTTGATGCAGGTTCGTCCGGGGTCGGCCGGAGATATCGCCAAGGCCAATGGTCTGACATTCAACGAAGCCGATCTGTACAAGCCCTCGACCAATCTGGAATATGGTCAGTCCTATCTCGAATATCTCGGTAGATCATCCATCACCGAAGGCAAGCTGCCGAAGATAGCAGCGGCCTATAACGCAGGTCCAGGTGCCGTGCAGCGCTGGAACAGCGAAATTAAAGACAATAACGACCCGCTACTGTTCATGGAGAGCATTCCCTACGTCGAGACCCGCGGCTATGTCTCGATCATCTTGCGCAATTACTGGATGTACGAGAAACAGGCCGGCATTCAGTCGGTCAGTGCGCGGGCATTGTCGCAGAATCAGTGGCCCGGATTTCCCGGTCATCCGGACAAGAGAAAAACACAGTTCACGTCGCGCTGACACAAAAAAGCCGGACAGTGCTTGGCGCACCGCCCGGCTTTTGTTTGTCCGATTGAATTCGGTCTAGTAACGATAATGGTCCGGCTTGAACGGGCCTTCCTGCGGAACACCGATATAGTCGGCCTGCTCCTTACTCAGCTTGTCCAGCTTCACACCCAGTTTCGCCAGATGCAGTTCGGCGACTTTCTCGTCGAGATGTTTCGGCAGAACGTAGACATCATTCTCGTATTGCTCGGGACGCAACCACAATTCGATCTGCGCCAGCACCTGATTGGTGAAGCTTGCCGACATCACGAAGCTCGGATGACCAGTTGCGCAGCCAAGATTGACCAGACGGCCCTGCGCCAGAACGATCAGTTTCTTGCCATCCGGAAATTCGACTTCATCGACTTGCGGCTTGATCTCGGTCCACTTCATATTCTTGAGCGCGTTGATCTGGATCTCGCTGTCAAAGTGACCGATGTTACAGACAATCGCGCGGTCCTTCATCGCCCGCATGTGATCGACGGTGATCACATCCTTGTTGCCGGTCGTGGTCACGAATATGTCGGCACGCTTGGTTGCTTCGTCCATGGTCACGACTTCAAAGCCCTCCATGGCGGCCTGAAGCGCGCAAATCGGATCAATTTCCGTTACCAGAACGCGCGCACCGCCGTTGCGGAGCGACTGGGCAGAGCCCTTGCCGACATCGCCAAAACCGGCAACCGCAGCGACTTTACCGGCCAGCATCACGTCGGTAGCGCGACGGATCGCGTCGACCAGAGACTCTTTGCAGCCATAGAGATTGTCAAATTTGGATTTTGTCACGCTGTCGTTGACGTTGATCGCCGGGAAAGGAAGCTTGCCGATCTTGGCCAGTTCGTAAAGACGGTGAACACCGGTGGTGGTTTCCTCCGAAACACCCTTGATAGCTTCGACGGTCCGGGTCAGGTAGCCAGGACGTTCCGCCAGAAAGCGGGTCAAAGTCGCGACGAAGACCCCCTCTTCCTCGTTTTCAGGCTTGAACAATTCTTCACCCGCTTCAACCCGTGCACCCCAGAGGGCAAACATGGTGGCGTCGCCGCCGTCGTCCAGAATCAGGTTGCAGGTCTGGTCCGTGCCCCAGTCGAAGATACGTTCGACATAAGCCCAATATTCCTCGAGCGTTTCACCCTTGATTGCGAAAACCGGGGTGCCGCCCGCTGCAATCGCCGCTGCAGCATGATCCTGGGTGGAGAAGATATTGCACGACGCCCAGCGCACGTCGGCGCCAAGATCGAGCAAGGTTTCGATCAACACGGCGGTCTGGATAGTCATGTGTAGCGAACCGGTGATCCGCGCACCTTTCAAAGGCTTGTCTGCGCCGAATTCTTCGCGCAGCGCCATCAGGCCGGGCATTTCGGTTTCGGCTATCTCAATCTCTTTGCGACCGAAATCGGCGAGAGAAATATCCTTGATTACAAAATCTTGGGTTGCGGTGTCCGCTGCGGTTGCCACGTCTAATCTCCTTGGAAAACGAAATGCCGCACGGGCAATCCAGTGCGGCAACATGCGAATTTATTAGCGCCTTATCGCTTCAGAAGCAAATATAAAGATGTCTTTATATTTGATATTTTGTGAGTCTGCCGCACCACAGGTCGCAACAATCAAAGGATCAGGCGCTGCCAAATCCGCTGGACAGCTTTGTCGGATCGATACCGAGTGCCTGCCAGGCCATCAGCCATTTGTCCCCGGAGCGGGTTTCGTACAACCAGTCGGGAGAGCCTTCGGCGATGGTCCAGCCATTCTGGGTCAATTCGCTTTCCAGTTGCCCCTCTCCCCATCCGGAATAGCCCAGCGCGATAATCCACTTTTCCGGACCCCGATTTGCGGCGATGGCCCTGAGCATGTCAATCGAACTGCTAAGTCCCCAGCGATCTCCGACCTGGAGCGTATCCGACATGTTGATATCCAGACTGTGGAGAATGAAACCGCGTTGCGTTTCCAGGGGGCCACCGAGAAAAATCTCGGGGTTCGGCGCTTCGCCCGGATCAATGTCAAATTGTTGCAGCACATCGTGAAAACTGATGCCATCTACCGTCTCACCGATATTGATGCCGAGAGCTCCGTTTTCGTCATGCGAACAGATCGCCACGACCGATCGTGCAAATCGGGGATCGGCCATTCCCGGAGTAGCAAGGAGGAACTGTCCGGAAAAGAAAATGCTGTCATTCATCACCGGCAGCATAGCGAGGTGGATATCCCCTGCCCATGACAAATTTTTCAAGTCCTGTCCCTGCCTGTTTTGCTGGCTTGTAATTTCATGCGCCTGTCACCACTATCAGCTACAGAGGCAATAGTTCACAGCCCGATCAACACCAGGAGCAAGATATGATTAACAAAGGCGACAAAATTCCCGAAGTGAAACTGGTCAAGGCGACTGCAGAAGGGCCGCAGCAAATCAGCTCGAGCGAATATTTCGCCGGCAAGAAAATCGCCCTCTTTTCCGTTCCCGGCGCCTTTACGCCGACCTGCTCCGCGAAACATTTGCCAGGCTATGTCGAAAAGGCTGCCGATCTCAAGGCAAAAGGCGTAGATGAAATTGCCTGCACAGCTGTCAATGATGCCTTTGTGATGGGTGCATGGAACGATGCGGCGGGTTCAGAAGATGTCACCATGCTGGCTGACGGCAATGGCGATTTTGCCGAGGCCGTCGGGCTGACCATGGATGGCTCCGGTTTTGGCCTGGGCAAGCGCGGCCAGCGATTCTCGATGATCGTCAATGATGGCGTTGTCGAGGAACTCAACGTCGAAGCACCGGGCGACTTCAAGGTCAGCGCCGCCGAATATATGCTCGACCAGCTGTAATCATATCAAATCCAGTAAAAAGCCGGCGGAAAATTGCTTTTCCGCCGGCTTTTTCATGTTTACCATCCGCAGGATTTGCCTTTGTTCTCTTCCTTCAGCCAATCCATCAGCGGCGCGAAATAGCTGATCATCGCCGAGCCATCCATTTCACGCTTGCCGGTGAAGGCTTCGAGCGCGTCGGGCCAGGGCTTGGAGGCCCCCATTTCAAGCATCGCGTTCAGCTTCGCACCGACCTTTTCGTTGCCGTAGAAGGAGCAGCGGTGCAGCGGGCCCTTCCAGCCGGCGGCATCGCAAGCGGCCTTGTAGAACTGGAACTGCAGGATCCGCGCGAGGAAATAGCGCGAATAGGGCGTGTTGCCCGGGATATGATATTTGGCACCCGGATCGAAGGCATCCGCTGGCCGTTCGACCGGCGGGGCAATGCCCTGATATTGCAGCTTCAGGTCATGCCATGCGGACGTGTAATCGTCCGGCTGGATCGTGCCGGCGAACACGTCCCAGCGCCATTTGTCGACCAGCAGGCCGAAGGGCAGGAACGCCACCTTGTCCATCGCCTGACGCAGCAACAGGCCGATATCCTTGTCGGCGCTCGGCACCTTGTCGGCATCAAGCAGACCGACCTGGACCAGATATTCCGGCGTGATCGACAGCGCAACGGCATCGCCGATCGCTTCGTGAAATCCGTCATTGGCGCCGTCGAGGTGCAGATAGCTCTGCTTGTTATAGGCGCGCTGGTAATAGTTGTGGCCCAGTTCGTGATGGATAGTGGTGAAGTCGTCGCCGTTCACTTTGATGCACATCTTGATCCGGATATCATCCTTGTTGTCGATATCCCAGGCGCTGGCGTGGCAGACGACTTCGCGATCTGCCGGCTTGGTGAACATCGAGCGCTCGTAAAAGCTATCCGGAAGCGGCTTGAAGCCGAGCGAGGAGAAGAATCCTTCTCCCGTCTTGACCATCTTCATCGCGTCATAGTCGTTCGCGACGAGCAGTTCAGTGGTGTCGAAGCCAATGTCGCCGGCGCCTTCCGGTGCGACGATCTCGTAGATATTGCCCCACTCCTGAGCCCACATGTTGCCAAGCAGGTCGGCGCGGATCGGCCCGGTTTCCGGCTGCACATCGGCGCCGTATTTTTCGTTGAGCTTCTCGCGCGTGTAGCAATGCAACTGGTCGTATAGCGGCTTTACCTGTGCCCACAGCTTGTCGGTCAGCTTGGCAAAATCATCCGCGGGCATGTCATAGCCGGAGCGCCACATCGCGCCGACATCGGCGAAACCGAGTTCGCGCGCGCCTTCATTGGCGATCTCGACCATCCGGGCATAGTCGTCCTTCATCGGTGCGCCGACGTTGGTATGCCAGCTGGCCCACATTTCCTTCAGTTCGTCCGGATTGCGGTTGGTGCCCATGGCCGCCTCGATATCCGAACCGTTGATCGGCTCGCCATTGAGCGTTCCCTTGCCCTTGCCGTAGGCCGAGTTCAGCTTGGTCGCGATCTCGTTAAGTTCGGTTGCAGCACCCTCGGTGGTCGGCGCAGGCAGCACGATACCGCCGCGCAGCTTGTCGAGCTTGCGCCGGGTTGCCGCATCGAGACCTTCGACATCGTTAAATCGCGCCGCTTCCAGCGCCGCCTGGACGGACATGGTCGTACCCTCGGCGCCGACCTTTGCCGCAAGGGCGTCGGTGTCGTCCGTGATATAGGTAGAATTGATCCAGTAGGTGCGCCCCGCGTCAATCGAGAAATCGTAAAGCTTGGCTTCGGTTTCCTCGACAAACTTCCGGGCATCAGCGGCCGTAGGCGCTGCGGAATCTTCCATCGCATCCTGTTCATGATGCTTGGCCAAAGCCGGCGGAGCGATAACCATGGTGGCGATCGCAATGATCGAAGCGGCGGTTTTCATTTTGTCATCCTCATGATTGTGAATTTGGTTGGAATTGAAACTTTATCCGGCACCGGTCAAGTCCGTGTTTCGCGCCAGCGCCAGATCAGGCTGATCAAAATGGCGATGGTACCGACAATCCAGGTGACGACCTTCACCGGCTTTGCCAAGGCCGCCATGCCGGCGAGAATATCGCTCCCCTGATCTTGCAGCAATTGCACCAGTTGGCATATCGTCTCGATATAGTCGCTGACGCCAAACAGGAAATAGCTGACCACGCACAGCAGGCCGATTTTCTTGAGCGTTGGAGACCGCGCCTGCTGCCAGACAAGGCGACCGCCGATGATGCCGCCCGACATGTACAGGCCGATGAATATGAGATCGCCGATCATCCCCCATCTGGCGAGATCGAGCAGCCCCGCTTCGGCCCAGCTGTTCTGGATCGCATTGACCCGCTCCGCCGTTGCGGCGCTCTGGTGATCAAGGATGCCGTTCGGCGCGACCGCCGTTTCCAGCATGCCTCCGGAAGCGATCAGATAGAGAAAAAGGGCCAACCCCCCACCCCAGAATATCCAGAAATTCCGCCAATTATAGAGACCCGACATATTCCCTCCTATCCGATCAGAAAACGCACCATCTCCTGACCCAGTTCCGGCTTGGTCACACTGCTCATATGGGTTCCGGGGACGGCGACATGCCGGCCGTTTAGCAATATCGCCGCCAGCTCTTCCGGATCCCCGTTATCGTCATCCTCACTGCCGCAAAGGACCAATGTTTCTGTTTCGATACTTGCCGCCTCGGCCGGGTCCATATCGGAGAAAGTCCCGAGCAGCAGTCTTGCGGCTACCGGATCGATGTTCTGGCTTTTCATGAACTGGATCGCCAGCCAGTGCGGATCGCCGCGCTCGGCGCTGTCCCGGCTATCGATGGCCGCGAAAAAGAAATCCCGCCGCCGGGCCCAGCCCGCCAAGCCTTGCAGACCCATGCCGGAAAGTATCGCCTTGCGGGGTCGGGTGCCCGTCGCCAGCAATTTGGCGGTCGTACGAGCCCCCAGAGAAAATCCGCCGAGATCAAAGTCGGATAGCTCCAGGAAAGCAATCAGAGCCCGAATGTCCTTCACCAGTACGTCCTGGGGATAGGCGTCGGGGTCATGGGGCGCCGCGCTCTCTCCATGGGCGCGCAGATCCGGCATGATCACCCGGAATCCGCCCTCAGCCAAAGCATCGGCATGGCCGAACTTGATCCAGTTGGTGTGAGCATTGGAAAACAGGCCGTGCAGGAGGATCACGGGGCGCCCCTCCCCGATCTCGTGAATCCTGAGCAAAACGTCGTCGAAAGAGGAAAATTCCCAGCTTTTTACGGTCATCAACCCTCGCTCTCAAAATTCATGGTCGGCGCCACCGCAGCTATTGTTACGATGCCCGGTCGATTTGGTGCCGCGGTCCTGCCGGAATGTGTCCGCGCGGCAAGACTAATGATTTCGTGCCATGAAAAAAAGCCAAAAAACTAGCGCTCGACCAGCCCCTTCTGTTTCATCCGCCAGACCGCGAGTTCGATCCGGTCCTGTCCGAAAAACGGTTCAGCGTCGAAGACAAGTGTCGGAACACCCCAGTGTCCTGCGGCTTCCAGCGCTTTTTGATTGTCGGCGATCTCCGCATCCAGCTCTTCGGCCTGCTCCGCCGCTTCCGCTTTCAGTTCGGCATAATCAAGACCGGCGCGCGCCGTCGCCTTTTCCAGATGGTCGCCTTCATTCCATCCGGCGGTGCCACCCCAGATCATCTGCGATACTTCATTGGCGAAGGCCAGGCCCTTGCCGCGTCGCGAGGCGGCCTGCCCCATCCGGGTGAGCTCGAAAATATAGGGCTGGTCCGCAGCGATCTTGCGGGTTGCGATATCCTGAACGATCGGATCGGGATTGGGCGGCGCCATCGGGATGCCCATATGCTGTGCCACCCGGAACATGTCGCGAAACGTGTAGCCGAGCCAGTTGGGGTGGTTTTTCTCGAAGAATTCCGGTTCCCGGATCGCCAGCGGATAGACGAACCGCTGGTTGATCTGCAGGTCATAGTGCTCCGTCAGCGCGACATAGCGCCGCGTTGCCAGATAGCTGTAGGGAGAACGGAAGGACCAGTAGACGTCTGCTTGTAATGTCATGTTTGATCTATGGCACAATCGTTTGCCGCTATCCATATTTTTCAAATCTAATCATTGTATATTATAAAATATGTTATTAAATAATCGCCATGAGCGACAATCTGGGATTTCTGATCGGCGATATTTCACGACTGATCCGCCGAACCTTCGATCAACGAGCGAAGGCAATCGGTGTGACCCGGCCCCAGTGGCGGGTGCTGACATGGCTCAAGCGCCACGAAGGCATCAGCCAGAGCGCACTGGCGGACAAACTGGAGCTGGATGCAATGACACTGTGCCGCATGGTGGACCGCTTGCAGGATGCCCAATTGGTCGAGCGACGGCCCGACGCAGGCGACCGCCGGGCCTGGCAATTGTTCCTGACTGCGAAAGGCTGGGCGCTCAGCGACGAACTCGAACCGATTGGCGAGCAATTGTTGCAGGAAGCGCTGGTCGACATGCCGAACGGGGATCGTGCGCAGCTTCAGAATCTGCTCGAACTTTTCCGTAGCAATCTGCAAGAGATCGACGAAACCAGCACAGTACGGAAGAATATTTCCAATGGCTGACAATCCCAACCCCGAGATCGGCATGATCGATGAATCCACTGTGTCGCCGCAGCCAACAAAGCGCCGGATAGGTCGCCAGGTCGGTCGCTGGATCTTGATGCTGTCCGTGCCGCTGCTACTGGCCGGTTTCGGGGTCTTCTACTGGATCGCCAGCGGACGCTATGCAGTCACCGACAATGCCTATGTGCAACAGGATATTGTCTCTGTCTCGCCCGAGATTGGCGGCAAGATCATCGCCATCGGTGTCCAGGAAAACCAGCTGGTCAAGACCGGTGACCTGCTGTTTGCCATCGACCCGGAGCCGTATGAGCTGGCAGTGGCGCAGGCCAATGCCCGGATTGCGGCGGCACAGGTTAATGTCCAGAATCTGCGCACCGACTATCAGGTGAGCGGCGTCGATATTGAAGTCGCCAGGCAGGATATTGCTTTTGCCCAGTCCAACTATCAGCGACAGGCCGCATTGATGGACAAGGGCTTCACCACCCGGGCCCGGCTCGACGCGGCCCAGCATGAAGTTGATATCGCACGGGCAAAGCTGAAATCGGCCGAAGCGGATGTCCTTGCCGCCCGGTCCCGGCTGTCGACAGGCGCCGCCGCGCCGGGAGAAAATCCGGATGTTGCGGATGCCAAGGTCGCCAGAGACCAGGCCATGCTCAATCTGCAGCGCGCGCGGGTTCTGGCGCCGATTTCCGGACGCGTTGCCCAGTCAAGCCGGTTACAGGTGGGTCAGATGATGGTTGCCGGCCTGCCGGTGGTCTCGATTGTCAACGACCAGAACAGCTGGGTCGAAGCCAATTTCAAGGAAACCGATCTTGCGAAAATGAAGACCGGACAAAAAGCGAAGATTACGTTCGATGCCTATCCGGGACTCGAGCTGAATGGCCGGGTCGACAGCATCGGGGCGGGTACGGGATCAGAATTCTCCGTCTTGCCGGCGCAAAATGCCAATGGCAACTGGGTCAAGGTCACCCAGCGGGTACCGGTTCGGATCAAGATATTGGACAAGTCTCCGAGGCAGCTGATCGCGGGAATTTCTGCAGAAGTGACCGTTGATTTGCAAAACGATCCGGAGTGATTAACCCGGACCCGAACAAAGCCGCATTGCCGGTCGACAACCGGATATTGCTTACGGTTGCCGTCATGCTCGGCAATATCATGCAGATACTGGACTCCACCATTGCCAATGTCGCTTTGCCGCACATGCAGTCGGGCCTCGGAGCGACGCTCGACACGGTAACCTGGGTTCTGACCAGCTATATCCTCGCCACCGCAATCGCCATACCGATCACCGGCTGGATTGCCGATCGTATCGGTTCACGAAAATTATTCCTGTTATCGATCGCCGGATTCACGCTTTCCTCCCTGTTATGCGCCACTGCGACCAGCCTCGAGCTTCTTGTTTTCTTTCGTGTGGTTCAGGGGCTGTCCGGCGCGTTTATCATGCCACTCTCGCAAACCGTCATGCTCGACATAAATCCCCCGAAAAACCACCCGCAAGCGATGGCAATCTGGGGCATGGGGATCATGATCGCGCCGATAATGGGACCGATTATCGGCGGATATCTGACTGAAAATTTCAGCTGGGAATGGATCTTCCTGATCAATGTCCCGATCGGGATTGTCGCGTTCGTGATGCTGTGGACTTTATTGCCTTCGCGACCGGTGTCCCGCCGAAAATTCGACCTATTCGGCTTTGTCCTGTTCGCCATTTTTATCGCCGCTTTCCAGTTGATGCTGGATCGGGGGAATAGTGAAGACTGGTTCGAAAGCTGGGAAATCATCATCGAATTCGGGCTGGCGGCGGGCGCATTATGGATGTTTGCTATCCATATGGCGACGGCAAAAAACCCGTTCCTCTCCAGAGAATTGTTCAGCAATCGAAATCTGGTCACTGCAATGCTGCTGATGGTTATTGCGGGCGTTGCCATGTTCTCGACGATGGCGCTGCTGCCACCCATGCTGCAGAATATCTATCATTATACCCCGATTGATGCCGGCATATTGCTGGCTCCACGCGGGATCGGCGTTTTTCTAGGCATGGCGATCGGTAGCCGTCTGGCTACGGTCATCGACGCCAGGATTATAGTGGCAGCGGGAATGGCGCTTGCCTCTTACTCGGCGTGGATGATGACCGGATGGAGTCTCGAAATGGACCGCTGGCCGGTCATTACCAGTGGAGTGATCCAGGGGCTGGGCATGGGAGCGCTGTTCGTGACCATGAATATATTGGCATTTTCCACGCTCTCGCCAGCGTTGCGGACCGATGGCGCCAGTTTGCTCAATCTCGCGCGGACCATTGGTGCTTCGGTCGGGATCGCGGTATTTGTCGGCCTGCTGGGCCGCAACTGGCAGACCAGCCACGCTGATCTGGCCGCCAATGTAACCGAAGCACGGCTGTCTCCGCTCAGCCCGACCAGCATCCGCCGGCTAGGACAATATGGCGAGCAGGCGATGACGGTGATTGATGGTGAGGTGAACCGACAGGCGCTGATGATCGCCTATCTGGGCGATTTCTGGCTGATGTCGGTGGTTACCGCATTATGTGTTCCGCTGGTGTTCCTGATGAAGAAACCCCAGCGGATGAAACTGCATTCAGCCGAAGCCGCCAGTGCGGCGCATTAGCCCTTTTTCAGATGCTTGCGACCTAGTAGTTCGGCGATCTGCACGGCATTGAGCGCCGCACCCTTGCGGAGATTGTCGCTGACGCACCAGATGTTCAGGCCATTTTCTACCGTCGGGTCTTCGCGGACACGGCTGATGAAGGTGGCACCGTCGCCGACGCATTCGACCGGGGTGACGTAACCCTCGTCCTCGCGCTTGTCGACCAGCATGATGCCGGGCGCGTCGCGCAGGATTTTCTGCGCATCCGCGGCAGACAGCTCGTTTTCGAACTCAATATTGATCGATTCGCTGTGACCGACAAACACGGGTACGCGCACGCAGGTCGCGGTGACCTTGATCTTGGGGTCGAGGATCTTCTTGGTCTCGACGACCATCTTCCATTCTTCCTTGGTCGAGCCGTCGTCGAGAAACACGTCGATATGCGGGATCACGTTGAACGCGATCTGCTTGGTGAACACGTGATTTTCCTTGGGGTCGCCGACAAAAATGGCGCGCGACTGTTCGAACAGCTCGTCCATGCCACCCTTGCCCGCGCCGGAGACCGACTGGTAGGTGGAGACAACGACGCGCTTGATCGTTGCGGCGTCGTGCAGCGGCTTCAGCGCGACAACCATCTGTGCGGTCGAGCAATTGGGATTGGCGATGATGTTGCGCTTCTTGTAGCCATCAATGGCTTCCGGGTTCACTTCCGGCACGATCAGCGGTACGTCAGGGTCCATTCGGTAGAGCGAGCTGTTGTCGATCACCACGCAGCCGGCAGCAGCGGCCTTGGGCGCATATTCCTTGGTCGGACCCGAGCCAGCAGCGAACAGAGCGATATCCCAGCCGGAAAAGTCAAAATGCTCGATATTCTGGACCTTGAGCATCTTGCCGGTGTCGCCGATTTCGATCTCGCTGCCCTGCGAACGCGACGAGGCGACCGCGGCCAGCTCGTCATACGGAAATTCGCGCTCGACCAGCACGTTGAGCATTTCGCGCCCGACATTGCCCGTGGCGCCGACAACTGCAATTTTGTAACCCATGAAACTTTTCCTGTGCCTGATAGTAAAACAGCCGGTTTTCCTGTGGGGAGAACCGGCTGCGTGAAACTGTTATGAAGCGTATTCTATTTTGCTTCGGTGCCTTTCGCTGGCTGGTTCAAGCGGCGTTCTGCAATACGGGCCCGTTTACCGGTGCGGCCGCGCAGATAGTAAAGTTTCGCGCGACGCACGATACCGCGGCGAACCACGGTGATGCTTTCAATATTCGGGGAGTAGAGCGGGAACACACGCTCTACGCCTTCGCCGAACGACATTTTGCGTACGGTGAAGTTGGAGCCCATGCCGCGATTGGTGCGGGCGATGCACACACCTTCGAAATTCTGGGTACGAACGCGTTCGCCTTCAACGACGCGCACGCCAACGCGCAGCGTGTCGCCAGCGCGAAATGTGGGTATTTCCTTGGAAGCGATAAATGCGTCGACCGCTTCTTTTTCCAATGTCTGAATCAGGTTCATGACCTATTCCTTATCTTTATCTTTTTCCTGCGCACCAGAGGGCGACTGATCCGGAGCATCCCTGTGACGCTCCCATAAATCCGGCCGCCTTAGCCGTGTATCTTCCTCTGCCCTTTGTTTCCGCCAAGCAGCTATTTTCGCATGATCCCCCGATCGCAAGACTTCAGGGATGATGCGCCCTTCCCATATTTGAGGTCGGGTATATTGCGGATATTCCAGAATAACGTTCTCGAAACTCTCTTCATCTCCGCTAGAAGACGCGCCCATTACCCCGGGAAGCAGCCGAATGCAAGCGTCTAAAAGCACCAGCGCGCCCATTTCTCCGCCGGACAGGATATAGTCGCCGATCGAGACTTCCTCGATGGCACGGGCGTCGAACAGGCGTTCGTCAAATCCCTCGAAACGGCCACAGATGATGGTGACGCCGGGACCGGACGCGATTTCGCGGACGCGGGCCTGGGTCAGCGGTTTTCCGCGCGGGGTCATGGCGAGGATGGGGGTGGTTTGTGGGGTAGCCGTTCGTGCTGAGCTTGTCGAAGCGCCGCTCGCCTCGCCACCCTGTCCTTCGACAAGCTCAGGACGAACGGAGTTATGTGCCGCAACCTTTTCCGCCATCCGCTCAACCGCATGATCCAACGCCGCCGCCATGATATCCGCCCGCAGCACCATGCCGGCACCGCCGCCCGCCGGCGTGTCATCGACGCTGCGATGCCTGTCGGTGGCGAAATCGCGCGGGTTGATCGTGTCGCACGCCCATTTCCCCTCGGCAAGCGCCCTGCCCGCCAGCGATGTGCCGAGGGGCCCGGGGAACATGTCCGGGTAGAGGGTGAGGATTTGGGCGGTGAAGGTCATTTTTTTCTGCGCCAGTTGATCCACAGGATCGACGTGGTCATACCGACAAAGAAGCTGCCGAACAGGCCGACAGCGGCACCGATTGACATCGTCAGTATGCCGCCACTGCTGCAGATTTCGGCATCTATGCAATGATCGGACTGGATCCACCACAGACTGAAGAGCCAGTAGAGGACAAACAGGGCCGGAACCGGAAGGCTCGCCAAAAAGGGCAGCCAGGCGAGATTGGTGTCGGGATTACGCCGTTTGGCAATCTCGATAATCGCAATGGTCAGGCCCGCTATGACCAGGATGGCGATGATGAGTATCATTGCGGTTCGACAAAGTCCGCCAACACGATCGCCGGATCACTCCGCATGTCGATGGCCTTGACCGGCACCATGAATTTCTTGCCGCTAGCGCGTTCGATCTCGATCACGTCGCCGGCGCCGAATTCGTATATGGCGAAGATCTTGCCGAGTTCCTCGCCTTGGTCGCTGACGCAGCGCTGGCCGATGATATCGATATGGTAGAATTCGTCTTCGTCCAGTTCCGGCAAGGCCGAGCGCGGGACGGTGAGTTCGGTGCCGCGGGCGGCTTCGGCGTCGTTGCGGTCGGTTATTTCGGCGATACGGGCGATGGCCCCCATCTTGTGCGGTTTGACCGATTTCAGGGTCAGCTTGCCACCGCTGAAATTCTTGTGCTGTGCCAGACTGTCGAGACTGTCGCAGAACAGCTTGAGCCGGACTTCCCCCGTCACCCCGTGCGCGCCAATAATGACGGCAAGGGGGACGGGTTTGTCCGAATCAATCTTGTCCAAGGATTAGCCCTCGGCCTTTTCTTCAGCAGGCGCGTCTTCGGCCTTGGCTTCTTCAGCAGCCGGTGCTTCTTCAGGTGCAGCTTCCTCGGCGGCAGGCGCTTCTTCCGCCGGAGTTTCGGCAGCAGCTTCTTCGGCCGGTGCTTCTTCGGCTGGAGCGGCTGCGGCTTCCTTGGCGGCTTCTTCAGCAGCAGCAGCCTTTTCGGCTTTCTCTTCGAGACGCTCGGTGGCCTTCTCGCCTGGCTTGCCCTTGTTCGGGTTGTTGCGGGCTTCGCGCTTCAGCAGACCGGCGGCATCAAGGAAACGGGCTACGCGATCGGATGGCTTGGCGCCATTGTCGAGCCAATGCTTGGCGCGTTCGGCGTCGAGCACCACGCGCTTCTCGTCATCCTTGGCGAGCAGCGGGTTATAGCTGCCGATCCGCTCGATGAACTTGCCGTCGCGCGGAGCGCGAACGTCGGCGACGACGATCTTGTAATAAGGGCGTTTCTTGGAACCACCGCGGGACATTCTGATTGCTACTGCCATTGTAATAAACCTTTCAAAAAATACTAAAATTCAAATTGTTGCTTCATTTCTTCTTGTTTAATAGATTCGCCAAATCCGGGGGAAGCCCGCCGGGAGACATGTCGGGAAGTCCAGGCATTCCGGACATGCCGCCGCCCTGCCCGCCCATGCCGGCGCCCGCAGCTCCGCCGCCGCCGCCAAACATTGACATCAGCCCCTCGATGCCGCCCATCTTTTTGATGCGCTTCATCGCCTTGGCCATCTCCTGATGCATCTTGAGCAGCTTGTTGACGTCCTGAACAGTTGTACCGGATCCGATCGCAACCCGCCGCTTGCGCTTGGCGTTGAGCAGGCCGGGCCGCACCCGCTCCTCCTTGGTCATCGAACCGATGATTGCATCCATGCGTCCCAGGACCTTCTCGTCCATCGCGCCGCCCGCCATCGCTGCCTTGGCCTTCTTCATGCCCGGCATCATCGATGCAAGCGCGCCGAGGCCGCCCATCTGTGTCATCTGACGCAATTGGGCGCGCAGATCGTTGAGATCGAACTGCCCCTTGAGCATTTTCTCGGCGAGCGCTTCGGATTCTTCCTTGTCGACCACCTGGGCCGCTTTTTCGACCAGGCTGACGACATCGCCCATGCCCAATATCCGGCCCGCCACGCGTTCCGGGTGGAATTCTTCCAAGGCGTCGATTTTCTCGCCGACGCCGACGAATTTGATCGGCTTGCCGGTGACAGCGCGCATCGACAGGGCCGCACCGCCGCGGGCATCGCCGTCCATGCGGGTGAGAACAACGCCGGTGAGGTCAACCTGATCGGAGAAATTCTGCGCAACGTTGACCGCGTCCTGACCGGTCAGCGCATCGACCACCAGCAGGATTTCCTGCGGCCTGGAGATATCGGCGACCGCCTTCATCTCGTCCATCAACTGCTGATCGACGTGAAGGCGTCCGGCGGTATCCAGCAGCAATACGTCAAAGCCCTGCAATTTTGCGGACTGCAGCGCACGCTTGGCAATCTCTACCGGCTGCTGCCCGGCAACGATCGGCAAGGTGGCAGCGTTGATCTGCTCGCCCAATACAGCGAGCTGTTCCTGTGCTGCGGGCCGATTGACGTCGAGCGAGGCCATCATGACCTTCTTATTGTCTCTGCCTTTCAGCCGCTTGGCGATCTTGGCCGTCGTGGTTGTTTTACCCGACCCCTGCAAACCGACCATCATGATAATGGCGGGCGGTGCAACCGACAATTCGAGTGCACTGACGTCCGAACCCAGCATTTCGGTTAGACCGTCATTGACTATCTTGACCACTTGCTGGCCGGGAGTAACCGACTTCAGGACCGACTGGCCGACGGCCTTCTCGGTAACCTTTTCAACAAAATCCTTGACGACCGGCAGCGCAACATCGGCTTCGAGCAATGCGATCCGGACTTCCCGCATCGCGCTGCGGACATCTTCTTCCCTGAGCGCGCCGCGCCCCCGCAGCTTGTCGAAGACTCCGCCAAGGCGGTCACTTAACTTGTCAAACATGCTACCGCCTTTCCTTCGTCAAAAGCGCCGGTTTTCCGGCCAACACAAAAAGCGCCGGTGGGCGAAACCTCGCTGACCGACGTGTGAGTTTTTCGAACTCTAAACTGAATTGGCAATGCCTATTGCCGATTTAGAGGCGCTGTTAGTGCAGTTCCGGAGATTTCGCAAGCACCGATTTGCACGAAATATGAACGCTTGTTAACCAGAAATTGAGAACTGTTAGGCAAAAGCTTCGCGGCAACAGTGGGAAAATGACTATGGCGCGACCAGCAGCCGATCAACATCTAAAACTGATGAAGAACGGATACAAGCTATCTGTTGGACGTGATGTGTTGACCGGCGCTATTGTCCTCCTGGCAATCCTGATGTTTGCCGGCACCGGTGGCACGGTATTGTCCGACGCCATCAATTCCCTTTCCGGACAAGCGAGAGCCGGAGACAATGTACTGGTTTCCGCCTTTCTGCTCAATATTGCCCTCATTCTTTTCGGCTGGCGCCGATACAAGGATTTGACCAAAGAGATCGAGGAACGGGCAGCCGCCGAACAGCGCGCCCATTCGCTCGCCGTAACCGACCCGCTCACCGGCCTGCTGAACCGTCGCACCATCGGCGAGAGAACCGCCGAAATGATCAGCATCGCTCAGCGCAAGCAAAAGAGCATTACGTTCTTGATGCTCGACCTCGACAATTTCAAGAATATCAACGATGTCCATGGACACAGCGCCGGCGATGCCGTGCTGAAACAGGTGGCGGCCCGTATCTCGGGAGTCCTGCCGCCGCAGAACTTGCTGGCGAGGCTTGGGGGCGACGAATTTGCCTGCGCCTTTATTTTTGATCCCGAACAGCCAAAGATGGTTGAACAAATCGCCGACGACCTGATCGAGGCCATCTCTGCCCCGATCATCGAGGACGGGGTACAGCTTGTTGTGACCACATCGATCGGCATGGCGCGCTATGATGTGGAATCAGAAGGCGTTGATGTGCTGATGCGCCGGGCCGACATTGCCATGTATTGTTCAAAAAAGCAGGGCCGGAACCGTCATTGCTGGTTCGATGCCAATATGGAGCAGGAACTGCAAACGCGCAGTTTGCTGGAAACAGGCATGCGCGACGGGATTCCGAAAGGGGAGTTTGTGCCCTATTTCGAGCAGCAAATAGATCTGACAACCGGCAAATTGACCGGCTTCGAGATGCTTGCCCGATGGGAATCCCCGACTCAAGGGCTTATCTCTCCGGAAATATTCATCCCGATTGCCGAAGATACCGGCATGATCGGCGACCTGTCGCTCAATATCATGAGACAGGCGCTTCACAATGCCAAGCACTGGGACTCCTCGCTGACCATTTCGGTCAATATTTCACCGGTTCAGCTGCTAGATCCATGGCTTGCCCAGAAAATCGTCAAATTACTGGTCGAAAGCGGATTCCCGCCCAACCGGCTGGAAATCGAAATCACGGAAAGCTCGCTGTTCGAGAATCTGAGTCTGGCGCAGTCGATCGTCGGGAGCTTGAAAAATCAGGGCATCAAGATCGCGCTGGACGACTTCGGAACCGGCTACGGTTCCCTTGCCCATTTGCGCGCCCTGCCGTTTGACCGGATAAAAATCGACCGCAGCTTCGTATCGTCCATCCTCCGCAATCCGGAAAGCAAGGCGATTGTGAAAGCAATCAACGGTCTTGGCGAGAGCCTCAACATGCCGATTACGGCCGAAGGCATCGAGGACAAGGAAACCGAAGTCGAATTGCGCGAGATCGGTTGTGCCAAAGGTCAAGGATGGTATTACGGACGTCCGCTGACCATTGCGGAAACAACACAGATTCTGACCGAACGCAATTTGCTCTCCGCGGCTGAACCGGAGGACGACTCCAAGCTTCTGCAAGACGACGGTTCCGTCGACACAGATGTCCTGAAACAGACAGCTTAGATCCACCTGCTGACAGCGACCACTAGCCGAATTGCTGGACTCCCGGGAACGGCATCCCTAAATCGCCAATCATGACCACAGGACGCTTTCACAAAATGCATGGATTGGGCAATGATTTTGTCATCATCGATGCACGCGCGGATGCTTTGGATGTGTCAAGTGCACAGGCCTCGGCGATTGCGGATCGCCATAGTGGCATCGGTTGTGACCAGCTGATCGTCCTGCGACCGTCGCGCCAAGCAGACATCAGAATGCAGATATTCAATGCCGACGGCAGCGAGGTCGAAGCCTGCGGCAATGCTGCCCGATGTGTCGCGAAACTGCTCGGGGACGAGACCCGGATCGAAACCGCTGGCGGTGTCATCACCGGCAACGCCACCGTCGATGGTGCCATTGTCGATATGGGGAATCCCCGCTTCGAATGGCAGGCCATCCCCCTCGCCTATGCTATGGATACGCTCGATATGCCCGTTGGCTGGGAGGAACTGCAAAACCCCGCAGCGGTCAATGTCGGCAATCCGCACGTGATTTTTTTCGTAGACGACAGCGCGGCGGTCGAACTGGACCGTCTCGGCCCAATGATCGAGGTCGATCCCCTGTTTCCCGAGAAGGCGAACGTCAACATCGCCCATATTGACGATGGTGTAATCCATTTGCGGGTATGGGAACGGGGCGTCGGGCTGACCCGGGCTTGCGGAACCGGAGCCTGTGCCACAGCGGTCGCCGCAATCAGGCGCGGACTGGTGACCAGTCCCGTCCAAGTGAATTTGCCAGGCGGCATGCTGACCATCCGTTGGAAGGACGGCGAGAATATCGAGATGCAAGGGCCGACGACCTATGTTTTTGCCGGCGAAGCGGACTGGGCACAGTTCGGATGAGCGCTCCGGAAATGATCAGCATGGGTTGCCGGCTCAATATTGCCGAAAGCGAGAAGCTACGGCAGAATCTGGCCGCCAGCAATATCGGCGGGGACAATCTGATCATCGTCAACAGCTGTGCCGTAACCAACGAAGCGGTCCGCCAGACCCGACAGGCCATCCGCCGGGCCAAGAAGGACAATCCCGACAAAAATATTATCGTTACCGGTTGTGCGGCGCAGGTTGATCCCGCGATGTTTGCAGCGATGCCGGAAACCAGCGCGGTGGTGGGCAATGTCGACAAATATGATCCGGCCAATTTCAAGCTCGGACTGCACAGCAACCGCCCCGATATCCGGGTCTCGGATATCATGCGGATTACCGAAACCGCGCCGCACATGGTCAGCGCCTTTGCCGACCGGTCGCGGGCCTTTGTCGAAATCCAGAATGGCTGCGACCATCGCTGCACCTTTTGCATCATTCCGTTCGGCCGGGGTAACAGCCGGTCGGTGCCAGCCGGCATGGTTGTCGAACAGGTTCAGGCTTTGGTCGACAAGGGTTTTCAGGAAGTCGTTCTGACCGGTGTCGATGTGACAAGCTATGGACCGGACCTGCCGGGAGAGCCGACACTGGGCATGCTGATCGAACGAATTCTGAAGCACGTTCCCCAGCTCAAACGGCTGAGGCTTTCCTCTCTTGACGGGATCGAGATAGATGACCGGATGTTTGACCTGATCACCGGCGAAGAGCGGTTGATGCCGCATATACATTTGTCGCTCCAGTCGGGCGACAATATGATCCTGAAACGGATGAAGCGACGGCACAGCCGGGAACAGGCAATCGGGCTGGTTCAGCGATTGAAGAGCAAACGGCCCGAAATTGCGATCGGCGCGGATATCATTGCGGGGTTCCCGACCGAGGATGATGCCATGTTCGCCAACAGCCTGTCGATCATCGAGCAATGCGATATCGTGCACGGGCATATTTTTTCCTATTCCCCGAAACAGGGCACGCCGGCGGCGAGAATGCCGCAGCTCGACAGCAATGTGATCAGGCAAAGAGCAAAGATTTTGCGCCAGGCCATTGCTGGCCGCGCGCACGGCTGGCGCCAGGCCCTGATCGGTTCCCGGCAGAATGTACTCGCGGAAATGTCGGGTGACACGGGCTATGCGGAAAATTTTGCCCGTGTGACATTTGATGCCGCAGCGACCAGAGGAAATATCGTGCCGGTAGAAATTACCGGTATCCAGGACAAGCAATTGATTGGCAGGGTGGCAGCGTGACCGAGAAAAACAGTTGGAAGGATCGCCTGTTTGGCGGTTTCAGCAAGACATCTTCGCGCCTGACGGAAAATCTTTCCGGGCTGGTTACCAAGGCCAAACTGGATGATGCTACTCTCGATGACATTGAAGACGCGCTGATCATGTCGGACCTCGGCCCGGCCACAGCCGCTGCCATTCGGGAAAAGCTGGCTGTAGAGCGGTTTGAAAAAGGCCTCACCGAATATGCGGTGAAGGAGATTATCCAGCGGGAAATCGCGGCAATATTGGAGCCGGTGGCGATTCCGCTGGAAATCGATGCCTTTCCCCGTCCGCAGGTGATCCTGGTGATCGGTGTCAACGGTTCGGGCAAGACCACCACAATCGCCAAGCTGGCCCACCTGTTTCTGGAACAGGACTACGGCGTCATGCTGGCGGCGGGAGATACATTCCGGGCCGCCGCCATCGGGCAGCTCAAGATATGGGCCGAGCGTCTGGATGTTCCGATTATCAGCGGTCCGCAGGGCGGCGACAGCGCCAGCATCGTCTATGAGGGTGTGAAGCAGGCTACGGCGACCGGGATCGACGTGTTAATCGTTGATACAGCCGGACGTCTGCAAAACCGCAGCGAATTGATGGATGAACTGGACAAGATCCGGCGTGTGCTCGGCCGGCTCAATCCGGAAGCACCCCATAATGTGGTGCTGGTGCTGGACGCAACGACCGGACAGAATGCGCTGTCACAAATCGAGGTCTTTCAGGACGTGGCCAAGGTCACGGGACTGATCATGACCAAGCTGGATGGCACCGCACGCGGCGGCGTTCTGGTCGCGGCAGCCAAACAGTTCGGTTTGCCGATCCACGCCATCGGGATCGGTGAAACCGTCGAAGACCTGAAACCGTTCAAGGCCGAAGATCTGGCCGCAGCCATAGCCGGGATAGAGAAATGACCGAAGCAACCGCAATTGAAGAGATACCGAAGGATCACAGAGGCCTGAGTTTCGCGCTCGATTTCGGACCGCTGTTGATCTTTTTTCTGGTTTACAAATTTGGAGCGCCGGAAGGCAGTCCGATCACGGCAGCAATCTATGGCACGATCGCATTCATGGTGGCGATTGTTGTCGCCATGGTGGTCTCCAAATGGAAGCTGGGCAAGATATCACCGATGATGTGGATGTCGGCGATCCTGATTCTCGGATTTGGCGCTCTCACCATCTATTTCAATGATCCGCGCTTCATCCAGCACAAGCCGACGATTATATATGCCGGCTTCGCGATCATATTATTTGGCGGACTTTTGATGGGCAAGGCGATGCTGAAGAGCCTGCTGCAGGCAGCATTCGAAGGGCTGAACGACGAAGGCTGGCTGAAATTGTCCCTGAACTGGGGAATATTTTTTGCAGCAATGGCGGTGCTCAACGAGTTGATGGTGGCAACGCTGAGTTTCGACTGGTGGCTGACAATCAAGGTGTGGGGCGTGCCTGCCGTCTCGTTCCTGTTCGCAATGGCCAATATTCCGATGCTGATGAAACACGGCTTTTCGGTCGAAGAAAAACCGCGCCCTGAAGGTCAGGACGCGGCTTGATATTGTGATGTGAGTGTCGCGGCTTAGCCCTGATCGGCGCGGCTGACGCCGTCTCCGTCGAGGTTGAGAGCCACGAAGTCCCAGTCGATCGCATTGTCGAGCAACGCCGATACATAGTCGGGACGGGCGTTCTGATAGTCGAGATAATAGGCATGTTCCCATACATCGAGCGTGAACAGCGGTTTTACACCGTGAGCCACTGGGGTGTCGGCATCATGGTAGGAAGTGATTTTCAAATCATCTCCGTCGAGCACAAGCCAGGCCCAGCCGCTGGCGAAATGCCCGGTCGCTTCGTCCTTGAACCTGGATTTGAAATCGTCAACCGAACCAAAGCTTTTTTCGAGACGGTCTTTCAGTTCGCCGGAAATTTCCTTTTTCTCGGGCGACAGGCATAGCCAGTAAAAACTGTGATTCCAGACCTGTGCGGCATTGTTGAACAATCCGCCATCAGATGCCTTGATGATGGCCGAAAGCTTCTTGCCCTCATGATCGGTGCCCTTGATCGCATCATTGGTTTTGCTGACATAGGCATTGTGATGCTTGCCGTGATGATAGTTGAACGTTTCCTCGGAGATCAGGTCGCCGAAAGCATTCTTGTCATAGGGGAGCGGGGGAAGTTCGAAAGGCATTGTGTCGTTTCTCCATTTTTTTGAGATGCTGTGGGTCAACGCATCAATCGGAAAAAAGATGCAAGGGCAATCATTCATTTTGCGCGAGACCACCGTGAAAAATCGATTTTTTCGTGACATCTATTGGCAGCGGGCATATCCATATCATTTTACAGGATCCTTGGGGGGGAAAAACAATGGCAAAATTTTTTGGAAATCTGAATGCGGTGATGATTGTCGGCTTGATTGCGGCCATCGCGCTGATGTTCGGACTGGATGGTGATATGGTCACCGGCAACGCGATCGGCCGCTGGCTGCACCTGTTCTTCGGCGTGCTGTGGATCGGATTGCTCTATTACCTGAACTTTGTTCAGGTACCGCTGATGCCGACCATTCCGGACGAACTGAAACCCGCTGTCGGCAAGCATATAGCACCGAAGGTATTGTTCTATTTCCGCTGGGCCGCGTTGCTCACGGTTGTCACCGGCCTTTATGTCGCCTGGGCTAGCGGATGGGTTCATCAGGCAATGACGCTGCAAGAGCCGTTCACGCTGATCGGTGCCGGAATGTGGATCGCCATCGTCATGGCAGCCAATGTCTGGTTCATCATCTGGCCCAAGCAGAAAAAGGTTCTGGGCATCGTAGAAGCCACGGCCGACGAGAAAGCAGCAGCAGGCAAGGTCGCGCTGATGGCCTCGCGAACGAACGTCTTGCTCTCACTGCCGATGTTCTATGCGATGGTAAATGCCAACGCCGGATAGGATAGGATTGGAAGAATTGGAAGCATGTAAAGGGGGCTTTGCGGCCCCCTTTTTCATGATCCCAGCAGATCGTGCCGTTTCAGCGAATGGCGCAACTGATCGTAGGTCAGGTTCAACGTCTTGGCGGTTTGCCGCTGGTTGTAGCGCGACTTGGCCAGGGCAGCTTCCAATATCCTTTTTTCATAGGCTTCCACCGCCGCCTTCATATCATCCACTCCGTCGAAGACCGGCTCTCTCGAACCATTGCCGGGGGGAGATGATGGAGCCTCCACGCTTGCGGGCTCCGCTTGCTCGGCTTCGGATCGCACCGCCTTTTCCCGCGGCTTCCAGGGGGATTCAAAAGGATCAAACACGACATGGTCCACCGGTCTGTTATGGTCGTTCCACTGATAGACGGCGCGTTCGATCACATTGCGCAATTCGCGGACGTTGCCGGGCCATTCATGGCGGTTGAGCGCTTCTGTTGCGAGACGGCCAAATCCGGGCCAGGATGGCCATTCCAGTTCGGCGGCCATCCGGCGGCCGAAATAGTCGGTGAGCACCGGAATATCGCCCTCCCGCACGCGCAGCGGCGGCAGCGTGACGACTTCGAACGAAAGCCGGTCAAGCAAGTCGGCGCGAAATCGGTTTTCTTCTGCCATCTTTGGCAGGTTGGCATTTGTCGCGGCGACGATCCGCACATCGACGCGCTGCGGCCGGGACGAGCCAATCCGGGTTATTTCGCCATATTCAACCGCCCGCAGCAGGCGTTCCTGTGCGCCGCTCGACAAAGTGCCTAGTTCGTCGAGGAACAGCGTTCCGCCGTCCGCTTCTTCGAATCGTCCGACTCGCGCCTTGGTGGCACCGGTGAAGGCACCGGCTTCATGTCCGAACAATTCGGCTTCAATCAAGGTTTCCGGCATCGCTGCGCAATTGAGCGTGACAAACGGGCCGTCCCACCGCAGACTGAGCCGGTGGAGGCGCTCGGCAATGAGTTCCTTGCCGGTACCGCGCTCGCCGACGACCAGCACCGGACGATTGAGCGGCGCCGCCCGGCTGGCCTTTTCCACCGCGTCGAGAAAGGCGCCCGATTCGCCGACAAATTGTGTTTCGCGTTCCATAGCCAATATATAGTGTCAATTCCCATTAAATAGCAATTAATACCATATTCATCAATGTGAAAAATGTGGAATATTATTGTATATCAATAACTTAAATAAGTTGGCACGGCTTCTGCAATATAGATTTCATATTGGAATTACACGAATTTCTGGAGGAAATCATGCCCGCACTGAACAAAATGAGCCGCACCGATGTTTCCGCGATCGTATCGATCCTGCTTTTTGGCGTGACGATTTTGATCAGTGCTGTCGGACCCGCGCAGGCCGAAGGCACGATTGAAAACAGCCAGAACAATTCCCCTTCTGTCAGCTATGTTAACCCAGGTTACAGGGCATGACAGACAAAATGGCCGGGACCCCTTCTTTCCCCCTTGCCGAAGTCAGGTCCCGGCCACCTTTTGAAATTCAACAGGTTGATGTAGAACAGGACTGGAGCGACGGCTCGAACAAGTTCCGAAACAACCACAAACGCAACCGGAGTATGTACATGGCAGGTATTTTTTCAAGAACGCGCGATATCATCGCCGCCAACGTCACCGACATGCTGGACAAGGCCGAAGACCCGTCCAAGATGATCCGGATGATCATCCTGGAGATGGAAGAAACGCTGGTCGAAGTCCGCGCCTCAGCCGCTCGCACAATTGCCGACCAGAAAGAAATGCGCCGGCATATCGACAAGCTTGATCATCTGACCGAAGACTGGAGCGAAAAGGCCCAGCTCGCGCTCTCCAAGGATCGCGAGGATCTCGCCAAGGCAGCGTTGATTGAAAAGCGCAAGGCCGCCGATATGGCTGACCAGCTGAAGGCAGAAATCCAGGTATTGGATGAAGCGCTTCGCTCTTCGGAGGGCGATATCGCCAAATTGCAGAAGAAATTGCAGGAAGCGCGCTCCCGCCAGAGTAGCCTGGTCAATCGTCTGGAAAGCGCCGAGAACCGCGTAAAGCTCCGCGAGATGTACAATGGCGAAAAAGTGCATGATGCCTTTTCCCGGTTTGAATATCTCGAACGGCAGGTCGATTTTGCCGAAGGCCGCGCCGATGCGCTGAGCATGGGTGGCGAACCGCAAAGTCTGGAACACCAGATCGCGGCACTCGAATCCAGTGACAAGGTCGATGAAGAACTGGAAGCCATGAAGGCGGCCATGAAGAAAGGTGACGCATAATGCAGGAAGAACTAATCATCATTCCCATCGTCATGGGAACATTATTCATCGGTCTGCCCTGGTTGATTTTCCACTATGTCACAAAATGGAAAACCGCCGCTACGATCACCAATGAAGACGAGAATCTGCTGGAAGAATTGCACCATATGGCGCGCCGTCTGGATGACCGGATGGATACGATCGAACGGATCATGGCAGCGGACAACCCCGACTGGAAGCATTCGGCACTTCCCGATCCGTCTTCCACCCCTGCCCCCTCGCTCGAAAATTTTGACGAGCTGCTGAAAAAAGAAAGGCACCCATCATGAGCTCTTCTCGCACCAAATTCTATCTCGACAAGCAGCGCGCAAAATGGAGCGGTGTCTGCGCCGGGATCGCCGACTACACCGGGATCAATGTCGCCTGGGTCCGACTGGCAGCGATTATCGCCACGGTAACATTCGCCTTTCCCTGGACGCTCGTGGCATACTGGATCGCCGCCAGAATATCCGAACCGAAGCCGGTTGGCATGTATCTGAGCGACCCGGAAGACACGAAATTCTGGCAGGGCGTACGCCAGTCACCACGCCGCACGACGCGTGACATCAAATCGCGGTTCAGGGAAATCGATCGCAAGCTGGCCGATATGGAACTCTATTACACCAGCAAGAATACATCGCTGTCGAACGAAATCGAAAATCTGCGCTGAACGGCTGAACAGGGAGAATGGAAATGGATTGGGGAAGCCCCGGATTTGTAATCGCGATCATCGCCATCAGCACCGTGGGATGGATCGTCAACAACTGGATCAGAGCCAAGCATGGCTATGAACTGGAAGATGAATGGGGCGGAAAATCGCCCAAGGCCAGCCCGGACGAAAAGCGCAAGATCGAATTGCTGTCCAATGAAAACAGCCAGCTGGTCGGAAAGATCGACAGGCTGCAGGAACGACTTCAGGTGCTCGAGCGGATCGCGACCGACCCGGCGAAACGCACCGCAGAAGAAATCGAAGCCCTGAGGGAGAAAAACTGATGGACCCGGATAAAGTGGCTTTGTTTACCGAATTGGCCCCGATGCTGGCGGTAGGCAGCATCGTTATCACCATCGGCTGGGTCGCTACCACCTGGATGCGGATCAAGAACGGCTATCCTCTTGAAAACCAGTGGGGCAAATCGGTCTACCCGAAAACCGACAAAGAAGCCGTCGAACGGGTCAAATTGCTGACAAATGAAAACGCCGAGCTGCGTGCAGAATTGGGATCGGTCAAGGACCGTCTGGCCAATGTCGAGCGGATCGTCACCGACGACAGCCACCGGCTGACCCAGGAAATAGAGCAATTGCGCGACAAGCGCGCCAACTGAAGGGATAAACAATGCCGATCGAATATATTGCCCTGATGATCCCCTTTGCAGGCATGGCGATCGGCGTCTTTGCAATCTGGACCAACCATCAACAGAAAATGATGGACAAGCAGGCAAAAATTTCTGCCGAAAAAGCGGCGCAATATGCAGTCGGAAACAACGAGCTGGAACAGCGCGTGCGTGTGCTGGAGCGAATTGTCACCGACAAAGGGTTCGATGTTTCGAGGCAGATCGAGAATCTGAGAAACGAACCGGAAACGAAGGAACTGAACTGATGGGTTTTGAATTTGCACTGTTAATTCCGCTGGCTCCGTTCGCTCTTGGTGCGCTCTGGATATGGACCCGCCATCAGAGCAAAATGGCCGAAAAATACGGCCATCTGCCCAAGGGGGTAAACGCAGACACGGACCGGATGCGCGAGGAAATGAAGTATCTGAAAGAGCGCGTGGCGGTTCTCGAGCAGATAACAACCGACGGGCACAGCACCAAGCAGCTGGAAAATGAAATTGAGCAATTGCGGGATCGCTGACCCGGATTGATTGAGGAGACTGAACATGGGTTGGCCCGAAGCTGTCGTTGCCATCATCATCATTGTGACAATCGGACGGGTGATGCGTTCCAAATATCGCGCCGAACACGGCATTCTCGAGGACCGCAGGGGGAACGCAATCGGATCCCAGGCCAGAAACGAGCCGCAGACCGAACGCCTGCAAGAGGAAGTAAAGTATCTCAAGGAGCGCGTGGCGGTGCTCGAAAAAATTGCCACCGATGACCGCGGATCCCGCGAGTTGCAAAACGAGATCGAGAAATTGCGCGACCGTTAACCCGGTCCGGAGAATAGAAGGACAAGCATGATGCAAGAACCTGCCTTTTATATGATCACTGCGGCCTTTTCGCTGATCGGCCTGACCGTTGTGGCCCTGGTAAGCCTGCGGGGCTGGCGCGACTGGATCGCACTGAAATCCCGCGAACTGGAGCAACAGCGCGAGGACAATCCACCTACAGCGACGTCGCGCATCGAGGTTGCGGACCTGAAAGAGCGGATTCGCAAACTGGAAGCGATCGCCGCCGGAGTCGAGCTATAGCGAACCGGGCCCAGGTCCCGTTCGTGTCCTGCACAGTCTAGACATGCGAGCGCCTCTCGACTTCGCTGGAGGCAAACGGTTAAAACGGGTGACGTTGCCCACATCCCCTGCTAACCGCCCTCCCCATGAGCAAAATTGACGATTTGATCGAAGAATAT
The DNA here is from genome assembly GCA_002354635.1 of Sphingomonadales bacterium UBA2683. Taxonomy (GTDB): domain Bacteria; phylum Pseudomonadota; class Alphaproteobacteria; order Sphingomonadales; family Sphingomonadaceae; genus Parasphingorhabdus. Next base: position 564,963 of record DELZ01000002.1, read on the forward strand.
GAATTTCTCGAGGCCGATGACCGCTACCGGTTGCTGATCGATCTGGGGAAGCAGCTGGATGTGATGCCGGACGCGCTGAAGACCGATGCAACGCTGGTCCGGGGCTGTTCCGCCTCGGTCTGGGTCTATCCGACGCAGCTGGACGACGGACGGCTGCATTTTCTGGCAGACAGCAATGCCGCGATCACCAAGGGTATTATCGCACTTGTGCTGGAAACCGTGCAGGACCAGACGACCGAGCAGATCAGGCAAACCGATATCGCCGCGGTACTGGAACCCTTCGATCTGAAAAACCAGCTGAGTTCAAACCGTACCCAGGGTATTCCCAATATGATTGCGCTTATTCAGGATACCGCTTCACGGCTGGATCAAGCCTAGATCGGTTTCCAGACCCGTCGTTCTTCGGCAATGCGAAGAACGTCAAAGGCCGCTTGTGCCGTCTGAAATTTCTTTGCCGCCTCTTCATCACCAGGGTTGACGTCCGGATGATATTCCTTGGCCATGGAACGCCATGCCTTTTTGACCGTCTCGAATTCGACATCCGGCGTCAGGTCGAAAATTTCAAGTGCGGTCATTTCGTCGCGCGAACGGCTGCCATCGCCTGATCCCATCCAGCTATAGTGGGCGGCTTCCTGATAGGCGTTGGCATCGCGCTGCTCGTCGGCTTCGCGCTTCTTGCGCTCTTCCTTGTCGAGTCCTTCGAAATAGTCCCATCCCCGGTTATATTCCGCGGCGTGGGTCTGGCAAAAATACCAGCGCTCCGGACTATTGGGAGATTTCGGAGCCGGACAATTGCCCGCTTCCTGGCAGCCGTGACGGTCGCAAATCTTGACCTGCTGCGTTTCGCGGGAGCTTTCATAGCTTCCCCAGCGGGGAAAGCCCCAGTTGTCGGATCGTTTTGCTTTTGGCATGGTTCAGACTCTATCAAAAACCGGAGCGGACTACCAGCTTCTTCAGCGTGCTAGTTGCGGGACAGGATGTTTGCAGCCACGCGTTCCAAATCCGGACGCTGTTCAAGCTCTGGCTGGCTTTTGGCAAGCGTCGCCCAGTAGCGCGCCTCGCCAGGGGATTTGGGAATGCCCTGACCGCGATCATGAAGCTGTGCCCATATCGCGCGTGCACCGGCATATCCGCCCCTCGCCGCAAGCGAACAATCCTTCGCCACCGTATCCGCCTGGCCGAGTTGATATTGCAGTTCACATATCCAGTTATTGCCTTCGATATTTCCCTCATCGGCCAGCGATCGCAGCTTTCGCAGAGATTCCCCGAGCTGATTGCCGTAAATGCCCAGTGCATAGGTTGCATAGGGATGCCCGTGATCGGATGCGGCAGCAAAAAGCCCGATCGCCCGCTTTTTATCGGTAATACCAAACTTTCCTTCCCACAGGGCGAAGCCGAGATGGGATTGCGCTTTGGCATAGCCTTGCGCAGCAGCGAGCAAATAGAGCTCCAATGCGCGGCTGGCCTGATCCGGCTCATTTTCCTGGAAGTACCAGGCCAGTTCCGTCTGTCCTGCCGGATGTCCCTGCGCCGCTGACTTTTCCAGCCAGTCCTTCGCCTGCTTCAGGTCCTTGCGAACCCCGACACCGAGATGGTACATATATCCCAAGAAAGATTGCGCCAACGGATCTCCGTTTGTCGCAAGCTGAGTCAGACCGACGATACCGATCCCGCCGAGAACCTCGCCAACCAATACGGTCTCGTCCTCGATAGCCAAACGGTCCATGGGAATGTCGATTGGCGATGGCGATTTTGTTAACCCAGAAGACGCTGGTGTATCCGGACCGGTAGAAATATCTGTTGGCAGATTCAGATAAAAATCTTCAAACCAGCTGCCATAGTGAAACGGCTGTTGCGGACCCAAATCCAGCTCCCGGGTGTTGGTATAGACTTCTCGCGATACGACCTTGAAATAGTCGGACAGTTCAAGACCGGGTATAGCAAGCTTGTCCGCGATCGCCTTGGCAAAGGGACTTGTTTTGGAATCCACAGGGGCTGCATCCAGCGCGGGCTTTCCCTTGGCGGTAGAATAGAAAACGGCACCTTGCGTCATTTCCAGCAGTCCCATCGGGGAAATACCGCCCTCAGGGTCGTCACTGCTCAAGTCTTTCAGTCGAACAATCGGGTCGGGCGTCCGGCAGGCGTCCATAAAAAACAGGCTAAATTTCTTGGCCTTTGAGGCGGCTTGCAGCATTTTTTCCAGCGGCAGAAATTCCGTATCCAGTTCATCCCTGGACGCAAATGCCGGCGCATCGACGGGAACCATGAAATTGCGGCCGTTATATTCAAAACCATGCCCTGCATAATAGACAACCGCACTATCCGCCTCCGATGCCTTGGCGGCAAAGGCCTGGGTCGCGCTGTTCAACTCCGCGATGGTCGCATCGCGTACGTCGATGATTTCGAAACCCGCTTTCGCAAAGGCCTCGCAGACGTGATCGATATCATTGACCGCGTTCGCCAATGCCGGCCAATCGAGACCATCATAGGCACCAATGCCGATGAGCAGCGCAACGCCGCGATTCCCTTGTGGAGACACGCATTTTGCCTCCGCGGGAGGACCGAAGCCGAACAGACAGGCGAAAACAACGCAACTGAGCAGAAATTTTTTCATTTCACGGCTTAACACCGACAGCCAGCGATTCAACGATCAATTCCAAAATACCAGAGGGTCTGTAAGCCGGGTTCTGTCCATCCGCCGAAGCGAAATAGCCAGCCATTCATCTGTGCCATGCATTGCTGCGTGGCTCTAGCAACCAACCCGGGCTGCAGGCCGAAAAAGCCATATGCCGCCCCTATTTGGTTTTGCTCCAGGTGGGGTTTACCGTGCCAGGCCTGTTGCCAGACCCGCGGTGCGCTCTTACCGCACCCTTTCATTGTCACGTGACCGAAGTCGGCGCGATCTGCTTTCTGTTGCACTTTCCCTAGGGTTACCCCCGCCGGACGTTATCCGGCACCTTTTAATCGTGGAGCCCGGACTTTCCTCCCACCTCCGCTGAAGCTTCGGCGGGCGGCTGGCCGACCCTCTGGTGCGCCCTATTTAGTGATTCCGCGCTCTCTGTCCAACATTAAAGACAAAAGCAGCGACCGGCATTCGCCATCGATCACACCATCAACGGTTTTCGGACGAAAGCGCCGCTGAAAGGCGACCACAGCCGCCGTCTGGTCGGAAATATCATAGCCGAACCGCTCCAGCGCCAGCATGAAACCGCCATCCGTCCAGGGCGGATCGCCTAGTTTGAGAGTCGGTTTTTTCAGCGCGATCCCGTGACGCGCGAGCCGTTCCCAGTCGAACAGTTCCCCCGGGTCCTGTTTGCGCGCCGGGGCCAGATCGCTGTGCCCGATGACGTTGGACGCCGTAATATTGTGCCGCTTCACGATTGCATGGGCAAGCCGGGTCACCGCGTCCATCTGCTCTTCCGGAAACGGGACATAGCCCCATTCATGCCCGGGATTGACGATCTCGATGCCGATACTGGCGCTGTTTACATCGGTGATCCCGCGCCAGTAACCACGCCCTGCATGCCAGGCACGATTTCCTTCATCGACCATCTGGACCACCTGACCGTCCTCGGTCACGACATAATGGGCGGACACCTTGGATTCGGGATTGGCAAGCCAGTTAATCGCCGACGCCGCGTCCTTCATACCGGTGTAATGCATGACCAGGATGCTGATCGGCTGCTTGCGGTCGTCATAATTGGGGGATGGCGTCCATATCACATCCATATCAGACTTCCTTCTCGCACCGGGCCGTTCCCAATCAGGCAGTCACGATAGCACCCAAAAGCAATTCTGTCCCTGATTCCGGTGAAATCCGCAGATCTCCACCATTTTGCAGCGCCAGTTCCCGGGTCATCCACGCCGCCGCGGTTCTGGCGCTGATATCGGCGGTGGCGATCGTGCCGTCCAGTGCCGTGCGGATACCGTCATCCAGCGCGATTTTTGTACCCTCTGCCCGGATCACCACTTCGATCCCGAGATCACCCTGCTCTGCTCCCACATCCAGCCTGCCGCCCCGCACCAGCGATTCCTTTGCGATCAAGGCAAGGTTGAGGAGAATTTTTATCGCCTTTTTCGGCAAGGATCCGCCCTGGACTGCCCAGCCCAGCGTGATCTTGCCCGAATCGCCAAGCAAAGACTCGATCAGCTGCCGCGCCTCGGCCGGATCGATTGTGTCGCCAAAGCCGCCTGCTGCGCCAAAGGCGAGCCGGAAATATTTCAACTTGTCGGCCGAAGTTCTGGCGCTGTCCGCCAGCAAGTCCATGCAGCGGTCCCGCATCACCGGATCGTCCTCGCCTTCCAGCAATTCCAGGCCGTTATTGAGGGCACCGACCGGACTGAGCAGATCGTGACAGATTTTCGAACAAAGCAGAGATGCAAGGTCAACTTCATTATTCGACATATAAACGCGCTTTCAAACTGTGATTTCTATTCCGCGGCTGTTTGGCCTTTTGCCACCGAGCAATCAAGCGGGATCGCGTCAAAACGGCCATAAATTTCGCCATCCGGAACCGCCTGCCATGCTGCCGCATCCTGCCCGTTGATAATCAGCCAGAGCCGGCCATCCGGTGCCGCGCTGCCGGCATCAATGATGGAAGGACGCACCGCCCCTGTGGGATGGGAATGATAAAAGCCGAGGATGGGCTCGCCACCGTCTCGTTCTCCCCGCTCGGCATCAATCAGCGCCCGAGGATCTATCTCGAAATGCCGATACGGGTCTTCGGCTACATTCTTGGCTGCACGGCGGGCGCTGACCCTGCCCTCGCGACCAAAGAGGATTCCGCAGATTTCCTGCTGCTCGGCCGCGCGGGCCAACTGCTGCAGATCCGCCAACATCGCGCTTGATATAAGGAGTTGCATGGCCCACATCTACGCGATGAATGCAGGGCAATCCACCATATCCGGAATATTACCGGAATCAGAAAAAAAACAGCGTCTCGATGCCGCTTTGACAGAAGCGGTCGATGGCCTCTCCCGCGAGCGGGTAAAATCGCTGATATCATCGGGAAATCTTGCAATCGACGGAACTGTCTTTACCGATGCGTCGGCCAAGAAAATGGCCGGAAAAGCCTTTACGCTTACGATACCCGAACCGATCACCGGCCCCGCTCTGGCGCAGGATATCCCGCTCGATGTGGTTTTCGAAGATACGCACCTGATCATCATCAACAAACCGGCAGGACTCGTCGTCCATCCAGCGGCCGGACATCCGGACGGCACGCTGGTAAACGCCTTGCTGTACCATTGCCGGGGCCAGCTATCGGGCATTGGCGGTGTGACCAGACCCGGGATTGTCCATCGCATCGACAAGGACACGTCCGGATTGATGGTGGCAGCCAAAACAGACGCCGCGCACCAGGGCCTGAGCGCCCTGTTTGCCAAGCATGATATCGAACGACGCTATATGGCGATCGTCAACGGCAGGCCGAATCCCGCTTCGGCGACGATCGAGGGCAGCATTGGCCGGAGCAATGTTGATCGCAAGAAAATGGCGGTTGTGGGAGACGATAGGGGCAAAGCGGCAATGACCCATTATACGGTCAAGGAAATGCTCGACGGTGCCGCTTTGGTGGAATGCACGCTGGAAACCGGGCGCACACACCAGGTCCGGGTGCACATGACCCATATCGGTCACAGCCTGATCGGTGACCCGCTCTATGGCACTCGTCGAAAATCATTGCTTTCCCGGCGAAAAGATATTCGATTTGGACGCCAGGCGCTGCATGCTGCTAGTCTTGGATTTGTTCACCCCATAACGGATGAGAAATTGATGTTTTCTATCGATTTTCCTGACGATATGCAGGAACTATTCATGAAGTTGCGCATATAAGTAACACACCCTATATTCGCTTTTGACCAATGGGTGCTTAATGAGGCCCGGCGGCACAACATAAGAAGGAACGAAAATGGCTAATGGTAGCAATGTTCCGGCAAAAATCCCTGCCTTAGGGGGGGACGCGAGCCTGAACCGGTATCTCTCGGAAGTTCGTAAATTTCCGCTTTTGACTCCCGAACAAGAATATATGCTGGCGAAACGCTATTCTGAACACAAGGATCAGGAAGCCGCCGCCCAGCTGGTCACCTCGCATCTGCGACTCGTCGCCAAGATCGCGATGGGCTTTCGCGGCTACGGCCTGCCGGTCTCGGATCTTATTTCCGAAGGCAATGTCGGCTTGATGCAGGGCGTGAAGAAATTTGAACCCGATCGCGGCTTCCGCCTGGCGACTTACGCAATGTGGTGGATCAGAGCATCGATCCAGGAATATGTGCTGCGCAGCTGGAGCCTCGTCAAGATGGGGACGACCGCTGCCCAGAAGAAACTCTTTTTCAACCTGCGCCGGATGAAGAATAATCTCGACGCGTTCGAGGATGGTGATCTGTCGCCGGAAGACGTAAAGAAAATATCGACTGATCTGGGCGTTGCCGAGCATGAAGTGGTCAATATGAACCGCCGCATGTCCATGGGTGGTGATGCGTCGCTGAACGTCTCGCTTTCGTCCGAAGATGGCGATGGTGGCCAGTGGCAGGACATATTGGAAGATGACGTCCCGCTGCACGATGAAGCGATTGCGGCGTCCCAGGAAGCCGACTTCCGGCATGAAATGCTGTCCGAAGCGATGGGTTCGCTGAACGAGCGCGAGCAGCATATTCTGGCTGAGCGTCGCCTGTCGGAAGACCCCAAGACGCTGGAAGACCTGAGCAAGGTCTATGACGTCAGCCGCGAGCGCATTCGCCAGATCGAGGTCCGGGCCTTTGAGAAGCTGCAAAAGGCGATGCTGCGCATTGCAGGAGAAAAGCAGCTTCTTGCTACTGGCTGACTGGCAGACACCGGTCTGGAAACAATTGAAAAACGCCCCGAAACAGGATTTGTTTTCGGGGCGTTTTCCATTTAGGCTGCCGCGATGCGGGCAATCAAATTTCTCTTCAAATTTGTGTTGTATTTCATTCTGATCACGGTCGCGTGGGTCGGGATTTATGCCATTGTGCCGCCACCCGTCACCGCCACCATGATCCTCGACGAAAACGGCATCACCAAGGACTGGACGGCATTCAGCGATATTTCCCCCAATATGGTACGCGCGGTGATCGCGGCCGAGGATGGCAAATTCTGCAACCACAACGGTTTTGACACCGAAGCGATCCAGAAGGCGATCGAGCGCAACGCCCAGGGCGGACGGATACGGGGCGGATCGACCATTTCCCAGCAGGTCGCCAAAAATGCGTTCCTCTGGCAGGGTGGCGGTTTTTTCCGCAAGGGCCTGGAGGCCTATTTTACCTTTCTGATCGAGACGATCTGGAGCAAGAAGCGGATCATGGAAGTCTATCTCAATATCGCCGAGACGGGCATTGGCACCTATGGCGTGCAGGCCGGCGCGCAGCGCTATTTCAAAAAAGACGCCAAAGACCTGACCAAGATCGAGGCGGCGCGGATCGCGGCTGCCCTTCCCCTCCCCAAAAAACGCGCCGTGAACGGAGCCAGCGGCTTCACCCGGCGCTATGGCAATACCATTGCGGCACGGATCAATGTGGTGCGGAACGAAAAGCTCGACAGCTGTATCTATAAGTGACTGTAATTCTGCGAAGGCAGGATACTGGGGCGTGATCGGCCCGCCAAATAATCTTGTATAGAATCCATGGGAAGGCGGCTGCAGGCACGATCTGACCGTAACGCTCTATCGAGAGATGTCAGGAATCAACCCCGGGCTTTGCCGGGGCACAGGGACGCTAAGCCGCGTCTTCCTTCTTCGGCTTGCTGCTCTTCGCAATCACCTTCACTGGTTCCTTGGTGCCAGCGACGACATCCTTGTCGATCACAATCTCGTCCACACCCTCAAAATCGGGCAGGTCGAACATGGTGTCGAGCAGGATATTCTCGACGATGGAACGCAGACCGCGCGCGCCGGTTTTCCGTTCGATCGCCTTCTTGGCAACCGCGACCAGCGCGTCATCGGTAAAGGTCAAACCGACATCTTCCAGTTCGAACAACTTGCGATATTGTTTCACCAGCGCGTTTTTCGGTTCCTGAAGAATCGTCACCAGAGCATCGATATCGAGATCCTCGAGCGTCGCGATTACCGGCAGACGGCCGACAAATTCCGGAATCAGGCCGAATTTCAGCAGATCCTCTGGCTCGCCCTGGGCCAATAGTTCACCAACCCGGCGTTCTTCCGGAGCGGCAACATGGGCGCCGAAACCGATCGATTTGCCTTCGAGACGGTCGCCGATGATCTTTTCCAGACCGGCGAACGCGCCACCGCAGATGAACAATATGTTGGTGGTATCGACCTGCAGGAATTCCTGCTGTGGATGCTTACGGCCGCCTTGCGGTGGGACGCTGGCGGTGGTGCCTTCCATCAGCTTGAGCAGCGCCTGCTGAACGCCCTCACCCGACACATCGCGGGTGATGGACGGATTTTCCGCCTTGCGGCTGATCTTGTCGATTTCGTCGATATAGACGATGCCGCGCTGGGCCTTCTCGACATTATAGTCGGAAGACTGAAGCAATTTCAGAATGATGTTTTCGACGTCTTCGCCGACATAACCGGCTTCGGTCAACGTCGTTGCATCAGCCATAGTAAACGGCACATCAAAGGTCTTCGCCAGCGTCTGCGCCAGCAAGGTCTTGCCGCAACCGGTCGGACCAACCAGCAGGATGTTCGATTTTGCCAGCTCGATATCGCCAGATTTGGCTGCATGATTGAGACGTTTATAGTGATTGTGCACAGCAACCGACAAAACGCGTTTGGCGCGGCTCTGTCCGATCACATAGTCGTTCAGTACGTCGCAGATTTCCTGTGGCGTCGGCACTTCGCCGTCCTTGCGACCGGTAGCGGCGCCCTTGGTTTCTTCGCGGATGATGTCGTTGCACAGTTCGACACATTCATCGCAGATGAATACCGTAGGTCCCGCAATCAGCTTGCGGACTTCATGTTGGGATTTGCCACAGAAGGAGCAATATAAAGTGCTCTTCGAATCAGATCCCGTCAGTTTCGTCATAAAAAGTCCTTTAAACCGGCCATTATTGTAATCTAACCGTCAAATTGCAAAATGCTACCGCTTTTTTCGCGGGTTTTCTGGCGGATAGACAAGTCTATCAAATATGGCTTAAATTTCATTTAGGGCGGCGATAACCGCTTATTTAGGATCTTCCACCGGCACCGGACGCTTGTCGTATACTTCGTCAACAATGCCAAAAGCCTTGGCTTCGTCGGCTTCCAGAAACGTGTCCCGATCCATGGCCTTTTCGATTTCTTCCACCGATTTCCCGGTATATTTGGCGTAAAGCGAATTCATGCTGGAACGGATACGCAGGATTTCCTTTGCCTGGATCTCGATGTCCGAAGCCATGCCCTGCGCGCCGCCGGATGGCTGATGCACCATGACCCGGGCATTGGTTGTCGCCATCCGCATGCCCGGTTCACCGGCAGCCAGAAGGAAACTGCCCATGGAGGCGGCCTGACCGACGCAGACGGTGCCGACGCGCGGCCGGATATATTGCATGGTATCGTGGATCGCCATGCCGGCAGTCACCACGCCGCCGGGCGAGTTGATGTATAGATAGATATCTTTTTTCGGGTTTTCGGATTCCAGAAACAGCAATTGCGCGGTGATGATCGATGCCATCCCGTCTTCTACCGGACCGGTTACAAATACGATCCGCTCGCGCAGCAGTCGGGAAAAAATGTCAAAACTGCGTTCGCCACGATTGGATTGTTCGATAACAACCGGGACTAGAGCGTCTGTGATCGGGTCATGCATGTTGTAGGTCGTCCTGTTTTTATCTCTTTTGCGCTTCTCTTCAGCGTCGCCACTACATCGGGATTATCGCCGAATTGTTCAAGGGCTTTAACGATGTTGGCCCAGAATGATTGCTGCCATGAAAAATAACATCGCCGGCATGACGATCATTGCGCACCATCCCGGCTATCCCTACATGTTCTGCAAGGCAATGCTGATCATTCCGTGATCGGTGCTGGTCAAATTTCCATTTGCGGAGTCAAGAATGATAACCAACAACAGCCCAATCACCCCTTTTTCCAATGATGAGGACGACGAAGAGAACAAGTCCGGTGGCCTGCCCGGCGCCATGATGACGAAATTTCTCGAAGCCCGCACGATCATGATTTTCGGCGGCATTGACCAGAAGCTGGCGGAGCGCGTGTCTACGCAACTGCTCTATCTCGATCATGTCAATCACGACCCCATTCGCATTTTCCTGAATTCTCCTGGCGGCCACGTCGAATCCGGAGACACGATTCACGATCTGGTCCGCTATATCAGCTCGCCGGTCGCGATGATCGGGACCGGCTGGGTGGCGAGCGCCGGCACGCATATCTTCCTCGGCGTTCCCAAGGAACAGCGTTTCTGTCTGCCCAACACCAGGTTTCTGATTCATCAACCGTCCGGTGGCGCCGGCGGCAAGGCATCTGATATCGCCATCCAGGCGCAGGAAATCGTCAAGATGCGCGAACGACTGGCGCGGATTATCGCGGACGAAACCGGTCAGGATGTCGAGCGGGTCCGCAAGGATATTGATCGCGATTACTGGATGAGCACGGAAGAAGCCAAGGAATATGGCATTCTCGGCACGGTGATCAACAAGGCCAGCGAAGTTAAGATCTGACGCTGGCAATAGCCGCAAGTCGCCGACCGAAGCTGGCGGTTATCAGCGCATAAAAATAGCCGGACAGGTCCGCCCTGCCCGGCTTTTTTTAACGCTCAATCCAAATATATTATTTCTTGGCCGGCGCCTTCTTGGCAGCCGGCTTTTTTGCAGCTGGCTTCTTGGCGGGTGCCTTGTCGGCAGCGGCTTTCTTGGCTGGCGCTTTCTTTGCAGCCGTCTTCTTGGCTGGTGCCTTTTCTGCTTCTTCCTTGGCCGGAGCTTTCTTCGCAGCCGGTTTCTTCGCCGGAGCCTTTTTCTTGGCCGCCGGTTTGGCTTCCGCTTCGTCTTCCGCCTCGATCGCGGCTTCCAGTTCTTCACGTGTAACCTTGCGATCGGTTACCTCGGCCTTGTCGAACAGGAAGTCGACTACCTTGTCTTCGTACATCGGCGCACGAAGCTGGGCCGCGGCCATCTGATCCTGCTGGATATACTGGATGAACCGGTCCCGATCTTCGGGGCGATATTGCTGGGCTGCCTGCTGCATCAGCATCGACATTTCCTGCTGGCTGACTTCAACGCCATTGGCCTGGCCGATTTCTGACAGCAGCAAGCCGAGACGGACGCGACGCACCGCGATATCGCGATATTCGTCTTTCTCGTCTTCCATTTCCTTCTTCGCCGCTTCCGGATCTTCTTCCTGGGCAGCTTCCTGCTCGAGCTGCTGCCAGATCTGGCTAAACTCGGCTTCTACCATGCCGGGAGGCACTTCGAAATCGTGGCTGGACGCCAGCTGATCGAGCAGCTTGCGCTTCATATGGGTGCGGGTGAGGCCGTTCAGTTCCTGTTCGATCTGCCCCTTGAGCAGTTCGGAGAGCTGATCGATTCCTTCCAGGCCCATGGATTTGGCCATTTCGTCGTCAGCCTTGGCTTCCTTCGGTTTCTGCACTTCGCCGATGACAACATCAAAAGTGGCGTCCTTGCCCTTCAGGTCCTCGACATTATAGTCGTTGGGGAACGTGACCTTGACAAGCACTTCGTCATTGGCCTTCTTGCCAACCAGCTGGTCCTCGAAGCCCGGGATCAAACGGCCCGAGCCCAGTTCGATCGCCATGCCCTCGCCCTTGCCGCCTTCAAACGGCACGCCGTCAACCTTGCCTTCAAAGTCGATCAGGCACTGGTCGCCGACCTGTGCCTTGTAGGACTTCGGTGCGGTTGCAAACTGCTTCTGGCTTTCTGCAAATTTCTGCAACGCCTCGTCGACGGTTTTCTTGTCGGCCTCGACCTGCAGGCGTTCCAGTTTCAGGCCATCGATATCGGGGGTGGGGACATCCGGCAGAATTTCCAGATCCAGCTTGACGAGCGCATCCTTGCCAGGCTCGTAGCCCTCATCCAGATTGACATTCGGCTGCATCGCAGGACGCAGCTTGTTGTCCGCCATGGTCTTTTCAATGCTTTCCTGGACTGTGCTGCTCAGCGCGTCCTGCATCAGGGCGTCATTGTGCATCTTGCGCACTAGGTTCGCTGGCACTTTGCCTTTGCGGAAACCGGGCATATTCACCTGCGGTGCCAGTTTCTGCACCTCGGCTTCGACCCGCGATTCGATATCCTTCGCGGTGATCTTGATCTCATAGGCCCGTTTCAGACCTTCGTTCAGCGTTTCAACAATCTGCATGACTATCCTTTGATGCCTTCATATTCGGTGTTTTTCGTTAGATATTACGACTAACTTGGTGCGGGCGAAGGGACTCGAACCCCCACACCCGAAGATACCAGAACCTAAATCTGGCGCGTCTACCAATTCCGCCACGCCCGCCCAGCTAAGCCGTCAAAATTCTATCGAAGTACGATTGACCCGCGCGCCTAGCGTAAAGGCGCGTTGAGGGCAAGTAGGGTTTGCGAACGTTTTAACCCAGTATCTTCTTCAACAGTTCGTTCACCACCTGCGGATTGGCTTTGCCCTGCATCGCCTTCATCGTCTGGCCGACAAAGAAACCGAAGAGCTTGTCCTTGCCGTCGCGATATTGAGCGACCTTGTCTTCGTTAGCGGCCATGACCTCGGCGATGACATTCTCGATCGCGCCGGTGTCCGATTCCTGGACCAGACCCTGTTCCTCGACGATTTTCTTCGCGCCGTCACCACTTTCGAGCATGATCTCGAACACCTGCTTGGCGATTTTGCCGGAGATGGTGCCGTCGGCGACCAGGCCAAGCAGTTCAGCTGCCTGCGCCGGAGAAACCGGGCTGTTCTCGATGCCCACGCCGAGACGGTTGAGCGCACCGAACAGTTCCGAGGTCACCCAGTTGGCGGCGCTGCTGGCGATTTTTTCAGGTTCGTCACTGGTATCGAGAAGCTCCTCGAACCATAGAGCGGTTTCATGCTCAGCGGTCAGAACCGCCGCATTATAAGCGCTCAGACCCAATGCATTCTTGTAGCGGGCGCGCTTTTCGTCCGGCAATTCCGGCAGGCTGGCCTTGCAGTCGAAGATGAAATCATCTTCCAGTTCCAGCGGTAGCAGATCGGGATCGGGGAAATAGCGATAGTCGTGCGCATCTTCCTTCGAGCGCATCGACCGGGTTTCGTTGCGGTCCGGATCGAACAGCCGGGTTTCCTGGACCACGGTGCCGCCATCCTCGATCAGGTCGACCTGACGCTGGGCTTCATATTCGATCACGGCCTGGATGAAGCGCATCGAGTTGACATTCTTGGTCTCGGTCCGGGTGCCGAGTTCGCCGCCGGGCTTGCGCACGCTGACATTGACGTCGGCGCGCATCGAGCCCTGTTCCATATTGCCGTCGCAGCTGCCGACATAGCGCAGGATCGAGCGGAGCTTGCGGACATAGGCCGCGGCTTCCTTCGGCGAGGTCATGTCTGGCTTGGAGACGATTTCCATCAGCGCGACGCCGCAGCGGTTGAGATCGACATAGGACATGGTCGGATGCTGATCGTGCATCAACTTGCCCGCGTCCTGCTCGATATGGATGCGCTCGACGCCAATCGCCTTACCGTGGGCATCCGGATCTTTCTCATCCAGCGAAATCTGGATCACGCCCTCGCCGACGATCGGATGGTAGAGCTGGGAAATCTGGTAGCCCTGCGGCAGATCGGCGTAGAAATAATTCTTGCGGTCAAAGCGCGAATATTTGTTGATCTGGGCGTTGATCGCGAGACCGGTGCGGACCGCCTGGCGGACGCATTCGCCGTTGAGCGTTGGCAGCATACCGGGCATGGCGGCGTCGACCAGACTGACCTGCGTGTTCGGTTCTGCGCCAAATTCGGTGGACGCCCCGGAAAAGAGCTTCGATTCGGAGGTGATCTGGGCGTGAACCTCGAGGCCGATCACGACCTCCCATTCGCCCGTTCCGCCCTGGATTCTGTAGGTTGATTCAGTCATTTTTTTTACTCAAAAAGGAAGCAGTGGCTTCCATCTCTTCAGCTAACATTTTTGCAGCTCCGCCGGTTACTGGGGCTTTTTCGCAGATATTCAAAATCACTTCTTTATACTCTGGATATTTCCGAAGTTCATATGCGGCAGCCATTTTCGAGGCGATACTACCACCTTGCTGACCAAGATGATCGGTGATTTCAAAAAATCGCTGATATTCTTGATGATGCACCTCTCTTCGCTTGGCTCTAACGTAAAAGACAGCGGACCAAGCCAAAGCGATAAGAGGAATCACGATCCCCGCCCAAGCTATCCATTCCTGCCAACTACTTGGACTCACCACCACTGCTCCGGTTTCGCGACAAAGCCCGCGCGTTCCTCGATTGCCAGTCCTGCGTTGAACACGCTCTGTTCGTCCAGTGCCTTGCCGATGATTTGCAGGCCGAGCGGCAGTCCCTTGCCGTCCAGTCCCGCAGGCACCGACATCGCGGGCAGTCCGGCCAGCGAGCTGGGCACGGTGAACACATCGTTGAGATACATGGCGAGCGGGTCGTCGCTTTTCTCGCCCAGTCCGAAGGCGGCGCTGGGTGCGGTCGGAGTCAGCAGCAGGTCGCAGCTGTTCCAGGCCTTGTCGAAATCCTGCGCGATCAGCGTGCGGACCTTCTGCGCCTGGGTATAATAAGCGTCATAATAACCGGCGCTCAGCACATAGGTGCCGATCATGATGCGGCGCTTCACTTCCGGTCCGAAACCGGCTTCGCGGGTGGCGGCATACATGTCCTGCAGCCCTGCCCCGTCCGGCAGATCGCGCAGACCATAGCGCACGCCATCATAGCGCGACAGGTTCGACGATGCCTCGGCGGGGGCGATGATATAGTAAGCGGGTAATGCATATTTGGTGTGCGGCAGCGAGACATCGACGATGGTCGCCCCGGCATCCTTGAGCATCTCGATGCCCTGCTGCCACAGCGCGTCGATTGCGGCAGGCATGTTTTCGACGCTATATTCCTTGGGAATACCGATTTTCTTGCCGGCAAGATTGCTATTGAGCGCCGCTTCCCAATCGGGAACCGGCAGATCGAGCGAGGTCGAATCCTTGGCATCAAAACCGGCCATGGCTTCGAGCATGATCGCGCAGTCGCGGACATCATGGGCCATCGGACCTGCCTGATCGAGAGAACTGGCAAAGGCAATCGTGCCCCAGCGCGAGCAGCGGCCATAGGTTGGTTTGAAACCGGTGATGCCGACGAAGGCCGCCGGCTGGCGAATCGATCCGCCGGTGTCGGTGCCGGTTGCGGCCGGCGCGATACGGCCGGAGACAACGGTCGCGCTGCCGCCCGACGAACCGCCCGGAGCCAGATCGACATTGCCGCCGTCATTGCGCCGCCAGGGCGAGATGACATTGCCGAAGGCGCTGGTTTCGTTCGACGAGCCCATCGCGAACTGGTCCATGTTGAGCTTGCCGAGCATACCGGCGCCGGCCTGGAACAGGTTGGCGGATACGGTCGATTCATATTGCGGGACAAAGCCCTCGAGAATGTGGCTGGCTGCTGTCGTCGCCACACCCTGGGTGCAGAACAGATCCTTCATACCGATCGGCACGCCGGCCATCTTGCCAAGCGTTTCTCCTGCGGCCTTGGCCTTGTCGGCGGCCTCTGCCGCCGCCAGCGCATGGTCCGGTGTCTCGACCAGAAAAGCGTTCAGCGGCTTGGCTGCACTGACCCGTGCGATGAAAGTCTCTGCGACTTCCTTCGCGGTGAAATCGCCATCGGCAATACCGCTGCGGATGCCGGCGATACCCAGTTCAAATATTGCGGTCATAGCGATAGCTCCGTCAGGGCTGAGCGTGTCGAAGCTTTGGTTCGTGCCGCCGGGCCCTTCGACAGGCTCTGGGCGAACGGGGTTTCTTTCGACAGAATCATTATTCGATCACCTTCGGAACCGCGAAAAAGCCGTGTTCGGCAATCGGTGCGTTGGCCAGTATCCTGTCGCGGATTTCGCCGTCGGTCACGACATCGTCGCGCAGCCGCAATTTGTTCGGGATCACCGCCGTCATCGGCTCGACCTTCGAACAATCCACTTCGCCCAGTTGCTCGACCCATCCCAATATCTGGTTCAGTTCGGGCACGAAGGCATCCGCTTCGGCTTCGGTAATCGCGATTCTCGAAAGGCTGGCGATTTTTTTGACGGTTTCCTTATCGATTGACATGACTCATTCTTTTCAGGTTCATCTTTTTTCGGGTATTTCGGAATTTATTTGTGTACCGAGCGCCGCTAGCACCGGCGCGAAGCGGCTTCAAGCGGATTGAAGCGGCAATTAACCGGTTGGAGTATCATTTGGCCCGCAAGTTTCTCTATTTTGTCGCCGCCATGGTCATAATGGTGATTGCCGGCGCGGCCGTGTACCGCGTCTATGGCGAAGAGCTGATGGCGGTAGCTTTTGTACCAGACACCGAATTCACCGCGCAGGAAATGCTGGAAACCAACGTCTATGCGGATCCCGGCATGTGGCTGGCCCGACCGGAGCTGGTCGAGAACAACCCTGCCCTTTGGCTTCCGGAAGATCTGGCGGAGGGCGATGTCGCGGTGCCCGAAGGTCAGCAAGCCGCTGTCTTTTTCATACATCCGACGTCTTTTCTGAACAAGGATCGCTGGAATGCGCCGCTTGATGACAAGGAATCGCAAGACCGTGCGCGGATATTCCTGCGCGGTCAGGCGAGCGCTTTCAATGGCGTGAGCGAAGTATGGGCTCCGCGCTATCGGCAGGCGACGCTGGGCGCGTTTCTTACCGACAAGCCCGAAGGCCAGCGGGCACTGGATGCCGCTTATCAGGATGTTCTGGCCGCCTTTGACTATTTCGTCGCTGCAGTGCCGGCCGATCAGCCGATCATCCTAGCCGGGCACAGTCAGGGCAGCCTGCATCTGACCAATTTGCTCAAGGACCGGGTTGCCGGGACCCCGCTGGCCAACCGGATTGTCGCCGCCTATGTCGTCGGCTGGCCGGTTTCGGTCGACACCGACGTTCCTGAAATGGGTCTCGACATCTGCGAGGCATCGGATCAGACACGTTGCATCCTGAGCTGGCAAAGCTTTGCCGAACCTGCAGATTATCGCCGGATCGTCAACGTCTACGACCGGACCATCGGTTTCAACGGGAAGCCGCGCAAAGACAGCAAATTGCTGTGCTCCAATCCGATCAACGGCGACGTCGATTCGGTGGCTGTGGCATCGGCCAATCTTGGAACACTGGTACCCAATGAGGACCTGAGCGACGCCACACTGGTTGCCGGCGGTGTTCCGGCAAGATGCGATCGCCGGGGCTTTCTGCTGATCGGGGATCCGCCGGAGATGGGCCCCTATGCCCTGCCCGGCAACAATTATCATGTCTATGATTACAGCCTGTTCTGGACCAATATCCGGGCGGATGTTGCAAGGAGGATGACAGCATTTCTGGCACGCTGATCAGCGCTGATGTGGAGGCTTTCAGTCAGGCACTACCCGATGGCGGCCGGTTGCTGGGGCTCGATATCGGTACCAAGACCGTGGGCATGGCGCTGTGCGATTCCCACTGGACCTTCGCAACCGCGGCAGAAACGATCGAACGGCGCAAATTTTCCAAGGATCTCGAGCGGATCAAGGCGGTGATTGCCGAGCAGCATATTGTCGGGATCGTCGCTGGTCTGCCGCTCAATCTGGATGGCAGCCAGAGCCAGCAGACCCAGGCAGCGCGGTCTTTTGCGCAGAATCTGAAGCCTCTTGGCCTGCCGATCCTGCTGTGGGACGAGCGATGGAGCACACAGGCCGTCACCCGCGACCTGATCGCATCGGATGTCAGCCGGAAAAAACGGGCCAAGGTGGTCGACAAGATGGCGGCCGCCTATATTTTGCAGGGGGCCATAGACAGGCTTGCCGCATTGGCGTGATGCCTCTATAGCACCCGCTTTAATGACATCGCAGCAAACAGGTTCACCGCATCAGTTTCCCACCGGATCGGATGCTTTCCCACATCGCCATCTATTGGGCATCGCAGGGCTGCAGCCCTGGGAGATATTATTCCTGCTGGAAGAGGCCAAGCAGTGGGTCGATCTCAACAGGAAGTCCAGCAAGCACGCCGACCGGCTCGACGGCCTGACGGTGATCAATGCCTTTTTCGAAAACAGCACGAGAACGTTGCTGTCCTTTGAGATTGCCGGCAAGCGCATGGGAGCGGATGTCGTCAATATGCATGCCGCCCAGTCGAGCATCAAGAAGGGAGAGACGCTGATCGATACGGCAATGACCCTGAACGCGATGAAAGCCGACGCGATTGTTATCCGGCACGGCAGCTCCGGCGCGGTACAGCTTATCGCCGACAAGGTCGATTGTCCGGTGCTCAACGCCGGGGACGGCAGCCATGAACATCCGACGCAGGCGCTGCTCGACGCCTTGACGATCCAGCGCCGCAAAGGCGATATCAGCGGCCTGACGGTGACCATCTGCGGCGATGTAAAGCACAGCCGGGTGGCGCGATCCAATATCTATTGCCTGACCACCCTTGGTGCAAAGGTGAAGGTCTGCGCTCCTCCTTCGCTGCTGCCAGCGGCACTGGACCGGTTTAATGTCGAAGTCTTCACCGATTTTGACCAGGCCCTCGAGGGCAGCGATGTCGTGATGATGCTGCGGCTCCAGAACGAGAGAATGAACGGCAATTTTATCCCCAGTCCAAGAGAGTATCACTATCTCTACGGCCTGACCCGGGAGCGCCTTGCCCGTGCCAGCGACAATGCGCTGGTAATGCATCCCGGCCCGATGAACCGAGGCGTCGAAATCGACAGCGACGTTGCCGATGATCCGGACCGCTCCGCGATCATCGAACAGGTCGAGATGGGGGTCGCAGTACGGATGGCCTGCCTGGATATCCTGACCCGAGAATCGCGCGGCGTGGAGGGCTGGTCATGAAACGGATTTTTACCAATGCACGCGTGATTCTGCCGAACGAGGACCAGCCCAAAACGGGCAGTCTGAATGTGGATGGTGACCGCATCGCGGCGGCGGATGATGAACCCGGCGAAGAAATAGACTGCAAGGGCAGGATTTTGGCGCCCGGCATCGTCGATCTCGGGGTTTTCGCCATCGACAAGCCTGCATTCCGCTTTGGCGGGATAACACGCGCGGCCCTGATGCCCGACCAGTCTCCGGTTCTCGATCTGCCGGCGATGATCAAGCAAAGCGCCGCCGAAGGAAAACCGGACCTGTGGTCCCATCCGATCGCGGCGGCAACCATCGGTCTCGAAGGCCGGCATATGGCCGAAATCGGGCTGATGAAGCGATCGGGAGCAAAGGCGGTCGCGACGGGCCGGCAATGGATCGCGGACAGCGGTACCATGCTGAGGCTGCTGCAATATTGCAAATCACTGGACCTGCCGCTGATCGTGCACAGCGAGGATGCCGGGCTGACGCACGGCGCGGTCGCGACCAACAGCGAGACCGCAACCCGGCTCGGTCTGGCCAGCGCTCCCCCGGCAGCCGAAGCCATTTCGATTGCGCGCGATATTGCGCTGGTCCGCGAAACCGGCGGCCACGTGCATTTTCGTCAGGTGACCACCCTGGACGGCCTGGACCTCATCCGCGCAGCCAAGAAAGAGAAATTGCCGGTAACCTGCGGCATCACCCCTGCCCATCTGCTCTTGTCCGATATCGCGATCAGCGATTTCCGGACCTTTACCCGACTTTCGCCGCCGCTGCGCAGCGAAGACAATCGGCTGGCCTGTCTGGAAGCAGTGAAGGACGGAACCATTGACGTTATCTCATCCGGTCATGATCCGCGCGGCCCCGAGGACAAACGGCTGCCTTATGCCGAAGCTGCGCCGGGCATGGCGGGGGCAGAGACATTGCTGGCGCTGTCGCTGACGCTCGTGCGCGACGGGACGATTTCAACCGGCCGCCTGTTCGAGTTGCTTTCCGCAAATCCTGCGCAAATCCTGGGGGTCGAGGCCGGTCGGCTGCAATCCGGCTATGAAGCGGATTTCATCCTGATTGACGAGGACAGCCCCTGGCAGGTCGATACCCGCAAAATGGCCGCCGCTGCCGGGAATACGCCATTTGACGGGCTTCCCGTGCAGGGACGGGTGACGGCCATATATAAAGGCGGCAGAGCTTATTAGCCCGCCGCCTTCATCCCATTTTTGATGGACTAGCGTGACGCCAGTTTTGTAACCGACTGATTGGCCATGCGCGATGGCGCTACCTTGTTGACGCTGGTGGCATGACGCACGATGCAATTGCCGCCCTTCGCCTTGATACCGGCACACATGGCTTCGGCTGTCTGCGCGTTGCCAAAACCAATAGCAGCCAGGCGGTAAAGAGTCCGGCCCTTGACGCTGATCCGCGAACTTGCATATTCAAAAGCATTCAGATCGCTGTTTTTAGATGACAAAATCCCCCAGGCGCGCTTGGCTCCCTCAGCGGAGGAAAAGGCACCCAGTTGGACCAGATGCGTGCCGGTGGAGGAGCCGGCGATTTTTGCAGCTGGCTGATAGGCGATTTTCTGCAGTACGGGCTTGGGCGAAGATGTGGTCTGAACCGCTGCGGTTCTTACCGGAGTCGACTTGGCGCCTTCCACCACAAATTTAGCGGATGGAGCGGCTTTTGTCGCTTTGGATTGGGCCCTGACTGCCGGGATGTTGGCCGGTGCCTTTGCCGTGGCTGTGCTGGCTGGAACGGTCACAGAAGCCACTTTGACGTTATTTTCCGCAGCCAGAAAATCGACATCGCCTTCGGCTTTTGGCGCCGGCCCGATGGCAGGCAGTGGAGTGTTGCGGTCAAAGCTTGCAACTTCCCGGCTATAATCATTGTCCGCGGATACCGCGACATCAACCGGAGCGTAAGCTGGCTGAAGCGCCAGGCGGGTCGGCTGGCCCGGGTCATTTGCAACCGGGGTCACCTGGAGCAATGTCGCAACGCGCGTTTCATAAGCACCGGGACGCGCCATCTGGGCCCATTCCATGACCCGTTCATTGACAGCTGCCGGTGCGACATCCTGAACGGCCATCAGCTTCGCCTCTTTCCAGCGACCGTCCAAGGCGTAGGCAAGACCCAGATTCTGGCGTGTGCGGCCCGTGACATTGGCTTCGCGAATGGCTTGCTCAAGCACCTCTATCGCGGTCTTGCTGTCGCCGGTCAGCGCCAGAGCCAGTCCATAGTCGGCTGCCGGAATATACTGGCGATTAGCGACAACAAGCGCTTTTGCCTTGTCCGCCTTGCCCTGACCCAATTGCGCCAGGCTGAGGCTCAGAATAGTCCGGGCGTCGGTTTTGCCAAGGTCCATCGCATCCTGAAAACTGCGTTCTGCAGAAGCCATGCGACCGGCAGACAGATAGGCCTGACCCAGCAGAGCCCGTGTTTCAGGATCGCTGCCGGCGCCGGCTACCGAACGCTCGGCAAAGGCAATTGCGGATTCGAAATCGCCTTTCGCCATCGCCTTTTCGGCTTTCTTGGCATATTTCGCTGCGTCTTTCGCCGTAGCGGGTTTGCTCGACATGGACGCGACTGAACCGCCTCCAAAGGGACCGCAACCTGTCAACACGGTGGCGAACACCATGGAGGAAGCAGCCATTTTCAAAATCACATCGCGTTTCATTTCTATGCCCTCGCAATAAAAGTCAGTCGTTTCCGTCAAAAAAACTATTCACACCTGTTTCAAGCCGCTCCGCGCGCCGGAACCCGCTCGGCCAAGTCATCCAATTCGGGGATAGACTTCAAATATTCGTCCACAGCTTTGGTTACCAATTGCTGCGCAGAGAGGTTTTTCACAGCCGTAGCCAACCGCAACTTCAGGTGTCGTTCCGGGTCCAGACGCAGGGTGAAAGCCGTTTTCGCCTTGCGGGTCCGTGATTTTACTGCGGGCCGCGGTTTCTCGGTTTCGAGCGCGTCAATATTGTCCGCTGCCAGCAGCGCTGGATTCTCTGTGATCGGCGGAACTTCGCGGGAAACCGGTGATGGTGCCTTTATGGCTTCGGCTTCTGTTTCCGCCGGCTCGATCGCCGATTCCTGAGCAGGTTTCGTGCCCAGCTTGGCCGCAATTTCTTCCTGTTGCTGCCGCACGGCGGCTCCTGGATTCGGAATTGCTCCGGCCAATGGATTATGGTGAAGATGTTCGATCGGATGCTCTGCGTGATCGGGATCGACGTCGTAGCCCATGTCGTTCCATCCCAGATCCTCATGCGTCTCACCGAGGTGATCGGAAGAATGATCGGGAAAATTCGAGAAGCCCTGGCGACGCATCGCAGGCTTTGCACCACCTTTTCGGGCCAGCAGGCTGGACGACAGGGACGCAAGAGGTTTCGGTTCGCGCATTTTTTCAGCCTCTCCCATCACGAACCCACGACCCGGCGACCAAAATTGCCGCCTGGCCGCTGTACGCCCGGATTGACATTCTGTGCCATCGCGGGAGCGCTGAAGATTGTCCGGCGGAAATTTTTCTCGAGCCGGTCGGAAATATAGGACCAGAGATGGACGATTTCCTGTGCTGACCGGCTTTTGGGGTCGACTTCCATCACGGTCCGTCCGTCGATCATCGAACCGGCAAAATCGGTTCTGTGGTGAACGGTGATTGGAGCAACTGTGCCATGCTGGGATAGAGCCACCGCAGCTTCAGCCGTAATCTTGGCTTTCGGCGTCGCACCATTGACCACAAAAAGCAGAGGTTTGCCAGCGCGCTCACATAGATCGACGGTAGCACCGACAGCTCTCAGATCGTGCGGGCTTGGGCGTGTCGGGATAACAATCAGCTCTGCCACGGAAATCACACTCTGGATCGCCATGGTGATAGCCGGAGGTGTATCAATCACGGCCAGCTTGAACCCCTGTTGCCGCAATATCGCCAGATCGGAGGCGAGACGGGAAACGGTGGTTTGCGCGAAGGCCGGCAATTCGGCTTCCCGTTCATTCCACCAGTCGGCCAAGGACCCCTGTGGATCGATATCAATCAATACGACAGGGCCAGCCCCGGCCAATTGTGCCTGTACAGCCAGATGACCAGACAATGTAGTCTTGCCGGAGCCACCCTTTTGCGAAGCCATCGCTAGAACTCGCACGCTCTTCCCCTTATTCAATCACGGCAGAATTTGCCCGAAAATCTCTATTCGCATGCATTTGTGACAGAACAGGGCTAAAATAGGGTTAACAAGTTTAGGGCAATTTTGCCGGATTGCGGATTATTTTACAGCGATCTGGCAAGGGAGGTCCGAACGGGCTCTCCAGTTTTTGCTAGACTTGGAGAGTCACGACAGTTTAGCAATATGCAATCAACTGTTATCGCTTCACTTTTGACTATTGGCTACCAAGGAATATTCCATGAAAAAGGTCCACCATTCCATCGCTTCGTTGCTCGGCATGGCGCTCGTTCTGGGTTCAACACCCGCTCTGGCAGATGTTAAGGCCGGTGTGGACGCTTGGGGCCGCGGCGATTTTCAGACCGCGATCAAGGAATGGCGGGGACCTGCCGACAAGGGCGATGCCGATGCGCAATTCAATCTGGGGCAGGCCTACAAGCTGGGCCGCGGCGTTCCCCAGGATCTGGTGCAGGCCGAAAACTGGTACAAGAAAGCCGCAGACCAGGGTCATTTGCAGGCCAGCGACAATTATGGACTTGTGCTTTTCCAGAGCAACCGCCGGACAGAGGCCTTGCCTTATCTGCAGGCGTCGGCGCAGCGCGGGGAGCCCCGGGCACAATATGTTCTGGGTACCGGCCATTTCAACGGCGATTTTGTCGAGAAGGACTGGATCAAGGCTTACGCCCTGATGACCCGCGCATCAGCGCAGCAATTGCCTCAGGCCACAACCAATCTGGCCCAGATGGATCGCTTCATCCCGATTGAAGACCGGCGGCGTGCAATCCAACTCGCAGGTCAGATGGAGCAGGACGAAAAACGGATAAGGACGGCACAGATCGGAGGGCTCCGGCCCAGCCAGACAACCGGAGCAGTGGAAACGGCCCAATTGCCGCCATCCCGCCCGGCGTTGCCCGATCCTGTACCATCGCCTACGCCCGCGCCGATCACGCCCGGCGTCACCTATGCAGAACCGTCCCGGCCTGTGCCGGTGGTACCGGGTGCGACATCTGCACCCGTACAAACCGCCGTCAGCGGCGACTGGCGCGTGCAGCTGGGAGCGTTCAGCGATGAGAACAAGGCCAAAAACCTCTGGAACAGCCTGGAAAGCCGGGTTTCCGCATTGGCCGGATTACAGCCCTATCTGGTCAAGGCAGGCGGTATCACCCGGCTGCAGGCCGGCCCTTTTGCAACCAAGGCGCAAGCAGATACGATGTGCAGCAACGTCAAGGCGTCCGGCAATGATTGTATTAGCAAGCGGCGCTAGAACCCTATGAATTGGTAATCCAGCGGTCTGCAGCGATACCCTGGATATAAAGCAGCGCCGTCAAATCATTATATCTGATGGCCACATCGGCTGCCTGTGCCGCCTTTGGCTTGGCATGATAGGCGATGCCAAGTCCGGCGCGCTGCAGCATCGGTATATCATTGGCACCGTCACCGACCGCAATGCACTGATCCAGAGACAGGTTCGCCGCATGCGCCGCTGATTGCAGCAATTCATCCTTGCGTGTGGAATCCACGATGGCGCCGTCGAGTTCGCCCGTCAGGCGGCCATCCGCTTCGCCAAGGACATTGGCATGAAAGGACTCGAAACCAATGGCTTGCGCAACAGGCTTCGCAAATCTTGTAAATCCGCCGGACACAAGAATGGTCTCGGCGGCACTGTGTGCCATGGTCCGGACAAGTATCTCGGCACCCGGCATGATCTTTACCCGTTCGTCGAGACATTGCTGGATAGCGGCGGTATCCAGCCCCCTGAGCAGCGCCACCCTGCCCCGCAGCGCTTCCTCAAAATCAAGTTCACCCTGCATGGCACGTTCGGTGATCTCTGCAATCTGCGGTTTGATTCCGGCATAGTCGGCCAGCTCATCGATACATTCGATGGTGATCATCGTGCTGTCCATATCGGAAATCAGCAGTTTCTTGAGCCGATTGGCTTCCGGTTGCACCGCTATATCAATTTCGCCTGCCATCGCTTCGAGATGCTGGCGGGCGGCAACCGGGTCTCCGGCAAAAAAGATGTCCAGCGCTCGCCGGTCAATGATGCGGGATTGACGGGAGAAGCTGGCGCCGGAGGCAGAGAGACCGGCAATAGCCGCCTTAATATCTCTCTCATCCAGGGAATCTTTTGCTATGAGCGTCGCGATGAACATGATTTCTCCGAAACAAGACCGAAATGTTGCGCTGGTCGTTGGACCGACGGCCAGCGGCAAGTCCGCCTTGGCATTGGAAATTGCCAAAAAGCAACCCTCGGTGATTATCAATGCCGACAGCGCCCAGGTTTACAGCGATCTCTCCATCCTGAGTGCGCGCCCGACAGAAGAAGAGATGAATGGCATCGAGCATCAGCTTTTTGGCTATATTGACGGCAGCGAGGCCTGTTCTGCCGCACGCTGGGCCGAGGACGCCAAGGCTGCCATTGACGCAGCGCAGAATCGCGACCTGCTGCCGATACTGGTCGGCGGCACCGGACTCTATGTTCGCGTACTGCTCGACGGTATCGCGCCGATTCCGGAAATTGATCCGGATATCCGGCAGGAAATCAGGAAACTGGAAACATTGGAAGCATATCGGGCGTTGCAGCATCTCGACCCGGTTGCCGCCGACCGCTTGCATGCGGCAGACACGACGAGAATCCAGCGCGCCCTGGAAGTAGTGCGCTCAACGGGGCAGCCGCTCGACCATTGGCATAGCCATAAGGTTGGCGGCATTGGCGGGAGCATAAAATTGCACCCGCTTGTGCTGTTGCCACCCCGCGAGTGGCTTTACCAGCGCTGTGACCTGCGGCTGCACGAAATGGTGGACCGCGGAGCAAGGCAGGAAGTCGAGCGACTTGTGGCGCGCAACCTATCCCCGAATCTGCCAGTTATGCGGGCTATCGGCGTCGCGGAATTCAGCGACTGGCTGGCAGGAAATATTGACGAGCAAACGGCGATAGAGCGGGCGCAAACCGCTACCCGGCAATATGCCAAGCGCCAATATACCTGGTTTCGAAACCAGAGCCCTGCCGAATGGAAACGGATAGAGCGGTCATTAAATAACGTATCTGATGATATTTTTGAAACTATATTACGTATCTAGGCCTTGACATAATATATTGAGATATGTAGCGAGCCCCCGAATAACAAAGCCTTGCGTATCGTGTTGCAGTGCATCATGGCGGGCGGGCAGCGCGTAACAGACAGTTGATGGAGCATGATGTGGCCGAAAAGAGCGGCGCCGACATATTGGTAGAAACCCTGCTGGACCTCGGCGTGGATACCGTTTTCGGTTATCCGGGCGGCGCTGTGCTGCCGATTTACGATGCGCTCTATGAACATCCGAAGATCAAGCATATATTGGTGCGGCACGAACAGGCCGCCACCCATGCCGCGGAAGGCTACGCGCGATCGACCGGCAAACCCGGCGTCGTGCTGGTAACCTCGGGTCCGGGCGCCACCAACGCGGTCACCGGTATCACCGACGCGCTGATGGACAGCATACCGATGGTCGTCATCACCGGCCAGGTCGCCACCAATCTGATTGGCACCGACGCCTTTCAGGAGGCGGATACGATCGGCATCACCCGCCATTGCACCAAGCATAATTATCTGGTGAAAAAGCCCTCCGACCTGGCCCATGTCGTGCAGGAGGCCTTTCATATCGCAACCCAGGGACGGCCTGGTCCGGTCGTGATCGACATTCCCAAGAATGTCCAGGTTGCGGCCGCAGAATTTTCCCGGCACGCGACAAACAGCAATTACCGCTATCAGCCGCAGACGGAGGGCGATTTCAAAGCCATCAACAGTGCCGTCGAAATGATCATGAACGCAAAGGCGCCGGTTCTCTATACCGGGGGCGGGATCATCAACAGCGGACCCAAGGCAAGTGAAACCTTGCGGGAGCTGGCCGCATTACTGGGGTGTCCGGTTACATCCACGCTGATGGGGCTGGGCGCCTTTCCGGCTTCTTCCGACAAATGGCTCGGCATGCTGGGCATGCACGGCACGTTCGAGGCCAACATGGCGATGAACAAGGCTGACCTTGTCGTCTGCCTCGGAGCACGCTTTGACGACCGGATTACGGGTCGGATCGATGCCTTTTCGCCGAACAGCAAGAAAATCCATGTGGATATCGACCGGTCGTCGATCAACAAGACGATCCGGGTGGATTTGCCGGTTGTCGGGGATGTGGGCCGGGTAATGGAACAGATGCTCGCATTGCTCAAAGGGCGCCGCTATGCCACCCCTGACCATGAGGAATGGTGGGCAAGAATCAAGGGCTGGCGGGCGACAAATTGCCTCGATTATCCTGAAAACAAGCAGGAAATCATGCCGCAGGAAGCGATTCGCAAATTGTGGGAAGCGACTCACCAGCGCGAGCCGATCATTACCACCGAAGTTGGCCAGCACCAGATGTGGGCAGCCCAGCATTTCGATTTTGAAAACCCTAACAAATGGCTGACCAGCGGTGGTCTCGGCACCATGGGATATGGCTTGCCCGCCGCGATTGGCGCGCAACTTGGGAATCCCGATGCCCTGGTGATCGACATTGCCGGTGAAGCGTCGATCCAGATGAACATCCAGGAATTGGGGACGGCCACCCAATATCGTCTTCCGGTCAAGATCTTCATTCTCAATAATGAATATATGGGGATGGTTCGGCAATGGCAGGAGCTGACCTATGAAAGCCGTTATTCAAATAGTTACAGCGATAGTCTGCCAGATTTTGTGAAGCTGGCCGAAAGTTACGACTGGACCGGCATCCGGATCGAAGATCCGGCTGATCTGGAGGCCGGGATCAAGAAAATGCTGGAGACAGATGGCCCGGTCATGGTTGATTGCCGCGTCGCAAAGCTCGCCAACTGCTTCCCGATGATCCCGTCCGGTGCTGCGCATACCGAAATGCTGCTTTCGCCCGAGGATGTAAAAGGTACGATGGACGACCAAGCAAAGGCCCTTGTCTGATGCATATTCATGAAGAAGCTGTCGAGCGGCACGTTCTCGCTGTCCTGGTTGACAATGAAGCCGGGATTCTGGCCCGCATCGCCGGGATGTTCACCTCGCGCGGCTATAATATTGAAAGCCTGACGGTGGCGGATATCAGCGAAGATCACGCGATCAGCCGGATCACCATTGCCACCAACGGGCCGCCACATGTCATCGAGCAGATCATTTCCCAGCTCGACCGTCTGGTGCCGGTGCACAGCGTGCGCGACCTGACCGAATCCGGCCCGCACGTACAGCGCGAGCTGGCGCTGGTCAAAGTGGCCGGAAAGGGCGACAACCGGATCGAGGCGATGCGGCTCGCCGATGCCTATCGCGCGCGGATCGTCGATGCCTCGACCGAGAGCTTCATCTTCGAGATTACCGGCGCGCCGGAAAAGATCGAGACATTCGTCGCGCTAATGCGTGAAGTCGGGCTGGTTGAAGTTGGCCGGACCGGCGTGGTTGCGGTAGGCCGCGGGCCGAACGCCAGTTAAAATATTCTCATAGCCAATCACCAAAATACAAAGGACGCCCAAATGAAAGTCTATTACGACGCAGACGCGGACATGAACCTCATCACCGACAAGAAAATCGCGATTGTCGGTTATGGCAGCCAGGGCCATGCCCATGCCCAGAATCTTCGTGACAGCGGCGTCAAGGATGTCGCCATTGCGCTGCGTGCCGGTTCGGCAACCGCCAAGAAGGCCGAAGCCGCGGATTTCAAGGTGATGACCAATCAGGAAGCCGCCGCATGGGCCGATATTGTCATGATTCTCGCGCCCGACGAGCATCAGGCTGCGATTTATGCCGATGACCTGCACGACAATATGAAAGAGGGTGCTGCCCTCGCCTTCGCGCACGGCCTCAACATCCATTTCGGCCTGATCGAGGCGCGCAAGGATCTCGATGTCATCATGATCGCGCCCAAGGGCCCCGGCCACACGGTGCGCAGCGAATATCAGCGCGGCGGCGGTGTCCCCTGCCTGATCGCCATCGACCGCGACGTGTCCGGCAATGCCCACGACGTCGCCCTCGCCTATGCCTCGGGCGTCGGCGGTGGTCGCTCCGGCATCATCGAAACCAACTTCCGCGAGGAATGCGAAACCGACCTGTTCGGCGAACAAGCCGTGCTTTGCGGCGGTATCACCCATCTGATCCAGGCGGGTTTCGAAACCCTGACCGAAGCCGGCTACGCACCGGAAATGGCCTATTTCGAATGTCTGCACGAGACCAAGCTGATCGTCGATCTGCTCTATGAAGGCGGCATTGCCAACATGCGCTACTCGATCTCCAATACGGCGGAATATGGCGATATCACCACCGGACCGCGGATCATCACCGCCGAAACCAAGGCCGAGATGAAGCGGGTACTGGCGGACATCCAGTCAGGCCGTTTCGTGAAGAATTTCGTGCTCGACAACCGCGCCGGACAGCCTGAACTGAAGGCTGCCCGCAAGGCCGCAGAGGCGCATCCGATAGAGGAAACCGGTGCCCAGCTCCGCGCCATGATGCCATGGATTGGCGCCAACAAGCTGGTCGACAAGGACAAAAACTAGACGTTTCAGCCGAGACGGGCGGTCTGTTGAAAGGCCGCCCGGTCGCGGGCTTCCGCGAATTTTAGCAACTGGTCCGCAACCTGGGCGTCACAATCCTGCGTCAGACGTTCTACGCAGGATTTCAAACTGTCGTCCGGTCGGGATATTTTGCTGGCCATGGCCCAGCCCGGGAATTGCCGACGAGCTATCGTCAGACCGTGCAATCGAAGGATAGCGTAATGCCTCGGATCGGCGGAAATCCGGGCAAAGGTTGCCTCGACCTCCGCCTGTCCCCCTTCAAGATACTGCAGATAGCGGCGGCGATCATGGATCAATATACCGGTAATATCATCGCGGTCATTGTTATGCTTGGCGCGTCGCAAGAGAGCCTGAACCTCGACTGGGTTCATCTCGTGGCTGGGACTGCTCATGTATACCAGGCAATACAATCCGATGGTTCCTTTGATGGCTCGATGGCACTTTAAGCCGGCAATCTTAAAATATGATATCCGATACAGAATGATCACACCTACTGTCGGGCTGGCGATTTTGAAAAAATTACATCGCCGGAGTTGATTTCTGCGTCACTATGGATAAAACGCTTTGCATGACGAGGTTAAAAGCTCTCTCGCTGCTACGACTTACACGCCCTTAGGCGTACCAATACTGCTGCCCGAAACGCGCAGTGCCCCGCCTAAGGGACGATTTTCCAGAACATTTCCAGAAATCACGGGAAATTGCGCCTTGCGCGCAGTTCCCAGCAGCATAAGAGTGAAGCCATGCACCAGAATCCGTCGCAAAAATACCGTCCGTTCCCGCAAATAGACCTGCCCAACCGGCAATGGCCGTCGCGCACCATCGACAAGGCGCCGCGCTGGCTGTCCACCGACCTGCGCGATGGCAACCAGGCGCTGATCGACCCGATGAACGCGGAGAAGAAGCAGCGTTTCTTCGATCTGCTGGTCAAGATCGGCGTCAAGGAGATCGAGGTCGGTTTTCCGTCTGCCGGTGCCACCGATTTCGATTTTATCAGCGGTCTGGTCAAGTCCGGCAAGATTCCCGGCGATGTCATTGTCCAGGTTCTGACCCAGTCGCGCCGTGACTTGATTGAAACCAGCTTTGCCAGTCTGGAAGGCGCGCGGGCAGCGATCGTCCATCTCTATAATGCCGTGTCTCCGGCGTGGCGCGATGTCGTGTTCCGGCTGGACAAGCAGGGTGTGAAGGATATCGCCCGCGAAGGCGCCACCATCCTGCGCGAACAGGCAGAGAAATATCCCGATACCGACTGGCATTTCGAATATTCGCCGGAAACCTTTTCTACTGCCGAACTGGATTTCAGCCTGGAAGTGGTCGAAGCGGTCATGGAGATTATCGAGCCCACTGCGGAAAAGCCGCTGATTCTGAACCTCCCGGCAACGGTCGAGGCCGCGACACCGAATATCTACGCCGACCAGGTCGAGTGGATGTGCACGAATATCAGCAAGCGCGAGCATGTCATCGTCAGCCTGCATACGCATAATGACCGCGGATCGGGCATTGCTGCCTCCGAACTGGGGATGATGGCCGGTGCGGATCGGGTCG
This sequence comes from Sphingomonadales bacterium UBA2683, assembly GCA_002354635.1. Classification (GTDB taxonomy): domain Bacteria; phylum Pseudomonadota; class Alphaproteobacteria; order Sphingomonadales; family Sphingomonadaceae; genus Parasphingorhabdus. The sequence goes on from DELZ01000002.1 coordinate 596,127, forward strand.
AGGGCTGCCTGTTCGGCAATGGCGAGCGCACCGGCAATGTCGATCTGGTGACATTGGGGCTGAATCTCTACACGCAGGGTGTTGATCCTGAACTGGATTTTTCCAATATGGATGAGATCGTCAAGACCGTGGAATATTGCAACCAGTTGCCGGTTCCCGCCCGCCATCCTTATGCCGGCGAACTGGTGTTTACCGCCTTTTCCGGCTCGCATCAGGATGCGATCAAGAAGGGTTTTGCGGCACAGGAACAGCGCAATGACGAGCTGTGGAACGTACCCTATCTGCCGATCGATCCGCGCGATCTTGGCCGTGACTATGAAGCGGTCATCCGGGTCAACAGCCAGTCCGGCAAGGGCGGCATCGCCTGGATCCTGGAACAGGATCACGGACTGAAGCTGCCCAAGCGTCTGCAGGCCAATTTCAGCCGGACGGTGCAGGAGCTGGCTGACGAAACGAGCCGCGAACTGTCTTCCGAAGATATCTGGGACGCTTTCCGGAAACGCTATCATCTTGATGGCAGCGGCCAATATAGCCTGGTCGATTATGATGAGCGGGCGACCGGCGGCGAGCGCATTTTTGTCGGCAAGATCAAGGGGCCGGACGGCGAAATATCGGTCAGCGGGCGCGGCAACGGCCTGATCTCCAGCGTCGTCGACGCGGTGTCGTCGGCGCTGGGCGTTTCGCTCGAAATCATCGACTATAGCGAACATGCGATCGGCGCGGGCAAGGACGCCCAGGCCGCAGCCTATATCGAATGCAAAACCGGCGACGGCAAGGAATTCTATGGCGTCGGCATCAACAGCGACGTCGCCACAGCTTCCGTCGAGGCCCTGCTTAGCGCCGTCAACCGGATTTAAGTGCTCGGTTAAAATAACAGTGGAATATGCCACCGCATCGGCTAATGCGGTGGCACTGCTTTTCACATCGGGGGTTCCATGACGTTACCAGCTATTTTCGACAATCTTCGCCTGCCGCTCATCGGCTCCCCTTTGTTCATCGTATCCGGACCCGAGCTGGTCATTGCGCAATGCAAGGCCGGTATCGTCGGCAGCTTCCCTGCCCTCAACGCCCGGCCGCAGAGCATGCTCGATGAGTGGCTGCACCAGATCACCGAGGAACTGGCCGCCTGGAACCGGGAACATCCGGACAAGCCTGCAGCGCCATTCGCAGTGAACCAGATCGTCCACAAGTCGAACGACCGGCTTGATCAGGACATGGCGACCTGCGCGAAATGGAAGGTGCCAATCGTCATCACCTCGCTCGGCGCGATTGAAGATCTCAACACCGCGGTGAAAGGCTGGGGCGGGATTGTCCTGCATGACATCATCAACAACCGCTTTGCCCACAAGGCGATCGAAAAGGGCGCAACCGGCCTTATTCCGGTGGCGGCCGGTGCTGGCGGCCATGCAGGCACGCTTTCTCCGTTCGCGCTGATGCAGGAAATCCGCGAGTGGTTCGACGGTCCCGTGGCGCTTTCGGGCTCCATCGGCAATGGGGCGTCGATACTGGCGGCACAGGCAATGGGTGCCGATCTCGGCTATGCTGGCTCCGCCTTTATCGCGACCAAAGAGGCCAATGCGGATCAGGGCTATAAAGACGGCATTGTCGAGGGCAAAGCCTCCGATATCGTCTATTCCGACCTGTTTACCGGCGTTAAGGGCAATTATCTGCGCCAGTCGATTGAAAATGCCGGTCTCGACCCCGACAATCTGCCGCAGGGCGACTACAAGACGATGAACTTCGGTTCCGGCGGCAATACAGAGAAAAAGGCCTGGAAGGATATTTGGGGCTGCGGCCAGGGTATCGGACTGATCAACGATGTGATGAGCGTCCAGGACATGGTCGACCAGTTCACCCGTGAATATCGGGAAGCACGGGAGAGCCTGAAAGAACGGTTCAACTATTAGGATGACATCGTTCGGATATGCTAACGTCTTGGTCCGATAACCGCTTCACCGCCGCATTCTCTCTTTCCACACCAATTGCTCTCGCGCCCATGGCTCTGGCAACGGGCGGCACGTTGGCGGCGGCCTGTGCTCGGGCGGGAGCCATGGCTCTCGTGGGCGGCGGCTATGGCGATCTCGAATGGACCCGACGGGAATATCGGACGGCGGCGACCCTGCTCAAAGGCGACCAAGCCTGTCTCTCCCGTCTCGGCTGCGGATTCATATCCTGGAAACTCGCAGAAGACCAAAGCGCTCTGGACTGGCTGCTCGATCAACCGCAAAAACCGGCGGCGGTCATGCTGTCATTCGGAGACCCCGCGCCCGTCGCCCGCATATTGCAGAGCCATTCCATTCCGCTAATCTGTCAGATCCAGACAATGGCCCAGTTGCCGGAGGCGATCGATGCGGGTGCCGATGTCATTGTCGCGCAAGGCACCGAAGCAGGCGGTCACGGCATGAACGATTTGCAGGGACGCAGCACCTTTACCCTGGTCCCGGAAATAGCCGACCGGCTTGCCGGACAATCTCCCGATACCCTGCTGCTGGCTGCGGGCGGAGTCGCGGATGGTCGCGGTCTTGCCGCTGCACTGATGCTGGGTGCAGACGGCGCGCTGGTCGGATCGCGTTTGTGGGCGACGCAAGAGTCCCTGGCTGCAGAAAAAGCCAAGGAAATCACGCGGCTCGCCGCCGGTGACGATACCGCGCGGAGTCGTGTATTCGATATTTTGCGGCAAAAGAACTGGCCCGAACCGTTCGACTTCCGCGCCATCAGAAACGAGCTCCACAGGAAATGGGAGGATCGGGTCGCCAGCCTGGAGGCCGATCCGGTCCCAGCGGTGCAAGACTATCTGGATGGGGTCGCGAAGGAAGATTATAGCCGGGCACATATCACGGTGGGCCAGGCCATCGGTTTGATCGACGATTTGCCGCCGGCGGCAGAGGTGATCGCAAAAATCGATCAGGGAGCGCGGAAACTGCTGCAGGGCCGAGGTCCGGCAGAATAGATTCCAATCGCTTGGCTGAAATATCTGGTCAATGGCTTGAACCGGAATGCGAGCGTCCCGGGCTTCCTACATTTCCCCGCGCTCACGGCGCAGCGCGAACCACTTCTCGACATTGCGATTATGCTGTTCCAGCGTCTCGGCAAACACATGGCCGCCTTTCCCATCGGCGACAAAATAGAGCGCCTTGGTTTTCGCAGGATTCAACACCGCCTCGATAGAAGCCCGTCCGGGGTTCGCAATCGGTCCCTTGGGCAGGCCGACCATAGCGTAAGTGTTATAGTCATTGACCTGGGCAATTTCCGATTGCCGGATGCGGCGGCCCAACGGTTTGCCCTTGGTAATGGGATAGATGATTGTCGGGTCTGCCTGCAGCATCATATTCATGCGCAATCGATTGCTGTAGACGCCCGCGACCGTTCGCCTTTCCCGCGCCAATGCCGTCTCTTTCTCTACAATCGACGCCAGGGTGATGGCTTCGCGCGGGGTTTTGGCAATCGTGCTCGACGACCGCTGCGGCCAGAGCTCCGCGATCGTGTCGCTCATCGCCTTTTGCATGCGCAGCAGCACCGCCGCGCGCTGCTCGCCGCGTTCGAAACTGTAACTGTCCGGCAGGATGGAACCCTCTGCGGGTACCGGAATCTCGCCTTTCAGCAGTTTTTCATCCAGCAATTTTTCATAGACGATGATAGACGGTGTGCCTTCCGGAATGGTGATCAGCCGCTGCACCGACTTGCCACCCTGCAGGATATCCAAAATCACCGCGTTGCTGGCCCCTGCCGGGATTTCAAATTCTCCCGCCTTGATCGGCTCCGATCCGCCGAGAATTTTCGCTCGGGTCAGGAAAGCATCAGCCGATTTGATGACGCCTTCGGATTCCATCACATCGGCAGCCATGGCGAGGCTAGAACCGGATTTGATCACGATCGTACGCTGGCTTTCGAGCGGTCCGCTGGCGTTCCAGCCATAGAGGAAATTCCCGGCCAGCAAGACTGCGATGACCGCCGCGGCCACCAGGATCAGGCAACCGAGCCGGCGCATGATATCAGACGGCTTTCATGATGATGCTGGCGTTGGTGCCGCCGAAACCGAAACTGTTGCTAAGCACAGCCTTCACTTCGCGCTTCTTGGCGAAATGCGGAACCAGGTCGACACCTTCGCAACCTTCATCCGGGTCGTCGAGATTGAGCGTCGGCGGCACGATCTGGTCGCGCAGGGCGAGGATGCAGAAAATACCTTCAACAGCGCCCGCACCGCCAAGCAAATGACCGATCGCCGACTTGGTCGAGCTCATCGACATGGTCTTGAGATCGTCGCCAAACAGACGTTTCACCGCAGCCAGCTCGATCGTGTCGGCCATGGTCGAAGTACCGTGCGCATTGACATAATCGATATCGGCAGTGCTCAGACCGGAGCGCTTGAGCGCCATTTCCATCGACCGATAGGCACCTGTGCCGTCAGGATGCGGGGCAGTGACATGATAGGCGTCGCCGGACATGCCATAGCCGATCACTTCGCAGTAAATTTTGGCGCCGCGGGCCTTGGCATGTTCATATTCTTCCAGAACAACCACGCCAGCGCCCTCACCCATCACAAAACCGTCGCGGTCCTTGTCATAGGGACGGGAAGCGGCTGTCGGATCATCGTTGCGCTTGGTCGACAAAGCCTTTGCCTGCGCGAAACCGGCAATTCCGATGGGGCAGATGGTTGCTTCGGCGCCGCCTGCCAGCATCACATCGGCATCATCAAGGGCAATCATCCGTGCTGCATCGCCGATGCTGTGCGCACCGGTCGAGCAAGCGGTCACCACCGCATGATTCGGCCCCATCAGGCCATATTTGATCGAAACCTGGCCGGAAATGAGGTTGATCAGCCGGCCGTGGACAAAATGCGGGCTGACCCGGCCAGGGCCGCGTTCAAACAGAACGATCGATTCTTTTTCGATTCCCGGCAATCCGCCGATCCCCGACCCGATGGAACAACCGGCACGCAATTTGGCTTCGTCGGACATGTCGGTAAGACCGGCATCCTCCAGCGCCTGGCCGGCGGCATCGATGCCGTAGATGATGAAGGGATCGACCTGTCGCTGGACCTTGTGATCGACGCGCAGGTTCGGATCGAAACCATATTCATGGTCGGCCGGCTTGACCTCGCAAGCGATATGGCACTTCTGATCGGACGCATCAAAGCGGGTAATTTTTCCCGCACCCGACTTGGAAGCCAATATATTGCTCCAGGTCGTTTCAACATCTCCGCCCAGCGGCGTTACCAGGCCCATTCCGGTTACAACTACACGGCGCATATCATGCCTCTCCTTGCGGACTTCCCATGCCCTAAATCAAAAACGGCCACCGGTTCGGGACATTCCTCCCGGGCCGGTGAGCCGCTTCACAATTTTTTTAGCGATCATTGGCCCCGAGGTGTGCCCATTTCCCTGGCAGCACCTCAAAATCAATTAACCCTTGTTTTTGTCGATGAAATCGATCGCGTCTTTGACAGTAGCGATTTTTTCGGCGGCATCATCCGGAATTTCAACGCTGAATTCTTCTTCAAACGCCATCACCAGCTCAACAATGTCGAGGCTGTCAGCGCCCAGATCATCGATGAAAGCAGCTTCTTCGGTCACTTTGTCGGCTTCAACACCCAGATGCTCAACAACGATCTTTTTTACGCGGTCTGCAGTCTCACTCATGAGAGGTCCTTTTTGTTAGGATTGAATTTCAATTTCGTCCTAGTGCGGTGGCGCGCGGCTTGCAAGTGTCCGTGAAGTCGAAATCGCACGGGAAATGATATTTTTGGCAGAAGGCCTAAGAAATCATCGCCATACCGCCATTCACGTGCAGGGTCTGGCCGGTCACATATGACGCTTCCTGACTGGCCAGATAGACCACCGCAGCACCGATATCATCGCCGCTTCCCATTTTGCCCGCCGGAATCTTGCGATTGATCTCTTCCTTCTGGGCGTCGGTCAGCGCATCGGTCATCGGGGATTCGATGAATCCCGGGGCCACGCAATTGACGGTAATGCCGCGGGAGGCCAGTTCCTGCGCGAGCGCCTTGGACATGCCAACCAGGCCGGCCTTGGACGCGACATAATTGGCCTGTCCGGGATTGCCGGTGGCCCCAACCACCGAACTGATCGAGACAATCCGGCCATGACGCGCCTTCATCATCGGCCGGGCGGCGGCGCGGATCAGGCGAAAGGCGGATTCCAGGTTAACCCGGATCACATCCGAAAAATCTTCATCCGACATCCGCATGGTCAGGCCGTCGCGGGTGATCCCGGCATTGTTGACCAATATGTCGAGCTTGCCCAGCTTGGCAACCGTATCCGGTACCAGCGCATCGACTTCGTCCGGCTTGGACAAATCGCAGGGCATGACAACATGCCCCTCGCCGGCCAATTGCGGAATCATTTCCATCAGAACCTGCTCGCGCGTTCCAGAAAGCGCAACGGTTGCGCCTTGCTCGGCCAGGGATTTGGCAATTGCGGAACCGATTCCGCCCGATGCTCCGGTTACCAGAGCGGTCATTCCGCTTAAATCAAACATTCCAAATTCCTTCAAAATTCCAGACGGTAGAGCCAATTGTTAGAGATTGAATACCTGTGCGCCTAGAGACTCTTCAAAAAGGCTTCGATGTCCGCAAGCGACACGAGGCTCACGGTTTCCGCTTCTGGCGAAATCCGTCCAACCATTCCGCTCAGGACCTTGCCGCCACACTCGACAAATTGCTCCACGCCGGATTCCGCCATATGGGCGACCGATTCCCGCCAGCGCACGGTGCCTGTAACCTGCTGAACCAGCAGATCACGAATTTCGTCTACATCCGAGACCGGAGCTGCCGTGACATTGGCAAAAACCGGCACCACAGGCGACAATATCGTGGCCTCTGCCAGCGCTTCTTCCATGGCTTCGGCGGCGGGAGCCATCAGCGAACAGTGAAACGGGGCCGATACCGGCAGCAACAGCCCACGCTTGATACCGTGATCCTTTGCAGCCGCTATGGCGCGTTCGATGGCTCCCATATGCCCTGAAATCACAACCTGGGTCGGATCATTGTCATTGGCTACCGTACAGATCTCACCTTGTGCCGATGCGTTGGCGAGCGCCGAGGCCTTCTTGATATCCGCGCCGAGCAAGGCAGCCATGCCGCCTTCGCCGACCGGCACGGCCTTCTGCATCGACTGGCCGCGCAGCTTCAGCAACTCGGCGGTCGTGGTCAAGTTCAGCGCACCAGCCGCGCAAAGCGCGGTATATTCGCCGAGACTGTGGCCAGCCACGTAGCGGCACAAATCCTCCAGAGACTTGCCACCGTCTTTTTCCATGACGCGCAGGGTCGCGATGGCATTGGCCATGATCGCAGGCTGCGCGTTCTCGGTCAGGGTCAGTTCGTCGGCCGGTCCCTCGCACATCAGCTTGAACAGATTCTGCTCGAGCGCGTGATCCACTTCTTCGAAAACTTCCCGAGCGGTGCTGCTCGCGTCGGCCAGCGCCTTGCCCATACCAACTGCCTGACTGCCCTGTCCCGGAAAAATAAATGCGCGCATGATGACCCCCTTAAAAATATGGTGCGGAATTAGGGACGATTGCCCGGTCATGCAAGCGTCGCTGTTATCCAGCAAAAGCATTGCGTATTTTTAATCGTCTGATTAAACCATGTGCATGATCGATGAGACATTCCGGGATAAGCTTGCAGCTTATTGCGCCAAAACCTTCTCCGCAGGCGGCACACTCGCCGAAGTTCAGCGGCTATCCGGTGGAGCGAGCATGGAAAGCTGGGCCTTTTCCTACAGCGACGAAGACTATGTCTTGCGCCGATTGCCCGCTGGCTTGTCACCCGATGATGACGGGCTCCGCGGCGTCCCCCTCGCCACCCAGGCGGATGTCATTGACCTTGCCCGGTCTGCGGGCGTAACCGCACCGCAAGTGCGTGGACGGCTGAAGCCGGAAGATGACCTGGGCGAAGGGTTCATCATGACCAAGGCGGAGGGGGAAACCCTGCCCCACAAAATTTTGGGCAATCCCGAGTTTGCCGAAGCCGAAAGCCGGCTTACCAAGCATTGCGCCCGCGAGTTGGCGGCCATTCACCAGATCCCTATGAATCCGCTGCTCCAGTCCCTTGAATATTTTTCTCCCGCCGAACTGATCCGGGTCCAGAAGGACAAGTATCACGAAATCGGTGGCCAGATTCCGATCTACGAATATGCCTTTCACTGGCTCGAACAAAATGCGCCCGATGCCAGTGACAAATATCTGGTGCACGGCGATTTCCGCATGGGCAATCTGATGATCGACCATGACGGATTGTCGGCGGTGCTCGACTGGGAACTGATCCGGCTGGGTGATCCGGTGCAGGACCTTGCCTATCTGTGCACACCAAGCTGGCGCTTTGGCCATTATGAAAAGGAAGCGGGCGGGTTCGACAGCGCAAAATCCTTCCTGTCCGCCTATGCCGAAGCCAGCGGCGCGGACGTCGACCCCGACCGCTTCCGCTTCTGGCTGATCTATTCCACGCTCTGGTGGGGTGTTGCCTGCATGGTCATGGGCCAGATCTGGCGCAGCCATGGCGACCGTTCGCTGGAACGCACGGTGATCGGACGCCGTGTATCCGAGGTCGAAATCGATCTGGCGTTGCTGTTTGAGGAAATTTTGCCCGATACGATCGCCACTCCGCTCGACTGGGCCATTCCGGAACAGGAAAGCATCGCCGGCGAGACCGGTTACGGCGAGCTGCTGACGGCGCTGGAGGAATGGAATGGCACGCATGTTCTGCCTGGCCTGAAAGGACACGACAAATTCCAGGCGCGGGTTGCAGGCAATGCGCTCGGCATCGCACGGCGGCAGGCGGAATGGGGGGCAGGATACCGGGAGGCTGCACAGGCGAGACTGGCCGCTATCGGTTATGATCATCGACAGCTTTGTCTCGGCCTTTCAAAAGGCGAGATTGCGGCAACCAGCCCGGGTGTCTGGGACCATCTGCGGCTGTCCGCGCTGGAACGACTATCCATCGACCAACCCAAATATGCCGGCCTGAAGGTCGCGCTCAACAAATGGAGTCCATCATGACCAATTTTGAAATCCCGCAGGAGATTGAAGATTATCTGCACGTGCTGGACGCTTTCATAGAGGCCGAAATCAAGCCGATCGAGCAGCGCGACGATAATATCCGCTTCTTCGACCACCGCCGGGAAGATGCGCGAACCGACTGGGTTAACCAGGGCCTGCCGACCGAGGAATGGGAAACCTTACTGGTCGAAATGCGCCAGACCGCCGATGCCGCCGGCCATTTCCGCTATGCCCTGCCCGAGGAATTCGGCGGCCAGAACGGTACCAATCTCGGCATGGCGCGGATCCGCGAACATCTGGCGCACAAAGGCCTGGGCCTGCACAACGACCTGCAGAACGAGAATTCGATTGTCGGCAATCTGGTGCAGCCGCTGATGCTGCGCGATTTCGGCACCGAGCAGCAGAAGCGCGATTATATTCCCGAGATGTTGGCCGGGCGAATGGGCTGGTGTTTTGGCCTGACGGAAGAGCATCATGGTTCTGACGCAACCTGGATGGACACGACGGCGGTGCGCGAAACCCGTGACGGGGTCGATGGCTGGCTGATCAACGGCAACAAGATGTGGACCACCGGCCTGCACAAGGCATCGCACGTGATGACCTTTGCCCGGCACAGTGGCAAGGATGGCGATGCCCGGGGTATCGGCTGTTTCATCGTGCCGGTGGATGCCGAAGGCTTTGAAGTCGGTGAATATATGTGGACATTCAATATGCCCACCGACCATCCGAAATGCTCCTACACCAATGTCTGGATACCGGCCGATGCGGTGCTGGGCGATCTCGACATGGGGCTCGCCTGCGCGCAGCATTTCGTCCATGAGAACCGGATCAGGCAGGCAGCTTCGTCGTTGGGCGCGGCGCAATATTGCATCGATGAGTCGGTAAAATATGCAGGCGAACGCAAGCCGTTCGGCAAGCCGCTGTCGGTCAACCAGGGGATCCAGTTCCCGCTGGTGGAGCTGCACACCGAAGCCGCGATGCTCCGGCAGCTGATCTATGCCACCGCCGCCAAGATGGACACAATGCCAAAGACCGACGTGGCCAAATATCTCTCCGCCCAGGTGTCGATGTGCAATTATCGCGCGAACCGCCTGTGCTGCGATGCCGCCGACCGCGCGATGCAGGTCCACGGTGGCATGGGCTATTCCCGGCACAAACCGTTCGAACATATCTACCGTCACCATCGCCGCTACCGGATCACCGAGGGAGCGGAAGAAATCCAGATGCGCAAGATTGGCGGAGACATGTTCGGCTTTCTGAACCGAAAAAAGTAGCAATCCGAGGTTTGATGATTAAATTGAGCATGCGATTTCCATCCGGAGTCTTTCAAAGAATCAGGTAGTTGAAACAATGCAGGAACAGTTGATCGACCGCATTTATGAATGTTCCGTGGTTCCGGAGCTTTGGCCAGACGTTCTCGACGAGCTTGCCCAGATAACGGATTCCACCGGCGGAATGCTGTTTTCGGCCCGCAAGGCGGTGAACTGGACCGCGTCGGAAAATGTCTACGATGCGTTCGAGACCTATGTCAAAGATGGCTGGCTGGGGAAATGTCCCCGCCGGATGTGCATGATCGAGAAGTCCCAACCAACTTTTTTTGTCGAGCAGGATTTCTGGAACGAAGAGGAATTGGCCAACAATCCCTTTTATCGGGATTTTTTCCATCCTCGCGGCCTCGGCTGGTCGGCGGGAACGCTCCTGCAAATGCCGACCGGAGACAATATCGTGTTCAGCATTGAACGCCGGCTGGATCAGGGACCGATCGAACGGGGCCATGTCGAGCGGCTGAACGAACTGCGCCCACATTTGCTCCGCAGTGCCTTTGTCTCGGCGAGACTTGGGTTGCAGCGGGCGCAGGGTGCAGGCGAAACCTTGTCCAGATTTGGACTGCCCGCACTGGTTCTGGATGCTCAGGGCAAGTTTGTCGAAGCCAATGACCGCGCGCAATCGGTCACAGACTATGTGAAATTCAACGATCCGGGTCGGCCTGTCGCTTTTTCGGACCGGCGTTCCGGGGCCTTTTTGTCCAGCGCCCTGGAGACACTGGGTCAGGTATCCTCCACCGACAGCCTGTCCTTCCCGATCCGCAACGAGGATGGCCATGCGGTTTTTGTGGGCCATGTGATGCCGATAAAGCTGGCTGCTCATGATATATTTGCAAATAGCTATGCCTTGCTGTTTTTCACGCCGCTCGACCAGTCCCGGGCACCATCGACAGCGTTGATGAGAAGCCTGTTTGACATGACGGTTGCCGAAACCCGCATTGCCAAGGGTCTCATGAAAGGCCAGACGCTGAACGAAATTGCCGCAGACGGCAGCGTGTCGATCACCACGGTTCGTTCACAATTAAGCAGCGTACTCGAAAAAACGGGTTGCGGCCGCCAGGCCGAACTGGTCGGGCTGCTGGCCAATATCGCGCTGGGCCAAAGCGACGTGACCCAGGAAAACTGAACCTCTGTTGCAAATCTGAAGACAGGCGAGCGCCGCTGTCATCCTGCACCGATAATCAGAAAATTTGCTGATCGTCATTCATTTGAATGATGAATCAACTTGCATCCCGGCACATGAACAGTCTCACGGCCCCTCATTGGGAGCCCCTGTTTCAATCGCAATGGGAGCATCAATATCATGATCAAGTCACATTCAATTTCCACATCCGCAATCGCCACTGCTGCTGTCATCGCCCTGTGGTCATCAGCCGCATCGGCAAAAAGCCCGCCGGTTGAACTCACTCATTGCGATGCAAGCTATGGCACGATCGCCGTGGTCGATGGCGACACGCAGGGCTGGAGCAAGTTCGGACTTGGCAGCCCCCGCGAACTGGTCGCCGCGATCGCCCGCGAATCCGGCTGTTTCGAAATCCACAATGCCGCAAGCGGGACGCCGGCCAATTTTCTGGTCAATGTTATTGCCGGTGACAAGGAAGAGGTCGATCAGGGCGTACAGGCCGCCAAGGGACTGGCGACTGACGCATTCGTCCGTTCCGGCGCCGCTGGCCAGGTTCTGGGCCGGGTTCCGGGCGCAGGCGCATTGATGGGCATGTTTGGGGGGCTTGGCGGCAAGAAAAAAATCGTCGCCGCCGGCATTCGCGTCGTCAGTCCCGCCAACGGCCAGACCCTGATAGCGGGTACCGGACAAGTGAAAAAATCGACCTTGTCCTTTGCCGGCGGAACCCCCTGGGTCGCGGGCGCGGATGCGGCCGGCTATAGGGCCTCCAAAAATGGCAAGATGCTGACCGAAGCGTTCATCCTTGCATATAACAGCGTGGTCTCTCAGGCCGGTGCCCTTTCAGCGGTCCAGACCGCAGCGCCTGCGGCCAAGACAAGCACGACCTATACCGTCGCGGTTGACACAAATCTTTATGCCAGTGCCGATGCCAACGCCAAAACGGTGCGCGCGTTGCGGGCAGACACGGAACTGGTGCCAACCGGCAGCAAGGCCGGACTGTTCGTCGAAGTCAGCGACAAATATGGTACGAAGGGATGGGTTTCGGTGGAAGACTTGCGATAATTGCGACCCGGTCGCCAGCCTACCATCGTTTGAAGGGCGCTTTCCGATCGGAAGGCGCCCTTTTTAGTTTGTCATATGTATCGCAGAAACGGGTTCTGGCATCGTCATCGCCACTATTTTGGCTTGATTTTTGTCGCCTTCCAGTCGGCAACGGTACTGAAAGCGGGCAATGACAGCGTGTCCTTGTCGATCTTTGCAGTCGGCACGTAACCTGCTGGCAGATTCGGGACATCGAGTCCGGCTTCGGCAATCAAATAGGGTGACACACGCCGGCTGGTGCACAGACCGCCGTTGCCGTCGTCGACCAGACGCGTCTCAAATTTTATACCCTGAAGATTCCCGTCGGAACGGGAAACCGTTGCCACGGCAAGCTGGCCATCGCCAAAGTCGATTACAAATTTCGTACCAATGGGAACATTGTAAAGTCCGTCAACCAGTGCGCCGGTCTTGGACAGATTGCGGATGACAATCGAATAGACATGATTTTCATGGATCATCCGCACCTTTCGGTACATCGAAAGCCGGTCATTGCGATGATGGGCGGGACCGGCAGGCTCGATCACCCATCGGCCACCTTCCAGATTTTCGATCAGCTCCTTGTTGCCTACCGCTTTGCTGTAGACATAGCCCTGCACATGGCTGACGTTCAGTTTCTTGATCAATGCGAATTCATCAAGCGTTTCGATGCCCTCGGCGGTCGTTTCCATGGCCAGAGCTTCCGCCAGTGCAACAATCGCGGCGATAATCGCTCCGTTGCGCGAGCCGGGCTCCGTTGCTCCGCGAACAAAGCTCTGATCAATCTTAATCTTGTCAAAGGGTGCCGTCTGCAAATAGCTGAGAGACGAATAGCCCGTTCCAAAATCGTCGAGAGCCAAACGCACGCCACGGCTTTTGAGAGCCTGGAACATCGCGTTGGTTTCGTTGGTTTCGGCCATGAACACGCCTTCGGTTATCTCCAGCTCAAGCCGGGAAGCAGACAAACCCGATCCGCTCAGCGCCTCATCAATCACGACGGGGAGGAGGTCATTGGCAAACTGAATCGGCGAAACATTCACGGCAACTCTGCTTTTGCCAGGCCATCCCGCCGCGTCCTTGCACGCTTGCTTTATCGCCCATTGCCCCAGTTCCCAAATCAAATTGGCTTCTTCGGCAATCGGAATGAAGAGCGCCGGAGAAATCTGACCGCGTTCCGGGTGGTTCCACCGCATAAGAGCTTCAAAACCCTCAACGGCGTTGGTCTTCACATTGACAACCGGCTGATAGGCAAGTTCCAGCTCGCCCTTTCCGATCGCGTCTCGCAAATGTTCTTCCAGCACGCGCCGGTCTTCGGCAGACTGTTGCAGGCCTTTTGAGTAAAATCGGAACCGGCCTCTGCCATTTCCTTTCGCTTCATAAAGGGCGAGATCGGCGCTTTTTACCAAATCCTCGCTGGTCAGGCCATCAAAGGGACTGATCGCCACCCCGACAGACGCACCAATGATGCAACGATTGCCTTCAACCGAATAGGGCTGCGACAGGCTGCTTATAATTTTGCTCGCCAGGTCACCAAGAATCCCGCGATCATCGCAATCGGGCAGCATTATCTGAAATTCATCGCCGCCCAAGCGAGAAACTTCACCGGCTTGTCCAACCACTTTCAGAAGGCGCTCTGCCACCTGTTTCAGCAAGGCGTCACCCGCAGGATGGCCCAGAGTATCGTTGATCTGCTTGAATCGATCAAGATCGACCAGCATGACCGCACAGGCTCTTTTTTGCTGCCGGTAAGCCGCGAGCGTTGTCTCCAGCTTCTTTGACATGCTCGCGCGGTTCGCAAGGCCGGTAAGCGAGTCGTACATCGCCAGACGGGAAGTATCCAGAGACATCCTCCGCTGCGCGGTCACATCATTGCCACTGCCTCGAAATCCCAGGAAATTACCCGATTTATCCTGATGCGGTCGGCCCGAAATAGATAGCCAGCATTCATCTTCCGAGTTCGCGGCCTGCACTTCAAGGCCGTTAAATTTCATCTTTTTTGTCAGAATGAACGGCAGCGTCCTCGCACCGGCCTGGTTGTCGGCTGGTTTAAGAAACAAGGAAACCATGGGTTTGCCGATCAGATCGGCAGATTTGGTACCCAATATCTCGGTGATGGACTCGGTTATATACGTAAGGTTTCCTGCAGCATCCGTTGACCAAAACCAGCCCTGCCGGCTTTCCTCATAATTTTGCAGGAGCAGCAAAGCTTCGGCCGGCTTGATATTGCGTGATCCAGTCGAATTCTGCGACCCGATGCGCGAACTGATCTTGTCGAAAAAGCCGCGCCCCTCGGAGAGACTTCCGTTCGGGTCGGGGCTATCACTGCCGATCGAAGAATGCGCATTCATTTGTTAATTCTTTTCGTTTCACTGTTCCCCGAACAATCCTAAGCCGGAGTCATTGCATATTGGTAAACACGCGCAGACATTAAGGCTTCGACAAATTGCGCAATCCAGGAAGATCGTCGGCCGACGTCGGCCGACAATGCCTTTGTGATGATATGGCGTCAGCCCAAGACAGTTTCCTGATCGCCGGCCACTGCAAAACCGCCCTTGCATTCGGTTATCAATTCCGCCATAGGCGCCGCTTCCGCGTGATCGGCCCTGTCTGATTCACCTGGAAAATGAAGAAAGCCGGAGGGGCGTGTCTGCATGGTGCGGCGTCAGCGATCGGCGGTAAATGAAGGAATGATTGCATGCCAATGTATGAGCATGTCTTCCTTGCGCGGCAGGATCTGAGCCAGTCTCAGGTTGATGCTCTCGCGCAGGAAGCCACCAAGATTGTAGAATCGAATGAAGGCAAGGTCGTTCTGACCGAAACCTGGGGCTTGCGTACGCTCGCCTACAAGATCCAGAAGAACCGCAAGGCACATTATGTCATGCTGCGTCTCGATGCACCGGGCAGTGTTGTCCTCGAGCTCGAGCGCCAGACCCGGATCAACGAAGATGTTATCCGTTTTCTGACCATCCGCGTCGACGAGCATGAAGAAGGCCCGTCCGTGATGATGCGCAAACCCGAACGCGAACGCGAACGCAAACCGCGCCGCGACGACAATTAAGCCAGAGAAGGAGTTAAAACATGGGACGTCCATTTTTCCGTCGCCGCAAAAGCTGCCCCTTTTCCGGCAAGAACGCAAAACCCATCGACTATAAAGACGTGAAGACGCTGCAGGGATTCATTTCCGAACGCGGCAAGATCGTGCCAAGTCGTATCACCGCAGTTTCCGCCAAGAAGCAGCGCGAGCTTTCCAAAGCCATCAAGCGCGCTCGCCATATTGGCCTCCTGCCTTATCTCGTGAAATAGGAGCGAAACAATGGATATTATTTTGCTCGAACGGGTAGAGAATCTCGGAAGCATCGGCGACATCGTCACCGTGAAAAACGGTTATGCCCGGAATTTCCTGCTGCCGAACAAGAAAGCCTTGCGCGCCAATGCGGCGAACAAGAAGGTTTTCGAAGCCAATCGCAAGCAGATCGAAGCGGACAATGAAGCGAAGCGCGGGGAAGCCGAAGCGGCCTCCAGCGGCATCGATGGCAGGCAGATCGTTCTGATCCGCGCATCGTCCGCCAGCGGCCAGCTATACGGTTCCGTGTCGGTCCGTGACATTGTCGAAGCCCTTAACGCCGATGGCAAAAGCGCCGTGGTCGAAAAGAGCATGGTCATCATGGAAAAACCGATCAAGACGCTCGGCGTTTTCGATGTCCGCATTCGTTTGCACCCGGAAGTCAGCGTCACCATTCAGGCGAATGTCGCCCGTTCGGATGACGAAGCCGATCTGCAGAAGGACGGGGTCGACGTGATCGCCCAGATGTTCGAAGAAGATCAGGCCGAACTGGCTGCCGCTGCGCTCGAAGTCATCGACGAAAATGCTGAGGTCGATGAAGAAGCGAAGGCCGAACTCGAAGAAACCGTCGAAGCGGGCGCTGGAGAGACTCCGGAAGCCACAGAAACTGAAGAGCAGGACGATACCGAATCGAAGGAATAGTCCCGTTCCGAATATGCTACTGAAAGCCCGGATCCGGACCGTTGCAAGACGGGGCTCCAGATCCGGGCTTTTTCTTTGGAGGATGGATTGAACAACGACTGGCAATCGGACTTTGCAGGGGATGCGTCGCTCTTTCCGCATCTTGCTGATCTGCAAAAGGATCAGGTCCTGCTGTCGACGATGAGCGAGGCGGCCTTCCGACAGGCCAGCTTTCTCGACCAACGCCTGTTTACTCCCGACTTGCAACGTCAGGTCGTGTCATGGGCCGATGTCGCATCGGTGCCATTGTCCCCGCTCGCGAAACCCCAGTATATTTTCCACATCGGCCATGTCGGTTCGACCCTGATTTCGCGCCTTCTCGGCGAACTGGATAGCGTGCTGGCCCTGAGAGAGCCGGCGATATTGCGGCAACTGGCCGACGTCCGGGTCACCATGCCTGCGGAGATCGGCTGGACCGACGAAGAGCAGACCGAACGACTGGATCAGATGGAGAGCTGGCTGTCCCGTACGTTTCGGTCCGAACAGCGAGTGATGATCAAGGCCAGTAGTTTCGTAAGCCCGCTGGCGCGCCCGCTGCTTGCCGCCGAGGGCATGGCACTTTTCCTGTTCACCTCCCTTGAGCGTTATTTGCAGACCATATTGGCTGGAGACGCCTCCAAGCAGGAAGCCGCCGCGCTGTCCGATATCCGCCTGTTACGGCTCGGGCAGCATTGCGGCGAGAATTTTGGCGATAAAGAAACACTCTCTTTCGCCAAAACCGCTGCCCTCGGCTGGCTGTGCGAAATGGTCACGTTGTGTGATGCGGAAATCCATTGTCCCGGTGCCAAGATTGCGTGGCTGGATTTCGACAATTTCCTTGATCATCCGGAGGACGAATTGCAGGCCGCAGCCAGGCATTTCGGCCACGAGCTTTCTCCCCCAAACGCCCAGACCCTGGTATCGGGACCGATTATGAAGCAATACTCCAAGGCTCCCGAATTTGATTACAGCGCATCATTGCGCGCGGAGCTACTGGCCGAGGCGGCGCAAATTCATGCTGACGATATCCGGCAGACGCTGCTATGGGTCGATGAAATGGCGCGGCGCTTTCCCGAAGTGGCCGCGGCAAAAGCAAAAGCGGAATCGAGACGATAATGTTCAAGCAACTGAGCTTACTCGACCAAAGTCAGGTCAACGAACTGAAAAAAATCGCCGGCAAGGCGCAATTTGTGGATGGCAAGATCAGCAATCCGCACAGCAAGGTGAAGAATAATCTGCAACTGCACGATGTCGAGGGCTACAAGCAGTCCTCGAAAATCCTGCACGATGCACTGATGTCCAATCGCGAATTCGTCGACTTTGCTTTCCCCGAGCGCGTGGCACCGCCGCTGATTACACGCTACAAGCCGGGGATGAATTACGGTTTGCACGCCGACAGCGCGATCATTCCGCTGCCCGACGGTCCGCTCCGTTCCGACCTGAGTTGCACCATATTCCTGAGCGACGTCAACGACTGCAAGGGCGGTGCCCTGCATGTCACCCAGGGGGAAGCGGGCATGCGATTCAAGGGCATTCCGGGGTCCGCAATCGTCTACCCGTCCTATACGCTTCACGAAGTCGAACCGGTGACCGAAGGCGAGCGTATGGTCGCGATCACCTTCATCCAGAGCAAGCTTCCCGACGTGACCAAGCGCAATCTGCTGTACGAACTGAATGAGGTAGCGGCGCTGGAAGGACTCAACATGGCGCACGAAAATTATACGCGCCTGCAAGCGATCCAGTATAATCTGATGCGCAAATGGATGCGCTGACCTGAAGGCCGATCAGTAGCCCATCAGGCTCATGACTTCCTTGCGGCTGCGGGCGTCATCCAGAAAACAGCCGAGCAAACGGCTGGTGATCATGCCGACACCGGGCGTTCGCACACCACGTGCGGTCATGCAGCTGTGGCTCGCCTCGATCACGACAGCAACGCCATGCGGCTTGAGATTGTCCCAGATACATTCGGCAACCTCGGCGGTCAGCCGCTCCTGCACCTGAAGACGCCTCGCGAAACCGTGCAGAACGCGGGCCAACTTGGATATGCCGACCACCTTGTCGGTCGGCATATAGGCAATGCTGGCCTTGCCGATGATCGGTGCCATATGATGTTCGCAATGGGAATGGAACGGTATGTCCTTGAGCAGGACCAGCTCATCATAGCCGCCGACTTCCTCGAAGGTCCGGGCCAGATGCATCGCCGGATTCTCGGCATAGCCCTCGCAATATTCCTTCCACGCCCGCGCGACCCGTTTCGGGGTGTCGATAAGGCCTTCGCGCTCCGGATCGTCGCCGGCCCAGCGCAGCAATGTCCGCACGGCTTCCTGGACCTCGTCGGGTACGGGAATTTTTCGGGATTCACGCTCGGCAAGCGCGTCGGCAATGGAATTTGAATAATCGGCCAAGTCGGGTCCTTCGGTTCAGCAAGTGGAATGCCAACAAGTTACGCCAGCGAAGGACCGCGCGCAAGTGCACCTAGGGGCATGTCTGAAAAGGAAAAAGGTGGTGCGCCCAGAGAGATTCGAACTCCCGACCCCTTGATTCGTAGTCAAGTACTCTATCCAGCTGAGCTATGGGCGCTAACCAGACGGTGCAGATAGGGGGAGAAGGCCCCGCTGGCAACCCATAATTGCCTTGCCAGACCAACATTCTGAACATTCCTGGGCCATCCATGCTCCGCACTCGATGCGGAGCTCTGGCGGCGAGAGATATCTGCTTGGCACAGGACCCCGCTTCAAGTGCGGAGCACTCACGCTATTTTTGCGACAGGGCCGCCTGCGCCGCCGCCAGCCTTGCAATCGGCACCCGATAGGGCGATGCGCTGACATAATCGAGGCCGGTTTTCTCGCAGAAGGCAATTGATGCCGGATCACCACCATGCTCGCCGCAGATACCGAGCTTGATGCCGGGGCGGGCTGCCCTGCCCCGCTCGGCCGCCAGTTCGATCAGCTGGCCGACGCCCTCGATATCAAGGCTGACAAATGGATCGCGCGGGAAGATGCCCTTGTCGACATATTGGGTCAAGAATCGACCGGCATCATCTCTCGAGACGCCCAGAGTCGTCTGGGTCAGGTCATTGGTACCGAAACTGAAAAACTCGCCATGCGCGGCAATCTCGCCCGCCATCAGCGCGGCGCGTGGCAGTTCGATCATCGTGCCGACCAGATATTCGATTTCCCGTCCCTTTTCGGCGAACACTGCTTTCGCCATACGGTCGACGACATCCTTCATCAGTTCCAGTTCGCGCGCGGTTGCGACCAGCGGGATCATGACTTCGGGAATCGGCGCCTCGCCGCTCTTTTCCGCCACTTCGCAGGCCGCCTCGAAGATCGCCCGCGCCTGCATTTCGTAGATTTCGGGATAGGTGACGCCAAGACGACAGCCGCGATGGCCGAGCATCGGGTTGAACTCATGCAGTTCATTGGCCCGCTGTTTCAGCGTATCTACGCCGACATCAGCGGCTTTCGCCACTTCCTCGAACTCCGACTGGTGATGCGGCAGAAATTCGTGCAGCGGCGGATCGAGCAGGCGGATGGTAACCGGCAGGCCGACCATGACCTCGAATATCTGGCGGAAATCGTCGCGCTGTTCGGGCAGCAGCTTGGCCAGCGCTTCGCGGCGGCCCTTCTCGTCGGGCGCGAGAATCATCTGGCGCACCGCGGTAATCCGCGCGGCATCGAAGAACATATGCTCGGTCCGGCAGAGGCCGATGCCCTCGGCGCCGAAATCGCGCGCCACCTGGCAATCGAGCGGTGTTTCGGCATTGGTCCGCACGCCGAGACGGCGGACCTTGTCGGCCCAGACCATCAGCACGCCGAAATCGCCGACCAGCTCCGGCTGGATCGTCGCCACGCGGCCGGCCATGATCTGGCCATTGCTGCCGTCGATGGTCAGCATATCGCCTTCCTTGAGTTCGCGGTCGCCGACCTTCATGATCTTGGTCTCATTGTTGATCGAAATGGTGCCAGCCCCGGAAACACAGGGTCTTCCCATGCCTCTGGCAACCACGGCGGCGTGTGACGTCATGCCGCCACGCGCCGTCAAAATACCCTTGGCGGCATGCATGCCGTGGATATCCTCGGGCGACGTTTCCACCCGGACAAGGATGACGTCATCACCCATTTCGGTGCGTCGTTCGGCGGTGTCGCTGTCAAACACGATCAGACCGCTGGCCGCGCCAGGTGACGCCGGCAGGCCGGACGTCAGCACGTCGCGCTCGGCTTCGGGATCGAGCGTCGGGTGGAGCAACTGGTCGAGCGCCATCGGATCGACGCGCATGACCGCTTCTTCCTCGGTGATCAGACCGTCATGGGCCATATCCACCGCGATTTTCAGCGCCGCCTTGGCGGTGCGCTTGCCCGCGCGGGTCTGCAGCATCCACAGTTTTCCGCGCTCCACGGTGAATTCGATATCCTGCATATCGCGATAATGGCGCTCGAGCAGGTCAAACACGTCGGTCAGTTCCTTGTACGTCTCCGGCATCGCCTCTTCCATCGACAGCGGCTTGGCATTGGCCTCCTCGCGCGCGGCTTTCGAGAGATATTGCGGGGTACGAATCCCGGCGACGACATCCTCGCCCTGCGCGTTGATCAGCCATTCGCCATAATAAGCGCTGTCGCCGGTCGACGGGTTGCGGGTGAAGGCCACGCCGGTGGCGCTGGTATCGCCCATATTGCCGAACACCATCGCCTGGACGTTGACCGCTGTGCCCCATTCGCCCGGAATATCGTTGAGCCGGCGGTAAACCTTGGCCCGTTCCGCCTGCCAGCTGCCGAAAACGGCGCTGACCGCGCCCCACAGCTGGTCATTGACGTCTTGCGGGAATGGCTTGCCCCAGAGCTGCTCGACCAAGCCCTTATATTCGGCGACCAAGGCCTTCCAGTGCTTAGACTCCATCTCGGTATCGGTGAAGAAGCCGTTGTCTTCCTTGATAATTTCTAATGCCTCTTCGAAAGCATCATGATCAAGTTCGAGGACCACATCGGAATACATCTGGATGAAGCGACGGTAGCTGTCCCAGGCAAAACGTTCGTCGCCGGAGGTCTTGGCCAGACCTTCGACCGTATCGTCGTTCAAGCCGAGGTTGAGCACGGTGTCCATCATGCCGGGCATCGAGGCGCGGGCGCCGGAACGGACCGAAACCAGCAGCGGATCGGCCGCATCACCGAATGACTTGCCGGTTACCGCCGCGATATGGGCGACGCCCTGCGCCACTTCGTCCCTGACGCTGGCGGGATACTGGCCACCCTCGGCATAATAGCGAGTGCACATTTCGGTGGAGATAGTGAAACCGGGGGGCACCGGCAACCCGATATTGGCCATTTCCGCGAGATTGGCACCCTTGCCGCCGAGCAGATTGCGGGCCTCGATCTTGTCCGACGGCGCCCCGTCCGCATCCATGCCGCCACCGAAACGATATACATATTGGGTCATAATCTATCTCGCTAAAACGAAAACGTCATCCCAGCGAAGGCTGGGATCTGGACCAGTCTTCCGGAACAACTCAAAATTGGACTGGACCCCAGCCTTCACTGGGGCGACGATGCGGGCAAGAAAAGCGCCCGATATCATCCTTCTATCTTCGAAAAATCAGCAACTTGATGAACGGCATTGCGAAAGCGTGCGAGCAGGGCAAGCCGGGCTTCACGTTTTGCAGGGTCATCATCATTGACTGTGACATCCTCGAAAAACCGGTCGATCGGTTCGCGCAGCGCGGCGAGCGCGGTCATTGCGGCTTCGAACTGTTCCGCCTCAATCGCCGCGGTGACTTGCGGCCGGGCGGCGTCGAGCGCGTCTATGAGGGTTTTTTCGGCTGTTTCGGGGGTGTAGGAGAGGGGTTTTGCACTATCGTGCTTCGCACTTGATGCGGAGCCCTGGCCACCACCAGCGCCTCCTGCCTCGCTCCGCATCAAGTGCGGAGCACTATTGCCTTCCTTCTTCAATATATTCGAAGCCCGCTTGTAACCGGCGAGCAGGTTTACCCCGTCCGTGGTCTCGACAAAGGCCTGCAAAGCCTTCACCCGGGCGAGCAGGCGCACCAGATCATCCTCGCCGCCTAGCGCGAACACCGCGTCGATGAGGTCATGACGGACGCCTGCTTCGCGTTGCTGAACTTTGAGGCGGTCTGCGAAGAAATCAATAATGGAGCGGAAAAACTCCTCTTCTCCGTCCTCGTTCATCTTGAATGGCGATTTCCATTCCGGATGTTGCGCGATTTCAGCTTCTTCGTAGCCCTTTATGCGCTCGACATGATCTTGGAGCAGATTGATATATGCAAAAGCAATTGCGCCCTCCAAACCGAAGCGAAGTTCATTTGAAGTTATTAGTTGAATGATACCAAGCGCTGCTCGCCGCAAAGCAAAGGGGTCTTTCGATCCGGTGGGCTTCTCATCAATCGCAAAAAAGCTCGCAATCGTATCCAGCTTATCCGCCAGACTCACCCAGACCGTAACCGGATCGGTCGGCACATCGTCGCCCTGCCCGACAGGCTTGTAATGATCTCTGATCGCATGTGAGACTTCTATCGGAAGTCCTTGTTTCTCTGCATAATAACCGCCCATCAAGCCTTGCAGCTCGGGGAACTCGCCGACCATTTCGGTGACGAGATCGGCTTTGCAGAGACGTGCGGCCTGCTCGGTCTGTTCCGGGTTGGCACGGAGTAACCCAGTCCCTTCTAAAGACGCCAACCACTCAGCCAGCTTGGCCACACGCTCTACCTTGTCGGCAACCGTTCCCAGTTTCTCGTGGAACACGATGTTGCTCAATTTCTTTGCATGATCCTCCAACTTTGTCTTCTGGTCAAGTTCCCAGAAGAATTTGGCGTCGGAGAGCCGTGCGGCGAGGACTTTTTCATTCCCCGCGATAATTGCCTTGCCGCCATCGCTGGCGGCTATGTTGGCCGTGCAGACGAAATTCGGAGCCAGTTTTTCCTCCCTGCCGCGAAGCGACGGGGAGGTGGCAGCCGGTACGGCTGACGGAGGGGGCCC
>DELZ01000002.1:619770-620718 GCA_002354635.1 Sphingomonadales bacterium UBA2683
CGCTGCGCGCGGTCCCCCTCCCCATGCTGCGCATCGGGAGGATATTTGCACACGAAATATTTCTGGTTCACCCGGGCGGTCAGCTGGATCACCTCTTCCGGGACATCCAGAAACGCGGGATCAAAGCTGCCGAGCAGTGGCACCGGCCATTCGGTCAGGCCGGCATTCTCGATTACCAGGCCTTCATCCTCGACCAGATCCAGTCCGGCATCCGATGCAGCCTTGGCGGCACCGGCGCGGATGATATTCTGACGTTCCTCATGGTCGACAAGAACATGGCAGGCGCGGAGTTTTTCGGCATAGTCGGCGGCGTTGCCGATGGTGATCCGACCGGCGTGATGAAAGCGGTGGCCGACCGTCTCGTAACCTGACGCCAGACCGTCAATACTGCATTCGACCAGATCATCGCCCAATATCGCGACAATCCCGCTTAGTGGCCGCACCCAGCGCAGGCTTTCGGTCGACAGGCTGGCTTCGCCCCAGCGCATCGATTTGGGCCAGGGGAAGGCGCGGATGATTGCCGGGATCGCTTCTGCCAGCACGTCCTTGCTGTCGCGGCCCGGCTTGTTGATCACGGCGAACCAGGTCGGACGCCCCTTGACGTCACGCACCTCCAGCTGATCGCGGGTGACGCCATTTTTGCGGCAGAAACCCTCGACCGCCTGATCGGGCGCGCCTTCCGGCGGTCCCTTGGCTTCCTCGCTGACCGCTTCGGTATGGGTAGGCAGGTCCTTGGCGATGAGGGCCAGCCGCCTTGGCGTCGAATATAGGGTGATTGTACCGGCTTTCAGGCCGGCTGTGGCCAGTTGCTCGGTGAACAGCCGCTCGAGGTCGGTGCGGGCCTTGGCCTGCATGCGGGCGGGGATTTCTTCGGAGAGCAGTTCTAGGAGGAAGTCGGTCATCTATTTCCTCCCTGTGCGGAGCACGGGGAGGGGGACCGCGCGCAGC
>DELZ01000002.1:620835-652771 GCA_002354635.1 Sphingomonadales bacterium UBA2683
TCAGCCGTTCCGGCTGCCACCTCCCCATTGCTGCACAACGGGGAGGAAATAACTTTCTCCACGCTCATCACGCGGTCCATCCGTTCTTTTCCATATGCGCCTCGCAGCTGCCCTTGGCGAGGTCCCGCACACGCCCCATGTAGCTGGCGCGTTCCTGGACGCTGATCACGCCGCGCGCCTGCAGCAGGTTGAACACATGGCTCGCCTTGATCGCCTGTTCATAGGCCGGGATCGGCAGTTTTTTATCGAGGCAATTCTCGCACTCGGCGGCCGCCTTGTTGAACAGGTCGAGCAGCGTGTCGGTATTGGCAACCTCGAAATTCCACTCCGACATCTGCTTCTCATTTTGCAGGAAGATATCGCCGTAAGTCATTCCGGCACCATTATAATCCAGATCGTAAATGCTATCGACGCCCTGGATGTACATGGCCAGCCGTTCGAGCCCGTAGGTCAGTTCGCCGGCCACCGGCTTGCAGTCAAAACCGCCCATCTGCTGGAAATAGGTGAACTGGGTGACCTCCATGCCGTCGCACCAGACTTCCCAGCCAAGACCCCAGGCGCCGAGCGTCGGACTTTCCCAGTCATCCTCGACAAAGCGGATATCGTGCAGCATCGGATCGATCCCGATGACGGTGAGGCTGTCGAGGTAGAGCTGCTGGATATCCGGCGGCGACGGCTTCAGGATCACCTGATACTGGTAATAATGCTGCAAGCGGTTCGGATTTTCGCCATAACGGCCGTCGGTCGGACGACGGCAGGGCTGGGCAAAGGCGGCATTCCACGGATCGGGACCAAGCGCGCGCAGGGTCGTCGCGGTGTGGAACGTCCCTGCCCCCATTTCCATGTCATAGGGTTGCAGGATCGCGCAGCCGTGATTCCCCCAATATTCATGGAGTTTCAGAATGATCTGCTGGAAGCTGAGCGGCTTCTTGTCGGTCAATTTGCGGGCTTTCTACGCGAAGGCAATATTTACGCGCTGCTTTGGCGAAGGCGGGCACAGGGGTCAAGGGAGGATTGGTGAAATCGAGACGCGGTCGTGCTCCGCGCTCGATGCGGAGCCCTGCACGGTGGCCACCTCTTCGTCACCAGAGCTCCGCATCAAGTGCGGAGGACATCCAGCTGTTCGGACGCTATTCCGCCGCGACCAATTCCTCTGCTCTTGCCACGGTCACCGGCACGGCGTTGAGCACCGCATTGCCGGACAGCAGATCAAAACTGTCCGTGTCGGTCAGGTCATTGATCGAAACGCCCGGTTTTTCACGGGCGACCGACAGGCCGACGCCTTTGCGTCCATGACCGAAACCGTGCGGAATTGACACCACCCCGGCCATGACGTCATCGCTCAGTTCGACGATAATATCGACGCTGTTCACCCGGCTGGTGATACTCGCCATATCGCCGTCCGCCAGCCCGCGCGCCTTGGCGTCATCGGGATGGATCATCAGCGTGCAGCGGTCCGGCCCCTTCAGCAGCCGCTTGCTGTTGTGCAGCCAGCTGTTGTTCTGGCGGACATGGCGGCGACCGATCAGGCGCAGCGTGTCGGGGCGCTCTTCGGCCAGCGAGGCGGCAAAGCGCTGCAGTTCGGCGAGAAAATCGGGATGGGCGCAGTGGATCATCTTGTCCTCCGTGCGCAGCCGCTCGGCCATGCAGGGGCGCAGCGGCCCGAGATCGATACCATTGGGCGCGGATTCCACCTCGGCCAGCGTCAGCCCGGCGGGGGAGCTTTGCAACATGCCGTCGAGCACATCGCGCGGCTCGCGGATATTGGGCACATCCTGTCCGTCCTGCGCCAGGATTTCGCGCGCCAGTTCGGCGATGATTTCCCAGTCGGTCTTCTCGCCGTCCTGCAAATCGAAAATCGCCGGCGAGTAGCTGGCATAGTTGCGGATCGCCAGCGGCCCGAAGAAGAAGGGATAATGGTCCTTTTCCAGCGGTCCGCAGGGCGGCAGAATATAGTCGGCGTGGCGGCTGGTTTCGGTGACGTACATGTCGAACGAGACCATTAGGTCGAGCGTTTCCAGTGCCCGGTCGAGCTTGGCACCGTCGGGCGAGGACAGCACCGGGTTGCCGGTGACGACAAACAGCGCCCGAATCCGCTCAGCGTCATCGCGCAGCATTTCGTCGGCGAAGGTCACCATCGGCAGTTCGCTCATCACCGAGGGCATCGGGCCGCGTACGGTGTCGGCGGTGCGGACCGATCCCCGGCCGACCAGATTGATCGTGTCGAGCGCCGGCTCCGGTACCATCGTGCCGCCGATCCGGTCGAGATTGCCAGTGGCGATATTGATTACCTGGATCAGCCACTGGTTGAGCGTGCCATATTCGCAGACCGAGACGCCCATCCGGCCATAGAGGGCGGCGGGCTGGTCGGAAGCGAGCCGAGCGGCCATATCCTGTATGGTAGCGACCGCTATGCCGCAGTGGCTGGCGAGCTGATCCATATCGAAATCCGCCACTGCCGGTTCTATGCTGCTCCAGCTGTCATCCAATATTGCATCCAGACGCGACGTGTCAGCCAGTCCATTGTCGAAAATGCTTTTCAGCAGACCGATCAGCAGCGCTGTATCGGTCCCCGGCGTCACGAAATGATGTTCGTCGGCCAGCTTGGCGGTCTCGGTCCGGCGCGGGTCGACAACCACCAGCTGCCCATCACGCGCCTGCATCTCTTTCACGCGCTTTTTGAAATCGGGCACGGTCCAGATGCTGCCGTTGGATGCTGCCGGATTGCCGCCGATGATGACCAGATACTGGCAGCGGTCGATATCGGGCACGGCAGCCAGGCTGACATGGCCGTACATATGATATTGCACGACATGATGCGGGATCTGGTCGAGCGTCGAGGCGGAATAGATGTTCTTGAGCCCGATACCGCGGCGCAACTGGCCGATCTGGGTGCTGATGCCATAATCATGCGCGCTGGGATTGCCCATATACATGGCCGGCTTCGCGCCCCGCCCCTTCAGCTCAAGCAAACGCCTGGCAATTTCCGAGAAGGCCTGTTCCCAGCCGATTTCCTGCCACGCGCCATCAACTTTCTTTACCGGCTTGTGCAAGCGGTCGGGATCATCCTGCAGATCGGCGATCGCCGTCGCCTTCGGGCAGATATGGCCGCGACTGAGCACATGATCGGGGTTGCCCTTGATCGAGAGGATCTCGCGCCCCTCGACCTCGATGAGAACGCCGCAATTGGCTTCGCAAATATGGCAGGTGCGGGCGTGAATCGTGCTCATCGGAAAACTCCTTGATTTAATCATCCGGTTAACAGAATTTTATTCCGGTCGCCAGTGTCCCTGGATCATCGGTCAAAATTTGCTGGGCATTTGCCGTCAATTGTTCAATGAAGCCTGACTATCCATCTGTCGGAGCATCTTCTTCATGCCGCGTAACTGGCTTTTCACGATCCTTTTCCTTTCGCTTCATCTCTCGCTGACCGGCTGCATGACGGGTCCGAAGGAACCTGCCAGCGCCGGCAACGACGCCATTGTCGCAGTCGATGGTCCGCCGGCCGTGATGCCGGACGATGCTGATCCGGCGCTCTGGGTGATCCGGGACGAGGATACCACCATATATCTGTTTGGAACGGTCCATATCCTGAAACCCGGCATGACCTGGTTTGACGAAGCAGTGAAAGACAGTTTTGAGGCGTCCGATGAACTGGTTGTCGAGATGATCAAGCCCGACCCGATAGCCATGGCGAAAGTGATCAACGATCTGGCCATCGACAAGAGCGGGATATCGCTGCGAGACAAATTGAGCGCAGCAGACCGGGCCAAATATGAAGCGGTACTCACCCGGCTGAATCTGCCCGTCGCCTCGTTCGATCCGCTGGACCCCTGGTTCGCGAGCGTCAATATTTCCCTGATCCCGCTGATGCGCAATGGCTATGCATCCGATCAGGGCGCCGACGACGAACTGCAGACCCAGGCAGCAGCCCGCTCAATCAAGATAACCGGTCTGGAAACGCCAGAGCAGCAGCTCGGATTTTTCGACAATCTGCCGGAGGAGGTCCAGATCCGCTTTCTCAATTTTACCATCGACACAATCGACGACGCAACCGACGGCATGGAACAGATGGTCATTGAATGGGCGAATGCCAGAGTCGATGCGCTGGGAGAATTGATGAATGCGGGTCTCGAGGACCAGATGATTTACGACACACTGCTCGTCAATCGCAACATCAGCTGGGCGGAATGGGTCGAACGGCGGATGGAAAGGCCCGGTACCATATTCATGGCGGTCGGGGCCGGTCATCTCGCCGGACCCAGCAGCCTGCAGGCGGTACTTGCGAAAAAGGGACTGGTTGCAGATCGCATTGAATATTGATTTTTCTCAACCGCGGGCTTTCTTTTCGCGGCAATCACGCCAAATAGGTTGCATGCGAATCATGCTCTCCCTCCTGTCCCTGATGGCCATGCTGTTGCTGGGCGCCTGCAACAGCGGGCCCGATCCGGTGACCCTGAACACGGTCAAGACGGGAACTCCGGCCCTGTGGAAGGTCACCGGCACCCAGCCCGGACAAGTCGGCACTGCCTATATGTTCGGTACGATCCATATCCTGCCCGATGACGTGCAGTGGCGCACTCCCGCGTTGGAGGCGGCGATCGCCGGATCGGATCAGCTGGTAATCGAAGTGCTCGGACTCGATGACCCGCAAAGTGCCTCGCGGATATTTGCCCGGCTGGCGGTTTCACCGGGGCAGGAAAAGCTCGACGCGCGCATCAAACCTTCCTTGCGTGACGACCTCAACCGGATCATCGACGCTTCCAATCTTCCCGAACGTTCTCTCAACCGCATGGAAACATGGGCCGCTGCGCTGTCGCTTGCTTCTGCACAGACGAAGGGGCTGGGACTCGATTCGAGCGGCGGCGTCGAGAAAAAGCTCACGGCCCAGTTTGCAAAGGCGGGCAAGACGATCGAAGCGCTGGAAACCATCGAGAATCAGTTGGGCTATTTCGACAAGCTTCCGGAAGAGCAGCAGCGCCGGATGCTGACCAGCGTGGTAGAAGAATCGAACGACTCCCAACAGGCCTTTGAAAAATTGTTCAACGCCTGGATGACCGGTGATATCGACCAGATCGTGACGCTCACCGACACCGGAATTTTGAACGATGCGACGACCCGCGAATTTCTGCTGGTCACCCGCAATAGGGACTGGGCGGACCAGCTCGACAAGCGCCTGCGACGCCCCGGTACGTCTCTGGTAGCGGTTGGCGCCGCCCATCTTGCCGGAACGGACGCGGTTCAGGCCATGCTTGCCGAACGCGGCTATAAAGTCGAAAAAATCCAGTAATCAGGGCTATACATGACATTCATATTTGATCGCGAAACCGCGCTGATCGCGCAGGATGACGGAAAGTTTACGATCGAGGCGAGCGACGTCTATCGCAATCCGACCGGCATGGCCTTTGGCGGGTGGGTCGCGGCCATTGCGGCGCGCGCGGTCGAATTGCATCCTGAATGTCGCGGCCCGCTGGTTTCGCAGCAAATCCTCTATATGACCGGTGTGGGACCGGGCGAAGTCTCCCTCTCGGTCACCCTGCTTCGCGCGGGCTCCTCGACCCAGTTCTGGCGCGTCGAACTGTCGCAGAACGGAGCGATGACCAATGCCGCCGATATCGTGACCAGCACGCGCCGTCCGACCGATATCGACTATCAGGTCGACATGCCGGAAACCAGGTCACCGGCCGATTCCATTCCCCTGCCCTCGGTCAATCCGATGGCACCGAAATGGGTCTCGCATTATGACCAGCGCATCGCCAAGGGCATGCCGTTTGCCGTCAACAAATCACCCGAAGCAATCGTCTGGATCCGAGAAGCGGACGGACGTCCGGTCGACCGGGTCAGCCTGTTCTCGATCCTCGACACGCCGATGCCCCGGACCTTTTTTGTCACCGAGCAATTCCGCCCCGGTTCAACCGTTTCGATGGCTACCTATATTTATGCGAGCGACGATGATCTGGCGGAGGCCGGCAGCGATTTCATGATGCTGCGCGTCACCGGCGCGACAGTCCGCAACAGCGCCACCGACGGGCGCGCCGAAATCTGGTCGAAAAGCGGCATATTGCTGGCGACGAGCTCCCAGATCGGGTTTTTCCGCTAGGCGCAACGCCTGCCGTAAATCCCTTGCTTTTGCGATGTTCCGACCTTATAGCGCCCTCTTTCCGGCCATGAGCACCCTGGAGGCGTGGCGGAAATCTAACAAAACCTTATTTTTGGAGCAACATTATGAGTGATCAGCTGTCTATTACAGCAGAGCCTCGCGAACGGGCTGGCAAGGGAGCCTCCCGTGCACTGCGTCGCGAAGGCCGTGTCCCCGCCGTTATCTACGGCGACAAGAAAGAAGCCGTGGCAATTCACGTCGAGGCCCGCGCGCTGAACAAGCTGCTCGGCACCGGCCATTTCATGAACTCTCTGGTTCAGGTCGAAGTGAACGGCGAGAAAACCCGGACACTGCCAAAGGATGTTGCTTTTGACCCGGTCACCGACCGGCCGCTCCATGTCGACTTCTTCCGCCTCGCAAAGGGCGCGAAGGTACAGGTCAATATTCCTGTTGTCTTCATCAACGAGGAAGACTCGCCGGGTCTGAAACGTGGCGGCGTGATGAACGTTGTGCGTCACGAACTCGACCTGATGTGCGACGCGGATCATATTCCCGACCAGATCGAAATCGATGTAACCGGTCTCGAAATCGGCGACTCGATCCACATTTCCAACATCACCCTGCCGGCAGGCTCGGAAAGCGCGATCACCGATCGTGACTTCACCATCGCCGGTGTCACCGCACCGTCTGCGCTGAAATCTTCCGACGACGAAGCCGAAGAGAGCGAAGAAGCCGAAGGCGAAGAAGCTGAAGGCGAAGAAGCTGCTGAAGGCGATGAAGGCGGTTCCGAAGACTAGACCTTTTCGTATAAAACAATGTAACGGAAAACCGTCCATGCCAACCAATCAAGGCATGGGCGGTTTTTTGCCTTTAGAACAGCTCGGGATGAGCAGAGAGCGCGTCAGAAAATGCAACTTTGGGTCGGCCTTGGCAATCCGGGCGCGCAATATGCGCTGCACCGGCACAATGTCGGCTTCATGGTCATAGACGCGCTCGAACAGGTGCACGGCTTTCCGCCGCCCAAGCAGAAGTTCAAGGGCTGGACCATGGAGGCCCGGCTCGGCGGCGAAAAGCTGGTGCTGCTGAAACCGGCCACCTTCATGAACGAAAGCGGCAACAGCGTCCGCGCGGCGATGGATTTCTACAAGCTGCAGCCCGAGGACGTAACGGTCTTCTACGACGAGCTCGACCTCGAGCCGTTCCGGGTCAAGGTCAAGCGCGGCGGCGGCGCGGCCGGCCACAACGGCATCCGATCAATGATCGCCCATATCGGACCGGAATTCCGACGGGTCCGCATCGGAATTGGCCACCCCGGACACAAGGCCCGGGTCACCGGCCATGTTCTGGGCAACTACGCCAAGGCAGAAATCGACGACCTGTCGGACATGCTGGGCGTGATTGCATCGGAAGCGGACTGGCTGGCCAAGGGCGACGACGCGCGGTTCATGAGCGAATATGCGATGCGGATGCAGGAATAGCGGACAGTTTCGAATTAAATCATCACCCCGAACTTGATTCAGGGTCCAGTGCGTATATGCGCAACTTTTGACCGATTTGGCACAGGATGCCGGATCCGGTTCAGCTAGACGGAGTTTTCAAATGGGTTTCAAATGCGGTATCGTTGGCCTGCCCAACGTCGGAAAATCAACCTTGTTCAATGCCCTGACCGAGACACAGGCGGCGCAAGCGGCGAACTATCCGTTCTGCACGATCGAGCCCAATGTCGGCCAGGTCGCGGTGCCCGATCCGCGGCTGCAGCAGATCGCCAAAATCGCCAACAGCGGCAAGATTATCGAGACCCAGCTGGCCTTTGTCGACATCGCCGGGCTGGTCAAGGGTGCGTCCAAGGGCGAAGGCCTGGGCAACCAGTTTCTCGGCAATATCCGCGAGGTCGACGCGGTGGTCCACGTGCTGCGCTGTTTCGAGGATGACGATATCCAGCATGTCGCCAACAAGATCGACCCGATTTCGGACGCGGAAGTGGTCGAGACCGAATTGCTGCTTTCCGATCTCGAAAGCCTCGAAAAGCGCGTCCCCGCCTTTCAGAAAAAGGCGACCAGCGGCGACAAGGAGGCCAAGATTGCCGCCAATGTTCTGGGCCAGGCCCTGGAACTGCTGCGCGAGGGCAAGCCGGCCCGGCTTACCGAACCGGAAGGTGAGGAAGAACAACGAATTTTTGACCAGTCCCAGCTGCTGACCGCCAAGCCGGTGCTCTATGTCTGCAATGTCAGCGAAGCCGATGCCGCCAAGGGCAATGACCTGAGCGCCGCGGTGTTTGAAAAGGCGAAGGCCGAGGGCGCGGAAGCGGTGATCGTCTCCGCCGCCATCGAATCCGAGCTGGTCGAGATGGAGCCGGACGACCGGGCCGAATTTCTGGCCGAGCTCGGGCTTGAGGAATCCGGCCTCGCACGGGTCATCCGGGCTGGCTACCAGCTGCTCGAACTGCAGACCTTCTTCACCGTCGGGCCCAAGGAAGCGCGCGCATGGACCGTGCACAAGGGCGCCAAGGCCCCCGAAGCTGCCGGGGAAATCCACAGCGACTTCGAGCGCGGCTTCATTCGCGCCGAAACCATCGCCTTTGACGACTATGTCGCCCTTGGCGGTGAAAGCGCGGCCCGCGACGCCGGCAAGCTGCGCCAGGAAGGCAAGGACTATGTCGCCAAGGATGGCGATATCTTCAATTTCAAGTTTAATGTCTGAATTGTCACATTGTCCCGCTAGGCGATAGAGCTCTGGGAGACGACATCATGATTCGATCGCAATTTTCACTGCTTTTTGCCGGTTTTCTGCTGGTTGGCACCCCGGCACTGGCCGCGACCACGCCGGAACAGAACGAGTCGGTCGGCGAAAAAGTCGAAACACGCGATCCGGTCACCATCCTGATCTCGATCGACGGCTTCCGCCCCGATTATCTGGAGCGCGGGATCACGCCGAATCTGAGCGCATTGGCGGCCGCAGGCATCTATGGACCGATGCGCCCGTCATTTCCGAGCAAGACCTTCCCCAATCATTGGACGCTTGCGACCGGCAAGACCCCGGATCATCACGGCATCGTCGGCAACACGATGGAAGATAGCGGGCGGCCGGGCGAAAAATTCAAAATGGCGACTCAGGATCCATTCTGGTGGAATCAGGCGGAACCAATCTGGATTACCGCAGAGAAGCAGGGCATCCGTTCGGCAACCATGTTCTGGCCGGGATCGGAAGTGGAAATTGACGGAATGCGTCCGGCGGACTGGTGGCCGTTCAATCAGAAACTGTCCAATGATCGCCGGATCAATGCGGTTATCGACTGGATGCGGCGGCCTGCCGAAATCCGGCCGCAGCTGGTGACGCTCTATTTCGACACCGTCGATACCGCCGGTCATTATTATGGACCGGCACCCGGCCAGAAACTGCACGCTGCGATATCCGCTGTCGACAGCGAAATCGGACGACTGAAGCAGCAGCTGGACACTCTGGGACAGCCGGCCAATTTTGTGATCGCATCGGACCACGGCATGACCGAGACCACGCCAGATCGGATCATCTATCTCGACCAGATCCTGCCGCGTGACCAGTATCGTCTGGTCGAGGACGGAAATTATGCGGGCATTGAGCCGCTTGAGAATAATGTGGATAGGGTGCGCGCGGCCTTTCTGCTGCCGCACGACCATATGCAATGCTGGGCCCGCGAAAATATCCCGGCGCATTTTGCCTATGGTACCAATCCGCGCGTACCCTCGATCCTGTGTCTGCCGGAAGCCGGCTGGGTCGTTTATCAGGACGTGCCCGAATGGATGACAGGAGTCGGCGGCGGTCACGGCTATGACCATCGCGAACCTGACATGACGGCATTTTTCGTGGCAAGTGGTCCGGCGATCACCGCGGGCGGCCAGCTACCGATATTTGACAATGTGAATATCTATTCGCTGGTGGCCCGGCTGGCCGGTGTCGATCCCGAGACCAGCGACGGCAGCCTTGCGCCTTTCGAACAGATGTTGATCCCGGACGAGCGCTGAGCCTGCCTGCAATCAGCGCAGGGGCTTGGCGCCCTCAATCCGGGTGTAGACCAGACTTACCGGGTCGCTGTTGACAGCGCTGCATGTTCTGGGATCGACAGTCCGATCACCCCGAAATCCTTCAAGACGGGTGCCGTCATCGCTCAGGGTCAGCCCCATTCCTACCCAGATCTGGACCGCGCATTTCTTCTGCATCGCGCGCGAAAAGGGACCGCGATGCGCGCCATAGACCAGATTGCCGTGAATGGTCGCGGTAAAATCGATATCATTTTCATAATTGCCCGCTGAGCGTTCGCTGTACCGGGATGTCAGGCTGGACCCGTCTTGCGTGAAATGGACGATAGCACCGTCTCCCTGTTGCCACGTCCCGGTCAGATCGCTCTCGGCGATCATTTGCGGTTCATCCGAGTGGGGACGCGCATCGGCAGCGACACCGATAACCATTGTCAGTGCAAGAAACGCATAGGCCGATGGAAGATATATCATGGCAATCTCCAAATTCGTTCTGACCTAACGGCCTGTAGCGGACGAGCTATGACCTCGATCACAAGTTGCCCGTTTAACCGCAATCCGCTCACTTGCGGCCAAACAGCTTTTCCACGTCATCCAGCGCCAGCTTGACCCACGTCGGACGCCCGTGATTGCACTGGCCACTATGCGGCGTCACTTCCATTTCACGCAACAGGGCGTTCATTTCCGCGACACTGAGCACCCGTCCTGCCCTCACCGAGCCGTG
Source organism: Sphingomonadales bacterium UBA2683 (assembly GCA_002354635.1). GTDB lineage: Bacteria > Pseudomonadota > Alphaproteobacteria > Sphingomonadales > Sphingomonadaceae > Parasphingorhabdus. The sequence goes on from DELZ01000002.1 coordinate 631,673, forward strand.
GCAGGCCATGGTCGAAGCGACATGATCGACCCGCTCCTTGAGGCTGAGCGCCTGGTCATAGGCGCCGAGCTCGTCGGCGAGGTCCGTGACCAGCTCGCGGACATCGCCCGACCCCAGCATCGCCGGGGTCGCCCGCACCAGCATCGCGGTTGCACCGAAGCGCTCCAGTTCCAGCCCGAATTCCGACAATTCCCCGATCCGCGCCTCCAGCCGGTCGCAGGCGTTTTCGTCCAGTTCGACGACTTCGGCCATCAGCAGGGCCTGCGAAGCGACGCTACCGCCCTCGACCGCCTTGCGCATCCGCTCCAGCACCAGCCGTTCATGTGCCGCGTGCTGGTCGACGATGACCAAGCCGTCTTCGGCTTCGGCCACGATATAGGTTTTTGCTACCTGTCCGCGGGCGATGCCGAGCGGGTAGCGGCCGGCTTCTGGAACCGGCGCCGATGCCTCCTCAGCCCGACCCATCAACGGCGCAAGTTCTTCGCGTGTATCCAGTCCCGTAAACGCGCTGCGGTCATCGCCAACCGTTGCCGACGGATAGGGTTGTTGCGCGACAGCGGCCCTGCCCTGCGCCGTGAATATGCTGGTCTGGGGATCGGGAGCCACGGGCTCGCTTTGCCATCTACCCAGCGCCGATTCCGCCGGACGCTGCACCGCACGAAAACCGCCCTCGTCCAGCGCCTTGCGCAGGCCGCTGACAATCATGCCGCGGATCATCGCCGGTTCGCGAAACCGCACTTCGGTCTTTGCCGGATGGACGTTTACGTCGACCAGCTCGGGCGGCATGTCGATGAACAGCGCGACCACCGGATGCCGGTCCCGCGCCAGCATCTCCGCATAGGCGCCGCGCACCGCGCCGACCAGCAACCGGTCCTTGACCGGACGGCCGTTGACGAACAGGAACTGGTGGTCCGCAACGCCGCGATTGTAGGTCGGCAGACCGGCCACCCCCGTTAGATGTATCTCTTCCCGCTGCAGGTCGACGCCGACGCTGTTGGCCCGCAGATCGCGGCTGGTCAGCGCGGCCACCCGCTCGGGTCCGGTTTCACCGGCCTGGACCGCGATCGCCTTGCGGCCCTGATGTTCCAGAGTGAAGCCGATATCGGGCCGCGCCATGGCGAGGCGCCTGACGATATCGGTGCAGGCCGCATATTCACTGCGCGCCGTGCGCAGGAACTTGCGTCTTGCCGGCACCTTGGCGAACAGCTGTTCCACGCGCACCTTGGTCCCCGGAGGGATCGCCGCCGGGCCTTCCTCGACCAGCTCGCCATGATCGATCACCCGTGACCAGCCGTCTTCTCCCGCCATCCGGCTTTCGATGGTCAGGCGCGCCACGCTGGCTATCGATGGCAGCGCTTCACCGCGGAAACCCATCGTCGTCACCAGTTCGATTGCTTCGTCCGGCAATTTCGACGTCGCATGCCGTTCCAGCGCCAACGCTATGTCGTCGCGGCTCATCCCGGAACCATTGTCGACGACCTGGACCAGATCGAGCCCACCCTCTTCCAGGCGGATGTTGATCTGGTTCGCCCCGGCGTCGATCGCGTTTTCGACCAGCTCCTTGAGCGCGCTCGCGGGCCGTTCGACGACCTCTCCGGCAGCTATCCGATTTATAAGGCTGTTTGGGAGTCTTCTTATTGACATATCGCTGTTCCTAGCCCAAGCGACCATGCCAAGCGACCCCTGATTTTTTGGGCGATTCCCATGGTGCATCTCATGACCCGTTCAACTTGACCATCGCTTGTGTTAATCGTTGCAGCAATGCCTGCAAATACTAGAAATTACGGACAAAATTATGTTTGAGAATCTGTTCAAGTTCCGTTCGCAAGATTTGGCGATCGATCTCGGCACGGCAAATACCGTCGTCTATTTGCGCGGTCAGGGCATCGTGCTCAACGAGCCGTCGGTTGTGGCGATCGAAACCATCAATGGCGTAAAGAAGGTCAAGGCCGTCGGCAATGACGCAAAGATGATGATGGGCAAGACCCCGGACAGCATCGAGGCCATTCGCCCGCTGCGCGACGGGGTGATCGCCGACATTGATGTCGCCGAGCAGATGATCAAGCATTTCATCCAGAAGGTGAACGGAAAGAGCAAGCTTTTCAGCTATCCGGAAATCGTGATCTGTGTTCCAAGCGGCTCGACTTCGGTCGAACGCCGCGCCATCCGCGATGCCGCATCCAACGCCGGCGCGCGGCAGGTGTTCCTGATCGAAGAACCAATGGCCGCTGCGATCGGTGCCGATATGCCGGTCACCGAACCGATCGGATCGATGGTTGTTGACGTAGGCGGCGGTACCACCGAGGTGGCCGTACTCTCGTTGCGCGGACTGGCCTACACCACTTCCGTCCGCACTGGCGGCGACAAGATGGACGAGGCGATTGTGTCCTATGTCCGCCGTCACCACAATCTGCTGATCGGCGAAACTACCGCCGAGCGGATCAAGAAGGATTTTGGCGTCGCACAGGCTCCTGCCGATGGCGTCGGTCATACCATTCATATCAAGGGACGTGATCTCGTGAACGGTGTTCCGAAAGAAATTTCGATCAATCAGGGCCAGATCGCCGAAGCGCTCAGCGAACCAATCGGAACGATCATCGAAGGCGTTCGTATCGCGCTGGAAAATACTGCGCCGGAGCTGGCTGCGGATATCGTCGACCAGGGGATTGTCCTGACCGGCGGCGGTGCATTGATCTCTGGCCTCGACGCGGCGCTCAGCGACGAAACCGGCTTGCCCGTGACGGTCGCCGAGGATCCTCTGGCCTGTGTCGCTATCGGCACCGGTCGCGCGATGGAAGATCCGATGTTCAGAGGCGTGTTGACCACGGCCTGATTTCGGGAACCGGATGAAACAACGATTGGAAGCGAAAGGATAAACCGATATGGCGCCGCCAAACAATCGGCGTCCAGGATTTTCCAAGCGGGCGCAATACAGTATATTCGCCAGCTATTTGCTGGGCATTTTGGGAGCGGTTCTGGGACTGCTCCTGTTGCTTATCTCCTTCATCGATCCTCGCGGATTTTCGGCACTTCGCACGATCGGCGCTGAAACCATGGCACCGATCAGCAAGTCTCTGTCCGAAATCGGCGGGGCCACCGGCAGCGCCGGCGATGAAATTTCTGCTTATTTCAACGCTGCATCGAAAAATGCGGCCATGCGGCGGGAGTTGGAGCAGAATCGGATAGAAATCCTGGAAGCCCGCGCCCTGAAGCAGGAAAATGAGCGCCTCAAGCGATTATTGAAGCTGGATGAGGAAGTGGCCGATTCGATCGCCATGGCCCGCCTGATCAGTTCGACGGCGTCCAGCGCGCGCCGTATTGCCACCCTTGGTGTCGGCAGCAACAGCGGTCTCGAGCCCGGACAGCCCGTGCGCTCGCCGGAAGGGCTGGTCGGCCGCATATTGGAAACCGGGCCGACAACCGCCCGGGTTCTGCTGGTGTCGGACGGTCAGAATGTTACGCCCGTGCAGCGCGCCAGCGACAGCCTGCCCGCTTTTGCGACGGGTCGCGGCGACGGTACCGTGGACATTCAGCCGATCAATATCGGATCCAATCCGTTCAAGGGCGGTGACCTCATGATAACGTCAGGCAGTGGTGGTCTCTACAGTCCGGGCATTCCGGTCGCAGTAGTCATCCGCAAGACGGAAACAGGTGCCATTGGCCGGGTGCTCGCAAATCCTGCCAAGGTCAGCCACGCGATCGTGCAACCGATTTTCCAGGCTGAAACGGTGCGCCAGATCGAGAAAGATTCTGCGAATGACGTGGAACTGGAAAGCGGCGAATAATGCCACGGTCCCGTCAATCCAGGATTGGCCGGCAACCCTCCCAGTTGCGAATCAAGCTGATACCGCCGTTGACGGTGATGGTCGGATCGATGATCACGGCCCTGCCAGTCATTACAGACTATCCTATCCTGCCGCCCATGGGCTTGCTGGCGATATTGGCATGGCGTTTGATCCGGCCTGGCTACTGGGCGGTGTGGGCCGGCTTTCCGCTGGGCCTGATTGACGACATTTTCAGCGGACAGCCCCTTGGCAGCGCCGCATTTCTGTGGTCGGTCATTTTCCTGCTACTTGAAACCCTCGACCGGAAGGCTGTGCGCCGCGACTATTGGCAGGATTGGCTTATCGCCTCCACTGCCATCATAATTGTGCTAATAGGCGGTATGCTTATCGTCGATGTCAGATCCAATATGTTGCGGCTGGACTTGCTCTTGCCACAGATCCTGCTTTCGGTCCTCCTCTATCCGTTTGTCGCGCGGCTCATTGGTGCCATAGATAACTGGCGGGTGGCTTCATGAAATCAGCCAATACGATCAGTGGAGCGATGCAGGAGATTACCTTCACGCGCCGGGCGACCGTGATCGGAGGTCTGCAGATTGGGGTCGGGGTGCTGCTGGCGGGACGGATGGCCTATATCTCCGTTGCCGAGAACGAGCGCTACAAGCTTTTGTCCGAAAGCAACCGGGTCAACCTCACTCTGGTTCCGCCGCGACGCGGCTGGCTGATCGACCGCAACGGCAAGCCAATTGCCAACAACAAGACCGACTTTCGCGTTGATATCATTCCGGACCGGCTGCGCGACCGCAAGAAGACCGTTGCCACTCTGGCCGAGCTGCTTTCGCTTGATCAGGAGGAACTGGAACGGATCAACAGGGAACTGGAGCAGGCGAGCAGCTTTCAGCCTGTCCAGGTTGCGACGGGACTGGACTGGGAAGAATATGCCGGGGTCAGCGTCAGGCTGCCCGATCTGCCCGGTGTTTCGCCGCGCCAGGGTTTCTCGCGCAATTATCCCAGCGGCCCGGCGATCGGCCATCTGATCGGCTATGTCGGCATCGCCTCGGCAGAGGATTACAAGGAAAATCCGGACCCGATATTGATCACCCCGGGCTACAAGATCGGCAAGGATGGCCTCGAAAAAATCTTCGAGGACCGGCTGCAGGGCAAACCCGGTGCGAAACGGGTCGAGGTGACGGCGCGCGGCAAGATCGTGCGGGAACTCAACACCCGCCCCGACACGCCGGGCAAACCACTGCAACTGACGCTCGACATCGATCTGCAGGAATATGCCGCCCGCCGGCTCGGCCCCGAATCCGGCGCAGTGGTCGTCCTCGACTGCCTGACCGGCGACATTTTGACGATGACATCAATGCCGTCATTCGATCCGAACAGCTTCTCCGACGGCATCGGGGTCACAGAATATGGAATGCTGCGGGAGGATGACCATGTTCCGCTGCTCGACAAATCCCTCAAAAGCCTGTTCCCGCCCGGGTCGACCGTGAAGCCCATGGTAGCGCTCTCCTTTCTGGAAGCCGGACTCAATCCCGATGAAACAGTCAATTGTAACGGCGGGCTCCAGGTCGGCAACCGGCGCTTTCGCTGCTGGAAACGGGGTGGCCACGGCCGCGTCGACATGGCCAAGGGTATCTACCAGAGCTGCGACGTCTATTTTTATTATTTTGCCCAGAAGATCGGTATCAATCCGATTGCTCTGATGGCCAACCGTCTCGGGCTGGGCCAGAAATATCCGCTACCCGTCGCCAGCCAGTTTTACGGCACGGTTCCCGACCCGGCCTGGCTGCACAAGAAATATGACAGGGAATGGCAGGCCTATGACACGGTCAACACCACCATCGGTCAGGGGTACATGCTGGTCAACCCGACCCAGCTGGCGGTGATGGCGGCACGGATTGCGACCGGTAAGAATATCATGCCGCGGCTGATCATGAACCAGAAGAAACCGACGATCGAAACCTTGAATCTGGATCCGGAGCATCTCGTCTACGTCCACCAGGCGATGAGCGATGTGGTCAACGGACCCGGCACTGCCGGTCGGGCGCGGTTACCGATCGAAGATGTAAAGATGGCCGGCAAGACTGGCACGGCGCAGGTGGTCAATCTCAATTTCGGTCGCGGCGGTCAGGATGTTGCCTGGAAATATCGCGATCACGGCCTGTTTATCTGCTTCGCGCCGTTCGACAACCCTCGCTATGCCGCCGCTGTGGTCATTCAGCACGGCGGCGGGTCCGGCGCCGCCTATCCTGTCGCCCGGGATGTACTCACCTATCTCTATGACCGCGACAAGGCGATGGAGGTGCTGACCGGGCTGGAGAAATCCTGGGGTGGCAATATCCAGGAACGCATGGATACAAAAATGGCGGCCTATCGCGCCCGCAAAAATCTCGAAAAGGCAATGGCGGACAATCCCGCCCCGGCGACACCGGAAGCACCTGCGGCCGGCACCGAAACCAGCGCCGGAGACTAGGAATTGAGCGATTTCATTCCAGCGCCGATTGCGCAACTACCTTGGAAAACAATCCTGCTGTTGTTCGTGCTGGCGAGCTTTGGCTTTGTCGTGCTCTATTCCGCAGCCGGCGGTAGCCTGACTCCCTGGGCGGGTTTGCACATGGTCCGGTTCACCGTGTTTGTGGTCATGGCGATCGTGCTGTCCCGGTTCAAGGAATCGTTCTGGAAGACCATGGCCTTTCCGGCCTTTGGCATCGTTGTCCTGATGCTGCTCGGAGTCGAGCTGATCGGCGCTGTCGGCGGTGGCAGTCAACGTTGGCTCAATTTCGGATTCATACGCATCCAGCCTTCGGAGTTGATGAAGGTTGCAATCATATTGGCGGTCGCCCGTTTCTACGATCTGCTGCCACCCAGCCAGATCCGGACATGGGGTGCGGTCTGGCCGCTCTTTGCCCTGCTGGCGGTTCCCTGTGCGCTGATTCTGCTGCAACCCGATCTCGGTACCACGATAACGGTGGTTGCGGGCGCTCTGACCATCGCCTTTCTTGCCGGATTGCCGTTGCGGCTATTCATTGGTGGCGCCGCGGCGGTTGCGGTCATCGCTCCCCTCGCCTATTTCTTCGCACTGGAAGAATATCAGCAACGGCGCGTCACCACTTTTCTCAATCCGGAAAATGATCCGCTCGGTTCCGGCTACCATATCAGCCAGTCGAAGATCGCCATCGGTTCCGGCGGCCTGTTCGGCAAGGGTTTCATGAACGGCACCCAGAGCCACCTCGACTATCTGCCCGAGGGGCACACCGATTTCGTCTTTGCCACCATGGCCGAGGAATGGGGCCTGATGGGCGGGATTCTGGTGCTGTTCTGCTTCTTCCTGCTGTTCCGCTGGGGCCTTGGTGTGTCGATGAAGGCGAAAACCCGCTTCTCGAAACTGACTGCAGCCGGCCTGACCGTGACCATCTTCTTCTACGTGGCGATCAATCTGATGATGGTGATGGGCCTGGCGCCCGTGGTCGGTATTCCGCTGCCCTTCCTGAGCCACGGCGGGTCGTCGATGATGACGATCATGATCTGCGTCGGCATATTGATGTCGATCGAACGCCATCCCGGACGGCGCGGCGGCGCTTTCGGATAATTTTCAAACCAATATGTTGCGTTTGCGAATTCCGCCCCTATATAGCCAGTCAGACTATATGGACGCTTAGCTCAGTTGGTAGAGCAGCTGACTCTTAATCAGCGGGTCGTTGGTTCGAAACCAACAGCGTCCACCATAGTTTTCAAATACTTAAGTTAATTATTGGCGGTGTATGATGAGCCGCCTCTTCTCTAGGGCAACATCTAGGGCAACATTCGAGCGGTTAATGCCTTTCCGAATCTTACCTTATTCGCGTAGATCTGAGCGAACAGTGTCAAAGTTTTGACGCGAGGGACGTCGAATGCAGTGGGAAAATTGCATCGACGTGGACTTTGGAGGAATAGAATGAACACCCACCCGCCTCAACTCGGATACGGGCCTGACAGTCGGATCCTCTCAGCGACTAGAGAGCTCTTCGTTCGCCGTCCAAAATCGGGGTTATTTTTCGCTGACGACAGTGTGCCTACTTCGCGCGTCACGGTTGTTAACAAAACTCCGCGGCGGTAAAAGAAAATGACCGGCCTCACGAGCGACCCAGCGCGGCAGGCGCACGACGCGGTTCGGGGTTACATATATCAAATCTTACGCAGCATCTTGGTTTGGCTGGAACTTAGTGAAGACGAGCAGCTTTACCTCGAAGGCGCTGAAGATCTCGATCGGATTGATGGCGTTGAAGCACTAACCGAGCAGATTAAGGATACTATCCGTTCGGGTAATATCACTCTTCGAACAGCGTCGGTCGTCGATGCCATTAATAATTTCTGGACGCATCAGTCGCGCAATCCAGATGTTAAAATCAAATTTCGCTACGTCACAACGTCAGGCATAGGTGTCGAGCAAGGCTCACCCTTTGGTGCTGACCGAGGTGGAATAGAACTTTGGAATGCATTGCGCGCCTCGCCTTTAGGAACCGTAGTAGATGAGCAAGTCGCTTCTATCGCCACGTTTCTTCGCGCTGAGGGCAAACTTTCCACGCCTCTAAAGCATCTCCTTGCGAACGAGAGTCCAGCTAACATTTTCTCGCGGATCATAGAACCAATCGAGTGGCTCGCAGGCCAGCAGGATGGCGAGGCTCTAATACATCAAATCAAGGACAGCCTTGTTACCCATGGCGCCCCGATCTCGGTAGCGCCGGCCGACGCGGAGATTGCTTTCAACGCCCTCTATACCGCCGCTTTCGATGCCGCGCAGAAAAAGGACGCGGCCCCACTCACCCGCGCCCAATTCCTCCGAATCTTCGCGAGCGCGACTGGCGTTCATGTGCCCAAGCAGGAATTGCTTGCCTTGGTGCGCGCCGCCATGTCGCCGGCTGGCCACGATCTCGCAGTGCAAACGCAGCTTCAAATCTTTGAAGGTCCGCCCCCACTCCCCCAGCAATATTTCCGGCGAAAGACAGCGGAGCAAGCCTTGGAAGAAGCAGTTTGCGGTGGATCCGTTCTCCTTCATGGACCAACAGGTTCAGGAAAAACGCTCAGCGCCGCAAGCACATTTGCAGGTCGCGAGCAGCTCTGGCTTGCACTACGCGATCTGAGCCCAGCCGAGGTAAAAATGCGACTTCTCGCTGCGGCTGAGCTTGTCCAAGCCGATGGTATAGCGAAGATTATTGTAGTCGACGATCTCGATAGCTTGTCGGATCCCCGACTGATTGAAGGTGCGCTCGGCACACTTTGGAACCGCCAGCACGTGCTCGGCGGCCTGCTTGTGATCACATCAGATCGGCCACTTCCAGCGCGGCTGGCGCAAGCAGTCCAGCTGGGTGCCGCCCGCGAGTTACAGATGCGACCACTCGATGGGGTAGAGATCGAAGCCTTTCTCCGGCAAAATGGCTGCACCGATGAAAGGGCCCAAATCTGGTCCAAGCTGCTAGAAGTCTCTACCATTGGCCATCCGCAACTTGTGCATGCTCGTGTGCTTACTTTGACCGCTGCAGGTTTCCCAAAACCTGTCGCGTCAGACTTACTCGGCATCGCCGACGATGTGGATCGCATAAAATTCGAGGCAAGGAGACTAATCGCTGAACTTCCGGATAGCGCGCGCGAATTGCTCCTACGTGCAAGCTTGATGACGGGGCGTCTGACTCGGGAGCGCCTGATGTCCATCGGGCGTTTGCAGGAGGCCGTTGCTGAACCCGGCAACGCCATCGACATTATCGCCGGTCCCTGGCTTGAGATGACTGATGACGGTGAATTCCGGGTCTCTCCTCTGGCGCGTGGCGCAGCAGTCCAATTGCGCGGAGAAGACTGGACCAAGTCGATGCACGGCCAACTCGCCTGGATCTACCTCGTGGACCGCACAATAAGCCCATGGGATGTATCATCAATTCTTATGCACTGCTACTTAGCGGGCACGGCTGGTCCACTGGTCTATGTTTCGCAAGGATTGTTTTCGGCGAACGAAGAGACCTGGGCCGCGGTAGGCGAGGCCTGCGGCTTGTTTACCGAACTCGACCTAGACGCAAAGAGCCCGCTTCCGTTCAAGAATCCGATCGACGTCTTCGTGTTTCGGATCCTTCAATATCGTATCGCTGCCGAGACCAACTCAGATAAAGCAATGCTGATCGCACAAAGGGTCGAAGAGGAATTTGCGGCGGTAGAGGATGGCGATCAGCGCCGTTTCCTTCGGTTCCTCTATCTCAGCCAGTTTTTGTCGGTCCTGAATGTCCGCTACCCGATCGCGCTAATAGTCGCACGAGCGCTTGAATTTTTCGATGTCGCGAAAGATCTTGAGAAGGCTTTCCCCGAGCGGATGTTAAACGCTGAAATTGTAGCAGACGATGAGCTTCCACCGGGCAGCTATGCGCAATTTGCGGCAATCCGCCTACTTAGCCACATCCAGAACATGGACGAGTTCACCGCATTATTCGATGCACTCAAAGATCGGACTGCAAGCGATGCCCGAGCTTTGCTCGAATCGATTGGCGTTCCGGATGATATGTCGTCAGTCCTCGTAGAGCGGCTGTGGCTTGCGCAATACAGAGCGAAGGATGGTGGATGGGTTCCATTTCGAGAAAAGCTCCGTGATGCCTATGATTTTAGCGTCAATGTGGGTGCAAACTCTATGGCTCGTGCCATCGCGCCGGTTCTGCTCCGAACCATTAACGAGGATATCGGTGATGCAGCTGGCGCGGTAGCCGAAGCAAGTCAGCTTGGCACTATAGTAGAGGATGACCCAATCTATCTTTGTGCGCTGGCACAAGTCACGAGCGATAATGGCGATTATCCAGTAGCCAAGGATCTTTGGAGCGATGCCCTACCGAGGTGGCCCAAGGCCTACGATGATATTGGCGCCGCGTTCGCACATCGCACGGCTGCAATTGCCTCTGGTCGGAATAGCGATTGGACAGCCGCAGCGATCTATTTCGACACCGCTAAGCGATTTGTTGAGGAAGGAAGCCGACTGACTTTCACTATAGGTCTTGCGATAGATGCGGCATTTGCCAAGTTCATGGCCGGAGAAAGGGCGGAAGCGGTAGCAGATTTCGGCAGCATCGTGGCCGAACTTGAGCCCTTGCAAGACGACTACGATCGCGAACCGCTGCTCTCTCTCCAGCGCCGAACGGGCGGTGTTCTCGCGGCAATATCCGCCCGGAACCATGGCGAACGGACTGACGAGGAACTCACTGAACTCGCAGGCCTCTGCAGCAATCTCGATCCCTTCGAGACCGAAGCTTCAGTCGCGCCACCTCTCGATGCTCTACGGATGGACCTCATCAAACTCGAACTGGCCTACGGTGTCTCGCTTGATAGTTCGCTGCGCGAAGCACCGAAGTTGCGTGCAAGCAAAATTATGTCTTTCCGCGTCGCCACCGGAACTTTACTCTTCCTGCTCGCCCAGCGCACATTAGATTTCAGCGACATAGTTGCAGACGGGTTCCGACAACTTGATGCCATAGCAATGTTGAAAGAGACAACCCAATTAGACGATCCCGGCGTTATGCGGGAATATGACGGAAAATCGCGCATATGGTCAGCGGGTTCGGACGAGTTACTCGTTGGAAATATGATCGTGGCAGTTTTCGGTCTTGCTGCCGCGAACCAGCTTGATCGCATTCCGCTTGCGCGATGGCGCAGTGATGGCGCGGCCCACCCGCAAGGAGGTCGAGTAGTCCAGCTGACCGATCATCTTGAAGGCTTGTTCGTAACCGGCACGATCGACGCATGGTCGACTGTCCTTACCCCGCTGACAAGCGACTGGGCGGCTCACGCCGCATCTTCTCTAGCGGCGACCTTGCTCAAACGACTAGCTCCCGACGCCCTGCTCGTTTCGCAAGCCCTATGGGTCCATTATTTACAGCAGCCGCATCTTGCGTCGCTGGTCGCACGCTATTTAGATTACTTGGTCACTAGCCAGTGGAATGTGTGCATCGCGACGCCCCAGTTGTTTGAACTGGGAACGCCGTCGCTTGCCCCGCTGGCTAAAGCACTGGCAGATCCAGCAGAAGGCTGGGCGAAAATTCGGTGCATCCTCCAAGCCGCACTTTCAGTTGTTCCTCTAGCTTCGGACGAAAATGCTCGGACTACTATCGAAGCTATGCAAGACTAACCTTGTTGGAACCTCGCCATCGCATTGTGATCAAAAGGCGGGTGAGTTGGTGGCCTGCTTACACAAGTCGCACTGAGTTTACGCTGACACGGACGTATCTTAACACAGGCGTTACGCGTCAAACGCAATTGTTGCCCAATGAACTCCAATGATGCATCACGCGATGTTGGAGGATAGTTTATTGAATCATCAATCGCTTTCGAATTTTATTTGGTCCATCGCTGAACTTTTGCGTGGGGACTATAAACAGTCGGAATACGGCCGGGTTATCCGTAAGCGTGAGCTGTGGGCCGCGTATTATGCGGCTTGACGTGTCCGTTTATTATCGTCTGTCCAGTTCCATGGCATGAGTTCGTCCCATCGGGAAGCGGGCCAATCGGATGCGATTTTTTCAATAACATCGGTAATATAGGCTTGGGGCTCCACGCCATTGAGCTGACAGGTTCCGATAACCGAGTAGATGGCGGCGGCGCGTGTTCCTCCGGCCTTGGATCCGGTAAATAGCCAATTCTTGCGGCCTATCGCTATGGAACGGATGGAGCGTTCTGCAATGTTATTGTCCATCTCGGCTATGCCTTCACCGAGATAACGTGTGAGCGCATCCCAGCGTTTGCGGCCATAGGCTAGAGCCTTGGCCATGTTCGATTTGGGCGACAGGCGGCGCAAAGCATCGTCGATCACGCTGCGCAGCGCCTCGATTTGCGGTTTGCTATGTTCCTGACGGTTCTGGCGGCGAACATCGGGCGGCTGGCTATATCGATCTCGCCGCTGTCGAGACCCGCGAAAAGTGCACTGCGGTCCGATTCGACGCCGTTGATTTTAAGGTCAGGGTTCTCGCGTTGCGCGGCGACCAGCGTAGCACGAAGGTTTCCAGCAGAGACGGAGTTGTTGAACCCGACAACGAAACCTCCTGCACGGCCACTGCCCGCCGCGCGCGTGTTGGCGATCATCCGGTCCGCATTGGCGACCATAGGTCGGGCGCTGCGCAGAAATCGCAACCCGGCGGTCGTTGGAGCTACACCCGAGTGTGACCTCAAGAATAGCTGAGCGCCGACCGATCGTTCGAGCTTCATAACTGAGCGACTGAGCGTTGATTGTTCAACATCAAGGGCGCGGGCGGCGCGATAAAAGCTGCCGTGATCCGCTGCAGCGATTGCATATCTTAGTTGACGAATGTCGAATGCCAATTACGAGCCCCGGATGTTGACGGTACAATCATCACTTTCCTGATTTCGAGCTGGCGGACTGTGCGCCAAAGAACCACGCGTACAGAACGGGCACCGCGCCCAATGTGATTGCCAGAGCAAACACCAAACCAAACGCGATAGCGCTGGCCAAGCCGTAGAAAAGCACGTCCTGTCCGATGATGAGCGGTAGGAGTCCGAGGATCGTGGTGATCGTCGTCATCAGGATTGGTCGGAACCGGCGCATGCCGGCCTGGACCACCGCTTCGGCTACTTGCTCAACGTCAGCATCGTCGCGCGTTTTGCCTTCATCGTGTGCACGTTTCTCCGCTTCACTGCGCTCGATCTCGCAGCGGTCGACGAGAACGATGGCATTGTTGATGATAATGCCAAACAGAGCGAACAGGCCGAGGATCACCATGAAGCCGAAATCGGCCTGCATGATATGAAGCCCGGCTGCCGCACCGATCACGCCCAGAGGAACGACTAGGAGAACGACACCGGCCTGTCGGAACGCACCGAACTGGATCACCAGCATGATGACGATCAGCCCCATCATCAGGGGCAGATTGGCGAGCAGCGCGCTGGTGCCTTCCGAGCTCTCGGCGATAATGCCGTCCCATTCTATATGATGACCCGGCGGCAGCATCGCCTCGAGCTCGTCGAGCTTGTCCTGCACCATCGGAACCATGTCCTGCGGGGTGACCGAGGTAGGACGCGCTTCGACCGTGAGCGTCTTGATCAGGTTCTCGCTCTGGATGCGTCCCCGTTGCGGGACAAGCGAAGCCATCGCTACTTCACCCAACTGTACGACCGCTCCTTCCGCCCCGACAAGCGTCACCGCTTCCAGTCGGGCCGGATCGGTGCGCTCGATTTCGGGAGCACGAATGACGATCGGCGCGAGATCATCGCCGTCGCGATAGACGCCTACGGATTGCCCCGAGAAATAGGTCGTGAGCGCACGCGAGACGTCGGCCGAGGTCACGCCCGCCGCACGCGCGGCCGCTTGGTCGACCTCGACCCTGTATTGCATGGACGGTTCTTCCCAATCGGAGAAGATGTCGATCGTCCCTTCGACCTCGCGCAGGATGCCCGCGAGCTTGTCGCCCGTTTCAAGCAGGACATCGGGGTCCGGGCCGCGAACCTGCACCTGGATCACGTTGGGATCGCTCGGCCCGAGGAACATCCCCGCGATCCGCATCCGAGTGTCGGGAAAGGCCACGGCCATGTCCTGCCGCAATTGCTCGACACCGGCATCGCGCACCTCCGCGTCCTTCGCGTTGATGACGAGGAAACCCATATTGGGGGCTGGGTCCGATGGTGCGAGCGACAGCACGAAGCGCGGTCCCCCAAACCCTGAATAGGAAGCCACGCTGTCGAAGTCTGGATAGCGCTCGTCATCGTCAATGAACTCGGAGATCGCCTGAACCTTTTCGTCCATCGCAACGCTCGAGGTTCCTACGGGCATGTCGGCATAGACGAGTATCTGCGCACGGTCGGACGAGGGGAAGAATTGTTGCGGAACCAGCTGCAGCGATGCCGCTGCGATAGGAAACAGCGCGGCCATGCCGCCAAGATAGAGCTTGCGATGCGCGAGCGCCCAGCGAAGAAGCTTCTCGTAGCGCGCCGATCCCCAGTCGAACGTTTCGTCAACCTTGGCCCTGATCTTGCCCTTCTGTTGCTCCTCGGGTGGCCTGGCGAACCAATAGCACAGGGTGGGGATCACCGTGACCGCGATCAGCCAAGAGCTCGACAGAGCGATCAGGATGACGAGCGAAATGTTGCGCGTGTATTCACCCGATTCCTGCTGCGCGAGCATGAGCGGCAGGAACACAAGGATAATGGTGAGTGTCGACGCGAGGAGCGGCCCGGCGAGTTCTCCGCCCGTCTGACCGATAGCCTTGCGCCGGTCGATGCCTTCGGCGAGGCGCTGTTCGAAATCCTCCGCGATCACAATGCCGTTATCGACCAGCAGGCCGAGCGCGATAACGATGGTTGCAAGGCTCATACGCTCTAGCTTGATGCCGTACATGCCCATGATTGCGAGTGTGATCAGCACGACCGCAGGAACCACTGCGCCGATTACGAGCCCCGTGCGAAGGCCAAGGAAGAGGATCATGGTCGCAAGCACGATGGCGAGCGTCTGGAGGACGTTGAAGCTAACGCCGTAGACAGCGTTCTTCACCTGCTCGGCCTGCCAGGTCATGGTTTCAAGCGTTATGCCCGCGGGCAGCGACTGGCGCACGTCGTCGATCGTTTCCTGCGCGCGATCGGCGTAGTTGATCACGCTTTGCGCCTCGTCCATCGAGATGGCGAAGACGATGGCAGGATCACCGTTGAAATAGGCGCGCTGCAACGGAGGATCGATAGATCGTTTGCTGACCTGCGCGTAATCGCCGAGCCGGATGGTCCCTGCCGGGCCGAGGTCGAGATAAAGGTTTCTGACGTCTTCAAGTGTTTCGAAGGCGCCCGACGGTTCGATCGACAATCGGCGGCTTTCGGTCTCGATTGCGCCACCGGGCGCCACGACGTTCTGCTGTGCGAGCGCCGCAGCGACCGCATCGAGCGGAACGCCGAGTTGGGCGAGCACCGCATTGCTCATCTCGATATAGACCCGCTCCTGCGGTCGACCCAGGATGTCGACGCGCTTGGTGCCGGGAATGGTGTAGAGCTGGTCGCGCACATGCTCCGCAAGATCGCCCAGCTCGTCCATCGGGAAATCGGCAGATTGCAACGCCAGCGTAATGACCGCGACATCGCCGAACTCGTCGTTGATGATTGGCGCCATCGTACCTTCGGGGAACTGGCCCACAGTCTCCTCGACCTTTTCGTCCAGTTCGTCCCACGCCTGATCAAGATCGTCGGTGGCGAAGGCGACTTCGGCATGGATAATCGATTGTCCCTCCATTGAAGTGGCACGCACTTCGTCGACCTCGGGCATCGTCTTGATAGCTTCGGCGAGCGGGGTGGTGATGAGGGTCTCGACCCGTGTCGCGTCCATCCCCGGATGCGCGGTAACGACCACGGCTTCGCGGATAGTGATCGTGGGGTCCTCGCGCGCGGGAAGCGTGAAATAGCTCGCGACGCCGTAGATCATCGCGAGCACGACGATGAGTAAAACCGCCGCGCGGTAGCGGAAGCCGAGTTCCGAAAGATTGCTCACGATGCGAACCGCCGCGCGCCGGCGCCGATCAGACTGACGCGCTCACCGGTTTGCAGAAAGGCTGCTCCCTTGCTGACGACGACGTCGCCGCTCTTCAGCCCGCTCGTTACCGTAACGCGGTTCTCGCTCGCCGCTTCGAACCGGATGGTGCGCGCGGAAACTTTATCGGTTTGCGTGTCGACGACCCATACCTCTCCGCGATCGGGACCGGTGGGCATGATGGCGGTCAGCGGTATCGCGTAAGTGGCGGACTGTGGCCGCGGTTCTTCGTTACCGGCGTCGCGAGACAGGCGAACCTCGGCCACCTCGCCGGGCTCGATCGTCCCTTCACCGGCCATCACCCGTGCGACGATTTCGAAGGCGCCCGGCCCGCTGCCGCGGCTGGAAATCTCGGTGATGGTCGCCGCAAGAGCTGGCACGTCGCGTCCCGGTCGGAGCACCTCGACCGATTGACCGGTGGCAAGCCGATCGCGCAGCGTTCCGGGGACGCTGAAGACCACTTCGGTTCCGAAACCGTCGAGCTCGAGCACCGGCTGGCCGGGGGAGACCTGGGTGCCCGGCTCGACGATCCTGCGCGCCACACGACCCGAAAAGGGGGCGCGCAATCGGGTATCGGAAAGCGTCTCGCGCGCCGAGCCAGCCTGCGCCTGCCCGGCATCTAGAAGGGCCTCGAGACTGTTTACCTCGGCATCGGCGGTCTCCAGCCGCGTCTCGGAGGTTGCACCCTCGGCAAAGAGCGCGCGCTGTCGCTCCGCTTCCTGTCGGGCGCGCGCAAGCCGCGCGCGGGTTTCGACGACCTGCGCGTCGGCAGACGCGGCATTGAAGCGATAGGTCGCGGAATCGAGTGTCGCGACCACCGCGCCGCGTCCGACCCGATCGCCGATCTCGGCGCGTACGGAGGTGAGGGTCCCACCGACTTCGAAGCTGAGTGACGCGCGCTGTTCGGCGCGTACGCGCGCCGGGAAGGTCACTTGATCGTCGGATGTGGTTTCCGAAGCGCCGACTTCGACCCAGGCGACAGGTCTGGGCTCGGGCGGTTTTTCCGTTTCGGAACAGCCAGCCAGCAAGAAGGCTGACCCAAAAAGGGCGAGGGTATGTTTCACGATGGGTCTCCCGATGGTGCGGCCTGCCAGCCGCCGCCGAGTGCGGCGTACAGCCCCGCCATGGCAAGACTCGCCTGGCGATAGGCAATCGCTCGGCCGCGTTCCGCATTCCGCAGACCCCGCTCAGCCTCTTGCAAGCGAAGCTGGTCGATCGCGCCGTACTGGAACTGGATGCGGGCGAGGCGGTAATTTTCTGCCGAAAGGGTCGCGGCGCGCTCGCTCAGTGCAAGTGCCTCACGTCCCAGGTCGTAGCGGGCGATGGCCGTCTCGGTTTCCTCGAGCGCGGTTAGAATGCTTTGCTCGTAAGCAAGCGCAGCCCGGCGCGCTTCCAACTGAGCGAGATCGATTTCCGCGCGGATTCGACCGCCTTCGAAGACGCGCCACGACAAAAACGGCACGATGGAATAGCTGGTGCTGTCGCCATCGAAGAGCGTATCTAGCGCGATCGATGAGAAGCCCCCTGCCGCGTTGAGGCGCAGCTGCGGGAAAAGCTCGGCCCTCGCGACGCCAATCTCGGCGGTCTCGGCCGCCAGTTCGCGTTCAGCGCGCGCGATATCGGGGCGCCTTCGGAGCAGATCGGCGCGCAGGCCGACAGGCACGTCGAGCAGCGCGACCTCGTTCCGATCCTCGGTCGCGAGCGCGATCTCTCGTTCCGGCAACCCGCCGATCAGCGGCCCGAGAGCCAGGGCAGCAGCCCTTATCTCGACATCGAGGCGCGGAAGCTCGGCTTCGATGCGGGCGAGCTCGCTTTCAACGAGCAGCAGGTCGGCACGCGATATTTCGCCCTCGCGAAGCTGAATATTCGAGAGCGCCAGCAGTTCGCGCTGCGCCGCGATGCTGGCGAGAAGCGCGCCGCGCTCGGATTGGTATCCGATCAGGGCAAGATAGGTCGAAGCCGTCTCGATGGCCACGGCGAGCCGTGCACCGTTGGCGGCTGCAATCGCGCCTTCGATGCGCGCATCGCCCGCTTCCAGAGCGCGGCGCGTTTGGCCCCATAGGTCGATCTGCCAGGCGAGCGACCCCCCGACATCGTAGATTTCAAGTTCTCGCTGAAAGCCGGGGATCTGTGCAAAACCCGGATTGGCGTTGAGGCTTTGCTGCAGCGCGGTGACGGAGGCATCGGCTCCGACCGATGGAAGCGCGGAAGCCCTGATTTGCGCGCGTCGCGCCCGCGCTTCCTCGACCCGAAGGAGTGCCTGTCGGATCGTCAGATTGTCCTGCAGCGAAGCTTCGACCAGCCGAGTGAGCACCGGATCGCCCAGATTGCGCCACCAGGCGATGAATTCCGCTTCGGCGACCGGTACGCTTTCCCGATCGATCCAGTCGGTCGCTGTCGCCTCGATAGGAGGCCGCTCGTAATCAGGACCGACCGTGGCGCAGCCTGCCAGACCCGCCGAAAAAACGGCGGCTATCCATCGGCGATGGTGGCCTGGTCGCATTGTGAGTCTGATCATAATGGGCTGGCCTGCTAGGCGATTCGCTCTGAACCGTCTAGTACAATCTAGAACGAATTTGCTAAGTCAGTCGCTTGTTCCTGAAGGATTTCAGCAGCCGCTCCTGCGCGAAAGTCGCGTTAAGGCGCTGAGAAGATACGAAATATGTCGAATAACTTAGCGAGAGATCAATAGGTATATCGATTCCGAACGCCAAGCAGAAAAGCTACCCAAAAGTTCATCATGAACCTTCGGGTTGGCTTTCTGAAACCGAATCGCCTATGGCCACTTTCAGATCGGAACGAAGTGGAGCAGATGAACAAGATCACGCAGACGAAGAAGCGGGCGGCTATTCTCGCCGGGGCTCAGCGCGTGTTCGTACGCGAGGGGTTCGAGGGTACCAGCATGGATGCAGTGGCGCGCGAGGCGAAAGTCGCCAAGCCGACGCTCTACAATCACTTTCGCGACAAGAACGCACTTTACGTTGCGGTGGTCGAGCATTCCTTGACCCGGGTGCGCAGCGAGATCGTACCACCGGAATTGCGTGACATGACCGCGACCGAAGGTCTCAAGGTCATCACCACGCGCCTCGCACGCATGTTCGGGCGTGACGACGACGTGCTGCGTCTGTGCCGCATCTGCATCGGCGGCTTCGACCGCTTTCCGCTCGCTACTTCGACCTTCATGTATAACGGCCCCCAACGCGGCAACCGCGAAGTAGCGAGCATGATCGCGCTATGGGCCGGGCGGGGCGAGCTAGCGTGCGACGATCATGAACTTGCCGCCCAGCAATTGGGTGAACTTTGCAAGGTCGGGATTTTCGATCCGCGCTTGTACGGCTCGCGCGAGAAGGCGTCGATCGACGAATGTCACCGGATTGCTGCGGCCGCGTATCAGACCTTCATGGCGCGATATGGCAAATAGGAGCATGCGACGCAGGCCTGGTATCGCCTCGCGGATACCAAGACGGACATCGCCGAGAGCGATGCTTTTGATCGTCCTTTCTGCCGCGCTCGGTGCCTGCGCAACTCTGCCCGAGCGCGAAGACGTTTCCTCGGCGGCGCGGATGGGTGGACAACTCGTTGATTTCACCGGCACGCGGTTCGATACAGAGGCATCAATCGAGATTATCCGGCCATGGCATGATCGCTGGATGGCGGAGAGGCGAGCCTCGGGTGACGACGAACCGATCGACCTGCTGGCCATCTCCAGCGGGTCGGACAAAGGAGCCTTCTCGGCAGGCTTCCTTACGGGCTGGAGCAAACGCGGCGACCGGCCCGACTTCGATCTCGTCATCGGGGTCAGCACCGGCGCGCTTATCGCGCCTTTTGCTTTTCTAGGTCCAAGCGAGGACGACGCTTTGCGCCGCCTCTACACGACAATCGACGCGGACGACATCTACCGTCAGCGTGCGATCTCCGGGCTGCTCGGTGGACCAGCTTTTGCAACCAGCCGTCCCTTGCTCGAAATGATCGAGCGCGAGGTTTCGCCCGAACTTGTCGAGCGGATCGCAGAGGAACACCGGAAGGGTCGCCGCCTTCTGGTAACTACGACCAATCTTGACACGCAGCGCGGCACGATCTGGGATCTGGGTTCTATCGCCGTCTCGCCGATGCCCAACCGCGAGCATCTTATCGAGAGTCTCCTTCTAGCCTCCTCGAGCGTCCCTGCGCTGATGCCGCCCGTAATGATCGATGTCGAGGCGGACGGGCAGCCCTTCCGCGAAATGCATGTTGACGGCGGCACCGCAGGAAGCTTCCTCGCGATACCGCCCAGCATCCTGTGGGGACAGGCCGAGCTCCGTGAGCGAGCGGATGTGACTAACGGCTCCTTCACCATTCTGTATAATGGCCGCCTTGCGCCGCAGGTCGAAGGCGTCGAGCCAACGGCTTTTTCGATCCTGCGCCGCTCGATCGAAACCATGATCGCCCATGCCGATAGGAACATCCTACGGTCCTATCGCGAATTCGCCGTCCATCATGGCGTAACGCTTGCGGTCTACCAGATCGGTGACGATTTCGATGATGACGCCTTCCCAGACGAGCAGTTCGATTCCGCATTCATGCAGGCCCTGTTCGCCCATGGCGAAGAGCAGGGACGTCAGTGATGATGTAGGGGCCTGCCGGCCTCCTACGGCGTTGGCCGTCGGGTTGCGAAGGCCAGCAAAAAGCATCTGTCAATGCCAGCGGACGCTGCATCTGAATGCTAATTTTTGTTCTCTCGGGCCTGCTGGTAGTTGCATTGAACTGCGCGAAACAGGTCACCTTCATGGTAAGCGAGAGCTGGGGGCCGCG
>DELZ01000003.1:0-338513 GCA_002354635.1 Sphingomonadales bacterium UBA2683
TGGTCCCGCGCATAGCTGTAGGGGAGGTCAAGCAGAGGCGATCGTGATCGGATATCGGCTGTATCATCGGACTTGCTGTCGTCCGCAGGGAGATTTATCCCGTTCACCGCAATATGTTCCGGTTCACGCCAACCCGTTGCCTGTCTGTTGCTTGTTGCGACGAGACGAAAGTCTCGGGAAATCCGCCGTGCATCACGCTTATCTTCCCGCTGTTATACCCCTGTGGGATAGGAAAATAATGTGACGCGACGACGACTCCTATTTGACAGATAGATTACAGGCCCCGCCCTAGAAATTCAGCCCGATGCTCATCGAGAACCGGGTCCCGACATCATAGGCGTTGTTCAGGATGGTCGAGCTACCGAGAGTCTGGGACTCGCTATAATCCGTTCCGAGAATATTCCGTGCCTCGAATTTCAGTTCGAAATCCTGACCCGCGATATTCAGTTCTTCGCGCAACACCACATCAAGCTTCCAGCCGGTCCGCTCGATCAGATCGGGCTGATCCTGGGGACCGCGCGCCGTGACGCGCGGGCTGTTATAAGTGAGAAGGACGGTTTGCTGGGAAAGACCCTCCTCCTTTTCCATCCCGAACTGCAGATTCGCAACATGGGTAGACTGGCCGGTCAAACGGTCGCCGTCATTGAACAGATTGGAGGCATCGGTTACTGTCAAAGTGACCGGGTTGACGGCCTGATCACCTGCGGCAACCTCGATTTTTGACTTGGTATAGGTATAGTTGGCCGCAAGCATCAGCCGTCTGTTTTCAAAGAAGCTGCCGCCCAGATCGTATAGCGGAAAATATTTGACCAGCTCGATTTCGCCGCCATAGAGCGTTGCGGTAGGTGCGTTGGAAAAACCGGTGAACAATGTGCCACCGCCCTGCACGAAGGCGACATTCTCGATCGGATTGTCGATCTTCTTGTAGAAGCCTGCGAGCGTGATGCGTTCACCACGGCCGATATAATATTCGTAGCGGCCTTCAAAGTTGAGCAGTTCGCTGTCGGTCAGCAGCGGGTTGCCGATAAAGGTACGGTCGGTGTCGAGATCGAGAAACTGTTGCGGCGCCAGTTCACGAAACTGGGGTCTCGCGACGGTTTTCGATGCGGCAAAACGAAGCTGCATGTCGTCGGCGAAATTCCAGGTCAACGTTCCTGCCGGCAACCAATAGTCGTTGCTGATTCCGGTCGCGACCGATGCGGAGCCACCCTGCAACAATATCGGCAGTACCGACTGGTTTGCATCTTCGTAGCGAACCCCCACGTTCAGCCGGAGGCCGTCCGCCAGCTCGGCATCAAACTGGCCGTAGCCGCCATGAATTTCCAGTTGCGCCTCATAGGCCGGGACCGATGTCTGCGCAGCCACTTCGCGCAATTCGATCTCGTGGGTAAAGACATTGAAATCGGAGAGCAGGAAATCGATCCGCTCCTGGTCTATCGGGTTGGGCAAGCCGTTGACCGGAACGAAACGAAAATCGCGTCGCTGGGCCTGGCGGTCGTTGAGATAGTAGCTGTAGCCAAATGTGAAATTGACGGGAAAACCGATATTGGTTTCATAGCCGAGATCGACCCCGGCACCGTAGACATCGTCATTGAGGTCACTGAACTGCACGCGAGCGGACTGGCCCGGCGACGTCAGATCGTTGACGAAATCCTGCGCGATAATATTGTCGAACGCATAGCTGTAGGTGCGCTGATAGGGCGCATCGCGCTGGGAATTGGCCCAGGATCCGCGGATGTCGAGTGACAGTTCGTCAAACTTGAATTCGCCAACAAACTGGGTGGTAAACAATTGCCGTTCGAACCAGCTGGTGCGGCCCTGATTGAGAAGCGTTTCCTCATCCACGTTGATTGCATCAATACCGGCCTTGATCGAGGCTTCTTTCGATGTGTCGTGAATGTAGAGATTCGTGAAACGAAGCTTGTGCTCGCCAATTTCCGCGGACAGGCCGATCAGGCCGTTGACAACGATCCGGTTCTCGGTCGTTACAAAATTAAAATTCTGGTCCGGGCGAAGGCCGGGTTGCCCATCGATATTGACGATACCCTGGGTTGTCTGCTGGACGCCGCCGCGGGTCCGCCAGCTATTTTCAAACCCGGCAGTGGCCACAAGCCCGACAAACGCGTCGCCTACATCGAAGCTCGTTCCTCCGGTAATATCGGCAGAGAAATTGGCCGGAATATCATTGTTGCGCTGGATCAGGTTGGTTTCGGCATTGTTGAGACTTGCGGCAAATTCCTGCAAATTCTGGCTGGAAAATTCGGTGCTGACCGAAATCGGTATATTTTTGGCGATCGCATTTGCCAGGCCACCGGGAATATCGCGAAGACCGTCGTCATAGCCGATGATATCGGTGTCCGAACCATCGTATGTATAGCCAAGCTTGCCCGTGGTTTCGCTATCTCCGCTGACACCGAAATTGATCTTGAGAAATGGTTCTTCGGGTGTCGACTTGGTGGTCAGGTTGATCACGCCACCACCGAATTCACCGGGATAATTGACCGAATAGCTCTTCTGGACAACCGTCGAGGCAATCACGCTGGTCGGGAAAAGGTCGAGCGGGACAACCCGGCGCAAAGGTTCGGGCGACGGCAAGGGCAGGCCATTGAGCAGCGCCAGTGAATAACGCTCGCCGAGCCCGCGGACGAAAACGAAACGGCCGCCAACCACGCTGAGGCCGGTCACGCGCTGCAAGGATCCGGCAATATCGCCATCCGCTGCCCGCGCAATTTCCGCTTCGCCGAGCACCGAGACAACTTCCGATGTCGCGCGAATGGGGTTGGGAATATATTTTCCGCGGACGATGATCTCTCCGCTGAATTCACCGCCGGGAGCGGAAATATCCACGTCGTCATCGGCGATATCGTCGTCGGACTCTATCGTTTCCGCCGGCTGCTCGTCGGTTGCCATGGTTTGCGCATAGGCCGCAGGCGACACCAGCGCGGTGCCGAGGAGCAGGCTGGTGATCATCGCTGTCCGCTTCGTCATCGGAACTTCCTTCATAATGGTAAAAATGGGATGGCGACCGGAACCGGCCACCATCCCATGACAATAATATGCTCAACCGATGGTGGGTGAGGTCACGCAATCATTCGCATAGAGCCCGCAGGTCCAGCCCTGGAAGCGCGTGTCATTCGCGTCCCTTACAGCGCCGATATAGGCGACATCCTCAAAGAAGCTGTTGATGCCGTTGACCGCCGTCGGGGTCACGCCATTCTCATTTGCTCCGTTGATGAACGGGAACGCCGCAGCGACATTGGCCAGACTGGACGTTCCGGCGGAGGTGTTGTTGGTGCCGGCGTTGAAGATCGTCTGGATCTGGGCAACGGTGATATTGCCATCGTCCACAAACGCGGTCGCGCAGCTCATGAACAGGGATTGAAACACGGGTGGTCCGTTTTCGTCCGCTGCGGCACCTGCGGCCTGAATGGTGGTGGCACTATCGATATCGATACAGGCTGCGGGACTGTTAAAGACGCTGTTGTAGAAGGCATAATCACCGCCGCCACGCAACAGGATGACATGGTCGCCGCCGTTCGAGACAAAGGTCACGTTGGCAAGCTTGTGATCCTGCCGTGGTTCGGCATCTTCATCGCCGTTGGAATCCGCTTCCATCACATGGTCACCGCCATTGGCGCGCTGGACAGCCAACACGAACTGGTTGTGGCCCTTGAACCCGGAGTCGGAGTCGACCGAGTCATCGTCAATACCGGTCATCACCAGATTTTTGCCGTTGACCCGCCCGCCAAACCACTCGACGCCATCGTCGGAGCTGTTGTGGACCTGGATATTCTGGAAGAATGTTCCGCGACCAACGCCAGCCATGGTGATCCCGTTCAGTTCATTGCCGGGGGAAACTTCGAAGCCGGGATAGCGAACCTGCATGAAGGACATGCGACCGCTGGAATCATTTGGCAGGGTTCCGCCATAAACCGCGTTGGACGGGCCCTCGACAATGGCTTCGCAATCGGTTCGGGTTCCGCCCGGATTGGATGCACCGCCGGTTGCACAGTCAGAAATCGGTGCGCGGCCGAGGATGACGATCCCGCCCCACTGGCCGATGCTGTCCACACCCGAGGTCCCCAATATGTTCTGGCGCGACGTGAAAATGATCGGAGCGGAAGCCGTACCTTCGGCAAACAGCTGGGATCCGCGATTGACGAGCAGGAAGTCGCCGCCCGAAGACCCGAATATGGTGACACCGGGTTCGATCGTCAGAACACCCTGGGCACCGCCATCGACACCGACTTCAACCCCGCCAGAAAGCGAGTATATGGTATTTGCGGTGTTGGGACGCTTCGGCAGTACCAGATTGCCCTGGATGATACCGGACACCTGACAATTGCGCGCCTGCTCGCCATTGCCTGTCGTTATCGTGCCGACATTTGCTGTACCGGTGGGACAGTCGGCTGCCGGTGTGCCGGCAGGTGTCGGCGTCGGTGTTGGCGCCGGGGCGGGGGCCGGAGTCGGCAACACGATGATATTGCCTTCGCCTGGCGATGCGACATCGTCGGCGCCACAAGCGGTCACCGCAAGGGCAGCGACACCTGCAAACAGGAGAGAACGGGTTTGCTTATTCAACATGGGATTGGTCTCCGCAAAAAACTGGTTTGATGTTTTCGAATCAAACGATGCGGAATCGAATCAGAAGCTCCCCATCGCCCTCAGGGAAGCGCTCTAGGGATGGGAAGTGACCCTGCGATGCTGTTTGCATGACGGTTCGGCGACACAATTGTGACGGATATCTTTCACCGCTGTTTGCAACGGCGGTTATGCAACGATTATCCGAAAAACCGATATAATTCGGGACAGAATGCACAAAAAAAGGCGGCCGCAGATACGGCCACCTTGTGCATATTACAGGGAGCGGGAATTCTGCCCCGAATGATCGCCCCTTTTACCGGCCGGCAAACTGGCTGTTGAGGTTCTGCAAGGCCTGGTCAGCGGCATCCCGGGAATTGATCACCGTCCCGTCAGCGAGCACCAGATCAAAATTGCGGTTGCTCTGCATGGCCGTCATGAACATCCGTGCGGCATCGCCTGTACGACCCATTCTTGCATAAACCTGGCCAAGATTGATCAGCCGCGCCGGATCATTGGCATCGACCTTTTCCGCCGCTTCCAGTTGCTGCAGCGCCAGCTTGTTTTGACCGGCCACCAGCGCATCATAGCCCAGTGCGCCCTTCGCATAGCCAAGTTCGCCCGAATCCTGTGCGAATGCCGGTGTTCCAGTCAGCATTATTCCGGCTATGATTCCGATAATTTTAGCGGTTTTCATGACATCTCCTCCTGCTCCGAAGCTCAATTGTTACACTTATATGACATTCATTGCAACAAAACTGTCATATAAGTGTCAAAAATCTACGGTCAGGAAAATATTACTCTCATGATCAGCGCTTCTTGGGATTTCAGGGCGCGGCAAATCCTATTCCGAATCCGTGTCGAGAATCGACCGGAGATCAGACGGGATTTCCATAGCGACGAAGGCGCTGACGTTCGCTCGGCCGCTGTTTCCGACAGGAAGCCGGCCGGTCAGGTTGCCAAGGGGAGCAAGAGCAAGGCGAAAGATCTGGCCAGCCCCTTCGCGCCAATCGCCGAGCCGGACGGCGAACAACAGCATTGTCCAATGCGAGCGGCAGTGCGCCAACAACCGGGTCTGGGCCACAATATGGGCGCGCTCCAGATGGTGCCAGGCTTGATCTATACGTCCGGCGCGCGCCGCCTTCTCGGCATCTTGATATTCCAGGGCCAGGAAAGCGGCAACCGGCGACATGTTATTGTCTGGCATGAACCAGTTCCCTTCGCGCCAGCACAAATACCTCCAGACTGCCCCATATCGCGAGGCCGCCCATGATGCCGGCAACGAGCAGGTCCGGCCAGGCTTGCCCTGTGCCGAATACGCCGAACGCCGCCACGACGACCGCCAGATTGCCGATGGCATCGTTGCGCGAGCAAATCCACACCGAACGCATATTGGCGTCGCCCGCGCGATAGCGGAACAGCAACAGCGTAACGGCAACGTTGACCAGCAATGCCAGTGTGCCGACCAGAGTCATCGCCTGTGGTTCCGGATGGGAACCCGCGACAAGGCCGTATATGGCGTACCCGATCACCCATAGACCAAATGCAAGCATGGTCGCGGACTTGAACAGGGCCGCCTTCGCTCGCCATGCAAGGCCCATCCCGGCAACACCGAGGCTGATAGCGTAATTGGCTGCGTCGCCAAAGAAGTCGAGGGCATCGGCCTGAAGCGCCCGGGAATCTGCCATGACGCCGGCAATGATTTCGACAAGGAACATGGTCGCATTGGCGACCAGTGCAATCCACAGGATCCGGCGCCACCGCGCATCATTGTGGATGGCCTGGTCCGGTTCGGGGACCTGGCAGCAGGATTTTCCCATTCCGATCTCCTTGTATCGTTCGAGTCGGAGGAATATATGCACCTTGTAGTAACTACAAGGTCAAGCGATGCGTATCGGACAATTGGCAAAGGCCACAGGCACCAAGGCGGAAACGATCCGCTATTACGAGCGCGAAGGCATATTGCCGGCTGCCGACCGCACTGACAGCAACTATCGCGACTATTCCGATGACCACATCGCCAAGCTGACGTTTGTGCGTCGCGCCCGGCAACTCGGCTTCAGCATGGCACAGGTGCGGCAATTGCTTGCCCTGTCGGATCATGAAGACAAACCATGCGAGCAGGTTGATCAGCTGGTCCAGCTGCAACTCGGCGAAGTCGACCACAAGATCGCCGATCTCACGCTGTTGCGCGACGAACTGGGCCAGGTGCTGCGATCCTGCAATGGCGAACGCATCAGTGATTGCAGCATTGTCGAGAGCCTGAACCGCACCAAGCCCCGATAGCCAAATACCGGGGTACCACGATTGCCCGGAACAGGTCGCCTGTCGACACCGACGCACCGATCGATCGGCAATCCTGCAAATGGATTGCCGCTTCTGCAACGAGAATTAAGTGGAGGCCCGACCCGGAATCGAACCGGGGTGCGCGGATTTGCAATCCGCTGCGTCACCACTCCGCCATCGGGCCGGAGAGAGGGCGCGAATTGCTTCGCTTTGCTGCGAAAGTCAACCCCAAGTTGCGTCCATATTGGCTGTGACTGCATATTGAGCCAACTCGCCCGATTGTCGCGCAAAAGACGCAGTCAGCACAAATTCACCGGAATCCATCTTGGCGCAAGGGGCAAGCCAAGCTAGAAGCGACAAAATCCCGGCCATAGTGTATTGTATTCATAATACAGAAGTGGCATGGAAGACAGACTATTCATTGCGAGGATCTACGCTTGGGCCAGGAAAATTTCACACAAATGCGCAAAGCGATGGTGGTCAGCCAGTTGCGCACTACCGACGTCAGCGACCCTCGCCTGATCGCGGCGATGAGCCACATTCCGCGCGAAGATTTCGTGCCGGCGGGCCGACGCAGCTTTGCCTATGCCGACCGGGGCGTGAAAATCGACGAAGGCCGGGTGCTGAATCCGCCGCTCACCACCGGGCGTCTGCTCAATATGGCACGTGTCACGAAGGCCGACAATGTTCTGCTGATCGGCGCAGCCACAGGGTATACCGCAGCGGTGCTGGCGGAGCTGGCCGGAACGGTCACGGCGGTCGAACAAAATCCCAAGCTCGCAGCCACGGCAGCAAAAAATCTTGCTGATTGCACCAACGTTACAATCGAAACAGGCACTTTCACGGACGGATGGCGGGCGTCAGCGCCCTATTCCGTGATCGTTGTCGATGGCCTGGCGGAACAGATGCCCCAGACACTTGTCGATCAACTGGCACCGGACGGAAGAATTGTGGCTGTGATCCTGCATGACGGCGTACCCCGGCTTGCTTTGGGTCGAGCGGCCGGCAGCCATGTCGGCTATCAATATTTCGCCGATGGCGGAGGCTGTCCGCTGCCCGGCTTTGAAATTGCAAAAAGCTTCAAATTCTAAGGCGCTCGGGAGAATATTGAGATGACCAGACGTCAGCTTTTCCTTGGAGGCGCCATCGCTGCGTTGCTGTCAGCGCCAGTGCAGGCCGACACATTACGCGATGCCCTGATCGCTGCCTACCAGACCAACCCGACGCTGTCGGGCGCGCGCGCCGCCCAGCGGGCAACGGACGAATCCGTGCCGATCGCCAAGGCGGACGGTCGTCCCAGTGCTACCAGCGACTTCGGTTTTCAGGAAAATTTCCTGCGCAGCGCCAACAGCTTTACCGCGCCGCTCCGCCAGTCGACCGCGGGCGGATCGATCGATGTCCCGATCTATTCCGGCGGTGCCGTAAAAAACGCGATTCGGGCGGCCCGAACCAGAGTGGAAGCCGGGCAATATGATCTGCGCGCGACCGAGGCGAGCGTATTCAGCAATGTTGTCGCTACCTATATGGATGTGATCCGCGATTCGGCGATTGTGCAGCTGAACCGGTCCAATGTCGGAGTACTCTCGGTCAATCTCAATGCGACCAGCGACCGGTTTGAAATCGGAGACCTGACGCGCACCGATGTCGCCCAGTCCGAATCAAGGCTGGAGATTGCCAAGAGCGACCTCGAAACCGCACGCGCCAACCTGATCCGCAGCAAGGAAAATTATATAGCGCTGGTTGGCCACGAACCCGGCGATCTGGAACCGCCGCCGCCCTTGCCGAACATGCCGGAAACGCCCGATCAGGCCGTCGATATCGCCCTGTCCTATAATCCGGACCTGCTCGCGGCAAAGGAACGCAGCGACGCGGCCGAGTTTGATATCAAGTCTGCCCGATCCGCCAACAAGCCGCGGGTTTCCACTTATGCCCAGGGACGCTATGTTAACTTTCATGGGACGCTCGGCGGCAATATCCCGGGCACCAATTTCATCCAGGAACAGTCCACGGCGGAAGTGGGCATTCGGGCGACCATGCCGATCTACCAGGGCGGTCGGCCGGCCGCACAGATCCGTCAGGCGCAGGCGCGTTCCGGCCAGGCCTACGAACAACAAATCGCAGTCGAACGCGATGTAATTGCCCAGACCCGGGCGGCCTTTTCCAGCTGGCGCGCATCGGAGCGGGTGATCCAGTCCTCGGAGCGGGCGGTCGCGGCGGCGAGCCTGTCGCTGGAAGGGGTGCGCGCGGAAAATTCTGTCGGCAACCGGACCATATTGGACATATTGAACGCCGAGCAGGAATTGCTGAATGCCCAGGTGCAGCTGGTGGCGGCCCGCCGCAACAGCTATGTGGCTGGCTTTTCCCTGCTCGCCGCAATGGGCCGGGCAGAAGCTCGCGATCTTGGCCTCGAAGGCGGTCCGCTTTATGATCCCGAAGTCAATTACGAGCGGGTCGACGACATGTTCTACGATTATCAGAGCGATCCGAATCCGGAGCCCCAGGCAACCAGGACCGTTGACACTCAGGCGCAAAAAGCGGACATAGAGCCCCTGCCGGAAAGACCAACGCGCCGATAGACGCGGGCGCGGCGGTCAAGACCGGCAACGGGGTACAAGTGTGGGGGTTTCGCAGATGGCTGAACAAAACCGGGAATCATCGATGGAGGAAATTCTCTCGTCGATCAAACGCATCATCGCCGAAGACAAGGCGATCGATGACGATCGTCCCGTAAACCGCCGCAAGAGCCCACTCAAGCCAGCGCTGCAGGCGGTTCCGGATGTCAAACCGGCGGACAGCGATGACGAAATATTGGAACTTACCGACGAACTGGCGGAACATCAGAGTTCATCCGCGCGCGGCGTGTTTGGCGACCGCCGCAAGGAAGAGCGGTTGATCGACGACAACAAGCTGGACAGCATGCGCCAGTCGCTCTCGGCGCTGGTCGAAAAGGAAGCGCTCGAGCGACGTCCGGCGGCCCTGTCTGGCGGCGGCACATCGCTGGAAGATTTGACCCGCGAAATCATGCGTCCGATGATCAAGCAATGGCTGGATGCGAACCTGCCGGATCTGGTCGAGCAACTGGTGGCCCGGGAAATCCAGCGGCTTAACGGGAAATAGGCGGACGGGCCCAATCCCAATTGCCTTGTCGGACAGCCGTGCTAAACTGCTGTGCATGACAAATTTTACCAAAACACTCACCGCAGCCCTGCTTGTTACGGGCGCTGTAATTCCCGCGATCGCAACAGCTCGCCCGATGACCGCAGAGGATCTGGCGACGCTCAAGCGCATGGGGTCCGTCGCCGTTTCTCCGGACGAGAAATGGGCCGTCTTTGATGTCACCGAAACCGATCCGGAAAGCTACGCACGGTCCAGCGCGCTCTATCTGCTGGCTCTGGACAAATCCGAGGCCGCACCGGTGCGAATTGTCGACCAGCCGGATAAAAGCGAACACAGCCCGGCCTTCGCGGCAGACGGCAGCCTCTATTATCTAAGCGATGCCAGCGGGTCGGAACAGCTATGGCATAGCGGAATATCCTCGGCCGGCACGACCGGAAAACCGGAGCGCGCAAGCGATCTAAAGGCCGATATTGCGGGCTTCAAACTTTCTCCGGACGGCGAAAAAATTGCGCTTTGGGGCGATATTGCGCGAGACTGCCAAACATTCGGCTGCGACGCCGGTGGCAACCGGGCCGAACCCGGTCCTGGTACCGGTCGCGAATATGACGAGCTGTTTGTCCGTCACTGGTCAAGCTGGGAAACCCCGGGCAATTACAGTCGGGTGTTTGCGTTTGACCTGAAAGACAGCAAAATAGCGGGCAACGGTACGGCGCTGGACGGAGATCTCGTGGGCGACAGTCCGTCCAAACCTTTTGGTGGCGGGGAGGAAATCGCCTGGGTGCCGGGCGAGGACGGCCTGTTCTTTGTGCTGCGGACCGCCGACCGCAACGAGCCCAAATCGACCAATCTTGATCTGTACGGGGCCAAGGCGGATGGCACGGAAATTCTCAACCAAACCGATGATAATGAAGCGACTGACACGCTCCCGGCCTTTTCCTCCGACGGGGAATGGCTGGCGTGGGCAGCGATGGCGCGGCCCGGCTACGAGGCCGATCGTCTGGTGGTAAAATTGCGCAAAAAGGGCAGTGGTGAAGACGACGCCATTGCCCTGACCAAGGACTGGGACCGCTCGGTTGGATCTATCGTCTGGGCGCCCGACGACGCGACTCTGATCGTAACCGCGCAGGACGTGCTCGATCATCCAGCATTCTCGATCGACGTCAAGACCGGCAAGGTCACGCGGCTGACCGGACAAGGCAATGTCGGCACGACGATCCCGTTGCAGGATGGCTCGCTGATTTACACCATGAACAGCGTCCAGCTGCCAACCGATCTCTATCAGCGCGCGGCAGACGGGACGGTCACCCAACTGACCAATATCAATGGTCGCGAATTGGCCGAAATTGACAGAGTGGATGTCCAGCGCTTCAATTT
This sequence comes from Sphingomonadales bacterium UBA2683, assembly GCA_002354635.1. Classification (GTDB taxonomy): domain Bacteria; phylum Pseudomonadota; class Alphaproteobacteria; order Sphingomonadales; family Sphingomonadaceae; genus Parasphingorhabdus. Next base: position 11,359 of record DELZ01000003.1, read on the forward strand.
TGCCGGCGCGGGTGGTGACCGCGTCTGGGGCCAGATCATCAAACCCGCTGGCGCGACCGGCAAGCTGCCGATGGCGTTTCTGGTCCACGGCGGACCGCAAGGCAGTTTCGGCAACATTTGGTCGACACGCTGGAACCCGAAAGTGATGGCGGCGCAGGGCTATGCCGCGGTTACGATCGATTTCCATGGCTCGGTCGGTTACGGGCAGGAGTTCACCGACAGCATCAATCAGGACTGGGGTGGCAAGCCGCTGGAGGATCTGAAGCTCGGCTATGCAGCAGCGATACAGACCGATCCGCAAATCGACGGGGAGCGCTCCTGTGCGCTGGGCGGTTCCTACGGTGGTTATATGATGAACTGGATTGCCGGCAACTGGCCCGACCGGTTCGACTGTCTGATCAATCATGCCGGGATTTTCGATCTCCGCAGCTTCGCATTCAGCACCGAAGAGCTCTGGTTTGATCAATGGGATCACGGCGGTGTGTGGTGGAAGCGCGCTGATCCGGAAAAATGGAACCCGGTCAACCAGATTGCGAACTGGCAGACGCCGACCCTGTTCATTCACGGGGAAAAGGATTTCCGGATTCCCTATACCCAGAGCATCATGCCATTCACCGTATCGCAGGAAATGGACATTCCGTCCAAATTGCTGATCTTCCCGGATGAGAATCACTGGGTGCTGAAGGGCAAGAACAGCGTGCAGTGGTACCGGACGGTATTTGACTGGATGGCAAAGTGGACGGCGACCGAGGGCAGTGGGGCGAGCGAAGGCGAATGACCTATTTCCCCACTGAAGAGCGTGATGGTACGGTCATCATCACGCTGACCAACGGCGAACGCAACACGCTCAATCCCGATTTGCTGGAGGAGGGTGCTGCTGCCCTGCAACGGCTGGCCACGGATCCGCCGAAGGCAGGTATTGTACTGACCGGCGCCGGCGAGCATTTCACCTGCGGCATGGATACGAAGATTGCCGCGTCGCTCGACGAGGCGGGCCAGAAACGGGCGGTGGCCGGAATCAACGATTTTGCCGCTGCGCTGCACCGCCTGCCCTGCGCAGTTGTCGGCGCGGTCAATGGCAATGCGATTGGCGCGGGCGGGATCATGATGCTGGCCTGCGACTGGGTTCTCGCGGCCCAGGGCGATTACAAGATTGGCTTGCCGGAAGCGAAGGCCGGGCTCCCCTTCCCTGCGGTGCCGCAGGCGATTCTGGATCACTGGCTGGACCCGGTGTGGCGGCGGCGGCTCGCCCTGTCCTCGCATTTGCTCAATCCGGCCGAATCCCTGACCGCCGGACTGGTGGACGAGCTGTGCATGGCCGACCAATTGCTTGATGAAGCGGTCCTGCGGGTGCAGGCGCTGAACCGGCAACCGGGATTCAGGGCGTGCAAGCGGCAGCTGAGGGCGAAGGCCAATGCTGAAATTGACGGGATTTTGGACCAACCGACCAAATAATCCGGACCATTGGTCCCGGTCCGGCAGCCCTGAGCTTGTCGAAGGGCGCCTGTCGAGGAGAGTCGCGGCTCGACAGGCTCACCACTAACGGCAATTGGCTGTTGTTTACGGTGAAAAGCAATGCCAAAGACCACCCCATGACCTTAGATAAAAATTTCGACCCCGCCGCCATCGAAGCGCGCTGGTATGAGCATTGGGAAAGCAAGGGCCTGTTCCGTCCCGAACGCAATGATCGCGAGCCCTTCACCATTGTGAATCCGCCGCCCAATGTCACCGGATCGCTGCATATCGGCCATGCACTGGACAATACGCTGCAGGATATCATCATCCGCCACGAGCGGCTGAAGGGCAAGGACGCGCTGTGGGTTGTCGGCATGGATCATGCCGGTATCGCCACCCAGATGGTGGTCGAGCGGCAGATGAACGAGCGCCAGCAAAAGCGCACCGATTTCACCCGCGAGGAATTTGTCGCCAAAGTCTGGGAATGGAAAGAGGAAAGCGGCGGTACGATTACCGGGCAGTTGCGCCGTCTGGGTTGTTCGATGGACTGGTCGAACGAGCGCTTCACCATGGACGACGGCATGAACGAGGCCGTGCTCAAAGTCTTTGTCGATCTCTATAATGACGGGCTGATCTATCGCGACAAGCGGCTGGTGAATTGGGATCCGGCCCTGAAAACCGCGATTTCCGATCTCGAGGTCGAGACGGTCGATACCAAAGGCAGCTTCTGGCATTTTAAATATCCGCTGGCGGATGGCGTGACGCTGGCTGACGGGCGCGACTATATCGAAGTGGCAACGACCCGGCCGGAAACGATGCTGGCCGATATGGCGGTTGCCGTGCACCCTAGCGACGAACGTTACAAGAGCGTGGTTGGAAAGGAAGTGGTCCTGCCGATAACCGGACGGCGCATTCCGATCGTCGCCGATGAACATGCCGATCCCGAACTGGGTTCCGGTGCGGTGAAAATCACGCCCGGCCATGACTTCAACGATTTCGAGGTCGGCAAGCGCGCCGGTTTTGCAGCTGGCGAAATGCTCAATATGCTCGATGGGGAAGCCAATGTCTGCCAGACATCGGACGTACTGGTACCGGATGAATATATCGGACTGCACCGGTTCAAGAAGGATGGCGTCAACGGTGCTCGCGAACTGGTGGTACAGCGGCTGAAGGAACAGGGCTTCCTGATCCCGCATGTCATCAAATCCAAGGACGGCGAAGAGACCGAGCTCGATGCCGAACCACGCACGATTGCGACGCCTTTCGGTGATCGCGGCGGTGTGGTGATCGAACCTTGGCTGACCGACCAATGGTATGTCGATGCGGAAACGCTGGCACAGCCGGCGATTGAAGCTGTGAAGTCGGGCGCTATCGAGATTGTGCCGAAAAGCTGGGAGAAGACATATTTCAACTGGATGGAAAATATCCAGCCCTGGTGTGTGTCAAGGCAGCTTTGGTGGGGGCACCGGATACCGGCCTGGTTTGACGAGAATGGCAAAATCTATGTGGCCATGGACGAAGCCGGGGCACAGGAGCAAGCTGGAGATGGTGTTACACTAGCCCGCGACCCCGATGTCCTCGACACATGGTTCTCCTCTGCCCTCTGGCCCTTTGGCACACTCGGTTGGCCCGAACAAACCAAAGACCTCGAACGCCATTACCCCAATGACTTGCTGATTTCCGGCTTTGATATCCTGTTCTTCTGGGATGCGCGGATGGCGATGCAGGGGATCCAGTTCATGAAAGAGGTGCCGTGGAAACGGCTCTATCTGCACGGACTGGTACGCGCCGAGGACGGGTCCAAGATGTCCAAGTCCAAGGGCAATGTTGTCGATCCGCTCGGCCTGATCGATCAATATGGCGCCGATGCGCTGCGCTTCTTCATGGCGGCGATGGAAAGCCAGGGCCGCGATATCAAGATGGATGACAAGCGCGTCGAGGGTTATCGCAATTTTGCGACGAAGCTGTGGAACGCGTCTCGCTTCTGTGAAGTGAACGGCATTGGCGCAAGCAAGACGCTAGCTGCTCCGGATGCCAGTCTGCCGGTGAATCGCTGGATTATTTCGGAAGTGATCGAAACCCGGCAGGCGCTCGACAAGGCGCTGGCCGACCTGCGCTTCGATGCGGCCGCAAACACCATCTATCATTTCACCTGGGACCGATTCTGCGACTGGTATCTGGAACTGATCAAGCCGGTGTTGCAAGGCGAGGATTCCGGCGCGGCGGATGAAACCCGCACGGTCGCCGGCTGGGTGCTCGACCAGATCATCGTCATGCTGCACCCGTTCATGCCCTTCATCACCGAAGAATTGTGGCATGCGATGGCCCAGGACAATGGTGGCCGAAACTATGATTTGATCGTTGCCAAATGGCCCGAGCCGCAGGCCGAAATCGACACCGAGGCCAAGGCGGAAGTCGACTGGCTGATCAAATTGATTTCCGAAGTGCGCTCGACCAAAGTCGAACTCAATATTGCTCCCGGAACCAAGATGACGGCGCACGTCCGCGATGGTGATGATGATCTGCAAGCCAAGATTGCGCGCCAGACTGCCGCTCTTGACCGGGTTGGGCGCCTGGAAGCGATTTCCTTTGACCCGGCTCCGGAAGGCGCTTCGGCCCAGATTGTGGTTGATGGTGCGACTTATGTGCTGCCGCTCGCCGGAGCCATCGACATCGACGCGGAAAAGGGCCGGCTGGCCAAGGCACTGGAAGCGGCGCAGAAGGAAGCCAAGTCGCTGTCAGGGCGGCTCGGCAATCCGAATTTTGTCGAGAAAGCCAAGCCCGAAGCGGTCGAGAAAGCCCGGGCCGATCTGGCCGACAAGGAAGCGGAAGCCGGGCGGTTGCAGGCGGCTATCGGTCGGTTGGGGTGATGGTATTCCTGCGCTGACGAAAGCCTATCTCCATCGGGGCCGAATGTGGAAATGTCGGAAAAGGGGTTGCCTCATTTGCGGGGACACCGGTTTCCGACATGCCTGTTAGCTCGCGTCGCCGCGGCGCATTTTTTCGGCACCTTCGCGCATTTTTCGGGCTCCTTCGCGCATCTTTTCCGCACCGCGGCGCATTTTAGGGGCGCTTGCCAGCAGATCGTCGGCGGTGATTCTTTTGTCACGCCGGGCGTTCTGCCGCTCGGCCTCGCGTTCCCGAAAATCCGCGTCGCGCTCCAGCCGGTCGGCATAGGCCTCCATCTCGTCGGCACCGCGCAGCATTTCCTCCGCGCCCTTTTCCATTCCAACGGCACCTTCGGCCAAACCGGCCTTCACCTCGGTCATGATATTCCGGACCAGCGTTTCGGTCCATTCCGAATGGGATTCATGCTCGGCATCCCGGGCGTGAATGGCCAGAGCCGGAACGAAAGAGGCGGCGACGAGACCCAGTCCAGCCAGCCACGGAAAATAGCGCTTATCAACCATCATATTCTCCACAAGTTCGCCACGCGCAATGCGTGGCTGAGTGACTACGGATGTAATCAATAGTGTGAAATTGGGTAGCGTTGATCGATCAACGTCCGAGGAAAATGGACAAACGGCGCGATCGGTGACTACCGACCCTGGGCGCGCCAGCGTTTGATAACCCGCTGGATAATCTCTTCCTCGCCGCCCTGTTCGCGCCACAGGTTCGAGAATATCGGGTCTTCCGAAGCCGGACGGCGGCTTTCGACTAGCGTATCCAGCGAGACACGGATCGGAATCGCGACACCCTCGCCGCAGCAGATCACTTCACGATTGCGCAAGGCAGGAATGGAATCGAGAAAACCGCGCGCGCCTTCCGGCATGGCCGCTTTCACGAAAGCCTGGTCCCGGTCATTGTTGAGTCGCATCGACAGGATCGTACCGCATTGCGAGAGCACACCCTCGGCAAGATCGGATGGACGCTGGGTGATCAGGCCAAGAGACACGCCATATTTACGGCCTTCCTTGGCGATCCGGCTGAGAATATCGCGAACGGCGCTTTCTTCGGCCATGTCATCATTGGGAATATAGCGATGCGCTTCCTCGCAGACCAGCAACATTGGTCGTTGCGGTTCGTTCCGCGACCAGATCGCATAGTCGAACACCAGTCGGCTGAGCACCGACACCACGGTCGGTGTGATTTCGGAGGGCATGGCGGATACATCTATGATGGAAATCGGTTTGCCCTCTGACGGCAATCTGAAAATCTTGGTCAGAAAGCTGGCCATCGTGTCGCCGACCAGCATGCCCGAGAACATGAAACTGTAGCGTGGATCAGCCTTGATCTCGTCAATCTTGCTTTTCAGGCGCTGATAGGGCGCGCTGTTGGTTGCTTTGTCCAGCTTGCCCATTTCATTCTGCAGGATCGATGTCAGATCGGACAGCAGATACGGCACCGGCGAATCGACGGTCAATTTTGCGACGCCTGCCGAAGCCTGGCTTTTCGCTTTTGCAGCCAGCAGACATTTGGCGAGAATGTCACAGTCCATCTGCTTGGCATCCCCTTTCGACTGGACAAACACCTCGCAATGTTCGCGAAAGTTCATCAGCCAATAGGGCAGGTTAAGATTGTTCACATCGAACACCTTGCCATTGTCCTTGAACGCCGCCCCATATTCCCCGTGCGGGTCGATCATGATGATATGGCCTTCGGGGGCCAGATCGCAGATTTTATGGAGGATGAGTGCGGCCGCCGTCGACTTACCGGTACCGGTCGAACCCAGAAGCGCGAAATGCTTGCCGAGCATGGCGTCGATATAGAGTGCGCCACGGATATCATTTGTCGGATAGACGGTACCGACTTCGACATTGGCCCGACCATCGGACGCATAAACCTGCTTGAGATCGGCGGTCGTCACTGCATAGACGGTCGACGCCGGAGTCGGATAGCGGGTAACGCCCCGACGGAAATTGTAAATCTGGCCGGTCAGCTGTTCCTCGTCGCCCTCGCCGAGAAAATCGATCTCGGCAACCACCATTCCCGCCCGGCCCTCATAGAGTCGCTGCGTCCGTATATTGGCCAGCAGCCAGGTAGCGCCGACCCGGATTTTCACTTGGCTGCCAACCTGGCCGGCCATTTGCACCGTCTTGTCGTGATGATCGAGCAATCCGGTCAGAACGGCTGTATCCATGACAACTTTTGAACTGGAACCCGCAATTTCGATCACTTCACCGATCTTGTGGCCTTCACTGCGCCGGGGCATCGCGCCGCGGTCGATGCCACTTTGCGGTTGATCGCCTGAACCCTGAAGCGGCCTTGCTTCGGGGAAATTGTGGGAACCCATGTCGGACATTGCCGTTTTCCTGTTTTGCAATTCGAAAAACCGGCCTAGTCGATCATGGTTAAGGAAGATTTACTCGCAGGCATAAACAACAGATAAAGACCTGTATGCTTGCGGCAACATCACATCTTGCGGAACAGATAGCCGGCAGACCAGCCAAGGAAAACCGAGATCAACACGGCGATCAAACCGTAAAGAAAGCCGTAATTTTGCGATAAATTGGTGATGAAACGCCCCATTCCGGTTTTCTCGATGGTGATATTCTTGACTTCCGCAGCTTCCACACGGCCATCGATTATGAGGAAGGTTTCTGCCGTATAGTCCCCCACCGGTACGCTGGCTGGCAGATTAATCCGCGCCTGATAAAGTACGCTGTTGGTAATTTTGACGCTATTGGGCAAATTCTTGAAAAGATTGCCTCGGGAATTAAGGTCCACGAGTCCGTCGACAAATCGATCCAGTTCGCGGCTGTCGATCGCACCGGCCGGGGAAAGCTGCAAATGGTGCAGTCCCAGTTCGTAGATATCCGCAGTCTTGCTATCGACGATAGCATCAATCGGCTTGGAGGAGGCAACCGCGTAAAAACCGGGGGCCGAACGAAATTCGCTGCTTGCCGCGTTGATCCATATCCCGGCAATCTGCTGCTTCTCGCGCACGACAATCGATTCAACCGGGCCTTTGAGAACGACCACAATATCCGCTTGCTCGGTATTGCGTGTCCCCGGTGGATAGGTAATCGCTCCAAACAGCAACAACTGGGCGCCGTTGAAATCCCCCCGGATACTGATCCGGTCCTGCGATACCTCTGGAACCAGTATGGGCGTTGCGGCGACGGTCAGACAGCCGATGGTAAAAACCGCGAATAGCCGGATGACAAGGCGAGGAATCAAGCTCACAGCGGCTGCACCGTGTAAATCTCGTCCGGCTGGAAGCCCAGCCCCAGCGCCATCCGTATCGCGACGAGCAGCACCATCGTGGCCAGTGCCAGCCGCAAATATTCAGGCCGCATGCGCTGGGCGAATTTTGCGCCCAGTTGCGCACCGGTCACGCTGCCGATCAGCAGCAGCGCGGCGAGAACGATATCAACCGCGCGGGTCGTCATGCTATGCATCATGGTTGACGCGATGGTGACGAACAGAATCTGGAACAGGGATGTGCCGACGACCACCTGTGCGCCCATGCCGAGCAGATAGAGCATCGCCGGCACCATGATGAAGCCGCCGCCGACGCCCAGCAACATGGTCAATATGCCGGTCAGCAGGCCAAGCATGAATGGTGCTATCGGAGAAATATAGAGGCCGGACCGGTAAAAACGCCAGCGGAATGGCAGATTGGCCACGAGAGGATGGTGCCGTCGCTTCCTCGCCGGCAGCGGTTTTCCAGCGCGCACGGCCCGGACGCTCTGCAGGGATTCCTTGAACATCAAGCCGCCGATGCTGGACAGCATCAATACGTAAAGAACGTTGATGACAGTATCAATCTGGCCCCAATTTTGCAGAATCTGGAACAGGCCGGTGCCGATGATCGTGCCGACAATTCCGCCGGCCACCAGGATCGCACCCATCCGGAAATCGACTCCCTTGCGGCGCATATGGGCAGCAACACCCGAAATACTGGCCCCGGTGACCTGCGTGGAGGCAGAAGCGGCGGCGACCGTGGGTGGTATTCCGTAAAAAATCAGCAACGGCGTCGTCAGAAAGCCACCCCCGACGCCGAACATGCCTGAAAGAATACCCACCAGTCCGCCAAGCAGGACGATAACAAAAGCGTTAACCGAAAGATTGGCGATTGGCAGATATATGTCCATATGGCGACGGGACTAATCTCTTTTTGGTGCGGGATAAAGGGCGTTGCCGTCTGCGGAGCAAGAAAACCAACGATTGGTGCACCGGCTGGAAAGTCCCGGCTCGCTAGAAGCTGGCAGAAACGGTCAGGGCCGCTCCGCTTCCTGGCCGAGCGTTGCCCGCGATCCGAACGCGCCCATCCAAAGCGATGCGTGTCAGCACGCCGCCCAAAGGCAGGTCGAAGCTGGCCCGTGGCCCCAGATCCAGCCGATGGATATCACGCTGGCCGCCAGCCCAGGCTCCGGCACCGACTGCCAGCTTATTGCCCTCAATCTCTGCAATCGCGCGCTGCACTGTCGCCGAGCCATCAAAAAAATAGGTCTCGTTCCTCCCGAGGATATAGCCCGCCTGCGCATAGGTCTCGAGCGCAAATCGTTCGATGACCGGATCGGGTCCGGTTCCGCCTGTCGCATAAAAGGCGGTGCCGGCAACGCCCCCTGCGCTCGCGTCGAACCGTTGTTCCGCGTGCACAGCCAGCGGCCAGTTCCGCACCGGCTGAATCCGGGCACCCAATGCGAATTCTTTCTGGCTCAGAGGATCCAGCGCGGCCGAAAAGCGACCGTAGAGCGAGGCCTGAAGGTCCGGTCCGTCGAACAGGCCGTAGGACAATATGGTGCCGGCTTGGCTGCCGCCATATTGGCCGTTGCCGATCGAACGACCGCGCAGCCGCCGCGGCTCACGCCCTGTTCCCGAACCTTGCCGGACATGGATCCAGAAATAGGCGGCCAGATTATTGCCCCGGCGAGATGCGGGCGGTCGGGGAAAGCGCGAAATGGGTCTGGCACCCGCATCGACACCACTATTGGACCGCCTGAACGAAGCCTGCAGGAAAAACCCGCCGGTTTCGTCGAGATATGGCCAAGGAAGATCAAGGGAACGGGAGGCACCTCCGGCTGCAACTTTCGCGACGGGATCAGCGCCTGCGCCTCGGATCGCACGATCTGCGGATCGATATTGGCGTCTTGTGCTCCGGCCCTTCATGCTTTGCCGTGCAATCGTCAAAGTTGGCCTTTTCGGCCCCTTAGCATCCGGTTTGACGACGCGACCTGCCGGATGGCCATTGACCGGGTCCGGGGCATACCAGACAATATTTGCCGGGCCATGCCATGAGATGATCCTGATCATTATCCAGAATACCGCCACGCTCGCCATCGCCCGTAACGGCGCCCCGGCAGCAGCGGAACCAAACACCCGCTTAGCTCCTGTCTTCCGTTGAATATTGCGGCCTGAGCAGTTTGACATTCCGTGCATCTGGATAGAAATGGCTGGTTTTTTCCCAATGGGCAGGATGACCGGCCAGCTGCTTCACATATTGGCTGAGCGCACGCCAGACCGCCATGATGTTGATCAGATTTGCGACGACCGTCCGGGGGACTGACAGGATAGCTTCACGCAACCCGTAGAGGGCAAAAACGAAATAGGCTTTCATGATCAGCCGCCACAGGAGAAAGCCGCCGTTGAGGAACAGCAATATTTTCAGAAACCGGGGCAAGGGTCGGAGACGATAGCTGCCGATCATTTCGGCCAGCAGCAGCAGGCCCGTCAGAATGATCGCAATATAGGCCAGCGCCAGAACGATCGCGGCAAAACTTGCCTTGCGATCCCGCAGACGCATCCAGTTTTCCCGCCAACTTTTTTGCCAACCCAGCCGGTCCCATCCGGACAGGGTGATGCCGACCATCCAACGGCTTTTCTGACGAATGGCATCCTCCAGTTTTTCCGGGAAAAATTCCTGGGTTGCGATCCATTGTCCGCGTCGGTCACGCAGCCGTGCAAAAATGCCGCGCCCCTCCCCTCCGGTCAGATGCAGCCCCAGTTCATAGTCTTCGGTCAGGCTCTCCGCATCAAAGGGCTTGCCCCGAGTTCGCGCAGACAGTTTTTGCAAGGCATTACGAGCGAAGGCGCAGCCGACGCCGGCGGACGGGATGGAGGTGCCGAGTGCCTCGCGCAGCACCATTTGCTTGCCGTGCAACTCGGCAAATTCATCACAATAATGGCCAGCAACCCAGCGCGATCCTCTGGCCCGTCGGGGAATGACGGGCAGCTGGACGAGAGCCGCCTTGCCGATCAGATGGCCGAAAAGCTGCAGCGCCTCGGGATGCACGATATCTTCGGCATCGTGCAGAATGATCGCTGCAAAATTGACCTGTTCCTCGGTTTCGTCGCGACACAGGGCTCCCCAGAGATGATTGAGGCAATCGGCCTTGGTGGTGGGTCCGTCTCTTTTGCAGATCACCAGCCTTACCTTGTCGCTACCGACGGAAGCCGCCGCCACGGCGGCGACGGTTTCGGGATCGTTAGGATAGCAGCCGACGTAGATGCGATATTCATTCGCTGCCCACTGCCGCAAGCAGCGGTTTAGCATTGCGCCGATCACCGGTGCTTCTTTCCAGGCCGGAACGAATATCGCCATGCGGCCTCCGGATACCGCAGGGCCGCGGCTTTCCATGGCTGCGCTCTGGTAACGCGAATTAACCAGCAACTTGCGTCTCAGACCGTGAAATATCCAAAGCCCGTCGAACAGCATATCGTCGATTGCACCGATCAGGAAGGACAGGCTTGCGAACAGCAACAGTTCCCCTTGCAGAAAGTCGAGCAGCGGCAGAATTTGATCGTTTGCCATGAGCATACTCCGCGGGTTTGCAAAAGCGGGACTTGTGCAAAATTTGAAAATGACTGTGTTGTGAGCGGTTCGTTTCGGGTCGGTGCTAACCGGATTCGATTTTAGGAACCGGCCGCATGGGCACATGTTCAAGGGAGCCAATCGCCAAGGCCAGAAGCATCGGATAGGCCCAAAACACTGCTCCAGTACCAAAAGCCCAGGGAGTTACCGGCAATGCCATAATCATTGCCATATGAATTGTAACCGCAAGCAGCTGAAATGCTGATACCCATATTGGCCAGAAGCGATCAGACGTAAGTGCCAACCAAAGAAATCCGGTTAGAACAATAATATCTATGGCGAATATGCCCACTTCCATCCTGGTCCAAGAGGTCCCGAATGATCTGGCAGTAGCCAGAGTAAATAACGATCCGACGATCATGATAGCAGCTCCGATATATTCCGAACGGCCACCACGAAAAACTGCAAATCCGCAGCAGAACAAGAGAAATATATAATAGACATCACCCCAGATCGTATCGAGAATCACAATTCTATATCCTGCTTTGACATGGGGTTATCGGTGTTCGAGACTCCAAACGACGCCAGCGGCTAGGCAGCATTGTCGACCATATTGATTATATTCTCATCCTTCTCCTTGGCTTGCATCGGTGGCTTCATTTCAGTGCTTCCCATCGCCATCACCTGCAATCCAATTTGATCGCGTACTTCCGCCAGACGATTGTGGGTCGCAACCAGATGCCCTCTCGCCGCAACCATTGCCTTCAATGTTTCCGTCGCCTCGGAAATCGCCTCCTGACCGACAACAGCCGACAAATTGGCGGTCGTCCTGGCCTCTGGCATATATCCGATCAGATCGCCGATCTTGCAGATGGCCTCATCGAGGGCTTCCTCAGTCGCGAATAGTCTTTTCGTCAACTGCCCTGCGGCGTTTTGTCGCTGTTTCAGCATCATTTTTCCTTTCTCAATTCTACCGCCATCATGCTGCGCAATCACATGCGAAGTCCGTTTTTGTTACGCAAGAAGCGAAAGCGCCGACCGGCAAAGACAGGCTTCAACCTTTGAGCCGAGACAGCGCTTCCAGTCCCGATATCAGCCCCCCGAAGGACAGTGCGGCCCCAATTGCGATCGCCAATATCCACCCCAGCCGTTCGACAGCGGCCAGCCGGTTTTTCTCGCCACGGAAGCGCGGAACGGGAAGCGGACGGCGCCGGAATTCAGATCGCTCCATAGCGTCGACAGCACCGCCGCTTTCCGCATTCGCGCTATCATCCTTCTTGTTGGCGGTTTCGCTTCTGGTTCTTCCGGATGACGGCTCCTGATTGCCGTTTTTGTGGCCCCACTCAACAAGCGGCAATTGATATATCAACGGTTGATATGCCAGTTCTTGATCCAGCGCTGCGTAGATGCGTGCAGCTTCGAAGCGGGACTGGGCGTTCAAAATGCGCATCGCCGTGCGTAACCGCTGATCTACAGTGTGCGGCGACACACCCAGTTCCCGGGCAATTTCCTTGGACGTGAGATGCGCCAGCACCAGCCGCAGGCAATCGCGCTGCCCGTCATTCAACCGATCTACCGCCGCAGCAGTCATGACGGGAGAGGTCCTGCTATTCGAATGTTCCTAGTCTTTGCTCGGTTCGCCATGGGAGAGAATCCGCAGCATAAAGCTGACGAAAACTGCAGGCATCGCGCACCATGCACCATATCTGCCCCCTGACTGCCATATTTGGACCGACCGTTACGAGCCGGTGCATTAACAGAAATTCGCTGTTTCGTGAAATCAATCCTTTTTCGTGGCCTTCAAACCACAGTTTGGATCGGCATGCCGGATTGCTGCAAAGTCCGCTGGACTTGCTCTCTGGTTCAGGCCATCAACTTCAAAAAACAGGAGAGAGCATGAGCGCGACCCAGGCAGAGCCGTTGACGAACACAGGACTCGCATATCGATCCGGCGGTTATCGCAACTATGTCATCATTTCCCTGATGCTTCTCTACACGCTGAACTTCATCGATCGCATTCTTATCGGGGTTGTCGCGCAACCTATCATCGAGGAGTTCAGGTTGCAGGACTGGCAATTCGGCCTGCTGTCCGGCTTCGGATTTGCGCTGATGTATACGATCATGGGCATACCGATTGCCCGGCTTGCCGAACGCATGAACCGGGTCAGGATCATTGCTGCCAGCGTGATATTATGGTCGCTGATGACCGCCTTGTGCGGGATAGCCGGCAGCTTCATCGCGCTTCTTGTTTTCCGTATCGGCGTCGGCATTGGTGAAGCGGGCCTGACCCCTGCCGCCAATTCGATCATCTCGGACTATTTTCCGCCGCGCAGCCGTGCCCGGGCGATCGCCATCTACACCATGGGTATCACCTTGGGCGGCGTTCTGGCCAATGCCTTTGGCGGTCCGATCACCGAACTGTTTTCCTGGCGCGAAGCGTTTCTGGCGCTGGGTGTACCCGGAATAGTTTTCGGCCTGATCTTCCTGTTCACAGTAGAGGAGCCGCCGCGCGGCTATGCCGACCCCCCGACCGCCACCAAGCCCAGAAAAATGGGTATCGGCGACACCGTCAGGGAATTATCGGCCAAGCGCAGTTTCTGGATCAACATGATCGCCGCCGCTCTGGTCGCCTTTGTCGGCTATGGCGTCAGCAATTTCCAGGTCGCCTTTTTCCAGCGCGTGCATGAATTGTCGATTTCGGAAGTGACACTGCAGATTGCTGTACCATTGGGTCTCGCCGCCTCTTTCGGTGCATTCTTTACCGGTTATCTGACCGAGAAAATGAGCGGGCGCTATCCCAATGTAGTGGCCTGGCTGCCCGGCTTCATGCTGATCGCTTGCGTGCCGCTCTACTGGATCGGCTTCACCACCGACAGCGTGCCATTCGCGCTTGCCGTGCTGCTGTTCGCCGCCATCCTGCATTACGGTTATCTCGGTGCCCAGTATACGATCTGCCAGGGCGTCGCGAGCCCGCAGTCGCGGGCGACGGCAGTCGCGCTGTTCCTGTTCATCGTCAACCTGATCGGCTATGGCTGCGGGCCGCTCGTCATGGGAATATTGAGTGACCTCTTGATGAGCGCCCATCTTGCCGGATCCCAGTTTGCTTCGGAACTCGCCGGCCAGATCTGCAAAGGCCGGCCGGAAGATCTGGTTGCCACCCTTGGTGCCGCCAAAGCCGGGGCCTGCATGACCGCAAGCGCCGAAGGCCTGCGCTGGTCGATGATGTATATCGTCAGCATCTTCTTTGTTGCTGGCGGCATGTATCTTTATGTCTGCAAGACCTTGCAGCAAGACCTTGTGGCGAAGATGAACTGATCACCAATGGCGCGTCCTGATCCATGGCGGCTGATCGCCGACAATTATCCGATATCCGTCGTCATGCAGACGCGGTTTCAGGATATTGATCCAAACCGGCATTTGAACAATGTCGCTTTTGCCTCGATGTTCGAAAATGCGCGGGTGCGGCTCAACCGCAATCTGAGGCCGTGGGCCGACCGGCCGAAGAACGAACGGAGCATGGTTGCGGCGGTGACGATCAACTATCTGCGCGAGGGGCATTATCCCGATGACGTGGAGATCAGTTCCGGTGTCAGCAAGATCGGGACATCGAGCTATGTGATTGCACAGGCGATGTTCCAGAACGGCGAATGCATCGCCACCTGCGATTCGGTTATCGTCTGCCGGACCGATGGCGAAGGCAAACCGCTACGGGCAGCGGTCCTAGCGGAGCTGGAGAAGATGCGGACCACCGGTTAGCGAAATACCGTTCGCACTGAGGTTATCGAAGTGCCGCTACAGGCCCGAGCTGTGATTCGACAAGCTCAGGACGAACGGTATTCAGCGTCGAACCCCGTTCAGTCGGTAAAATTCGCGGTCCGCTTCTGCATGAAGGCCATCACCGCCTCGACCTGATTGGGGGTACGGCTAACCTTGTCCTGACCGACCGATTCCATCATCAGTATCTCGTCTTCGTTCATATCCGGCAGCTTGTTGATCAGGTCCTTGGCCAGTTGCACCGCTTGCGGATGCTTGCTGGCAATCTCGGTCGCGATTTCCATGGCCTTCGCATGGGGATCATCGGACAGGTGGGTAACGAAGCCCAGTTCCTTGCCTTCCTCGCCGGTGAAAATCCGGTTGGTATAGGTGAGCTCACGCAGAATATCGTCGCGAACAAAGCTGCGCCAGGTGGTGAAGCTGCCCATATCGGGAATCAGGCCCCAGCGCATTTCCATGATCGACATTTTGGCATCAGGCGCGACCACACGGATATCGGCTGCGGAGGCGAATTGTAACCCACCGCCAATGCACGGCCCGTGAATTGCCGCAATGACCGGGGCTTTCAGTTTCCGCCAGAGCAGCACAATGTGCTGATATTTGTTGGCATTGCCAAAAGTTCGCTCGGTCAGGGTGCTGGCGAGCGGCGACTTTTCGCCATCCTTGTTCGCTTCGGTAGCTGCGGCAGCGGATGCCGCAAAACTGCCCATGTCGAGCCCGGCGCAAAAGGCCCTGCCCTCTCCTGACAGGACGATTGCTCTTATGCCTTCCATCGCCGCCAGCTTCTCGCCCGCCTCGACGATCGCATCGATCTGCTCGGCATCCAGCGCGTTCATCTTGTCCGGCCGGTTGAAGCGGACGTCGGCAATATGATTCTGCACGGAAATGGTAACGCGTTCTGACATTTTATATCCTTTGCTCTTCCCTCTTCGCATCGAGCGAACTCGAGGAACTTGATAGTCCCAAGCTGTCTCGACGGCGCTCGACACGAACGGAACTGAAGATTCGACCCTGTAATCAGCCCTGTTTAATCGCCCAGTTAACAAGGGGCAACTGGTCATTGCCAAAATACATTCTCTCGCTCTCTCCAAAAGGTACGAAAATGCTAGGCGAACCATAAGCACCGCGGGCGATCGCCTCTTCGGTATTGGCGCGCAGCCGGTCCTTGATTGCCTGTTCCTGGGTCTTTGCTGCCAATGCGTTGCCGTCGAGACCGGCTTCGTTAGCGATGGCAATCAGTACCTGCGGATCGTCAAGATTGCGTTGCTCGCCATAATAGGCATGGAAGGCAGCAGTGGCGAACTTGTGCAATGCCAGCTGATCATCCTCGAGCGCGCAGCAGACCCGCATCGCGTGTACCGATTTGACCGGATGATGTTCGCTCGGAAAATTCATCGGCAGGCCAGCCAGTTCTGCCCAGTCCTTGAGCACACGAAAACTGTGGACAAATTTGCGATTGTCCGGATTTTCCCGCGCCGCATAAACGTCCTGGTTCACGGCGTTGAAGACGCCGCCGACCAGAAACGGCTTCCAGAGGATTTCTGCGTCATTTGCTTTGATGATCGGCTGGATATTGTGGAAGGCGAGGCAGGTCCAAGGCGACGAGAGATCGAAGTAAAAATCAACAGTGGTCATATATTGGTTCCCTTTTTCCGTGTTCCGCACTTGATGTGGAACCCTGCTGGCTGGCGCTTGATATCCAGAGCTCCGCATCAAGTGCGGAGCAAATCGCGCTCACACTAATCCTCCAGCCCGAACAGCGTCTTGCGGGCCTGTGCGTCGTCCTGCGGGTTGCGATTGATCTTGTCCCGCCCCAGCGCCATCCCGCGCCGCAGACCGTCGCGCTGCTTCAGGGTTTCGTACCAGCGCTTCACATGCGGAAAATCGCCGAGATCGATTTCCTGCCGCTTGTAGGTCTGCACCCAGGGGAAACAGGCGATGTCCGCGATGCTGTAATCCGCGCCGGCCAGATAGTCATGATCCGCCAGCCGCCGGTCGATCACGCCGAACAGCCGCAGCACTTCCTTGCGATAGCGTCCGGTGGCATATTCGATACGCTCCGGCGCGTAGAGTTTGAAATGGCCGTGCTGCCCCATCATCGGCCCGAGTCCGCCCATCTGCCACATCAGCCATTCGGTTGCGGCAATCTGGCCGCGCAGGTCATACGGCAGGAATTTCTCGGCCTTGTCGGCCAGATAGAGCAGGATCGCACCGGTCTCGAAGACGCTGACAGGATCTCCCCCATCCGCCGGATCATGATCGACGATCGCCGGAATCCGGTTGTTCGGGCTGATTGCCAGAAACTCCGGAGCAAATTGCTCGCCCGCCCCGATGTTCACCCATTTGACATTATAGTCGAGTCCACATTCCTCGAGCATCACCGAGATTTTCCAGCCATTGGGCGTCGGCGCAAAAAAGAGATCGATCATGCGTGTGCGCCGTCCCGGATGAACTTTACAAACTTTACAGTATAATGATCCAAAATCGAAGCGGAGGCGATTGTCGGCGGCGCGGCCGCGGAAAGCGGATATGTCGGGTTGATCAGCATCATGCCGCAACTTGGCATAAAAGCATGGCAGTAGGACAGCAAAATATGCCAGTATCCGCTGGTAGAAATTCTCTTCGGCTTGCAGGGAACAGCAGACACCGGTAATCTATGGCTGGTGGTGCGCTGCGGCTGGCAGGATCAGCCCGCTGTCCACGACGCCCATGTAGCCACAGTCAACGGCGACCGGAAACGGCCTGATCACTGGCGGCCAGGCGACATAGCCGGAGTGCTCCAAACCCGAAAAGCCCGTCAGCCCTTGCTGAGGAATTTCTTTATATTCCGGGCTGCCTGACGAATGCGCTGTTCATTCTCGACCAGCGCGAGGCGGACGAAGCCTTCGCCCTCGTCACCAAATCCGGGACCCGGCGCGACTGCGACGCCGGCTTCGGCAATCAGCCGCTTGGAAAATTCCATCGAACCCAGATGTTTGAACTGTTCGGGAATCGGCGCCCAGGCAAACATGCTGGCTTCCGGTGCCGGAATATCCCAGCCGGCGCGACCGAAGCTCTCCACCATGATGTCACGCCGCTTTTTGTAAAGCGCGCGGTTTTCCTCGATAATGTCCTGCGGCCCGTTAAGCGCTGCCGTTGCGGCCACCTGAATCGGCGTGAACGCGCCATAATCCAGATAGGATTTCACCCGGGTCAGCGCACCGATCAGTTGCTGGTTGCCAACTGCAAAGCCCATCCGCCAGCCGGGCATCGAATAGGTCTTCGACATGCTGGTAAACTCGACAACACAATCCTTGGCACCATCGATCTGCAGCATCGACGGAGTCGGTGTGTCGCCGAAATAAATCTCGGCATAGGCAAGGTCGCTAATCACCCACAATTTGTGCTCGCGCGCGAAATCGACGACTTTCTGGTAGAAATCGAGATCGGCGACATAAGCGGTCGGGTTGCTCGGATAGCCCATCACCAGCACCGAGGGTTTCGGTACGCTGTAGCTCATCGCATATTCCAGCCGGGTGAAGAAATCCGGACCCGGCGCGGCAGGAATCGAGCGGATCGCGGCCCCGGCGATGATGAAGCCGAAGGTGTGGATCGGGTAGGAAGGATTGGGCGCCAGCACGACGTCGCCGGGCGCGGTGATTGCCTGCGCCAGATTGGCAAGGCCTTCCTTGGACCCCAGCGTCACGATGACTTCGCTTTCCGGGTCGAGGTCGACGGCGAAGCGGCGCTTGTAATAGGCCGCCTGGGCCTTGCGCAGGCCCTTGATGCCTTTCGATGCCGAATAGCGGTGCGCTGTCGGATTATTGGCTGTTTCGCACAGCTTGTCGATCACATGCTGCGCCGGCATGCCGTCGGGATTGCCCATGCCGAGATCGATGATGTCCTCACCGCGCGCCCGCGCTTCCGCTTTCATCGCATTCACTTCGGCGAAGACATAGGGCGGCAGGCGTTTGATACGGTAAAATTCTTCGGACATTATCGGTCGTTTCTTGCGCTAAGTTATCAGGAGCGGTCGCTTTGCGTAATTTTAATGCGAATGTCGAGACCTTGCGTGTCCTGCCGAGCGATCGGAGGGCAATTAAACGAGCCGGTGCGCACCCCGCAGAACCGTCTGGCTGGCACTGCCCCGCAACGCGATTGATTTTGCACGGATTGTGTCCAGAAAATGCCACGTCGAAACAGCTTTTTCCGGCGTCAGGGCAACCGTCATATAGCCGCGGTTGGACGTATCGGTCCATTGCAGCTGGCTATTGGTTTCCCGCAGTGCCCTGGCGGCGACATCGGCGCTCGCTCCCGACAGATAGGATTCGAGACCCGGAGAGGTCACGCTATGCCCGCCAAACTCGACGCCCGCCTTGCCGTCGGCGGTTTCCAGATTGAACGCCCAGCCGTTGTGGCTGTCGCCCGAAAGCACGATCAAATCGGCATCCGCCGCCTGCGCGCCTTTCAGCGCCCGTTCGCGCGCCTGCGGATAACCGTCCCAGCTGTCGAAATTTATCGGCAGCCCCATTTTTGCTGCGAGTGCGCCCACCGTCAGCCGCTGTTTCGCAAAGGCCGGTGCGTCGGGGGCAACCCAGTTGGTTGCCTCTTGCGGCAGCTTCAGTTCGCCCATCACGCATTGCTGCGACCAGACTTGCCATTTGGTACCCGAGGCCTTCGATTTGCGCATCGCCGATGCCAGCCAGGCCTCTTGCTCGCCACCGATCATTTCGCGAGCCGGGTCCTGCCAGACATTGTCGCGGAAGGATGCAATCGTCTGCTCAATATCTTCCTGCCCCTTGAGCGCCGCGCCCAGATCAAGCTGCTTGCTGCGCGCGCTGATCCGGCTCTCGGTCACGAACAGGGTTGCCAGATTACCGATCTGATATTCGGTCCAGCGCGGGCTGCCATAATCCTTGTCGCTGACCGGCATCCATTCCCGATAGACGCGTTCGGCAACCCGTTTGCGCGCTTCCCAGTCACCTTCACCGGCATTATGATTTTCCGCGCCCTCCTGATAGGCATCGTTGGCAAATTCATGGTCATCCCACATCGCGATCATCGGCAGCACCTGATGCAGGCGCTGCAGGTCGGGATCCTTGCGATAGGCGGCATAGCGGAGGCGATAGTCGGCAAGCTGCACGATCTCGGACAGAGGGTCCGGAGCCCGACCGGCCATTGCCTGTTCCCTCGAAGGATAAGTCCCGGCAGGATATTCATAGATATAGTCACCGGTATGTACCATCAGATCAAGCGCGGCATTTCGGGCGGCGTGGGCATAGGCGTTGAAATAGCCGAAGGGCAGATTGGAACAGCCAACCACGCCGATGTTGAATTGCGCGGTAGGTCCCTCGGGCAGGGTCCGGGTACGACCGACCATCGACTGGGAACCGTCGGGAGCGATAAAGCGATAGAAATACCAACTGTCCGGATCGAGTCCCTGAGCCGTGATTTTTGCGATATGGTCGCGATCGGCCTTCGCCTCGACTTCACCGGAAATCTTGGCGCCCGCAAAATCTGCGTTCGCGGAGATTTCTGCCGTGAGCTTGACGTCGCCATTGCCGACGTAGCGGGTCCACAGCAGCACCGAACCCTGCGAGGGCTCTCCGCTGGCCACACCATGGGTAAATCCCTTTGCGCTCATCAGCGTTGCCGAAGCCGGGACGCCGAGCGCGCCGAGGCCGAATGTTCCCAGCGCCATCAACTGGCGGCGATCGATATTCATGGTCATGATTTTATCCCAAAATGCCTAGTGCGAGCAAAATAGCGAAGAATAAAGACAGGCTGATGACGGTGAACAGCAACAGGAAGGAAGTCCGGACCAGGGCTTCGAAGCGCGACATCTGATAGGCGTGGCGCAATTGGCGGTACATGTGGAACGGTGGATACAGAAACAGCAGCAAGCCCCAGAAGGTGCCGGACACGCCAATAGCGGCCAGTATCGCAGAGCTTATAAACAGCAGCGACATGAAGCTGATCGAATAGGTGGTGAAAACCGCGTGATCATAAAAATGGAATCCCCGCCGTCCAATCAGCGTCAGCCAGACGAAGGGCAGGGAAATCGGGATCAGCAGCCAGGCGAATTTATAGCCATTGGCCTTGAGCTTGTAGAGCAGCAGGTCCGGATTGGCGGTCACTTTTTTCACAGCATTTTTCAGCCAATGATCGGCTTGCGTGGAACCCGTGCTGATACTGCTTTCATCCGTGAGAATATTGCCGTTCGAAATATCCTGAACACGGGCCTCGATCCCTTCCAACTGGTCTTTGGACAGATTGGTATCCCCAATGTCACCATCGCTGAGCTTCACCTCCGGATAGGGTGGTTCCTCGCCGATCATTGGTGCCAGTATATTGCGTCCCTTTTTCAGATTCAGAATATCCTGTTCCAGCTCGGCCTTTTTATCGCCACTTGCTTGCGGCAGCTGGGCCGTTTTGGCTTTGATCTGATCTTCGATCCCCTCTGCTTCCGTAACGATGCCGGCGCTGACATTCTTGTCGACGACGCCAGCATCGCCAGCCGAAAACGGATCTCCGAGAAAGGAAAATACCGCGAACATCATGAACACCGAAAACAGGAACAGCGCCATCGGTGAAATGAAACGAGCGCGCTCGCCCTGGATGTAGCGCCGGGTCAGTTCGCCCGGTTTCCAGGCGAGCATCGGCAGGGTGCGCCAGAATTTTCCTTCGAAATGCAAAACACCGTGCAGGATGTCGTGCCAGAAGGCGCCGATCGACCGGTGGACATGCAGCGGCTGGCCGCAGTTGCCACAATAATGTCCGATCACCGGTGCCTTGCAATTCAGACATTGGCCGGCAACGTCGCCCTCTGCCCGCACCAGCCTGCCCTCATCATCCAAGGCCTTGGCGATTAGCCCGCCCTCGACAATCGTGCCTACAGCATCAAATTCATCCGACATGGTCTATGTTTTCGCCAAATTGATCGACAACGCAAGGATCTTGTGTCCGACCTGTCTGGTCGGGCTAGTCATGGATAAGCTCACTCGACGCGGTCGACCCCGACATCACGAGCAGCATATCATAGCCGAAGATGAGCCGAACAAGGTTCTGGTCGTTCTGCATTTTGCCCGGCCGAATGACCGATCGCAGTGGTCGCAAATCAATCAGGGTGAATTGATCCTGCATTGCTGCATCCAGAACAGGCTCGATACCTTTGGCATATCCGTCCTTGGCCGGTGCGGCCTTGAACGAAAAATTGGTCGGATCGAACACCGCCGTGAGGGACCCTTTTCCCGGCAGAACCATCACGTTAAAGCTATGCCCGCCTTCCATTGCGGCGAGCTCGGGCAGAAGCGCCCCAAGGTCGAAGGCCTCGGTATAGCTTCGCCCCCGCACCAGATGGGATGCGCCCATCTTGGCCATCAGTCGCGGCGGGCGCCCGTCAACCTGCTCCGCTTGCCAGTGCCGGAGAAAATTGGCGCGGATCAGATCGGCACGCCGCTGGTTGGACTGCCAATTCTGACCGTTCAAGTACAAGCGATTGATTTCGAGCGTCTCTTCGAGCGTGTCCAGTATTGCCGATGTTTCGTTATCCCGATCCGGCCATGCCGCGCGCAGATCGCGAACGATTTGCGGATCACCGGCAAAGCTGAATATATGTTGTGGGCCGCCGGTGGCCGCGTGCTTTTCCCATAATGCGCCGGATTCGGACGCCAGCTTGTCCAGCACTGCCACCGCAGCGTCCGGTTTCTGCTTCTGCTTCAGCCGTTTGATCAGTTGCCGGTCACCGGTCACCTCATAGTCGACACCCCAAAATAGCGAATTCTTGTCTGCTAGGGCCGCCCGGGCCTGCGCAACAAATTCCGCTTCTTCCTTCATCCCGAAGAAGGCCGGTTCACCGCCGGGTTCGGCGAACAGTTTCTGAAGGCCGCCGACGCCATTGTCGCTTGCTGCATCGTCCAACAATCGCGCCATGGTGGGCGAGGTCTCGATCACGATCTTCGTATAGCCCGACTTCGCGAGTTCGGCGAACAGCGCTGCCGACAGCTTTGGATTTTCAGCGACCCCATGCTCTTCGCCAATCAGGAAAAACTGGGCGTTGCGGCCTTCCTCGAGCAATTTCTCCCAGGCCGGTCCGGAAAACCGGTTGCCATCCTGAGTCAGCGTGTAACGGTTGGCGATCGCGGCATCGGTGATTTTCTGGGTCGCCAGCGCGGCAACGCTGTCCGTTTCGGCGGACTGGGCCAGTGTCGGAGCAGATGAAACAACCAGTATCAATGCACTGAGTGAGTTTATAGCGTTTTTCAACATAGACACCCATCCGACCAGCCAAGGTGTATCACCGTAGTATAACAGCCTCATTTCGGCAAGCCTTTGTCGGCGCGCGCAGCTTCAGACGCATTTGCGCCGATCTGGCGATCCCGCCCGGCCTCGTCTGCGAGTTCCCGTCCTGGGAGAAGAGGGCGTGACCAAAAGATTTGGCGATCCGTGTAATTTATGTTATATTATCTCATATAACAACCTGACCTTGCGAGGGAGAACAACAGCATGAACATCGCGAAAAAGCATTTCCGTTTCAATCGGGTAGAAACATCGCAAGAACATATCGTCGCGGAAATGAACATCACGCCGCTGATTGATGTGCTGCTGGTACTTTTGGTGATGCTGATGCTTTCGATTCCGGCCGTCACGCACAAGGTCGCGGTGGAACTGCCGAGCGGAACGGCAGGAAGCGGGACGCCATTGGTCAACAGGCTGTTCCTGAATGCGGCCGGGACGGCGATATGGAATGATATACCGATGGACAGCGACCGGTTGCGGGTCCGGCTGGAGCGGATGGCAAGGAATCCGGCCAAGCCCCAACTCCATTTCGAGACCGACGCCCAGGCGCGGTACGAGCGTTTTGACCAGCTGGTAGCGATGATCAAGCGGGCCGGTGTGGAAGAGGTCGGTTTCGTCGGCAATCAGGAATTTGCCCAATGGGATGCCCGCGATTAAAAATTGACCGCACCATGACCAGATTCGATTTTACCGCTCATTTCAATAGTATACATCCGCGCTATGTTCCGCCACATATCTGGCTATGGAACTGAATCTGGAAAACAGGGTCGTGCTGGTGACGGCCGGCAGCAAGGGTATCGGACTGGCGACCGCAGCGGGATTTCATGCCGGTGGCGCGAAAGTAGCAATATGCGGACGTTCGCAGGACAAGCTGGATGCGGCGGCCGCACAAATGCCCGGCTGTCTCGCGCTGACCGGGGATGTGTCGAAGTCCGAGGATATCGACCGGGTGATCGAGGCGGTGAACGGGAAATTTGGCGGCATCGACATTTTGGTAAACAACGCCGGCGGCCCGCCACCCGGACTCTTCGCCGACCTGGCTGACGAGGACTGGGACAAGGCCATAGAACTGACCCTGATGTCCGTTGTCCGGGCAACGCGGCTGGTGCTGCCACATATGCGCACGCAGAAATGGGGCCGGATTATCAACATTTCGTCATCGGGGGTGAAACAGCCGGTGCCCGGCCTCACTTTGTCCAACAGCATCCGCATGGCGGTACTGGGCTGGGCCAAGACGCTCGCCAATCAGGTGGCAGCCGACAATGTGCTGGTCAACACGGTCTGCCCGGGCTTCACCCAGACCGATCGTGTCGCGCAAATCCTGGAACAGCAATCTGCCGCATCCGGCAAGAGTATCGAAGAGATTGCCTCTGCGCTCGCGGCGCAAATCCCGATGCAGCGGATCGGCCAGCCGGAAGAGATTGCCAATCTGGCAGTGTTTCTGGGATCGGACGCCGCCAGCTATATCACCGGCACCGCGATCCAGGTGGATGGCGGATCCGTACAGGGCTATTGAACGCCCCATATTCCCAAAAAGCCAGCGTTTGCGTCCTGCGGCACAACTGACCTTTCCCGCCGGTCAAAAGCCCGCTAATGGGCGCGGATGACCGCAGAAAAACCAAAGCTCATCATCCGCATGGCGGAACTGGAAGATGCCAGAAAAATCTCCGCCCTGTCCCGCAAGGTCTATGGCAAGGGGGAAAATTACACGACCGAGGAGGTCCGTGGCCAGATCAACAATTTCGCCGAAGGCCAGCTGGTCGCGGAATATGAAGGCAAGATTGTCGGCCATTGCGCAACCTTCCAGATTTCTGAGAAAACCGCGCGCCGGGCCCATAGTTGGTCTGAAATTACCGGCGGTGGCTTTGCCGCCCGGCATGATCCGGATGGACAAATCCTCTATGGCATGGAAGTCAGCGTCGACCCCGATTACCGGCGGCTGCGTATCGGCCTCCGCTTCTACCGGGTCCGCCGGGAGCTGTGCCAGCATCTTGGGTTGAAAGGGATCATCTTTGGTGGGCGGATGCCGGGCTATGCGCGGCGCAAGCGCAAATATCCCGACCCGGAGGATTATCTGGCGGCCGTGGTCGACAAGCAGTTCCGCGATCCAGTGATCAATTTTCAGCTGAATCAGGGCTTTGTGCCAATCGGTGTTCTGAAGGACTATATGCCAAGCGACACGCCATCAGGCGGCCACGCAGTGCATATGTTCTGGGAAAATCCCCTCGCTGCAGAAGCCAAGCTGGTCACGCAGACGCCGCATGACCGGCTGCCGCAATCGGTGCGCGTGGCGACCGTGCAGTTCCAGATGCGCAAGATAGGCTCGCAGTCCGAATTCGAGGAGCAGGTGGAATATTTTGTCGATGTCGCTGCCGATTATGGCGCGGATTTTGTCACATTCCCCGAACTGTTCACGCTGCAGCTGCTGTCGCTCGAAGGGGAAAAGCTGGAACCGGCCCAGGCGATCGAAAAAATCGCGGAATATACCGACCGGTTCAAGGAAGTGATGGAGAAACTGGCGGTTTCCTATCATATCAACATCATCGGCGGCTCCCACCCGACGCGGATGGAAAATGGCGATATCCGCAATATCTCTTACGTGTTCCTGCGCAGCGGCGCGGTCTACACGCAGGACAAGCTGCACCCGACACCAAGCGAAATTCGCTGGTGGAATATCAAGGGTGGTTACGGCGCCGAAGCCATTCCCACCGATTGCGGCCCGATCGGCGTGATGATCTGCTACGACAGCGAATTTCCGGAAATGGCGCGGCATCTGGTTGATCAGGGCGCGATGATCCTGTTCGTACCCTTCTGCACCGACGAACGGCGCGGCTATTTGCGGGTGCGCTACTGCTGTCAGGCGCGAGCGGTGGAAAACCAGTGCTATGTCGTGATGTCGGGCGTGGTCGGCAATCTGCCCAATGTCGAGAATATGGACATTCACTACGCCGAGAGCGCGATCTTGACGCCATCGGATTTCCCGTTCGCCCGGGATGGCGTCGCGGCGGATACAGCACCCAACACCGAAACCATCGCATTGGCCGATCTGTCGATGACGAGCCTGCTGACCAGCCGGCAATCCGGCGCGGTGCAGAATCTGAAAGACCGGCGCTTTGATCTCTATCGGGTTTTGTGGAAGGGTTAGACGCCGTCGCGAGCCGGCAAGAAACGCCGCATTCACGCGAACAGCGGATTGGGATTGACTGCACGGTAGCGGCACCGACACCTTCCCCCGCTTCGGTCATGGTAGCGATAATCATGCCGGCCCGAACAATATTGCTGCCTTGAGCGACATCGGGCGACGCTATCGCGGGGTTGTCGTCTTGCGTCCCTGTAACGATATTCCGAGACTTTCCCGGATCGCCAATTCAATCTTCCAGAAACAGTTCAGCGGCAGCATCAATAATCGCATCTGCATCGAGTCGGTATTCACGATAAAGATCAGGCAAGTCGCCGGTCTGGCCAAAGCGGTCGGTGCCGAGCGGACTGACCCGCATGCCGTTTACCGCCCCTAGCCAGGACAGCGCGCCCGGCGAGCCATCCAATATCGTGACCAGACCGGCACCGGGTGCCAGCGCCGACAGCAGATATTCGGCATGGGAAGCTGCAGTATCCTTCTGCGGGCCTTTCCAGCGACCAGCATGCCGTGCGGACCAGCCGCGATGCAGCAGATCTGGCGACGTCACATTGAGAAGGCCCAGGCCCGGCATGTCTTCCGACAGGCTTTCCCATGCCTCCAGTGCCTCGGGCGCCACGGCACCGGTAAAGACAATCGCGGCTTCCGTCTGCGGTCCGGGCTGACGAAGCCAATAGCCACCTTTCAACGCATCGACTTCCCAAGCAGCATCGCTACGCTCAACTTGCGCAATCGATCGCGTACTGAGGCGCAGATAAACCGAGCTGCCATCGGGTTTCTGCATATGCTCGAACGCATGGCGCATCATCAGCGCCACTTCGTCCGCCCAGGCCGGTTCGAAATAATCGAGATTGGGTTGCCCCATGCCGATCAGCGGCGTGTTGATCGACTGGTGGGCCCCGCCCTCGCCGGCCAGCGTCAGGCCAGAGGGTGTTCCGACCAGAAGGAAGCGCGCGTCCTGATAACAGCCATAGTTGAGCGCATCGAGACCGCGCGCGATAAACGGATCATAGACTGTACCCACCGGCAACAGCCGCGTTCCGAAATGCGATGCGGAAAGCCCCAGCGATGTCAGCATGAGAAAAAAGTTGTTCTCGGCAATTCCCAACTCGATATGCTGGCCTGCCGCATGGGCCGCCCATTTCTGCGCAGACGGGATTTTTGCCTGCCGGAACACATCGGCCACTTCCTGACGACGGAACAGGCCGCGCTGATTTACGAAAGCGCCAAGATTTGTGGTCTGCGTAACATCCGGTGCCGTGGTCACAATCCGGTTGCCAATCTCCTCGTCGGATTTGGCAAGATCGAACAGGACCTTTCCGAACGCCGCCTGCGTCGATTGTTCGGCACCGTCCGGAACCGCAAACCGCGGCGGTACCGGAATTATGTCGGCCTCGGTCTCTGGCTGTGTTTTGACAAAAGCGCTGCTTTCCACAAAAGCCTTGAGCTCGGCAGCCATATTATTGCCAAGGCCTGCATAGGGTTCCCATTCTTCCCCTTCTGCGATGCCCAAACGGTCGCGCAGACCATGGATCTGGCTTGAATTCATCATACCGGAGTGGTTATCCTTGTGGCCGGCCAGTGGCAGACCAAATCCCTTCACCGTATAAGCGATGAACATGGTTGGCAGATCATCGTTCGCGGCATCGAAAGCCTCGGTCAAACTTGCCAAACAATGACCGCCCAGATTGGTCATCAGCGCAGCAAGCTGGTCATCATCATAGCTGGCGATCAGCTTCTTGACGTTTGTCTTGCTGCCAATGTCTGCCAGCAACCGCTCGCGCCAGGCCTCCCCGCCCTTGTAGGTCAGCACCGCAAAATCGGCGTTCGGACAATTGTCGATCCATTGCTCGAGCGCCTTGCCCCCCGGCTTCTTGAACGCCGCTTGCTGGAGTTTGCCATATTTAAGTGTGATAACCCGCCAGCCGCAGGTCTCGAATATATCGTCAAACCGCCGGAACATCCGGTCGGCGGTGGTGCTGTCGAGCGATTGACGGTTGTAATCAACAATCCACCAGCAATTGCGGATATTATGTTTGTATCCCTCGATCAGGCACTCGTAGATATTGCCTTCATCCAGCTCCGCGTCGCCCATCAGCGCGATCATTCTGCCGGCATCTTCGTTTCTTATCTGTCCGTGTGCGATGAGATAGTCCTGCACCAGACTTGAGAAAGCGGTGACGGCAACGCCCAGCCCGACGGAGCCAGTGGAAAAATCAACCGGGATACTGTCCTTGGTGCGCGACGGATAGCTCTGGACGCCGCCAAGGCCGCGAAAGTTGATCAGTTTCTCGCGGGACTGGTTGCCGAGCATATAGTGGATGGCATGCAGCACGGGCCCGGCATGCGGTTTGACCGCAACCTTGTCCCGGGGGCGCAACGCATGGAAATAGAGCGCGGCCATGATCGCGGTCATCGACGAACAGCTTGCCTGATGGCCGCCAACCTTCAGGCCATCGCGCTTGGGCCGGATGTGATTGGCATTGTGCACCGTCCAGGACGAAAGCCAGCGTAATCGTGCTTCGAGGGCTTCCAGCACATTGATGGTTCCCGTTTTCAAATGCGGCACCGTTTTCACCATTTTTCAATCTCCGGATCCAGCTTGCTACCTATAGCGCCGTGCAACCAATTGTTCTTGCCAAGGCTTGTGCCATATTCCAACCAATCTCAAATTTTTCCGGCGGAATATAATATTCCGGTGGGCTGGACCAGTCGCCGCGTCATGTCCGGGGGTCGCTCAATCAGGATATCAGCGATCATCAGGGCATTGTCACATAAACTTCTCTAGCGGATTAAGCGACACCGCTATAGTTGCGAGCAATGCAGAGAATAACATTCGATCGCCATCGCTTTCCACCTGATCTGATCATTCATGCCGTGTGGCTCTACGCAAAGTTCACGTTGAGTTACCGCGATGTTGAAGACTTGCTTGCCGAACGCGCTCTGGATGTTTCTTATGAAACCGTGCGCCGTTGGTTTCTGAAATTTAGGGATCAGATTGCCAATAGATTGAGATCGAAACAGCCACCGCCCAGCGATCACTGGCATCTCGATGAAATGGTGATGGTTGTTTGTGGCAAACGATACTGGTTGTGGCGAGCGGTAGACAATGAAGGTACGGTTCTTGATTTTCTGGTTCAATCGCGCCGCGACACGAAAGCTGCCAAAAAGCTGATGAAGAGCCTGCTCAAGAAGCACGGCTTTGTGCCAACGCTCATTGTGACATACAAACTGCGATCATCCCAAGCTGCCTTCAGAGAAAGGGGATTGGTCGCCAAGCATATCGACAACAAGCGCGCCAACAACCGAGCGGAAGGCGTGAGCGAAAGATACAGCGGTTCAAATCACCAGGATCTGCCCAGTGCTTTCTCAATGATCATGCCGCCACCTAAAATCACTTCAACCACCAACGTCATCTGATCAGCAGACCTTTGTTCAAGAAACTGAGAACCGAAGCATTTGCGGAGTGGGAAGCTTCGGCAGCGACCGCATAAGCTGTCTAACTTATCGTCGAATCACGCCCGCTCTGAGTTAACGTGACAATGCCGTAATTTTCGCTGTACTTCGCGCTCGTCGTCCTTGGATTTCGAGACATCTACTTCCTGCTTCGCGAATTTACAGAAGATGTCTCAGGCGTCCCTATATATCCAAAGTTTGAGGCACAAGCATCTTGAAAAGATCGAGAAGCGCGCCGTCGCGCGGTTTACCGCTCACTTTGTCATTGAGGGAAACAAACATTCCTGAAAGTCTCATGTCCAAATAACCGTGCACCATTGACCAAAAGGCTATTGCCACGGTATCTCGGTCAAATTCGGATTGTGGCATGGCCCTTTCAATTTCATCGCAAAGCTGATCATAGATTTGGTCCATAACTGTCGAAAGTTCGGCATCCTGCAGATCAATCAAATCGCCTCGCCATAAGAGCTTGTAGCGATTCGGGAAATTGAAGCCAAAATCCAACATGGCTTTGCCGAATACGTCTATCCATACTCTAGAACCGCCTGCCGCGTCTGACAGGCCTTCTTCAATGGAACACAAGATGGTCTCAAATTGTCGCTGCGCAAGGGCGGTCAATAGTGCCTTGCGATCCCGGTAATGATTGACCGGGGCACCATGGGAAACGCCGGCCTCTCGGGCAACTGCCCTGATTGTAACGCCGTCAACACCGTCCCGGTCAAGAAGCGTAAGAGCGACATCGAATAACACTCGTTTCAGGTCACCGTGGTGGAATGATTGTTTTTTGGACATTCCCCATATTGACACCGTCCATTTAATAGTCAATATAGACAGTGTCTATTTACCATTGGAAAAGAAACCCTAAATGCCAAAAATCACAATCCTGTCCGTCGCACTCAGTGCTTTCGTCCTATCTGCCGTGATTCCTTTCATGGAAATCAGTGAATCGCATCTGTTTAACCCCGAATGGCCCAGCCACGCGCGTCTCCATGAGGCATGGCAACTGATAGAAAATGCCGCAATTTCCATTCTCGCATTCATATTGGTTTGGAAGGGCATCGCTCCACGGCTGGGTATTGTGCTTGGCCTGATTTTGAGCACATCATTCTTGATCGCATGGCTAGCTGGACCAATTTACGGTGGGTCGATGGTTCATTCAGACGGTACCGAATTCACAATCGGCGGAATTAGTGTTGTGGTGGTCGGAGTTGCGGTGATTGCAGGGCTTCTACTTCTTGGATGGCGAGCCCTCTCCCGGCGTCCGGTGGCCTCGAAATGAGCGCTATCATTCATGGGTCACCATTGTCTCCTTTCACGCGCAAAGTAACCCTTGTCGCAATGGAGAAGGCAATTCCGTTCGAAAGTAAGGATATCAACCCTTATCGGCCTCCCGATTATTTCACGTCGATCAGCCCGCTGCGGCGTATCCCGGTTTTAGAGGACGGTGATTTTATACTTAGCGACAGTTCGGCGATCAGTGCATATCTCGACGCCTCATTCCCCGGCTCCAATGGTTCTCTGTTCCCGACCCCGCCAAAGGCTCTCGGCTATGTACTATGGATTGAGGAATATGCCGATACCGCGCTTTTCAATGATATTAGCGAAGGCGTGTTCCGGCCGATTCTTATAAACAAGATGCTTGGCAAGCCCATAGACTCTGACAAAGTTGAAGAAGCTGTTACAAAAAAATTGCCCGAGCGGTTTGAATATCTTGAAAACGAAATTGCCGGCAAAGAATTTTTTTCCGAGGATCGCGTCACACTTGCAGATATTTCAGTTTACGCACAACTTGCCAATCTCGATCATGCGGGACAGTTATCACAGCTAAAAGCCTATCCCGGTTTGATGGATCACTACTCCCACATGAAGGCTCGAGAAACATCAAAAGCGCTGCAAGCATTAGAGACCCAATATCTGGATTATATAATGAGTCAGTTGAAGCCTTCGTCATGACTGAGGCCCACCGCTCGCTGCGTTTGGCCGGCGAACGAGAGCTCGAGCCGGCATCATGTCTGCTCATTGCTGAATCGCCATAAGGAACTGATCCATGAACTCTGAACAGTTAAGCATAGCACTCCAACTCAAGGCTATCCCTCTCGAGGGCAAGGTGGTGGTTCTTGAACCAGTTCTCCCATCCATGAAGGACGAGATGCGCACAGCAATGGATGTGGATCCAGAGGCATGGTCTATTCAAAATCGGAGCGGGTACGGAGAAAATTTCGAAGCCTATTGGGCAGCCATGAACGCACCGCGAGAGGAGAGCCAACGCGTCGCATACGGAGTTCGGCTGCGAGCGTCGAACCTGCTAGTCGGAACCTCCAGCTTCCACCATATCTCGCCTGAAAATCGATCGACAGAGATTGGCTCAACGTTCCTGCATCCTGAAGTGAGAGGCACTGCGGTGAATCCGGAGATGAAGTTGCTGATGCTGGACCACGCCTTTGATAGCGGCGCGCTTCGGATCCAACTGACGGTCGACGATAGAAACAAGCGCAGCCAAGCGGCAGTGAAAAAACTTGGCGCAGTGCGAGAGGGGCTGCTTCGGCGACATTGCGTTACGTGGAA
Source organism: Sphingomonadales bacterium UBA2683 (assembly GCA_002354635.1). GTDB lineage: Bacteria > Pseudomonadota > Alphaproteobacteria > Sphingomonadales > Sphingomonadaceae > Parasphingorhabdus. Next base: position 43,719 of record DELZ01000003.1, read on the forward strand.
CGGACACAATCGGGACACAGTCGTTTTCTCTGTTATCGGCGGAGACTGGCCCGGCATACGAACCCGCTTGATATCCAGGTTAGAAGCTCAAGATGGACTGAGAAACCACTTTCAAAGCGAATAGTAGTATCAAAGGATTGCAGGCAATTTATCGCGGTGAGGGCTTGAGGTAGCGCGCCGGATCAGTCCGCGGGGAAAGACTACATAGTCTCTCCGGCGGCATCTGACAGGGGGGTATCGCGTTTATACGGACTTGATCACCAAGGATCTGATCAGCAGGGGATATCGGGTTGTCGCGTTAGACGCAGGTTCACATGGCGCAAAAAAAGACGATATGAAACCACATGAGCGGCTTGAAAACCTGCGATCCGGCGCGCCTGAACCCTATCTCGCGATGATCGAGGGTTCTTTGAACGATTATGATATGTTGCTTGCGCACGCGAATAAAAAATTTGGACCACCCAAACGCATATTGGTAGCGGGTTACAGCATGGGTGCACAAATTGCGGTGCTTTTCGCAGCGAAACACAAGGAAGTGACGCATATTGTCACTATGGTGCCGCCAGCAGCGCAATGCGCAAACGCCGTCGCATCCATCAACTATGCCAGCACAGTGCAGGCCCAATGCTTTTAATAACGGCTAGCCAGGACGAGTTCTCTGGCGCGGCCGACAATGATGCATTGGAAAAAGCTGGCGGCGACAAACTGACGCGCATTGAATTTGATAGCAAACACCGCCTACCGCGCGATTACACCAGCGCTGTTATAAATTGGATTGCAAAGATAAACTAAAAAGCTTCCAAATAGACGGCACCGACAGATGTGGCTTAATGAAGCGGATTTTCCTGGGTCAAGGTGCAGTCTTCCTGACAATATTGTCGCTTGGTGCCATTTTTGGCTTTGCTCCGTCGGTGCAGGTATAAATATCCAATACCAGGATAGGAGAAGTCGCAGGCCTCATTCGCAATATAAAACTCGCGTCCGAGATATCGGCAAAAATTGTAGGCGAAGCAGAACTCTTGCTTAAAATTGGCTCAAAATAGCGCCTAGAAACCGAAGCATATAAATGAATCATATTCAATTACCTGCTTTGGCAGCGTCCGCTTTGGGCGCAATCTTGCCCTCGCAAAAAAGCGCTTGATCTCAAGTTAACTTGAGGTGTTAGAGCTCCTAATTCATGACAAAAACTGACGAAGGCAATTTGTGCAAATCACCTCATCATTCGACGGAGGAAATATCAAAGTTGCCGACATTGATGATCCGGAAAATATGCGGCTAGATAAAATGCCTTTCAATAATACATCTCACACGCCAGAGCCCACCATTGGTTGGTCGCCAGCGCGAGCAAAGCAAATGGGGCGAGACTGTCTTGAGGCAATTTCAATGATCGCCCAGAGACTGATTTTGGAACGCACGAAATGGCGGTAGAAACATGGCTTACGTTTGTTGCCGTCTGCCTAGTTTTGTTGGCTACGCCCGGCCCAATAGCGCTTTTCGCTATCTCTTGTAGCATAAATGTTGGAAGAGCGCGCGCATTGCCGGTTGTCGGAGGGGCCATGGCCGGTGATTTCATCGCAATGACTGCATCGCTATTGGGTATTGGAGTTTTGCTCGCAAGTATACCGATGGCATCATCGATCATTAAGTGATTATCCCCTTGGCATACGTAACAGAAAGATATTGTGAAATGGCCTTAGTTAATCTAGCTCTTTTAGAGAAATGGAGAGCTTATGAGCAAGGCGGTAACAGAGGAAGAGCAGAGGTCGAGAGAGGCCGACGAGCTTTTTATGCGATTGGCTGCGGAATCTTCAATGATGCCGGTAATGTGCAGAAAAGCTATCCTAATGCCAGCTGGGGAGCAGAAGTTTATTTTGGCGCTTGGCAGTGCCGGTGTTTACGGCATGGAAACGAAAGATGGAACGGTGCCAGATGTTCCAATGAGACCAACGGCGAAGGTGGCTTTCTGTGGCCACTTTGGCAGAAATACCCTAAAAAGTTTGCGAGACCAGATAGATTTTCATCTCGATCTCTTGACCGAAGAGAAAGCATCCCAGGATGGCGAGTAATCCGTTCGAGTCAAGCGGCCCAACTGCATATGGGGGAGGGAGAGTCCGCTACACAGAGCAGGAACCCCGTGAAAACCGGCTTATCATTGATTACGTTGATGCCAAGGTTGCGTTGGCAAAGCGAGAAATTATGCACGAGCTAGATACCAAAATAACAGAGATAGAGGGAAAGCTCACCGGGCTTCCTCAAGCGTCAACTATTTGGAAAGCGGCTGCAACCATCGTCGCTGGCACATTTACAGCGGTGGGCTTTATTTTCGCCATCTTGTCATGGACGGGGGATAGGGTTGATGGAGCCGCGAGCGCGTCTTCGGCATTCAATGACCAGATTGTTGAGTCAAAAATGGCTGACGAGGAGCAAGAAAAAGCAATAGAATCTGTTAATCAGAAGCTTGATCTTTTGATAGCGGCGGGTTCTCAAAAATAGCATGACCACACTTAAAGAAGCCCGAGAAAAGGGCAAACTCAAAGAGTTCATAAAGGAGCACGAAGCCGACCATGACGGCGATGAAGCCGTCATTGCTGCAACGCTCAAATCAATGGTTGGTAAGTCGAAACCAGTTCCGAAAACATCGTGTGAGGACGGTGACGACGATTGAAGCGATATTCCGCTTCCTTGGCATATTTCCAAAGGTGCTGCGGCGAAACGTGAATGTGAGTGCCAAAGATACCGCGCTTCAACTGTGACCAGAAACCTTCTATTCCGTTGGTGGTCGTGCCGGTAGGAGTTACCCATTGCTTCGCACTGTGATTGACCGTTTTGTGCCAATATTTGTGACCCGTTCCATCCAGACCAGCATAGCTCATGAAATCATCGGTGTGGATCTCGGTGTGCGCCAGCACGTTGGCAACGATATGGCCCTGTAGCGTCGATTTGCGGCGATTTGGGATAACAACCGTCATGACTTCGCCGTTGCGCTGCAACATGCCCATGATCGCCGTCTTGCCGTCTTTGTTGCCGGTCCCGCCGCCGTGATTGACGCCGCCAATATAGGTTTCGTCCACTTCAACGATTTTCATAAAGCCGCCAAGAGGATTTTCGCCGTCAACATCGGCCATATGTTCACGGATCAGGCCAGCCATGCGCCATGCGGTCTTGTAGGTGACGCCTAGCTGGCGTTCCAATTCCTTCGCTGCAACGCCGTGGCGGGTGGTGGTGAACAGATAGATCGCATAGAACCAAAGCTGCAAAGCTGTCCGGCTCTTTTCAAAGGGAGTGCCAACAGTCGGGTGCAAGTGGTGACCGCACCACTGGCAGGAATAAGCGCGTTCGGCTTTGATCCGATACCAGTTTGAAGCCTTTTCACACTTTGGGCATTCATAGCCCTGTCCGAAACGAACATCAAAGATATGCTGCAAGCAGGTTTCGTCGTCGGGGAATTGCCGAAAGAATTGTGCGATTGTGAGGGGTTTCTGTTTCATGTCCATTATGTAGCAGATTAGACTACGTATGGCAAGGGGATAATCACTGATCATTAGAATAGCAGGGTCTACGTTTCTAATCTATTTAGGAATAATGTCCGTTGTACGTGCCGGAAGGACTGTGACTTCGAAAGCTGTCCAAAAAAACAGCTCGCCGCGATCAATTTTCTTTGGTGGTTTGAGCTTAGCTGTGCTGCATCCGAGCGGTTTTATTTTTTTTACATCGTTTCTGCCTCAATTCATCGATCAAGACCGACCATTTTTTTTTCAAGCCAGCATATTTGTTCTGAGCTTCCTGATAATTGGGGGGGCAACTACCTTGATGTGGTTGTCAATCGCGGATCGAGCGAGAATTCTATTGAAAAATCAAGATATATATCGTGGTGTTCAATATATAAGTGGAGGAGCCCTCACTTTGTTCGGATTAGTTTCCATTATTTTCTTACTTGAGTAGCGACAATGTCCGCTTTCGATGCGGCGCATGCCGTACACAGTATCAAAAGCGGACATTGCGGTTAAATTAGTTGTCGTTCTGTTTTCTGTGCGGCGTCGCTGCATTTAGGAGACGCAGCGAAACCGCCCCCCCCCTCCCAACAGCCAAAATCCGGGCGACCATCTTCAAACATGTATCCTGAGCAGCGATCAGATTATGTCACGGAGCCGTTTAAGTTTTCAGTTTATGCCCAACATTCACAATGCCCTCTATCGCCGGAATCAACTCGGCTCCCAGCTCTGTCAGTTGATATTCAACAGATGGTGGAGAAGTCGGCATTACGTTTCGCGTGATCACTCCGCGACCTTCCAGTTCCCTCAGACGAGTGGTGAGAACCTTGGGGGAAATAGGCGGAATGTCTATTCGAAGTTCACTGAATCTTCGTGATCCGGCCCGCAGACTCCAGATGACATTTGTTGTCCAAGCGCCTCCGATGATGGCCATACACTCGGTCAGAGCGCAAGGTTCCGGCGGCTGGGAACTTTTATTATGTCGAACTTTCAAAGGCATAGCAATCATCCGGTTACCAAATGGAAACTACAAAGTGCAGTTTCCAAAAGATATCAAATTTACAAAAGAAATCTAGGGCCATATTTCTCCACTTGCAATCGCTGGCCAAGCCCGCCCCTCCTGACCCTCCCCGGCTAGCCGTTGCACTTTAATCCCCAGTCTAAGGCATTCCAACTATGAAACTCTTCTACAAAACCGGAGCTTGCTCGCTAGCAACGCACATTGTCCTCTATGAGTTAGGTCTAGAATTCAAAATCGATGAGGTTGATACTGATCGTGGCCTAACCAAAGCAGGACAGGATTACAAAACTATCAATCCCAAGGGCTATGTGCCCGCCCTTCAATTAGATACCGGGGAAGTGCTGACGGAAGGCCCTTCCATTCTCCAATACCTCGCAGATCAACATCCTGAGAAGAAACTGGTTCCTGAAATCGGCACGCTCGCTAGAACCCGGCTCCTAGAATATTTGAACTACACAGGTTCCGAGCTTCACAAGGCCTTCGGACCGCTTTTTTCCAAGTCCACCGATGCAGAGAAAGAGCAGGCAAAAGCCAATGTCGGGAAGAAGTTTGACTATGTAGAAGATCTTCTTCGTGATGGCCGAGAATATCTGGTGGGCAACAACTTCTCAGTTGCGGATTCCTATCTATTTGTCGTGAGCAATTGGTCAAATTTCGTCGGCATAGACCTTAAAAAATGGCCTAGCCTTGCCGCTTATGTTGATCGCGTCTCCAAGCGCACCGCTGTCCAGACCGCCATGAAGGCTGAAGGATTGATCTGATGGCCAATTCTCAAGACTTCGCTCAAGTCAACAATGTCATCCAGGACTATTTCGACGGCCTCTACCTTGCCGACACCTCTCGGCTTGCAAAGGTGTTTCATCCTGACGCCCGTTACGTGAAAATAAGTGACACGGAGTATATGAACAAGTCGCTCTCCGAATATTTTGCAATGGTGGATCGTCGGATACCACCTGCCCGCACAAGCGATCCACGCGAAGATCGCATATTTTCCATCGAATTCGGTGGTTCGAAAATGGCGTTCGTCAGGGCTTCCATGACCATGATGGACCAAAATTATCTAGATTTCCTCACGCTGTCCCATGACAGCCATGGATGGCGGATCATGACAAAGGTCTTTACTTACGTTCCAAAAACAAAGGAGGCTTGAATGCCATATGTTAACATCAAGATTACAAAAGAAGGTGGGCCCGATGGAACAGGACCCACAACTGCAGAAAAGGCGGAACTGATCAAGGGCGTCACAGATTTGCTGGAGCGGGTCCTTAATAAAAACCCTGCGACGACCGTTGTGGTTATTGACGAAGTGGCCTTGGAAGACTGGGGCATAGGCGGATTGCCGGTTCCCGAATTTCGTAAGCAGCAGCCACTATGATACAAACACGCCTCACCAAAAAGCTCGGTCTCCGGCATCCTATAATACAAGCGCCAATGGCGTTTGCAGCTGGCGGCCGCCTCGCTTCTGCTGTGTCTAAAGCAGGCGGCCTCGGATTGATTGGTGGAGCCTACGGCGATGAGGAATGGATATCCGATCAATTCGACGCAGCAGGCGATGAGCAAGTCGGCTGCGGCTTTATTACATGGTCGTTGAAAGAGATGCCGCAGCTACTTGACCGTGTTATGGAACGAAAACCATCGGCCGTGTTTCTCTCTTTCGGAAACCCTGCCCAGTTTGTGGAGCAGATAAAAACTGCGAACCTGCCATTAATCTGTCAAATTCAAACATTGCGAGATGCCAAGCATGCGATTGACGTGGGCGCGGATATCATCGTCGCCCAAGGCGCTGAAGCCGGCGGACATGGCGAGAAGAGAGCAACGTTTACGCTCGTCCCAGAAGTCGCCGATTATATTTCAGCTCATGCACCGGATACATTGCTTTGTGCGGCAGGTGGTGTGGGAGACGGACGAGGTCTAGCAGCAGCACTGATGCTTGGCGCAGACGGCGTGCTGGTAGGGTCAAGGTTTTGGGCTTCAAAGGAAGCACTTGTTCATCCCAATATGCTTCAAGCGGCGATTGATGCGAATGGAGATGAAACCGTTCGCACCAATGTGGTTGACGTGGTTCGCAAGATCAAATGGCCAGAAAGATACGACGCCCGTATATTGAGGAATGGGTTTGCTGACAAATGGCATGATGACATCGATGGACTGACGGCAAATCTGGAAGCCGAATCCGAAAATTGGGCCGAAGCCCTGACCGTTGGTCAGGCCTCGATAGCCAATGCCTTCGTCGGAGAAGTTGCGGGCATCATTCGCGATATCAAACCCGCGTCCGAGATATTGTCAGACATTGTATGCGAAGCAGAAGTCTTGCTTAAACATGAATGGAAATAGGGCTTGGCTACCGAATTATATAAAGAAAACAGTGAGTGCCTGTCGCAAGCCAAGTTAAGGTGACAATGCCTAAAGTCCAAATCAGGAAGCGCATTTCACCCTCTGTTCCTTTTTTACTCTGATTGCGCTCCTGAGCTATTACTGAGCGGCGATGACACTCGATCCACTCGGCATATTGCGAGATGCGAACTACGTAAGTCTTCGGGCCATAGCGTGCTGGTTGGAAATCAGAAATATCCCCTGTCGCGAATGGCCAAGACGTTAGTCCGGCTAAGGTCACCTTACCGTTGACAAAAATCTCATCCTCAAAAGGTGTGAATGCCTGACGCTATGTTGGAGCCAGGAAACGAGTGGGATCGAAGAAGATCTCAAAACTGTTTCCCTCGGGGTCAGTCATGAATATCGCGTTCCCATTGCGCTGCACGTCGACAGCAATGCCCTGCTCTTCGAAATGCTCCTTCCAGCGGTCGACCTCAGCACGGTTGTCCAGCATGAATCCGAAATGCGCCGGCATCTCGGTGAGTGGCGTCCCCGGTTCGCAGGCGATCAGCCAGCCATCCCCATAGGCGAACGCTCCCTCAACCATGAGCTTGAAATGGCCGCCATACCAGGCGGCGAGCGTTTCGGGACAGCGGGCGGGTATCCCAACATGGTTTAGCGCGAAGGCACCGCTGCTGGCGAGGGTCTGTTTCTCGGCAGGAACATGATCGTCTGTCATAGCCGCAGAGAGTGTTATCCAGGTCTTTTCCGTGCCCACACAAATGGATTGGCCGTCTTTCACTTTTGGCCCGTCCGAGCAGACTCGCCAACCGAACAGCTCGCACAAAGTTTTGGCGGCGCGCTCCGGATCGGAGACAGTGATGCTTGTGTGTTCGCGATCTGTGGTGCTCATATCGGCCTGTCCTTCGGATGAAATTTAAAACGGGGGACGTTATTGTTACTTCCTCAACCTAAGTTGAGATCAAGCTAATTTTTACCGGTCCGGTATTAATACACTCAAATTGCGCGGCGTGTGGTCGCAGCGACGAACTTCTGGTCCAGCCTCAAGCCGGTATCCGATGCTGGGTGGCTTCCTGCTGGCTGGGCACCACTCAGTCTAGCGAGCACGAAGCTCTGACAGCGCCGCGCATTGCTAGCTTGTCCAACCCTATTTCAATAGCCGCCAGCGCTTGGGTGACATCCTCAGATGTGGTCACCCAAGAAACAATACTCAATCGAATAGCAGTTTTTCCATTCCAGTGCGTTGTACCGAACCAGGCCTCTCCGGAAGCCTGAACATGAGCAGCAAGGTCTAGGCATAGATTCTCTTGTTCTGGCAATGTTGCGACAACTTGATTGAGTACAACATCGTTCAAGATTTCAAATCCTAATTTTTCTAAACCTTCCGCGAACTTTTGTGCAAGATGACAACATCTGTCCAACATATCGGCGATGCCTTGTTTGCCTAGACTGTGCATCGCCGCCCAGACTTCCACCCCGCGAGCAGAACGAGAGAATTCGGGAACGATATCCTTTGGTGCCACAGCGTTGCCCTCTTTTATATACGCGGCTTGAGTCGCCATCGCCGCGTGAAGAGAATTGGGCGATTTGACGATTGCAATTCCGCAATCGTAGGGAGTGTTGAGCCACTTATGCCCATCAACAACCCAGCTATCCGCTATATGGTAACCGTCAAGTTGATGCCGCAATTTTGGAGATGCTGCAGCCCACAAACCAAAGGCTCCATCGACATGAACCCAAGCACCGGCTCTTTCACACTTTTCGGCAATCTTGCCGATAGGATCGCTGGCTCCCGAATTAATGTTTCCGGCCTGCAATATAACGATCGTATGATCGTCTAGATCAGGAAGCCGATCGGCCAAAGCACGTCCTTGAAGATCGCATGGAATATATTCAATTCGGTCTACACCTATACCCAACAATTTAAGTGCTTTTAAAACAGTCACATGAACTTGGGCAGAAACGACGATACGAAGGTGAGGAGCATCAAATAGGCCGTTGGCAGAAACATCCCACCCCAACTTATTCAACACAGCTTGTCTAGCGCTCGCGAGACAGGTGAAGTTTGCCATCGTCGCACCGGTTGTAAACCCAACAGAAGACTCCGCCGGCAGTTGGAGAATATCTAACAGCCACTTACTGGCAACCTGTTCCAATTGCACCCCAATGGGGCTGGTTGCCTCATTTAGGGCGATTTGATCCCAAGCTGTAGATAAAACCCTCGCTCCCATTGCAGCGGGCAGCGTGCCGCCAACCGCCAACCCAAAAAATCTTCCTGCCGTTGTCGCCATCGTGGCAGGAGAACCCAGTTTATGAAGCAAGCGTAATGTTTCCCGTGGATCGCCGACGCGTTCAGGCATCGGGGAGTCGAATCTTTGCATTCCTTCCATCATTGCCGCATCAGGACTTACACGTCGGTGCGCGACATTTGCGATATACTCAGCTGCATAGGCGCTTGCGTCCTCCAACACTTCTAAGCTATCCTTTGGAAACGAACCGGCGCCTATTTTTTCCATAAAATTTACCTATATAGAGGTTTATCAATATAGAAACATATCTATGCAGAATCCTGACACGTCAACTCTTATTGCTTTGAAAGCCATGGCAAATGAGAATCGGATGAAAATACTTGAATGGATATTGGAGCCTAAACTACATTTCCCCCCCCAGCGGGACGGTGATTTGTTAGATGATGGCGTCTGCATCAAATTTATTACCGACAAAATTGGTCTTCGCCAGCCTACCGTAACCTCTCACATGCGCATTCTGTGCGAAGCAGGGCTGGTCTCCTCAAAACAAATCAAAAACTGGGTTTTTTATAGACCAAACAGAGCGAATATCGATGTCGTTCTCGGTCAATTGAACAAACAGTTTCAATCCAGATCCAGTTAGCATTTCATTTCTTTTGAATGTCGGCGTCTAATCGGGCCGAAATTTCGTAGCAACCGTTGCGAAGTGGAGAGTGAAAGATACAGCGATTCGAATTTGCAGAATCAACTCCACGGTTGATAACACTGACGCGAGCTGCTTGCGCAGGTTTTCGTCGGCTCCGAGCAACGGTCGCGGTGGCTGAGCATCAGTGAGTCCTAGCATGTTCGCCACTGCATATGTCAATCTGAGGCTCCCGTGGGCGCGGAACAGCTCCCAAAGAGTAGCAAAGCCGGCATCGTGCCGATCTGCCTGGTCACGATCTCCCTTCATAGCTGCGGCCGTCAGAGCGGAGGCCTGAGCAGGGAAGAGCCCAGCGGCCACGCTATACCAACCGTCAGCACCGGCCAGCAGGGCCTCTTTGCACCCCCAGTCTCCACTGTAACCAATAGAAAGTGTTGGCGCGGCCTGCCGGAAATCCGCTATGTCGAAGGCGATGTCGCCGGATTGCAGGAGCGGAAGCTTTATAGCGACGACAGTTGGGATCGCCGCAAGACGGCCCACAAACTCCGGTCGAAACGTAAAATTAGTGGTCCCGGGATTACTGTATAGCTAATTCGTTGATGAAGATCGCATCCGGTCCCGATTGATAAAATTTTCTTATAAATGCTGCACCGGCAGCGCAATGCGAAGATTCTCGTAATGGGAGCTGGAATGATTTGTATCAGATTGATCACTGGCACATTCCCCCTTTCGAAACACAATGGTTAATCGCTAAGCTTCAGGATTCAAAACCGCATTCAGATTCTGATTTTACATATAGACACTGTCTATATGTAAAGCTAAAGCAACTTTGCAACCCGATTGAGGAACCATATTTCGGGTGATGCAATCGATCGACGAAGCATTTCGAACGGCTAAACTTGCAGAATAAGGCCTGGTCCGGTTGTGTCGGCCTGACGCGATCTTCCTGCGCAAATAGAAGGATAAATTAGTGCTCAGATTAAACATACCCGCGGCTCTGCACATAATTCTTGATGCAGCGCGGGCATCGCCGGCCCAAGTATCCGATTTCAGCAGCACCCGGCAGCTTGAGGCAACTGTGATCTCGGGCAATGCACACTGGCCACTGTGATTGCGGTGCCCTCTGCCAGCTGACGCCAGAGGGAGTATGGAGCCGTACGGCGAGGTCGAGGAATTCGGGTCGATCGAGGCAGTCTCCGGTCAGTCAGAAAACAATTGTGATGGAGGTAGTTAATGACGAAGCGCAGGTTTATGCAGGTCGATGTCTTCACGGATCGCCCGATGATGGGCAACCCGGTTGCCGTGATCCTAGACGGCGATGGTCTCTCCGACGCTGTAATGCAGCGAACTGCTGCTTGGACGAATTTGTCGGAGACCGTTTTTGTGCGGTCGGCAGACGATGAAGGCATTGTTGAGATCAAAATCTTCACGCCGCGCAGCGAACTGCCCTTCGCAGGGCATCCGACGCTCGGTGCTGCCCATGCTTTGCTCAAAGCAGGAATAGTAGCTCCCAATGCCGGCCTGCTGCGGCTCCGCTGCGGAGCAGGGGTTGTCGATGTAGCTGTTTCCCGAGCCAACTATGATGACAAGCTTATGCTGAAGATACCCCGCTGCGTAGTGCACAACTTCGATGATACGGAGTTCCTACGTTCCGTCTTCGCCAAGCAGACTCCGCTTGCCGAGCCACTTCGCGTCGACCTCGGTCCCATATGGATCGTAGCGGAGGCGCAATCGGTCGAGGCTCTAAATCGGCTCAATCCGAATTATGCACTACTTTCCGCTCTCTCCACTACATTGAAAATAACCGGAGCAACAGTTTTTGCTCGCGACGAGGAATTTGTGCATGTTCGCTCCTTCACGCCGGCGTCCGGCATCATGGAAGATCCGGTCTGCGGCAGCGGGAACGCCGGAGTCGCAGCCTATCTCCGTCATTATGAACCTAGTCACCTTTCAAGGCGCCATATCGCAAAGCAAGGCGGCTGCGTAGGGAGGGACGGAAGCGTCGCCGTTCACTATACACCCGATACAATCGAAATCGGCGGGTCGTCGGTGATTGTGTTCGACGGGGTTGCTTGCCTTGGCGATAATTAAGGTTACATCCCGAAAGCGAACATTAAGTGATAGGCCCTCGCTTGGCGCAAGAATAGACCGCCAGTACCACCCCGAGGACGATCAGTACCATTCCCGCCAGCGCAGATGGCCCGAGCGTCTCACCGAGCAACGGCCAGGCGATCAATGCCGTGCAGGGCGGGACGAAGGCTACCATTTTTTGGTAGGACAGTCGGGTCAGAGACACGGCGCCTGCCTTTCGAGAAACTCAATCCGCATCGCTTGACACTGCTTTGACCTTGCCAGCGCCAACAGACCTCCAACCAAGATGGAGATTTCAGTGAAAAAGTTGATGATTGCCGTTCTTATTGTGACTCAGTCATTGGTGGGGGCGTCGCCGGCATTCGCCGGAACAAGAGATATGTGGGGACCCAACCCGATCCTAATCTCTCAGCCGAACACGGACCAGATAGACCGAGTCATCCGAGCGCAATATCTCACCGTAACACAGCAGCGTGAAACGGGGGTGTTCGGCGGCTTTAGACTGCGGATTGTACTCGGCGGATCCCGGCACCAGCCGAAGGTGCGCGGAGGACTGACGGTTGCGCCATCGCTGCATGGCCGGGGCCGTCAAGAGGAGGCCAACGTCAACATAGCCGAAGGGCTCGAGTTGGGCTTCCGATCAGGACAACCCATTTCTCTGTTCGCCGGAGGGCAGAATATTGGAGGTCACCGGCGCACCGCAGCCCAGGCCGGTCAAGAAGATGGGGAGGAGGGGCTGCCCGACTGGGCCTTGGTCGCCGGCGGGATGATCATTGCGCTCGGGGTCGGGGGCTCGCATTCTACAAGGTACCGGAAGATGCCAGCGAGTAAGCGAGCTTGGTCCCGGCGAGAACGGCGTTTTTTTCGGTTAGGATGCGAGCCGGGCCGCCGTGGTTCGCATTTTCGCACAGCTAGGAACAGTAATTGAGCAGGTTTGAAACCATAGAAACCGAGCGTCTGATCATGAGGCGCTTCACCAGGGACGATGCAGCTGCTTACCTGCCCCTCGTCTCCCTCTCCGAGGTTATACGCTTCACGGGAGAAAGGGCGCTGGGCTCGAGGGATGAGGTCGTGCAGCTACTCGAAGCGCGACAGCTTCGAGATTATGAATTACATGGCTACGGGCGGATGGCCTGCATTGAGAAGGCGACTGGGCAGCTGATTGGGTTCAGTGGCCTCAAATACCTCGACGACATTGACGAAACCGACGTGGGTTACCGTTTTCTCCCAGCCGTCTGGGGCAAGGGCTACGCGACAGAAAGCTCAGCTGCCATTATCGGGATCCAGGCGAAGCAGTTCGAGCTCAAACGCATCATCGGCTTGGTAGAGCCAGAGAATCTCGGTTCCGTGCGGGTGTTGAGAAAGCTTGGCTTGAGCTACGAGAGACGCTTTGCAGCTGAGGGCCATGGCGAACTTGATCTTTACGCTGTTCGGTTTGGGCGTGGCACCTGACGGCGGACAAGGCGTGGTGGCTCAGTCGTCGGCTACACTAGCGGATGATCGGCTCTACGCTGACCAAATAGATCTGGCTGGCCGTAAGATACTGCGCATCGGCAATGTTCCGCTCTGCTGGACGGCACAGCCTAAGCTGTTCGGCTTCAACTGAAGCCCGTAACCACCCAATTCGAATAGTGCATCTGGTGCCAGCGTATTTGGCCGTGGAGATAAACCGGTATATGACCCCGTATCCTCTCCGAAAAATGGTCTCTGGCTTCGGAATCGAGGGCGTGACAGCGCCTGAAAGCGCGCAATTCAGTCACCAATTCAGAGTACCATATTAACAATATGTGATTGTAATAAAGGGGGAATATTTTTGGTGCTGCTATAGAGAATTGAACTCTCGGCCTCGTCATTGCCAAGGCAAGGAAAGTTTTCTGGAAAAGCCAGCAATACTACGTCATTGAGCATCAAACCGGCCGGTCGTTTGCCGACGGCCCACGCGATACCCAAACCGTGATCAGTTCCAAATCTGGGCTTTTCCTAGTCAAAGTGTTTTGAATGGATGAGATTTGAAATCCGACCTGCGCCATACCTAAGCAAGACCTGAAGCTGACGATCGTATAATGACCGAAACTGGACCTTAAGGGGCCATCGAAAGCTTCATATTCCGCCGGCTGCAATTGGCCCGATTGCGGACTGTCTGCTATTGGATGCTGTGCGGTGGAAAGTGGACCTTCGGCTACCGCCTCATTTGCTGACGTTGGCCTGCTGGGCATATGTTTGAATTACCTATATGCTTATCAAACCTTGCGAGAATCAGATTCACGGTGAGTTGGGCTTGGTCGGCGATATCTTCCTTTGGTGCTGCATTAGCATTTTTTATGCCCTGCATTGTTGGCGTCTTCAGCAACAGTGGCGAATGCAGGGTTGGTTTTCGAATGGGTTAGGTCTCGCCATCACAGCGGAAGCGAACAGTCGTATGATGTCAGCTGACCGGATAGCACGGCCAACCAACTCTGAAAGACCGAATTTAGAAGCTATCGACCGAGCGTTTCCTCAACGATGCGATGTCTCACGCATTAAGATTCAGCCCGTCCGATGATTGCGTTCGTTTAGCGATCCCCTGGGCCATAGCAACAGGAGCAGTGTGGCCGCAGCCAAGAGGCCGATCGTCAGCACACTGCTTTCGGGTCCAGCAGGGCCGCCAGTCAGGAAGTCCGGACCAGTCGGGGTCAGTTTCACCAGCAAGGCCGGCAACTGAAGATCAAGGCCGGTGATCGGCACGGCAAAGCCGACGCTCGTGAACCAGTTCCAGCCTGCATGCCAGCCCATTACACCCCAGATGCTGCCGGCACGCCAGGCCCAGGCGCAAGCGAACAGTCCGAACGTGAACGCCATGACGATTTCGCGAAGCGGCTGGTGCGGCGAGAAGTGAAGAAATGTGAAAGCGGTCGAACTGGCGATGAACCCCGCTGTTAGGTTCCAGCGGCGCGTCGCCGTCGAGAGCAGCCAACCGCGGAAGATGAACTCCTCCATACCCGACTGAAAAATAAAACAGGCCAGGAGAATTGCTATCCAGAATAAAGATGCAGGCGAGGAAAAGGCGGGAAGGACATCATTACTGACATAGCCTCCGGCGAGCCAGATCGAAATAATCGCCAAGGTCATCATTCCAACCCCTACCGCTAATCCTGCCAAGTGCTTGCGCAGCCGATGCGTGCCAGTCAAACCCATGGTCGCCAGGCTGCGACGCTCGACGAACCGGGACCAGGCCCAGACGGCGGTGCCCATCGCCGCAAATGGCACCAGCAGGAACACGCAAAACTCGAAGGCGGACCGGGGCTCTCCATCGGCATCGACCAGGCCGATCCATTCAAGGCCAAAATCCAGCGGGACGCTGGAGAATGCGACCAGCAAGATGCAGACAACTGGTGAAAGCCAGGCCCATGGCAGCCAGCCGCGATGCGGTTCGGGCGAAAAGATCGTTTGAGTCATGCATCCCAATTAGCCCTGAGCAGGGCCGGGCTATAGAATGATTGTGCGAAGCTGCGCGGCTCGATGCCAGACTAACGGCGTGGTCCCAAAAGTCCGCTTGAATATCCGGCCGAAGTGGCTTTGATCCGCAAATCCGGCCTCGTGAGCAGCGGCAGCCAAGCCAAGCCCGCTGCGCAATAGTTGTTTGGCGCGCTCCAGTCTGCGACATTGCAGATAGCGATATGGGCTGGTCCCCAACAACGACCGAAAATCGCGCGAAAGCTGCCACCGGTCATAACCGGCGATTGCTTCCAGCTGTAACAAGCTGGTCCCGGGTTCTGGAACGCTGTCGAGAAATTCGCGGACCCGCGCAACAGCTTCGCGATTGACGGTCCGCTTGGTGGGCTGCCCACCTTCGCAGCGTTGCATGGCTGATACGAGTTGCTGGAGCGCGTCCTGATAGCCGAATGACTCATTTCCGTTAGAGCACATTGCAATTAGCCTAAGCGCCGAACCGACAAGATCGGCGTCAGTTGAAACCCCTTCGGCCAGAAATGGCAGCGCGGCCCCGCCGACCACCGTCTGGACATGGGCAGGTGGCAAATAGGCTGCTCGATAGGAAAAGCCGTTATGGTCGATACAGTATCCATCATGCACTTCATCAGGATGCAGGATCATCGCTTGCCCGGGAAGCGACCGCCACCGATCGCCGCGATAGTTGAACGACTGGACCCCGGTAGTGGTCACCGCGATAGTATAGGTATCATGGCGATGCGGCGAAAACGAACCCCCGTGAAGCTGCGCTTCAATCAGCTCAACCCTGGAACTCTGCAGTCCGACATGCCAATTTTCCAAATTCGATTGCATCCAATTTATATCGTGCCATAGCCGATTGTTTGCAAGTGCCCTGACATTCCATCACCGGCACTTGGTGGCTCACAAAATTCTCGCCCAGCCGCCCGAACTTACCGGCCGCCAGATCATGCGGAAGAACAATATCCCGCTAGACTGGCCCAGCCAGCAGATCATGTTCGGGTTCGCATAAGGTCAAAAATTGAGGGGATATACTCCCTCTAAATGATCTCTACCCCAAAACCATCCAACTGCATCTGGACTCCAATATTTGGGCCCTAGAGATAATCCGTGATAATTCAGCATATCCGCAGCTTCCAGAGCGTCTCCGGCACCCGAGCCGTTGCACCAACGGCGCGCAACCCCCGGACATTGCGCGACAATATCCAGGTATGCCGCTATGTCTAAGTATCTGTTTTTAAAGGATAAAATGGTGGTGCGCGACGCAGTTCAGCGCGAACGGGTCTCTGCCTAAATTTCCCGTTGTAACGGGATTCTAACGGGAATTTTGCGTATTTTGGCCATTCCGCTGCTTCTCGGCTCGTCCAGACCCACGTAATTCTGCGGATATGAGGAGCGAATTCCCGTGTTTGGCCTGACGGGAATTTCTGCACTGTTAACGGGAGCATATACAGGCTTTGCGACAGCATGACGCGAATTCCTAATTCAGAGCCTTTTCTTGAAATTTTCCAAATTTTCCTCTTGCGCTTTCAAACCACATCAGTGTTATTAGGAGACACATATTCGACCGAGTGGTGATTTCGACTGAAATCACTGCGGAAGCAAGGAAGTGAAGGTCCCGCAATGTATGCGCTGATGCGCGTACGGGTTTTGCCTTTGCTTCCTGCAGCAAGCCCGTCCCGCCTCAGCGGTGACGGGTTTTTTTGTGCGTAAAGGAGGTTGAAATGAAGAAGTTGAGTGGCCAAGAAAAGCTCAAAAAGGCCAAATTGGCCAAGACCAGAAATCGTCGCGAAGGGCTGGCGCTTAAGCGAGAAATGGCCGAGCGAGGAGAGCGGGCAAGGCGCAATGACCTGTTGCCCGAGCTTAGCATCACATACTGCCCGATCGATCATCTGCGGCCGCCGCGAAGAAGGACACGGCGTGAGGATCCAGAACAGATAGCACGGATTGCGGCGTCAATAACCGAGTCTGGCTTTAGCCTACCCTTGCTGACTCACGAAGGGCGAGTGATCGATGGATGGTCGCGGGTGCTGGCTGCACGGGAGCTTGGTCTGGACCGCGCTCCAGTTATCGAATGCAGTCATCTTGACGAGCCGCATGCCCGGGCCCTCGCGCTTGCAATCAATCGGATCGGGGAGCGCGGCGAGTGGGACCTTGATGCGCTGCGGCTCGAGTTCATTGAACTCATCGAGCTCGAGATTGATCTGGATCCAACGGGCTTCAGCGTCGAGGAGCAGGACATCATCCTGCTTGATCCGCTCGACGAAGATGAGGAGGTGGCCGGCGAAGAGGACGTCGATGATCCGCCTGCCAATCCTGTTACCCGGCCTGGCGATAGCTGGCAGCTCAGAAATCACCGGATCATCTGCGGTGATGCCCTCGAGGAGACGACCTACAAGACGCTGCTCGTCGACGAGCAGGTCGACGCTGTGCTTACCGACCCTCCTTACAACGTGAAGATCAAGGGCAATGTCAGCGGGCTTGGGAAAAAGGTCCATGACGAGTTTGCCATGGCATCGGGCGAGATGTCGGATGCAGAGTTCCAGGCCTTTCTCGATAAAGTCTTTGCAATGTTGTCCTTATGGCTGGTTGCAGGCGCTGTCCTTTTCGTGTTCATGGACTGGCGCTCGATGCACCGGGTCTATGCGGCGGGCCATGCGGCTAAGTTGAAACTGATCAACCTTGTCGTCTGGTACAAGGAGTCTGGAGGCATGGGCGCGCTCTATCGCTCGGCCCACGAGCTGATTGCGGTTTTCTGCCACGGCGAAAAACCCAGAGTAAATAATATTGAGCTGGGAAGACACGGGCGCGACCGTACCAATGTCTGGGTGGCGCCTGGCGCAAATCGCCGCGGGTCCTCCGCAAACGAGATGCTCGAACACCACGCAACCCCGAAGCCTGTCGAGCTTTGCGCGGACGCTTTGCTGGACGTGACGCGGCGCAGCGACATCGTGCTCGACGTATTCCTTGGAAGCGGGGCCACGCTGATTGCGGCCGAGAAAACCGGGCGGGTATGCCGCGGGATCGAGATCGATCCTGGCTTTGTCGATGTCTGCGTCAGGCGCTGGGAGAAGCTGACCGGCGGACAAGCCGTGCTTTGCAAAACGGGCGAGTCCTTTGCCGAGGTTGCGGCCCGCCGGACCGGAGAGCAGGCCGCTGGCTTGCCTGCCGATCCGCCCACGGATGACAAGGGAGAGCTGTCATGAGCGTTAATAAAGGCACGCCCTCTGGCGAAGAAAGCTACGAGGTCGGATACGGCAAGCCGCCCAAAGAGCATCAGTTTCAGAAAGGCAACAAACTAGGCAAGGGCCAGAAAAAAGGCGCCAAGGCGCTCAAGACCATCGTCAAGGAAGTATCTGGGCAGAAGCTGCAGGTCAAGCTTCGGGGCAAGACAAAGAAACTTACCATGCTTGAGCTCGCCATCCAGCAATTGTTCTCCAAGGCTAGCAAGGGAGATTTGAACGCTACGGCGAAGATGATTGCGCTGACCGAGATGTACCTGCCCCAGGACGAAGCCGGGGAGCGCGATGCTGAAACGCAAAAGGCTGACATGGATGCGCTCAGGGACTTCATCGCCCTTCAGGACCAATTGGAGGCAGCTGAGGAAGATGAGGAGGACCAAGGTGACTGACCTAAACCCCATGGCATTCGCATTGATGACTCGCGGATTGGCACACGAAGACTTTACCTTTTTCGTATTCCGTGCCTTTCGTGAACTGCATGGGCGAAGCCTGGTTCCAAACTGGCACATTGCGACTATCGCGCACCATCTCGTTAAATCGACTTTGGGTGATGAGCGCCGGCTCATCATCACGATGCCTCCGCGCTCACTAAAGAGCTTCATGGCAAGCGTTTGTCTTCCGGCATGGATCCTGGGGCACAATCCTCGGGAGAAGATCGTGTGTGCCTCCTACGGCCAGAAGCTGTCGGAAGAATTCGCATTCGAGACGCGCCGCCTGATGCAGACCACTTTCTATCGATCGGTATTCCCGAACACGCATCTCAATCCCAAAAAATCTAGTCTCGAGGTACTGGCGACCACGCGAGGGGGACAGCGCCGGGCCACCTCGGTGGGGGGGTCGCTTACCGGGCTTGGCGGCAATCTCATTATCATTGATGATCCGATTAAGGCGAGCGATGCGCACTCCGAAGTTGCCCGCGAAAATGCCATCCAGTGGTACGGAGCAACCGTGGCGAGCCGGCTCGATGATCCCAAAAAGGGGCGGATCATTGTCATTGCCCAGCGCCTGCACATGGAGGATCTCCCGGGTCAGCTGCTGGCGCAGGGCCGGTGGCAGCACCTCGACCTCCCCCTCATCGAATGGAAAGATCGCGAGATCGAGATAGGGCCAACGAGAATAGTTTCCCGGCCTGCCGGTCATATTCTCCACGAAGAGCGCATTGATGAGGAGGAAATCTCCCGCCTGCGCTCAGAGATGGGCGAGCGGGATTTTGAAGCACAATACAACCAGCGCCCGCTGCCTCCAGGCGGCGCCCTGTTCAAGGGTAGTTGGCTCCAGCGATATGACGAGCGGCCCCAGTCCCATCAGGTCGAGGGCATTTTCCAGAGCTGGGATACCGCCTATTCAACCGGCGAGCACAATGACTACTCGGTTTGCTCGACCTGGGCGCTCTCGGGCAAGCGTTGCTTTCTGCTCGACATATTCAGGGAGAAGCTGGAGTTTGCCGAGCTCGAGAAGGCGGTCCAGCACCAACGGGAGAAATGGAAGGCCAATCTCGTAATTGTTGAAAAGGCCGGGTCTGGTATCAGCCTGTACCAGAATATCAAGCACGAAGGCCGCAATCACTGGCTCGTGAACATATCACCGGCTGGTTCCAAGCAGGACCGTGCTTCGCAGCAATCACCAAAGTTCGAGCGCGGTGAGGTCTTGCTACCTCATGACGCGCCGTGGCTGAGAACCTTCGAGGACGAGCTGCTTGGATTCCCGCATGTCAAACATGACGATCAGGTCGACAGCATGGTCCAGTTTCTTGCAGCTCTGGATACGGGTGAGCTTCTGCGCCGGGCTGAACATGCCAATCGCCTTTGATGGCACAGCAGTCATCCAACGTGAAATGCGCGAGATTGCCGCACGTTCCATCGCTTGAGTAGATGCAATACTCACTCAACGGTGAGTGCTATTCTGGCATATCCTTATCTCGGTACCCGCCAACGACAAAAATAAAGGTCTGCACATCTATCCGGTCGCGTGGATTCAACTCGGCAATCCCCAATTCAGTTTGCTCGGCCATGTCGAGAAGGGTCTCATATGTGTGCCGGCCCACATTGGCGTCATAGATATACTGAAATTCATGCCCTGTGCGTTCGGCGAAATCTAATGTTACTGTGGGTTTCAGGAACATATGGCGATCCGGTTTCCAAAAGAAAGGAAAGTATGTGGCCATTGGCCATGTCAGGCGCTCGCTTCGCATTGCCTTGCGCATAGTTGCTGCACCGGTATCATATTCACCTCCTGCAAAACGAGCCGCGCCCTGCAGATGGTGCTGTCAAAGCAAAGTGGCTGATCAGTCGCGGCGCTGCTAAATGGCCTAGATGAGCAAGTCCGATAACCCATTCCGCTACTTCAATTCGTCTCGTGAGGTGATCCGCCTTGTTGTTATGCTGTACGTTCGTTTTCCGCTGAGTTTGCGGAACGTCGAGGACCTGCTGTTGGAGCGCGGCATCGATATCTGTCACGAAACCGTGCGTTTGTGGTGGAACAGGTTCGGCCCGATATTTGCGGCTGATATTCGCCGGCAGCGGGTAAGCCGGATGCGCGGCTTTCGCCAATGGCGCTGGCACCTTGATGAGGTGTTCGTGAAAATCAACGGCGAGACGCACTATCTGTGGCGTGCTGTCGATCACGAAGGCGAGATTCTCGAGAGCTATGTTACCAAGAAACGCGACAAATCAGCGGCTCTGGCGTTCATGAAGCGAGCGTTAAAGCGCCACGGGAAAGCAGAATCTATCGTGACTGACGGGTTGAGATCCTATCCCGCTGCGATGCGCGACCTTGGCAATGTCGATCGTCGGGATATGGGCCGCTGGCTCAACAATCGAGCCGAGAATAGTCACTTGCCGTTCCGACGACGAGAGCGCGCAATGCTGCGTTTTAGGCAAATGAAAACGCTACAGAAGTTCGTCTCAGTCCACGCCTCTATTTACAATCACTTCAACTCCGAACGCCATCTTGTCGACCGCAAAACTTACAGGACACGACGCTCGGCCGCACTGGCCGAGTGGCAAAATCTCGCGGCCTGACGTAATCTCGATCTGGCTTTTGGTGCGCCAATCGGAGACGAGTTGCGGTTAAACTGACAGCGCCTCCTCGCGCCATGATGACCAGGTGGATGCGCTCTCGCAGCTACTCCTTTGGGTGCAAGATATGGACACATATCGGACTCCGGAAATTGCCGGGCCTGAAGAGATGATCACAGGCGAAGACGATGAACGTGTGATCTCCACTGCGCCCGGGCAGGAAAAGGATCCTTGGGGGGCATATTGAATTGGGTTACCCGGCTTCGTCCTAACGGATCTGCGCCTGGATCCCAGCAGTCTAACAAGGGCGCAACTCGTAGCATCGCCGCTGACAAAACACCGCTAATTCTCGACTGAGAAGCTGTCATCAATCAACAGGTCTTCATAAAATGCGCCATAAGGCAATTCAGGATGCGAAATCTGGATCTCAAGGATCCAAAGGCCAGCCGTTGGTGGATTTTCGAATTCACTTAGCCAACCGGCTTTGTAGATCGCATGGGGGAAATCGCTCAGGCGGTGTCCGAGAATGTCGTGATTGAATGTCCAACCTCGCCGTTTCGCTTCCCGTGCGGCAAAATCGTGCAGGGCCATCCCCGTTGCTCTGGTTTCCCGCCAATGGTCTGCTACGGAGTGCCAGATATCTCGCGCTGCGTGTGCACAAGCTGCCTTTTGTTCGTCTTTGCCGACTACAAAGGTATCTCCTGCATCACCTTCTAAACCGTCCCAGATTACCCCGAGATCTACAAAATAAATGTCATCACCTTCCAAGAAGATAGCCTCGTCTACAGGTTGGCGAAAGCCCTTAAGCGTTTCTTTGCCAAATCGTATGAGAGGGGAGTGCCAGTGTCTGTCCATGCCCATCACTTGCAGTTCGTGATTGGCTAGTTCGATTGCGTCTTTACCTGTCATTCCAACGGTAATCTTGGAACCAATTCTCTGAACCGCTTCCTTCGTTCTCTCGCGCGTCGATAGCATCCCCTCGATGGAGAATTTTTCGCCAACGCCTTCTGGATTGCCTAGGTCCTTCGCCATCCTCAATGCTCCGATCTTGCTGAGCCTAGATGATAGCCGCCATCAGGAGCTTGATCAATGGAGGCGTCGGGAAAACAGGGATCTCTATATTACGCAGGTATGCCTCCTAGGAACCAGTTTTCAAGATTACTACAGTTCCAGGAAGGCCACGGTAGAAGTGAAGGACGAAGAACTGGCCATGCACCCGACGGTCATCTCCAGCTTGAAGATCGATCCCATGCCGAAGGCGCAACCTGCAGCGGTGACATTGCCAGAAAGCGTGGTCTGGAAAGGTAAAATGTCAGAATCTGCAATTCCGCTACCCTGAAGGTCCCCATGTATCCCAAACTGAAAGTCTATGGTGAGCTGAGCACCAATCACCCGTCCTTTGGCGAGTGGAGCAAAGGTTCCGCCAAGCGGTGCCGAGATTTTCCGGCAATTGACCATCGCCTCCATGCTTGCCCGCATTGAGCAAGTTCCAACGGTTTTCCGATGCCGCCTATCGATGTCAATTGGGTCGTCGGAAGTATGACTCTTAGGCCAATTCTAGGGGGACACCAAGATACGGATTGAAGAATCAATGAGCATATAGTCAGTGACTGTTGACTCATTCAATATCGGCATGTAGCTTTGCTTCGAATTTACGGTGTTCTGTGTGACGGTCGTTTCCCGCACATCCGCCAAAGTTAATTTAAAAAGCGAGGCTATATCGATGAACTTTGCCAATTATCAAACCATACTTTTTGAACGGCGCGGGCGAATACTTGAAATCATGCTCAATCGACCGGAAAAACTTAACGCAGTCGACGAACTTATGCACGAGGAGCTGGCACGTCTGTTTACCGATGTATCAAATGACCCGGATTGCGATGTCGCAGTGATCACCGGAGCAGGCCGAGCCTTCTCATCGGGCGGAGACATCGACTGGATGCAGAACATGATAGACGATCCTGCGCGGTTTGAAAAAACGGCGCGCGAGGGTCGACAGATCGTCTACTCGCTGCTCGATTGCGAAAAGCCGCTTATCGCCAAATTGAATGGGCATGCGACGGGCCTCGGTGCAACAATTGCTCTGCTTTGTGACATTATCTATGCATCTGAAACCGCAAAGATCGGTGATCCACACGTCTCGGTCGGCTTTGTTGCAGGTGATGGCGGTGCGGTGATTTGGCCTCAGCTTATCGGCTATGCTCGCGCGAAGGAGTTCTTGTTAACTGGCGACCTGCTGACCGCAACACAAGCTGCCCAGATAGGCCTCATCAATCATGCAGTGAGCCCTGACGAACTGGATGCACACGTCGAGCAATTTACCAATCGCCTGGCAACCGGCGCAACAAAGGCTATCCGCTGGACGAAGATGTCGATCAATATCGGACTACGCCAGCTCGCTCAGACCATGATGGACGCGTCGCTGGCTTATGAGGCCTTATCGAACATCAGTCCCGATCACCAGGAGGCGGTGAACGCATTCCGCGAAAAGCGGTCACCGATCTTCGGAAAGGCCCCAGTTCAAGAAGCAACGCGATGAACTTCACCGAAAGCGACACAATTCGCCAGCTTCGCGAGACACTCCGCCGATTCATTGAGCGCGAGATGCCGCGTAACCTCGCCGCCACATGGGACAAAACAAATCACTTCCCGCGCGAAGTGTTTGAGAAATTGGCGAAGCTTGGTGTAACTGGCCTATCCGTACCCGAAGAATTTGGCGGATACGGTCGTGATATTCTGGCGACAATGGTGGTAATCGAAGAGCTGTCGCGGCGAAGTCTAGCTGTATCGGTGCCCTATATAATGGCTGCCTGCTATGCTGGTATGAACCTCGACGAATGCGGTTCGGATACACAGAAAAAAGAGCTACTGCCGCGGGTCGTCGATGGCTCGCTGATCTTTGCTTATGGATTGACTGAACCGGACGTCGGGGCTGATTTGGCCAGTGTGAATACATGTGCCGAGCGCGTCGGTGACAATGTTCTTATCAACGGCACCAAACGCTTCTGCTCGGGAGCCGCGATAAGCGATTTCATATACACATTGGTACGCACCGGACCAGTGGACGAGCGCTACCTGAACCTTTCTATCCTTCTGGTTCCATCCGCCGCAACCGGGATCACCATTATGCCCATAGAAAGTCTCGGTATGAAGGGCGCCGAAACTACGGATGTCATCTTCGACAACGTTGAAATACCTAAAGCCAATATTCTAGGTGGAGAATCGGGTTGGAATGCGGGTTGGAAAATGCTCTCCGGCCCGGGACTCGATGTCGAAAAGCTCGAAGTGGCCGCAATTGCGGTGGGCATCGCTCAGGCCGCTCTTGACGATGCTTGGGCATACGCACGCGAACGCACGCAGTTCGGGAAGGCGGTTATCGGCTACCAGTCAATCCAGCACAAGCTCGCGCAGATGAAAACCGACCTCCATGCCACTAGATTGACGCTTTACCATGCGGCTTGGCTAGCGAATGAACGATTGCCGTGCGGGATTGAGACATCCATGGCAAAGTTGCACGCAACCGAGGCTGCAAAAGCAATCGCGCTAGAGGCTCAGACTATCATGGGAGCGTACGGCTATGTCAAGGACTACGATGTTGAACGGTATGTTAGAGACGCGCTGCTATTACCGATAATAGGCGGATCCACCGCCGTCCAAAAAAATAACATATTTAAACGCACCGACAGATTGACTGCGTATTAATGATATACCAATGTTGGGACATCTACGCAGTGTAAACCAGTGCATTGTCTTCGCGCAGGCGAGGCCAATATAAGCTCAGGTACATTGCTTACCCCTAGAACTTCTCTATCCTCATTGCCCTTGAGATCAGAAAGAAAAATATCTCTACACTTCAAAGCCCTGAACGAGCTTTTCTTAGAAACTATTTGTCTCAAAATTATACCTGAACTTGTGCTAGAGCGCCGGCACTGCTCTGATTTAGGAATTGCCCTTCTCGATCGGGGAAAAGCCAAAGCGCTGTTTCGTTGAGCACCATGAGAAGTGTAAACGGGATCATGGAGCCTAGGTTTCAAGGCTCACCGCAAATTCCAAGAACCTCTCCGCAATTCGGCTTCGCCGATCTATCGGCAAGGCCATCGCAAGCCCGATACGGTTGGCGTGTGCCGATCCCGTTATCTCCAGAAACTTGACATTGGCCGCCGAATAATGACTGGTGACCCCAGCAACCAGCGCTACGCCAATACCGCATTGGACCAATGAAATCATGGTTTGGGCCTGAATAGCCTCTTGAACGACATTCGGCTGGAAGCCCGCCTCGCGACACATTAGCATCATGAGCGCCCGCATGTTCGGGACCTTGGTCAAAGGATGTGCGATCAGCGGCACATCGCGCAATTCACGGATATCGATACTCGACCGATCCGCGAAAGGTCCAGGAGACGGTACCGCTGCGATAAAGGAGTCGCGCTCTAAAACATGAATCTCGGCCTCAAAATTTTCAAGCACGGGAGTGCGAATTAGCGCAACGTCGATTTCGCGTTGTGTCAGCTTCTGCAGCAGCGCGGTCGTCCAAGATTCTTCGAGCGCGAGGTCGATGCTCGGATACTCAGATCGGAAACCACGAAGCAACTTTGGCAACAAGCTATAGGTAGCTGATCCGACGAATCCAACGCGCAGACAGCCAGTCGAACCTAGGACGCTCTCGGCCACTGCAGCCTTGACCTGTTCAATATGGAAGAGCGCTCGCACTGCATGAGGCAAGGCCGCTGTCCCTGCAGCGGTGAGCTCGACTTGGCGCCTGTCTCGCATAAACAATTGTACGCCAAGCTCTTTTTCGAATTTGGCTAGTGAGATTGATAGGGGCGGTTGGGACATATTGAGCTTCTCGGCCGCACGGTGAAAATTGAGAGTTTCAGCCAGTGCAACCAACTGCCGGAGTTGTTGTAAGTTCATTGATATGCTCCAAATATTAAAAACTGCGCTAATGATATTGGACCAATCGTTTCCCAATGACTAGCCCTCATGTTCCAGTCATCTTATGGGTTCTCAGTATGCTTCCTTTATCTGGCGTCAAAGTCGTCGACCTTGGGTCTGTCCTTATGGCACCATACGCTAGTCAGTGGTTGGGTGACCTTGGAGCCGATGTAATCAAGGTCGAGACTGCGATCGGCGACTCCACTCGCTACACCGGTCCCGCGGCCGAACCCGGAATGGCAGCAATGTTTCTTGGTTCCAATCGCAACAAACGGAGCATTGTTCTGGATTTGCGGGATCCGCTCGGGGTAGCCGCCCTGCTCAAGTTGGTCGACAGCGCCGACGTTTTTATTCACAACATCCGCCCGCAAAAGCTAGAAAAGCTTGGTATAGCTCCTGAAAAGTTGATGCTCCGCAATCCACGCTTGGTATATGCGGGTCTGCATGGGTTCGGGGAAGGTGGACGTTACGCCGGCCGACCGGCATACGACGACATCATCCAGGGGATGTGCGGCAACGCTGATCTGATGCTACGGCAGACCGGGAAACCCGGCTATCTTCCAACGGTCAGCGCCGATAAAACCAGCGGGCTTGTGGCGGCGATTGCCATCCTTGCAGCGATCACCGCACGCGAGCGAACTGGTCGCGGCGGCTTCGTTGAGATCCCGATGTTCGAGACAATGGTCGCCTTTAATCTCGTTGAACACCTGTACGGTGGACACTTTGAGCCAACACGTGGCCAATCAGGCTATCCACGTGCGTTGGCGAGTACACGAGCGCCGTTTTCGACACTGGACGGCTTTATTAGCGTTATGCCGTACACTGATAGCCACTGGATCGATCTGTTCAGAGAACTTGATGCAAATGACTTGGAAGATGACGCTCGATTTCAGGACATCGCCGCTCGAACGGAAAACATCGCCCTGCTTTATGATCGGCTTGCCGCTCTTATCTCGAAGCGATCGACTTCTGACTGGGTTGAGATTTTTGATCGACTTGATATTCCTGCCGCAGAGGTGATCAGCCTTGAGGGTTTAATGCAGGATGGGCATCTTGAGGATACGGGGTTCTTCAGCGCGCTTAGAGATGAAAATATGGGCGAATTGCGCTTTCCGGGTGTACCCATCCGCTTTGATGGCGTAAGGCCTGACATCTGCATGCCCCCCCGGCTGGGTGAGCATACCACTCAAATACTTGAAGAGGCAGGCTTGAGCGCGACCGAGATACAACAGTTAATCTCAAGCGGAACCGCCCGCCAATATACCTCGGCGCGCGGGGATGAGTCGAACGAACAATACCGGCAAAATAGAAGCACGATTATCTGACCTGCTTCTCACACAATGTCGGGACGTGCAGCGGTTGTCATACTCAAACCCCGGGCTCTGATTTGCTTGGTAGATGTCCGATGCACCCTCTTCACTCGATCGGTGCCTGATTGGCTACTTCGTTCCCGTTGAGAACTGATAACCGAGATGATGGGGTGCGAAGAGGTGATCTCCTCAGTTCTCCGTGCAACCAGACAGAAGTTGCGCTTCGGTATGCCGTAAAGATTTCGGGATATTATCTCGCTATCATCTCGAAATCAGCCCATGGCGCTTCTGACCGACGATTGCCTCAGACTCCTCGATTCAGTTTCTGGTTGCTGCGCAGCAGAATTCCTGAGACGCTGACACCTCTCCATTAGTGTCCTGGCGGTCATAAAGTCGCGAACCGTGGAGCAGCCGAAACCGGACCGACTGGTGAATATAAACTCACTGACTTACTACTCATCTGCATATCTCCTTCGTTGGCTCGCGCCATTGCTGATCTCAAATGGATATCAAATTATGCTTATCTAATATTAGACAGAACGAATTTCACCTCTAAGTTCATTCCTGTGAGCGAATATAAATTTCCAGCCCGGATACCGGGTGGAAATCGCGATAAACAATAAAAGGAGGGGACATGAACAAGTTTCTAAAAGCATCGCTTCTGTGCACCGCAGCGACAGCAGCAAGCGTTTCTCAAGCTCAGGAGACTTTGTCCCCGGCAAGCGCGCAGCAAGAACAGGCAGTGCAGTCAGGGGAGGCATCGGCGGCGTCCAGCAATCCATCGGTTGTAAACATCTCTTCCGCGAACGAAGAAAGGGATACCGAGCTCACCTCCTCGCGTGTTGCAGACAGCGACGTTATAGTCGTCACGGCTCGCAGGCGCGATGAAAATCTGCAGGATGTTCCCGCATCGGTTTCAGTCCTTACAACGGAAGCGCTCGAGCGGACTGGCGCTCGCCAAGTACTCGACTTCGCGGAACTGACATCGGGCGTTACAATGCAAGTCGGTGCCACCGAGCCGGGTGATGCATCAATTAACATACGGGGTCTCAACGGTGCACGCGACGCTGAGAATAACGTCGCTCTGGTAATTGATGGTGTGCTTCGAACCAGCGCATTTGCTACCACTCAGCCGCAAGGGGCGATCTCGCAAGTTGAGATAATCAAAGGTCCGCAGGGCGCATTATACGGGCGTAACGCGTCAGCTGGTGCAATTGTTATTACCACACAGAAGCCTACCGATTATCTTTCAGGACAGATCAAGGCCAGCGCAGCGAACGATAGCACCTACCTTGTATCAGGGCTGCTAAGCGGTCCAATCACTGACCAAGTTGGTTTTACTGTTAACGCTGAATATTCGAAGTCTGATGGCTTTTATCGGAATGCCTTCCTCCAGTCGGCCGTAAATCAGCAGGTTTATCCCGGCAACAGTCGCAACGCTGCCTCAATCGACAATTACGAGAAGTTCTATGCCTTTGGCCGCCTGCTCATCGCCCCGAGCGACGATACCGAGATCGATATCAAAGTGAATTACGGTCGCCAGAAAGCAGGAGCTATCAACTACAATGCCGTATTCCATCTCCCAGGCTTGGCCCAAGCATTTAACGATCCAGTGTTTGACTTGCCAGTCAGTGATCATGAATTCGTCTTTACCAACAACACAGAGTCTGAGAGTTGGCAGAAAAGTTATGGCGGGTCCGTGCGGCTTAGTCAGGAGCTTGACTTTGGATCACTGATCGGGTTTGCTGCCTACAGTAACATTCGCAGTGATTTTATCGGCGGCGGTACGAGCGGCGCATTCGGTTTTTTCGCAAACGAGCCGAATTGCATCGCGACACGCGCAGCTACTGCCCCAGCGGTGTCGGGATTAGCCAACCAAGAGCCATTCACCAAATACTACGATGCCTTTGGCTATGCACAGCCCTATTCACCAAGTACGTGTGACGGTATCCAGTATAACGATCGCCGTCAAAAGGATGTTGTGACCGAACTCCGCTTGGTAAGTCCGGACAATGGGGCGCCGTTGTCCTGGCAGATCGGATCAAGCTACATCTACATCGACCGGCGGGTTTGCATCAACCTTACGCTCGACACCGGGCTTAGCGCGTCGCGAGAGTGCTATACGACCGATCCACGATACCCAACTGAGAGTCTCGTCGACGATAATTTTGTAACCGATGTGTACGCGCTGTTTGGATCGGTTGAGTATGAAGCAACTGATAAGCTCACGCTTGGGCTGGCACTGCGCTATGATATCGAGGCGCGAAATACATCGAACAATGTGCCTGTCAATGCGCGAACTCGCTGGGTCGGCAATGCCCGAACCGGCTTCCCGACCGGTACCGCTGACACTCCAGCTAACTACTATCTGAACCCCGGCCTCGACCCGGCGTACAATCCGAGCGGAGTTCTCGCGCCGCGCTCAAAAACCTTTAAGCAATTGCAGCCCAAGCTCTCACTTACCTACAAAGCAAATGATGACACGACCCTGTTCGCTAACTGGGGCATCGGATTCAAGGCGGGCGGTTTCAACAACGCCGGTACGGAAGCTATTGTGAACGGCTATTTCAACGCGCCTGTTTCAGCGGGAGGCATCAATGCAGGACTAACCGTGGACGACATCTTCGAAAAGGAAGTAGACAGCGCCTATGAGGTAGGAATTAAGGGCCGGCTGTTCGACAGCCTCAGTTATGAATTGGTGGGCTACTACACCGATGTCACGGATATGCAGTTCTTCGAGTTCTTCGTAGGTGAGTTTGGCCTTCTGCGGAGCGTTTCAAACATCGACAAGGTCCGGATCCTTGGGGCCGAAACCTCGTTGAAGCTCAATTTGGCCCCTGGTTATAGCATCTTCGCGACCGCCAACTATACAGACAGCAAAATCAAAAAGAATTCATCTCGGCCCTACACTGTAGGCAACAAGTCGCCGTACACGCCGGACTACACGATCAATCTCGGAGCCGAGGCGCTTGAACCAATCAATGACTACCTAGATTTCACGGGCCGAGTAGATGTTCGTGTAACTGGCCCCACGCCCTTCCACACCGTCCAAAACAACAATGTGCCGACCATCTTCGGTTTGGACGGCAATTATAAAAATTCTACCCGAAAAACCTTCACGACGGTCGATGTGCGTAGCGGGATCGAGTCCGACAGTTGGTCGATCACAGCGTTCGTCAGCAACCTTTTTAACCAAGCATATCTGAACGATGACGTGGTGGCTCCAGAATTTGGCGGTGACTTCGTCGCCCCCGGCAATCTGCGTCGCTATGGCATAGAAGCTATGTTCAAGTTCTAAAGAGAACTGGCTAAACGCAACACCGCCATAACGGTCTCAGTATCGCTAAAGGTCAACCGACTGACCGACCGCCAGTAGAAAGCTGTGGATTAATGTTGAGTACGTTAAAACTAACCTCGATCCCGAAAGAGGACGAAGCCTTGCGACCGCTGGTTCAGGCGTTCCTTAAAGAGAGCCTGGTTGATATGCCATTCGACATTCGGGCGCGCTCTTGGATGGGGCACGATCCGGGTTTCAGCAGGGCACTTGCAGCGCACGGGTGGGTCGGCATGACACTTCCGGTTGAATATGGCGGCCAAGGGCGCAGCTACTTTGCTCGCTTCGTGGTGGTTGAAGAATTACTCGCCGCGAGTGTCCCTGTCGGCGCGCACTGGGTCGCAGAGCGACAGAGCGGCCCTTTGATCCTTCACTACGGTACCGAGGCACAACGGCGTTTCTATTTACCGCGTATCTGCCGCGGTGAGGCGTTCTTCTGCATCGGTATGAGCGAGCCTGATTCCGGATCGGATTTGGCCAGCGTTAGGTGTCGCGCTACGCGTACCGATACTGGCTGGCTGCTCAACGGCGCCAAAATTTGGACGACCTATGCGGACGGTGCACACTATATGATTGCGCTGATCCGGACGTCAGGATCTGGAGCGGATCGGCAACAGGGTCTCTCCCAGCTCATCATCGACCTTTCGCTGCCCGGGATAACAGTGAAGCCAATTGTCGACCTTGCGGGAGACAGTCACTTTTGCGAAGTACATTTTGACAATGTAAGATTGTCGTCTGACGCCCTGATTGGCGAGGAGGGTCAAGGATGGGAACAATGCGTGGCCGAGCTCAGCCTCGAACGCAGCGGGCCTGAGCGGTTTTATTCGAGCATTCTCGTGCTGGACTTATGGCTCGCCCACATTCGCGAACAAGAGACGTCCGACGAGCGCACAATGGCACTTGTTGGCAGTATCATTAGTCAACTTGCGGTACTCCGTGCCTTGTCGCTCGCGCTTACCGGTCAACTGGTCCGAGGCGAGCGGCCCGAAGCAGCTGCGGCACTCTACAAGGATCTGGGTACTGCATTCGAGCAATCGACCCCAGCGTCGATTGTTGATGCTATCGCTGCGCAGCCCGACATCGTTCCGCACGAAAAGCTTGGTCGAACCCTGGCTTATGCGACGAAGATGTCCCCCAGCTATTCGCTGCGCGGAGGCACGCGCGAGATCTTGCGCGGCATGATCGCACGCGAACTGGGGCTTCGATAGGAGAACGATCGATGCAATTGATGGTGGAAGAGATGTTTGAGCGCCTTTTGAAGCGGTATTGTTCGCTAACTCAAGTGCGCGCGATGGAGCAGAACGTCCGTGGCGTACAACTGAAGGACGTCTGGAATGAGCTTGAAGCTGCAGGACTTCCGAATGCGTTAGCCGATGAGCAGCATGGAGGTATCGGACTAAACTTAAGCGAGGTAGTACCGCTATTCGTCAAGATGGGCGAGCATGCGCTCCCTCTGCCTCTTGCTGAGACGATGGTTGCAAGGGCGCTGCTATACCGCGCAGGCGAGACACCGCCGTCCGAACCGATAATCTTAGCAACTTCGATCTCTCCGGCAAATGCCGAGAGCATTGAAACTGGGGAATTGCCTCATGCCCGCACCGCCGGGTTTATGCTGCTTGATTGCGGTGAGAGGCTCGATCTTTACTCGCTAGAGGACTCGAAGCTCTCCCGGCCATTGGGCCGGTATAGTCTGTCCGCTCGAGTTTCAGCGAACACTCGGACAGTCCGCGCTTCGATCCAATCGCACTCAGTTTCGCTTAGGGAGATTGGAGCATTTTTGCACGCCGCTAGACTCGCAGGCGCGATGCAGCAGATTCTGCGAATGACGGTCAATTATGCCCAAACCCGATCACAATTCGGTCGGCCCATAGGTAAATTTCAAGCAGTTCAGCATCAGATTAGCGTGATGGCCGAACAGGTGGCCGCGGCATCAATGGCCGTGGAACTTGCCGGTGCGACCGGTAATTTGCTGCCCGATCCGCTTTCCGCTGCCGTCGCTAAGGAGTGCACAAGCGCAGCTTCAAAGGTTGTTGGCCCTATCGCGCATGCCGTTCACGGCGCGATCGGTATTAGTGCAGAGTATGATCTCCAACTCTTCACGCGGCTGCTGCACGAGTGGCGCGCTGCGGAAGGGAGCGAGAGCTACTGGGCGATCCGCATTGGGCGAAGTCTTATGGAAAGTGACGCTACCCGCGCGAGCGATTTCGTGCGCAATCGACTGGCGATTTGATGAGGTATTCGATGATATCAGTTTGGACAAAGTCTTTAATAATTGGACGGCATTGCGAAGTGAAAAAACAAACTTTAACCAATATGTGCGGATTCCTACCAACATGCAGCCTACGTCCGCAGGTAGCAACTTGACTGGGCCGGCTCGGATCGGCTGTAATTACATCGGCGGCCAATGGCATAAAACCAGCCGAATGGAACCCAGCCTGAATCCTTCGGATTTAAATGATGTAGTCGGCGTTTACCACTGGAGCGATGTCAATGATGCGTCAACTGCGCTTGCTGCCGCTCGACAAGCGCAACATGGTTGGGGAAGCGCCAACCTGCCGACGCGGTCAGAGTTACTCCACAACGTGGGCGACCGTATATTGGGCGTAGCCGACAACTTAGCGCAGCTATTGTCTCGCGAACAAGGAAAATTGTTGTCCGACGCACTGGCAGAGGTGAAGCGCAGTGCGCAGATCTTTCATTATTTTGCCGGCGAAGTACTTCGGAATAATGGCCAGTTTGTGCGCGGACTGCGAGACGGCTTTATGATCAGCGTCGAGCGCGAACCGGTTGGCACTGTCCTACTCATCACGCCATGGAATTTTCCGATGGTTGTGCCAGCTTGGAAAATCGCCGCGGCACTTGCCTTCGGAAACTCCGTGATCCTCAAACCCTCAGAGTACACGCCAGGCATCGCCGTCGCGCTAACCGAAATAATTGCTGATGCTGGCTTCCCCGCAGGCGTCGTCAACTTGCTGATAGGCGATGGCCAGCTGTTTGGCCAACATCTAGTTGAAAATGTCGATGCGGTGAGCTTTACCGGATCGACGACCGTTGGCCGCATAATTCTTGGTCAAGCATCGAAAAATATGACCAAGGTCCAGCTCGAGCTTGGGGGGAAAAACCCGCTGGTCGTGCTCGACGATGCCGACCTCGATCACGCCGTCGATGTCGCGCTTCAGGGTAGCATTCTGCAGATGGGCCAACGCTGTACCGCGTCGAGCCGCTTGATCGTGACGCGGGGTATACATGATGCCTTCGCCGATAGATTGACGAGGCGCGTCGCCGACCTAAGGATTGGCCATGCGCTTGATCCGGATACGCAGCTCGGCCCCGTCGCAACCGACCGCCAGCTAGCGCGAAACCTCGAGTTTGTAACCGAGTCGAAGGCTGCTGGCGCGGAGCTTCTCCATGGCGATGGCGCAGTCGATGTGCGTACTCAAGGATATTACATGCAGCCGGCGGTGTTTGCCGGCACGCGCAGTGACATGAGACTCAACATCGAAGAAGTCTTCGGCCCCGTCGTTGGGATCATTCAGGTTGGAGATATTGATGAAGCCATAAGTGTTGCGAACGAGACCGATTATGCACTCTCCTCGGGCATCTGCACAAAAAGCTTAAATGCAGCAGAAAGGTTTCGCAGGTCCTCGACAGCCGGCATGGTGATGGTAAACGCACCAACTGCTGGTATCGATTATCATGTTCCGTTCGGCGGCAAACCACCCTCTGGTTTTGGTGGGCGCGAGAATGGAAGTGCGGCTCAGGAATTCTACACAGAATCAAAAGTGACCTATACATATAACCCGCAGGAATCATCGGTTGACGCCTATCAACTCAACTCGGCGACCAAAAACGATAATATCTAAACTTAGGAGGAATAAATGATTAGTACACAGGCGAACGCTCTAACCAATCTCTACAACGATTGGACTGAGAAAATGGCAACCGGGACAATGGACATTCCGGAGATGCGCGACATGTTCGAGGAATGGGGCGATCTGGCTACCGAGCCCGCCGACTTCACCTATTCCGATGTCACCATCGGCGGCGTACGGTGTTTAAAGGCGGTCGAGGCGGATCGTGCGGACGACGAGCGAACCCTGCTCTGCTTCCACGGTGGTGGCTTTGTCTGCGGCTCAGTCGAATCACACCGTAAGATGTTCTCGCACATCGCCAAGGCGGTTGGGTGTAAGGCGTTAATAGTCGACTACACGCGTACGCCCGATAACCCTCATCCCGGTATCGTGAGGCAATGCGCAGACGTTTACTCTGGTCTGCTGGAGCAAGGCGTAAAAGCTGAGAATATCGCCATGATAGGGGATTCGGCGGGCGGGCTTCTCGCAACGGCCGTGCCGCTTCATGTCCACCGCAATGGTCTCCCGATCCCAGCGGCAAGTGTCGCATTGTCGCCCTGGTACGATATGGAGCCTACGGGTGAGACATTTGTGTCGAACGCGGATGTCGACGCCTTCGTATCCCCCGAAGCTGTGCGCCTTATGGCGGGGATGTACGTAGGAGAAGCAGATTCAAGAGATCCAACGGTTAGCATACTCTATGCCGACCCCTCCCCATTGCCGCCGATGTTGATCCAGGTCGGTGGGCATGAGACGCTGCTCGACGACAGTCGCCGCTTCCATGAAAAGGCAAAAGCTGCCGGGGTTGATGTCGAATTGCAGGTCTTCCCCGAAATGCAACATGTGTTCCAACTGATGGCCGGCAAAGCCCCTGAGGCCGACGACGCGATTGCCAAGATCGCGCAGTGGTTGCGTCCCAAACTTGGACTCTAATGACAATTGAAGGGGACTAAAATGTTATACGAGCTTCGTATTTACCATTGCGCGCCGGGGAAACTCGGCGCGCTCAACCGTCGCTTCGAACAGGTGACGCTTGGGCTATGGGAGAAATTCATGATCCATCCCGTCGGCTTTTGGACTACACTTGTCGGCCCAACCAACCAAACCTTGACTTACATTATCCGTTGGGATTCAATGGCTGAGCGCGAGAGCAAGTGGAATGAGTTTCTTGGGGATCCCGCGTGGGCGGAAGCGCGTGCCGCGTCAGAGCGAGATGGCATCATCGTTGAACGAGTCGAGAATCAGTTTCTCGAACCCACGGCTTATTCACCTTTAAGGTAACGTATAACCTGGTAGCACGTCGGATACTTCTGTGGCTAAGCTGGGGTGCGGGGTAACGTCACAGGCTTCGCGAGGAGTGGCTGATGGTTAAGCGCTTTACGAATTCGTCGGCGTGGAGGAACAATCGGCAGTTCATCCTATTCTGTTCGCGGACGCGACCCCCGCTTCAATACCCGATGATGACATAGCTTTGTCGGTGCTTCGAAGAAAATAGCGAGTTGCCTCTCGCCTCGCAAAATTACCGGGGACGATGAAACCAACAAGCCCATTAATTTAGTCCATCAAGTAGGTGTGCTGAAGATCTCCTATCAGACTGCAGTGAGGTCATTTGAAGATATGACTGAGTCTCGAATCCGATGGAATTACACAGGTATCACTTACGAAGGAGCCGTTATGAAAGCTGCATTTTACAATCATAAGGGCCCAGCGCGCAAGGTTCTCCAAGTTGCCGACGTACCAATACCGAGACCAAGCGATGGCGAGGTGTTGGTTTCCATACGTGCGTCTGGTGTGAATCCTTCAGACACCAAGACCCGTTCGGGTGCTCGCGGAAACACTGCTATGCCATTTCCGTTGATCATACCGCACCAAGACGGTGCCGGGGTGATTGAAAGTGTCGGCAAAGGTGTACCACAATCACGAATTGGCGAGCGAGTGTGGATCTACGAAGCTCAGCTAGGTCAGTCGATGGGTACGGCTGCACAGTACACCTGTGTTCCACAGCAAAACGCCATATACTTGCCCGAAAACACCAGTTTTGCTGAAGGCGCCTGCCTCGGTGTACCTGCGCTAACGGCACACCGCTGCGTCTTCGCCGACGGAGCAATTAAAGGCCAAACGGTGCTTGTGACAGGCGGTGCAGGAGCAGTCGGCTTTTATGCGATCCAGTTCGCTAAATGGGGAGGAGCACGAGTGCTGGCCACGGTTAGCACGGAACAGCAAGCCGCCATTGCTTGTCGGGCCGGTGCTGACGTTGTCCTCAACAGGCATTCCATGGATATTGTCGGCGAAATCGCTAACATTTCGGGCGGTGAGGCGCGGTGTGTCGATCGCATCATAGAGGTTGCATTCGGAGCGAATTTAGCGACCACCATGCAGATTCTCAAACCCCGCGGGGTTATCTCCACCTACGCGTCGGATGTCGAGCCGGATCCACCTATTCCGTTTTGGCCACTCATAATGCTTGATGCGACTATCCGTTTTGTCCTCGTCTACGTGATGGATCGCAGGGCTCATGAGGACGCGGTGGCCGCGACGATGGCCGGTTTACGGGAGGGCTGGTTGCAGCATAATATCGCTGAAGAGTTGCCGCTCTCTCAGGTCTCCGACGCCCACGAAATGGTTGAGTGCGGGGTAAGCGGTAAAGTCATCATCGAGATCGGAAGCTAGGGTCAGGACCTATTAAAGGGATTCCCAGCGCGATATTTTTGTGATTCAATATCGGCATCGAAGGAGGTGCTATCATGGATGTTCCATTTTTGCTGACCAAAGCGCAGATGCGCCGGATAGAGCCGTATTTTCCGTTGTCGCGCGGGGTTCCCAGAGTTGATGACCGGCGGATACTGAGCGGGATCATCTTTGTCATCCAGGGTGGTCTGCGCTGGCGCGATGCCCCCGCTGCTTACGGTCCGCATAAAACGCTCTATAATCGCTTTATCCGCTGGAGCCGCATGGGTGTGTTCAACAAGATATTCTCTGCTCTGACTGCTACTAGCGATGCCGATGACGTGCTGATGATCGATGCAACACACCTAAAAGCGCATCGTACCGCTGCCAGCCTTTTAAAAAAGGATCTGTTTCCAGATATATCGGACGCACCAAGGGCGGCCTGAACAGCAAACTCCATGCCGTGTGTGACGGCGTAGACAGGCCCCTGGTCCTGTGTTTAAGCGAAGGGCAGATGAGCGATCATATCGGTGCAAAGCTCACATATCCCGCGCTACCGGAACATGCCACCTGCATGCTTGGAGACACCGAGCATCGTGCCGTGCCGGGGGCACGGGGAGACGCGCAGGCTATGACAGCGACGAGTATCGCACCGCCCTGCAGGCCAAAGGCATCACACGGTGCATCCCTGCACGAACGGGACGGATACTACCCGCTGGCTTCGACAAAGCCCTCTAACGGCAGCGTTACAAAATCGAGAATATGTTCGGGCGCCTCAAGGACTGGAGGCGTATCCACACCCGCTATGACCGATGCGCGGACACCTTCATGTCCGCCATCGCAATCGCAGCTACCGTCATCTTCTGGCTCAGTTAATGAGTCCTGACCCTAGACGTCTAACATCGAAATTTAAACGCCCTCAACGATCATTACGTGCCATTTCCCGCCTTTCAGACGCTGGATCGTGGCATTCTTGTAGAGTGGACTATTATACCAGGTTTCAGCCTCTTCAAAAGATGGGAACTCGAGAATGACCACCGCCTCGCTGCGGTCACCTTCCAGCACCTTGACCTGACCGCCGCCTGCCAGTTTGGTCGCCTCATAATCTTTGAGAGTGGGTGCCACCATCGGTGCATAGGTCGCCAGCTCGTCCGCATCTGTCGTCTGGAGTCGGTTGAAAATGATATAAGCTGCCATTGTTGTTGCTCTCTCTATCTGGTGTTATGATGATTCTAACACATCGCTAAATTTGGTGAATCTATTTGGATTGTTAATTCGAGTGAAATATTACCAATGAGACGACCGGAGCTTATGCTCTCGGTGCTTACATGGTTCGGGAGGATCTCAAACACCCACCACCCGATCGCAAGCGCTCTATCGATCGTGGTGGTGGGTAAAGGCGATTCCAAAAATCAAACAATAATATGAGGAAAATCCTCCGTTAAGTTACCAAGCCAGAAGTGCCAAGATTTGTGACGACTTCGATTGCGACAAGTCGCGACTATAGACTTGCAACCTTCTCAGACCGGTGCGTAGCCACAGCATCTGCTTCTCGACCCTCCTTGAGTATCAGGCCGGGATAGCCATTTTCCATCTCCTCATCCAGCGCAGTTTTATATGCAATCTGCCCCCCGATGAACATCTGGATTTCAGGGCGCTTACCCGGAACATTTGCACCCATATACCATGATTTCGCCTGCGGCATCAGACTCATATCCGCTATGTCATTGCATTTTTGCGCCCACAGATGAGCAGCGTCCGATTTTGCTTCGTAGCGGCGCACATCCTTCATATCCAGATGCACAATTGTTTTTACCACCCAGTCTCCTTCCAACTCTGCGGCGGTAGGGCCGTTCAGGAAGGCGGATGGGCTCTGGAGTGCATAAGTAAAGAGCAGGTTTGGAAAGCCTGGGACCATCTTACCCAAATAGGTAAGATATTTTTCATCCCAGACGTCCTTAATGGTTCTCCCCTGACCATCCTTGATGTCAAGCGCAGCCACAGCGCCGGTGCAGTTATCGAAACCCGTCGCATAGACGATGCAGTCAAACTCCCGCATCACGCCACCTGCAATGATCCCATTTTCCGTGACGCACTCAATTGGGTTGGTATTCGTATCCACCAACTCGACATTGTCTTGATTATAAACGTCGAAATACCATTGCTCCAGGCAAGGGCGCTTAGCGCCGAATGGATGGGGCGGTTCAGTCGGCGCCAGGAGTTCAATAAGGTGCTCCTTCTTGATGCGCTTGCGGGTTTGGTCACGCCAGAAATAATAGTGATCCCTGTTGCACTCCTCGTCAAAGAAGAGATCGGCCGGCGCACCCAGCCAGAAACGAAAGCCTCGCTGTTCCCAGTTTCTGCGGAGAATTGCGCTCTTTTCCGCTTCGGTGTGATCTTTCCAAGGACGTTGGCCCAGGTCGTAGGCAAAGCCGGCAAATGTCTGTCGACTATAAGTCATGGCCGATTCTATCAGCGGCCGCATCTTGGCATATTCATCACCGCTATATCTTTCCTGCCCCATGGGCAACGCAAGATTGGGGGTCCTTTGGAACACTGTCACTTGATCAGCCACGCGCGAGGCTTCCTGAATGGTCTGGACACCCGAGGCGCCGGTTCCAATCACCGCAACACGTTTTCCCTGAAAGGAGACCTCCTCCTTTGGCCAGCGTGCGCTGTGATAGGCCTCGCCTTTGAAAGTTTCGATCCCAGCGATCTTCGGCATCGCAGGCGTTGTCGTCGACCCCATAGCCAAGACAAGGTGCCGCGCGCGCCGAACGGTGCCATCATTGAATTTGGCATGCCACACGTTTTCTTGTTCGTCGAATGTAGCTCCTTCGAGACGGGTGTTAAAGGTCATATGTGGCCGCAACTTCCATTTATCAGCCACGAAATTGAAGTATGGCTTCAACTCACGCCAACTCGGAAACTTCTCCGTAAATGAGTAGTTCTGCCAGATTTCCGGGTCCGTGAACTGATACACCCAGACTTCAGAATCTACTCGAGCACCGGGATAGTTATTCTTGTCCCATGTTCCCCCAACACCATCACCATCATCGTAAAGATGCACGTTATAATCGCGTTTTAAAAACTCATGCAGTATATGCAGCCCAGAGAAACCGGCGCCCACCACGATAACGTCAAGTTCAGTGACATTGTCTTTTTTTTCTAACATTCCAATCATCCTCATCCGTTGTTTTTACTGTACAGAGCGGCGCAGGTGTCCGCTTTCAAAGCCATGGCCCGACTTTTCGGTTACAGGCGAGTCAAACAATTTCTGTCCACTTTAGGTCATCTTGGGCGCTGTCGACTGACATCGGCGGATGACAGTCGCAATACTATCCAACCCTCTATGGCCCGTCCAATATCGTTAAAGACGTCACTGATACCGTAGAGATATCAAATAGCTGCATCGCCTCGACCAGCCGAAGAAGTTTTCAACATTCCACACTTAAAGCAGCCATTGGTGGCGCGCGAAGGCGTATGAATTCCGCAAGCAGAGCGCTTGACAAATTATTTGTCCCGACTTCATGCATCGTCGCCTCCGTCTTGACATTGCGCCCTCAGAACATGCTTCAGGATTTTGCCCGATGCGGTTCTCGGCATTTCCGCGAGCATGAAAAGCCGCTCAGGAAATTTCTGCCTGGCCAGTTTTGCTTCTTCCAGAAAAGCTTTCAATTCCTCAAATGCCACCGACTTCCCCTTACGCAAAACGACGTATGCGACGGGGGTTTCGCCTAGTCTTTCATCTGGCATGGCGACGACGGCAGCTTCGGCGATGGCAGGATGATTGTGAAGGACGTCCTCAACTTCCTTTGCGCTTATATTCTCGCCCCCACGAATAATCAGATCCTTCTTTCGACCACTGATCGTTATGTAACGCTCATGACTTATGAAGCCGAGATCTCCAGTTCGAAAGTAATCCTCATCGTCAAAAGCATCTAGCGTATCCTGCCATTCAGCATACCCAAGCATAAGCTCAGGTCCGCGCACTAGAATTTCTCCCTCCGTTCCGTCACTAAGCCTTTCACCAGTTACCGGGTCAACGATCTTCACTTCGTAGTTGAGTATGCAACCATCTGTGGTTGCTCCAAGCTCCACAGGATCACCGGAGGCCACACCAGCGGTAACGGTGGGTGCTTCGCTGCTGCCGTATACTCGAAAGGCAAGACAGTTTGGCAGGACCGCTTGTGCACGTCTGATGACCTCAGGCGCAACCGGAGCTCCACCGCAAGCAAAGAGCCGAAGAGAAGCGCTGGTTTCTCCACGCTTTTCAAGCGCTGTGACCAGTTCTACAAGAAATGGTGTCGCGCCGATGCTGAACGTGACCTCGTGTTCAGCAATAAGATCGACCGCGTGATCGGCGTTCCATTTATCCATATAAACAAGTTTACAGCCTATAGCAGAAATAAGCTCTATGCCATATATGTAGCCCGTGATATGGGTAACCGGCGAAGGCATCAGTATGACGTCGTCTTTGGTTAGATCCCAAAACTTCGTTACCGCGGCAATTTCAGCCTGAATTGCGTTATGACTGTGGAGAACCCCCTTCGCCCGACCGGTAGTTCCTGAAGTGTAGAGCAGCATTTTTATCGTATTGGGATCAAGTTCCAGGGGCTTCGAGGGATCTACGCCCATCGATGCTAATAGATTACCCTCGTTCCAGTCCCCATAACACACAAAGTCGTCGCGCGTCGCCTGACCCCGCACCACTACAATTGTCTCCAAATTCGGAAGCAACGGCCGGAGTTTATCAACCATTTCTACATAATTGATACTACGAAAGACCTCGGGTATGAAAAAAATGCGACTTTCGGAATTCTTCAAAATGTACTCAACTTCTGCATCCCTGTAGATCGGCACGATAGGATTTACTATGAGTCCAGAGATACATGCTGCCAGGTTGATCGTGACCGTCTCCCACCAGTTCGGAAGCTGAAAGCTTATGACGTCACCCGGTTGGAGTCCGTTGCTGCGAAACCACTCGGCAAGCCGCAGCGCTTCCTCAAATATCTGAGCATGAGTGCGAATTGTCGTCCCGTCCACCAAGGCTACATCATTGCTGAATCTAACTGCCATTTCCGCCGCGTTATGGGCGATTATCAGATTGTTCCAATGACCGCTTCCCGTGAAACGGGCTATCCGTTCTTCACTCAGCTTGGTTTTCCAACGGCTCGTATTGATCTGCATGTCATTTTTACCTGTTTCATTTTGACAGTTCGAGCGGGTGGAAATTGCTATATGATCAAACTCGTTTGCTTCGCGCTCGGCCATTGCTATCTTGCAGCCGCTCCAAACTGTCGGATCGTCATATCATTTCGCCAAACGCGGGAATGATGGGCTCCGGCCGAATGACTTGCGTGAACCCAAAGGAATTATATCGAGACCGGGAAACTGGATTGCCAATATAGCGATCATGCAGTGCCGCCTCTTAAGATTAGTAGGCTCTAGAGCCTGGAGAAATTCACAACTCTTTTTCGCGACATCTTAAGACCGAAAAAATATTGCTTGAACCACGCGTTGAGGCAAGCCTGCACGCGTCTGCTTTGATGATTAAGTTAGATGCAACTTCTCCATGAGTCAACACTCATTGAATATCTGTTCATTGTGTCTGTGGCAAGTTCCGCCCAAGGGGGCCAGTTGTTACAGGAGAGCAAAAAACTGAGATGTCGCACGGCTTGAGGCCTTATGCAGAACAAAGGGTGATATTAATGCTTCAAAATATTGGTGGCTAAGTCTTCATTTACCGCTGATTCGGATTGATTACGGCGACGCTCGAACGGGTGCCTCACCAATCCCGTTGCGGATTAGCGTCATATAGGCTTTTACAGCGTTTTCGGGCGGTTGAGCTTGAGCCGGCTGGTCTTTAATATAGCGCAAGTAAATGTAGTGGCGGCATGCCATAAACATGTAGGCAACGGCCTCAACCTCGTCAATATCGAGTGCGCGAATTTCCCCTTGGGCAGCAGCACGCATTAATGCACGTCGATAGTGCATCGCCAGTAAGTTGAAATGTTCGCGGTGCGCGAGTGGTGCCGCCCATTCTGCTTCGTTTAGCACCCGGATGAAGCCCGGCCTTAAGTTCAAATAATGAAAAAAGGCACGAAAACCGAGCTCTTCAGCGTCAAAGAAGCCCCCTGCGCCCTGAATCCGATCCCGGATGAATTGGAGCATGTCCGAACCGATGCGCGGTAGCAGCGTGTCGAACAGAGCTTGGCGAGACTCAAAATAAAGATAAAAAGTCCCTTGCGCGATCCCCGCCTCGTCGGTGATGCGTTTGATAGTGGCGCCTACGTAGCCATGCTTGCCGATCACGGCTACCGCCGCTGCACAAATATCATCGCGAGCTTCGGGAGCCAGCTCTTCACGGGATAGGCGTCGCGAATATTTCGCGCTGGTAGGGCCGCGTGGGGGATCCTCGATTTGCTTTCGGAGAGGCTTAGGAGCCTTTTTCATAATCTATTGTTCTCCTGCCTTGGACCTCCCTGACTGTGCAGGGAACATGGGCTTGTATCCATTCGTCTCATTCTCATCGAACAATCAAACATTTCATGGATGCGCATTTTGCTGTTACTCTTTTAAATAGGCTTTTATCAAGACCCTCGAATTAACAATTCAAATAGATGTCCGTCGTCCGAACATTTGGCACTGATGGCTGCTTAAATTAGCAGAGCATCGGCCTCGTCTTGTTGGTTGATATCAGGCGGCTAGGCGCTGAATTTCTCCGATCCAGAAAAAGTGAGAATCAATCGCGTTGCTTGAACAAAAGATAAGATTATCAACCTTATGTCGAATGTTCTGCGTCAATTCTGAAGATCGACGGTCGTCCTGATAGCTGTCATTGCCTGAAATCGGTGCGTGCGAGAATTGCTTCTGCAACAAAATCTGTTGCTTTTCAGGCTGGTGCTAACTTCAAGTATGCACAAGAGAAACGCGGATTTGGCAATGATTTCTAGGCCATATTCTTACGGACCATAAGGGCAACGGTAGCCAAATAGCTTGCTATTCCCGGCGCGCCAAAAACCGTTAAAATACTAAGCAAAGTCGCGGACATCGCATAAGGCATAGGATCATTTCGCAACTCCCGTGCCGCTCTCTTGCCATACCGCGCAATTTCTACCAGCAAACCGTTTCCCAG
This sequence comes from Sphingomonadales bacterium UBA2683, assembly GCA_002354635.1. Taxonomy (GTDB): domain Bacteria; phylum Pseudomonadota; class Alphaproteobacteria; order Sphingomonadales; family Sphingomonadaceae; genus Parasphingorhabdus. The sequence goes on from DELZ01000003.1 coordinate 88,489, forward strand.
ATCGCTGCTAAGTTGGCGGACATCTTCGAGTTCTAAGAGCTCTCCAAGCTTTTTGTGCAAATTTCGCAAGTTTTCGATTGCGGCCTTATGTTCATCTAAAGGAGGGCCGCCGTTGTGATTAGGAAATTCAAGAGTTGATATCAAAGTTTCAATGGAAGCTCGAACCACAGGCACTAGCGTTTTTATTGCAACCAATCGTTGACGTGCACTCTCGACACCTGTCCATTCCGATGTGTCACTGGTGTCTTTAAGTTCTGCAAAAGTAATCTTCTCTGCGCGTTCTATAAGCCGTTCAAATTCATCGCGAACCATCTTACGCCTCGGTTCCCATTGAGGGTCGAAGCTTTTAAAGAATGGCCACAGTGATTTAAGATCGCGATTTGTTTTAACAAAAAGCGGTACAAGGTCCCGATACTCTGGCACATTTAGAATCGCCTTTCTCAGAGCCGTAAACTCCTCGTTGAGGTCTTCATCCCGAGTACCTTCGGCCGCCGCCAGCATCACATTTTGCAGACGAACTATTGCATCAAGATCATGCTCAAACTTCAGCCATGGGCCTTCTTCAACCTGCATCAACACAAATGCAATCTCCTTCCTTATCATACTTAGTCAGGATGGGCATTGTGAGCAATCCAGTACAACAAGAGATAGAATTGCGCGCAACTGACCGCGGATAATCCTCTGGACTTCAGTGTTTGTTCGAGCATTGCTGTTGGTGTCGCAAAATTCAACGCGACAGGCCGCAGGATTTTCGATCCCATCCGCGGCTTGGGTCAGTGGAAGAGCTGGACAGTCCAGCTTCCAAACTGGAGACCCGATATGCCAACCGCAAAACCCAAAAAGCAAACAAAATCCGCCACCGTTATTGCGCTGCTAAACCGAAGCAAAGGCGCGAGCATCGATGAGATATGCAACGCGACCAAATGGCAATCCCACAGCGCCCGCGCTTTCTTGACCGGCCTGCGCAAAAAAGGTTCTGTGATCACCCGCGAACAGTGCGGTGAGGAAGAAACCACCTACAGGATCACTCAGACACCCGATCAGAAGGCTGAACAGGCGGCGTCATGACCGCACTCGAACAGCAGTTGGCCGAGCTTATAACGATGTCCCCTGCCCAGCTCCGTTCACTATGGCGCGACACATATCGATGCCCGGCACCAGATATCGCGCCAGACCTTATGCGCCGCGGTATAGCAAACCGCCTGCAGGAGCGCCTGCATGGCAAATTGCCGAACGCCACCAAGCGAGAAATTGGTCGACTTCGCAAACGCGTGGAGCGGACGGGCAAGGCTGGCCACATGCACGCCATCTCGTTGAAAACCGGAACAAGGCTGGTCCGGTCATGGACCGGTAAAAGCTATCATGTGCTAGTTTGCGATGATGGATTTGAGTTTGAAGGCCGTCACTATGAGAGCCTCAGCCATATTGCCCGGGAGATCACCGGAGCCCACTGGTCCGGTCCCCGCTTCTTCGGATTGAAAAAACGGGGTGGCTATCAACCAAGGTCAGCGTCCAATGGCTGATAAACCCAAAAAGCTGCGCTGTGCAATCTACACCCGCAAATCGACCGAAGATGGGTTGGAGCAGGATTTCAACAGTCTGGACGCGCAACGTGAAGCCTGTGCTGCCTATATTCTCAGTCAAGCCAGTGAGGGATGGGAAGCTGTTACCGAGTTCTACGATGACGGTGGTTGGTCAGGCGGGAGCATGAACCGGCCCGCCATCACTCAGCTACTGGATGATGTGAAAGCTGGGAAAGTTGATGTCATCGTTGTTTACAAGGTGGATCGACTGACACGTTCGCTGGCCGACTTTGCCAAGATCGTCGAGATACTGGACGATAATGAAGCCAGCTTTGTCAGCGTTACCCAGTCGTTCAATACAACGACCAGCATGGGAAGGCTGACGCTGAACGTCCTGCTTTCATTTGCCCAGTTCGAGCGGGAAGTTACCGGCGAGCGGATTAGGGACAAGATCGCGGCATCCAAGAAGAAGGGAATGTGGATGGGAGGCCCCATTCCCATTGGATATGACCTTCAAGATCGCAAGCTGGTGATCAATGAAAGTGAAGCCAAAGCGGTACGTCACATGTTCAGGCGCTACACCAAACTGAAATCGGTACCTCAGTTGGTCGATGAGCTTGCGGCAGATGGCTACCGAACAAAGCAGCGCTTTTATAAGGGCGAACGGATTGTTGGCGGCATTCCGTTCCGGGCTGGCTCGCTGACAAAACTGCTCCATAACCCCGTATATACCGGAAAGGTCCGACACAAAGACGCCATCTATGATGGCGAGCATGATCCCATCATCGATCAGGCATTGTTCGATAAGGTGCAAAAAACCTTTGCCACCAATCGCCGCGACAATGCACTCGGCAAGAAATCCGATAACCCCAGTCTGTTGACCGGCCTCATCTCTGATCCAGAAGGCCGACCGATGTCACCTTCACAGGCTCGCAAGGGAGCCAGGCTCTATCGTTATTATACGACCCGGTTGGAACCGGGCGAAAAGAAAAACTCGGTCTGGAGGATGCCGTGCGGAGAAATCGAGCGATTAGTGATCAATGCGATTGCAGACCAACTCCGCTCCTCTGGATCAAACGGCAGCGAAACAGCAGCGGACCTTTCCAAGCAAATCGACGATCGATCAAATATGGCGGATGCCTTGCCTGATATGTGCATCTCCAAGCAGCGCGAGATATTGCTGAACTATCGAGCCGCAGTTCAGATCAAGGAAGCTGCTATAGAAATAGTCTTCAGACCAACCGATAAAGTTGACCCCGTATCCGTGACCGTCAAGGCAGAGCTCGTCAGCAGAGGGTCGGATGTGAAGTTGGCCATCGCTCCAAGCGATGGAATTTCAAAACGAGATCCTGACCCGATATTGCTCCGTCTAGTAGCACATGCATTTGCGGCACGTGATTTACTGGTGGATGGAACACCATCTCCAATGATCGCAGAATACAGTAAGGCTCATCTACAGAAATTGACTAGGCTCAGTTATCTGGCGCCCGATATCATTTCGGCCATCATTGATGGGTCGCAACCGGAAAATCTCACCGGGCGCAGAATATTGCGTATGGGCAATGTGCCGCTTTGCTGGAAGGCTCAACGCGCCATGCTAGGGTTCAACTAAGCCCTAAATTCATTGAAGTCTGAGAGTGCATCTCATGCCAGCGTTTTGGGCCATCGAGATCAATGGCTATTTTGCCCCGGTATCACGGGTACCAAATGGTCTCTGTGGATAGGGATAGCGAACCACCTAGTCGTAACCCACTGATATTTAGAGACTAATTTCGCTCTCAGGGCCGTAGTCTAGAGACGCCGAAATCTGGGAAAAATGGTGGTGCTGCTAGAGAGAATTGAACTCTCGACCTCGTCATTACCAATGACGCGCTCTACCACTGAGCTACAGCAGCCGACCATTTTGAGGCATCGGCATTGTCCGCTTCTCGCCGCGGTTTATGCCAGACCGCGGGCCTAAGACCAAATGCGTGCGATCTTGTCAAGCGGAGTTGCATGTTTCGCGCGATAATGGCAATTGACCGCCATGCCCAAGCCCCAACCCAAATCCGAGAAATTGCGCAGGGAAGCGGAAAAAGCCGAGCGCCTCGCAGCGCAACTGCGTGCCAATCTGCGCCTGCGCAAGGCGCAGGCAAAACAGTTGGACCCCGGTGAGGATGGCACCAAGCCGCAACCCTAGATCTGGCAGCTAGGAGCTCACCACTGCGCGCTCTGGCCTGATCCGTTCGAAATTGGTGACGGCCTCGATAAATTTTGCCGACACCGGAGCGACCTTTTCGGTCGCCGGATCAAACCAGACATAGGTCAGCTTGACGACATTGAGCAGTTCGTCGCCGCGCAGGATATGGACGAGCAGCGCGTAGCTGGTCTTGCCGAAGCGGGTGATTCGCACCGCGATGTCGAGCAGGTCGTCGGCCTTGGCCGGCGCACGAAAATCAACCTCGGCATGACGCACCCAGTTGTCGCCGCCAAAATGCCTCGTGAACGTACCCATCATATCGCCTTCGTCCCGCGGCCGGTCGGCTGCCACCAGCGCGCGCATATATTCGGTCAGGCCGATATCGGCGAACGCCATATAATGGGCGTTGAAGACAATGCCCTGCAGGTCGCATTCGGCATAACGCACGCGCAGCGATGTAATCAGGCGAAAACCTTCGCGGGGATTATTCTGTTCTGTCATGACGCTGGCTCTTTCCCCAGCGCGCCGGCCCTGTCAACCGGCTTTGCCGGCGGTGCGCTCAGAGCGGCGCGGTCTGCGCTTTCAGCCAGTCCAGAGCCTCGCCATCCAGCTGCGGTGCGATCACGCCAAATACCTTGGCATGATAGTCGTCAACCCATTGGCGCTGATTCGGCGACAGCATAGCGACATCGATCAGCTTGCGCTCCAGCGGCGCAAAGGTCAGCGTTTCAAAGCCCAGCATGGTCTGTTCGCCACCCTCGATCTCCCGTTCCTCGACCAGGAACAGATTTTCGATGCGAATCCCGAAATGACCGGCCTTGTAATAGCCGGGCTCGTTGGACAGGATCATGCCCGGCTCCAGCGCCTGGTTCATGCCGCCGAAGCTGGCAATCCGCTGCGGCCCCTCGTGCACAGAGAGGTAACTCCCGACGCCGTGGCCGGTGCCATGGCCATAATCTACCCCATCGGCCCAGAGATATTGACGGGCCAATATGTCAAGCTGCCCGCCGGTCGTGCCCTTGGTAAATACCGCCTGGTCGAGGGCGATATGGCCCTGCAGCACCTGCGTGTAGCGCCTGCACATTTCCGCCGTCGGTTCACCGACCGCCACCACACGCGTGACATCGGTGGTGCCGTCGAGATATTGGCCGCCACTGTCGACCAGATAGAGCGAATCCATCTCGATCGGCTGATTGGTCTCATCGTTCACGCTATAATGCGGCAACGCGCCATGATCGCCGGCGGCGGAAATCGTGCGGAACGAAAGATCTTTCAATTCCGGATTTTCCTCACGGAACTGGCGCAGCCGCGCGGCGGCCGACAACTCATCCAGCTCACCCTTGGGTGCTTCGCTGGCCATCCAGTGGAGAAACCTGGTCAACGCGGCGCCATCACGCTTCTGCGCGGCCTTGTGCCCGTTAATTTCCGCCTGATTCTTGATCGCTTTGGCGAGAATGGTCGGATCGCGATCCTTGACGACAGTCGCTCCGGCGCTGTCGAGCGCCGCAAAAATGGCGGCTACAGAGCGCTCCGGGTCAACCGCAACGGTTTTGCCCTTCATGTCCGAGAGGGCATCGGCCAGTTCGTCATAGTCCCGAATCTCGACATGATTGCCGAGATGTTCGCGGACCGCGTCGGTCAGTTTCTCCGGCGCGACAAACAGGGTCGCCGTTTCGTCGGCGCGCACGATTGCATAAGCCAGCGGTACCGGCGTGTTGGCGATATCCTTGCCGCGGACATTGAAGAACCAGGCAACCGAATCCAGCGCGGCGATAACGGTAGCATCATAGTCGTTATCGGTGAGCCAAGTCGCGACATCCGCCCGCTTGTCCCGCGCCGATTTGCCGGCATATTGATCTCCATGCACCGCCAGCCTTTCCGGCGACCTTTGTGGCTGATCGTCCCAGACGGCATCAATCGGATTGTTTTCCACTGCAACCAGTTGCGCGCCGGATTTTTTCACAGCCTTGGTCGCCGTTTCGACCCAGTCGCGGGTGTGCAGCCAGCTGTCATAACCGATTTTCGCGCCATCCGGGGCGTTGGCAGCCAGCCATTCATGCGGTTTCTGATCGGCAATATTGACATATTCGTAGAGATTGCCGTCAACCTGGTCCCGGACCTGCACGACATAGCGGCCGTCGATGAACATCGCCGCCTTGTCCTTCAACACGATCGCCGAACCGGCCGAACCGCCAAAGCCGGTCAGCCAGGCCAGCCGCTGCGCATATTCCCCGACATATTCGCTCATATGCTCGTCACAAATCGGCACGACAAAACCGTCAAGGCCGTCTTTTTGTATTTGCTCCCGCAAGGCGTGAAGGCGGGCTTCGTAGGTGGACATCAACATCTCTGAGCAAACTCCTTGAATAAGCTTATAGTGCAACACATAGGAGTTCCGAGCCCCCATCGCCACCTAAAACCGGCCAGAGAAGAGCAGAGACCATGACAGAAAAGCTTACCCGTCCGCCATTTGCAGAGCAACGCGCGCACAGTTATGAACGGCATGGCTACCGGATCAGCGACCCCTGGCACTGGCTCAAGGACCCGCGCTATCCGGTGGTCGAGGACGAGGATATACTTGCCTATCTGAAGGCGGAAAACCAGTGGTTCGAGCAGAATATGGCGGACCGCAAGCCGCTGACCGAAGCGCTGTTCCAGGAGATGAAGGCGCGGATCAAGGAAGACGACAGTTCGGTTCCGCAAAAGGACGGCGACTGGTTCTACTGGAGCAAGTTCGAGCAGGGCATGCAATATCGCCAGCACTGGCGCAAGCCGGTGTCGGGCGGCGAAGACCAGCTGATGCTGGACGAGAATGTCCTGGCCGAGGGCAAGGAATATTTCCGCCTCGGGGCAGCGTCAGTGTCACCCGACGGCCGCTTGCTGGCCTATGCCTATGACGACAATGGTTCGGAACGGTTCGAGGCGCGGATCAAGGATCTGATCAGCGGCGAACTGCTACCCGATGTCATTCCCGGCACCCTCTCAAGCCTGGTCTGGTCGGCCGATTCAAAGATGCTGCTCTATGGTCTCGCCAACGAGCAATGGCGCACCGACAATGCCCGACTGCATGTTCTGGGCAGCGATACTGCCGATGATATCGAGCTCTATCACGAGGATGACGAAGGCTACCGGGTCGGTATCGGCCTGACCCATTCGGAAAAATATATCGTCATTTCCACCGGGGATCACGAAACCAGCGAAGTGCGGCTGGTGCCCACCGACAATCCGCTGGCCGAACCGGTTCTCGTGTCGGCGCGCCAGACCGGCCGGGAATATGAGGTCGAGGAGCATGACGGCACCCTCTACATCCTGACCAACGACGACCATGTAAATTTCCGGCTGGCCACGGCCCCGGTCAGCGAGCCGGACCAGTGGACCACGCTGATTGCCGGATCGGACGACTTTTATCTGACCGATGTCTGCACCTTCAGGAATTTCTATGTCACCGAAGGCCGCGAGAACGGCCTCGATCAGGTTGAAATCCGCTCCTATGACGATCCGTCGAAGGTTGAGCGCATCAGCTTTCCCGAGGCAAGCTACAGCGCCGGACTGGACGACAATCCGGAATATGACGTGGACAAGCTGCGGCTCGGCTATGCCTCGATGGTGATGCCGAACACCGTGTTCGACTATCATCTCGCCGACCGGTCGCTCGAGACACTCAAGGTGCAGGAGATTCCCTCCGGCTATGACGCCAGCCAATATGTAACCGAACGGCTGATGATCGAGGTCCGGGACGGAACGCAGGTGCCGGTGTCGCTGGTCTATCGCAAGGACACCAAGATCGACGGCAGCGCTCCGCTCCATCTCTATTCCTATGGTGCTTATGGCTATGCCGTGCCGCCCAGCTTCTCGACCACCCGGCTCAGCCTGGTCGATCGCGGCTTTGTCTATGCCATCGCCCATATCCGCGGTGGCGACGATCTCGGTCGCAATTGGTATCTCGACGGCAAGCTGGCCAAGCGGACCAACACCTTCAACGATTTTGTCGATGTCGCGAAATGCCTGATCGACCGGGGCTATACTCGCAAGGGGCGGATCACTGCCTCGGGTGGTTCGGCGGGTGGCGAGCTGATGGGGGCGATTGTCAACAGCGATCCCGATCTCTGGGGCGCTGTGGTGGCACATGTGCCCTTTGTCGATGTGCTCAACACCATGCAGGATGAAAGCCTGCCGCTGACTCCCGGTGAATGGCCGGAATGGGGCAATCCGATCACTGACAAGACGGCGTTCGAGTATATCCGCAGCTATTCGCCCTATGACAATGTAACCGCGCAGGCCTATCCGCCGATGATGATCACCGGCGGGCTCAACGATCCCCGCGTCACCTATTGGGAGCCGGCAAAATGGGCGGCCAAGCTGCGCGCGACCAAGGTCGACGACAATATCCTGCTGCTCAAGACCAACATGGGCGCCGGCCATGGCGGCAAATCGGGCCGGTGGAACGCACTGGAAGAGACGGCGGAGGAATTTGCCTTCCTCCTCTGGCAGATGGGGATGGCGGAATAAATGGGCTTCTATTATATCGGCAGCAGGCTCTGGGGGGAGGGAGTCGAAAATGAAGAAGATGGAGACGACATTCTTTTGATGGTGCGATTTGTTTTCGCTTTTTCAAAAGCCGGAGCGATTAGAAAAGAGACGTTCCGCCTGCGCAAACTTTTGCGAGATCAGTTTCCAAGTGCGAATTTTGAAATCGAGCTGGTGGAAGAATCCAATATTATTCAATATCTCGGTTATTGGTCCAAAATTGAACAAAGCAATTCTGACTAATGTTGGAACACTTCACTATCGAAATCACCGCCCAACCATCCGACATCGACGAACTGGGCCATGTCAACAACGCGGTCTGGGTCCGCTGGATACAGGACATGGCCACGGCGCACTGGCAGGCGGTCGCGCCGCAGGATGCGATCGATCGCTATATCTGGGTCGTTACCCGGCACGAGATTGACTATCTCGGCAATGTCGGGGTCGGCGAGACAGTGACCGGCCACACCTGGATTTCGGAACCGCCCAAGGGCGCGCGTTTCTGGCGCAATGTCCGTTTCACCGGACCCGACGGCAAGATCAAGGTCACCGCAAAAACCAACTGGGCGATTATCGAGCGCGCAAGCGGACGCCCGGTACGCGTTCCCCGCGATCTGGCGGACCTTTTCCTGACGGGTTAAGGCGCCGGAATGGCGGTGGAGGGGGCCAGCGGCGAAGGCTGGTCCACCTTGTTTCCTTCGGCAGTACGCAATTGTTGCGGCTCGAGGATCGCTGCGGTTTCGATCACGTCCAGCGCCCGTCGCGCTTCGTTATAGCGCCGCGCCTTTTCCATCCATTGCAAGGCATCTTCATCTTTTTCTATGCCAGACAACTTCTCGACCTCGGCAATGGCAGCATCGACATTGCCGGTTTCAACATAGCGCTTCGCCCTGATCAGACGCTGATGCGGTGCCGGGGACGGCGTGCCCGGACGGCGGATGACGAACAACTCGGTCAGTTCCCGCTTGAAGTCTGACCAGAAACCCTGGCCGCTCGATCCGGTCACCAGCGCCGGCCCGAGTTCGTCCAGGCCCGCTGACAGTTCTTCCAGCGTAACCGGCTGACGGGAGGCATTGATGATCGTCGTCACCGCTTTGGGCTGCGCGTCGCCAAACCGAAGGCGCAACTGGGGATCGATATAGCCAAGGGGCGAACCACGATCCAGCGCACGACGCGCGGCAAAAGCAATCAGCAGACCCTCGGCACGGGCGGCATTGCCCGAAGCGGCCTGTGCCTGGACATTGATCCGCGACAATCGGTCTTCCAGATCGGCAACACGCACCGCCAGCGCGCGTTCCAGATCGGGTGACAGGGTTGCAGCCGAGGCCACATCAGAGGACTGTGTGGCTGGTGGCAGAACGCTACCGTCGGCATCGATCCGGTTGGCAAGGGCGGTCGCCGGGTCGGGCTTTGCCTTCGTGCTGTCCCTATTGGCAACCACCGTGGCCGCCGTGTCCGGAGCGCTGTCGAATGGATTGTAACGGGACAATATCCATCCGGTCAGGATTACCCCGCCGACGAAAGCCACAATCATCAATATCAGAACATTGCGCGTCAGATTGCTTTTGCCCGTCGATGGCGAAAGCCTCTCATAGTCTCGGCTCATTCCGGTTTCCTTTCCCGGCCCGGCCAGATGGCGAACCAAATATTCTCATTCACTCTGGCATAGTCCGGTCGCCAGAGACAGTAAAGCGTCGTCATCCGGACGGCACGCTGTATGCACGCTTCGCCATCCCTGTCCCGCCGCTTCTGCCACTTTGGCAGAAAAGGCCACAGCATGATGCCGATCCCGTCTGATGTGCAGGCGATCCAACTCTGCCGCCAGATGCCTTGCTGCCCGCGCCGAGTGGAGCAGCACGACGGTTTCTGCCCGCAGACAGGCTAAAGCCTTTTTCCCCAGCGCGATCGCTCTCGATCGGTAGACGGGGACAATATGCAGTTGCCGTTCCCCCGCATCAAGCGCGCCATGCTGTTCGCCGGCCAGCCACAAAATGCTGCGATGTCGGCCCGCAGGTTGCACATCCAGCAGGGTCTGAGCCCCGGATGCGCCGGTTTGAGCTATATGGAATCCGGCATTGACCGCGGCCGCAGCGGTTGCTTCGCCCACCGCCAGAACGGGAAGAGGGTGATAGGACTCGAGCTGCGTCCCGCCATAAGCCACGGCATTGGCACTGGTCAGCAGCAGGGCATCAAAGTCCTGCACCGCCGGACCGGACCATGTCATCGGCTCCACACTAAACAGCGGATCCACAACCGTCTGCAGCCCTAGTTCTTGCGCCCGCCGTTCGGTCTGCCGCGCGCCGTCCATCGGCCGCAGGATCAGCACCGGCAAGGTCATCGTCCAAATACGGCATTCAGCGCGGTGCTGGCTTTGCCCAGTAGCTTGTCCGCCAATATGGCAGGGGCGGAAACATCGCCAATATCGAAAGTCGAGCTGCCCTCGACGCATTCCGAACCGTCGGGCAACAGAATTTCCGCGCGCAGATGCGCCGTCGCCCCGTCGATCGTTGCCAGCGCGGCGACCGGGCTATGACAATCGGCGGTCAACTGTTTCAGAAACTGGCGTTCGGCAATCACCGCACGAAAGGTTCCCGACGATGATATTGCGCGGACCAGCTGCCGGACATGATGGTCCGCGGACCGCACTTCAATCCCGATCGCGCCTTGCGCCGGCGCAGGAAGCATGATTTCATCGGATATCTCGATTCCAACATCCGCCATGTCGAGGCGGTCCAGGCCGGCGGCGGCGAGAAGCGTAGCGTCATACTCGCCGTCTTCAATTTTCTGCAACCTCGTCTGCACATTGCCGCGGATCAGCCGGATATCCAAATCATTCCTTTGCCGAAGCAGCTGCGCCTTGCGACGCGGCGAGGCGGTACCAACAATGGCGCCCTTGGCCAGGGCTTCAATCGATTCCGCTCCGATCAGCCGGTCGTGGACATCGGCCCGCTCCAGCATCGCGGCGAGAATGAAGTGCTCGGGCCGCAGGGTTTCAACATCCTTCATGCTGTGGACCGCGCAGTCGATATCGCCATTGCCCAGTGCGTGGTCCAGTTCCTTGGTCCACAGGGCCTTTCCCCCAACTTCCGCAAGCGAACGATCGAGTATCTTGTCGCCGCTGGCTACCATCGGCACCAGTTCCACCTGCTCGGGTCGCCAGCCATGGGTGGAAAGCAGCGCATTGGCAGTCATCCGCGCCTGCGCCTGCGCCAGCGGTGACTGACGTGTACCGATACGCAAAGGACGGTCCAGTCCGGCGAGAATCTCTTTTTTGCTGCCTTCGCTCATGATAGCGCTTGTCCTAATGGCTTGAGCGCCTAAGTAAAAGCGTCATGAGCCTGATTTTGGGAATTGAATCCAGCTGCGACGAAACGGCGGCAGCGCTAGTCACGTCCGATCGGGAGATTCTGGCGCATAAACTGGCGGGCCAGGAAGCCGAACATGCCCCCTATGGCGGCGTCGTTCCGGAAATAGCCGCCCGCGCCCACGCCGAGATTCTGACGCCGCTGATCGAAGCGGCCCTCGCCGAAGCCGGCAAATCGCTGGATGAAGTCGATGCGATCGCCGCCACCGCCGGCCCCGGCCTGATCGGCGGCGTGATGGTCGGACTGGTCACCGGCAAGGCGCTGGCGATGGCTGCCGGCAAGCCGCTGGTCGCGGTCAATCATCTCGAAGGCCACGCGCTTTCCCCGCGTCTCGTGAATGCCGATCTCGCCTTTCCCTACCTGCTGATGCTGGTCTCCGGTGGCCATTGCCAGATCCTGCGGGTCGAGGGTGTCGGCCAATATCGGCGGCTGGCCACTACCATCGACGATGCGGCCGGAGAGGCGTTCGACAAGACCGCGAAAATATTGGGTCTCGGCTATCCGGGAGGCCCGAGGGTCGAAGCCTTCGCCCGCCAGGGTGATCCGTCTGCCGTTCCCCTGCCCCGCCCGCTGATCCGGTCCGCCGAACCGCATTTTTCCTTCGCCGGACTGAAAAGCGCCGTGGTGCGCGCCCAGCAAAGCGGTACCCATAAACCCGAAGATATCGCGGCGTCGTTCCAGCAGGCCGTGGTCGACTGTCTGCGCGACCGGCTGGAAAAGGCCATAGCGGAACAGGCAAGCTGCACGCATCTCGTCGTTGCAGGCGGAGTCGCGGCCAATGGTCCGATCCGCGCGATGCTGGAACAGGTCGCAGAACAGAATGCCATGGCCTTTACCGCACCGCCGCAATGGTTGTGCACCGATAATGCGGCGATGATCGCCTGGGCGGGTGCCGAACGTTTCGCCGCCGGCCTGACCGATCCGCTGGATTTCGTTGCCCGGCCCCGCTGGCCGCTTGACCCGACGGCGGACAAGGCGCGCGGCGCGGGAGTGAAGGCATGAGCGAAACGAACAGAAAAATCGGCGTAATCGGCGCGGGTGCCTGGGGTACCGCCCTGGCGCAGGTGCTTTCCGAGGGGGAACAGCAATTGCTGCTGTGGGCCCGCGAACCCGAAACGGTCGCCCAGATCAATCGTAACCGCGAAAACCGGTCCTTTCTCGCGGGCCACCGGCTCCGCGACAATATCCTCGCAACGCAGGACTGGGACGCGATGGCGGCTTGCGATGCGCTGTTGCTGGTCACACCGGCGCAACATTTGCGCGCGACTCTTCAGACGCTGCCTCGCAGCGACGCCATCCTGATATTATGCTGCAAGGGTATCGAGGCGGAAAGCCGGATGCTGATGAGCGAGGTCGCCGCGGAATTGCGGCCTGACAATCCGCTGGCGGTCTTGTCCGGTCCAACCTTTGCCCATGAAGTGGCGCAAGGCCTGCCCACCGCCCTGACCCTGGCCTGCGAAAGTGAGGACCTGTGGGACCGGCTCAACCCGCTGATCGCGAAAACGGGCTTCCGACCTTACTATTCGGACGATGTGGTCGGCGCCGAAATTGGCGGTGCGGTCAAGAATGTGCTGGCGATCGGCTGCGGCGTGGTTGACGGGGCCGGTCTCGGGCAAAATGCCCGGGCCTCGCTGATCAGCCGCGGTTTTGCCGAAATGCTGCGCTATGGCGAGGCGCGCGGAGCGAGCGCGGAAACCCTGTCCGGCCTTTGCGGGCTCGGCGACCTGGTGCTGACCTGCTCCTCCACCAGCTCGCGCAACTTCTCGCTCGGACGGGGACTGGGAGAAGGCCGGTCAGCCGAATCGCTCCTGTCCGACCGCGCGACGGTAGCCGAAGGCGCTTCTACCGCACCCGTGCTCCAGCAGGATGCCAAAGCGCGGCGGATTGACATGCCGATCGTCGATGCCGTTTGCGCCTTGCTGGACGGCCAGGCCGATGTTCAGACTGTGGTCACCCGGCTCATGAAAAGGCCACTGGTTTCCGAACGCCGCTAGGCCAAAGGCTTGATGATGACATATTTGCGAAATTGCTCTAGACAGTTCGCTTGGAGCGGACCAGCCGGAGAACGTTTTGAACAGCCCTGAACCATCAGGTACGGCTGGTGCAGCATCCCTGGATGCCGATCCGCCCGCAGACAAGAGCAAGGAAGATATTGCAGCACTGGCCAAAGGCGGGCGCACCAATATTTTCGGCTTCCTGCTGCGGCTGGCTGCGCGGCTGCCGTTTCTGTTCATCGCCGGCCGCATTTACGGCGCCGATGCGCTGGGGCGCTTTGCCTATGCGATACTGGTCGTGGAATTTGCGGCGCAGCTTGCCACACTTGGCCTCAAGCGCGGCTTGGCAGCCCAACTGAGCAAGACCGAACGACCCCATGTGCACGTGGTCTGGGACGGTCTGCTGGTCAGTTTTCTGGCATCGGCGGTGGCCGCGACGATTCTCATCACCTTTCCGTTCATCATGTTCCCCAACAGTGAAATCAACGGGCTGGACCGGTTTTTGCCGCTGGTCATATTCACCATCGTCGGAGCGGACATTGCTCTCGCCGCCCTCGCCTATCGCTACGATATCGCTGCCACCGTGCGCGCCCGGTCAATCGTCGAGCCCTGGACAATCAGCATCGCCGCCTTTCTCTTCTCCTATTATTCGCTGCGCGATGGTCTGATTTTGTCCTATGTCGTGTCGATGCTTGCCGCTTTGGTTGCATCGCTCTGGCCCCTGTTCAAAAGCTACGGCTTGCCCTGGGGCTGGCGTCCGGAACCGGTCAAGATCGCGAAGATCGCGCGGCGCAATATGCCGCTCGCTGCCGCCGATGCCGCCGAGTGGGGTTCGCGCCGGCTGGATTTGGCAATTCTCGGCTTGTTCGCGTCTCCCGCCATTGTCGGTGTCTATTACATCGCCCAGCAGGTCGCGAGCCTGCCGCAAAAGCTCAAAACCAGCTTCGATCCTATTCTCGGCCCCGTAATCACCCGCAATCTTGCCGACGGCAATATGAAGGCAATAGCCAGCCAGGTCAGCCAGGTCGGCTACTGGATCATTGCCGCACAGATCGGCATTGCCCTGGCGCTGGCAATTCCCGGCGAAGCAGTGATGGGACTCGTTGGCCCGAATTTTGTCGGCGGAACCGGCGCTCTTGCCTTTCTGCTCGCTGCGGAGGCAGTCGCGGCAACCGCAGTGGTCAGTGAATCGGCGCTGGTCTATATCGCCCGCCACCGCAATCTGCTGATCTCGCTGTCGATGCTGCTGCTGCAGGCAGCGCTGAGCGTCGCGTTCATCCAGATCTGCATCTATCTGCAGTGGGGATCGCTCTTCCAGGCGGCAGCGGTCGCGGCAGCGTTGATGGTAGCGCTTGCCTATGCTTCGGTCGTGAAAGCCATCTTCCTGTCAAAACTGCTCGGCGCGCCGGTCAACGGGTGGCGCTGGACCCTGCTGCTCGCGATCGGCGTGGCCAACGCGGTCGGCTATCTTGCCACCCAATTGCCCGAATGGGCGGAACTGATCGTCGGCATACCGATGATACTCGGCAGCTATGCCTGGGTCATCTGGAAATGGGGTTTCGGTCCGGAAGACCGGACATTGTTCAAAATGAAAAGCTGATCAGCCGAGCCGGGCTTTCACCAGTTCCTTCAGATCGGCTTCCGGCCGGGCACCGTAGTGGGAAATGACTTCCGCCGCGGCGATCGCGCCTATGGTCAGACAATCTGCCATCGAGCGCTGCTCGACATAGCCGCTCAGGAAACCGGCGGCAAACAGGTCTCCGGCCCCGGTCGTATCGATAATATGGTCGACCGGTTCCGCAGCCACAGCGGTCGTCCTGCCATCCCGCACCGCAATCGCGCCCTTTTCACTGCGGGTGACGACCAGAGTTTCGACCTTTGCTGCCGTCTCGGCCACTGCCGCATCAAAATCTTCGGTCTCGCCCAGCATCATGATCTCCGCTTCGTTGGCGAACAGGATATCAATCTTGCCACCATCGATCAGTTCACGAAATTCCGCCCGGTGCCGGTCCACGCAGAATGTGTCGGACAGGGTGAAGGCAACCTTGCGCTCGTGTTTTCTGGCGATATCAATACCCAGCGCCATCGCGGCCTTGGGTTCGTCCGCATCCCACAGGTAGCCCTCGAGATAGAGAATAGCGCCACTGGCAATCAGCTCGGCATCGACGGCCGCCGGGGGCAGAAATTGCGAGGCACCGAGAAAGGTGTTCATCGTCCGCTGGGCGTCGTCCGTGACAAAAATCAGGCAGCGCGCGGTCGGTGGCTCCTTGCCCAGCGGCGGAACGTCAAAATCGATTCCGGTGGCGCGGATATCATGGGCAAAAACTTCGCCCAGCTGATCGTCAGCAACCTGCGCGATCAACGCGCACTGGCGGCCCAGTGTGGATGCCCCGGCAAGCGTATTGGCTCCGGACCCGCCACTGATCTCCCGGGCCGGCCCCATGTCCCGATATAGTTCCTGTGCCCGGCTCGCGTCGATCAGCGCCATGCTACCCTTGACCAGTTGCTCTTCGTCAAGAAATTCGTCGCTGGCCTTTGCGATCACATCAACAATAGCATTGCCTATGGCAACAATATCATAACGGGCTTCGGTGCTCATAAAAATCCTCTTGGCGCTGTTTCAATGATTCAGGGTGCGTTAGGGTGTTGCCCCTTTGCCATCAAGCAGAATTGACGCCGGCCCGCCAATCGTGACATGGCGTACACATGATCCAGGCCTTCACCCGTTCGCTTGCGCAGCTCACCGACCGGACCATATTGTTGATCCTGCTGAAGGTCATTCTGCTCACGATCCTGTTGTTCATCCTGTTTGGGATCGCGGCCTATTTCGGACTGGTTTGGCTGTTCGCCTGGCTGGGCTGGACGGATGGCGGTTTTGCGGCTGCCGCCACCGCTGCCATCATCGCCATATTGACCGGGCTTCTGCTGTTCCGGATCGTCGCCATTTTTGTGCTCAACATCTTTTCGGACGATATCGTCGATGCCGTCGAAAGGCGCTATTATCCAGAAAGGGCCGAAACAGCGAAGCCACCCAGCTATGCGCTGGGCATAAAAATGGGGCTGGCGTCCACCGGTCGTGCACTCAGTTATAATATTCTCGCTGCACCGCTCTATATCGTGCTGCTGGTGACCGGTATCGGTATCCCGATCGCCTTTTTTGCGGTCAATGGCATCTTGCTCGGCCGGGATCTGCAGGACATGGTCGCCGCGCGCCATGTCACCGATTATCGCAATCTCGAAGCGGAATGGCGCCTTCCCAAAATCCAGCGCTTTGGCCTCGGCCTGATCGCGGCATTGCTGCTGGCGGTTCCCTTTGTCAATTTCCTTGCACCGGTTTTGGGAGCCGCTATGGCTACGCATCTGGTACATGGGAAGAAGGAAGAAAAGCGACCATGAAAGCCAAATTTCTTATATTGTTCAGCTTGCCGGCGCTGGCTGCCTGTGCCTCGACGACGACTGCGACCCGAAGCCCTGGCCTGCCCGCCGTTTCGGGATCTCCGCTCAATTCCGTAGCGGGGCTTGAAATGGTCATGGGCAAAACCGCCGATCAGCTGACGCGCCTGTTCGGCAATCCGCAGCTTGATATCTCCGAGCCACCGGCAAGGAAACTGCAATTCGCCAGCGGAGCGTGCATTCTGGACGCCTACCTCTATCCTCAGGAATCCGGGGGAGACCAGCGAGTCACCCATATCGACACCCGCCGCAGCGACGGTGCTGCGGTTGACCGGGTCAGCTGTGTCAACGCCTTACGGCTCCGCTGACTCCAGCTGGTCCAGCGCCCAGCCGGCCGCTTCGCGGACCACTGCATCGTCATCATCCAGCAGCGCCTTGACGGGCGCAATCAAGGCTGTGTCTCCACTATTGCCGGCAGCGATCAGCGCATTGCGTACCATCCGGTTGCGGCCGCTGCGCTTGATTGGCGATCCCGAAAACACCTGACGAAAGCCCGCGTCGTCGAGCGTCAGCAGATCGGAGAGCGCCGGAGCGGCCAGTTCGGCGCGCGGCAAAAACGCCTTGTTCGCTGCGCCCGCTTGCGCAAATTTGTTCCAGGGACAGACTGCCAGGCAATCGTCACAGCCATAGATATGGTTGCCGATTGCCTTGCGATACTGGTGCGGGATCGGGCCCTTGTGCTCGATCGTCAGATAGGAAATACAAGCCCGCGCATCGAGCTGATAGGGCGCAGGAAACGCCCCGGTCGGACAGATATCCTGACAGGCCGAACAGCTCCCGCACCGGTCCCTACCCGGCGTTGATGGCTCCAGATCCAGAGTGGTGTAGATCGCTCCGAGAAACAGCCAGCTGCCATGATCCCGGCTGACAACATTGGTATGCTTGCCCTGCCAGCCGAGGCCGGCGGATTCGGCCAGCGGCTTTTCCATCACCGGCGCGGTGTCGACAAAGACTTTTACCTCGCATTCCGATTGACCGACCAGCCAGCCGGCGGTGCGCTTAAGCGCGCCCTTGACGACATCATGATAGTCCTTGCCCTGCGCATAGACCGATATCCGGCCGTGATCGGGCACGCCTTCCAGGGCAAACGGATCCTCGGCGGGCGCGTAGCTCATTCCCAGCATGATCACCGTCTGCACATCGGGCCACAGAGTGGACGGATCAGCGCGCTCATCGGACCGGTTGGCCATCCAGATCATATCACCCTGGCGGCCTTCGCCCAGCCATTGCTGCAGGCGCTGCCGGGTTTCGGGCGCCAGTCTGGCGGGGGCGATACCGACGGCGGAGAACCCCTCTTCCATCGCCTTTTTTTCGAGCGCTTTGGCCAATCTTAACTTGTCATCCGGCATAGCCTGTCCCTATCAAACACTACCGTCAGATATGAAAGCCGTAAATGCACGCGCCCGATTCCGAATTTGCCATTGAGGCCCGCAATATTGTCAAGAGATTCGATGGCGAAGCTGCCGTTGACGGCATTGACCTGACAATCCCGAAAGGTAGCATATTCGGCATTTTGGGACCGAATGGAGCCGGCAAGACCACGACCTTGCGAATGCTGCTCGGGATTATCGACCCCGACGAGGGCGAGCGTTTTCTGCTTGGCTCTCCGGATCCGATTTCCAGGGCGCATCAGGTCGGCTATCTACCCGAAGAACGCGGTCTCTACCAGTCGATGAAGGCCTATGACGCCATCGCCTTCATGGGCGCGCTACGCGGCCTTCCGCTGGTCAAAGGCCGCAAGCGCGGACGCAAGATGATGGAAGATCACGGTCTGGGCGAGGCGGCCGACAAGCAGATTCGCCAATTGTCCAAGGGCATGGCACAGACCGTGCAATTGCTCGGAACCCTGGTACACGACCCCGACCTGATCATTCTCGACGAGCCATTTTCCGGCCTCGACGCGCTCAACCAGGGCAAGCTGGAACGGCTGATCCGGGCCCAGGCCGACAAAGGTGTGACCGTCATCTTCTCCACCCATGTAATCGCCCACGCCGAGCGGCTCTGCGAGGAAATCGCGATCATCGCCGACGGCAAGGTCCCGTTCAAGGGCAAGGTATCAACCGCGCGCAACCGGCTGCGCCCGCAGGTTCATCTCGAGACCCGCAATCTCGATGGTCCGTGGCGCACGGCAATCCCCGCGGACTGCCAGCCGCTTGGCCACAACTGGCATTTCACCCTGCCGGAGAGCGGTGTTGAACCGCTTTTGCATGCGCTGGTCGAGGGCGGAGCGGGAATCGAATCGCTGTCGATCGAACGGCCGGGACTGCACGATGCCTTTGTCCAGATCGCCGGTGAAGCGGTAGCTCGCAAAATGGAAGCCGATGCCGCGAACAACAATGGGGAGGATGCCGCATGATCGAGACCATCCGCGCCGCCTTTGTCATCGCCCGCCGCGATTTCACCGCGATCATATTCTCCAAATCCTTCTTTTTCTTTCTGCTTGGACCGCTTTTTCCGCTCGGTATCGGCATCGCTGCCGGCGGGCTGGGGTCACAGGTTTCCCGGGATATCGACAATCCCGTCATCGGCGTCGCGCTGAGTTCGGAAGAAGCCGACTTATTGCTGGAAACGCGAAACCGCCTGACTCGGAGTCTGGGTTCCAAATCCATGCCGGAACTGTTCGTGTTGCGCGATTTTGAGGGCAGCGACGAAGACATTATAGCGAAACTCAGCAGCACCAAATCTCTGGCCGCGATCCTGTCCGGAACTCTGGCCAAGCCGGTGCTGACGGGCTCGGAAAGAGACGTCAACCGATGGCAGGGCAAGATTTCCCTGCTCGCGGAGACCGCAATGTCACAACCCGCTGCGGTTGAAATCGAAACGAAATTTGTCGGCCAGACCGGCAGTTCCAGCGAACGCAACCAGTTGCTGACGGCCCAGGCTGGCCAAGCGATCCTGATCCTGCTGACGATGATCCTCGCGGGTATGGTGCTGTCCAATCTGGTCGAGGAAAAGACCAACAAGATCATCGAGATTCTCGCAGCCGCGATTCCGATGGATGCAATATTTCTCGGCAAGCTTTTCGCGATGCTGGGCATGGCGCTAGTCGGCATCGCGGTATGGACGACGACAGGACTGTCGGTCGCCTTGCTGGTCGGAGGCAACTGGGATGCGCTGCCTTCGCCCGCGGTTGGCTGGCCGCTGTTCGGCCTGCTGATGATCCTCTATTTCTCGATGGCCTATCTCCTGCTCGGCTCGCTGTTTTTGGGAATCGGCGCGATGGCAACCACCGTGCGCGAGGTCCAGACCCTGTCGATGCCGGTCACCATGGGGCAATTGCTGGTCTTCTTCCTCGCCTATTCCGCGATCACCAAGCTGGGCGAACCCGCGGAATGGTTCGCCGTGCTGTTTCCGTTCAGCTCGCCGTTCGCAATGATCGCGCGAGCCGCGCAGATGGACAATATCTGGCAGCACGGTCTGGCGCTGGTCTGGCAGGCTGTTTTCACGATGCTCATCATCCGCTTTTCGGTGATGCTGTTCCGCCGCAACGTGATGAAATCCGGACAGGCCGCTCGCAAGAAAAGCCTGTTCGCCAGAGTCGCCGGAAAATAAGCTTGCGATTCACGCCATTTGCCGAAAAGACATTGACATTGCTGTCAATAGCGGCAGATTGAACGAGTTTTGAAACGCAACCGATTGCTGCAACAAGCAACGGCAGGAGAGAATTATGGCGTCCCTTCCCCAAATTGACCTTGGTAACTTGACAACGTCCCCGACCGCGGACGAAGCGCTGGAGGCTTGGTACAAGCGCAATCCTCCGATCGCCGATTCCGAACCCAATCCCTGGGATGTCAGCCGGGCAGAGCTGTACAGCAAGGATCTCTGGCGAAAACCCTTTGCGGAGATGCGGGAACAGGCTCCGATCAACAAGATTGAAGGCGGTGTTCACGGCGACTTCTGGAACATCACGACCTACAAGCCAATCCAGCATGTCGAGGCCCTGCCGGACATATATTCTTCCGATGTTACCCATGGCGGCATCACCATCGCCGAACCCGACTTCGATGATTCGGATTTCCAGCTGCCAATGTTTATCGCCATGGACCGGCCAAAACATACCGGCCAGCGCCGCACCGTCGCTCCGGCCTTTACACCGACCGAGATGCAGCGGATGGAAGTCGAAATCCGCCAGCGGACGTCCGAGGTGCTGGATGGCCTGCCATGGGGCGAGAAATTCGACTGGGTCGACAAGGTCTCTATCGAACTGACTACCGGCATGCTCGCGATATTGTTCGGATTCCCCTGGGAAGACCGCCGCTTGCTGACCTTCTGGTCGGACTGGGCGGGCGACGTTGAATTGTCTGTGGCCGAAGACCTTACCGAACAGCGCCGCCAGATACTGTATGAAATGGGCGCCTACTTCACCAAACTTTGGAACGAACGCGTCGATGCAGAACCGACCCCCGACCTGATCTCGATGATGATCCATTCGGAACATATGCGTGACATGGATCCGATGGAGTTCATGGGCAATCTGGTGCTGCTGATCGTCGGCGGCAACGACACCACCCGCAACACCATGTCGGGCGTCGCTTTCGGTCTCAGCCAGTTTCCAGAGGAACGCGAAAAGCTGCAGCAGAATCCGGACTTGATTCCCAATGCGGTGCAGGAAATCATCCGCTGGCAAACCCCGCTCGCCCATATGCGACGCACCGCTCTGGAAGATCATGATCTGTTCGGCAACCAGATCAAGAAGGGCGACAAGGTTGTGCTGTGGTATATCTCGGCCAATCGCGACGAAGAGATTTTTCCCGAAGCCGACCAGATCAAGGTTGATCGCGAAAATGCCCGTCGCCATCTGGCATTCGGCTATGGCATCCACCGCTGCGTCGGGGCCCGTCTTGCCGAGCTGCAGATCCGGATATTGCTGGAAGAAATGCACAAGCGGCGGATGCAGGTCAATCCGACCGGCAAGCACCGCCGGGTCCACGCCTGCTTCGTTCACGGCTTTCGCGAACTGGAGGTCGAACTCTCCAAATATTGATCAGCTTTCGTTCAGGCCCTATCCTGTAACCATTGTTTCCCCCGCTTCGAATGATTCAGGGGAATGGAAAAGGATTGCAAGTGAACAAGCTCAACCGACGCACCATTATATCGGGAACTCTGGTCACCGCCGGTGCCTATGGCTTGGTCCGTCTGTCCGGCCTGTTTGATCAGGCAAGCGCGCGGTCGGGCGGTCCGTTCAAAATCAATCGTTCGCCGGATGAATGGAAACGGCGGCTTGGTGCCGATCGCTACCGGATTTTGCGTTTGGCAGGCACCGAACGGGCCTATTCGAGCCCCCTCAATAGCGAAAAGCGCAAGGGTATATATGCGTGCGCCGGCTGCAATCTTGGCCTCTACTCGTCAAAGACAAAATATGACAGCGGTACCGGCTGGCCCAGCTTTTGGGCACCGATCGCCAAGGACCGGATCGGCACGACTACAGACTATAAAATCGGCTATCCGCGCACCGAAGTCCATTGCGCGCGCTGCGGCGGACATCAGGGGCATATTTTCAACGATGGCCCGAAACCGACCGGCAAACGGCACTGCATCAACGGCCTCGCTCTGAAATTTATTCCTGGGTGATCCGGTAACTAGCTTTCGGGTGCGTCTACCTGCTGCCAGAATTCCAGTTTGATCCCGTCACAATCGAGGATCCAGGCAAATTTGCCATATCCTTCGTCGACATGTCCCAGAATCTCCAGACCTTTGGACTTTAGCTGCTCGACATAGGCGTCGAGATCATCCACCCGCAGATTGATCATGAACCGGGCTTTGCTCGGTTCCAGATATTCGCTGTCATCGGCAAAATGGCTGATCAGACTATAGGGCTTTTCGCCTTGCTCGTCAGACCAGTTGAGCATCGGACCATATTCTCCATCCAGCCCCAGATAATCCTTGTACCATTTGCGTGTTGCTGCCGGGTCTTTCACCTTGTGAAAAATTCCGCCCAGTCCGGTGACCCTTGCCATTTTCATCTCCAGGGTTTTGTTCATGCGTCCAAGGTTAAAAACTATGATAGTTTACATTTTGTTTCACAACCCTTTTGGCGCTATCCGCCAGACCAGCAGGTCGTTGTCCCGAATATGGACAGGTTGAAGCCACGCCGGTTTGCGACCCTCTACCAGCTGCGCCCAAAGGCCTTCGGGTTGCTTGTTGGCATAAAGCGCCAGCTCCGGCTCGGCCTCGCAAGCGACGATAAAACGAATATTGTGGGCTTCCAACAGATCGCGGGCCGCATCCGGAGCGGAGGTTAAAATCCTTATCTGATCGGCCATTGCCTTGTCGTTACGATGGTGGCTGGTGGCAAGCACGCTGTGCGGGGTAAGCAGCAATATCCGCGGCCCGAAATCCAGCGGTGCCAAAATGTTGGAACGCGGCAAAGCATTGAGTCGGGCGAGCGATTCGTCACTTTTGCAGGCGAGTGATTCCGGTGTTTTGGCGGCAGGCTGTTCGGCTTCGCTGACCGCATTGAACAGCGCAATTGCAAGTGGTCCCGGCAGGATCAGAAATACCACCGCCGCGGTGGCGAATATCCGCGACAGCGGTCGCTTGAGCGCCCGCGCGCGGACAAAGACATGATGTACCGCCCAAGCCATGAAAGGCAAGGCAAAAGCCGCGGCAACCGCCGTGGCGCGCTGGACAAAGACAGACAGCACCAATGCCCAAAGAAAGGCATATCCCGACACGAATAACCTGCCGCGATCAACACCCGCAGGCCGGCTCCGGAGTATATAGAGCAGGCTGATCAATCCGACGAGAATCGACCCGCCAACGAGAGTGACCATGGTCTTGCCGTTCTGATACCAGATCGGCAGGCCTTCGAGGACGTTGACCAGCCAATATTCGCGGACGATCGGGTCCATCGTGTTAAACGCTCCACCCATGCATTGCGGCGCAACACCATAGAGCACTGTCAATGCGGCAGCGCCGGCGATGGCCAGACTCGCGACGCGAATAACAATGCTGGCGGGCAACCATCGGATCGACGGCAAGATCACCGCGGCACCCGCCGTGCAGGCCAGCAGATGCGCCGGCGACAGAGCATCGCAATAGTTGACGGCGGCGTCGAAACCGCCCTGGCCAGCGAAATAGAAGAGAAAACTGGCGGCCAGAAAGGACACCAGGGTCCAGAATAGCCGAACTCCGTCTTCGGTCTGCAACACCCAGCGCCAGACCAGCAGCACCACGAATGCCGCTGAAAGCGGCAATCCTTCCAGCGATATCGACAGCCACAGCGCCAGCGCCACGCCCAGCGCGATTCCGCCCTTGCGCTTTTCCGGCCAGCACAGGGTCCAAAGAGCGGCCAACGCGAGCACGATCTGCCAGCCGTGATGATCCACGCGCATCGGCCGGATTTGGGCAACGATCGGGACAGCGGTGGCGGTCAGTGCCGCCGCCAGTATCGCGATGTTGCGGTCAAACACGAACTGGGTGATTTTCATGACCAGCCACATCGCGATCCCCAGCGTGATCAACGGTACGATCACCATTGCCGCGGTTTCCGCGCTCGCCGCACCCAGCACCGGTTTCAGTAACAGGAACATCAGCGCCAGCGGCAACTCGATCCAGCGCGGCCAGTGCATCGGCTGGCTGTCCGGTTCGCCGATCCGATATTGGGTGGTGTCAAACCAGCTTTGCCCGCCGAGCCAGTCGCGCAGCTGCACCATGCGCAACTGATCATCAGGGTCCCAGCCGATACCGGTCATGATCTGGCCACGGGTGACCAGGATCAGCACCGCGCAGACCGCGAGCCAGATCAGCAATAGTGGCAGGTTGCCGCGCAAGCGTTCCAAATTCTTATCCCTCGGGCTGATTGCCCTTGGCTTTCAGGTAAAGCCATGGAACCCGCTCCGGGTCAAACTGTGAACGGTGATGGCGGTCAAAAAACGGCGGCATATGGTCGCCGACGATCAGGATATCGGCTTCCGGAAAATCGCTCGCCGTGATTTCCCTGACCAGCGCCTTGTCGATATCATCGAATATCGCAAACTGGCGGCAGATCATCGGATAGTCCCGCGCCAGTTCAGCCGACACGGTCTCGCAATTCTCGGCCTTGAGATTCTGCCCGGTCGGGACCGGTAGATGGGTGTTCAGGGTGAGCCAGTACTGAAACGTCGGCCGGGTCGCGCGTTTGAGATTCTCGGCCAGCATCTGCGGCACTTGCCGGTCACAGGCACCGGCGAAAACGCCACCGCACCATTCCGCACCGCGCCGTTCCAGGTCGACCGCAAACTCGCGCTTCTGAAAGCCGATTTTGGGATACCAGTTCTCGCGCTTGAAGAACGGACCCTTGAAACTGTGCATTGCCTCGGTCGCATAGCCTTTTTCGGCCAGCTGCGCCGGCAGGCAGTTCAGCGTGGCCGGATCGTCGGTTTCGAGCAATTCATAATAGTCACCCCAGCGACCGCAGAGTTCGCGCATCTCGCCGGATGTAGTGCTGTTATAGTAGAGGCTGGTGCCCTGGCTGACGTCATAGCGCGCCTTGATTGCGCCATCGTTGTAATAAGCGAACAGCTTGTCCGACATCGCCTTGTTGTTTTTCGGAACGCCGAGCGATTCGACCATGATCAACACCAGATGACGCTTGCCATCGGCCCGCGCGGCAAAGCCCGATTTCTTGACCGCCGATTCAAAGGGTGCACCAGCCGGGGCTGGCCGGAAATAATGGCCGCGCATGCCCTCGCCGACGGCGGCATCCGCACCGACCAGTCCGAAGATCAGCGCGCCGCCCAGCAGTATATGCAGCGGTTTGGCAAAATTGGTGTCGCGCTTCAGCAGAAACCAGCTGCCGAACAATATGCCGACAATGACCACCGCCGCGGCAATATATTCGATTGAGTTTCCGGGCTCGATCTCGGCAAAAAACTGGACCGAATAGATCAGAGAATCCAGCGTCAGGCTGAACAAACCGGACACGAAGGATAGTAGCGAATAGATCATCACGCCGGTAAAGGCGAACCATTGCACGGCACGCGGCATGCGCTTGACAATCAGGCCGACCAGCCCGGCCAGCGCAATCGGAATCGCGCGCGGCGGCGCCCCGACCATCCACATGGCCATGAACGGTATGTTGGCGAGCACGATCCAGACCAGTGCCCAGTTCAGAAATTTCCGGAAATCGGGGCTGAAACGATGCGGCCTGGCCGGGGCCTTGAGAGTTACATCCATGTAGCTCAACGGAAAACCCCGTATTTGCGGGTCAGATAAACGGCAAAGAAACTCACTGCCACGGCGGCACCCTTGGCCATGACCGGCAGGACACCGGCACTGGTGAGGCCACTGACGATGCTGACGGTGATACCGAGGCCTAATATGGCGGTGCCGATAAAGCCGAGACGCTGCAATTGCAGTGCCGCGCCATCACGGGCCTTGCCGGGAAATACAAAGCTGGAGGAAATCAGCCAGTGCACGACAATGCCCGCGCTGTAGCCGGCAGCCGATGCCCAGCCCGGCTCGACCAGCAAGGCGACAAGCACCATGAACAGGGCGACATCAAAGGCCAGACTGACAATGCTCGCCATCAGATAACGCGTGATCGAGAAACGGTTCAGAATTGCGAGGGGACCGGGCAGATGCCCTACCCAAAGCCCGACGACGGACCGCCTGTCCTGGCTACTGCGTTCCATGGTCTATTACTCCCCCTTTGCAAGAGAAAGGGTCAGGCCAGAGATGCTCGCGTTCATTACGCCGCCTTCCTGGATTTGCCTTCGGCCGCTTCCTCGATCCGGGTCGGAACATCGCGCATGCTTTCCAGGGCTGCCGCGCGGTCTTCGCTGATGTCTTCCGCGATCGCCCGCTGCGCACCTTCGTCGCCGGCTTCGTGATATTCGGCATCCTCGTTGACATTCCAGACGTTCCACTTGCGGGTGCCGGCTTCGATATTCTCGACCGTCAGCATCGCGGTCATCATTGCATGATCCTGGTTGTTGTAGCGGTGCATGCCGTTGCGGCCGACCATGTGCAGCGTCGGAAAGCGGCTTTCCAGATCGTTGCGCATGGTGGCGACATTCCGTTCATAGGCATCGTCATAGACCGGATAGGCCTTTTCCTGACGGACTACGACACCGCCGACGACATCTTCCGTCTTGCACAGGCCGAGGATCGCCATTTCCTTTTTCGCCAGTTCGACCAGATCCTCGTCGGACGAGGACCACAAGCCGTCATTTTCAAAGCAGAAATATTCCAGACCGACACAGGCGATATTCTCGTCCGGCACCATTTCCGGCGACCAGCTGCGGAAATTCTGTACCCGGCCGACCTGCACCCGATCATCATGGATATAGATCCAGTTGTCCGGGAACAGATCGTCCGACTTGATCATGATCGCCACGGTCAGGAAATCGCGATAGTTCAGATCCTGCGCTTCCGGCATCGATTTCGGCAACGGGTGGATGCGGGTCGCCAGCTCGCGCATCGGCGCACTGGAAATCACATGTTTCGCGGTAAGAACGGTTTCACCGGCCGCACTGGTCGCGCTCACCCGCCAATCGCCGTTGGCGTCCTGCGCCAGCTGCTTGAGGCTGTGTCCCATCAACACCTGATTGCCCTTGGCTTCGACATGGGCCTTGGCGGCATCCCACATCATGCCGGGTCCGAGGCGCGGATAGCGGAAGGTTTCGAGCAGGGTTTTGACTTCCTGTCCGTCATTGGGTTTCTTGTTGAGACCAAGCGAACGTTTCAGGCCATCGGTCACTGCGTTCCACAGGCTCAGGCCCTTGATCCGCTGCGCCGCCCAGTCCGCCGACATTTCATTGCACGGCATGCCCCAGACTTTCTCGGTATAGGTCTTGAAGAAGATCGAATAGAGCTTGTAGCCGAACTGGTTGACGGTCCAGTCTTCGAAACTTTTCACATTCTTGTTCGGAAAGACCTTTGCCTTGCCATAGCTGAGCATGCACAGGGTCGAGCGCCAGATGCCCAGATTCCACAGGGCTTCGAAGGCGCGCAGCGGATAGCTGTAAAATTTGCCCTCGTAATAGATCCGGCTCATCCGCGGCCGCTGGATAAAGTCGTCGGGGAGTATTTCATTCCACAGATCGACCACTTCCTGGCTCTTGGAGAAGAAGCGATGCCCGCCAATATCAAAGCGGAAACCGTCATGCTCCACCGTCCGGCTGATCCCGCCGACATATTTCGGGTCCTTTTCGATCACGGTGACCGAATAGCCCTTTTTGGAGAGCAGATAGGCCGCGGTCAGTCCCGCGGGTCCGGCGCCGACAATAGCGACATCTACGGTATTTTCGGCAGCTTTGCTTTGCATGTTCATTCAGTCTGGTCCCTGTCCATGGTGCGCACCTAGGGAGCGCGTTTCATGTTTCAGAAACAGGAGTGAACGAAATTGGTTAGCAGATAGTTAATAGCGGGAGAAATTTGCCTCCAATCCCTCTGCTTTAAGGGAGAGGGATAAGTGTAGCGAATTGCGAATTCCGAAATTTTTCTTCCTGAACCTGGTTCAGGATCCACCTTAAGGTCAGCGGGAAACTGGAGATGGAAGCTGAAACAAGCCCAGCGTGACGATGTTGAAGGTCGCATCTTCATTCTTCAATGATGCAATTTTCATCACTCCGCTGCCTGAACAACCAGATCCCCCGGCAACACCGGCTCACTCAACAACCGTTCCATTGCCTTCCAGCGCCAGACCGGCGCATCGCCCTGCGCCTCGATCCAGTCGCGGACCATGTCCATGCCAAGGCCATAGTTGATAACATAGCTGCGATATTGCTCGTTGAAATCGGTCATCTGCGCCGCGCGCTCGGCCGAGACCAGCTGATATTTCTGGTTCAACGCGATCGCCTCGTCCCGCGTGATCTCGCCATCCAGATATTGTTGCGCAATCGTCATCCGCGCCCCGTTCAGCGCCTGCTTGGCAATTTGCAGCGCCCAATAGGCCGCCGCCGTGTCGGGATCGAGCCCGGCCAGCGGGTACAACACATCCCGCTCATATTCGAGCCGCTCCTCGCCATTGAACGCCAGTTCGATGCCGTAATTGGCCGATCCCTCGGCGATCAGGCTTTGCGGGCTGTAGAGCGGATAGACGGAAAATTCCTGCCAGCCGCGTCCCTTGGTCAGATTCTGCTCGAGCAGCATATTATAGACATGGTGACCGGGATAGCCCTCGTGGCAGCCAAGATCGACGGCGCGGCCAATGAAGATCGGCAGGTCGGTGTTGATCTGGATCAGGCTCTGGTAATTGCCCTGATAATAATTATAGCCGCTCCAGCTCTTGCCGGTGACAAATTCCATTTTGAAATTCTCGCCCTCGGGCAGGTCGAAATATCGCGCGGTCCGCGTCTTGCACTCGGCAATGGCAGTGTCGAACACCTGCTGCAGCCGGTCTTTCGGGATGATATAATTCTGCTCGAACGCCGCCACGCGCTCGCTGAGTGGACCGTCCCCGGGTACGAGATTTTCAATCTCCTCCAGCACCGGGTCAAATTCTTCCAGCGGCCTGAGCTCCGGCGTCACTCCGAACAGTCCCTGCGCCTCCCGGACAAAGGGAAAAGTCTCGCCCTGGATCATCGCATGCCGGGTGTGGGCCGCCTCCAGCTGGGCGGACAGAAAACTCTTGCGGGCCTCGACCAGCGGATCGTCGCTCCTTGACAGGCCGTCCAGCCGCAGCATCAGTTCGACAATCGCATTGCCCAGTTCGCGCATATCGCGCGGATCAGCTTTCGCTGCTTCTGCCCATGCTTGGGGACCATAATAGGCATCGACATAGCCCGCCTCCTGCTCGCCAAGGGCCAATGTGAGCCTCACATAGTCGGTCGCAATCGCGCCGAGTTCGTCGGCCATGGTCGCAACGACAGCCCCGTTATCCGCCGAAAGCGCTACCGGTTCGGCAACCGAGGCACAGGCCGAGACGGCCAGACAGACAGCGCCAATCAGCCCGGTACTTTTCACATAGAGTCTTTCAGTTTCTGCACCTCACCCGCGGGCATTGCACCAAGCAGTTGTTCTGCATCTTCCTTGTCGAGCGATCTCAGATGCTTGTCCTGCGGCGCGAAGCGCAGGATACAGAAGCCGACCACCGCCGACAGCAGGGAGCCGCCCAGCACGCCGATCTTGGCCTCCTCGATCAACAGCTCCTGACCAGGGAAGGCGAGCGCGCCGATGAACAGGCTCATCGTGAAACCGATGCCGCAGAGCATGGCGACGCCATAGACCTGCAGCCAGCTGGCTCCGCCGAGGCGCCCGGCAAAACCGGTCTTGACGGCGATCCAGACGCTGGCAAAAATGCCGATCTGCTTGCCGAGGAACAGGCCGGCGGCAATGCCCAGCGGCAAGGGCGCGAAGACCTGGTCCCAGCCGATGCCTTCCAGCGACACGCCGGCATTGGCAAAACCGAACACCGGCACGATCAGAAAGGCACTCCATGGCGAGATAGCATGTTCCAGTCGGTGGAGCGGGGAATTTTCCGCATCCGGCGATGTCGGCGTGATCACGATCGGAATCGTCATCGCCGCCAACACCCCGGCGATGGTCGCATGGACTCCGGACATCAGCACCGCATACCAGAGCAGGCCGGATCCGATCAGATAGGGCCAGAGCTTCAGCACGCCATTGCGGTTCATCGTATACATGATCGCCAGGATTGCCGCGCTGGCGAGAAGGGCCGCGCCATTGATCTCTGCCGTGTAAACCAGCGCGATAATCGCCACCGCGCCCATGTCGTCAACAATCGCGACGGTAACCAGAAAAAGTTTGAGCGAAGTCGGCGCGCGCGGGCCGAGCAGCGCCAGCACGCCGATAGCAAAAGCAATGTCGGTCGCCGCCGGGATCGCCCAGCCATTGTACAGAGCAGGGACATCTCTGACGACAAACAGATAGATGAGGGCGGGAACCACCATTCCTGCAGCGGCAGCCAGCACCGGCAAACGGCGGCGGTCCCATGTATTGAGCCGCCCATCGACGAACTCGCGCTTGATTTCCAGCCCGACGAGCAGGAAGAAAATCGCCATCAGCCCGTCATTGATCCACAAATGCGGCGTCATCGGCCCCAGTTTGCTGGACAGGGTCGGTCCCTTTATCTCGTGCAGGAAATGATGATACATATCGTATAGCGGGCTGTTCGCCACCAGCATTGCCAGCGCCGCCGCGACCATCAGCAGGATACCGCCAGCCGCTTCGCTTTTCAGAAAGTCGCGAAGTGCTGAATTTCTGCCGGAGCGTTGTACTTTGTCGTCTGCCATAGGGGCCCTTTTGTCGGTATTTCGATTTGCCCGAGTCATGCGCAGACCGGTTGGCAAAATCAAGGCCTGTATGCAGTATATCCAGCGCTAGGCGGCAATCCGATCGCGAACCTCGGCGGCAAGGGCATAACTTTTTTCGCGCGCCCCCTGGTCAAAGATCGATCCGGAAATGATCAGCTCGTCGGCACCGGTTCTTTCAACAAACCGGTCAACCGCTTGCTTCACCGTGCCGGGCGATCCAACCGCGCTACCCTGCATGATCTGCCCGAGCATCGACTGGAACTGGGGCGGCAGGCTGTCACGATAACCCTCGACCGGGGGTGGCATCTTGCCCGGGGTACCCGTGCGCAGGGCGACAAAGCTCTGCAGCATAGAGCTGGACAGATATTCCGCTTCCTCGTCGCTGTCGGCGGCAAATATGTTGAAGCCGCACATCACATAGGGTTCGGCCAGTTGCGCCGACGGCTTGAAGTCGCGCCGGTAGATGGAAAGCGCCTCGTCCAGCATCTGCGGCGCAAAATGCGAGGCAAAGGCATAGGGCAAGCCGAGCGCCGCCGCCAGTTGCGCGCCAAACAGGCTACTACCGAGAATATAAAGCGGAATATTGGTCCCCTGCCCCGGTGTCGCCTGAATACCGAGCCGTTCGTCCCCCGCCAGAAACGCCTGCAATTCCAGCACATCGCGCGGAAATTCATTGGCATCACTGTTCAGGTTGCGGCGCAAGGCCTGCGCGGTCCGCTGGTCAGAGCCCGGCGCGCGGCCGAGACCCAAATCGATCCGCCCGGGAAACAGCGCTTCCAGCGTACCGAACTGCTCGGCGATCACCATCGGCGCATGGTTGGGCAGCATGATACCACCGGCACCGATCCTGATGGTCTTGGTGCCCTGCCCGATATGGCTCAGAGCCACTGCCGTGGCGGCGCTGGCAATGCCCGCCATGCCATGATGCTCGGCCATCCAGAACCGCTCATAGCCCAGCGCCTCGCCTTGCTGCGCAAGCGCCAGCGACCGGTCGAGAGCGGTTTTCACGTCGCTTCCTTGCGGAACCGGCGACAAGTCCAGAATCGAGAATTTAACAGGCTTGGTCATGGTCCGTTCCTTTGCCCCAACTGTCCGGCGACCTTGATCGCATAGCCGCTGGGTACCTTGCGAAATCCTAGCGTGGGCAATAGCAGCGTCCATGCACGATCGCTACCCGACAGGAACAGCCGCGCGGTATAAAAGCCGTTGCCCTGGAGTTTCAGCGTCAGCTGCTCCATACCGGAGCCGCTTTGCAGCGGCAGCACCAGCACCCCGTCCTGGCATTCCGCGCGACCAAGCAATCCCTGTTTGAGATTCAGGCCGGGAATATTGGCATCCAGCGACACCCGCACCTGACCGCTGGCTGACTGGCAGCGCCCCCCGGCAAAGCTGATGTTGACCGCCTGCAGATCGATTGCCGAGGCTGGCAGCGGTGCCAGCTGGCTGCCGACCGCCATGACCGTTGTCAGATCCTGCACCATCAGGCTGTTGCCGCTCTTGCCGACCGTCGCCACCAGCCCGGCATCGCCTGCCGTTGATGGCCGTTCCAGGTCCATCATTACCTGTCCGGTCAGCAGCGGCAGCAGGAGTAGCCCCGCGTCCAGATCACCCAGCGGAAACGGACCGAGTTGCGCGCCTTCGATCCGGCCGTTCCAGACAGAACCGCTGACTGCGCGCGCCGAGAAACCGGATCCCTCCAGCCCTGCCATGCCCACGGCGAGTCGCAACGGCAGGAAAAACAGGGCAATGGCAATCACCGCCACGGGGATCAGCAAATAGGTCAATGCGCGCGGCACCTGCTTTCCTTTGTTTCAGATTTCGGGGGAAAATTGATCGAAATAGACAAATATGTCGTCCTGCGCGCGACTGGCGGCATTGCGCCATTTGGGCGCCGACTTGCGATTTAGCAGCGCGCCACCGGAAGACAGGACGAGCACCGTCGGCGTGCCCTTGATCGTCTCGATACCAAAGCGCCGGGCGATATCGAGATTCCGGTCCCTGTGCCCGACATCAACATAGACCAGTTCATATTTCGTTTCGAGCATCGCGGCGAAACGCGGCTCGGCAAACCATCCTGCCAGACCGCGGCTGTCATGGCACCAGTTCGCGCCCATCACGACGATCACCGGCTTGTCATCAACCGCAGCACGGGCAAGTGCCGCATCCACGTCTGCCGCTGCGTCTGCATTTGCATCAAACGGCCGGGCTTCCGGATGGGCCGTTTCCGCAGCCTTTGCATCCGGCACCGGCGCGACAGTGGCATGCCCAGCCAGAAGCAGAAGCGGCAGGAACAATGTTCGCTTCAAACCCGGTCAGCCCCGCAAATGCGTATCGAAAAATGACAGCGTCCGCTGCCACGACAGTTTCGCCGCTGCCTCGTCATAGCGCGGCGTCGTGTCATTGTGGAAACCGTGATTCACATCGGGATAGAAATGCACGCTATATTCCTTCTGGTGCTCTTCCAGCGCCGCCTCGTAGGCGGGCCATCCGGCATTGATCCGTTCGTCCAGTCCGGCCAGCTGGACCATGAGCGGCGCCTCGATTGCCGGAACCTCGGCGACTTCCGGCTGGCGTCCGTAATAAGGCACCGACGCGGCGAGATCGGGATAGGCCACGGCCAGCGCGTTGCACACGCCGCCGCCGTAGCAGAAACCGACCGCACCGACCTTGCCGGTCGAGCCGTCATGATCGCGCAGAAATTCGAACGCGGCGAAAAAATCCTCCATCAGCTTCGCGCCGTCGAGCGAGCGCTGCATCGTCCGTCCGTCGTCGTCATTGCCGGGATAGCCGCCCAGTGGTGACAGGCCGTCGGGGGCCAGCGCCAGATAACCGGCCTTGGCCACCCGCCGCGCGACATCCTCGATATAGGGATTGAGGCCGCGATTTTCGTGGATCACCAGCACCGCCGGCAGCTTGCCACTCGCGCC
The DNA here is from genome assembly GCA_002354635.1 of Sphingomonadales bacterium UBA2683. Lineage (GTDB taxonomy): Bacteria > Pseudomonadota > Alphaproteobacteria > Sphingomonadales > Sphingomonadaceae > Parasphingorhabdus. The sequence goes on from DELZ01000003.1 coordinate 122,655, forward strand.
CGCCGGCTTCGCCATCAGCGCGCTGATCTTGCCGTGCCCATCGGGGCTCATATAGCTGATCCGCTCGGCGGTGATCGAAGGATCATTCGGTTCGACCTCCGCCGCCCACGCATAATTGGGCTGCAGCTGGTCGAGAATCATCGCCCCGGTCACCCCGGCGGCGGCAAATTTCCCGGCCTGCCGGATGAAGTCGCGCTTCGAGATCACGCCATGCACATAGCCGTCGAATATCTCGAGTATATGGGGGTGAAAGTCGGTTGCGCGCTTGCGTTCGCCGGCGCTCATTCCGCCGCTTCCAGTGCCAGTTCCGCCGCCTCGATTTCCGCTGCCTTGGCTTCGACCAGCTTGACGATATGATCGACCATATCCTCGTCCTCGACATGATGATCGGTGACGCCGGAAAGATAGACCATATGCTTGCCCTTGCCGCCGCCGGTAATGCCGATATCGGTCTCCCGCGCTTCGCCCGGACCATTGACAACGCAGCCCAGCACGGACAGCGACAGCGGCGTGCGGATATGCTGCAGCCGTTCTTCCAAGGTCTGCACCGTGCGGATCACGTCGAAGCCCTGCCGTGCGCAGCTCGGGCAGCTGACCACCCGGACGCCGCGCGTGCGCAGGCCCAGCGCCTTCAGCATCTCGTAACCGACGCGCACCTCTTCTTCGGGTTCTGCCGACAGGCTCACCCGGATCGTGTCACCAACCCCGGCCCACAGCAAGTTGCCGATGCCGATCGAGCTTTTCACCGTGCCGCCGATCAGGCCGCCGGCCTCGGTAATGCCGACGTGGAGCGGACAATCTACCGCGTCGGCCAACTGCATATAGGCGGCGACCGCCAGGAACACGTCGGACGCCTTCACCGCGACCTTATATTCGTGAAAATCATGGTCCTGCAGAATCTTGATATGATCGAGCGCGCTCTCGACCAGCGCCTCCGGACAGGGCTCGCCATATTTTTCGAGCAGGTCTTTTTCCAGACTACCCGCATTCACCCCGATGCGGATCGCGCAGCCATTGGCTTTGGCCGCGTCGATCACTTCCTTGACCCGCGCCGCCGACCCGATATTGCCCGGATTGATCCGCAGGCAGGCCGCGCCGGCCTCCGCCGCCTCGATCCCGCGCTTGTAGTGGAAATGGATGTCGGCGACGATCGGCACCTTGCTCGCCCGCACGATCTGCTTCAGCGCGGCCGTGCTCTCGACATCGGGACAGGAGACGCGGATGATGTCCACGCCCGCTTCCTCGCAACGGCGGATCTGGTCGATCGTCGCCTTTGCGTCCGAGGTCAGCGTGTTGGTCATGGTCTGCACGGTAATCGGCGCATCGCCGCCGACCGGCACGTCGCCGACCATGATCTGGCGGCTTTTGCGGCGTTCGATATCGCGCCAGGGGCGCAAGGATGGATTTTCCGCTGTCATCGGTTGAAACCTGCTGGGCTGTTGCTCATGTTGACATATATAGCGGGTTCAACCCGCAGGTGCGAGGGGCGATTGTCCCGGCCACGAAAAAACACCCCCAACCGAAAGGATCTTCCCATGGCAACAATAGTAATAACCGGCGCAAATCGCGGCCTCGGACTCGAAATGGCCCAGCAATATGCCGCGCAGGGCTGGGACGTGATCGGTACCGCACGGGAACCGGAAAAGGCGAAGGAACTGGGCGCGATCGACAAGGTTACCGTCATGCAGCTCGACGCCGCAGAGGATGAGAGCGTCGAAAATTTTGTCCAGGATCTGGGAGACCAGCCGGTTGATCTGTTCATCAACAATGCCGGCATTTACGGCCCGTCCGAATTTGACCGCGACCAATGGCTCGACCTGTTCAATGTCAATGTTGTCGGCCCGGTCAAGCTGGCCACCGCGCTCAAGGACAATGTCGCCAAATCCGCGGACAAGAAGATGGTGGTGCTCTCCAGCCAGGTCGGCAGCATCGCCGAAAACGAGACCGGCAGCATGATGTATTACCGGACCAGCAAGGCAGCAGTGAATCAGGCCTGGAACTGTCTGGCGCAACAGTGGAAGGACGAGGGACTGACGCTGGCGATGATGCATCCGGGTTGGGTCCAGACCGATATGGGTGGCGAGAATGCCGACCTGACCCCGCAGGAAAGCGTCGAGGGCATGCGGTCGGTGATCGACGGCTTGACCCATGACCAGAATGGTAAATTCTATGACTATAGCGGCCGGGAGATTCCCTGGTAGAATACCGGCTTGCTGCGGCTCCTTTTGGTATCTAGACAGGTGCCAGAAGGAGCGCACCGATGATCAGATCCACCCTCGCCGCAATCGCCATTCTTTGCTGGGCAGGCACCGCAATGGCCCAGAGTGAAGACAATGGCGAAGAAAACCGCTGGTCGATCGCTATCCACGGGGGAGCCGGCACGATCGAGCGCGACCGGATTACCCCCGAGCAGGATGCACAAATCCGCGCGGCACTGAAAGAGGCGCTGGCAACGGGCTCCCAAATCCTGAAAGACGGCGGCACCGCCATGGACGCGATCACCGCGACCATCATGATCCTTGAAAATGACCCCAATTTCAACGCCGGCAAGGGCGCGGTCTTCACCTGGGACAAGACCAACGAGCTCGACACCAGCATCATGGACGGCAGCGACCTGTCGGCCGGCGCCGCGGCGGGCATCAACGGCACCAAGAATCCGATCCTGCTGGCCCGCGCGGTCAAGGACCACAGCCCGCACGTCATGCTGTCGGGAGAAGGGGCCAACCAGTTCAGCCGCGAGCAGGGCCTCGAACAGGTCCCGCCGGAATATTATGCCACCCCCTACCGGCTCGAGCAGATCGACAAGCTGCTCTCGAAAGAGGTCAGCGCCGCCGACATCGACTATAAATTCGGTACTGTCGGCGCGGTTGCCATGGATCAGAACGGCCATATGGCGGCCGGTACGTCGACCGGCGGGATGACCGGCAAGCGCTGGGGCCGGATCGGCGACAGCCCGATCATCGGTGCCGGCACCTATGCCGACGACCGCAGCTGCGCCATTTCAGCGACCGGGTCGGGCGAATATTTCATCCGTCTCGGCGTCGCCCACGAAATCTGCGCCCGCATCCGCATGCGCTGGCCAATCGCCATCGAGGAAGCCCAGCTGACCGTGCCGAAGGATGCAGATGGCAATTATACCTATGTCATCCACGCCAGCGAATTCATGCTGTCCGACGAGGAAATCCAGCAGATCGCCGATGATGTGATCGCCGAGCTGGGCGAACTCGGCGGCGATGGCGGCATCATCTACGCCACGCCATGGGGCCAGGCCGGCTACAGCTTCAACACTGCGGGCATGTATCGCGGACGGGCGACCAGCGAGGGGGATATGAGCGTGGCGATTTACGGGGATGAGGAGTGACGCCGCATTCTCGCTGACGCGAAGCTTTGGGGAGGATGACAATAACCAATAGCCTTTGTCCTCTGCTGGAGAACGCCGCTTTGAAACTGTACTACGCAATTTCTCGCTTTCCCAAACTTAACCACTCGGTTAAACGCTCAACATGACTTGGAAACCCGAACTCGAGGAACTGGCCGAGCGCCAGCGGCTGGCCGAAAAAATGGGCGGCGAGGAAAAAGTCTCGCGCCAGCATGGCCGCGGCAAGTTGGATGCGCGGGCGCGCATTGCCGGAATCGTCGACGAGGACAGCTTTCGCGAGATCGGCAAGATTGCCGGGCGCGGCACCTATGCCGAGGATGGAACGTTCGAGGATTTCGCACCGAGCAACCTGATCTTCGGCCGCGCCAATATCGAGGGCCGCCCGGTGGTCGCCTCCGCCGATGATTTTACCGTGCGCGGCGGCGCCGCCGATGCCGCGCTCCACCGCAAGTTCACGCAGTGCGAGAAAATGGCGCACACGCTGGGCATTCCGATGATCCGGATGATCGACGGCACCGGCGGCGGCGGCTCGGTCAAGAGCCTGGAGGACATGGGCTTCACCTATGTGCCTGCCGTGCCCGGCTGGGAAGATATCATCAAGAATCTGGACACGGTGCCGGTGGTGGCGCTGGCGGTCGGGCCGACGGCGGGCATGGGCGCGGCGCGCACCGTCGCCAGCCATTATTCGATCATGGTCAGGGGCCTGTCCCAGATTTTCGCCGCCGGCCCGGCGGTCGCTGCCGCCATCGGCGACACGCTGACCAAGGAACAGCTCGGCGGCTCCGACATTCACGCGACCAACGGCGTTGTCGACGAGGAAGTCGCCAGCGAGGCCGAGGCCTTTGTCACCGCCCGGAAATTCCTCTCCTATCTGCCAAGCAATGTGAACCAGTTCGCCGCCCGGACCGAGAATTGGGATCCGGTCGACCGAAAGGACGAAAGCCTGCTGTCCGCCGTGCCGCGCGCCGACAAGCAGGTCTATTCGATGCGCAAGATCATGACCTCGGTGTTCGACGAGGGCTCGGTCTTCGAAATGGGCAAGCGCTGGGGCCGCGCTGCAATCACCGCCTTTGCCCGGCTCGACGGCTGGCCTGTGGCGGTACTCGCCAATGATCCCAGCTTTCTCGGCGGGTCCTGGGAAGCCAAATCGTCGGAAAAGGTCGAGCGTTTCGCCAAGCTGGCCGAACAATTTCATCTGCCGGTGGTCCATCTGGTCGACAATCCCGGCTTCATGATCGGCGCCGAGGCCGAACGCACCGGCACCATCCGCTATGGCGTGCAGGCGATGAACGCGGTCTACCGGGCGACCGTGCCCTGGGCCAGCGTCATCGTCCGCCGCGCCTATGGCATCGCCGGCAGCGCAATGAGCAACGCCGAGCATTTCCAGTACCGCTTTGCCTGGCCCTCGGGCGACTGGGGCTCGCTGCCGATCGCCGGTGGGCTCGAGGTCGCCTACAAAAGCGATATCGAGGGTTCGGAAGACCCGGTCGCCAGGCTGGCGGAGATCCGGGCGAAGCTCGACAAGGTCACCTCGCCGTTCCGCACCGCCGAACAATTCAGCGTCGAGGACATTATCGATCCGCGCGACACCCGACCGCTGCTGTGCGAATTTGCCGATCTGGCCTGGCGGAAACTGCAGGCCCAGTGATGCTGTGTCCAATCGGCCACGGGCAGACGAAGGCGGCGATAATAATATAGTTAAATATCTGTAGCTTACACCATCATGTGATCCCGGTCACGGAAATCTGGCGTAATTATCCTATCAGGAAGGACGGATCAGACATATCATTTCATCTACCGAAATAAACGGTTCATCGCTGATTCAGCAACGAAATGACAGTCTGCATATCCATAGTCTGGCAATGAAGGAAGGAAGTAACGATGTATTTATCACCGAGAACATCCGTCAATCAGCCTGCTCAACTCCTGGGCGATCACGAAATGCAGCGCGGCTATCAGCCGCTCTATCATCTCGACATCGTCAACCGCTGCCCCGGTTGCGGCAAATCGCACTGGCATGTCGGCCGGTTCAGCGCCGAATGCGCCCATTGCGAGACCGCCCTGCCACTGGCGATGGTGGCTTCCCAACCGATGCAGCCCCGCTTCACCGAACATTTCAGCAAGACAGCAATGGCTGCCTAGTTCATCAGACTAAATTCCGGCTTGCGATGAACCCGTTTCACGGTCACTGTATGTCCCATGAAAAAGGGGAAAACTGATGACCGCAGAGAGTAAATATCCGTTCATAGACCGCCGTCAGGCACTACGTGGAGCGGCAATGGCCGGTGCCGGTGCCATGTTCATTTCTCCCGGCATGGCTCTCTCTGCGGACAGCGACCTGACCGCTATTCGCAAGGCCGCGGAAGCAGGGCGCGAAGCATCGATCAAGCGGATCCAGGACTGGATCGCCCTCCCCTCGATCGCCGCCGAAGACCGCAATATGCCCGAAGGCGCGCAATATATGGCGGACCTCGCCAGGGACGCCGGCTTCCAGCATGTCGAGATCGTCCCGACCGATGGCCATCCCGGCGTGTTCGCCACGCTCGACGCCGGCGCGAAACGGACGCTCGGCATCTATTTCATGTATGACGTCAAGCAGTTCGACCCCGCGGAATGGTCCTCTCCGCCGCTCGAAGCGGCGATCGTCGACCGGCCCGGCTTCGGCAAGGCGATCATGGGCCGCGGCGCGGTCAACCAGAAGGGTCCGGAAGCGACCTTCCTTGCTGCACTCCACGCGATCCGCGCCGCCGGACGCAAGCTGCCGGTCAATATCGTGCTTATCTGCGAGGGCGAGGAAGAGATCGGTTCGCCCCATTTCAAGCAGGTGGCGACCCAGCCCCATGTGCTCACCGCGCTGAAGAAGTGCGAGGGCATCTTCATTCCCGCGAGCTGGCAGGACAAGAACGGCAATGTCAGCGTCAATCTGGGCTCCAAGGGCATTATCGAACTTGAGCTGATTGCCAGCGGCGAGAAATGGGGTCGAGGCCCGAAGGGCGACATTCATTCCAGTCTCAAGGCGATGGTCGACAGCCCGACCTGGCGGCTGGTGCAGGCGCTGCAGACGCTGGTCACGCCAGACGGCAACACGCCGGCGATCGACGGCTGGTTCGAGAATGTCCGGCCGCTGACCGCACGCGAGAAGGCGCTGATCGCCGAGACCGCCCGCAATTCCGACGAAGCCCAGCGCAAGGCGATACTGGGCGTCGAAACCTGGATCGACGACCTGCCGTTCGAACAGGCGCTGCAGCGGCTGGCTCAGGAACCGACGGTCAATATCGAGGGCCTGGTCGCCGGCTATACCGGACCGGGCGGCAAGACCATTCTGCCGGGCGTAGCCACCGCCAAGATCGACCTGCGGCTGGTACCCGACCAGACTCGCGCCGAGGCCGAGCGCAAATTGCGCGCCCATCTCGACGCCAAGGGCTTTCCCGACGTCGAGGTCAATGTCAGCGGCGGCTATGACCCGACCGAGGTCGACGAGAACAGCCGCCTGATCCGTACCGAGCTGGCCACCTACGAGCGTGCCGGCATCACCGCAACGCTCAACCCGCGGCTCGCCGGTTCCTGGCCGGGCGCGACCTTTACCGCGCCGCCGGTCTCGATCCCCGCCGGCCATTTCGGCATGGGCCACGGCGCCGGAGCGCATGCGCCGGACGAATATTATGTGATTGAATCGACCAACCCCAAGGTCGCCGGTCTGGTCGACGCGACCATGGGCTATGCCGACTTCCTCTACCAGCTGGCCGCGATCAAATAGACGATCACCGTTAGCCCACCATCGCTTCGACGATCAGATATCCCCGAAGGACTTCAGTGCCGCTGGCGCGACGGTGTCGCCCCATTCCTGCACAAAATGACCGGCTTCCTCGATCAGCAGCGGTTCGGGGCAGCCCTTGATCAGGCTGTGCATCATCTTCATTACCGGCGGGCCAAGCACCGGATCGGAACCGCCGATCGCCATGAAGCTGGGGCCCGCCCATTCGCCGCTCCAGAAGGCCGCCGCCTGCTGACTGACCGCGACACCGTCCATGTCGGGTTCGACCGGTACCAGCGCCGGGAATTTGCGCGCGCCGGCCTGATAGCGGTCGTCCGGATAGGGCGCGTTATAGGCGACAATCTCCGCCTCGGTCATGCCCGGTGTGCCGCGGGCGATGATCTGGCCGGCGTCGAACACCGGCACGGTCAGCGCATATTGTTTCCAAGCGTTGAAGCCGTCGCCAGCTCCGGTGCCGAGACCCAGCGCCGTGTTCATGATGATCAGCCGCGACAGGCGCGCCTTGAATCCCGCATCAACCGGCAAGGTCAGGCCGATGAGACCGCCCCAGTCCTGCACCACCAGCGTTATATTTTTCAAATCGAGCCGCTCGACCAGCGCCAGGATATGGTTACGGTGAAAGTCGAACGTGTAGGTCTCCAGCTCGGTCGGCTTGTCGGAGCGGCCGAAGCCGAAAAAGTCCGGGCAGACCACCCGCGCGCCGGTGGCGGTGAAATGCGGGATCATCTTGCGATAGAGAAAGGACCAGCTGGGCTCGCCGTGCAGGCACAGGAAGGTTGTCTCCGCATCGGCTGGACCGGTATCGATCCAGGCGGCGCGCAGCCCTTCATAGCCGGACAGATCATCGGCATAGGAAACCGGGAAATCAAAGTCGGGTAGATTGGCGAAGCGGTCTTCGGGCGTGCGGACAGCGGCGATGGTCATGGTCGGTTCCTCTCAAATGATCGTTCCAAGGCTGTCATGATGGCGGGAAGGGGTCAAGGGCCAATGGTGGCAACAGCCCCGTCGCGCCAGCCGCCCGTTGCTTGACAAATACCGGCCTTCTTATTCTTTGTGACCTTTGCCACAAACCCTTGAACATTAAAGAGTTTTGTCGTGGCCGACCGCCTGCGAGTGTAACCTTTGCCAAAACCGGCCGGACCGCGGCGGCAAGCAGGAAAGGAGAAGCACGAGAGTCTCATCACGATGCGCAGCCTAAGCGAAATCGGGGGATGTAGGAAAGCCGGTTTTGATCCGGGCGATGACCCGCCTGCCCGCGGCCACCGATCACCGCGATTCCCATCGGTCCGCCGGTCTATCCCGTCCCAAGCACCGTCCGCCGTCATCACTGTGATATTTCCGCATCAACGAAAAACTTATCGCGCTTTTCGCCCCTTTCGATGGAACGATCGTTGTCCGGAAGCCGTTCTCCCCACTCGTCGAGTGATGACGCAGAGTATTTGCGCATCGCGCGACGGGAAGCCCGCAAAAACAGCGGGCATAACCGGAACGATGGTGTTCCCTATTGTTAGTTGGAGTAAAATTATGAAATCCCCCATCATTACCCCCCTGATCTTCTGTGCGGTCGCCGGTGCCTTTGCCGCCCCCGCTGCCGCACAGTCCGATTCTCCCTTCACCGGCCCGCGCGCCGAAATCCTCGGCGGTTACGATACGCTGCGTTCGGGCAGCGATGTCGATGTCGACACCAACAATGACGGCATTTTCGAGAACAACACGCTCGACCAGTCGGTCGACGGCTTCGCCTACGGCGTGGCGCTCGGCTATGATTTCGATGCCGGTCCGGTGGTCTTCGGTCTTGAAGGCGAATATATGGATTCAACCGGTGAGCAGGAAGGCGACGAAGATATCAACGCGCCATTCGGCTATCGCATCAATCTGAAACGCGATCTCTATCTCGGCGCCCGCGTCGGTGCAAAAGTCACACCGAGCACGCTGCTCTACGCCAAGGGAGGCTATACCAATACCGCGGTCGAATCGCGCTTTCAGGACCGGGCCGAAGCCGATGGCGTCGATCTCGACTTCGATGACAGCCAGCAGGTCGACGGCTACCGGCTCGGTGCCGGCGTCGAGCAGGTGATCGGCGGCAGCGGTGGCGGCCTCGGCTCCAACGCCTATGTGAAGCTGGAGTATCGCTATTCCAACTACAGCGCGCTCAAATATAACGACACCCTGTTCAACGATAATAATGAAATCGGCGTTGACCTTGACCGCCATCAGGTGATGGCGGGTATCGGCGTCCGCTTCTAGTTCGAGGCAAAATTAGAAATGGAAGGGGCGCGCCGCTTGCAAAACGGCGCGCCTTTTTTTGATTCAGGAGGGTGAGTGCGCGGTGCCAAATCAGAATCAACCCGCAGCGCCCTATGCTAGGAGGTGCGCTCCCCAGCAGCCCGTTCCTGATTGAGCCGAAACAGACGCGCCAGCATTTCGTCGTCGGCCAGCGCACCAGCGCGCCAGTCGTCGCCCCAACCATAAGCCTCTGCCACCGCTTCATCGAGCGCGGCATGGGCATGGTCGAGCCAGGCGGGGCGGGCGTTGTAGAGATTGGTCAGCGTGCGTTTTTTCAGTTCTCTGGCCGCGTCTTCGTCGACCGGCAGGATGCGGTCGGGATAGCCGGGAACCACTTCCGGTTCGCGGCGGACCAGATCGGGCGGATTGAGCCAGTTTTCACGCAATTCGTTGAGCCGCGCCGCCGCCGCCGCAATAGCCTGCGCGCGCGGATCATCGGCATAGTCGGCAGCGGGGATATCGGGGGTCAAGCCTTCGGGGAACGGGAAGGTTTCGAAACAACTGCGCGCATTATAGGTCGGATCATTTCCGACCCCGTGCCATGAGCACGTCGCCAAACTCCATTTCTCATGAAAAACTGACGACAAAACGCCAAACCCAGCATCAGCGCTGATCGCTATAGTCACTAACCTACTATCCGGTAGAGTTGGACTGTGGGTCCAAACAAAGAATCTAAATTTTGCGACGCGAGGTGTAATGAGAAAGCGGTTCAGGTCGTTAGTTGCCTTCCTCATCCCCGGACGCGCTTCTCCGTGAATCCACCACTTTTCCCTATGATTAGCGCGACGCAAACCGTCACGTAATGGCTTTACGTTTCGCCGAACAATTTCAAATGGGCCTTCATATAGGGAAGCTTCCTCTAGAGTCATATGTGGACCAAAATCAATAATCCATCTCCTAGAACTACGACGCGTCACATCCATACCATTGAGCCAAGGTCGCAACACATCGCTATTCGGTTTGCCGTTTGGATTGCCGCGCCGCGTTATAAGATCGCGAGCTAGTTCACCGTCAACATCAAACGGTCCACTTTTCTGGTCACCGATAAATGCCATCTTTAGGTTTTCGCGCATTACCTTTGCGGACGTCAGATCAGTTTCATCGCTCGCCAAATTTAGATTGGAAGTGATTGCCGCCACAGTCTCGCCATTCAATAGCGAGCTTTTGCTCTCGTTGCTATCGAAACACACCAAAGAGACCCGGACTTCTGCACCATCAACCGTCCATTCTTCATCGCTCCATGCCTCAAATATCCGGCCATCTTCAACAATGGACTTTAGCACTTCCCGGTTGGCACCATCGCGAATAGAATTTGTCGCAACCAATCCGGCGCGTTGCAATTTACCAGCCGCCATCTGATCCCAGGCCTTGGCAAACCAGTAACAGACCAGATCGGCACCACCGGGCACATTTGACCAAGCTCCGCGAAGGGCAACGGTATATTCCTCGCCCAGCTCGCGAATCATCTTCTTGTTGCCCAAAAACGGCGGGTTCCCGACTACCACATCCGCTTCCGGCCACTCGGCCCGCTGCGGCTTGCCTTCGCGGTCAATCGTCAGCACCGCATCGCGGCATTCAATCGTCCCCAGCGGCCGCAGGATCGGGTTTTTCGCCGCTGCAAAGCCATTGCGCCGCATCCATTGAATCTCGCCAATCCAGACCGACACCCGCGCCAGTTCGGCGGCATAGGGGTTGAGTTCGATGCCCAGCACCGATTCCGGTCCAACGCGCGGGAATTCACGGGTCAGTCCCAGCACTTCCGCTTCCAGATTGGCCTTGTGCTCGATGTCTTTCAGCGACAGCAACGCGACATAGAGAAAATTGCCCGACCCGCAGGCGGGGTCCAGCGCCCGGAATGCCGTCAGCCGTTCCAGAAACGCGCGATGGATCGCGCCTGCGTCTTTCAGCGCCTTTGTCCGCTTCGCCAGTTCCGTACCGCGCAGCAATTTTTCTGCCGTCGCTTTCGGGGCCTTGTCGATCAATGCCTCCATCCGGGTGCGCGCCGCATCCCACTCTGCTTCCAGCGGGCGGATGATGACCGGCTCGACAATCTGCATGATCTTGGCCCGGTCGGTATAATGGGCACCCAATTGACTGCGCTTGGCTGGATCAAGACCGCGCTCGAACAAGGTGCCCAGAATCGAGGGATCGACCTCTGACCAGTCGAGATGTGCGGCGGTCAGCAGATTATCGATATCCGCCTGTTTCAGCGGCAGCGCCTCGTCGGAGTCAAACAGCCCGCCATTGAACCAGTCAATCTTGGTGAAGCCGATACTGCCGCCGGGTTCAGCCATCGCCCGGAACAGCTGGCTGGCATTTGCGGTGAAGCTTTCGGGATTGGATCCGCTAGCCTCCAGCATTTTTGTAAACATGTGATCGGGCAGCAGATCGACATCCTCGGCAAACATGCAGAAGACCAGCCGGTTGACGAAATGCGCGACATCATGCGGCAAATGACCGCGGTCGCGCAGGCGCTGGGCGAGCTCGGCAAATTCACGCGCCGCAAGCTCGGTCAGCATCTGCCGGGTCTTGCTCGGTTTCAGTTCCTCCGGATCGGTGAAGCATTTTTTCAGCAGATCGCGCGTTGCCGCATCGGCCAGTTCGTCAATCGCAAATTCGTGCACTTCCTGCACCGTATTGGTCCAGTTGGTGTGGATGCGGAACCGGTCCATGTCCGAGACGATCAATAGCGGCGGGTTTTCCAGCGCGATGGCATATTGCTGCAACTGGGCGAAAGCCGTGTCCAGATCCTTGCGCTTGCCCTTATATTCCCAGCCGAAACAGCCCTTGCGCCACACATCGGCCCAGCCGCCCCCGCCGCCGGTTTTTGATGCGCCTTTTTCAAAGGTAAACCAGTCACCCTTTGGATCGGCCGTCGCGGGATCGGCTATATCCAGCAACGCACATAAGTCATTGAAATGGCTTTGCGCCGCAGCGCTCTCCTTCAGCTCGCTGCTGCGCCATTTCGAGATAAATTCATGCGGTGTCATCAATCGCCAGCTTAACCAGAGTTGATCTGCCAAGTCGATTATTATCGAAGGGGCAGACCGATTTGCGCAACCGCGATCCGCATTCTTATTGTTCCGGCTGGCTGGGTCAGTCGTTGCCGCTGGCCTGCCCACATTTCCTGTAGCGTCCCGCCCCCGATTGTGCGACGCTCCCCTCACTTTGAAAAACCGCTCGCCAGACCCCCTGCACCTGACCCTGCCCAACCGCCTGTCCTACGGGCTCGGCGGGGCGGTCTATGCCGTCAAGGAAGCGGCGTACATCATGTTCGTTTTATTGTTCTACACGCAGGTGCTGGGGCTGAGCGGAACCGCGACGGGCATTGTCCTGTCGCTCAGCCTGCTGTGGGACGCGGTGTCCGACCCGATGGTCGGCAGCTGGTCCGACCGCTACAAGAGCCGCTGGGGACGGCGGCACCCGTTCATGATCTACAGCACCATACCGATGGGTCTCGGCTTCATCGCGCTGTTCATGCCGCCGGACTTCGTGCTCAGCAGCGAGCTGTGGCTGGCAGGGTGGCTGCTGGGCTGCTCGCTGTGGATCCGCACCGCGCTGACCTTTTTCTCGATCCCGCATTATACGCTGGTGGCAGAAATCACCCAGGATTATCATGACCGCAGCGCGCTGATGGGGCAGCGCACGGCGTTCCTGTTTCTCACCACGCTGCTGCTGCCGTCCACCTGTCTCTATTTTCTGTTCGACGAGGGCGCGGGCGGCGATGGCCGCTTTGTTGCCAGCAATTACGTCACCTACGGCTGGCTGTCGGCGCTGATCGTCTGGATCACCGCGACGGCGTGCATTGCCGGAACCTGGAAATTTGTCGGCCATACCCAGATTGATCCGCGGCGCGCGCCGTCTACGCCCGGGTTTCTGGGTTTGTGGAGCGATTTCCTGTCCACCTTCCGCAACCGCAACTTTCGCAATGTACTTGCCTATGATCTGGGTGCCACCGCTTCCTATGGCATTACGGTGGCGCTCAATATCATCTTCTGGACCTATTTCTGGGAATTGCAGGCGACCGAGACGGGACTGGTGCTGGGCATTTCGGTGCTGATCGCGGTGCCGATCGCGATTCTCTTCCTGAAGACGGCCGGCCGGCGGATGCCGAAGCATGATATCGTCAAATGGGCGGTGGTCGTGATGCTACTCGATCTGTCCTGGCCCTATCTGCTCCGCTTCCTCGACCTGATCCCGGATAATGGCGATCCGGTGATATTCGCCATCCTGGTCATCCAGAACGCGATTTTCATGAGCTTCTTCATCTTGCGGATCGTTGCCATCGCCTCGCTGACCGCCGACCTGACCGACGAGCACGAGGCCGAAACGGGGCTCCGGCAGGAGGGCGGCTTCTATGCCGTGCTGCAGTTCACATCCAAGATGGGCGGTGCCGTCGGGCCGCTTTATGGCGGCTTCGCACTCGACATGGTCGGGCTCAGTGAGGGCATGCGGCCCGGAGCGGTGCCGCAATCATCGCTTGATGCGCTGGTCTGGATCGGTGCCGCCGCGATCGTCCCGCTGATGCTGATGGCGTTATTTTTCACCTTCCGCTTCTCGATGACCGAGGAACGGCTGTTGCAAATCCAGGCACTGATCGCGCGACAACGTCAGGACGAATAAAAAGGGGACCGCCAGGCCCCCTTTTTATTCAACAACGGCGGCAGCGGCCTATTTGGTCGCGTCGCCCTTACTGCCCGCATCGGCGCTTTCACCGGGAACCGGGAATCCGCGCTTCTTGAGGATATATTTGACCTCCGGATCGCGGCCGCGGAATTTGCGATAGGCCTGTTTGCGGTCGGTCTCGTTGCCGGTCGACAGCAGGATATTGCGGAACCGTTCCGCCGTATCCTTGTCCCACGGACTGCCGGCTTCCTCGAACGCGGCCCAGGTATCGGCATCCATCGTTTCCGACCAGAGATAGCTGTAATAGCCGGCCGAATAGGCATCGGAAGAGAACAGGTGGTTGAACTGCGGCAGGCGGTGCCGCATCACGATTTCCTTCGGCATGCCGATTTCGGTCAGCGTCTCGCGCTCGAAAGCATCGGGATCGGTCACCGGGGTCTCGCGATTGTGCAGCATCATGTCGACGATCGCGCTGGACAGATATTCGACCGTGGCGAAGCCTTCATTGAACGTCTGGGACGCCTGGATCTTGTCGACCAGTTCTTTCGGAATCGGTTCGCCGGTCTTGTAGTGGGTGGCGTAGGTCGAGAGGATGTAAGGCGTCATCAGCCAGTTTTCGTTCACCTGACTCGGATATTCGACAAAGTCGCGCGGCGTGTTGGCGAGACCCGGATAGGTGATGTCATAATTGAGATAATGCAGCGCATGGCCGAATTCATGGAACAGGGTCTGCGCATCATCGAGGCTGATCAGGGTCGGTTCGCCATCACCGCCCTTGACGAAATTATTGTTGTTCGACGATATCGTATATTTGTTCTTACCACCCAGCTTGTAGCTGTCCTTGTAGGTGGTCATCCACGCACCGGAGCGCTTGCCGTTTCGGGCATAATTGTCGAAGAACTGCACGCCGATGACCTTGTCGCCGCGCTTGACTTCAAAGGTGCGCACTTCCGGATCGAAGACCGGGATGCTGCCGGTGGTTTCGGTGAAGGTCATGCCGTAGAGCTTGCCGGCGGCGTCAAACAGAGCATCCATCATCTTGTCGAGCTGGAAATAGGGCTTGATCTCGGCGGAATCGAGGTCATATTTCGCCTTGCGGACCTTTTCCGCATAGAAACGATAATCCCATGGAGCGATGGTGATCCCGGCGCCCTCGGCGTCGGCAATCGACTGCATATCGGCGACTTCCTCACCCACGCGGGCGACAGCAGCGGGCCAGACCTTCATCATCAGGTCCATTGCCGCTTCCGGCTCTTTCGCCATCGTGTCGGCCATGCGGTAATGGGCATGGGTCTTGAATCCGAGAAGCTTGGCACGGTCCGCGCGCAACTTCAGGATTTTCGCGATGGTCGCGTTGGTATCATTGGCATCGCCATTGTCGCCGCGGTTGACATAGGCGTTATAGACTTTCTCGCGCAGGTCGCGGCGCGTCGAGTTTTGCAGGAACGGCTGCATCACCGAGCGGGTGTTTTTCAGCGCCCAGCCGGTCTTGCCCTGTTCTTCCGCAGCAGCTTTCAGCGATGCGACAAAGCTGTCCGGCAGGCCGGCGAGATCGGCTTCGTCGGTCAGGAAGATGAAGGTTTCTTCATCGGCGAGAACCTTGTTGGAAAAGTCGTTAAACGCCTTCGACAATTCGGTATTATAGGCAATCAGCTGTTCCTTGTCGGCGCCGTCGAGCAGCGCGCCATCCCGGACCAGCTGCTCGTAATTGCGCTCGACCAGCCGCTTCTGCTTGGCATCCAGCCCGGCGGTTTCACGATTGTCGTAGACCGCCTTGGTCTTGGCCAGCAGTTTCGGATCGAGGGTCAGCTGGTCGAAGAAAGCGGAGACTTTGGGTAGCCATTCGCCCTGGATCTTGCGAACTTCCTCGCTGGAAAGATTGCTGGAATAGACACCCCAGATCGAGAAGAGATTATTGGCCTCGCTGCCGACCAGTTCCATCGGCACCGTGAAATTTTCAAAGGTCGCGGGCTCCGGATTGTCACGGATTACGTTCACATCGGCCTGGATCTTGTCCATCGTCTTCTGGAAGGCTTCCGGGAAATCGGAGACCTTGACTTCGTCCCATGGCGGCACGCCGTCATAAGGGCCCGTCCAGGATTGAAGGATTGAATTTTCGGTGCTGTCAGCGGATGCCGCCTGCATGGCGCTCATCTTGTTCAATTCTGCTGTTGTCATTTTTTTCCCATGATGGTCGGCAAGAGCGGGAGTCGCGGTGGTGCCAAGCAGCGCGGCGCTTGATACGCCCAGAAAAAACTTGCGGGTGGAAATGGTGAATCGCATTAAAATCTCTCCAAATATTAGGCCGCGGCTGCGGGTCGGCAAAAACGCACGGGGCGCAATTGGCCACGGTCTAACCAAAGCCGGGCGGAAACGCAAAAAAGGTTTCGCAGGAAATCAATTATTAGACGAACGACATTTTACCGTCGATGAACGACGTCGCAATTTGTCGTTATTGCGGCCGCTCGGCCAGCAAGGCGCGCACCAGCGGCTGCAGATTTTCATCATAGCGGGCGAGCATGACATGATCCTCGGCATTTTCGAAGTGACTGACCAGCTGGCGGCCGTTCCAGTAATGCAGGGCGATCGCCGGCGGGTCGGCGACAATCATGTTGCGGCCGTCCGGATGGTCCGGGTCAATCGGACTGAGGTCCAACGCCACCTGGGGTGCGGTCGAGGCGCAGACGGCCAGGCTGATATCTCCCCACCAGGCCGAAATATTGCGGTGCAAATGGCCGGTAATCATCCCCTTGACCTGGCCATGACCGGCGAGCGTGTCGGCGAGCAGGGTCACCCAGGGCTCTTCCGGATGGGTGGTCATCCACTCGATGCCGCTGTCCACCGGTGGATGGTGCAGGATCAGAATGGTCGGTTTGTCGCCATCCTCCGACAGCCGGTCCGACAGCCAGGCCGCGCGGGTCTCGCAGAAGGCTCCGCCATGACGGCCCTCCTCCAGCGTATCGAGTACCAGTAGCCGGAGCGCGGGCGTGTCGACTTCATACTGGATGAATCCGTCCGGCGCAGGAACATCGGGAAACTGCTTGCGAAACGGCGCCCGCAGATCGTGGTTGCCCATGCACATATGCACCGGAAAAGGCACCACGGACAAGGCGTTCTCGAGCCGACGGTAGCTTTCCTGGTCTCCGCGATCAACGAGATCACCGGTGGCCAGCAGCAGATCGGGCTGCGGGGTGACGGCACAAATCGTCTTGATCGCCTGGTCAAGTCGCTTGCGGTTGAATTCGGCCGGATTGTCGGGGTCGAAACCCAGATGAATATCCGTGATCTGCGCGATCAACATGGACGCCCTCCCTTTTGTCCGATGGCGTTACTGACGAGCAATCTGCTTGTCCGGCTTTTGCTGCTTGTCCTTCTGCTCTTCCCTGATCAGCCAGGGTGCGCCATCGTCGGCGTGATAATCGTGGCACATGGCGCATGTCGAGGGCACGTCGGATGTCTTCTGGAATTCGCCGCCATGGCATTCGCGGCAGGTCTTGATTCCAGGCAGCAGCAGATCGTCGGCCTGCTTGGATGTGGTGGCGTTGTGGCAACTGCTGCACGTCTCGTCATTATGTGCTTCGTGGCTGAACCAGCCATTGTGCATATAGCGATCGGTCTGGGTCACTGGCTTGATGCCATAATCGACGCGGCCACGGGCCGTCGGCGGGGTCACGCCGTGGCAGTCGAAACAGGCGCCGCCGCGCGAGAAAACCTGGCTGATCGCCAGATTGGCTCGGCTCGGGCGGAACTGGACGGCGCGGGCATAGTCGCTGGCGACACGAACTTCGTTGCCACCCCCCGGACGGCGGCGCGCCATCCCGCCGAGATTGATCGGCCTGGTCGGCCGGGTCGAGCGATAATAGGCGCGCAGGTCGGCCTGCACCATGGCCGGTTCACCGTGCCGCAAGGTGCGTACAGTGCCGCCGATCTCGTCAAAGGCGAGACTGTGGCACATGCTGCAGTCTTCCTTCATGTCGACCGGCTCGAAACGCACACCCTTCGGATCGGGCGTATGACAATCCTTGCAGGCAAGCGAATCGCCGAATCCGTAATCTGCCGACAGCCGCCGTCCCATCTGGGCAACACCGCCGGTCCGCGACAGATGCACGTCGTGGGGGAATTTCAGACCGTTATCCTCGGTCGGCTTGTCATCCAGCGAGATCCGCTTGCGCGGCGGATTCTTGCCGCCGGGGGTTACCAGCACCGCTGGCCGGAATTGCGGATGGGCAATACCGAAATCGGATGCATTTTCCAGTTTTGTATCGGTCAAGCGTCCATCCATCCCGTCGTGGCAATCGGCGCAGAATTTTTGCGCCGTTGGTTCCATAGCACCGGCACCCTCATGCTCGCTGTGACATTCGACACACCTGCCCGGTGGCTTGTTGAACGCGGAGGCGAACGCGGCACCAATCATCTCCAGCCCCTCCGGGTCACCGCGGGCGGTCAGCAGGCGCGGCTTGGCCGCATGATCATGGGCATCCTCTGTGTGGCAGGTGAGACAGGTCTCGTCCTTGACCGTAACAAAGGCATCGACGTGGCAGGCCTGGCAGTCTTGTTCGAGCGCGTGGTGGGCGCTGCTCAGCGCGCCGGACGACCACATCGTATCAGCGTGGAACTGGTCGGGTCGCTCCTCGACGCCGCGGTAGGTCGCCCAGGTGTAGACCGGCCAGACGAGAAAGGCAGCCAGCACCAGCGCCACAAAGGACCAGGCGCTGATCCGCTTGCCCGGCAGCAGCCCCTTGAGCGTGTAGAGAGTCGATTCGCTGCGCACTTCCGCCGAATCGGACAAGGCCTCGACCCGTTTGACGGTCAGAACGACATCCTCGCCCTCTTCGCTGACGATGATGACATGGCCGCCGAAGCCCAGTTCGGCACCGGCGGCGGGATCAATGGTGACTGAAATCCGGTGCTTGCCGTCGAGCGTGAAATTCTGGCCCGTGCTGCTTTCGACGATGATCTGGCCATCGTCGCGCTTGCGGATCGTCGCATGGTCAGGATTGACCGCGAGATCGGGCAGATGGATGGCATTTTCAGTGCTGCGGCCGATGCCGATTTCATCCGTTGCAAACGGGTTTGACCGGATGATTTCCCGGCCATCGGCGGTCGTCGCGATCTGGCGAACAATGAAGGTCATGCTGGGCTCTCCATCCTACCAGTAGAAAAAGACGCTGATGATATGCGCGGTGAGTGTGGCGATCAGGGCAAAGGTCATCGGCACATGGACAAACAGCCAGACCTGCAGCATCGCCTTGAGCTTGAGATGGCGACGGACGCGGGCCAAAGTGGCCTCCTTCTTCTCGAGCAGCGCATCGACCTTGTCGAGCGGATCATCGCCGCCCATTTTCGGTTGATAGGCCCGCTCGCGGCGCAAGTCTGCCTGCGCCTGACGGGTCGCGCAATCCGGATAGCGGCCGGAAATGCGCCGGAAAAAGCCGCCGCCGAACGGGTCCTGTTCGAGCGATTGCAGTACCAGTGCGGCATGTTCCGCCGACAGCGGCTGTGCTGCCTCGTGCAGCTGCCGGTCGAGCGAGCGCAGATTTTCGAGCATTTCCGTCTCGGTCATCTCGTCGCGATTGTCGGACAGTGCCTTGGGAATTGTTGCATAGAAATAGATTCCGACGATACCGGAAATGATGACGATCATCATGAACACATAAGCGGCGGTGTGGATGTTCCAGCCGAGCTGGAAGCCGGTGTGCAGCGTGCCGATCACGATCAGGCTGAGACCGAGATAGATATGCGCGGAGGTCCAGGCCTTGAGCGACCATTGTCCAGGCGTCATCGCCCGCTTGCGCACCCCGAGCATGGTCAGCCACAGGATCAGCAGCGCGCCGATGGTGCCGAGCGTATAGCCGTACCAGCTGCCGCCATTGTGGCGCGGCGACACGTCGATGAACAGATAGCTGACGATGCAGATCAGCATGATCGCCGAGGAGATTTTCAGCCAGCGGTAACCGGCATGCCTGAGGAAGCCGTCGTGCATCGCGACTTTCTTGCGGCCGGAGTGGGCGGATAGCGTCTGGGTAGCCATCAGATGTCCTCCGCTTCAAGTTTGGATACGGTGAGAAACTCTTCCGGAGCCACGCGGATCGCTGCGCCCGTCGGACAGGCGCGGACGCAGGCGGGACCGCCCCTGATCCCGGCGCACATGTCGCATTTGATCGCTTTCTTGGGCTTTTCCACCGCAGGGTCGCTGTGTTTCTTGGCCCACGCCTTGTCCGGTTCGCCCGGTCCGGGACCGGCACCAAGAAACAGCCAGCTGAGCAGGCCCGGCTTCTTCGGCGGTACCTTGTCCATACGGATGACGCCATAGGGACAGTAGCGCTGGCAATTGCCGCAACCGATGCAGCTGTCATCGATAAACACCTCGCCATCGGGACCACGGTGGATCGCGTCAGGTGGGCAATCGGACATGCAATGCGGATGCTCGCAATGGCGGCAGCTGGTCGGCACGTGCAGATGGGCATAGGTGCGGCCCGCCTCGCGGTCGAGCCGCGACAGGCCTTCGTGGCTATCGGCGCAGGCTTTCTCGCAATTGTCGCAACCGACGCACAGATTCTCGTCGATCAACAGCACATCGGTGGCTTCGCCAATGCCATTGTCGACCAGAAAATTGGCGATCCCCGAATACATGTCGACCACACCGGAGAAACTGTCCTTCTTGGCCTCGACAAAGGCGTTGATATCCTGCCGCGCGGCCATTTCCTTCTTCGCCTTGCGCATCAGGTCGGGATGGGCATCGAGTACCTTCTTGAAGGCGTCCCCGTTGATCTTGATCACCTCGGACTTGATCGCGGCCTTGACCGTCGCGGTGCGATAGCCGCCCGCGATCAGCGTCATTTCGCCGACATAGGAACCGGCCGGCAGATAGGAAAGGAACACCGGCTTGCCGCCGATCTGTTTCTCGACCACCATCGATCCGACCCGGATAACGTAGATGTCGTTGCCCTCGCCGCCCTCTTCAATGATCGCTTCACCGGCCCGCACGTTTATGATCTCGCTGGTCTCGACGACCTCGGCAATATCTTCCTTGGTCAGGCCGGATCCGAACATCTGCAGCAACTGCCGTTCGGTCGAAATCTGCGTGATCCGGCGTTTTGCCGCCGGCACAGACGCCTGCAACTTCAGCGCCGCGGTGCGCGAAATTTCCACGACGATGACATCTTCCGCCGCCTTGATCGTGGCACCGCGCCGCCGACCCGAGATCAGGCCGACCTCGCCAAAGATCGAGCCCTGCTCGATCGGCACAGTGATGGACGGATCATTGGGGTTGATTTCGACCGCGACAGAACCCTCGGCTATGGCAAAAAGCGAGCTGCCCGGATCATTTTTCTCGAAGATCACCTCGCCCCGGCCATAGCTTTGCGGTTCACTGTCGAGCATGAATTCGCGCATCTGCAGCGGCGACAGATCGTTGAGAATGGTGACATTGGAACGGAAAAATTCAAGCCATTCATCGACCGAACGACGCCCGGGCAGACCTCGAAATTTCGCTTCGAGAATCGGTTCGTCGGCGGGCTTTAGATCGGTATTGCCATTGATGAACTCGATCACGTCATAGCCCTGGTTCATGCAATGTTTGATCAGTGGATAGCCGGCCAGCGCGCCGATGACATAAATACCCTTCTTGGTGCTCTCGAACGCCGGCGACAATTTGGGATAGGCCTCGCGATCCTCGCTGGTGAATTCAATCCCGCATTCCTCGACGAACTTGCGGGGCGGAGCGCTGCCCATACGGGCGATAATCCGGTCGCATTTGATGGTTTCCTGGCCATCGCGGGTTTCCAGCACCAGCTCGCCATCGCGAACTTCGGCCGGGGTTGTCTCGTTACGGATGATGACCTTGCCCTGCTCGCCCGCTTCCATCAGCAGTTTTACATTGGCCTTTTTCGCGCGGGCAAATTCGGCCGATCGGTTGAGAATTGTGACGATATTATTCTGCGCCGCATCGGCCGCCAGACCCAGCGCATTCTCGATACCCGCATCGCCCGAACCGATGACCGTGATATGCTCGTCATAATATTCGCCGGGATCGTCCAGCTGATACTGGACCAGCTTGTTGTCGCCGCCGGGGCAGCGCATCAGATTGGGATTGCCCTGTGTACCGATCGCCATCACGATCGTTTCGGCCTGCACGGTTTCGCCGTTTTTCAGAGTGATCGTGAAATTGCCTTCGTCGCCCTCGATTTTTACCGGCTCGGCATTATACATCACATTGACGCCATGGCCTGCGGTCTGTTCGTCCCATGTGCCGAGAATCGCCTCGCGCTTGCCGGCATCAAAATCCATGTCCGAGCGCAGCACCAGCTGGCTCGGCGTGGCCATGACATGCTTGCCCTTCTGATATTTGTATATGGTGTCCGACAGATGGTCGGTCTTCTC
Source organism: Sphingomonadales bacterium UBA2683 (assembly GCA_002354635.1). Lineage (GTDB taxonomy): Bacteria > Pseudomonadota > Alphaproteobacteria > Sphingomonadales > Sphingomonadaceae > Parasphingorhabdus. The sequence goes on from DELZ01000003.1 coordinate 145,103, forward strand.
AAGCAGAACATGCTTGAGCTTCAGCTGCGCGGCGCGCCCGGCGGCGCTCATGCCCGCTGGTCCGGACCCGATAATGGCTACACGAAACTTGTCCGACACGCGCTTGCTTCCCCCCTGTGCTTCCCCGACCAACGCACCCTCATACGTTTCCCAGACCCGGTTCAGCTATATGCCCGGTTGTAGCGCGACCCAAAAGATTGAACTTTGGCAGTATCTTACCAAAATGCCTCTTCATTGCCAGTGCAAAATATCACATGTATCTGAGCGCTTGTCAGGCAGCGATCCCCTCCGTATCCCTGCGTCGGCATATCGCGACATCAAATTGCTTGAGGAATGACCATGGCGAAATCCGCTTCTTCGATGAATATCAGCCGCATCGCCCTGATCGGGGCAGCCTTGCTGGCCCTGGCAGCGGTCGCGGTGCAGGTCTATCGCAGCATGAATGACGACAAGGCTGCCGGCGTCCCGGCAGCCTTGGCTGAAGGCGAGGCGGCGCCGAGCGTCGACGAGGTCATCGCTGGGCTGGAGAAAAAGCTGCAGGACAATCCCGACGACGCCGAAAGCTGGCGCATGCTGGGATGGAGCTATTTCGAAACCGGCAAGTTTGCCGAATCGGCCACCGCGATGAAGCGGGCGACAACGCTAGACCCTGACAACGCGGAATATTGGTCGATGCTCGGCGAGGCGCTGGTGATGGCGAGTGACGGCCAGCAGGTCCCGGCGGATGCTGCCGATGCCTTCCGCAATGCGCTGAAACAGGACCCCAAGGATCCCCGCGCGCGCTATTTTCTGGCGGTGCAGAAAGATATTTCCGGTGATCACAAGGGCGCAATCAACGACTGGTTCGCGCTGCTCGAGGACACGCCCGCCGACGCGCCTTATGCTGCAGATATCCGCCGGGTGATCGGGCAGGTGGCGGAGAAGGAAAGCATTGATGTCACCGCCCGTCTCGCCAGGATAGCGCCTGCAGCCCCCACCGGCGGCATCACCACCGACGGCCCGGCAGTCGCCACCGCCGCCATTCCCGGCCCGAGCCGCGAGCAGATGAAAGACGCCGCTGCCCTGCCCCCCGGCCAGCAGGAGGCGATGATTGCCAATATGGTCGACGGCCTCGACAAAAGACTGCAGGCCAATCCCAAGGATGCCAACGGCTGGATCATGCTGATCCGCAGCCGCATGCAGCTCGGCCAGACGGTGCAGGCGAAGCAGGCGTTGGACCGCGGACTGGCCGCGTTCAAGAATGATGGCGCCGAGGCGAAGAGGATTCGGGAAGCGGCTGCGGCGCTGGGGGTTTAGTTACAGCAATTCCCCATTTCTGGGGATTTGTTGAAACCGGCGGCACAACGAGAATGCCGAATAGCAAACATTCGGAAATATCATTTCAGATCCGGATAGACATGGGTGCTCTTGACCACACCATAGGCAAATCTGGTGTCTATCGAGCGAATGCCGGGAAGCGCGTGCAGCTCGGTGCGGACAAAATTCTCGTAGACTTCGAGATCGGCAACCACGACGCGCAGCATATAATCGGCATCTCCGGTGGTCAGGAAACAATCGAGAATGGCGTCAATTTCCTTGATCTTGTCTTCGAAGCCACGCACCGCAGCCGTTGAATGTTTTTCGAGCGCAACACTCACGAAAACGGTCAGGGGAACCCCGTAAGCCTTCTGATCAATTAGAGCTGCATATCCCTGGATCACGCCGGTGTTTTCCAGATTTCTCAGGCGGCGCAAACAGGGCGATGGCGAGAGGTTGACGCGCTCCGCCAGCTCCAGATTTGTCAGCCTGCCATTTTTCTGGAGTTCGCGAATGATTTGTCGATCTTTTTTATCCATGGCGCTTGTTTAGGGTCATATATGCTAAAATACCAGAGATATAGGGTCAATATGGCAATCTAAAACCCGCCGATCTGTGGCATAGCAATCCCACGGGAGAAAATGCATGCCGAGTGACCTTCAATCGAAACCAAATCCTATGGGCTTTTCCACACGGGCGATCCACCACGGCTATGATCCCAAGGATTCGGAAGGGGCGCTGACCCCGCCACTTCATCTGACATCGACCTTCACCTTCGAAAGCGCCGAACAGGGCGGCAGGATGTTTTCGGGAGAGGAGCCAGGTCATTTCTATTCCCGTATCTCCAATCCGACCACCGATCTGCTCGAGAAACGGATTGCCAGCCTGGAAAATGGCGAAGCCGGTCTGGCAACAGCATCCGGTATGGGGGCTATAACGTCAACATTATGGACATTCCTGCGACCGGGCGATGAACTGATTACCGACCTGACATTATACGGCTGCACATTCGCCTTCATGAGCCATGGCCTGGCTCGATTCGGAATCAAGATCACCCATGTCGACCTGACAGATCCCGAGCAGCTGGCGCGCGCCATTTCCCAGAAAACCAGGATCGTATTTTTCGAAACGCCCGCCAATCCGAACATGCGGCTGGTCGATATTGCGGCAATCTCCGCAATCGCCAAGCGGGCCGGCGCGCGATGCGTCGTGGACAATACCTACGCCACGCCGGTGATCACCCGGCCGCTCGAGCTTGGGGCCGATCTTGTGGTGCATTCGGCAACAAAATATCTCGGCGGTCACGGCGATGTCGTCGCCGGGCTCGTCGTCGGCAATGCAGAAGATATTTCGGAAATCCGCCTGAACGGCATGAAGGATATGACCGGAGCGGTGATGGCTCCGTTCAACGCCATGCTGGTGATGCGGGGATTGAAAACCCTGAAGATCCGCATGCGGCAACATGTCGAATCGGCAGAAGCAATCGCCGGTTTTCTGCAGGGTCACGCCGCTGTTGCCGAGGTTCTCTATCCCGGACTGCCGTCCTTTCCGCAACATGATCTGGCGCGCAGACAGATGGATCAGTTTGGCGGCATGATCGCGGTAAAACTGGCTGGCGGCTATGATGCCGGACTGGCCCTGATGAATGGACTGAATCTCATCCAGAGGGCGGTATCGCTCGGCGACACCGAAACGCTCATTCAACATCCGGCGAGCATGACCCATTCCACCTACTCGCCGCAGGAACGCCACAGTCACGGTATCGACGATGGCCTTGTGCGTATATCGGTTGGCCTGGAAGATGTTGATGATCTGTTATATGATTTGGGCTCGGCGCTGGCATCGCTTGCCAAGGGTCAGAGCGAAGAATCGTCAGGCCGGACTGATGCATTGGCCGATCTTTCCTGCAGCATTTGATGCCGACGAGGTTCGGAGGGACTCAGATGCCTTTGGACAAGGTATCCTTCATGATAACCGCAGCGGTAATATCACCGGTCACATTCACCACAGTTCTGCTCATGTCGAGCAGCCGGTCGACGCCCAATATGATCACCAGCCCGGTTGCAGGAATGCCAAACCCTGCCGCTACGCTGGCCAATATCGCGATGCTCACGCCGGGCGTACCCGGCGCGCCGATCGATGAGGCAACCAGCGTTCCGACCAGCAATATGGTTTCACTCATGCTCAGGTCCACGCCTGATATCTGCGCGAGAAACAATATCGCCACGCTTTGATAGAGCGCCGTGCCCGCCATATTCATGGTTGCGCCCAGCGGAATTACCAGATTCGCGACATCCTCCGGTACATGAAATTTGCGCGCCGTCTGGATCGTGCTAGGCATGACCGCCGAGGAGCTGGACGTGGAAAAGGCCAGCAACAGATTGGAGCCCGCCATGGAAATGAAAGTACGGAAACCGAGACCGCCGATCAATCTCAGCGACAGCGCGTAGATCAGGAACAGCAGTGCCAGCCCCAAAAGGACCGTGCCGACATAGCTGAGCAGGCCGAGCAGGGAGTCCAGTCCGATCTGGATCATCAGCTGCGCCATCAGCCCAAACACGGCGAGCGGCGACAACAGCATTGCCCATTTTACGATGGTCATTGAAATCGACATCAGCGAATCGAGCAGTGCGAGGAACGGGACCGCTTTCTCCCTCTGGATCTGGGTGGCGGCGACGCCGGTGAGCACCGCCAGAATCACGATCGCCAGCAAATCACCCTGGATTACCGACGCCGCCGGATTGGTCGGCAATACTCCCGCCACCATGTCCGGCAACCGCGTCAGGTCAAATCCCTGTACAGGACCTGCTGATGGCGGCGGCGTATGCTCAACGGGTAATGCCAGCTCGGTTCCCGGTTCGAACAGATGCGCCAGCGAGATACCGATCCAGGCCGCCAGAAACGTCGTCGAGACAATGAACAGACCCAGCCGTACGCCCAGCTTGCGCATGGCCTCGTTTGAAGGAACGCCGGCGAGACCGCTGACGATGGATGAAAAGACGAGCGGCACCAGGACAATCGCGATCAGACCCAGAAAAAGCTGCCCCGGCAGGGCCAGCCAATTGCCGATCATCCCGGCGGTTTTCGGCTGGACCAGCGCCGCCGCCGGCCCGAGCAACGCGCCGGTAGCAATGCCCAGAACCATCGCCAGCAGCACCTGCGCCCAAAGCCGTGAACGCGCCCAGATACGTAATTTGCTGCTCTGCCTGATCAGGCGATTCAGTTCGGAACCGGTTTCGTTCAGCACAATGATCCTGCCCTCATAAAGATTGTGATCTCAGCGAAACAGGCTTTTCGCTTCCCCGGAGGGAGAGATCAACAGGCAGGTGAAATTTCCCTACCGGAATAACGGCTCGCCAAAGCTCCTTAGCTTGCGGCTGTGTAGCGTTCCAGCATCCGCTTCCTTCGCCAGCAGATCGATCGCGCGCAAGCCGATGGCGAGATGCTGGCCTACCCGTTCCTGGTAGAAGGCATCGGCCATGCCGGGCAGCTTGATCTCGCCGTGCAGCGGCTTGTCGGAGGCGCAGAGCAAGGTCCCGTAGGGCACGCGGTAGCGGTAGCCGTTGGCGGCGACTGTTGCGCTTTCCATGTCGATGGCGATGGCGCGGGCTTGGTTGAGCCGCCGGGCAATCTGCTCGAAACGCAATTCCCAGTTGCGGTCGCCGGTGGTAACCACGGTGCCGGTGCGCAACTGCTGCTTGAGTTTAGACTGGTCGATTCCGGTCTCCTCCTGCACCGCGCGGGTCAGCGCCAGCTGGACCTCGGCGATCGTCGGCAGCGGGATGCTGGGCGGCAGCACGTCGTCGAGCACATTGTCGTCGCGCAGATAGGCGTGGGCGAGCACATAGTCACCGAGACGCTGGGTCCGGCGCAGCGCTCCGCAATGACCGATCATCAGCCAGACATGCGGGCGGAGCACCGCAAGATGGTCGGTTATTGTCTTCGCGTTGCTCGGACCGACGCCGATATTGACCAGGGTCACGCCGGGCCGGCCATCGCTGCGGACCAGATGATAGGCGGGCATCTGCGGTGGCTTTGCGATCGGCGGCGCCGAGGGCTTGCCGTCGTGGCCGGTAATCCGGTTGCCCGGCTCGACCAGCATGCTGGCCTTGCCGGCTTTCACTTCCGCCAGACCATGTTCGAGAAATTCGTCGACATAGCGCTGATAGTTGGTGAACAGGATGAAGGGCTGGAAATGCTCGGGATCGGTGGCGCAATAATGGCGGATCCGGTGCAGCGAATAGTCGACCCGTTCGGCGGTGAACAGGGAAAGTGCCGAGGCTTCCTCGCCCTGGAAAAGCTGCCCGCCGTCGACGATGTCGTCGTTGGTCTTGACCAGATTGGGCGTGTGGAAATAATTGGGCAGTTTTTCCTTCTTGGCCCGGTCGAGCCCGGCGCCAGCATCCTCGAGCGCAAAGGCCAGCGGAATCGGCGTATCCGACAGCTCGACCCGAATTTTCGCGGTGAAGGTGGTGGCGATGCGCTGCAGCTGGTCTAGCAGATAGGTGCGGTACAGCTTCGGTTCGGTGACGGTCGTGCAATAGGTGTTGATATCGGCCAGATGTCCGGATGCCAGATGGCTGGTCTCGGTTGCCTGATCGGCCGGAATCTGGACGCTGATCTGCGGATACAGGCCCTGCTGGCGGTCATCGCCTGCCAGCTTGGAAGTCGCGTAGCGGCGAAAGCGGGCCGCCGTGATTTCGATTTGTTCGGCGTAGAGTTTTTCCAGCAACGCCACCGCTTGGGCGGGGGTATCGCATAATGTGGATTCGGTTGTCATGCAGTCTCCGTTACAGTTTCAGTCCTGTAACGGAAAATTGTGACAAAGGGAAAAACTAACTACGGGAAAGGTCGAGAAAGCGGGCCGCTGCCTCGAACTCGGCCTGCTTGATGCCGCGCGCCGCAGCCGCCTGATCATCGCGGCCCCATTGCTGCTCCTGCCAGAGCTCCTCGAGATTGACCAGCGGCCAGAGCGTGGCGCTGTCATATGCCTGCTCCGCCAGCGCCAGCGTGGCAATCAGCGAACCCGAAAGGCCAACCAGCGACAGCATCGCCGCTACGGCAAAATCATCCTGCGCCTCGACCGCTTCCGTCAGCCGCTCGATCGTTTCCGCCGGCTGCGCTTCGTATCGGATGCCATAGATCAGATTGAAGCTGACATCATAGCGTTGCCGCGCCCAGTCGAGCAGCGGGTCCCAGTGCACCGCCTGATGATCGACCAGCGCCTGTTGGCCCTCGTCTGCGCGATAATAGAGCATATCACTGTCGGCAAAGGCGGCGATACGGGACACGATACGGCCGCGCTCGCTGGCGACCTGATCGAGCGCGCCCTGCGCCAGTGCGGTCAGCGGCATGGAGGCGGGGACAATATCCTCGCCCTGCGCCTCCCATTCTTCGGCAACCGCATCGGCAAGAGCGGATGTCGGCAGCGCCAGCGCGTTGCGCTGCGGCGTTTTCACCGGACGGCCGTCCAGCGTGATGGCATAGCTCTCGCCTTCCGGCGCTACCGATACGTCCTTGTAAAATCGCTTCACGAGACGTCCCTGTTCTCGGCTGCTTTGGCGATCGCCTCTTCTGCCACCCGGGCCTGGATATATTTGCGGATGATCCAGACCGGTGCGACCCACATTTGCGCCAGCCCGAGCGCAATCAGAACGTAGCCGACCGGCGGTGGAACAGGCGGCAGGCGATCCAGTACGATTGCCAGCCCCAGCATCACCAGCGCGACACCAAGCAGGCGGATCATGCTAACCATGAAATGCACGGCTTTCGCCTGCTTTTCCTTCACCGGATCCGGCACATATTCGTCCTGCTCTTCGATCGGCTCGCTCATCGGTTCAATATTCCATTCAGATCGGCCATCGTTGCCGCTACAATTTCGGCGCCGGACTCCATCAGTTCCTGTTCGTCGTGATAGCCCCAGTTCACCCCGACGGCGCGCACTTTGGCGTTGACCGCCATCAGCATGTCAAAACTGGTATCGCCGATCATCGCGGTGGTTTCCGGCGCCGCACCCGCCTCGGCGATCGCCAGTTCGACCATCGCCGGATGCGGCTTGGAGGGATGCCGGTCTGCAGTCTGCAACGTTACAAACCGGTCGCTGAGACCGTGGGTTTCCAGCACGTGGCGGAGACCGCGATCCGACTTGCCGGTCGCCACACCCAAAACCCAGCCGGATGCTTCCAATTCTTCCAATAGCGGCAGCAATCCGTCGTAGAGGGGTTCGTGCACGCCGCCGGCCTGGCGCAGTTCGAAAAAGCCGTCCTTGTAGGATTGCGTCACCGCCGCAACCGTCTCTGCATCACCTTCCGGCAGCAACTGGGTCACGGCCTCTATCAGGCTCAGGCCGACAATCCGCCGGACCAGATGATGATCGGGTGGAACCAGCCCGTGTTTTTCAAATGCCTGGTCCATCGATGCGCAGATATTGGCCTGGCTATCGACCATGGTACCGTCGCAGTCGAACAGGGCAAGCTTGTTGGTCATGTCTCTCCAAACTCCTGCATCAGATGCGCCATCGCGCGGCGGCCGGCGGCATCCAGTTCCGCCGCGACGCGTTTGCGGACTTCTGCGGGCTTGTTCTGGCCCAGCTTGGCAGTGGGTCGCCAGGCCAGGATTTCCATCTCGAAGCCGACGATCGCGCCGACCATCCGGTCGAATTTTTCCGCGTCCATCTTGTCGCGATGCCATGGCGTTTTGGGAGCCAGCTTCGCTTCGTTCCGGGCGCTCAGATCGTCGAGCAGCGCGACCAGCCCGTCGCGATCCATCTGCCGCACTGGCCCTTCGAGCTCCAGCGCCAGATAATTCCAGGTCGGTACCTGATCGTCGAGGCCATACCAGTCGGGACTGATATAGGCATCGGGACCGTTGATTACGCAAAGCGCAGTTTTTGTTACGATGTGTTTGGTCAGCGCGTTGCCGCGCGACAGATGAAATTGCAGCGCGCCGTCACCGGTCGAAAAAAGCGGCACATGGGCCACCCGCGGTCCGTCCGGTGTCTCCGCGAAGAGCATGCCGAAGCCGATTTCGGCAATCATCGCTTCGAGCGCGGCCCGCTCGCCGGCACCCTGATGATCATTGGCGGATTTGGGCCATCGAAAGGCGGGATCGGGATGCATGTTATTTTGGCTTCTTGCGCAGGGCCTGCTTGACTTTCGCCTTGTGCGGCATGTTCTTCTTGTGCGTCGCCTTGCCGGCATTGGGCCGCTCGCGCTTGGTCGGCTTGCCCGCCTTGGTCGGCTTGCCGTCGGTTTCGCCGCGGCCGCGCCGCTCGCCGCGCTTGTCCTTGCGAATCATCTTGGCATGGGCCTTGGCCTGTTGCTTGCGCACCATCTTGCCGGCCGGCTTCTTCTCGTCCAGCGGCAGATCGCCAAGGAGCATATCGAGGCCAAGATTGTCGATGCTCTCGGCAAAATGGGTTGGCAGATCGGCCGTCACATCCAGGGTATGGCCGTCGGGATGCTCGATCCGCAGCCGCCTGGCGTGCAGGTGCATCTTGCGACTGATCGTGCCGGTCAGGAACGCATCCTTGCCGCCATATTTGCCGTCGCCGACAATCGGATGGCCGATCGCCGCCATGTGCACACGCAGCTGGTGGGTGCGACCGGTGTGCGGTTGCAGTTCGACCCAGCAGGCGCGGTTGCCGGCCCTCTCGATGATCCGGTAGCGCGACTTGGCCGACTGGCCGTTTTCCTCGTCGACATGCATTTTCTCGCCGCCGGAGCCCGGCTGCTTCGACAGCGGCAGGTCGATCACGCCGTCGGCGATTTCCGGCACGCCCATGACGAGCGCCCAGTAGACCTTGCGCACGTCGCGACCGGAAAAGCGCTTGGAAAAAAAGGAGGCCGCCCCGGGCGAGCGCGCCAGCAGGATCACGCCGCTGGTATCCTTGTCCAGCCGGTGGACCAGCTTCGGTCGGGACTTGGCATCGAAGGTCAATGCATCAAGCAGGCCATCAAGATGGGTCGTGGTCTTGCTGCCGCCCTGCGTCGCCAGGCCGGGCGGCTTGTTGACCACGATGGCCGACTTGTCCTTGTGAATGACCAGTTCGCGGGCAAAGTCGATCTGGTCTTGCGACAGGTCGCTCTTGGCTTTCGCCACGCGGCCGGGCCGTTCGATTTCCTGCGGTGGAACGCGCAATATCTGTCCGGCCTGCAAGCGGTCGCCGGGAGCCACGCGCTTGCCATCGACCCGCAATTGTCCGGTCCGCGCCCAGCGCGAGACAATGTTGAACGGCACATCTTCCATGTGCCGCTTGAACCAGCGATCGACCCGGATATCATCGTCATCGGCAGAAATTGTGAACTGCCGGACATCCAGTGTCTTCAGCGCCTGCTTCTGCTCCTTGACCGAACCCTGCGGCGTTTCTTCCTCGGAGCCGCTTTCGGCAGTGGGATCAAAGCCGCTCATGCCAGCGCCCTTACGGTCATCAGGCCGGCAAACAGCGCCAGCACCGCACCGACAACAGAGAGCATTGCGTAGCCGATCGCGGTGCCCCATTCGCTTCGCTCGATCATATTGAGAAGTTCCAAACTAAAGGTCGAAAAAGTTGTAAAGCCGCCCAGCAGACCGACGCCAAGCAGCAGCCGCCACGGCTCATCGACAAAATCGCTGCGAGCCAGCACACCCGCCAGCACGCCCATCAAAAATCCACCGCTGACATTGGCCACCAAAGTTCCATAGGGAAAGCCCATACCACCGAAATGGAATATCAGCCGGCCCAGATGATAGCGCGCCGCAGCGCCAAGGGCACCGCCGGTCATAACAAGAAGGGTCGCGTTCATGCGCGTCCCTTAGTCGGCTTGAGCGTTTTTTCCAAGCAGATCATTGGCGAGCCACAAGCGGATGGCGGTTGCGAGGCCCGGCGGTTCGGCTGCCGCGATCCGCGCGACGTCGATTCGCGCAACAAGCGCATTAACCGGCAGGTCACGACGATCGGACGCCGCCTTCAGCATATCCCAGAACAGGGGTTCCAGCGAAATCGATGTCTGGTGACCAGCAATTGTGATGCTTCGCTTGACCGGCGGATGGAAGATTTCGGCCTTCTCTATATCCATCCGGACAATTCCCGCCGCAACAGCGCGTCCAGCATATCGATACCGACTTCGCTGTCGTTCAGGCAAGGCAGATAGGCAAATTTTCCGCCGCCGCCGGCTTCAAACTGTTCCTTGCCCCTGATCGCCAGTTCCTCGCAGGTTTCCAGGCAGTCGCTGGAAAATCCCGGCGCGAAGATTGCGATATTCTTCTTCCCCTGCCCCGGCAGCGACTCCAGCACCTCGTCGGTCGGCGGGCCGAGCCATTTTGCCCGGCCAAAGCGCGACTGGAAGGCCACGACCAGTTCCCTGCCCATCCTCTCGGACAGCAGGCGGGCGGTCTTTTGGCAATGGCAATGATAGGGATCGCCCATTTCCAGCGTGCGTTGAGGCATGCCGTGGAAACTCGCGACAATCGCATCCGGTTCGAAATCGAGCGCGGCAATATCCCTTTCCAGACTGGTTGCCAGCGCCTCGATATAGGCGGTGTCATCATGATAGGCCGGAAGCAGCCGGATCGCCGGTTGCCAGCGCATTGCGGCGATCGCGTCAAACACCGCATCGTGGACGCTCGCCGTGGTGGCACCGCTATATTGCGGATAGAGCGGTGCGATCAATATGCGTTCGCATCCTGCCGCCTTCATCCCGTTCAACCGGTCACTGATACTTGGATTGCCATAGCGCATCGCCCAGTCGACCATCACGCCATCGAGCCGGCCGGCCAGTTTTTCAGCCTGTCCGCGGGTGTAGACGGCCAGCGGCGAACCGCCCTCGGTCCACACCAGACTGTAGGCTTCCGCAGATTTCGCCGGCCGCGTGTTCAAAATTACCCCGCGCAGGATCGGCTGCCAGATGATCGAGGGAATTTCGACCACCCGCTTGTCCGACAAAAACTGCCTGAGATAGCGTTTGACGGATTGCTTGTCCGGCGCATCGGGCGTGCCCAGGTTGACCAGCAAAACGCCGATTTTCTTCGCCGCGACTGGCGGATGGTCTTTTGGCAATGGTCCAGTTTCACGCATGGTTTATGATATTTCCCCGAAAAGCGGCAGTTGCCGGAGCCTTACACCGGTTGCCGAGAATAACGCATTGGCAACGGCCGGCGCAACTGCGGGCACGCCGAGCTCCTCGTAACCAACCGGCTTTTCCTCGCTTCTGATAAATTCGATCTGGATGGGCGGGATTTCCGCCAGTCGCGGCAAGGACAGATCGCGCAACCGCTTTGCGGTTGGCAGTCCATTCTGGAAGCGGGTGGCACTGCCCAGTGCCATCGCCAGACCAAAGACAATGCCGCCCTCTATTTGCTGCCGGGCGATATCGGGATGGATGATCCGGCCGATGTCTACCGTCGCCGAAATACGACGAACCTCCAGACCACTGCCGCCGCGGCTGGCGCTCGCGATAACAGCGATATGTCCGCCGCGCATGCTGTGGCACGCGAGGCCCTGGCCGCTGCTGTCCAACCCGCCATCCCAGCCGGCCATCGCCGCAACACTGGTCAGGCAACGGGCCAGCCGGGGCTGGTTGTTCAGCATCTGCATGCGGAAGGACAAGGGCTCTATGCCCGCTTTCGCCGCCAACTCGTCGATGAACGATTCGAGATAGAAGATATTGCTGCTGTGTGCATTGCTGCGCCAGTTGCCGGTTGGCAAACCGACAAAGGCGCTATGATGATCGACGGTGAGATTGGGTATGTCATAGGGCACATCCAGGCCGGCTACCGCCTTGATATCCGCTTCGCCCAAGGAAGACCGCATCGCTTTCACATTGTCCATGCCTTCGAACAGACGCCTGGCCTGCTCGCGAGCGGACGGCGGAGCGGCGATCTTGATCTGCAGCGCCTCGACACGACCGGCTTTTGCCATGGCCGCGTCAAACCGTGCCTGGCTTGGTGTCCGGTAATGATCGTGCATCAGGTCCTCGGCCCGCGACCAGATCAGCTGCACGGGCCGTCCCATTTTCTTTGCGATCAGCGCAACCTGTCCGGCAATGGCATTGTCGAGATTGCGGTCGAACGAGCCACCGCTCAGCATCGGATAGAGCGTCACCCGGTCCTGGGCAATGTTCAGTGCGCGGGCCGCCGCCTGCACCGCCGCGACTGGCGCCTGCGTCGCCATCCACAATTCCAGCGCGCCATCCTTATAGTCAGCCGTGGCCGTCCGGGTTTCGATCGGCGCGTGCAAAGCCGCATCGGCGTGATAGCGGGCTGCAACCAGATTGTCTTTTTCAAACGCGCCCCTTGTGTCGCCGCGCGACAGGAAGCGTATTCCCGGCCCGTCATCCAGGGCCTCTTGCAAGGCGGTATCGATCTTCTCGCTGTCGGCCATGAATCCCCTGGTTTCGAAAACCGGACTCATCTTGTCCAACGCCCGATTGGCCGCCCACCAGTTGGTCGCCACCGCCGCGATCCATTTCTCGCCCTCGACCGCGTCGATGAAGCCGGTGATCTTGCGGGCCCCTGCGCGGTTGAAGGATTTCAGCATGGTATCGCCGATCGGGCCTTGCCTGATCGCCGCAAAAACCATGTCCGGCAGTCGGATATCACCGGTAAAATTGGCCGAGCCATCCAGTTTGCTGGGCAGATCGAGGCGCGGGACATCCTGTCCGACAAGATTTCCGGTACCGGCCGGCCGGAGCGGCACGGGATCGGGCAGATCCTGGTTGACCGCATCGCGGACCAACGCACCAAACCGCAATGTGCGTTCGCCGTGCGAAATGATACCATTGTCGACGGTGCAGCTTTCCCAGGCCACGTCCCATTGGGCGGCAGCGGCCTTGGTCAGCAATATTCTGGCCGCCGCCCCGGCTTCGCGGAAACTTTCGGCAAAGCCAGGAATAGACGTGGAATCTGCTGTCAGCATGAACTGTTCGCGGTCCGCTAGATTCCGGGTGACCCATCGCGCTGCCGCATGCTCACCAAGCTTTTCGCCGCCAGCGGGCATCAGGGTTTCCGCCCACTGTTCGGCAAGCAGGCCGTTGCTGTACAGCGGATTGATCGGCGCAGGTTCGACAGCGACTGTTCGCCAGTCGGCACCCAGTTCGTCCGCCAGAATCTGTGGCAGGACGGTATAGACCCCCTGCCCCATTTCGCTTTGCGGCACGATCACCGTGACCTGCCCGTCTTCCGATATTTTCAGATAGGCACCGAAAATCTGTTCGTTCTCGGTAGCGACGACATTGGGTTCATAGCTGCGCGGCCACAGTGCCCAGGCGACCACCAAGCCGCCCAGAGCACCGCTTCCGATCAGAAATTTACGGCGGTTAAACCCGGTCGAAGGATTCTCCGTCTGCTTGATTTCCGACTCAGCCGCCATGGGGCTTCTTTAGCAGGCCCAGCCGCGGAATCTCGATTTTCGGACACCGGTCCATAACGACCTTGAGCCCGGCATCGCTTGCACGCTGTGCCGCAGCCTCGTTGATAACACCCAGCTGCATCCACACCGAACTGGCGCCGGCCGCAATAGCGTCGTCGACCGCATCGCCAGCCGCCGCGCTGTTGCGGAAAATATCGACCATATCGATATCGCCTTCGATATCCGCAAGCGATGCGGCAACCGGCACACCGTACAATGATTGTTCAGCGAGACCCGGGTTGACCGGCGTGACATCATAGCCCTGCCCGAGCAGAAAACGGAAAATCTCATTGCTTGCCCGTCCGGACTTGGCCGATGCCCCGACCAAGGCGATGCGCCGTGTCGACGTCAGCAATGCGGCTATGTCCTGATCGCTTTCCAGCAGCATGAGGCCCTTCCTTCCGGCTATTGGTTATCCAACCATGTCGCGAGCTTTTTGGCAATATCCCGGAAAGCCTGGCCCTGCACATCGCCGGTACAGGCCGGCGGCGTCCCGCCATCGCTGGACTTGCGAATCTCGATATCCAGCGGGATTCGGCCCAGAAAGGGCATGCCCATGGTCTTCGCGGCCGCCTCCGCGCCACCGGCGCCAAAGGGATCGCTTACCTCGCCGCAATGCGGGCACTGATAGCCGGCCATATTCTCGACCATGCCGATGATCGGTATCTTCGCCTGGTTGAACAGGTCAACCGCGCGCGTCGCATCCATCAGCGCCAGATCCTGCGGAGTCGAGACGATCACCGCGCCAACCGGCTTGTGATTTTGCATCATCGAAAGCTGCACGTCACCGGTCCCGGGGGGCATATCGACGACCAGCTCCTCGACATCGCCCCAATGGGCATCGATCAGCTGTTCCAGCGCCTTGCCGGCCATCGGCCCGCGCCAGGCGATCGCCTGTCCGGGTTTCGCCAGATGTCCCATCGACAGCAACGGCACGTCATATTCATTGGGTACCGGGATCAGCTGCTTGCCTTCCGCCTCGGGCCGCCGTCCCTCGCAATGGAGAAGCCGGGGCTGGGACGGGCCATATATGTCGGCGTCGACCATCCCGACCTTGCGCCCCATCAGCTGCATGGCAATCGCCAGATTGGCGGAAAGCGTGGACTTGCCGACGCCGCCCTTGCCGCTTGCCACCGCGATCAAACGTCGCTCGACTTTTTCGGCCGTCATGGCGACATCGACCTTCTCGACGCCGTCCAGTTCGAGCAACTTGCCTTTCACGGCAATTTCGATCTGGCCGCGATCACGCACATCCAGACCGCCCACGTTGAGCACCAGAGTAACGCGGCCTTCGGAAAATTTTACGGCACTAAAACGGCCCTTGGCAACGCTGTCCAGCGCTGTCTCGATTGAGTTTATATCGGTCATCGGATCGACATAGTTACACTTTTCTCGGATTGACACTGTTTTTCTGGCAGCGCGCTACCTATAAAGAAACTATGGATAAAAATATTGACGGCGAAGCGCGCCGCAGATCGATTTTGGGCGCAATCATGAACATGGCCGGCCCCTGGGGCAATAATGGCAACCAAGGCAATGATGGGGGCGACGGCAATGGTGGCGGTCCCCGCAACCCGTGGGGCAACCCTCCCGGCGGGCCTTCGGGTGGCGGCCGTCAGGGCGCGAGTTCGCTGGAAGAACTGTTCAAAAGAGGCACCGGTGGCGGCTTTCGGGGCGGCATTCCCAAACGCCCCGGCGGACGGTCCTGGTGGCCCCTTATGGCGATCGGCTTTGTCATTCTCTGGGTTTTGCTGACCAGCATCCACCGCGTCAGTCCTCAGGAACGCGGCGTCGTTACCCTGCTGGGTTCCTATTCGCGGACTTTGCAACCCGGACTGCACTTCTCGCTTCCTACACCGCTCGAACAGGTAACCAAGCTGGACGTCGAGGAAATCCGGACGATCGATATTCCCGAAGGTGAAACCGAAAAGCTGATCCTCACCGGCGATCAGAATATCGTCGATCTCGCCTATTCCGTGCGCTGGAATATCAAGGCACCGGAATTGTTCCTGTTCCAGATCGCGGAACCGGAAGAAACGATCAAGGAAGTCGCGGAAGCGGCCATGCGGGCGGCGGTTGCCAATTTCACGCTGGATGACACGATCGGCTCCGAACGGTCCGAAATCGAACAGACGGTGGAACAGAATATGCAGCAACTGCTCGACGGCTATGGTGCCGGCGTGGTCATTCGCGGCATTGCCATCAAGAAAGCCGACCCGCCGGCCGCAGTCAACGACGCGTTTAAGGAAGTATCCGCGGCGCAGCAGACCGCACAGACCTATCTCAACGAGGCCCGGGCCTATGCGCAGCAGCTGACCGCGCAGGCGCAGGGTGAATCGGCTGCCTTTGACAAGGTCTATGAAGAATACCGTCTGGCCCCTCGGGTTACCCGGCAGCGCATGTATTATGAAACGATGGAGCGCGTCCTGTCCAAGGTCGACAAGACGATCGTCGAACCGAGAGGCGTTACCCCTTATCTGGCTCTGCCGGAACTGAAGAAACGCGCCCAGCAACCCGCGATTACCACCGTGGAGGGCAAATAATGGGACCGATCATGAAAAACCCTGTCGCCTTAGGCGTCATTGTCATCGCATTGCTGTTTACGTTGCTGAACACGCTGATAATCGTTCCGGAAACACGCCAGGGGGTGGTTGTACGCTTTGGTGAGCCAGTCCGGATTATCAACCGTTACCAGAATGATGTCCCATTCGGCCAGACGGGTGCCGGTCTGCTTTGGAAAATTCCGTTTCTCGAACAGGTGGTCTGGATCGACAAGCGCATCCGCGACGTCGAGATGGAACAGCAGCAGGTTCTGTCAACCGACCAACTTCGGCTTCAGGTCGATGCCTTTGCCCGCTTCCGGATCACCAATCCGCTGCGCATGTATATCGCAGCCGGTAGCGAGGAGCGCGTGTCGGAAGAACTTCGGCCCATCCTGGGCTCGGCGCTGAGAAACGAGCTCGGCAAGCGTCCTTTCGCCGCCTTGCTCAGTCCTGAACGCGGACAGGTGATGGACAATATCCAGGCCGGCCTCAACCGGGTTGCCCGCCAATATGGCGCGGAAATTGTCGACGTCCGGATCAAGCGGGCCGATTTGCCCGACGGCACCCCGCTCGACAGCGCCTATCAGAGGATGCGGACCGCCCGTGATCAGGAAGCGCGGACCATTCGCGCACAAGGTGCCAAGCAGGCACAGATCATCCGTGCCGAAGCCGATGCCAGCGCCGCCCGCACCTATGCCGAGAGCTTTGGCAAGGATCCGGACTTCTATGATTTCTACCGCGCCATGAAAAGCTATGAAACGACCTTCCAGGGCGGTGGACCGAATGACCCGCAAAGCTCGTTCGTGCTGTCGCCAGACAACGAATATCTGCGGCAGTTCCGGGGCAATTAAACCGGTTTGACAATCTACCGGCGCGCTGGCCACTCCGGCGCGCCGGCGAATCGTTTGACGACCGCTACGGACAGCCAGCCGGAATTTCAGCATCGGGAAGGCCGATCGACTACAGATGTCATCTTTTCTGCGAAAGGCCTGCTTTTTTCGGCCAATCCGCGATTTCCGGCTTGCGAAACGCTTTGCTTGCACCCAAATAGACGGCAATGGGAATATCCCGCAGTTCTGCGATTATGATCGGCGAACAAATATGCTGTTATTCAATATCCGTTCATGAGAATTGCGCCTATAATTGGGAGAATTTGAACGGATCTCGCGGGAGACCCGATATTTGTTCCGCCAGGAATTTGAGAGGAAAAAGACAGTGCGTTACGCTTACGGAATTTCAGCAGCTTTGCTTTTGGCCGGCAGTGCAGCAACCCTGACCGGCATCGGCCCGGCGGGTGCTCAAACCGCCGCCAATGACAGCGCGGTGATCCGCAATCTCGCGCCGCGCGCAGGCGCGCCAATGAGTTTTGCGGACCTGACCGAGCAATTGCAGCCCGCCGTGGTCAATATCTCGACAACACAGCGCGTCCGCGTAAGCACCAACAACCCCTTTGCCGGCACTCCCTTTGACGGCCTGTTCGGCAATCGCCAGGGCGGTGGCGGCGAACAAACCCGCGAGGCACAGTCGCTGGGATCGGGATTCATTATTTCAGCGGATGGCTATGTTGTTACCAACAATCATGTTGTTGCCCCCGGAAACCGCAACGCCACTATCGAATCGATCACGGTAATCATGCCGGATCGCACCGAATATGAGGCCGAGCTCGTTGGCCGGGATGCAGCATCGGATATCGCGGTGCTCAAGATCAAGGCCAGCAAGCCACTGCCCTTCGTCAAATTCGGCGACAGCACCTCGGCCCGCGTTGGCGACTGGATCATTGCGATCGGCAATCCATTTGGCCTTGGCGGAACGGTAACGACCGGGATTGTTTCGGCCATTCACCGGAGAACCGGACAGGGTGCCTATGACAGCTTCCTGCAGACCGATGCATCGATCAACCGCGGCAATAGCGGCGGACCGATGTTCGATCTCAACGGCAATGTTATCGGGATCAACAACGCGATTATCTCGCCAACCGGCGGCAATGTCGGAATCGGCTTTGCGATCCCGGCTGAAGTTGCAGCTCCGATTGTCGAAACGCTGAAAAAGGGACAGGCAATCGAGCGCGGTTATCTCGGTGTTCAGATCAGTGCGCTGTCTGAAGATCTGGCCGATTCTCTTGGACTGGAAAAAAATCAGGGCGAATTTGTGCAACGGGTCGAACCCGGAGAAGCCGCACAAAAAGCCGGCATCCAGGCGGGTGATGTGATCATCAAGGTCCAAGGCAAGACGGTCACTCCGGACCAGACCTTGTCCTATCTGGTCGCAAATCTGCCAATCGGCACAGAAGTTCCGATCGAACTGGTTCGCAACGGCAAAACCATCAAGGTGAACGCCAAGCTGGGCAAGCGTCCATCAGAAGAAGAACTTGCCAGCAGCAGCTTTGACCCGGATGCGGAAGACAATGCTCTGGGACAGGATGACAATGGCGCAAGCGCACAGGCAACCGCCGACGCGCTTGGCCTGTCCGTGGTCGATCTGACCCCGGCCATCGCCCGGCAAATCGGCGTTCCGTCGACGCAAAAAGGCGTTGTCGTTTCGACGGTCAATCCGAACAGCGATGCTGCCCAGAAGGGTATCAGGCGCGGATTTCTGATCACCAGTGTCAATCGGCAACCGGTGACAAGCGCCTCTGAACTGGACAGCGCGATCAACAGCGCGAAACGCTCGGACCGGGGAGCGGTGCTGCTGCAAATCCGTCGCGGCGCACGCGATCCGCAATTTGTCGCGGTGCGTCTGCAGGACAGCTAAACGCCTTCAAATAGGCATAAAAGAAAAGGGCCGGCGCTTGACGCTGGCCTTTTTTTTGCGTCAAGTTCGGCAATCAATAGATTTAAGTGGGGGATTCGCCGGTGACCGACGCAACAGACATATTTCTGGGACTGGGCGGCGGCGAGCGGCAAAGCCTCAATCTGTCCCGCGCCAACCGGCACGGGCTGATCGCTGGCGCCACTGGCACCGGCAAGACGGTCACTTTGCAGGGTCTCGCCGAAAGCTTCTCTGCCAATGGTGTCCCGGTCTTCGTCGCCGATGTAAAAGGCGATCTGGCCGGGGTTTCGATGGCGGGTTCACCGCAGTTCAAACATGCTGACAAGCTGGAGAAGCGGGCTGAAGAACTGGGGATGAACGACTATGGCTATTCCGACAACCCGGCCATATTCTGGGATCTCTACGGCAAACAGGGCCATCCCATCCGCACCACCATTACCGAAATGGGACCGCTGCTGCTCGCGCGCCTGATGGATCTGAACGAGACCCAGGAAGGCGTGCTCAACATCGTGTTCCGCTTTGCCGATGAAGAAGGCCTGCTGCTGCTCAATCTTGACGATCTGCAGTCGATGCTCGCCTATACCGCGGAAAATGCAAAGCAGCTGTCCGCCAAATATGGCAATGTCACCAAGGCGAGCGTCGGCACAATCCAGCGCCAGCTGCTGCAGCTGGACAGCCAGGGTGCCGGCCGGTTTTTTGGCGAACCGGCACTGGAAATAGACGATTTCATCAAATGCGACGAGCAGGGCCGCGGCTATATCAACATACTCGCCGCCGATCAGCTGATGCGCAGCCCCAAGCTCTACGCAACCTTTCTACTGTGGCTGCTCGCGGAACTGTTCGAAACCCTGCCGGAAGTCGGTGATCCGGAAAAACCGAAACTGGTCTTCTTCTTCGACGAAGCCCATTTGCTGTTCGACGATGCGCCAAAGGCCCTCGAGGACAAGATCGAACAGGTCGTACGCCTTATCCGGTCGAAAGGCGTCGGAGTCTTTTTCGTCACCCAGAACCCGATCGACATTCCTCAGGAAGTCGCGGGCCAGCTGGGCAACCGCGTGCAGCATGCCCTGCGCGCCTTCACCCCGCGCGACAAGAAGGCGATCAAGGCTGCGGCTGACACCTTCCGTATCAATCCCGATCTGGATGTCGAGCAGGCCATTACCGAATTGCGGGTCGGCGAGGCGCTGGTCTCGACTCTGCTCGAAGACGGGGCGCCGTCGATCGTCCAGCGGACCCTGATCAAGCCGCCGCGCTCTCGCCTTGGCCCGGTTTCGGTCAAGGAACGTGCCATCATCAACTCGATTTCGCCTTACGAGGACAAATATGATGCGGAAATCGACCGGCACAGCGCCGAGGAAATATTGGCGCAAAAGGTGATTGATGCCACGGCAACCGCACAGGAAGTCGAGGAAAAGGGCAAGGAAGAGGTCGCCAAGCAGCCCCGCAAGAGCAAGAGCATCTGGGAAAAGGCCTTCAGTCGTGGTGCCAAGGTCGCTGCAGGATCCGCCGCCGGCATGGCTGCTACCGTCATATTGGGCAAGAAATCGCGAGCGAATCCGGTCCAGTCCGGGGTGACCTCTGCGGTCGGATCTGTGGTCACCGACCTCGCAGGGCCGGTCGCCGGGCGCTTTGTCCGCAACTTGATCGGCGGCTTGATGCGGTGAGGATGGACAAGTCCGCGATCACCGCCTGAATGCAGTGCTCGAAGGCTTGAAGGATTAGCCGAAAAAGCGCGCGACGATATCTTTTGCCAGACGGGTCGGCCGCAGCGTATCGGCATCGATGCAGCACCAGCTGGACTGCACTTCCGCGAGTACATCTTCTCCGCGCTTGATGATAGTACTGTAAAAGGCCCGGGCACCGTGCACCTTTTCCAGCAACACTTCGGCGATCACGTCATCGTCCAGAAATGCCGGCTTGCGATACGTGATCTCGTGCTTGATCGCGACCCAGAGATGGTTTGCCACAGCCTCGGACGGTGCAATTTTTTGCCAGTGGGCAATGACCGCATCCTGTACCCAGGTGAGATAGTTGGCGTTGTTAACATGTCCCATGAAATCGATATCGGACGCCGCGATGGCAATGCTGTGCTGATGTTGCTGACCCATCCGGACATGATAGGCCTTGTTTGTGACGTTGCAAAGTCAAAAGCTGCCTGGGATCAAAACCCTTTCTCAACCGCGCCCGCGGTAAGGCGCTACTCCCTGGTCCGGCACCCATAAACCGGCAGGCGGTTCACCCGATTGCCAGAAAATATCGATCGGAATACCGCCACGCGGATACCAGTAGCCGCCGATCCTCAGCCATTTGGGCTGCATTTCATCGAACAGGCGCCTGCCGATCCCGACCGTGCAATCTTCGTGAAAGGCCGCATGATTGCGAAATGACCCCAGAAACAGCTTGAACGACTTCGATTCAACGATGCTCTGGTCCGGCGCATAGTCGATGACCAGATGGGCAAAATCCGGTTGCCCGGTAACCGGGCAGAGCGACGTGAATTCTGGCGCGGCGAAGCGCGCCAGATAGAGCTCCCCCCGGCGGGGATTGGGGACATAGTCGAGCACGGCCGTTTCGGGGGAAGCCGGCATGGGGCTGGCCTTGCCCAGAAATTTCGGCGGTGCCACAGCAGAAGGATCATCGGTCATGCAGATCATCTAGTGCACGGGGCGCTTCATGTCATCACCCCTCTGTATTCATCACCAGTTCAGTGGTGCGGGCCGCAATTTGACCAGGAAATGTACAGAGACATGGCGGTTTTTCAGATTTTCACGCGCATCCCCTTGGGCAGCGTACAAATCGGTGTAGCGCTTGCGCTGTTGCCGGGTACCCTGGCTCAGGCGCAGACATCTGGCGACGCGCCCTTTCCCAGACCCCAAAGCCCACCCTCGGTTGAAAGCTATTCGCTGCCACCCGGACCGGAAAGCACGTCCGAGCAGGATCAATTGCAAGGGCCGGTCGATTCCGAAATTCCGCTTGCCAATCCGGCGATTGTTCCGCCGCGTCCCCGCCCTGACGCTTCCCCGCCGACACAGCAGCCACTGCAACCGGATAGTCAGGCCACCGCACCGGTTACGGCAGAAGGCACCGGCGGGGCGGGCCGGGAACCGGCTCGCCAGCCCGCAACCGCAGCGCAACCTTCAGCGGAAATATCGCCAACGGAAGCGGATTCCTCTGCTACGCAACCGGATTCGGCGACAAACGAGGGCGGGGAACCGCTTGCCCGTCCGAACGATGCCGACGTGCAGCCTCGCAAGTCCCCTGCCGAGAAGATCCCCGAAAATGCAACAGCCAGTTGGGCCTTGTGGATATTCGCTGCCCTGCTGTTTGCTCTGCTGGGCGGATTCCTGCTTTGGCGAAGGCGGCGAACTGCCCCTGAACAGCCGATTGCCCCGCCGTTCGCCAAAGTGCCGGATGCCAGGACAACCGCTCGGTCTGCCACCGTCACGAAAGTTCCCGAGCCGCCCCTCGCAGCGCCCACCATCACGATCGGCTTCCAGCCGCGTTCGGCCAATGCCACGCTGATCAACGCGGTGCTTAAGTTCGAGCTCACGCTGTCCAACCCTCGCCACGATGATCTGACCAACATCAGGATCAACGGCGCGATGGATCAGGCCAGACAAGATGGCAACCGCAATCCGGTTTTGGCTGATCTTTCTCTCATGCAGGAAGTGCAGTGTCTCTCGCGCGGGAAACACGCGACAATCCTGACCGAATTCCGAATCCCGCTGACCAGCATCAGTCCGATCATATTTCAGTCACAGGCACTGTTTGTACCAATGGTACAATTCGCCGTCGAATTCACCGACGGGAATGGAGGCAAGCATGTACAGACCGCATCTTTTCTGGTCGGCCGGGAGCATCAGCCGCCTCGCCCCAGAATGGCACCGTTCCGGCTGGACCTAGGCCCGCGCAGCTTTGCGCCTGTGGGCTGCCGAACGCTCACCACGAGCTGATATCTTCGCCGGCCAAGGGGACTGGCAGCGACATGCCATGCATAAAAACCACATAAGCGGTGGATTCGCAGGGGAATGCGTTATAGCCTCGACGGCTGGAAATCGAATCGCTAAACGGCGGAACGACAGTGCAAATAATTGCGGGCATGAGGAGCTTTATATGGAATTGCTGGTAACGACCGACTGGCTGGCCAACGAACTGGGTGCGTCGGACCTGCGTATCGTCGACGCGACTAAATTCATGCCCGATGCCGGGCGTAATCCGGCCGCCGAATATGAAGCCGGCCATATTCCTGGCGCTGTTTTCATGGACCTGAGTGAACTGACCGATGCCAGCAATTCGCTGGAAAACATGCTGCCGCCGGCGGAAAAATTTGCCAGCCGGATGCAGTCGCTTGGCCTGGGCGACGGTAGCCGCGTGGTCCTCTATGATGACAGCCCGCTGAAGAGCGCCGCCCGCGCCTGGTGGATGCTGACGATATTCGGAGCCCATGAAGTTGCCATTCTCGATGGCGGCATCGCCAAGTGGAAGGCCGAGGGCCGCCCCCTGGAGTCCGGCAAGGAAACCCTGCGCCACCGCCATTTCACGGTCTGGAAAGATGACAAGGATGTCCGCACCAAGGCCGATATGCTCGCCAATCTGCACAGCAAGGACGAGCAGGTCGTCGACGCCCGGCCTGCCGACCGGTTCAGCGGCGAGACACCCGACCCTCGCGGCGAGACCGCTTCCGGTCATATCCCAGGCTCGACCAATATTCCGCACAGCCGCTTTTTCAATGCGGACGGAACATGGAAAAGCAGCGATGAAATCAAGGCCATTTTCGACGAAGCCGGCGTGGATTTGTCGAAACCGCTGGTGACCACTTGTGGATCGGGAATGACCGCAGCGGTTGTATCCTTTGCCGCAGCGCTTGCTGGTGCGGAGAAGACCGCTCTTTATGATGGCAGCTGGGCGGAATGGGGCGCCGATGCCGATACGCCGAAAGAAACCGCCTGAAAATGCTGGCGCCGCTGGAACTATAATTGGCGGATAACGACTCTGGTTCAAAAAGGCCGGCGACGCAGGCCGTAACCGGTGGTCGCCGGAAAACATGGACCGGGGCGGTGGTCAATCCGCCGGTCTGGCGCGGCAGTACACACCTTTACGACGATGTGGCCCATCTCCGCGACGGTCTCAGGTCCAATGATGACGGACGGTTTTTTTACGGCCGCCGCGGCTCTCCCACCCAATGGTCTCTCGCCGAGGCGCTGACAGAAATGGAGCCCGGCGCGACCGGAACCATGCTTTACCCTTCGGGCGTAGCAGCCATTTCCTGCGCGCTGCTGGCGGTACTGCGACCCGGCGACGAAGTGTTGCTGACCGACAGCAGTTACGACCCCAGCCGCAGCTTCGCCGATGCCTTTCTCAAGCGCATGGGGATCACGGCTCGCTATTATGACCCGCTGATCGGGTCCGATATTGCCAGCCTGTTCCGGCCCGAGACAAAAGCCATATTGATGGAGAGCCCCGGCAGTCTGACCTTCGAGGTGCAGGACGTGCCCGCCATCTGCAAGGCCGCTCAAGCAGCCGGCATCGTTACCCTGCTCGATAATACCTGGGCCACGTCGCGTTTCTTCCCGGCGCTTGCACATGGCGTTGACATCGCGATTACCGCCGCCACCAAATATATCGTCGGTCATAGCGACGTGATGATGGGCGCCGTCACCACGCATGACCAATACTGGACCCGGCTCCGGCGCACCGCCCAGCAACTGGGCCAGGTGGTTTCGCCGGACGATGCCTATCTTGCCGCACGCGGACTGCGAACACTGGAAGTCCGGCTGCGCCAGCATGAAACCAGCGCGCTGCAAATTGCCCGCTGGCTGAAGGATCGCACCGAAGTGGGGCTCGTCCTCCACCCTGCCATGCCTGATTGTCCGGGTCACGAGATCTGGAAACGGGATTTCAACGGATCATCCGGACTGTTTTCCTTTCAACTCAAGGATGCCAACGACCAATCCCGTGCTGCCTTCATCGACGCACTCACGCTGTTCGGCATCGGATATAGCTGGGGTGGCTTTGAAAGCCTCGCGCTTCCGGTCGATCCGCAGAAACACCGGACAGCGACCAAGTGGAACGCCAGCGGTGCGCTGGTTAGGCTCAACATCGGCCTTGAAGATCCGGAAGATTTGATTGCGGACCTTGCCAAAGCTTTTGAATATTACCACAGTGCCCAGTCATGATCGATAACGCGTTCAAAAATCTGGAGTCTCTGGCTTCCGACACACCGCGCAATGTCCAATATGTCGAAGGCGCCATCGCGGCAGCGCTGGTT
This sequence comes from Sphingomonadales bacterium UBA2683, assembly GCA_002354635.1. Lineage (GTDB taxonomy): Bacteria > Pseudomonadota > Alphaproteobacteria > Sphingomonadales > Sphingomonadaceae > Parasphingorhabdus. The sequence goes on from DELZ01000003.1 coordinate 170,364, forward strand.
GTACTGGCACTGACCGTCGGCTGGTATCTGAGCAAATATATCGGTCCCAAGCTGCGCCATCTCTGGGAAGCCCGGGCCGGGTACGAAAGCGAATTGGCCGGACGGCGCATCCGGGACATGACCCGCCGGGCGACCACCTTCATCCTGTGCGGAATTTTTCTGGCCTTCTACCCCTGGCACCTGATCGCGCAGGTGGTGTTTTCGCTTACCATTGCGATCACCGTTGGTCTGTTTTCCAATGATCTGATCCGCGGCGTGCGTATGCCGGACTGGCTGGGTACGATCATCGGACTGGCCCTGTTCGTCAGTATCGGATCGGGACTGGTGGGCGGCATCGAACCGATTACAGAAGCAATGGACAAAGTCGGCTTCAGCATAGGTACGAGACGATTCTCTCTGCTCTGGATTGTCACGGTGGCGATGACGGCGGTCATCCTGCTTGCGGTTGCCCGCGTGCTGATGAAACTGGTCACCTATGTTATCGGAAACAGCGAACTGGACGGCGCACAAAAGGTGCTGGGACAGAAGCTGGCAACCGTTGCCATTCTGGCCGGCGCCTTCGTGCTGGGCCTCGATATCCTCGGAATCGATCTGACCGCTCTCGCGGTTTTCTCGGGTGCCTTTGGCCTGGCGATCGGTTTCGGGATGCAGAAAACAATCGGTAATCTGATCGCCGGAATCATCTTGCTGATGGACCGCTCGATCAAGCCTGGTGATGTAATCGCGGTCGGTGACAGTTTCGGCTGGGTCAACAAGATCGGCGTCCGCGCGGTCTCGGTGCTGACCCGAGAGGGCAAGGAACATCTGATTCCGAATGAGGACCTGATGACACGGGAAGTGGAAAACTGGTCCTATTCCAACCCCAATGTCCGGATCAGCATCCCGGTTGGTGTCTCATACAATACAGATATGGACCACGCGATCGATCTGATGAAACAGGCCTGCGTCGACATACCCCGCGTTCTCAGTCATCCCAAGCCGGTCGTCTGGATGCTGGAATTTGGAGACAATAGCGTCAATTTTGAAATCCGCTGCTGGATCAAGGACCCGCAATCCGGGGTCGGCAATTTCAAGGCAGCCATTCTGAAACGGGTATGGGACCTGTTCAAGGAACATGGCGTCGAAATCCCCTTCCCGCAGCGCGACGTTCATATCAAGTCGCTGCCAAAAGGTGGGACCGTGACACTCGAAGACGGCTCGAATCCCTCTGGCGATCCAACAGAAGCGGTTCCCGGCAAATAGGCCGATCTTTTGACATCGCACTGCGGCGAGTGTGGCTTCGCAATCCAGATTGATGCATTATTAATCACCGAAAAACAAATCCGCCTAAATTTTAAGCGAACGAATAGGGCTTTGTGGCGCATGTGCAACATTACATAATTATGTCACCTTTGCTGTCGTGTTCTTTCTTGTGCAGCGCAATAAAATAGAGCAGCTTTCCCTTGCATGTTTAGAGACTGTTCGCGTTCGGGGCATCTGACGCAATAAAAAGACAGCCATAACAAAATCAGGAGGGGCGATACGCATCAACGAGAAAGGGATTTCCATGCGCACGTCCAGTAAAACTATTCTTGGCAAAAAAGCCAAATCAACTTTCGTCGGCCTTTCGGCTATCTTGTTGGCCACCACGGCCGCTCCTGCCTTCGCTCAGGATGAAGAAGCAGAATCCGCCAGCGCTTTTACAATTTCCGGTAACGCGGCTGTCACCACCGACTATCGCTTCCGCGGAGTCGCTCAATCCGGCGGCGATGTCGCCATCCAGGGCGGTATCGACATCGGCCATGAAAGCGGCTTCTATATCGGAACTTGGGGTTCTTCGATCAACTTTGCCGGCGGTACCGAGATCGACATTTACGGCGGCTGGTCCGGTGAACTCGCTTCCGGCATTTCGGCAGATGTTGGCCTGCTCTACTATTTCTATCCTGATGCTGGCGGTGTCGGCGGCGGTGCAACCGATTTCTTCGAACCTTATGCTTCGCTTTCTGCCACTCTTGGTCCGGTTGAAGCCACTGTTGGTGCTGCCTATTCGTGGAGCGGACAAAGCGCTTTGGCGAATCAGGACAATATCTATCTTTACACCGACCTGAGCGCCGGCATTCCCAATACACCACTGACAATCAATGGGCATCTGGGCTATTCGGATGGCAACAGCTTCCTCAGCACGCTGCAGGGCACCGACAATAATTATGTCGATTGGTCCGTGGGTGTCGATTACGCCATTACCGAAAACCTGACGCTCGGAGTGGCCTATACCGATACCGACGATTCTCCGGCACAGAAGGACTTCACCGACTCTGCCTTTATCTTCACTCTCGGCGTATCCTTCTAAATTCACAAAAGCGACGCTGAAAAAGGGGCCACTCGGATAACCGGGTGGCCCTTTTTTTAGCTGGCTGCGATCAGTTTTTGTGTTGCGGGGTGCCGGGGATGGTTGATCACCGCCTGCATCTCTCCGGTTTCCACTATCTGCCCCGCTTCCATCACGGCAACCCGATGGCACAATCTGCGCGCAGCGGCGATGTCGTGAGTGATGAACAGCAGGCTCAATCCGTTTTCACCCTGCAACCGAAGGAGCAGCTTCAGAATCTCGGCGCCGACCAGCGGGTCGAGAGCTGAAGTCGCCTCGTCTAGCACCAGCAGCCGCGGTGATGCGATAATGGCCCGCGCGATCGCCACCCGTTGCGCCTGGCCTCCCGAAAGGCTGGCTGGTACACGCGTCAGAAAATCCTCTGCCAAATCGACATCGGACAAGACCTTGCGCACCATCCTGGCGCATTCGGCCGGTGTCAGATCAGGCCTCAGATTGTGCAGCGGTTCGCTGACAATGTCCCGGACCTGCCAGTGCGGGTCTAGACTGGCAACCGGATCCTGAAAGACTGGCTGGATCAGCCGGCGCATGGCCAGATCACGCTTGCGGCGTTCGGGCAGCGTGACGCCCTCCCACAGAATCTCGCCTTCGGTTACCGGCCCGATACCGGCAATCGCCCGCCCGAGAGTTGATTTCCCGGAACCGGATCCGCCAACAATAGCCAGCGATTCGCACTCGTGCAGCATGATGCTGGCATCCGCGAGCGCCTTTATCTTGCCCCGTCGCCAGCCGGATCGATCGAAGGAGACTCCGAGATTACGGGTTTCGAGCAAGGGTTCGCCGGGCCGGGAAAGCATCGGGGCCGGGTCCTGCAGACGCGGCGCGGCCGCAATCAGCCGCCTGGTATAATCTTCTGCGGGACCAGCGATCACTGTGCTCGCGGCTCCGCTCTCCACCACCCGTCCCTTTTCCATCACCACCAACTGATCGGCATGGCCTTCAATCGAAGCAATATCGTGGCTCACCAGCAGCAATCCGAGCCCCTGCTCGGCGCGCAATTCGTCGAGCAGGGCCATGATTTCCGACCGCAGCGACGCGTCCAGGGCGCTGGTCGGCTCGTCGGCAACCAGCAGTTTCGGACTGTGTGCAATGGCCGCCGCGATCATCACCCGCTGCCGTTCGCCGCCGGACAGCCGGTGCGGAAACTGGTCGAGCCGCTCGTCGGCCCGGGACAGGCCGACGCGCTCCAGCTTGCGGGCCAACTCCAGGCGCGACGGTCGAGCGGCACCAGCCTGCATGGTTGCTTCCTGCAACTGGACACCCACGGCCAGATGCGGTGTCAACGCCGTCAGGGGTTGCTGGAAGATGAAGCCGGCAAGCCGGCGGCGCACATCTCTGATCTGGACGGAACCATCGCTGCCCAGGTCGACACCGTCCAGAAGCATCGAGCCGGAAACCGCGCCGGGTGTCAGCCCGAAGGGCGTCAGGCAGGTCAGGCTCTTGCCGGAACCCGACGCACCGATGATAGCGGTACACTGTCCCGCCTCGACAGTCAGACCTACCTCTTCGATCAGACGATCGCCGGCGATTTCGATCGCCATGTTCCGGATTTCGTACAGACTCATGAAAAGCGGTCACGCAGTCGCTCGCCTTCGATGGTCAGGCAGACGAGGATCATCACCAGCAGGCCACCCGGAAGCGCGAGACCTAGCGGCGTCATGTCCATGTCGTCTGCCCCTTCCTTGACCAAAATGCCAAGCGAGGTCAGCGGCTCCTGCACCCCAAGGCCGAGAAAGGAGAGAAAGCTCTCGACCATCACCACCTGCGGCACCGTGAGCATCAAATAGGCCAGCGCAACACCCGCGATATTGGGCAGGATATGCCGCCACATAATGGCGACGGATGGTGTCCCCGCCGCCTCGGCCGCCAGAATGAAAGGCCGCTGCTTCAACGCTATCACCTGTCCCCTTACGACCCGCGCCATGGTCAGCCATTCGACCAGACCGATACCGACGAACACCAGCAGGATCGATCGCCCGAACACCACCATCAACAGGATAACGATGAACATGAACGGCAGTGCGTACAGACCATCGACGATCCGCATCATCGCTTCATCGACCCTGCCGCCGATCCAGCCGGCGGTGGCACCCCAGGCAATGCCGACGATCAACGAAACCAGCGCCGCAGCGATCGCCACCATCAACGTGATCCGGGTACCGGCGGCCAGCCGCGCCAGGCGGTCCCGACCGATTTCATCAGTCCCGAAAATATGCGATCCGCTGAATGCCGGCGCGCGCACGGCCTCCCAGTCGATCTGGTCGTAGCTCCACGGGAGCAGGAACGGCAGCAACAGCGCCAGCATCACCAGCGCCAACACCAGAAAGATCGGGAAATGCCGTTTCAGCACCGCCTCACCCCTCCCGCATTCTGGGGTCGAGCCAGCCGTAGATCAGATCGGCGAACAGATTGAACAAGATGATCAGCGCAGCGTAGAGCGTGACCACACCGAGCACGAGCGGATAGTCGCGGTTGAGCGCACCCTGGACAAAATAGCGCCCGAGGCCCGGCAATCCGAACACGGTCTCGACCACGACCGCTCCGGTCAATAGACCGGCTGCTGCTGGACCGAGATAGCTCGCCACCGGCACCAGAGCGGGCCTGAGTCCGTGCTTGAACAGGATTTTCGTCTCGGACAGTCCGCGTGCGCGGGCGGTACGGATATGATCCTGCTTGAGCACGCTGGCCAGTCCGGCGCGGGTAAGCTTGGCAATCGCGCCCGATACCGGCAAAGCCAGCGCCACCACCGGCATGATTAGCCATGCAACGCCTTCTCCGGTTCCCGACACCGGCAACAAACCGAGCCACAGGCCAAAGAACAGCGCCAACGCGGGGCCGGTGACAAAGGTCGGCAATGCGGTAGCAACCGTTGCCCCCATCATGATCGTCTGGTCTGCCGCCTTTCCGGCACGGACTGCTGCAAAAAGGCCAGCGGTCACACCGACTAGCAGTGCCAACACTATCGCAAGGCCGCCCAGAGTGAGAGAAATCGGCAGACCCTGCGCAATCAGCTCCGATACGGTGAAATCGCGATAGACCAGGGAGGGACCGAAATCACCCTGCACAAGCCGCAAAACATAGAGCCAGGCCTGCTCCCAGAGCGGTCGATCCAGACCATAAGCCTGCTGCAGCGCTGCCTGGGTTTCCGGGTCCAGCGGCCGTTCCCCGTCAAAAGGACCGCCGGGTGCCAGCCGCATCAGGAAAAAGGATGCCAATATGATCACCAGCAGCGTCGGGATGGCCGTCATCAGCCGCCGGGTGATCAGGGCAAGCACGCGCCGCTACAGCTCCATCGCGCCGAAACAGCTCCGCACTTCTGATATAAACAGGTCTGGCACTTCCATGGCAGCAAAATGCCCGCCGCGATCCGGTTCGCCCCAGTGGCGCAAGTCCTTGAACCGTTGCTCGGCCCATCGGCGCGAGGGGGTGATGATCTCGTGCGGGAAAATACTGCAACCAGAAGGGATGTCGACCGGATCCACATTGGGCGCGCCAAAGCTTTCGCGGTACAGGCGGGCCGAAGAAGCGCCGGCATTGTTGAGCCAGTAAATCATCACATTATCGAGCAGATGATCACAATCGAAATTATCGTCGGGGGCCTTGGTATCCTCCGACCATCCCTGGAATTTCTCCATGATCCAGGCCATCTGCCCGACCGGAGAATCCGCCAGGCCATAGCCGAGCGTCTGCGGCCGGGTTCGCTGGATTTCTGCATAGCCAGCGCCTTGTTCCTGATAGATTGCGAAATGCGCCAGCGATGCCTGCTCTTCGGGTGTCGGGTTGGCCATAATCTCTTCGGACGGCGGGCCGACTACCACGAGATTGACATGAACGCCCGCGCAATGCCCAAGATTTTGTGCGCCGATAACCGAGGTGACCATCCCGCCCCAATCGCCGCCCTGCGCAAAATAACGGTCATAGCCGAGGCGGGTCATCAGCGTATTCCACGCGGTGGCAATTTTTTCCATGCCCCATCCGGTCGTGGTCGGTTTGCCGGAAAATCCGTATCCGGGCAGCGACGGGAGCACCAGATGATACGCATCCTTGGCGTCCCCGCCATGCGCCACCGGATCGGTCAGGGGGCCGATCACCTCCATGAACTCGACGATCGATCCCGGCCAGCCGTGCGTCATGATCAGCGGCCGGGCACCGGCTTCCGGCGAGCGGATGTGCATGAAGTGGATATCGACACCGTCGATCTCGGTCAGATGATGGGGATATTGGTTGAGCGCATCCTGACAACGCTTCCAGTCATAGCTGGTCCGCCAGTGATCGACGATCGTCTTGACATAATCGAGCGGAATGCCCTGCGACCAGTCATCGACGGGTTCCGGATCGGGCCAGCGGACATGCCGCAACCGGATGTCGAGATCGTCCAGTGCGGTTTTCGGGATATCAATTCTAAAGTCTCTGATTTCATCGCTCACAATATGTCATCCCCTGTCTTTTTTGCCCCTATTCTGTCGCACGACGATTATCTTGTCTCCATCCTCGTCTTCTGCACAAAGCCGGCCTGAAAAATTCATACCTACATGGTTGGAACCGGTGTCTCTCCGGAATAATCATAAAATCCCTTGCCGGACTTGCGGCCCAGCCAGCCGGCCTCGACATATTTGCACAGAATTGGTGCCGGCCGATATTTGGGATCGCCGAAATCATTTTGTAGGACCCGCAATATTTCCAGCAATGTGTCCAGTCCGATCAGATCGGCAAGCGTCAGCGGTCCCATCGGGTGGCCGAGTCCGAGCTGCACGCCGCGGTCGATATCCGCCATTGACGCCGTACCTTCGCCAAGCACGAAGAAGGCCTCGTTGAGCATCGGCAGCAGGATGCGGTTGACGACGAAACAGGGCGAATCCTTTGCCATCACCGGGGTTTTGCCGACCGCCTTGGCAAAATCGCTCGCCATCGCCGCGGTCTGGTCGCTGGTCGCCAGCCCGCGAATGACCTCGACCAGACCCATAAGCGGCACCGGATTGAAGAAATGGACTCCGACAAAGCGCGACGGATCCTTGACCGCCTGCGCCAGCCGGGTGATCGAGATCGAGGACGTATTGCTGGCAAGAATTGCCTGATGGCCGAGCACTTCGGAGGCCGCGGCAAAAATCTGGCGCTTCACCTCTTCCCGCTCGGTCGCCGCTTCGATAATGATATCGGCATTGGCCATGGAATCGAGCTGAACGATCGGTTCAATCCGGCCGAGTGCGGTTTCGGCGGCCTGCTGGTCAATCTTTTCCTTGTCCACCAGCCGCGCCAGCTGCTTGGCGATACCGGCCTTGCTGCGCTCGGCAATCTCCATGCTGACATCCGACAGATAGACATGATAGCCTGCCTGCGCCGAAACCTGAGCTATGCCGGCACCCATTTGCCCCGATCCGATAATGCCGATTGCTTTCATTCTCTGCCTTTCGCGCTATTCTTCATGATTAAACATGCCACTAGCGATTGTCTGCCAAACTGGCTAGATTGCAATTATGTTCCCTATCAGTTTCATCGCCGGAATCCTTGCATCACTCGCCGCTGCCTCCGCCGCACCAGCCGCGCAGCCCGGAGACGTTCAAAGCTTCAAGGACTGGGCCGTTGGCTGCGACAATGGCGGGATTTGTCGCACCGTTTCGCTGGTACCGGAAGAGCTGGGCACTCCGTTTGACGATTTGCACGGTCCGGTCTCGATCATCCGGACCGCTGACGCCGACGATATTCTGAGGATTCGTGCCGCGGTCCACACCGAGAATATCGATCGCTACAGAATGCTGGTGGATGGTCGTCTGGTCGATACCGGCCCGATCGTGCAGGGTGACTATCCGATCGAAATCGTCGGCGAGGACGCCAGGAAAGTGGCACAAGCGATCATCAACGGCAGCCAGCTTGTCCTGCAGGGACCAGCCGGTGAAACTATCTCCCAAATTTCCCTGGCCGGCTCCTCTGCCGCCTTGCGCTTCATGGACCAGCAACAGGGACGCACCGGCACCGATACCGCGCTGGTCGCGAAGGGAAGCCGCACATTCCAGCCTGCGCGACGCGAAATTCCGACGGTCTTGGTCGACCAGTGGAAGGCTGCTGAACTGGAACCGGAAATCGCCGATATTGTTGCCCTGGCCGAGAAATCCAGATGCAGGGACGACCGGTTCGGTGTGGTTGAAGATCAGGTCTTTCCGCTCGGCAAGCGTGGTAACCGGTACCGGGCGCTGGTGCTGATCTCCTGCGGTGCGGGTGCCTATAATTTTTCCAGCGCGCCATATATCGGCGAATATGTCGAAAATCCGCGCGCTACCAGCGGCTGGAGCTTTTCCCCCGCGAAATTCGACCGGCAACCCAGCTGGGGTGGAGAAGGGGCCGATCCGCTGCTGGTCAATCCCGGCTGGGACGAACTGGAACAGACGCTCAGCAGTTATGGCAAGGGACGCGGTCTCGGCGATTGCGGCAGGGCCGAAAATTATGTCTGGGACGGGAACATGTTCCGGCTGATCGAGGCCAGCGCAATGACGGAATGCCGCGGTGCCCATGAATGGATTACCGTCTGGCGCGCAGACTATCGCAAATCGGAAACGCCCGCGTCCGAGACCGACTGAAGTTCAGGGTGCGTGCTTGTAGGGATGCGCCTCGGCGAGAATGAGCGTAAAAAAGTCCCTCTCGTCACTCCATTCGCAAAGCGGTGTCCAGCCGCCGGCGCGCAGCATCAGTCGGGCATCCCGCAAGCCGAACTTGTGACTATTCTCGATATGGATGCGCTTGCCGGCGGACAGGCTGTGTGTTGTCCCGTCGATCGAGAAGGTCACATCATCCTGCGCCTCGAGATAGATTTCCACCCGCGCATATTCGTCATTCCACACCGCAACATGGCGAAATATTTCCGTCGGAATATCGCCGTCCAGCTCCCGGTTGATCCGATCGAGCAAATTGAGCGAAAATTGCGCCGTGACCCCGGCGCTGTCGTCATAGGCATCGACCAGCACCTGCCGGTCCTTGATCCGGTCCAACCCGATCAGCAACTGCGATCCAATACCCAGCGTTTCGCGCATCGACCGGAGCAAATCGACAGAACTTCGCGCAATCATGTTACCAATGGTCGAACCGGGAAAGAAACCGAGCTTGGGCAATTCGGCTATGGCATCCGGCAGCTTCACCCGTTTCATAAAATCGGCTTCGACCGGATGAATCGGAAGATCGGGAAAATCGTCCTGCAACATGGCCGCGCTATGTTCGAGGAATTCACCCGAGATATCGATCGGCACATAGGCCGCGGGTTCGATAGCGCGCAGCAAATGGGGTGTCTTCACCGAGCTGCCCGAACCGAATTCGATCACCGCCCGCCCTTCGCCAATGGCGCTGGCAAAGTCGGAGCCATGGTCCTGCAGCAGCTTGGTTTCGGTCCTGGTGGGATAATATTCCGGCAGTTCCGTTATGTCTTCGAACAATTCGGAGCCGCGCCGGTCATAGAGCCAGCGCGCGGGAATTGCGTAAGCCTGCTGCTGAAAACAGCGGCGGACATCCTTGCGAAAGGTATGATCGACGATGCTGGTGGTCATATCCATGACAGAAATCCTTGGTCTTATAGGTCTTTGGCGAGCCGCAATCCGGTGAACTGCCAGCGCTGGTGGGGGTAGAAGAAATTGCGGTAGCTGGCGCGCATATGACCCGGTGAAGTGGCGATGCTTCCGCCTTTCAGTACAAACTGTCCCGACATGAACTTGCCATTATATTCGCCAACCGCTCCCGCAACGGGCCTGAAGCCGGGATAGGGGCGATAGGCGCTGCCGGTCCATTCCCAGACCATGCCGGTGTTCGGCAAGCCCTGGCCCTTTGCCACTTCCCATTCCGCTTCGGTCGGCAGGCGCGCGTCGGCCCAGCTGGCATAGGCATCCGCCTCATATAGGCTGATATGTTTGACCGGCGCGGACAGGTCGAGGCTTTGATTGCCACCCAGCCCAAACTCCGCCCATTCGAGATCATATGCCCGGTTCCAGTAAAGGGGGGCTTCAATCTGCTCGGCCTGGACCCACGCCCAGCCGTCCGACAGCCAGTGCACGGGATCGCGATATCCACCGCTTTCGATGAACGCCAGCCACTCGCCATTGGTCACCGGCCGGTTCGCCAGAGCATGGGGATGGAGCAACACGTCGTGGCGCGGGCCCTCGCAATCAAAGGCAAAAGCGTCGCCATCATGTCCAATCTGCTGAACACCGGCGGCTCCTTCGATCCATTGCACAGGCGCAGTCGGCGCTGCTGCTGTCCCAGTATTCGAATAGGCCGGCATTAACGGATTGCAGGAAAAGAGATGGAGAATATCGGTCAGCAACAATTCCTGATGCTGCTGTTCGTGATGCAGACCCAGCTCGGCCAGATCAAGCTGCGGTTCGCCAAAACCATCGATAGCCTCCGCCATCGCGCCATCAACATGCGCGCGATAGTCCAGAATCTCTGCCAACGATGGCCGGGTCAACAACCCGCGCTCGGGACGCGCGTGCCGATCTCCCTCGGCTTCATAATAGCTGTTGAACAGATAGGCGTAGCGCTCGTTGAAGGCGGCATAGGCCGCCACATGGTCGCGCAACAGAAATGTCTCGAAAAACCAGCTGGTGTGCGCGAGATGCCATTTGGTCGGGGATGCGTCATCCATCGATTGCACGGTGGCATCCGCGTCGCTCAGGCCATCGGCGAGAGCAACCGAATAGCTGCGGACATCCCTAAAACGCTGCAACAGCTCGCTCGGCCGGGTGATATTGTCTGCGTCAGCCATAGGCAAAGACGGGCGTTGTGGTTGGCTGGCGATCAGTCCTACTCCGCTGGAATCTCGATTTTCTTTCAGAACATAGAGCGAACGATGTTCAGGTCAACAACGTATATTTGCGCCAGTTGGTTGCAAAAATTTGAAAAACGTTGCGCATTTGCGCCTTAGCGCGATCCGCCCGGCACCCACAATATATCGTCCTTGCCGCCATTGTTGAGCAAGCGACCAAGCACGAACAGATAGTCCGACAGGCGATTGACATAGGCTAGCGCCTGCGGATTGAGTGCCATCTCTGTGGCAGCGGCGACACAGGTCCGTTCGGCCCGCCGCGCAACTGCACGGACGAGATGAATGGCCGCAGCAGCCTTTGTGCCACCGGGCAGAATAAAACTGGCGAGCGGATCGAGAGCAGCCGTTGCAGCATCAATCAGGGCTTCCAGACGCTCCACCTGCGACGGCACGATCCGGAGCACCATTTCGGAAGGCGCGAAATCGTCGCTCGCTTTCGCCGGAGTGGCGAGATCAGCCCCCAGATCGAACAGGTCGTTCTGGACGATCCGCAAATCCTGGACCAGCGCATCATCCGCGATTTCGCAAATCGCGACACCCAGCACGCTGTTCAGTTCGTCGACATCACCGATGGCCGCCATGCGTGAATCGCTTTTGGCAATACGCGAGCCGTCGACCAGTCCGGTCGTACCGTCATCGCCGGTCCTGGTGTAGATTTTGTTGAGTTTGACCATCGGGGAGGATGGCCTAGGCCTGACCGCCTGCCAGAACCAGTAACAGCACCACGAGCACGATCGCAATCGCCTGATATTTGACGCGGGCAAACATCATTTCATTCTGCTTTTTATGCGAGGCTGTAATGCCGTCGGCATCAACGTCTCCCGGTTCCATATTGGCGAAGGCGATAAGGCCGCGCACCAGGGCGTAAACAACGGCACCTGCCGCCGCGATAATCATCAATATCAAAATATAGCTCATAAAAGCACCTTAAGCTTACAAAAGGGAGATTCCAACCGGGAAGATGCCCTGCCGCAAATCTTGCAACAGTTTTTGCCCGCTATGACCGGCCGATCGCAATACGGACAAAGAGGCAGAATCACGGCTTTTCGCAAGTTTTCCGCCGGTTTCGTCGCGCAGCAGCGGATGATGAAAATAAACCGGTGTCGGCAGGTCCAGCAGCGCCTGCAGCAGCCGGTGAATATGCGTCGAAGCGAACAGATCGTCACCGCGCACGACATGGGTGATGCCGTCGCGGGCATCGTCGAGCGTGACCGCGAGATGGTATGCCACCGGCATTTCCCTGGGCACAAGAATCACATCGCCGAGCAATCCGGGACGGCCCTGTTGTGGACCATGCCGTTCATCCGTCCATTGTAGCGGCCCGGTGATTGCCGTCGCCCTTGCGACATCGAGACGCCAGCTGTGTGGCTCCGACCTTGCCCGCTTCCGGGCCAGCTCCATGTCCAGATCCCGGCAGGTGCGGGGATAGACCGGGCCGTCCGGCCCTTCCGGATGCTCGCCACCTTCCTGCAATTGTCGCAGGTCCGAGCGGCTGCAGAAACAAGGATACAACACATTCATCACCTTCAGCCGTTCCGCTGCCGCCGCGTAGCTATCCAGCCGGTCGGACTGAAATATCACATCGCCGTCCCAGTCCAGCCCGAGCCAGCGCAGGTCTTCCAATATTGCGCTGACAAATTCGCTGCGGCTGCGACCGCTGTCGATATCCTCGATCCGCAGCAGAAACCGGCCGCCGCGTTCCCGCGCAAAATCATGCGCCACCATTGCGGCATAGGCGTGGCCCAAATGCAACAATCCGTTGGGGCTGGGAGCGAAACGCACTACGACATCTGGATTCAACTGCGCACTTGACGTCATGAGCCGGATATTGTTCTTTGTGTAACAGTCATGTCATGTTCTTAGGCATAAAGAGCGGACAGTAAAGGCCAAGGGAGACCGTGCTTATGTATCACCCCGACTTGCTGAGGCATCCGGAAAGCTGCCCCTCGCTCGTCCTAAACGCCGACTACACGCCCTTGTCTTATTATCCGCTCAGCCTGTGGCCCTGGCAAACCGCTATCAAAGCGGTGTTTCTCGACCGGGTCGATATCATATCCAGCTACGAGCGCGAAGTGCACAGCCCCAATCTCGACATGAAAATTCCGTCGGTGATTGCGCTCAAGAAATATATCAAGCCGTCGGAATATCCGGCCTTTACCCGCTTCAACCTGTTTCTGCGTGACAAGTTCGAATGCCAATATTGCGGGTCACCCGACAATCTGACCTTTGACCATGTCGTCCCCCGCCGCCAGAAAGGCCGCACCACTTGGGAAAATGTCGCGACTGCATGCCTGCCCTGCAACCTCAAGAAGGGCGGACGGACACCCAAAGAGGCCCATATGCAGCTGGCAAAACGGCCGATCAAGCCGACCAGCTGGCATCTGCAGGAACATGGCCGCGCCTTTCCGCCCAATTTCCTGCACGATACCTGGCACGACTGGCTCTACTGGGATATCGAACTCGAAAGCTGAGCTACGCTTGCAGCCGCATTCGCAATTTATCTAAATATTTCTTATCTTTTTGGCCTCGTCTGGACCGTCCGGTTTTCCGGAGTCGATATTGCGTCCAAATCATACTATAACGAAGCTCGTTTCGTTGCGTAACACCTGAGTCTTACACGTTAAACTGCAGGAGGCGTATATGATGAATACACATTGGACATTGGCGACGGCACTATTGGCTCTGGGTACCTTCGGTGACAACGTGGAAGCTCAGCCGCCGATTCTGGCCGTTTCCGGCATGACCGATGCCGAAATCGCCAAAAGTGCTGGCGCACCGCTGTTTGACGGCATGGGCGACTATAATCGCAAAATTTCAACCGAGTCGGAAGGCGCCAATCGCTATTTCAACCAGGGCATGGTGCTGGCGTTCGGTTTCAATCACGCCGAGAGCATCAGGTCGTTCCGGGCGGCCCAGCGCCTCGACCCCGAATGCGCGATGTGCTTTTGGGGAGAGGCCCTTGCCACCGGACCCAATATCAACGTGACGAGCAAGGGCAAGGCGGTGATGAGCGACGCCGATCGTAAGTCGGCGTTTGCAGCCATCAACCGTGCGATGGCGCTCAAGGACAACGCGACACCTCTGGAGCAGGCCCTGATCGAAGCACAGGCCAAACGCTATAACGGTGACCCGGCAACTCAACGACCGCCGCTGGATCTCGCCTATGCCGAAGCGATGGGCGAAGTCGCCGCAGCATTCCCGGAAGACGATGATACGGCAGCCATCTATTCCGAAGCGCTGATGAACACGATGCCTTGGGACTATTGGTCCGCGGATGGCACTCCCAAACCGGAAACCCAAAAAGTCATCGCCGAGCTCGAGCGGGTCATAGCCCGCAGCCCGCAGCATCCGCTCGCTCTTCACCTTTACCTTCATGCCGTGGAGGCATCGGCTGATCCGGGACGGGCAGAGGATGAAGCAGACATGCTCTCCAATCTGGTGCCCGGCTCAGGCCATCTTGTGCATATGCCCGCCCATATCTACTGGCGGGTCGGACGCTATGATGATGCTGCAACAGCAAATGTCCGGGCAGCAGCCGTCGATGAAGAATATATCGCTGCCTGCAATGCGCAGGGTTTCTATCCGGCAATGTATTATCCGCATAATATCCATTTCCTGTGGGCAGCAACCAGCATGGCAGGCCAAAGCCGCCTGGCCCTCGATTCGGCATACAAAGTGGCCGCAAATGTTCGCATGGAACAAATCGAGCAATTCCCGACGGTGGAGTTTTTCAAAACGATTCCGCTGCTAACGCTTACCCAGTTTGGCAGATGGTCGGACATTCTGGCCGAGTCGTTACCGCCCACAGATCTCGACTATTCCAACGCGATCTGGCGCTATGCCCGGGGCATGGCGATGGCGAATACCGGCAATATCGATGGTGCGCAGGCCGAACGTGCAAAACTTGCGGCGGTGAAGGACTCGGTGCAGATACGCTTTCTGGACAGTGCCGATTATCCCGCCAGCGTTCTGCTCAATATTGCCGATGATCTGTTGCTGGGAGAAATGGCGCTCAAGTCGGGCAACCCTGATCTGGCAGTCAGTCATTTTGAACGCGCCGTCGCGAAGCAGGATTCACTGCCCTATACCGAGCCGCCCTTCTGGTATTATCCAACGCGGCAGTCGCTGGGACAGGCCCTGCTTGAAGCGGGTCGGCCGGTCGAAGCGGAAGCCGTGTACCGCAAGGATCTGGAAGACTATCCGCACAATGGCTGGTCCATGTCGGGACTGGCCACCGCACTGGAACAGCAAGGGAAGATGGAGCAGGCCAACATGGCGAGGGCCCACTTCGAAATCATCTGGGCAAAAGCAGACGTAAAAATTCGCGGATCGCGCCTCTAGTTTGCCTTGACCCCTTATCTGCCGCAGTGCAGCATCGGCAGATGACAGAATCCCTTACCGTCCGCCAGAATCCCGACATCAAATATCTGGGCAAATTGCTCGGCGATGTCATTCGTTCCTATGGCGGAGAGGAACTGTACAAGCGTACCGAATATATCCGTTCGACCAGCGTTGATCGCCATCGCGGCCTCGCCGACGCCGACGCGATCGATCCCGGCCTTGATGCGCTTTCGCTCGATGAAACACTCGCCTTTGTGCGCGGATTCATGTTGTTTTCATTGCTCGCCAATCTCGCCGAGGATCGCCAGGGCGTCGCGGCCGAAAAGGGGGCCACAGTGGTCGAGGCGATCGAACTGCTCGCCAGCGAAGGGGTCGACCGGCAAGCCATCCTGAGCCTGCTCGACGCGGCCCTGATTGCGCCGGTGCTAACCGCCCATCCGACCGAAGTACGGCGCAAGAGCATCATCGATCACAAGTCCCGGATCGCCGAGCTGTTGCTGATGAAGGATGCCGGGGAAGCGGAAACGCCGCAGGGCGACATGCTGGATGCCGCGATATTGCGCCAGATTGCTCTGCTCTGGCAGACCCGCCCCCTGCGTCGCGAGCGGCTGTTCGTGACCGACGAGGTGCAGATTTCGCAAAGCTACATGAAGGATGTGTTCCTACCGGTGCTGCCCCGGCTCTACGCCAAATGGGAACGAATCCTGGGCGCGCGCCTGCCGAGCTTCCTCAAGCTCAACAGCTGGATCGGCGGCGACCGGGATGGCAATCCCTTTGTCGACGCCCAGGCGATGGAGGAGGCCCTGTCGCGCGCCGCCGAAACCGTGGTCGGCTATTATCTGTCATGCGTTCATACTCTCGGCGCCGAGCTTTCGATTTCCACCGAGCTCGCGGACGTACCCGAAGCGGTGCTGGCGCTCGCCGAAGCCAGCGGTGATGATGCTGCCAGCCGCAAGGACGAGCCCTATCGCCGGGCCCTGTCGGGAATCTATGCCAGGCTGTCGGAGACCCATCTCAAACTCTGCGGCCACGTGCCTGGCCGCCAGTCCCCTATACCGGCCCGGGCCTATGACAATCCGCAAGAACTCCGCGCGGAACTGGTTATCCTTGCCCATGGACTCAAATCGGCGGGCAAGGGCGTGTTTGCGACATCCGGTGCCCTCGGCCGGCTGATCCGAACGGTGGAGCTGTTCGGCTTCCACCTCGCCACGCTCGACATGCGCCAGAACAGCCGCGTGCACGAACGGGTGGTTGCGGAACTGCTGAAACAGGCCGGTGTGGAACCGGACTATCTGTCGCTGGACGAAGAGGCACGCGTCAAGCTGCTCCGGGCAGAACTGGCCAACAACCGCCCGCTGGCCAGCCCGTGGATTTCCTATAGCGAGGAAACGGCAAAGGAATTGTCGATCATCCGCGCGGCTGCCGAAGCGCACCGTAAATATGGCCCCGAAGTGATCACCAACTATAATATCAGCAATGGCGAAAGCGTGTCCGACATATTGGAAGTCTATGTCCTGCTGATGGAAACCGGCCTCTACCACGCACCAACCGAAGATAGTGCCGCACCCTCCTGCCCGGTCATGGCAGTGCCCCTGTTCGAGACGGTTGCCGATTTGGAAAACGCGCCCGGCGTGATGACCGATTTTTTTGCCATTCCCGAAATGCACGCGCTCGCCAAAGCGCGCGGCCATCAGGAAGTGATGATCGGCTATTCGGACAGCAACAAGGATGGCGGTTATCTGACATCGACCTGGAGCCTGTTCAAGGCGAGCGATGCCCTGACCCCGATTTTTGCGGATGCCGGGATCAGGATGCAGCTGTTCCACGGCCGCGGCGGCGCCGTGGGTCGCGGGGGGGGCTCTGCCTTCGGTGCGATCAAGGCACAGCCAAAGGGTACCGTCGCCGGCCGTATCCGGATCACCGAACAGGGCGAAGTCATCGCCGCAAAATATGGCACGGAAGACGGAGCGGAGGCCAATCTGGAAGCGATGACCTCGGCAGTGCTGATCAATTCGCTGGAGCCCGACCGCACGGACGCCAGAGTGCAGGCAGATTTCGCCACAGCGATGGACAAAATCTCGCAAGTCGCGTTCACCGAATATCGCGATCTGGTTTATGGCGACGATGCGTTCCGTACCTTTTTCCGGCAAATGACACCGCTGACGGAAATTGCCAAACTCAAGATCGGTTCGCGGCCGGCCAGCCGCACCAAAAGCGACAAGATCGAGGATCTGCGTGCGATTCCCTGGGTGTTCAGCTGGGCGCAGGCGCGGGTGATGCTGCCCGGATGGTATGGCGTCGGTCAGGCGCTCGCGGCCTTTGATGACAAGGCCAGGCTGAGGGATATGGCGCAAAGCTGGCCGTTTTTCCAGGCGACCCTGTCCAATATGGAGATGGTATTGGCCAAGTCCGACATGGGCATCGCTGCCCGCTATGCCACACTGGTCGAGGATCAGGAGATGGGACAGGCCTTTTTTACCCGGATCCGGTCCGGCTGGTATCAGACACGTGATATCTTGCTCGACATTACCGATCAGCCACATCTGCTGGCAAAAAGCCCGTCGCTGTTCAACAGCATCGAATTGCGTCTGCCCTATATCGAACCGCTCAACCATCTCCAGATCGAATTGATGAAACGCCTGCGCGCCGGAGAAGAGGACCCGCGGATCGGCGAAGGCATTCAGCTATCGCTCAATGCTATTGCCACGGCCTTGCGCAACAGCGGCTGATTTGCATCCTTCCTGACCTGCACAGGTTCAAGCCTGCCTCAGCGCCAACAATCGGTCCTCCCGAGCATTTTTGTCAGTCGCCTGCGATCACGGGCCCGCCTAGACAACTGGTAAAATAGGAGAGTTTCATGGCCGTCGAGACCAAACGTAGTTTTTGCCGCTTTTGCCACGCCAGCTGCGCGATGGTGGTGGGCGTGGAAGATGGCAAGATCGTCTCCGTACGGGGAGACAAGGAAGACCATCTGTTTCATGGCTATACCTGCGTCAAGGGCCGCCAGCTTCCTGACATGCACAATCTTCCCGACCGGATGATCACCAGCAAAATTCGCCAGCCCGATGGCAGTTTCAAGGATATCGCAACCGCCGAGGCGCTGAAACTCGCTGGTGAGCGGATGAAGAAGATGGTCGAAGAGCATGGCCCGCACAGCATCGCCGTCTATTGCGGCACCAACGCCTTCCAGAACAGCGCCGTGCTTGGCACATCCTATGCTTTTGCCCAGGGCATCGGTTCGCGCAACTGGTATACCAGCGTGACCGTCGACCAACCGGCCAAGGTCTTCACCACCGCGCGCTACGGCATGTGGATGGGTGGCGGCAACGCCTTTACCGATTCCGATGTGGCGATGTTTGTCGGCAATAATCCGATCGTGTCCCACTATTCCGGCGGTATGCCGACGGCCTCTCCGTCGCGCGGCCTGCGCGACGCCAAGGAACGCGGCCTTAAAGTTATCGTCGCCGATCCGCGGGTCAGCGAAATGGGCAAGCTGGCGGACGTCTATCTCCCGGTCAAACCGGGCGAAGACCCGGCCCTGCTTGCCGGCATGCTCAACGTGATTTTCGAAGAAAAGCTCTACGACCAGAATTTCGTCGCCGCGCATGTCGATGGCGTCGAAGAACTGGAAGCCGCGGTCAAGCCGATGACGCCCGCTATCGCGGCGCAACGGGCCGGTGTCGACAAGGATGAGCTGATCAGGGCCGCCCGCATGTTTGCCGGTGCCAACAAGGGCCGGGTAGTAACCGGAACCGGTCCGGAAATGGCCGGTAATGGAACGCTGACCGAATATCTCGTGGCCTCGCTCAACATCCTGTGCGCCCGATTCAACCAGGAAGGCGAAAGGGTGTCCGCGCCGATGGTGTTCAATCCGCTGATGGGTGGTCCCAAAAAAGCGCAAGTCGCGCCGAAGATGCCGACCTTCGGCGAGGGTTTCGCCAAATCTCGTATCCGAGGGCTCGGACTGCTGGGCAAGGAAATGCCGTGCAACGTGCTGGCCGATGAAATTCTGACGCCGGGCGAAGGACAGATCAGGGCGCTGATCTCGATCGGCGGCAATCCCGAAATCGCCTTCCCGGACCAGCAGAAGGTCCGCCGGGCGCTGGATGAATGCGAGCTGTTCATCCAGGTCGATCCGTGGATGTCGGCGAGCGCCAAACGCGCCGACATGATCCTCGCGCCCTCCATGTGTCTGGAACGCGAAGACATCAACAATGTCTCCGATGCCTTCACCGAAGAAGCCTATGCCCATTATACCGAAGCGATGGTGCCGCCGCCCGGCGACACGATGGACGAATATGAAATGCTGTGGTGGCTGGCCAAGCATATGGGCATCGAAATGAACTTTCCCGGCGGACCGGCATCGATGGACGAGTGCCCTGACAAGGCTACGGTGCTCGACCTGATTTCCGAAGGCTCGCTGCTCAAGCCGAGCAAGGCCAAGGCCGACGCCGCAGCGCTGGAGCGCAAGGGTGCAGCCATCACCTATGACGAGCTTCACCCCGTTGTCGGTCCGGCCGATCCGGATGCCGAGGAAAAATTCGATCTCAATGCAGGCGCGATGCCGCACCAGTTGACCGAATATGCTGCCAATGATCCGGTTGACAACGGCTTCGACTTCCGCCTGATTTCGCGCCGGTCCAAGCACCGCTACAACAGCAACGGCCACACCTTCCCGAAACTGGTCGAGAAAATGCCGACCAACCCGGCCTTTTTCAACCCGGGCGATTTGGCCGCAGCGGGTATAGAAGATGGTGCGATCATCGAAATCACCTCGCCCACCGCCTCGATTTTCGGCCTCGCCAAAGCCGATGACAAGGTCCGCCCCGGCGTGATCTCGATGAGCCACGCCTTCGGCGACAGCGAGGCGGGCAAGGACGATGTAATGAGCAAGGGCGGATCAACCAACCGACTGCTGTCCGACGACGACAACATCGATCCGATCACTGGACAGGCCCTGCAAAGCGCGATACCGGTCAGGGTTTCAGCCGCTTAAGGAAATCCGATGACAGGCAATTTGGTTCACGGGTCCAGCCAGGACCGGTTTGCGCATGTGCGTGATATCATGGCCGCCAGTATCGAAAGCGGAGCCGACGTCGGCGCATCCTTTTGCGCAACCATCGACGGCGAAACCGTTATCGATATCTGGGGCGGCTGGGCCGACGAAGCGAAAACGCGGCCGTGGGAGGCCGACACCATCGTCAATGTCTATTCGACGACCAAGACGATGACCGCGCTGACTGCCTTGCTGATCGCCGATCGCGGCGAGCTGGATTTTGACGCACCGGTAGCAAAATACTGGCCGGAATTTGCGCAGAACGGGAAGACGGAAGTCACCGTCGCGCAACTGATGAGCCATTCGTCGGGCCTGTCCGGCTGGGAAGTGCCGATCAGCCGCGAGGATCTTTACGACTGGGACAAGGCAACTTCTCTGCTCGCCGCCCAGGCCCCCTGGTGGGAGCCGGGCACGCAGGTCGGCTATCATGCCATCACCCAGGGCTATCTGGTCGGCGAAGTGGTCCGGCGGATCACCGGCAAGTCGCTCGGTACGGTGTTCCGCGAGGAAATTGCCGAGCCGCTGGATGCCGACTTCCATATCGGGCTGGCTGCCGAACATGATCACCGGGTTGCCGACCTGATCCCGCCGCAGGTCGGCGCGGCGCAAGCAGCGGCCAACAATATTCAGCGCAAGACCTTCACCAACCCGCCGATCAACCCGCGCGACACGCGGACGAGAGAATGGCGTGGCGCCGAAATACCGGCGGCCGGCGGCACCGGCAACGCCCGGTCGGTTGCGGAAATCCACGTTTTGCTCGCCAACGGCGGCGTTGCCAAGGGCAAGCGCATCCTCTCCGAAGCGGGCTGCCGCAAGGCGCTTGAGCAGCAGATCGAAGGCAATGACCTGGTGCTGATGGGCCTGCCGCTGAAATTCGGTCTCGGCTTCGGCCTGACCGGTGAGATGATCCAGTTGCCTAATGCAAACAGCATGTTCTGGGGCGGCTATGGCGGCTCGCAAATCCTCATCGATATGGAGAATCGGGCAACCTATTGTTACGTGATGAACAAGATGGGCGACGGCCTGCTCGGCGACATGCGCTCGGCCGACCTGATTGGCGCAGTCCGGGCGGCAAGCTAGCCACGGCGTTTCGGTTCCCGGGGATATGACGTAACGGGTCCGCCTTCCGCACCGCTGCCATCTATCATATTTGCCAATCGACTTGGCCTTTTACCCGTGCGACCAGACCCGCGGAGAAGGAGAATATGGATGCCGATGGATCCTGCCTATATCGATCGAATGAAGCGCCTGATGGAGTGGGAAGCATCTCGCACTGCCCCGCCCCAAGGCTTCCCCCATCTCCCCGACCTGCCGGCCGGCCGCTATACCAGCCAGGAATATTACGATCTCGAACAGCAATATCTGTGGAAGAAAACCTGGCTGTTCGCCGCCCACATCGACGAAGTGCCCGAGCCCGGCTGCTTCATCAAATGGGAACAGATTGGCGACCCGATCGTCATCGTTCACGGCATGGATGGCGAAGTCCGGGCCTTCTACAACACCTGCCGCCACCGCGGCGCACCGGTGGTCACCGAGGAAAGGGGCCGATCGCCCCGGCTGATGTGCGGCTATCACAACTGGACCTACAAAACCGATGGCACCCTGGTCGGCGTGCCGGAGAAGCAGGATTTCGGACCCGAATTCGACATGTCCTGCCGCAGCCTGATTCCGGTCCGCTGCGAGCGGCTCGGCAATCTGATTTTCGTGAATTTCGATGAAGAGGCGATGCCGCTGAAGCAATGGCTGGGGCCGGTGTGGGACGAATGGCAGGAATTCCGCTTCGACAAGATCCGGCTGGCGGCGCGCCACAGCTTCGACCTGAAGTGCAACTGGAAGGTCGCGATGGAAGCCAATATGGAGGTCTATCATGTCCCCTTCATCCATCCGAACACCGTTGCGCCGCTGGTCGACAGCAAGCGCAATGTGAACACCCTCTATCCCAACGGCCATGCCCGAATGCTGGCCCCTGCCCCCGAACAGACCGACCGCGAGCATGTCCGCGCCATCGACAGCCCGCCCAACTGGCAGGAGATTGAAGGAGTCGGCGAATTCGGCCGGACCTGCACGCAAAGCTATACGATGTTTCCCAACTGGGTATCGCCGCTGAGCAATTATTTCGTTCCGCCGCTGATCTTCTGGCCGACCTCGCTCAACACCACCCGGCTGGAACTGGTGACGATGGCGATGGACTGGGGCGATGGACCGGCACCGGATTTGTGGACCGTTCCCGACGAGAGCAGGCCCAATGGCCGCGACATGTCGCCGATCATCCTCGAGGACACGCAATTTGGCGAGATGATCCAGAAATCCATGGAAAGCGACGGCTTCAAGAGTGTCCCGCTCAGCTATCAGGAAGCGCGCATCTACAGCTTTCACCAGAATTGTGACAAGATGATCGGCCTCAACCGGGTACCCGAAGAGCTTGCGGTTGAACAGGTGATCGGCGAGGAGTGGGTCTACCCGAATGACCCCCGCGTCGCCGAGATGGAACAGCTGGAAGCCGCAGAATAATCTGACGAATCAGCATGGCGGCGCAGGCCGGGACAAGGAGCAGTGATGGGACGGGTGCAGGACAAGATCATTTTGTTGACCGGCGGTGCGATGGGACTCGGCAGGGCGTCGGCGAAGCGCCTTTCCGAAGAAGGTGCCAGAGTGCTGATCACTGATAATAATGCGGAAGCCGGAGCAGCGACAGCGGCGGAACTGGGAGAAAATGTCGAATTTCTGGAGCAGGACGTCACCAACCCAGATCGCTGGAACGAGGTCATTGCCCATGTGGAGGCCGAATATGGCCGGCTCGACGTGCTGGTGAACAATGCCGCGGTCACCGTATTCGGGTCGATCGCCGATGTGAGCTACGAGGATTTCCGCCGCTGCTACAATGTCGATGTCGACTCGATTTTCCTCGGATGCAAGGCGGCCCTGCCCCTGATGAGCAAAACCGGTGGCTCGATCATCAATTTCTCGTCCGCTGCCGCGATCAACGCCAGCGCCGATCTGGTCGCCTACAACAGCGCCAAGGCCGCAATTCCGATGATGACCAAGTCCATCGCGCTCTATTGCGCGCGGGAGAAAAACGGGGTCCGCGTCAACGCCGTGCTGCCGGGCACGATCATGACTCCCAATGTCCGCAGCGTGATCGACGGAACGCCCAATCCGGCGGAAACCGAGGAAGCGTTCAGCCTCGCCCAGCCGGTCGGCCATATGGGAGAGCCTGATGATGTAGCCCATCTGCTGGTCTATCTGGCATCGGATGAAAGCAAATTTGCCACCGGCGCCGCCTTTGCGGTCGATGGCGGGCTGAGCATATAGACGTTTTTCGCGCACCGGACCGGCGGGCAGTCTCTTTATATTGCACCAAAGCCTAGCGTTTCGCTCGCCTTGTCCCTAAATGCACCTACATGCATTTTCTCGATCAAGCCAAAATCTATGTCAGCTCCGGTCAGGGCGGGCCCGGCGCTGTCAGTTTCCGGCGTGAAAAATATATTCAATATGGCGGTCCCGACGGCGGCAACGGCGGCAAGGGCGGCGATATCGTCTTCATGGCGGTCGAAGGCCTCAACACGCTCATCGATTTCCGCTATGCCCAGCATTTCAAGGCCCCGCGCGGCAGGGGCGGTGCCGGTCGCAACCGGACCGGTGCGGGCGGCGACGATCTGGTCATCAAGGTACCGGTCGGCACCCAGATATTGTCGGAAGACAAGGAACATGTGCTGCTCGACTTCACCCAGGAGGGCCAACGGGCCACGTTCCTGGAAGGCGGCATCGGCGGACGCGGCAATGCCAGCTACAAAAGCTCGACCAACCGCGCGCCGCGCCAGCACCAGCCCGGCGAACTCGGCGAGGAAGCCGCGGTCTGGCTGCGGCTCAAGCTGATCGCCGACGCCGGTCTGGTTGGCCTGCCCAATGCCGGCAAATCGACCCTGATCAACAAGGTCACCAACACCGACGCCAAGGTCGGCGCCTATCCGTTCACGACCATCCATCCCCAGCTCGGCGTGGTCCGTCACAAGGGCCGGGAGTTTGTGCTGGCGGATATCCCCGGGCTGATCGAGGGCGCGGCAGACGGCGCGGGTATCGGCGACCGCTTTCTCGGCCATATCGAGCGGTGCAAGATCTTGCTGCATCTGGTCGATGCCACCGGCGAC
Organism: Sphingomonadales bacterium UBA2683; assembly: GCA_002354635.1. Taxonomy (GTDB): domain Bacteria; phylum Pseudomonadota; class Alphaproteobacteria; order Sphingomonadales; family Sphingomonadaceae; genus Parasphingorhabdus. The sequence continues at coordinate 195,077 of DELZ01000003.1, forward strand.
GATCCGGTCGAAGCCTGGCAAACGGTGACCAAGGAACTCGAAAAATATGGTGGCGGTCTCTCCGAGAAGCCCCAGATACTGGCACTGAACAAGGCCGATCTGCTCGATGACGAACTGATGGCCGATATTGCCAGCCAATTGCGCGCGGCCGGAGCGGAACATGTGCTGCCGGTATCCGGCGCAACCGGTGCCGGACTGGATGCCGCGCTCGACAAAATCCTCGAAGCGGTTGGCGAAAACAGCTCGATCGAACGCAAGGGCCAGCCCACGGGTCCCTCAGACGAAGAGGACAAAGCCAAGGATTGGTCGCCGCTGTGAATGCTGCGAAGCGGGAAACGATTGTCGTCAAGGTCGGGTCTGCCCTGCTTGTCGGCGAGGACGGACAGGCGCGCCGGTCATGGCTGAAAACGCTGGTCGCGGACATCGCCAAACGCCATCAGGCGGGCGACAATGTCATCATCGTTTCATCGGGATCGATTGCCCTCGGCGCGCGCAAGCTGGGACTGGAAAATGGCGGTCGCGCCAGCCTGGCTGACGCCCAGGCAGCTGCCTCGGTCGGCCAGATTGGATTGAGCAGCCTGTGGTCGGAACTTCTCGCCGAGCACCAGATTACTGCCGCGCAGATGCTGCTCACGCTCGATGATCTGGAAGACCGCAAACGCTATCTTAATGCGACCGCCACGCTCGAGAAACTGCTCGAACATCGCGCCATCGCGGTGATCAACGAAAATGACAGCGTCGCCACCGACGAAATCCGCTTTGGTGACAACGACCGGCTCGCTGCGCGGGTGGCCCAGGCAGCGGGTGCCGATCGGGTGCTGCTGCTTTCCGATATCGACGGCCTCTATGACCGCAGACCGGACAGCGAAACCAACGGACAATTTATCGGCCTGGTGGAAACCGTCGATGACTCGATCATGGCGATGGCCGACGGCAGCTCGTCGTCCGGACTGGGATCTGGCGGCATGACGTCAAAACTGGAAGCAGCAAAAATTGCCAATCTTGCCGGTATTGAGTTGTCGATCATCTCGGGACGCGAAGAGCATCCCCTGGAACGCTATGCGCTGACCAATGTCGGCACCCTGTTCAAGGCCGGCGATGGCGCCAATGCCCGCAAGGCCTGGCTCGGCGGACGACTGACCTCGGCGGGAACGATCACCATTGATGACGGTGCGGCAGCGGCCCTGCAATCGGGCGGCAGCCTGCTGGCAGCGGGAATCATCACAATCGACGGACAATTTGAGCGCAGCGATGTGGTCGAGATCAAGGACGAGAGCGGACTGACGATCGCGCGCGGCCTCGCAGAATATGACGCACTCGATTGCGCCCGGATCATCGGCCACCGCAGCTCGGAGCTCGAAGCGCTGCTCGGCTATGCCCCGCGCAGTGCCGTCGTCCACCGCAACCAGATGGTGCTGGTGTAAAGATCATGACCGGGGCCGCACGCAAAACCGTCGCGATCACCGGCGCTACCGGCTTTGTCGGTGCACGGATGCTCGATCTGATGGTTCGGGAAGGATATGATGCCCGCGCGCTGACCCGACGCAAACAGGATGCCCGTCCCGGTGTTGAATGGGTGCGCGGTGCGCTGGACGATCAGAACAGTCTTGCTCGATTATGTACCGGAGCGGATATGGTTCTCCATATCGCGGGGGTGGTGAATGCTCCCGATCGCGCCGGGTTCGAATCCGGCAATGTCGCGGGAACGCTAGCCGTCGTCGAGGCCGCCAAACGGGCTGGCGCAAAGCGCTTCATTCACGTCTCGTCGCTGGCAGCGACCCAGCCGCAGCTGTCGATCTACGGCGAGACCAAGGCCAAGGCCGAGAAAATTGTCGCGACCAGCGGGCTCGACTGGACGATCATCCGTCCGCCTGCCGTCTATGGGCCGGGCGACGGCGAATTTCTGGATCTGTTCAAGATGGCCCGGCTGGGCTTCGTCACCATGCCGCCCGATGCCGACGGCCGGCTGTCGGTCATCCACGTCGAGGACCTATGCCGCGCGTTGCTCGCGCTCTTGCCCGAACAGGAAGAGCTGACGGCCCGGATTTTCGAGGTCGATGACGGCAAGCCGGGCGGCTGGACACAGGCCGGTTTTGCCAGGGCGATCGGCAGCGCGATCGGCAAGCGCGTAGCTGCGGTGGGCATGCCCAAGATGCTGCTGCGGCTCGGTGCCAGGGTTGATCGTCTGGTGCGCCGCGGCAAGGCCAAGCTAACCGCAGACCGGGTCAATTATTTCTGCCACGACGACTGGACGATCGATCCGCAAAAACGTCTGCCGGCCCGGCTGTGGCAACCCCGGATCGAAACATGTCAGGGTCTCGAGGATACCGCGAACTGGTATCGCCAGAATGACTGGATGTGATGGATCTCAGAGGATCGACCCGGTGAACTGTTCGTAAACATAGGTGATGATGGTCAGCGTCAGGCCGGCGAGAAATACCCGGTAAGCCCAGCCGAGAAATCGGTATTTCTTGCGTCCAAGCAGGGTTCCCATCTGGTAAATGTCGCGCAGCATTGCACGGTATACCGCTTCCTGGCTCTGGAACTCCTCACTCAGCAGTTGCTCGATGAATTCCTCTTCCGAAAAACTGCTGAACCCGCCGAAAAAAAGCATATTGGTTGGTCCGTCCCTGCGGGGTGCGAAAGAGGGCATCACCGCGATGGCTGCCAGCCCGGCAGAAGCAAAGGCAGCGATCGCCAGGATCAGCAGTGGCAGCGACATATTTCCGGTCTGGCTCTGTCCGATAGCGAGGGTAAATACGATGAAAGTCGCGCCGATCAGCATATTCGCCTTGTGGTCGGCCATCATGCTCAGCTGGACATGATGTTGCTGGGTCGTCCGCAGCGCATAAACCGCATCATCCGGCCATTTTCTGTCTTCTGCCATATGTTTTCCCCCAAGGTCTTCAGAAAGTGACACAATCGACGCAATTGGGCAAGCTGATGCCGCTTTTGCGCCTTATTCGCTTGCCAATGGGGCGCATCCGTTGGCAAAGGTCAGACAAGGCATTTTTGCCAGTGACACGAGGAAAGCAGATATATGGCAAATCGCGAAGAAATCATGGCCAAGGTCAGCGAACTGATCGGCCCCTTCAACAACAAGGGCGTCGATCTGTCGGCCTCCACGACCTTCCAGGGAGATCTCGAATGGGACAGCCTGACAGTCATGGACTTTGTCGCCGCCGTCGAAGATGAATTTGACATCATCATCACCATGAACATGCAAGCCGAGATCGAAACCGTCGGCCAGCTCGCCGATGCCGTTGCAAAGTTGATGGACAGCTAAAGCCCAGCACCCGTTCGCCCTGAGCACGTCAAAGGGTCGCACGAGCGGGTGGTTCATACTCCGGCAGGCTCAGCACGAACGGAAGTAAAAATGACCGATCTACTCAGTAAATTTGATCCTCTTATCCAGGAACGGGAGAATCTCCTTGCCACCGGCGTCAAGGACCCGTTCTCACTGGTTATGGAGGAAGTACTCTCCCCGACCGTCGCCGTCTGCAACGGCAAGGAAACGATTCTCCTCGGCACCTATAATTATATGGGTATGACCTTTGACGACGATGTGCGTCAGGCCGGCCTGAAAGCGCTGGCAGAATTCGGTTCCGGCACCACCGGCAGCCGCGTGCTCAATGGCACATACAGCCTGCACCGCGATTGCGAGGATGCGCTCAAGGAATTTTATGCGATGGACCATGCGATGGTCTTTTCCACCGGCTACCAGGCGAATCTGGGAATCATTTCCACGCTGGCCGGCAAGGGCGACTATGTCATTCTCGATATCGACAGCCATGCCTCCATCTATGACGGTTGCGCGATGGGCAATGCCGAGATTGTCGCCTTCCGCCACAATGATGTCGAAGCGCTGGAAAAAAGGCTGAAACGCCTGCCGCCCGAGGCCGGCAAGCTGGTCGTGCTTGAAGGCGTCTATTCGATGCTCGGCGATGTCGCCCCGCTCAAGGAAATGGTGCGGATATGCAAAGAAAACGGCGCCATGGTGCTTGTCGACGAAGCGCATAGCATGGGCTTTATCGGAGAGAATGGCCGCGGCGTTTGCGAAGAACAGGGCGTGATTGACGATGTCGACTTCATCATCGGCACGTTCAGCAAGAGCGTCGGCACAGTCGGTGGCTTCTGCGTTTCCAACCATCCGAAATTCGAGATTTTGCGGCTGGTCTGCCGCCCCTATGTGTTCACCGCCAGCCTGCCGCCCAGCGTCATGGCCACTGCGAGCACCTCGATCCGCAAGCTGATGCACAGCGGCAACAAGCGTGCCCATCTTTGGGAGAACAGCAAGAAGCTGCACAAAGGCCTGCGCGATCTCGGCTTTACGCTCGGCACTCCGGAGGCGCAAAGCGCGATCATCGCGGTGATCATGCCCGATCTCGAAAAAGGCGCGATGATGTGGCAGGCTTTGCTCGCCGAAGGGCTTTATGTGAATCTCGCCAGACCGCCAGCAACTCCGGCGAATATGACCCTGCTGCGATGCTCGCTTTGTGCGGAACATACCAGCGAACAGGTCGACCAGATTCTGGGGATGTTCGAGGCAGCTGGCAAGGCAGTGGGGGCAATCCAGCTGAAATGACCAATCCCCTCCTCATCGAACAACGCGGTGCCATCGAGATTCTGACTCTCAATCGCCCGGAAAAGCTAAACACGATGAACGAGGACATGATCTTTGCGCTGCAGGATTATTTTCGCGGGCTGCAAAAGCGGCTTGACGTGCGTGTGGTTCTCTTCCGCGCCGAAGGCCGCGCCTTTTGCGCCGGTCTCGATATCGGCGGCTGGAAAAATGACGGATCGCGGGGACAGGTCCAGCATGTGTGGAACACCCAGCGGTCGATCGCCACGGTTATGCAGCTTATGCGGCAATGTCCGCAACCGGTTATCGCGCTGGCGCAAGGGGCGGCCTGCGGCGGCGGCTTCTCGCTGCTGCTTGCCAGCGATGTCCGCTTCGGTGCGCCCAGCCTGAAAATGAATGCCGCCTATATCAAGATCGGCCTCGGCGGCTGCGACATGGGTTCGAGTTATTTTCTCCCCCGCATGGTCGGTGCTTCGATCGCTTCGGAACTCATCCTGACCGGACGTTTCATCCATGCCGAGCGGGCGGAAAAATATGGCCTGATCAGCGAAGTCGTGGACGAGGACAAGCTGCTCGCGACGGGCCTGTCGCTGGCTGGAGAAATGCTCGACACCGCCCCCATGGGTCTGCGCCTGTCGAAGGACGCATTGAACCGCAATATCGATGCGCAGAGCTTCGAAGCCGCGCTTGCCATCGAAGACCGGCAACAGGTGATGCTGTCGATGACCGAGGATAGCCGGGAAGCGGCCAAGGCATTTTTCGCGAAGAGAAAGCCGGATTACAAGGATCGGTAGACTGTTGTCTTCCTGAAACAAGGACGGGACAATCCATCGGCTCTATCGCGCGCGGTGCTCGGTGCCTTCTCCCGCCGTGATGAAAACGGCCATTGCCGAGCCTTCCACATCCGCGGTATGCCACACACCCGGCGCGTTAATCACATATTCGCCCGCCGATAGGGTTGTGCTTTGAAGAATGCCATCCGTCATTTCCTGAATCAGGGTGAGTTCGCCTTCGGTGCACAAGACCACTTCCGCACCCTTGGGATGCATTTCCCAGACATCCCAGCTCTCGGTGAATCTGTACATTGAGACCAGCCGGCCTTCGGTCCCGTCATCGCCATGGCGCACGCCATATTCTGCATACCACTCCATTCCGCCGGTCATTTGGGGTTGGACCTCTGCGGTTGCCCCCAGCCCCAGATGGATCGGATTGATTTCAAGCCTGTTTGGCATATTCCTCCTCCTTTCAGGCACTGATACTATTTGATGGCCCCGCCCCTGATCAACCGCGGCAGCATCACCAGCGCACCCAGGATCGGCCATTTGCGCTGCCACGGCCTGATAACATAATCGGTCCCGGCATGGCGATTGATCTTCCAGGCGAGATAATCAATGCCGCCAGCATAGGTGGCGGAGGCCTTGGCCAGCCTCGCCAGCGTCAGCATCTTGCCGTTGCGCCGCAATTGCCGCCATCTTTTTTCGACCGCATCGCGCGAGGCGATGATTTTCAGCTCCTTGCCCCGGTCCTTGTCCCGTGCTGCAATAGCCGCAACGACGGCCGGTCCAAATCGCGCATAGCGTTCGGGATCGGCATCCACGACCGAAGCCGAACGGTCCTTACGTTCGGCGCGCAATTCCGCCCCGTAGGTCAACTCAAAGCCGCGTTTCCAGAGATCCGATATCGAATATTCGGTATCAATGCCCATCATCGGAAAGGTCATGTCAAACAGGGTGACCGGCGCACCGGCAATCGCCTCGACCGCCTGTTCCTGCGCGGCTTCATCCGCCTGCCAGACCAGCCGCGACGGTTGCGCAAACCGCGCCCAGACACTGACTGCACTGGCCGTGATCCGGTTCAGCCTGTGAAAATCCTGCTCGCTCAGCACGGCCACCTTGGCGACCAGTCCGTCATGTTCTGCCGGGAATACATTGGGCGGCAGCCGCTTGTTCGCACCGACAAGCCAGCTTTTGCCATAGGCTGCCTCGTAACTGGAGACGATCAGGTAGAAATCGAGCATCTGCCCGTCGAGTTCGGTGCTGCGCAGGCACGAGCCATAGAACAGCACCACCCGCGATGCCGCTCCATATTGCGCGGCAATCGACGTGGCAAAAGCCGCGACTCGCGGGTCAACGGACTGCGCCAGCTCCCGCTTTATCAATGATTTGAGTTCGCTCACGCGAAAGCCTTAGCTCAAGCGGCCAGCCGAAGGAAGGACACGGCCTTGGTCGATTTCAATACGATCGGCTGCCCGGGCTGGGCACAGAATAATTCGCCGTCCATCAGCACGTTGCTGCCTTCGCCCTCGATCCGGATCGTGTCGCCTCGTTCCAGATGGATGCCCTTCTGCACATTTTTCCCCAGCCGGCCAAATATGACCGACAGCAGAAAGCGCACAATCGCTCCGGCCCGCTGATCAATGGCCAGAAACTGCATCCGGCCAATCGCATTCTTGTTCCGCATCGACCGCTTCATCAAAAGCAAGCGCTCCAGCGTGGTAACGATCAGCACTGCAAAATTGCCCTGGAACTGGCCATCGCGGATCAGCGATATCTTGATCGGCTGAGAACGGTTAGGCAGAAACTTACCCCGGATTCCGAACAGGACCGAAGCGAGCGCGGCAAACACCGTCAGCACATGTGCCGCGGCATTGGGCAATCCGAGCGGGTAGATTTTGTGACGGCAATAGAGAATGAACTCCGACAGGCCGGCGCCGCCCAGAAACATGCCGAGCACAACCTTGCTGTCCTTGCTGCCATCGGACAGCGCGATCAGTTCCCGCAACACCAGATGTTCGTGCAAATCATGCTTGGCCAGTTCGACAATTCGTTCCAGCGCCTTGAGCGGATTGCCTTCGGCGCCTAGGTCGAGCGCGATCAGATTGGTCTTGCCGTTGGGCAACACGGCAACCGGCGGCGGGCTGTCCCCGAAATGGCCACCTTGATATAATTCGGTCAGCGCGGCCTGCACAGTTCCGTCACCGCCGTTGATTACCAGCACTTTCGGCTTCACCCGGGCAATGGTTTCCAGTGCCTTGGCAATTTCATCGACATGATCCACTTCATAGTGGAAAACATCGCTGTTTTTTACGCAATAAGACCGCACTTCTGGCAAAATCGCCCGATTTCCGGTTGAGTTCGGATTGGAAAGAAGTGCGACATTTGCCATAAATTAGCCCCAAATTATGCAGTGCACATGAAGCATCACATATATTTCATATTGATGCTGATGGTTTTGACCTCATTGCCGATTGCAAATTTGGTTTTCTTGTAACTTGGCTTGCCAAGGTTGAAGATGCTGATGCTCGGGTTGTTGGACATGCCGCCGCCGTCGCTGGTGATATCGGTTTTGCCGTTCCCGTTCAGGTCATGGCGCACGGCAATCGCATATTCGCCCGCCTTGCTGAACGGCAGGCAGAAGGTCATGCTCTTGGCGGTCACAGGGACTTCGATGCGGCTCAGCCATGCACCGCTTTTGAGCCATTCGTCCTTGGTGCCGCGGTAGCTTTGGACCCGCACCTTTCCGGTCGTTTCTTTCAGGCCGTCGATTTCCACCTTCACAGCGGGGCCATTGCCCGTCCGGCACGGGCGCATATCATTGGGTATCTCCCGGCCACCGGCAAAAGCCGGGGCAGAGGCAAGCAAAAGGGTGGTCGACAATGCGATGGAAGCCGCAAATTTCAACATGACGAAGTTACTCCTAGTCGTTATACCCGCGTCAACACTCCGACACGGTCAAGAATCAGCCCCCGATCCGCTTTCGTTATGGATTTGATTTGCGGCGAAAACATGGTGAGAGGGAGACAACAAGTTGAAACTGCTGACTTCCACCGATCGCTATCTGGCAAAATTGATAGCCCTGCCCCTGTTCAGCACATTGGTGATTGCAGCGATGCTGCTGGTGCTCGAAAAAATGCTGCGGCTGTTCGATTTTGTTGCTGCGGAAGGAGGTCCGGTCAGCGTGGTATGGCGGATGCTGGCCAACCTGATTCCCGAATATCTGTCTCTGGGCATTCCGATCGGTTTGCTGCTCGGAATCCTGCTGGCCTTCCGGCAACTCGCGCTCAGCTCCGAACTCGATGTTTTCCGCGCGGTGGGCCAGGGCTACGGGCGCCTGCTCCGGGTGCCCTACATGTTTGCGGTGGCGCTGATGCTCGTCAATCTGGCTCTGGTCGGCTTCATCCAGCCCCTGTCCCGCTATTATTACGAAGAGCTGCGCTTCGAATTGCGCTCGGGCGCGCTTGGTGCCTCGATCAAGGTCGGCGAATTCACCAATCTGGGCAACCGGATGACGCTTCGCATCGAGGAAAGCCGCGACAACGGGACCAAATTGAGCGGGATGTTCGTCCGCGCCGAAAACAAGAAGGGCCAAACCGTGTCGGTAACGGCCAAAAACGGACAGTTTCTGGCAACCGATGATCCCGATACGATCATCCTGCGCCTGACCGATGGCGTGCTGGTCCATGACGCCCCCAATTACCAGAAGCCGCGGATATTGAGTTTCAGCAATCATGACCTGCCGATTGATTTGCCGAATATCGAATCCTTCCGGTCGCGCGGTGGCAAGAATCTGGAATATACGATACCCGAACTGGTGCGGGTCGGCAGCGACATCAAGCGCCCGGTGAACGAACGCAACGAAACGCGCTCCAATTTCCATTTCCGCATGGTCGAGGTGGTGATGATGTTGCTGATGCCGCTGCTGGCCGTCGCGCTGGCCGTTCCACCAAAGCGCTCGACATCTGCCCTTGGCGTCTTTCTGTCGATCGTGATGATCGTGACCTATCACAAGGTCAATGAATATGGCGAGGATATCGGCTCCCTGGGACTGGTGGATCCGATCATTGCCCTGTGGCTGCCCTTTTGCCTGTTCGCCGCGCTGATCATCTGGATGTACCATGTGGCCGCCCATGTTCCCGGTGGCCAGCCGATCGGAGCGCTGGAAAAGGCCTTCTCGAAATTCGGCGGGGTGTTCAAGGGGCTGCTCAGTTTCAACCGCAAACGCGCGATGATGAAGGAATAGCCGGCCATGGACTTTTTCCCCTCCCGCACGCTGGCCATCTACATGGCAAAAATGTTCATCATCCGCACGCTGGCGGTGCTGGCGCTGCTGGTACTGGTGCTGCAGGCGCTCGATCTGTTGGGTGAGAGCGGCAAGATTCTGGCCCATCCGGGCAATGGCGAGGCCGAACTGTGGACCTATGTCTCGCTGCGGGCACCACAGCTCATAGCCCGTTTTCTGCCCTTTTCGGTGCTTCTGGGCACGATCATCACGCTCGCGACCCTGAACCAGAATAGCGAGGTCATCTCGATGAAGGCAGGCGGCCTGTCCGCCCACCAGATTCTGGCCCCGCTGATCGTCGCCAGCATGGGCGTGGCCCTGCTCTCCTTTGTTTTCAATGAAACACTGGTCGCCCCCGCCACGGACCGCTTGTCACAGTGGGAGAAAGTGGATTTCGGTCCCATTCCGGCCGCAAGCAACATCCGCACCAATATCTGGGTCAAGGACGGCAACAATCTGATCAATGCGCGGACGGTGATCGGTCGAGGGGACAATGTTCAGTTGCAAGGGGTCACAATCTACAATCGCACCGCCAATGAACTGAACAGCCTTATGCACGGGGATGAGGCGCGGTTCACCGGAAACGGCTGGCTCCTGACCAATGTCACCCGGTTCAATGTCAGCACCGGAAGCGAGGACAGAAATGCCGAATTACTTGTAGGCAATTCCATCAGGCCCGATCAGTTCACTCTAAGCAATGTCGACGCGGACAGCCTTTCGATTTTCGCGCTCCACGGAGCCATTGGTGAACTGGAGCAAGCGGGCCGCCCGACGATGAGCCTGAAGGCCGGCTGGTGGCACAAGATTTCGGGACCGATGTCGTCGATCCTGATGCCGCTGCTGGGTGCTGTCGCCGCATTCGGCCTGGCCCGCTCCGGACAGCTGTTCATCCGGGCCGTGATCGGTATGGCGCTGGGATTCGCCTATTTCGTGGCCGACAATTTCGCGCTCGCGATGGGCAATATTGGTGCTTATCCGGCTCTATTGGCCGCCTGGGCACCATTTCTGCTGTTTTTCCTGATCGGGGAAACGGTACTGATCCGCACCGAGGAATAGCGGCTTCAGTTTCTGCCGGCGCTGCCGCGCATGAGTCCCGTCACCAGCGTCCAGAGGCTGTCATGATCCGCCCGATAGAACGGAGACTCCTTTGGCAATTCGGCCGCTATGCGCCGGTGCGCCTCGCCCAGATTGTGATAGGGGACCCCCGGCAACAAATGGTGCAGCGCGTGATAACGCAGTCCGACCGGCGCCCATAGCGCTGGCAAAGTCCCCGGTGGCGGTACATTGACGCTGTCGAGATATTGGCCGGTCACGGTCATTTCCCGACCGTCATTCTCCCAGAGATGCGCAACCAGGGTGCGAATCTGGTTCAATATGACGCTGCCGGACATGATGCCGAGGAAGATCAGAAAGGCGCGCATCGGTATCACGTCGATCGCCACCATTGCGATCAGGGCAATGGCCCAGATACTGGCTCCGGTTTCGCAGGCCAGCCAGCGGCGTCTCAGCTCGCCTTCTGCCGGCTTGCGGCGAAACTCGGGATTGATGATCAGGCCGGAATAGCGCTCGACCACGATTTTGCGCAGCGGCGGAATGAGCGCGGAAAGTGGCGACAGGATCGCATAGCGGAACAGCAAGGCGACCGGAGCCAGCGCCGCGACGACCACGAACAGCGGAACCGACCAGGGTTTCATCAACGCCAACGGCAGATATTCCGGATCTTCGACCGTGCCATATTTTTTCGTCCGGTGATGAATGCTGTGAATGCCTTCATACATGAAGGATGGTATCAGCATCGGTACCCCGAACAGCGCGTTCCAGGCAAAATGGAAACCGGGCAAGGCATTGCGCCGGACATGGGTCAGTTCATGGATAAAACTGCCAGCCCGGTACAGGGCAATAATGGCGACCAGACCGCAGAGAATGGCCAGTCCCGTGGACTGGATGACGATCGCGCCGGCGAGCGCACCATAGCCGACCGCCACGGAGGCAAGAAAATCGGCCCAGTAGACGGCGGGTTTGGGCGTATTGAGATCACGGGTGACCTTCGCGGCGGTCCGGATCAGATCATTGTCCTCGGGAACTAGGAAAGGGGCCGCGCTTTGGCGCGAGTCAGCGGCCGCCTTCGGCGCATTTTCCGGAATGATGGTTGTCGAACGCATAAACACCTGCACAATCTTTGAACCGCCTAGAGCAACATATCGTGGCGACATCATGGCAAGGACAAGACAGCAAAGCTGCTCATGCCCTTGACATTGCGCCGCGATTAACGTCACAGCCAGCCGTAAATACAGAAGGAAATATATGGTGGCCAGTCAGGATATAATGATTCAGCCTGTGACTACCAAGGCCCAGACAAAGCAGTTCATCGATATTGCCTATGAGCTAAACTCTGGTGACCCCCACTGGGTCCCGCCCCTGAAGTCCGAAGTTGCCAAGCTGATCAGCCCCGGCAAGAATCCGTTTTTCGAACATGCCCGGGTACAGTTTTTTCTGGCGGTACGGCACGCGCGGGTAGTCGGGCGGATCAGCGCGCATATTGACGAACTGGCGCTGCAACAGCCGTCAGAACAGGGCATGGGCCCCGGCACCGGCAACTGGGGCCTGATGGAGGCAAGCGACGAGGCCGTGATGCACGCGCTGGTCCGCGCGGCCGAGCAGTGGCTGAGCGATCAGGGCATGACCCGCGTGCTGGCACCGATCAGCCTGTCCGTCTGGGAAGAACCTGGGCTGCTGACGCGGGGCCATGACCATAGTCCGATGATCATGATGGGGCACCACAACCCGGCCTATCAGCACTGGATCGAAAATCTCGGCTATACCGTAGCAAAGCGTCTGGTGACCTATGACCTGCCGGTCAAGGACGGCTTTCCGGAGCTGATCAACCGCATCGTGGCTTCCGGAGTGCGCAACAAGAAACTGACAATTCGCAAGGTCGACAAGAAGCATTTTGACCGCGATGCGGCGATCATCATGGGCCTGCTGAACGACGCCTGGTCAACCAACTGGGGCTTTGTGCCGATGACCGACCACGAAATTGAACATGCCGGGAAAAGTCTCAAGCCTATTGTCCACGAGGCCCTGATCCGCATCGCCGAACTCGACGGCGAACCCGTCGCCTTCATGATGACCCTGCCGAATATGAATGAAGTAATCCGCGGCCTCGGGGGCTCGCTCTGGCCTTTTGGCTGGGCCAAATTGCTCTGGTGGCTGAAATTCCCCAAGGCACAGTCGATGCGGGTGCCGCTGATGGGCGTCAAAAAGGAATTGCACAACAGCCGTCTGGCGAGCCAGATGGCCTTCATGATGATCGAATATATCCGCCGCGACGCCGTGGCCGATTTCGGTACCCGCTATGCGGAAATCGGCTGGATTCTCGAAGATAATCAGGGAATGGTAGCAATCGCCGATGCGATCGGTGCGGACATAAACCGGGAATATCTGATCTACGACAAGGCGCTCTAGCCGCAATCCGGATCCGGTCATTGGCCCGTCGGCGGATCAGATATTCAGATCGACCCAGGCCGGCGTATGATCGCTCGCCTTCTCCCGGCCGCGATGCTCCTTGTCGACACCACAGCTCTTGAGGGTGTCAGCCGCCAGCGGACTGAGCAGCAAATGGTCGATACGGAAGCCCTGATCGCGTTGCCAGCCGCCGCTGCGATAGTCCCAGTAGGTCCAGATTTTGCCGGCCGGATAGGTCACGCCAAGCGCATCGGTCCAGCCGTCGTTCAGCAGGCGCCGATAGCCCTGCCGGCTCTCCGGCTGCATCAGCGCATCGTCCTGCATCGCCTTGACCGAATAGACATCATTGTCGCGCGGGATAACATTATAGTCACCGGCCAGCACCGCTGGCACTTCTTCCGCCCGGATTTCGGCAGCCCGATCGCGCAGCCGTTTCATCCAACGCAGCTTGAAGTCAAATTTCGGGCCGGGATGGGGATTGCCGTTCGGCAGATAGATGCTCGACACCCGGACCTTCTGACCGTCCTTGGCGCTGATATCGGCTTCGATATAGCGGCTGTGCTCGTCTTCCGGTTCGCCGTCCAGGCCGCGCTTGATCTCTTCCGGCACCTGGTCGCGCGCCAAAATGGCGACACCGTTGAAACTCTTTTGCCCGTGCCAGATCGCGCCATAGCCGATTTCCTCGAACTTGTCGGCGGGAAAGCCCTCGTCCTGGGTCTTGATCTCCTGGAGGCAGGCAACATCAGGCCTGGTCTCTTCGAGCCATTCCAGCAGCCGCGGCAGGCGCGCCTTGATACCGTTGATGTTGAAGCTGGCTATTTTCACTTAGATAGAAAAGCTGGAACCGCAGCCGCAACCGGAAGCCGCATTGGGATTGGTCACCTGAAAGGCGCTACCGCCAAGCGATTCCACAAAATCGACAGCGCTTCCGCGCACTAGGTCCAGGCTGATCCCGTCGACCACCAGGGTAACGCCGGATTCGTGGACCGCTACGTCATCATCCTCGATGCTGTCAGCGAGACCGAAACGATATTGGAAGCCGGAACAGCCCCCTCCTTCGACGGCCAGCCGCAGAATCGCGGCCTTGCCCTGCTTGCCGGCAATCACGGCAACGCGTTTTGCGGCATTGGGGGTCAGGATAATATCCTGTTCGATGGGTGCGAGGGCCTCATTCATGTTCTTAAGATAGGGATAAACAAAAGGAGCGGCAAGCCTTAAGCTCGAACCGCTCCTCCATGCACCCTCTCCCAAAGGTGTATTTATATACTAATCCGCGGGGCCGCCCAATGCAACGCCGGAATTCAGCTTCTGCGCAACGAGAAAATCATTGGATTGCATGAACGGGATGGGATTGACCGCTTCGCCGGCGATACGCACTTCATAGTGAAGATGGCTGCCCGTCGAACGGCCGGTTGAGCCCATGAAGCCGATCAGGTCGCCGCTCTTGACGCGGGCATTCGCCTCGACATTGAGGCGCGACATGTGGCCAAAGCGGGTCTGGATGCCGTTGCCGTGGTTGATCTCGATATATTTGCCATAACCATTCACCCACTGGGCGCGCCCGACAATACCGTCAGCGGTCGCATAAATGGGAGTGCCGATCGGCCCCGCCATATCCAGGCCCTTGTGATTGGCACGACGGCCTCTGAATGGATCGGAGCGGAAACCGTAAGAACTGGTCAAGGTGAAGTCTTTTACCGGCTTGCGGGAAGGAATGGTCAGTTTGACGGATTCCTGTTTGCCCTGACCGGACCAGCTATTGAAAATCATTTTGAAAGCGGGATCCGCTTCACCAAGGGCGCTTTCTGCGGCCTGGCTTTTGAGTACATCGACGGGGATACTGGAATCTGAAGCGGCTTCCGCGGTCGCGGCGGTAGAAAAAATCATTGCTGAACCAAGAAATGCAATGGCTGTGATCTTGCGCACAGATTTACGAAATAAAGCGACTATGTTTTCGGTCATAAAATGATCGAACCTTTGTTTGCGACCCATGAAATCCATGGCGTTAAATTTTTTGGAACCTTTGTCCCCGTTGATCGTTTGCTGATCGAGGAGTGGTGTAAATTCATATTGGTTAACTATTCAATACCGTAATAATATTCTCGGGTCAGACCGGCTGTCCGGCGCGCCGAGTCGTTGAATGGCGCCTTTAATCCGCCCTTGAAGTGGTTTTTTACCAGCGCTCTCCAATGGTCATGCGGTGCAAGATCGCGTATTTTGCAGTCAAATTCGAACCATTTTGTTCCGAAAAATACATGGTTGATTTCGTCCTGATAGATTCGGTTCAGCACCCTTGCCGTCAGATCGTCGCCCTGGCGCTTGAACCGCTCCACCGTCTCCGGCGTGACATCCAGTCCCCTGGCTTCGAGCACCATCGGAACGATCGCCAGCCGCGCCGAAACGTCATGCGCGGTGTTTTTGGCACTGTCCCAGAGACCGTCATGGGCCGGCAACGCACCGTAAAAACAGTCCATTGCCCGCAATCGCCGGTCGAGCAGCACGAAATGCATCGCTTCTTCCGCACCGACCCGCATCCAGTCATCGGTGAACGCGCGGGGAAATTGCGATCCGAACCGTCCGATCATGTCAAACGCAAGATCGATCGCGACAAATTCAATGTGCGCTAGCGCGTGAATCAGGGCGATGCGCCTTGGCACCGACGTACCGGTACCACGCCGTGGCATGTCGCGGGGCCGCATCAGCACAGGGCGCTCGGGCCGCGCGGGCATATCGGGCATGGTCTCGCCAAAATCGTGGGTAAGCCGTCCCAGCCGCCACTGCCGTTCGGCATGGCGTGCTGCCATCACCTTGGCGGCGGGACTGGCGGTTTGCAACACGCGCAGCACCGCAGCCCCGACACCGGACTGCGCGTTCATGTCGATGACGCTATGCTGTCTGGACAGCGGCCAGAACCTCTTCGGCGTGCCCCTTGACCTTCACTTTCGGCCAAGCCTTCAGGACGGTGCCATCGGGTCCGACCAGAAAGGTCGAACGGATGATCCCCATATAGGTCTTGCCGTACATTTTCTTTTCCGCCCAGACGCCGATTTTCTCGAGAAACTCGGTGCTCTCGTCCGAGGCAATATCGACCGTCAATTCCTGCTTGTTGATGAAATTCTGCTGCCGTTTCGGCGAATCGGCAGACATGCCCAGCACCGCGGCACCCGCTTTCTCAAATTCCGTCAACAGCGCAGAAAAATCCTTAGACTCCGTCGTGCAACCCGGCGTGCTGGCTTTCGGGTAGAAGAACAGTACCAGCTTCTTGCCCGCATAGTCGGAAATCTTCACCGGACTGCCGTCCGGCGCCACCAGTTCCATGTCCGGAACCTTGTCACCCACATCGATCATATAATATCTCCTAATATTTCGTCAGGATCCGGCCGCAGGTGCCGGTTCCATTCGTTAATAACGCATTGCCTGGCGTTGTCATAGCCGTCCAGAAGGGCATCCCAGCTTGCCTGACCCGCCGCTCTCGCGATCAATGCACGGCTGGTTTCCGGCGGATAGTCGCAATCCGGAGACATCAGCCGCAACGCTACGAGCAGCCGTGTCATCAGTTCGTGCGCGGTCACCATATCTTTACCGAGATGTCCCCCGGCGACCAGCGCGCGCACCGCCTTGCCCAGCTGCGGTTGCAGCGCATCGCCGGTCTTCAGCTGCAGAAAATGAATGATGAATTCCCAGTCGACCAACCCGCCTTCCATCAGCTTCGTGTCCAGCGGTCCCTTCGGCGGCTTGTGCTCGACAATATCCAGCCGCATCTTGCGAACCGCCTTGCGCAGGGCTTCCGGCTCCCGCTCCTGCTTCAGGATATCGCATATCTGCCCCTGCAACTGCTCCCGCAGGGTTGCATCGCCATATACCGGTCGCGCCCGGGTCAATGCCATATGTTCCCAGGTCCAGGCATTTTCCCGCTGATATTTGTAAAAGCTCTCGAGAGTCACCGCCAGCGGACCCTGGGTGCCGGAAGGCCGGAGTCTCGTATCGACTTCATACAGCGGACCGGCAGCTGTCGGTACCGACAGGGCGGTGACAATCCGCGCGGTCAGCCGGTTGAAATATTGCGTGCCGCCAAGCGGGCGCTGACCATCGGACTCGGCGCTATGATCACCGGAAAACAGGAAAATGAGGTCGAGGTCGGACGCATGGGTCAATGCCGCTCCTCCGAGCCGTCCCAGCGCCAGGATCAGCAGCCCGGTACCCGCAATCTTGCCGTGAACCTGCTCGAACTCCGCAATAGTAGCATCAGCGAGCACCTGGATCGCCGCTTCCGCTACCCGAGCATAGCCTGCGGAAATTTCCAGCGCATCATGCTCGCCCTCGATCAGCTGAACGCCGAGCGCAAAGCGTTTTTCGCCAACCCGGGCGCGCACCCGGTCGAGCAGCATCTGATAGTCATCGCCCGGTTCGGTACGGGCAAACTGGTCGGCCAGTTCTGCAACAGACGGCGGCAGGTCCAGCGCCGTGGCATCGATCAGGCCATCGAACAGTTCCGCCCGTCGGGCCAGCGCATCGGCAAGCACCGGCGCGTGACTGAGAATCTGGCCGAGCTTTTCAAGCAGGCCGGGGCGCGCCTCCAATATCCGGAAAAAATTGATTGCGGTCGGCAATTTGTCGATCAGGCTGTCCAGCCGGGCCAGCGCCTTCGTCGAATTTGGTGCCGTTGCGATCGCGTCGACCAGAGCCGGCAGGATGGCCTCGAAGGATTCCTGGGCAGCGGCAGATCGCAGAGCGGTTACCTTGCCGCTCCGCCAGCGCTTGATTGCCTGCAGGAAACTGTCGGCTTCGACCAGATTTTTCCCCGCGATTACGGCTGCCAACTTTTCCTCATCCGCCGGAAGCCGCGCATCATCCTCCGGTTCGATAAGATCATCGTAAATCCGGCCGACCGCCTCCACATGCGGGACCAGCAGTTCGAGCAATGTCTGCCCCTTGTCCAGTCCGTGCAGTCGCGCCACCCGGTCAAGGGTCGCTGTCTCGTCGGGCAGGCTGTGGGTTTGCTGGTCATTGACCATCTGCAACCGGTGCTCGATGACCCGGTAGAGTTCGTAGGCCTCGCTCAACACATTTGCCTTGTCCCTGTCGATCCGGCCTGCCCGCGCCAGCGCGTCCAGCGCATCGCGGGTTGCCGGTGCCCGCAAATCCGGTTGCCGCCCGCCAAAGATCAGCTGGTGCATCTGGGCATAGAATTCCGTTTCCCTTATGCCTCCGCGCCCGCGTTTCAGGTCAAAGCCGGGTCCGAACTTCTGGCCGGCTGCATAATGGTCGCGGATCTGCGCCGTCACCGATCCGATATTCCGGATCGCTCCGTAATCGAGCGACCGACGCCAGATGAACGGATTGATCGTTTCAAGAAAATAGCGCCCCAGCTGCCGATCACCGGCAGCGACCCGGGAGCGGATATAGGCTGCCTGCTCCCACGCCAGCGCGCTCGACTCATAATAGCTGATTGCTGCTTCCACCGGCAACGCCACCGGACTCACTTCGGGTGACGGCCGCAACCGCATATCGACCCGGAACACATAGCCGTCGGCGTCGCGACTGTTGAGCGCCTCGACCAGCTGCTGACCGATACGGCGGGCGGCATCGCTGGGCTCTTCGCGGCCGCGTACCGGTATTCTGTCCGGATCATAGATGAAGATCGGGTCGATATCCGACGAATAATTGAGTTCCCGGCTGCCGTGTTTTCCCAGACCGATGATAGAAAAACCTTCTACCGGCGCATCCGGATAGCGGGTTGCATAAATATCGGCCAAAGCCTCATCCAGCGCCCGGTCGGCGAAATCGGACAATCGTTCGATGACTTCGGTCAGGGACAGTTGCCCGGCCAGATCGCCAATCGCCAGTGTCAGCGCCAGCGCCCGTTTTTCCCGCCGCAATTTTTGCCGAACATTTTCCGCGCCCGCTCCCGCGCCACCGACATATTCCAGGGCCGCTTGCAGATTTTCTTCGGCCAGCAAATCGGTCAGCGCTGGTTGCACCTGCATCGCCATCGCCAGAAAGGACGCATTTTCCCGCGCGCGGTCCAGCGCATCCTGGAGTGTGGTTGTTTCCGGCATGCCTGCAATCATGGGTTCAGATAGCTGCTGCGGAATTTTTTGGCAAAATCGGCAAAAGTCCCCGCCGCGATTGCTTCCCGCATGTCCGCCATCAGCGTCTGATAATAGGCAATATTATGCTCGGTCATCAGCATCGCGCCCAATATCTCCTTCGCCCGGATCAGATGGTGCAGATAGGCGCGGCTGTAGCTTGCACAAACCGAACATTCGCAACTTTCGTCCAGCGGCGCCAGATCCTCGGCAAATTTGGCGTTGCGGATATTGATCGCACCTCGTGCTGTAAACGCCTGGCCGTTGCGGCCGGACCGGCTGGGCAGCACGCAGTCGAACATGTCGACGCCGCGTTCCACCGCACCGACCAGGTCGTCAGGCTTGCCCACGCCCATCAGATAGCGCGGTTTGTCGGCAGGCAATTGCCCCGGTGCATAGTCGAGCACCTCGAACATCGCCTCCTGCCCCTCGCCAACGGCAAGACCGCCGATCGCATAGCCGTCAAACCCGATTTCAATCAGCGCCTGTGCCGACGCGGCGCGCATATCCCGGTCAAGGGAGCCCTGCTGGATACCGAACAGCGCCGCTTTCGCCGCATGACCCGTTCCGCTGTCAAAGCCGTCACGGGAGCGCTTGGCCCAGCGCATCGAGCGCTCCATCGAGGCCTGCGCCTCGTCCCGTGTCGCGCCATTCTTGGTACATTCGTCAAACGCCATGACAATATCGCTGCCCAGCAGCCGCTGGATTTCCATCGACCGTTCCGGGGTCAGCATATGCCGCGAGCCGTCGAGATGGCTCTGGAACTCCACCCCGTCCTCGCTCAGCTTGGTGAGCTCCGACAGGCTCATCACCTGATAGCCGCCGCTATCGGTCAGGATCGGGCGGTCCCAGTTCATGAACTTGTGCAGACCACCGAGCCGTGCCACCCGCTCCGCTCCGGGCCGCAGCATCAGGTGATAGGTGTTGCCGAGAATGATGTCCGCACCGGTTGCGCGCACGCTTTCCGGCTTCATCGCCTTGACCGTTGCAGCTGTGCCCACCGGCATGAACGCAGGCGTGCGAATGTCGCCACGCAACATGGATATGCTGCCGGTCCGGGCCTTGCCGTCGGTTGCGGTGATCGAAAATGAGAAGCGCTCAGCCACACAGATGTCCCAACATATTCATGATACCGAATGTGGCGGGTTCAAATTTGTATTTTCGTGATGATTGTGTAACCATTGGCCTGCCCTGTTCGAATTGCCGATAGCTGTGCAGGATGGCAGCCCATTTTCAAAGACCTAAATCGGGAGAATCTCATGACAAAGGCTACGAAACTAGGTGCGGCAGCCTCTGCCCTGATCGCGGCGGCAGCTTTGTCCGCCTGTTCCGGCGGAACCAGCGAAGCAACCAGCGAAAACGCGGAAGCAACAACTGCCGAGGTGACCGAAGTCGCTGCAGCAGAAAAGGAAAAATGCTTCGGCATCGCGAAAGCAGGTGAAAATGATTGTGCTGCAGGCGAAGGCACCAGCTGCGCGGGCACCGCTGTGCTCGACTATCAGGGCAATGCCTGGAAATATACCGACGCGGGCGAGTGCGAAGCCATTGGTGGATCGCTCACCGAAGTCGCCGACAATGATCCGCCGGTTGCCCCGGCTGAAGGCTAGGCCTTCCGATAACGCAATAAAAAGGGCGGCTCGATCAAGCCGCCCTTTTTATATTTCAAGATAGGAGTTTTTCTGCTCCGAGATCCCGGCTTTAGCCCGGCAAGCCGCTGATCGATTTCACTTCCATGAAATCGCGCAGACCGTAAACACCGCCCTCGCGGCCGTTGCCGGACTGCTTGTAACCGCCAAATGGTGCACCGGGAGCCGGGCCCCAATTGTTGATGATGACCATGCCTGCCTTCAGTTGCGGAGCCACGGAGGCGGCTTCCGCCGGATCTCCGGAAATGACGGCGGAAAGGCCATATTCCGTGTCATTCGCAATTTCGATCCCTTGCTCTAGATTGTCGTAGCTCATCAGCGTTACCACCGGTCCGAATATCTCTTCCTTGGCGATCCGCATATCGGGCGTCACGCCACTGAACAGCGTCGGCTTGACATAATAGCCGCGGTTCACATTGGCCGGCAGGTCGGTACCGCCGGCTTCCAGCGTTGCACCTTCGTCTATGGCGGACTGGATCAAATCCTGGATCTTGCCATATTGCGCCTTGTTGACAACCGGCCCCATATGGCCGCCTTCGACCGTCGGATCGCCCACCTCCTGGCTTTCGACGATATTCTTGACCACCGCGATCGCATCGCTGTTCTGGTCCTTGTGCACCAGTACGCGGGTCGGCGCGATGCAGCTTTGGCCAGTATTGATCATCACACCGGCAATGGTCGCGGGCAGAACTTCTTCGAGCTTCGCACCGGGCAAGACCAGATTGGGCGATTTGCCACCCAGTTCCTGATGCACGCGCTTGACCGTATCGGCAGCTGCTTTCGCGACGAGGATGCCGGCGCGGGTCGAGCCGGTAAAACTCACCATGTCGACATCGGGATGTGATGCAATAGCCGCGCCCACGGTCGGGCCGTCACCCTGCACCAGGTTGAATACGCCGGCAGGAACGCCGGCGGCATCCATGACCTCGGCGAGAATGGCCGCACTGCCCGGGCATTCTTCGGACGGCTTCAACACCATCGTATTGCCGCCGGCCAGAGCCGGTGCCACTTTCAGCGTGATCTGGTTCAGCGGCCAGTTCCACGGCGTGATCATGCCGACCACACCAATCGGTTCATAGACGATGGTATTGGGGCCGACCTTTTCGGAAAACTCGAAATTCTTCAGCGCTTCCAGCGTGCCCATGAACCCGCCGAGACCAGCGGGCGCTTGCGCAGCGTTACCGAGGCTGACCGGAGCGCCCATCTCGACCGCCAGCGAAGCGGCAATGTCGGGCATCCGTTTCTGATATTCCTCGATGATCCGGCCAAGCAAGGCAAGCCGCTCTTCGCGCGAGGTCTGGCTGAACGTCTTGAACGCCTCCTTTGCAGCGGCGACGGCAGCATCTACATCTGCCTTGGTGCCGAGCACGATCTTGGTGCCCGGTTCTTCGGTGGCCGGATTGATGACCTGATGCGGTGTACCGCCGATAGAATCCACCCACTGGCCATTGATGTAATTCTGTTCGTAGCTGTCCATTGTCATCTCTCCATATCTGATTCTTTTTGATCGGTCCGCCTATGCCCTGATTCCGATTGTCTTTCCACTAGCAACAGAGCCAGCCCGTTCCGGCAACAGCAAGTTGGAATCGCCATAGCTGTGAAACCGATCGCCCCGGGCGATATCAGAGCCCATTTTCCCAAATCAAGATTGCGATGATTGGCAAGTCGAGCACACTGCTCATGTCTTCAAAGTAGAGTTATAGTTTGGGCCAATCAAGCGCTTCAAATGCTCGCGATCCAACCAAGTCCTATCATTTTTGAGCGCACTCAGATTGATCCAGATCAATGCCGCGCCGCCGGAAAAATCGACAGTGTCCAATATCTGCTTTCGTTGGTTTGCAGACGAATGGCTACCGCAGGCGCGGCATCACAATGCCGGACCTATCATAGGAGAACCCATGGAAAATCTTGAGGATATTGATGCCACCAGCCCGGAAAATCTGCGGGATCCCTATCCCTATTATGCCAGGTTGCGCAATGAGGCACCGGTGTTCCGCGATCCGAAGACCGGGATCGTGTCGGTATCCACCTATGATCTCGTTCTGGAAGTCAATAAACGCCCCAAGATTTTCTCCAGCAATTTTGCATCGCTTTTGAATTCCGGGGGAAAGGGTCGTTTTGACGAGGAGGAAGAATCCATTCTGGCGGAGGGTATGCGCCGCTGCGACACGATGCTCACCGCCGATCCTCCCGACCATGCGCGCTATAAACGGATTGCCATGCAGGCCCTGCCCCATAGCCGGATCATGGCAATGGCACCCTATATCACCGAAGTTACAAATGGGCTGATTGACAAATTTTCCACGGATGGAAAAGTCGAGTTCAAATCGCAATTTGCGGAAATGCTGCCCGGCATTGTCATTGCCGATGCGCTTGGTATCCCGCGCGAAGATATCCCGATGTTTCAGGCCTGGGTTCGTGCAGCCATTTTGCGTCTGAACGGCAATGCCAAGCCAGAAGAACGGCCGGCGCTGGCGCATAGCGAGATCGCCATGCAGACCTATTTTCTGGAAGCAATGGCGGAGCGGCGGAAGAATCCGGGTGACGATGTTGTATCGGACCTCATTCAGGCCTCCATGCAGACAGAGGAAGGCGAACGGCCTCTCGATGAACCGGAAATCTATTCGATCGTTCAGCAAATCTTTACCGCCGGGCAGGAAGCGACTGCACATGCACTGACCTATGCTTTGGCGCAGCTGCTGGCCAATCCCGAACAGCTGAAGGCGGTGATGTCCGATGACAGCCTCGTGGCAAATATGGTCGAGGAAACGGTGCGGCATCTGTCTCCGTCCCACAATATGTGGCGTATCGTGAAGCAAGACACGGTGCTGGGCGGGGTCGAGCTAAAAGCGGGAGAGCCAATGCTCATTCGCTACGGTTCGGCCAACCGCGATGAATCCAAATTTGACAATGCAGGCAAATTTGACGTTTCGCGGGCAAATGCCAAAAATCATATCGCATTTGGCGCGGGCGTCCACACTTGCCTCGGTATGACGCTAGCCCGGCTCGAGATGGTGACGGCACTTCCGATCGTACTGAAGCGGCTCAAAAATCTCCGCTTTGCAAATCCCGACAATCCTTTTTCCTTTGCCACCAGTCATATTTTACGCGGCGTTCAGTCGCTCGAACTGGTCTTCGATCCTGAAGTGGGTGCGGAACAGCGCGAGGAAAATCGCATGCTAGAAGCCAATTGATTTTTTGAGGAACAACAGATGGTAGAGACGCTTACCGGAACAAACCGGTCCAAAGGGATCGGTTACGACGAACTGCTCGACATGGATACGCACAAGGTTCCATCCAGATTTCGTGAGGACAGCCCAATGGAACCGGGGCCGACCATTGTAGATCCCAGCATCTATTATTCCCGCGATTTCTTTGATCTGGAAGTCGAACGGCTTTGGAAGCGCGTTTGGCAAATGGCCTGCCACGAGGATGATATTCCCAATGTCGGCGATAGTCTGGTCTATGATATTGCCAGCCTATCCTTCATCATCGTTCGCACCGGTGAGGATGAGTTCAAGGCCTTTCCCAATGCCTGCCTTCACCGGGGCCGTGCGCTGCTGACCGAAGATGCCAAGGGATTGCATGAATTTCGCTGTCCATTTCATGGCTGGGGCTGGAAAATTGATGGCACATTGAAGGAAGTACCCTGCCAGTGGGACTTTCCCACGGTTAGCGAGAAGACACATAGTCTGCCGCCGGTCCGGATCGGCCGCTGGCAAGGATGGGTGTTCATCAATCCGGACGATAATGCCGAGCCGCTGGAAGAATTTCTCGGCGATATCGACCGCCATTTCGAACCGATCCCGTTTGAACGGCGCTATAAAGCTGTCCATGTCGCCAAGAAGCTGCGCTGCAACTGGAAGGTTGCGCAGGAGGCGTTCATGGAGGCCTATCATGTGGTCGCCACGCATCCGACCTTGCTGGACGTGATGGGCGACGCGAACAGCAAATATGACGTGTTCGGCAATCTGTCGCGTGCCATTTCACCCAATGGTCTGCTCAGCCCGCATGTCAATCCGGCGCTGGTGGCAGAACCGCTGGAGGGGGCAAAGACCTATGGCAAGGTGCGCCATGCGCTGTCCGGAAATATCTACGAACGCCTGGAAGAAGGCAGGGTCAAGGTTACAACCCGCGATGGCAGGACCGGCATTTTTGATGAAGCGGCCCATCATCTGGAAGGGGAATTGCATCACGCCGATATCCAGCTTTGCAACTGGGTCGGCGGTCCGCTTGCAGAAGGGATGGAAGAGGAACTTGATCCGACGACTACAGGTCCGATAGCCGAGCGGCGAAAGGCCGAAGCCGGTGCCCAGCGCGAAATGTGGCGCGAAACACTGGGCGATGAGGTTGACCAGATAAGCGACGCTGAATTTGTCGACACGATCTATTATAATCTGTTCCCCAATATCAGCCCCTGGGGTTGCTTTGACCCGATTTTCTATCGTTTCCGTCCCAATGGCGATAATCCGGAAGAATGCATTCACGAAATCATGCTGATGCTGCCGGTACGCAAGGGTGAAAAACGGCCAGAATCCGCGAAGATACACTGGCTGGATTTTGACGATGACTATATCGACGCGCCGGAACTGGGGATGCTCGCCAAAGTGTTCAATCAGGATGTCGTAAACCTTCCGCATGTTCAGAAAGGGATGAAATCCATCAAGTCCAAGGAGATCATTTTTGCTAACTATGGCGAAACCAAAATCCGCCATTTCCACAAATTGCTGAAAGAACATCTGGCCCGATAGACATTGTTCCTTGTCCGGCAAGGGGCTTTGTTAATTGCTAGTGGTATGGAAGCCGTCTGTACAGGGCCCGATAGGCTGTCTAGCATCTTCGCTATGAATGGATGTGTGTGTGACACAGGGCAAATCGGCGAAACATTCTTCTTCGAGGCAAACGCAGAGACGGTCGAAGAGGGGCAATCAGGTGTCGCTGCCTCATTGCGAACAATTATTTCACGGCAACAGCAAGCTGGAATCACCATAGCTGTAAAACCGATAGCCCCCGGCGATCGCATGGGCATATGCCGCCTGCATCGTTTCCAGCCCCATCAGCGCGCTGACCAGCATGAACAGGGTTGATTTCGGCAGGTGGAAATTGGTCATCAGACCGTCAATTGCGCGAAATTCGTAGCCGGGCGTGATGAAAATATCGGTATCGCCTTCGAACGGCCGTATGATGCCGTCTGCACCGGTCGCGCTTTCCAGCAGCCGCAGGCTGGTGGTGCCGACGGCGATGATCCGGCCGCCCGCTGCCCGGGCAGCGTTCAGACGGTCGGCGGCTTCGGAACCAATCCGCCCCCATTCGCTATGCATTCGGTGATCGTCGGTTTCATCGACCTTGACCGGCAGGAACGTCCCCGCCCCGACATGCAGGGTCAGCGTTTCGCTGCTCACACCCGCAGCAGCAAGCGACTCGAGAAGGCCATCGGTGAAATGCAGCGCCGCCGTCGGCGCCGCCACCGCGCCCTTTTCCCGGGCGAACATGGTCTGATAGTCTTCGGCATCGCGTTCATCGATGGCCCGCTTGCTCGCAATATAGGGCGGCAACGGCATGGTGCCGGCGCGTTCGAGCAACAGTTCCACCGGTTCCTCGCCCAGGAAACGCAGGATGAAACTGCCATCGTCCAGTCTGGCTTCCGCCTCCGCCGAGACATCCGATCCGAAATCGACTTTATCGCCGATGCGCAGGCGCTTGGCGTTGCGGACAAAAGCCTGCCAGCGCCGCAGATCCACCCGCTTGTGCAGTGTGGCGCCAATTCTGGCCTCGCCTCTTGTCCCGCTCAGCTGCGCGGGGATGACCTTGGTGTCGTTGAACACCAATATATCGTGGGGACCCAGCAGATTCGGCAGATCGCTGACCACATGGTCGGATATCCGGTTACCGGTTACCGCCAGCAGTTTCGCGCTGTCGCGCGGAACTGCCGGTCGCAGCGCTATGCACTCCGGCGGCAGGTCAAAGTCAAAAAGTTCAACGCGCACCGGCCGGTCTAGGGATTGATCGGCGCGTTCAGGTCATCCACCGTAATCGGCGCTTCGGCCTCGCTGACCCGGGCACCGGGCAGAACCGGCGGCTTGTTGTCGGCTGCTATCGAAGCCTGCAATATCCGGCTGGGATTCAAGGGCGGTTCGCCGCGCTGAATCCTGTCCACATATTCCATGCCGGATATAACCCGCCCGAACGCCGAATATTTGCCGTCGAGCGAGAAACGCGGATAGAAGAGGATGAAAAACTGGCTGTTGGCGCTGTCTTCGCTCTCGGACCGCGCCATCGAGATAACGCCTCGTACATGCGGAAACTTGCCAAACTCCGCTTTCAGATCGGGCAGATCCGAACCACCGGTACCGGTACCGGTGGGATCTCCGGTCTGCGCCATGAAGCCTTCGATCACCCGGTGAAAGATAATCCCGTCATAAAAGCCCTGCCGCGCCAGCGTCTTGATCCGCTCGACATGGTTCGGAGCAAGATCGGCGAACAGCTGGATCGCCACCCGGCCACCAGTGGACAAGTCCAGATAGAGAATATTCTCTCCCGCGGGAACAGACGCCGGAGCCGGCGCCGGCTGCTCCGCTTCCTGTGCATGGGCGGCAAAGGAAACCAGAAACAGGGCTGAGAAGGTCAGAAGAAATTTACGCAGCATGGCATACTCGTTTGGTGTCAGGGGTTGGAAGGACACGTAGCCTTTGAACGATTCTGGCTTTCTCTGCAATGAATTGCTGGGAAAGGCTACTGATCGCCCTTGAGACCGATTTTCTGTACCCTTGCGGTAATTTCGTCCGCCACAAGCGGTGTCACGAATTTGTGAATTTCACCGCCGAACATGGCGATTTCCTTGACCAGGCGAGACGCGATCGGCTGCAGCGAGACATCAGCCATCAGGAACACCGTTTCGATATTGCCGTTCAGCTGCTGATTCATCCCGGCCATCTGATACTCATATTCAAAGTCGGCTACGGCGCGGAGGCCGCGCACAATCACGCCGGCGCCCTGCTTCTCGGCAAATTTCATCAGCAGCATGTTGAATCCGACAACCTCGACGCCGTCGCCCAGTTCCGCCGTTTCACGGCGGACCATTTCCAGCCGCTCCTCATCCGAAAACATCGGCGATTTCGAAGGATTGGTGGTAACGCCAATCACCAGCTTGTCGACCAGCCGCATGCCGCGCCTGATAATATCCATATGTCCCAGGGTTATGGGGTCAAAAGTCCCCGGATAAACACCGATTCTCATATATTGCTCCCCCCGACTAGCGGTCTCTTGTAATTGTATATTCGGCGATGGCGCGCAGCAAATCAGCTTCCTCGCCATAACCGTTCAGGTGGGATTTCGCTTGATTTGCAAGCATCTCCGCCTGATCTTTTGCCCGTTCCAGCCCCATCAGGCTCAGAAAGGTCTCCTTGCCGGCCTGGGCATCCTTGTGCAGCGCCTTGCCGGCTTTTTCCTCGTCGCCTTCGACGTCCAGGATATCGTCTGCAATCTGGAACGCGAGGCCCAGATCATGGGCATAGCCGCGCAGACTCGTGCGCCCTTCCTCGGCCACCCGGCCCAGAATCGCTCCGATTTCCACGCAGGCCGCGATCAGCGCACCGGTTTTCAGCTGTTGCAGCCGGGTTACTGTCTGCAGGTTAAAGGTAGAATGTTCTGCTACCAGATCCATCATCTGACCGCCTGCCATGCCGGCAGGGCCGGCAGCCTTGGCGAGGCAGGCCGTCATTTCGGCGCGCACGAACGGATCATGATGGGTACGTTCGTCGGCCAGCAAGCCGAAAGCCAGCGCGTGCAGTGCATCGCCCGCGAGAACCGCGGTCGCTTCACCAAAAGCGATATGAGTGGTCGGCTTGCCCCGGCGCATGTCGTCATCATCCATACAGGGCAGATCATCATGAATCAGCGAATAGACATGCAGCGCCTCGACCGCTGTCGCCGCACGCAAGGCGCAGGATTCATCGACATTGAAAAGCCCGGCCGTCGCCATCACCAGCAGGGGTCTCAGCCGTTTGCCGCCGCCGATCGCAGCATGGCGCATCGCTTCATATAATTCGCTGCGGGCATCATCGGGAACCTGCAAAAGGGAATCGAACTGCCGGTCGACCGCGGTGGCAACCCGACCCATCTCGCGGAAAAGATCAGAATTGTTGTTGGCCGCCAATGGCTCAGTCCGCATCAAAAGGGGCAGTGGCTTGCGGCTTGCCGTCGCGATCGAGTGTGATTTTCTCAATCTTGGCTTGCGCCGCTTCCAGCCTTTGCTGGCAAAGGCCGCGCAATTTTTCACCTTCGCTATACAGCTCGATCGACTGGTCGAGCGGTACGTCGCCGCTTTCCAGCTTGCGAACGATGTCTTCGAGCCGCTTCAGCGCGTCCTCAAAGTTCAGCGTCGACAGGTCATCTTTGGTTTCGCTCATGCCGAAATTCAATGAAGACGCTTTCCTTCGCGGTCAAGGGCTTGGGCTTCACTATCATCAACTTCCGGTGTAGCTTTCGAAGAAAAGGGGGAGAGAGAATATGTTCATCGGTCATTTTGCACCTGCGATGGTTGCGGCAACCCATCCGAAAGCACCGGGGCTCGGTACCTTGTTTGTGGCGGGGCAGCTGCTGGATTTCGGATTTTTTGGTCTCGCGCTGGCCGGCGTGGAAAATTTTCGAATCACCCCGGGGATCACCAAGATGGTGCCGCTCGACCTCTACGATATGTCCTATACGCACAGCCTGCTCGGCAGCACTCTGTTGGCAGCAGCTTTCGCGCTGCTGATCTGGCTGTTCACACGCAATCGCACCGGCGCGCTGATCGGCGGCGCCGTGGTCCTGTCGCACTGGTTTCTCGATCTGCTGGTGCATGCGCCCGACCTGACACTCGCCGGCTCTCCGCCAAAATTCGGTTTTGGCCTTTGGAACTATCCAATCATCGAGATGCCGCTGGAAATCGGCATCACCTTTGGGGCGCTGGCATTTTACGTGATCCGGACCAGGGCCGTTTCCAGCCGGTCCGGATATGCGCTGGGCCTTTTGGCCGTATTGCTGCTGGCCTTCCAATCGGTCAACTGGTTCGGTCCGGAACCGCAATCCGCCGATATGGCAATGAAGCTGACCGGTCTGCTTGCCTTCTCGGTCGCGGCACTTGCCGCCTGGTGGGCAGGTCGAACGCGCAAATTGAAACAGTCTTGAGGACGAAATCGACCATGACCCAGTATATCGCCGCTTATTTCATCGCCGCTCTGATCTTCGGTGTTCTGGATGCGATATGGCTGAGCAACGCCGCTCCGTCGCTCTATCGGCCCATCATTGGCGATATCATGGCTGACCAGTTTCGGCTGGCGCCGGCGTTGACCTTCTACGCTCTGTATCTCGGCGGGATGATGTGGTTCGCCGTGCGTCCGGCGCTAATCGACGGCCAATGGACAACGGCATTGCTCAACGGCGCTCTGCTGGGCTTTTTCTGCTATGCCACGTTCGACCTCACCAGCCAGGCGGTGTTCAAGACCTGGTCGACAAAATTGACCATCATCGACATGATCTGGGGCACATTCGCGACCGGCACGACGGCGGCTCTGACCGCCTGGCTGGTACTCAGGTTTGTGAAGGCTTAGATCAGGACCCGGTTTCGCCGATCACGGACCGACTATTTCGTTTCAAGATCTGCATTCTCTCCGGCAGCAGCGCAAGAATCTCCTTTTGCCGCCACATGGAGGCAGCGGACCACTCCGCGATTTCCGCCAGACTGCGCCCGCAACCAACACAAAGGCCGCATGTACGATCAATGGCACAGATATCGTTACAGGGCGATTTCAAGAGGACAGCTGCTCCTCGATCTGCCCAAGGCGCTCCTTGCCGAAATAGATTTCGCCATCGACAAACATGGTCGGGATACCGAAGGCCCCGCGTTCAACTGCCTTTTCCGTATTGTCGATCAACGCCTGTTTGACCGCCGGATCCTGGGTTCTCTCCGGGAGGTCCTGCCCTTCAAAGCCGCCATTATGCAGGATTTTGGCTAGCGTATCGCCGTCGGTTACGTCCAGCCCCTGCTCCCAGATGGCCGGCAGCAGCGTGTCAATGAACCCGCTCCGCTTTTCCGGGTCCAGCGCCACCAACATCCGCTGCAGGGTAATCGTGTTGAACGGAAATTTCGGGTTCATCTTGAACTTGGTCAGCCCATGTTTTTTGATGAACCGGTTCATCTCCAGCATCGCATAGTCATTCTTGCCCTTCACATCCGCATCGCGAACGAAGGGCGGTGCGTTACCCGTCAGCTTGTGCATGCCGCCAAGAAAAGCGGGCGTGACCGCGATCGTCGCGCCATATTTGTCCGCCAGCGCCCTCAGCGGCGACCAGATCAGATAGGCATTGGGGCTTACAAAATCAAAAATCAGTTCGATGGTCTTGGTCATGCAACGGCTCCTTTGCCACCAATCCATAAAGCAGCACACCGAAACATCAATTCCCTCTAGGCGAAATTGTCCCGCCTCGTTAAAGGGTCTGCATGACAACAGACACGCTGATCGCAGAGCCCCGGATCTCCACCGAAACCGTGCGCGAGCACGGCCTCAACGCGGAGGAATATCAGCGCATATTAAATGCCCTCGGCCGCGAGCCGAATATTACCGAGCTCGGCATATTCTCGGTGATGTGGTCGGAACATTGTTCCTACAAGTCATCGCGCCTGCATCTCAAGAAGCTTCCGACAACCGGTCCTCAGGTTATCTGCGGCCCCGGCGAAAACGCCGGCGTCATCGATATCGGCGACGGACAGGCGGCGATCTTCAAGATGGAGAGCCACAACCACCCGTCCTATATCGAACCCTATCAGGGCGCCGCAACCGGCGTCGGCGGCATATTGCGCGACGTCTTCACCATGGGCGCGCGACCGGTGGCCAACCTCAACGCGCTGCGCTTCGGACGGCCCGACCATCCGAAGATGAAGCATCTGGTCAAGGGCGTGGTCGCGGGTATCGGCGGCTACGGCAATTGCGTCGGCGTCCCGACGGTCGGCGGCGAAACCAATTTCGATCCCGCCTATGACGGCAATATCATCGTCAACGCAATGACCGTAGGCGTCGCCGATGCCGACAAGATTTTCTATTCGGCCGCGTCCGGCGTCGGCAATCCGATCGTCTATGTCGGCTCAAAGACCGGCCGCGACGGCATCCACGGCGCGACCATGGCGAGCGCGGAATTTGACGATGACAGCGATGAAAAGCGTCCCACCGTCCAGGTCGGCGATCCATTCACGGAGAAATTGCTGATCGAAGCCTGCCTCGAGCTGATGGCCAGCGATGCGATTGTCGCGATTCAGGATATGGGCGCCGCGGGTCTGACCAGTTCCAGCGTCGAAATGGCGACCAATGGCGAAGTTGGTATCATCCTCGACATGGACAAGGTGCCGTGCCGCGAAACCGGCATGACCGCTTATGAGATGATGCTCAGCGAATCGCAGGAACGCATGCTGATGGTGCTGAAACCCGGCCGCGAGGAAATGGCCGAGGCGATTTTCACCAAATGGGAACTGGACTTCGCGGTAATCGGCGAGGTCACCGACACGCGCCGGATGGTGCTGACCCACAAGGGCGAAACCGTCTGCGACATTCCGCTCGGGCCGCTCGCCGACGACGCGCCGCTCTATGACCGCCCGCACCTGACCCGCGAGGAATATGCCGCGCATATCAATATCCAGCCGATTGGCGATATTCCGGAAAGCACCGACATCGGCGAGGACCTTCTGAAAATGATGGCCAGCCCCGCGCTCGCCTCGCGCCGCTGGATCTGGGAACAATATGACAGCCAGGTTGGCGCAGACACCGCGCAGCGCTCCGGCGGCGATGCCGCAGTCGTCCGGGTCCATGGCACCAACAAGGGCCTCGCGATCACCACCGACTGCACCCCGCGCTACTGCAAGGCCGATCCCTATGAAGGCGGCAAGCAGGCGATTGCCGAAGCCTATCGCAACCTCTGCGCGGTCGGTGCCAAACCGCTCGCGACCACCGACTGCATGAATTTCGGCAACCCCGAGAAACCGCATATCATGGCGCAATTCGTCGGCTGCATCGAAGGCATGGGCGAAGCCTGCAAGGCGCTCGACATGCCGATCGTATCCGGCAATGTCAGCCTCTATAACGAGACCACCGGCGCCGACGGCATCAGCCATGCGATCCTGCCGACACCGGCGATCGGTGCAGTCGGGCTGATCGACGATCTCGACACGATGATGACCATCGGTTTCAAGAACGAGGGCGACCATATTGCCACCATCGGTTTTCACTACGAGGAGCTCGGCCAGTCAACATGGCTGCGTGAAATCCACGGTCTGCAGGACGGCCCGCCGCCCAAGGTCGACCTCGCGGACGAGCTGTGGGCCGGCCAGGTCATCCGCGACCTGATCGCCGAAGGCAAGGTTACCGCGGTCCATGATATCAGCGATGGCGGTCTCGCCGTCGCGCTCGCCGAAATGGCGCTGGCCGGCAATCTCGGTGCCGAGATCGACCAGATGACCACCGCCTTTGCCTTCAGCGAGGCGCAAGGCCGCTATGTCATTACCTATCGCGCCGACGCCGAGCTGGATCGGGAGAAAGTGCCGTTCGAGAAAATCGGCGAGGTGAAGGGCGACAAGCTGGTACTGAACGGGAGCCCCGTGCCGGTGAGCGATCTGCGCGATGCCCACGAGAGCTTCTTTCAGGACTGGATGGAAGACTAGGCCGCGTCTAGCCCCTCCACCACGCTTCGCGCGGTCCCCCTCCCCATGCCTGCGGCACAGGGAGGATGCATTTTGATCTTTCCTCCCTGTTGCGCAGCAATAGGGAGGTGGCGCGCCGAAGGCGTGACGGAGGGGCTAGACGCGACCTCTGGCGTATCGGACAATCTGGTCCGCAATCCCGATTGTATCGTCCAAAACCGAGCGCGCTGATACACGTTTGGTTTCAATGCCCTGCTTCATGACAAAGGCATCGCGCAGCGCATCGCGTTCTGGTCGATTTCCCATCGCATGTGCTACCCCGTCGACTTCAATGGCGAGCTTTGCTGCCGGGCAATAAAAGTCCAGAATATATGGGCCAAGTGGATGCTGGCGGCGGAATTTGACGCCGCATGGTTTTTTGCGAAGCTGCTGCCAAAGCATGATCTCCGGTTTGCTCATGGTCTTGCGCAGTTTCCTTGCTTGCAGGACGGTATTTCTGAACGTTCGTGCCATGGCCCCTCCGTCAGCCTTTCAGGCTGACACCTCCCCGTTGCTTGGCAACAGGGAGGATGAAGTTATCAGAAATACTTCGAGATCGGGAGACAGCGGGCCAAAACTGTCAAAACAGGCATATCCTCCCTGTGCCGCAGGCATGGGGAGGGGGACCACGCGAAGCGTGGTGGAGGGGCTGTTGACTTCACAGCGACGCTGTCACCATTGGGTCACGACCCATTTGGAACCACTACGGAATTCCTACGTAGATAGGATCAGGTGTCGCCATAACCATTCGCAAAGCCGACACCTTGGCGACACAAGAGAAGGACGCCCACCATGACCGCAGGCTATTCCGCCACCCCGCTGGCCAGGAAACTCTCCCTCAAGGACGGGATGCGTGTCTGGTTTGCCGATATGCCGGACAGCGTCCGTGAGGAAATCGAGGACTACGGCCTCACGCTGTCCGAGGAAGAGGTTCCTACCCCCGGCCTCCACGCCGCCCATATTTTCGTGACGGAACGGACAGAAATGGAAAAGCAGCTGGGCATTTTGCGCGGCACCATCGACCCCGCCGGTCAGATATGGGTCAGCTGGCCGAAAAAGGCCGCGCAGGTTGAAACCGATATCACCGAAGGCACGATCCGGGAGGTCGCCCTGCCGATGGGCTTTGTCGATATCAAGGTCTGCGCCGTGGACGCGGTCTGGTCGGGCCTCAAGCTGGTAATCCGCCGGGAATTGCGCTGAGTGGAATTCCCCGGGCACCGCGCCAGTAGAAATGGGTTTGTTGTCCGGTGGCGTCTCACGACAAGCGCGGGACTGACAAAAATTCAGGCCGCCTGTGCCAGCATATCATAAGGATCAACATTTTGCGCCCGATATGCTGCATGGGCCTGATGATAGAATTTCGGCGTGTGGATATGCATCCGCTTGCGCAGTTCTTCGAGCGGTTGTGCAAGCAGGTCGATGATCGATTCCTCGTTGATCCGCGGGCAGGCCTTGCCCATTTTCTGGGCTTCGCGGATCGCCTTGAATACCGGCGCATCGCTCTTGACCTGCTTTTTCATGTTCAGACCGCCGGCATAGGCGATGAAGAGATTGCCCAGCGCCGGGTTCTGGCCATAGGTGAACGCGAGCACGCATTGCTCGCCCAGCGCATCGCGGCCATAGCCGGTCAGCACGTGGAGCAGATCATGGGTATCGCGCTGGCGAAAGCCGTACCATTCGATCAGGTCGCGATATTTGCGCGGGCTGAACCGGTCATATTCGGCGATCAGTCCGGCCGCACTGAGCCCTTCCTTTTCCATGAAGTCGCAATAGGCATGGGCAAGACTGCCCTCGGGCATCTGGCGCAGGCGATCGTGATCGTCGAGCAACGGCGCAAGTTCGGGTTCGCTGACCAGCAGCGCCTTGCCCTTGTCGCTTTCGACAAAGGCCCTGGCATCCCTGCGGAAGCCGGGGCGCGGCAGCGATTCAAAGATATGGAATACCTGTTCGGTATCCTCCTTGTCCTTGATCAGTTCGCGAAAATGATGGAGCGCCTTCAGGGGACGGAAGCGGGCCGCCGGACGTTCCGGGTGGATGAACGGGGCTTGCGAATCACGCGGCGAGGGAAATTCATGATCAATTTTCATAAGCCATATATATTTCTTACTAACATTGATGTCAATATAGATTCGTCTCTTCCCACCGGAACCCGGCTCGGCTAATCACCGGCAGATCCCGGCCGCGCCTTGTGAAAGGCTTTCTCGGCCCGAATCTGACAGACGTTGCCCAATCCTGGACGCGGGAGACAGAAATTGAAGCCTCACGACACCCTGCCCTATACCGAGTTGCCGGATTATTCCGACGCCGAACGGATTGCCCGGTCGCGGGCTTTCTATGACGCGGTCAAATTGCGCCGGACGTGCCGCTATTTCAGTGCTGATCCCGTACCCCGTGCGACAATCGAAAACGCGATCATGGCCGCCGGAACCGCACCCAATGGTGCCAACCACCAACCCTGGCATTTTGCCGTGATCGAATCACCGGAGAAGAAAAAGGCCTTGCGTTCCGCGGCCGAGGACGAAGAACGCGCCTTCTACGCCAGCAAGGGCAGCGAAGAATGGTTCGACGCACTCGCGCCGCTCGGCACCGACGCCGACAAGCCGTTTCTGGAGACCGCGCCCTATCTCATCGTCATTTTCGGTCAGCGCAAGGGCGGCATGATCCCGGGCGAGATGAAACAGAATTATTATGTCAATGAAAGCGTCGGCATCGCAACCGGCATCTTGATCACCGCGCTGCACGATGCGGGTCTGGCCACGCTTACCCACACACCCAACCCGATGAAATTTCTGAATCAGCTATGCGAACGCCCCTCCCATGAGAAACCGATGATGATACTCGTGGTTGGCAAGCCCGCCGACGACGCCACCATTCCGGTCCACGCCACGATCAAGAAACCGCTCGACCAGATCGCAAGCTGGCTGTGACCGCCATGCCGGAAGCAAGACCCGTCCGAATTGGACCGGTCGCAGCCCGGTCAACCGGGTCGTGCAAGGCCCGACGCGGTTCTTCGACAAGCTCGGAACGAGCGACGCGCGCATGACCGTCACTCCTCCCGCCCCGCGCCATCTGACGCTCGACGCGTTGCGCGGATTTGCGGTAATGGGGATCCTGCTGATGAATATCGTCGGCTTTTCGATGCCGGAAATGGCCTATGTCAGCCCGGCGGTCTATGGCGGCACCGACACGCCCGACCTCATCGTCTGGGCATTCTCCTATATTTTCGTCGACGGCAAGATGCGCGGCCTGTTCACTATCCTGTTCGGTGCGAGCATGATGCTGATCATCGAACGCGCGCGGAGCAATGGTCAGAATGCAGCAGGCATTCACTTTTCCCGCATGGCATGGCTGGCCATCTTCGGCCTCGCGCATTTCTTCCTTCTGTGGTTCGGCGATATCTTGTTCCTCTACGCTGCCGTCGGGTGTATCGCCTTTTACCTGAGCCACCTGTCGGCCGAGGATCTGTTCCGGCGAGCGCTGCCTGTCTTCACCCTGGGTTTTGTCGGCTATGCCATCATGTTCGGCGGCATGCTCTATCTGCAATATACGGCCAGCTTGCCCGGAGCCAGCGCCGCCACAATCGATAGCTACCGTCAAACGCTCGACGGCTTCGATCCCGGTGCAACGGCCATCGCCGCCGACATTGCCCTGCACCAATCCGGATTCCTGCCGGTCCTCTTGGCCAAGCTCAGCGACAGTCTATTTCAGCCGCTGATTCTGCTCGCCTACAACCTCCCGGAAACGCTCCCGCTGATGATGATCGGCATGGCATTGTACAAAAACGGTTTCATGACCGGCGCGTGGAGCGCAGCGGACTATCGCCGATTGGGTATCCGGTTGACCGTGATCGGCGGACTGATCCTGACCGCAATCACCTTGGGCCTGATCCACCGGGATTTTGATATGCTGCTCATGCTAAACGCCAGTTACGCCTGGAACTGGCCATCGCAATTGCTGATGACCGTCGGTTATGCCGCCCTGCTGATCGGGCTGATCCGCAATTGCGCCGCATCGGCCTGGATGCGGCGCATTGCCGCCGTCGGCCGTGCCGCCTTTTCCAATTATCTCGGTACCAGTCTGCTGATGACCTTCCTTTTCTACGGCTGGGGACTGGGGCTTTACGGATCGGTCGGGCGCGCGGAGCTGTATCTGTTCGTGATTGCCGCCTGGGCGCTCATGCTGCTCTGGTCGGAACCCTGGCTGGCCCGCTTTCGCTACGGGCCGCTGGAATGGCTCTGGCGAAGTCTGGCGAGACGACAGATTCAGCCGATGCGGTTGTCATGACTGATTGTCGACCTCGCTATCATTTCCTGATGGCATCGATTCCTCATCTGCAAACGGGCTGCTGTAGTTGGCATTCAATTGCTGGAACAAATCAAATGTAGAGACAGTCTTATACCGGTCGGAATCATCATCCATCTTCCCCAGCGGACGTCCTTCGGGCGTATAGGAAGAACTGACAAAGCTTCCATCCTGGAGGCGGCTGTAAACGGTACAAAATTCAGGTAACCCAAAATTGCTGATCATGTTGGCCATCACGATGGCTTCTGATTCTGCTGCTATCGAAGCATCATCATCCAGATCAAATTTCGATTCGGAATATCGATAGATGGTCAGATGGTCGGCCGCGTTCGCGATCGGTTCTCCAATACATCTGGCATTGGCTTGCTGGATTTCTTCGTCCGCCGCAAAGGCAATATGGTAAGGCCCGATCACCACGAACGTTCCCGCCCTGGCCTGCGCCGGGCTCACGGATCTCGACCCCATTTGGACAAGCTCCCAATTGGCGAGTAAATTTGCCGGGATTTTACCAAAAAACTGCAGCGACGGCACTTCATTGACCGATAGCAATGCATTTCTCTCAATGCCTCCCGGCAAGGATTCGAGGTGCCCCACAAGGTCAACGCCCCGTGTATCCCAACCCTGTTCCGGATCTCCCGTCGGCATCAGTGCCTTACGCATCTCCACTTCGACCAAGGCACCGATCTCTTTCAGCTCTTCGGACATTTTCGATTGCATGATCTGCCAGAATTCGGCGAGAGAGACAGGACTCTCGGTCGCTCCATTTTCTGTAACCTCGCCCTCGAAAGCCTCCCATGCGGATTCGGGAATGCCGGCCGCAATCGCACAGGTTGAAGCGACGAGCATCAGGACAGGCAGAAAAGCTCGCAACATTCTATGCACTATAGACCCCATTTCAGATTCGTGACCGGTTCAACCATTCTCGCCGGAAGTCAGCGAATAATCAATCTTCACTTTGCTATTGCGATCTATTCGCATTAGCGATATACGAATCGCCGAGAGGAACGGAAATGGTTGTTTGCGTCTGTAATGCGATTAAGGAAAAAGACCTGAGAGCTGCTGTCCGCAGCGGGGCCGATCGGCCTTCGCAGGTCTATGCGCTGCTTGGTCGCAAGCCCAAATGCGGACAATGCCTTGCCTTTGCCCAGACCATTATCCGGTCAGAAGTTGCGACCGCTTAGCATTCTCGTTATCAAATCGTTGTAATATTTGTATTTTCTATCGAAGCTGCCCTTTCGCTTCGCCGGGCGATGCTGTATAACCCGTGGCAATCAACACAGCCAACAGCGGGAAGGAAGCTGCCATGAAGGGCGATACCAAAGTCATCGAGTTTCTCAACGAAGCGTTGAAGAACGAACTCACCGCGATCAACCAATATTGGCTGCACTACCGTATGCTCGACAATTGGGGCGTGACAAAACTGGCCGAGTTCGAGCGGCACGAATCGATCGACGAGATGAAGCATGCCGACAAGCTTGCCGAGCGGATTTTCTTTCTCGACGGCTTGCCCAATTTCCAGCTTCTGGGCCGGCTGAAGATCGGCGAAACGGTCGAGGAAATCCTCAAGGCCGACCTCGAACTGGAATATGAGGCGCTGCCGATGCTCAAGGACGCCATCGAACATTGCGAGAGCATCCGCGACTATGTCAGCCGCGACCTGTTTGCCGAAATCCTGGAAAGCGAGGAAGACCATGTCGATACGCTCGAACAGCAGTTCGACATGATCGAACGCATGGGAATCGAGAATTATATCCAGCTGCAGTCGAAGCCGGCCGAAGCGTCCTGACCCTGATTCAGCCGAACCGGTGACCAAAGCCTTGGGGGTGGCGTTGCTGAACCACTGGGCTGGCGTCTTCTTCAAGGATGGCCAGCGTTTCTTCAAACATGGCACGCAACGCGACCACCAGTTCGATCAGCTCGTCGGGCGTATCATGATGTTCGACGCAGGCACGGGCGGTCATTTCGATGGTTTCCGCCGTCACACTCAACCGCAAGGCTCCGAATTGTAGCGCCTCGCCCTTGAGCGTGTGCGCTGCCATGACCATAGCCACCGGATCCTTGGCCCGCATCGCTTCCTCGATCTTGCTGACCGAAACGGTGCCATCCTCACGGAAATAGCCTAATATGCGCACGAAATTCGGACCGAGCGCCGAGCGGGTCGCGCGACAAACCGTCCAGTCAATCAATTCGCTTTCCAATGGCGCCACCGGCCGCTCCTGACAAATTAGCGAAGATACGCTATTGGGACAAAATCTAGCGCCCAACCGGTAAAGACTTTATTACCGGATTCAAAAATAATTAACCACGATCAGCCGCGGCTTTGGCGATGCTGCGGAAAGATCAGTCTTTTTCGTGATAGGGATTTTTGGGCGCGCGGATGATCAGCCGCACCGGCACGCCGCCAAAGCCGAGTTCGCGCCGAATGCCATTGACCAGATAGCGGCGATAGCTCTCCGGCAGTTCATCAATGCGTGTCCCGAAGATCACGAAAGACGGCGGTCGGGTCTTGGCCTGGGTGATATAGCGCAACTTGATCCGCTTGCCGCCCGGTGCCGGTGGCGGATTTTCGGTTATGGCGTCTTCGAACCAGCGATTGAGCTTGCCGGTTGAAACGCGCTGCGACCAGATCCTGCGAGCCTGGAACGCGGCCTTCATCAACTGGTCTATACCCTTGCCGGTAAACGCCGACACGGCAACCAGCGGAACATCGCGCACCTGCGCCAGTCCGTCATTCAACGCGGCCCGGATACCGTTGAACAATTTGCTCGGTCCTTCGGCCACATCCCATTTGTTGATTCCGATGATCAGGCAGCGCCCTTCCTGGATCGCATGGTCGGCAATACGCAGATCTTGCGCCTCCAGTCCCTTGGTCGCATCGAGCAGCAGAACCACGACTTCGGCAAAATCGACCGCGTGCCGCGCATCGGCGACGGCCAGCTTTTCCAGCTTGTCATTGACCTTGGCTCGCTTGCGCATGCCGGCCGTGTCGATCAGCCGTACCCGCCGGTCGGGATCAATGCCGTCGAGCTTTTCGTCCTCGGTCAGCTCGTCGTCGTGCCAGACCCAGTCAACGGTGATGCTGTCGCGGGTGATACCCGCTTCCGGACCGGTGATCATCCGGTCTTCATCCAGCATCTTGTTGATCAGAGTCGATTTGCCGGCGTTGGGGCGTCCGACAATCGCCAGTTTCAACGGCGCGGATTCGTCGGTCGGCTCGTCGGCCGCCGCTGCCTTGAAATTCTCGACATAGGGCTGGATCGCCTGGAACAGGTCGGCCATGCCGTCGCCGTGTTCCGCGCTGAACGGGATCGGATCACCAAACCCGAGCGCATAGCTTTCCAATATGCCGGATTCGGCAGCCCGGCCCTCGGCCTTGTTGACCAGCAGCACGACCGGCGTCTTCGCACTGCGGAGCCAGCGGGCGATTTCCTCGTCGAGCGGGGTGAGACCGGCGCGTCCATCGATCACGAAGATCGCGAGTTCGGCTCCGGCAACCGCCAGTTCGGTCTGCTTGCGCATCCGTCCTGGCAGGCTTTTCGCGTCCTCATTTTCATAGCCCGCCGTGTCGACGACATTGAACTCCAGCCCAAGCAGGTTCGCAGCGCCTTCACGGCGGTCACGCGTGACGCCGGGCATATCGTCGACGAGCGCAAGCTTCTTGCCAACCAGACGGTTGAACAGGGTCGATTTGCCGACATTGGGCCGGCCTATGATTGCAATATTGGGCAGCATGAAGCCGGTCCCTGTCCTTTGGTTCTGATCCTCAGCGGAACGCGGTAATACGGCCGCTGTCGTCGAGAATAAATAGCATGCCGCCGGCAACGATTGGCGGCAATGAAACGCCGTCGTTCAGTTCAAACAGCGTCCGGCTCGAACCCTCGCCGGGTGAGATCGCCACGATATCGCCTTCGGTGCTGGCGACAATCAGCCGATTTCCCGCCAGGATTGGCCCCGTCCAGTTGATCGGGTTTTTCTTCTTCTCTTCATTCTTGTAGGCGGCCAACTGGCTGATCCAACGCACCTTGCCATTCGGCCGGGCGATACACAGAAGCTTGGCATCATCGGTCAGCACGAACACCCACTCGCCAGCCACAATCGGCGTTGTGATGCCGGCGATATTCAGTTCCCAGATCCGCTGACCGGTAACCAGCTCATAGGCAGCCATACGGCCGCCCTGTCCCAGTGCAAACACCCGGCCGCGATCGATCACCGGGTCGGCGTCGATATCGGACAGGGTTGCCACCGAAGTCGAAATGCTGGTCCGCGCCAGAGCATCGTTCCAGAGATTGCGTCCGTTCTCGTAGCGATAGGCGGTCAATTCGCCCGAGCTGTAGCCGGCGACAACGGTACCTTGCCCGGCCGCAGGTGCGGCGACGCCGAAAATTCCGGCCAGACCGACGGTCCCGGCTTCATTCCATTGCACCGATCCGTCAAGCATGTTGAGCGCATATATCTGGTTGTCCTGCGTCATCACATAGACATTGCCGTTGGAAATTGTCGGCGATCCGCGCAGCGGTCCTGCGGGACGGACTTTCCATATCTCGCTGCCGTCAGCCACGTTGAGCGCAACGACATCGCCGACACCATTGGTGGCATAGGCAATTTTGTCGAACACGCTTACACCGCCCCCGAAAAGCGAAGACTGGCCATCACCTTCTACATCTATCTGGGTAGACCAGATTTTTGCACCGGTCGCAGCGTCAAAGGCATGGACCACGGCCCGCGTATCCGTGACAAAAAGCCGCCCGCCGGAAACCACCGGGGCAGATGCCAGCCGTTCCCGCTTGCTGGTGCCGCTGATATTGGCGGTCCAGACCTGTGAAAGATTGTCCCCCAGCGCGACATGACCGATCGCTTTGCTCGCGTTGCCGCCCGATTGCGCCCATTCGCTGTTCGCGACAGGAGCCGGCAGAATCACCGAAATCGAAGCCAGCGCGGGATCGACTTCCGCGCCACTTTCTCCGCTCAGGATCGGGGTCCGTTTGCCGAGTGTCGGCGTGCTTTTCTTGTCTTCGCCATCGCCGCCACCCAATATGCCGCAGCCGGCCAGCAGGGACAGGGCCAGCAGGCTGGCGATCAGTTTCTTACCGGAAATCATTCCTTGGACTCTCCTTCAGCCGCGACCGCTTTGAGTGGTGCAACTTTTGTATCTTCGCTATCCAGTTCGACAGCGTCAATGCCTTCGACACCCGCCATTTGCAGGGCACGGGACCGGATCGTGGCCGGGACACTGTCATCCTTGGCAAGCTGCGCGAAAAGCGGACCGGCCAGTTCGGACTTGCCCATGTTCAGATAGGATACCGCAACCATTTCGCCGGCACTGCCGAACCACGGATTGCCTGGTACCGCCAGCGGCTTCAGCCGGTCGATCACCTGCTGGGGCTTGAGCGTGTCAAATTCGGCTGTGGTCTGGCGGATCAACGCGAGATCGCGAAACGGCTTGGGCAGACTGTCATCGGCAGCGACCTTGCCATAGCCCTCAATCGCCTTTTTCGGATTATTTTTTTCCAGCGCTATATTGGCCTGCAGCAATTGGGCCGCAGCCCGATAGCCCGGCTGGTCGGCTTCCATCAGCGGCTCGAGCGCCTTTGCGGCGCCATCCAGATTATTCTGGCGGATGCTGTCGATGGCCGCGACATATTCTTCGCTGCGCAGACCGGAATCCTCGTTCTGGCTGTTCTGATAGAATATCCAGCCGGCCAGTGACCCGAGGCCGATGATCACAGCCGCAAAAATCCATATCCCGTAACGGGTTGCAAAATTTTTCAGCTGGTCTTCGCGCACCGCTTCGTCGACTTCACGCAGAAACACCTGTTCCTGGCGATCCGGTTTCTCTTCTGGTGCCTTGTCTTTGTCTTTGGCCAATGTGGCTTCCTCAATCTTGTTTCGCACGCCCCGTTTGCCGATCAGGCGCAGGCGATTTGCAATCGGCTGTCCTTTAGCGCCCGCAATAGCAAATGTAAAAGTCTATTGACCATTTCCACAGGCTGAACGGCGGATTGGATGACCGGGGTAATTTTCGCTATTTTTTCGGCTGGTAGAGCTGGTCCGGCCCCGGAAAGCTGCGCTCCCTGACCTCTCCGGCATATTGCTCGGCGGCCTGGTCAATCTGTTCGGCAATATTGTGATAGCGTTTCACGAAGCGGGCGGTGCGGTCAAACATGCCGAGCATGTCTTCCGTGACCAGTACCTGGCCATCGCATTGCGCCGATGCGCCGATGCCGATGGTGATCGCATTCACGGCCTTTGTTGCTTCGATCGCAATCGGCTCCAGCACGCCTTCCAGAACGATCGCAAAGGCACCCGCCTGATCCAGCGCCACCGCGTCGCCGACAATCTTCTTCGCTTCCGCGTCATCGCGCCCGCGCGCCGCGTAGCCGCCCAGCACATTGATCGCCTGCGGGGTCAGGCCGACATGACCGACCACCGGGATGCCGCGCTGGACCAGAAAGGCCACGGTCTCCGCCATGACCTCGCCGCCTTCCATCTTGACCGCGGCCGCGCCGGTTGTCTTGAGAATCTGCGCAGCACTCTCATAGGCCTGTTCGGGGGACCGTTCGTAAGATCCGAACGGCATATCGACCACCACGACACTGTGGTAGCTGCCCCGGACCACGGCAGCACCATGGTTGCACATCATGTCGAGCGTCACCGGAATCGTCGAATCGAGTCCGTAGATCACCTGCGCCAGCGAATCG
This sequence comes from Sphingomonadales bacterium UBA2683, assembly GCA_002354635.1. GTDB lineage: Bacteria > Pseudomonadota > Alphaproteobacteria > Sphingomonadales > Sphingomonadaceae > Parasphingorhabdus. The sequence goes on from DELZ01000003.1 coordinate 239,623, forward strand.
CCGACCAGCAGCATGTCGCAATGCGCGTCGAGCAGCTGCGCCGTCCGCGCGGTATAGGCGGTCAGCATGACTACCGGCTCGGCGGTGACACCATCGACCTTGCGGCCCTGAATCTTGGGCACGGACAGACGCCGCATCGGCTGCGGCCTCGGATGGGCACGGCTGGTGGATGTATCGAGTTTGAAGGTCGTGGACATGGTAGGCCTCGGTAGTGATGATGACAGACGGGCCCTGATAAGCGACGGTGGCGGATAAGGCCAGCCTCGCGGTTATCGTTCCCGGGCCGCGACCGCGATCCCCGGATTGTCGCTGAACAGGCCGTCCACCCCGGCAGCGGCATAGGCGGCAATTTCACCGGCCAGATCGCCCGGATCTCGCGGATCGACCCCGCTCTTGAAATCGGTCGGCAGAAAGTAATTCTCGCGGCGGAAGGTCCACGGATGGACGACCAGCCCGGCCTTGTGCGCTGCCGCGACCAGCCCGGTCGGTGCGCTCAGCTGGCCAATGGCGTTCCGGCCAATCACCAGATCCTTAGATGGCCCGATGCCGTCCGCATAGGTGGCGATCTTGTCGAGGCCTTCCGGGGTCAGCATCGACGCATAGGTCGCGCCTCTGCCATCGGACGGCCCGCCCTCGCTGGCAACCAGCTGCACCAGCCGGATATCGGTTTTCCGGTTGAGGGCGATCAGATTGCCGGCCTCGAATGACTGGATGAAGACCGGATCCGCTTTGCCGGCATAGCCATATTGCTTCAGTAATCTGAGCAGCGCTTCGTCGTGATCCAGGCCCAGAGCCTTGAAATATCCGGGATGTTTGGTCTCGGGATAGATACCGATCCGCTTCCCGCTGGTCTCTTGGTGCCTTTGCAGCAGTTGCAATATCTCCGCCAGGGTCGGAATTTCATAGCGGCCATCATATTTCGCATTGGCCGCCCGCAATTCGGTCAATCGCTCTTTTGCCCGCAATGTTTTCAATTCGGCCAGCGTGAAATCTTCCGTAAACCAGCCTTCATGGCGCTCCCCGTCGATCATCTTGATCGTCTTGCGCGCTGCAAATTCCGGCTTGTCGGCAACATCGGTGGTTTCGCTGATGTCATTCTCGTGGCGCGCCACCAGTATGCCGTCGCTGGTCATCACCAGATCGGGTTCGATAAAATCGGCACCTTGCTCGATCGCCAGGGCATATGCCGCCAGCGTATGCTCCGGACGCTCGCCGCTGGCGCCGCGATGCGCGATGATGATGGGCGGCGCCCCGCTCAATGTTGTCGCTTGCATCTCCGTCTCTCCGCCTGTCTGCACCTGGCCGCCACAACCCGCCAACAGCAGGACCAGAGCGGAGCAGAATAGGGTGCGAAGGCTCATGGCTAGCCGACCTCGACGCCCCTCCAGAAGGCGATCCTGCCTTCAATGTCCGCTGCGCCCGTCTTCGGCTCGGGATAATACCAGGCGGCATCCTCGTTGATTTCGCCCGCGACGATCAGCGAATGATAGGACGCGTCGCCCTTCCACGGACAATGGCTGCTGGTGTCGCTGTGCATCAGATATTTCGACCAGACCGAATCGCGCGGGAAATAATGATTGCCCTCGACCACCACCGTCTGGTCACTCTCCGCGATCACCACACCATTCCATTTTGCCTGAACCATATCGATACCCTTTCATCTCCGCCGAACATCGTCAATCGCCAACCTCTGCAGCGCTGGCCATCGGTCCGGAATGCGCCTCCGGACTCGACAGACGGGGATAGGAGGCGTGCCGTTGCATGGCGATACGGCCATCGGGGCGGCGGCGACCATCGTTACCGCCGGATTTTGTGGCCTGCCGAGGGGCGCAAAACCCTAGCTGTTGCGCGCGGCCAGTCCGGCGGCTTCATAGTCCGATGCCTTGAATCCGACGACCAGTTCGTCGCCATGTTCCAGCACCGGGCGTTTGATCATGCTGGGATTTTCCGCCATCACCATCACCGCTGTATCGTCGCCGATATTTTCCTTCACCATGTCGGGCAGCTTGCGAAAGGTCGTGCCGCGCTTGTTGACCAGCGCTTCCCAGCCGACCTGCATCACCCACATTTCCAGCTTTTCCTTGCTGATCCCGGACTTTTTATAGTCGTGAAAAACATAGTTTATGCCATTGCGCTCCATCCAGTTGCGCGCCTTCTTGATGGTGTCGCAATTGGAAATGCCGTACATTTTGGTTTCACCAGCCATCGTCATTGTCCTCGATAGATTGCCCAGATTCGATTGCCGCGAGCGCTAGTCTGAAATTGCAAAATTGGCAATGGGCTAAGGTATGGAACCGAGGCATCCGAAAATGGTCATCCGGCCGTCCCTCGCTTAGCTATTTTCCGGGTCCAGTCTTTTGCCGATCGTCACCACCGGCTGCACTTCATACCCCAGCGCCTTGTAAAAGCCGATGGCTCGATCATTATCCTCGCGCACCATCAGCTGGATTTTCGGCGCGTTTCGTTCGCGGAGCCATTCTTCGGCCGCAGCCATCAAAGTCCGGCCCAGCCCTTTGCCGCGATGATCCGGCGCGACGCCCAGATAATAGACCCAGCCGCGGTGACCATCATCGCCCACCATCACGGTTGCCGCCAGCCGACCCGCTTGCTCCAGCAAAATAATATCGGAACCTGTCCCGTTGACCGCCCGTTCAAAATCGGCACAGGCGTCGTTCCATGGCCGCGTCAGCGCGCACGCTTCCCACAGCGCAACGACCGCCGCCCGATCGTCCCCTTTGGCGCGCCGCATCATCGCCTAGATATCGACGATAATCTTGCCGAAATGCCGGCCCGATTCCTGGTGGCGAAAGGCATCGGCCAGATCGGCGAGCGGGAAGGACTTGTCGAGCACCGGCCTGATGCCATTGGCCTCGATCGCCGCGATCATGTCCATCTGCTGGGCGCGGCTGCCGACCGTCAGGCCCTGCACGCGCAGATTCTTGGCCATCAGCAGCGCCGTCTGCACCGGACCGGCAAAGCCGGTGAGCACGCCGATCAGCGCGATATGGCCACCAATCCGGGTCGCCATCATCGACTGGTCGAGCGTGCCGGGTCCGCCGATTTCAACGACGCAATCCACGCCCTTGCCGCCGGTCAGTTCGAGCACTTTCGGACCCCATGCCTCGACTTCCTTGTAATTGATCAGGTGATCGGCGCCCATTTCCTTGAGCCGCGCCAGCTTCTCGTTCGAAGACGAGGTCGCGATCACCGTCGCGCCAGCCGCCTTGGCAAATTGCAGCGCGAAGATCGAAACCCCGCCGGTGCCCTGCACCAGCACGGTGTCGCCCGGCTTGACGCAGCCATCGACAAACAACGCCCGCCAGGCGGTCAGACCGGCGCAGGTCAGGGTCGCCGCCTCCGGCGCGCTGTAACCCTTCGGTGCCTTGGTCCACGCCGTTTCAGGGCCAACCGCCTGTTCGGCCGCATAGCCGTCGATGCCATCCCCAGGCACCCGTTTGAAGCCGCCTTCGGGCGGCTCCCCGTCGATCCATTCGGGGAAGAAGGTCGAAACCACCGTGTCACCCACGGCAAAATCGCTGACCCCTTCGCCCACAGCGGTGACCTCGCCCGCGCCATCGGACATCGGGATCCGGTTCTCCGCCGTCGGTATCATTCCCTTGACCACCGCATAGTCATGATAATTGAGGCTGGACGCGCGCAGCCGCACCGCGATTTCCCCGGGGCCGGGAGCCGCGAGATCGGGCAGGTCCACAAGGGCCAGATTGTCGAGCGATGCGGGGGCGTGCAGTTGGATGGCTTTCATGGGTGGACTCTCCTGATTTTAATCGTTCAATTAAAATCAGGCTTAGTATCGGGCCAGCCGCTGGTCAACCTCGACCAGCCTATTCAAATCGTCCCGCACCCCAGAAACTAGCGGCTCAGCTGCCCCCGGATCGCACCGGCAGGATATTCTGCCGTGTGCACATTGACGTAAAAGGCCGATGGATTGCCTTCCAGACGATCCTGGGTCCATTCCGCGCCATCGGCGCAGCCCTTGTATCCGCCTTCATTGGCCGGGCGCAGCGTGAACACCGGCGGACCGTTGGTACCGCGCACGCCGCTGTGGATATGCGCGGCGGTGATCGGTCCGATCCCCCTGATATCGTTGAGATCCCAGCAGATCTGGTTGAACTCGTCGGAAATCGAGATTTCGGCGCTGCCGATGCCATCGGCATCGCCGCCGCCCACTTCCTCGCTGCCGAGCAGGGTCGCGCGGTAGGTATCCGCGGCGCGTTCCGCGATCTTCTCTTCCACCGTGGCGCATCCGGCCAGCGCGGCAGTTCCCAGACCCGTCAGCAGCAGATTTTGCAATTTGATCATTTTCTCTCTCCTGTTCAGTCGCGACTTGTGCGCGACAGCCACAGAAGAATAACGGGCGAGGGCCGATCGGGTTCCGCCGGCATTGTCCAATGCGCGCGCCCGTCCTTTGACAGGCTCAGGACGAACGGGAGGGCAGAACCTCCGGAAAATGGGCGGACGACAACCCATCTCCGTTCGTGCTGAGCCTGTCGAAGCACGATTTCGCGCGATCTACCGGTAAGACCGCGACCGTGCCAGGCGCGATATCAGCTCCCAGTCCCCGTCAATCAGCGCCTGCTTCTTCGCGAACTGCGAATGTTTCGCTCCAGACCAGCGCGACCGGGCGACGGCTGTGGGTATAGCCGCCTAGGGTCCCCGACTGATGGGCAACCATACGGGCGTCCAGATCATCGGTATGGCCAACATAATAATGCCCGTCTGCGCATCGCAGCATGTAGGTCCAGAATGCCATGGCGGCATGATAGCGCGCACCCGTCCTTCGACAAGCTCAGGACGAACGGAAGAGGGGTGAATGGCCTGAAGTGCAAAGCGATACCCGCCCAACAACCCGTTCGTCCTGAGCCTGTCGAAGGACCGAGGCGCTCACGATAGCGGGTTAGTTACGCTTGCGTCGCCGAACAATTCGGACCGTCGCTCTGCACCTGCGGCATCTTGCGATGCCGAATAAATCGGGCGTGCATCCCCCGGATGCCCGCTATTTCCGATTTATTCCCACTCAATCGTCCCCGGCGGCTTGCTGGTATAGTCATAGACCACCCGGTTGATCCCCTTCACTTCGTTGACGATCCGCGTCGAGACGCGGGTCAGGAAGCTGGCGTCGAAGGGGTAAACGTCGGCGGTCATGCCGTCGGTGCTGGTGACGGCGCGCAGGCCGCAGACATTGTCATAGGTGCGGCTGTCGCCCATCACGCCGACCGTCTTGACCGGCAGCAGCACGGCAAAGGCCTGCCAGATCGCGTCGTACAGGCCGGCGCTCCGGATTTCCTCGAGATAGATCGCATCCGCCTTGCGCAGGATATCGCAGCGCTCCTTGGTCACCTCGCCGGGAATCCGGATCGCCAGACCGGGACCGGGGAACGGGTGCCGCCCGACAAACTGGTCGTTCAGGCCCAGTTCGCGACCCAGATCGCGGACCTCGTCCTTGAACAGCTCGCGCAGCGGCTCGACCAGCTTCATGTTCATCCGTGCGGGCAGGCCGCCGACATTGTGATGCGACTTGATCGTCACGCTTGGCCCGCCGGTAAAGCTGACGCTCTCGATCACGTCGGGGTAGAGCGTGCCCTGGGCGAGGAAATCGGCGCCGCCGACCCGGGCGGCTTCCTCGTCGAACACCTCGATAAATTCGCCGCCGATGAACTTGCGCTTCCTCTCCGGGTCGGTCTCGCCGGCCAGCCCCTTCATGAATCGCGCCTCGGCATCGACCACCACCAGCGGGATATTATAATGGTCGCGAAACAGGGTCTCGACCTGCTCGCGCTCGTTCAGCCGCAGCAGACCGTGGTCGACGAAGACGCAGGTCAGCTGGTCGCCGATCGCCTCGTGGATCAGGATCGCCGCGACCGAGCTGTCGACACCGCCGGACAGGCCGCAGATCACCTTCTTGTCGCCGACCTGCTCGCGGATTTCCGCGATCTTGGCGTCCTTGTATTCCGCCATCGTCCAGTCGCCGGCGCAGCCGCAGACATGGCGGACGAAATTGGCGATCAGCTTGCCGCCGTCGGGCGTGTGCACCACTTCGGGGTGGAACTGGGTGCCATAATAGCGCCGCTCGTCATCGGCGATCAGCGCGAACGGCGCGCCCTCGCTGGTCGCGACGATGCGGAAGCCCTCGGCGAAGCGGGTGACCTTGTCGCCATGGCTCATCCACACCTGGTGGCGCTCGCCGACCTCCCAGAGCCCGTCGAACAGCACGCAGCCCTCGGTGACCGTCAGATAGGCGCGGCCGAACTCGCCGCCCCTGCTTAAATCATCGGGGCCCGTTTCATGCCCCGGCCGGACCTCGCCGCCGAGCTGGTGGGTCATCACCTGCTGGCCATAGCAGATGCCGAGGATCGGCAGGCCGCTGTCGAAGATCACCTGCGGCGCCCGCGGGCTGCCCTCTTCCGGCACGCCGGCCGGCGACCCCGACAGGATCACACCCTTAGGTTTCAGCCGGTGAAAGGCCTCCTCGGCGCTGTTGAACGGTGCAATTTCGGAATAGACGCCGGCTTCGCGCACCCGGCGGGCGATAAGCTGCGTGACCTGAGAGCCGAAATCGACGATCAGGATGGTTTCTTCATGGGCTATGGACATGGCTTAGGCGCTTAGTGGGCCGCCCCTTTTGAGTCCAGTGCCTTTGTCCATCCTCCGCGCAAAAGCGGACGCTTTTTCAGGCCGCAGCGAGCGTGCCGAGCAGGACCGCCAATATCACCCCGATCGCGGTCGCGATTCCGGCCATATGATGGTCTTCCCGATAGGCCTTGGGAAACACCTCGGTCGCCAGCGAAGCGACCACGGCACCGGCAGCGAAACAGCGGGTTGCAGCCAGCACATGCGGCGACACGCCCTCCAGCGCGATATTCCCGACGATCGCCGCAACCGACAGGATCAGTGCGGTCATCGCCCACAGCCCCAGCACCCTTGTCCTGGAGCGGCCGTCATCGATCATCTGCTTGGCCCCGCCGGCGGCCTCGGGTAGGTTGGACAGCAGGATCGATCCGGCCAGCGCCGCCACTTCGATCGGCGCCACACCGATCAGGGCGACCCCGAGCGCCAGATTTTCCGGCACTCCGTCGAGCGTGATCGCGGCCAGCAGGCCGCCGCCATCCGCACCTCATTTTTCGTCAATCCAATAGTCGATCCCGGTAAACACTGCCGCCCCGGCCGCGACCGCACCCAGCCCGACCCAGAGATTGCTTTGTTCCACGGCTGGCTGGATCATCTCGCTGACCAAAGAGACAATCAGCGCCCCTCCGGCCAGCGCAATGACAAAGCCTTCGGTCTGCCGTGATAATCTGCCGTAAATACCCCACAGCGCGCCCGCTATAAGCGCCGCCGAGACCACCGCGACTACAAGAAAGGTCATCAACATGGATTGATAACGCCCCTCCGTAAACTAGGTTGCCTCGACCATGTCCCGCAGCTCCGTCTTCAATATCTTGCCGATATGGCTGCGCGGCAGTTCGTCGATCAGGCGCAGTTCGGACAGCCGCTGGGTCTTGCCCAGATTGGCATTGGTCGCCGCCATCAGCGCCTCCGGATCGAGTTCAACCCCGGCCTCGGCGACGACAAAGCCGACCGGCGTCTCGCCCCATTGCCGCGAGGCCACCCCGATCACCGCCGCATCGGCGACGCCCGGCTGCGCCATCAGCGCCTCTTCCAGATCGCGCGGATAGATATTGAAGCCGCCGGAGATGATCATGTCCTTGGAGCGACCCATCAGCGTAATGAATCCATCTTCGTCGACCTTGCCGATATCGCCCATCCGCTGCCAGCGCTCGCCATTCTCGTCATACCAGCTGGCTTCTTCTGTCTTCTCGGGCTGGTTCTGATAGCCGGACATCATCGTCTGCGACCGCCCGACCAGCTCGCCCATTTCCCCGGCGGGCAGCCGGTTGAGCTGCTCGTCGACGGTGATCACCTCGCTGCCGCCCCAGGCGATGCCGACCGTGTGCAGCTTGTCGGGATGCTCGTGGCACAAGAGCAGGCAGACCACCCCGCCCTCGGTCATCGAATAGATCTCGATCAGCCCGCCCGGCATCCGGTCGAGCACTTCGCGTTTCAGCTCGGCCGAGAACGGCGCGCTGGTGCAATATTTGTGGGTCAGGCTGCTCAGGTCATAATCGTCGAAGCCCTCGAAATCCATCAGCCGCTGATATTGTACCGGCACCAGCATCGTGTGGCTGGCGCGATGCTGCTGGGCCAGCTCCAGCCAGCGCCGGCAGTCGAACTTGCCCATCAGCACCACCGTCCCGCCATAGGCAATGGTCGGGGTGAACAGCGCCAGCGTCGTGTTCGAATAGAGCGGCGTCGACAGCAAGGTCACCTGCCCCGACTGGCCGTAGCCGGTGCCCTCGCCGACCGCGGCGTGATACCAGCGCATCTGGCGGCTGTGGACGATGCCCTTGGGCGTACCGGTGGTGCCGCTGGAATAGATGATATTATAGGGGTCCTTGGGACCGACACCGGGATCGGCCGGCATCGCGCCCTCGGCCGCCATCCAGTCAGCCATCAGCGGCGCTTCGTCTGCGGCGGCGTCCATCATCACATGTTTCAGCGCCGGCAATTGCTCGCCGCTGTCCAGCAGTTCGGCCCGCTTGGCGCTGTCGATAAACAGATGCATCGCACCGCTGTCGCGCATCATATTGGCCAGCTGCTTCGGCGTCGCCGAGGTGGTCAGCGGTGCCGCGCTTCCCCCGGCAACAATCGCGCCGAGATAGGCAAGCGCATAGCGGACGGTGGTGGTCCCGAGAATCGCCACCGCCTGCCCCTTCTGCAGACCATCCGCCTGCAGCTGCGCCGCGATCCGGTTGACCAGCGCGGCGGTCCCGGCCCAGCTCAGCTTCTCCGCGCCATCATCCAGCGCGATCCGGTCGGGCTGGTTGACCGCATGGGCGTTGATAAGGTCAGCGAGATGGCCAAACGGCCGCTCGAGATAACGGGCGGGATCAAGTTTTGTCATGAAGATTCTGATTCATTATCTCGCGAGGAAAAGCAACGCTCAATCACGCAACCGGTCCAGCTTTGCGCGGATATCCTGCAGCAGCGGCAATAGCTGCGCGAGGGTTGCCGGGGCCAACACGGCATTGGCTTCCGCCAGCGGCTCCGCCAGTCGCTCAAGGCAAGTTTCGCGCATCCGCCGTCCCGCCGCCGTCACCGACACCAGCTTGCCGCGACGGTCCTGCGGGTCGGCCTTGATCGTCACCAGCCCGGCTTTCTCCATCCGCGCCAGCGTGCTGGTCATGGTCGGACGGGTGATCTGGAAGGCGCTGGCCAGCTTTGCCGGCGATTGCGACTCCAGTTCCAGCCGTACAAAATGATTGAGCACGGTAAATTGCGCAATGGTCACCCCCTTGGGCAACACAGCGGCAAAGGCGGCGCTGGTCAGCTGGCTGATGATACCGATTTCATTGAAAACCTGAAAGGCCAGCGGGTCCTTGCTCGTCATCTCAAATGTGTCTCCAGCGGCCAGCGCGGGCTGGGTCCGATCATCGGTCCATAGCCGATGCGGGCGAGCATTTGCACCCGCTCGCCTTCCTGTGCGCCCAGAAGATTGTGAACCGCGGCATATTGCGGTGACACTTCCTCATATTCCTGCAGGGTCTGACTCATCGGGTGCATGGAGAGGCCAAGTTTGGTCGCATGCAAATTGGCGCGGACATATTGGCGACCGGCTTCGATCTGGTCAGCGCGTGTATTTGCCGGTGTTGTAATCCAGAAAAGCGAAGGAATAGAGCCATAGGTTTCCGCCAGCTGCTCCCGTCCGATTTGCGACGCCCGGCTGCCGGGATCGGCCAGTTGACCACGATTGATTTGTCCGGCCAGCTTGCCTGCCTCGATCATCGGCCCGCCGAGGTCGATCCCGTCGGGATTGGCGTCGATCTCGTCATATCCGATCCGCATCAGTTCGACGCTCTCCATATTGGTGTGGTGCGTCAGCATTTCGGTCTCGATCGCCTTTAGAATCTCCGCACGCATCCGGCCGATGAATTGCGGATCGGTGGACCATGAACCGCCATCGATCGCGACGGTCTCCAACTGGATATCGCTGATTTTTCTGGACAGGTCATAGACCTCCTTGTTCGACCGGCGCTGGGTGATGGCGGAGAACAGCAAGTCGGTATCAGGCTTTTCGCTTTTGTTGAATGTCATTCGGGCCACCGGACGCTTGTCCAGCCGGGGCTGCGCTTCACCATCCGGGAAGAGCTCGGTGTCCACCGCAAAGCCACGCTCCGCTGCCGCGATGCGGGCAATCTCCAGAAACGTGCCGAAGCCGATTGTAATCTGGCGGTCAAACGGGTCGGTCGCCGGCAGTCTCTTGTCGAGATCGCAGCTGATTTCAGCCTCCTCGTCGCCAACCAGACGAATGACCCACGGCTGCCGGTTGTGCGGATTGGGAGCAAGAATCGCATGCCGGAAGGCATCCAGCCGGATATCGTCCGTCACGGTGGCCGCATCCGGATTCCAGGGCTCGTAAGCGGTCTCCGGCACCCGCGTCACCCGCCAGACTCCACCTGCCCCAGCCAACGCCAGGCCACCCAGTCCAGCCCCCAGAACCATCCTGCGACTGACCATCTCCGAATCTCCATTTAATTAGACATCTATCTTTATAGTTTGATATCAAACTAAATGCAAATGAAGCGCCTGTCTTGGCTGTGCCCACCAAGTGACTGTCATAATAGTGCCGGAGCGCTCTGCAGCTGGATGCAACTTCCGGTAACGACTAGGCGGAACTGCCCTGCGCAAGCTGCGCGCGATACCGCCGGCTGCCGGAAACAATCCTGCCGTCGAGCAGCGAAATGTCGAAGTCGCCGGATCGCGTCGGCCGGAGCGCGGCAATCTTGCTGCGGTTCACCAGCCGCGACCGGTGCACGCGTACAAAACCGCGCGTGATCAGCCGTTCCTGCCAGGACGCCAGCGTGCCGCGCACCAGATATGATTTTGCTGCCGTGTAAAACTCGACATAATTGCCGGCGGCCTCGACGTGGCTGATCTCGTCCGGAGAGAGGAAGATCGCCTTGCCGCTGTCCTGCAGCCGAATCCGGTCGTCGACGGGCGGCGATGACGCGAGCCGGTTGCGCTCGGCGATATAGCCGAAGGTCCAGTAGGTCGCGGCGATAGCGGCATAGACCAATACATCCTTGCGCCATTCATAGAGCAGGGTGAGCGCGACCCCGTCGTCGAAAAAGCCGTAGCGGTCGCCGAACAGCTTGTAGACCGTCTCGCGGGTCAAGAAGATGAAACCGATATGGGCGAGCGAAAAGGGGATTGTCAGTCCAAAGTGGATCGCGGCAAAGGCGGCGATATTGTCTTTCCGGAGCGGCCATCGCTGCACCGCACGACCGATCAACGGAGCGAGAGCGACGATGACGATCGCGCTGGTCACCTCCCACAGGATGGGCTGGCTCCAGTGGGTCCCGGCACCCTCCATGATGTCCGAAGTCGCGTTGACGAAGGTCAACACCACGGTCGCCACAAGGACCCCCAGCCAGGGCCGCCATTCGGCCCGGGTCCAGCCGCTCGTCCCTTTTCTGCCGCCTTCTGTCACCGCGCCATTCCCGTTCATCCCCGCTGCACGCCTCGCGCGGCACGAGTGTAGACCGGCAGCTGCGGCGGCGCAAGAACCCGGGCAACAAGGAGACACTGCCCGCCATGACCGAACGCCGCTACGACCTAGACTGGCTCCGCATTATCGCATTTGGGCTGCTGATATTCTATCATTGCGGGATGTTTTACGTCAGCTGGGACTGGCACGTGAAATCCCGCTTCGCCAGCGATGCGATCGAGCCGCTGATGATGCTGACAAGTCCTTGGCGCCTGACCCTGTTGTTCCTGATCGCGGGGGCTGCCACCCGTTTCATGGCGGACAAGATGAGCATGCGGACATTTTTCACCAACCGCATGCGCCGGCTGTGGCCGCCGCTGCTGCTGGCGATGTTCGTGATCGTGCCGCCGCAATCCTATTTCGAGATTGTCGAGGCGTTACAGGCGGCGAACGGCCTTGGGCCGGGCCATGCCGGCTGGCTGGACAATTTCTACATCAAATATGTTACCGGCTCGGGCCACTGGTGCGACGCCGACGGCTGCCTGTTTACACCAACCTATAACCATATGTGGTTTGTCGCCTATCTCATCCTCTACACGCTGGCGCTCGTCTTGATCCTGCCGCTGCTGCGCCGTACGCCGGCAGCACAGAGCGCTCTGGTCGCAGGGCCGCTGTTAGTTCTTGTGCCTTGGCTCTATATGAGTGCGCTGCGCCTGACGCTGTTTCCAATATTCGGAGAAAGCCACGATTTCCGGGACGATTGGTATCTGCACAGCCTCTATTTCAGTACCTTCCTGTTCGGCTTTGCCATCGCCAAATATCAGCCCTTCTTCGATCGCTGCGTGCAGCTGCGCTGGGCTGCCCTCGCCATTGCCCTGACCTGCTGGGCAGCACTGATCGGCTATTATAATATTTATGCCGAAGGCGTTGACCCGCCGGAATGGCTGCGACTGGCGATGCGCAGCGTGCGCGACCTCGACGCCTGGTGCGCGATAATTGCGGCTATCGGTCTCGCGCACCACCATTTGCGCGGTGCCGACGGCCCGGTGCGCCGGCTGCTCACACAAGCAATTTTCCCTTTCTACCTGATCCATCAGACAATCATCGTCGTTGCCGGCTACTACCTCGACAAAATGCAAATGCCGCTCGCGGTTGAGGCGCCCCTGCTGCTAGCGGCCACGGTTCTGGGATGCTGGCTCTTTTACGACTGGGGACGACGGCTTTCCTTCCTCCGCGTCTGGATCGGGCTACCACCATGGGACGGACCGGTCCCGGTCTCCCGGGATGGCCGGTAAGCCCTGATCGCGATAGGGTCAGGCAGCCAGGGTGACTGCTCGACCCTACCAACGGCATGAGATGGAAGATGTAGAGCGCGAGCGACTGGTTTCGTTCGAAACTGTCACTATATTGTTACACAGCTTGGCTATCGTGATGGAATTAGGAATTTTTGTTGACATTCCGGTCGAATATTGGTCTCACTCGGGCTTGAAGTGCTCATTAAGATTTTAGTGCATAGATTCGGAGAATACGAAAATGAAATTTGGTAAATTGGCAGCCTGCATTGCTGCGACTTCCTTGATAGCTTCGCCAGCATTGGCTCAGTCACAGCAGACTGCTGCAAAGCCAGTTGCTTCGCAGGTAAAGCGTGTAGCAGCTCAAAGCGAAGCCTCTTCGAAGCTTGAAGGCGAAAACGGCGTCCTGATCGGACTGTTGGCATCTGTTGCCGTAATCGGCGGCTTTTTTCTGATCGCAGAAGTAAGCGACAGCCCTTCGAGCCCATGAGCTTTTGAAAATCAATGAATAAAAACGGGGCTATAGGCCTCGTTTTTTTTGCCTGCAGAAAGCAAGCCGGTCATCTCCGACGCGGCCTTCTCGAATAACCAGCCGATCGTTTGAATTTCACCCCCGCCGTGCATGCAAGCATCATCGGTCGGCGAGTCAATTCTTCTGCCATAACCTCTGTTAGCAGCTGGATGCCCACAGCCTGGATCGGCTCCCCTTGGCCTCACGGTGGCCCGCTGGCAGCATTTCCGACACCTGCAGCAGGCTCTAGCCTGCCACCAGCACCACATAGATGCTCTCGACCCAGCCGCTTTCGCAGGGGCCGTCATAATTGCGCTTGGCACGCACCGGGGAGGAGACCCCGCAGTCGCCTGGACCGCGCGCTGCCATTGCGCCGTCCGGGCTGCTGGCCGGCTTGTCATAAACTATGCCAAACCATTGCTGGTCGATGCTGCGGGTGCAGATATAGACACGCTGGCCAGGCGCGAGGCTGTCCTTTTTGTCCGCCGCATCGAACGGGGCGTTCAGCACCGGCAGTGCACCGCTGACATGGCTGCCGACCTCGCCGACCGACTGACAGGCGTCGAAACGGGGACCGCCTTCGCCGATCCGCACCGGCTTGGCCGAAGGGCCGCTCTCTACCCGCTCGGCGCGACCGGTCGGATTGTCGAGATCGGTGCTGCTTTCGGGCAGGTCATCGCTGACCTGGGTGGATTCGGAGCAGGCGGTGGTTGCCAGACACAAAAGCGAGGCGGCGAGCAGGGTTCTGATCATGACAGGTGGTTTAGCGCAAAAGCGGGGTCTATGGGAAGCTGTGAATATATTGTGCCCGAACACCGTTCGTGCAGAGCCTGTCGAAACACATAGATGGTCTCAAACATCCTTGGACAAGCGCGCGAAATATGGATCGCTTCGCAATCCGTCACAGCACAATCTGGGTCTGCGTCACCACCGCCACCAGAGTGCCGTCCTCCAGCGTGATCCTGGTCTGCCAGACCGATTGCCGCCGGCCGGTCTTGAACGGCGTGGCTTCGCCATAGACGATGCTGCCTTCGGGTGCCGCATTCAGGAAATTGGTCTTGCTTTCCGATGTGGTCGTGCCGTTCGACCCTTCGGGCAGATTGGCAAAGCCGCCGAACGCCCCCAGCACATCGGCAAAGGTCATCACCGCACCGCCGTGGATACTGGGACTGCCGCGTCCGTTTCCGGCGGTGCAGATCTCCGGCCGAACGAGCATTTCCCCGCACACCTTGTCCTTGTCCATGGCGGTGATGATGATACCCATCGTCTTGGCAAAGGGGACCATATCGGCAGCATTGGTCATAATTTGGCGTCCTTTTGTTTGATTCTCGTCTGAAAACGTGAATTTGCGGACTGTTTTGCACAAAGCGGCACGGCCGCAAAGGGCTTATATGTGGTGGCGAAACGGAGCGGGATTGACCGGAACTTGCCCCCTATCGAATTTGATAAGGACGCCGGATCGACAGAAATTCACGCGCGCCCCCAAATATGTATAACCTCTTGTTTTTAAACGTTTTTAATATCACCAAATCCGACATTTTGCTTGGGTTTGAGGGCACCAGCGGCTATGGTCCCGACATGAGCGATAGCAACGAAAACAAAATGCCGGAAGATGCTTCCAATTCTTCCAATCAGAACGAATATGGCGCAGATTCGATCAAGGTTCTCAAGGGTTTGGACGCCGTTCGCAAGCGGCCTGGCATGTATATCGGCGACACCGATGACGGCAGCGGCCTGCATCATATGGTGTTCGAGGTGTCGGACAACGCGATCGACGAGGCGCTCGCTGGCCATTGCGACCTGATCCTGATCACGCTCAATCCCGACGGCAGCGTTTCGGTCGAGGACAATGGCCGCGGCATCCCGACCGGCATGCACACCGAGGAAGGCGTGTCGGCAGCCGAGGTCATCATGACCCAGCTGCATGCCGGCGGCAAGTTCGAGAACACCTCGGACGACAATGCCTACAAGGTATCCGGCGGTCTTCACGGAGTTGGTGTATCGGTGGTCAACGCCCTGTCCGAATGGCTGGAGCTGGACATCTGGCGCGATGGCAAGGCGCATAATATGCGCTTCGAATTTGGCGATGCGGTAAGGCCGCTGAAGATCGTCGGTGATGCCCCGCCAGCGGACAACAAGGCCGGGTTCAAAAAGGGTACGAAGGTCACGTTCTTCCCTTCGCCCGCGACGTTCAAGATAACCGAGTTCGACTTCGAGAAACTCGAACACCGCTACCGCGAACTCGCTTTCCTCAACAGCGGTGTCCACATCATCCTGCGCGACGCCCGGCATGAAGATGCGAAGGAAATCGACCTGTTCTACGAAGGCGGAATTGCCGCATTCGTCCAGTATCTCGATCGCAACAAGACACCGCTAGTGCCCGAACCGATCGCCATTCATGGCGACCGCGACGATGTCATCATCGACGTCGCGCTCGAGTGGAACGACAGCTATTATGAAAATGTCCTCTGCTTCACCAACAACATCCCGCAGCGCGATGGCGGCACCCATCTCGCCGCCTTCCGCTCGGCGCTAACCCGGACGCTGAACAATTATGCCGAAAGCTCCGGCGCGCTGAAGAAGGAAAAGGTCAAGCTGACCGGCGACGACATGCGCGAAGGCCTGAGCGCGATTGTCTCGGTCAAGTTGCCCGATCCGAAATTCAGTTCACAAACCAAGGACAAGCTGGTCTCCTCCGAAGTACGCCAGCCGCTGGAAAGCCTGATGGCCGACAAGCTCGCCGAATGGCTGGAAGAAAACCCGCAAAATGCGGCGATGGTGATCCAGAAGGTGATCGACGCGGCCGCCGCCCGAGAAGCGGCGAAAAAGGCGCGCGAACTCACGCGCCGCAAGGGCGCGATGGACATCGCTTCGCTGCCCGGCAAGCTCGCCGATTGCCGCGAAAAGGACGCGAGCAAATGCGAACTGTTTCTGGTCGAAGGCGATTCCGCTGGCGGCTCGGCCAAACAGGGCCGCGACAGCATGTATCAGGCGATCCTGCCGCTGAAAGGCAAGATCCTCAATGTCGAACGTGCACGCTTTGACCGGATGCTGTCCTCCAAGGAGGTTGGTACGCTGATTCAGGCCATGGGCACCGGCATTGGCCGCGAGGATTTCAATCTCGAAAAATTGCGCTATCACAAGATCGTCATCATGACCGATGCTGACGTCGACGGCGCCCATATCCGCACCTTGTTGCTGACCTTCTTTTACCGGCAGATGCCGGAGATCATCCTCGGCGGCCATCTCTATATTGCCCAGCCACCGCTCTACAAGGTCGGCAAGGGCAAGAGCGAGGTCTATCTCAAGGACGACAATGCGCTCGATCAATATCTGGTCGAGGCCGGTCTGAGTGGCATGATCTTGCAAACTGGCGAAGGTGCGCGCAGCGGAGACGATCTGCGCGGCCTGATCGAACATGCCCGGCGGATGCGCAGCCTGATGGCCTATGTACCGCGGCGCTATGACAGCACGATTGTCGAGGGTATGGCCCTGACTGGCGCGCTCAACCCGGATCATGGCCGGGCGGAACGGCAGGCTGCAGTTGACGCGACCGCCGAGTGGATGGACAAGGTCGACGAGGAGGGCCGCTGGTCTGGCCAGGTATCCGAAGAAGGCGGCTATCTGTTCCAGCGATTCTGGCGCGGCGTGACCGATCATCATATCATTGACGCCAAATTCCTGGAAAGTGCGGAGGCCCGGAAGCTTCACCGCCTCGCCTCGGAAGAAACCGCTACCTATGGCAGCGGCAGCCGGTTGGTAAAATCGGCCGCCAGCGATGCGGAAGATGCCGATGATGCAGGCATTGGCTCTGACGGCACGTTGATCACCCGGCCGTCGGAATTGCTCGACACGGTGCTGGCGGCAGGCCGCAAGGGTCTGGCGATTTCGCGCTACAAGGGTTTGGGTGAAATGAATGCCGAACAGCTGTGGGAAACGACGCTCGATCCGGAAGTGCGCTCGCTGTTGCAGGTGACTGTCGAACAGGCGGATGTAACCGACGATATCTTCACCAAGCTGATGGGCGAAGTGGTTGAACCGCGGCGCGAATTCATTGTCGACAATGCACTGAACGTGGCAAATCTCGACGTTTGATCTTCGGTGACCCCTTGCAGGTGGGCTGGCCTTTCAGCCGTATCCCATAACGTCTTCGCCGCCATTAGGTCTGCCTTGCAATGGTAACGGGACAGACATGAAGCATCGCCGCGGACTGAAGCAATGAGCCGACTGACCGTATGGTATGATGGCGCTTGCCCTCTGTGCATCCGGGAGATTGCCCTGATGCGCAAGCTGGACCGGCGCGACGCCATAACCTTCGTGGATATAGCTAGGCCGATGGCATCCTGCCCGATCGACCGGCAATTGATGCTCGACCGGTTTCACGCATCGGAAGATGGACGCCTGCTATCAGGCGCGGCAGCGTTCGCGGCCATGTGGCGCGCGATCCCGGTCCTGCGGCCTATCGGTCTGCTGGCGCGGCTGCCTGGCGCACTGGCCTTGTTTGAAGCCCTTTATCAGGGGTTCCTGAAAATTCGTCCACACATCCAGAAACGCCTCAAACCGATAGACTAGAATCAGGATGCCGCGGCGAGAGAAGCCATCATCAGTTCCTGATCCTTGCGCGTCGGATTGCCGCGGAGACACAGCCCGCCATTAACCTGCAGATTCTCGCCGGTCATGAAACATTCGTCACTGGCCAGAAATACGGCTGCGGCTGCAATATCTTCGCTGGTACCGATCCGGCCCAGCGGATAGCGCGCTTCGAATGACTCGACCAGACCAGGCACCTGATCGACACCCGCTGTCATCGGCGTTCGGGTGAGACCGGGCGAAATGCTGTTCGCGCGAATGCCTTTTTCACCAAATTCGTGCGCAACACAGCGAATGATATGATCGGTCGCTGCCTTCGTACCCATATAGGCGGCATGATCGTTGAGCATGATCGTCGCGGTGGCCGAACTGATCTGGATGATCGATCCGCCATCATCCATCGCCTTGATCATCTCCTGATAGAATTGGAACGGCCCGACCAGCTGCAGCGCTGACATCATTTCCAGTTCTTCCTTGGTATTCTCCAGAAAGGGTTTGAGGAAGCCGATGCCGGTTGCATTGATAGCGATGTCCACACCGCCCATCTTTGTCTTGGCCGCTTCTGCAAGCGCCTTGATATCTGCTTCACTGGTGAGATCGCAAGTCGCATAATGGCCACCAATCTCTTCCGCAAAGCGCTTCAACTCGTCTTCCTTGCGCCCGGCGACGAGTACATCCGCGCCTTCGTCGTGCAAACGCTGGGCGATAACCTGGCCCATATTGCCCTTGCCGGCGGCTCCGAGAATTACCGCTCTTTTTCCTTCGAGACGTCCCATTTACTTGCTCCTCAACCTAAATGCCATTTGTGACGACATATTACCCCGCCGGTGATCATCGGCTACTCTCATTATGGCTATTCGTCGGGTGCAAAATCATAAAAAAAGGGCCGGGAGTAGCTTGCACTCTCCCGGCCCGGATTCTCATCAACGGGAGGCTGATCAGAACTTGAAAGCGACTTCCACGAAGACCTGGCGGCCACGATTCTGGGTGACGACCAGATCATCACCCACACCTGGCTGCAGGAACGGCCGACCGCTGCTGGTGTTCACCCAGATTTCGTCGGTCAGGTTGACGCCAACCAGCGACAATTTCCATTTGCCGTCGGGATCACCCACCGAGATGGAACCGTCGATGGACACATAGCTGTCCTGCCGAAGGTCGGTTACCGAATCCTCGTTGGTAAAATAGGAACCGCTATACTGCAGATTGCCGTTCAGGCCCAGTTCGACGGCATCACCCATTGGCACGGACCAGTCGAAAGCGGCATTGGCAGCAAATTTCGGAGCGCGCGCAGCAGACCGGCCGTTGATGTCTTCGCCGGAAGTGGTCACGAACGGAGCCGAAAATTCGGCATCGGTATAGGCGAGCGAGCCGGATAGATTCAAACCTTCGACCGGCGTCCGCCATCCCCATTCCACATCAATGCCCTGGCTGGTAAGCTGGCTGGCATTGAAGGTCTGGAACTGAACGGTCGCAGCGTCAAAATTCTGTACCTGCAGGTCATCGAACACATAATAGAAGACTGATGTGTTCACCGTCAGGGTACGATCGGCAAATTGTGCCTTCACGCCGAGTTCCCCACCAAGTCCGGTTTCCGACTTGAACTTCAGCGCATCGGCAACCGCCTGACGCACAGCCGGATCCGGATCATTGAAGCCGAGCAGACTGTTCGACGGCAACGCGCTGTTGTCGATACCACCCGATTTGAACCCGGTCTTGAAGGCAGCATAAATATTCACGTCCGGTGTCGCTTGATATTTGATCGAGACTTCCGGCGAGAAATTGGAGTCCTTAAAGGTGATCGGACCTGAAAAGAAGCCGCTGTTGATGAATGCAGGCGTTGCCGACAAAAAGGAATGGACATAGGGAACGCTAATCCTCGACACCTTCTTTTCGTCGGTCCAGCGCACACCGCCGGACAGCTCCAGCTGCTCTGTCAGATCCAGAGTCGCACTGGCGAAAAGCGACAACGCTTCCGTCTTCGTGTTCTGTTTTTTATACCAGTCGTAGGTGTTGCCGGTCACCGGATCAGGGGCCACGAACGAGATATTGACACCCTGTTGCGACGTGTTGAAATCAATGTCGCGGTCTTCGTAAAACGCACCAACCATGAAGTTGAACATGCCGTCAAAATCGCTGGTAATGCGCAGTTCCTGGGTGAACTGTTCGGTCTTGTTGACCGGGTCGCTGCAACCTGCATTGCCCGGCGCACCGTTTGCGAACTGGCCGACATAGGCATAGCAATCGGTATCGATCGCATCGAGGCTCAGATAGCCCGAGACCGACGACAATGTCAGCGTGTCGGACAGATCGAGATCCCATTTAAGCCGGCCAAAGAAAATATCGGTTTCGCCATAAGGCACACCATTTTCGAAACGCGGGTCACCGCCCGATCCGGCGGGAACATTGCTAACCAGGGCCGTTGCGCCGTCCGACGTATGATAAAGGCCATCGCTGGCGTTGCAATCTGCGTTGGAGGGAATGACGAGTCCACCCGAAAGCAAATAAACCGGATCCGCGACGCCGTTCGCACCGCAGTTGATATCGGTATGACCGATAGCACCGTCGCTCTTGTTCTTGACATAATTGAGCTTCAAATTGGCATTGAAATTATCGGCGGGGTCCCACTGCAGGGTCACTCGACTGACAAAACTGCTGATGCCCCGGGAATCGCGGACAGTACCGTCAGGGTTGAACGCCGGAGTCCCCGGTGCGAGCTTCACATAATCATCGATGTCCTGATATTGGGCGGCAACGCGGATACCGAGCGTATCACTAAGCGGCCCGGAAATATGCCCGCCAATCGTGTAGCCCTTCTCCTCGAACTCGTAGGAGGCTTTTCCGGCCATTTCCCAGTCCCGTGTCGGGTTGGCGGAACGAATGGCAAAAACCCCGGCTGAAGCACTTTTGCCAAAAAATAGCGATTGCGGCCCTTTCAGAACATCGATCTGCTGAACGTCGAAAAAGCCTGCCTGCACCATCCGCATCGTGCTGACCTGAACGCCATCGAAATCAAAAGCGACGGCAGAATCGAACGCAGCGGAAATATTGGAGGAACCGACTCCGCGCAAGCTGATCTGGCCACCGGAACCGGAGCCGCCAACCTGGACGTTGAGTGCTGGCACCCGGCTAACAACGTCGGCAATTTCATTGACCTGATATTTGTCCAGTGTATCGCCGCCGATGGCGGTGACGGTCACCGGCACTTCCTGCAATGTCTCCGTCTGTTTGCGGGCAATAACGGTTATGACATTGGCTTCATCAACTTCCTCCACCGCATCCTGTGCGTGGGCCGATGTCGCCACGCCGGCGAAGATCAGACTCGCTGCCGTGCCCATCAACAACCCTCGTACGGCTTTGCGTGAGGATAGATTAATCAGACGTGTCGATTGTGCAGTCATTGTTTTCTCCAAAAAAAATACCTCAGTTTTCGACCTGAGGCACATTCATAATATACGGCATTTTTGCCGCCTTGACTGCGCTGCGACTAGCAGTTCAGCAGGTGCCTGCTACTGTCACTTTCGCTATTTCGAAATCGCTGGCCCAGGCACAAAAAGGCCGGGATCAGCTTGCGCTGCCCCGGCCCGATTCAATCAACGGGAGGTTGATCAGAACTTGAAGGCGACTTCCACGAAGACCTGGCGGCCGCGATTCTGGGTAACCACCAGATCATCACCGACACCTGGCTGAAGGAATGGGCGACCCCCACTGGTGTTCACCCATATTTCGTCGGTCAGGTTGACGCCAACCAGCGACAATTTCCATTTGCCGTCCGGATCGCCGACCGAGATCGCACCATCGATAGACACATAGCTGTCCTGTTTCAGATCGGTCAGAGAATCTTCATTGGTGAAATAGGATCCGCTATATTGCAGGTTGCCGTTCAACCCCAGTTCGATGGCGTCGCCCATGGGAACGGTCCAGTCAAAGGCCGCATTGGCCGCAAATTTCGGAGCCCGTGCCGCTGCACGGCCTTCCAGATCCTCGCCTGACGTCGTCACGAACGGAGCGGTAAATTTTGCGTCCGTATAGGCAACCGAACCGGACAGATTCAAACCTTCGACCGGCGTCCGCCATCCCCATTCCAAATCAATGCCCTTGCTGGTCAGCTGGCTGGCATTGAAGGTCTGGAACTGGATCGTTGCCGCATCAAAATTCTGTACCTGCAGATCATCGAACACATAATAGAAGACCGAAGTATTAACCGTCAGGGTACGATCGGCAAATTGTGCCTTCACGCCCAGTTCGCCGCCGAGTCCGGTTTCCGACTTGAACTTCAGTGCATCCGCAACCGCCTGACGAACGGCTGGATCCGGATCATTGAAGCCGAGCAGACTGTTCGACGGCAACGCGCTGTTGTCGATACCGCCCGATTTGAACCCGGTCTTGAACGCGCCGTAAATATTGATGTCCGGCGTGGCCTGATATTTGATCGATACTTCTGGCGAGAAGTTGGAGTCCTGGAACGTAATCGGTCCGGAGAAGAAGCCGCTGTTGATGAACGCCGGCGTCGCGGACAGGAACGTATGAACATAAGGAACACTGATACGTGAAACCTTTTTCTCATCCGTCCAGCGCACGCCGCCCGACAGCTCCAACTGCTCTGTCAGATCCAGTGTCGCACTGGCGAAGAACGAAAGTGCTTCGGTCTTGGTATTCTGTTTTTTGAACCAGTCGTAGGTATTGCCGGTCACCGGATCAGGGGCCACGAACGAGATATTGACACCCTGTTGCGACGTGTTGAAATCAATGTCGCGGTCTTCGTAAAACGCACCAACCATGAAGTTGAACATGCCGTCAAAATCGCTGGTAATGCGCAGTTCCTGGGTGAACTGTTCGGTCTTGTTTTGCGGGTCACTACAACCGGAGTTTGCCGGTACAGTCGGAGAAAATTGACCAACATAGGCATAGCAGTCCGTATCGACGGAATCGAGGCTCATATAACCGGAGACGGATGACAGTGTCAGCGTATCCGATAAATCCAGATCCCATCTCAGACGTCCAAGGAAAATATCGGTTTCGCCGAATGGAATGCCATTCTGGAACCGAGGGTTTCCTGCCGAGCCGTCCGGAACCTTGCTGGTCAGAGCGGCGGCACCATCCGACGTGTGATAAAGACCATCGCTGTCATTGCAGTCAGCGTTCGAAGGAATGACAAGGCCACCGCTTAACAAGAATACGGGATCTGCCACACCGTTCGCACCGCAGTTGATATCGGAATGCCCGATGGCACCGTCATTCTTGTTTTTGACGTAGTTCAGTTTCAAATTGGCGCTGAAATTGTCAGATGGATCCCACTGCAATGTCACCCGACCGATGAAATTCTTCAGGCCCCTGGAATCCCTGACCGTACCGTCCGGATTGAACGCGGCTGTCCCGGGTGCGAGTTTTACATAGTCTTCGATATCCTGATATTGTGCCGCTACCCGGACACCAAGAGTATCACTGATCGGGCCGGAAATATGCCCGCCAATCGTGTAGCCCTTTTCCTCGAACTCGTAAGAAGCTTTTCCGGCCATTTCCCAGTCCTGGGTTGGATTGGCCGAACGAATGGCGATGACACCGGCAGAGGCGCTCTTGCCAAAGAAAAGCGATTGCGGCCCCTTAAGGACATCAATCTGTTGCACGTCGAAAAAGCCTGCCTGCACCATCCGCATCGTGCTGACCTGAATGCCGTCAAAATCAAATGCCACAGCGGAGTCAAACGACGCCGAGATATTGGATGAGCCGACACCGCGCAAGCTGATCTGACCACCGGAGCCGGAGCCGCCGACCTGAACGTTGAGCGCAGGCACCCGGCTAACGACGTCGGCAATTTCATTGACCTGATATTTGTCCAGCGTGTCGCCGCCAATAGCGGTGACGGTCACCGGCACTTCCTGCAATGTCTCCGTCTGTTTGCGGGCAATAACGGTGATAACATTGGCTTCATCGATTTCATCGGCATCTTGCGCCGCTGCGGGTGAAGCGAAACCCGCGAAGGCCACGGTTGCGACCGAACCCAATAAGAGCGATCGTACGGCCTTGTTTTTAAGGTCGGATTTGTTGCGTGAATGATATGTGGTCATTGCTCTCTCCCAATTCGATCCGGCAAATCTGGCCAAACCTAAAATATTAGATTCCGGCGGTTTTCTCCGCCTTGTTATGATCATATCTTAAGCGTGAGTTTCTGTTGGCTCTGCTAGCCAATTTGATAGCAAATATGAAAAACTGTGTTTTTCGCGCAACATTTGTTCATTGTCCGCCAATAATCGGCGGTGGGGCTAACCAAATTAGGAATTGCGTGGAATGGCACGGAACGGCCTAAAGCATCGCACAAGTCGAGAAGGGGAGACACGCAAATGAGCCGCCTGACAGGAAAAATCGCCATCGTGACCGGAGCCGGTTCCGGACTCGGGAAAGCAATCAGCGAAAGTTTCGCCGAACAGGGTGCTCAGGTTGTACTCACCGACATTGATCTGGTGGCCGCCAAAAATGTTGCCGGTGCAATCGGTGCTAGTGCTATCGCCCTGCATCAGGATGCCGCGGACGAGCAACGCTGGGATGTCATAATGCAGGAAACAAGAGACGCCTTTGGCACGCCTCATATTCTGGTTAACAATGCCGGCCTGGTCATTCCCGGCACGATCGAGGATTGTTCGCTTGACCAATTTCGCAAACAGAATTCCGTGATGCTCGAGGGCGTGTTTCTGGGCTGTCGCGCCGCTGTCAAAGCGATGAAATCCAACGATCAGCCCAGTTCAATCATCAACCTCAGTTCAATGGCAGCCTTGCAAGGCTATTCGCCGTTTGTTGCCTATGCCGCGGCCAAGGGTGGTGTGCGGTCGATGACAAAATCCGTCGCCTTGCATTGCAAGGAACAAAATTATCCGATTCGCTGCAACAGCCTGCACCCTGCAGGCATAGACACGCCGATGGTGCGACAGGAATCGGTTGGGGCCAGTGGCGCAGCCACGCCGGAAACCGGTATGATTCCGCTCGGTGGCCTGGGCCATCCGAATGATGTGGCGGCGCTGTGCGTCTATCTGGCGAGCGATGAATCGCGCTTCATGACCGCTGGCGAATATCCGGTCGACAACGGCGCGCTTTACAAGCCGGCCTGAGCTCAGGAGGCGCTGGCACCCATAGCTGCTGCCATCTGATTCTGGAATTCGGCGAGATCGAAATAGTCACGCCATTTCGCGATCTTGCCATCGCGCAGTTCAAACGTACCCATCACGCGAATGGCAATCCATTTGTCGCCGATCCGGAACTTGTCCGTGCGCTCGGTCAGAACAACCTCTCCGGTCGCGGCAATATGATGAACATCCCACTGCGCGCCGTCGAAACCAAAAGACGGGTTGTCAAAAAATGCGTGAACCGCATCGATGCCGTCGCACGGCTCCATCGGAATATTGTGATAATATATGTCGTCGGTCATCGCCGCATAGATGGCGTCATAGTCGAGCCGGTTCCAGGCATCGATGAAATCGAGAATGATCCGTTTGTTTTCTGACATGCCGGTAACTCCTGTATTCATTCGGCGGGTGAGACATCCAGAATCATCTTACCCTGATTGGCACCGGAGAAAAGCTTCATGAACGCCGCATAGCTGTTTTCGATGCCCTTATCGATATCCTCGTCATGCCGGAGCTTGCCCTCGGCCAGCCATTTGCCCATTTCGGCAATGCCCTCGCCAAAGCGTGGCGGATAGTCGCGGACCAGAAAGCCCTTGATCGTGGCCTGCCGCGAGATCAAATACCAGAGGTTGCGAATGCCCACAGGTTCCGGACTGTTATATTCGCTGATCAGCCCGCAGAGCACGACCCGGCCATGTTCGTTGATCGCGGTGATCCCGGCGTCAAGGATTTCGCCGCCGACATTTTCCCAGATGATGTCGACACCATCGGGCGCCGCCGCCGCGATTTCCTTTTCCAGATCGGCCTGGCTCTTGCCGCGATAGTCGATCGCCGCATCAAAACCGTAATCATCTACCAGCCGCGCGCATTTTTCAGCACCTCCGGCGATACCGACAACCCGGCAGCCCTTGATCTTGCCGATCTGCCCGACCAGTGAACCGACCGCTCCGGCGGCTCCGGTGACCAGCAAGGTTTCACCCTGTTTGGGTTTGCCATCATCGATCATGCCGAAATAGGCCGTCATCCCGACCGCGCCGAGGACGGAGAGAAAATTGGTCGGGGACGGTACCAGCGAGGCATCCACCGGCGAAGTGAAGCCGCCCGCTTCGACCACGGAATATTCCTCCATCGCGCCGAGCCCGACCACCCACTGGCCAACCGGGAAATCGGGGTTTCTGGATTCGACCACCTTGCCGACGGTGCTGGCGGTGACCGCTGCGCCGAGAGCGATCGGCGGCATATAGCTTTCTGCATCGCTCATCCAGCCGCGCTGCGCCGGATCGAGGGAGATATAGTGATTGCGCACCAGAAAGGCGCCATCGCCAAGTTCCGGCAAATCCTCTTCGACCAGCGCAAAATCGCTTTCCTTCGGTTCCCCGACCGGACGACTGACGAGCGTGAATTTGCGGTTCTTGGTCATGGATTATCCTTCATTCGCGATTCTATGGGATTTCTTGATTTTCTTGGCTAGTGACCATTTGTGCACTTCGGTCGGGCCGTCATAAACCCGGAACGCGCGCACTTCGCGGAACACCTGTTCGACAACCGTATCACGGCTAAGGCCCGTTCCGCCCATAACCTGCACACAATTGTCGGCAATACGGAACAAAGCCTCCGACACGGCCACCTTGGCCATCGAACTTTCGGTGGTGCCCAGCGCACCGGTATCGAGCACCGAGGCACACCAGTCGATCATCAGTTCCGCCTGCTTTAGGTCGATCTGGTTCTGCGCCAACATGAAGCCGACACCTTCGTGGTCGATCAGCGGCTTACCGAAGGCCTGCCTCTTGCAGGCATAATCAACGGCAATTTCCTGGGCGCGGTCACAGCAGCCGAGCCAGCGCATGCAATGGGTCAGGCGAGCAGGAGACAGGCGCACTTGGGCATATTTGAAACCTTCGCCGCTTTCGCCGAGCATCTGGTCGGCAGGAACCCGAAGATTGTCGATCTTGACCACCGAATGGCTGCCAGGCATCGAACTGTCAATCGTGTCCAGCACCCGTTCGATCTGGATCGCCGGATCGGGCAGGTCGACCAGAAACATCGTCGCGCCCTCGTCGGACTTTGCCATGATGATACCGACCTTGGCCCCCTTGGCACCGGTGATGAAGGTCTTGCGGCCATTGATCACCCAGTGATTGCCGTCCGGCATTGCGGTTGTCTGCATCATCATTGGATCGGAACCAGCACCATTTTCACTGGCTGGCTCGGTCATGAAAAAGGCGGAGCGCGCTTCGCCGGATACCAGCGGTGCCAGAAAATGGTCTTTCTGCTCTGGCGAGGCACATTTGCCGAGCAGATACATATTCCCTTCATCCGGCGCGAACGTGTTCACTGCCAGCGGGCCGAGCGGCGACAGCCCGGACTTGCGCAGCACCAGTGCCGTCTCAAGGTGCGTCAGATGGCTGCCATCCTCGCGGATGTGCGGCGTCAATACGCCCGCTTCCCGGGCAAGCACGCGCATTTCCTGCACCAGCCCATCGGTCGGACCATGGTCCTCGCACCTGTCATCTTTTTCATAGGCAAAAATTTTGTCACGGACGAATGTCTCCACCCGTTCGGCAATGTCACGCGCCTCTGCGCTGATTTCCTTGGTCATCGAATCTCCTATCGCTGGAGAATCGTTACGGCAGATACACCCGGTGCGCCATAGACTTGCGTATAGGCCGTT
This sequence comes from Sphingomonadales bacterium UBA2683, assembly GCA_002354635.1. Lineage (GTDB taxonomy): Bacteria > Pseudomonadota > Alphaproteobacteria > Sphingomonadales > Sphingomonadaceae > Parasphingorhabdus. The sequence goes on from DELZ01000003.1 coordinate 267,368, forward strand.
TTGGGATCGCCGGGTACCTGTCGTGCGCCGGCTGTACCGCGCAACTGCACGACATTCTCGTAGACCTGCCGCAAGCCGGACGCGCCGATCGGCTCTCCGCAAGCGAGGCAACCGCCGTCGGTGTTGATCGGCAACTGGCCAGTAATGTCGCTGCGTCCTTCCAGCAGCCACTGTTCCTGATCGCCGGGCTGGCAGAATCCGTTTTCCGCCATGTGCATGATTTCCGCACCGGATTCCGTGTCCTGCAGCTGGGCGATATCGATATCGTCCGGCCCCATGCCCGCCTGTTCGAATGCCGCCTTGGAGGCGATTTCGGTTGCTGTTCCGCCACGCTCATTATCGATCGATGCCGCGAACACCTCGAACGAGCCGGGAGGCCGCGTGCGCATTACCGACGATTTCAGCCGGATGATCGGAACACCCAGTTCCCTGGCCTTCTTTTCACTCGCGAGGATCAGCGCGACAGCGCCTTCGGCGGGTGAACAGAACATATATTTGGTCAGCGGATCACAGATCATCGGCGCGTTCATTATCGTTTCCAGGTCGACCTCGCTGCGCCGCCAGGCATGGTCGGTTTTGACGCCGTTGCGAAACGCCTTTTCGGCAACCCGGCCGAGCGTTTCGCGGCTGATATTATGTTCGTGCAGATAGCGCATGATCTTCGCACCGAAAAACTGCACGGTCAGCATATAGCCGGCCTCACCATACCAGTTGGGCAGGCCGTAGGACGAGGGATCGGCATTGAAGGCACCGCGCGGATGCTTGTCGAAACCGACCGCCATGCCCATTTCATATTCGCCCGACTTGATCGCGCTAACTGCCGCATTGAGCGCCGATCCGCCAGTTGCACAGCCATTCGACACATTGATGAACTGGATTCCGGTCAGCCCGAGCTGTGACACCATATTGTCGGCATTACCGGAAGCCGCCGAGCCGCCAAAAGCAAACTGGACATCCTTCCATTCGATGCCGCTGTCAGCCAGCGCCTGCTTTACTGCAAAAATTCCCTGGTCCATGCCATCGCGCCCTTCGGTGCGCCCGAAAGGGTGAATCCCTGCTCCTACGATACAAACGTCTGACATGATTATTCTCCCTGAACAGGCTTGAAGGCGTGGATGAGTTTTTGCTCCTCGGGCGGAGCATCCGGATCGAGCGGTATCGCCGTCAACTCGACCTCCATGCCGATCGTGACATCCTCCGGCTCAACACCGGTCAGGCGCGACTCCACCATCGTCTGTCCCGGCAGGCTGACATAGGCAACCACATAAGGCTTGAACTTTTCCGGATCGGTCGGCCCGGCATAGGGTGCCTTGGGCGGGAAGCGCTGGACGGTGTATGTCCAGACGGTCCCGCGCGATGCCAGCCGGATCGGTTCTATATTGTCATCCGGCGTCAATGGCAGAGGAAAGAATATATGACCGTTTTCGCGGTTCCGCGCACCGACCAGCGCGCTCATGTCCTCGGTAAACAGATTGTCGGCAATCGGCTGTGCGCTCACAAAACTCTCTCCCTTTTCTGCACATCCTATAAGGGTGAAAGCGGGCCGCCATTAACTGCCAAAACGGCTAGGATAGGGATGGTTCAATAGCCCGGATGCACCGCCAGCATACCGCCATCCACCAGCAGATCGCTTCCGGTCACAAAACCACTGTCATCGCTGGCCAGAAAAACCGCCGCTGCAGCAAGGTCACTGCCCTGCCCGATCCGTTTCAATGGTGACATCGCTGCAGCCATTTCGACCATGCCGGGCACCGTTTTGGCAGCCGTATCAATGATAGCGGTGTGGGTCGCCCCGGGGACCAGATTGTTGCACCGGATATTCAATCCGTTCTGCGCACAATGGACCGCAACCGATTTCGACAGCATGCGCACCGCACTTTTGGACGCCGTGTAGGTCACATCACCGGGAAGCGCTGCAAAAGCGCTTGTGGATGCAATATTTATGATCGAACCGGATGAGCCACCGGGGTTGTCCTTCATCATCGCAATCGCTTTCTGGCAGCCCAGCATCACGCCGGTGAGGTTGATTCCGAGCAAATGGTGCCAGCTTTCCAGATCGACATCCTCGATATTCTTGCCGATCACGATTCCGGCGTTGTTGACCAGAATATCCAGGCGTCCGAATTCGCGTTTCACTTTCGCCATCACCTGGCCCCAGGCTTCAGAATTCGACACATCCTGAACCATGAACAGGGCGCCGGCTTCGGCGGCGACAGACCGGCCCAATGCGTCCTGCACATCGGTCGAAAGAACCTCCGCGCCCTCCTCGACAAACCGCTTTACGGTAGCGGCACCGATACCCGACGCGCCGCCCGTGACGATTGCGACCTTACCCTCCAATTGACCCGCCATATTCATCTCCCTATCTAATTCAGCAGAAGTCACCTCTGCCATGACAATCTAGTTTCGGCCCGTTTTCCAGAAAAAGGATATTCGATGATCACTCCGGAATATATGCAGCAGATCGTTGACCGCTATTTGGCCGCAATCAATGCCGGTGACATGGACGCCGTGATGGAACTTTACGCCGAAGATGCTTCGGTCGAGGACCCTGCGGGCACAGAACCCAAGCGCGGCGATGCTATCCTGCAATTCTACACCAGCGCTTTTGCCGGTGGCGCAAAGGTCGAACTGACCGGCCCCGTCCGGCTTTCGGCCAAGGCCGCCGCTTTCCCGTTCCGGGCAGAAATCACCAGAACCGGAGGGCCGGTCGTGATCGTCGAAGTCATCGACATATTCGAATTTGATTCCGCCGGGAAAGTGTCCAGGATGACCGCCTATTTTGGTCCTGCCAATATGACTGTCAAAGACGCCTAGAACGCTCCGCAGCAGTTCAGAAGCCGGAATTCTTGGCCCAGCGATCGCTGTGGAACCCGGCATCGCCGAACATCTGCTGCGCCACATGGACACGCTTGAAATACAGACCGACATCATATTCGTCGGTGACGCCGATCCCGCCGTGCATCTGGATCGCCTCCTTGGTGGCAAGCTGCGCGACCTGACCGGTCTTGGCCTTGGCCAGTGAACAGGTAATCCCCGCATGATCGAAATCCTCATCAAGATCCTTGAGCGATTTCAGGACCGCCGATTTCATCATCTCGATCTCGGTCGCCAGATGCGCGGCCCGGTGCTGCAAGCCCTGAAAGGATCCGATTTTCTGGCCGAACTGTTCGCGTTCCTTGAGATAATCCGTGGTGACGCCGAAAACCTGTTGGGCGGACCCTGACATTTCGGCGCTCAGCACGGCACGGCCTGCCGACAATATCCCCTCCAGGGCCGCATAGCCGCCGTCCAGTTCACCCAGAATAGCCTCGCCGGTCACTTCCAGCCCGTCGACGTTGATATTTGCGGCATTGCGGCTGTCAACCATTGGCGTCGGCTCGCGCTCGATTTGCGGAACATCGGCGTCCACCAGAAACAGGGTGATGCCATTCGCATCGCCCTCGACTCCCGATGTGCGGGCGGCGATAATCAACTTGTCGGCAACGTGACCATCGGCGACAAATGTCTTGCTACCGGACAGGACAAATCCGTTGCCCGCCGGCTTGGCCGAAAAGGTTATCCGGCTGGGATTGTGCCGCGGCCCCTCGTCAACCGCCAGAGCAAACAGCCGTTCCCCGCGGCTGATCGCAGCCAGATTCTCGTCCTTCTGCTTTTGCGTTCCATAGTGCTGGATCGCCGTGGCACCGAGCACGGACGTGGAGAAAAACGGCGAAGCGGTCAGATTGCGCCCCATCTGTTCCGCCAGCACACCCGCGCCGACATAGCCAAAGCCGCTGCCGCCGTGACTTTCATCGACAATGATCCCGGCCCAGCCCATTTCGGCCATTTCGGCCCAGAGTTCACGACAGAAGCCATCGGCAGGCTTGTTGTCGCGAACCTTGCGAAAGGCAGCGACAGGCGCTTTTTCCGCCAGGAAGCCATTGGCTGCATCCTGCAGCATTTCCTGTTCTTCGTTGAGTATCAGCGGCATAGTATATTCGCCCTATTGGCTTGGCAGTCCCAAGACGCGCTTGGAGATGATGTTGAACTGCACTTCGGTTGTGCCGCCGAGGATCGAATAGGCCCGGTTATAGAGCCAGTTATTGGCAAGGCTGCCATATTCAATCCCATTGGGACCAATGGTTGCCGCGGTGGTGCCCTCGATATCCATACGCAATTCGGTTCCGCGTTTGGTCAGCTCCGAAGCGGCATATTTCAGCATCGAGGACTTGGCACCCAGACCATTGCCCGCATTGGCTTCGTCGGTCATTCGCTCGACGGTAAGATTATAGGCCCAATTGTCGAGTTCTGCCTGCGCGATGCGTTGTCGAAGGGCGGGATCGTCCAGGCGCCCCGCCGCGTCCAGCCCGACGTGTTCAACAGCATATTTGCCCAGATTTTCCGGGCCGGTTGTGCCGCGCAGCGGTGACATCGTCCCCAACATGCCGCGCTCGTGCACAAGCAGATTTTTGGCGACGTCCCAACCGCGATTGACCTCACCGACAACCGAAGGATTATCCTCGCCATAAAATTTTGGCACTTGGACATTATCCAGGAAAGTTTCGCAAAAAGGGGAATGGCCAGAGATCAGGACGATGGGCTTAACGCTGATCCCTTCGCTGGCCATATCGACCAGAATGAAGGTTATGCCATGATGTTTCGGAGCATCGAAATCCGTCCGCACCAGACAGAAAATCCAGTCCGAAATATCGGCGTTCGAGGTCCAGATTTTCTGTCCATTGATCAGCCAGTGGTCGCCCATGTCCTCGCATTTGGTTTTGAGAGAGGCGAGGTCGGATCCGGCACCCGGCTCGGAATAGCCCTGGCACCAGCGGATTTCACCACGCGCGATCCCGGTCAGATGCTGCGCTTTCTGCTGGTGCGTGCCATAAGCCAGCAAGGCGGGGCCGAGCATCGAGATGCCGAAATTGTTCAGCGGCTTGCGCGCATTAATCGCCTGCCGTTCTTCATCGAGAATTTTGGCCTCTTCGGTGGACAGGCCAGCGCCGCCATATTCCTTCGGCCAGCTTGGCACGGTATAGCCTTTGGCCAGCGCCCGTTCGAACCATATTTTCTGCGCTTCGGACTGGAATTCCCATTGCCGCCCGCCCCAGCACTGGCTTTCTGCAGTAATGTCCCCGTCGCGCATCTCTTCGGGGCAATTTTCTTGCAGCCATGCCCTGACTTCCGTGCGAAATTCTTCCAGATCGCTCATGCCCTAACCTCTCGTGACAATAATGTCATATGTCAGCCTGCAGGATGCGGGCACTGCGCATTTAGTTAGCGATGTCATCGGATGCATCAATCCAGACGAAGCATTTGCTTGCCAAAATTCTGGCCTGCAAACAAGCGCTTCAGGGTATCTGGAATATTGTCAAAACCCTCCTGAATGTCTTCCTTGAAGGTAATTCTGCCCTCTTTGATCCATTGACGCATGCGTTTTCTCGCTTCCGGGAATTCACTCGCATAATCGGATACGATAAAGCCCGACATGCTTGCGCGCTTGAAAATCAGGTTGAAATAATTTTCCGGTCCGGCCGGCATGTCGCCTTTCTCATAGCGCGAAATACCGCCGCAAATAGCAACCCGGGCATGCATCGCGAGGTGGGCCAGCGCATCGTTCAATATCTTGCCGCCGACATTGTCATAAAAGACGTTGATGGACTGGGCGCAATGTTCCTTCAATTTTGCACGGACATCTTCATTCTTGTAGTCGATCGCGACATCATAGCCGACTTCTTCGGTCAGCCATTTGCATTTTTCCTCGCCACCGGCGATGCCGATGATGCGGCAGCCTGCAATCTTGGCGATTTGCCCAACCATGGAGCCGGTTGCTCCGGCTGCGCCGGAGACAACCACCGTATCACCCGGTTGCGGCCGGCCGTGTTTCAACAGACCGAAATAGGCAGTCATGCCGGTCGTACCCAGGGCGCCGAGATTGGCCGCCAACAGGTTATCATTCGGCACCTTGCTGAGTTCGCTGCCAGGGACATGCGCATAATCCTGCCAGCGCAACATGCCCATGACCTTGTCTCCCGCGGACAATCCGGGATAGCGCGACTCGATCACCGTGCCAACGCCGGACCCGCGCATCACTTCGCCAATTTCCGTGGGAGCGACATAACCGCCGATATTCTCCATCCAGCCCTTTTGTGCCGGATCAAAGCCCAGTATCTCGTTTTTTACCAGCACATGGCCTTCGGCGCATTCCGGAACCGGAGTGACGACTTTCTTGAAATCATCGTCGACCAGGCCGCGTCCTTTCGGACGTCCGTTGATCAGCCATTGCCTGTTCTCGGTCATAAATAATCTCCATTGGAACGCTTGCAGTCCTGTTAGACGGATTTTGTCGCTCAACCGAACTGCCAGCTTTGATAGCTGGCCGATTGAAAATAACGTCGACACGTTGCATTCTGTTGGCAAAGGAAGGGCGAATCATGCGGCGAAGCTTACAAGACAAGGGGGTTTTGCTCTACGCATTCACCTGCGGCTATATCACCTTGCCGACCAGCTATTTCATTGGCGGCGAAACCGGCAAGACCAAGGTACCGGCCTGCGTATTCCTGATTGATCACCCGGATGGTCTGGCCCTGTTCGATACCGGCTTCAGCGACCGGTTTGTCGGGCTGAAAAGGGGCCTCGGCAAGATTGTCGATATGCCGCAGGAACATCCGGTCGCGGAACGGCTCCGCGAACTGGAGGTTGATCCTGCCGATATTGACTGGATTATCAACTCGCATCTTCATCTCGATCATGCCGGAGGCAATCATCTGTTACCCAATGCGGCGGTGATCATCCAGGACAGCGAATGGGAATACGGGCTTTCCGGAGAAGACGGTGCCTATGCCAGGGAAGATTTTGATACCGGCCAGCCTGTAAAACGGATCTGCGGAGAGCATGACCTTTATGGCGACGGCAGCGTGATTCTGTTTCCTACTCCGGGCCATACACCGGGCCACCAGTCGGCCCGCGTCCGGACAGCAACAGGCGAAGCGGTGCTGGCCGGCGACTGCTGCAATTTCCGCCGCTCGCTCGACGAAATGCGGATGCCCGACCAGGTCTACAATGCCGATCATTACCGCGGATCACTGTCCAGGCTTTCGGTCCTGCGCCGCGCCGGAGCGCAGATTTTCTATGGCCACGACCCCGATTTCTGGGCCACGGTTCCACAAGGGAAACGGCTGGACCTGGGCGCCTGACATTCTCTGCTCACTCCCTATAACAATAGTGGCGGGTGAGCCTGCCCGCGCTATGTAGTTTGCTACAAAAGCGTCCCCTCCAGAGGACCGCATAATAAAGGAGCAAAGCCTTGGCCTCTACTGACATGGCGGACAAAGACGTCCTCGTCGATATTTTTACACGCGCCGACCTGATCATGCAATCGGACATCAAGTTCCGCCAGATGATCGGAGCGGGACAGCTGCAAATCGTCTATTATCCCGTGCGCGGCCAGGAGGTCGTGTCTTCCGCGATGATGGCAGCGGTCAATCAGGACGACTATCTGGTCACCATCTACCGCGGTCTGCACGACCAGCTGGCCAAGGGCATTCCCTCGAAAGAACTCTGGGCGGAATTTGCCGGCAAGGTGACCGGTACCTGCAAGGGCAAGGGCGGACCTATGCACATCACCCATCCTGCAACCGGTGTGATGGTTACAACCGGAATCGTAGGGTCGGGTATTCCGATCGCCAACGGGCTTGGCCTGGCCAGCCAGCTGGAAAAAGACGGCAAGGTCACAGTCTGCTGCTTCGGTGATGGCGCGACCAACATCGGCGCCTTCCACGAAGGACTGAACATGGCGCAGATCTGGAAACTGCCGGTCATCTTCCTGTGCCAGAACAATCTGTATGGCGAGCACACCCATATGCGCGACACGACCGGATCGGCCTCGATCAAGCAACGCGGCGAAGGCCTTGGCATGCGTTCGGTCCAGGTCAACGGCAATGATGCAGGCGCCATGTATGCAGCAGCCAAAGAAGCGGTCGAATATGCACGCGCCGGTCACGGCCCGACACTGATCGAGGCGATGACCTTCCGTTTCCACGGCCATTTGCTCGGCGATACCAGCCATTATATTCCGAAAGAGGAAATGGAGCAGGCCAAGAAGGACGACCCCATGCCGATCCTCCGCCAGCAATTGCTCGACCTGCAGATCAGCGAGGCGGACATTGCAGCGATTGAAGCAAAAAATGCGGCGATTATCGCGGAGGCCTCGCAGTTCGCGCTCGACAGCGACTATCCGCCGGGCGACGAATATCGCATCGATGTTCTAGACGTGGAGATTGCGGCATGAGCGAGACAGCAGAAAAACCGAAAGACATCATGTTCGCCCAGGCCCTCAACATGGCCATGAACAAGGCGATGGCGGACGATCCCAAGGTCATCCTGCTCGGCGAGGATATCGCCGACAAGGAAGGCGGCGGCGTGTTCAAGGTGACCGCCGGACTGTCCGGCACTTATGGTACCGACCGCGTCCGTTCGACCCCGATCTCGGAGCAGGCCATTGTCGGTGCCGCTGTCGGTGCGGCGCTGGTCGGCTACAAGCCGGTTGCCGAAATCATGCTGATGAATTTCATCACCGTTGCCATGGACCAGATCGTCAACCATGCGGCGAAACTGCGCTTCATGTCCGGCGGGCAGACCAGCGTTCCGCTGACGATCCGGACGACGACCGGCGCGGGCACCGGTCTGGGCGGGCAGCATAGCGATATGCTCGAAGCCTGGCTGGCCCATGTCCCCGGGCTGAAGGTCGTTGCCGCTTCCAATCCCCAGGATGCCTATGGCCTGCTCTATTCCTCGATCATGGATGACAATCCGGTAATCTTCATCGAGAATACGCCCGGCTATTTCGTCAAGGGACCGGCACCGGCAGCGGATCACACCGTACCTTTGGGCAAGGCGTCGATTCCGCGCGAAGGCACGGACATCACCCTGATCGGCTATGGCAGCAGCATCAGCAGATGCCATGCCGCCGCCGACAAGCTGGCAGAAGACGGAATTTCCTGCGAAATTGTCGATCTGCGCACGATCGCGCCCTTTGACGAGGAAACTGTGCTGAAAAGCGTGGCCAAAACCAAAGCGGCAGTTGTCGTGCACGAGGCAGTACGCAGCTTCGGAGCCGGCGCCGAAATTTCCTCGCGCATCCATGAAGAGCTGTTTTCGGACCTCAGGGCGCCGGTCGGCCGTGTCGGCTCCGGCTATGCGCCGGTGCCATTCTCACCCACCATCGAGAAAGCCTGGATGTTCAGCCAGGATGATATCGAACGCGAAGTACACAAGATACTAGGATAGAAGAACAAAGTCATGGCAACAGAAATTCGCATACCCAAATTGGGCTTCAGCATGGAATCCGGCATATTGGCGGAGTGGCTGGTCGAAGACGGCGTGGAGGTAACCGCCGGTCAGGAAATTTACGCACTGGAAAATGAAAAATCGACCCAGGAGGTCGAGTCCCCGGCAAGCGGGAAACTGAAAATCCTGATTCAGGCCGATGGCGAGGAATATCCGGTCGGCGAACTGATTGGAACGATCGAATAGACGGGTAACATCCATAGATTTTACCTATCACTATTGGTAAGAATGTTTGGTTGACTACAAAACCAAACAACGCGACACACGGCGAACAATAATAAAAATAAAAGCGTCGTAAGGAGTGGAGCGGAATGGCCGAGAATTTTATTGCCGAGATTCCCGAGATTGGCCGGCAACGATTTCGGGAGAATGTAGACAGCGTCACCATCACCAATCCGGCGGAAATTCGGCCTGCCGCCGAGGCGGTGCATGAAATTGCCCAATCCTACGGCTTCCGGATCGCGGTCTCGGCCGATATTTCCTCGAAAGCGCATCTCGTCGATGCTGACGGCAACTTGATCAACAAGGATGTTTTCGGGTGGGTTGCCGAGGGCGAACGCTGGTGGGAAGACACGCGCCTGGCGCTCAGCTCGCCGTTGCCCAGAGCCTGTCGCTATGAAAGCGAACCGATCTGGTGCAATGCCGATGGATTCCACGGACACTGGTCGAATGAATATCTCGACAAGATCGACCTGAAAGATTTTTACGCCCAATCGATGACATCCAAATCGCACATTTTGATCCCTGTCCATCTGCCATTCGGCCAGATTGCGGCCGTCAGCTTCTCCACGCTGGAACATGGCATTGCCGATCTCACCGAAGCCTACCGCCTCTATTCGGACTTTTTCGGGATCGTCACCGGACGGTTCGTCACCGGCTACGTTCTTGCGATGCGCGAAAAACACCGGATGCCGGCCAATTGCATTCTGTCCAAGCGCGAAGCCGAATGCCTGCACTGGGCGGCGATCGGAAAGACGGACAAGGAAATCAGCATGATCTTGTCGCTTAGCCACGCGACGATCCGCTATCATGTCAATCGGGCGGGGCAAAAGCTGAACAGCGTCAATCGCGGACAAACCATCTTCAAGGCCGGCCAGTTGGGATATTTGGGCGCGACGGACTGACCCCGCGCTTGTATTGAACGCTATTTCCGCAAGATCGCGAAAACCGCAGTCATCGTCATCAACACCGTTTCACCGCAGACAATCTGGCCGCTGCAATAGGCGGTGCGCTTGCTGATCCGGTCAATCCTGGCATGGGCTTCTACCCAGTCATCGAGTTTTGCCGCTGCCAGATAATTGGTGTTGAGATTCATCGTCGCCACCGGCAGCGCGGGGGTCTCGGCCCGGTGCACCTGATAGCTCAGCGCGACATCCGCCAATGTACCCAACACACCGCCATGGGCAACCTTGATATGGTTGATGTGGCCCTTGTTGACCCGGGTTGCCACGATGATACAGTCATCCGCCTGCCGCTCGTAATAAGGGCCCGCCATATCAAGGAACGGGCTGGAGAATTTTGCCCGTTCAAAGCCATCAGGAATCTGGCTCAACGTCAGGCAGCCGCTCTCTTAGGGCTTTTCGGAGCCTCCTCGGAATTCAGCCACAAATCCAGCGTTTCATGAAAATGCCGAAGCTTCGATTCCTGATATTGCGCGAATAGCGACACGCCTTGCGGCTGGCTCCTCACGCCTTTCTGCATGGCTTTGTGATTGAGATAATCCTGATTGAAGATCTTGTTCAGATAGCTACCGAATTCTGTCGCCTGGGTATAGTCATCGTGCAGGTCCAGAAACGTGCATTTCGCCGGCTCGGGCCGTTCCGCACCTTCGGGCAGTGCGACCATGAACATGACCTCGTGCAAAGACTGCTCGGGATTGTCCCCATCAGGACGGAACCGGTAGAAGATCGGGTTGAAATCGGCCCAGGGGCTGATGTTCGGGAATACGCTGTAGAAAATGGCATCGACCAGATCGGCATCGCTGATATCATCGACCATATCGCCCCAGGCAGGCCGCATTTCCTCGCGGCGTGCCTGCGCGGCCTCGTCCCGCAACGCATGAGCGGATACATCGGTATAGACCATCGGCATATCTTCATCAGCCTGCGCAATCTTGCCGCCGATCCAGTTACACATATGCGGGTCGGCGGACTTCAGATCGCCTTCGATATAATTGGCTTCCATATCGAAAATGCCGCTCTTGCCGTTGGGCAGCGATACCTTGACACGATTTTCTTCCAGCCGTTCGAACTTGTGCTTGCTGATCGGATGAATGAAGCTCTTGAACGCCTTGGCATCGGGAAAGGCGGTCGGGTCGGGATTGACCAGATCGGTATGCGGACTCGGCTGGCCATGAGCAGACATCGCCCGGGACATATTGTGCCAGACATCATATTTGCTGTTCGCATCGGCAAAGGCCGGCATCAGCTCCGGATGGGTGCCGACCACGTGATAGGATTCCATGAACGCTTCCTGGGCAATTTTCCAATTGCAGGGCAGCCGCTTGATCATGTGCGCCGCCTTGTACCGCCGCTCAAAGGGAACCTGGAAATGCCGGTCGATGTCGCCGAGGAAATCTTCCAGCGGCTCGCAATCCGGATCCGGATTGATGAACACGAAGCCGCCCCATTCGCCGACATTCACTTCCTTGAGACTGTGGGTTTCCTCGCTGACCGACGGGAAATCCCACTGGCAGGGAACTTCCTTCAGCTTGCCATTGAGTTCCCAGGACCAGCCGTGAAACGGGCAGCGCAAAGCCTTCTGGCCCTTCTTGTGATGATCACAAATCGCGCGGCCCCGGTGCATGCAGCTGTTGGGGAAGGCCTTGATCTCGTCTTCCGATACCCGGACCACCAGAAAGGACAGCTCGGCAATATCGTAGACAAACGTATCGCCGACTTCCTTGATCTCATCCTTGTGACAAGCCATCTGCCAGACGCGTTTCCAGAGCCGTTCGACTTCCCGGTCATGCTCTTCCTTGGTCCAGTAACGGCTGACTTCGACAGTGGTGACGCCCGGCTCCATGGGCGATTCTTCAAGAAACACGGCTGGCGGCGCGACCGTGTCGCCTTCCAGCAGTTCGGTATAGGAAATGCCGTTGGACCGATTATGTCCGGTTAACGTCTCGACCATTATCTTCTCCTGAAAACTGAATATTCTTCTTGCCCGTAAACTAACGCAATGACGCGGCGCTGCCACTAGTGAATCTGGCAGCGCCGCCTGTTGTTTTTGAGAGGATAGCCCGCAGCGATTCCCTGTGTATCCTGCCCGCGAAGAAGCAGATATGAGTCTGCCATAGTCTGGCATGTGCAAAGGAGAGCATTTTCGTGAAACTCTATTCGAGTCTGGGTCCTAACCCTCGCCTTGTGCGGATGTTTCTGGTGGAAAAAAACATCGAAGTGGAGCGGGTTCATCTCGACATCATTACGGGCGAGAACCGGTCGGAAGAATATGCCCGGAAAAATGTCATGCAGACCACGCCGACCCTGGAATTGGACGATGGCAGTCTGCTGACCGAATCCACCGTGATCTGCGAATATCTCGAGGAAACCCAGCCCGAGCCGGTGTTGATCGGATCAACGCCTCTGGAACGCGCCGAGACGCGGCGATGGGCAAGGCGAATTGATCATGAAATCGCCATTCCCATGACCATGGGTTTCCGTGGCGGTGCGGGACGCCCGATGTTCGAGCCGCGGATGAACGTGGTCAGTACTGAAGCCGCAGCGGAATTGTCGGCCATGTCGGACAAGCACTGGATCTGGCTGGACGGCCAACTGGGTGACAAGGACTATTTCTGTCACGACCGGCTCACGCTCGCTGATCTGGTGGCCTTCTGCTTTATCAAATTTGGCGGTACGGTCGGATGGAGCCTGCCCGAAGGGACAGACAATCTGGCACGCTTTGCCGCGATGATGGAAGAACGGCCCTCGGCCGCAATCTGGCGCGGCGAAGAATGAGCGAGAAGCCCGCCTCCCTCGCCAAGCTCGGCACGATCATGCAGATCAGCTACGTGCCCGAGGATTATGACGCAGCGCTCGACTACTGGACGCAGAAAATGGGTGCAGGCCCGTTTTTCCACACCGAAAAAGTGGAAGTGGAAGATGTAAAATATCGCGGCAAGCCATCCGATATCCAGTTTTCCATGGCAATCGGTTACTGGGGCGATATCCAGGTCGAGCTGATCCGTCCGAACAATGATGCACCATCCATGTTCAAGGACTGGCGCGAAAAAGGATTGCAGGGCGTGCAGCATCTGTGTCTGATCGTCGACGATCTCGATCATGCCCGCGCCCTCACCGAAGAGGCCGGCGGCGAGGTCATCCAGGAAGTCAGCCTGCCCGGCGGTGTCGGCGGTGCCTTTTACGCCGATTATGGCGGTGGCCCCGGGACGATCATCGAATATCTGCAAATCCCGCAGGCCGGTCTCGACGGTTTCGCGGCCATGCGGCAAATGCATCTCGACTGGGATGGCCAGACAAACCCCGTGATAGGAAAAGAATAGATGAGCGAAGCGCCCGAACGCCGCCCCGACCAGAAACCGATCAAATGCGTGCTGGTCGCCGCCGGCAAATATCATGATATCGACTATGCCCGGCTGGAAGTGATGAAGCTGCTCGCCGAGGATGACCGCATAAGGGTGCGGGTATTCGAGGATTATGAAAATCTTGATGCGATCCGCAATGCGGATTTTCTGGTCAGCTATACCTGCGACGTGCAGCCGAGCGAGGCAGCGCAAAAAACCATTCAGGATTTCGTCAACGGCGGCGGTCGCTATTTTGCCCTGCACGGCACCAACGCGGTTCTGAAATTCCTGGAAAATGGCCTGGTCGATGCGCCGGACGAGATGCCGGTCTTCGCCGACACGCTCGGCACCCGCTTCCTGTCGCATCCGCCGATCATCCCGTTCACCGTCGACAATGCCCAGCCGGATCACCCGCTGGTCAAGGGTATTCCCAGCTTTGAAACCACCGACGAGCAATATCTGGTCGAAATCCGAGCCGAACTCGATGTGCTGCTCGACACCGAATATAATGGCACGGATGATATCAGCGGCTTTGTCCACAGCGACATTCCCAAGAGCCGCCACCCGGTCTTCTATATCCGGCGGATGGGCGAAGGCGCGGTGCTCTATCTGACGATGGGCCATTGCCGCGGCCATTATGACATGGAGCCTGTGCTCGACTGGTGGCCGGAGATTGACCGGTCCGGCTGGCAGCAGCCGATCATTTATGACCTGCTCCGCCGCGGTATCGGCTGGAGCTGCGAAGCGGCGATCGCCAAATTCTAACCCCGATTATACAAACTCAAAGGAGATAAAAATGGATTTAGGACTCAAGGGCAAGAAAGTCATTCTCACGGGCGGAAGCCGCGGCCTAGGACGCGCCGCGCTCGAGCATTTCGCCAGCGAAGGCGCAGACGTCGCTTTCTTCTCGCGCAATGCTGACCAGGTCGCCACGGCGAAAAAGGAACTGGAAGCGCATGGCGGCAAGGTGATCGCCGACGCGCTGGATATGACCGATATCGACGGCTATGCAAAATGGCTGGAAAAAGCGGCGGGCGATCTCGGCGGCTGCGATATCTTCATCCACAATGTCAGCTCCTCCGGCGCCGGCGCGACCGGTGACTGGGAAGTAACATTCCAGACCGACATCATCGGCGCGGTCAAGGCGATGGAAGTGCTCGAGCCCCATCTCGAAAAATCCGATGATGGCAGCGTCATCTTCATGTCCTCCACCGCAGCCTTCGAAACCTTCGTTGCACCGCAGGCATTCAACGCGATGAAAGCCGCGCTGATCACTTATGGTAGCCAGCTTAGCCAGGCGCTTGGCCCCAAGGGCATCCGCGTCAACATGGTTTCCCCGGGCCCGATCAAATTCCCCGGCGGCAACTGGTCACAGATCGAGAAGGGCATGCCGGAATTTTACGAGATGACCAAGGCAGGCTTTGCACTGGGCGACTTCGGCACCGCCGATGATGTCGCGCGTGGCGTCGTCTTTCTCGCCAGCCCCGCGTCCAGCTACACCACCGGCGCGCATCTGGTGATCGACGGCGGCTTTACCAAGCGCGTCCAATTCTAAGGTGAAGAGCTTCCCCCTCCTGAGGAGGGGGAAGCTTGGCTTGCCACTTGGGTAACCTCCAGTCATGATGTGGGTTCAAAGAAGAATATCAGTAGGCTGAATCTGCCAGCCAAAGAAAGCGCCAACGACCGGCATTATAGCGACCCGGATTTGCGTTCCCTCGCACCCAATTGCACCGCTACAGGAACAGCCTTGCTGCAACGCTGTTTTTGACTGCCAGCTGAAGCACAGCGCATTTTCTTGACAGACAGCTATTCTTGACCAAAGATATTTCCCGAGGGGGGATCGATTGGGCAAGCCAAATTTAGCATGGCGCACGGTTGCTTTGGTACTCGGGGGATTGCTGTTTTCAGCCGCAACCCCGGCCTATGCCGAGGAATATCCGTGTTTTACCACGGCGTTTTCACCGAAGAATCAGAAGGAGGCCGAAGCAGGGGCACGCAAGGCGAAGCTTCTTGCTGCCGAAATGGCCGCCGAGTATCGGCAGAAGTTCACCCTCGAAACCCTGACCGATATCGACACCATGTATGGCAGCTACTTCACTGTAAGACGCGACTGGATCTCGGTTAAACGCGAGGGCGATACCCGAAAAGCGAAATTAAATGTGGAGAACACGGTCACCCACGCCATGTGGCCCTCGTTTCACGCCGACTTTATAGAGGCCCTGGCAATCGAACTCGACGCCCTGGATTATCGTACGGTCACCCCCACTTGCCCGACCAGATTTGATTCCTCACCCGATCTTTACAAGTCGGGACCGCACTATACATTTTTCATGTGGTGGGACGGGACCATCGGAAAGCTCGAATATCAATATGACGGTTTCGCCAGCCGCAAAGCTATGGAGAAACTGATCAAGCTTCGTGCGAAAAAAGGCAACGGCTTCACGATGAGACTAATCCTGACGGGGATGCCTTTTATGCCAACACCCTATACCGCAGGAGGGTTGCCCAAGGATCCCAATGATCCGAATTATCGGAATGTCCTGGACGCGTACAGAATTCTGCACGGTCTGGGAGAGAATGATGTGATTGCGCTCAATCAGCGTCTGCACGCCTTTCACAAATCGCGGGAAGATCTATGGCGGTCTTGCCTGCCGAAAAGCCCCCAGGCCAGCAACCGGATTGGGCGGACCCGATGCCTGGGTGGTCCGATCCTGTCTAATCTGTCGGACCCGACGCGCTTTCACCTGGGCATGGCCGACAACGAGAAGATGGTACGCCTGGCCGAATTCCAGGCATGGGTTGATGATTTCGCAATCGCCTATGGCACGATGGCCCAAAGGGCGACTTGGAAGAGTGCGGCAAAATATCGCGCTATGCAGTCTCAATGGGCGGCCGACGAGCGGCGTGCGCGTGCGCGCAGGCGCGCGAATAATGGGGATTCCATACTCGCTGGCATAGCCGCCGGGCTGAACAATGCGGCAGGCAGCATGGCACGAGACAACCAGCGTGCGGCGTCTGCGGCCAACGGGCGCTTCCGTGCGCAATATGGTTGCGCCCCTGGTCAATGCTCTTCCGCAGCTTCGGGCGGATCGGCAACCGCGGTTGGTACGACGCAGTCCCAGTCCTCACCGTCAGGGACCCGACCAGCCAATATAACGGGATCCACCGCCAACGGATCAACGAGCCCCCGTGAAACCAAGCAAATGAATTTTTCCGAATCCGCCATTTACAAGGATGGCAAGGCCTTGCGCAGCGACGCGGAAATGTGCGCCAAAATCTCGGTAGGCGAAAGCTATTTGGGAGGCGCTGTCATTGCAAAGGAAGCTTGCAGTTGCAGCGACAAGTCGATGGGCCGAAAGCTCCGTGTTTGCGAAGTGCGGTTTTCCTATTCATCCGCTGTGATTAATCCCGAGGCGGCAAAGAAGGGATCGGACGCGCGGTAATATCAATTCGGATACCGGCCTTGCAAAAATTTATTTTTGGCTCCCATGCAGTCCAGCGACACCAACTTTAAAGTCCGCTATGGAAATGCCACAGATGCGAGACAAACCGGTTCGCCTTCCGATCACTTGCCCTTCCCTACAAATGCCCCGATCCGTTCATCCATATCGGGACCGTGGCCTTCACTCTCCATCACTTCCCATTGCAGCCCTGCGTCCAGCGGACCGCCATCGGTTGCTTCCAGCAGCCGCTTGTTCGCCGCGTGCGAAAAACCGGAATTGGCGATAATCTTGCGGGCCAGCGCTTCGATCTCGGCATCGAATTGCTCGAGCGGCACCGAATATTCGGCCAGACCAATGCGCACCGCTTCGTCGGCATCGATCATGTCGGCGGTGAACATCAAGCGCTTGGCGGTCGCAAGCCCAACCCGGCGCGGCAGGCGCTGGCTCATGCCCCAGACCGGGGTCAGCGCCCATTTAGCGTGGGTATCGCCGAACTTCGCGCTGTCCGCGGCCAAGATGAAATCCGCCGCCAGTGCGACCTCGAGCGCGCCGGTATAGCAATGGCCGTGCACCGCCGCGATCACCGGCCTGGGCAGTTTCTCCAGCATCCGCAGCGTTTCCGAATGCCAGCCGCGCGACGGCACCGCCTCGCCCTCGGCAATATCGCCAAGATCGTGCCCCGCCGAAAAGCATTTGCCCGCGCCGCGCAGCACCACGCAACCGATACTGTCATCCTTGCGCAGGTCGGCGACATGATCGCGCAGCTCGTGGAACATCCCCACGGTCAGCGCGTTCAGCTTGTCGGGGCGGTTGAGGGTCAGCAGCGTCCAGCCATCCCGGTCTTCGCGCAGCACCAGATCCGTCATGTTCATTCCCCTTTTTTCCGCACCGTTCGTGCTGAGCCTGTCGAAGCACCGGGCTAGGCGCCCTTCGACAGGCTCAGGGCGAACGGTATTGCCTATCAACCGAGATCAGTTGACCGCCCGGTCCCTGCCTTCCCAATAAGGCGCGCGCAGGTCCTTGCGCAAGATCTTGCCGGAGGGGTTGCGCGGCAGCGCGTCGATGAAGTCGATCGACTTGGGACATTTATAGCCGGCGATGCGGGTGCGCGCGTCGGCGATCAGTTCCGCCTCGGTCAGCTCCTGCCCTGCCTTCACGACCACGCAGGCCTTGACCGCCTCACCCCATTTTTCGTCGGGTACGCCGATCACCGCGACATCGGCCACCTTCGGATTGGCGTAGAGCGCGTTCTCGACTTCCGCCGGATAGACATTCTCGCCGCCCGATATGATCATATCTTTGAGCCGGTCCTGGATATAGAGATAGCCGTTCTCGTCGAGCGAGCCTGCATCGCCGGTCCGTAGCCAGCCGTCCGCATCGATCGTTTCCGCCGTGGCCTCGGGCCGGTTCCAATAGCCTTTCATATTCTTCGCCGAGCGGGTCGCGATTTCGCCGATGGTATAGGGCGGCAGGGTCTCGCCGGTCTCCGGATCGATGATCTTGATCTCGACACCGGGCAAAGGCGTGCCGACCGAGCGCATCTTTTCGTTGCCGTTGACGTCATGGTCTTCGGGATTGAGCGTGGTGATCGTCCCCGATGTCTCGGTCATGCCGTACATCTGGACAAAGCCGCAGCCGAGCACATCCATCGCCTGCTTCATCAGCTCCAGCGGGATCGGCGAGGCGCCATAGGTGATATATTTGAGATTGGAAAAATCGACATCCTTGGCCCGCGGATGGTTGAGCAATATCTGGATCGCCGCCGGCACCATGAAGATTTTCGAGATATTATATTGCGCGATCAGGTCCAGCGCCTGGGTCGGATCATATTCCGGCAGAACAATCGCGCTGCCGCCGGTGAACATCACCGCCAGCCCGGTGCCGGTGCCGCTGATATGGAAACAGGGCATGGCGAGCAGAGTGATCTCGCCGGGGACCGGCTTCTGCCAGTCCATCAGATCCTCTTCGCTGACCCCGGCGCTGCGCGACGAGAAGATCGAGCCATTGGTCATGATCGCGCCCTTGGGGTGGCCGGTCGTGCCCGATGTATAGAGTTGCAGGGCGTCGTCATCCTCGGCGCAGGGGGTCATCGGATCGACAGGATCAAAGCCATCGCGCCAGGCGGGATAGCCGGGGAACTCCCCTTCCGCTTTCTCGCTGCCCAGGATCAGCTCGACATGTTCCAGGTCATCCCGGATCTTGCCGGCCAGTTCGTCAAAGCCGGGGCCGATGAACAGCAGCTTCGCCTGGCAATCGTTCAGGATATAGGCAACCTCGGGCGGCGCCAGTCGCCAGTTGACCGGCACCATCACCGCGCCCAGCTTGGCCGCGCCGACCAGGATTTCGAAATAGAGATGGCTGTTCTTGCCCATATAGGCGATCCGGTCACCCTTGCCGACGCCCTTGGACGCCAGCGCCTGCGCCGCCCGGTTGCTGCCGGCATCGAGCGCGGCATAGGTCATCTCGTCGCCTTCGAAGGTGAAGACCACCGCGTCCGGCTGTTGCTGCGCCTGGAAACGCACCACATCGCCAATGGAAATAATATCTTCTTCTCTCATGCAAATATCCTCTGTGCGCGATTCCGCGATCGGCTTTTCCCCAAGTTACATAGAGAGGCTGCGATATGATACAGCCTAGCAGATTGACTAGCGGCGCAGCCCGATATGCGGTGGCATCGGGGCCATATTCTTCTACTATTGGCCCATGCACAAGCTGGCATTGCACCAGATCACGATGATGGAGGGCGGACCGGAAGGACTTGTCCGATTCGCCGCCGAGATGAGCCTCGACGGGGTCTGCCTGTTCACCGCCACCCCGTTCGATGCGAATGGTCAGGACATGTTTCCGGTGGTTGATCCGGCAACGGCTTCATCCTTCAAGCGCCTGCTGCGCGACCATGATGTGCGGGTCATCAATGCGGAATATTTCCCGGTCATGCCGGACAGGGATGTGGCGGAATATCTGCCCGCCATCACGCTCGCCGCTGAACTGGGCGCAAAACGCCTGGTTACCCACATCCACGAAACCGACGGCCAGCGGGTGGAAGATCAGCTGTCGAAACTCTGCGAGCTGGCGCTAGCAATTCAGATGGAAGTCGGTCTGGAATTTACCGGCTTCGCGGGTGGCTGCAACAGTCTGGCGAAGGCCGTTGCGCTGCATGGCCGGTTGGACCGGCCCAATCTGGCGATCGCGATCGACGCGCTGCATCTGTTCCGCACCGGCGGCACGGTGCAACAAGTACAGGCGCTTGATCCATCAATTATCGGCTACGCCCAACTATGCGATGGCCCGGATTTCCGTATCGCGGACGACTATATCGGAGAGGCAATGAACCGGATGATTCCCGGCGAGGGTGTCTTTCCCCTACGCGACCTTGTCGCCTTGCTGGGCCCGCACGTGGATATTGATATTGAAGTGCCCTCCCATGCCACGCCCGCCGGATCCGGTGCGGCGGCCCGGGCCCGTCGCGCCATTACGGCCAGCCGCAGCCTGTTTACCGAAAAGACATGATTTGACCCGCGACGATCTGATCGACAGCGCCGGGACCACGTGCTGCGCCTGTGGCTGAACATGACGCGCCTCAATTCGGCGAAGGCGGCACTGCAGCTGGAGCCTTGACCTCGGGCAGGTCCGACAGATCAAGCCAGTCATGACCGGCCTCGCCATAATAGCTGTCAAATACGGCAAAGGGTAATCGGAAGGGCCGGCCCCAGCCGTCATTCCACATGGCAACCACACCGGTGCGGGCAACCGGATCAAATATCATCGTCGAGCGATAGCCGTCGACGGCTCCGCTATGCCCGATCAGCTGCCGCCCGGCATACGTGAAACTGCGCCAGCCGAGACCATAGTGGGGATCGGTGAGGGAACGGGCGAGTTCACCGCTATACACGCGCGGGGTACGGACCAAAGGCCCATGCGCCAGAGCCAGCATCCGGGGCGACAGCACTTCCGGATTTTCACCCATTTGCGCGCGCAGCCAGCGCGCCATGTCGACAATGTCGCTGCTCACCCCTGCCGCGGCAGGCACCCTCCAGTAAGATTCGGAAAGGGTCCGGACCACCTCACCGCGATGGGGCCGCGCCCAGCTTTTGGCACCTGTAAGGCCCGCCATGCCGAATTGTGCGCTCTTCATGCCAAGGGGTTCAAACAACTGCTTTTGCACAGCATCGGAGTATAAGGTACCCGCTGCCTGAGCCAGTATCTCGCTCGCCGTGTCAAAGGCGATATTTTGGTAGCTGTGGCATGTACCCGGCACACATTGCAGCGGGGCCGCACCAAGCCGCATGCGGAGCAAGCCGGGTTCTTCGCCATCTTCCAGTTTGGTGTCATAGGCATTTTTGGTGAGCCCGGTCCGGTGGGACAGGAGCTGCGCCAGCGTGATTTGCGACTCCGCTCCTCCTGGCAGCCGGAGGGAAGACCGCCATTGGCTCAGCGGCGTATCGAGGCCGAGCTTGCCTTCTGCAGACAGTTTCGCAGCAAGCGAACCAGCCACGCCTTTTGATACCGAGGCCCATCGGAATACCGTCTGCGGAGTCACCGGCTCGCCGCTTTGCCTGTCAGCAACACCATAGGTTGCAACAAAGCGCAGGTCGCCATCCTCGACGATCGCTACAGCCAGTCCGGCCATTTCTGGCCGGGCCGCCAGCCCCGAGAACTGTTGATCGAGGCTAAGATAATCAATCTTTCCCTGCCAGTCTTCCGGCTCGGTGGGCAGGCGTCTTGTTTGGGCATCAGAAGCGATAATCGCGGGTAACGGGAAGCCGCTTCCCTGCTCGACCAGCGCCCGATAGCCGTACCAGCCCACCAGCAACAGGGCAGCTAGCCCGAACAGTAGCGCCAGATTCTTATTCATATTCCGTATCTTATAAAGCTAGATCATAAGCTGCAGTGGTTTTGGCGGCTACATCCTCGGCGCTGATTCCCGGCGCCAGTTCGGTGAGCCGGAACGGGCTGTCATGGTCGGGGCGCTGGAACACACACAGATCGGTTATGATCATGTCGACGACATTGGTGCCGGTCAGCGGCAAGGTGCAGGCAGGAATGAATTTGGGGCTGCCGTCCTTCGCACAATGGTCCATCACGACGATGATTTTCTTGACGCCGGCCACAAGATCCATCGCGCCGCCCATGCCCTTGATCATCTTGCCCGGGATCATCCAGTTGGCGATGTCGCCATTTTCCGCCACTTCCATCGCACCCAGGACGGTCAGGTCGATATGGCCGCCACGGATCATCGCAAAGCTGTCGGATGAGCTGAAATAGCTTGAGGACGGCAGCTCGCTGATCGTCTGCTTGCCCGCGTTGATCAGATCGGGATCAATCTCGTCCGCATAGGGGAAAGGCCCGATACCGAGCATCCCGTTCTCGCTCTGCAACGTAACCTCCACGCCTGACGGAATATGGTTGGCGACCAGCGTCGGAATCCCGATGCCGAGATTCACATAATAACCGTCGTGCAGTTCCTTCGCCGCGCGGGCGGCCATTTCGTCACGAGTCCAGGGCATATTCATCCTTCTTTGTCATCTGGCAGTGGGTCTGTTGCCCCGGTCGCTTCCACAAGCGGAGGCGGGGTAATGAACCAGCCGTTGTCGAACATGGGCTCTAGCATGATCGCTCCGTCCGGGTCCCGCAAATAGGCATAAAGTTCATCAAAATCCGATCGGTCGTCGCCCGCCATCGCGACGATGCAATAGTTGCGCGCGGCATCCCAGCGCCGAACCTGCTTGCGATCATCACCGCCGCGATCAAGAAAAAGGAAATCGTCCGATTCGGACTGCGAAAAACCGGCCTCGTCGAGAATGGCCGAAATTTTCGCGGAAGCCGCAACGGGTTTCTCGGATAACCAGATTACGCTGATTTCGGCAGCCCTCAGACTGTTGAGGACTTCGATCAGTCCGTTCTGCCGGTAAAGCGTGTCTGCTTCCATCCAGTCCCGGCCCGCCGTGTCATCGAGATCAATGACGACCGCCAATGGTTTGCCACTACATGCGACGGTTTCAGGTTTAAAAACATCCACCCGTGGAACCAGAACCACCGATTGAACGCCCTTGCCTTCCTCAAGCTTGGTCGCTTGATTTAGCGCATAAGCCGCGAAATCGGCATAGGGCGATGAATCCGGTCCTAATGGTTGAAAAATTTGTGAAATATAGTCAGCCGCCTCGCCATCCAGATTGACCGTTAGAAATGTGGAAGCGCCTCCTTGGCCGGTAAATTTCTTTGCCGTCCTGGGTGCTGCGCCTGCCGCGCCATCCTCTGAAACAATCGTAACGGTACCGACCGGCTTCGTCAGATCAATGGCGCCGGCCGCAGCCATTTCCCGCTTCGCCTTGGTGCGATCAATCTGATTCTTCCCTAGGGCTCCCACAGCCGCAATCGGCAGCAGTGCCGCCACACAGCCGGAAACAAGCGGCAGGGTGGCCAGAAGGATCAAGGGTAAACGCAGTCGAGCCATCAGGCGTCTTGGCGCTCCCGGGTCATGCGAAATTCGATTTTCTTGTCATAGGGTGCGCCGTTGATCAGCCGTTTGACATAAATGCCCGGCAGATGAATGCAATCCGGATCGAGTTCGCCAACCTCGACAATTTCCTCCACCTCGGCGACGCATATCTTGCCGGCAGTGGCCATCGGCGCATTGAAATTGCGGGCCGTCTTGCGGAACATGAGATTACCCGCCTTGTCTGCTTTCCAGCCCTTGATCAGGCAGAGGTCGGCGAAAATACCGCGCTCCAGAATATAGGTCTCGCCGTCGAAATCCTTGTGTTCCTTGCCCTCTGCTACCTGCGTGCCGACGCCGGTCTTGGTATAGAAACCGGGAATGCCTGCCCCACCCGCACGACAGCGTTCGGCCAGCGTCCCCTGCGGACAGAATTCCACTTCCAGTTCACCGGAGAGAAACTGCCGCTCGAATTCCTTGTTTTCTCCGACATAGGATGAAATCATCTTCTTCACCTGGCGCGAACGAAGCAACTTGCCGAGGCCCTCATTGTCAATTCCGGCATTGTTGGAAGCGATGGTAAGGCCCTTGACCCCGTCGGCCTGGATCGCGTCGATCAGCCTCTCCGGGATTCCGCACAGGCCAAAACCGCCAACGCAGAGATGCATGTCATCAAATAGAAGGCCTTCGAGAGCGGCGGCCGCATCCGGGTAGATTTTTTTCATGTTCGCGCTTTCCTGAGTGATTGCCCGGCGTCTAGCGCAGGAGGCGCACGAGCGTCCAGAATAGAATATATTTGCAATAATGAATCGGCTATGCGCGGCGCTATGCCCCGTATTCTTGCCTGCCTTTCGCTATTTTTCTTTCTGGTCCCGGTTACCTATGTGCGTGGCCCCGCGCCGCCAACAAATGAGAGTCAATATATAGCCATCGAGCCGATCGCCCTGAATGCAAAAGACCCGACCCGCACGCGGGTCGGCCAGCTCGCCTTTCTGGGCGGCTGGAAAATCACCAGTGACAATGGCGAGTTCGGCGGCATATCTTCCATGGCGGCATTGCCGGACAACCGGTTCCTGATGCTCAGCGACAATGGCTCGCTGGTCGGCTTCACACTGGACGAGCGCGATCACAAAGCGATTCGTCCGTTCATAGCGCCGCTTCCCGACGGCCCGGCCAAACCCAATGAATTTGCCCGGCAAAATTGGGACGCCGAATCCTTTCTCCACGACCCCGGCACCGGTCAGTTTTGGGTCGGCTACGAACATCAGCACAGTATCTGGCGCTACGGATCGTCCCTGTCCCGCAAAGAATCAGCGAATTTTCCGGCAGCGATACAAAACTGGCCGGAAAATGGCGGCGCCGAGGCCATGCTCCGGCTACCCGACGGTCGCTTTCTGGTCTTCTCCGAGTCTGCGCGATATAAAAAGGGTGGCTATCAGGCGTTCGTGTTTGACGGCGATGCGTCCGAAACAGGCAGCAAACCCGTGGCTTTTGGATATCGCCCGCCGGACGGCTACAAGCTGACAGACGCGGTCCTGCTGGACGACAGGTCGGCCCTGATGCTTCACCGGCGCTTTACGCCACTTGGCGGCTTTTCCGCGATCCTGTCGATCGCGCAACTGGCGGATTTCAAGCCGGGTCAAGTTGCGACATCCACCCCGATCGCAACGTTGAGGCCTCCGCTCAAAGTCGACAATATGGAGGCACTGGCGATCGCGCCGGACGCTGATGGAGTCATTGTCTGGATCGCCTCGGATGACAATTTCAGCGCGTTGCAGGAATCGCTGCTGCTGAAATTCCGGTTGCTCATGGGCAAATCAACGAAGAACACCGAAGGCGCGGAGCGCCATAACGAAAAAGCCGGAGCGAGCCCCGGCTTTTCAACGTTCGAATCAGATTGATCGCTTAAGCGGTCGCAACCTGCTTTTTCACGATTTCCTTTTTGAGTCGCTTCACCCGCAGGCTCAGCTTGTCGTCCTTGGTTTTCAGCAACCAGTTGTCGAGGCCGCCAACATGTTCCACCGAACGCAGGCCGTGCGTCGAAACGCGAAGCTTCACGCCCTTGCCGAGTGTATCGGACAGCAGCGTCACATTTTGCAGGTTGGGCAAAAATGTTTTCTTGGTCCGGTTTTTGGCGTGCGACACATTATTGCCTACCAGCCGAGTCTTACCTGTCAGTTCGCAAATCCGCGACATCGTAAAAGTCCAATTTCTTGTTATTGAATGATTCCCAGCGGGAAAGAGCGGTCCCCTAACCGTAATCAGCCCATGCGTCAAGCATCTCCGGGCATTTTACGCGATCTCGCTCACCTATGGTCATCCCGTCACTTCCGCGCTAATCGATAGGCATGGCAGCAGCAAAATTTACTTCTTTCATGGGCGATGCGCTGGCTTTGGCCCAGGCGGCAATCGCCGTCGGCGAAGTACCTGTCGGGGCGGTTGTCGTCAAAGATGGCAAGATCATCGGCCGCGGCCATAATCATACCCGAATCGATCACGACCCCACCGCCCATGCCGAAATCGTCGCGATTCGGCAGGCGACACAGTTTCTGGGCAATGACCGGCTGGAAGACTGCGACCTGTGGGTGACGCTGGAACCCTGCACCATGTGCGCTGGCGCGATCGCCCACGCGCGCATTGGCCGGCTTTATTACGGTGCCGACGATCCCAAGGGCGGGGCCGTGGATAGCGGCGTCCGCTTTTTCGATGCCGCGACGTGCCATCACAAACCGGAAATCTATGCCGGCATAGAAGGAGAGCGTTCAGCGAAACTGCTGCTGGATTTTTTCAAGGAGCGCCGCGACTAGCTCCTAGTGCACGAACCGCGCGACCACATCCCGGTAGCTGCGGCTGACCTTCACCTGCGCGCCTGACCCCAGCACCAGAAAACATTCGCCGTTGGTATGCGGCTTCACTTCCCGGACCTGGCTCAGATTGACGATGGTGGAGCGATGCACCCGCTGGAAATTGCGCGGATCGAGCCGCTTTTCCAGATCCTTCATCGTCTCGCGGAGGATCAGGCTGTTGTCGGCGGTATAGATGCACATATAGTCACCGGCGGCGTCGATCCGTTCGATCGTATCGACATCGACCCGGAAAATCTGGCCGCGATCTTTGACATTGATCAGCTTTTCATAGCGATTCGCCGACGCGGGTTCGTCCGAATCATCCATATTGGCCATTGCGTCGGGCGCCACTTCGCTGAGCACATTTTTCAGCTTCTCGAGTTCGGCACCGCCGCGTTTTTCCAGCAGCCGCTTGCGCACCCGGTCAATCGCATCCGCCAACCGGTCTTCCTCGACCGGTTTGACCAGATAGTCGATCGCCTCTGCCTCGAAGGCGCGGACCGCGTGTTCGGAATAGGCGGTCACGAATATGAATAATGGCGGTTCGATCTCCATAATACCCTGTACCACCGAGAAGCCGTCAAATCCCGGCATCTGGATATCGAGAAACACCAGGTCCGGCTTCAGCGTCTTTATCTTCCGAATCGCTTCCCGGCCATTGCGGCAGGTGTCGACAATCTCGATGTCGTCAAATTTTTCGAGACGAATCTGCAAACCCTGGATCGCGAGTTTTTCGTCATCGACTAATATCGTCCTGATTGTCATGTTTTTATATCCTTATGCTGGAATGATGCCATCGCCGGCGCATCTATCGGCTCCCGCTGACGGTCATCACTGGATGCATGCTCCCCAAAAATAGTCTCGTTTCTCACCTGTTCGTCGGTCGCGGATTGATCCGCTGCTTCCCGCTCGATCTGTTCTCTCGTTTCAAATGGCAAGGCAATGATGACCGAAAAGCCCTCGCCAGGCGACGAACGCGTTTCGAATATCGCGCCTTCTCCATAGGCTTGGTTTAATCGCTCCTGAATATTTCCGAGCCCGACGCCGGTCGATTCGGATTTTCTGGTCGTCGAGCCGGTTTTGCCGGGCCCGGTATCCGAAACGGTTATCCGCAACTTGTCGCCGTCGAGAAAGGCCGCGACCGAGATGTCTGCCCCTTCTTCCTGCGGCGTCACAGCATATTTGATCGCATTTTCGACCAGCGGTTGGAGCAACAGGGATGGCAACAAGGCATCACGCACTGCCGGATCGATATCAAAATGCGACCGCAACCGGTCCTCGAAGCGCATTTTCTCGATATCCAGATAGAGATGCAGTGTTTCCACCTCCTGTGCCAGCGTCACCCGGCTATGGACCTCGTTGACCAGGGTGTGGCGCAGGAAGGACGACAGGCGCGACAGCATGGCGTTGGCCGGCTCGGTCTGGCGCAACAGCACCAGCGTCGAAATGCTGTTCAGCGTGTTGAACAGGAAATGGGGATTGAGCTGATAGCGCAACATCGCCAGCTGCGCGCGGGTCGCCTGCGCCTCCAGCTGCAGCAGCTGATCATTCTGCTCCTCGACTCGCAGAAAGAAGTTGATGGCATAATAAAGCGCCGACCATGAACCGAGCAGCATGATGCCGAGGAACAGCGAGCCAAGGAACAATGTCCCGAACGCGGTCTCCGTCGCCGGATTCTGGATCAGGAAAACCCAGGCATCGATGAAGGCATAGAGCGCTGCCGCGACCGTCAATATCGCGGCGGTGCTGCTCCATGTCACAATCGGGCGACGGTGAATCAGATTCTTGTAGACCACCGACAGCAGCAGCGAGATCGAATAGCCGGTTATGGTCGAAATGATCACCGGCACCAGGAAGCTCAGCGGCAGTCCGTTGGAAATTCCGCCGATCGCGCGCAAAATAAGTGCACCGGCCCAGCCCGCAGATTGCAGGTTCCAGAATGCCCGGTTCTTGTTGCCAAAAAACGGCTGGGGTCGAATATCCATTACGGCCATCTGGCTATCTATAGCGGGGCATTGCCGCTTGGGGAAGAATCGCCTATCATTTGCGCAAATAAGACGACGGAGGCGCTGCTTTTCGATCAAATTGCAAAGACACTTGCATTATCGACCGGAAAATTGTGGCTGAAGATCGGCAACAGACAA
Source organism: Sphingomonadales bacterium UBA2683 (assembly GCA_002354635.1). Classification (GTDB taxonomy): domain Bacteria; phylum Pseudomonadota; class Alphaproteobacteria; order Sphingomonadales; family Sphingomonadaceae; genus Parasphingorhabdus. The sequence goes on from DELZ01000003.1 coordinate 296,092, forward strand.
AGGAGAATATCATGGGTGGCCCCAACGAAGTCAGAGCTAAATTCCCTTCCATGGAAGAGGGCTCACAGGAAGACTGGCAGATCATTGGCGGGCACTTTGGTCCCTTTGCCAGCAAGGTTGCTGACCGTGTCCTCGACCATCTGAAGCTGCTGGACGGCGATTTTGGTGGCTTTCCGATCGATCGCATGCAGCACAGCCTGCAGACTGCGACCCGCGCGCATCGTGATGGCCGGGACGAGGAATATGTGGTGATGGCCTTGCTCCATGATGTGGGCGATACGCTTGGTACCTATAATCATCCCGATATTGCCGCAGCGATCCTGAAACCTTTCGTCAGCGCGAAAAACCACTGGATCACCGAAAAGCACGGCATTTTCCAGGGCTATTATTTCTTCCACTATCTGGGCCAGGATCGCGATATGCGCGAACAGTTCCGCGGCCATGAGCATTTTGAAGATTGTGCGGAATTCTGCGCGAAATACGATCAAACGGCCTTTGATGCCAATTATGATACTGCGCCGCTGGAATTTTTTGAACCGATGGTCCGCCGCGTCATGGCGCGCCCGGTCAACAGCATCTACGTCACCGAGTAAGGCCGGTAGAGACGGGTCTTCAGGCGGCTGAAGACTCGCCGATTTTCCTGAGATGACGGACGACCATATCATCGCGATTGGTGCCGTCTGAATTCTGGTTCAATTCCGACTCATCGATCCAGCACAGATCGTCCATTTCAAGAAGCCGGTCATCATGCGCCCGCATGCTGATCCGTCGAATCGGCTGGCGGTCCCGCGAATCGCACAATATCGGATTGGACGGCACGCCGGTTTCCCATCGTTCGCCCCATTGGCGCAGCGCGATCATGGTCGGCAGCAGATCCTGCCCTTTGTCGGTTAGTCTGTACTCGACCTTCCGCTTGTCATGATCGCAGGGACGGCGGGTCATGATCCCGGCTTCCACCATGCGGGTTAGCCGGTTGGCCAATATGTTGCGGGCGATACCGATTTCCGACAAAAAATCCTCGAAGTGCCCGACTCCGTTGAGCGCCGCGCGCAATATCATGAAGCACCAGCGCTCGCCGATGACTTCCAGTGATACGGGCAGGCTGCACTCGCCACCGGCCATACTCGATAAATCTTCTCTGATTTTGTCCATAAAACCTATCCTAAACCAGTTTATTGGCGAGTGCGAAAAAAATATAAGTTTTTAGTTGCAACTTAAAACCTATTAATATAAGTATTGATTCGCAACCTAAATTGCAACCCAAAATTTCTCCCCTCCGGGCTTCACCAAAATGGCTCGGGAACAGATTGAAGAAAGGAAATATCATGCTTCTCTCCCAAAGCCCGCTTCGCGCCGCGATTATCTTCTCCATTGCCGCGTTGACATCGCTCACCCTGTTCACCGCGACCACGGCACAGGCACGCACGACGGCTATCGCCTATACTGCCGAACTGCAGGCCCCGGTCGAAGCCGCGCAGGAAATTATCAAGGATACCGTCATCCGCTGCACCGGCACCGAATGCATTGGTGGCCAAAGCAGTTCTGCGCCGCGGACAATTTGCGCCAAGATCGTCGACGAATTCGGCCCGGTCGCCAGCTTCGCCTATAAGGGCGAGGCCTTCGACGCCGAAGCATTGGCCAAATGCAACGACTGATCTGATTATCCCCGTCTGACCGGCCTCTCGCTCCCTAATGCGGCCAGTTCACTGGCCCTGCCGGTCAGCCATAGCGCCGAAGCGAAGCTCCTTTTCCATTCCCCGGAAGATAAGAGCCAGCTTCGGCGCTCTTTTTTGTTGCCCCGGCCCGGAAAGCGCGACATCTTCACCCTATGCTGAGGCAATATGAACTGGTGGAACGGGTCCGATCCTATGATCCCGATGCAGATGAAGATCTGATCAACCGCGCCTATGTGTTTTCCGTGCAGCGGCACGGCAGCCAGAAACGGGCCAGCGGCGATCCCTATTTCAGCCACCCCATCGAGGTCGCCGGCCTGATGACCGATCTCAAGCTGGATCAGCAGACAATTGTCACCGCGCTGCTTCACGACACTGTCGAGGATACGCTGACCACGACGGAAGAAATCAGCAAGCTGTTCGGCGACGAAATCGCCAGGCTGGTCGATGGCGTAACCAAGCTTTCGACAATCGAGGCGCAGACAGACAACGAGAGGGCTGCGGAGAATCTGCGCAAATTCCTGCTCGCCATGTCCGATGATATCCGCGTGCTGCTGGTCAAGCTTGCCGATCGCCTGCACAATATGCGGACGCTGCATTTCATAAAGAGCGAAGAAAAGCGGCTGCGGATCGCGCATGAAACAATGGATATCTATGCCCCGCTCGCCGAGCGGGTGGGCATGTATGAATATATGCGCGAGATGCAGCTGCTGGCCTTCCAGCACATGGAGCCGGAAGCCTATGAAACGATCACCAAAAGGCTGCAGGCAATCAAGGTCGGAGACGAGGGACAGGTAGACAAGATATCCCAGTCGATCCAGAAGGCTCTGGAAAGCGGCGGACTGGTCGCGGAGGTCAGCGGCCGCGAAAAACATCCCTATTCGATATGGCGCAAGATGCAGGAGCGGCACGTCAGTTTTGAACAGCTGACCGATATCATGGCGTTCCGCGTGGTTACCGACAATAGCGCGGAATGCTACCGTGCGCTCGGCATATTGCACAAGAAGTGGAAGATGGTACCCGGGCGGTTCAAGGACTATATCTCCACGCCCAAGCGCAACGGCTATAGTTCTATCCATACAACCATCATGCACGGCACCAACATGCGCGTGGAGATCCAGATCCGCTCGCAGCGCATGCACGAGGACAATGAATTCGGTCTCGCCGCGCACTGGGCCTATAAACAGGGCAATCGTCCCGATGGTCAGGCGGGCTGGATCCGCGATCTGATCGAGATTCTGGATCAGGCCGAAGACGCCGAGGAGCTGCTGGAACACACCAAGCTGGCAATGTACCAGGACCGGATTTTCGCGTTCACACCCAAGGGTACCCTGCTGCAAATGCCACGCGGTTCGACCACCGTCGATTTCGCCTATGCGGTGCACACCGATCTCGGCAATCAGGCAGTCGGCGCCAAGGTAAACGGCCGGCATGTGCCCCTGCGCACCCAGCTGCAAAATGGCGATGTCGTCGAAATCCTGAAATCCAAGGGTCAGGAACCGCAGCCCGGCTGGCTCTCCTTTGTCATCACCGGCAAGGCGCGCGCCGCCATTCGCCGCAATGTCCGGTTCAAGGAACGGGACGAGATGATCGCCATCGGTACCGAGCTGTATGAAGAAATTATCGAGCGTTTACCGGGCAAGATCGGCAAGCGCGCGATCAAGGCGGCACTGAAACGGCTGAACATGCAAGAGCCCGATGACCTGATGATGGCAATCGGTACCCGCCAGCTTAGCGACCGGGAGGTGATGGAAGCGATCATGCCTGGCAGCGTCCATGACAATGATGACGAACGGCAATGGCCCGAACAGGATCGCGCGATTTCGATAAAGGGTCTGACCCCGGGCGTTGCATTCAACCTCGCAGAATGCTGCCATCCGGTGCCCGGGGACCGTATTGTCGGTCTGCGGCGCAGCGGAGAAAATGTGGAGGTGCATACCATCGACTGCCAGAGCCTGGCTAATGGTGTGGATGCAGACTGGGTCGATCTGAGCTGGGGCAATGAAAGCGACGGTGCGCCCGCCCGGCTATGCGTGGTGCTTCACAACAAGCCCGGAACACTTGCCGAAATGGCGGGGATATTCGGCTTTCACAATGCCAATATCCTGAACCTTCGCCTGTCCCACCGCGACGGCCCGTTCCATACGTTCGACGTCGATCTGGAAGTGCACAATGTCCATCATCTTATGCGGATATTATCGGCCCTGCGCGCATCGGAAGCGGTTGCGCAGGCCGAGCGTGCCTGATCGCAACTGGAGATTTGTCTAGGGAGCGGGCGGAGGACCGCCGGGCATACCCTGCGCCTCCATCTGCTGCCGCAGCTCTTCCATTTGTGCCTGGGAAATGAAGTCCAGCAGGGTCACGTCGAAAATCAGCAGGCTGTTCGGCGGAACCTGTTCCCCCGGAGACGCTTCTCCATAGGCCAGGTCCGACGGAATCCAGATGCGATATTCGCCGCCCTTCTGCATCAGCTGCAGCGCTTCGGAAAAACCGGGAACGACGCCGCCCACTGGCATTGGCGTCTGCTCGTTGGCATCGAACACCGTGCCGTCGCGTAGCCTGCCTTCATATTTGACCAGTGCGGTATCAGTCGCGGTCGGTGACGGTCCCTCGCCCGGCTTGAGCACCTTGTACTGCAGTCCGGATGCGGTTGTTTCTACCCCGTCTTCGTCAGCATTGGCCGCGAGAAACTGATCGTTGCTTGCGCCATTGACCACAGCATTCTGGGTTCCCGTATAAGCGAGAGCCAGAGCCGCGACAGCAATCACCAGCACTCCGAGCCAGATCTTGGTCAGCGAGCCCTTTTTGATGGGATGAATCGGAACCGTCGTAACAGACATGGGCAGGCTACCTTATATTCGTGGAGCCGAAGCGCTTAAATCAGACCGTCGCGTTCCATCCGCTTGCGATCCATCTTGCGGGCGCGACGTACGGCAGCAGCCTTTTCGCGGGCACGCTTCTCGGACGGCTTTTCATAATGGCGGCGAAGCTTCATTTCGCGATAAACGCCTTCACGCTGCAATTTTTTCTTGAGCGCCCGGAGGGCCTGATCAACATTATTATCGCGAACCATGATTTGCATAAGACTGAGTAACTCCGTTCAAATTCCGTAGCGGGCCAGAAGCAATTTCTGCTGGCCTGAATTGGTGTAAAAGCCATAAAAAAGGGTTTGCCGCAGAATCAATCTGCTTCAATCTCGGGCCGCCTATCAATTTCCCGGCAGCAAGGCAAGCTTTTACACGATAAATTGCGCAAATGAAAGGGGCTTTGCATTCGCCTTTTCGGGGCTTTGCTATAGGATGAGGCATAGAGACGATATCAGCCGATTCGAGGAGAGAAAAATGGCCACCGCGATCAATGTCCAGTCCAGCTGCAGCGAAGAAGAGTGGAAGGCGCGCCAGAAGCTCGCCGCCTGCTACCGGATTTTCGCCTATCTCGGCTGGGACGAGATGATTTTCAACCATATCACGCTGAAAGTGCCGGGCGAGGACAATGCCTTCCTGATCAATCCTTATGGCCTGCATTTCAGTGAAGTAACGGCCTCGACGCTGGTCAAGATCGATATCGACGGCAACACGCTGGACGGTTCGACCTTCCCGGTGAACAAGGCCGGCTTTACGCAGCACAGCCTGTTCCACCGCGAGCTGCCCGATGTCCATGCGATCATCCACACCCATACCACCGCGACCATGGCGGTTTCCTCGGTCGAAGGCGGGCTGCAACCGATCAATTTTTACGCCGCCGCGATCGTCCCGCGCCTCGCCTATCACAAATTTGAAGGCATCACGGTACATGCGGAGGAAGGCCCGCGTTTCCTCGCCAGCCTCGGCAAAAAGCGGATGATGATGCTCGAGAATCACGGACCGGTGGTTATGGGCCGGACATTGGAGGAAGCGTTCCTCAACCATTGGGTGCTGCAACGCGCCTGCGAAATCCAGATGCAGACACTGTCCATGGGCAAGCCGGTGCTGATCGGCGAGGAAGTGATCAAGAAGCATATGGAAAATCTGTCGCAGGCTTCGATCGATCCGATGCAGCAGGGCGTCCCCGAATTCGAGGCGATGGTGCGGCTGGTCGATCGGGAAGACAAAAGCTGGCGGGAGTAGAGAATCTGGATAGAATATCGCTAGTCCTGAGCTTGTCGAAGGACGCCTGTTGCGGAGAAGCGTGGTTCGACAGGCTCACCACAGTCGGATTTTCAACATGATATCTGAATCAATTTCCCAGTTTCTCGCGCAGATCTCAATTTCGGAAATAGATCGAGTCTCATTTTTCAAGCGAGATGAAATTACAACCGATCTGATCTGTTGCGAATTGCAGATTGGCGATAAAACTTGGTTATTTCACGAGGAAGAAGAGATTTGGGAAATCCTTCTTGAGCAACTCGGTCAGCTGGAGGGCTTTAATACCAATTGGCGAGAGGATGTTGTGGACCCGCCCTTTGAATCAAACCCCACCGTTGCGTATGAGCGAGATTCTTGATCTATTGCTCGAACGATAATTGCGCGTCATAACCCAGACATGACCAAATTCACCGTCAACGACCGCCCGGTCTGGTACCGAATGGACCCGGATACGCCTTTACTCTGGGCGCTGCGCGATGCGTCCAATCTGACCGGCACCAAATATGGTTGCGGCACCGGCGATTGCGGTGCCTGCATGGTCGAGGTCGACGGCGAGGCTATCCGCTCATGTCTGGTCACGATCGGCGAAATGGAAGGGCGTTTCGTCACCACCATCGAGGCGCTGTCGCGCGACCGCAGCCATCCGGTGCAACAGGCATGGGCCGCGGAAAATGTACCGCAATGCGGTTTCTGCCAGTCCGGAATGATCATGGCGGCGGCGGTATTGCTGAAGAAAAATTCCAATCCCTCGAAAGCCGCGATTGACGAGGCGATCACCAATATCTGCCGCTGCGGTACCTATCCGCGGATTCGCGAAGCAATCCAGCGCGCCGGCCGCGTCGCGCGGGGAGAAGCGGTGCTCAGCGCCGCCCCGCCACCGGGTATCGACCCCGAAGATGCCGCCAAGGCAGTTCCCGCGCTGACGCCTAAGGACTGACAATTACCCGCGGCCGGCACCCCGATCACCGGCCTGCTAGAAGCCGAATTTCACCGTCAGCCGGACATTGAGCGGTTCGCCGGTCGAAATATTGTCATTATTATGGACCGAGGGGAAATAGGTCTCGTCGAACAGGTTTTCGATATTGAGCTGGACCTGAACCTTTTCGCTCAGGTCATAATAAAGCGCGGCATCGACCCGGGTGAAGGCCGGGATGCGGACACTATTGTCGTTGGTGGCGAACTGGCTGGACTGATGGGTCACTCCCAACCCGCCGGCGAATTGATCGGTGAAATCATATTTCGTCCAGAGTGAAATCATATGCTCCGGGACCTGGAACAGGCGCAGATCCTGACCGCCCACGGTGCTCGCATTGCGCTGCTGACCGTCGAGATAGCTGTAGCCGGCATTGATCTGCCAGCGCTCGGTCAGCTTGCCGACCAGCTGCAATTCCAGGCCCTCGGTGCGCGAGCCCGACAGGGTCGTATTGCCCTGATTGTCGAGCAGGATCGCCTGGTCGTCCCGATCGAGGCGGAACAGGGCTGCGGTCAGGCTGAGCGCGGGCGTCAGGTCCCATTTCACGCCAAATTCTATATTCTCGAACGTTTCGGGCGCCAGATTGGCCGTGGCCGGGCTGAGCGTGAGAAACTGGTCGCCCGACCGCGGCAGAAAGCTTTTGGCATAGCTCGCATAGATCGAGATATTTTCCTGCGGCTTGTAGATCGCGCCGAAACGCGGCGAGAATTTCTCGTCCGTCCGGCTCAGCAGCAGGCTGCTCTGGATATCGTTGACGTCGAGGTCGAACCGGTCGAAGCGCACACCACCGATGATCTCGAAATGATCGCCGATGCTGATCTGGTCCTGGATATAGAGCGACAGGAATTTGAGGTCGGAGCGGGTGCTGCGGCTGAACGCGGGGAAGGTGAAGGCGGGCACGACAACCGGATCGGTCAGCGGGACCACGATCTGGTCATCGTTGCTCGCGGCAAATAATATGTCACGCCGGGCATTGGCGGATTGCTGCTGGCCGATTTCGTAGCCGAGCAACAGGCTATGGCCGAGAGCACCGGTGTCACCGGTCCACAGCAGATTACCCTGGGTGATAAAATTTTGGCGGTCGGTTGTATCGACATAGCCGTCAAGCGTGGCCGAATTGGCAACCGGAGTCAGCCGGATGTCGTTGCTTCGCGCATCGACCGGATAGACATTGCGATAGAGCTTGTCATAGTCGCCATATTGCGTGGTCGAACTGAAGCTCAGCTGGTCGCTGAAATCATGTTCCACCCGCAACTTCACAATGTGCGCCTGCAGGGTGGTGCGGTTGGTTCCCGGCTGGCCGAACAAAGTGTCCCGGTAGCCGGCAAGCGGGCCGCACGGGTCGGAAAAAGAACAGCCATTGCCAGCCGCGCGCAGCTCGGCCGGATTCCCGCGGTCTACGGCGCGGTCATCATCCACATATTCATAGGAAAGCAATATCCGGTTGTTGTCGTCAAGCTCGGCACCGAAGGTCGGGTTGACCGCGAACCGTCGGCCGTCATAAAAATCGCGGTGGTTGTCGAACTCTTCGTAGAGACCGTTGAACCGGAAGGCCGCTGTATCGCCGACAGGCAGATTGAGGTCGCCGCTGAGATAATAGGCGCCGAAACTGTCCACACTTGCCGTCACTTCGCCAAGCTGGCGATCAGCGATCGGCGATTTGGTCACCCGGTTGACGATTCCGCCGCCGCCGCCGCGACCGAAGATCATCGCGTTGGGTCCCTTGTGGATCTCGACCCGCTCGATATTGTAAAGTGGCCGGAAATACTGAACATCATCGCGTATGCCATCGACGAAAAAATCGGCGGTGGTATTCTGTCCCCTGATGGTGAGCTGATCGCGATTGCCCTCGCCCTGGCCGATGGATGCGCCGGGCGTATAGCGAAGAATATCCCCGATATCCTGAAGCGCCTGATCATCCAGCTGTTCGCGGGTTACCACGGAGACCGTTTGCGGCGTACCCAGCAGCGGGGTGTTGGTTTTCAAGCCCGCGCTGCTGATCGCGACATAGCCTTCCTTTTCGCCGGTTACGATAATCTCCTGATCATCAGCCATGCCCTCTTCCCAGATTTCCTGAGCGCTTGCCTGTAACGGAACGGCAGCGATCGCAATCAGACTGGCAGATGCAAGGTTGCCGAATGAACGGCGTGGCACAATATTCACAGATAGACTCCCTCATATGAGAATTGTTCTCAATAGTGGGTCAGCTAATGAGAATAATTCTCATATGCAACAAAAAATCTCCTGTCTCCGGCGTTTTTCTTTGAAACAACCCTCCAACTTGTGTTTATGAAGCGGTTCGGCGCAAGGGGAGAAAGACATGAAAGCCACAATCTGGCACAATCCGATGTGCGGGACGTCCCGCAAGACACTGGCGATACTGGAAGAAGCGCCCGGCGTTGACCTGACAGTGATCGAATATTTGAAAAACCCGCCGAGTCGTTCCAAGCTGGAACAACTCTTCCGCGACGCTGGCATGACCCCGCAGGAAGGCCTACGGGTCCGGGGTTCACCCGCTGAGGAGCTTGGGTTGACAAAAGAAACGGCTACCGCCGATCAGATTTTGGATGCCATGGCCCGTGAGCCGATCCTGATCAACCGGCCGCTGGTCGAGACCGACAAGGGGGTCAGGCTGTGCCGTCCGCAGGACATTGTGCAGGAGATACTCTGACCCGGCGCGCGCATGCGCGTAATTGAATAGAACAGACCGGGAAAGATAATGTCGGTAATTGCAGTGTACAGCATGAAGGGCGGCGTCGGCAAAAGCTGTTCGGCTGTAAATCTGGCATGGAACAGCGCCGTCGGCAGTTCTCGACGGACCTTGCTATGGGATCTCGACCCGCAAGGCGCAGCGTCTTACATTCTCAGGGGAGACCAGGTGATCAAGGATCGCGCGCGCGCGATGGTCGCTGGCAACGTCAAACCGGACAAGCTGATCAGTCCGACCGGGATCGAAAATCTGGATCTTCTGGCAGCCGATGTCTCGCTGCGCGGCCTTGACCGCCTATTCTTTCAGATCAGCAAAAAGCGGCATCTCGGCAAATTGCTCAAGCAAATCGGCAAGGAGTATGACCGAATCATCCTTGATTGCCCACCCGGACTGACCGAGACGAGCGAGCAAATATTGCGCAACGTCGATATTGTGGTGGTGCCGGTCATTCCCTCGCCGCTCTCCGAGCGTGCGCTCACCGATGTACAGATGTTCCTCGACAGCAGCGGCAAGAAACACGCGCCCCTGCTCCCGGTCTACACCATGGTCGATCGGCGGCGATCAATCCACAAGCAGGGACTGGCAAGCAATCCGAAATGGCCGGTCATCCCAATGTCGAGCGCGGTGGAACATATGACAAAATTGCAGGAACCGGTCGGCAGTTTTGCGCCGCACGGCCCCGCTGCCAGGGCTTATGCGCGGATTTGGCGGGGCATTGAAAAGCGGCTGACTAAAAAATAAAGAAGGTAAGCGCGGCTAGGCTGACTTTTTACCATATTCCAGCTGTTCCGCTTCATAGCCATGGAACAGATTCCGGGCATCGTCTGCGATCATCGGACGGCCGAAATAATAGCCCTGGATTTTTCGGCAACCCAACCGACGGATCATCTCGACTTCTTCCTCCGTCTCGGCGCCCTCGGCGGTCGTCGACATGCCCAGAGCATCCGCCATCGCCACGACGGCACGGATGATCGCAAGACTTTCGGGGGCATTTTTAGCTGCGCCCTGAACAAAACTGCGATCGACCTTGATCGTCGAGAAACGGGTTTTGCGCAGATAGCCAAGCGAAGAATAGCCGGTGCCGAAATCATCGAGCGACAGGTTGACACCGAGCGCGATGATTTGATCAAGCATTTCTGCCGCGCCGGTTCCCTCGCGCATGAATATGCTTTCGGTCACTTCAATTTCGAGGCGATTTGGCGGAAGTCCGCTATCTTCCAGAGCAGACACAACCGTCGAAAGGAAGTTCACTTCGGTCAGCTGGTCGGCGGAAACATTGACCGCGACCTTGACTGTGGTAGGCCATTGCATGGCTTCCTTGCATGCCGTCCGCAAAACCCATTCGCCGATCGGGACAATCAGGCGTGCCTCTTCCGCCAACGGCACGAATTTGGCCGGCGACACAGACCCGAATTCCGGGTTGGTCCAGCGCAGCAGCGCTTCGAATCCGACAACACCGCCCGAATCCGCACTGACGACAGGCTGGTAGTTCAGCGAAAGCTCGTCATTCTCCAGCGCCTTGCGCAAGGCGATTTCCATGACCCGCCGCTCTTCAGCCTGGACGTGGAGCTTGGGTTCATATTGCGTGAAGGCCCCGCCGCCCTGATCCTTGGAACGATAGAGAGCGAGATCGGCACTGCGCATCAGCATTTCGACCGTACGGCCGTCGCGGGGACCAACAGCGGTGCCCACGCTGGCCCCAACATATAACGTGTGCTGATCGACTTCATAAGGCCGCGACAGCGTATCGATGATCTGTTTGGCAAGCAGCTCCATGTAATGCGTGTCGCTTGCCTCTTTGACAACGACGGCAAATTCATCGCCGCCCAGACGACCGCACAGCTCATTATCCGTCATGATCGAGCGCAACCGTTCGGACACGCGGGCCAGCAACCGGTCTCCCACAGGATGACCGAGCGTGTCGTTCACCGCCTTGAATCGGTCAAGATCGATCATCATGAATCCACAGCGGCCATTCCATTCGTCTGCGGCTTGCATGGACTTTCCGAGCGTGTCTGTCAGCTGCAGGCGGTTTGGCAGGCGGGTAAGCGTATCAAATCTGGCCAGATGCGAAATTTTGTCCGCCGATTCTCGTTGCTCGGTAATATCCGATCCAACGCCGCGGAATCCGTGGAATACACCGTTGTCATCGAGTTTTGGCGACGCAGACAATTCCCACCAGCGGTTCTCACCGTTGATCTGGACAGGCACCAGCACGTTGCTGAAGCTGTCACGCCGTTTCAATTTTTCAGCCAGTTCGTGCAAGGCGGTCGAGAATTTCCCGCTTGCCCAGGATTCTCCGGCAACCATTTGCAGAAACGGCTTGCCTTCGATCTGCTCCGCCGGTTGCCCCAGCGCATGGGCGAAACGCGGCGACACATGCGTTATGCGGCGTGATGTATCGGTCTGCCAGAGCCAGTCAGCCCCTGTATCCTCGAATTCCTTGAGCAACAGGCTAACCACTTCGCTTTTCTCGGCGAGACTGGCTTCCGCAACCCTTCTTTCGATGAAGGACCGGCCGGTCATCAGACAGGCAGAAATCAGCAGAACTCCGATTGCCAGCGATGCAAACGCCAAATGGGCGCTGCCAACATATAACCAGCCAATGATCATGGCCGCACTGGACGATGATATGAATAATATGCTGCTGAGCGGCACATTTGACAAAAGCATTGCGGAACCCACCATCAGGCAGATGATGATCGCCCATATCGGTATCATGGTCATGAGGTTCGTGCTGAATGCGAAAAGCAAGAACCCGACGCCCCACAGCGAGCCACCGATCAGGGAAACGAGATAGACCATCGTCAAATCGGAACGATTGATCGTTTTGCGCTGCAGTGCCGACTGTTTGCGATACAGCAGGTCGGCGTAGATATATAATACAGCCAACCCAGCGAGCCACAGACCGAGAAGCCAAATGTTGACCTGGCCGATGCCCAATTGAACGATCAACAGACCGCAGACGATCGCGGAAACGATCTTCAGAAAACCATGCTGGTTATTACCATTGAACTGCAGCGCGCGAATCCGCCCCCAATCGATCCCGGGGGGGTCGGAAAGGCCGAGCAATACACGAAGCGGAATTGCCTTTGGCAAGCCGGATTGAGCGATGGTTTTTAACACCGGCCCTCCTTACGCTGAAATTCTTAGCGAAACGTAAGGACTAGCTTAAATTTTTTTGCGATCTCTGATTAACGGAATTTAACCGGTTTCACGCCGCCACCGCATAGGGCTGAATATCGCCGGAAAGGTAAAGGTTGCGTGCCTTTGCCCGGCTCAGTTTGCCCGAACTGGTCCGCGGCAGGGTACGGGGCGGTACCAGTTCGATTACACAATTCATGCCGGTAATGGCTCTCACTTTGTCCCGTATTTCGTTCCAAAGCCGCAGCCGCTCGATCTCGTCCGAGGTCCGGCATTGCACCAGCACTGCCGGCGTTTCTTCGCCACCCGGTGTAGTAATGGCAAAGGCCGCGATATCGCCAGCCTTGAAGCCGGGCAATTGTTCGACCGCCCATTCGATGTCCTGCGGCCAGTGGTTTTTGCCGTTGATGATGATCATGTCCTTGGCCCGGCCGACGATGTAGAGATAGCCGTTCGAAAGATAGCCCATGTCGCCCGTATCGAGCCAGCCGTCGACCAGACAGGCATCGGTTGCTTCCTGATCACGATAATAGCAGTCCATCACCGCCGGGCCCTTCATCCAGACCTTGCCGACGGTTTTTTCCGGCAAGACCGCTCCGGTTTCTTCCCGGATTTCCAGCAACGTATCGCGCACGGGTTTCCCGCAATTGACGATCGCGCGGAACCGTTTCGGACGACTGCCGTCGCTCTTTTTCTCTCCGGAAAGTTCGGTTTCCTCAACCAGTTCCACTTCCATACCCTCGCCCGAAGGCATCAAGGTCACCGCCAGCGTAGCTTCGGCGAGACCGTAGCTTGGCAAGAAAGCCTTGGCGTCAAATCCGGCCGGTGCAAAGGCATCGGTGAACCGCTGCATCACGTCGGGCCTGATCATGTCCGCACCATTGCCCGCCAGCCGCCATCGGGAAAGATCGAAACGCTCCTGGACATTGGACTGGCTACCGATCCGGCGCGCGCAGATCTCGTAGCCGAAGGTCGGCGAAAAGCTGCAGGAAGTTCCCGGATTGCGGGTGATCAGATCAAGCCATGACAGGGGCCGGCGTGCAAAATCCGCAGTCTTGAGATAATCGGTGGACACCTGGTTGGCGACCATCGACAGAAAACAGCCGACCAGCCCCATGTCGTGATAGAAGGGCAGCCAGGAAATGCAGCGATCAGTGTCGCCAATCAGCATGCCATGGGCGTGCGAACCGAGATTGTGCAGCAACGCCTTGTGCGAAACGGCAACGCCGTGCGGGAAGCGGGTCGAACCACTGGAATATTGCAGATAGGCGATGTCGCTGCCGTTCGCCTTGGGCAAGGCAATGTCGGGAGCGTCCTGGCCGGCAAAGGCGTCCCAGCCATAAGCCGGAATCGCGCGGGACTGGCCGGCAGCACCCGCCAGTTCTGCAATCTCGTCCGGAAACAGCAATATCGCCGGGTCACAGCTGTCGAGCTGCACACCGATCTGGTCGATATAGCTTTCCTTGCCGCCAAAGGAGGTGGGCAATGGCAGGGGTACCGGCAGCGCGCCGGCATATACAGCGCCAAAAAACAGTGCGCAGAATTGCGGTTCGGTATCGGCGATCAGCGCCACCCGGTCGCCAGGCTTGATATCTGCTGCGATCAGGCGCTTCGCCGCCACCAGCGCATCTTCACGCAATTCACTGAACGGATAGGCGCGGACAAGCGAACCGCGGGCATCATGAAAATTGAAACCTTTTTGTCCCTGGGCCGCATAATCCAGAGCGTCACCCAATGTATCAAAATCGGAGAAGCGCCGCGGTAGTTCATCCAATGTCGGGGTTGGTGTCAGTTCGGTCATCCAAAATCCATTTCCGGGAGGTCCAGCCTCGCCAAAATCAGTCTGCTTCGTCCGGTAAGGGTACAAATCGTCTTTTTGACGTCCCTTTAGCCGCTTATGCCAAGGTCATTGATCACCTCTGGCGTTTAAATTTCGGCCCGACTGTGGCACAAAAAGGGCAAGCATCATACTTGAAAGCCAAACCGTTGAAAAACAGCGCTAAAACCTTAGATCAGGAGAGCCTGCACCGACTAGCTATACGCTATGTCGAACGATATGCAACGACCCGGAAAAAACTGGCCGATTATCTCCACCGGAAAATCCGGGAGAGGGAATGGCAAGATGCGGAGCCGCCGGCGGTGGAACAGTTGGTGGCACGCTTCGTCGAGCAGGGTTATATTGACGACGCGCTCTACGCACAGAACAAGGCTGCGGCTCTGACCCGTCGCGGTTATGGCACCCGGCGGGTTTCGCATGCACTTTACCAGGCAGGCATCAGCGAAACGGACGGGCGTGAAGCCTTTCAAATCAGCGAAACGAACAAATGGGCAGCGGCGGACAAATTTGCCCGCAAACGGAAGATCGGCCCCTATGCCGAGAGTCAGCAGGACGCCGACAAATGCCGCAAGCAATTGCAGGCATTTCTCAGGGCGGGTCATGATTTTGATCTGGCAAACCGGTATGTCTTTGCGAGACCCGGCGAAGAAATAATCGCAGACGAAAAGTTCTGATGTCGGCGACTAGCCCGGACAACTGACCGGATTGGCGTCCATTGCTGCCAGGAATCGCCAGTTTGATTTTAATGTGATATACGGTGGAGCGAGTCGAAAAGTAGTACACATTTGATTTGGCTCAGTTTTGTTCGGAGATGCATCGTGGCAAGCTTATTTGCGGAATCAGAACCTGCGGATAATGGCACGCGTCATGCCGGGGCAGATGGTCATTCCTCCACCAACAACGAAATGCGACGCGCCACGGGCCGCGTGAAATGGTTCGACAGTCACCGCGGCTTCGGCTTCATCGTCCCGCAAGACGACCCGTCTGACGACAAGAATGTTACGCCACAATCGGATATACTGGTGCACTGGAGCTTGCTCGAATCCCTCGGCACACGGGAATTGCCGGAAATGGCCGTGGTTACCTGCGAATATGCCGTAGCGCCCAAGGGACTGCAGGCAACCAGAATTCTCGACATCGATCTGTCCGAATGTGGAACCCGAAACGCCTCGCCAACCGCTACGCATGCCCGCCATGCCGTGCATATTGTCGATGAGGATTCCGCGTTCGTCGATGCAGAAGTAAAATGGTTTAACCGCGCCAAGGGTTACGGTTTCTTGATCTGCGAAGATTACGGCGGCGATATTTTTCTCCATATGGAAACGCTCCGTGACGCCGGCATTGCTGAAATAGTTCCGGGCCAACATTTGCTCGCCCGGATAAAGGACGGAAATCGCGGCCATATGGCTGTACAGGTATGCCTGCCCCCCTCCGACTGAAACAGAAGAGCATCCAGACGATGAAGATTTCGAAAGCGGTAGCGCTTTTCCTGGGCCTGATCTGCGCGGCCAGCCTTTCCGGTTGTTACGCCAGAACCGGCGAAACAGCGGCGACCAGCTCGCAAGGCGAATTGCCGCGATCCGAGGCCGGGCTCGAACAAGTCCCGCTGAGCATCCGGACCTCGGATGCAACCCATGTTTTTGTCGTGGAAGTGGCCGCCACGGGTGCCCAACAGGCACAAGGCCTGATGTTCCGCACCCGGCTGGCGCCCGATAAGGGTATGATTTTCCCGTTCCCGGTTGATCGAGTCGCCAGCTTCTGGATGAAGAACACCGTGATTTCTCTCGATATAATCTTCATTCGCCGGGACGGGACGATCGAGTCGATTGCCGCCAATACCACACCCTATTCTCTCGCTCCGGTACGCTCGAACGAACCGGTCGCCACCGTCCTTGAAATCGCCGCAGGCCGGGCCGCCGAACTGGGCATCGAGCCGGGCGACACCGTCACCTGGAAGTGACCCTCTCCGGATCGGCAGACATCCTCCCCGTTTGACATTTTTTCATTGCGGAGCGCATGGCTGCGCGGCTAAGCGGACGACATGAACATATTGGCGAAAATATTCACTTGGTGGGATGGTGCCACGATCGGCACCAGCCTGTTCAGCGCTCGCAACGGCAAAGCTGTCGGCGAGGATGTATTGGGCAACAAATATTACCAGGCCAAAAAACCCGGTAGCGGTCATCCTGCCGGACAGCGCTGGGTCATCTACAATGGCGCCAATGACGCCAGCCGGGTGCCACCGGAATGGCATGGCTGGCTGCACCACAGTTTTGACGAGATTCCCGAAAGCTATCTGCCGCCGGCGCGTATCTGGGAAAAGGAACCGAGCGGAAACCTGACCGGCACCGCGCAGGCCTATCGTCCGGCTGGTGCACTGGAAAAGGGTGGCCACCGGGCTGCAGCGACCGGCGATTATGAATCGTGGAATCCCGCCGAAGCGGAATGACAGGCATGACGCGCCACTCCCTTTCCCTTTCGGTGCTGGCAGCGGTGTTTTTGCTGGGCGGCTGCAGCTGGTTCAGCAGCGACAAGGTCGATGAAAATGCCACCGGTCAGGCGGCGGAAAAACGGAAACTTGCCGCTACCGATGGCGATCTGGTGGCTCCGGTGACCGAACAGATCGGCACACCGATGGCAGAACGCGTTGCCACGCTTGGTTTTCTCAACAAGCGCAACGGGCTGACACGGGATCTTGAACTTCGGCCGGGCCAGTCGGTCCGGATCGGGCGCGCGATTGTCCGCCTGCGCGCCTGCGAGCGCACCGCGCCCTGGGAACTGACTCCCGAACAGGGTGCCTTTGTCCAGCTTCTGGTCAACGAACGCCCCCCCAATCGGTCCGGCGACGATCAGTGGAAGCGGGTTTTTTCCGGCTGGCTGTTCAGGGAATCCCCTTCCCTGAATGTTGTCGAGCATCCGATTTATGACGTCTGGGTCAAAAGTTGCGCAATGAGCTTCCCGGGTGAAGAGGATCCACCTGAAGACTCCTCGAATCCGACCGCGCCGCGGACATCCTCCTCCAATCTTGCCAACAGCGCATCCAGCGCACCGAACGAGACCGAGGCGGAAGCGGCAGCCCCGTCGGCCCCGGCAGCCAGGCCGTCACCTGCTTCCAGACCCTCGCCGGCGCCGAATGAGGCTCCCGAGGATTTGATCGGTGACCTGATCGCCGATACCGGCGACGGCGCGTAGCCTCTGACCCTTTTCAACTGTTCCAGATAGGCGTCCTGGCTGATTTCAACCGCTCCCAGCGATGCCAGATGATCGGTCATAAACTGGCAATCAAGCAGCGGGAACCCGCCGACTTTAAGCCTGGCCACAAGCCATGCCAGGGCGACCTTCGAAGCGTCACGTGATCGCGAAAACATGCTTTCCCCGCAAAAGGCGCCACCGATTGCCAGACCATATAGTCCCCCAGCCAGCTTTTCCTGCCCGGTCGCTTCGTCCGGCAGCCAGCATTCGACACTGTGCGCGTAGCCCAGCCGATGCAGCTGGTTGAACGCCTCTTCTATTTCGGTATTGATCCATGTTTCCCGGCGATCTCCGGCCTGCTCGGCGCAGATCGCGATGACATCGGCGAAGGCTGTGTCAGCGGTCACCCGGAAACGGTCGGATCTGATGGTCTTGCGCAGCGAACGCGACATCCGGAAACGCTCGAGCGGGATAATCGCACGGGACTTTGGTTCAACCCAGAAGGTTTCCGGATCATCCCGGGCATCGGCCATCGGAAAGATCCCCGACGCATAGGCTTTTATCAAAAGATCGAGATCAATAGTCATGAGTAAGGAATTGTCCGGTCCGTCTTGTGCGCCGCGCAGATCATTGGCAAAAATGGGTCTTCCTCAATCCGCCATCAGAACACGGGCTTCTTCAGCAATTTTTTCGGCAATGGCAGCATATTCGCTGGCGAAGCCGGCATTGGTGCGCCAGGCGGCCCCGATACTGCGATTTACCGACCAGCCATCGACATTGAGCAGCGCTACATCGCCGCCGCGGGCCAGTTCGGAACGCACATAGAGTTCCGGCAGAATCGCTAGACCCAGACCCGATGCCACCATTTGCCTTACGCTGTCGAGGCTGGTGCCTTCATAGTCGCGCAGCAGGTTCATGTCATACTGCTGGCACTGGCGCACCACGTCGCGGTGGAGATGGTGCCGGCGGTCCAGGCTAAGCACCGGCAAGCCCGCAAGGTCGGAGAGTTCCAGCCGCTCGCGCCCGGCAAGGGGATGATCCGGCGGCGCGACCAGAATCAGCGGCTCCCGAAACAGCGGTTCGATGTGCAGGTTTTCTCCCTCGATCGGCAAGGGACCGAGCAGCATGTCGATAGACCCCTTGGTCAGTTCCATCGCCTGCAGATCGGGAATGCCTTCGCGCATATAAAAGCGCAGGTCCGGACGGCTGCGATGCAGCGCCGCAATCACCGGCGGCATCAGATACGGGCCAAGGGTGGGAGACACACCGAAGCGCAGGATTCCGGCCAGACTGTCGCTGGCCCGCTCGGCCAGATCGCGGATATCCTTGACCTGGACCAGCACATGGCGCGCGCGATCGGCAATCTCCCGGCCTACCGGAGTCAGTTCGGCGCCGTGGGTTCGCCGCTCGACAAGGGTTACGCCCAGTCTCTGTTCAAGTGTACGCAATTGATGGCTCAATGTTGGCTGGGAAGCGGCGGCGGCCTGGGCCGCCTTGCCGAAATGGCGATGATCGGCAACGGCAACGAGATATTCGAATTGGCGTAATGTCGGCATGGTTCAGCGGCCCCTCTCATAGAAATATTCTATCGATACTCACAATTTCATTCGATTGGAATTATCACCGGAACAGCCGCATATCAACCATATCGATGCTGAAGCGCGATAGAAAGAGAATATGCAGCGAATCCGCATAGCTCAGAATTCCCTCCCCCAACCCTGGGGCGGCAGCACACCCTCAATCGCTGGCCGCCCCGTTTTTTTTGCAAACAGGACGAAGCCACGATGGTAAAAAAAATGGGCAATGCCCTGCAGCAATTCATTGCGCAGGAAACCAGCGCGGGCATCATATTATTCTGTGCCGCTGTGGCGGCAATGGTCGCGATGAACAGCGCACTCAATCCCTATTATCTGGCATTTCTCGACATTCCCGTCGCCGTGCAATTCGGCGGATTGGAAATTGCCAAGCCTCTCGCGCTGTGGATCAACGACGGACTGATGGCGATCTTCTTCTTCCTGGTCGGACTGGAAGTGAAGCGGGAATTGATGGAGGGGCAGCTTTCCACTGCCGAACAGGCATCGCTTCCCTTCATTGCAGCGGTAGGCGGGATGGCCCTCCCGGCAGCCGTGTTTGTCTATTTCAACTGGAACATTGCCGAAAATATCAACGGCTGGGCAATTCCCGCGGCCACTGACATTGCCTTTGCACTGGGCGTTCTGGCTCTCCTCGGCAAACATGCGCCGGTATCGCTGAAGATATTGCTGCTCGCCATCGCCATAATCGACGATATCGGGGCGATCGTCATCATCGCGCTCTTCTACACGGCCGAAGTGTCCAGCCTGTCGCTTCTGCTCGCAGGCGCCGGAACCGTGATGCTGTTCGCAATGAACCGGCTGGGCGTCATCCGCACCGCACCCTATATTCTGGTCGGTATATTCCTCTGGATATGTGTCTTGAAATCCGGTGTTCACGCAACTCTTGCCGGAGTGATTGCCGCACTGGCGATTCCGCTGAACGCCAAGGATGGCAGTTCCCCGCTCAAGCATCTCGAACATATCCTGCACCCCTGGACAGCCTTTCTCGTGTTGCCGATCTTCGCCTTTGCCAATGCCGGCGTGTCGCTCGCCGGACTGCAGATCAGCGATCTGATGGCGCCGCTGGCGCTGGGCGTTGCGGCGGGCCTGGTGGTCGGCAAGCAGCTGGGTGTGTTCGGGTTCATGTTTCTCGCAACCAGAGCCGGACTGGTCAAGCGACCGGTGGACGTCAGCTGGCTGCAGCTTTACGGCCTCGCCTGCCTGACCGGCATCGGCTTTACGATGAGCCTGTTCATCGGCAACCTGGCCTTTGTCGATCCGGACCAGATCGAAACCGTGAAACTCGGCGTGATCACCGGTTCGCTGATTTCGGGTATGCTGGGATATGCGGTGCTTCGACTGGCCTCGCCGGCAAGCCGCGCCACCAGGTAAATATCGGGACAGGGAGCGGTCGCTTCCGGAAAACAGCCTGATCCATCGAATCGGTCGGCGGACGTTTCAATCCGTGCTAGAGGCAGCTCATGAAGCGACAACTCTATCTGGCAGCCGGCCTGATCTCGGTAGCACTGGGCGGCATTGGCGTCGTACTGCCGCTGCTGCCGACCGTGCCGTTCATGATATTGGCAGCCTTTTGCTTCGCGAACAGTTCACCCCGACTGGAAGCATGGCTGGTCGACCATCATGTTTTCGGCAGCCACATCCGCAACTGGCGGGAAGGGCGGGCGATCACCCGACGCGGAAAATGGGCGGCAACGATTGCATTTGCCGTCAGCTGCGTGATCGCCCTGCTCTTTGTCAAATCGCCCTGGAATCTGATCCCGATAGCAGCGGCGCTGATCACTGGCAGCTGGCTTTGGACCCGAAGCGAGCCCGGGATCGAGCAATTGCCGGTGCAGCCCCCTTCGCAGAAAGAATAGTTTTCGCCCTGCGCCAATATGATAGTCTCCTGCGAAATCTGAGGAGAGAAGAATGTCGCGGCAACAATTGTTGGAAATGACCCGTTCACTGGTCGAGCATGGCCAGGCGGACACGATGGAACTGGCTGACGAGGTAATGGCGGTGCCCGCATCCGACTATACCGATGAAGCGCAGTTCGAACGCGAGAAGAATCTGATCTTCAAGCGGCTGCCGCTGATGATGGCACCATCCTGCGAACTGCCGGAACCAGGCTGTTACAAGGCGATGGACATGGCCGGCATTCCCGTGCTGATCACCCGCCAGAAAGACGGCACCGCTCAGGCCTTCCTCAACAGCTGCACCCATCGCGGCAATCCGGTGGCGCAGGGCAGCGGCAAGGCTTCGCGCTTTACCTGCGGCTATCACGGCTGGACATTCAAGAATGATGGCGACCTGCTGGCGATCGCATCGCCGAAAGATTTCGGCACGGTCGATAAGGCGGCTTTCTGCCTGAAGAAATTCCCGACTCTGGAACGCGCGGGCCTGATCTGGGCGACACTGGATCCCGAAAGCACGCTCGACATCGAATCCTATCTCTGTGGTTATGACAGCCTGCTCGAGCATTTCGGATTTGACGGCTGGCACC
This sequence comes from Sphingomonadales bacterium UBA2683, assembly GCA_002354635.1. GTDB lineage: Bacteria > Pseudomonadota > Alphaproteobacteria > Sphingomonadales > Sphingomonadaceae > Parasphingorhabdus. The sequence goes on from DELZ01000003.1 coordinate 317,822, forward strand.
TGTTCGACCAGCGTACCATCCCGGGACCCAACTGGAAGACGGCCTATGACGGCTATCTCGATTTCTATCATCTGCCCGTGCTGCACAAGGACACGTTCGGATCGGACTTTTTCAACCGCGCCAACTATTTCTTCTGGGGCCCGCACCAGCGTCTCTCGTCACCCTCGAAGTTTGTCCAGAAGACGGGCAGCGACGAACAGGTCGACCTCACCCAGATCGATGAGAAAGACTGGCCGATCGATGCACTTCTCCAGGGTGTCTGGACCATCTTCCCGCATATCTCGATTGCCAGCTTTTACGGCGGCGGTGGTCGGGGAGCGATGATATCCCAGTTGTTCCCGGGCGAAACCGTCGGGGAAAGCTATACCACGCAATTTTATGTGATGGAACATGAGCCGACCGACGATGCCGTCCGTCAGGGTGCCCACGAGCAATTTGCCTTCCTCGAGACGGTGGTCGCGGAAGAGGATTACAAGACCGGCAAACGCCAGCACGAAGCGCTGCAATCCGGCCTGATTGATCAAGTCTGGTTCGGCCGCAACGAAGGCGGCGGCCAGGCTTTCCATCAATGGGTCAAGCGCCTGACCGATGCCGATGACGCGGAACTGGAACGGATTTTTGCGCCGCAACTGCAAGCGGCGGAGTGATCGGGTTCAGACGTTGCGATATTCCCGGACCGGCGGCAGCGCCTCTTTCCATTTCGGTTGTTCGGCGCGCAATTTCTCGAGCATTTTTTCCCAATAGGCGTCGGTCTTGCCCTTGAACCGGATGTCGAAATCTTCCTGGGTGCGGAACTCGAGCAACTCGACACCCTCGTCGCCGATCGTATAGGTATAGGGCGTACCGGCAGGCAGGAAAAATCCGTCACCGGCCGCCATCGCTTCCGTACCCATTCGGATGTCGCCGCTGATCAGATAATAGAGGCAATCGCTGTCATGGCTGTGCAGCGGCAGCGGATAGCCGGGCTTGAACCAGACATAATGGAGCGAGAAGCCGAAGCCGCTGAACAGGCATTTCAATACCGCTCCCTCGCCGATGCCCGCTTCGCTGAGCTTGGCGGCGCCCGCCAGGATGGCCGGGTCATCATCGACATAGGCCATATGCCCCGCCTCCTCGAGACTGGGCGCATCCTTGCCCCTGAAAATTCGCAGCACCTTGAGCGGGTCGGGCTTTTCTGAAAGCGTTGGGCCTGTGTCTGCCATATATTCCTCCGGTCCGGTCTGGAGCCGGGGATATAGCAGTCCGTCTACCGTCTGGAAAAGCGCAAAAATGGCAGGTAATTGCTACTCTGCGGGATATTTCTGCACAAAAAGATCCAGAACGGCCTGATTGAGCATGTTTTTGAACGCGCATCCCATGCCTTCCGGGTCGTGTCGCACCACTTCCGCTTCCAGCGCTCCGAGACCGGGCAATGTCAGCCAGCACAATGTACCGGGATGCGCCTGCAGCAAGGCATCGCAGGAGAAGCCGGCGATCGACATGTCCATGACCTTCACGGGAAAGCTGCTGGAACAGGAAAAGCGCATTCTCGCCGGAATCGAAAGCCGGTGGCGCACCGCACAACGATCTTCTTCGGCTGCGATCGCATAGGGCATTGCCGGCAGGCTATCGACTGCGGATCGAGCTGGCCTCCGAACCATTGAGTCTGTCATTTGTGTCTCCTCGGCATGGGCGTCACTAAAGTGGTCGCTCCCCGACTCGACGGGAGATAGTGACCCACCCTGTTTCGACCCTTCAGGTAAAGCCCGTCTTCCGCCTTCCGGTAAATAATAGTTCGGATAAATTTAACCATGTTGCGATTCGACCGGCTGGCCAACAATCACGCTTGCCGAATGGCTCACAGGACGCTAATGCGCGCAAACCGGCTGTTCCGCGAGCGCGAGCGGCCTGTGCAGGAGTGTAGCTCAGTTGGTAGAGCATCGGTCTCCAAAACCGAGGGCCCACGGTTCGAGTCCGTGCACTCCTGCCATTTTCCCACTCTTGCATCGAAATTGTCATGCCCCAGTTCATTTCCGCCATCACTCTGCTGGTTCCCGATTATGATCAGGGAATCGCATTCTATGTCGGTCTGATGGGTTTCGAGCTGATCGAAGACACGCCCTTGTCGGAGGACAAGCGCTGGGTATTGGTAGCGCCGCCGGGGAGCACCGAAACCCGTCTGCTGCTGGCCCGGGCAAGCAACGAAGCGCAGGAAGAAGTGATTGGCGAACAGGCGGGCGACCGGGTGTTCCTGTTTCTGGAAACCTATGATTTCGAGACGGATTTCGCGATCATGCAGCGCGCCGGGATCCTCTTTCTCGAAGAGCCCCGCGAGGAGCCTTACGGCATGGTTGTCCAGTGGCGCGATCCATTCGGAAACAAGTGGGATCTGATCGAGCGCTACTGAAGCCTAGCGCTCGATATCAAGGGCGCCCGCGATCACGCCCCATATCTGGTGAGTCAATTGTGCCGGGTCGGGCCGGGGACGCATACCCATGGCATGCATGATGCCGCTGCGCATCGCACCGGTAATGGCTGCGCCGGCAATGGTCGCATCAATATGACGACCAATGTCACCGCGCCTGATCCCGGAACCAATGTTGCGGATCGCCATTTCGATCATTTCTTCATGGCGAGCCGATTCAACCGCCGCAACCTGATTGGTATGCGCCATCTTTCCCAGAATGACCGGAGCCATCGGGTCATTATAGAGAAACTCGACCGCGGCCATCAGCCGTTCTTTCTCGCGCACGCTCCACTTGATGTCGGGATCGATATACTGGTTCACCACCTGATTATAGCGATCATAAAATGCGTCGATGATGGCGCCCAGCATGCCGGCTTTGGAACCGAAATAATGATAGGCAAGGCCAACGGACACGCCGGCTTTCTCGGCAACCTGCGTCATTTCCAGCTCGCCATCCCCTTCGCGCAAAATCTCTTCTGCGGCGGCCAGGATTCTGGCAGCCCGCATCACTTTGCGATCGGATTTTCCGGCTGTTCTGCTGCGCTCGGCCATCCCGGCTTCTCCTTGCTTGTCTTGCTCCCCTCCTCCTAGTCCATATTTGAATTGAATTCAATTCAAATATGGACTAGGAGAGTTTCTCAAAGGCGAATCACGGAGCAGGCCCATGAATATCGAAAGTAGGATTGCAACATCGGATGTGGATCTGGGCCCCTGGCTGCACGGCCGCAGCTTCGAAGATGCCTGGGACCAGTTTCAGGAAGAGGGCTATGTCATCTTCACCGATGTCCTGACCCCCGGGCAGCTGGAACAGCAGCGCGCGGCCCTCAAGCCGTGGATTGATGCCGACATCCGCGGGCGCAATAATTTTGAAGGTTCGCAATCCAACCGGATATACGGCATGCTCGACAAGGATCCGCTATTTGCGGACCTGATTGCCCATCCGTTGCAACTCGCCTTTGCGGAACGCGAACTGGGTGAAAGCTGCCTGCTTTACGCCTGCCTCGCGATCAACCTGCACCCCGGCGAAACCGTCCAGCCCTGGCATTTTGATGACAGCCATTGCGGCCTGGCCCGGCCGCGCGACCCGCTCAGCCTGTCGACCTTCTGGTCGATCAGCGACACGACCGGGGAAAATGGTGCAACCGAAATCATCCCCGGCAGCCACAAATGGGGCGACGAGCAGCCGGCTGGCGCCAATCGCGGGGCCGATTTCAAAACCGGTTTCACGGACAAGCAGGACAGCAGCAAGGATGACCATCCCGACATGATCAAGGCGACCATGCCGGCCGGTTCCTTGATGATCGCAAAGGGCACCTTGTGGCATCGCGGCGGCGGCAACAGCTCCGACGCCGATCGCCTGATCGTCACACCGCAATTCTGCAAGGGCTGGTGCCGTCCCCTCGAACAACAACTGCTTGCGGTCTCGCGCGAGAAAGTCGCGCAATTTCCGGCACGCGTGCAGGAACTGCTCGGCTACAATATCCACCCGCCGTTCATGGGCTATGTCGACGGCATGCACCCTGCTAGGACGCTGGCACCCTCAGCCAACGGATAACAGGGCCTGCTTCAATATGCGGACGGCTCCCCGGAGATGACAAATGCATGCCTTGGAAAGTGACGCGCCGCTTATTGTCTATGTCGACATCAAGAGCCCCTACGCCTTTGCCGCCATCCGGCCGACACTGGCGCTCGAAAAAGCGCTGGACATGCGTTTTGACTGGCGCCCGCTGACCCTCGATATTCCCAGCTATCTGGGCTCGGCCCGCAAGAGCAAGGGCAAGCTGGTCGAAAACACCCGCAGCGCCAGCCAGTGGACCGGGATCAAATATGCCTATCGGGACGCGCGCCGCTATGTCGAGCGTCAGGGCATGATGCTCAAGGGTACCGAGAAAATCTGGGATTCGTCGATCGCCAATATCGGAATAATATGGGCGATGCAGACAGACCGCGCGCGCGTCGGTGCCTATTTCGAGGCCGTCTACCCGCCCTTCTGGCGGCGCGAACTTGATATCGAAGATATCGCCGTCGTTGCGGCCTGTCTCGATCAGGCGGGGATCAAAGCAGATGGCTTTGCCGCCTTTGCCCGGGGCGACGGCCGCGCACGGCACGACGCACTGCAGGCGCAGCTTCACCCGAGCGGCATTTACGGGGTCCCGACCTATGTGTTCGACGGCACCATCCTGTTTGGCCGCGAACATCTTCCCTATGTCCGCTGGCACTTGCGGGGACGTGCAGGCCGGGCACCGGATATAGCCTACGAGCTTGACCCGGTGGAGCCTGTCGCATGCTGACCGTTGCCATCGATTTCAAGTCACCGGCTTCCTGTCTGGCGCTCGAACCGACTCTGGAGCTGGCCCGGCAAACCGGCGTGCAGATTGACTGGCTGCCCTATCCGGTCCGGCCCTTTTCCGTGCCGGAAGAACGGGCTGCCGAGACCGTAGGCGAGCGCCATCGCCGCGTCCGTGCGGTCGCCCGGCGCGACACCCATTTGCATTATGCAGCGGTTCAGGGCCGTCCCATGCATTTTGCTAAGACACCAGCCGGCAGCGAGACCGCCCTGGCGGTGCTGGCCGGCATGAATGGCGATCCCGTTCCCTTCCTCCGCGCCGCTTTTGCGGCCTACTGGACCGAGCAGGCCGATCTGGATGACGAGGCCGTCGTCACGGCCCTGCTGTCCTCGCTGCAGATGCCTCTTCCCGACCTGGCCTCCGCACGCATCAAGCTTGCCTCCGACCGCGCCAGAGCAGACGAATACGGGATTTTCGACTCGCCATCCTATGTCATTGCCGACCAGCTGTTCGTTGGCCGCGAACATCTCCCGTGGATAGCGTCGCTGATCAAAGCGGCTCCGCTCCCGTAAATAACCGTTCTTTTTCTTGCGAATCCGGGAATCTGCGTCTAAAGGGCTGGTTCTTTCCGAAACCATGCATATATCCGAACACAGTCAAATGACTGACACCCGGAGTTTATGCAGAAACCGGCAAGATAGTTTAGGGAATCAAGCATGGCGAAAGTCAATCCAGGCGAATTCATGAATCAGGTCAAGGCCGAGACCAACAAGGTCGTCTGGCCAACGTGGCCGGAAACCGTCCGCACGGCCATTCTGGTGCTGATCATGACCACCATCCTAGGCTTGTTTTTTCTGGGTGTTGATTCGATTTTTAACGGGATTGTCGCCTGGCTCCTGAGCCTCGCATAAACGCCCCACACAGATTTTTAGGTTATTCGCATGGCACGCTGGTACATCATTCACGCTTATTCGGGCTTTGAACACAAGGTCAAGGAAGCCATTGAGGCTGACGCCAAGCGTCTCGGCCTGACCGAACTGGTCGAGGATATCGAAGTCCCGACCGAAACCATTACCGAAGTCAAGCGCGGCAAGAAAATCCAGTCGGAGCGGAAATTCTTTCCCGGCTATGTACTGGCCAAGCTGGAAATGACCGATGATGTCTATCACCTGGTCAAGAACCAGCCCAAGGTCACCGGCTTCCTCGGCAGCAGCGGCAAGCCGCAGGCAATCAGCGAAGCCGAAGCCGCCCGCATCCTCAACACCAAGGAAGAAGCGGCCAACGCTCCCAAGGAACGGATCACGGTCAGCTACGAAATTGGCGACGAGGTCAAGGTCAAGAGCGGCCCGTTCAACAGCTTCAACGGCATTGTCGAGGAACTCGATTTCGACAAGAACAAGGTCAAGGTTTCCGTGTCCATCTTCGGTCGCGCAACCCCGGTCGAACTGGACTTCGGCGAAGTTGATCTGATCAGTTAATTGTGTTCCGCACTCGATGCGGAACCGGTGCGGCAAGAAGCAGGTTTTGCGATCGTCGCACAAGGCTCCGGATCAAGTCCGGAGCACACAGAAATTTGAAACTCCGGTTTCGAATACCAGCGCGGGAGGAGGGTTCGCTCTCTGTTTGACCGCTAAATTTGCGGGAGCGGCAATTTCGCCAATCCCAAAAGAATGAAAGGACAGCCAAATGGCTAAGAAAATTGATGGTTATATCAATTTGCAAGTACCGGCCGGTATTGCAAATCCATCCCCGCCGATCGGCCCGGCATTGGGTCAGCGCGGCGTTAATATCATGGAATTCTGCAAGGCGTTTAACGCCGCGACAGACAAGCTTGAAAAAGGCACCCCGATCCCGACCAAGATTACGGTCTATGGCGATCGCAGCTTCACCTTCGAGACCAAGACCCCGCCAGCCAGCTATCTGATCAAGAAGACGGCGAAGCTGAAAAAGGGTTCGAGCGAACCGGGCAAGACCTCCGGCGGCACGATCAAGGCTTCGCAGATCAAGGAAATCGCCGAAACGAAAATGGCCGACCTCAATGCCAACAACATTGACCAGGCGATGAAAATCATTGCAGGCACCGCGCGCTCGATGGGCGTAGAAGTGGTGGAGGGATAAGAAAATGGCGAAACTCTCCAAAAAAATGCAGGCGATCAACGAAAAAGTCGATCGCAACAAGCTGTACAGCGTCGACGAAGCAATCAAGACTCTGAAGGACCTCGCTTCGACCTCTAAGTTCGACGAGACTCTCGACGTCGTGATCAACCTCGGTGTCGATCCCCGTCATGCGGACCAGATGGTCCGCGGCGTGATCTCGCTGCCCGCCGGTACCGGCAAGGAAACCCGCGTCGCGGTGTTTGCCAAGGATGCCAAAGCGGACGAAGCACGCGAAGCGGGCGCCGATACGGTTGGTGCCGAAGATCTGATGGAAGCCATGCAGGGCGGCGATCTCAACTATGATCGCATCATTGCAACCCCGGACATGATGGGCCTCGTCGGTCGTCTCGGCAAGGTACTGGGTCCAAAGGGCCTGATGCCAAACCCGAAACTCGGTACGGTAACCCCGAATGTCGGACAGGCCGTCAAGGACGCCAAGGGCGGCCAGGTCGAATATCGCGTTGAAAAGGCTGGTATCATCCACAACGGCATTGGCAAGACCAGCTTCAAGGAAGCCGATCTGCGCAAGAATTTCGACGCGCTGGTCAATGCCGTGGTCAAGGCAAAGCCAGCCGGCGCCAAGGGCAAATATGTCCGCAAGGTCGGCCTGAGCACGACCATGGGCCCTGGCCTCAAGGTCGATCTCGGTGAGATCGAAGGCGCCTGATTCGTCGCGCGTCACCCCGATTAGGGGATGACATGAACAACTGTTAGAAAAAGGCCGGGCATGATCCCGGCCTTTTTTCTTGCGCCCCATTTTTAAGGACCAGCAATGACCCGATTGCAGATCAGCGCGGACCTGTCCTACCGCCTGCCCGCGCCCTGCACCATCCTGGTCCAGGTCGAGGCAGCGGCAACGCCAGACCAACGACTCGACCAGTCTCGCATCACCATCGGCCCCGCTGGTGACAAGGCGGTGATCCCTGCCCATGACCGGATCGGTACCCGGCTATGGACGACGCAGCAGCAACAGCTGACCATTTCCTATGCCGCACAGGTCACGGTTGATCGCGCCAATCCGGATTTTGCCACCCTGCCCGCAACCCCGCTGCCCGACCTGCCGGGTGAGGCCGTGCCCTATCTGTTCAACTCGCTCTATTGCTCGGTCAGCGCTTTTGACCAGCTGGTATCGAGCGAATTTGCCGGCCTGAAGGGTGGCCCGCTGATTGCCGCGATGGCGGACCATATCGCCCGGACCATGACCTACGGATCGGACCGTGACAATGCCCACACCAACGCCCAGCAAAGCTATGCCGCGCGCAAGGGCGTGTGCCGCGACTATGCCCATATAATGATCAGCATGGCCCGCGCCGCCAATATCCCGGCCCGCTTTGCCAGCACCTATGCGCCCGACGTCCAGCCACAGGATTTTCACGCCGTGCCCGAAGTCTTTCTCGATGGCCGCTGGCACCTGATCGACCCCACCGGCATGGCCCAGCCATCGGACATGGCGGTCATCGGCATCGGCCGCGACGCCACCGACGTCTCCTTCCTGACCGCCTTCGGCAGCATGGACATGGTCGAGCAGCGGGTGAACGTCAGGAGCGTCTGAGCCGCGACCCGCAATTTCCGGCTTTCAAAGCGCCACATTTTTCCATTATGTTTGTCACCGAACAACTCCCGGGAGGAAAATATGCACAAGGGTTCCTGCCTCTGCGGCGCCATCCAGATCGAGGTCGAGGGCGACCTGCCCGAGGCCGACGCCTGCCACTGCAGCCAGTGCCGCAAGCAGTCCGGCCATTACTGGGCCTCCGCCGACCTCCCGACCAGCGCCGTCACCATCACCGGCGAAGACCATATTCGCTGGTACCAGTCATCGGAAAAAGTCCGTCGCGGCTTCTGCGACACCTGCGGCTCCTTCCTGTTCTGGGACCCGATCGCGCACCCCGACAAGCTCGCCATCGCCATGGGCAGTTTCGACAAGCCCACCGGCACCAAAATCTGGAGCCATATCTTTGTCGCCGACAAGGGCGATTATTACGAGATCGAACCGAGGGTGCTGCAGCGGGATCAGTGATTAGACATGGTCAGATTCTTTGGATGGACGATAATTGCAATATGTGGGCTTCTTTTGCTTCCATCCGTTTTTCTCTTGGCTTTCTCCGGCCTCTTGTTTGATGCCCCGGGATCTATGACGAGCCCTCTCACGATTTGCACTGTCGCTATCGTTTGGCTCGGCCCCTTCATATTATGGTTTTCGATATCTCAGGCCAAGAGATCAATGCGCTCCTCCAACATGAAAGTGTTGCTCGTTCCTGCCACTTTACCTTTGTTTTGGTTGTTCATGCTGGGTGGCTCATGGTTCCTGATAGAAAAAATCTGCGGCGGAGAATTTGTTTGTCCGTGAATGTTGATGACAAAACACTCACCAACCTTGACATTCCAGCCCCACCCGCTAATGGCTCCCCTACAAATTGTGCTTCCCTCAAAAGAATCACAATTTCCGTCCGAGACAGCGGGTGAGGGGAATGTGCCTCTCTTAATTTCCAGCCTAGACGGGGATCAGTTTTTTCGTGTGGCAACACACGGGCACGCAGCCAGCGTTTTTACAATGCGGCAGAGCGGCCAAAACCCCCCTTCGGATTATACAGGATTGATTTCGGTCAGTCCTTTCGCTCGTCATGCTGAACTTGTTTCAGGATGGCGATAACTAGAATGGGATTGCGCGTCAAAAACGCAGTCCACGTGAAGGAGCAAAATATGGATCGTGGTCAAAAGACCGAAGCGGTTGTCGCTCTGAACGCTATTTTCAAGCAGGCCGGGGTGGTCGTGGTGACACGCAACCTGGGCATGACCGTTGCGCAATCAACGGCGCTGCGGACGAAAATGCGGGACGAAGGCGCAAGCTTCAAAGTCTCTAAAAACCGCCTTGCCAAGCTGGCTCTGGAAGGAACCGACTATGCCCAGATAGCAGATATGCTGACGGGTCCGGTCGCGCTTGCCACATCGGATGATCCGGTGGCTGCTGCAAAGGTTGCAGTGGAATTTGCAAAAACCAACGAACGACTGGAAATCGTTGGCGGCGCAATGGGCGATACCCTTCTTGACGAAGCGGGCATCAAATCACTGGCATCCATGCCTTCGCTTGACGAACTGCGCGGAACGATTGTTGGATTGCTTGTTGCACCACAAACGAAAATCGCACGGGTTCTCGTCGAGCCGGCGACCAGTGTCGCACGCGTACTCAGCGCTTATGCTGCTGCGGGTGAATAATTTTACTTTTCAAATATTTAGAAAATTGGAGCATATTTAAAATGGCTGATATTGCAAAACTGGTTGAAGAACTTTCGAAACTCACCGTCATGGAAGCGGCTGAACTGTCCAAGGCACTGGAAGAAGAGTGGGGCGTTTCCGCTGCCGCTGCTGTTGCAGTTGCTGGTCCAGCGGCTGCCGCTGGCGAAGCTGCTGAAGAGCAGACCGAATTTGACGTGATCCTGACCGGCGACGGCGGCAAGAAAATCCAGGTCATCAAGGAAGTCCGTGCGATTACCGCTCTGGGCCTCACCGATGCCAAGGCTCTCGTCGAAGGCGCGCCAAAGGCAATCAAGGAAGGCGTCAACAAGGCCGAAGCAGAAGAAATCAAAGCGAAGATCGAAGCTGCCGGCGGTACCGTCGAACTCAAGTAAGCCTTTCGGTTTATCGAAAATATCAGGGGGCGGTTTCCGGTTCGGAAGCCGCCCCTTTTCTGTCTTGCGGCGGCGCCCTTTGCTCTAGCCGATCGGCACCATTTTGACCGGCATGTGGTCGATCTCGTGCAGGAAGCAGCTGCCGGAATAGGTGAGCGGGCCATCCTGCTCGACCCGGATATTGCGGCCGAGAATTTCTTCAAACAGCACGGCCAGTTGCATTTCCGCCAGCCGCGCACCCACACAGCGGTGGACACCGTGACCGAAGCTCATATGGCGGCGGGCATTCTCTCGCGTAAAATCCACAATATCGGGATCGGGAAACAGCGCCTCGTCGCGATTGGCCGAGATATACCAGAGAATGACTTTTTCGCCCGCCGCTATGGTCTGGCCGCCCAGCTCCGTCTCGCAGGTGGTGGTCCGCCGCATATGGGTGACGGGGGATTGCCAGCGGATGATTTCCTGGGCGGCATTGGCCACCAGCGCAGGATCGTTGCGCAGCAGCTCGAACTGGTCGGGGAACATGTTGCAGGCCCGGACAAAGCCGCTCATGCTGTTGCGCGTGGTGTCATTGCCGCCCACGATCAGCAGCGCGATATTGGCCAGCCGCTCCAGCTCGGGCATGTTGCCCATGGCCTCACTGTGGATGATGCGGTTCAGAATCTTGTCATTCGGCGCCTGTTTGCGTTCCTTTTCGAACAGCTCGTCGAATTTGCCCAGCATCTGGTACATTTCGGCGAAGAAATTCTGCATCCGTTCCTCGCTCTGGTCCGGCGAGACTTCGCTGGCGGTGTCCGACCAGCGCTTCATGTCGCGCCACTGCTCCCAGGGAAAATCGAACAATACGCAGAGCATGCCGATGGTCAGCTTGACCGAGACTTCCTCGACCCAGTCAAACGTCTCGCCAACCGGGAGGGCATCGAACAGCTCCCTGGTACGCTCTCTGATCTCCGGTTCACGGGCGAGCATCTGGCTCGGGTTGAACGATGGCTGGACCACCTTGCGCTGCGCCGTATGGGTCGGCGCGTCCATCGCGATAAAATTGGGAAACTCATAGTCTCCCGTACCGTCGGTAATCGTGATACCGCCAACCTCGTAGGAAGACGAATAGGTTTTTGGATCGAGCTCGACTTGCTGCACCAGATCATGGGTCACGACCGACCAATAGGGTCCGTAGGGACTGTCGGGCAGATAGCTGACCGGCATTTCGCGGCGCAGTCGGGCGAAAGGTTCCTGCCAGCGATTTTCGGAATAGAGCGCGCCGTCGCTCACATCAAAGGGGGTGATCGCGCGATTTTCCAGAACATCCGAATTGACCATTGCATTTCTCTCCTCCGTTGCAGATTATCCGATGGCTGCGGAAAGGCAAGCCGCTACTTACATAAATGTTCATTAAGACTGGGGCGAAGATAATGACCGACAATGACGATCTCAGGGCCCTGGTCCGTACCATTCCCGATTATCCCAAGCCGGGTATCCAGTTTCGCGATGTATCGACCCTGCTGCTCGACGGTCCCGCCTTTCGCCGGACCATCGACCGGATGATCGCGCTGGTAAACCCGGGAAGTTTCGATCTGATCGCCGGTATCGAGGCACGCGGTTTCATCGTTTCGGCGGCGATGTCCTACGCACTGGAAAAGGGCAAGGTCATGTTGCGCAAGCCGGGCAAGCTACCGGGAACAGCGGTCAGCATAGACTATGCGCTGGAATATGGCACCGACCGCATCGAGATGCATGACGACGCGATCCTGCCGGGGCATCGCGTGCTGCTGGTCGATGATCTGCTCGCCACCGGCGGCACTGCCATGGCTGCGACCACGCTGCTGCGTGGTCAGGGTGCGGTAGTCGAGCAGGCGCTGTTCATCGTGGATCTGCCCGATCTTGGCGGCACGCGAAAACTGACTGCTGCTGGAGTCGATCCCGGCGCCTTGATGGCCTTTGCCGGTGATTGACCATATCGCCGTCATCACCGGCGTGCAGGACGAAGCCGACGCCTTCCTGCGCGATCATCCGGTAACCAGCACCGGGAGTCCGCTCGGCCCGATCCGCCAGCTCGATCATGCCGGGAAGAAAGTCAGCATCCTGTGTTCCGGCATTGGCAAGGTGCACGCCGGTGCCGCGGCGCTCCATATGCACAGCCAGCTCCAGCCGGATCTGTTCCTGGTCATCGGCACGGCTGGCCATGTCAGTCCGCTGGCCGGCGACTGTTTCTATCTCGGTGAGTCCCTGCAGGCCGACTATGGCACGCTCGAAAGGTTCGGCGATCATGACGGCTTCACCCACTATAACGCGGGTGCCTGGCCGATCGGTCCCGCGGACTGGCGCCCGTTCAAAGCCCATCCGATGCCGGAAGCGCTTGCCCTGCCGCAAGCGCGGATCGCAACCGCCGACTGTTTCATCAAATGTCCCGAGCGCTCCGGCTATTTGCGCGATGTGCTGCAGGCCGATCTGGTCGATATGGAAACCGCTGCCGTGGCGCAGATTGCCGTGCTGCTCGATCTCCCCTGGGCCGGGATCAAGGCGGTGACCGACGGCGCCAACAGCGACAGCTCGGGCGATTTCCACGCCAATCTCGAGCGAGCGGCAAATCGCGCCGCCGATGAAGCCGTGCGGTTTATCGAAATGCTGTAACCGGACCGCCTGGTGCAGATCCGGTCAATTCCCTCCTCGTTCCGTTCATCCTGAGCCTGTCGAAGGAAATCCCCGGACGGTACCAGAAGACGGGGAAGCCTAGCTTTCCACCCAATTGCCATGGAACCCTGGCGGAATCCGGTGCGGCACATGGATCACCGCCTGCGGTTCGCCGAGAAAATCATCGGCGTTCAATATCTGCAGCTCGGTGGTATCATTCGCGGCATCGATGACCAGCCCGATCAGCCAGCCATCATCTTCGGCGGAATCCTCCGACCGCGGCACAAACACAAATTCGCCGGGATAGCGATCGGTTCCCAGCTCCCGGGTCTGTGTTTCCTCGCGCTCCAGATCATGCTTGAACAATTGCGATCCGCCGCGATCAAACACACCACTGTCATTGTCGGCCAGCGCGACGCTGTAGACATAGCGATAGGGCTGCGCCGTCCGGCGCTCGTCATAGCGCGGGAATTCCTGGTTCCGGTCGTGGATGATCTTGCGGTCGACCGAATGCGTTTCCGGATCGATCGTCCAGCGTTCGAAGCGCGCCCACTCGCCGCCCGGGCCATAAGGCGACTGCGCATACATGCTTTCGTGCACCACGACATCGACAATGACCTTGCCGTCGGCGGTCTCGAACGCGTTGGCGGGGTGAAAAACATAGCAGGGATCGACATCGCACCAGATGATATCACCGTTGCTGCCGGTCCTGGGCAGCAGGCCGACCCGCGCGCCATGATCCGGATTCCAGTCATAGGGGAACTGGAATCCCTTGATTAGCCGTTTCATCGACAGCGTCGCCGGCAGGTCGAGCACCAGCACGTAATTTTCGGTGATCGCGCAGTCATGGATCGAAGGCCCGTCTTTGACCGCGATCGGTTCCTCGCGGATGACCTTGCCCTTCGCATCTACCACCACATGCCAGATCGTGTCCTGCGTTGCCGCATCATAGCAGATCGCGTGCCGCTCGCCGGTTTTTGGATCGAGATGCGGGTGGGCGGAAAAGGCGTGGGTCAGCGTGCCGTCGAACGGATTATGCTTGATCGTGTCCAGCTCGTCGTTCAGCTCGACCGGAAAACCGCCAGCCTCGACAATCGCGAAGGTCCGGCCGTCAATGCCGACAATATTGGTGTTGGCGGTATCCGAGCGGGGGTTGCGCACGCCCGGCTTGCGTGGTTCGCCCAGCGCATCGCTCACCGCATTGCTGCGAATCCAGCGGTTGCGATACCAGGCCGCCTCGCCGCCCTTGATGCGGATGCCATGCGCCATGCCGTCGCCGACAAACCAGTGATGGCTGGGGCTGTGCGCTTTTTTGAGCGGATTGGGGCCAATTCTCAGGTAACGCCCGTCCAGCTGGTCCGGGATCGTGCCGGTGACCTGCATCGCGGAAATGGTTTCTTCGCGCGGCATCGGCGCATGCAGCCCGTCTAGAAACGGATGCCCGCCATTGGGCTCGGGCAGCCGCTTGCGGTTATAATTGGCGACGGCGGTTATCACCGGAGTCACGGCGGAACGGATTGTTTTTTCGATTACGGAGGCCATCGGGATTTCCTTCAGTTGAACGCCATATCGGCCGCCGCTGCGGCAGCCGCGATTAATAGCAGAATTCCGCCCGGATGGGGACGGCGCAAGACCAGCAGATTCGCCACGCCGGAGACAGTGAATATCAGCATCGCCAGATAGCCGATCAGATCACCTCCTCCCTGCCATCGGTTGACAAGGACCGCGATGCCAAGCGCGGCCCAGACCAGCGAGTGGAGCTGAAACATCGCCCGGGTCAGGTCACGCATCGGCTTCGCTGCCAATATCCCGCTTGTCTGCTCCCGGAACATCGGCTGCAGGACAACCCGATCCCCGATAATGAAATGGGCAATAGCCACAATTATACCGGTTACGGCGGCGGCAACGGCAAACAACATCACAGGCAATACTCCTGTTGGCAAATCGAGTCGCAATGTTTATGCTGTTAACATGCCGATCAATGCTAACAGTGTCAACATGTGTCTGCCGAATCGCAGAACATGCTTCCAATTCTTCCAATGCCAGACCGTCCAGTGAACGCGCCCTATCATCATGGCGACCTGCGTACCGCGGCGCTGCAACTGGGGATGGAGCGGCTGGCGAATCAGGAACAGCCCGATCTCGGCCTGCGCGCCCTTGCCCGCGATCTCGGGGTCTCGGCCACCGCGCTCTACCGCCATTTCCCGAACAAGGATGCCCTGCTTGATGCGCTGGCGCTGGAAGGCCTCAACCGGTTGGGACGGCATCAGGCAGAGGCGACGGCAAAGGCAGGCGGCGGTCGCGACGGCTTTGCCGAGGTCGGCGTCACCTATGTCACCTGGGCGGTCGAGAACCCGGCCCTGCTGCGCTTGATATACCACCGCATCGGCCAGGTCGATCTGACAACCGACGATCCGACCGCGATGGGCGAAGCCTTTCATCAGTTGCGCGCCGGGATTGCCGCGATGATCCCGGACGAAATGCGCAAAGACCAGCGCGCCGCGGCCGCGCTGCACGCCTGGTCGCTGGTCCACGGGCTGGCGATGCTGATCCTCGACGGCCAGGTCGAATATGATCCGGCGATGGTCCGCAAGGTGGTGCTGATGACGGATTTCAAGGACAGCTGACCGTTCCGGTGACATGCAGCCCCGCACCGATATTGCTTAACCTGCCTTTTACCCGCTTCTGCTAGGTCTCCGGCCAACAAGACATGCGGAAACCAAAACCAGAGCGGATGAAAAACATTTCCACCAAAAACAAGCGGCAGGGAAAACTCTGGGCAGGAGTCATTCTGGGCCTGATGGCCGTCCTTGGCCTGCTGGAGCTCGCGCTGGCCGACCGCAAATATGGGCTGTTTACCGGCGGCTTCGGCCAGTCGCAGGCGATCGACACGCTCCCGGAACGGCTGGTCTTTCTGACCGGTTATTTCTGCGCCATGGCGATGCTGATCATGGCAGTCTGGTGGATCATCGTCCGGCTTTTCAGAAGCAACCGGTCCTGGCCACCGCTGTTCTTTCTGGCGACGATCGTCGGCGGCGCCTATCTGCTGCTGCTCGCCCTTACCTTCAAGCTCGGCCAGTATTTCAGCGACACGATGAGCTTCACGCTGATGGCCAATCTCGGCGGCGGCAGCCTTGCCGATGCGATGCTGTTCGTTTCCAACGAGATATTTATCGGCATCACCGCGCTGCTGTTCGGCTTGTTCGGCTATATACTGGCCTTCCGCTGGCTGGCCCGGAAATTTCCTGTGCATGCCGGGGATGTTCGCTGGTCCGCCCGCGGCCGGTTTTTCGTCGCCCTGTTCACCTCCACCCTTTTGCTCGCGTTCACCGTACCGGCCGTTTCAACCGACGTGCGAAACGGCCTGAACCGTACGCTCGCCTGGGGACTGTTCTCCGAAGCAGCCAACCAGTTTACCGATTTTGACCGCGACGGCTTCGGCTGGATCTCCAGCATGCCGGACCATCATCCGTTCGACAGCAACCGCTATCCGCTGGCGCTGGATATCCCGGGAAACGGTATCGACGAAGATGGCTTTGGCGGCGATCTGCAGCTGGCTTCCCTGCCTTCGCAGCCGCCAGCCACCATAATATCCGGCCAGCGGCCCAACCTCGTCCTGATTGTCATCGAAAGCGCGCGCTATGACACGATCGGCAAGCGCGTCAACGGCCTGGCGGTTGCGCCCAATCTCGAAGCCATTGCCCGGTCGGGCAGCGTGATTGCCCCCGTCTTCAGCCATGTCGGTTTTACCACCGCCTCGCTCAAATCCGTTTTTGGCGGGGCCCAGCAACCGGCCGCCGGATCACCCTCGCTGTTCCGCGAGCTCAAGGCCAGCGGCTACAGCATCGCCGTCTTCTCCGGCCAGCCCGAGGATTTCGGCAATATTTCGGAAACCGTCGGCATGCGCGAAAATGCCGATATCTTCATCGATGGCGACAGGTTGAAACATCTGCGCGCCTTCAGCAACGGCGCGCAAGGATCGATCCTGATCGACGAGAGCCATTTGCTGGAAGCCTTTGATGAAAAATATGCCGAACCGGCAAAATGGCGCCAGCCGCAATTTGTCTATTTCAATTTCCAGTCGCCGCATTTCCCCTATTTTCATGAAGGCTTGCCGCTGAAACTGACCGACACCGCCCTGCCCCGCGCCGAAATCAGCGCCGGCAACCGGGATGCGCTGCAGCAGACCTACTGGAATGCGGTCCATTATTCGGACGAGCAGCTCGGCCAGCTGGTTTCCCGGCTGAAGCGGGATGGTACATGGGACAATAGCGTGGTCGTCATCACCGGCGACCATGGCGAAGACCTGTTCGAGCAGGGCCTGCTCGGTCACGGCCACAATATCAATCTCCGCCAGAACGGCACCTTCCTGGTCACCAACCGCCCCGGCGTGACCGCCGAGGGACCGATTGGACTGAGCGACTATCGCGCCATCATTCTTTCCCTGCTTCAGGGCAAGAAGCCCCATGTCGAAGCAAAACCGGTGCTGATGACCATCGGCGATCTGGATCACCCCACGCAGATCGGTATCGCCGAGGCCGGATCGGCCATCACCAGCTTGCGGCTCGATACCGGGGAAGCCTGTCTGGTCGAGCAGAAGCGGTGCGCCAATGTGCGCGGCCTGACCGGCAGCTTCGGCGACCGCGTCGAACGGCTGATCCGGATCTGGGGATCGGCGCGGTGGCAAAACCGGGCAACTGGGCGGCGCGACTGAACACTCGCGCCGCAGAGGCGGGCATTTGCCGGCATATTGTTGGCCACGCCCCCTTGACCCAAATCCGACATAGCCCTATATCCCGCCCTCACCACAGATTTCGAGACAGGGCGTGCAGTCGCGCGGCGCGCCATACGAAATGAAATTTGCACGGTTTTCAGGACGCTAAAAAGCTGCAATTTCCCACTTCGGGAGATATGCGGCTTTTGTTGTCTTGAAGCGCCTCCATATATTGATTTTCCGCCGGATTTCCGGCGATGGCGAGAAGGCAAAACTTTATGGCTACCCAAGCAGCTTCGGTCAAGACGACGGCTCCGACCCCCACCCGCAAGAAACGCATCCGCAAGATCTTCGGTGATATTCACGAAGTCATCGAGATGCCGAATCTCATCGAAGTGCAGCGCGAATCATATGAACAGTTTCTGCGTTCGGACCCTTCGATCGGATATGTCTCGGGCCTCGAAAAGACGCTGCGCAGCGTTTTCCCGATCCGCGATTTTGCCGGCACTGCCGAAATGGACTTCGTCAACTACCAGCTCGAAGATCCCAAATATAATGTCGAGGAATGCCGCCAGCGGGGCATAACCTATGCCGCGCCGATGAAGGTAACCCTGCGCCTGATCGTGTTCGAGGTCGATCCCGAAACCGAAGCCCGCTCCGTTCTCGATATCAAGGAACAGGATGTTTACATGGGCGACATGCCCTTGATGACCAAGAACGGCACGTTCGTCATCAATGGCACCGAGCGCGTTATCGTCAGCCAGATGCACCGTTCGCCCGGTGTCCTGTTTGACCATGACCGCGGCAAGACTCACAGCTCCGGCAAGTTCCTGTTCGCCGCCCGCGTCATTCCGTACCGCGGCAGCTGGCTCGACTTTGAATTTGACGCCAAGGACATCGTCAACGTCCGTATCGACCGCAAGCGCAAGCTGCCGGTGACAGCATTGCTGCGTTCGCTCGGCGACGCCATTCTCGAGGTCAAGGAAAAGAAGCCTGACTTCAAGGTCGGCGAAATGGTCCGCGTGGCCGGCATGAAGCAGCCAGCCGAAATTCTTGAGGTCGATGGCAATCTGATCACCATCCGTGAGCCCATGGGTGCCATCGATATCCAGGGCAAGATCGAAGACGAGGGCCGCACCAAGAGCGCCCAGCTCGTCAAGATCGTCAAGCAGGGCTATTCGGAAGAAGATATCCTCAACCTGTTCTACGGTCGTATCGTTTACAAGCGCGCCAAGGACGGCTGGACGATCCCGTTCGTCACCGAGCAATGGCGCGGTCTGAAGCCGACCTTTGATATTGTCGACGCCCAGAGCGGCGAAGTCGTCTTCGAAGCGGGCACCAAGATCACGCCGCGTGCCGCCAAAAAGGCGGAAAGCGATGGCATGAAGAACATCGTCATCCCGACCGAGGAAATTTTTGGCCGCTACAGCGCCTTCGACCTGATCAACGAGAAAACCGGCGAGATTTATATCGAAGCCGGTGACGAAGTGACGGCGGAAAATCTTGAAAAGATTGATAATGCCGGCATCGACGCGCTCGAACTGCTGGACATCGACCATGTCACAACCGGTCCCTGGATCCGCAACACGCTGAAAGCCGACAAGGCCGAAGACCGTGACGGCGCCCTGTCCGATATCTACCGTGTCATGCGTCCCGGCGAACCGCCAACGCGCGAAACCGCGGAAGCCCTGTTCGAAGGCCTGTTCTTCGATCCGGAACGCTATGACCTCAGCGCCGTTGGCCGCGTGAAGCTCAACATGCGTCTCGAACTCGATGCGCCGGCGGATTATACCATCCTGCGCAAGGAAGATATTCTCGCGGTGGTCAAGACCCTCGTCGACCTCAAGGACGGCAAGGGCGAAGTCGATGATATCGACAACCTCGGCAACCGCCGGGTCCGTTCCGTTGGCGAATTGCTGGAAAACCAGTATCGCGTCGGCCTCTTGCGTATGGAGCGCGCCGTCAAGGAACGCATGAGCAGCGTCGATGTATCGACCGTGATGCCGAACGACCTGATCAACGCGAAGCCTGCTGTTGCAACCGTCCGCGAATTTTTCGGCTCCTCGCAGCTGTCGCAGTTCATGGATCAGACCAACCCGCTTTCGGAAGTCACCCATAAGCGCCGCGTGTCGGCGTTGGGCCCCGGTGGCCTGACCCGCGAACGCGCCGGCTTTGAAGTCCGCGACGTTCACCCGACCCATTATGGCCGCATCTGTCCGATTGAAACGCCGGAAGGCCCGAACATTGGCCTGATCAACTCGCTCGCCTCGTTCAGCCGTGTCAACCAGTACGGCTTCATCGAAACGCCATACCGCAAAGTCGTCGACAACAAGGTCACCGACGATGTGGTCTATCTCTCCGCCATGGAAGAACAGAAGCACACGGTGGCGCAGGCCAATGCCGAACTGACCGGAGACGGCAGCTTTGTCGAGGAAATCGTTTCCTCGCGTCAGGCTGGCGAATTCCTGATGGCACCGCGCGACATCATCACGCTGATGGACGTCAGCCCGAAACAGCTGGTCTCGGTTGCCGCCTCGCTAATTCCGTTCCTGGAAAACGATGACGCCAACCGCGCGCTCATGGGATCGAACATGCAACGTCAGGCCGTGCCTCTGGTGAAAGCCGAAGCACCGTTTGTCGGCACCGGCATGGAAGAAACCGTGGCCCGTGATTCGGGTGCCGCGATCGCCGCTCGCCGCGCCGGTATCGTCGATCAGGTGGATGCCACCCGTATCGTCATCCGCGCCTCGGGTGCGGTGGAAGCCGGAAAATCGGGCGTGGACATTTACACGCTGCAGAAATTCCAGCGCTCCAACCAGAACACCTGCAT
>DELZ01000003.1:338612-412975 GCA_002354635.1 Sphingomonadales bacterium UBA2683
CGCTCCAACCAGAACACCTGCATCAACCAGCGTCCGCTGGTGAAGGTTGGCGAAATCGTCCAGCAGGGCGACACGATTGCCGATGGTCCGTCAACCGACATGGGTGAACTGGCGCTCGGCAAGAACAGCCTGGTCGCCTTCATGCCCTGGAATGGCTACAACTACGAGGATTCGATCCTCATCTCCGAGCGGATCGTGAAAGACGACGTCTTCACCTCGATCCATATCGAAGAATTTGAAGTCATGGCCCGCGACACCAAGCTCGGCCCCGAAGACATCACCCGGGACATTCCCAATGTCGGCGAAGAAGCCCTGCGCAACCTCGACGAAGCCGGCATTGTCTATATCGGTGCGGAAATCGAGCCGGGCGATATTCTCGTCGGCAAGATCACGCCCAAGGGTGAATCGCCGATGACGCCGGAAGAAAAGCTGCTCCGCGCCATCTTCGGTGAGAAAGCCTCTGATGTTCGCGACACCTCCTTGCGGCTGCCGCCCGGCGTCGCCGGCACCGTGGTCGAGGTTCGCGTGTTCAACCGTCACGGTATCGACAAGGACGAACGCGCCCTGGCTATCGAACGCGAGGAAATCGCCCGCTTTACGAAGGATCGCGACGACGAACGCGCCATCCTCAACCGCGCAACCTTCAACACACTGAAGGACATGCTGATCGGCCAGACCGCGACCTCCGCGCCCAAGCCGATGAAGAAGGGCGCAGAAATCACCGAGGAAAGCCTGTCCGAACTGGAACAGGTCGACTGGTGGAAGATCGCGGTCAAGGACGATCAGGTCCAGTCCGATTTCGAAGCCACCCGTCAACAATATGACGAAGCGATCAAGCTGATCAACGAACGGTTCGAAGACCGTCGCGAGAAGCTCGAACGCGGCGACGAACTGGCTCCAGGCGTCCTGAAGATGGTCAAGGTATTCGTCGCGGTGAAGCGCAAGCTGCAGCCTGGCGACAAGATGGCCGGACGTCACGGCAACAAGGGTGTTATCTCCCGCATTCTGCCACAGGAAGACATGCCGTTCCTCGAGGATGGTACGCCGGTCGACATCGTGCTCAATCCGCTGGGCGTGCCCTCGCGCATGAACGTCGGTCAGATTTTCGAAACCCATCTGGGCTGGGCCGCACGTGGCCTGGGCCAGCAGGTTACCGAAGCGCTCGAAGACTGGCGCCTGGCCAATCCCGACCCCGAAGCCGCGCCACCACCGGATGCGGTCAAGGAGCGGCTCAAGGTCATTTACGGCGAGCAATATCATGAAGATATCGACTCCCGCGACACGGCTGAGATCGTCGAAATGGTTGGCCATCTCCGCCACGGTGTCCCGATGGGCACACCGGTATTTGACGGCGCGCACGAAGGCGACATTTCCGACATGCTCGAACTGGCAGGTCTGGATCGCAGCGGTCAGGTTAATCTTTATGATGGCCGGACTGGCGACAAGTTCGACCGCAAGGTGACCGTGGGCTATATCTACATGCTCAAGCTGCACCATCTGGTCGACGACAAGATCCATGCCCGCTCGATCGGACCGTACAGCCTTGTCACGCAGCAGCCACTTGGCGGTAAGGCGCAGTTCGGCGGACAGCGTTTCGGGGAAATGGAAGTCTGGGCCCTGCAGGCCTACGGCGCCGCCTACACCCTGCAGGAAATGCTGACGGTCAAGTCCGATGACGTGATCGGCCGGACCAAGGTCTACGAAGCGATCGTCAAGGGCGACGATACGTTCGAGGCTGGCGTTCCGGAAAGCTTCAACGTTCTGGTCAAGGAAATGCGGTCGCTTGGCCTCAACATCCAGCTCTCCAGCTTTGGCGACGATGATGATGATGGCGATGACGACGGGATTGCGATCGCGGCGGAGTGAGGCGCTAGCTTCACACCCCGCAGCGTTTCAAATTTGGGGCGAAAGCCCAAGAGGAATTAAGACATGAATCAAGTAACAAATTTTGCAAATCCGATCGCAAAGCCGGAAACATTTGACCAGATCCAGATTGGCCTCGCTTCGCCGGAGCGGATCCGCAGCTGGTCCTTCGGCGAAATCAAGAAGCCGGAAACCATCAACTACCGGACCTTCAAGCCGGAACGCGACGGCCTGTTCTGCGCGCGCATCTTCGGTCCGGTAAAGGATTACGAATGCCTGTGCGGCAAGTACAAGCGCATGAAATACAAGGGCATCGTCTGCGAAAAATGCGGTGTCGAAGTCACGGTAACCAAGGTTCGCCGGGAACGCATGGGTCATATCGACCTCGCCGCTCCGGTCGCCCATATATGGTTCCTGAAATCGCTGCCATCGCGCATCGGCCTGCTGCTCGACATGCAGCTCAAGCAGCTCGAGCGCGTGCTCTATTTCGAAAGCTATGTGGTGATCGAACCCGGCTTGACCGCACTGGAAAAATTCCAGCTGCTGACCGAAGACGAAATGCTCGCAGCGCAGGATGAATATGGCGAGGACGCTTTCTCCGCCGGTATCGGCGCCGAAGCGGTCAAGATCATGCTGCAGGACCTCGACCTGAAGCAGGAACGCGACGATCTGATGGAAGATCTGCGCACCACCAAGTCGACGCTGAAGCCCAAGAAGATTATCAAGCGTCTGAAAGTGGTCGAAAGCTTCATCGATTCGGGCAACAAGCCGGAATGGATGATCCTCGAAATCATTCCCGTGATCCCGCCCGAGTTGCGCCCGCTGGTACCGCTGGATGGTGGCCGTTTCGCGACCTCGGATCTCAACGATCTCTATCGCCGGGTGATCAACCGGAACAACCGCCTGAAGCGCCTGATGGAACTGCGCGCGCCGGACATCATCGTCCGCAACGAAAAGCGCATGCTGCAGGAATCGGTCGACGCCCTGTTCGATAACGGTCGTCGTGGCCGCACCATCACCGGTGCCAACAAGCGCCCGCTGAAATCGCTGTCCGACATGCTCAAGGGCAAGCAGGGCCGTTTCCGCCAGAACCTGCTCGGCAAGCGCGTCGACTATTCCGGCCGTTCGGTGATCGTGACCGGTCCGGAACTGAAACTGCACCAGTGCGGCCTGCCGAAGAAGATGGCGCTCGAGCTGTTCAAGCCGTTCATCTACGCCCGTCTCGATGCCAAAGGTCTTTCCATGACCCTGAAGCAGGCCAAGAAATGGGTCGAAAAGGAACGCAAGGAAGTCTGGGACATTCTGGAAGAAGTGATCCGCGAGCATCCGGTGATGCTCAACCGCGCACCGACGCTGCACCGTCTCGGCATCCAGGCCTTTGAACCGGTACTGATCGAAGGGAAAGCCATCCAGCTTCACCCGCTGGTCTGCTCCGCCTTCAACGCCGACTTTGACGGTGACCAGATGGCGGTCCACGTTCCCTTGAGCCTCGAAGCCCAGCTGGAAGCGCGGGTCTTGATGATGTCGACCAACAACATCCTCTCGCCAGCCAATGGTAAGCCGATCATCGTCCCTTCGCAGGATATGGTTCTCGGCATCTATTATCTGACAATGGACCGCAAGGGCGAGCCGGGCGAAGGCATGCTGCTGGCCGATATGGCCGAAGTGCATCAGGCGCTGGAAATCGGTGCAGTCACCCTGCACTCCAAGATCACGACCCGGGTTCCGCAGACTGACGAGGACGGAAATCCGATTCTCAAGCGTTTCGAAACCACGCCGGGCCGTCTGCTGATCGCCGAATGTCTGCCGAAATCGCACCTGGTGCCTTTCGACATCGTCAACCGGCTGCTGACCAAGAAAGAAGTGGGCGACGTGATCGATCAGGTCTACCGCCACACCGGTCAGAAGGACACGGTCCTGTTCGCCGATGCGATCATGGGCCTTGGCTTCCGCCACGCCTGCCGCGCCGGCATTTCCTTCGGCAAGGACGACATGATCATTCCGGATTCGAAGGACAAGACGGTCGAGGATACGCGGACGCTGGTTGCTGATTATGAACAGCAGTATCAGGATGGTCTGATCACCCAGCAGGAAAAATACAACAAGGTGATCGACGCCTGGTCCCGCTGTGGTGACACGGTTGCGAACGCGATGATGGACGAGCTGGCGGCGACACCGCTGGACGAGGACGGCCGCGAGCGCGAAATCAACGCGATCTACATGATGAGCCACTCCGGTGCCCGTGGTAGCCCAGCCCAGATGAAGCAGCTGGGCGGTATGCGCGGCCTGATGGCGAAGCCTTCCGGCGAGATCATCGAAACACCGATCATCTCGAACTTTAAGGAAGGCCTGACGGTTCTCGAATATTTCAACTCCACCCACGGGGCGCGTAAGGGCCTTGCGGATACGGCGCTGAAAACCGCGAACTCTGGTTATCTGACCCGCCGTCTCGTCGACGTCTCGCAAGATTGTACGATTGTCGAGGAAGATTGCGGCACCGAGAATGCGCTGGAGATGAAAGCCATCGTCCAGGGCGGTTCGGTTATCGCATCGCTGGGCGAACGTATCCTGGGCCGGACAATGGCCGAAGATATTATCGACAGCAAAGACGACAGCGTCGTGATCAAGTCCGGTACGTTGCTGGACGAAGCGGCGATCGTGGTGATCGAGGAGCTTGGCATTCAGTCCGCACGCATTCGTTCGCCGCTGGTCTGCGAATCCAAAATGGGCGTCTGCGGCACATGCTATGGTCGTGACCTCGCTCGCGGTACACCGGTGAATATCGGTGAAGCGGTTGGCGTTATCGCGGCCCAGTCGATCGGTGAACCGGGCACGCAGCTGACGATGCGTACCTTCCACATCGGCGGCGCGGCACAGCTCAACGAGCAGTCCAATCTGGAATCGGTGGCAGAAGGTACGGTCGAATATCGCGACATGCCGGTCATCGAGGACAAGAACGGTCGCTTCCTTTCGCTGGCGCGTAGCGGTATCATCGCCGTGATCGACAACGAAGGTCGCGAACGCTCTGCCGACAAGGTGCCTTATGGTACCAGCGTGCTGATCAAGGATGGCGCGAAGGTGAAGCTGGGCGACCGTCTGGCGGAATGGGATCCGTTCACCATGCCGATGATCACCGAGAAGCCGGGCGTCATCAAGTTCCAGGACGTCATCGAAGGCAAGACGATGACCGAACAGACCGATGAAGCCACCGGTATCGCACAACGCGTGATCACCGAATATCGTGCTTCCGGCCGTGGTGCCAACAAGGAAGACCTCCGTCCCCGCATGACCTTGCTCGACGAGGATAGCGGTGAAGCAGGCCGCTATATGCTGGCAAACGGTGCAACCCTGTCCGTCGAAGACGGGGCCAAGGTTGCCGCCGGTGACGTGCTGGCCCGTGTCTCTCGCGAAGCGGCGAAGACTCGTGATATTACGGGTGGTCTGCCACGTGTGGCCGAGCTGTTCGAAGCGCGTATTCCGAAGGACAATTCGATCATCGCGAAGATTGATGGCCGGATTGAATTCGTTCGCGACTACAAGGCGAAGCGCAAGATCGCGATCATTCCGGAAGAAGGCGAGCCCGTCGAATATCTGGTGCCGAAGACGAAAGTCATCGACGTGCAGGAAGGCGATTTCGTGAAGAAGGGCGACAATCTAGTCTCCGGTTCTCCCGATCCGCATGACATTCTTGAAGTTCTGGGGGTAGAGGCACTGGCCGAATATCTCGTTTCGGAAATTCAGGAAGTTTACCGTCTGCAGGGCGTGAAAATCAACGACAAGCATATCGAGACGATCGTTCGTCAGATGCTGCAGAAGGTTGAAATCACCAATGGCGGCGACACCACGCTGCTTCCGGGCGAACAGGTCGATCTCGAAGAGATGCTGGAATATAATGCGAAGCTGACCAAGAAGCAGGAACCTGCTGCCGGCAAGCCCGTTCTCCTCGGTATCACCAAGGCGAGCCTGCAAACCCGCAGCTTCATCTCTGCCGCTTCTTTCCAGGAAACCACCCGGGTGCTGACCCAGGCGGCTGTCGAAGGCAAGAAGGATCAGCTGATCGGTCTCAAGGAAAATGTGATCGTCGGTCGCTTGATCCCGGCCGGCACCGGTGCGGGCATGAACCGTGCGCGTATCGCCGCAACCAGCCGCGATGCGGCGTTGCGGGCGCAGCAGCAGAAAATGCTCGATGCGATGCAGGCAGCTGCGGACCTGAAGGCGGAAGAAGTGGCGCAAGCCGCGGCTCCTGCTGAAGCAGAGCCAACGGCTGCAGACGTATTCGGCGAGACACCCGTCGAGGAAAGCTTGATTGCTGCGGAAAGCTCCGAAGAACAGCACGAAGCCGAACTCGCCCAGGATGACGAAGCCGCAACCGGCGATTCACACATGGCCAAGACCATGGGTGACGGTATCGAGGAAAGCGACACCGAAGCCGCGCAGACGGACGAAGACGAAGAAAAATAGTCTTACCCGTCCGTAACCATTCAAAAAAAGCCCCGCCGGAGACAATCCGGCGGGGCTTTTTTCTTGGCAACAGACAATATGGCCGTTTGGCCGCTAGAACCTGATTTCGCAAACCGACATTTTGCCTTGCACCGTGGTACGCCATTCTCCGGTCCATTGCCCGCCGTGCGACGCTGCAACGACGGGACATTTGATCTTGGCATCCTCTCTGCTCCAGATCGGCCCGGCGTTTACGTTCCGGACATTGCCAGCCTGTCGCGGTGCCGGACGGGGCTGCGGTCGGGGTGCAGGGCGCTGTAACCGTGGTGGAGATGAGGAAGCACTGGGTTGCCGGGACGTAGACTCAATCGGGTAAAGATCATTCTTGCTGCCGCCATTGACGCCATAGCTGATCCAGTTGCGGTGCAGATCGAGTTGCAATTGCACGTTGCGCGACCTGTCATCCAGATAGACGGACCATTGATCGCGTCCGGTTTCGGAAAATTCGAACACGGCGCGGCCCTGCTCTTCATATTCCGTCCAGCGGCCGGGACCTGTTTGCTGGAAGCTGCCATGTTCGAAAAACACCTGCCGGACGTTGCGGCCATCGGTCATAGCGCGTGGTGTCGGCGCTGGTGTCCGCATGCGGCCCTCGTTGCGATACGCGCTGGCTATCGGATAGAAATCCCGCTTCGGTCCGCCGTTGTCGCCGAGCCTGATCCAGTTGCGATGGATGTCAATTTGCAGCTGCACGTTGCGCGAGGGGTCGTTGAGATAGACCGACCAGTCATCGCGACCGGTTTCCCTGAACGTGAATTTTACGCGGCCATCGGCATCATATTCGGTCCAGTGACCCCGACCGGTTTCGCGAAACAGGCCGCCGTTGAAGCGGACCTCCCAGACATTATAGCCGTTCACTCCCTGCTGTTGCCGCTGCGCCTGCGCCGCGTCGGTAACGGCCAGGGACAGAGATCCCGTCACGGCAACGGTCAGGCCGATCGCCACCGCTCTGTTCAAAAATGTCATGATTTCCCCAATTTTTCTGGTGCGACCCTTGGGGAAGCTTGCACAAAACGGGTTCTATTGACAACATTATCTCCCATTGACAAAAAACCCGCCGGAAATGGTCCGGCGGGTTTTTGTCTTACCCCGTCGGGGAGGCCCTCAGGCAGCTTCTATTCTGTCCATCGCTTGCGACAGCGCGTCATCACCTCTCATCATTTGCTGATCGGCTGCGATGATCGTCACATCGTCAATGCCGATAAAGCCGAGCACATGCCGCAAATATCCGGAAGCGAAATCAATCTCGCTACCGACTTCGGTGCCGCCCGACGCCATCAGCACATAGGCTTTCTTGCCGGTCAGCAGGCCTTCGGGACCATTGTCCGTATAGTGAAATGTCTTGCGGGCCCGGGCGATCATATCGATCCAGGCCTTCAGCGCCGCCGGGACACCGAAATTGTAAATCGGTGAACCGATCACCACTATGTCGGCCGCGACCAGTTCCGCAACCAGCGAATCGGACAGCGCCAGTTCGGCCTTCTGCTCCTCCGTTCGCTCGGCCTCGTCGGTGAAATTGGCGTGCACCCAGTTTTCGGTGACAAAGGGCAGCGCATTCGACAGGTCCCGCGATACGACCGCTGCGGGGTTGAGCTTTGCAATAAGGGTGTCGGTCAGCGCCCGTGATGAAGACCCGCCATGGCGGGCACTGGAATCGACACGAAGGATATTTTTGGGATTGGTCATGGTTACGTCTCCTGGAATAAAAAGGGGTTGGTTAGGCAATATTGGGGCGCTCCCTGCTTGGGAGGGAAAGAGAGCGCCCCGTTGTTCGAGGATCAGTTCAGGGATTGCTGAGCCTCGACAAAGACGAATTCGGCATCGTCGACCGCTTCGATCTGCAGCGACGCGACATCCCGGATCGCCAGCGAATCGCGAGCGGCAACGATTTCGCCATTGACCCGGATTCGGCCAGCGGAGCCGACCAGATAGATATGGGCACCATCGGCAATCCGATGCTCGACGGTCGTTCCCGCGGTCAGCGAAGCACCGTAGAGCCGGGCATCGGCACCAATCATGAGCGCACCGTTGCTGATATCCTCGTCAAAGCCGCTGGCCAGAATTTCCAGTTGGCCGGAGCGGTCACCCTTGGGGAAGGCTTTTGCATCCCAGCGTGGCGCACCACCGGCAGCGCGCGGTTCGATCCAGATCTGGAACAACCGGGTCTGCACGTCCTCGAGATTATACTCGCTGTGCATGACACCGGTACCGGCGCTCATCACCTGCACGTCGCCCGCCTCGGTGCGGCCTTCGTTGCCGAGATTGTCGCGGTGCGTAATCGCCCCTTCGCGGACGTAGGTTATGATTTCCATATCCTGGTGGCCGTGCATCGGAAATCCGGTTTTCGGCTGGATTTCGTCATCATTCCATACCCGGATCGGGCCAAAGCCCATGCGGGCGGGGTCCCAATATTTGCCGAAGGAAAAATGATGGCGCGCCTGCAACCATTCATGGTCGACATGGGCCAGGTCCTTGAATTCGCGTTTCTCGATCATCGTCTGTCTCCTGTGCGAGCGGCATCGTTTCCGCTCTGTCTGGAATGGAAATAGGATGACCTGGTTGTTTCATAAATAGACAATATAGAATTTGATTGTTTCCAAATATTATCTAATATCGCGTCATGAGCTTACCCGATTATGAAGCATGGGCGATTTTTGCTGCGGTTGCGCGACTCGGCAGCTTTACCGCTGCAGCCGACGAGCTGTCGCTCTCGAAACCCACCATCTCGAAAGCGATATCCAGGCTGGAACAGGCGCTCGGCACGGTGCTATTCCACCGCACGTCGCGTAAAATTTCGCTTTCCACAGCAGGCAAGTCACTGCTGCCGCACGCGCAGCAGATCGCCCGCGACGGCGAAGCGGCGATGGAAGCGGCGCGTGATACCACCCACTTGCTGAAAGGGCAGGTGCGGCTGGCGGCACCGCTCAGTTATGGCCTGTCGCATCTCGCGCCGGTGATCGCCGACTTCATGTGCGCTTATCCCGAAATCACCGTTGATCTCCAGCTCGATGATGCGCGGGTTGACCTGATCGAGGAAGGCTTTGATTGCGCGATCCGCATCGCCGCGCTGGCCGACAGCAGCCTCAGAGCAATAAAACTGCGCGACGTGGACACCTATTTCATCGCCGCTCCGGGCTATCTCGAGCGGATGGGGCAACCGAAAACGCCCGGGGAACTGTCGGAGCATGATTGCTTTGTCTATTCCAACACGCCGAATCCGGAACTCTGGCACTTAACCGGACCCGACGACCAGACGGTCAATGTCCGTCCCCGCTGCCGCTTCCGCAGCAACAATGGCGATGTCTTTTTGCCCGCCCTCATTGCCGGACGCGGTATTGGCTACCTGCCCGATTTTTTGTGCCAGGCAGCTTTGGATGCAGGCAACCTGGTCAATATCCTGCCGGGATGGCGCTTGGGGGATATTGCCCTGAATATCGTCATGCCGCCATCGCGCCTGCGCCCGGCACGGGTGGATGCGCTGGTTAATTTTCTGAAGGAAAATTTGCGTTAGTTGGAACCGACAGAGACCAAGGGCCGTCATTTTGCTGTCCTACAGGCCCCGGATTTTATATTCAGGTCAATAACCATCAAGGATGATCCGCCCCCATGGCCACAGACGAATCCACCGAAGCTGTTATCCGTACCGACAAGGGTCGATTCTTGTAGAATATCGGCGACAGGAGAATTTATTCACTTACACTGTAAAGCTTGTAAAGTTCATCAGCAAAGCAGGTCCGATTATTCATGCCGCTCGAAACCATCCTGCTCTTTCTGGTCGCTGACATGATGTTCTGCCTGACCCCGGGACCGGCGACTCTCGTCACCGTCAGCCACGCCTTGCCGCAAGGTCCGGCAGGAGGATTGCGCGGCGCGCTGGGTCCGATTGTCGGCGTGAATATCGGCAATTTCATCTGGTATGGCCTGACCGCCTTCGGGCTGATCGCTCTGCTTCAGGCGGTGCCGGCCGCCTATTCCATGCTGCGCTGGACCGGTGTCGCCTATTTGGCATGGATGGGCTTCCGGATGTTTCACGCCCGAACCAGTGCCCTTTCCCGGCAATCAGCTGAAACTGCCAGCTTCAGCAAGGGGTTTCTCAATGGCCTGACGGTACACATGTCCAATCCTAAGGCGCTCCTGTTCTACACCGCCTTCATCCCGCCTTTCATCGATCCACAGGGCCATTTGCTGCTGCAATTTGCCATTCTTGCCGGCCTGACCGTGATCACCGAGACCACCGGCCTGACCTTCTACGCCATGCTTGCATCGCGGGCACGCAAACTCGGTCGTGCCGATCAGGCGCAGCCGCTGTTCCAGAAGATTGCTGCTATAATATTGATCGCCGCAGCGCTGATATTGGCCTGGTGGAACATTACCGACAGCGCGATGCAGAGCGCGTTCAACCTGGCGCAAGGCAGCATGGGTTAAATGATAGCAATGACCCGAATCTGCCTGTCCCTGCTCGCCCTGCTCTTCACCGCTCCGCTAAATGCACAGGATGCACCGGCGGACGGGCTTGATCCGGACACCATTCTGGCGTTTAAAGGTCTGCAATTGCTGGACCAGCGCATGAACGCGATCGGTTTTCGTCTCGTGCAGGCGAACACGCCGTATTGCGCCGACAAAGCCCCGCAAACGGGCCTACTCCTGCACGATATTGATCAATATCCGGATCCGGCGGTGGCCAGGTTCGCGCTCGGCTTTGATGGACTGGTGACGGTCATTGCGGTAGCACCCGACAGCCCGGGTGCGGCGGCAGGGCTATTGCCGGGAGACGATATACTGGCCATCAATGGGGTCAGGATCGAGAATATCCCGATCGACAACCCGGTCTACGCCAGCGAGCCGCCTGAATATCGACGGATCGCGGCTGTGAATGACAGGCTGGAAAAGGCGCTGACCCAAGAAGACACGACCCTCAATATTCTGCGAGGTGGCGAACAAATCCCGCTGACCGTTGCGTTGCGGCAAGCCTGCCCGAGCCGCTTCCAGATCGCGGTCAGCGAGGATCGTGAAGCATCTGCCAACGGAAAGATCGTTTCCGTCACATCACGAATGGCGGAATATTTTCTGAACGACGATGAATTTGCTGCCGTGATCGCGCATGAGCTGGCCCATAATCTGCTACACCACCGTGACCGCCTCGACGCGCAAGAAGTCAATCGCGGCTTCTTCGGCCAGTTCGGCAAAAGCGCCAGCAGGATCAAGAGCACCGAAGTCGAAGCGGACCGGTTATCGGTCTGGCTGATGGCCAATGCCGGCTACGATCCGCAGGCCGCGATCCGCTTCTGGACCCGCTACGGCAAGGAACATGGCAAGGGAATCTTCTCCGCGTCGACCCATTATCGATGGAAAAAGCGTGTAGCCCTGTTTGAAGAGGAAATAGAAAAAATGGCGAAAATGGAACCGGTCAACGGAACATATGCGCCGCCTCTGCTGACCAAGACAGACTGACCTAATCGTCCTGTTCGTAGGCGGCTTTGCAGTTGCGGCGCTCCTGCTTGGTCTGTGCTTCGTCCAGACACAGATCCCGTTGCCGCTTGCGATCGGCGAGCACCTTGCGGCCCAGATCCTCTTCCTTCTCGGACTGGGTCTGGGTCGTGGCATCGACCGCCGTCTCCACCACGGTGCCCGCGGCCCGGAATGGTGCGGTCACGATCTTGCTGGCGACACAGCCAGAAAGTGCCACCGACATCAGGATCAGGATTGGCAATGCACGCATGATATTCTCCTCAGGAATCTAATATGCGCCAACGAATGAAACAGGGCTGAACACACATCGCTTACTCGGCCAGCAGCTTCTCCGCGATGATCCGCATGGCCGGGCCAATTTCCGGATGCGACAAAGCCAGAGCCAGATTGGCCTCGACATAGCCCTGTTTGGATCCGCAATCATAGCGCTTGCCATCAAAGGTCATGCCATGGAACGGCTGCTTGCCAATCATCTGCGCCATTGCATCGGTGAGCTGGATCTCGCCACCTGCACCTGCCTCCTGCGATTCGAGGATGCGCATCACTTCGGGCTGCAAAATATAACGACCCGGCAGAATCAGATTGGACGGCGCGGTGCCGGCTGCCGGCTTCTCGACCAGCCCCTTGACCTCGGTGATCGGCCCATCGCGATAGCCCGGATCGATCACGCCATAAGACGGCGTATCCTCGATCGGGATTTCCAGCGCACAGACAATATTGCCGCCAAGCTTGTCGTAGGCACTGACCATCTGCTTCATGCAGCCGGGAGAACCGACCATGAATTCGTCGGGCAGAAAAATGGCGAAAGGCTCATCGCCGATAATATCGCGCGCGCACCAGATGGCATGGCCGAGACCGAGCGGTTCCTGCTGCCGTACAAAGACACAGTCGCCCGGCCGCAACCGGGTACCCTCGAGAACCGACCGGTCCTTGGATCGATCCGCCATGTTCCGCTCCAGCTCGAACGCCATGTCGAAATGGTCCTCAATCATCCCCTTGCCGCGGCCGTTGACGAAGATCATTTGCTCGATCCCCGCCTCCAGCGCTTCATCCACAGCATATTGGAGGAGCGGACGATCGACGATCGGAAAAAGTTCCTTGGGCATCACCTTGGTTGCCGGCAGGAAGCGGGTCCCCATGCCTGCAACCGGAAATACCGCTTTTCTGATGGGTTTCATAAGGTGGCTCTAGTCCTTCAGTTTGTCGGCAAAACTGGTCCGCAGCTTCTGCAGCTTAGGTGGTATAGTCGCCACACAATAGGGATTGCTGCGGCCTTCGTCAGCCCAATATTGCTGATGATAGTCTTCCGCCACATACCAGGGAGCCGGTCCCTCAATCGTGGTAACGACCGGCTCGGAGCGGTCCTCGCCAGCTCGTATTATTCCTGCTTGCGCTTCGGCACGCTGGTCATCTCCGAGCGGGAAGATCGCCGACCGATACTGGGTCCCGATATCATTGCCCTGGCGATTGAGCTGGGTCGGATCGTGAGTGGCAAAGAATATATCGAGCAAGTCGGAATAGCTGACCACCGAATCGTCAAACCCGATCTTGATCGCTTCGGCATGGCCGGTCGTCCCCGAACAGACCTCCCGATAGGTGGGGTCCGGCTTTGCGCCGCCGATATATCCGCTCTCGACTGAATGGACACCGGCAATATCGTTGAATACCGCCTCGGTGCACCAAAAACAGCCACCGGCAAAAATGGCTTCCTGCATTGCCATAGACACTCCTTTTACACGGTGGCGGGGTCACCTCCGTTTTTTGCGTTTCTGTGCTCTTCATCGCGCCTTGCGACCAGAAGATACATGGCGGGTGTTACCACGCGAGACAAGAGGGTCGAGCTGATCAATCCGCCAATGATGATAGCGGCGAGCGGCGCGTAGAGCGCGCCACCCCAGAAAGCGAGCGGGGTCAAGCCGCCGATTGCCGTTATCGATGTCAGTAGCACCGGCAGGAAACGAACCTCGCCCGCCCTCTCGATCGCTTCCCGCAATCCCATGCCCTGGGCCCGCAGCTGCGTCGTAAAGTCGACCAGCAATATAGAATTTTTGATCTCGATACCGATCAGCGCGATAAATCCGATAATCGCCATGACACTGAGGGAATTGCCGGTTACAAAAAGCGCGAGCAGCCCACCGAATGTCCCCAGCGGGATAACGCCCGCGACGACGATAGTTTCGCGGAATCGCCGGAACTCGGCAACGAGAATGGCAAAAATCAGCATGATTGCCGTCAGGATCAACGGACCAAAATCACCGAATGTATCGCCAATAGCCTCCGATTCCCCGCCAATCGACCATCGATATCCTTCGGGAAAATCAATCTGCTCCAGCTTCTCGACCGCCTGATTGGTGATCTTCGCCGGGATTTCGCCAAAATCGACCTGGGCCGTCACCAGCACGGAACGCTGCAGCTGATAGCGCTGAATCTGCGGGGGAACGTTGATGAGCTGAGGATTGGATATTTGCGCCAGCGGCACCGGGTCGCCGGCGCGCGTAGCAACATAAATCTTGTCCAGCACGGATATCGGCAGACTGCCTTTGAACGGGAAGCGGACCGTCACGGGATAATCGTCGCCTTCCTGGTCACGAAATGACGCCGCCCGTTCGCCGCTGAGCGCCAACCTGATGGCGCGGCGCGGCTCGCCTGAAGCTATGTTCAGCAGAGCCGCCTTCTTTTCGTCCAGACCGATATCAAGATCGACCTTGTCGGTCTCGACCGGATTGACAATGTCCCGCGCACCGGGGGTTTGTCGCAACACATCGGCAATCGTGCCCGACAGTTGCTTGAGCTTGTCCAGTTCCGGACCCGAAACCCGAATAACGATCGGGGCTTCCACGGGAGTCCCGTTCTGGAAAAGTTCGATTTTCACACGTGCACCGGCGATTTGATCCAGTTTCCTGCGCAACCGGTCGATCATCTTCGGGCCTTCTTGCGTGTCCCATTTGTCCAGCACCGCCAGAACTTCACCGTAATTGACCCGCTCAGCCCGGGGCCCGACATTGTAGAAGACCTGGGGATTGCCGTTACCGATATTTTCCGCCCGTACCTTGATACTTGGTTCGGTTTCGAGAATTTGGGTGACCTCGGCAACAATCCGGTCGGTGCGGTCCAGGCTGCTGCCCTGTTCCGACTCGACTGACACCCGAAAATAGGGCGCGTCGGCGAACGGAAAAAGCGAAAAACCGAGTACCGGCACAAGCGCGAAAGCCGACAGGCACAAGACCATGGCCACCCCTACCGTTCTGGCCGGCGCCTGCAGGGAAATGTGCAAAAAGGGCCGATAAAATCGCTGGATCTTGTCATTCACCCAGCGCAGCGCTGCATTGCCCTCCGGATCCTCGTCACGCCGCAGCAGGCGACTTGCGAGAAACGGAATAAGCGACAGGGAGATCAGGAGCGAGGCAATCACGGTAGCGATAATGGCGATAAAGAAGGATCGTGTGTAGGATCCGGCCCCTCCCGGCAGAAACAGCAAGGGTACAAACGCAAAAACCAGCACAAAGGTCGAGCCGATGACTGCTGCCCGAATCTCGAGCGTGGCATCGATGGCGGCTTCGGTCCGCGTCTTGCCCATCCGCAGATGTCGTGCGATATTCTCAGTCACCACGATGCTGTCATCGACCAGCAGGCCCAGAGCAACAATGAAGCCGGCAATCGAAAGCTGGCTCATGTTGAAGCCAGCGGCATAAAGCACCAGCAGGCCGGATGCGAGAGAGAGCGGGATCGAAATCATCACGATCGCGGAAGAGCGCAGGCCCAGCGGCAGCAGCGTGAACACCACCAGTACGATCGCAATGGTAAAATCGCGGGTGAGTTCGTTCAAACGCCTTTGCACATCCCGGCTCTGGTCAAACTGCATCACCAGCTTGATATCCGGTGGCAGGATCGATTGTTGCCGCTCCAGTTCACTGTCCAGCTGCTCTTTGAGCCGGGTGACATCAACCCCGTCCTTCTGCGTCACTGTCAGGAAGACGGCCCGCTTGCCATTATGGCGGGCGCGGTAAATCTGTTCTTCGGCCCCCCATTCGACCTTGGCGACATCCCCGACGGTCAGGAGCGATCCGTCGGATGCCCGAAGCGGGAGGCCCCGTATCGCGTCCAGCTGCCGATAGGCACCTCCTGCCTCGACGTTCAGTCGCCGCTCCCCGCTCTGGACGGTGCCGCCGGGCAATTCGGCTCCCCCCTGCCGTACGGCATCGGAAACCGTGCTCGCAGCAACGCGGAGCTCGGACAGCTTCTCGGCATCGACTTCCACACTTACTTCCGGCTGCGGTAGCCCGAAAATCCGCGATTCCCGGACGCCGGTATTGCGCATGAAGACATCCGCCATATCATCCGCATATTTTTCCATGCGTCGCCACGAAGCGGTTTCACTGACCAGCGCCACCTGCATGACTGCGGCTTCCGTCGTCCGGATCTTGCGATACTCCAGCCTTTGCAGACGCTCGGGAAGCCGGTCCCTTATCGCGGAGACCGCTCGCACCACGTCATCATAATAGCCGTCAACATCTCCGGACCATTCGCTGAATTCGACATGGATGATCGTTCCGCCATCGGTACTTGTCGATTGCACTTTGACAATGTCATCAAGGCCCTGAACCACTTCTTCGATCGGCTTGGCGACCGTCTCTTCCATTTCCTGTGCATCGGCACCCGGCTGGATAGCGATGATATTGACTGCAGGGATCGGGAAATGGGCATCCACCGCTTTGGGAATATTGACGAGTGCGGACATGCCCAGCATCACCAGCAGGACGAAAAGCACAAGGCTGAGTTGCCAGCGGGATATTACAAACCGGGCGAGCAT
The DNA here is from genome assembly GCA_002354635.1 of Sphingomonadales bacterium UBA2683. Lineage (GTDB taxonomy): Bacteria > Pseudomonadota > Alphaproteobacteria > Sphingomonadales > Sphingomonadaceae > Parasphingorhabdus. The sequence continues at coordinate 355,255 of DELZ01000003.1, forward strand.
ATCAGTGCGAGCGATCCTGTTGCTTGGCCGTCACGGTCACTTTGCAACCCGGATTGGCTTAATCAAATCGCCATCCCGAAGCTTTTCAATGCCGCGAGTCACAATCAGCTCTCCCTCATGCAGTCCAGCCAGAATTTCCAGATTCTTGTCGTTCAGCTTTCCGATCTGCACATTGCGCTGCTTCACACGATTTTTGCTATCGACGACATATACCAGACCCTCTCCTGCCCGGATTCCAAATATGGCATTGGCGGGAACGGCAAAGCTGTCGGGAGAATTGCGTGACACCATGACTTCGACATTGCCCAACTGCCCGGACCGCAGCCTGTCGCTGGCAGGAAGGCGGAAGCTGATCTCGAATGTACCGGTCCGCTGGTCCGCCCGTCCGTCCTTTTCGCTGACCACTGCATTGATCGGATCACCCCCGGCGCTACCTATTCGGACGATAGCGGGCATACCGGTCCGCAGGCGCGACGCATCGGCGTCGGTCATCGGAACCCGTAAAACAAAACCCTTGTCGATTTCTCCCAGCACCAGTGCGGGCTCACCGGCTGTCACGATTTGTCCGGCATCGATATTGCGGGTCAGCAGAATACCATTGCTGGGCGCATGGATTTGCGCTGTGCGATTGGCAAAACCGGCGGATTCGACTTGCGACCGCGCCGCTCGCGCCGCCGCCTCCGCTTGCTCGAGCCGGGCTTTCGTGATCCAACCGTCCTTGTACAATTTCTCGACGCGGGCATATTCTGCTTCGGCGCGATCGCGCTCGGCGCGGGCGGCGTTGAGATCCGCGGCAACCGTGCTGGAATCGAGAGCAGCCAGCAGCGCGCCGCGCTTAACCCTGTCACCTTCTTCATAGCGGACCGAAGCGACTTTGCCTGAGGTAGTGAAGCCGAGCGCCGTTTCCCGGCGCAATCGCACAGTCCCAGCTGCAGTGAGCAATTCGCTATCGCCGGCCGGCTGGACCAAGGCTACCGCAGCGGGTATCGGATCATCGGAACGAGGCTTTGCTTCGGGTTCGCCAACACTGCATCCGGTCAATAAAGCCAGACCGGTCAAAATCGATATTATCGTTCTGCCAAGCGTCATATCGCGCATTTCCACCCCTCTTGCGTTCGTCTAAAGTCTCAATCCGGCCTTGACCAACAGAAAATTGCAAAATGAAACCAGAATAGACCATATTGTTAAAGCCGACCCTGTGATTGTGTTATTATGGAGTCAGTTTCATTTCGCTGCCTATCCCGCCAGGCGATGATGACCATCGTTTGGCGAAAGGACAAAACATTGGGTTCGCTGCCCATGCTACCGGACGAAAAACTATTTCGGCGACGCTGCGCGACGCAACCGGTCATTCAGCGCCAGCCCGATGCCGGTGCAGGGAATGGGCGCCACCGCGATATCCGGCTTTGCGCTCGCCTCCGCCTTATGTAGTGCGGCAAACAGCAAGCTGGCAGCTTCAGCCAAATCCGCGCCGGGTGACAGGTTCATGTCACCTGCAACCGGGCCGAAGCCGATATGATATTCATCGATGCCGGCGGTTTGCGCGTCGAGGCGCACCGGCTTGGCAGGCGCATAATGCGATGCCAGTTGCCCGGGTGCTTCGATCTTGCCGCTACCTGCGGTGATTGCCGGTTTTCCAGCTGTGGCTTCCAACTGGTCCGGTGTGACCGGTCCCGGTCGCAAAATCCGGTAATCACTGCCGTCAACCGCGACGATGGTTGATTCAATTCCCTGTTCACAGGGACCGCCGTCAAGGATCAGCGGCGCTGCCGTACCCAGACTTCGGGAGACATGGTCTGCCGTGGTCGGGCTGATCCCGCCGCTGCGATTGGCCGACGGCGCTGCGAGACAGAGATCCGAGGTCTCCAGCAATTCGCGCATCACCGGATGGGCGGGAACCCGCAAAGCAATCGTATCCAGGCCGGCGGTTACCGCTGCCGCAACCGGACAATCTTCGGTTTTCGGTACCACCATGGTCAATGGACCGGGCCAGAGCGCCGTGGCAAAACGAACCGCAAGCGCGTTGAATTGTCCAAGCCTCTTTGCCGCTTGCAGGTCGGGGACATGGACGATCAGCGGATTGAAATCCGGCCGCCCCTTGGCCCGGTAAATCTCTGCCACTGCCGCTGCATCGGTCGAATCGGCAGCCAGTCCATAGACGGTTTCGGTCGGCACCGCGACCAGCCCGCCCGCCCGCAACCGCTTGATAGCCTCGCCAATGGTCGCCTTGCCGTAGCGACGGGTGGCAGCGCCAATATGATCATTTGAGCCGGACATGACCCTGCGCTATAGCCCAGCGGAAATTCAGGCAACAACGGATAGCAATTTCATGAGTTTTACAGCCCCCGGTCGCGAACAGAATTTTGTCCTAAAGCATATTGCCGAGATCGGCAAACTGGCCAGCCATGAGCGTTTTGCCGGTGCCAGCGAGGATATGGTCGAGGCGATTGTCGAGGGGATCGGCCAGTTTGCCGAAGGCGAGTTTGCCCCGCTCAACCGGATCGGCGACACCGAAGGCGCGCAATGGAAAGATGGCAAGGTGACTCTGCCGGCGGGCTATAAGGAAGCCTATGCCCAATTTGTCGAAAACGGATGGGCCTCGATCGACGGACCGGAAGAATTTGGTGGCCAGGGCCTGCCCTATTCGCTGTCGGCACTAATTCTGGAAACCTGCGGTGCCGCCAATTTTGCCTTCACCCTCTGTCCGATGCTCAGCTTTGGCGCGATCGAGGCGATCCATGTTCATGGCTCCGACGAACAGAAGGCGCAGTATCTGCCCAATCTGATTTCCGGTGCCTGGACCGGCACGATGAACCTCACCGAACCGCAGGCCGGTTCCGACGTCGGCGCGCTGCGCTCGACCGCCGAACCGATCACCGAGGGCGAGCACGCCGGCAAATACCGGATCAAAGGCCAGAAAATCTATATCACTTTCGGCGAACATGATCTGACCGACAATATCATCCACCTGGTGCTCGCCCGGACGCCGGGGGCGCCGGAAGGAACGCGCGGCATTTCGCTGTTCATCGTTCCGAAATTCCACCTCGATGCCGAGGGTAACGCCAGCGCGCCCAATGATGTCACCTGTGTGTCGATCGAGCACAAGATCGGCATCCACGCCTCGCCAACCTGCGTCATGGCCTATGGCGAGCAGGGCGAATGTATCGGCGAGATGATCGGCGGCGAATTCGGCGGGATGAAGGCGATGTTCACGATGATGAACAACGCCCGCATCAATGTTGGCTCGCAGGGTGTGCAAATCGCCGAGCGCGCTACCCAGCAGGCCAGCCGCTTCGCGCTCGAGCGTATCCAGTCGGCCCGCGCCGGCAGCGGCGACAAGGCACCAGTACCGATCATCGAGCATCCCGATGTACGCCGGATGCTGCTCCGATCCAAGGCGCTCACCCAGGCCGCCAGAGCGTTGCTCTACTATGCCTCCTCGAGCGTCGACCGTGCAACCCTGGGGATTGAAGGCGCGAAGGCGCGCGCGGAAATCCTGACGCCGCTGATCAAGGGCTATGGCACGGATATCGGCAATGAAGTGGCCTCAATTGGTGTGCAGGTACATGGCGGTATGGGCTTTATCGAGGAAACCGGTGCCGGCCAGCATTTCCGCGATGCCCGGATCGCGCCGATTTACGAAGGCACAAACGGCATCCAGGCCGCCGATCTGGTCGGACGCAAACTGGGGCTGGATGGCGGCGAGGCGATGCAGATATTTATCGCCGCGATCCGGGCCGAAGCGGGCGACGAGAACGGCCTGCTGGCGCTGGCACACGCCTGCGAAGATGTCCGGCAGTGGATGGCGGGCGGCGATGCATCGATCGACGACCGGCTGGCGGGAAGTTATCCGTTCATGACCATGCTGGCGACCGCGACCTGCGGTATGCTGATGCTGAAGCAGCACCGCATCGCCGAGGCCGAACTGAACGGCGGCGACGATCCATTTCTCAAGGCGAAGCTGGTCACCACCCGCTATTATCTCGATCATCTGGTACCTGAAGCGCTCGGGTTGAAGGCCGCCGCGATCGCCGGCTCCGATATCCTTTACCAGCTCGACAGCGCAGCGCTGGCTGGCTGATCGTGCCGGACGCGGACAACAGGGATGTTTTGAATCGCATCGCTGATGCGCTCGAACGTCTTGCTCCGCCAGCCGCAGGATCGGTCGATTGGGAAACGGCAGGCGCCTTTGTCTGGAACGGCCGGAATGCGCGACCGATTGTGCCATTCGAGCCGGTCGCCATCGATCTGCTTAGCGGCATCGATTCGCAAAAGGCCCGCCTGCTCGACAATACCGACCGTCACGCCAGCGGCCTGGCCGCGCATGATGCTCTGCTCTGGGGCGCCCGCGGCATGGGAAAATCGGCGCTGGCCAAGTCCGCAGTCCGGACCTTGCAGATACGGGGTGAAGACATTGCACTGGTCGAAGCACCGTCCGACCAACTGGAAAGCCTGCCCGGACTGTTTGCAGCGCTCGCCGCTATCGACCGTCGTTTCATTCTCTTCATCGACGATATCGGTTTTGCCGAAGGCAGCGCCGAACCCCGCCTGCTCCGCTCGATGCTGGAAGGCGGCGCCAGCCAGCGGCCCGCCAATGTCAGACTCTATGTTACTTCAAATCGCCGCCATATCCTCTCCCGCCAGATGAGCGAGCAGGACGACCCCATCAACCCGCGCGACGCCGTGGATGACCAGCTGGCGCTGTCCGATCGCTTCGGTTTGCGGCTGGGCTTTCATGCCGCTTCACAGGAGGATTATCTGGCGATTGTTTCCCGCTATGCCGAAGCCCATGGTCTGGATTTCGAGCGCGAGGAAGCGCTGCTTTGGGCGAAGCAGCGCGGCAGCCGGTCTGGCCGGGTGGCGTGGCAATATATAGTCGAACTGGCCGGACGGGCCGGGCGATCGCTGGCCTAGACTATTTTCTGGTCGCGGCCTCGGGCTTCGCGGCGCCCGGGCGAGAAACACGCCAGATGATCCCGCCGACATCGTCGCTCACCAGCAGGGCTCCGGTCTGGTCAAAGGCGACCATCGTCGGACGGCCACGGGCCTCGCCATCGTCATCGACAAATCCGCTCAGCATCGTGACCGGTTTGCCTTCCGGTTCGCCGCGCTGGTTGAAATTGACATAGACCACATCATAGCCGGCCAGCGGCTGGCGGTTCCATGAACCGTGGCGAGCGACCACGGCGCCGGTTGCAAAGGGCTTGCCGAGCGCCTGCCCATGCGAAAAGGCCAGACCCAGCGGTGCGACATGCGCACCCAGCGCGTAGTCGGGCCGCCGCTCATATTGACGGTGGTCGAGATTTTTTGGATCCACCCGCGGGTCGACATAACCGCCCCAGAAATGCCACGGCCAGCCATAATGCGCGCCCCAGCGGACTTCGGTGAGATAGTCCGGCACCATGTCGCTACCCAGCATGTCCCGCTCGTTGACCACAGTGTAGAATTTTTCAGTACCCGGCAGATAGGCCATGCCGACCGGGTTGCGCATGCCATCCGCATAGATCGCCTTCTTGTTGGTCGCGAGTTCGACCTGCAAAATGGCAGCGCGCTGCTTCTCTATATCCATGCCGTTTTCGCCGATATTGCTGTTCGAGCCAACCGAGATGTAGAGATATTTCCCGTCCTTGCTGGCGAGCAGGTCGCGGGTCCAGTGATTGTTGGGCGCCCTGGCATTCAGATTGGCAACCTTGCGGCCCTCGGCGGAAATCTTCGTGTCGCCTTCCGTATAGGGATAGGCATAGACCGCATCGGTATTGGCGACGTACAGCGTGTCATCGATCAGTTCCATGCCGAACGGCGAGTTGAGATTTTCGAGGAAAGTGAATTTCTCATCGACGGTGCCGTCCTTGTCGCTGTCGCGCAGCAGGCTGATCCGGTTGGCGGATTCGGTGCCCGCACCGGCCTTGCTCATCAGATTGCGCATGATCCAGCCCTCGATACCCTTGTTGGTTCTTGGCGGGCTATTGGTCTCGGCAACCAGAATATCGCCATTGGGCAGCCGGAACATGCTGCGCGGATGGTCAAGCCCTTCGGCAAAGCGCTCCACGACGAGACCTTCGGCGGCAACGGGGCCTTCGCCTTCTCCCCAGGGTTCGGCCTTCGCGATATTGATGGTCGGGAAAGTTTCCTTGCGGACATTGGTCAGCGCCGGTTCGACACCCGTGGTGGCCTCCAGCGGCAGACGGGCGGTATCGCCGCGCGTGAAATAATAACCTGCACCCACCCCGAGGATGATGAGCAGAATCGCGAGATTTCTAATATGTTTCAACATGAACCGATAATAGGTGGCGTCACAGGTCCTGACAAGCGCGCTTTGAAATAGTCAGCGGCTTTGCCACCAGATAAGCAGCGCTACCAGCGCGCCCAGTGCCAGCCCGGCCAGCAAGCCGGCAGACGGTTGTCCCATCAGGCCTCCTCCAATGGCACCGACAATCGCACCGATCGCTATGAAGACGCCACCGCCGTTGCTATTTTGTGCTCCGTCGATGGAAGAATGGGAAGCATCTTTAAGAGGATCAGGATTCATGATCTCAGCCTTAAACCACATCGCATCCCATGACCAGAACTTCCGGCTCTGCTTATGATTAACCTACTGGTAACCTTAGCTTTTGAAGATATTTCCACCGGTCGCCTGTAGACGTCCTGATGAGGTTGGAAGCGAAGCCGTTTCCCGAAACAGGAGCCAAAAATGCAATTACCCGTGTTCATTGACTCCACACATTATAGCGACGCCGAGGCGCTGATCTCCAACTATGGCGAAGAAGCCGGGCTGGAAGCGGCCAATCGCGCCGACAAGAGCCGTTCGCTGGGCAACCACATCCATTATTGCAAATGGCGGCAGGTCGAGCGGCTTTGCGTCCTGCTGTCGATCGATCAGACGATCGGCACGGTACACTGACCTAGCGGTCCGGATTGCAGATGATTTCTGCGGATCCGTCGGTCCGCACCGTACAATTGGGGCGACCGTCTATCTGGATGCGTCCGGTACCGAAATTGCTGATGCTCGCTTCCCGTTCGACCGCGAGGTGGCTGCTGACCGGCCCGCGCTGGACCAGCGTCAGCTTTTCGACTGCCAGACCGGGGCTTTCGAATATGCTGGACCCCTGCAGTTCGATCCGGGCCGCCACGGCCTCGCCCGCCATCGTCAGCTGACCGCCGCCGGTCATCATCACATGGAGACGGTCTGCGTCTACCGCATCGATCCGGACAGCACCGAAACCGCCGAGGCGCACAGTGGGCGTCCGTCCGGATAATGTGTCAAGCGACACCCGACCGGAACCAAGATGCGAAAGTTTCTCGATCGCAAAGCTGCTGAGAAAAAGGGTGACCGGCGTATCCCCTTCATAATTGTTTCGGTCCAGCGACTTGGGCCGGACCGATACAACCAGCTGCTTGCCGTTTTTCTGTAGCGTGACCCTGTCGAGGATCTCGCGCGTGGCTCCTTCCGCCCGTGCCGACGGCCCCTTGCCGGAGGTCAGTACGACATCGACACCATTGCCGATGCGGATATCGTCAAAGCCGAATATGGAAAATTTGCGTTCCGCTGCCTGGCTAGCCGAAGACAATATCAGCAAAATAGTGATCAGGGCACCGGACAAATATTTCATAGGGGCCGTGCCTCGCCCGCTTCCATCCAGCCCAGCCATCGCGGCGTTTTCGGCGCATAATGGCCGTGGCTGTCGGCCAGCACGAAGCCTTCCGCTTCGAACAATTTGGCGACCGGACGATGCAGATGGCAGCCCCCGGCAATATGTTTCCACATCGGTTCTATACGCCGCTGCCATTTCTCGGGCCCCTTGTCGGGAGCCCGGCCATGTTCGAGAAACAATATCTTGCCACCGGGTTTCAAAACCCGCCGCATTTCGGACAACACTTGCGCGCCATCCTGCACCGAGCAGAGCGTGAAGGTGGTTAGCACTGTGTCAAAGCTGGCATCGGCGAAGGGCATGGCTTCGCCAATGCCGTCCAGTATCTCCATGTCGAAGCCGCGTTCGCTGGCTTCCCGCCGGGTATAGTCGAGCAGTTCCGCTGACGGATCGAGACCGGTTAGCCGGGTGACCCGGTTCCGGTCATAAAACTGGAGATTGATCCCGCCGCCGCAGCCCAGTTCGAGTGTCTCTCCCTCGGCTTTAGGCACGATCTCGCTGCGGTCTTTCATCACCGCAGGCTGCGAGCAGGCGAAGCGGATAAGCTTCGGTACTGCATATTTTTCCCATAGATTTGGCATCGCTAGCGAATCTGCCACAAGCGCAACAGATCGCCAAGCGATTTCAGCATGATGCGGGGGTTGCCCAGCGGCTCACCCGCAGGTGATACCGCCTGAGCCCATGGCCCGCGATTTGCACTTGGCGTCGCCGTGGATCCGCACATCACCGGATCCCATGACCTTGGCATTTACGGAACCGTCCGAGGACAGCTCCACATCACCGCTGCCGGCAATCGAGATATCTGCACTGTCTGCATTCATGCCCTTGGCGCTGACATCGCCTGATCCGGCAATCGATATGTCGACCGAACTGGCAGAACCCGCCAGCGTCAAGTTGCCCGAACCGGCAATTTTAGAATTGAGCGACGCCGTATCGATCTTGGCCACGCGGATATCACCGGATCCGGCGATACTCAGTTTCGTCGCTTCCGTCGTCATCGCATCAACGTCGAGATTGCCAGATCCTGCGAGCTTGGCGCTTTTCAGCGAGGGTGCGCTAAGATAGATCGTGGCCCTATCGCTGTCGCCGATCGAGAAACGGCTGTTTTCCCGACCGATCTTGATCTGGTCGCCGGAAATCTTGTAGCGCAGCTTTTCGACCGCATCGGCGTCTCCTTCGGCACGGATTGAAAATTCACCCGTTGTGAAGATGATATTGTCCGGTCCAGCCAGAGTTACACCCGCAAATTCGCCAGGGTTGCTGGCGCTGGTGCCGATTGGAATCCCGTCAGAGAAACTGCTGCTTCCGCCGTTGGACGCGGCATCGCTGACCGCTTCGACGATCGAGCCTTCACAAGCCGCGAGCACCAGTAGCGGGGCCAAAAACACTAATTTCTTCATCTATTCCTCCATCGCTGTATTAGCATTATAATACGCCTGCCGTTTCGGGAGATCAACCAAAATATTGCGCTTCCCGCCCGGGCAAAGAAAAAGGGCTGCCACATTGCTGTGACAACCCCTTTCCTGTTTCGACGAAGGACGGTGGTCTGTCGATCAATCGTCCTTGTTCTCATAATATTGCGGTGCAGCAATATTGAGTATCTCGAGAATCTTAGCGAGCGCCGTTGGCTCGTCGGTTTCTTCCATCGCCGCCAGTTCGCGTGCGAGGCGGCTGGACGCGGCTTCAAAAATCTGCCGTTCGGAATAGCTTTGTTCCGGCTGGTCATCGGCGCGGAACAGATCGCGGGTCACTTCGGCAATCGATACCAGATCGCCGGAATTGATCTTCGCTTCATATTCCTGGGCCCGGCGCGACCACATCGACCGCTTGACCTTGGGCTTGGCTTTCAGCGTTTCCATGGCTTCCTTGAGCGTCTTGTCCGACGACAGTTTGCGCATGCCGACGCCTTCTGCCTTGTTGGTCGGAACCCGCAAGGTCATCCGTTCTTTTTCGAAGCGCAAAACATAGAGTTCGAGTTGCATGCCGGCAATTTCTTCATTTTGCAGCTCGACAACCCGGCCAACGCCGTGTTTCGGATAAACAACATAATCGCCCACATCAAAGGACAGCACATTCGCAGCCATAAAAAGCCTTTCTTGATTCAATGGAAAAGAACGCTGCTAACGTTCGATTTTCGTAATCACGTGACGAAAAAACCCTTTCGTACATATGTTTAACGACCGAACACCACCCGTTACCTCAGGTGTCCAGCCGCCAACTGCCTTTCTTTTAACAGATTCGTCACAAAAAAGCAATTTATCGTTGCATTGCACAACTGATCATAGTCCGAAAATGCCGCTCAGGGGCATCCGGTCAGTGTAATTGAGACATTTTTCGGTTCGGAGAGACCATTTCGCCTCCCGGATGCATCTATTCCTGCGGGTCGGAAGGTTAATCGCCCTCGCCGGGTTTTTCGGAGAAGAAGGCTTCAAACTTGCCTTCCATGCCCTTGAATTTGTCAGCGTCTTCCGGTGGATCCCGACTGACCGTAATATTGGGCCATTCTTCGGAAAATTTGGTGTTTACCTCGAGCCACTTTTCGAGACCGTCTTCGGTGTCCGGCAAAATCGCCTCGGCAGGGCATTCGGGTTCACAGACGCCGCAATCAATGCATTCGCTGGGATTGATTACCAGCATATTATCGCCCTCGTAAAAGCAATCCACGGGGCAGACTTCAACACAGTCCATATATTTGCATTTGATGCAGGCTTCGGTAACAACATAAGTCATATGGTCGTGAGCTCCCCTATTCCGGTCCGCCATTCGAGGTCAGAAATGCCATCCTAGCTATTGCGCAATTTCTGACACGTCAACAGTTGGTTTGGCGGCTAATTCAATTGCCAGTCTGCAATATCTCATAACAGGAATGGGCCTGCGAAGCGCTGCTCCGACGTTCCGGCAAAGCAATGATACGCACCACGTGCACTTTCTGCCCCTGAGGGATAGTGAGAATGTCCCCCTTCCGCACCCTGACGTGACCGCGTTCGATACGGCGGCCGTTCATCCGGACATGCCCCTGTTCCGCCAGCTTGCGCGCCATCACCCGGTTATGGGCAAAGCGCAGGAACCAGAGCAGCTTGTCGATCCGCAGCGCGGGAAGCGCTGCGGGGTCGCGATCCGCTGCTCTGCCGCTCAAGCCCGCATCCTATTTTTTCATGCTGTCCCTGAGCGCTGCCAGTTCGGCAAAGGCGCCGCCGGCGGTAGCGAGCACCGGCTCCACCTTGCGCTTGACGGGTGCGCTTTTGGGTTTTTTCGACCGGCTGTTGCCGGACTTGAACGGGCTGCGTTTCTGGATCCGGGCCATCCCTTTCCATCGCCAATATTGGTCTGCCGCAACCGGCGTTTCCGGAGCCGGAACCCTGTCGGCCACGGCGGCATCCGGTTCTCCGGCAACGGTCGGCGCACCATCCGGTACTGCCCCCTCTGCGGCCTCGTCCGCTTCGGCCGCAACCGCCGCCGTCTCAGCCCCGTCAGCTCCGTAGGGGGGTGGTGGAGCGGCCTCTGCAACCGGCTTTTCAACGGCGGCAGGCGGGCCATCACTTTTGACGAAACCCGCGAGAGCGAGCAACGCTTCGTGGCAGGCTTTGGAGAGACCCAATGACGTCGCCAGCGCCGTGTCCACCGCAAAAACATCACCCTGCTTGCGCGCCTCGTGCGCCTGCTTGACCAGTCGTTCGACCATGTCGACCCGGACAAATTCGTCGCCAATCTTGCGGAAACCGAGCCGTGCCGCATGATCGGCGGCAGCGAAGCTGCCCTGCTTGAGATGCACGGCGTTGTCCGGCGCCTGATCGATCATCGGTTCGGCATCAAAGGCTGCGAATAATCCGGTCCGCCAGAGCACTGCACCGGGCTTCATCAGCGCATGGTGGAAAATATCGAGCGCCCCGAATACCAGACCGGCCCGGCGCGCATGGCCGCGCATGTCATTGTCCAGCGCCCGAACCGCCTCGTCGATTTCGCGTCGCGACAATATACCGCCGGCATCGACAATCTGCGCAAACAGGGCGCGCACCGCTGCTGGCGTTTCCGGCTCGTTGGCCAGCGCGTCGATCTTCATCAGTCCCTGCAGATGCTTTGCCTTCATCGCATCGACCCAGGCCTTGACCCGGTCGATCACCTTTTGGCTGTCGTCGGCGGGCATGCCCTTGATCGACCGCTCGAACTTGATCTCCGGTTGCAGGAGAGTCTTGCCCTTGGCGAGAATCGCCAGCCGGCTGTCGCCCCACATGATCGTCGGTTGCCCGGCGGCATCGGGGACCAGCGCCAGCACCGAATCCGGTGCCTTGGCAAGAGCGTCTGCATTATCTGTCATAATTCGTCCCAAATATCTCTCTGCGGCCGCAAGCAGCATCTTGCGATCCTCTCTCCGGCTATCGGATGGCACGAGAAATTGGAAGCCCTTGAGTGTTCCCAGCTCCTGTCCCTCGACCAACACCCTGCCATCGGCATCGACCACGACATCCTGCGGCAGTGTATCTTTCAGCAGACCGCGCAGCAACACCCGTGTGCGCTTGTCGACAAATCGCTGGGTCAACAGGCTGTGCATGGCATCGCTGAGCCGCGATTCCAGCGCGCGGGTGCGGTCCATCATCGCCTCGGGCTGCTCCACCCAGCGGGATTTCTGCGCGATATAGCTCCAGCTGCGCGCGGCAGCGATCCGCGCGCCGAGCGTGGCAATATCGCCCTGGACATTTTCCAGTCGCGCGATTTCCTGCGCCATCCGGGCATGGGGAATTCTCCCGGACCCCGCTGCAAGATGCGGCCATAGCGAAGCGACAAAGCGCGCTTGATGATCCGCGCCGACCTTGCGAAAGTCGGGAATGCATGCCGCTTCCCAGAGCAGCCGGACCTGGCTTGGCGAACCGGCGAGCGCTGACAGCGCCGGGTCCAGCGCCAGTCGCTTCAGCACCGCCAGATCGACCGCTTCCGGTGCCGCGTGCAATCGCTGCACTTGCGGCCTTTCCTCCAGCGAACGGATGAGGCTCTCGACCGAGGCAAAGTCCGGCTCGGCATTGCGCCAGTACAACCACTCCAGCTTCGGGAAGCGATGCGATTCCAGACTTTCAATCTCTTCCGGCTGCAGCGCGTCGGACGTGGCCAGTCCCGACAGCACGCCAAAACTGCCGTCCTTCTGGTGACGCCCGGCGCGGCCGGCGATCTGGCCGATCTCCGCCAGCGTCAACCGCCGCCGGCGATGGCCGTCAAATTTCTTCAGCGCGGCAAAGGCGACATGGGTGACGTCGAGATTGAGCCCCATGCCGATCGCATCGGTAGCAACCAGATAGTCGACCTCGCCATCCTGGTACATCTTGACCTGCGCGTTGCGGGTCTGCGGCGACAGCGAGCCCATGACGATCGCCGCACCGCCGTGCTGGCGCCGGAGCATCTCGGCGATCGCATAGACATCCTCGACCGAAAAGGCGACGATCGCCGAACGCCGGGGCAGCCGGGACAATTTGCGGGGACCGGCATAGCTCAGCGTCGAAAAGCGCGGCCGGGTGATGATCTCGGCATCGGGCAGCAGGGCTTCGATCAGCGGTCGCAAGCTTTCGGATCCCAGGATCATGGTCTCGTCGCGACCGCGCGCGTGCAGCATGCGATCGGTAAATATATGGCCGCGTTCGGGATCGATACCGATTTGCGCCTCGTCGATCGCGACGAAGGCAAAGTCCCGGTCCATCGGCATCGCTTCCGCGGTGCACAGGAACCACTGCGCATCTTTCGGGATGATCTTTTCCTCGCCGGTGACGAGCGCTACCCGGTTGGCACCCTTGAGCGCGACCACCCGGTCATAGACTTCCCGTGCCAGCAGGCGCAGCGGAAAGCCGATCATACCGCTCGAATGGGCACACATGCGTTCGATGGCAAGATGGGTTTTGCCGGTATTGGTCGGGCCGAGGACGGCGACAAGGGACGACTGGGAATACCGGGACATTGTTCGCACAACAGCCGATCAGGCGGGGAGTTGCAAGGGGCTTGGCGCAAAAAGCGGAGGAGCCGACCGGATAACCGTGATTTTACACGGCTCGCCGCATGTACAGGATCTGTAACGCGCCTTAATTTGACTTTAACCAACTTCCTGCACAGAGGTTGCCTAATTATCGGATGCATGGCGAAAAACTTGCATCACCGAGGGGTGCGTTTGTTCAAGAGTATCGATGACATCGACTTGCACGGTCAGGGGGCAGCATTTGCAGCGGCAAATCCCCTGCGGTCGGCGATACCCGAAGCCCCTTCTTTCCAGGAAAAGTTAGCCGAGTGGCGAGACTTTTTTGCCGAACTTGACTGGGTCCCCGATCTTGGCGTGGATATCGGCAGCCCGACCTGGTTTCGCGGACTCGTGACACTGACCGCCCTGTGCGGCGTCGCGATCAGCTGCCTGCCCGATTTTGGTCCGATTGCCGGGCACCGTCCCGATCCGTTGAGCGGATATCGCGCCGACCAGGCCCGTTCGCAAATGATTGCACCGCTCGCTTACGGCTCGGACACCGGAATCCGGATGGCGGCAACTGACGCGGTACGCCCGCTGGCGGAGAGCCCGGAACGGCCATCGATCGAACTTGTTGCCACGCTCGGCCGCGGCGACAGCTTGCGCCGGGTGCTGCAACGCGCGGGCGTGGCAAGTGACGAGGCGGTTCAGGTGAACGATCTGATCGGCGGCGCGGTTTCGCTCGGCGACATCAGGCCCGGCACCAAGATTGATGTGATACTGGGCCGTCGCCCGGCAAAAAACCAGGCGCGGCCGCTGGACCAGCTGGCCTTCCGCGCGCGTTTCGATCTCAATCTCGAAATCGTGCGTGACGGCGACCGGCTGAAGCTGAACCGCAAACCGATCATGGTCGATGATACCCCGCTGCGGATCAAGGGCACGGTTGGCTCAAGCCTGTACCGGTCCGCGCGCGCGGCCGGGGCGCCTTCCGAAGCGGTGCAGAAATATCTGCAGGTGATCGGTTCGAAAATGTCGGTTTCCCGGGATATCCGCAGCGGCGACCAGTTTGATATCATCCTCTCCTATCGCCGCGCCGAAACCGGCGAAGTCGAAGTCGGCGACCTGATCTATGCCGGGCTGGAACGCGATGGCAAGCCGGCGGCGCAAATGCTGAAATGGCAGAGCGGCGGACGGACCAACTGGTTCGAGGCCTCCGGTGTCGGCCAGTCGAACGGCGAGCTGGCCCGGCCAACCAACGGACGGATTACGTCCAGCTATGGCATGCGGCGGCATCCGATCCTGCGCTACAAGCGCATGCACAGCGGTCTGGACTTCGGCGGCGGCTATGGCGCACCCATTTATGCCGTTACCGATGGCACCGTGATCCATTCCGGTCGCAAGGGCGGTTTCGGCAATTATGTCAAGCTGCAGCATGGCGGCGGTCTGGCCTCCGGCTATGGCCATATGAGCCGAATCGCGGTGAGCAACGGCCGGCGCGTCCGCAGAGGGCAGATTATCGGCTATATCGGCTCGACCGGCCTGTCGACCGGACCCCATCTGCATTATGAACTGTACCGTGGCGGGCGCACGATCAATCCGCAGTCCGTCAAATTTGTCGAACGGGCGCAGCTGGGCGGGCGCGAATTGCGCCGCTTCAGGGGCGAACTGCAGAAGTTGCAGCGCGTGGAGCCCGGTGCCGCGTTGAGCGCGCTGAAAAGTGCCTCGGCACAGGTCGAGCCCGAGCGCGAGATCAACCGTCTCAACAAGCCGCTGAAGAGCTAGGGCCGAAAACCGGACGCCAAACAGTTGCACAGAAGAGTTGAGCGCCGCTGTCTGCTCGGCTAAGCCTTTCCCATGACACAGACAGCAGCTTTCCCGCGCAGCAGATTGCGCCGCACGCGCACCCACGGCTGGAGCCGCGAGATGGTCCGGGAGAATCGCCTGTCGCCTGCAGACCTGATCTGGCCGCTATTCATTACCGAAGGCGAAGGCGTCGAAGAACCGGTCCCGTCACTGCCCGGCGTGTCGCGCTGGTCGGTCGACGGCATTGTCGAGCGGGCGCGCGAAGCCCGCGATCTCGGCATTCCCTGTATCGCCCTGTTTCCCAACACAGCGGCAGGCGAACGCAGCGACGACGGAAAGGAAGCGCTAAATCCCGATAATCTGATGTGCCGCGCGACCCGAGCGGTGAAAGACGCACTGGGCCACGACATCGGCATATTGACCGACGTCGCGCTCGATCCCTATACCAGCCATGGTCAGGACGGGTTGATCGACGAGCAGGGCTATGTCGAAAATGACCGGACGCTCGACATCTTGACCAAGCAGGCCCTGAACCAAGCCAATGCCGGTGCCGATATCATCGCCCCGTCCGACATGATGGATGGCCGGGTCGGTGCGATCCGCGACGTGCTCGAACTCGCCCACCATCACAATGTCCAGATCATGGCCTATGCCGCCAAATATGCCAGCGCCTTCTACGGACCGTTCCGCGATGCCGTGGGATCGGGAGGTCTGCTGAAGGGCGACAAGAAAACCTATCAGATGGATCCGGCCAACAGCGATGAAGCGATCCGCGAGATTGCCTTCGATATTGCCGAGGGTGCGGACAGTGTCATGGTCAAGCCGGGCCTCGCCTATCTCGACATCATCTATCGCGCCAAAAGGGAATTCGACGTGCCGGTCTTTGCCTATCAGGTGTCGGGCGAATATGCGCTGGTGAAAGTCGGGGCAGCCGCCGGCATTGGCGACCATGACGCGCTGATGATGGAAAAGCTGATCGCGTTCAAACGCGCCGGATGCAGCGGCATATTGACCTATTTTGCCGCCGATGCGGCGCGGTTGCTCCATGGTTGAAAAGGCCACCGATACGGTTCTTGAAACCGAGCGGCTAATCCTGCGCAAGTGGCGCGCAAGCGATATCGAGCCGTTCATGGAACATCTCAACACCCGCAATGTGATGCGCTGGCTGGGCGGGGTACAAAGCCGCGAAACATTTGATGCGGCGATGGGACGGCTGGAAGGCTATGATCGCGACTTCGGCCACACATTCTGGATTGTCGAGCGCAAGTCCGATGCAGAGATCCTGGGGTTTTGCGGACTGAAACGGGTCAATGCACCGCAGCCGAAACTGACCGGCGCGCATGAGATCGGCTGGCGCCTGCGCGAAGACGCGTGGGGCAAGGGCTATGCCAAGGAAGCCGCAACCGCATGCATGGATGCCGCATTTTCCCGCTGGAACGCGCCCTTCGTGGTCGCGCTCACGGTTACCGGCAACGAACCGAGCTGGGGCCTGATGAAGCGGCTGGGCATGACCCGCTGTCCGTCGCTGGATTTCCACGACCCCAATTATGAAGACGATCTCAATCCGACGATCGTCTATAAAATCACAGCAGATGAATGGAACTCGAGAATATGACCGCTCCGCTGATCCTGCCGTTCAACGGCAAAACCCCTAAAATCCACCCGAGCGCCTTTATCGCACCGGGCTGCAAGATTATCGGCGATGTCGAAATTGGCCCCGAATCGAGCGTATGGTATAATTGCGTGATCCGCGCCGATGTAAATTTCATTCGAATCGGTGCGCGCAGCAATATCCAGGACGGTACCACCATCCACTGCGACAGCGCCACGCCAGCCACGCCCAATGGCAATCCGACGATTATCGGCGATGATGTGCTGGTGGGTCATATGGTGATGCTGCATGGTGCGACCCTCGAGGACCGGGCCTTTGTCGGCCTGAGCACGACGGTCATGGACGGTTGCGTGATCGAGGGCGATGCGATGCTGGCTGCCGGCGCGACCCTGACTCCGAACAAGCGCATTCCATCCGGACAGCTCTGGGCGGGATCGCCTGCCAAATTCATGCGCGATCTGCCCGAGCCAGCGATTGCCGGCATGCGTATGGGCGTTGCCCATTATGTCGAAAATGCGAAGGCGCACAAGGCGGCGATCGAAGAGTTGGGTTAGCGCAGCCGGTTCTTCATTGCATCGATTTCGCTCTGTTGCCGGTCGACATGCGCCAGCACCGCTTCACGCTGTCCGGCGATGAGAGCGGCTCCGCCGGATTGCCCTTCAGCGGTTTCACGTTCGAGCTGCTCGCGATATAGCGCATCAATATCTGCCAGGGCCTCGACCGAAGGACTCCGCTGCATCTCCAGCGCCGCCAGTTCCATATGCGCGACCACCCATGATTCGCTCGACACTGCAGCACGGCGCGCCGCACCGACTCGGCTTCCAACGGTTGGCAGGCTGGCCAGAAACTGCTCGTGCGCCGTCCGGCTTTTGGCGACCGCTGCATCCAGCCGGTTCTGCACCGCAGCGGGCAAGGTCGAAATAACAGGGCCGGGCGCCGCCGGTTCGGTCATCACCGGCTCGCCTTCGTAGGGGCGCTTCTGAAGCGACGGAAAATCGCCTTGCTGCATCGCGCAACCGGAGAGCGTAAAGGCGATTAGGGTCAGCAAAACAGGGAGCTTTTTCATTGCCCTGTCTTTAGGAGAGCCTTATCCGGTCTGCAACGTTGAATATGATGCGGCATTGTGACCCGTCACCGGAAAGGCGCGAATAGCCAAAATCGCCTTAAGCTGGTTGACAGCGCCAGTTTCATCGGTTAGCTGCCCACTCTTTCCAGCGTGAGCCGAAGGACTCGCGTTAACGGTCTTGTGCGCTGGAACCTTAAATTTGAAACGGAAACATAGCCATGTTCGCAATTGTGCGCACCGGCGGCAAACAATATCGGGTTGCCGCAGGAGATATTATCGCAGTCGAAAAACTTGCTGGTGAAGCAGGTGATTCGGTAACCCTGGACGACGTCTTGCTGGCCGGCGACGGCGGCGACATCAAGGACGTCAAGGGCCTGACCGTAGCGGCTGAGATCGTTGCGCAGGAAAAGGGCGAGAAGGTCATCATCTTCAAGAAACGCCGCCGGCACAATTATCGCCGCAAAAACGGCCATCGCCAGCAGCATACAGTTCTGAAGATCAGCGCCATCGGTGCCGAAAAGGCTCCGAAGAAGGCAGCTGCCAAGAAGGAAGCTGCTCCTGCCGAGGACAAGCCTGCCGCAAAGGCGAAGGCTGCTCCGGCCGCAAAAGCACCAGCGAAAAAGGCTGATGCAAAAACCGAAACGAAACCCGCCGCCGCAAAGAAAGCGCCAGCGAAAAAGCCAGCCGCCAAGAAGCCGGCTGCGAAGAAAAAGGACTAAACCATGGCACATAAAAAAGCAGGTGGTTCATCCCGCAACGGGCGCGACTCGGAAGGTCGTCGCCTAGGCGTCAAGAAATTCGGCAGCGAAGCTGTTGTCGCAGGCAATATCATCATCCGCCAGCGCGGAACCAAGACCCATCCGGGTCGCAATGTCGGTATGGGCAAGGACCACACCCTTTTTGCGCTCGTCGATGGCAAGGTGGAATTCCACAAGGGCAAGCTCGGCCGCAAATATGTGTCCGTCGACGTCATGGCGGAAGCCGCAGAATAACCGGATAATCGATAAAGGGTTATCCACCAGAGGGATGACCCGGCAGGTTCAACAGAACCGTCAATTTCAGGGAGAGGTCATCCTCTCCCTTTTTTTGTCTCTCCCTGTCGTAACGTCACGGTCTTGTAACGGTCACCCGCTAGCGGGCTAACCAGTCAAGACAGGGGCGTCACAAATTGACCATGGAGAGTCCCGATGTTTGCCGTTACCCCAAGATTGTTGCTGAGACCGGGCTGGCCCGAAGATACCGAAGACCTGTTCGCGGCGATCAACGATGAATCGATTGTCCGCAATCTGGCGCGCGCGCCCTGGCCCTACCGGCCGGAGGATGCCCGGCAATTCCTTGCCCTGCCCGACGACATCGCAAGCCCCCGCTGGCTGATTTTCAGCCGGACTCAAGGTGCACCCGAACTGGCGGGCTGCATCGGAATCGATTCGCGGGACGATGGCACGGTTGAACTCGGCTACTGGATCAGTCGCCCGTTCTGGGGCCGTGGCTATGCGACAGAAGCCGGCCATGCAGTGCTTCAGAACGCGCGGACGCTGGGCCACAAAAGTCTGGTTGCCAGCCATTTCATCGACAATCCGGTTTCAGGATCGGTTCTGCGCAAGTTGGGATTCGAGCCCACCGGCCGAACTGTCGGACTGTTCAGCCGCGGCAGAAACCGAGATGTTCAGGCAATCGAATTTTCGTGTGTGCTGGAGGATGAGCAGGAAAGCGAGGCTATGCGACCGCTGGCCGCCTGATCAGGCGACTTTCTTGATCCGCTCGGTCTTGTCCAGGACCAGGGAATCCGGCCGTTCGGATCCGGCATCCACTTCGGCCATGATCGCCGCCTCATATTCGCTCTCGGCGAGCCGGATCAGTGCCCGGTCGTCGATGTCCCAAGGGTGAAATCCGGGTTTGAAAAACTGAAGCAACGGCCAGAGGGTGCGGCGGAACGGTGCCTTGCCGAGAAATGCATAATGCGCCAGCCCCAGCCAGGCGCGCGGGCCGGAAATCCCGTCCTGGCGCAACAGGTCGAGCACACCCCTGGCCCTGTTCTTGGTAAAGCCGAATGCGATCTTCGCCATGAAGCTGCACCGTATGAACCAGCATTTGAACGGGCTCCAGTCCTTCGTCATATGCAGCCAGGTGTCATAGGCGACGCCCTTGTGCTCGATCTCTTCGGACGCGTGCCACAGCCACAATTTGCGCTGCTGCTCGTCAGCATTTTCAAAATGTTTTGGATTGGCAATCACTTCGGCCGCCAGGATCGCGGTAATATGCTCAATGCACAGAGTTGCGACCAGATGGGCATGCTCCGGCATCGTTCGGATACGATTGACCACACCGGAAATTGCCTGTTCCAAACGGCTGATATCAAAGTCGCAATCTTTCAGATGTTCGTTGAAGCAGTGATGCTCCCGGCTGTGGATGGCTTCCTGCTGGATGAAAGCACGGATCTCCCGCTGCAGTTTGGGAGGCACGCGCTTGCGGAATTTCTTCAGCGAATCGATGAAGAATATCTCGCCTTCGGGAAAAGTGACAGAAAGGGCGTTGAAAAAAGCCGAAGCAAAGGGATCGCCGTCAACCCAGCGGCGCCGGTCGATCACGGCACTGGCAAAGTTTCGGTTGCGCGGCCGGATGAGCAGGTCGGCCGGGGTCGCGCTCTGATTGTACGCCGGAATTTCGGTCGCTGCCTGAGCAGCAGTCGGAGCAATGTCCATATCTGGCAATGTACCTCCCAGTACTTTATCTAAACCTGCGCGACCAAGTTTTGTTGAACAGGGGATAGACAAGGAAGGTTAAATTTCGGCATCGCATGATGCTTTACAGACATGGTTAAATTTGGGTAAATTTGGCCGAAATCCGCCAAAAACCGTGACCCATACAGATAAACGGTTTTGATCCTCTATGGTTTATTTGCGCCGGTAGCGGAAATACCAGACATCATGGCCCTGCCTGCGGGCCTTGGCTTCGTAGCGTGTTTCAGGCCATCCACCGGGACGGATCATCCAGTCTTTCGGACTTTCGCACAGCCAGTCAAACTCGTCTCGCTGGCTCATGATCATCATGGCCCATTCGAGATAGACCGGATGGTCGGTTCCGAAACGAAATTCCCCCCCGGGTTTCAGCTTTGCTGCGATCAGGTCGACCGGCCCGTGGTTCATGAAACGCCGCTTGGCGTGCCGCGCCTTTGGCCAAGGATCGGGATGGAGCAGATAGACGAAGCTCAGCGAACCGTCCGGAATTCTTTCCAGCACGTCCAGCGCATTGCCCATATGCAGCCGGACATTGGCCAGATGCTGATCGCGCACATGTTGTAATGCCCCGACCACGCCGTTGAGATAGGGCTCGCAGCCGATAAAGCCATGATCGGGCAGCATGTCGGCGCGGCTCGCCAGATGTTCACCGGCGCCAAATCCGATTTCAAAATGCAGCGGACGGTCGCCGCCGAACAGCGATACCGCAGTCACCGGGCCTTCGGTCGGCACGGCGATTTGCGGCAGCAGCTTCTCGACCAGCTCCACCTGCTGATCGCGCAGCGCATGGCCCTGCCGCCGGCCATAAAGCTGACGGATAGTGGTCGGATCGCCGTCCTTATAGGCGGTCATCGGTCTGACACTATTATAGACATATCAACCTCGAAGCGCGGCCTTCAAGGCATCCACCAGGTCGGTCTTTTCCCAGCTGAACAAATCTCCCTCGGCCTTGCGGCCAAAATGCCCATAGGCGGCCGTAGGGCTGTAGATCGGCTTGTTCAGACCGAGATGGGTGCGGATACCCTTGGGGGTCAATCTTACCAGCTGTGGCAATATTTCTTCCAGCTTCTCTTCGCTCACTGTACCGGTGCCGTGCAGGTCCACGTTGATCGACAGCGGTTCGGCAATCCCGATCGCATAGGACAGCTGGATCGCGCAGCGCTTGGCAAGACCAGCCGCAACAACATTCTTCGCCAGATAGCGCGTGATATAGGCGGCCGAGCGATCCACCTTGGTCGGATCCTTGCCGGAAAAGGCACCGCCGCCATGGGGGCTGGCCCCACCATAGGTGTCGACAATGATCTTGCGGCCGGTCAGGCCGGCGTCGCCGTCGGGGCCGCCAATTTCGAACCGGCCGGTCGGGTTGACGTGGATCACGGTCTTGTCGGTGATAAAGCCCTCCGGCAGCACCTTGTGGAATACGCCCATCACATAGTCGCGCAATTCCTGATACAGCGCCGGATTGTCGCTGTCCTTGTAATAGCCGGGCGCATGCTGCGTCGAGACCACCAGGGCAACCGCCTCGACCGGCATTTCATCGACATAGCGGAGGGTGACCTGGCTCTTGCTGTCGGGCTCGAGAAACGGGGCCTTGCCGCTGTGGCGGTCGTCTGCCATCTGCTTCAGTATCCGGTGCGAATAGTGCAGCGTGGCCGGCATCAGGTCCGGCGTTTCGTCGCTGGCATAGCCGAACATGATCCCCTGGTCCCCGGCGCCTTCATCCTTGTTGCCGCTTTCGTCCACGCCCTGGGCGATATGCGCCGATTGGGGGTGCAGGTAATTTTCGAAGGTCAGATTCTGCCAGTGAAAGCCGTCCTGCTCATAGCCGATTTTCTTCACCGTTTCGCGGACCGCAGTCTGGATTTCTTCCTGCGCTCCGGCCGCCCAGTTGCCATTGGTATCGATCATGCCGCTGCCGCGAACCTCGCCTGCCAGAATTACCCGATCGGTGGTGGTCAGGGTTTCGCAGGCAACCCGCGCTTCCGGGTCTTTCGAAAGGAACAGATCGACGATGGCATCGGAAATCTGGTCGGAAACCTTGTCAGGATGGCCCTCGGAGACTGATTCGGAGGTGAAAATAAATTCTGAACGCATGCTAAATTCCTGATTTTTTAACCAGAACGAAGCTGGCCGATGAGACATAAGGAAATGTTTATATGTGCTTTAACGGGCACGCACGCGAATGGCAATGGCAGATAGCAGCAAAATCAGCGCCAAACCGAGCGGCAGGGCGTTGCCGTAGCGCGCGAAACGCGTCGCCGACCTGGCCTGTGGCAGGCGCATGTCAATCCGGCCCGCTTCGGCCATCGGCACGCTGGCTCTGACCCTTCCCTCTGCATCAATCACCGCCGAAATACCGGTCGGAGTGGACCGGATCACCGGCAGCCCCTCTTCGATTGCCCGCAAGCGCGCCTGTGCCAGATGCTGCGGCGGGCCCCAGCTGCCAAACCAGGCGTCATTGGACGGGTTGAAGATGAAGTCGGGGCGGCTGTCCGGATCGACCACCTGCCCCGAGAAGATGATTTCATAACAGACCTGCAGCCCTGCCTTGCCAAAGCGGCCGAGATCGATCGACCGAGGGCCCGGTCCCGGCCAGAAGTCGAAATCTCCCGGTGCCAGACGGGACAGGCCGATCGCAGACAACAAAGGCCGCATCGGCAGATATTCGCCATAAGGCACCAGATGCGCCTTGTCATAGCGTCCCAGCAGCTCGCGCTCTGCATCCATCGCAAAGACGCTGTTGCGGGCCCCGACCGCGCGTCCGCCCGCTTCTGCAAATTCCAGCTTGAGCGCACCCAGAACGAGCACATCATCCGGTCCCATCAGCGCGCCCAGTTGCTGGCGGACAAATTCCGGCGGGCGGCCGTAATAATAGCGCGCCGGATAGCCGGTCTCCAGATAGTCGGGTATTGCCGCTTCCGGCCAGAAAATGATCCGCGGGCTATCGCCCTCCCGGTGGGTCAGTTCGGCCAGTTTCGCCAGATTCTGCTCTTCATAGCCGGCCTCCCACTTGTCCTGCTGGCCGATGTTGGGCTGGACCACGGTGATCAGCGGCTGGTCCGCCGGAGTCGGTTTTGACTCGTGACCGGGCCATAGCGAAAGCGCCGCAAACACCGCAACCAGCGGCAATCCGGCTTGCCAATTTTTCCGGAACAGCAGCCACAGACCCCCGGCCCCGCCGAACAGCATCACCGACAGACCGTAGGATCCGATCAACATGCTGAGATCAGGCATCCCGCCAAGCGGCAGCGCGACCGCTCCGAGCGGATTCCAGATAAAGCCGCTGAACACCCAGCTGCGCAACCATTCGGTGATGATCCACATCCCGGCCAAAGCGATGATCAACACCAAAGGCCTGTCCTTGCCGATCCACCAGCCGCCCAGGGCTGTCAGCGCCGGATAAACCGCCAGATAGAGCGACAGCAGAACCACGGCCACATAGCCGAGCCATTCGGGCATCGCTGCCTGGAAGGTGAAGGCCTTGGCGATCCAGTTCAGGCCGACGACAAAATGGCCCACGCCGAACACCCAGCCGCTGAAAAAGGCTGCTTTGCGGCTCTGCGCCTGCATCAGGATTGCCATCCACAAGGCGAGCGTCAATATTGTCAGCGGCCAGAGATCGAGCGGGGCGAAGCCGGTGGCACTCAGGGCACCCGCGAACAGCGAGGTAGCGAAGGGATGGCGGGCGATGATATGCTGCAATTTTGACACCGGCGGCTTTTGCCGTTTTCGGTGCGGCCATTCAATTGCTAATTGCCCAAAGCGCAATTTGGTTGCTATTATCCGGCGATGAACCTTCTTCCAATCCTGATGCTTGCCCTGTCGCAATCGGCGGCCATCCCGCCCGCGCCGCTGGACCCGGTTCAGCAGCGCGATCTGTCTTGCGTCGCAATACTTGCGATCATCGCGTCAGAACAGGAACGCGGCATCGAAAGCGCGCTGGCCTACCCCCTGCTGACCGAACGCGGCGCAACCTATGCCGGGCTAGTCGGCGAACGGATCATGGATGCCACTGGCCGGAGCCGGGAGCAGGT
The DNA here is from genome assembly GCA_002354635.1 of Sphingomonadales bacterium UBA2683. Lineage (GTDB taxonomy): Bacteria > Pseudomonadota > Alphaproteobacteria > Sphingomonadales > Sphingomonadaceae > Parasphingorhabdus. The sequence continues at coordinate 380,089 of DELZ01000003.1, forward strand.
GCGCGAAGAAATGCTCGCTGCCGTGGAAGCCCAGCAAGCAATGGCGATGGCCGCCGCCGATCCGGAAGAGCTGTTACGCAGCGAAATGGCGGTCTGCCTGCCACTGCTCGACGCCGCAGTACCGCCGAAACCGAAACCCGATCTGACCCAGTGCGCCGGTATGCTGCAACTGGCCTATGAGGAAGTCTACGGCCGCGAAGGCCTGTCGAAGACCGCGCAGGATCTCAAGACGCTGGCTGCCGTGCTCGACAGCCGCGCGCGCGACCAGTTGCGGGCCGAGGGGCTCAGCGGCCAGGAAAGTGACATTGTTTTAACGCAAAGCCGCGAAGAAATGCTGGCCGAAGCCAAACAGCGGGAATCGCTGGGTCTGGGGTCCGATCTGGATTTCGACCATTGTTTCGTGCTGGCCGCGCCAGAGGAGAAGCAACCCCGCAATGAGCACTGAAACCCAGGCACCGCTCCGCCCTTTCCACCTCGCCTTTCCGGTCGATGATCTCGATGCCGCGCGGCAGTTTTATGGCGGACTCATGGACTGCCCCGAAGGGCGCAGTGACGCATGCTGGATCGACTTCAGCCTGTACGGCCACCAGATTGTCACCCATCTCGACCCCGATTTCGAGGCCCGGCCGCTGATCAACCCGGTGGATGGCGAGCAGGTTCCAGTACCGCATTTCGGCGTCGTGCTGACGATGGCGGACTGGCAGGCGCTGGCAGACCGGCTGAGCGCCGCGGGCGTTACTTTTGTCATTCCGCCGACGGTGCGCTTCCGCGGACAGGTCGGCGAGCAGGCGACGATGTTCTTTCAGGATCCGAGCGGCAATGCGCTCGAATTCAAGGCCTTTGCCAGCGACGATCAGCTGTTCGCCAAGGACTGATCGGACTACAAAACCCTAGACGTCGTGCTCTTCTCGCCAGCGTTCCACTGCATGCTCGAGCTGCCTCTCCGCCATATCACGGGCAGAATCGCGGACCAGGCCCAGCGAACCCGATAGGCGATCGCCGATCAGCGCATCGCCGAGCGCCATCAGCACCAGGGTCAGCGTATCCTCGTGCATTTCGCGATCTTCATGGCCGCCTTCGCCGATATCATCGACCAATGCATGGATCGCATCGACAATCGGGTCGAGCGCGTCCTCGTTGCCGGTCAGCATCATCCATGACCAGAGCGCCGCCGCGCCCTGTTTGTCAAACGCGTCAAAGGTCAGGTCGACGATATCCCGCACCGATCCCTCGCCGGTCCGTGACTTGAGAATCGCCTGCCCGATCGTCCCGCAAACCTCGTTAGACAGATAGGCCGCCAGCGCCTTTTGCAGGCCGGAGGCGGAGCCGAAATGGTGCAGCAGATTGGCGTGAGTCCGGCCGATCCGTCCGGCCACTGCCTTGAGCGTAACCGATTGCGGGCCGGTTTCGATCAGCAGGTCGCGGGCAGCCGCCAGCGCCATACTGCGGCTTTCTTCCGGGGAGAGGCGGCGTTTCGCTATTGACATTTATGTAAGCAACCTTATTTTCACTGCTGTTAGCTATAGTCTGCATTTCGCAAAATGGAAACATCTGATGAATATGCTCAGCTCCGTCAGCACGGAACCGGAAACGATCAATACTCCGACGCCTGCGGGTCATGAAATCACACCCCGCGACCGCCGGTTCGGGCGCGATGCGGACTTCAATCCGGACAAATATTGGCAGAACGGCGACCCGGTGGCGACCGCCTTCTACAATTGCCTGTCGCTGACCTTTCCGCGCGGCGAAGCCTTTTTCATCGAAAGCGTGAAAGAATTTCGAGATCGCACCCCGGCCAAGCTGCAAAAGGAAATTCGCGCCTTCGTCCAGCAGGAAGTGATCCACAGCCGCGAACATCTGGCGCTGAATCGCCGGGTCGAGGAAAATGGCTATGACACCAGCCGTATCGAGCAGCGCATCACCGAATCGCTGAACATGACCAAGGACCGGCCCAAGATTGCCAATCTGGCCGCAACCATGATCCTCGAGCATTTTACCGCGATCATGGCCCAGCAATTTCTCGCCAATCCCCGCCACTGGCAGGATTCCGATCCGGAAACCGCCGATCTGTGGCGCTGGCATGCGCTGGAAGAGATTGAGCACAAGGGTGTCGCCTATGACACCTGGCTATATGCGACCCGCGACTGGAGCCGTTGGCAACGCTGGAAAGTGAAGGCATTGATGATGCTGGTCATCACCCGTAATTTCTGGGGCAACCGCTGGAACGACTCGCTTGACCTGCTCGCGCAGGACGGCCTGACCGGTTGGCGCGTGAAACTGAGACTGCTGAAATTTCTGCTGGTCGCGCCGGGCATTGCGCGGGCGATCATCATCCCCTGGTGCAAATTCTTCCTGCCCGGCTTTCATCCGTGGAACGAAGATGACCGGCATCTGATCCAGCGCGCCGAAAGCGATTATGAAGCAGCGCTGACCGGGCGGCCATCCACCGCTTGAGGGCTGTATCTATCTGCCAGCGGTCAATGCGCCGCCCGGCTCACATCCACTTTTTCAATCCATTCCGGGAAGAAGCTGGGCTCGCGGTTGGACCAGCCGGGTGCGGTCGCGGCGGCTTCGCTGATCGACTGCAACAGGCCCTTGCGGGTTTTCGGGTGCAGGTGGGGCAGCGCTGAGGCCGCGCAAAAGGCGCCCGGCAGCCACGGCCGCGAATCCGGACCCAGCAGGCGTTCGTAAAGAAAACGGAAGGCCGGAAAACTCTGGATGCGGCCCTGTCCCAGATCATAGGCGGCAAGGGAAATCAGCGATGGCATGAAGGCTTCGATACTGTCGATGGCGCAGTCCTGGGGGATCGCCTTGCGGATATCTGCAAGCCGACGGTACAGGGACATCTGGACCTTGATCCCGGCCTCCTCGACCTTGTCGCGCGACCAGGTTTCCACCGCATCGGACCGCTCGAGGCCGACATCCAGTGAGCGGCGGATATAGCGCTGGGCGGCAGAGCTGAAGCCTGCGAATTCTTTCATTTCGGTCAGCGTCATGGCGCCGGGAACGGGGCGTATTTCCTTGGTCATATCGTCGCAACTCCTTGTGGACTTTTCCCACAGGACATTTGACCCCAACATGGTTAGCAATTGGTTAAGCATGTTGCGATTTTTTGGTTTTCGGGACTCGAACTTCGGAAAATTGCGCGTCTCGCTTAGAAAGTTTCGACCAACCGCAAGCCTGTTTCGACCGGACACGATTCCCCTAGAGACAATTGATACCATATTGTCCTAAGCTGCCTCGAAATGGTGAATTGAACTTATGTATGAGAAAATTTGAACTGGGAAATCACAAGCCGTCGGTCGGCCATCAGGTTGCGATCCTGTCGATACTCGGATTCTGGCTTTTCTATGTTATCGTGCTGACACTGCGAGCGTCGATCGGCGACTGGCCGGCACAAGGCGAGATGGCAATGCGGCGGATCGTGGTGACGATTTTCGGCATCGGCATCACCTATCTGCTGTATCTAGTGCTCAGGCAATTCGAGGACAAGGCGCTCTCCACCCGGATCATTACCGCATTTGCCGCCGCCATTCCCTGCGCAATCGTCATCGCTTCGTTCAATCATCTGGTTTTCAACATCTATTATCCGGAAAATCTGTGGGACGAAGCGCATGTCGAGGAAATGCGCAAATATATGGGGCAGGACAATTTCGCGCTCAAGGCGATCTCCGAGGACGCAACCTCCCGCTTCTTCTTCATCGTCAGCTGGGCCTCGCTCTATCTGACCCTGAGCTATGCAGGGGAGGTCCGCCAGGTCGAGCGCAAGGCGGCCCGCTTTGCCCAGGCCGCGCAGGATGCGGAGTTGCGGTCGCTGCGCTATCAGGTTAATCCGCATTTCCTGTTCAATACCCTCAACAGCCTCAGCACGCTGGTCATGCGCAGCCAGCCGGAAGAAGCGGAGGAAATGATCCTCAACCTTTCGAAATTCTATCGCACCAGCCTGTCGGGCGATCCGCTCGAAGACGTGCCGCTGTCGGAAGAGGTGCATCTGCAGAATCTCTATCTGGATATCGAAGCCGTCCGTTTCCCCGAGCGGCTGCGGACCAAAGTGCGTATTCCCGATGACCTGCTGGGGGTGCTGGTCCCCGGGCTGATCCTGCAGCCGCTGGTGGAAAATGCAATCAAGCACGGCGTCGCGCACAGCAAGCGGCCGGTCACGATTACGATCAGCGCGCGTTCGGATGGCGACAACCTGATCCTCACGGTGGCCGATGACGGCGATCCGCGACCGGTCGATCTGCATGATAACGGCACGAGCAGCGGCATTGGCCTCGCCAATGTTCGCGACCGGCTTGAAACCCGCTTTGGCCGGCAAGCCAGCCTGCAGACTGTACGCCCGGAAGAAGGCGGCTATATTGCACAGCTGACCTTGCCATTGATGCTGGATAATCCATGACCGAAGAAACCGAACACAAACCGCTGACCACGCTGATTGTCGACGATGAACCACTGGCAATCGAACGGCTGCAACTGCTCTGCGCACGGCAGCCGGATATCAACCTGATCGGCACCGCCAGCGATGGCGAAGCGGCGCTGCGCCTTACCGAACAGTTGAAACCCGACCTGCTGCTGCTCGATATCGCCATGCCCGGCAAGGACGGGCTCGATGTCGCCCGGGCCCTGTCCGGCAAGCCCGATGCACCTGCGATCATCTTTGTCACCGCCTTCGACCGTTTTGCGGTCGAGGCGTTTGACGTGGCTGCGATCGACTATGTGCTGAAACCGGTCGACAACCAGCGATTGAGCCTGGCGATTTCGCGGGTCCGCGAGCGCACCACCGAGCCGCGCCCCAGCGAGGGCGATGATTCGCCCTGGGCAGAAGAATTCTGGGTACCCTATAAATCCGAACTGCGTCGTATCGTCGCTGCCGAAATCGACCGCGTCGAGGCCGAGCGCGACTATATGCGGTTGCATGTGGGCAGCGTTAGCTATCTGCTGCACCAGACGATCACCGGACTGGAAGAGCGGCTCAATCCGGAAGAGTTCATCCGGCTGCACCGATCGCATCTGGTCCGCCGCGACTGGATCGCCGGACTCCGCCACGATGGCGGCGGCGTATGGATGGCCTGCCTCAAATGCGGCACCGAGATCCGCATCGGCCGGACCCATCTGGCGGAAGCGAAAAAGCTGGCCGGACGCTAACCGGTCAGTATCTAGAAACTGTAGCGCACCGATGCGGTCGCGCTGGTTTCATCTTCATCGACGATCGCTATACCGTCGCGCGTAATCTCTGCCTTGCGCGCGTTGATGCCGAGATTGGTCGACAGGCCGCGGGCAATATCATAGCGGAGGCCAAGCGAAGCCGACGATTCCGGCGTGCCGTCGAGCTGGCCATAATGGCCGGCAGCGGACAGGCTGAGCACACCAATCTTGGTTTGCGCGCCGCCGGAAACATACCAGCGATCAAGATCGAGTGCGCCGGCTTGCAGATTCTCGTATCCGACGCCCAGATCAAACAGGCTGCTGCCGTAGACAAATTCTCCGACCGCTCCGGCACCATAAGTGGTAAAATCGGCCAGTCCGTCGGCGGACCGATAGCGCGCCCTGGCAACCCGGGCAGCGACGCGATAGTCTTTTCGGCCGATCGGTCGCTGAAATTGTGTGCCAAGTTCGAAATGGCCGTCACCGTCCACAATGCCGGTGACAGTCGTCGGCCCGAAGCGTCCGCTATAGGCACCGCCCCATTGATTGATCCGGCCATAAAAATCGTCAAATGCCAGAAAGGCGTTGCCGGTGCCGCGGCGCCGTCTGGTCGCTTCCCGAACCAGCCCGTCGACATTGCCGCCGATCAGGCTGCCCCAACTGGTGCGGATGAAACCGGCGACATTATCCTCATAGTCATCGCGATTTTCGTCATATTGGCCGAAATAGGAGACCCCGACATTCCAGCGATTGGCGAGCTGCATTTCGATATTGATATCGAGATTGGCAATCAGACTGACATCGGCATCATTGTGGAAAATACGGTCGTCCAGATCCAATCTGACCGGCACGTCGACAAGACCGCCCACCAGAACGGTGGCTTCACCAATTTCGAACGCCAGCGGTTCTTCAAAGGAGGAAAGGTTGTCATAGTTGAGAGTGACCTGCGCGCTGGCTGGCTCGACCGCCAGCATCGTCACCCCGACGGCAACGGGTAAATATATTGCACGGGAATATCCGGACAGCATCGCTCAGACCCTCCGCCGGAAATAGCGGGCATGGGCATGGTCGGCAATCGCTTTGCCGGCCTCCATAGCGACCAGATGGTCGCGCATCCAGTGGACCCCGCCATAGATACGGCTCATGCCGTTCTCGTCGGCAGCCTGGCTGAGGCTTGTCCAGTGACGGGTGATATCGCGCAGCCGCGGCCACAAAACCTGATCGGGCGACTGGTGCGAAAAGTTCACCTGGTCTGTCCCGAGGATATGGGCAATCATCCGTGCGCCCGCGGCACCGAAGGTCGAATGGCCCGAGGTATAGGAAGGGAATTCCGGCGTCGGAATATAACTGCGCCACTGGCTGTCCCGCTCGACCCGGGGATCGGGATTGTCGAATTTCGGTGCGCGGTGGCGGATCGCGGTTTCCGGCCGGATCACGTCATATCTATATTTGGTGTCCCAGGCCTGGATCGAGGCGTCGCACTGGGTCATCCCGATCAATGCCATGGCTCGTGCCCACTCGACGAAGGACAGGTTTCGGTCCTGCAGCACCTGTATCGCGATCAGCATATAATGGCCGGGCGGCGTGATCCCCCAGGGGCCATCTTCCCAGAACATCGCAATCTCGCTCTGGTCAGCGGTACGCTCGCGACTGTCGGCGGCACCCAGAACCCGGACCTGATCGAATTCCCTGGCAAATTCGGGACCGGCAGGGTCGTGGAAGGGAGCGGTCCGGAAATTTTCCGTCCGGCCCATTGTCCAAGGCTTGATCCGGCCATGGCCGGGAAACAGCGGTCGCGAAAAGCTGTCAAAGGCCGGGCCGGGCTTGGCGCTGTAGAGCGGGCCGGTTGGCGTCCATTGCAGCGCATCGTGGCGACGCCGGTAGCGGTCCAGATAATAGTTGACCTTGCTCGGTTGCGATCCGTCGCGGGTGCGCATTTTGACAATCGCCAGGCCCACCTGCCGCCCCCAGGCGGCACCGAGAGACTTGGCTTCGCCATTGGGAATCGCGCGGGCAAAGTCCATGCGCTCGCCGACGAAAGGCTGCTGGAAGGCCTCCGACGCCGCCGTGGCAAAGGCCACGCCATAGGCCATTTCGGCATCCGCTCCCTGCGGCCCGATACCGATGTCGAAAGGATCGTCATAGACCTGCAAAATGCTGTTCGCGGCCAGAAAGCCCGCAGTGGTCGGCATCGCCAGATTATAGGCAGCGCGCGGCGGTGGTACCCGTTGATCGCGAATCTGCTGCAGCATGGCGTCGCACCAATGTGTGACAATATTGTGATATTGCGGTCGCATGACCGGGGTCAGATAGGAATTGGCCGAACCAAACCGCCCGGTACACCCGGTCAATCCGGCGAATCCGGCGATGCCGACACTCGCCATGAAATGGCGTCGCGAAAAAATCATTGTCCCCCCTGGACCCCTGCGTCGCTGCCCTTTTCAGACAAAAACGACAGATGTGCAGACCGCATTATTGGTAAACCACCAATAAATCATTAAGGGCACTCTGCTATGGGGATTGCAGGCTGGCCGTCATCTTTATCCCCGGTTGCGAACACCGAACCGCTTAAACATTGCCCGATGGAGCAAGTCTCTGTAGGGGGCAGCATCCGCTTTCGGATCACCTCCTGATCAGGAAGCCGCATTTCCAGCAAGGACATATAGACGCATATGCCGCCATTTTCAGAACCGACATTTCAAGAACGCACGCAAATGGCGGCAAAAGCCAAGCAGGCTGCACTCAAGAAGCTGAAGGCGAAGCTGCCAGTCAGCCCCGAAGTCCTTGCCGAACGCAAGGCAGCCCAGCTGGCCCGCGAGCAGAAGCAGGCCAAGGCCCGCGAAGAGAAACGCGCCGCCTTCGAACAGCAAAAGGCAGAGCGCAAGGCGGCGAAAGAGCAGGCCAAGCCGAAGCTCGCCCTGGGCCTGACGGAAACCGAGAAAAAGGCTGCCCGCGACGAGCGCTATGCGGCGCGCAAGAAACGCAAGCGATAGGCTAGATCGGTTCGGCTGCGCCAATGCCGACTTTTACTGTCGCCGACGTTCGGGTGCCGAAAGTGGGAACCTCCAACCATTGAATGATCCGGGTCGTTGGGCCTTGCTTGCGCACCGCAGGTTTGCGGTGTAGAGGGCGATTAGGCACTCGGGGGAAAACATGGCGGAATCTCAGACACTTCCGCGCACCGTGGGCTTTTGGGGCACCACACTTTTCTCGGTAAATGGCATGATTGGCGCGGGCATTTTCGCTTTGCCTGCCATCATGATCGGCGCTGTCGGCAATTTCGCTCCGTGGATGATGCTGTTCGGGGCGCTGCTGATCTTGCCGCTGGCGCTCGTCTTCTCGATACTCGCCACCCGTTTTGACAGCCATGGCGGACCGGTCTTGTATACCCAAGCCGCTTTTGGCTCTTTCGTCGGCTTCCAGGCCGGCTGGTCGCGCTACGCGTCGGGTGTTGTGGCAGTGGCAGCCAATACCCAGGTAACAGTCGCATATCTCGCCGTACTGTTCCCCGTGCTGGACGATCCCGTCACGAGAGCGATCGCGGTGATTGGCTTCATCGCCTTTACAACGATTGTCAATCTCGTCGGGATGCGCGCTTCCATGGGAACATTGGGAGTGATGACAATCATCAAACTTTTCCCCCTGCTGGTTCTGGTGTTGATCGGTCTTGCGACCCGCGATCCTGCCGTCGGACTCAGCTTTCCGGAATTCTCGGAGTTCGAAAGCGTCATTCTGTTGACTTTCTATGCCTATATGGCCTTCGAAAATGGCACATTCGCAGCTGGAGAAATGCGCAATCCCAAGCGGGACATCCCGCTGGCACTGGTGACAACGCTGGCGGCCGTTGCATTATTCTACATGCTGGTGATCTGGGCCTATCTCGCGATCGCGCCTGCCGTTGGTGGCGATGAAAGCGCTCTCGCAGCGGCAGCCGGCGACCTGATCGGGCAAGTCGGCGTGATAACAATCTCGCTGGCCGCTGCATTCTCGATCGGTGCCAACACGTTGACCGGCGGCATTGTCATCCCGCGCATGACTTATGGCATGGCCGAACAGGGCACGCTGCCCCGTGCCTTTGCACATGTCTCGCAGCGGTTTCAGACGCCGGATGTATCGATATTATTCTATGGTGGTGCCGCGATCCTGTTCAGCCTTTGGGCAGGCTTTGCGGTGCTCGCGGTCGCCAGTACATTGTCGCGCCTGGTGATGTATCTCCTGACGGCATTGGCACTGCCTGTGCTGCAGAGCAGAGACGCCGAAAAGCCGCCCTTCTGGCACCTGCCGCTGGCGCTGCTTGCTGCTGCTTTGTCGCTGTGGGTCGCCAGCCACGCCAGCGCCGAAGCATTTCAGATGCTCGGCCTGATCCTGCTTGTGGGAACGATACTTTATTTCATCACCGTTCAAGGCAAGCCGCTGGCAAGCGCGACGCAGGCATAATCTTCCGGGGGAGCGACTGCCGCGAAATACCGCCAGAACCCTGCCACGGGGTTTCTCCCGGAGGAGCATATCAGATCTCCAAGCGGTCCCGGCGTGATTCGCAAAAAAGCCGTCGACAAGCGATCAGCGACAAGGCTATCCTTTGTTCTTTCGTCCTCAACCGGAACCATCGGGTCTAGTATTGTTATTTGATATTTTGATCATCCTGTCCGTGATCGCGACCGGGCTGGTTTTGATTGCACCGCGCCTGTCGCGAGCGCCGGTCTGGCGCGCAACAGTGACGCCCCTGGCCTCGATCATCGGCAGCGGGTTTCTCGTGCTCGCCCCGATTCTGGTGTCGGACTATGGTTATATCGCTCCCGCGATCATGGCCGGCCTGTGTCTCGGTGCCTATCTGTTCGGGGCGGCGATCCGCTTCAATATTTTCCACCGCAATGTCGATGCGCCGGTCCAGAATGACGGCATCGACAGGCTGGAAATTGCCGCATCATGGGCGCTGGTCTTCGCCTTCACCATTTCGGTCGGCTATTATCTCAACCTGTTCGGCGCTTTCGGTGTCAGCCTGACCACCTTCGACAGCCCGGCCAATGCCAAGCTGCTGACCTCGGGAATCTATATTCTGATCCTGATCGTTGGCTGGACCAGCGGGTTCAAGGCGCTGGAGAAGATGGAATATGGCGCAGTCACCCTGAAGCTGGCGATCATCGTCGGGTTGCTGGTCGGCCTGACCTGGTATTTCTACCAGAAGGCGAGCGCCGGAACGCTATTTCTCCATCCGCCGGTGCTGTCCGGCTGGCCCGCCATCACGCTGGCCTTCGGCCTGATCATCACGGTGCAGGGCTTCGAAACTTCGCGCTATCTCGGCCGAAATTATGATGCCGCCACCCGTATCGCGTCGATGCGGCTGGCGCAGATTGTCAGCGCGGTAATCTACATGATCTATATCGGCCTGTTTGCCTATAGCTTCGAGCGGGAACAATTCGCCCTGACCGAAACAGCAATTATCGACATGATGGGAATCATCACCCCGATGTTGCCGCTGCTGCTGGTCGCCGCTGCACTGGCGGCACAGTTCAGCGCGGCAATTGCTGATACCAGCGGCTCGGGCGGACTGATTGCAGAGCTGACACGGGGCAGGATCAAGGCGCGGACGGGCTATGCGATATTGGTCGGGGCAGGCCTGCTGATGACGTGGAGCGTCAATATATTCCAGATCATTGCCTATGCCAGCCGCGCCTTTGCTCTCTACTACACGCTGCAGACGGTGATCGCCGCGCGGCGCGCCTTTCTGATAAAGGGCAACCGGCTCAAGGGCTTCGGCTTTATCGCACTGGCACTGCTCGGGGTGATGATTGTGCTGTTCGGCAATGACGTCGAATCGTCGAACGGCTGAAATTTGGTCAGATGCTGACTGTCCGCGCCCGCGCCTGCCGATAGGTACCGAGAATTCGCACCATATTGCAGTGGAAACCGAGTTCGGTGAGTGCCCGGTCGATCGCCGGGTCACCGGGTGCGCCCTCGATATCGGCATAAAATTCGGTCGCGGCAAAGCTGCTTCCCTGCTGGTAGCTTTCCAGCTTGGTCATGTTGACGCCATTGGTAGCAAAGCTGCCCAACGCCTTGTACAGAGCGGCAGGGATATTCTTGACCTCGAAAATGAAGGTCGTCATCACCGGGCCATTGGGCTCGGGCATCGCGGCCTCCGGTGCCAACACTACGAAGCGGGTAATATTGTCCGGCGAATCCTCGATTGCCTCCTCGATCGGCTGCAGACCGTAGATCTGTGCCGCCAGCCGGGGTGCGATCGCAGCGGCGTGCGGGTCGTCATGTTGCGCGACAAAGGCCGCGGCTGCCGCGGTATCGGCATAGGCGACCGGGATGATGCCGCGCTTGCGCAGATAATGGCGGCACTGGCCGAGCGCCTGGGGATGGCTCATCGCGGTGCGGATATCGGCAACGGCCGATTGCGCCATCAGGCAATGCCGGATCGGCATGAAATATTCGTCGACGATATGCAGCCCCGATTCGGGCAGCAGAAAATGGATATCCGCCACCCGGCCGTGCAGCGAATTCTCGATCGGGATAATCGCGCAGCCGGCCAAGCCGTTTTTCACCGCATCAATTGCGTCCTCGAACGAAAAACAGGGCACCGGCAGAGCCTCGGGCGCATAATCGAGCGCGGCCAGATGCGAATTGGCCCCCGGCGCGCCCTGAAAGGCAATCGCCTTTTCGGGCGATTCGGCGGCCTTTTCGGTCATTTTCCTGACCATGCCCAAGGCGTTTTTCGGAAAGCTGTCCATCTCGTCCCTCTTCTGCGCTGCTGCGATAGTCGAACGGGACGCAGCGGAGCAAGAGGGAAGTGGCCTGCCAGTCGGGCTGTGGTGCAATTGCCAAGGGGGCCAAGCACAAATTACGGCAATTGAGGCCTTGCGTTGATCCCTCGGCCTCTTTACAGACAGCACAAATTTGGCAGGCCCTTGGCCGCCGCTCACTCAGGGGTTTGAGACAATTTATGAGCAACAATAACACCATTGCAGGTTGGGTACTGGCTGGCGGCATCGCGGCTCTCGGATTTTCCATTCTTAGCAGCAAGTATTTCCACGCCGACAATCATCAGCGCCCCGAAGTGATGGGCTATGTTATCGAGGGTGTTGAAAGCTCCGATGGCGCCGCAGACGCAGGCCCTTCGATCGAGACCCTGCTGCAGACCGCCGACATCGCGGCTGGCGAAAAGGTCTTTGGCAAATGTGCCGCCTGCCACACGATCAATCAGGGTGGTGCCAACGGCATCGGTCCGAACCTCTGGGACACGATGGGCAAACCGCACGGCCATGTCGCGGGCTTCGCATATAGCGATGCGCTGAAAAGTGTTCCTGGCAACTGGGACTGGACCAGCATGGACGCCTGGCTGACCTCGCCACGCAGATATGCCGATGGCACCAAGATGACCTTTGCCGGTCTCGGCAAGGCCGAAGACCGCGCCAATCTCATGGTCTATCTGAACGCGCAGGGTTCAAACCTGCCGCTTCCGGCTCCGCCAGCGGTGGAAGAAGCGCCAACGGCAGAAGATGCCGAAGCGGAAGCAGGCGCTGCTGAAGAAGCCGAAGAAGCGGTGGAAGCAGACGCAGCGGCAGCCGAAGAATAGACTGAAGCTCGCCGGATTGTCCTAGTCGCAATCCAGTTCGTAGAACCGCTGGATAATTTTCCAGGCTTCGTCGGCGGTTTCGACAAACTCGAACAGTTCGAGATCCTTGCGGCTGACCGTACCTTCGTCTGCCAGTGCCTCGAAGTTAATGACCCGATCCCAGAAAGATTTTCCGAACAGCAGTATTGGCAACGGCTCCATCTTGCCGGTCTGGACAAGCGTAACCAGTTCGAGAAATTCGTCCAGCGTCCCGAAGCCGCCCGGAAACACTGCCACCGCGCGCGCGCGCAGCAGGAAGTGCATCTTGCGCAGCGCGAAATAGTGGAACTGGAAACTCAGCGACGGTGTGACATATTCATTCGGCGCCTGCTCGTGCGGCAACACGATGTTGAGTCCGATCGATTCCTTGCCGGCATCGGCCGCGCCGCGGTTGGCCGCTTCCATGATCGACGGTCCGCCGCCGGAACAGACAACGAAATCGCGCTTGCCGTCGGCGGTCAGGCCGCAGTCGCTGGCCAGCCGCGCCAGTTCGCGGGCCTCGTTATAATATTTCGCCTTCTCTTTCAGCCGCTCGGCAATTTTGCGCGCATCGTCGTCAACCGCCGCCGCGATCAGGGCATCGGCCTTGTCCGGCTCGGGGATGCGGGCTGATCCGTACATCACCAGAGTCGAGCCGATCCCGGCTTCGTCGAGCAGCATCTCTGGCTTGAGCAGCTCGAGCTGGAACCGGACCGGGCGCAGCTCCTCGCGGAGCAGGAACTCGGTGTCCTGAAAGGCCAGCCGATAGGCCGGGTCGCGGGTCTGCGGCGTGCCGACAGCTGCCTTTTCGGCAAATTCGGCCTCTTGCCTGGCGTGGTAAAAACGGCGGTCGTGGAGATCTTTGTTGGTCATGGCTTCGCCCTAGAGCAAAGAATTGGGGCTGACCAGAGACCTTCTTCGCCTAGCGGCAATATCCGTTTCCGCTCATATCGAGATGAAAATGATCGCGGTGTGCAGCATTGTAATTGGGACTGAGAACGGTCCCGAATCGCTTGCAGGCGCTGTCGTGAATCGCGGCCAGGAATTGCATCTCGCGACGACCGCTCTTCCAGTTATTCTCGACCGTGATCCGGCGCCCGTCGGCAAGCACAAAGGCAGACACATCGATCGCGTTGGCATGGGCGTGCTGCGACAATCTACCGGAGCCGGCGATGTTGCGGCAACTGTAGCTGCCCATGGTTTCGATACGTTTGAGATCGCTACCGAGATACTGGCGCGCGGCCCGTTTTACGGCATATTCGGTCCATGCGGCAAACTTGCCGGCCAGTTCGCATTTGACTGGTCCGAGATTGGTCACATCTGCCCCTACATCGAGCAGCTTGATGCTGTCGATCTGGCTGCAACCGCCCCCGAATTGCCGGTTTGGTAACGGCGAAAAACGGACATTGGCCCTGCCGAGATCGCTGAAGCATTGGCGCGCAGCAGGACTGGGATCAAATGCACCAAGGCCCGCCGACGATGAGGGGCGCTGCGCTGACTCTCCCCTGCTGCCCGGAATGGCGCCGCAAGCGCTCAGCAGCACTGATACCATGCCTAGCGCAATCAAGTCGCGTGCGGACCACGCCTTTTCGCTTCCTTTACTCATAAGCCCGGTTCTTGCAGAAGATGGTTAAAATCAGGCTAAAGTGCACCACCAGAAAAAGCCGGCCAATCAAACAAATCGATAGGTGCGACAAATAGCGACAAATTTTGGCTGGACCATCGGGTCTACAATATCCATGACAATCGCATGTCGATTTTGCGCATGTTGAACAGCCTCCCGGCCTTCTGGATAATATTGAGTATACCCGCCATTCTGCTGATCCGCGGATATTGGACAGGCGATATTATCGCGATGGACATGCTGCACCCGACCGGTGAATTTTCGGCCCGGTTCCTGATCGTGGCGCTGATGATCACACCGCTTTCGGTGATGTTCGGAGTTCGCCGGTGGACCGGATGGCTCATGAAACGCCGCCGGTCTTTGGGGCTCGCTGCCTTTGGCTACGCCATTTTGCATCTGCTGTTCTACATTATAGATATGGAAGCCCTGAAGCCGATTCTGGCAGAATTCTGGGCACCCGGCATATGGACCGGATGGGCTGCCCTGCTGGTTTTCGTGCCGCTGGCCATGACCAGCAACAATGTATCGATGCGTCGTCTGAAGCGGGGCTGGAAACGATTGCAGCGACTGGCGTATATCGCTGCCTTGCTGACGCTTGCGCACTGGCTGCTGATACATGATGGATTGGGAGGAGCTCTGGCTCACTTCATCCCGCTTTTCCTTTTGGAGATATTGCGAGTCATTATCACATATGCCAGAAGAAACAATATGACCAAGCAGCAAGATTCGCTGCAAACCGAATAAAGTTGAAGGAAATGACAATGAAATATTCCGCATTTGCTGTGGCGACAGCCGTCGTATTCGCCAGCGCCGGCCTGTCTGCCCCCGCCCTTGCGACCGGCAAAATGAGTTGCGAAGCCGGCCCGCAGTCGGGTTGGAAAACACGGGCAGAACTGGAAGCCAGCCTGGTAGAACAAGGCTGGACGATCAAGAAATCCAAGGTCGATGGCGGCTGCTATGAAGTTTACGGCACCACCCCCGAAGGAGACCGGGTAGAAGCCTATTTCCACCCCGTTTCCCTGGAAAAGCTTCTCGTTTCGCGTCGCGGCGAAATATTGTTCCGGAAAAAATAGCCGGTTTCAACTGTAACCGGAAACGCGCTTGACATGCTGCGCCGCACCATACAAAGCGGCGCCGGGCCACGCGGTCCCAACGCCGCGCGAGCTCTCTGTAAGGAGAAGCGTTAAATGACTGATACGACTATGCCGACGCCTGAGTTGCGTCCTGACTGCCCGAATTTCTCTTCGGGTCCGACCGCCAAATTCCCCGGCTGGTCCCTCGACAAAATCAACACCATCGCCATGGGTCGCTCGCATCGCAGCGCCACCGGAAAGGCGCGGCTGAAATATGCCATCGACCTGAGCCGCGAACTGCTCGGTATTCCCGACGACTATCTGATCGGCATCGTACCGGCCTCCGATACCGGAGCCGTAGAGCTGGCGATGTGGAATATGCTCGGCGCGCGCCCGGTTACGGTCGCGGCCTGGGAGAGCTTTGGCAATGTTTGGATTCAGGACGCGGTCAAGCACCTGAGGCCTGCCAATCTGACCGTCCTTGAAGCCGATTATGGTGAAATTCCAGACCTGACAACGATCGACAAGGGTGACGATATCGTCTTCACCTGGAACGGTACGACCTCGGGCGCAAAAATTCCCGATACCGACTGGATCGCCGATGACCGCGAAGGGGTGACGATCAACGATGCGACCAGCGCCGTCTTTGCCCAGCCGATGGACTGGTCCAAACTCGACGCCACAACCTATAGCTGGCAAAAAGTCATGGGATCGGAAGCCGGTCATGGCATGTTGATCCTCAGCCCGCGCGCCGTCGAGCGGATCGAAAGCTATACGCCATCCTGGCCGCTGCCAAAGATCTTCCGGGTAAAAAAGGGCGACAAGCTCAACACGGCGATTTTTGAAGGCGCGACGATCAACACGCCATCGCTGCTTGCCACCGAAGATTATATCGCTGCGCTCGAATGGGCCAAGTCGATCGGTGGCTTGTCCGAACTGCACGCCCGCGCCGACCGCAACGCCAAAACCGTCCACGACTGGATCGAAGCCACGCCGTGGATGCGCAACATGGTCAGTGATCCTGCAAAGTGGACCAACACCGGCGTCTGCATGGTGTTCCAGGGCGACTGGTATGATGGTCTCGATGACGATGCCAAGGCCTCCGTGCCCAAGAAGATCGCCGCAATGCTCGAAAAGATGGACATTGCCTACGATTTCAACGGCTATCGCGATGCACCGCCGTCGCTGCGCATCTGGTGCGGATCGACCGTCGAGCAGGAAGATATTCGCCGTCTGCTGCTGTGGATCGAATGGGCTTACGCTCAGGTGAAATCCGAACTTTCCTAGCTTTTGTGTCGTCCCGGCAATGATCGGGACCCGAAGCTATATCCGATATATTGGATTGGAGGCCAGCCTGCGCCGGCCTGACAATCCCCACAAGGAATTCAGAATATGCCAAAAGTTCTCATATCCGACAAAATGGACCCGAAGGCCGCCGAGATTTTTCGCGAGCGCGGTTGCGAAGTCGACGAAATCACCGGCCAGACGCCCGAAGAACTGATGCAGATCATCGGCGAATATGACGGTCTCGCAATCCGCTCGTCGACCACAGTCACCCCGGAGATACTGGCGGCAGCAACCAACCTCAAGGTGGTCGGCCGCGCCGGTATCGGAGTCGACAATGTCGATATCCCGGCTGCTTCCGCCAAGGGCGTCGTGGTCATGAACACGCCATTCGGCAACAGCATCACCACGGCCGAACATGCGATTGCCCTGATGTTCGCCCTGGCCCGTCAGCTTCCCTCGGCCGATGCCTCCACCCAGGCCGGCAAATGGGAAAAGTCGAAGTTCATGGGCGTCGAACTGACCAGCAAGACGCTGGGACTCATCGGTGCCGGCAATATCGGCTCCATTGTCGCCGAGCGCGCCATAGGCTTGCGGATGAAGGTTGTCGCCTATGACCCCTTCCTGACCGAGGAGCGTGCGGTTGAAATGGGTGTCGAAAAAGTCTCGCTGGACGATCTGCTCGCCCGCGCCGACTTTATCACGATGCACACGCCGCTCACCGACCAGACACGCAACATCCTGTCGGCGGAAGCGCTTGCGAAAACCAAACCCGGCGTCCGGATCATCAACTGTGCACGCGGCGGCCTGATCGACGAGGCGGCCTTGAAGGATGCGCTGGAATCGGGTCATGTCGCTGGCGCTGCGCTGGACGTTTTTGCAAAAGAACCGGCAAAGGAAAATCCCCTGTTCGGCGCTCCAAACCTGATCTGCACACCGCATCTCGGTGCATCGACCAGCGAGGCTCAGGTCAATGTCGCGATTCAGGTCGCCGAACAGATGGCCGACTATCTGGTCAATGGCGGCGTCGAAAATGCCCTCAACATGCCGAGCCTTTCTGCTGAGCAGGCGCCGAAACTGAAGCCCTATATGGCGCTTGCGACCCAATTGGGATCGCTTGTCGGGCAGCTCGCGGCTGACCAGATCAAGGGCGTTGCCGTGGAAGTGGAAGGTGCGGCGGCCGAACTGGACCAGAAGCCGATTACGGCTGCTGTGCTGGCCGGCCTGATGCGCGCCTATAGCGACACGGTCAACATGGTCAACGCGCCCTATCTGGCGAAGGAGCGCGGCCTCGATGTCCGCGAAATCCGCCATGAGCGCGAGGGCGACTATCACACGCTGGTCCGGGTATCGGTAACCACCGACGAAGGCGAAAAGTCGGTGGCCGGCACCCTGTTCGGATCCTCCGGTCCGCGACTGGTCGAGATGTTCGGCATCAAGGTCGAGGCCGATCTGGAAGGAGATATGCTGTATATCGTCAACCAGGATCAGCCCGGCTTTATCGGCAGCGTCGGTTCGACGCTCGGTGCGGCGGGCGTTAATATCGGTACGTTCCATCTCGGTCGTCGCAGCGATGCGCCGGGCGGCGAAGCGGTTTTGCTGCTTTCGATCGATTCGCCGGTCGAAGAGACCGTGCTTTGGTCCGTCTGTCAGCTGGAAGGCGTAAAGACGGTCAAGGCGCTGAAGTTTTGAATCGATAGCAATAGACCCAAGAAAAAAGATGGCCTGAGCCTGTGCTTGGGCTATGGAGCAGGGCCATGCGAAAGCGATCCAATCTCTTGCCCGAAGGGTTTCATGACGCGCTGCCGCCATATGCCGAGGCGGCGTCGCGGCTGGAGCGCGATGTACTCGATACCCTCGCCAGCCACGGCTATGCCCGGGTGGCACCGCCGCTCGCGGAATATGAGGACGGTCTGACCGAAAGGATGCGCGGCGCGGCGCGCAGCGACCTGATGCGCTTCGTTGACCCGATCTCCCAGCGCACTCTGGCCCTCCGGCCTGACATGACTATGCAGGTCGGGCGCATTGCCGCGACCAGCATGGCAGACCGGCCCCGTCCCCTCCGGCTCAGCTATTCGGGGCAAGTGCTGAAATTGCGCTCCGGACAATTGCAGCCGGAACGCAGCCGCTTGCAGATCGGCGCAGAGCTGATCGGCAGTGACAGCGTCATCGCCGCCAGCGAGATTGTGTCGGTCGCTATCGAAGCGCTCGTTCGGGCCGGTGTCTCAGGGATCACCGTCGATTTCACCATGCCCGACCTGATCGATATTCTCGCGGCCGGACCGCTGCCGTTAAACCAGGCGCAGATTGCTGAAGTGCGGGGCGAGCTGGATATGAAAGATGCCGGCGGCCTGAACGCCATGGGAGCCTCCGGTTATATGCCACTGATCGAGGCAACCGGTCCATTTGACGAAGCGATGGCCAAGCTGCGCACTTTTGATGGTGACGGCCTGCTCGCTTCGCGGCTGGATGGCGTTGCCCGCATCGCGGAGAGCATCAAGGGGAAAGTCGACCTGACTCTCGACCCGACCGAGCGCCATGGCTTTGAATACCAGAACTGGTTCGGTTTCACGCTCTATGCCGAGAGTTTCATCGGTGCTCTGGGCCGAGGCGGCAGCTATGAAATCGCCCGGACCGACGGGAGCACCGAAGCCGCAGTCGGCTTTTCGCTCTATCCCAATCCCCTGATCCAGGCAGGTTTCGGCGCCCAATCCACCGATCAGCTATTTCTGCCGCTCGGACATGACCAAGATGCTGCGACCAAGCTGCGGGCATCGGGATGGCGCACGGTCGCCGCGCTTTCGGAACAGGATCAGGCGCGGCCTCTTGGATGCACCCATATATTGAACGGCGACCAGCCGGAACCCTTGTAGGAAAGACTCGAATATGGCCAATGTAACGGTAATCGGCGCGCAATGGGGCGATGAAGGCAAGGGCAAGATCGTCGACTGGCTGTCCGAACGCGCCGATGTCGTGGTCCGTTTCCAGGGCGGCCACAACGCTGGCCATACGCTGGTTGTTGACGGTGCGGTCTACAAACTTTCTCTGCTGCCCTCGGGTATCGTGCGCGGCGCATTGTCGATCATCGGCAACGGCGTCGTGCTTGATCCCTGGCATTTGCGCGACGAGATCAAGAAGCTGGAAAGCCAGGGCGTCGCCATCAATACCGACAATTTCGGGATTGCCGAAACCTGCCCGCTGATCCTGCCGATCCACCGCGATCTCGACGCCATGCGCGAGGATGCCAGCGGCAAGGGCAAGATCGGTACCACCCGGCGCGGGATCGGACCGGCCTATGAGGACAAGGTCGGTCGCCGCGCGATCCGGGTGTGCGATCTCGCTCATCTCGACGATCTGGGACCGCAGCTCGACCGGCTCTGTGCGCATCATGACGCGCTGCGCGCAGGCTTTGGAGAGCCGCCGGTGGACCGGGAGCGGCTGCTGAATGACCTGAAGGAAATAGCCGACAGCGTGCTGCAATATGCCCAGCCGGTCTGGAAACGCCTCAACGAGGCCCGCCGCCTCGGCAAGCGGATTTTATTCGAGGGCGCACAGGGCGTGCTGCTTGATGTCGATCACGGCACCTATCCCTTCGTCACCAGCTCCAATACCATTTCGGGCACGGCTGCTGGTGGCTCCGGCATTGGTCCGTCCGGCACCGGCTATGTTCTTGGGATTACCAAGGCCTACACCACGCGCGTCGGCTCCGGCCCTTTTCCGACCGAGCTGGACGACGAAATCGGCCACCGGCTCGGCGAACGCGGTCACGAATTCGGAACGGTCACCGGACGGCAACGGCGTTGCGGCTGGTTTGATGCCGTGCTGGTCCGCCAGGCGCTGGCGGTGTCCGGCGTGGCTGGCATCGCGCTGACCAAGCTGGATGTGCTCGACGGGTTCGAGCAACTGAAAATCTGTGTCGGCTATGACCTTGATGGGGTAACCTACGACTATTTGCCGCCGCATCATCAGGACCAGTCTGCCGTCAAACCGATCTATGAAACGATGGAAGGCTGGAACGAAACCACCGCCGGTGCCCGCAGCTGGGCTGATCTGCCGGCGCAGGCGATCAAATATATCCGGCGGGTGGAAGAGCTGATCCAGTGTCCTGTGGCGCTGGTATCCACGTCCCCTGAACGGGAAGACACGATCCTGGTAACCGATCCGTTTGCGGACTGATCAGGTCGGTTGACCCAAGTTAGAACGCAAGGCTAACTCCTGGTCGGAACTAAAGGTTTTTCTGGCCCCCTTCCAGCAGCCAGCGCGCCGATTCTTCATCGAGCAATTCATTCAGCCTGGCGTGGAATTTTTCCTGCTGAGCAGCGCTCAATCGATTTTTCCATTGTCCGCTGGTGCCGTTGGCAAAAAAGTTGGTTTCCGCCTTCCACATGCCCGTTCCGCTGTTGGGCGCATATTGCTCCGCGTTGGCTTTCATCGAGGAAAAGCTGGCGGCTTCCGTGAAGGCATCCAGTTGCCCGCTGTCCGTCGCAACACCTATCTCCGAAGAAATTTTCTCGATTTCCCCGCGCAGGTCGGCTTTCATGTCGGAATAATGGTGAAGGTGCACGTTGGGGAGATGTCGGTAGGGCCAATAGCTATCCAGCAAATAGGCCATGGTCGGCAACGTCTGCTGATCCCATGCGTCCGGATTCGGTGTGCCCGACAAAAACTTGTCAAACGCGCCGTCACCATCTCCGAAGACGCTTTTGGCAAGACCCTGGTCACTCATATTGTCCTTGTGGTTCTGCCCCGAAAAGAAGACATCGCGGGGATCACGAAAAATGACGAGATAGCTGCAGGTCGCGTGATAGGGAATACCATCAAAAGGACTGTGCGTTTTGAGGAATCTGCGGTGTGGCAGGCCATCTATCCGCTCCAGCATCGGTTCCAGGGGATCAAAATTGGAGTCGACCCAGGGTGAAATGACACTGGGCTGCTGGCCGTGGTCCACCTTACCGAAAACCAGCAATGTACAGATCGCTTGCGTCCAAGTTGTCCCGCATTTTGCAGGCGTACAAATGAAGATATCATCGCTGCGATGCCTGAACGTGTCCCAGCGTGATGTATCGGTAATCGGCCCCGAATATCGCTGGCCCTGCCCCGGTGTCATCATTTCCCTGTCCCCCCTTACAATTACGTCTCATGTCATACTTGGCAAGTCAAACAGAACCAGAAGCGCGTTTCATTCCCGGTACATATCCTGACTAGACATCGTCCGCCGAGATCATTTCCGCGCGGTCTATTTCACCCGTCATTGACGCTACCGTCACTGCCACTGCGGCATCGCCCGAGACATTGGTAGTGGTCCGCATCATGTCCATGATCCGATCGACACCGGCGACAAAGGCGATGGTTTCGAGCGGCACGCCGACGCTGCCGAAGACCAGTGCCATCATGATCAGGCCGGCGCCGGGAATACCAGCCGCGCCGATCGCACCGAGGGTCGAGGTGATCGAGATCAGGAGATAGTCGCCCCAGCTCAGGTCGACACCGAATATCTGCGCGCCGAACAGGGTGGCGAGACCCAGATACATGGCGGTGCCGTTCATGTTGATCGTCGCACCCAGCGACACGACAAAACTGGCGACCGAATTGCTGACCCCGAGATTGCGTTCGACACAGCGCAAGGTCACCGGCAGCGTGGCATTCGAAGAGGCGGTGGAATAGCTGACCGCTATGGCATCAATTATACCGCGGAAAAAGTCGATAACCGGCAGCTTCGCGATGAACTTGATCATCGCCGAATACATCAGCCCGATGATCAGCAGGCAACCGAGATAATTGAGCCCGACCAGCTGTGCCAGCGAAATCAGGGCATCGGTGCCCAGAGTACCCGCGACCCATGCCATCAGCGCGAAGACGCCAAAGGGCGTCAGTTCCATGACGATCATCGTCACCTTTTGCATGACCACCGCGCCGCTATCGAAAATCTTGGCGAGCGGTTTGCCGTCTTCCTTGGCCATCAGAATGCCGATGCCGATAAGCAGCGCGAAGACGATCAGCGGCAATACCCGGACATCGGCCATCACCTGCACCGGACTGTCCGGGACGATCGACAGGATCATGTCAACCGCGGTAGTCTGGCTGGGCTCGGGCGTCGCGCCCATTTCAATGGACCCCGTATCGACACCGCTGCCGGGCTGAAAAAACGTACCGAGCGCGAGACCCAGCCAGGCGGCGATCTGACCAGTGATCACGAACAGGACCATAGCCCGCCCGCCGACACTGCCCAGTTTCTTGAGATCGCCCAGTGCGGCGACACCGGCGACCAGCGAGAAGAAAATCAGCGGCACGACCAGCATCTTGATCGACTTGATGAAGAAATCGCCGATCCATTTGATGGTTTCGGATTCGGGGCCCCAGATCAGGCCGGTGATCACACCGAGGATCAATGCTGCAACCACCCGCTGCCAAAGCGGAATCTTGAACCAGAATGCCAGCATGCGATTGTCCCCGATAATTATTCCCTGTCCCTGCCTATCGTCCGCAAGGGGGCGCGGCAAGCGTTTAGGGACGCGTTACATCCAGAAGCTGATGGCCAGACAGGTCGACAGTCCGACGCCAAAGGTGAGCGGAATGCCCGCCTTGAAGAAATCGGTAAACCGGTAATTGCCCGCTGCATAGACCAGCGTGTTGGTCTGATAGCCGATCGGCGTCGCGAAGCTGGCGGAGGCCGCGAACATGACGGCAATGACCAGCGGCCGCGGGTCGACACCCAGATCATTGCCCAGGGCAATGGCTATCGGCGTGATAATGATCGCGACCGCATTGTTGGTCACGATCTCGGTCATGATCACCGACAGGATGTAGATCGCAAATACCAGACCCCAGGGCGGCACTTCCCGCAGAAACGGTGTCAGTTCGCTGACAATCAGGTCGACACTGCCAGCCTGCTGCAGGCCAAGACCAACCGCGAGCATGCCAAATATAAGAACCAGAACATTGCCATCAATCGATCCCCAGGCTTCTTCTGCGTCGATGCAGCGCGCCAGCAAAATGGCGCCGACCGCGAGAATGGCTGCCACCGCCAGCGGAATGATGTTGAGGGCGGCCAGCGCGACAACGGCCACCAGAGCCCCGATCGCGATTGGCGCACGATCGCGGCGAAACGCGCGAATCTTGGTATGCCCGACCCCGAACAGATTGGGGTTCTGATACATGCGGTTGATGTCTTCGCTGGAACCCGTCACCAGCAACCGGTCGGCGGCGTGGATCCGGGCGTTGGTCAGATCCGAACGCGGCAGGTTGCGGTACCGGGTCATGCCCAGAATGCGCACATTGAGCTGCGACAGGAAGGGAATGTCATAAAGCCGGTTACCGATGCTCGGATGGCTCGGTGCCACCGTGGCCTCGACCAGCTCCTCTCCGAGCGGACCGACATCGCCCTTGTGAACAATCCCGACCTTGAAGTCGTCCGATTTCCGCAACGAGATTAGTTCCGCCAGATCCAGCTGGACGACAATCCGGTCCCCCGCACGCAATTCGTGAAAATCCAGATCATGACGGATATAGCTGCTCAACCGCTTGACCGCAGTGACTTCAATACCCGCCCGGCGCAATTCAGCGACCGCGGCGAGTTTCTTGTCGATCACCGAAGCATTGCGACGCACCGTCAGCTCGGTCAGAAAGTCGCTTTCGTCGCTGCTGTCAAACTGGCCTTTGACATCACCGCCAGGCAGCAGCCAGCTGCTGAACAGCACCATCATCACCGTTCCCGCGACAGCGGCAAGAAGGCCGTAAGGCGTGATCTCGAAGATACCGAATCCGGCCAGCCCCTGATCGCGTGCCACCGCATCGACGATGAGGTTGGTTGATGTGCCGATCAGCGTCGTCGTGCCGCCCAGGATACAAATGAAGCTCAGCGGGATCAGCAATTTCTTGGACGAGTAGCCGGTGGCCCGCGAAAGGCGCAGGATGATCGGGATCAAAACGATCACGACCGGCGTGTTGTTCATGAAGGCGGAGGCGACGAAAGCGCCCAGGAACATCTCGGCAACCGCCAGTTTCGGATGACGTTTGGCACGCTTGATGATGAAGCCGGCAATGGCATCAATCGTGCCGGTTCGCAGCAGGGCGCCCGACAGGATGAACATCGCGGCAATGGTGATCGGCGCGGTATTGGAAAACACCGAAAACAGGCCATCGGAATCGATGATCCCGAGAAACAGGAACATGCAGGCGCCCAGCACCGCAACAACCGCTGCGGGGAAACGCTCCATGATGAAACCGGCAAACAGGAAGACAAGAATCACCAGTCCGATGACGGCCTTGTGCGTCTGGATATATTCATTGATGACGTGAAGGATGAGATCAATCATGGATCAGGAACAGCCTTCAATATAGCCTACCGGTTCCGCCAGACCAGCACGGAAATCGGTGACTCGTTTTCTGCTATTGGGTCCACGGGACGGCGAAGAAACAAATGCCTCGCCGCTGCCGTCCGGGGTCGCCGTCTCGAATATCATACGGTATCGCCCGTCACCGGACTGGAGCGTCAGATAGGACCCCGAATCGCCGAGATAGGGATGATAGTCCATTTTCATCCAGCTTCCGTATATCGCAGCGATTTCTGTCTCGGTCATTCCTATCGTTGCACCCGATAATGTCTGCCATTTTGCGCTGGCGGCTTTGGCGCCAACATCGATGCGCACCAGTCTGTTGTCATTGATCATCAAACCGACGCCGGGATAGTCTTCCTCGTTCGCAAGATAGTGGCATGCCGGATATTCGTCATCGGTTTGCCAATCCGACGACCGATAGGGGTCGCTGAAACCGATTTTCTTTAGCTCCGTTTCACTCATGCCGATTCGGACCGGGCCGAGCCCCTCGAAGGCTAAGCGCGGTTGCGAATCTGCAGCCCCCGCCAAGCATAGAAACGCGAGCGGCAGGGCTACGGTTTTCGGTATGCAATTCATCCACATTGCGCCCGATGGAGCAATTTCTGATCGGCCAGCACCAGCGCCATCATGGCCTCGACTACAGGGACCCCGCGGATTCCGACGCAGGGATCATGCCGCCCCTTGGTAATGATCTCGGTTGCCGTCCCTTCGCGTGTGACGGTTTCGACCGGCGTCAGGATCGAACTGGTCGGCTTGAATGCCACGCGGCAGAAGACCGGTTGGCCGGTTGATATGCCACCCGCGGTGCCCCCGCTGTGATTGGCCAGAAATTCAGGACCATTTTCGCCTGGCCGCATCGCGTCAGCATTTTGCTCGCCGCGCAGGCGGGCAGCGGCAAAGCCGTCTCCAATCTCGATACCCTTGGTCGCGTTGATGGTCATCATTGCAGCAGCAATCTCGCTGTCCAGCTTGGCATAGACGGGTGCGCCCCAGCCGGCCGGAACCCCGACCGCTTCACAAGCGATGATCGCACCCAGGCTGCTGCCCTGTTTGCGCGCGCCATCAACCAGCGTTTCCCAGCGGCCCGCCGCCTGTACATCTGGACAGAAAAAGGGATTGTTGCCGATTTCATCCGCATCAAAACGCGATCCATCAATCGCATCACCCCCGATTTCGGCAACCCAGGCCCGGATCGCCACTTCCGGAATCACCAGCCGGGCGACCGCCCCCGCGGCCACCCGTGCCGCGGTTTCGCGGGCGCTCGACCGGCCACCGCCGCGATAATCGCGAAAGCCATATTTCTGATCATAGGCGTAATCGGCATGGCCCGGCCGATAGGCCTTGGCGACGTCGCTATAATCCTTCGATCGCTGATCGACATTTTCGATCATCAGCGAAATCGGCGTGCCGGTGGTCTTGCCTTCGAAAACGCCCGACAGGATTTTCACCTGATCCGGCTCCTGCCGCTGGGTCGTATATTTCGACTGGCCGGGCCGCCGCGCATCGAGATAAGGCTGAATATCCGCCTCGCTCAGCTCGAGTCCGGGAGGACAGCCGTCGACAACAGCACCAAGCGCTGGTCCGTGGCTTTCTCCCCAGGTGGAAAAGCGAAAGGCGTGACCGAATGTGTTGAAACTCAAAACTCGCGCTCCGCGTTGATAAATTTATTCTGCTTGCGAATGGATCATTCACGAAAAAATACGAATGATCAATCCAGCGCGATATCCGGCGCATCTTCCTGTTTCATGCCGACAACATGATAGCCGCCATCGACATGGTGGGTTTCCCCGGTCACGCCGGATGACAGGTTGCTGCAGAAATAGAGGCCCGCCCCCCCGACATCATCGATGGTCACGTTGCGGCGCAGCGGCGAATTATACTCATTCCATTTCAGAATATAGCGGAAGTCTCCGATACCGCTCGCGGCCAGCGTCTTGATCGGGCCGGCCGAAATGGCATTGACCCGAATATTGTCCGGCCCCAGATCATTCGCAAGATATTTTACGCTGGTTTCCAGCGCCGCCTTGGCCACGCCCATCACGTTATAGTGGGGAATGACCTTTTCGGCGCCATAATAGCTCAGCGTGACAATGCTGCCGCCGTTCGGCATCATCGCCGCAGCCCGCTGCGCCACCGCGACCAGCGAATAGGCGGAGATATTCATGGTCATCAGGAAATTGTCGAGGCTGGTGTCGACATATTTGCCCCTCAACTCGTTCTTGTCCGAAAAGCCGATGGCGTGGACGACAAAATCGAGCGTATCCCATCGGGCCTTCAGCTGGTCGAACGCCGCATCAAGTGCCGCCATATCGGAAACGTCGCAATCGATCAGAAAATCGCTGTCCAGTTCTGCGGCAAGCGGTCCAACCCGTTTTGCCAGGGCCTCGCCCTGGTAAGAGAAGGCCAACTCGGCTCCCGCTTCGGCAAGCTTCTGGGCAATACCCCAGGCGAGCGACTTGTTATTGGCAAGCCCCATGATCAAGCCGCGCTTGCCCTTCATTAACTCAGTCATCGCCCCGGTCTCCTGAAATCAGATAATCGCCAGTGATAAACGCTATCCAGATGATTTTCCAGCGTATCCTTCGCCGGTCTCGTTTCTCCAGGGACGATCGGCAAGCGCCGCATTAATTTCCGCACCAATAACCATGCCGAGGCCAACCAGATAGAAAAAAACCAATGTGATGATCACCCCGGCAAGGCTGCCATACGTCAGCTGATAATTAGCGGCATATTTGAGGAAAACTGGCAACAGACCGGTAATCAGCAGCCACCAGCCGCTAATGAACACGGCACCAGGCCATTTCGGATATTGGCGCGGCCGATACTGCCGGGGGGTGAGCAGACGAAACAGGAGATAAAGCGTCGCGAACAAAACGAAAAACGGGATAGCATTGGACAGGGAGAGCCACAGCGCACTGGACTGGATCGCCTGAAAATAGGAACCGAGAAACCCGCTGATCCCGGCCAGCACAAATTGCGCGCTGAGCGCCAACATGGCGACAAACACCGAAACGAGAATGAGCAGTATCGAGCTAAGACGATATTCCCAGAACGGACGCTGCGCCTGCACGCCATAGGCCCGGTGGAGAATCTCCCGGATTGTCTCGATCAGGCTGGTCGTCGTCCACAGCCCGACGATCGCGCTGAGCCAAAGCAAGGGCCCGGTTCGTGCGGACATCGCGTCTCGTATCGGATCGTGCAGCGCGTTCGCGACCGACGGCGGAACGGTCACCAGAAAAGCCTCGACAAATTCGGTGCCAACATCAGTCTGGCCAAATCCCCCGATGATTGCGGCAGCGATGATGAAGAAGGAGAATACCGCCAACAGAGACATGTAAGCGAAATTGCCGGCAAAAGTGAAGCCGTCATGATAGACACCCACAGCCGTGCGCTCGATGACGATAAAGGCCCGGCGCGGCAAGCTTTCGCCCGCCAGATCCTCGGCAGCTCTGTTGTGGGCATGCCCCGTCTCGCCCTTGTCATGGTGCCGGGCCTCGGGCGAAAGTTCGGACAGATTGCTCCGGGCCAAGCTTACACACCCATATTGGCGCGGGGATTGTCTTGCGGGTTCCAGTCTTTGACAAATTCCGCGAGCTTTTCATCCTTTTCCGGCAGAACGATCATCAGGGTGACCAGCTGATTGCCGCGCACCCCGGACTTTCCGTGGAACCCTTTATCCTTCAGCCGCAGCGTTTTGCCCGAATCCGAACCGGGCGGAATGGACAGCATCACCGGTCCGTCGACGGTCGGGACCTTGATCTTGGCGCCTTCCACCGCTTCCTTCAGACTGATCGGCAATTCCAGCGTGATGTTGTCGCCGTCGCGTTTGTAAAAAGGATGCGGGTTGATATGGATGGTAACGATCGCATCACCGTTTCCGCCCGGACCGGGACGCCCTTTGCCGCTGAGCCGCATCTGTGTGCCTTCATCGACACCCTTGGGCAGACTGAGATCGATGGTCTTGCCATCTTCCAGCGTGATACGCTGTTTTTGCAAAGTCGCGGCTGCCGCAAATTCCACCTTCAGCCGATAGGCGACATTGGCCCCCTTGGCCGGGGGCGCGCTGCGCTGGCGACCGCTGAAAGGCGACCCGCCCCCGCCACCGAAAAGGCCTTCGAAAATATCGCCGAAATCGGCGCCTGCATTGCCGAAATCAGGTTGCTGGCCCGCCGGTCGGCGCTGATATCCGCCCCCGCTACCAAAGCCAAAAGGTCCGGTCGGATTGCCTTCTCCATCAATCTCGCCCCGATCAAACTGGGCGCGCTTGTCCTTGTCCAGCAGCAAGTCATAGGCTTTGGTGACGTCGGAAAAACGCTCCGTAGCCTTGGGGTTATCCTTGTTCTTGTCAGGGTGCAGTTCCTTCGCGAGCTTGCGATAGGCGCTCTTGATTTCCTTGTCACTTGCGCCCTTGGCAACACCCAGTGCTTGATAGGGATCGATCATTATTTAGCCTTTTTCAAATCCTTATCATGCAGAGATTGGAAGTTTCCGCTGATTTTCAACTCCACTGTCTTATTCGGGTATAACGGCATCTGCAACCTTGTTATGCCGCGTGAAACGCAGCAGCAGATAGAGAACCAGACCGAGAGGGCCAAGCATCAGGACGAACAACAGGATAGGTATCTGCAGCCAGCGTGCAAACCCGTATTTATCCGCATTGCGCGCCACCCAAAGACCGACAAACAGATCAAAGGCCAGATAGTGGATCCAGCCGACGGTCGCGCCGCCGGGGCTGGAGAGCAGCTGCTGAACTCCGGCCAGGGTCGTAAAATCGGGGGCTGCGCCGCTGCCGCCGTCGATCAGGCCGGTCATCAACGGGAGGACAATCACCGCATAGGTAGCAGCGAGCAGACCTATTCCGCCGTAAAACAGGCCCGTCATTATTGCCGGCCGTCGCGGTGCCAATGCGAGAATCAGCCACATCAGCAAGGCGTAATTGTTGGTGATCGCAAAAATCAGGTCCCAGTTCATGGCGCCCCTTTCCCCTTTGCGACGCTTTTAGCAGAAACCGGCGCCTTGTCGCGGAACAAAATTTTGTTTGTTTGCCGGTCCGGCTGACGATGTTAAGGACGGGCCATGACCGATCCCTTTGTCCTGTTCGACCAATGGTATGCCGAAGCCCGCGCAAGCGAGATAAATGACAGCAACGCCATGACCATTGCCACCGCCGACGCCAGCGGGCAGCCGGCTGCCCGGATGGTTCTGCTGAAGGGTCACGGCCCCGCGGGCTTTGTTTTTTACACGAATCAGCAAAGCCGCAAGGCCGGCGACATCGCCGAAAACCCGAAGGCAGCAATCTTGTTTCACTGGAAAAGCCTGCGCCGCCAGATCCGGATCGAGGGTGGCCTCTCTCCGGTGCCCGACAGCATGGCCGATGACTATTTTGCGACACGCAGCCGGGATTCGCAACTGGGCGCATGGGCCTCTGACCAGTCCCGGCCGCTGGATAGCCGGGAGACCTTCGAAGCCCGGTATGAGGCGGTCACGGAGCGGTTCGCGGGCGGCGATGTCCCCCGCCCGCCGCACTGGTCAGGCTATTGTCTGGCACCCGCCCGGTTTGAATTCTGGCAGGACCGGGCCCACCGGCTGCACGAACGCCGAACTTTTGTCCGCAATGGTGATGGCTGGACTGAAGGACTGCTCTACCCATGACCAAACTTCCCTATTTTCATGTCGATGCCTTTGCCGACCGCCCCTTCACCGGCAACCAGGCAGCCGTCATGCCGCTCGAGAACTGGCTGGACGATGCTATCCTGCAGGCCATCGGCGAGGAAAATAATTTTGCCGAAACCGCTTTCTATCTGCCCGATGACAGCGGCGAGGCGGATTACGAATTGCGCTGGTTCACCCCGACGGTGGAGATCGCTCTCTGCGGTCATGCGACACTGGCCAGCGGCCATATCATCTTGGCGCAAGATCCCGACCGGCAGCAAGTCACCTTTCGCACCCGCAAGGCGGGTATCCTGACGGTGAAGCGCGACGGGGACGGCTATGCGCTGGATCTCCCGGCTTATGCCCCGGCCCCGAAAGCCATGCCGGACATCGCCGCCCTGGTCGGTGGCGCGCCCGTCGAGACGCAGTTTCACGAAGGCCGCTACCATGTTCTGCGCTACGCCCGTGCCGATGATGTTCTGGCGCTAAAACCGGATCTCAAGGCGCTGGCCGCGCTTGGTGATGGACAATTTATCTGCACCGCGCCGGGCAAGGACTCCGATGTGTTGAGCCGGGTCTTTGTACCCGGCGGCGGCGTGGACGAGGACAGCGTGACCGGTTCGGCACATGCCGTGCTGACTCCCTATTGGGCCGGCCAGTTGGGCCGCGACAATTTTACCGCCTATCAGGCGAGCCAGCGCGGAGGCTATGTCAATTGCCGTCTCGACGGGGACCGCGCCTGGCTCGGCGGGAAATGCGTGACCGTTGTTGAGGGTTCGTTCCGCTTTTAGTGCGAACGCCCCTCCGGGATACTAGCGCCCGATCGGGAACAGGGCCATGATCCGGCCGATTTGCGCGCTCATCGGTGCCAGCACATCATCCTGAGTCTTGCCCAGCCGGACCACCGTGAGCTGCTGGTCTGGCGATACCACGATCTGCTGACCCAGATGGCCAAGCGCCGCAAAAATCGTTTCCGGTCCGTTTTCAGGGAACAGAACCTGATTCCGCCCCTCGGGCCGGCGCTTGTTCAGCCAGAGATGACCGCCAAAGGCTGGATCGTTCTCGGACGATGTGGTCATGAAACGTACCCAGCTCACGGGCAGATGCTGCGCGCCCTTGCGTGCGCCCCGGTGGCGCAGGAATTCTCCGAATCTGGCATAGTCGCGTGCGGTCGCGTGAATGAAACTGCCACCCTGAAAAGTTCCGCTCGGATCAAATTCCGGATAGGTGCCGTCCATACCCAGAGGTTCGAGCAATCGACCCCGGATGAAGCGCAGGGTTACATCGCGCCGGACCTGCGGATCGCTGCTCCTGGTCAACGTGCGGGTGATGATATCGGACAATATCATTGTGCTGGCGGTGCTATATTCGAATTTCTCGCCTGGCCGCGCCTCCATCGGGCGCGCTTCGGCATAGGCCGCAACATCCTGCGCACCATCAAGAAACAGCAAGCGGCTGGTATCGGCCTCGAAAACAGTCTTGCCACCCTCTTCCGCTGATTCGGTATGATCGAGACCGGATGACATGTGGAGCAATTGCCGCAGCGTGATTTCGCCGCGCGGATCGCCGCTTCGCTGCCATGCCGGCACGGGAGCAGGATCATCGAGAACCAGACGCCCGTCCGCGACAAGAAAACCGATCAATGCACCGGTAATGCTTTTCGCTACGGACCAGCTCAAGAATCGGGTATCCTCGTCATAGCCCTCGCCGTAGCGCTCGGCGACGATCTTTCCCTGATACATCACCAGCAAGGCCCGGGTTTCCGCCATTGCCGGATCCTCGAACAGCGGCGCAATGGCCGCATCCAGCGCGGCTTTCCCGATCGGGCCCGAGTCCGCAATATAGGCCAGTTCCGCCGCACTTTTCTGTGGTGGCAAAGCAGAATCCTCAGCCTCCCCGCAGCCCGGGAGGGCAATCGTCAGCGCCGTCAGCAAGGCGAGTTTAATCTTGTGCATGGCGCGTCGTTGCACCAATAGACGCCGCCATGGCAACCGTAAAAACACCTTCACGCGCTCCGCGGACCAAATGGCGCATGGCCGTCTATATCGGCGCGTTTTTCCTGCTCATCCTGATCGGCCTGCTGGCGTATAATCACACTTTCATCAAAGGGCAGCTCGATGTCGGTACCGCTTACGGTGCCCGGCTGGCCTGTTCCTGCCATTATATCGGCGGG
>DELZ01000003.1:413059-439473 GCA_002354635.1 Sphingomonadales bacterium UBA2683
TTTCCTGCCATTATATCGGCGGGCGGGACATCGGGGACTGCGAGAAGGATTTTGAACCGGGCATGGAATTTGTCGGATTGAGCGTGGACGCGGAACGCAAAAGGGTGACCGCCTCGGTCCCGATGATTGCATCAGCGACGGCTGAATTTCGCGAAGGCTGGGGCTGTCAGTTACTGACAGACGCCCGGTTGGCGGACGAGTAGGCTAGACTTCCACGCCCGCAAGCCATTGCTGCTCAACCGCAGCGGTGCTGTCGATCCAGCCGCCACCCAACACCCGTTCCTTGTGATAAAAAACTGCCGCCTGGCCTGGAGATACGCCAAATTCCGGATTGTGAAATTGCAGCTTCTGTCCTTCCAGCCGGGCGAGGGTCGGCTTGGCCATCGACCGGACCTTGACCTCGACCGGGCCGGCATAGTCGCCGCCGATCCAGTTGATGTCCCGCAGCGCGGCCGAGGCAACCGCCAGAGCCGCTTTCGGGCCGACGATAACGCGCTTCGTTTCCGGTTCCAGCCGGATCACATAAAGCGGCTCCACCTGGCCGCCAATTTCGAGTCCCTTGCGTTGACCCACCGTATAATGGATAAGCCCCTTGTGCCGACCCATTGACCTGCCGTCGATATGGACAATCTCGCCGTCATCGTCCGCATCCGGTCGCAATTTGCGGACCACGCTGGCATAATCTCCATTGGGAACGAAGCAGATATCCTGGCTATCGGGCTTGAACGCCACCGCCAGTCCCATTTCCTCGGCAATTTCGCGCACTTGCGTCTTGGGCATGTCACCCAGCGGGAAACGCAGATAGTCCAGCTGATCCTGGGTGGTTGCGAACAGGAAATAGCTCTGGTCGCGCGCAGGATCGAGGGCCCGGTGCAACTGGGCGCCATCCGGTGTCGCGACACGCCTGACATAGTGACCCGTTGCCAGACAGTCCGCCCCCAGCTCGCGGGACAGTTGTAGCAAATCGGTAAATTTGACGCCCATATTGCACTGCACACAGGGAATCGGCGTCCGCCCCGCCATATATTCATCGGCGAAGACATCCATCACCGAATCCTTGAACCGGCTGGCGTGATCGAAAACATAATGGGCGATACCGAGCCGGTCGGCCACCGCGCGGGCGTCGCGGATATCCTGTCCGGCGCAGCAGCTTCCCACGCGCCCCACGGCTTCGCCATGATCATAAAGCTGCAAGGTGATACCGATGGTTTCGGCACCGGTGCGCGCCGCCAGCGCCGCAACAACGCTCGAATCCACGCCGCCCGACATTGCCACCACGATGCGCTTGCCGCTCAGGTCATCGCCCAGCTGAAAATTTCCGTTGATTCTGTCTGTCATCTCAATTGCCGTCCTTAAAGAAATCCCGCCGTTAGCGCCAGCGCAGCGAACATTTGCTTCTATTGGTCCCGATATGATCCATTTTGGTACGAGTTGCCCGGATACAAGGAAGGTTTGCTTAACTTGTCCTAAGGCCGTGTGAACAGCTCTTTTACACTAGCTTATATCTTCGCTGCTAGACCCACGGCTATGGACATGAACTTTCCCCACAGGCACCGCGGCAAGACTGCGGACAATGAAGGCGCTGCAGGCAGCGGCAAATTTGCCGACCAGACATCCTTGCTGGAACGTGCCATTGCCCGGCAGACCTCGAGCCAGTCGGCAAAGGATTTTGGTGCGGCCCGTGTGGGTGAGCGAGACATCAGGGCGGCCGTCCGCTCCTCCTTCATGGAAGACCGGATGGCTTTTTTTGCTGGCAGACTGGGTTCAAACTTGGCCGGTAGCAGGCATTCCACATTGTTCAGAACCGGATGTTTCCGGCCGGATCTGGCACAGCGGGAAATGGATAAAATGCATAGATAATCGAATATATAAACGCGACGTTTACCTTGGCAGTTCAGGTAATCGAAAAACTCTGCCGTTACCAAGGCGAAAGGTGACGGGAAACGGAGTAAAATGCCAAATGGCAAAATTGAGGTCAGTATGATTGAAAACCAGAAGATAAAACCAGCGCAAGTTGTCGGGCCCCTGGGCGAACCGCTAACCATTGATGATTTGCCAAAACCCGGCACAACTCGCTGGGTGGTACGCCGCAAGGCTGAAGTTGTGGCAGCCGTGAATGGTGGGCTGCTGTCGGTTGACGAAGTTTGCGATCGCTACGATCTTTCCCTGGAAGAATTTGCGTCTTGGCAACGGGCTGTCGACCGGTCCGGAATGCCCGGACTGCGCGTCACGCGGATACAGCATTATCGCGACTTGTACGAACGTCAGCAAAAATATTGACAGGCCACTGCCCGACTTCCACTTGATGATGGGGCCGCAGGACCAGTTCCAGCGGCCCTTTTTTATTCCTTCTAGTCCAAGCAATAATCCTGTATGTAGCTGTATTCTCAAGCGAAGGGGATTCACTTTCGCACAAATGCAGGAGGAATATATGGGTTGGATTATTGCATTGATCGTTGGCGGCGTTGCTGGCTGGCTCGCCAGCATGGTAATGGGGCGCGATGCTTCCATGGGCGTCTTCTTGAACATCATTGTCGGTATCATCGGTTCGGTTATTGGTAATTTTGTCGGCGGCTATTTTGGTTTTGGCGGCAGTATACAGGAATTTTCAATCACCGGCCTGTTCACGGCTTTTGTCGGAGCCGTCGTACTGTTGCTGATCCTGAACCTCGTTCAGCGCGGCAGAGTACGTTAAAACCCGCTTTTCAACAGACAATTTACTGACAGAAAGGGCCGGTTCGGTGGCAATCGGCCCTTTCGTATGATGACGTTGGTCGTTGATCGAAGCGAGGCTTGCAAGAGCCCCCCAGTCCTGTTCCCGCTTGCCGGCGGTGCCATATTTATGTAACACAGTTGGTGGAAAACCGAACTGAACGGAAAATCAGCGATTCTTTTGTGTATTGCAGCGTCAAAATACGATAAGAGCCCGATCGAAGAGTAAATATAATGAACTATGAATCCACCATTCCCAGCGAAGATGTCGAGATCCTGGACGACGCCGAAGCACGTGCCACGATCCGGCGGCGTTTGATCGTCACGGCTGCTGTCGTATTGGCGCTTCTGTTCGCTTATATCGGTTATCATTATTTTATGGGCAGCGCCGGTGTCGATGACACTGCGAACCAGGCTCCGACGGTCACGGTGATGGAACCCGGCAAGCAGCAAGTGACGCGAATGATCAACGCCACTGGAACGCTGGCGGCACGGCGGGAGATTCCGATCAGTGTGGTCGGTGAAGGCGGAAGGGTGACCAATGTCCTTGTCGACGCCGGCGACTGGGTCAAGCAGGGCCAAGTCATGGCCAGTATCGACCGGTCGGTTCAATCCCAGCAAGCAGCAGGCCTTGAAGCCTCGGTCGGCGCCGCTCGCGCCGATCTCAATCTGGCGCAGGCGAATCTGGATCGCGCAGTACAGCTGGTCGATCGAGGATTTATTTCCAAGGCCGATATAGACCGGCTGACAGCAACCCGTGATTCCGCTGTTGCGCGTGTGCGCGTAGCGCAGGCGCAGTTGAACGAGACGCGCGCAAGAAATACCCGTCTGAATATCATCGCCCCCAAGGCAGGATATGTTCTGGAACGCAATGTCGAACCGGGGCAAACGGTGACTCAGGGCAGCGGCACGCTGTTCCTTTTGGCCCAGAACGGGGAAATGGAACTGCAAGCGCAGCTCGGTGAAGCTGATCTGGCCAATGTTTCGGTGGGAACCAGCGCGCAAGTCACTCCGGTCGGTACCGACAAGGTGCTCACCGGTCAAATATGGCAGATTTCTCCTGTCATCGACAAGCAATCCCGGCAGGGTATCGCAAAAATTGCTCTGGGTTACGACGTCGCCTTGCGTCCGGGAGGCTTTGCCAGCGCTCGCATCAAAAGCGGTACCTCCGAAATGTCTGTCTTGCCTGAATCGGCATTGCAGAACGACAGCAAAGGCAGCTTTGTCTATGTGGTAGGGCCGGACAACAAGGCGGAGCGGCGTGATGTCGTAGTGGGCTCTGTCTCCGAAGCGGGGATTTCGATCACTTCTGGTTTGAGCGGAAACGAAAAAGTCGTGCTGCGTGCTGGCGGTTTCCTGAGTCCAGGCGAAACCGTTCAGCCGAGCGTCCAGAAGAAAGCCGACGGCGCATGATTGGCGCAAATTTGGGGCCTGATCGATGAATCTTCGTAATATTTCAGCCTGGAGCACACGAAATCCAGTCGCGCCGCTGGTATTTTTCGCAGGGCTGCTTTTTGCTGGCTTGCTGAGCTTCATCCGCATGGACGTGGTCAATAATCCGGAAGTCGAATTTCCGGCGGTCACCGTTGCAATCTCACAGCCCGGTGCCGCTCCGACGGAAATTGAGAACCAGATCACCCAGCGTATCGAAGCGGCGGTACGCTCGATCAGCGGAGTGAAGAATATCAGCTCGACCGCAAGTGAGGGCAGCAGCCGCACTTTTGTCGAGTTTGAAATTGGCGCTGATGTAAACAACAGTGTCAACGAAGTAAAAAATGCGGTCGATCAAATTCGCAGTTCCTTGCCCGACGGCATTCTGGAGCCACAGGTATCCAAGGTCGACGCAGTTGGCGGTCCGATCGCCTATTTTGCTGTCAAAGCCGACGACATGACCGTGGAGCAACTCAGCTGGTTTGTCGATGATACGGTGGCCAAGCGGCTGCTGTCAGTAGATGGAATGGCAGAGGTTGACCGGTTCGGCGGGGTCGACAGGGAAATCCGGGTCATTCTGAAACCCGAACGGATGCAGGCGCTGGGCGTGACCGCTAGCCAAGTCAACGCCGCCTTGCGTCAGGTTAATATCAATGCTGCCGGTGGACGGGCAGAAGTTGGCGGTACCCGCCAATCGGTCCGTGTTCTGGGCAATGCCGACGATGCTTATGCACTGTCGCAGACCCAAATATCCCTGCGCAATGGTGAAACGGTCAAGTTGAGCGACGTCGCAGAAGTTAGCGATTCTTTTGGCGAACGCAGTTCCATCAGCAAGGTCAGAGGTGTCGAAGTTGTCAATTTCGCGATGTCGCGAGCCCGCGGTGCGTCCGACGTAACCGTTTTCGACAACGCGGTCGAGATCATGGACAAGATCGAAGCGGAAGTTCCGGGGATCGAGTTCATTCCGTTGTTTAACAGCGTCAACTACACCAAGTCACAATATAAGAGCTCCATGCTGGCGATGATCGAAGGCGCGATTTTGGCCGTGGTGGTCGTGTTCATATTTCTTCGCGATTGGCGGGCAACGGTGATCTCGGCAATCGCTATCCCCTTGTCGGCGATACCGACATTCTGGTTCATGGACCTGCTGGGCTTCAATCTGAATTTCCTCTCGCTGCTCGCATTGGGTCTGGTGGCCGGTGTCCTTGTCGATGATGCCATTGTGGAGATCGAGAATATCGTGCGCCACATGCGCATGGGCAAAACGGCTTATCAGGCCTCCATTGACGCGGCTGACGAGATCGGTCTCGCGGTCGTTGCGACGTCTTTCTGTATTGTCGCGGTATTCCTTCCTGTTGGCTTGATGCCTGGCATTTCCGGACAATTTTTCAAGAATTTCGGCATTACGGTCGTGATTTCGGTGCTGATGAGTCTCGCGGTCGCGCGGATGATAACGCCGATGATTGCTGCATATTTTCTCCAGGCGAAGGGACACGCCGAACATGGTGGCGGTGTCTTGATGGACCGTTATATGCAGTTGTTGGAGTGGGTGCTGGACCGTTCGCAGGCTGATCGCATACGCGAGACGCTGGTCCCTGCCAAAACGGTATGGTGGCAATATCTGATCGGCTTCCTGCTATTCACCCTGATTGTGGTCATATTTGTCGGAGTCTCGTCGGCGGTAGGGATGACCCTGAATGGCCTGATGGCCGCTTGGATCCCCAGTGACTTCCTGCGGGCGATATTGAGCTTGATAGCCGGCGTTGTCGCCGGATTCTTCGCTGCACGGCTGCTTGTGGAAGTGATCAGGCGCGCGGTCGCGGCGATCGGTGGCCGTTTTGCCGACTGGTATGCCTATCGGTCTGGCCGGTTTCTCGCCCGCGGCCATGATCACCGCATGTGGATGATGGGCACGGGAGTCCTGTCCTTTGTCCTGACGGTGATATTATTTGCAATAACCCCTGCAGAATTTCAGCCGACCACCAATGAGGACAACAGCCGTATCCAGATCGAGGTCGTGCCTGGCACGACGCTGGAACAGACGGAGAAAATTGCCGACCGGGTGTCGGACCTGATGTATGCCCAGCCCGAAGTCGAACGCGCCCTGACCCGTGTGCGTGAGACAAACGCGACGGTGTTCGTGAGTTTGAAGGAAGATCGCAAGAAAACATCAATTGAGTTTGAACGGAGCCTCTTACCGGAACTGCAGAAAATTCCCGACGCCCGCATTTCTTTCCAGTCACAGAGCGGCGGTGGCGGAACCGGGCGCGACATATCGATCATGCTGACGGGGTCCGATCCGGATCTCCTCGATGTTACGGCCGCAAAGCTCGTCGAGGAAATGAAAGGGATCGATCTGGTGCGGGCTCCCCGTATCGCAGCGGATTTGAGCCGTCCGGAAATCATTATCACGCCGCATATGGATCTGGCATCGCAACTGGGTGTCACCACGGCAACGCTAAGCCAGACGATCCGCATCGCGACGCTCGGCGAAATTGATCAGAATGCAGCCAAATTCTCTCTGTCGGACCGGCAAATCCCGATCCGCGTCATGCTGCCCCTCGAATCGAGGAACGACCTGAATACGATAAAGAATCTGCCGATTCCGATTGCCAGCGGTGGCACCGTCCCGCTCAGCCGCGTGGCTTCGGTCAGCTTTGGCTCCGGTCCGACATCGATTCAGCGCTACAACCAGAACCGACGGACCTTTGTCGGAGCGGATCTGGCCCCCGACGTCATCAAGGGGGAGGCGATGACAAAAATCTATGATCTTCCGATCATGAAAAACCTGCCCACGGGTGTTTCGAACGAAGCGTTCGGCGAAGATGAATGGCAGCAAGAACTTGCGGTCAATTTCGTGATCGCCCTGATCGCCGGCATCTTGCTCGTTTTCGCAACGCTGGTGCTGCTTTACAAGCGCTTGATGTCGCCACTGGTCAACATGGGTTCACTGGCATTGGCTCCGCTCGGCGGCATGCTGCTGGTCTGGGCATTTGACAAATCGCTCTCGATGCCGGTGCTGATCGGCGTGCTGATGCTGCTGGGCATCGTCAGTAAAAACTCCATTCTGCTGATCGACTTTGCAATCGAGGAAATGGAAAAAGGCGTGCCGAAGTTTCAGGCAATCATGGATGCCGGGCACAAGCGTGCCCAGCCGATCGTCATGACCACGGTTGCCATGACCGCCGGTATGGTGCCGACAGCCCTGTCCCTGTCCGGCGACGGTGCCTGGCGCGCGCCGATGGGCATCGTGGTTATTGGCGGTCTTGTGGTCTCGACGCTGCTGACTCTTGTCATTGTCCCTGCCGGTTTCAGTCTGGCAGATGGATTCGAACGCCGGGCCGGACCTTGGCTGCGCAATCGGCTGCTGACCTACAAGCCTGGCGATGACCGTCATGATCGGCCCGACGCAGAAGTCCAGCCCGCCGAGTGAAGCCCATATCGTCAAAGATTGCCAGTAGCGACGGCGCCAGCGCGGCCGCCAAAACCAATAATGCCGGTCAGGACATGAAAATCATTGCCACCGGCATGCTGGTAGTCATGGCGATCATTTACGTCACGTCGAAAAGCTATGAAGCCGTGCATCCGGCAATCGGATTCGTGCGCGCCTTTGCCGAAGCGGCGATGGTCGGGGGCCTGGCAGACTGGTTCGCAGTCACCGCTTTGTTCCGACACCCCATGGGCCTGCCGATACCGCATACCGCAATCATACCCCGCAACAAGGACCGGATCGGCGACACGCTGGCCAATTTCCTCAAGGACAATTTCCTGATCTCCCGCCTGGTGGCCCAGCGCATGCGGCACGTCGATCTGGCCAGTGGTATCGGACGCTTTCTGCAATCGCCGAGCGGCGGGGAAGGCAGACTCAAATTCGGTGCATCACGACTTTTGGGCGATGCCATTGCCTCACTCGACAAGGATCGCCTCGGTACCATGTTCAAGGGTGCCGTAAAAAAACAGGCCGTGAATCTCGATATCGCGACACCCATGGGACAAATTCTCGAGGTGGTGATGGCTGAAAACCGTCACGGCCCGCTGATCGATTCCACCATTCGCTGGGCCTATCGTACGCTGGACACCAATGAATCGGTGATTCGCAATATCGTGACCGACCGCGCCAATGCGGTGATGCGCTGGACCGGCCTTGACGACCGCGTTGCCAACGAGGTGCTCGACGGCCTCTACAAATTGCTTGCCGACATGGCAGCCGATCCCCATCACCCCGTCCGCGCCAAAACCGAAGAAAGTCTGGTGCAACTGGCGTCCGAACTGCGCCATGATCCTGATCTTCGGCAAAAGGTCAACGAATGGAAACTCGAGATAATCGAGAATCCGGCCATTGCATCCTGGCTTGATGGTATCTGGGAACAAGGCCGCGAAGCGCTGTTACGCGCTGCCCGTGATCCCAATGCTGCGCTGGCCGGTCAGTTCGGGGACGCGCTGGTCCAGCTGGGCGTCAGTCTGCAGCAGGACAGGCAGCTCAATCGACAGATCAACCGATTCGGCCGGCGTGCCGTCATCGGCGTGGTCGACAGTTACGGCGACAATATCGTCAAGCTGGTGTCAGAAACGATCCGCAGCTGGGATACCCAGACGATCACCGACCGGGTTGAAAATGCGGTCGGGCGCGACCTGCAGTTCATACGGGTGAATGGGACACTGGTCGGCGGACTGGTCGGCCTGCTCCTTCATTTGCTCGGCTACTGGATCTAGCGCGAAAGCAACAGCCGCGCCTGCCCCGCAATTTGTGCCAGCATGGCAATCGAGGGCTTTGGCGTTTGCTGTGCCCGGTCCATGATCTTCCTGAACTGGGCCACGCGATCGATGTTGCGCTCCGCCCAGCTTTCGACAAATTGCTGCATATCCTTGCCGCGGGTACGGCGCAGGAAATCCAGTCGCATCTGCTGAAAATCTCGCGCCAGCCCTGCGACCAGCAAGCGATCCCATGGGTCGGACGGATTGATCCGGGTTGCCGTCATCTGCGCCCAGTCAAGCCCCAGCTGGCTGCCGAGATTGGTAAAGGCAAGGGCCACGTCCAGCGGATCAATTTCCCGGCTATGGGCAAGAAAAGCGATACCGGCAGCACCGTCATTCAAATATATATTGGCAATCTTGTCGGCGATTTCCGGAGTGGCTCCTGCCTTGACCAGATCTTTCACCTGCTTGGCTGCCTGCAAGCGGCCTTCGGCGGTAATCAGTTTTTGAACATTCTCGTTGAGCAGGTTCACGCCTGATGCCAGCGTATCGACGGTGTCACCGATCCGGTCATCAGAAACCCCGATCCGCATCAGGTCGGCCATGTGAGAGCGCAGCACATAAGCGAGACGATCAAACAGGGTTATTCTGATATCTTCAGAGATATCAGCCGCTTCCAGCTCACGCCAAATCCCGTCGGCGTTGAACAACCGCTCGGCCATCACGAAAGCGCGCGCGACCTCTCCCATTGAGCAGCCTTCTTCCTCGCCCAGTTCAAACGGGTCAATCAGACCCAGCCGGTTGATCATTCGGTTGGCCAGTTTTGTGGCAATGATCTCGCGCCGCAATTGATGATTGAGAATGGCCGATTCATGGCCCTTCTGCATCGCTTCCGGAAATGCTGCGAGCAATTCGCTGTTCAGTCCGGGGTCATCACCAAGATCGCTATTTTCAATGGCATCCTGCAGCACCAGCTTGGCAGTAGAGATGAGCACGGCGAGTTCCGGCCGGTATAGTCCCCGATTTTCCTGACCGCGCCGGATCATATCCTCGTTGCTGGCAAGGCCCTCGACAGCCCGATTCAGCTGGCCCTGATCTTCAAACTGATCGATCAGGCGGACATAGGACGGCAATGTTTTTACCCCCCCCTTTTCGGCAATCGAGAGCCCCAGTGCCTGCAGCCGGTTGTCTTCCAGAACCAGCGCACCGACTTCATCAGTCATCGATTCCAGCAATATATTCCTTTCGGCCGGCTGCAGCTTGCCGCTGGCCAATTCCGCATTCAGAGCGATCTTGATATTGACTTCATTGTCCGAGCAATCGACCCCGGCGCTATTGTCGATAAAGTCGGTATTGATCCGGCCGCCCTTGGCAGCGAAAGCGATTCTCGCCGCCTGGGTG
The DNA here is from genome assembly GCA_002354635.1 of Sphingomonadales bacterium UBA2683. Classification (GTDB taxonomy): domain Bacteria; phylum Pseudomonadota; class Alphaproteobacteria; order Sphingomonadales; family Sphingomonadaceae; genus Parasphingorhabdus. The sequence goes on from DELZ01000003.1 coordinate 423,299, forward strand.
ATACCCAGATTGGCGCCTTCGCCCACTACCTTTACGCGCAGCTGCTCGGCATTCAGACGAATCTTGTCATTGGCAGGGTCACCGACCTCGATGTGATTTTCGGATGCGGCCTTCACATAGGTGCCGATACCGCCAAACCACAACAGATCCGCGTTGCACGCCAATATCGCGGTCATCAGTTTCGCCGGCGTTGTTTCCGCATCGTCCGGCAGTTCCAGCAAGCTGGCAATCTGTTTTGAGATTTTGATCGTTTTCGAACTGCGCGAAAAGATACCGCCACCCTTGGATATCAATTTCTTGTCATAGTCATCCCAGCTGGAACGGGGCAGATCGAACAATCTCTTGCGCTCGACCCAGCTCTTCGCCGGATCGGGGGTCGGGTCGACAAAAATATGGCGGTGGTCAAAGGCAGCCACGATTTTCAGGCTCTTCGACAGCAGCATACCGTTGCCGAATACGTCGCCCGACATGTCGCCCACACCAACCACCCGGACCGGATCCGTCTGGACATCGACACCCGATTCCGCGAAATGACGCTGCACCGAAACCCAGGCACCTCGCGCGGTTATCCCCATCGCCTTGTGATCATAGCCGTTGCTGCCGCCGCTGGCGAAAGCGTCGCCCAGCCAGAAACCGCGATCGACCGCGATCTTGTTGGCAATATCGGAAAAGCTTGCGGTACCCTTGTCCGCTGCCACGACAAAATAAGGATCATCGTCGTCGAGCCGCTCGACCCGTGCCGGGGGCACGACTTTGCCCTCGACGATATTGTCGGTCACCGACAGCAGGGCGGAAATGAAGATTTTATAGGCTTCGATGCCTTCGGCCAGAAATGCATCACGGTCTTCGCCGGATGGCAGTTGCTTGGCAAAGAAACCGCCTTTCGCGCCGGTTGGAACAATCACTGCATTCTTGACCCGCTGCGCTTTCATCAGGCCCAGTATTTCGGTGCGGAAATCATCCCGGCGATCCGACCAGCGCAAACCGCCACGAGCCACTGGCCCGGCCCGCAAATGAATACCTTCGACGCGCGGGCTGTAGACAAAAATTTCTCGCCAGGGCAGCGGCGCCGGCAGTTCCGGAATCTTCGCGCTCTCGATCTTGAAGGCCAGAGCCTCCCCTGCCCGATAGGCAAATGCGTTGGTCCGCAATATCGATTCGATAACTGCCCGGACCAGTCGCAGGATGCGATCATCATCAATGGCGTGGACGCTGACCAATGCAGCGTCCACGTCATGGGTCGCCGCACGCGCAGCTTGCTCACGGTCGCCGTTGAAATCCGGATCATGCAGGGCGCGGAACAGATTGATCAGCGCCGCCGTGACCTCTGGGGCCTCTGCCAGGGCTTCGACCACCGTAACCAGGCCGTAGCTGAGGCCGGTCTGGCGCAAATAGCGAAACCAGGCCCGCATCCACACCGTCGAGCGGGCATCGATACCCGCGGAAATGATCAGCTGGTTGAAGGCGTCGTTTTCAGCCTCACCGTCCAGCACACTGGTGATCGCCTCTTCGATCTCTTCCGACCGGACGATCAGACTTTCGCATTTCTCCTCGGACCGCAGTTCGAGCAGAAAGTCGTGAATATAGCCCAGGCGGCCGCCATCCAGAGGAGTCGGAACGGATTCCAGCACGGAAAACCCGAAATTCTCCAGCGTCGGGACAGCGTCCGACAGCGGCAGTGCACCGCCCAGATGATAGATTTTCAGTCGCAGCAGATGATCGGCATCGCTGGCCAGCCGGTAAAGCCGGGTAGACCGCTGACCGCCCCGCTCCAGCTGGAACAGCCGCATGATATCCTTGGCCGCTTCCAGGGCACCATATGTCGACTGATAGGTTCCGGGGAAACAATCAGCATAGCGCTGCGCCAGGACCGCAGACCGGTTTTCCTGGCCGGCTTCGCGCAGATTGCGTTCAACCTCCGGTTTCCAGCCCCGGACCATATTTTCCAGCTCCTGGTCAAGCAGGTCGGGATCGGGAACTTTACCGTCGGCTCCCATGTCGAGCGTGTATCGCAGGGACGAGACGCCACCCTCTTCCAGCGAATTGGACCAGCTCAGGATCTTCGCCCCGGTCGCCTTGGTAAGCATGTTTTCGACATTCTGGCGACGCTCGGTCGAGAGCTGCTCCCGCGGCAGCCAGACGAAGGCAAACAGATGACGGGCCAGTGGCGAAATTACGCTGTGCAATTTGGGCCGCGGCCTGTCGATCAGGGACATCGAGATCAGGGCGAGTTTCTCGAGATCGTCCTGTGCGAATGTGATCAGGAGATCATGCGGCAGCGAGGTCAGGGCATGGGTAAGGCTCTTCCCGGCATGGCCGGCAACGGAAAATTCAAACTTGTCCAGCAACCGGGCATGCTGGGTCCGCAACACCGGTATCGATTCCGGTGGAGCGGCCAGCGCGGCGCTGGTCCACATGCCGGAAGTGATCGACAGCGCCGAGATTTTTCCCTTGTCCTCTACCGGCACGATGATCAGGTCCATCAGGACATGGCGATGCACTGTGGAAAGCTGGTTGGATTTGATGATCAGCGGGGCTTTCCCAGCCTTTTCAAACCATTCGAACGCGCGTCTCCGGCTTTCTTCGGAAAGGATTGGTTGCGACCGCATCCGGGCAATGCCCAGTTGCCGGTTACGCTCGCCCTCTGGATCGACGATTTCGTGGCCCAGCAATGTGAGGTTGCGGTCAAGGAACCATCGCAACAGGGTGGCACCCTCTCCTTCCGGCAATGCAACCGCCTGTTCCGCTAGCACATTCTGCAATTCCGTCCAGTCGGCAACGGCGGCAGCGACATCCTTGAGATTGGCACGCAGCGCCTTGACCAGTTCCCGGCGAATACGGGCGTCAGTCCGCTCGAGTTCGATATAGATTACCGATTCGCGATTCCCGCCGCCCTCTGCCTGTTCGTTGATCTGGATCAGCTGCCCGCTGGCGTCCCTCCGGACGGCGACAACCGGATGAATCAGCCGTTCGATGGTCAAGCCGAAACCGGCAATGGTCGCACAAACCGAATCGACCAGGAACGGCATGTCGTCATTGACAATCGCCAGGCGCAAATGCCGGTGATTTTGCTGGCCGCTCACGCTTTCCAGCGACAGGTTCGCTTTGCTGTCTTCCCGGTTTAGCGCGCACCGCAATGTGAACCGCGCAGCCTCTTCGCAGGCATTCTGGTCAAAACCGATATTCTCGCCAGGCAATGCGCTTTCACGAAAGGCTGCTACCAGCGCCTTTTCGAGACCTGCTGCATCTGCTGCTGTTTGCGTGGATTTTTGTTCGCGGTTGACCGCCATTTTGCCCCCAGGTGGATCAAGACGAGTCAGTAACTCGCCAGCATCACGACGCTATGCGCTTATTCCAGCACACGCTCAAGGGGCTAGCCGGTCCTTTCCAGGTCCGCGCAAGTGAATATTACCGATAGTGGTATTTTCGTTACATGTGCAACTATAGCCGGCATATCGACCGAGAACGGCGGACATGGGCCGAGGTCAGATTTGGGTGTGCCTCAGCGCCTGACTGGTCAGCTTTTCATTGCCGCGGACCGGGCCAACAATGGCCAGTTCGCCGTCCTTGTCCTTGCGCGCAACCAGAACCACAAACTCCGAGTCGCCCGCATCGATGTCCTGCAGGCGACGCGACGGTGCCGAGCGCAATTTGGCGATCAGCTTATCGTTGATGGTACGGGCATTGGCCGGGACACCGGCCGGCCGCGACGCTTTGCGTTCAGCCGAAACGACGGCTTTCAACCCGCCTTCATACTGGCCCAGAAAATCGGCAAAAGTGCCCTTTGCAATCTCGTTGCGTGCTGCATATTTGAGCGCCGCCGCATATTCGGTCAGGCGCGTCTTGTCATAGCCGGCGCCAAATACGAGTTTGACGATCGGCGTCATCGGCGCGCGTTTCTGGACGGTCAGCCCGGAATCTTCCAGCAGCGCCTGGTAATCCTCGGGACATTGCCCGGTCATCAGGTAGAAATCATAGGCATTGCCGATCGCGGCATACAGGGCTGCGCGGCTGCGTTGCTCGCTGTGCGCGGCATTGTCGGCGCTGTTCCGGGCGGCGGACAACCAGTCCGCGAGACTGGCATCGTCCGCCAGTTTCTCCGAAAGCACGTCTTCTCCCTCATCCGGCATGATTTGCTGGGCCGGTGTCAGCTCCAGTTGCGAGGCCGTTTCCTCTTCATCCAGACTGGCCGAATGCGGTCCGTCTTCCCAGACCGGTCCCGCTATTTTGCGCGCTGGTGCCGAAAGCATCGCGCCCGACACCTCGTCTTCGATTTCCCGCTGGACAGCATCGGTTGCGACTTCTTTCCAGTTGATCACGCCATAGATAAAATCGATGGTCTCGTCATCGGTCGAGAAAGGCAGCAGGATACCGCGATACATGATCGTGATGCCGCGCTGGTTGACGAATTCGGCTTCAAAACCGATCGGGGACTGATTGGCGATGATCTGCAGATAATGGTCGGTGACGCGCGAAAGCAGCGACCGCGCCGGCACATCGGCTACCGACGTGATCGAGGCATCAATACCGCATTCATCACGCAACGAGCGGCCGAGAAACTGTATCATCGGGTTTTCAATACCGTTGGTAAAGTCCAGCAAGACACTGTTCGGGCCGAAATCCTCGTCGGATTCGGGGGAAATATCCTCAACGCTGGGGAACAGCCGTTCCCCCAGCAAGCCTGCCCAGAAATTATAGGCCCGCACATGCATGCGGCGCTCATCCTGGCCAATGGCCGGCGGTGCTTCGACGGCTCCGTCATCCTCGGGATAGGCAGTATAGTCAGGAACCGAATTCAGATCCTGATCGCCAATTTCGCCGTAATTCTGTAGGTTTTCCATGGTGCCCCATTGCGGTTGCTGCTATTCTTCACCGGTGTGCACTGCTCATGGTAAATATCTGGTAAATTTCCCGAGAATGCCCGTCACGCGGCCCTGCCGGCAAGCACCGGGTTTTCGCGCCGAGGCCTTGTGAAATAACGATCACGCGGACTTGTCATGACACAGCTCTGCTGGTAATGGCCCGCGATCAATGAAATGCGCGGTACACTCGTGCATCCATTTCATCGATGCCGCTTTAGCTCAGTTGGTAGAGCATCGCATTCGTAATGCGGGGGTCAGAGGTTCGAATCCTCTAAGCGGCACCACCAATTTTTCCCTTTTATATCAAGTACTTAGTCGTGTGTAGAATGTCGGGATTAGTCCCCGAACTTCCGAGGGTTAGGTAAACTGCGGAATACAAAACGGTGGCTAGAGACCATTTGTCGGTGGCGAGATGGGCCGAAATATCGCGCGTGTCTCACAGGCCGATTTCGTGGCTGTCAGATGCAGATTGAAATTTTGGATTGAGCGTTCAGACGAACCCAAACATTTTCCTCTGACTCGGCCAATCAAGCGGGATAGCATTAGCGCGGGTGAGCTTGCGACCGGTCAAACTGACGGGCTGCGTACCATCCATGATGGATCCGATGATATCGGGCGCGAGCCAGGAGATACGAACCAGCTGTCCCAAGTACCGGCGGCTGTAGTCTGAAAGCGCTGGATTGGGTTTGCCGGTGAGGAGAAGGTCTTGTGCAGCAAAGGCTTGGGCAACCAGCTTTTGCAAAGTGGCATTAGGGGCCGGCTTGATGTTCGTGTTGGTAGGCGGAATGGTAAATTTCAGCTCACTTCCCTGCTTGGCCAGTTTTGCATCAATGCAGACTTCTGATCGTTCCGCTTCGACGTGAGGCTTGAAGCTGAGCATGACTTGCTCTTGGAGGATATGTACCCTGACCCGGTGATCCAGCAGTATCTGGCGCTTCTCGTGAATGACAGCAATTTGAAGACGTTCAGCGATCTCGCCACTAGCAGCCATTTGATCCTGGATAATATTGGCTTCGCTCGAGGCTGGCGCATTATCGGCAATCGCCTTTGCAATTGCATCTATGACCAGTCTCTCGATCTCTCCCGATGGCAACCTCCATACCAGGTTCTTGTCATCGCCCGGTTCAAGCCTCGTCACATAATAGCGGAATCGCTTCGATCCGTTGCAGGCATGCGTTGGTGTCATTGGCCGGTCATCAGGGTCGGTGATTAGGCCCGACAGCAAGCTTGGATTACTGGACTTCTTGCCCAAGGCATTGTCCCTGCGGTTCACCGCAAAAATGCTCTGAACCTCATCAAACAATGTTTGGTCAATAATGGCTTCATGCTCCCCATCATAGATTTTGTCCTTGTGTCGGACCTTGCCGGTATAGATCGGGTTTTTGAGCAACTGACTGAGTGCACCGGTCCGGAATGCGACACCGCCAATTTGTCGGCCATCTTTGTAGGGACGGATCTTCGTGCGATATCCTTGCACCGCAAGTTCCTCGACCAGTTGAGGCACAGATTGAAGTTCAGCATATCGGCGGAACAGGTGACGGACGGTTTCAGCTTCGCGGGCATTAACAATCAACTTGCGGTCACCAAGTTCATAGCCAAGAGGAACCGGGCCACCCATCCACATGCCCTTTTTCTTGGAGGCGGCAATCTTGTCGCGGATGCGTTCGCCGGTGACCTCGCGTTCAAACTGGGCGAATGATAGAAGGACATTCAAGGTGAGCCGTCCCATGCTGGTTGTCGTATTGAAGGACTGGGTGACACTTACAAAGCTGGCTTCATGCTCGTCGAGGATATCGACGATCTTGGCGAAGTCGGCAAGGCTACGGGTTAGCCGATCGACCTTGTAGACAACAATGACATCAACCTTGCCGGCTATGACATCCTGCAGAAGTTGCCTGAGGCCGGGCCTCTCCATGGAACCACCGCTGAAGCCGCCATCATCATATAGCTCTGATGTCCCTTCCCATCCCTCGTGCGTCTGGCTCAATATGTAAGCAGCACATGCCTCGCGCTGGGCATCCAGACTGTTGAAATCCTGTTCCAGACCATCTTCGGTCGATTTGCGGGTATAGATGGCGCAGCGCGTCTTTCTCTTCAACTCAGGCATCGATCCGAGCCTTGGGCTTGAATCCGCTTCGCTTTCTCAATCCAAAAAAGCGGGGTCCCGACCAGTGGGCGCCGGTGATTTCCTCGGCAATGTGGCTAAGGCTTCCGAACTGCCTGCCGTCATATTCAAAGCCCTCATCTCCCACGAGCACGTGATAGCTTTTACCATTCCATGTCCGCACAAGTCTTGTACCCGGCTTGAGCGCGATTTCAGGGGGCATTCCCGCCAGGCTGGATTTGGCCAGTTTCTTTTGCAGTTTTGATATCCGCATTTTGATAGATGGCGTCAGTCCGCCATGCATACGCTCCTGCAATCGCCATGCTATAGACCGGCGCAGCAGATCGGGGGCTGCGTCTGGTGCAGGCTGGCGGAAGATATCGCGCCACAGGGAGCGAAGCTGGGCTGGCGGCATGTTGGCCAGTTCTGACAATCGACCATCCAGATCGCTCATGAAGATGCATCCTCAGCGGTCGGAGGCGATATCGTCCGATAGACTGTGCCTTCGTCCGCTCCCTGTTCCCGGACGAGAACAAGGCCCTTCTTGCGCAGGCCGGTCAGAAAGGCGCGGGCACTATGGGGTTGCCAACTGGTCGCATTGCATATCTCATCCAGCGAAGCGCCCTTGGCTCGGCCTAGCAGTGCGATAACTTTGTCGGACTTGGTTTGTGGTTTTGTAGTTGGCATTTGGGTTCTCCAGTATGGCACTGGAGGATCCAGCGCTTTCACTGACCCAAGCCGCGGGTTCAATATGATCCAGCGGCATGTCGCATTGCTTCGCTGGCGACACCAACACCCATGCTCGAAGAAACGCTGCAGTCCAGTGGTTTATCTGCAAATAGTCAAAAGCTGCTGCTGGACTTGCGCGAGGAAACGAGCGTTGTTGAGTGCATGGACAATGATGAAAGAATTGATGCGATCAAAGTGCGGGGCGCCCTGTTTGCGCTCATCACGGCACGGCTCGAAGATGCTCATGAAATTTCAGTAAAGTGCCAATCTTCCAAAACTGATCAAGAGCTGATCTCACAGCTAACCAGCGATCTTGAAGCCAACCTCGAGGAAATCCGGATTTTGTTGAACGCGTCAGCGCTTGTTTCGAATTAAGAGAAGAGGAATCATAATCCGTTATTCAACGTCAGTTTTTCGGTGTTTGAGAATATGGGAAGTCCGCTGGGCCCGACCACGGGCATTCGACGTAGATCGATCCATTCTGAAAGTGGTTGCTCGACGGCTCCTCCAGAAACGAGACTAGGTTTTTTCGATGAACTAAGCCTGATTCTCGCTACAGGCCGCGCACTATGGCACTAACGGACGGACAATGATGTGTTGCCGCTCGACCAGTAAGACGAGCGTGGACCTTGACAACGGTCCAGCCGAGGTGTGAAATCCGCCGATGGGGATTATAACGAATATCAAGTCTCTGAAGGGTATGGGAATATACGCCGACCGAGATGCGCGTTCGCCCTCCCTGCAGTTCCGTCGCTACAACCTCGTCTACGGATTCAACGGGTCGGGGAAGAGCACACTGTCGCGCCTTTTCGCCAGCCTTCAGGTCGGCGCACTACACCCAAAGGTCCCCGAGGGCGGCACGTTCGAGGTGTCGCTGGACGACGGCTCGGCGTTCGGTTGCCCGACCAATCCCGTCGGGCTTGAGCAGCGCTTGCTGGTATTCAATTCGGACTACATCGAACAGAACCTACAATGGGCAGTTGGGCGGGCTAACCCCGTTTTCTACATCGGCGCAGACCAAGCTGAAGCCGCCAACGAACTGACAAAGGTCGAGAGCGAGATCGTCAAGGCGAACACGAGGAATGATACCGCGGTCGCGAGCAAGAACGCAGCAGACAAGGCATTCGCCAATTTTAAAAGGGAACACGCAAAGTCGGTCGCGTCCCGCCTTCATCTAGGCAGCCGCAAGTACGAAGCGCCCGCGTTCGCCAAGGATTACGACTCCTGGAAAGACGACGAGCGGCCCCCACTCACCGACCTTGAGCTGAAGGCGGCCGAGGACACGCGCCGGATGGACGAACCGATGCCTCGCCTTGATCCTGTGTCGTTCGACAAGGCGACCATCGGGACGGCCTACCGCTTTATCGCCGAGGCTTGCGGCCAGTCGCTAGCGATGATAGCTCTCGACGAAGTGCAGCAGTACCCCGACATGCTGCTGTGGCTAAAGCATGGGCATGAATACCACGAAGCCCATGGAATCGCCGACTGCTATTACTGTGGCAATGCAATCTCCGCCGAGCGGCGAGCGCTTCTCGCCGCAGCCCTAGATGACGGGGTGGACCAGTTCGTCGCCCGACTGACAAAGACCTCCGATCGGCTGAGCGATCTAATCGAGACATCGACCCGGCTGAGCGGCCAGCTACCTGCTCCGGACGAGCTTGCAACTGAGCTGCGGACCGACTTCAAGGTTGTACGGGATGCCGTGTCGGAGGATGTGCGCCTACTAACGAAACAGCTCGGCAGCCTGCAGACTGTGCTCTCCGCAAAGCTAGAGCGTCCGGCGACGCCTGCAGACATGAAAGATGTCATCGCGGAACCGGACGTTCTCGCCACCGCAGAGAGACTTGCTGCAGGTGTGGCCGCCGTCAACGAGGCCGTCGCAGCTCACAACCAGGCAGTCACCGATTTCGCCAAGCATAGGGACGCAGCCGAGACCTCGATCCGGCGCCATTTCATCGCCGACTGCCGCGAGGACTATGCGAAGACGGCAAAGGAACTCGATGAGGCGGTAAGCAAGCTGAAGAATGAGACTGACGCCATAGCGGCGCTGAAAGACTCGGCACGCGAACTGCGCCAACTGATAAGGACACATGGCCCGGCCGCTGGCGTGATCAACAAGCTGATCGCGACATACCTCGGACACAGCGAGCTGACGATAGACCCGGTCGATGAGGGATATAAGCTTCTACGGCACGGCGCGCCCATCATGGGCGTCCCAAGCGAGGGCGAGAAGACCGCGATCGCGATCTCGTACTTCCTATCGTCGATCGAGGCCGATAACCGGAAGTTGAAGGACGTGATCGTGGTTGTCGACGACCCGGTTTCGAGCCTCGACACGAAGGCGCTAAATTTCGCGTGTTCGCTCGTGCGGACCCGCCTCAATCAGGCGGGACAGGTCTTCGTCATGACACACAACCTCCAGTGCATGAACGAATTCCGGAAGTCCTGGAAGTCGAAAGCACGGCCGTCGGACGGGAGGGATCCTACAGCAACGTTCCTGTTCATCGACGTGGCGATACCCGGGGGACAGGTGCGTCGGTCATCCACGATCGTGGAGATGTCCAAACTCCTGCGCGAGTACGATTCCGAGTACCACTTCCTTTTCAGCCATGTCCTGCGGTTTGCTGAACAGGCCGACGCATACGACGATCATGGATACATGATTCCGAACGTTCTCCGTCGGGTGCTGGACGTCTTTCTCGCTTTCAAATGTCCAGGTGGGTCAGGCCTTTCCAACCAGCTCGACAAGCTATGCGCCGACTATCCCTATCTCGATCGCGACAGACTTGCGGCACTGGAACGGCTCGCCCAGGTGGAGTCCCATTCAGACAACCTCGATGACCTTCTATCCTTCTCGTCGATGACGCTTGAGGAAACGCGCACCGCCGCTGGCGCACTGCTCGCGATGATGGAACACGTTGACAAAGAGCATCTTGCAAATCTGAAGCGTCTTTGCCGCTGACCCGAGGCGATCATAGTGTCCGCGGCCGACGAATTTATTGTAGTGCGGGATGCACGGATGGACGAGTGAAATTTGCAACGAAATACATCGCTGTCATTGACGATTTAAGTCCCGACAGAGGCTACCAGAAATGTAATCGCGTTATGACAGTTTTCATAAGGGTTTGCACCAAATGCTGCCCGGTCGCAAACGGCGCAATTGCTGTCGGTCTGCAATGCGCGTGAGGTCGGTTATTCAGCCACGCCAACGCCAAATCCAAAAGCAAACTTGGATTTTTACACGGAAACAGCGCCTGCGAATGTCGGCAAGCTAAAGGGGAGTAGAGTCGGGCTCCATCCTCATTAGTGCAGCCATTATTTTGTTGCAGCCCTGAATAAGCTGCTATTTAAGAAGATATTATGGCATTTGAAGAAACAACTTTGTGGAAGGCAGCATTCGAAGATGCCCGTGCCGACGCCACTCCAGAAGAGCAGAGGCACCTTGCTTGCTGCTATAAGGCAATGCGCACGCGCGCTAGCGCGCTTGTCGCCAAGATCGCTGGCGACTTACCCCACATGACCGTTCACGACGTGACTCATTTGGATGCGCTGTGGGAGATGGCATCCATCGCCTCAGGCGGGAACTTCGACCTTAACCCAGCCGAGGCATTTGTGTTCGGTGGCGCGGTGCTTCTACACGATTCCGCAATGACGATCGCTGCTTTCCCTGGCGGAGTAGCTGAGCTGCGCGAGCAGACCGAATGGCGCGATCTCCATTCGCGGTATATGGCTTCCGTTTCTGCTAGCGACGTCGCCGCGGTCAAGGAAGCTGAAAATCGTACCACAGCGGATGCGCTGCGATTGCTTCACGCCAAGCAGGCTGAGAACCTGCCGATGATCTCTTGGATGGGCCCGCAGAAGCAGCCGATGTTCATCATCGAAGATCAGCAGGTTCGTAACTTCTACGGCCCGAAGATTGGCAAGGTTGGCTACAGCCACTGGTGGAATATTGCGAGAGTCGAAGAGGAGTTGTCCGGGACGCTCGGTGCTCTGCCGAATGTCACCAATTGCACTGTCGATTTGCTGAAGGTTGCCTGCCTGCTCCGCGTGGCCGATGCAATGCACCTTGACCAACGGCGAGCACCGGCATTCGAATTCGCGCTCGCTCAGCCCAGCGGGGTATCGGCAAACCACTGGAAGTTTCAAGAGCGAATGGCAAAGCCGTACGTTCATGCCGACGCGCTAGTCTACACCGCACAGCCGCCTTTCGATGCCGACGCGGCAGATACGTGGTGGACTGCGTTCGACGCGCTGCAAATGGTCGATCGCGAACTCCGTGACGTTGACCGGGTTCTTCGCGACCACCAGAAGAGACCGCTCGTGGTTCGACGGGTGGAGGGAGCACATTCGCCGACCGACCTTGCCCGAACCGTTGAAACGGTCGGCTGGACACCAGTCGACAGCACCGTCCGGGTCAGCGACGTTCCCAAAATAGTCGCGACTCTCGGGGGCAGCAAGCTCTACGGCGACAGTGCTGCTGCGCCCATTCGAGAACTGATCCAAAACGGCCTAGATGCTATCACTGCCCGACGACGGCTGCAGGGTCGTCCACCCAAATGGGGTGAACTCCATGTCATGTTGCAAAAGCGCGAAGATGAGTTCTGGCTCTGCTTCGAGGACAATGGCGTTGGCATGTCGCATACCGTGCTTACAGGTCCGCTAATCGACTTTGGAAATTCATTTTGGAAATCGTCACTCGCGATCCAGGAATTTCCCGGCCTAGCTGCTGCGGGCATGAAATCCCGGGGTAAGTACGGGATCGGATTCTTTTCAATTTTCATGCTTGGCGATCAAGTTAGGGTCATTACCCGTCGCTTCGATCGCGACACACAATCCGCGCGCGTATTAGAGTTTCTTCACGGCCTCGGCTCGCGACCAAATCTGCGAAATGCCGAGGCTAGTGAGGTTCCGATCGACGGAGGTACACGAGTGGAGGTCAGACTCAAGATCAATCCGTTCGAGCCCGACGGCCTCCTGTATCGCGAAGATTTGTTTGACCAGAAGAAGCTGGTGAAGCTAGGAGCAGTAATTGCTGCGATCGCACCCGCTTGCGATGTGACAATCTCGGTTAGTCAGGACGACGCAGCTCAAAGCAAGACCACCGCAGGCGATTGGCTCGAAATCAACTCTACTGCACTCTTGGACCGTATCAAGGGCGACGACGTCGACGATTTCGACGATGGGAGCCCCGCTCCCACCACGAAACCATGGGAACAGCTCACCGAGCTTCGTGATGAAGATGGCAAACTCTACGGTCGCGCACGTATCGACGCAGCTAACTATTGGTCGACGTCCGGTTTGCTAACCGTTGATGGTCTTGCCGCGAGCAAGATTGGCCTCATCGCTGGCATCTTGATCGGCGTGGAGACCACCGCATCGCGCAATTCCGCAAGTCCGATCATCCCGGCGCCGGTGCTCGCATCCTGGTCGTCGGAGCAAGCGATTATAATCGGTGCCGCCGAAATACCCGATGCGGAAAAGGCACGAGCGGCGTCCATAGTTATGGGATGCGGCGGTGACGTCGCGGAACTGCCGGTCGTCTGGTGGCAAGAAGAATGGATGACCGCTTCGCGATTTGTTGACACCGTCACGCCCCTCGAGCGGCTGGAAGTCTATGAGGGCTCGATCAGTCACGAAGACGACGATGACGTCACCAAGCGCGAGTTCGAATCTTCCTTTAAAGCTAATGCTAAGATCGCACAGACCGACGACAGTTACGATCGTCCGCGCGACAATAAATGGATCTCCACTGTCACTCGGGGAAACGGTTCGATCCCAATGGAGGTGATAGAAGCTCTGCTCTGTGAAACTTGGGGTCAAATCGACTGCGAGGAGGACACTTTGGTCGTAGGCGAAGCCAACGGTACAGAAATCTATCGCACGGTCGCAATCTACACGCGGAGATCTGAAGAGGATGAGGACGCGAACTAGTGACAGCCTCTCGCCGTCACTCGGAATAGCTTTAAGACAACGGGCTACCGCGTCCGATTTCCCGACCTTTCGTGCTCTGCCGAAAGGTTGATAATTAGCCAGTATGTTAAAGGGCACGACGCTCGGTCGCACTGGCCGAGTGGCAAAATCTCCCCGCCTGACGTAACCTCGATCTGACTTTTGGTGCGCCAATCGGAGACGAGTTGCTGTTAGATTGACAGCACCCCTCTGCCAGATGGCAGACCGGCAAATCGCCTTTCTTCCTCCTAATTGGCAACCACGGCCCATTCGTCGCCGAAACGCGCCCAATAGACACCCCCTGGCCAGGAGAAGCTTCCGTCCTCGGTTTTTCCCGATACGGAAATCGGCGGCTGACCGTCCGGCCCGAATATTTGATAGACGCGCCCGCCCATAACCGGCGTTACGGTAAGCGCTTTCTCAACAACCGCTGGGTGGCTGGTCAGAATAGACCGCAGATAGGATGTTATCCCCTCGGTGCTGCCCATGCGCCGGCCAAATTCTTCGATCATCGGACCATGCATGTGCAATATGGCCTCGACGTCACCCGCCCGCGCAGCGTCCTGCAGTTTCTCCACCGCATCCAGCAGACCTTCGTCACCGGCAATATCGGCCTTGAGATAGGTATCTTCCAGCGGCCCGAGATGTTCGAAGCTCAACTGCTTGGAAGACGGAGAGGTAAAGGTCACGGTGTCGACGATATGGTCGTCTTCATAACTGCCCTTGCACCGCGCAAAAATTGTAAATTCCGCTGCGGTTCCGTCATAATCGGTTTTCACGATATTCTTGCCGGGAACGAGCCATTCGGTGAGTCGATATTCATAGGAAGACTGGCTCACCGATCCGTTCGTTGAAGACAGTTTGACGCCTCCATCCTTGAGAGCGACATCGTTCAGGGTGGCGCGGTAGCTTCCCGATTCCATCTTGACCCGTACGCCGTGAAAAAGCTCGCAGGCAGAAGCCGCTTCGGGCATCGCCGCGATAAGTGCAATCGTTATTGCGATGCCGGTTTTATGGGTGCGTCTCATCATTCTTTCGTCCTCGTGCTGGTTCCTCTGCGAGCGCCCTAGCGCTTTTGCGGGGCCGGGATGTGAGAGAGGTCACTTTGCGGCGCGTGCCCGAAAATTCGTAAGCGCTGAATTTTAGTGGCTCAACTTAGGAGCAAACCCACCAGCTTATAGCTGGTAGAAAGCTTCAGCCGTTTTTTGTTTTCTCAGCACTATCGGACTTGCTCATCCAGACCATTTAGCAGCGCCTCGACTGATCAGCCACTTTGCTGTGACAGCATCCAAAAGGCGGAAGACATGACGGCACGCGAAAACTTCACATCAATATCAAATATACCCTTGTTCGAAGAGCGCCGTCCAGACATGACAATGCCCAGTGCCCGCCTAATTGATGAAATCCTTTGAGGGATGCGCCCTTGGATAGGCGCGCACGATGTCTAGCCACCGGGCCAGTGTTGCATCACCCTTTGTTAGCGTTCCGGGATTGTAATGTATCCGGTCCAATATTGGTTTGTCTTCAACTGCGGTCCTTGCGAGCAGCTCGGTACCGAACGCGAGCCGTTCCTCGCTCAGCTTATTGGCCTCCGTCGAGCCGTCTCCGCGCTTGACAGCGATGCAAACATAGACTTCGTGTGTCCCGGGCCTGGGGCAAGAAAATCCAGCAGCGACACCCATCCACCAGCCGTTGACCAAACCTTCCTGGATGAACGTTGTAGTCCCGCGAATGCCGACGTTCCAAGACAGCTCTTCACCCTTCTGGTGTATCGCGTCCACCTGCATGCGGAAGCCGTAGCGTTCCCATTCGACGATTTCATGGGGATCGTCCGAATTAAAGCGAATGCCGTGAACGGCCTTGATATGCTGGACATCGGGCGTGTTCGCCGCAAAAATCCAGGGGTCGCAGGTATAGGTATCGGTTTTAAATGAAGAAAAGGACAATTCGCTGTCGTCGAACTCGAAATCGAACAGTTCCCAAAGCGGCTCCTCACCGTTGAAGGCCCAAATAATACCGTACCGCTCGACTACGGGAAACTCGTAAAGACAGGCGGTCGGTGGCGGCGGATCTCCGACGCCCGTTTGGATGCACCAACCCTTTTGATCGAATTGCCATTTGTGGAATGCACATTCGATCCGATCACCAACAACGGTTCCGACCGAAAGGTCAGCGCCTACATGGGGGCAATAGGCACTCATCACAGCGACTTTGTCATTGTCACCGCGGAATATGATGATCCGACCGTCGAGAAAATCGCACCCGACCACCTTGCCTTTTTCGACTTCAGTCGACAGTGCGACCGGAAACCAAGTCTGGCTGAAAACGCCATTTTCACCTTCCATTGGAACCGGGTTTGAAAAACGTCGACGGGCAGATCTAGGCTTATCGGTCTTTGGCCGGGGCTTCGTTGTATTGGTAGTCATCAAATAATCCTCCTCGGCGGATTTGCGCCGTCAAAAAGTAATACGCGCCGTGGCGCCAAATTGGCGCGGCGGGTTGGCTGCTCGTAAGCGAGAGCTGTAGGCCGC
>DELZ01000005.1:0-146885 GCA_002354635.1 Sphingomonadales bacterium UBA2683
TGGTCCCGCGCATAGCTGTAGGGAAGAGTTTTGACTGTCGCCTCCATCACTGGTCCGCTATCCGCTTCGGAAACAACCGTCTCTGTTCCCCGGGCGATCTTCATCATCGATCCCCGCTGGTCTCGCTCGCTGGCAACGGTGTCCGCTCGATCACGCCATTGTCGCGGACGGCCGGCACGTCACCCGGCGCGTAGATGATCTGGTCATCCGGCCGCGTCTCGACCGACGGCGGCACGGTGCCGAGATAGTCGCGGACCAGAGCATCGATCGACGGCTCCTGGTTCGGATTGCGGCTGAGCTGCCGGTCGCGAATATAGCCGTAACGGTTGCTCGAGAAGCGGCGGGCATCGTTCGGATCCTTCAGGATCGTCGGACGGATGAAGACCATCAGATTGGTCTTGACCCGCGACTTGCCACGCGACTTGAACAGCTCGCCGAGAAGCGGAATATCGCCGAGAAACGGCACTTTCTGGATCGTGCGCCGCTCGTTATCGTCGAGCAGGCCGCCCAGTGCGATAATCTCGCCGTCGCCAACGGTAACGGTCGTGTTAATCTCGCGCTTGTTGATGATCAGCTCGTTGAAGTCGTCGGACACCGGCCCCGCGATCGAGCTGACCTGCTGCCGCAATTCCATCCGCACTTCGTCGCCGGCGTTAATCTGCGGCGTGACTTCCAGCTCGATCCCGACATTCTGCCGCTGGATCGTACGGAAGGCATTGTCGAAATTGTTCGACAGCGCCTCGCCAGTCGACACAGGGATTTCCTGGCCGAACAATATGCTGCCCTTGAGATTGTTGTTCACCGTCAGCGACGGCGTCGACAGCACGTTGCTGTTGCTGTCCGACTGCACCGCATTGATGATCGCACCCAGCACCGCGCTGCCACCGAGACTGGTAGCAAAACCGCCAAAACCGCCGCGCGCGGCCAGAACCGCATCCGCCGCATTCTGCCGCAGCGCGTCGCCTACGGCGCTATTGGTCGTCGTTGTCGTGGCGGTATTGGTCGTCGTCGTGGTCGTGGTGTCAAACTGGTCGGCCAGCAAGCCGCCAGCCACATCGACGATATTGGGCGAGGCGTTGGAGAAATTGGTCACCGCAAAGGGCACGTCCTTGCCGCCGACCAGCCATTGCACACCCAGTTCGCGGGCCAGGGTTTCCGAAATCTCGACGATGATCGCTTCGACCACCACCTGTTCCTGACGCGTGTCAAGCTGACGGATCAGCTCGCCAATCATCCGCTGGACATCGGGATTTGCGGCGACAATGATCGCATTGGTCCCTTCCAGACGGGTGACGATCGAGGGACCGCGGCTGGCGATGCCATTGCCGCCGCTGGCCGCCGGTGCCGCTGTCGCCGCGCCATCGCCATTTGCTGCCGCCGCAACCGTTGCGGAACTTCCGCCCGTGCCCTTGCTGCCCAGCAAATTCTCGATCACCGGCAACAGATGTTCGGCATTGGCGTAGTTCAGCCGGTGGACCCGTATTTCGGTCCCCGATTCCGCGCCCTTGTCCAGTTCCCGCGCCATTTGCGCAAAGCGCGATACCGCGCCGGGATCGCCGCGCAAGGCGATGCTGTTGCTGCTGTCGATCGGCACCACGGTCACCGGCGCGCGCAGGCCTTCGCCGCCGCCCCGTGCTGCCAGTGCCTGCAGCGAAGTTGCAATTTCCCGCGCTCCGGCATTTTTCAGCGTGATGATCGTGCTGGCGGCACTGTCCCGGTCGATTTCACCGACCAGGCTTCTTATCCGGCGGATATTGTCGGCATAGTCGACGATCACCAAACTATTGGCATTGCGGTTCGAGGTAATCGAGCCCTGCTTGCTGACCAAGGGCCGCAGCGTTTCCAGCGCTTCGGTCGCGACGATCGATTTGAGGCGCACCACTTCGGTGACCAGCTGGTTGCCCTCGGCACCGCGCGAACCGATCCGGGTCGGCTGCGAAGCCGCGCCATCGGCAGGCTGGATGCGATAGGCGCCGCGCGTTGTCGGAATCGCGACCAGATTATTCGCGCGCAGGGTCGAGAGGAATATCTCGAAATATTCCGAGCGGCTGAGCGGACGGTCGGTGACCACTGAAACCTTGCCCTGTACGCGGCTGTCGAGAATGAAAGTCCGTCCGGTCACCTTTGCCGCGTCCTGCACAAAGGCGCGGATATCGGCATCGCGGACATTCAGCGTGTGCTGGGCGGAGGCCGGCGCGGCCCACAGGCCGACGGCAAGAACAAGCACGGCGATCATGCGGGCGAAATGGCTGCGCATTATTGGGCTCCCAGATTTACGGCGACCGGAACCGTATCGGCACCGCGCTCAACTTCGACGGACAGGCGGGCACCGGGCCGGATCTGGCTCTTCAATGTTTCGATATCGCTGGTCGAACCCACCGGGCTGCCGTTGACCGAAACGATGATATCGCCATTGCGGAAACCCGCATTCCTGAACAGGCTGCCATCGCCCAGAGGGGAAAGCACGATCCCGGTGACCCGGCCCTGTTCATTGCGCGGTGCCAGCGTTGCGATACCGGCAATTTCATTGTCACCCGCGGTCAGCGACGGCGCTATCCCGGGCTCTTCCGTACCGACAGTTTGTGCGGGGATCGACTGGTCGAGATAGAGACTTTCCAGCACGCCGCCGCGATTGATGATGACATGATCAAACTCCACGCTTTTGAGCGTCACGCCCGACATTATTTCTTCGCCGACGACATAATTTTCCTGCACGCCATCGGATCCGGCCAGGATTGCCGACCCCAGTCCCGACGCCTCGTTCATGCGGATTCCGAACAGGGTCAGTTGCAACGAGGTCACGACATTGGCAGTCTGCGCCGCACCGCCGCGGAAAAAGGGATCAAAACTGCCGAACAGGGTCAGCCGCGATTGCGGTGACAGCACCTGCACATCACTGGCGCGGTAATCGCCGACCGGGCCCAGCGGCGTCAGGATCAACCATATCAGCCTTATCGTCTGCATCAGCAACAAAACCGCCAACAGGACAAGCAGAACGGGATACGGACCCCGCCGGCCATACCAGCGACCGATGCCTCCCAATCTTTCCGAATAGCTAGTACCCACGAATCCCCGCACCCTTGCAATCCCCGTCGCGCTATAGCGATTTCACGACCATTCGACGACTCATTGATGACGAATATATTACAGCTTTGGTCGGACAAGCTGATAATATCAGGGCAATTGCATTTTCAGCAGCGCGCCCAGATCATCGAGCGCCTGCTGTTCCGACGAAACCTTGATCGCCGCCATGCCAAGGCCTGCCGCCGGTTTGCAATTGATCCCGAGATCATCGAGATACACGCACTCGGCCGGCTCGACGTCCAGCGCCGCGCACATCATCTGATAGATTCGGGGATCGGGCTTGCGAATACCCGCCTTGCTGCTTTCGATAATATGATCGAAGCGCTGCATGATATCCTTCACCGCCGCAGCTTTCTTGTCGTCCATCGCCATACCGGCACCCTTGCCGGCAGGCACATTGTTGGTGATGCAGGATATGCGGATACCTTCTGCCTTCAACCGATCCAGCGTAGCCACCATCCGCGGCCTTACGTCCCCGGCCAGCCGCGCCAGCACATCGGCGCCACGCAGTTCGATACCGATGGCGCGCGCCTCCTGTGCAAAGGCCTCGTCAAAGCCGGCTTCGTCGATTTCGGCGCGCTCGAACCGGGCCCAGGCGTTGTCGTCGGGATTGGCGCTGTTGATCCGGCGGACGCTGTCCCTGGGGACGCCCTTCTCGGTTTCCAGCCGGTTGAACGCTTCGAAAGGGGACGATGTGATAACGCCGCCGAAATCAAAAATTACAGTCTCATAGGTCATGCAACGGTGGCTCCAAATATTGATCCGATGGCGGCGGTCGCGGCCATCGCGGCAGCGCCCCAGAAAGTGACGCGGACAACCGGTCGCCAAATCGGCGCCCCGCCCAAAATGGCTCCCGCAGCGCCCAGCGCCGCAAGCAATGCCAGCGCCGCGCCGGACACGACCCAGATCAGCATCTGGCCGGCAAACAGGGCGGCAAGTATCACCGGTAGCATCGCCCCGACCGCGAACGCGAGTGCCGATGCAAGCGCAGCTTGCAACGGGCGAGCCGCAAAATGCTTGGTCAGGCCAAGCTCGTCACGCAAATGCGTGCCGAGCGCGTCATGCGCCGTCATCTGGTCGGCCACCTGCTCGGCAAGATCGGTCGTCAGTCCCCGGTTCTTGTAGATCGAAATCAATTCGATTCGTTCCGCCTTCGGCTGATGCTCCAGTTCCCAGGCTTCCTTGGCCCGCTCCGCCTTTTCGCTGTCGGCCTGGGAGCTAACCGATACATATTCGCCCGCCGCCATCGACATCGCGCCGGCGACCAGACCGGCAAAGGCGGTCAGCAGGATCGTTTGCTGGGAGGTTGCGGCGGCCGCCACCCCGACCACCAGACTGGCCGTCGAGACGATCCCGTCATTGGCGCCGAGTACCGCGGCACGCAGCCAGCCGACCCGGTCAACCCGGTGTGTTTCATCGTGCAATCTGGACAAGGGACATTCCTATTTGTTGAGATATTCCAGCTTCATACCCGGTCGTTTCCAGCGGGTCTTGACCAGTTTTCCGGTTGCCGACAGGCAGATCCAGGCATCCATCATATCCTCGCCGCCAAAGCAGATATTGGTGGTAAAAATATCAGGTGTAGCGACAAATTCGACCAGATCGCCGTCCGGCGAAATCACGCTGATCCCGCTTTCGCCGATGGTCGCGACGCAGATGTTGCCGCATTCCTCCATCGCCAGGCTGTCGAAAAATTTATAGCCCGACGGACGGTAGAGCGGGATGCCCGGACCACCCGGTCCGGCATCGGGCGCGACCTTGCCGGGTGCGGTGATATTGAATTTCATCAGCCGGCAGGTGAATGTTTCGGCGGCGTAGAGTGTCTTGCCATCCGGTGAAATGCCGATCCCGTTCGGGTTGTTGGAAGGAAATACAACTTCCTCGAGATGGCTGCCATCAGCCTTGGCATAGAAAATCCCGACAATGTCGTGACAGCGCTTTTCATAGTCGGTCTTGCCATGGTCTGTGAACCAGAAGCCGCCATGCGTGTCGAACTGGATATCGTTGGGACCGCGCAGGATGCAGCCGAAATCGCCGTCATTGTAGAGCGTCTCGACCTCGCCGGTCTCGGGATCGACTCGCTGGATGCTGCCGCCGACATAATCCTTGGCAATGCCCGCGGGTGTCAGAAACCCGTCCTTGTCGTGATATTCGAAGCCGCCATTGTTGCAGACATAGATTTTTCCATCCGGCCCCATCGCCGCGCCATTCGGGCCGCCCCCGGTTTTCGCGACCAGCTGCTTGGTGCCATCCGGCAGGACGCGGGTGAGTTGCCGAGCCTCGATCTCGACCAAAATGACGCTGCCATCGGGCATTGCGATCGGGCCTTCTGGAAAGCGCAAGCCTTCGGTGACAATTTCCATGAACATCTCCTCTCAAATTTTGTCACAGTCATTGCGGGAATCCGGCTACAAGTCTAGTGCGAAGACAGAAGGTTACAGGAGCAACTATGTCCAACGCTTATCCAAGAAAATTGCAACTCCATATCGATGGCGAATGGATCGATGGCGGGAATCGCGCTGTCCACGAAGTGGTGAACCCGGCAACCGGCCAGCCCATTTCTGATCTGCCGAAGGCCACGACAGCGGACCTCGACCGCGCGCTCGACGCGGCGAATCGCGCCTTTCCGCTGTGGCGCGATACGCCGGTAGGCGAACGCGCCGCGATCCTCCACAAGGCTGCCGACCTGATGCGCGAGCGGGCACCGGAGATCGGTCGCCTGATGACTGCAGAACAGGGCAAACCGCTGGCCCAGGCGATCGGCGAGGTCACCGCCTCCGCCAGCCATTTCGATATCATGGCCGAGGAAGCCAAGCGCTGCTACGGTCGCGTGCTGGTCCGGCCCGCAGGCCAGAACAGCTTCGTCAAATATCAGCCGGTCGGTCCGGTGGCGGCGTTCAGCCCCTGGAACTTCCCGGTCTTCACGCCGGTGCGCAAGCTCGCTCCCGCGATTGCCGCCGGCTGCTCGATCATTCTCAAGCCGGCGGAAGAAACCCCGGCCAGTCCGGTCGAGATGATCCGCTGCCTGCTCGATGCCGGCCTGCCTTCCGGTGTTGTCCAGGTCGTCTTTGGCGATCCGGCGGAAGTCTCCAGCCATCTCATCGCCTCGCCGGTGATTCGCAAGATCAGCTTCACCGGCTCGGTACCGGTTGGCAAGCATCTGATGAAACTGGCCGCCGAAGGCATGAAACGCACAACCATGGAACTGGGCGGTCACGCACCGGTGCTGGTGTTTGACGATTGCGATCTGGAAAAGACGCTCGATCTCGTGGTCACCGGCAAATTCCGCAACGCCGGTCAGGTCTGCGTCTCACCGACCCGGTTCTACGTCCAGTCCGGTATCTATGACCGGTTCGAAAAGGCGTTCACCGAACGCGCCGCCAAGGTTGCCGTGGGAGATGGCTTTGCCGACGGAATCGACATGGGGCCGCTGGCCAATCCCCGACGCCCGAGTGCGGTCGGCGATATGATCAACGACGCCAGGGGCAAGGGTGCAGAAGTGATGCTCGGCGGCAACCGTCAGGACAAGGACGGTTTTTTCTTTGATCCGACGGTGCTGTCGCACGTCCCGCTCGATGCCGATATCATGAACGACGAACCGTTCGGACCGGTTGCGGTGATGCGGCCGTTCGACACGCTCGACGAAGCAATCGACCAGGCCAACCGCCTGCCGCTCGGCCTTGCCGCCTATGCATTTACCGAGAGCCTGCGCACCGCCAATATGGTCGGTGACAAGATCGAGGCAGGCATGGTTGCGATCAACAATCTGACCGTCAGCCCCGGCGACGCGCCCTTCGGCGGCGTCAAGGAAAGCGGCCACGGATCGGAAGACGGACCGGACGGACTAAAGGCCTATATGGTCACCAAGGCGATCCATCAGGCCTGAAGAACCCCTCTCCCGTGAGGGAGAGGGTTGCGAAGACTTGGCAACTTGTTGCCTAGTCATAGCTGGGTGAGGGTGTACAATATCTCGAGGGCAGAACACCCTCATCCAACTCCGCCTAGCCAGCAAGCTGGCAAGGCTCTGTATCCTTCTCCCTCACGGGAGAAGGGAGTGAAGGACGAAGCAATGAAAAAACGCACCGGGGCACAAATTCTCGTCGACCAGCTGGTCATCCAGGGCACCGATCGCATCTTCACGGTCCCCGGAGAAAGCTTCCTGTCGGTCCTCGACGCCCTGCACGACTGCGGCACGATCCAGACCGTCTCCACCCGCCAGGACGGCAGCGCCGCCTTCATGGCCGAGGCCGACGGCAAAATGACCGGTGCGCCCGGCATTGCCTTTGTCACCCGCGGCCCCGGCGCCACCAATGCCAGCATCGGGGTTCATACGGCGATGCAGGATTCGACGCCGATGATCCTGTTTATCGGCGATGTTGCGCGCGACGACCGCGACCGTGAAGGCTTCCAGGAAGTCGATTTCACCGCAATGTTCACCCCGCTCGCCAAATGGGCGGCGCGGATCGACAATGCCGCAAGAATTCCTGAATATATTGCCCGTGCCTTTGATACGGCCAGCAGCGGCCGCCCCGGCCCGGTTGTGCTGGCGCTGCCCGAGGATATGCTGCGCGACGAGGTCGAGGCGCTTGACCGGCCGAAGGTGGTCGCGCCGGCCCAGCCGCTCTGCCCCGATGCAATGACCACGCTCACCGATATGCTGCGCGATGCCACTGACCCGATCGCGATCATTGGCGGTGCCGGATGGAGCGCCAAGGCCAAACATTATTTCGCCCAATATGCCGAACGCATCGGCCTGCCGGTCGCGGTGGCCTTCCGGCGGCAGGATAATTTCCCCAACGAAAGCCCGGTCTATGCAGGAAATCTCGGCTATGGCCCCAATCCCAAGCTGAGCCAGCGGATCCGGGATGCCGACCTGGTGCTAGCGGTCGGCGCGCGGCTCGGCGAGGCGACCACCGACGGCTATACGTTGCTCACTCCCGACCATCCCGGCCAGATCCTGGTCCATGTCCATCCCGATCCCGACGAGCTCAACCATGTCTATCGGACCGATCTGCCGATCTGCGCCGAGATGGACGAATTCGCCGAGCAGGTGGCGCTGTGGGACGATGATCTGCTGACGTTCGACGCCGGCAAGGCTGCGCATCAGGACTATCTGGAGTGGTCCAGCCCGCAACCGACAGCAGCCAGGCTCGATCTCGGCCTGTGCGTCGCCGCGATGCAGAAACAGCTCCCGGCCGATGCGATCATCTGCAACGGCGCAGGCAATTTCTCCGGCTGGTGGCACCGCTACTGGACATACGGCAATTTCCCCAGCCAGCTCGCCCCGACCTCCGGCGCCATGGGCTACGGCGTCCCCGCCTCGGTCGCCGCCGCCCTGCGCTTCCCCGACTGCGTCTCCGTCGTAATCGCAGGCGATGGCGACTTCATGATGAACGGCCAGGAACTGGCCACCGCGATCCAGTATGACGCCAATCTGCTGGTTCTGGTGATCGACAATGGCAGCTTCGGCACCATCCGCCTGCACCAGGAACGCGAATATCCCGCACGGCTGTCGGCAACTTCGCTGACGAACCCGGATTTCGCCGCACTGGCCAAGGCCTATGGCGGATGGAGCGCGACGGTGGAAGCGACCGTCGAGTTTGCGCCTGCCTTGGCGGAAGCGATGAAGCGGAAAGGATTGCGCCTGCTGCACCTCAAGACCGATGTCGAGTTTCTGACCGCCGCCGGAGCAACCGTGAGCCAGCTAAGGAAACCGGCGACCTGACAGGGAGAAGATGGAAAATGCGCAAGAAGATATTTCGCTATTCGGGCATTTTCGTCCTGCTGATCGCTGCCATCGTGCTGCTGGCCCGGGCGACCTCTCCAGATCCAAAATTGAATCCGGCGAGTTTTGAAAGCGAGCCGCTGGTGCAAGCGATTGCGCCGCTGGATGAAGCAATCACGCTGGCGCAGTATAAAACCGAAAGTGGCGAAACGGTCACCATGCAGATCCTCGCCTTTACCGGCGAGACGGCCACGGGTGTCGACCTTGCTGAGCTGGGCGCGGCACCGGGCGACGATCCGTTCGAGGCGCTGGCCTCCGCCAAGGCGGCACCCGTCACTGAAAAGTCGATCGATCGTTATCCTGCAATCACCGTAGCGATTGCCGATCTGCTCCCGTCGGGCACCAGCGGGCTGCAGCATATCGGCACCGGAACCAACTTCCCGGAACATGCCGAGGAATCAAACAGCCAGTCGGTCTTCCAGTTTCCCAAATTTGGTCCGGCCACACCCGCACGAACAGAAATAACCGCCAGAGCAGGCATCCTCCTGGACTATGAAGTCGAACAGTGCATGCGATTCGACCGTGACATCAGCTCGCTTGCCGATTTCGATGCAGCGGTGAAAGGTGTGTTCCTGTGCGGCGATTTCACAAATCGCAATGCGCTGGTGAATCTGGCCGACCCGGACAATCTCGATTCAGGCTTTGGTTTTAGCGATGCGAAAAGTGGACCGGACTCCTATCCGACTGGGCCGTTTCTGGTGATCCCGAAGCACTGGGAGGCGTTTACGGCAAAGCTGAGAATGACCACCAGCGTCAATGGCCAGCCCCGCCAGGATGCTCGCGGCAAGGAAATGACTCTGAATTTCAGACAGCTGGTGGAAAAGGCACTCAGCGACATGTCGGAACCGAGATTTCTCTACAAGGACGCGTTTCATTTGCTTGCCAAGGACAATCGGATCGACACAAGCAGTACGCTGATGTCCGGTACGGCAGAGGGCGTGATCTTCACGCCGCCGACAAGGCGCGATATCATCGACGGTATGTTTCACTACGTCAGCCAGGGCGGTCCTTTCTCCCATATGACAATGCTAGACGCCATCCGGTCCAAATTTATCGAAAATGAAGTCAAATCCGGACATTTTCTGCAACCCGGCGACATCGTCCGCCACGGGTCCAACTTGATGGGGGACATAGCAGTAACGGTCGTGGCGCCGACCGGGGTGCAGTTTAACCCTCGCTCATCTCCAGAATAGCCGCCCACTCGCTTTCCGTCACCGGCGCGACCGACAGCCGCGTCTGCCTGATAATCGCCAGATTCGCGAGCTCCGGATTCTGCTTCATCGCCTTCAGCGGCACCGGTCTGGCCAGTTTCCGCACCGGTTTCACCTTGACCACGACCCAGCGGTCCGGATCGGTGGTGATATCGGGACTATGCTCTTCGCTCACTTCCATGATTCCGACCACTTCCAGCCCCTGGCGCGAGTGATAGAAAAGCACCTGGTCGCCCTTTTTCATCGCCTTCATATTGTTCGAGGCCTGGGCGTTTTTCACCCCGTCCCAGGTGCCTTCGCCCTCGGCGACCAGATCGTCCCAGCCATATGCATCCGGCTCCGATTTCATCAGCCAATAATGTGCCATTCTGCACCCCTCCTCCGGAACGCCGACTGTAGCGCAATCCCCGCCTACAAAAAAGGCCCCGCCAGCGGGCGGAGCCTCCTTTGGATCGGGTCAAGATGCACCTTATCCCGGCATCAGCACGGTATCGATGATGTGCAGCGTTCCGTTGCTCGAAGGGACATCGGCGGTAATGACCATCGCCTTGTTCCCGGCACCGTCCTCGAGCACGATCTTGTCGCCATCCATCGAGGCCTTGATAGCGCCGCCTTCCAGCGTGGTGATATTGGCCGTACCGCCGCCATCGGCAATGGCCTTGGCAATATCGGCAGAGCTCATGCTGCCATTGGCCAGTCCGAATTTCGCGATCTTGACGAGTTCGGCCTTGCTGTCCGGACTCATCAGTTCGCTGAGCCGTTCCGGATCCATTTTGTTGAACGCGTCGTTGGTTGCTGTGAAAGCCGTGAACGGTCCATCGTCTTTCAGCTCGGCAGCAATGCCGGAAAGTCCGACCATCGTCGCCGCGGTGCTGAGCTCGGGATTGGCCTGAACCACCGCAGTCAGATTGGTCGGCTTCTTTTCTTCTTCAAGACGCGCGTCGAGGATTTCCTGCTCCTCTTTGCTCAGTTCCGACGAGCAGGCCGGAACCAGCGTCAGCAGGGTTGCAGCAAGAATGATTTTCGGGGGGTTAAACATGAATTTCCTTTCCTGTGATTAATCCGCTCGCCACATTATGCGGTCGAACGATGATGAAATTCGTAGACGCGGGTTACTCCGGCCTTGAGCGGAAAGCAAACCCACAATAGTGCCAATAAAAAGGGCCTCGCCAGTCGGCGAAGCCCTTTCCAATCCATCCTAGTTCGGGGGATGAAAACTAGCCAGGCATGACGACCGTGTCGATCGCGTGAACAACGCCGTTCGATGCATCGACATCGGTCAGGATGACGGTCGATTTGCCACCGGCAGCATCTTCCAGAACGACCGAATCGCCATCCAGCATCGCCTTGAGCGGTGCACCCTGCACCGTCGTCAGCGTCGCGGTACCGCCGCCATCGGTGATCGCCTTGACGACGTCCGCCGCGGTCAATTTGCCGGCGACGACATGATAAGTCAGCAATCCGGTCAA
The DNA here is from genome assembly GCA_002354635.1 of Sphingomonadales bacterium UBA2683. Classification (GTDB taxonomy): domain Bacteria; phylum Pseudomonadota; class Alphaproteobacteria; order Sphingomonadales; family Sphingomonadaceae; genus Parasphingorhabdus. The sequence goes on from DELZ01000005.1 coordinate 11,550, forward strand.
ATCGGCTTTCATTTCGGGAGTCAGCAGCGCGCTCAACGTGTCCGGATCGACCTTGTCAAAGGCTGCGTTGGTCGGAGCAAAAACGGTAAATGGCCCCTCGCCGCTCAGCGTCGCGCCGAGATCGGCTGCGGTCACTGCCGCTACCAGAGTGGAAAAATCAGGATTGCCAACCGCGACATCGACAATGGTGCCGGACCCGGTCGTTTCAGCCGGATCCATCATCGCATCGGCAGAACTCTCATCGGCAGCAGCCACGGGAGCTTCGGACGAGCATGCCGCAAGCGCAACAATCGCGGTGGTTGTCAGTATAAATTTGGGGGAAATACGCATGATAGACCTTTCAAAATTACCAGATATCCGTCTCGGCCATAAACACGACCGGACTGCGGATAGTAACAAGATGGGCTATAAGGGGACCGGTTCAAACCTGTCCCTTCGGGCGTATCGGCGATTCAATCCTTGCCGAGATGGACAAAGTCGCGATCAAAACCTTTGAGATTGGCGCCGCCATCAACGTCGACGATCTGCCCGGTAACGGCTTGCGCGCGGGCCAAATAGAGGATCGCATCGGCAATATCATCCGGATCGGGAAGGCGGTCGAGCGGCATCATTGCCGTGATATTGGCCAGCTGCTCGTCGCCATATTCGCCGGCCGTCAGGGTCAGGCCGGGCGCTACCCCGTTGACGCGCAGCTTGTCGGCACAGGCCACGGCCAGCGAACGCACCGAACCCGCCAGCGCCTGTTTGGATAAAGTGTAGCTCAGCTGGTCGCGATTGGGATTGTGGACGCGCTGGTCCAATATGTGAATGACACATGCTCGCCCGCGCCCGGCGGACCGGCGTTGATAGAGGGCGGTCGCCAGCAGTACCGGAACCAGGCTGTTGACCCTGAAATGCTCCTGCAGATCTTTTTCACTGATCGAACCGGCATCATCCTGACCGAATATCGAGGCGCTGTTGACGATCAGATCCGGCAGACGTCCAAAATGGCCTGCAACCTGATCCATCAGTGTCCCGGCAGCCCCGTCGATAGTGAAATCCTGCTGGAATCCCGACCATTCGCAACCCGCTGCTCCAAGCGTGTCGGCCAGCGCGTCGTCAGGAACCGTGTCGCTGTTGCCGTGCAGCGCCAGCGCATAGCCCGATTCGGCCAGGCGCGCGGCAATCACCGCGCCAACCCGCTTCACGCCGCCGGTAACCAGCGCGAGCGGCGCGGTCATCGTCTGCCCCGGCTGAGCGTGATGCCGATCTGCTCCCCTTTTTCCGAGATCAACAATTTGACGATCTTCACCGTGACCCTGAGCATATTCTGGTCCTGCAGAAACAGCGTCTCGATAATATGATCGGCGACCGCCTCGATGAGCTTGAAATGCACCCCCTCGGGCAGGGCTTCGGTCGCTGCATGTTTCAGGTCCATGTAATTTTTGGACTGATCGAGCGGGGTGTCCGCTTCATAGCGTTCCTGGACCTTCATCTCTGCCGCAATCGATATGCGCAGGGGCTGGGGCAAATGGGTTTCTTCGGAATAGATCCCGGTAAGCACGTCAACATCGAGATCGTTGACTTCCAAAAGCAATGTATCTGTCATGGAGTGTCTCTGACCATGTTCCGGTCGAAATGGCAAGTCAGGCCGACCAGCGGGCGAAAATCGCGGTCGGCAGCAACAGCCCCCGCGTCTCCTCCCGAACCGCCAGTTCCCCGACCTCGATGGTGCCGCCCAGATGGGCCAGCTTCTCGTTGAGCAGCGCGCCCAGCGCCAGCGCCGACATCCGCACGGCATAAACGGTCAGAAACAGGCACCGGCTGTCGGCATCAAGCAGCTTGCCGCAATTCTCGACCAGTCCCGCAAGATCTTCCTCAAGCCGCCAGATTTCCCCGTCCGGACCCCGGCCATATTTCGGCGGATCAAGCAGGATCGCGTCATAGCGCCGTTCGCGCCGGACTTCCCGGGCGGCGAATTTGGCGGCATCGTCGATGATCCAGCGAATCGGCCGATCGGTCATCCCCGACAAGGCAGCATTGTCGCGCGCCGCGGTCACCGATTTCTTCGAGGCGTCAACATGCACCAGATTGGCCCCGGCCGCCGACAGCGCCAGCGTGCCGACACCGGTATAGCCGAACAGATTCATCATCTGTGGCGATTCGAGATTCTGCAAATTGCCCCGGAACCAGCGCCACACCGGATCCATGTCCGGGAAATAAGCAAGATGGCGAAACGGTGTGCATTGGGCTGTAAAACTGACCTCTTCCCAGTCGAGCTGCCATCCCTCTTCCGGAACATGGTCCTTCAGGTGCCAGCGACCGCCGCCATCCTCGTCGGAAGCGGGAATGAATTCGCCATCGGCCTGCCAGTCCTCGCTCGCCGGTGCCCACATGGCCTGCGGCTCGGGGCGAATAAAATGAAAGGTGCCGTAGCGCTCCAGCTTGCGACCGTGGCCGCTATCGACCAGCGCATAATCACTGCGCGGATCGCTGATCATCACTATCGGATCCGGGCGGGCGTCAGCCATCGGATGGTGTGGCGTTGGCTGTGATAAACTGTTTCACCGCATCATATTCGCCGGGCAATTTCGTATATTTTTCGTCCCGGTCAAACAGGTCGCCGACGCGGCGCGGCAAGGCCGGGCGGATGCCCGTGGCCCGTTCGACGGCATCGGGGAACTTGGCCGGATGGGCAGTGGCCAGCGTTACCACCGGAACGGCCGGATCAAGATCGGCATTTTGCGCCGCCGACAGACCGATTGCGCTGTGCGGATCGATCACCTGACCGGCGCGATCCTGCGCCCAGCGCATCGCCAGCGCCATATCGTCAGGATCGACGCGGTGGCTGGTGAACAGGGCCGACGCTTGGTCGCGCATACTGGAATCCAGCTGCATGTTGCGCGACTGTTCGAAAGCGGCCATCCGGGCCGCGGTCTTCCCGCCGTCGCGGCCTTCCAGATCGAACAGCAGACGTTCGAAATTGCTGCTGACCTGAATATCCATCGACGGTGCCGCCGTCGGGGTCACGGTACCGGTGGAATAATCACCGGCGCTCAGCGCGCGGTGCAATATGTCGTTGACGTTGGTCGCGACAATCAGCCGCTCGATCGGCAGTCCCATGCGCTCGGCAACATAGCCGGCAAAAACGTCGCCGAAATTGCCGGTCGGAACCGAGAAAGATATTTTGCGATGGGGTCCGCCCAGCTGGCTGGCGGCGTAAAAATAATAGACCACCTGCGCCATCAGCCGCGCCCAGTTGATCGAGTTCACCGCCGATATCGAGAAACGGTCGGTCACCTCCCGGTCCGCGAACATCCGCTTCACCATCGCCTGGGCATCGTCGAAACTGCCCTCGATCGCGATATTGTGGACATTGGGCGTGCGCACCGTCGTCATCTGCCGCCGCTGGACGTCGGAAATCCGGCCGTGGGGGTGGAGCATGAAGATATCGACCTTGTCCCGCCCCGCCAGCGCGTCAATCGCGGCGGAACCGGTATCCCCGGATGTCGCGCCGACCACCGTCAGATGCTTGTCCTGCCGCGCCAGGAATTTCTCGAACAAAAGGCCGAGCAACTGCAGCGCGACATCCTTGAACGCCAGTGTCGGCCCGTGGAACAGTTCCAGAAGCCATTGCCGGCCGTCGAGCTGGACCAGCGGCGTTACCGCTGCATGGGCAAAGCGGCCATAGGCCTGCTCACACAGGTCGCGCAGTTCTGCTTCGTCGAGCGCATCGCCGACAAACGGCTGCATCACCCGGACGGCAACCTCGACGTAGGAAAGGCCCGCCATCGCGGCAATATCCGCGCGGCTGAAAGACGGAAAATTCGCCGGCACATAGAGGCCGCCATCGCCTGCCAGTCCGGCAAGTGTCACTTGTTCGAAATTCAGTGCGGGCGCTGCGCCTCTGGTCGAGATATAATCCATGATGGCGAGCGCGTTAGGACAAGTTGCCGTTTTGGGCAACGCCCTTGTTGCGCCCCCTGAGGGCAATCAGGAAAATGACCAGCGCGATGCCCGCGAACAGGAACCACTGCACCGCGTAGGACAGGTGATTGTTGGGAACATCCTCGAGCGCTGGTGGCTGGCTTTTCAGCAGGCCGGCAACAGGTTCGCTGGCGACCAGACGGATGACATACTGGCTGTCCGGGGCAATGATGCCGCTGACCATGCCGCCATCCCAATCGGGATCATCGGGTCGCCCGGACCAACCGGCAACAACTTGCGCGCCCGGCCCCTCTGCGCCGGTGGTGCGGCACTGGGCAATATGCGCCCAGCCCGACTGGCCGTTGGCGCTACGGCCGCTGGTCGCACGCCAGCCGACAACTTCCAGACAATTGACGCTCGACTTGCGGAAATAGGGCGCATCGGCTGCATCCGGGACAGCGGGATAGGCAATGGCAGGTCTATCCGATGCCGCCGCATAGGTCGCGAGCAGACTGTTCTTCCACTCCGCCCGCTGCAACTGCCATATGCCAAGCGCAACCATCGTGGCCACCGCTGCCAGCACCAATATGGTGACAAATATCGGCAGCCGCCTGGTCATGGGCCTTCATCGCCATCGATACTGCCTTCCCGGGCATCATTGCGATGCTCCAGAATCAGCAACACCGCTTTCGATACCCGTAGCGATCCGGCCACCGCCGCAACGGTCAGCGGCACCCAGAGCAGGATATGCACCCATATTGACGGATGGAAGTTCGCCTCTACGGCCAGCGCCAATCCGAGGATCACCGCGCCGACGATCAGGGTCAGGAAGGCAGCTGGCCCGTCGCCGACATTATACTGGCTGAAGTCGAGACCGCAGCTTCGGCATTTGTCCGAGAATTTGGTCAGATTGGCAAACAGCGTCTTTTGCCCGCACCGGGGACAAAGACCAAAAAGGGCAGCAGGAAGAACATCCGGCTGCCCTTTGTTGTTTTGGGGTTCTGTCAACGCGATAGCCTAGTGAACCGGTGCGCCCCAGCCGCCCCAGACATAGACGACGATGAACAGGAACAGCCAGACGACATCGACAAAATGCCAGTACCAGGCGGCCGCTTCAAAGCCGAAATGCTGTTGCGGGGTGAAGTGACCCTTGTAGGCCCGCGCCAGACAGACGATCAGGAAGATCGTGCCGACCAGAACGTGGAACCCGTGGAAGCCGGTCGCCATGTAGAAGGCCGAACTGTAGTTGATTCCGGCAAACGGGAATGGTGCCACGCTATACTCATAAGCCTGAATCGCCGAAAACAGCGCGCCGAGGATGATGGTCAGCCACAGGCCGGTTTTCAGTCCCTTGCGGTCACCGTGGATCAGCGCATGGTGCGCCCAGGTAACGGTCGTGCCAGAGCAGAGCAGGATCATCGTGTTGAGCAGAGGCAATTCGAAGGCATTCAGGACCTCGATGCCCTTGGGCGGCCATTGCAGCAGCGCCGCAGCGCCGTCCTGGCCGATGTAATTGGTGACGATACCATCGACCATTTCCAGCGGCTGCGGGAAAAGGGCGAAGTCGAACCACGCCCAGAACCAGCCCACGAAAAACATGACTTCCGAGGCGATGAACAGGATCATGCCATAGCGGAGGTGCAGCTGCACCACGGGCGTATGGTCACCCGCATGGGCTTCCTTGATCACGTTCGACCACCAGGCATAGAAGGTCAACGCAACGGCAGACAAGCCAATCGCAAAGATCAGCGGGCCAAAGGCATAGATATCGGCATGCATCCAGCGGATGCCGCCGATGGCCATGGTAAAGGCGGCAAACGATCCGACCAACGGCCAGATATCTGGCGGAAGAATATGATAATCATGATTTTTGGCACCGGCCATAATATTTCCCTAACCTTGTCTCAAATTTCTCTTAGCTATCGCTCGCACCGGCGTCTACAGCCTGCTCGTCAGTGGAGCGATAAAAGGTATAGCTAAGCGTGATTTCCTGAATATCCTTTGTTTCCGGGTCATCCAGTATCGCCGGATCCACATAATATAGCACCGGCATCCGTACCGTCTGGCCCGGTTCCAGCAACTGCTCGCTGAAGCAGAAACACTGGACCTTGTTGAAATACTGGCCCGCCAGCAACGGGGTCACGTTGAAGGTCGCGGTTCCCACCACCGGCTCGTCGCTGTTGTTGGTGGCGAGGAAGATCGCCATGTCGCGGGCACCGACGGTGACATGATCGACTGCCTGCTCCGGCTTGAACGACCATGGCAGCGCCGAATTGACGTTGGAATCGAACCGGATCGACATCACCCGGCTGGTGGTCTGGACCGTCGCCGCCTGGGCTTCACCCACGCGCTGGGTGGTGCCGCCATAGCCAGTAACCCGGCAGAAGACTTCATAGAGCGGAACGGCTGCAAAACCGAGACCGAGCATGCCCAGCCCCATCAGCGCGGCCATAACGGCGCTGCGCCGGTTCTTACCGGAAAGCGAAGCCTGCGCGAAGGCCATCAGGAACCGGCCCCGATCTTGACGATCGTGATCAGGTAGAACAGGACCACCATGAACAGAAGCAGGCCGGCCATGATGATCGCCCGCTGTTTTTGTCTCGCCTGAAAGGCCTTCTGCTCTTCCCGGCTCATCGGCGCCTTGTTGCTGTCAATCTCGCTCATGCCATGATCATCCGGTCGGCAACCACCGCTGCGAACAGCGCAAACAGGTAGAGAATGGAAAATTTGAACAGGCGCTTTTCTGCGGCCATGTCCTTCGGCTCGGAAGTCTGGCTGCGGGCAACCTGCCAGGAAAGCCCACAGAAAATGGCGCTCAGGGCAATTGCGGCCGCGCCGTAGATCGCTCCGGCCAGCCCGAGAATAAACGGAGCGACGGTCACGGCGGCCAGCACCATACTATAGCCGAATATCTGGTGACGCGTCGACCGGCGGCCTGCGACCACCGGCATCATCGGTACACCGGCCTTGGAATAGTCGCTGTTGACGAACAGCGCGAGCGCCCAGAAATGGGGCGGGGTCCAGAAAAAGATGATGGCAAACAGCAGCACCGGCATCAGCGTGACGTCGCCGGTCACTGCGGCCCAGCCGATTGCTGGCGGAAACGCGCCTGCGGCGCCGCCAATCACGATATTCTGCGGCGTGCTGCGCTTCAGCCAGATGGTATAGACGACCGCGTAGAAAAAGATCGAAAAGGCCAGAAAGGCAGCGCTGAACCAGTTGACCGCGACGCCCATCAGCAGCACCGAAAAAACCGAAAGGCCAATGCCGAAATGCAGCGCCGTTTCGCGGTCCATCCGGCCCGCGGGCAACGGTCGCCCGCTGGTCCGCTTCATGACCGCATCGATATCGGATTCATACCACTGGTTGAGCGCGGCCGAAGCCCCAGCTCCCAGGCTGATCGCGAGGATCGCGGTAAAGCCGATAACCGGGTGTATCGATCCCGGAGCCGCCAGCAATCCGCAAAGCGCGGTAAAAATGACCAGCGACATCACACGCGGCTTGGTCAGCGCAAAGAGATCCCTTGCGCTGGCCAGACCCTGTATACTGTGTGACGCGGTGGTCATATTGCTATCCAAGCTTGCGACTGGTCCTCAGATCACTTGATCTGGGGAAGCGTTTCGAACTGGTGGAACGGCGGCGGGCTGGACAAGGTCCATTCCAGCGTCGTTGCGCCTTCACCCCAGTAATTGTCTTCTGCCTTGCGGCCAGCCAGCAGCGCGTAGCCGATGTTGACGAAGAAAATCACAACACCGACCAGCATCACGGCATAGCCGATCGAGCTGATCTGGTTCCAGTAGGCGAACTGCTCCGGATAATCGGCATAGCGACGCGGCATGCCTTGCTGGCCGAGGAAATGCTGCGGGAAGAACAGGATGTTCACGCCGATGAAGAAGATCCAGAAATGGAGCTGCCCCAGCAGTTCGCTGTACATCCGGCCCGACATTTTCGGGAACCAGTAATAGAAGCCGGCAAAGATCGAGAAGACCGCACCGAGCGACAGCACATAGTGGAAGTGGGCAACCACATAATAGGTGTCGTGGAGATTGTCGTCGATACCGCCATTCGCCAGCACAACGCCGGTCACACCGCCGACGGTGAACATAAAGATGAAGCCGAGCGCCCAGACCATCGGTGTCTTGAACGACATCGAACCGCCCCACATGGTTGCAATCCACGAGAAGATCTTGATGCCCGTTGGCACCGCGATCACCATCGTTGCCGCGGTGAAATACATTTTCACGTTAACCGACATGCCGGTGGTGAACATATGGTGCGCCCAGACCACAAAGCCGACCACACCGATGGCAACCATGGCATAAGCCATGCCGAGATAGCCGAACACCGGCTTGCGGCTGAAGGTCGCAACGATATGGCTGATCATGCCGAAACCGGGCAAGATCATGATATAGACTTCCGGGTGACCGAAGAACCAGAACAGATGCTGGTATAGCACCGGATCACCGCCGCCGGCCGCGTCATAGAAGGTCGTGCCGAAGTTACGATCGGTCAACAGCATCGTAATCGCTGCAGCGAGCACGGGCAGCGCGAGCAGCAGCAGGAATGCGGTGACCAGCACCGACCATACGAACAACGGCATTTTGTGCAGGGTCATGCCCGGCGCACGCATGTTGAAGATGGTGGTGATGAAGTTGATCGCGCCGAGAATCGAGGACGCGCCCGCAAGGTGGAGCGAGAGAATCGCCATATCCACCGCCGGACCAACCGATCCGCTTGTCGAAAGCGGCGCATAGACGGTCCACCCGGTGCCGGCACCGTTGCCGGTACCACCGGGAACGAAAGAGGATCCGAGGAGCAGCAGGAACGCGGGAACCAAAAGCCAGAAGCTGATATTGTTCATCCGCGGGAACGCCATGTCCGGCGCGCCGATCATCAGCGGCACGAACCAGTTTCCGAAACCACCGATCATCGCCGGCATGACCATGAAGAAGACCATGATCAGGCCGTGCGCGGTAATCAGTACGTTCCAGAGGTGATAGGCCTGATCCAGCGACGCTTCACTGCCGTTGGAGATACTTGCCCAGGCCTGCAGATACTGGATGCCGGGCTCAGCCAGTTCGAGACGCATCAAACCGGAAATGGCGCCACCGATGATACCCGCAATAATCGCGAAGATCAGATAGAGCGTCCCGATGTCCTTGTGGTTGGTCGACATGAACCAGCGCTGGAAAAAGGCTGGCTTGTGATCCGCGTCATGCGCGTGATCGTCAATTTGGCCATCTGCTGTGATTGTTGTCATTGCTCTAACCCTCAGTTGGTCGCAGCGGCTGCATCGGCAGGCGCAATGTCGGTTGTCGTTTCACTGGCGGCGGTGACTTCGGCTGCAGCGGTCTCTGTCGCCTCGCCTTTTACCGTGCCGCCATTGGCGCGCACCCAGTTGTCGAATTTATCTTGCGAGAGAACCTCGACGGTGATCGGCATGAAACCGTGCCGCGCACCGCAAAGTTCAGAACACTGGCCGTAATAAACGCCCTCGCGGTCGATCTGCAGGACCTTTTCATTGATCCGTCCTGGCACCGCGTCAAGCTTGAACCAGGCCGAAGGAATGGCGAAGCTGTGAATGACGTCGGCTGCGGTGATCAGCAGCTTGACCGGCTTGCCCACCGGAATAACCATCCGGTTGTCGGCGGCGAGCTGGAAGGGTTCTCCGCGTGCATCTGCTTCTTCTTTCGTGAGCATGTTGGAAATGACTTCGAAATCGCCATTGTCCGGATAGCTGTAGCCCCAATACCACTGGTATCCGGTCACTTTCACGGTCAGCGAGCCTTCCGGCGCCGGCTCGAACTGTCGAGCCAGCAGGCTGATCGAAGGCACCGCGATGACCACAAGGATCAGAACCGGAATGACCGTCCAGATAATTTCGATGAACGTATTATGCGTGGTCTTGGAAGGCTCCGGATTGGCACCGCGCCGGAACCGCACGACGACCCAGAACAGAAGACCGAGAACCAGCAGGCTCACGCCAACCATCATCGGCACCAGGATAGCATTGTTGATCCAGTGCGCGGTTTCACCGTTTTCACTGAACTGCTGTTGAAAATCGATTCCACCATCGACCGGCATGCCGATGCCCGGTGTGGGTTTCATAGGTGTATAGAGCGCAGGGTCCAGTCCCGACGGAGCAGATTCGACCGCAGCCGGTGCATCCGCTGCTTCCAGTTCGCTGGTCGCCGCCGGATCGACGACGGGCGCTGACGGCAATGCTTCCTGCGCCGACAATGCTGCCGGCGTGAGAATCAGGCCGATTGCCAAAATCCAAGCTTTCACAAAATGAGTCATATATCGCTCAACCCTATCTTACCCCAAATTTCGGTAGTTTTCCGGCAGTCGCACGACGAATGGAATCGGCGGGCACGGCCTGAAATAGTCCGATTGGGGCGGCTTATAGGCATGGTTGCCGCAAGCCTCAAGCTACCGAATAGATATTTTTTCAGTTTTTTGGCTTTAATTTCTCTGGCAATGCGGTGGCAACATGCCCATTTGGGCAAAAGCATGCAGAATAACGCGGGATAAAACAGTGACCGAAGACGAGATTTTAGCCGAATTCCGAGCCAGCGATGCGTTGCTGGAAGGCCATTTCATTCTTTCGTCTGGTCGCCACGGAGCCCAGTATTTGCAATGCGCGCGGGTGCTGATGAACCCGGCAAGGGCCGCACGCATCGCAGCGGCGCTGGCCGAGACCATTCCGCAGAATATTCGCCGGACCATTGATGTCGTGGTATCCCCGGCGATGGGCGGCGTGATTATCGGCCATGAAATGGGACGGGCGCTTGGTCTCGACGCCTTGTTTCTGGAACGGCCCGAGGGCACGTTCGAACTGCGCCGCGGTTTCCGGTTGGAGCCGGGCCAAAAGGTGCTGATGATGGAAGATGTCGTCACCACCGGCCTGTCCTCTCGCGAAGCCATCCAGGCGATACAGGATGCAGGTGGCGAAGTGGTTGCCGCTGGTGCGCTGGTCGACCGGTCGAACGGCGCGGCGCAATTTGATGTGCCCTTCTTCCCGCTGCTGACGCTCGACGTGCCATCCTATGCCGCCGACGAACTGCCGCCCGAGCTGGCCGCCATCCCCGCCACCAAACCCGGCAGCCGCGCCGCGACACCGGCGGCGTGAGCGAAACAAAGCCCCTCAGGCTCGGCGTCAATATCGACCATGTCGCCACCATTCGCAACGCGCGTGGCGGCGACCATCCGGAGCCGGTGCGCGCAGCGCTGATGGCTGCCGAGGCCGGCGCGGACGGGATTACCGCCCATCTGCGCGAGGACCGGCGGCATATCCGCGATGACGATCTGACGGTGCTGATGGACACACTTACGATCCCGCTCAATCTGGAAATGGCAGCAACCGACGAGATGCTGGCGATCGCGCTGCGCCACAAGCCGCATGCCGCCTGCATCGTGCCGGAAAATCGCGAGGAACGGACAACCGAAGGCGGACTGGATGCCGCCGGCCAGCACAACCGGCTCGCCGATTTTGTCGGCCAGCTCAGAAACGCCAAAATCCGTGTCAGCCTGTTTGTCGAACCCGACCCGCGCCAGATCGAGGCCGCCATCCGGCTCGGCGCGCCCGTGGTCGAATTCCACACCGGCCGCTATGCAGAGCTCACCGGGGCCGACCGCGAAGCCGAACTGCGCCGGATATCCGATGCCGCGGCGCTGGCGGCGAAAAACGGCATTGAACCGCATGCCGGACACGGGCTGACCTTCGACAATGTCATCCCCATCGCCGCAATCCCGCAGCTGAAGGAACTGAACATCGGCCATTTCCTGATCGGCGAGGCGATCTTCAGCGGCCTCGACGGCAGCATCAAACAGATGCGCGCACTAATGGACGACGCGCGGTGAGGATATCGGCAAATCTTTCCTCCCTGCAGCGTAGCGGCGGGGAGGTGGCGCAGAAGGCGACGGAGGGGCACCCCTCCACCACCCTTCGGGCGGTCCCCCTCCCCGTCTGCGACAGGGAGGAAAAAACATGATCATCGGCCTCGGCTCCGACCTCTGCAATATCGAGCGGATCCAGAATTCGCTCGACCGCTTTGGCGAGCGTTTCGAACTGCGCGTCTTCACCGAACTGGAACGCGCCAAGGCGGCGCGGCGGCCGTTCACCAGGGCGGGCACCTACGCCAAGCGCTTCGCCGCCAAGGAAGCCTATTCGAAAGCCGTCGGCACTGGCTTTCGCGCCGGCGTCTTCATGAAGGACATCGGCGTGATCAACGCCAAAAGCGGAGCGCCGACGCTGGCCCTGACCGGCGGCGCAAAAAAACGCCTCGACGCGCTGACTCCGGCAGGATATGAGGCCTTTGTTCATCTCACACTCACCGACGATCATCCATGGGCGCAGGCATTCGTCATCATTGAAGCCCATCCGCTCTAGGAAACGCGCGCCGCATGGACCAGGAAACCAAAGACAAGACTATGGCACTAGAAAATACCGCCGACAGCAAGACCAGCGGAAAACCGGACAAGGAAAAAACCGACTGGATCGGCGAGATCAAGAGCATCGCCCTGCTGTTGCTGGCCGTTCTCGCCTTCCACAGTCTGGTCGCCAAGCCTTTCTATATCCCCTCGGTTTCGATGATGCCCGGCCTGCTCGTCGGTGACCGGCTGATCGTCAGCAAATATGCCTATGGCTGGTCCTGGGTATCCCCCACCTTCCATGTCGTACCGCGCGTATCGGGCCGTCTGTTCGGTAGCCTGCCGGAACGCGGCGACGTCGTGATCCTCACCCCCAGGGACCAGAGCAGCGACTATATCAAGCGGGTGATCGGCCTGCCCGGCGACACCATCGAATTGCGCGGCGGACAGGTGTTCCTGAACGGCATCGCCGTCAAGCAGGACGTGCAGCCCGACCTGCAGGTACCGATCGATGCCAACAATCCGTGCGGTCCACATGAATTCCCCGGTGCCCGCGGCACCGACGCCGACGGCAATCCGGTGTGCAATCTGCCGATCCTTCGCGAAACCCTGCCCAATGGCGTGAGCTACAATATTATCGATCTGGGCCCGCAATATACCGATGACGTGGCCCCGATCCAGATACCGGACGGCGAAGTCTATCTGCTCGGCGACAACCGCGATCTCAGCGCCGACAGCCGGGTGGCCAGCCCGCTCGGCCTCGGCGGCCCGATCCCGTGGGAAAATATCGGCGGTCGTGCCGAGTTCATCACCTTCTCGCTGGATGGCACCACTTCGCTCAATCCGCTGACCTGGTTCAGCTCGTTCCGCAGCGGGCGGGCCGGTACCAGCCTGCGTCCGGACAAGGCGGTTACAGCGGGCGAATAAGGAAAAGTCTGGCGACCGGGAGCTGCAGTTTGCCGCACCTTGCTTCGTCATGCTGAACTTGTTTCAGCATCCATCGTGCCACAGGCCCTGATGGCGAAAGAAGATAAATGCTCTGGACTTGCTCCCTCCGTTCCGTTCGCACTGAGCTTGTCGAAGTGCCCCTCTCGACGGAAAGCTGTCCTTCGACAGGCTCAGGACGAACGGCAGCTAGCTGACGGCGGTCGATCCAGAGTGACGGTCCGTTCATCGACACGAATGTCGAATTCTAAAGCCGCAGCCCCGCGGTTTCGTCCAGGCCGGCCATGATATTGAGATTCTGCACGGCTGCGCCCGACGCGCCCTTGCCGAGATTGTCGAGCCGCGCAATCAACCGGACATGATAGCCACCGGCATTGCCGCAGACAAACAGCTCCAGCCGGTCGGTCGGCGCATCATTCTCGCTGATCAGCAATTCCGACAATTCGCCTCTGCCCTGCACCGAAACAATCGGCGAACCAGCGTAAAAGGCGGTCAGCTCTTCCAACAGTGCTTCCGCGCTCACCGATCCCATCGCTCCGAGATGCAGCGGCACATCAACCAGCATCCCGCGAAAGGCGCGGATCACCGACGGCGCAAAAATCACATCATGGGTCAGGCCGGCATGAATCTTCATTTCCGGCATATGCTTGTGATCCAGATCCAGACCATAGGTGCGAAAACCCAGATCGGGTTCCGCCGCAAAGCGCTCGATCAGCGCCTTGCCGCCGCCCGAATAGCCGGATACCGCGTTCATCACATAGGGCCAGTCCGCCGGCAGCAGTCCCCTGGCAATCAGCGGTGCGACCAGCGCCAGAAAACCGGTTGGATAACAGCCCGGATTGGAGACGAAGCGCGCCCCGGCGATGGCATCGCGCTGGCCTTGCCGAAATTCGGAAAAACCATAGGCCCAGCCATCCGCGACCCGGTGCGCGGTCGAGGCGTCGATGACGCGGGTACGGTCATTGTCGATCAGCGCCACCGCCTCGATCGCCGCTTCGTCGGGCAGACATAGAATGACAAAATCGCTGTCGTTGATCGCCTCGCGCCGTGCGTCCAGATCCTTGCGCTGCGCTTCCGGCAGGGCAACCATGGCAAACTCGTCCCGGCCGGACAGCCGTTCGGCTATCTCCAGCCCGGTTGTGCCCACGGCACCATCGATAAAAACCGTCTGCGTCATGCGAACCTCAGGACAGCCGTTTGCGCGTCAGTACCGGCTGGTCGCTGTCGGCCGCATAGCGCGCCACCACGTCGGCCAGCGGCTCGATTGCCACCTGCATCCGGTGCGAGCTGGCGTGAATGATCCGCTCCTTGTCGACCATCAGGCCGACATGGTTGGGAAAGAACACCAGATCACCGCGCCGCAGTTCCTCACCCTCGCCGATCTCTGCGCCCAGCGCCGCCAGCTGCTGGTCGGTGTCGCGCGGCGCGGCGATGCCGGTCAGCATCAATATCATCTGCACCAGACCCGAACAATCCAGACCATCGCCGCTCCGGCCGCCCCAGAGATAGGGTGCGCCGATCAGCTGTTCGGCCAGCGCCGCTGTGCCGTTGCTGCCGTCAAACACGACCTTCGTACCGATTGGCTGAACATGGCGTACATGGACAAAGCCCTTGCCGGTCTTCAGATAGGAGCCGCATTCGCTGGCTTCGCCGCAGGCAATGCGCGCGCCCATCGGTAACCGCTTCATCACCCCCGATTTGAAATCCGGCTCGATGAAGACCAGCGCCGCGCGGGCCGAGACCAGATGGGTCGGCTCCGGCGTTTTCTTGCGGTGCTGCAGTGCATGGACCGGCACATAGCCGACATAGCCGTCATGGCCGCAATAGCCCCAGGCCCAGTCACCGGCGATATCCAGCACATGGAAATCCTCGCCGTGCAGCAGTTCGGAGATCGCTTCGTGATCCTTGCCACCCTGCTTGCGGAGCATCGCCTTGGGTGCGGAACAGCGCATCGGCATCGATTCGGCATAATGCGGCGCGAACATCTTGCCGGCCAGCGCGATGTCCGCCAGGTCGCCGCGATGCGCGGTGATCCGGGGATCGAAATCCCCTTCCGGACCAATCAGCACGAATTTCGCGTGCGCGCCAGTATCTGCAGCTTTCATGTCCATGCGTATAGAAATCCCAATAGCGTAAAAAATGTCCGTGACTCTGCGGCTTCTGCGCCCTGTTACAAAGCCGTGACAATCGACCGCCTTTAAACGACCTGGGGGCGGTTAATCAAGCGGTGTCGCTTCTGCCTGGCTCGGCGGCGCGAAACTTCGCTGCTGGGCAGGATGCAGAATCGGGAATAGTCTATTGGGCCACGACCATCCATTTGCCGTCAAAACGCGCCCAGTAGCTGCCGCTGGACCAGCCATATGTGCCATCCTCGGCCTTGTAGACCACGCGCACCGGAGACTGCATGTCGGCGTCGACAACCTGATAAACGCGGCCGCCCAGCACCGGTGTGATGCTATAGGTTTTGGCGATTTCGGCGGTGCCGTTGGTCAGCACCTCTCGCGCAAAGGCCTTGGCGCTATCGACCGGATATCCGCGCCGTTCGGCATCCCGGAACATCGGTGCCTGCGAAGCGAAGATCGTATCGATATCGCGCGCAACAGCGGCCCTCTGGAAACTCTCGATCGCTTCTGCCAGTCCAGCGTCCCCGGCAATCTCGGCGCTCAGATATTCCGCGGCGACCGGTCGGTCATGGAAAAAAGTGAGAATCTTCGTGCCCGGCGCGTCAAATACCGCTTCGTCGACAAAGTCGTCGCCGGGTATCGCGCCGCGGCAGCCCTGGGTGATCGAAAAGCGCGCATCGTCCCCGTCATATTCGATCCGGATCTCGTTCTCGCCCTCGACCAGCCAGTCGGTAAAGGTGCCGCCACCGCTGCCCGGTCCCTCTTCCGTGCGAAAATAAACATCGTTGACGAATATCCTGGCGCTGCCCGACCCCAGCCGGTCCTGCAGGCCATGTTCGGTGATGCAGGTCTCCCCGCCCTCCTCCTGGGTTGCGGCAATCGTGGTCAGGGCAATGGCGGCGGCGAACAGGCCGCGCAGGATGTTTGCTGTTATCATGCGCCACACTTGCCGTAAATATCGCGGCGGTCAAGTCACGAGGATGATTGCCCGGATCGGCGGGCCCGGACCTGCCGCCGTGAACCGTTCGCCCTATCCTATGCTCAGGCCATCCCCACAAACGACCAATCTGACGACCATATTCATCGACCAGCAATAATTGCCCGACCACTCATGCGGTTCATGCGGCATTTTTCCGGGCAGCCACCGTCCGGCCCAACAGAAGGAGCAAATAATGAACGACCTTTCCCCCACACAGACCACAGGCCTCCTGCTCGGCGCGCTGGCGCTATGGACGCCGGCCAGCGCCTCCGCGCAGCAGGAAGCCAGAGAGGACATCGTCGTCAGCGGCCAGCAGGAGACGCCCTATGCAGAACCGGATCTGGCCACCGCGCCAGAAGGACCCGAGGTCGAGGGCATCATCTCCGCGCGCAGCGGCGACCGCCTGCAGGTTACGGCCGAAGACGGCACCAGCACGGTCATCGCTTTCAACGATGCCACCCGAATCAAGGCCAGCAAGGGCTTTCTCGGTCTCGGCCGCGAAACGCTCGCCGCGGATGCGCTGCTCAACGGCCTGCCCGTCTCGGTCGAGACTGTGCAATATGGCAGCGAACTGGTCGCCAGCCAGATCAGCCTGCGCAACAGCGATCTGAAGACCGCCACCATGATCCACAACGGCACCGCCCAGGGCTTCGCCGAGCAGACTGCGGCGACCGAGGCGCTGCGCGGTCGCATGGGCGATATCGACCAGTATAATATCAAGGGCACGACCAACGTGAATTTCGACACCGGCAAGGCCGTCCTGTCCGCCGAGGGCAAGGCCGATCTGTGCGCCACGGCCCAAGCGGCCGAAGCGATGGACAACGCGCTGCTGCTGGTCGTCGGCTATACCGATTCCACCGGCAGCGACGAGCTGAACCAGCGACTGAGCGAAAAGCGCGCCGGCCGCGTCGTCAACTATATCCAGCAATATTGCGGCTGGAAGCCCTATCGCATGCTGACCCCGACCGGCATGGCGAAAGCCGACCCGCTGGCGAGCAACGACACCGCCTACGGCAAAGCCCAGAACCGCCGGGTGGCGGTCAATATCCTGGTCAGCAAGGGCCTCGACGGCCTGTAAACCCAGCGGGATGCGCCCCGGCGCATCCCGAAATTCCCGGGCGGGAGCCGTGATTTGCGTCGATGTCTGCAAGTGGGTGGCTTGTTGTCTGTCCGTTTTTGGTCGGATAATTGGAAAAGCGGACATTGCCTGCCGGTCCATGCCCTTCTCCCACAGCGCTTAACAGAGGCGGGTGCGGGAGTAGGTGATGCGAAATCGTGGCATATTCTCGCGGT
Source organism: Sphingomonadales bacterium UBA2683 (assembly GCA_002354635.1). GTDB lineage: Bacteria > Pseudomonadota > Alphaproteobacteria > Sphingomonadales > Sphingomonadaceae > Parasphingorhabdus. The sequence continues at coordinate 29,169 of DELZ01000005.1, forward strand.
ACCAAGAACTGATCTCAGACAGTTTTGTAGGTGACCTCATCAAGCTTGAGCGGTTCGCCACAATGGTCGCACGCCATGACCATTTCCAACGCCGACTGGCAGGGACGATGCGAAAGAAGGAGCGGCGGTCCCTTTTCGTCAGCATAATAGCGATCACCCCATTGCAGCAGCGAAAGGATCACTGGATATAGGGCCCGGCCTTTTTCTGTAAGGCGGTACTCATAACGCGGAGGCAGGTCACAATATTGAGTTGCATGAAGAATACCCTTGTCAATCAATTCCGTGATGCGGCCCGAAAGGATATTTGGTGCCATTTGCGTATCTGTCTGGATCTGGTCAAACCGGTGAAAGCCAGAAAACATAGCCCTCACGATCAAGGTCGACCACCGATCCCCATAAAGCCCGATGACTGTATCTACGAGAGTAGCCTTGTCGCGGCGGGCGGTGACGGCCTTGGATGGACGTCGTCTTGTACTGTAAACGGGAATGACCTGTGCCAAGCCTGGCCCGGCTTTCCAACCGACATCGCGCGGGTCAATTTCCTCCGTGCACGACTTGCAGGTAGCGCGTGGTTCAGCCACGTGATCGCAAGTCTTGTGCACCAATTGCACGGTGAAACCACGCTCCCCAGATTCCCAACGATGCTGCCAACCAAGCATAGCAAGGGCAACGGGAAACAGGGCCCGGCCTTTATCTGTCAAGCGGTAGAAGCTGCGACGCCCTTTTGGTTCAGGATTCTTTACCAGACAGTCTTCGACGACTAGCTTCTTTAGCCGGTCACTCACGACCGAACGGGGGACGCCGGTCTCTTCGACAAAAGCTTCGAAAGTGTTCGTTCCCAGAAACGCGCGTTCCATTATCAACAGGACTGGAACGTCGCCGACAACCTCTAGCGCACGCCAAATCGAACAAGCACGGATGGTCGCCATCTTCATCAAGATCGCCTATAGCGCGTCATTGCCCGCTTAGTCGATCAGCAATCGCCTGATAGGCCGGTAGGCTCACGTTATCGATATTTGCGTTCGCGGCCAATGGGTGAGAAGCAAGGCGAACGATAACCATCTCGGTGGCAGGATCGATATAGATCGTCTGGCCATGGACTCCGCGCGCGGCGAACGCGCCGTTGCGATTGTGGCTGACCCACCACTGGTTGCGATAGCTCCAGCCCGGCAATGTCTTGTACCCCGCCTTGGCAAAATCGGTTTTGCTGGCGCCATAGCGTATCGCTTGGACAACTTTTTTTGGAACGATCTGCTGCCCATTGAACTGGCCATCCAGCCTCATCATCTCGCCGAACCGAGCATGATCGCGCAGCGTCGCGTTGAGCCCGCCTGCTGCCCATCCTGTTCCATGTGAATCGACTAAAATATAGGCATCCTCCTCTGACCCCAATCGGCCCCAGATGCGCTCTTGTATAACGTCAACTGGATTGCGACCGGTCACGCGAGCAATCAGCCAACCCAGCACTTCAGTATTGACTGATTTGTAGACAAATTGCGAGCCGTGCTCGCCCTCCTTCCGTAAAGTCGAGAGATAAGCATAGTAGCCATCCGGGCCTTCATAATCGGTCGGACGCGGAAAGATGCCACCTGCCAAAGCGAAGGCGAATACATCTGCCTTGGGATCGGTATAATCTTCCGAATAGTGAATGGCCGTCGTCATATCGAGTATTTGCCGCACGGTTGCATCGCCAAACCCGCTTTCAACCAATTCCGGAATGTAATGTGCGACCGTCTGTTTCTCATCCAACAAGGACTCCTCGACCAGCATTGCTGCGAGCGTACCGTAATAGGACTTAGTCATCGAGAACGACATGTGCGGAGTGTGCCGCTTAGTTACCCCGAAATAGCGTTCGTAGACGATATTGCCGCGGTGTAGGACAAGTATCGCATCGGCATAGCTGGCCTGCAACGCCTCGTCCCAGCGCATAGGCTTGTCGCTTCCCAAGGGAAGGAAGGTCACTGCATCAAGATCTTTCCGCAGTTGACGAGATAGCGCGCTTGGCGGCCCGTCACCGCGCCGCAAATTGGCGGTCGGGAACAGTGTCCGCATATTGGAGAAAGCCCAGCGAGTACGCGGGAACTGATAATAGCTCCCGTCCTCTTGTCGTACCACTTTGTCGTCTGGGGGCGGACTACCTTGCATCCACCCCATCGTGACCGGATCGCTTTCGGCGGGGCTTGCCGGCCTCTGTTGCGCCTGCGCCGAAGCGCAGGTCGCGAACAGAAAAAATGGCAGGATGGAACGGGTTAAGGTGCGTCCCACCGACCTAGAATTTCACGTCAAACTGCAAGGCTATGTTGCGTGGGCGGTCATAGATAGCGTTGTAGGCAATACCAGCACCGCCGGTGAAAGTGGTCGCCAGCGGCAACGCCCCTGCAGTTTGCATGATCCTTTCGTTAGTGAGGTTGCGGCCGACCATTGCGATTGTCCAATTATTATCAATATGGCCGAGCGACACCCGCGCACCCATTTTCACATATCCGCTTTGACGCGTACGCGGATCAAGATTCGCGGCTGCGATGTAGCTGCTCGAGAAGTCGGCATTCAGGTTGATGCCAAACTTCATATTGCCACCAATCTCGTGACTGAAGTCGCCATTGAGGTTGCCAGACCATTTGGGTGTAAGAGCATTCCGCTGCCCACTATAGCTGCAGAACGTACCGTTATCAGGCACCTGCTGGAAGAAACATTGGCCTAGCGGGAAGTTGGTGAATTCAAAATCCAGATAAGCGATCGCACCGCTCAGCGTGAAATGATCGTCTATCGCCCAGCGCATATCTGCTTCAACGCCTTGCGTTTTTGCGCCTGATGCGTTGCGCACATTAAAACTCAGAACGCCGTCGAAGACGTTTGTCTGGAGATCCCTGTATTTCGTACGATAGGCCGATACATTGATCGCAAGATTACGTGTCTTGTATTTCAGTCCGGCTTCAAAATTGTCAGCCTGTTCGTCGCCGAACACAAAGGCACCAGGAGTTGCGACAGTTGTCGAAGTCGGGAGCGAGTTTCCGCGAATGTCAAATCCTCCTGCCTTGGATCCGCGCGCGAATGATGCGTAAAACATCAGATCGCCCGTGATGTCATATTGAATATTCGCCATCGGATTAAACGAGCTTTCGTTGAGCTTGCCCGAAATATTATGCGCTTCGATATTAAGCGCACGGAAGGTGCCGATCACCGCGGGATCACTGATTGCCGGCATCGCAGCGAGACTGAGTGGTCCACGATTGACCGCAAGCGCTCTGCTACCAGTTTTGCTCTCGTGATTGAAACGCGCGCCTAATGTCACGCGCAGAGAGTCAGTTAGCGAAATTTCGCCTTGCGCGAAGACCGAGATCAAGTCCGATTTCTGAGAGTAGACGCGATCATTTGACGTGTCTCCAAGTGCCCGAAAAGGGGTCGCAAAGAAAAATGGGTTGAACTGGACGTGGTCGGTCACACCAAGCTTTGTGTTTTGATAATAGACCCCGGCGATGTAATTGAACGGCTGGTCACCTGGTGAGGCGATCCGCAATTCTTGCGAAAACTGACGGTAATCCTCAGACTGCCGGGTGCCGTCCAACAGGGCCGGGTTCACGAAATCAACGTCGATCGTTTCTTTTACATTATAGTCGAGATAACCGGTCACTGAGGTAAGGGTATGTTCACCAAGTTCCAAATTGGCGTTGAGCACAGTGTTGAAAACTTTGTTTCGGCTCTGATAGCCCCCGTCTGCGCGTACATAATCTTCGTTAGTCTCGACAAAAAGCGGCCCCGCAAAAACCAGGCTATATATGCCTACCGGGCCAAATGCCTCGCGTGGCTGGCCCTTAGTTTTGAAGTCCGCATATTCGACTTTCAGATCAGCGGTGAGCGGGCCGTCGCCTTTGAAATCAACGATGCCGCGCACGAATGCTTCGCGCACATTGGGCTCGTTCCGGTTCTGTTTTGTGTTAAAGAAGTAACCATCCATATCACGGTAGTAACCAACGACCCTTGCGCCGACATTATCAGAGATCGGGCCGGAAAGGACACCGGTTATGCGCTTCTCTTTATGCTCAAATTCGTAGCTCGCGCTGACCGAACCTTCGAATTCTTCGGACGGGCGACGACTGACGACGTTAACAGCGCCAGCGATAGCGTTTTTGCCGAACAGGGTCGGTTGCGGACCACGCAGCACCTCGATACGCTGGAGGTCGACTAACGGCATGCGGCTTAGCTGATCGCGACCATAATATACGCCATCAACGAACATCGCGACCGACTGCTCAAAGCCCTTGTTATCGCCCGAAGCGATGCCGCGAATAGCGATACGGTTAGCGATTGCGGTTTGGGTGATCTTCAGATTCGGAATAGACGACGACACTGACTCAAGGTTGGTCTGGCCATAAGCCTCGATTGTCTCTCCGGTTACAGCCGAAATTGAAATCGGCACATCGGACAGTCCTTCGGCACGTTTTTGCGCAGTAACTACGATTTCAGCCAGACCTCCCTGCTCGTCTGCCGAGTTATCCTGTGCCCAAGCCGCCACCGGAGTGACCAACGCGGTCGTCGCAAGAATTTTCAAAACCGATTTCACAATAATAACCTCCCCATTTTGCCGACACGCGGTTGCTATTGGCGAGAGATATAAGTGCCCGCCTTGCGCATCTGATAAAAGTATGGCTATACAAGTTAATGTCTTTATGCAAGTGTTTGTCTAGATGAAGATGAGGAACTGACTAGCAATGCCTTTACCTGAACAGCTTTTGACGAATCTCGCGCTTCCGGTGATCGGTGCGCCGATGTTCCTCATTTCAGGACCGGAAATGGTCATTGCGCAGGCCAAAGCGGGCATGATCGGGAGTTTCCCGACGCCTAATGCGCGGACGCCTGAGATACTTGATGGCTGGATGCAGCAGATATCAGAGTCATTGGCGAATGATCCCAAAGCTGCCAGCTGGGCGGCGAATCTGGTCGTTCACCCGTCCAATGATCGGTTGCCCGCCGACATGGAATGCGTGCTGCGACACAAGCCGCCGCTCGTAATCACGGCCCTCGGCAGCCCGGCCAGAATCGTCGATGCCGTGCATAGTTATGGCGGGCTGGTCTTTGCCGATGTCAATTCGGTAGGCTTCGCCCGCAAAGCAGCGGCAATTGACGTCGACGGATTGGTGCTGGTCGCATCCGGTGCGGGCGGACATACTGGGCAGACTGCGGGATTCGCGTTCGTCGATGAAGTTCGCCAGTTCTGGGACGGCCCAATTGTTCTTGGCGGCGCGATTTCGACTGGCCGCGCTATTCGTGCTGCAGAAGTGCTAGGCGCTGATCTTGCTTATGTCGGAACGGCGCTGATCGCGTGTGAGGAAAGCGAAGCACAACTCGCCTATAAAGAACTGGTGGTTGCAGCTGGCGCTGAAGATATCGTGCCGTCCAACGGCATAACTGGCGTCACCGCAAACTGGCTGCGGTCTAGCCTCGTGGAAGCAGGTTATGACCCGGCGAACATGCCTACAGAAAAGACGCCCAATTTCGAAAACGCTCTGGATGATGCCAAGGCTTGGAAAAATGTCTGGTCTGCCGGGCAAGGCGTGGGGGCAGTGACCGCGATTGAGCCGATGGCGCAGATTGCTGCGCGCTTGAAACAGGAATATGGCGCGGCCTGCAGTTTGCCGCGTTTCGATGCAAAGGAGTGATGTCATGACAGTTGAACTTATTGGAAACGTGCGGTCGACCCTGAAGTCCACCGACCATCCCTATATGCAGGGGGCATGGCGCCCAACGTTCAAAGAATGGAACGCCATTTTTGCCAACGGTGATGCAGAAGTGATCGGCACCATCCCTGACGACATTGATGGGGTGTATATCCGGACCGGCGAAGTGCCAGTGCATGAGCCAATTGGCCGGTACCATCCCTTTGATGGCGACGGCCAGATTCATTCGATCAGCTTTAAAGACGGGCGGGCAAGTTATCGCAATCGCTTTGTGCGCACCAAAGGCTTTCAGGCTGAACAAGAGGCTGGCCAGGCCCTTTGGGCCGGACTGATGGAGCCTCCGCACAAATCGACCCGTCCGGGCTGGGGTGCTCAGGAGTGGCTTAAAGACAGCTCCTCAACCGATGTCGTCGTCCATGCGGGCAAGATCCTTTCGACTTTTTACCAATGCGGCGAGGGCTATCGGCTCGATCCATTCACACTTGAACAATTTGGTACTGAAGGTTGGGTGCCGCTCGATGGTGTTTCGGCACATACCAAGGTGGACGAAGCGACGGGCGAGCTGCTCTTTTTCAACTATTCAAAGCATGCGCCCTATATGCATTATGGCGTCGTTGGACCTGACAATCGGCTCAAGCATTATATTCCGATCCCGCTCGACGGGCCGCGGCTGCCGCACGACATGGCTTTTACCAAAAACTATGCCATCCTCAACGACATGCCGCTATACTGGAATCCAGAACTGCTCGAACGTAACCTGCATGTCGTGGAGTTTCATCCAGATCAAAAGACCCGCTTCGGTATTATCCCGCGATTGGGCCAGCCAGAGGATATTCGCTGGTTCGAAGCCGAGCCAACCTATACGCTGCATTGGCTAAACGCCTGGGAGGAAGGCGAGGAGATCATTCTCGATGGCTATTATCAGGAAGAGCCAATGCCTAATTCTCATCCCGATGCACCTCAAGGGTTAGAGCGGATGATGGCTTATCTTTCGCAAGGTTTGATGAAGCCCAAGCTTCATCGCTGGCGCTTTAACCTGAAGACCGGAAAAACAACCGAAGAGCGCCTTGATGACCGCATCCTCGAATTCGGCATGATCAACCAGAAATATGCCGGGCGAAAATACCGCTATGCTTATTCGGCGGTGCCCGAGCCATATTGGTTCCTGTTCACCGGCTTGGTGAAGCATGACCTTGAGATGGGTACGAGCGAGGAAATCAGCTTTGGTCCTAGCCGTTTTGGCAGTGAAAGCCCCTTCGCGCCGCGCATAAATGCGCAGGATGAAGATGACGGCTATCTCGTCTCCTTCATTGCCGATGTCGAGAATGACCAATCGGAATGCGTTCTGATCGACGCCAAGAATTTTGCGGCAGGACCGGTTTGCCGGATCATCCTGCCAGAACGTTTCTGCTCGGGTACACATTCGGTCTGGGCTAATGGTGACGATATCGGCATGGGACCAAACACGGTACTTTCGGCCTGACATGATCATTGCGTCAGAAGAGAAGCGATGCACATTTCGCGAAGCAGGCTGGTGGGGTGACAAGACCCTTGCAGACCTGTTTTTCACCAATGTGCAGGCGCATCCGGAGCGGATGGCGCTGGTCGATGCACCCAATCGCTCCGACTTCGCTTTTGGTGAGCCACAGCGGTTAACCTATGGGGATATGCAGGCAGAAGTGGAGCGATACGCCGGTGCACTAGTTGCGGCAGGGATCGGCAAGGATGATGTGATCGTTATCCAATTGCCCAATATCAGCGAATTTGTTGCACTCTATTTCGCAGCGGCTACCATCGGTGCCGTCGTGAGTCCGATTGCTGTGCAATATCGTAGTCACGAGCTTTCGGCGATGCTCGGCATTGTCAAACCCAAAGCCTTCATTTGCGGTACGGTGATGAAGGGCGCAGACCATACCGGTACCGTACGCCCATTGCTGGGCGAAACGATCAAGCTGATGACAATCGGTCCCGATGCGCCTGCCGACGCGATTGATCTGGATGCAGAGCCTGCAAGGCCCGATCAGCTAACGGCGCATCGCGCCACGACGCATATCGATGCCGACGATATATTCACTATTTGCTGGACATCGGGCACGACAGGAACGCCAAAGGGCGTTCCGCGCAGTCACAATCATTGGGTTGGTATTGCGCCCGGTACTTATATCACCTCTCGTCTGCGAGACGGTGATGTGATGCTCAATCCTTTTCCGCTGATCAACATGGCGTCAATTGGCGGCATTACGATGAGCTGGCTCCGCATTGCAGGCACAATGGTACTGCACCATCCTTTCGATCCGCAGGTCTATCTTAGACAGATTGCTACTGAGCGGCCCAGCTTTACCATCGCTCCACCAGCGGTACTCAACATGTTGCTGCAGAACGAGGAACTCCTGGCAAAGGTAGACCTGTCAAGTTTGCGCACCATCGGCTCAGGCTCCGCGCCCCTTGCACCCGCCATGGTCCAAGAGTTTCAGGAACGGCTGAACCTGCCGATCATCAACATTTTTGGATCGAACGAAGGCATGACGCTGATCACCGGGCCGGACGATGTGCCCGATCCTGTTGAGCGAGCCAGCTATTTCCCGAATGGACTCAACCTCACTCCCTATTTCGGCAACTCCCCCCGGCAGATTATGGATTCGCGATTGGTCCCGCCAGAGGGCGGTGATCCCATTACAGATGAGGGTGTTCCCGGTGAATTGCAGATTAGCGGCCCCGCAGTGTTCGAAGGCTATTGGAAAGCACCCGAACAAACGGCGGCTGCCTTTACAGAAGATGGCTGGTTCAAAACCGGTGACCTTTTCCAGATTGAGCAAGGCGGGCGGTTTTTGCGCTTTGTCGGGCGCTGCAAGGATCTGATCATTCGCGGCGGCGTGAATATATCGCCTGAAGAGATCGATCAATTGTTGGATGGTCATCCTGACCTTGCCGAGGCCTGCGTTTTCTCGCTGCCGGATTCGGTGATGGGAGAACGTATAGGGCTGGCTGCCGTGCCGCGCCGGGATGTCGAGCTCACACTGGAAAGCGTCATCAGATATCTCAAACAACATGATCTGGCCGTATTCAAACTGCCCGAAAGATTTTTTCAATTCGAGAGCCTGCCGCGCAATGTGACCAACAAGATAGTGCGCAGCGAAGTACGCGAGCTTGCGCTTGCTATGATTAAAGAAGGAGACTGACATGCCCACAGAGATTTTCATTCTGGGCGGGGCCCAGACCGACTTTGGCCGCAATATTGAACGCGAGGGCGGCGGAATGTTTGAACTGTTCCGCGACGTGGCCGAAGCCGCATTCGTTGCGACCGGTATCGAGCCCAAGGAAGTTGAAACTGCACATGTTGGCAATTTCGTTGGTGAACTATTCGCAGGCCAAGGTCAGCTTGGCGGCTTTTTCGGCCATGTCCACCCCGATATGGCGGGCATCCCGACCTCACGCCACGAAGCGGCTTGTGCATCGGGAAGCATTGCGATCCTTGCTGCAAGTGCGGAAATAGAGGCGAGACGTTATGGCCTGGCGATGGTTCTAGGCATTGAGTTGATGCGCAACGTCCCCGGGCAACGCGCTGCAGAATATCTGGGATCAGCCGCATGGGCTGGCCACGAGGCGCAGGAAGCGCGCTATTTATGGCCCTATATGTTTTCTAACGTCGCGGCAGAATATGAGGAACGCTTCGGACTCGACCGCGCCCATTTGCGCGGTATTTCGGAAATCGCATTCTCCAATGCAAAGCGCAACCCGAATTCCCAAACACGCAAATGGGAAATCACGTCCGAGCATTTTGCTGACAATGACGAATTCAACCCTCCTATCGAAGGGAGTCTGCGCAAGGCTGATTGCGGACAGGTAACCGACGGCGCGGCCGCAATATTCCTCGCTTCGCGCGAGGTGGCGGAGCGCTATGCCAAACGACGCGGCATCGCGCTAGAGAGCATCCCGCGTCTGAAAGGTTGGGGTCATTCGACTGCACCTTTAGCTTATTCAACCAAGGTCAACGCCAGTCGCGGCCAGCCCTATGTGTTCCCCACCGTGCGCAAGGCGATGATGGATGCGCTGGGTCGGGCAGAAATGGCCGATATATATGCCTGCGATGGCGTAGAGGTGCATGACTGTTTCTCGATTACCGAATATATGGCCATCGACCATTTCGGCATTACTTCGCCGGGTGAAAGCTGGCGCGCGGTCGAGGATGGAACGATTGCCCTTGGCGGCAAGTTGCCGGTCAATCCGTCGGGCGGGCTAATCGGACTTGGTCATCCGGTCGGCGCAACCGGCGTCCGCATGGCGCTTGACGCATGGCGTCAAGTGACAGGCAACGCCGGCGATTATCAGGTCGAAGGAGCCAAGAACTTTGCGACGTTCAATGTCGGAGGCAGCGCGACGACCTCGGTCAGTTTCGTGGTCGGCGTTTGAACTCTTGGTGGATGTTTTTCTATATGATGCGGTCCGCACCCCACGTGGCAAGGCAAAGGCAGCGGGCGGACTCGCCTCGCTGACACCGCAAGAGCTAATCAAGCTGCAGGTTAATGCGCTTGGTGCCCGCGTGGATTTGGCGGCGCAGGCACCGGAAGCCTTGTTGCTCGGCTGCGTCGGTCAGGTCGGCGATCAGGGCGGCCATATTGCGCTTGTGTCCAAGTTGCATGCTGGACTGCCCGATGCGACAGCAGCGCACAGCATTAACAACTACTGTGCCTCGGGCCTGTCAGCCATCGGACATGCCGCTGCGATGGTCGCAAGTGGGCAAGCAAAAACGGCTTTGGCGGGCGGCGTCGAATGCATGAGCCGGGTTCCTTTCATGGGTGATAAGGCAAGCTATTATAGCGACACAAGCTTTCCGGCGCGCACCCGCTATATTCCCGTTGTGCTGGCGGCTGACCGGTTGGCCGCAGCCGAAGGCTTGAGCCGCGCAGAGCTTGATGCGGTCGCCCTGACTTCGCAGCAAAAGGCTGCCGCTGCAGAAGGGAATGCGGCGCTTAACCGGTCACGCATACCTACCGGTGGCTTGCAATCGGAAGAGTGCATCCGCCCAAAAACCGACGCATCGTCGCTTGGCGCTATGCCAAGCAGTTTCGGCGCGTTGCAGGATCAATATGCTGATGCGATAGGCAGTGAAAGCTTTGAACCGCTCCATACTCTGGGCCATGCTCCGCCCGTCTGCGACGGTGCAGCACTGGCATTGGTGGGCGGTGATCGCTTGAGCCAGCCGCGCGCGCGCATCCTAGCCTTTGCCGAATGCGGCGGTGATCCGGCTGCGGGGCTGACAGCAGGCTTTGCGGCGATGGACAAAGCGCTGGCCCGAGCCAGACTCTCGCTTGCCGACATGGACAGGATAGAGTTCATGGAATCCTTTGCTGTCACGATTGCTAAATTTCTGCGTGACCGCGATGTCGACCCGGACAAGGTCAATGTATCAGGTGGCCATATTGCCAAGGGACATCCCATGGGGGCAAGTGGCGCGATCCTGACATCAACCTTACTAGACTGCCTTGATGAAGCGGACCGCAGCCTTGGCTTGGTTGTCGTCAGCGGTGCATCCGGCACGGGTGCAGCCATGGTGGTCGAACGATCAAATTAGGTGAAGAGACAATGACTGAGAGTTTGGAAGCACTGACTGCACGCCATGCGCCAACACATGAAGCCGCAATTCAAGCGGTCAACAGTCGTAAAAACTGGAGCCCATTTCGCGATTCCCCCAGCGCGAAATTTCACCCCTCTGGCGCGCCAGAAGTGGGCAAGGCGGCCTTCGAGGCGCTATTAGGCCGCCCTTTCGATCTCGAACAGCCGGAAATAACCGGGCGGAGTGGGAAAGAAGTTTCGCCTTTCACGCGTAAACCGCTGAATATTGAATATCCCGTAAGCGATCCCGCCGCTCTGATCAGCGCGGCGCAAGAAGCGATGGAAGACTGGCGCAAGCTGGCATATGAAACGCGCGTTGCGCTCTGCCTGGAAATAGCACAGCGGCTTTATGCTCGCAATTTCGAGATGGCGCACAGCGTCATGCATGTTGCGGGGCAGAGCTACACGCAAGCCTTCAGCGGCAGCGGTCCCAATGCACTGGATCGGGGTATCGAGGCGCTGGCCTATGCGGCCAAGGCGATGCGCGATGTGCTGCCGGCGGTAAGATGGGACCGGACTTTTGGCAAAGAAGATGTGTCGCTCGATAAGCGATACACGATCGTCCCGCGTGGAATCGGTCTTGTCATCTGCTGCGCCTCCTTCCCGACATGGAATGCCTATCCGGCGATGTTCGCGAGTCTGGCTACCGGCAATCCGGTGATCGTGAAACCACACCCGATTGCGATATTGCCCATGGCGATTGTGGTGCAGGAATGCCGTAAAACATTATCCGAATATGGCTGTGATCCTAATCTTGTTACCATTGCAATTGATACTCTTGATGCCCCTGTTGCCCAACGATTCATCGATGACCCAGCCGTTCAAATTATCGACTTCACCGGCAGTTCGCGTTATGGTGGCCATCTGGAGCGCACCGTCACTGGCAAGCTGCTCTTCACCGAAACCGCGGGGATCAATTCGGTGGTGCTTGAAAGCTGCGTCGATCTCGACGCAACTGCGTTGGCCATTGCCCGTGCGACCTGCCTCTTCTCGGCGCAAATGTGCACTAGCCCGCAAAATGTCTACGTCCCTGCTGGTGGCATTGACACCGCCGATGGCCACAAATCCTTCGAAGAAGTCGCGTCCGCCCTTGTCGCTGCAATCGACAATATTGCTGACAACCCGTCAGTTGCCGCCGGTATTATGGGCGCTGTACAGGCCGGCCCCAGTTGTGACTTGGTCCGCCGGATCGAGGAACGCGCTGCGCAAAATCCCGGTGCAAAAATCCTCAGGCGGCCAGCCCCCTATCCGCATCCTGACTATCCCGACGCACGGACAATGACTCCGCTGGTTGTCGCGCTCACCGCTGGAAACGCCGCGTTGTATGCAGAAGAACATTTCGGCCCAGTGATGTTCGTGATCGCAGCGCCAGATGGCGATGCGGCGGTAGCCGAGGCAACCGCGCTTGCACGACAGCATGGAGCGATTTCATCATACCTCTATTCGACAGACGAAGCCTTTATAGACCGTTCACTCGATGCCTATGAAACAAGCGGGATGAACCTCTCCATCAATCTCCACGGCGCAATGTGGGCTAACTTCGCGGCGGCCTATAGCGACTATCATGTGACTGGCCTCAACCCAGCGGGTAATGCCTGTCTTGCTGATCTCGCCTTTGTCGCGGGCCGGTTCCGCATCGTCCAGCACCGTCGTCCCGCTGTAAAAGAGGACGAGTCCCATGCCCCATGATCCAGCGGATTTCGTCGGCGCGTGGAGCTTAGTCGACTGGCGGATCGAATATGCTGATGGCAATGAAACCAGACCGTTCGGCTATGGTGCGCGGGGATACATCATCTATTCCGCCGACGGCACGATGACTGCATGTATCGCAAAGGTTCGTCGCGACAGTTTCGGTATCGCTAATGCCCGTAACGCCAGCGCAGATCAAAAGGCGGAAGCCTTTGACAGCTACTTCCATTACGCCGGCCCTTGGCGGATTGAGAATGAGGAAGTGGTGCACGCGGTCACCATGTCGCTCAATCCCGACATGGCTGGCACCGAGCAACGCCGGCTCGCCGAGTTCGATGGCGAAGGCGACCTGACGCTTTCTGCCAGGGAGGCCTTAAACAACGGCGGCATCCGCCATCACGTCCTGCAATGGACACGATAGTGGTAATTCGGTTGGTTTGCCTATCGCTGGCCGACCGTTGGTGATCTATCGGACGGCATGATACGCGTTTGTAACTGGAGCGCCGAAACGATATAGGTTGAGCAGCCTAGTTTCAAGGTATGGGCCACACAAATGATGTTTTTCTGGCGATGCGGTCTGTTTACCGCATTTTTGACTTGGGGCGCGTTGCTGCTGAAATACCCAACTGTATTGAACGTCCGGTTTTAGATTCGGGTAAATCGTTAGCGGACGACCGAAATTAGGGCGGAAGCGGCCATTCCGGGCAAGTCGGCAACCCTTCCCTATGTCCCGAACCGCCCCTGCAAGTATCGCCAGCTCGCCCTCAGCCCCAGCGCTTCGCCGCCCTGCGGCCGTCCGGGCTTGGCCGCCGGTCGCCAGGCAAAGGTATCAAAATGCGCCCAGGGCACGGATTCCGGGGTAAATTTCTTCAAAAACAGCGCCGCCGTGATGCAGCCGGCAAAGCTGCCGGAAGCGCTATTCACGCAGTCGGCGATCGGGCTGCTCAGCATCGCATCATAGCCGGACCACAAGGGCATCTGCCACAGCGGATCGCTTTCCGCCTCGCCGGCCTGCAGCAGGCCGTCGGCCATCTCCCGGTCGTCGCAGAACATCGCCGGCAGATCCGGACCCAGAGCCACCCGGGCCGCGCCGGTCAGCGTCGCGAAATCGATAATCAGCTCCGGCTCGTCCTCGCCGGCCAGAGTCAGCGCGTCACCCAGCACCAGCCGGCCTTCGGCATCGGTATTGGTCACTTCCACGGTCAGTCCCTTGCGGCTGTTCAATATGTCGCCGGGGCGCAAAGCGTTACCATCAACGGAATTCTCTACCGCCGGCACCAGCAGGTGCAGCCTGACCGGCAGATTTGCCTCCATCACCAGCCGGGCCAGCGCGATGGCGTGGGCGGCCCCGCCCATATCCTTCTTCATCAGCAGCATGCCGGCGGCCGATTTCATCGACAGCCCGCCGCTGTCGAAGCAGACGCCCTTGCCGACGATGGCGATCTTCGGATCGTCCGCCTTGCCCCATTTCAGCTCGATCAGCCGCGGCGCATGGGCGCGCATCGCCGCCTTGCCGACGCCGTGGATCATTGGAAAATGCTCTTCCAGCGTGTCGCCGCGAGTCACTTTCAGTTCGCCGCCATGTTTCTCGGCCAGCTTGTCGACGATCTCTTCCAGCCGGTCCGGCCCCATGTCGGCGGCCGGCGTATTGACCATGTCCCGGACCATCGCGGTCGCTTCGGCTTGCCGTACCGCCTCGTCCTTCTGCGCGATGGCGTCCTTGACCAGCAGTACGCTCGGCCCCTGCCGGTCGGGCAGGGCCTTGTAGCGATCAAACTCATGCTGCGAAATCAGCCAGCCGAATAACGCGCCCTTGGCGCTTGTTTCGTGCAATCGATAATGTCCTTCGGGGAGACCGCCACCCAGTCTGGCCAGCGACCACGCATCAAGCCTGTCCTGATCCGCCACCCCGGCGACCACCGAATAATCGGTAGCGATCGTCTTGTCGTCGCCCTTGCCGCCAGCCGCAGGCAGCAGGACATGGGAATCGGCCTTGCCGGTAAACTGGGCGGCCGTGATCATGGCCCGGACCGAATCCGGTTGCCCCTTCAGCCAGTCTTCAAAATGCGCTGAATCCACGATCTGGATAGTGCGCGCGGTCTGGCCGCTGTCAGCCTCGATCAATGCCTTAAAATCAGTCATTTGATCGCTATAGCTACAGATGATGCCCAGCGCGAGAGTCTATTCCGCAGCGATCGCCTCGACCTCGTCCCGCTCCGCCGGCCGGCTGCTTGTGACCGGCCCGGGCTTGGAGAAGACAATCACGCCGTCATCGACCGCCTTGTGCCGCAGATTGATGATATCCTTGGGAAAATTCTGGTTCAGACGCCATGGTTTGCGATCGCCCTGTTTCGGCAGATGCGCGATTGCCCGCTGCACATAGCCGGAACTGAAGTCGAGCATCGGCTCGGTCCCCATTTCCTCGCCGGCCGGCAGCGTCGGGGTCGCGATCGGCGTGCCCTTGCGGTCCATGGTGTTGATCAGCCGGCAGACATATTCGCTGGTCAGATCGGCCTTCAGCGTCCAGCTGGCATTGGTATAACCCATGGTCATCCCGAAATTGGGAATGCCGGAGAACATCACGCCTTTGTAGTTGATCGTCTCGCCAAAATTGACCGGCTTGCCATCGACCGAAATGACCGCATTGCCGCCGGTCAGCATTTTCAGTCCGGTGGCAGTAACGATGATATCCGCCTCCAGCACCTTGCCGGATTTCAGCTTGATCCCGTCTTTGCTAAATCTCTCGACATGATCGGTGACGATTCCCGCCTTGCCCGCCTTGATCGAATCAAACAGATCGCTGTCGGGCACCAGACATAGCCGCTGGTCCCACGGATTGTAGCTCGGCGTATAATCGGCCATGTTGACGTCCGGACCCATTTCCTCGCGCACCATTTCCAGCAGCCGGCCCTTGAACGCCGCCGGCTTCTTGCGGGCGAGGTTGAACATGAACAGGCCCATCAAGACGTTTTTCCAGCGGGTCAGCAGATAGGCCAGCTTCGCCGGCAGGAATTTGCGCAGCCGCAGCGCCCATTTGTCCTCGCCCGGCCGCGACACGATATAGGTCGGGGACCGTTGCAACATCGTCACATGTGCCGCCGTTTGTGCCATCGACGGAACCAGCGTCACCGCCGTCGCGCCGCTGCCGATCACCACCACTTTCTTGCCCGCATAGTCAAGCTCATCGGGCCAGAATTGCGGGTGGACTATCGGCCCGGCGAAATCCGCCTTGCCGGGAAAATCCGGATCATGACCCTCGTCATAGCTGTAATAGCCGGAACACATGTGGAGGAAATTGCATCGCACCGTGCTGAGCGAGCCGTCACCCTGCTGCAGGCTCACCGTCCACAGCGCCTCTTCGCTCGACCAGTTGGCATCGACCACCTTGTGGTTGAACCGGATCTTGTCCTCCAGGCCATATTCGTCGACCGTTTCGTGGAGATAGGTCAGGATCGACGGCGCATCGGCAATCGCCCGGCGCGCGGTCCAGGGTTTGAAATTATAGCCGAGCGTATACATGTCGCTGTCGGAGCGGATACCGGGATATTTGAACAGGTCCCAGGTGCCGCCAAGCCGCTCGCGCGCCTCGACGATGGCGAAGCTTTTGCCCGGGCATCGCTTGGTCAGGTGAACCGCTGCGCCAATACCGGACAGGCCGGCACCGACGATCAATATGTCGAGAATTTCATTTTCCATGCCGCCCTATTACTGACATTGATGTCAGCTGGCAAGGCAGGTTTCGCATCGACTATTCGCTGATCAGCGTCAGGCCCCGGAACAGTACCTGGTCCAGCCTTTCGTCAAAGCGGCAGCCGACATGGCCATCGCGGCACCACATCGCGGTGGCGGCGATCGGGTGACTGCCTTCGAACCGCAACCAGAGGCGGCTGCCCTCGGCGAACCGGCTGTTGATCGAAATCCGGCAACCGTAGATGGAAACATCGATCAGCTGTCCCGTCTTGGCCGCTTTGCCATGCTGCCTGACCGTGGCCGGCTGAATCTCGACGGGATGACGATAGACCTTTCGCTGTTCGATCAGCGCCGGTTTTACCGCCCGGTATCGCGAATTCATATATCCCATAGCTAGCCCCTCGCTGGACGGGGGTTTAGCGAATTCTGCTCAACAAATCGTTAAGCAAGGGATTGCAGGAAAAGCTGGCCGGAAAGCTACTATTCTGCCGCTTCGAGCGCCGGCTCGCTGTCGCCCGTAGCCCGATTCGAATTGGGACCGTAAAACCGGATCACACCGTCGTCGACCGGCTCGTTGAGCAGGACATTCTTGTCGAACAAATAATCCTGGTTGAGCTTCCACGGCATCGCCGTGCTGTTACGCGGCAATTCGCTGATCGAGCGCTGGATATAGCCGGAGGAAAAATCGAACAGCTCTTCCTGCTCGAGCTCCTTGTCCAGTACCGGATTGGCGATCCGGGTCGAGGTCGCGTCCATATGATTGATCACCCGACAGGCAAATTCCGACACGATATCCGCCTTCAGCGTCCACGACGCATTGAGATAGCCGAACACGATCGCCAGATTGGGAATGTCGGAGAACATGCAGCCCTTGTAGTAATAATGGTCCGGCCAGTGCACCGGCTTGCCGTCAACCGAGAAGGCGACCTTGCCGGCCACAGCCAGCTTCAGCCCCGTCGCGGTGACGATCACGTCGGCATCGATCACCTCGCCCGATTTCAGGGTGATGCCGTTCTCGGTCACCGTTTCGATATGGCCGGTTTTCAGATCGGCCCGGCCGGCGGCAATCGCCTTGAACATGTCGCCATCCGGCACCAGGCACAGCCGCTGCTCCCAAGGACCGTAGGGCGGTGTGTAATCTTCCTTCACATATTTGTCGCCGAGCTCTTTCTTCATCGGCTTTTCGAGCTTCTGGATCACCTTCTCCGGATTGTCCCGCGCGGTGCGGAAGGTGAGATCCTGCATCTTCACATTCTTCCAGCGGGTGATCTTGTACGCCCATTTTTCCGGTAATATCTTGCGCAGGATATTGGCGATCCGGTCTTTCGAAGGGGCCGAGGCATACCAGGTCGGCGTGCGCTGCAGCATCGTCACATGGCTGGCCTTTTCCGCCAGCACCGGCACGATCGTCACGGCGGTCGCGCCGCTGCCGATGATCACGATCTTCTTGTCCGCATAGTCGAAATCCTTGGGCCAGAATTGCGGGTGTACCACCTCGCCCTTGAAATTGCCGAGCCCCTCGATCTGCGCGTCATAGGGATTGTCATAATCATAATAGCCGGCGCCCATATAGACGAAATTGGCGTGCAGCGTGGCGTGGCTGCCGTCGGATTTCTCCGCCGTCACCGTCCAGCGGGCGTCCTCGCTCGACCAGCTCGCCGACAGCACCTTGTGGCCGAAACGGATATGCTTTTCCAGATCATGCTTGGCCTTGATCCGGTGGAGATAGTTCATGATCGAGGGGCCGTCGGCAATCGCCTTCTGCTCGGTCCACGGCTCGAACTTGAAACCCAATGTGTGCATGTCGCTGTCGCTGCGGATGCCGGGATATTGGAACAGGTTCCAGGTGCCGCCGATCTCGTCGCGTCGCTCGACGATCGCGAAGCTCTTGCCCGGACATTTGTCGCGCAGATGCACCGCCATGCCGATGCCCGAAATCCCGGCCCCCACGATCAGCACGTCGACCGATTCGGTTGCCGTTTCCTGCTTGCTTGCGATTTGCGTAGCCATATGCCGTCTCTCCCAGCTTTTGCGGTCTTATGCCATCGCCGGCGATCAGTTGCAATCAGGGATTTAACCGGGCGGTTAAGGGAGCCTTCCCCCTCCCGCAATAGGGTACTTAACAGCCCCGGCAAAGCGTGATAGCGCCGCCCCATCGAAACGCTGCTCCTCTTGACCGGCCTCGCCCTGGCGGGCGCGGGCCTCGCGCACCTGCTGCGCAGCGACCTGCCGTTCATCCGCGGCGAGACCCGCCGCGTGCCCGCCCAGATCATCCGCCACCAGATCACCCGCCGCGGCGGCGCCACCCTGTACAGCGCGGTCCTGCTGGTCCCGGACGAGCGCGGCGGCTTTATCGAGGTCCGCGACCCGCTGACCACGCCCTTCCCGACCCCGGTGATCGGCGAGCGGCTGACCATCGTCCACCCCGCGGGCTTCCCGCGGCTGGCCCGCATCCCCTATCCCTGGTTCCGCGGCGGCGTCTATGCGCTGCTCGGCTATGTGCTGGTGGTGTGCGTGCTCGAGCTGACCGGCCTCGGCTGAAGCCTTGGCTTGCACCCCGAAAAGCGGCTAGGGTGACCCGATGACGGAAAAGCACGGCATCCCGATCACCCGCCAGGCGGCAACGGCAGAAAAAGCCGCAGAAATCCGCGCCGCGGTCGCCCGCACCACCACGCTCGGCTCCGGCGGCGACTCGTCGCGCCTCGCCACCCCGGAGGATGCCGCGCGGTTCCACGCATTTCTCGAGGACCCGCGGATCCATGCCCCGATCTACACCCTGCCCCGCCCGCTGACCGTGGAGTCGGTGCGCGCCTTCATCGCCGGCCACCAGCGCGAGCGCGAACTGGGCACCGGCCTGCTGTTCCTCTCTTTCGACGAAGCCGGCCGGATCAGCGGCTACAGCGACCTGTGCCTCTGGCCCGAATGGGCGGCCGGCGAGCTCGGCGGCGCGATCCACCCCGACCGCCAGGGCCAGCGCCAGGGCAGCACCGGCGCCCGGCAGAGCTTCGCCTGGATGTTCACCCATCTCGGCCTCGACCTGATCTGCGAAACCGCCGCCCCCGACAATATCCGCACCGCCCAGCTGCTCGACCATCTCGGCTTCCGCCGGATGGGCGAGATAGTGAGCCAGCGCCCGGACGGCACGACCAGGCCGTCGCTGGTCTGGGAGATCACCCGGGCGGAATGGGAGGAGCAGCACGGCGCATAAACCTTCTCCCGCGAGGGAGAAGGATACGAAGCCTTGTCGCCGAAGCGTCAGCGCAGGCGGCTAGGCGCAGTTGGATGAGGGTGTTCCGATGGTTGGTTGTTGCGGCGTGCTCGCGCAGTACACAGCCCTTCTCCCGTGAGGGAGAAGGATACGCAATCTTGTCGCCGGAGCGTCAGCGCAGGCGGCTAGATGGAGTTGGATGAGGGCGCTCTGATGGTTGGTTGCCGTGCCGCCTCTCACAGAGCAATTCCGCCACTACCCGACGAGCGCGGCGGCTTTATCGAGGTCGGCGATCCGCTGACCACGCCCGTCCGGGCCCCGGTGATCGGCGAGCGCCTGACCATCGTCCACCCCGCCGGCTACCCGGGCCTCGCGCGGATTCCCTATCCGTGGTTCCGCGGCGGGGTTTATGCCGGGCTGGGCTATTTGCTGGTGGTTTGCGTGCTGGGGGTCACGGGGCTGGGGTGAGGCTTTTCACTTTAAAAAACGATACGAAGCATTGCGGCGTGTCGTCTAGCTATAATTCTCTATTATCTGTGCGGCCGCTCGATCAATCTCCGGAAACAACGTACCGGAATCGATTCCGATGACACGCAATTCCTTCTTGATGCTCTTTTTGGAATTTCTCGGTATTCTGAGCGAAAAAGAAGCGATTTCTTTGGAAAATGCTGATTGATCTTCCCATTTCAGACCAAAAGCTAAGAACGCACCACTTTGGGCAATAATACGCGCATTATTCTGCTTTGCGACTACATAATAAGGTCTCGAAAGATCATCTTTTTTTATTCTTGGCTGAAAATGAGGCTTTTCCTCACGAATAAACTGGAGCAAACGATCCGTTGGCTGTAATTTATGAAAATCGGAAATATTTGTTGCAGATGTATTCTGCAATATCTCTTTCTCTGAATTTTTCAGGTTTGCAAGGTTACACACGCAGCTAATCGAATCACTGTCGTAGTATTTTTTCCTATCTGAACTTATCCGATAAATTATTAAACTTCCATCTTCTTCTTCACACTCTGTAACCGCAAAATATAGCGCAACCAATGGATTGCTAGTGACATCCATTAGTCGAGTGGGTAGTCCGAAGTGCTGCATACGCACTAGCCGGTCAAACATCGTACGGTCATGCAAAAAATGATCAGGATATCTCGAAACAAGATCACGCACTATTATATATTCCGAGCTTAAAATCCGTTTAGACTGTCTAAATATACTTGGTTTTGCTCCCCATGATATTGAACCATGGCCTCGATAACTGCTAAATGTATCAGATTCATCGGAGAGTTTCTGTACTGCCTGTAACGTGTCCGAAACGCTTTCAACCAAGCCTATCTCTCGTGGCCTACTCTGGACAGTATTGGTCTTCGTGATCATAAAAATTATAGCAAATCATCAAGTTCATCTATTGGATTTACGTCAACTAATATAAGTCGCAACGGTTCATCAGATCTACTCCTCACAATGTAAGCATCGACACTGACCTTGTCTTCCTGCATCGCAGAGAGAAGATTAAATTTTAAGTCATCCTTTCGATCCGCGGGAATTGAGAATGAAGGAATGCCTTCCCAGTTAACGTTCCGAAATTTGCCCCATCCGTTTTCTTTATTGTATTGCACAATATTTACATCAATCGACGAAACTTCTTTGTCTATTTTAATAGATTCCAAGGCGCTCGCCGTTTCTTGATTAGCGGTGAGAATTTGTCGGGTGCCCAAGCTATCCATCGTAGAAATCGTGACAAGCTTTGCGCTGCGCCTTAAAGGAACGGCCAGTTCGCTTAGAAGCGGGGTGGCCATTGTGACCAGCGCTGCGTCTTGCTCTGGCGTAATTTGTGCCAAAAGGTCACTATGGCTGATGAGATAAGCTCGCCTCTCAACTTCGGATATCAATCTAGCCAACAATTCGCTTTCACTGGGAGCTAACCCACGATCTGTTTCCAAACGGGAACGAAGAACTTCGATCGCAGCACTTGAATCAAAAATGTTATTTTCAACCAGTTCAAAAAATTCGGAACGAAGAGCATTGTCATCAATCAGATCAAGTGCCGCACTCGTCTCAATCGGCTGAAAAACACGTTCAATAATATATGTCCAAAGCGCCGTAAGAGGAACATCAATTTTGGGCTTTTCATCCACCTCTTCTGAGGCGGCAATTTTCAAATTAAAGCTTCCACGTTCGAACGGAAATAGGTCAATATTTGTGCGGGAGGTTGTAGTAACTCTCTTAGAAAAACGGCCAGTTTTTCTGAATTGATCTAGCTTTACTGAAAGGCGAGCGGCAGCGTATTGAAAACGAGCAGCCTCATAAAAATCCATGCGGTTAAGATCAGACAAACCACCCTGAAAACTAAAATTCAATTCGTCCATTGGGTACCATCCTGTTATTTTGGATACTATTGAGTTTTCCCGGATACACAAGGCAAAACGCCTCTTTCCTACACCAAGCCAAATAGGTTAACATTTCTCCCCTCAACAAACCAAAACCCGTAGCCGCACCCCTGTGCCGCGCTCGGGATGGTTGCCGGAAAGGAGTATGATCGATGACCTATCAGGATGAATTTGCGCGGCGGCTGGGCCAGCGGGCGGGGGACGGCAAGGCCGCTGGCGGTCCTTCGACAGGCTCGGAACGAACGGACGAGGGGGAGAGACGTCATCCTGAACCTGTTTCAGGACCCCGGGCGGCCAGGCCGGAAGATCGGGGAAAGACGGACGGGGTCCTGAGACGAGCTCAGGATGACGATGAGGGGCGAGTTCAGGATAACGGTGATTATAATTCCGTTAGTGGTGAGCCTGTCGAACCACGCTTCTCGGACGAGAAGCGCCTTTCGGAGTCGCAGACGGCGCGCAGCGCCACCGGCTCAGGGCTAACGGACCAAGACGACACCACCCCAACCCGCACCCCCCGCCACGACGGCTGGCTCCCCGAAACCCGCGTCAAGTTCCTCGAAGCGCTCGCCCGCACCGGCAATGTCCAGGCGTCGGCTTATTATGTCCAGCTCAGCCGCCAGTCGGCCTATGACCTGCGCCGCCGCGACCCGGATTTTGCCCGGGCGTGGCGGGCGGCGCTGGTGCTGGCGCGCGATGTCGCCGAGGATGCGCTGCAGGAGCGGGCGATCGAGGGCATCGAGGAGCCGGTCTATTATCATGGCGAGGTCGTGGGCATGCGCCGCCGCTACGACAGCCGCCTGCTGCTGGCGCATCTGGCGCGGCTGGACAAGATCGCCGAGGAGATTCCGGCGCAGCGCGGCGCCGCCCGCTTCGAGGAGATGCTGGAGGCGATCCGCACCGGCGCGGACACCGCGCCGCTGATCGCCACCCCGACCGACGAGGAACTGGCCACCGCCGCTGCGCGCGCCGAGGCGCCGCCGCCGGCGGAGGAAGAGGGCGACGAATTTTACGCGGTCCACTGGCCGGCGGAGGAGGACCGGCCGGTCGACTATTACCGGATGACCCCGGAGGAAGCCGCCGCAATGGCACGCGAGGTCCCCGGCCTTGTCGCCATCCCCACAGGCACCCGCAACGGCGCCCTCGCCACCGCCATGCACATCGAGGAACTGGCCCGCGCGGAAGCGGCGGAGAAGGCCGCCGGGGACGACCCCTGGCCGGAGGAAGGCGACGGCGCGGGGGGGTTAAGAATATGACCCTGTAAAGTTTGTCAAGAATGGGCCGGGGGACGGAAGCGAAAAACAGAAACCACCCCGCGCTCCGCGCCCGACGCGGAGCCCTGCGCCCAAGGCACCATGGTGGAAGGCCGCGCAGGGCTCCGGATCAGGTCCGGAGCACAGGGGGTGATGGGCTATGAATCGCCATGAAGAAACCGTTCGCCCTGAGCCTGTCGAAGGGCCCCTCGCGACCGAAAACCGTCCTTCGACAGGCTCGGGACGAACGGGTGAAACAAGAAATCGTCATCCATTCTGTCATCCCCGCGCAGGCAGGGATCCAGATAGAGCTGACTATGCCAACGGAAGTGCCGGCAAACGGGATTCCCGCCTGCACGGGAATGACAAAAGGCCTACCCGGCCACCCCGAACAGATCATGCTCATCCGCATCCTCGATCACCGCATCGACAATATCGCCCACGGCCAGATCCGCCCCGACATTGCGCAAAAACACATTGCCATCAATCTCCGGCGCATCGGCCTCGGACCGCGCCGTCGCCCCGATATCGCCATCCTCGTCCGGCTCGCCGATCTCGTCGATGATCACCGGCAGCGTGCGGCCGATCTTGGCCTGCAGCTTGGCGGCGCTGATCCGGGCGGTCACGGCCATGATCCGCTGGTAGCGCTCTTCCTTGACCTCTTCCGGCACCGGACCGTCGAGCAGATTGGCGGCAGCCCCCTCGACGGGCTCAAAGCGGAACGCCCCGACCCGGTCGAGCTGCGCGTCCTCCAGCCAGTCGAGCAGATACTGGAAATCTGCCTCGGTCTCGCCGGGAAAGCCGACGACAAAGGTCGAGCGGATGGTGAGATCAGGGCAGATCTCGCGCCAGCTCTTGACCCGCTGCAGCACCTTGGCCTCGTTGGCCGGGCGCTTCATGCGCTTCAGCACATTGGGCGCGGCATGCTGGAACGGGATGTCGAGATAGGGGGTGATCTTGCCCTCGGCCATCAAGGGAATCACCTTGTCGACATGCGGATAGGGATAGACATAGTGGAGCCGGGTCCACACGCCGAGCTCGCCGAGCGCCACAGCCAGATCGGTCATATGCGCGCGCACCTCGCGGCCCTGCCCGATCGGGCCATTCCACACCCGCGGCTCATGCCGGATATCGACGCCATAGGCCGACGTATCCTGGCTGATCACCAGCAATTCCTTGGTGCCCGCCGCGACCAGCTTCTCCGCTTCGCGCAGGATCGCATCGGGGCGGCGGCTGACCAGATCGCCGCGCAGGCTCGGAATGATGCAGAAGGAACAGCGGTGGTTGCAGCCTTCGCTGATCTTGAGATAGCTGTAGTGGCGCGGGGTCAGCTTCAGACCCGCTTCCGGCACCAGATCGACAAACGCACCGCGCGCCGCCGGCGCCGCCGCATGGACCGCGGTGACGACATCCTCATATTGATGCGCGCCGGTAACGGCCAGCACATCGGGGAAGCGCTTCATGATCAGGTCGGCTTCATTGCCCATGCAGCCGGTGACAATCACCCGGCCATTCTCGGCCATCGCCTCGCCAATCGCCTCGAGGCTCTCCTCCTTGGCGCTGTCGAGAAAGCCGCAGGTGTTGACCAGCACGACATCGGCGCCGGCATAGTCCGCCGACAGGTCATAGCCGTCCGAACGCAATTGCGTCAGAATCCGTTCGCTGTCGACCAGCGCCTTGGGACAGCCGAGCGAAACCATGCCGACTTTGGGCGGAGAGGGAATTTGGGTAGCCATAGGGCGGGCGCTTTAGGCCTGTTTGGCCGGCGAGTCACGATCAATGTTGTGGCAGCATCCAGCTCCCGCCCCGAGCTCCGGCACCGGCCGGAGCCGATCTCGTGCCGCCGCCGCGCTGCGCGCCGGCAGGCGATATCCTGCCCGCAATGCCAGGCTGTTCGATTCATTGCCGAAAGCCTCCGATTCCGCTATACAAATCACCCCGGCAACGACCGGGAAACAATCTTTGAGGGAGGATGCAATGAACATATTTGACGTTAACTGGATCGCGGTCGTGCTGGCCGCGCTCGCCGGCTTTCTCGTCGGCGGCATCTGGTACGGGCCGATCATGGGCAAGAAATGGATGGGCGCGGTCGGGTTGACCGAGGACCAGATCAAGCAGGGCAATATGGGGATGATCTACGGCGGCGCCTTTGCCTTCAGCCTGGTCGCCTCGTGGACGCTGGCGCACACGTTCGCGACCTATGCGGTGGACCTGTCCTTTGGCGTGAAGATTCTGACCGCCTTTGGCGTCGCGCTCGGCTTCATCGTCCCGGCCATCGGCACAAACTATCTGTTCTCGCAGAAAAAGCCGGCGCTGTTCTTCATCGACGCCACCTACTGGCTGCTGTTCTACATCGCCATGGGCGCGGTACACGCATGGTTTGGCCAATAATATCAGTACGTTACTGACGCTGACCGCAGGGTCATAGTGGGCGGGAAGACGCCGGGGTTGCCAAAATCGGGAGGGAAAGACAACGCCCGGCTTGTCTTGTCAATGCACGGCTGGCCAAAGGGTTCCGGCGGCGGGCAAAAAAGTGACGCGGATTGAACCGATCCGGGCCCCGGTGCGTAGGCTTTGCATCGAGACAGAAAACAGCAACGGGAGCTTTGCGATGGAACTGGTCGAAACCTTGCGATGGACTGCCAGCATCAGCGGCATGATCGCTGCCCTGATGGTCGCGCTCAACGCCGGCGCCAGGATCACCGGATGGGGCTTTGTCCTGTTCTGCGGATCGTCGATCGTCTGGGTGGCCGCGTCGCTGCTAGACGGCAACAGTCCGCTGGCGATCCAGAATGTCGTGCTGCTCGGAATCAACCTGCTGGGCGTCTACCGCTATCTGTGGCGCAAGCCCGAAGAGCAGGCCGCGGGCTGACCGGCGCGGCGGCTCAGGTGCGGCCGGCGAGCGTATCGGCAATGATCCGCCAGACCTTGGGGTTGAAACCGAGGCCGAAATGCCCGCCGTCGACACGGATATTGCGGGCCTGCGGATTGTAGATGTCCCTGGCGATATCGGGTCCGACGATGCCGTCGCGGTTGGAATAGATGACGGTCAGTGGCTGGTCGAAACCGATGCTGTTGCGTTCGTGGACCTCGCGCTCGAACTGGTCGAGCCGGATATTGGCGGACCGGGCGTAACGCTGGCCCGGCGTGGTATATTTGGGGCCACCGATAATCGGCGTGCCCATGGTGATCACCTCGCGCACCAGATGCGGCGACAGCCGCGCGACCTCGCGGGCAATGATCCCGCCGAGCGACCAGCCGATGAGGGTGAATGGCCGTTCGCCTTGGGCGGCAAAGCGGGTTTCGGCCAGCTTGGTGAAGCGCGCGACATCGCGATCGACCGAGCCCTTGTTGCGGCCCAGCGACCAGTCCGCGACATCATAGTTGATCCGCCCCAGAAAGGCCTCGAGCGGACGCAAAGACAGCTCGCTGCCCCCATAGCCCGGGATCAGGTAGACCGGCCTGCCGTCTCCGCGCGGCGCCGTCACCAGCCGCGGCCATTGCAGGCCAAAGCGAACGAGATCGAGCGGCAGCGATATCTCTCCCAGCTGCGCCAGCCGGTGCGGCGGACGCAGTCCGGTCGGCATGTCTAGGGGTTTGGCCATCTGGAAACTCCGCGGTTGAATGTCCAGAATAGCGGCTTATCTCGCAGGTGCAACATGAACCATCGAACAGGCCGGTGCAAAGGGATCAGGCCTTTTCCCGGGCCCGGTTCTCGGATCCGTTGCCGGGCATGATCTCGACGATGATATCGCCCGCCTCGAGCATGGTCGCTTCCTGTTCCCAGAAACCGAAGACCTCATCGCCCCGGTAAATCCGGACGCCCAGTCCCGAGCCGACCACTTCGTTCATCGCCATGCCGACTTCATCTTCGGTCACGGACCGCTGGACCAGCTTCACGCGGCCTGTAGCCGACGCCAGATCACTGAGATAGTCGGAAATCTTGGCCCCTTCACAGCTGCCGGCGAGCAGCAGGCCGGCGAAGCTGACCGGATTGATGACGGTCGTCGCCCCGGCCTGTCGCGCGAGCAGCTCATTGTCGGCCGCCTTGATCGATACGCTGATCGGCAAGTGATAGGCCAAATGGCGGGCGGTCAGCACAATCAGGATACTGGTATCGTCCCGGCCCGCTGAAACGATCAGCGAGCGGGCCCGCGATATCTTGACGTTCATCAGCGCATTGTCACGGGTGGCATCGCCATTGATCACGGCGCAGCCGAGCTTCTCGGCCTGGGACAGGGCATCGTCGGACGAATCGATCACGACAATTTCTTCCGGGTTGGTGCCGCGAGCGAGCAGTTCCTGCACCGCTTCGCTGCCGCTCGTGCCAAAGCCGGCGATCACGATATGATCGTGCAAGTTGCTTTGAATCAGTTTCATGCGCCAATTGTCCCAGGTTCGTTTGAAAACAAAATTATAGGCCGTGCCGACAAAGATTAGCACGACGAAGATGCGAATAGGAGTCACAACCAGCGCATCGAACATCCGCGCCCGTTCGGTAACCGGAGCGATGTCGCCATAACCGGTTGTGGTGATCGAAATCATCGTGAAATAGACGACGTCCAGAAAGCTGACATCGCCGTCATAGCTATCCTGCAGGCCATTGCGGTCAAAATAATGCACCGAAACAGCCATCCCGATAAGCGCGAGGACGAAGGTGACCCGCCAGGCAATATCCGCCCATATCGGCAGACTGGAACGTCGCCGAAGTGTGAAATAGTCGGAAATCTTGCGGTTTTTGCCTGCCATGCCCGGGTCAGCCGCGCTTCGGCAGATGGATGTTCGGGTCGACCGGCTTGCGATCCTTGCGGATTTCGAAGTGCAGTTGCGGTTCCTGCACATAGCCGCTTTCGCCAGCGAGACCGATAATGTCGCCAGCTTTCACTTTCTGGCCGCGCGTCACGCTAAGCTTGTCGGCATGGCCATAAGCGGTCACCCAGCCGGAGCCGTGGTTGATCAGGATCAACCCGCCGAACACGCCGATTTCGTCACCGCTATAAGCGACCACACCGTCAGCCGAAGCGCGGATCGGCGTTCCTGTCGGGACACCGATGTTGAGACCATCATTGACCTTGCCGCCACCTTTGCTGCCAAAACTGGAGAGAACCGTGCCATCCACCGGCCACTGGAATCGCCCCGAGAAATTGGCAGGCGAAGCGATTGTGGCATTGGGGGTGATGGCTTTTCGCCAATCGGATGGTTCCTTGACAGCGACGCCGTCGGCCAGCGCGGGTTGGCTTCCGGTGACAATATCGTCAATATCGAGATTGAAGGCGGCCGCGCGTTGCTCGATCGTCAGACTGGCCGGATCGCTTGGAGCACTCGCAGGCAGCAGCAGCTTTTGACCAACCCGCAGAATATAGGGCTCATCCAGCGCATTGAGCGCCACAACCTCACCCCATGACGCACCATAGGCACGGGCGATTGCGATCCCGGTCTCGCCTGACGCGACGCTATGATAGCGCCCGCCAATGATTTTGAGGCGTTGGCCCGGTTGGATCACATATGGGTCGACCAGTCCGTTGGCCGACGCGATGATCTGTGATCCCGCACCGGTCTTGTTGGCAATTCCGCGCAATGTGTCCCCCGGTTGCACAATATACGTCCCGGATTCCACAAATCGGGAACGTGGCGTAACGGGAGCTGCTTGCCATGTTGAAACTGGCGCCTGTTCCGGCACAGAACCCAAAACGGCGGGATCCGTGCGCAATTGCGGCAGGACCGGCGGCGGAGCATAGTCATTATGGCCCGGCGGGATGCAGGCAGTCGCTCCCAGGACCGATATCAGGATCGCAATATGACGCATATATGACCCCATTAACCAACTCTTCCCCTCAGGAGAACGCTATTAGCAGCAAAACCGGAGCTTGCCAGCCCCGCCGCCCAAAACATAGCAAATTCGCGGCCAATAGAACGCAATCAGGGATAGAGCTTCTTCAAGCTATCCATCGAATCGTAATGGGTGAGATCCAGATGGAGCGGTGTAATCGAGACAAAGCCGTCAGCGATCGCTTCCAGGTCGGTGCTGTGCGCCGGCGTTTCCACCATCGGTCCGAGACCGAACCAGTGATATTCAAAACCGCGCGGGTCGCGGTTGCTGATGATCTGCAGGCGGCCATAATCCCGGATACCCTGGGACACGACCTGCACACCCTTCACGTCACTCGCCGGCAGCGCCGGAAAATTGATGTTCACCAGCGTCCGATGATCCATGCGCTGCTTGATCAGCGGGCGCAGCACACGTTCACCCCATTGCAGCGCAGCATCAAACGGGACATTGGCGCCGATATCCTCTCGGGTGTAAGCTTGGCTCAGAGCGATCGACGGGATGCCCGCCAGGGCACCTTCCATCGCGGCCGATACCGTGCCAGAATAGGTGACATCCTCGCCGAGATTTGCGCCGCGATTGACTCCGGACAGAATAAGGTCCGGCGGTCCGTCCTTCATGATCTTGGCCACGGCCATCATCACGCTGTCCGTCGGCGTGCCATCGACCGAATATTGCTGGTCGCCGCGTTTGCGGATACGCAGTGGCCGGGTAAGGGTCAGCGAATGGCCCGCTCCCGAATTCTCGTCGGACGGAGCGACAATCCAGATATCGTTGGAAAAATGCGACGCAATATCGAGCAGGATTTTCATTCCCGGTGCGTCGAATCCATCGTCGTTGGTCAGCAAAATGCGCATCAGGCGGGCTCCAGTGTTTCTATGCCGCCCATATAGGGAAGCAATACCGACGGAATGATAACCGAACCATCGGCCTGCTGATAGTTCTCGAGCACTGCGACCAAGGTCCGGCCCACCGCAAGTCCCGAACCGTTGAGCGTGTGCACAAACCTGGTTCCCTTTTCCTCGCCTTCAGGGCGGAACCGCGCGTTCATACGCCGTGCCTGAAAGTCGCCGCAATTGGAAATGCTGGAGATCTCGCGATAGGTATTCTGACCCGGCAGCCACACTTCCAGATCGAAAGTCTTGCGGGCAGCGGCGCCCATGTCGCCCGCACAAAGCAGCATTTTCCGATAGGGCAGCTCCAGCGCTCGCAGGATCGATTCCGCCGCCTTGGTCATCCGCTCATGTTCTTGTGCACTGTGATCGGGGTGGGCAATGGTCACGAGCTCAACCTTCTCAAACTGGTGCTGACGGATCAGGCCCTTGGTGTCCTTGCCCGCCGATCCCGCTTCGCTACGAAAACAGGGGGTCAGGGCCGTCAGCCGGATCGGCAGCTTCGTTTCATCCAGTATCTGCTCACGGACGCTGTTGGTCAGGCTGACTTCTGCGGTCGGGATCAGCCAGCGGCCATCCGTGGTCTGGAACATGTCTTCCGCAAATTTCGGCAATTGGCCAACGCCGAACACGGCATCATCGCGCACCAGCAACGGGGGCGCACATTCCTGATAACCGTTTTCGATGGTCTGCTGGTCCAGCATATATTGCCCGATCGCCCGCTGCAGTTTTGCCATTTGCCCCCGCAGGAAAGCAAAGCGTGCACCCGACATTTCGGCAGCCGTTTCAAAATCAAGACCCAGTGCCGGCCCGATATCGCTATGCTCGCGAGCGGTGAAATCAAACACACGTGGTTCGCCCCAGCTGTCGATCTCGACATTGTCATCTTCATTCTCGCCGGGTGGAACGTCATCGGCAGGCAGATTTGGCAAGGCTGCCAGAATATCCTGCAAACGCCCCGAAACTTCGCGTTCTTTCTCCTCCACCTCGGGCATCTTGCTTTTCAATTCTGCGACTTCGGCCATCAAGGCCTTTGCCGCTTCCTCGTCACCCTGAGCCTTGGCCTTGCCGATTGCCTTGGACGCCTCATTGCGGCGTGCCTGCCCGTTCTGCAACTCGGTTTTCAGCGCGCGAATCTGCTCGTCCAGCGCCAGCAAATTCTGCGCAGTCGACTCGCCCCCTCGCTTCGCCAGCGCGGCATCAAAAACTTCCGGGTTTTCGCGAATATATTTTATATCATGCATGGCAATCGCCTATGCCGAGCGACTGTTTCACTTGCAAGACCGCAAAGAAAAAAGCGGCCAGATTGCTCCGGCCGCCCTTTCGATTTTTCCTGATGCGAATTGCTTAAGCGGAAGCCGCCGTCTTCGCCTTGCGTCGGCGGGCAAACAGGGCCGCTGCCGCCGCACCAAAGAGCAATACAACTGGCGGAGCGGGAACGTCGGTGCCGCCTGTCGACCCGCCAGTGCTGCCACCCGAAGACGAGCTGGAGCTGCTGCTCGAAGAACTGGAGCTGGACGAGCTGCCCGAGGAACCTGACGATGTGCTGTTACCGCCAAAGCTCGACGATCCGCCGGTAGCTCCCGACGAGGTACTGGTGGAGCTGCCGCCCGAACTCGAAGAGGAGGAACTGGAGCTGCTGCTCGACGAACTGCTGGACGACCCCGAGCTGCCCGAAGAACCCGAACTGCCGGATGATCCTGAACCGCCGGACGAACCAGAAGAACCCGAAGAACCATATCCGCCGGAAGATCCGTGCCCACCTGACGATCCGCCAGGCTTGCCACCGGACGAGCCATGGCCACCGCTCGATCCGGAAGAACTGGAAGAGCTGCTCGACGAACTGCTGGATGAACTGGACGAAGAAGAACTACTTCCTCCCGTAGAGGTGCTCGTGGAGCCACCGCTGGTGGAACTTCCGCCCGACGAGGTGCTGGTCGATCCACCGCTGCTCGTCGATGATATTACGACGCTACCGCCGCCAGAGCTACCGCCGCCGAAAAAGCCGCCGAAAAAGCCGCCACCGCCGCCATATCCGCCACTGCCGCCAATCACGACCGGAATGGAACCGCCTCCGCCGTCAATGGGTGGAGCAGGCGGAATATACGGAGGCAATGGAACAGGCGCAGGAGTCTGGGCAATCGTTACGACAGCCGGCTGACAGGCGGTGACCGTTTTGGTCACGGTCCGCCGCGTACGCTTGATCTTGCGCGCCGGCTCGCCACGCTTGACGACACGGGACCGCAACGGCTGCTTTTTGGACATTTTCTTCACATAAGGAGCGGCTGGTGCCTCAGACACATGTACTGCGCCACCGCCAATCAGAGCCCCGCCACATGTGCAGGCACATAATTTTGCCAAAGCCATCCGTACCGACATAATATCATCTCTCTTCCGCTGTAGACCCGATCAGAATATCGGCTTTACGTTGCCGACAGTCCTGTCTGCGGTCTCGACATGCATCAGAAAGACAGAAGAAATAGTAAATCACAATTACATTAACCCTATTTTCCCGCGCAAAATTGAGAAACATGTTAACGGCTCGTATCCATCCACGGTTAATGTCCCGAATTGGAACCCTTTGAGTTGGATTCCTTGAAAAATCCCGAAAATGCCGATTGAGTAAGGGGCCCTCGAGGCGCTAATTCCCTATCAATCCTGCAACAAATTGCATCGCATTCGCTGATTCCTGTCCGAAATATTGCGATTTCCGGATTATTGAATGAACAACCATTTTGCTTCTTGTTTCCGATGAGTCCGCTGGGTATAGGCCCGCCGTATATGTGGTCCAGCCCTCCGGATTCGGGTAGGGCATGATGTTTGGAGAGTATGTTGGCATCCTCGGTAAAAAAAGCATCCGCAAAGAATAGCTCGAACGGCTCAGACCAGGTTCTTTCAGACGACTATGAACCCGGCGAAGACGAAGAGTTCATGAACGAGCATCAGCTCGCCTATTTCAAGCGCGCCCTGAAAAAATGGAAGCAGGAAATCATCGACGAATCCAAGGAAACTCTAGCACATTTGCAGGATGGACCGATACAGGAAGCCGATCTCAATGACCGGGCGTCGAGCGAAACGGACTGGGGCCTGGAACTTCGAACCCGTGATCGTCAACGCAAGCTGACATCCAAAATCGATTCGGCGCTGCGACGGATCGAAGATGGCGAATATGGCTATTGCCAGGTTACCGGCGAACCGATTTCACTCGACCGGCTGAAAGCCAGACCCATTGCAACGATGACCGTAGAAGCGCAGGAAGCGCATGAACGGAACGAGAAAATCTCCCGCGATCAGTGATATAATCGACTGCTGCAACGATAAAGTTAGAATTTGGCCCTGGCGATCGTCGACAACAGTCAGCGAAGTCGAAAAGATGCGCCATATTTCAGCGAGAAAAATTGTCTGATATTAACCAAATTTGCACCTATTTGGCTTTAGTATTTTCCTTGTGACCGATGCCTTCACAATTATCGACTACGGGAAGCCCATGAAAGAAACATTTGACGATAATCTGAAAATGAACAGCCAGGCGGTTGGACACCCGAAACGGGAGCTCGACCGCGATAGCCTGTTTCTGAAAGCAGAACTACACATCGTGGGCGGTGATGACTGTGGTGAAGTGCGTGTCCGCAACCTGTCGGCTGGCGGCCTTATGGCCGAAGCACCGGTGCTGACCAAGCGGGGCGACAAGGTCGAACTGGAATTGCGCAATATCGGCCGCATCACCGGTCATGTTGCCTGGGTCGCGAAAGGCAGATTTGGTGTCGCTTTTGATCATCCGATTGATCCGAAACTGGCGAGAAAGCCAGTCGGACAAAACAAATCCGAACTGCCCCGCTATCTACGTCAACCGTCGCAGAAGCCCCTTGCTTTGCGCCGCGGTCCGCCGACGCGCTGATCATCCGGTCAAACTGAAACAATAAGCTTGATCCGAATAACTTCCCTGCATAGGACGTATTAATCAGTCGATTAAACGGGAGCAGGACATGGCAGGACCATTAGCCGGGATCAATATCATCGAGTTTGCCGGGATTGGTCCCGGGCCCTTTTGCGGCATGATGCTCGCGGATCAGGGTGCCACCGTAACCGTTCTGCACCGACCTGGCAAAGCGCCGGATCCCCGGCTCTCCCTATCCCGCTCCCGCAAACTGGTCGCGATCGATCTGAAATCGGACGAGGGGGTCGAAACCGCTCGCAATCTGGTAAAAAATGCCGACGGTCTTATCGAAGGCTTTCGTCCCGGCGTTATGGAGCGTCTCGGACTTGGGCCCGATATATTGCTCTCGGACAATCCTAAATTGGTCTACGGTCGAATGACGGGTTGGGGTCAATATGGCCCGCTCGCCGCTGCCGCGGGACATGATATCAACTATATTTCCATTTCCGGAGCCTTGCACACATTCGGGCGAGCGGGCGAAAAGCCGACTCCGCCGATCAATATGGTGGGCGATTTCGGTGGCGGTGGCATGATGCTCGCACTCGGCATGGTTTCCGCGCTCCTCCATGCCAAGACCGGTGGCACCGGTCAGGTGGTCGACTGTGCGATGACCGATGGCTCTGCCGCATTGATGGCGATGATTTACGATTTTCACAATATTGGCCAATGGCGCGATGAACGGGGTGTCAATTTGCTCGATACCGGCGCGCATTTCTATGACACTTACGAAACCGCCGATGGCAAGTATATCTCGATCGGATCGATTGAGCCGCAATTTTATGCCGAGTTGCGGCAAGTGGCCGGTCTTGCGGAGGACTCAGATTTCGACGCGCAAATGGACCCCAGGCAATGGCCCGTGCTGAAAGAAAAACTGACCGCCCTGTTCAAGACCAAGACCCGCAACCAATGGTGCGAGCTGATGGAAGGCACGGACATTTGTTTCGCTCCCGTGCTGTCGCTGGCCGAAGCCAAGGAACATCCGCATAATGTGGAGAGGAAAACCTTTGTGGATGTCGGCGGTTTGGCACAACCGGCGCCGGCACCGCGCTATTCGGTTACCGTTTCGGATCCTCCGAAGCGTCCTGCCTGAACACCGGCTGCAATCCGGTCCGCATAGCGGGGACCGACTGGCAGTTGATGGCCGTTCGGCAATGTCACAAACCGTTTGCGTCCTTCGCGGCGAACTTCCGCGATACAGTCGCGCCGGATGATGATAGATCGGTGAACGCGAACAAACAGGCTGGCCGGCAACTGACTTTCCAGGTCCCTCATAGACTGGTGCACGAGATAGCTGCGGCCGTGCAAATATAGCCGCATATAGTCACGCTCGGCTTCCACCCATTCTATATCCGAAACGATCAGTTGCAGGACCCCTTTGCCATCCTGCACCCACATTCGCTGCGCAACATCCAACTCCCGGTCGGCCTCATTGCGGGCCTGATTTGCAAGAGCACGCTCGACAGCCTCGCGCAGCAGGGATTCCTTCACCGGCTTCAGAAGATAGTCGGTAGCCTCCAGTCGAAACGCCTGCACCGCATATGTGCTGTGTGCTGTTGTAAAGATGATTGCCGGCATCCGCGGCTGACGTTGGCAAAATTCCGCAACTTTCAGTCCCGACAAATCGGGCATATCGACATCGAGCAGCAGAATGTCGGGTTGCCCCTGCCGGATTATCTCCAAAGCCTGGCGTCCGCCATTGGCCAGTTCGGTCTCACCAAAGAGGCCGGTCCGTTCGCACAGCGCTCGGAGCCGAGAGCGGGCAAGCGGCTCATCATCGACGATCAGTACCGAAGGCAGCTTTCTGGCCATCCTCTAAATATCTTCAAATATCAGGGACGGGTCGGGCAGGACAATGGTGGCAATCGCCATTCCATCCTTGCTGTTCGCCAGAATCAGCGAAGCATTTTGCCCATATAATGCTCTGAGCCGATTCTGGATATTGGACAGGCCGGTGCCGGTGCCGATGGTCCGGTCGTGGGTTTGCCCTTCAGGTATTTTAACCCGGCCATCGTTGGCGACGCTGATCCGCAGACGGTCGGCCTCGATTTGTGCGGTGATATTGATATTGATCGGCTGATCGGCTGCAGAGACGCCAAATTTTATCGCATTTTCGATCAGCGGCTGGATGATCAATGCGGGTATGCTCCAGTCATTTGCGGCCGGATCAATTTCGACAAAATAATGCAGTCTCTCCGGGAAACGCATGCGTTCAATCTCGAGATATCGAACCTGCTGGTCAATTTCCTGTTCCAAGGTAATCATATCGTCGGCACCACCCGTCAACACTGCCCGCATATAATCCGCCAGGTCATCAACAAGCTTTTCGGCCTGGCCGTTTTGCCGGTCAATAATCAGACTGCTGACCGAATTGAGCGCGTTAAAAACGAAATGGGGGTTCAGCTGGTAACGCAGCGCCCGCAATTCGCTCTCCCGGTTCACTCGCTCCAGCTGACGACTGTGCACCATCATGCGCTGCACATCCTGACTGTGTGACAGGGCGAGATACAGGGCTCCCCAGCTCACCAGAATGAAATAGCGGGTAAACGCCTCATCCAGAATATAGGCCCAGTCGAACGCCGCAAAATCGACTGGCTCGACCAAATAGGAAAAGTCGAACAGGCCTGCGTCATGGTTAAATACAATCTGGTCCATAATCGCGATATAATTGGCCAGGATTATGGTCGGCAAACCAAGCATGAATATGGCAGCGCCCATACCGCTGCCGCGCACCGCAACCAGCAAGCGATAGAGCATCCAGGTGATTGTAATGCAGATGCTGGTCATCAGTATCCGCTGGAAAAACAATGCTTCCACATGAGGCTGTGCGACATATAAGAAACGACTGGTTACAAACAGAAAATAGGCACCCCAAACGCCAAATATCGATTTGATCGCAAGATCCCGATTGACCGGGAACAACCGGTCAAACAGGGAGGCTTTCGGGGCTTCGGTCTCTTGCACCGGTCGAATGACGGTCTTCCGTTTCACGAATCCGGACTGCTGCTATCGCTATCAATCCCCCTCTGGGTGCGCCAATAGGTAGCGAAGCTGGCCAGCCAGTGGCTACCGGAATAGTGCGGTGTGCGAACCGCCTTCTCTCCAGAATCCCCATGCAGGGTTGCAGAGGCTAGCAGTGATGCGCGGCGGGAATCATCGGAAGGCAAACCGGACGCCATGCCCTCCAGCGCCCATGCACGCGAAAGATTCAGACCGTCAAGATGCACCAGCTTGCCGTCTGTGGGGTCATTGACAATCCCGACTGCCAGCCAGTCATTGCTGCCATCGGTCGGAATTGCGGGCAAAAAGCCAGACAGCCAGCTGGCATATTCGCTTTCGTCCTGCACCCGCCGCATCAGGTCGGCCACCATCAGGCAGGAGGAGAGAAAATCTTCTCCCGACGGCTCATAGGCCATCGGGCAGTTGCGATCCTTGCCATGAAAAGCCAGCGTCTTGTTGCGCACCAGACTAGCCATCTCATTGTCTCCGCTGCGTGCAGCCCAATCGAGAAACAGTCCAAAGGCAAAGGCGGACTGGTTATGGGTCCCCAGCCGGATCGGATAGGCCAGCTTCGGCAGCCAGTCCTTGATATTGGCCACAATCGCCGCCTCCAGCGGCTCCAACGCAGCCAGCCATGGCTTCGCCTGCTCCGCCTTGCCACCGTCGCCATTCGCGATCTCGCGCAATTCAGTAGTCAGTTGCAGGAACCAGGCGATACCGTAGGGCCGCTCGAACGCCGCCCGGCCGTCTCCCCGAAAATAGGCCAGCTCTCCGGCAATTTTTTCCTCGGCAAAATTCGCTGCCAGCGCGGCGGCAATTTCTTCGTCCATCTCGGGAACCAGATCTTGCCCCCACAGACGGGTCAGCAGCCAATGACCGTGAACGGCACTGTGCCAGTCAAAACAGCCATAGAATGCCGGTGTCAGCTTCGCCGGTTCCGCAACATCGGCGGCGCTGTTCAGCACATGGCTGATCTTGTTGGGATATTGTTTGTTGATACAGTTGAGCGCAATCCGTGCATAAGCCTGTTCCGCGCTCCGGGGGGCGAGACTCTGGTCTGCGGGATCGGGCGCGACATTTCTGCGCTCGAATACACCCTGTTCGGGCGACGAGGGTGCTTCCTCCTCTTCCGCGACCGAACAACCCGCCAATAGCGCGATCATCACCGCGATCAGTCCTTTTTGATAGATCATCCCGTGCTCCCCAAAGATCGTTTTCTACTAGAGATGAATTGACCCCATGGCAAAAGCCTATAAGGCAAAAAACCTCTTTCGCCATTGCCAGTTCCGGCCAGGGCGATTTTCAGTGGAACAGATAATATCGCGACGCAACCCGCCATATTCCTGACCGGTAGCCCCCTTCGGCATATCACGACAATGTCTTTGACCGCCAGCATCGGTCTGCTGACGATGTTCATCGTCGACTTCGCGGACCTGTTTTATATTGCTCAGCTGGGCGACAGCTCGCTGACTGCCGCCATGGGCTTTGCCGCAACCATCCTGTTTTTCGCGACCGCATTCCATATTGGCCTCATGATTGCCACCAGTGCGCTTGCGTCCCGGCAAATCGGACAGGGCAATCCGGATCAGGCACGACGCTATCTGACCAATCTTCTGATGTTGAGCGCGATGCTCATTGTACCACTGGCGGCCCTGTTTTTCATTTTTGCACCCGACATTCTCGATCTGGCCGGGGCTGACGGACCCGCCAATCAGGCGGCCACCGGCTATATCCGGATTTTTGCGCCGTTCATGCCGTTCAGCGTCGCAGCGATGGTCTGTTCCGGTTTCCTGCGCGCCCATGGCGCAGCCCGGCGGGCAATGAACGTGACCCTCAGCATGGGCATTACCAATGCGATTCTCGATCCGATCTTCATCTTCGGCTTCGGCTGGGGAATCAACGGGGCTGCGGTCGCCAGTGCCTGCGCCGCTGTCGTATCGGCGATATTCGCGATCGCGCCGATTGTTAAAATCTACGGCGGATTTGACCGCTTCTCCCTGTCCGGTTTTCGTCAGGATTTTTCAGCGATAATGGCGATCCTGATCCCGGCTATCCTGACCAATGTTGCAACGCCGGTGGGCGGTTTCATTTCCTACCGTTTCGTCGCCGACTATTCCGACAATGTTATAGCCGGATTCGCGGTCGTCGGCCGGGTTGTACCCGTCGCCTTCTGTCTGATGTTCTCGCTTTCCGGCGCGATCGGACCGATCATCGGCCAGAATTTCGGGGCGCTCCAGTTTGACCGGGTCCGCACGACGATCAAGCAGGCAACCTTGTTCGCTCTCGCCTATACGCTGATTGTCTGGCCAATCCTCTATCTGCTGAGCGGACCAATCAGCGACGCCTTCCATCTCGTCGGCGAAGGGCGGCATGTATTCTGGCTGTTTGCCCTGCTGTTAACCCCGCTTTTCTTTTTCAATGGTATGCTGTTCATTGGCAATGCCGCCTGCAACAATCTGGGTCACCCAACTTGGTCAACCGCGATGAACTGGCTACGCAACACGCTTGGCCTCCTCCCCTTTCTCTGGCTCGGCCGCGAACTTTACGGTCTGGACGGCATAATACTCGCACCAGCTGTCGGCGGGATAATATTCGGTCTGGCAGGCTATGTGGTGGCCCAGTATCTGGTGAACCTGCGGGAACGGCAGGCCGCATTAACCGTTTAACTTGTCAGCAACCCGCGTCCCATCATGGAACAGCGCTGTTTTGCTGCGCGCAGGGACTGGATAATCCGGCTATATCCCGCCTGTTTCGCCCGCTTGGGCCCAATCAGGTGTTTTGAAATCGCATGCGCGTACCGCCACCCTATGTCCCTCCTCTGAGCAATCATCTGCCCGACTACGGTCGGGGCAGCAGGATATCGGAACCTGTGATGGCAGCGGAACCGGCGGCTAATGGCGCGCCAAATGACCGGAAAATTGCGGTTGCCGAACCCTCTCCCATACCGCAACACCGTCTGTCATTCGCGAAACTGACGCTCCGGGAAAAGATTCTAACGGCGGTTTTTCTGATCAGCCTGATCATGATACCGACCACTATGCCGCAATCGAGCGTCGATGCGCAGCAGATCAATCCGAGCGATCCGCGATTGCAATCAGTGGAGCGTGCCGAGGAGAATTTTGCCGGTTCGGCCTTTTATTTCATCGACCCCGAATATGCCGTGCCGCAAAATTACAGTGGCCTGGGCATCGACCCTCTTGCTGCCCCCGGCACGGGACCGGGCGGTGCCCTGTCGGAGATGTCAGACGGCGGCAATGATCCGGCGTCCCCGGCGCACCACATCCGGCCAACCGCCTTTCGCGGTTCGACAACGGACAATAGCCGGGCACTGCATTGCCTGGCCCAGGCGATCTACTATGAAGCCGGGCTGGAACCCGATGCCGGCCAGCGCGCTGTCGCGCAGGTCATTCTGAACCGGGTTCGCCATCCGAGCTATCCGGGCACGGTGTGCGGAGTAATCTACCAGGGCAGTGAACGCACCACAGGCTGCCAGTTCACTTACACGTGCGATGGTTCGCTCCGCCGCAAGCCTGCGAAATTTTTCTGGGACCGCGCGCGCAAGGTGGCTGCGCAAGCGCTCACCGGAAAAAGCTATACTACGGTTGGCACCGCAACCCATTATCACGCCAGCTATGTCTATCCCTACTGGGCACCCAGCCTTCGGTTTCTAGGGACGGTCGGTGCGCATCGCTTTTACAGCTGGAAAGGCAATGCCGGCAAGGCGAGTGCTTTCAGCCACAGATATGTCGGCGGCGAACCGCTGCCGGTGCCGAAGCCACGCCGCATCGATGTCGCCGGCAGCGCTCCGTCGACCACATCGCTCGACCCGATCGCACTGGAAAAAGCCTATGAGGCGGGCCGCCGCAAGGCCGAAGCCGAAGCAGCTCAATCCGAGCGAACGGCAGCCTTGGCAGCGGACAATGCCCGCAGGCATGATCAGCCCGCTCCGGGACCAAATGTAAATGCTCCGCGTTTCTTCCAGGCCCCCAATTACAGCAGCGAAGCAAGAGCCAAAGGCGGTGATCAGGCGTTTGCCGGACAAAACCTTCCAGACGTCGGTCGGATCAAACCCGAATTCCGCGACAGTGGTACCTGGAAGAAAAAACCGGGCGGCTAGAGCGCACCGCCAGTTTCCCGATAGTTTCGCTGGCAACCAACAATCGGTTTCCCTTGCCTTCGCCCTTGACTCCCGCCTAAAGGCTCTCGATTTTATTGGAAATGAAGCGGAGCGCTCTGATGGCGACAAATTGGACGGCAAATAGCTGGCGGGATTTTGAAGGGCTGCACATGCCACAATATCCTGACACAGCCAGACTTGCGGAAACAGAGGAACTGCTTGGCAGCTACCCGCCGCTGGTCTTTGCCGGTGAAGCACGCAGCCTGAAACAGGATCTGGCAGAGGTGTCGGAAGGCAAGGCATTCCTGCTGCAGGGCGGTGATTGTGCCGAGAGCTTTGCGGAATTTCATCCCAACAATATCCGCGACACGTTTCGCGTCATCCTGCAGATGGCGGTGGTGCTGACCTATGCATCGAAACTGCCGGTTGTGAAGCTCGGACGCATGGCCGGCCAGTTTGCCAAACCGCGGTCGTCCGATATCGAAGTACAGGATGGAGTCGAGCTGCCCAGCTATCGCGGCGATATCATCAACGGCATCGAATTTGACCGCGGCCGCCGCGACCCGGATCCGGAGCGGATGATCCGCGCCTACAACCAGTCCGCGGCGACGCTCAACCTGCTTCGCGCCTTCTCGACCGGTGGCTATGCCAACCTCAAGCAGGTGCATGGCTGGACCCACGATTTCATGGCGCGTAGCCCGTGGGCCAAGAAATTCGAGGAAATGGCCGACCGGATCGGGGAGGCGCTGGCCTTCATGGAAGCATGCGGGATCAATCCCGATACCGTGCCGCAGTTGAAAGCGACGTCTTTCTACACCAGCCACGAAGCCCTGCTTCTGCCCTATGAGCAATGCCTGACCCGGCAGGACAGCCTGACCGGAGACTGGTATGACACCAGCGCCCATTTCCTCTGGATCGGCGACCGGACCCGCTTCGACGGGTCAGCCCATGTCGAGTTTCTGCGCGGCATCGGTAACCCGATCGGCATGAAATGCGGGCCTTCGCTGACACCCGACGCGCTTCTGAAGATGCTTGATACGCTTAATCCGGGGCGCGAACCCGGTCGCATGACGCTGATTTCACGATTCGGGCACGACAAGGTAGAAAGCGGCCTCGCCCCGCTCGTACGTGCGGTCAAGAGGGAAGGCCATCCGGTGATCTGGTCCTGTGATCCGATGCACGGCAATGTGATCAAGGCGGACAGCGGCTACAAGACCCGACCGTTTGATCGTATCCTGGCCGAAGTGCGCGGCTTTTTCGCCGTGCATCGTGCGGAAGGCACATTTGCCGGCGGCATCCATTGCGAAATGACGGGACAGAATGTGACCGAATGCACTGGCGGCGGTGTCGCGATCACCGATGCGTCGCTCGGCGATCGCTATCACACCCATTGCGACCCGCGGCTTAACGCCGCGCAATCGCTGGAGCTCGCTTTCCTGCTGGCCGAGATGCTCAATCAGGAATTGTCCGAGCGCACGCGGGAAGCAGCCTGATCATGGCGGAAAAGATAAAGCCGGAACGGATGCGTCCGGAAGATTATGCACCGGGAGAATCGCCGATGAGGAGAGGAGCCACCTATGTCCGCAGGGAGATCGTCAGCAAAGGCGTCGGTTTTGGCAGCGCCTTGGCCATTGCTATCAGCTTCACCACCCACAAGTCGATTTTATGGGCGATCATCCACGGATTTTTCTCCTGGTTCTATGTCATCTATTATGCGCTGACGCGCTAGGTGTCCGGCCGGTCCGTCCGGCCAGCTACCGACCCTCGTTCAGCGTCTCCAGTCTGTAGCCATAGCCGAAAACCGTAAAGATCCGGAAACCGTTTTCCGGCTTCAGCGCCAGCTTGGATCGAATCCGGGACACATGCATATCAAGCGTCCGGGTCGCGAGATGTGCATTGGTGCGCCAGACGGTTTCCATGATATAGCGCCGCGACAGGGTGCGGTCGCGATTGCGGAACATCAGATCGGTCAGCTCGAATTCTTTTGCCGTCAGGGCAATCTCCTTTTCGCCATGCCTGACCGTCTGTCCGATCCGGTCGAGCAAATAGTCACCATATTCGGCGATTGTCTCCATCGCCGATGCACCGCTACTCTGACGCAGCAAGGCGTTGATCCGGGCAGCGATGACGGCCTTGTCCTCGGGCTTGGTGATATAGTCATCAGC
This sequence comes from Sphingomonadales bacterium UBA2683, assembly GCA_002354635.1. GTDB lineage: Bacteria > Pseudomonadota > Alphaproteobacteria > Sphingomonadales > Sphingomonadaceae > Parasphingorhabdus. Next base: position 72,620 of record DELZ01000005.1, read on the forward strand.
ACCGGCATTAAGGGCATCGCTGATCTCCTGCTTTGCCGTGCGATTTGTCATCATGATCACCGGTGGGCGATCATCAATCGCGCTTTCCATCCATTGCAATATCTCCATGCCGCTTTGTCCGGGCAGGTTCCACTCAAGGATTACCATGTCAAACCCGTTGCCCAGCAACGCATTCGAAAGGCTCTTTCCATCCGCATAACCGTCATAGGTATAGCCCTGTTCTGTGACGATCTTTCCCAAAAATTCGATAATATCCGGATCGTCATCCGCTATCGCTACCCGCATTTCAACTCTCCTAGCAGCGTTTCAGCATTGATCAGATGAACGCTGCTTTCCCAGGTGATTTCATGATTTGCGTTTTATTCCCATTTGTCGAGGGTTGACCAGATTTGCAGGCGTGTATTTACAAGCTTTTACATGTGCGTCGGCTCGGACAGAGTAGAGGCGGGACCGGTTGGGGCCTCGATTGCGAGCTTCCGGCAGATGCCGAACGACCGGGTTGAACCGGCAAAACGACTGATAATGCAACGCCGCAGCCGGCATGTGAAATGGGCCGGACAAGTCCAGCTGCGATTTCCGTGCAACGAAATTTGGTTGGGGTGGCAGGATTCGAACCTGCGCATGGCGGCATCAAAAGCCGCTGCCTTACCACTTGGCGACACCCCAATAATCGCGAGCCTGATTCTACCGGGCTGCGCTGGTGAAGGGGCCTATTATCCAGTTTGCCTGCACGGGGCAAGAGGCAGTTGCAGCTAGGCCTCGAACAGCCTCTTGACCCAGCCATGATCGTCCGGGGCGATCCCGCGCTGGATATCGACAAGTCGCCGCCGCAATTTTTCAGTCAGCTGACCAGGACCGCCACCGCCAACAGAGAATTCCCCGTCGCTGGAACGGACGGTGCCCACCGCGGTCACCACCGCGGCTGTCCCGCAGGCAAAGGTCTCGACCAGCTTGCCGCTGGCCGCATCTGCTTCCCATTGGTCGATGCTATAGGGTTCTTCGATCACCGACAGCCCTTCTTCCCGGGCCAGGGTCATGATTGAATCGCGGGTGATGCCCGGCAGGATGGTTCCGCCAAGCGGTGGTGTGATCAGCCTGCCGTCGTCCATCACAAAAAACAGATTCATGCCGCCGAGTTCTTCCACCCATTTGTGCTCGGCAGCATCGAGAAATACGACCTGATCACAATTTTTCTCGATGGCTTCGGCCTGTGCAATGAGGCTGGCCGCATAATTGCCACCGCATTTGGCGGCACCGGTCCCGCCTGGCGCTGCGCGACTATAATCTTCGGATACCCAGATGCTGATCGCCGTGGCGCCGCTCTTGAAATAGCCGCCGGCCGGGGAAGCGATCACCAGATAAAGATATTCCTTCGCTGGACGAACGCCGAGAAACACCTCGCTAGCGAACATGAACGGGCGCAGATAGAGCGATCCACCCTCGACCGAGGGGAACCATTCGCGGTCGATATCGACCAGCGCCTCGACCGAATCGAGAAACGCCTGTTGCGGGAGTTCCGGCATCGCCATCCGCCGAGCCGAAGCCTGAAACCGTTTGGCATTTTCTTCGGGGCGGAAGAGAGCCGTCGCGCCATCCGCCAGCCGATAGGCCTTCATGCCCTCGAATATTTCCTGGGCATAATGCAATACCGAGGAAGCGGGATCCATCATTATGGGTTCCCGCTTGGTGATTCTGGCATCGTGCCAGCCCTGCGCTTCGCTATAACGGATCATGGCCATATGGTCTGTAAACAGCGTGCCGAAACCCGGGTTCTCCAACAGGCGGGTTCGCTCGCTTGCGAGAACGGGCGTAGCGCTTTGTTCCAGCTTGAATTCCAGGTTGTTATTTTCTGCCATATACTGCCGCCTTCGCTATGTTTCATGCCGACCAATGGAAGAATTGGAAGCATAATCCAATTGTCTTGCAATCCCCTAATCAGCCTGTCAAGATACGTCAACATGACTGACGTATCTCGCCCTGCCGCATCCCCCGGTGCCTCTCCGCTTTTCCTGCGCGAAGATGAAGTCCGCCGCGGAATAGAGTTGCTCTATTTCGGCTATACAAGATTGACCAACGCAATTGATCAGGAACTGGCGAAACAGGGCCTGGGCCGGGCCCATCATCGGGCGTTATATTTTATTGCCCGCCAGCCGGATCTGACCGTCGGCGAGTTGCTGAAATTGTTGGCGATCACCAAACAATCGCTCGGCCGGGTACTGAAGGAATTGCAGGATCGGCAATTCATTCTGACTTCGCCCGGAATGGTCGACCGGCGTCAGAAATTGCTGCGTCTGACGGAAAAGGGAGCCCTGCTGGAAGCTGAACTGTTCCGGCATCTGCGGGAAAAGCTGTCATCCGCTTATGTTTCGGCCGGACAGGAATCGGTGACCGGTTTCTGGCATGTTCTGGAAGGCCTGATCCCCGAAAGCGATCGCAAGATGGTGTTTGACCTGCGCGGCGACAAAGCCTGAATCTCAGCTATTCCTTGTATATTCCCGATATGCTTCCCTGAATTGGCTATCCTTCTGTCTCCATTGCAAAAAGGACTCGGCGAACAGTCTGTGTAAAATAGCGCGGATTCGGCTCACTTACTGTCATTAATCGCGCAGAAACAACGGGTAGCCGTGCAATCTGGTGAAAATCTATTCGCAAACATGCTAAAATTCTAACCGAACAGGGACCCAATCAGAGAGAAAGCCAGTGTCGGACAATGTAGCCTTTGAAGAAATTAATGAAGCCAAATCCAATCTGGATTATATCTATGATGAACCTGATCCAAGAAATTATTTCCGCGAACTGGGGAAGCTTGACTATGCAATCCCTGATCTCGCCAAACCCATCTTTCAAAAACTGATTTCTCACCTTCGAATTCGGAAGAAGGACACAATCCACGTTCTGGATCTGGGTTGTTCGTACGGAATCAATGCTGCTTTGCTAAAATATGATCTATCGATGCCGGAACTGTATCGACATTGGGGAAACAGGGGTCTTCTGTCAGCCACAGCGGAAGAAGTTGCCGCGCGGGATCGGGCCTTCCTGAGTAATCTCGACGAACCGGCCAATATCGAGATGGTCGGACTGGATCTGGCGCCATCTGCCACCGCATTCGCCAGAAAGGCAGGTCTTCTTGATGAAGATATCGTCATCAATCTCGAGACGGACCCCTTGCCCGAGGCCGCGAGAGAGATATTGGAGCCGATCGATCTGGTAACTTCAACAGGGTGTATCGGTTATGTGACCGAGAAGAGCTTTGATCGGCTGTTACCAGCGATCAGCCAAGGACAGGCACCATGGATAGGCAATTTCGTGCTGCGATTGTTTCCGTTCGACCCGATCGAAAAATTGCTGAACGAATGGGGTTATGTAACCGAAAAACTGGAAGGCCAAACATTTCCCCAGCGCCAATTCTCCTCTGCCGAAGAGCGGGAACAAGTGCTGGAGCAGCTATGCGAGCGCGGAATCGACCCTGCGGGAAAGGAGAGCGAGGGACATCTGCTGGCCGAGTTTTATCTCTCGCGCCCGGCGAACGACGTTGCCAAATATCCGATTGAGCAACTCCTGTCAGCCTGACTGCCGCCTGTGCATTGTCCAGAAAATATCGCTGCCGCAATCAGCGGGTCCGATCAGGGAGATACTGTTCAATCAGCGCATCAGGCCTCCCCGGCCGTATCCACCATCGCATGCTCGATCGCATCCTGCGGACTCTTGTCGCTCCACAGGACGAACTGGAACACCGGATAAAATCTTTCCCATTCCTCGATCGCCAGATCGACAATCGTCTGGGCCTGATCCAGACCCAGCATCCCGCTGCCGCCAAGCAGGGTGGCATGCCGGAACAGCAGCACGTTGTTGTTAGACCAGAGATCAAAATGGCCCAGCCAGAGCTGCTCGTTGATCAGCCCCAATGTTTCGTAAATGACGGTTTTCTTTTCATCCGGAACCCGGATCTCCGGCAACAGCAGGATTTGTAGAACATGGTCTTCATCCCGCCAGATCGCCCGCATCTGGTAGCTCGTCCAGTTGCCCTTGATCTCGACCGACAACTCGTCGTCGCCGACGTGGTTGACTGACCAGCCGCGCGCCTCGAAAAAGGCTGCCAGCATATCCACGGGGGGTGCTTCGTCCTGATCGAGCTCTTCCCATTGGTCGTCAAGCATTGCGGTTTCCAGATCTTTTGTAACTAAAAGCTTAGTGGCCCAAGCGCCGGAGCAGGGCAAGGCAACGCGCTGCCTGCCCTCACATTGATTGTGGGAACGCTGTGGATAATGAACGCCGACCTATCCCGGGGTCTCGGGGTGGAGTTCAGCCCTCTTTTTTGGGAGGCGAGGCCTTGCGCGCGGCCGGTTTCGCGGCTGCGGCTTTTTGTCCCGCCGGTTTGCGCGCTGCGGCGCGTTTTACCGCGGGTTTCCTGGCCGGCGCGGTTGCGCCCTTCTCCAGGGCATCGACCCGTTTCTTCAACGCATCGGCTTCGGCCCGGGCCTTGGCGGCCATTTCCTTCACCGCGTCAAATTCGTCGCGCGAAACGAAATCCATGCCGCCGAACCATTCCTTGGCTCGTTCGCGGGCACCGGCTTCAGCCTCGCGACCGACGCCGGCCACGGTCCCGGCGAGGCCGTTAAGCACTTTGGAAAGATCATCAAAAAAACGGTTCTGGCTCTGCATGTCTTTAAACTCCGTCACTGGTCCCTCGGACCTGGAAAAATATAATCTATATCTGGGTTCTCGCCGCCGGAACCACAAGGGTTTCCGCATCCGGATTCAACCAGTCGGTCTGTTTGTTGAGCACCGCTGCAAAGCACAGCCACGCCAGATAGGGTACCATCAGCCAGGCAGCAGCCTTGCGGACGCGACCGAAGACCAGCGTCGTCGCCAGCGCCAAAAGCAATATGATGACCAGAAACCAGAAGGCGGCCGTGACCTGGTGCATACCGAAAAACAGGATCGGCCAGAACAGGTTCAGCGCATATTGGACGAGATATGCACTGATCGCCGGACCGCGCAGCGGCGCGCCGCGAGCGTGGAGCACCATGGCGAAGGCCGTACCCATCATCGTATAAAGCAGAGCCCAGGCCGCGCCGAATGCCCATCCCGGCGGCTGCGCGGCGGGCTTGACCAGCGCCTGGAACCAGCGATTTTCCTCGCCACTGTTGGCAAACTGGCTGAAGGTGAATCCGAGCAATACGGTGATCGGGACGATGAACAATATCCAGCGCAGCAGAGACATGCGCAGCTGACCTTTTGAAGCAATCTGATTCACAGGGCAGCATCCTTGATCGAGAAATTACACGAATCGTCCAGGGCAGCTTTTGCCCCAAACCCGTGTACTTTTAACAATTTCTGGTCGTTTGGCCAGCGTTATGCCGCCGAATTCATGTCTTCTCCGACCAGAATATCATTATCCGGCACCTTGGTATTTTCGGCTTCGTCGCCATCTTGGGGAAGACGGGAAATTCCCGATGGTATCGGCACAAACCATTGATTGTGACAAAGGGGGCTGGCTGCTAGGCGCTTTTTATGAACGACAAAACAATTTCTCCCGAACAAGACGCTCCGCCCGCCCCGCTCAAGAAGATCGGCAATCTGCGGATGGTGTTCGAACGCGCGGTCAAATATCCCAGACAGATCGCCTTCGCCCTGCTTGCCCTGTTCGTCTCGGCGATGGCGACGCTGGCGATCCCGGCCGGCTTCAAAACCATCATCGACAAGGGCTTCATGGCGGGGAACGGCGATGTTGCGCCCTATTTCCAGGGACTTCTCGGGATTGTCGCGGTTCTGGCTGTCGCCACCGCCTTCCGCTTCTATTTTGTCAGCTGGCTGGGAGAGCGCGTGGTTGCGGACATCCGGCTGGCCGTGCAGGATAACCTGCTGCGCCTTGCTCCGGGTTTTTTCGAAGAGAACCGGCCTTCCGAAATCGCGTCGCGGATGACCTCTGATACCGCCGTGATCGAACAGGTCGTGGGAACAACCGTATCGGTGGCACTCCGCAATATCGTTATCGGGCTGGGCGGGATCATCTACCTGTTCACCCTTGCTCCGGCTCTGACCGCCGGCCTGTTGCTGGCGATCCCGATCATCGTGTTGCCGATCGTCTTTATCGGCCGCAAACTGACCAATGTCTCCCGTTCGAGTCAGGACCGCGTAGCCGATGTCGGCGCGATGATCGCGGAGACTCTTGGTGCCATGAAAATTGTCCAGGCCTTCGGCCAGCAGGCCCGCGAGCATGAACGGTTCCGCGGTGCGGTGGAAAACACATTTGACACCGCAAAAAGGCGGATCCGGTTGCGCGCGGCGATGACCGCCATCGTCATCGGCCTGATCTTCACCGGCATCACCATGCTGATGTGGCGTGGCGCGATCGGCGTCGCCGACGGGTCGATCTCCGGCGGGACGATTGCCGCCTTTGTGCTAACCGGCGGTCTTGTAGCGGGTGCCTTTGGCGCCCTGACCGAGGTCTATGGCGACCTGCTGCGCGGTGCCGGCGCTGCCGGCCGGCTGGCGGAATTGCTGTCCGAGAAGCCGGGTATTGCCGCACCGGACAATCCGATTGCGCTACCCGAGCCGTCACGCGGCAAGATCGCGTTCGACAATGTTACTTTTTGCTATCCGACCCGCCCGGATACTGAGGCTCTGTCCAGTTTCTCGCTAACCGTTTCGCCGGGCGAGACGGTGGCGGTTGTCGGGCCGTCCGGGGCTGGCAAGTCGACACTGTTCCAGCTGGCCCAGCGCTTCTATGATCCGCAAAGTGGCTCGGTTCGCATAGACGGCGTCGCCCTGCCCTCGGCCGATCCGGCAGAGATTCGGCAGCGTATGGCGCTGGTGCCGCAGGAAACCGTATTGTTTGCCGCATCCGCCCGGGACAATCTGCGCTACGGCAAATGGGAAGCAACCGACGCGGAAATCTGGGAGGCCGCGCGCGTCGCCAATGCCGAGAAATTCCTCCGGGCCCTGCCCGAAGGACTGGACAGTTTCATGGGCGAAGCGGGAACACGCCTGTCCGGTGGCCAGCGCCAGCGAATCTCGATCGCGCGCGCCCTGCTCCGCAACACGCCGATCCTGCTGCTCGACGAAGCGACGTCAGCGCTGGATGCCGAGAGCGAAAAGCTGGTTCAGGATGCGCTCGACCATCTGATGCAGGACCGCACCACCATCGTCATCGCCCATCGTCTGGCAACGGTCCGATCGGCGGACCGGATCATTGTAATGGATGAGGGCAGGATCGTCGAACAGGGTGATCACGACAGCCTGATTGTCAAGAACGGACTATACGCCCGGCTGGCGGAACTGCAGTTCAGCAACGTCGAGACTAGCCGGCCCAAGATACAGGCCTAGAACCGGAAACCACTCTCCGGACGGACAAAACTCCAAAGCAGTCCGTCAATCAGCTAGAGTTCCTGCACGCTATGCATAGATTCTTACTTGCCGCAGGTTGCCGTGCGCAGAAGCCGAACGAAGGGTGCCGCACGCGACCCATGCCTGTTATCGCGATCTCTACCGGATCGGTTCTTGGCTGACTTGCCCGGCGCAGAGGCCCCGCGATATCCCGACCATCCGGCGAGACCCGGTCTGGCCGGGATTAACGGGATGCAAAAAAAAGGGCCGCGATATCGTATCGCGGCCCTTTTTGCTGTTACAAAGCGAACAACCTAGTTCGGAAGTCGTTTGGCTTTGTTGAAGCTGCCATATTGCTCGTTACCGACGAACCCGAATTTGGTCACGCCGCTGTCCTTGATCACCGCCAGTGTCCGGTCGGTGGTCAGATAGGCGCTCAGCGGATCAGGCTGGAACTGGAGTTCCGGCTCGGGAACCATCGATTTCGTCTGGGCCAGATATTGTTTGACCTGGTTCAGCGTTACCGGCGTGTCGTTCCAGACAATCTGGTTGGTTGCCGTGATGCCGAGACGGTTTTTGACCGGATCCAGCATATCTTCCGGCGGCGGACTGTCATCCGCGACCGGCAGGTCGATTTTAACCGCGTGCGTTTGCACAGGGATTGTGATGATGAACATGATGAGAAGAACCAACAAGACGTCGATGAGCGGCGTCGTGTTCATCTCCATCATTGGCTCGCCATCATCGCTTCCGCCACTCATTGCCATTCGTGCGTCTCCTTAACTTTACTAACTCGCTGCCGTTCGAAGCTATTCGACGACAATCGGCGTGGACAGAAAGCCCACTTTCGCAAAACCGGCGCGCTGCATCGTATAGATCGCGCCGCCAATGCATTTATAGGGTGTGTTAATATCACCGCGGATGTGCACTTCCGGCATATCTTCCGGTGTCATATTTTCGACTCCGCCAAATGCGTCGATCTGGTCTTCGAGCGCTTTGACAGCCCTGGTCACCAGTTCGTTGGAATCAACCGGCGTGGTGTTCCAGTAAACACGGCAATTTCCACCAGGAGTGGCGCCTGAATATTCGGGATCACCCGGGTCACGTCCGGCCGCATCTGTCGTCGTTATGGCCAACAGCACGTTCTCGCGCTTGGTCGTGGTCACTTCAAAGGGAAGCACCGGCAGTTCGAGCTTCACGGTCTGGATAACCACCGGGACCGCGATCAAGAAAATGATCAGCAGGACCAGCATAACGTCCACGAGTGGGGTAGTATTAATGTCGGATAGAGGAGTTTCCTCTCCGCCACCGCCCCCAACATTCATCGCCATAGGATTTTATCCTCTCAAAACTAAATCATCTGAAGGGAACGAAAGCTCCCTCGTAGTGCGTTGGCCGGGTTGCCAGCCGCCCAAGCGGCTGGCAACCCCGGCCCGCGGCTTATTTCTTTGCGGCAGGTGCAGCAGGCTTCGCAGCAGCTGGAGCAGTCTTCACGCCACCAGCGGTTGTTGCGATCGGCTTAACACCGCCATCCGAAGCCATGTAGCCCAGAACGTCGTTGGAGAAGGCAGCAAGCTGTTCGGCAATACGCTTGTTGCGGCCCTGCAGCCAGTTGTAAGCCAAAACGGCTGGAACAGCCACGCCAAGACCGAGTGCGGTCATGATCAGTGCTTCACCAACCGGACCGGCAACGGCGTCAATCGATGCCTGACCCGCAATACCGATTTTGATCAGCGCGCGGTAAATACCGATAACTGTACCGAACAGACCGATAAACGGCGATGTCGCACCAACAGTTGCCAACCATGGCAGACCGGTTGCCAGTTTGGATTTGATCAGATCCTGAGACCGTTCGATCGAACCGTGCAGCCAGTCATGAGCTTCAACCGGATCGGTCAGCTTGGCGTGATCAGCATCGGCCTTGATCGCATCATCAACGATCTGACGGTAAGCCGAATTCTTGTCCAGTTTCGCAGCGCCTTCCTTGAGGCTGCCAGCGCGCCAGAACGTGGAGCGCATGGCCTGGCCCTGCTTCATGATCTTGTTCTGTTCGAACAGTTTGGAAAACAGGATGTAGAAAGACGAAACAGACATGATCGTCAGAATTGCCAGAACAGACCAAGCGATAACACCGCCCTGTTCCATTGCTTCGACAAAACCGAATGCGTTTTGTGGTGGAGTGGCACCAGCGGCCAAAATTTCAATCAACATTTTAACATTCCCCTCAGGATAAACTAATTGCAAAAAAACTGTTGCGGGAAGGGCATCTCGCAATGCCCCTCCCAATTCATATTAATCGGGTATCTGCCAACGAACGGCGTTGGAATAATAGCCGGTTGTTGGTTCGCCTCTCGAGTCCAGCGAAGGTCTGAACCGCGCACGTCGCGTCAGGTTTTTGCAGGCAGCTTCATCCAGATCACTATGGCCGCTAGAACCTGTGATCTGACAATCGGATACCCGGCCATCGGCGTTTACGGTCAACCGGAAACGCGTCGTGCCTTCCCGTTCTTCACGCAGAGCCCGCGATGGATAGTCGTTCGCATTGGCCCAGCTTCCGGGATTACCACGCGGCTCAGGATTCGCCCTTTGCGGCGGTGGAGGTGGCGGTGGCGCCGGTGGCGCCGCTATCGGTGCGGGCGGAGGCGGCGCGGTCGGAACCGTCCGGATCACCGGCCGTGGCGCAGCCACGGGTGCAACAATAGGCGGAGGCGAAACCACGGGTGGTGGCTCGATCGGCTTGTCTGGTGGAGGTGGCGGTGGCTCTTCCGGCTCTTCCGGCGGCTCCTCCTCGTCAATGTCGATCATATCCAGTTGCGAGGCAACCTTCTTGACGGCAGTATAGGCTAGGCCGGTGACCAGCGCATAGCCAAGTAACAGGTGGATGATCACGACAAGAACGATCGAAATCATCTTGCTCGAACTCATCTCTTGGTCAGCATAAGCCATTCAGAAATGTAACTCCTTTTTCCCCATCACAAGGCAGTATACTCCATTGCTGAAGTTCCAAACAAAGAGCGAGAGGTTTGGAAACCTTTGCGACCCTTTATCCCCATGACCACTTTTCGTTCGCTTGAAAGCTGTCTTAAATTCGTTTTAACGTGCTAGTTCCAAGCAGGCAATCGCTTTGTTGGTTCAGTATCGATTAAGCTGTTAAAGACCCACAATAGGGGCTAAAACCCGCCATCCCCAATTGCTGTTTCAGAGAAAATAATGCGCATATTCTTGATGTTCACCCTTAGCCTGTTTTCCACTCAGATAGCTGTAATTCCAGCTTTCTCGCAGATCATGGAGACGGGTGATCCTCTACAATATGCCGACATCGCGGACCTCGGCACGGATGCGCCTATCATTATTCATATAACGGTCAAAGAGGCCATAAAAGTCGACGCGGAACGCGCTCCCAATGCGCCTGCGGGAACCCAGCGCTTTTATATTGTGGCCTCTACCAATGCTCTGATTCGTGGTCAGGGAGGGGTCGGTGAAACGATTCGCTATGTCGTCGATCTGCCACTGGATGAGCGTGGACGGGCGCCCAAAATCAAGAAGAAGCCGTTCATTATTTTCGCTCGTCGTCCGTCTGGCGGCGGCAGTGACAATGTCCAGCTGGTCGCGCGGGATGCACAGATCGCGTGGACGCCGGAACGCGAACAGCGCGTCAGGGCGCTGGTCCGCGAACTGGTCGATCGCAATGCGCCGCCCCCAATTCGGCGCATCGCCAGCGCCTTTCATGTTCCGGGAACCGTCATCGGCGAAGGTGAAACGCAGATATTCATGGAAACCGAAAGCGGATCGCCGATTTCGATCACGGTGCTGAAACGGGATGGCCAGCGAAAATTCTGGGCCGTATCGCTCGGTGAGATTGTCGACGAGGCCGCCCGGGCACCGGTCAGAAACAGCCTGCTGTGGTACCGGCTGGCCTGCTTTCTGCCCCGCCAGTTGCCGGCCAGTGCGCTGGCCAGCGATTCAATGGCGAACGCACAGCAGGCGCGGAGCGACTATCAGATGGTGTTGAACGATCTCGGCTCATGCCCAAGATCACGTCAGCCCTGACGGAGCAGAACTAGTACTGGCTTTCGTCTAACGCGTCGCTAATAAGGCGCCTGCAATTCACCCAAACGCAAAGAGGCTAATGACCATGACCGCTCCGCTTCGCATCGCGCTCGCTGGACTGGGCACCGTCGGGACCGGAGTGATCCGGCTTATCGAAGAAAATGGTGCCATGATCGAACAACGGGCCGGCCGGCCCATTATCGTATCCGCGGTTTCCGCCCGCGACAGCACCCGCGACCGCGGCATTGATCTTTCCGCCTATCCGTGGTTCGACCAGCCCGTGGCGCTGGCCGATCAGGATGATGTCGATTGCGTTGTGGAAATGATCGGCGGCTCCGACGGCACGGCGCTGGACCTGGCGCGCAAGAGTCTGGCATCGGGCAAGTCATTCGTTACCGCCAACAAGGCGATGATCGCCCATCACGGCATGGAGCTGGCCAAGGCCGCCGAGACGGGCAATCTGTCGCTCAGATATGAAGCCGCCGTGGCCGGCGGTATCCCGGTCATCAAGGGGCTACGCGACGGCGCATCGGCCAACCGGATCGAGCGGGTTTACGGAATTCTCAACGGCACCTGCAACTATATCCTCACCGAAATGGAAAAACACGGCCATGCCTTTGCCGACGTTCTGAAAGAGGCGCAGGACATCGGCTATGCCGAAGCCGACCCGGGTTTTGACATTGATGGCGTCGACGCCGCCCACAAACTTGCCATTCTGGCGGCCCTGTCCTTTGGCAAGGCGCTCGATTTCGACGGCGTCGAAATCGATGGTATTCGCAACATCATGGCGGCAGATATCGGCCAGGCCAAGGCTCTGGGATATCGCATCCGGCTGCTCGGCATGGCGCGGATTGACGACGGAAAACTGTTCCAGCGGGTCAATCCCTATCTGGTGCCGGAAAGCCATCCGCTGGCGCATATTGATGGCGCCACCAATGCGGTGGTTGCCGAAGGCAATTTTTCCGGACGCCTGATGTTCCAGGGTGCCGGTGCCGGGGAAGGGCCAACGGCCTCGGCGGTCGTCGCCGATCTGATCGACATTGCCAGAGGCGATGCGGGAACCGTGTTCGCAGCTCCGGCCAGCCAGATGGAAAGCTGTGAGCGGGCCGAGAGCGGCAACCGCGTCGGCAAAAGCTATGTGCGCTTCATTGTCGCAGACAAGCCTGGCGTGTTGGCCGAAATTACCGCGGCGATGCGCGATGCCGATGTCTCGATCGAGAGTCTCATCCAGACCGAAAAGACCGACGAAGGATCGGTTCTGCTGTCGATGGTCACCCATAACAGCCGCGAATGCAATGTCTCGAAAAGCCTTGCTGCACTAGCCAGTTCGACCAGTCTGCAGGCCGCGCCCGTGGTCATGCACCTGCTCAGCGATCAGGACTGATCATTCGCCGGATGCGGGGGCCAGCGGCCTGATCATCGCCTGTTTGACATAGTCCCGGTCGGGCACATCCGGCGCGACGGCCTGCCAGACACGGCCGGCAGCGCCACCGACGCCACCACCGGTTCCCCCAATACCGACACTCACTATCGACAGGCCCTTGAAACAGTTGCGTTCGTTCATGGTCACATAACATCGGCCTTGCTGGACAATTTCCGGATTAGCCCGGGGCAGCGGTTCCCGGATTCTTTTACCGGTTTCCGCAGCCAGTTCGGGAAAGGGCAGTCTTTGTTGGCGGTCGATTTCCGGGATGCCGCACACGACGATCTCTTCGGTCGGCCGATAGAGAAGGCAGCCATCGGCATCCACAGCGGCCAGTTGCCTGGCATTTTCAACAAGTGCGCTGGTCCGGTCACCTGGCTGCAGGGGCTGCGCCTGCGCGACGGACGGTATCAGAAAAAGGATAAGGAAAACCTGTCTCGACATTGCAATATTGCTCCCCTATCGAGAATTCAAAATCAGCCTGTTACAGAAGGAATAATCGATAATATGCCCAAAGCAAGCGACATATTGGACCGCGTACTCGTCATGGAAATGGTACGCGTCACCGAAGCGGCGGCGATATCGGCAGCCAATCTGATCGGCCGCGGTGATGAAAAGGCAGCGGACGCCGCTGCGGTAGAAGCGATGCGCGCGGCGCTGAACGAACTCGACATTTGCGGCACCGTGGTGATCGGCGAAGGCGAACGCGACGAGGCACCGATGCTGTTTATCGGCGAGAAAGTCGGATGCGGATGCGAAGGTGAAGCCCCGGCAATCGATATCGCGCTGGACCCTCTGGAAGGCACGACGATCACCGCCAAGGCCGGCGCCAATGCACTGGCCGTTCTCGCGATCGCGGAAAAGGGCAACCTGCTGAACGCGCCCGACGTCTATATGGACAAGCTGGCCGTCGGTCCGGGCTATTCGCCGGGCATCATCGATCTCGACAAGTCGGTCACCGAGAATGTTGCGGCCGTTGCCAAGGAAAAGGGCGTCGAGCCGTCGGAAATCATCGTCTGCGTTCTGGACCGGCCGCGGCATGACAAGATTATCGCCGAATTGCGCGGTATCGGCTGCGGCATCATGCTGATTCCCGATGGCGATGTGGCCGGCGTGATCGCCACGTCAGACGAAGACACCACGGTCGACATGTATATGGGCAGCGGCGGCGCACCGGAAGGCGTGCTGGCGGCAGCCGCGCTGCGCTGCGTCGGCGGCCAGTTCAAGGGCCGTCTGCTGTTCCGCAATGATGATGAACGCCAGCGCGCCTATAAATGGGGCATCGAGGACCTCGACAAGATTTATGACCTGAAGGAACTGGCCAAGGGCGATGTAATCTTTGCCGCGACCGGCGTCACCCATGGCTCGCTGCTCGAAGGCGTCAAGAAGCTGCGCGGCGGCAAGATGACGACGGAAAGCGTAGTCATGCGCGCGTCGTCGGGCACGGTCCGCTGGGTGAAGAGCGAACATCGCAAGAACTGATGGAAAAGACCCTGCCCGGATGGCTTCTGGCCCGGGCCAGAAAATTGCGCTTCGGCCTGTGCCTCTTACCCTTGCTGGTATCGGCCTGTATTTCTCCGGTAGCTTATGGTCCCATACCCCATGGCGACTATGTCGCAAACGACCGCTGTCGGCCGGAGGTCCAGCCGGCGGACCGGTTCGTGGACAAGCCCTATTTTGCCGTGACCAGCCGTCTGCCCGATTGTCGGACGGAAATGGTGGAGCTGCTCAGCCAGCGGAGCGACACCGTCCGCTACGCCCGTTTCGGTGACCCCACCGAGATGGAAATCACCGACGCCAAGGGCAAGGTTAAGACGCAGAATCGTATTCCGCTTGCCCTGAACAATGACCAGCAATGGTGGGAGGATCTGGCGGCGGAAATGCAAAAGCGCGATGGCCGTGTCCTGCTCTATGTGCACGGATTTCGGGAGACTTTCTTTACCAGTGCCCGCGACAGCGCGCAGATTGCCCGGCTTTCGGGGCTGGATATACCGATGGTGCATTACAGCTGGCCCTCGCAGGGCGAGTTTCTGAAATATGCCGCCGACGAAACCAACATGTATTACAACGAACGCCAGTTTCGCAGCTTTTTGACCAAGCTGGCGCAACAGCCATGGACAAAGGAAATCATTCTGGTCGCCCATTCTCTGGGCGTACGCCTGGTGATTCCCGCGATCGAATTTGTCGATCGCAACAGCAGCAATGCCGATTCGAGCAATATTTCCAATATCATCCTCGCGTCACCGGATATCGACCGCCAGGATTTCGAGCGCGACATTGCGGAAACCGTGCTCACCATGCGCCGGGTCAACAATGACCGCCGGATCACGGTCTATGTATCGGCAAAAGACCGTGCGCTGGGCCTGTCCTACAATTTCCATGGCTATCCCAGACTGGGCCGCCCGGACTGCTTCAATCCCTTCGAGGCAGCCGCGTTGCGGCAGGCGGGCCATCCCGAGCGATGCTATGCCGCCAAGACCGAATATGACACGCAGCCGGACAAGAGCGGACTGACCATTGTCGACACCACCGCGATCAGCCGCGGCCAGACCGGGCACAGCGACTATCTGCGCAGCGCACTGGCCTGTTCCGATTTCGCTGCAGTCATCAATGGTACAACGAACAAGGCAAGCACGCGCAAACCTACTCGACTGCTGCATGTTTTCGCACTGGAAGCCGATCCCGACGATCCAGAGCCTGATCATGTCTCGGTCTGTCGCCGTCAGCCGAAACCGTGATTCCCAGAATGTCCAGAATCCATGCAAAGCACTTCCCGCAATCTGGATGAGCTACTGGCGGACGTGCGGGCCTGCACCATCTGCAACGGCCTGCCGCTTGGCCCCCGGCCCCTGCTGCAAGCCTCTGCCGACGCGCGGATTCTGATTGTCGGCCAGGCACCGGGCAGCAAGACCCATATAAAGGGCCGACCGTTCGACGATGCCAGCGGCATGCGGCTGCGCGAATGGCTGGGCGCGACCGAGGCGCAATTTTACGATCCGCACCTGTTTGCGATCCTGCCGATGGGCTTCTGCTATCCCGGCACCGGCACCGGCGGCGATCTGCCACCCCGGGCAGAATGCGCCCCCGCGTGGCGCAAGCCTCTGCTGGAAGCGATGCCGGCGATCGGTCTGACTCTGGTCCTCGGCCAATATGCGCTCGACTGGCATGTCGGGGACGCCCGCTCGAAGACGCTGACCGCAACCGTGCAGCGCTGGCGGGAGTTCTGGCCGGAGCTGCTGCCCCTGCCCCACCCCAGCCCGCGCAATATCCGATGGTTTCGAGCCAATCCCTGGTTCGAGGCCGAGGTTATTCCGGTCCTCCGCGACCGCGTGCAGGCGCTGATCTAGAACACGCCCATCGCCAGCCCGGCGGACAGTGTCGCTCCGATTTCCCGGCAGGATTCAAGGTCCTCTTCACCGATCATCTTCGGTGCGAGAATTGCCGCTTCGGTTTGCGCATGGGTGCAGACAATCAGCGAATCGGTCACTTTCTTCAGCCGCCAGCCGGTGGCGATCCGTTCCAGCTGCCGCTGTGCATTCTCGCCATCCGAACCTGCGCAGATCATCGCGGCATAAGGCCGCCCTTCGATCCTGCCCAGCACCGGATAGTAGCAGCGGTCAAGAAAGGCTTTCATCACACCGGCAATGGCCGCCAGATTTTCCGGTGTCGCGAAAATATAGCCGTCGGCAGCCAGCATGTCATCCGGCTGGCAATCCTCTGCCCGCATCAGACGTACATCCGTGCCTTCCTCATCCCGCGCGGCCGCAGCCGCTGCCTCGGCCATCTGTTCGGTGCCGCCGGTATAGCTGTAGTAGACGATCAGAAGCGTTTTCATCGCTGCCCTCCTAGCAGCGAACTGACCGATTGTCAGCGCCGCCGGATTCCCGCATAGCGCGGACCATGAATGCAGTATTGAATGTCGAAAATTCCCTGTCCGGCCAGAGCTGGCGCTGGCGCAGTACCAGCGCCGATGCACGCGATCCGGGGTTCCAGCCCGATGACCTGGTCACCCAGCTGCTGCTCGCCCGCGGTGCCAGTCGCGAGACACTGGCGGTTAACCGCGACCCGACGATTCGGGGTTTCATGCCCGATCCGTCCGTCTTCCGCGACATGGAAACGGCAGCGGAACGCCTGAGCCAGGCGATCCGCAACCAGGAAAAGGTTACGATATTCGGCGACTATGATGTCGACGGCGCAACCAGTGCCGCCTTGCTGATCCGCTTGCTCCGCGATCTCGGACTGGAGGCTGGCTATTATATTCCGGACCGGCTGATGGAGGGCTATGGCCCCTCGGGAGAGGCGCTGGTCAGGCTCGGCGAGCAAGGCAGCAATCTGGTGGTTACCGTCGATTGCGGCGCGATGGCCTTTGAAGCGCTCGACATGGCGCATCGCGCCGGGGTCGAGGTGATCGTGGTCGACCATCATAAATGTGCCGCCGAGCTCCCGAAGGCGGTCGCTCTGGTCAACCCCAATCGGCTCGACGAGAGCGAAGCCGGCGCCGAACATGGCCATCTCGCTGCCGTCGGCATGGCCTTTCTGCTCGGCGCGGCGCTGGTCCGGACGCTGCGCAACCAGGGATATTTCCAGAATCGCCCAGAGCCCAAGCTGCTCGAGCTACTCGATATCGTCGCGCTCGGCACGGTCGCCGATGTCGCCCAGCTGCGCGGCCTCAACCGGGCCTTTGTCGCACAGGGGCTCAAGGTGCTTGCCGGTCGCCAGAATATAGGCCTGGCGGCGCTGATCGATGCCAGCCGGCTGAAACGGGCGCCGATCTGTTCCGATCTCGGCTTTGCCCTTGGCCCGCGAATCAATGCCGGTGGCCGGGTCGGGAAGTCCGATCTCGGTGTGCGCCTGCTGATCTCGCAGAACCCCGAAAAGGCAGCCGCTATTGCCGCCGAGCTCGACCATCTCAACCAGGAACGCCGCGCGATCGAGGCGCATGTGCTGGAGGAAGCCGACGCGATGTGCTCGTCGCAGCAGAACCAGGCCGTGGCAGTGCTGTCCGCAAAGGGCTGGCATCCCGGCGTCATCGGCATTGTCGCGGGCAGGATCAAGGAGAAGCTGAACCGCCCGGCGATCATCATCGCGCTGGATGAAGAGGGCATCGGCAAGGGCTCGGGCCGCTCGATTTCCGGTATCGATCTCGGCGCTGCGATCATCGCCGCCAAGGACAGCGGCCTGCTGATCGCCGGCGGCGGCCATGCGATGGCCGCGGGCATCACCATCGCGGCGGGCAAGGTCGACGCCTTTTCCGAATTTCTCAACGACCGGCTCGCCGACAGCGTCGGCAAGGCGCAGGATGGCAAGGCGTTGCTGCTCGATGCGGTGCTGTCGCCGAAGGGCGTCAATCCGCTGATGGTCGAGGCGATGGATGGCGCCGGTCCCTATGGCATGGGCTGGCCGGCGCCGCGCATCGCCACGGGACCGGTGCGAATCATCAAATGCGATATTGTCGGCACCGATCATGTCCGGATGATCGTTGGCGGCGACGATGGAGCCTCGATCAAGACCATCGCTTTCCGCGCCGCCGAAAGCGACCTCGGCCAGGCGCTGCTGAGCGCGCCGCGCGGGCGCAAATTGTGGATCGCCGGCCGTGCCAAGATCGACGATTGGGGCAGTCGCCCGGCCGCCGAAATTCATCTCGAGGATGCCGCCTGGGCCGATTGAGCAGCACCAAGACCGTGTGCCCAACCGCGTTGTCATCGTGGTCGCACCGGTTCGATCAGCCGCCGCCATGATCCGGAATACAGCTGGCCGACAGCAGTCTCGCTCGGCGCCGGTAATCAACCCCTAAATTCCGGCGAAAAGAGGGTTGACCAAAGCCAGCCACCCCCCTAATGGCCGTGGCTCGCTGACCGGCAATCGGTATGGCCCCTTCGTCTAAGGGTTAGGACGCGGCCCTTTCACGGCTGAAATACGGGTTCGAATCCCGTAGGGGTCACCATTCACATGCCGAACAATATCCACAAAATTCCACAGTTCCCCGCTTTCTGCGGACTTCTGCGCCCGGCCCGTCTTTGGTCAAGGATCGCCGGTAAACTTGCGCATCAGCAAAAGGTGCGTGCAACCAATCTCTCCCGTATCTTTCGGTTCGGTCAGGACATTTGCTGCCTTGAATCGATCGAAGACCTCTCTGTCGAGCGGTTCATCACGTCGATGATTTTTCCGGTGTCTGAACAGAAGCATTTCCTTCCCGATAGTTTCGGATACAATCCGGTAATCCGTCGCCAACTGCCGCACGGCAAATAAGGGAAGTTTCAGAATATGGACAAAGACAGTTTCGAAATCCTGATAGATACGGTCCAGCGCTTTGTACGCGAACGTCTGGTACCGTCCGAGCAGCAAGTGGCAGAGGAGAATAGGATCCCCGACGGACTGGCCAACGAAATTCGGGAACTTGGCCTCTTTGGTCTGGCCATTGCCGAAGAATATGGTGGCCTCGGGCTCAGTATGGAGGAGGAAGTCCGTGTCGCACTCGAACTGGGACAGACTTCCCCTGCCTTCCGTTCATTGGTCGGAACCAATATCGGCATCGGATCCCAATCCATCATTATGGCCGGGACAGCAGAGCAAAAGCGCAAATATCTGCCTCGACTGGCATCCGGTGAAACGATCGGATCCTTTGCATTGACCGAACCGGACGCGGGATCCGATGCCTTGTCCATCAGCACGACGGCCATGCGCGATGGCGACGACTATATTATCAACGGCACCAAACGCTACATCACCAACGCCCCCGTAGCCGGATTATTTACCGTTATGGCCCGCACCGGCGAAGGTCGGCGCGCCGATGCCATTTCCTGTTTCTTGGTCGACAGGGAGCAGGCCGGACTGAGCCTCGGCAAGCCCGACAAGAAAATGGGACAGTCGGGCGCTTTGACCTGCGACGTCATTCTGGACGATTGCCGGGTACCGGCTTCCGCTCTGCTTGGTGGCGAGGAAGGCAATGGATTCCGTACGGCGATGAAAGTGCTCGACAAAGGCAGGCTGCATATCGCCGCCATTTGTGTGGGTATGGCAGAACGCCTTATCCGGGAGTCCGTCAATTTTGCTGTAAACCGGGAACAATTTGGCCAGAAAATCTCCGAATTTCAGCTCGTCCAGGCCATGATCGCCGACAGCAAGGCCGATACTCTGGCGGCAAAGGCCCTGGTAATGGAAACCGCACGCCTGCGTGATGCCGGGAAACGGATCACATTGGAGGCGGCGTCAGCCAAGATGTTTGCATCCGAAATGCTGGGACGTGTCGCGGACCGCGCCGTGCAAATTCACGGCGGCGCGGGATATATGTGCGAATATCCTGTCGAACGCTTTTACCGCGATGCGCGCCTGTTCCGGATCTATGAAGGGACGACTCAGATTCAGCAATTAATCATTGCTCGCGAAACCATCGCCGAATTCGTCGCTCAATCCTGAGCAGGGATATCCTGTGCAGGAGGCTTTCCAGACCGGACAGATGGAAGTCCCGGACGGGATAACCGGCCACATCGAGAATTATCCGGCCATTGTCGGCGGCCGCAATCGGCAGGTCAGCACCAAACCGCGCTGTCCGGCCAGCCTTGGTGTGCGCGACCGACAAAGCCGGCCGCCATGACATGGACCACAATCGGGCCGGGAGCGGACAGTCGGCATTGCGAGCGCGACCTGTGTTTCGGCCTGATAGCGCACGCCGGCCTCGCTGAATCAATCGATCGCCATCGGATATTGGCGAATGGGGTTAAACAATGCTGGCAATGGCGATGTTGGAACACCGGCCCCGGTATCGTCTGCAATTGACAGGACACATCTCATCTGTTCTGCATCTGGAAAGAATTCTGCAGGAGAGAAATATGTCCGTCGTTACCACTGAAAAGCAACAAAATGTCCTGACCATCATCTCGAACAATCCGCCGGTGAATGCGCTTGGTGCCGCCGTTCGCCAAGGACTGGTCGACGGGATCGAGCAGGCCCTATCGGATGACGAAGTCGAAGCGGTGGTCATCCGGTGCGATGGGCGGACATTTTTCGCCGGGGCGGATATCACCGAATTCGGCAAGCCGATGAAGGGACCCAATCTTGGGGAGGCCCTTGACCGGCTAGAGGCGAGCAGCAAACCGGTAGTCGCGGCAATCCACGGAACGGCTCTGGGCGGCGGTTGCGAGGTGGCGCTGGCCTGTCATTACAGGGTTGCCGTGCCATCCGCCAAAATGGGCTTGCCCGAAGTCAAGCTGGGCCTGATCCCGGGTGCCGCCGGAACCCAGCGCCTGCCGCGCGTGGTCGGCGCGGAAGCCGCGCTGCCGATGGTGGTGATCGGCAACCCGATTTCTGCTGCCAAAGCGAATGCCATCGGTCTGGTTGACAAGATCGTCGGCGAGGACAGCCTCGCCGAGGATGCCATTGCCTTTGCACGCGAGCAGATCGGCAAGGCAGTGCCGCGCTCGTCCGAGGGCACGGCCAATGAAGACGGCATCAAGAACCCGGCGATATTTGATGAATTCCGGCAGAAAAATGGTCGCAAGCTTCGCGGGTTCGATGCGCCGGAAGCCGGCATCCAGGCGGTAAAGGCAGCGGGCGAACTCGCTTATGCCGAGGGCGTCAAAAAAGAACGCGAACTGTTCATGAAGCTGATGACCGGAACGCAATCGGCGGCCATGCGCCACTATTTCTTTGCCGAGCGGGCTGCCAACAAGATTGACGGCATTGATCCCAAAATTGATCTGATTCCCATCCGGAAGGTCGGCATCCTAGGAGCCGGAACGATGGGCGGCGGCATCGGCATGAATTTCCTGTCGGCCGGCATCCCCGTGACGATTGTCGAGCTGAAGAAGGAAGCGCTGGACCGGGGCGTCGGCGTGATCCGCAAAAATTACGAGAATACAGCCAAGCGCGGCCGGATGACCGAGCAGCAGGTCGAGGATGCAATGGGCATTTTGACTCCCTCGCTCTCCTATGACGATCTCGCCGATTGCGATCTGGTGATCGAGGCGGTGTTCGAGAATATGGATGTCAAAAAGGAAGTCTTCACCAAGCTGGATTCGATTGTCAAACAGGGCGCGATCCTTGCCAGCAATACCAGTTACCTCAATATCGACGAGGTCGCGGCGGTGACGAAGCGGCCCGAATATGTCCTCGGCCTGCACTTTTTCTCTCCGGCAAATGTGATGAAATTGCTGGAAATCGTGCGCGGGGAGAAGACCGCCGACGACGTGCTGATGACGGCGATGAAGCTGTCCAAGAAAATCGGCAAGGTCGCGGCGGTTTCGGGTGTCTGTCCCGGCTTTATCGGCAACCGGATGCTCAGCCCGCGCCAGCAACAGGCCAACCAGATGATCATGGAGGGTGCCAATTATTGGGAAGTGGATGATGTCCTGGTCGATTTCGGCTTCCCGATGGGGCCGTTCCAGATGTCCGATCTCGCCGGTGTCGATATCGGCTGGCATCGCGATCCGGAGCGGATCGAAACGCTGCGCGATGCCCTGTGCGCCGTCGGGCGCTGGGGCCAGAAGGTCGGCAAAGGATTTTACGATTACGACGAGGCGCGCAACCGCACGCCGTCCGACGAGGTCAAGCAGATCATCGCCGAGTTTGCCGCCAGGGAAGGCAAGGAACAGCGCGCAATCTCGAAGGATGAAATCCGCGAGCGGCTGCTCTATCCGATGGTCAACGAAGGCGCGAAAATCCTGGATGAAGGTATGGCCCAGCGGGCGAGCGACATCGATGTTGTCTGGATCAACGGCTACGGCTGGCCCCTATACACAGGCGGGCCGATGTTCTGGGCCGATACGGTCGGACTGGACAAAGTCGTTGCCGGACTGGAGAAGCACAACCTCCCGGTAGCAGCGATGCTGCGGGACAAGGCAAGCAAGGGCGAACGATTCAACGGATAGCCCGGCTTCGATACACTAGGAGAGAATCATTTGTCAGTTGATATTGCAGATATGCTGGAAAAATGGGTGCCGACCGATGGATGGCCCCTGCGATCGCGCGATGAGGTCAAAGCATTGCTATGCGCGCCGGGACAGCCGTTCGAAATGGAGACAGTCGATATCGACGGCGTTCCGACCCGCGTCTGGAAAAATGCCCATCCCAGTCTCGCCGCCATGGCAGAACATGCGCGCGGCCACGGTGACAGCGAGTTTCTGATATTTGAAGACGAACGCGTCACCTATGCCAACTGGTATCGCGCGGTCGCCGCCCTTGCCGTGGAACTGCAGAGAATCGGCGTATCCAAGGGGGACCGGGTTGCGCTGGCGATGCGCAATCTGCCGGAATGGCCGGTGATTTTCTTTGCCGCGACGTCGATCGGGGCGATCGCCGTGCCGCTCAACGCATGGTGGACCGACCAGGAACTGGTTTTCGGACTGGAGAATTCCGAGTCCAGCGTGCTGCTCTGCGATGCCGAAAGATGGGACCGGGTTTCTCCGCATCTTGCCGATTTGACAGATTTGGAACATGTCATCGTGGCACGCAGCCAGAGCAAGTTGGCAGCGCCGGCCCGTCCCCTTGAAGATATTATTGGCGGTCCCAACGATTATGCCAATCTGCCGGACCAGGATCTCCCGGCCACAGATATTGCGCCGGATGATCCATCGACCATTTTCTATACCAGCGGCACGACCGGGCAACCCAAGGGTGCGCTCGGTACGCATCGCAATTTGACAACCAATGCAGTTACAGTCGGCTATTCCGCAGCCGCTCAGGCAATGCGGCGGGGGGACACTCTTCCCGAACCGACGATCCGGGTCGGGTTGACGGTCGTGCCAATGTTCCACTGCACAGCCTGTTCCGCGACCATGATGCCGACCGTCCACGCGGGCCACAAGATGATCTTCCTGCACAAATGGGACACGGTCCGGGCGATGGAAATTATCGAACGGGAGAAGGTCAATGCGACCGGCGGCGTGCCGTTTATCGCGTGGCAGCTGATCGAACATCCGGACCGCGAGAAATATGACCTGAGCTCTCTCGATGCGATCAGCTATGGCGGCGCGCCCTCGGCGCCGGAACTGGCGCGCAAGATTTACGAAGTCTTCGGCGCCCTGCCCGGCAACGGCTGGGGCATGACCGAAACCATGGCAACAGTTACCTCGCACAGCGCCGAGGATTATCTCAACCGCCCGACCAGTTGCGGTCCGCCCGTGGCAGCTGCTGACCTCAAGGTCATGAACGCGGATGGAAGCCGGGAAATGCCGGTTGGCGAAGTCGGAGAGCTCTGGGCGCGGGGCCCGATGGTGGTAAAAGGCTATTGGAAACGGCCGGAGGCGACCGCCGAAACCTTCGTCGACGGCTGGGTCCGTACCGGCGATCTGGCGCGACTGGACGAGGAAGGATTCTGTTTTATTGTCGACCGGGCAAAGGACATGATCATCCGCGGCGGCGAGAATATCTACTCGTCAGAGGTCGAGAATGTCCTCTACGATCATCCGGCGGTGATGGATGCGGCCCTGGTCGGGATCGATCACAAGACACTGGGCGAGGAACCGGCAGCCATCGTGCAACTGGCGCCAGGACAATCTGCCACCGAGGCGGAATTGCAGCAGTGGGTGCGCGAACGGCTGGCGAATTTCAAGGTGCCGGTGAAAGTCCTGTTCAGCAGCGACAGCCTGCCCCGCAACGCCAACGGCAAGATATTGAAGAAGGATCTGAAGGTACTGTTCTAGGGCTCAGCCGTCGGTCGGGATCAGGCGCATCATGCCTTCCTGTACCGCCGACGCGACCAGAACGCCGTCCTGCGTGTAGAGCGAGCCACGATTAAGGCCGCGCGCATGGCCGGTCCAGTCGCTGTCCATGACATAGCAGATCCATTGATCGGCCCGGAAATCGTCGTGGAACCACATCGCGTGGTCGAGGCTGGTCGAGAACAGTCCCGGCGTGGTCCAGTGCAATCCGTGCGGGATCATCGACGTCGACAGCAGTCCCATGTCCGAGGCGAAGGCCAGGATTGCGCGGTGGATCAGCGGATCATCCGGCAGCGGCGCCACCGTCCGGAACCACTGATATTGACGCGCGGTCCTGCTTTTGCCCTCGGGGCGAAAACTGCGGACATCAAAGGGACGCGGCATGCTCATTCGTTCTATCAGTTCGTCCGGGACCAGCGGGTTGCGGGCAATCTGCTCCATCGCGCCCATACATTGCTCGGGCGGCAGCACATCCGGCATCGCTATCTGATGGGAGAGACCTTCGGCAGGCTTCTGAAAGGAGGCGGTCAGGTTGAAGATGACCTTGTCATCCTGCCGCACCACCACCCTGCGATTGGAGATGCTGCGTCCGTCAAAGTCGCGATGCACCCGGAAGTGCAGCGGCTTTGTTTCATCCCCGGCGCGCAGGAAATAGGAATGCAGCGAATGGATCTTCTTTTCGTCATCGACCGTGCGGTCGGCGGCGACAATCGCCTGGGCGATCACCTGCCCGCCGAATATGCGCTCGCGCGCGGTCGTCTCGAGCGCGGGAAATGTGAATGCGTCCGCGGCATCGGCCGTGAGATCGAGGGTGCGGAGCAGGCCTCCGATCAGCTTCTCCACCGGCACGGAGGTGCGATGGGCCAGCGCCTCCGACAGCCGGCGGGCGACCTGTTCTTCCGTTAGTCTGTCCAAGATTTTCGATTCCTTGATGGGGGGCCGGATGGCGATTGTGATGCGTTCAGGAATAGATCTCGAACAGTCCGGCACCGCCCTGCCCGCCGCCGATGCACATGGTGACCACACCCCATTTGGCACCGCGCCGGCGGCCTTCCTGCAGCAGATGCCCTGCGCAGCGCGCACCGGTCATGCCGAACGGATGGCCAATGGCAATCGAGCCGCCGTTGACATTATATTTTGCCGGATCGATGCCGAGCCGGTCGCGGCTGTAGAGACACTGGCTCGCGAACGCCTCGTTGAGCTCCCAGATGTCGATGTCGTCCACGGTCAGGCCCTGCCGTTCGAGCAGCTTGGGCACGGCAAAGACCGGGCCGATGCCCATTTCATCCGGCTCGCATCCGGCAACCGCCCAGGATACGAAACGGCCGAGCGGTTCCAGTCCGCGGCGTTCCGCTTCCTTCGCTTCCATCAGCAATACGGCCGCAGCCCCGTCCGACAATTGGCTGGCATTGCCGGCGGTGATATATTTGCCTTCGCCCATTACCGGCTTCAAACTGGCAAGGCCCTCCAGGGTCGTGCCGGGCCGATTGCACTCGTCTCGGTCGACAGTGTAATCGACGATGCTCTCTTCCTTGGTTTCCTTGTCGACGACCTTCATCCGGGTCTGCATCGGGACGATTTCATCGGCAAACAGCCCGGCTTCCTGGGCAGCAGCCATCCGCTGCTGCGACTGCAGGGCATATTCGTCCTGATATTCGCGGCTGATATTGTAGCGCTCGGCGACAATGTCGGCAGTGTCGATCATCGGCATGAAGATCGCCGGCGCAATCTTGAGGATTTCCTCGTCGATCGACCCTTCCGGCGCCCGGGGGCCCTGCATCGAGATGCTTTCCACGCCGCCCGCAACAACGCAATCGGCGCCATCGCCGCGAATATGGTTGGCCGCCATGGCAATGGCCTGCATGCCGGAGGAGCAGAAACGGTTGATCGTCGCGCCGGCCGTCGTCTTGGGAAGACCGGCCAGAAGCGCAGCATTGCGGCCGATATTGGGTGCCGCGTGCGCGACATTGCCCATCAGGCTGTCATCGACAAAGCCGCCTTCCACGCCCGCCTTGGCCACGGCATGCTTGATGGCATGCGCCGCCATGGTCATCGGCGGGGTGATATTGAAGCCGCCGCGACCCGCCTTGGCAAGTCCGGTACGGGCATAAGATACGATGACAGCTTCACGCATGCTGAATTCTCCTCTTGGGTTATACGAAACCGCTTTTGTTGAATGTAGTAGGCTATTTGGATGCAGAGTTATAAGAGGCCGGATCAAAATGTCCACTTCTCCAGTCGCCGCTTTCCCAAACTGGCCCGGACAATATATTCGCAAAGCGGACGGCTTTTGCTATGGCCTGCCCGATGTGCATCATTTCGCTTGCATGGCAGGCCCATCCCCACTGGCTATTGGTCGCGATCGGCAACCGGGACGAAATGCACGCCCGTCCGGCAGAGCCACTGGAGCGCTGGACGGACTATCCGAATCTGCTGGCGGGGCGGGATATCAGCGCTGGCGGGACCTGGCTGGGACTGTCCGAGCAGGGCCGCTTTGCCGCGGTGACCAATCTTGCCGGCTATGGACCGCCAGACAGCAGCCGCGCGTCACGGGGCGACCTGCTCAAGGATTTCCTGGCGGGCGAGGGCCGCTATGCCGATATCCAGGCGCTGGCCTTCCCGGACTTCAACCCGTTTAACCTGGTCACCATCGCAAATGGTAAAGCGCAGATACATTGCAATCGTCCGGAACCGGCCAGTCGACCGCTCGGGCCGGGTATTCACGGACTGACCAACGGGCCGCTCGACCGGCCCTGGCCGAAAGCGGCACATCTTGATGCAGCGCTGGATGACTGGTTGCAGAGCGGATCCGAGGACAGTGGTCCGTTGCTGGATGCATTGGCCAGCCGGAAGACCTATCCGCGGGCGGCAGCCGCCGCACCCGGACCGCCGACACCGCTGGAGCCGGCCAGTTCCGGAATCTTCATCGAAAATCCGGTCTACGGCACCCGCTGCAGCACGATCGTGACGATTGACCGGGCGGGGAACGGTTCGATTCTGGAACGCCGCTATGATGCGGCATCCGCCGTAACCGGGGAAGCACGTCTGTCCTTTCGCTGGCCGGGCTAGATGATTCCGGCGACCGGCATAGAGAATCCGTGCGCACCGCTTTGCGGTTTTTCCGCTATGCCGGCCTTATGGCGCCATTTCCGTTGAACAATAGCCCGACCAACTTCCAGCGGCTGACCCGCGACAGCACCCGCAACTATCTGTCCTTTTGCGTCGGTCTGGCGTTCCGGGCAAGCGGGCTGGCTGACAGAAGCGAAGCAAGCCGTCCGCCAGGGCGATGCAATGTCGACAGCGAGGATCAGGCGGTTCTGCGTAGCCAGACAGTCTGGCTGATCGCCAACCTTGGCGTTCGGATCCGCGTTGAAGGCCATTGCGACGAGCGCGGCGCGCGCGAATATAATCTGGCTCTCGGTGAACGCCGGGCAAATGCGGCGAAAAACTATCTTTCGACCCTGGGCGTGTCCCTGTCGAGAATTACGGTGGTCAGCTATGGCAAGGAACGTCCGGATGCGCTGGGTGCGGACGAAACGGCATGGGCGCTCAACCGGCGCGCGGTCACCGTAACAGTGCGCTAAATCACCGCCGCGCGCCGGCCATAGCGATCGCCGGCAATCACGTCCTGCAACAGCTCCGGTTCGATGTCTCGTTGTTGACCCGATGTATGCAGGACGCACACATCTCCCGTGGTTTCGGCAACCACGGCCAGAATTTGCGAAAACTGGAAGACATTGGCCTCGCGCAATTTGCCCCAGAGGTCACTCTCGGTCATTTTCGCTTTTTTCAGTTGGTCATGCTGGACTTCGCTGCCAATCATGATCAGCCGCGGTTTGTTGTCCGCCAATGTCTGCAGACCGGGAAACCGGCTGCGCAAGACCGCCATACCGATCTGCAGCCCGAACAGACAGACGAGCGCGGCGACACCACTGGCGAGCGGCGGATCCTTGCTCGTGATCACCGAAGCCAGCACCGAACCGATCGCGACGGTGACGGCAAAGTCGAAGCCGCTCATCTTAGAAAAGCTGCGAACACCCGCCAGCCGGGTGAGCAGGATTACCGTGACATACATGACCGATGCCGACAGTGCGATCAACGCGACCTCGGACCAGCCCGAACCTATCCAGTCACTCAACATCAGTCAGGTTCCGTATATCGCGCAACAGTTCAGGCAACTTCCTGTTTCTCCACCGGTTTGCGCTTGTCAAAAATCCTGGACAATTCTTCCGCCCGCTCTTCGCTCAACCCTTTCCTGGCGGCGGCGAATATCTCGTTCTCTTCCTCGTCCATATGATGCTCAAGTCGCTCTCTGAGGGTCTTGAACCGCGTGAGCCAGCCGGTGCTGCTGAACTCCATATCGACCAGTTCCTCGAAATAGTCTTCTGCTTCCTTGTGCTCGGCCACCGAGTGACGGCCCTTGTCCTGCAGATCTGGCCGGGACAGCATTTCGGCATAGAGCGACTGCTCCTCTGCATTGGCATGGGCAGACACATCAATACGAAGCTGTTCGAATAACTCGCGCCGCTCCTTGGTGTCGCCGCTCGTATCGCCGACCTTTTCCAGCATTTCGCGGTGCCGGTCGTGATCCTGTT
The DNA here is from genome assembly GCA_002354635.1 of Sphingomonadales bacterium UBA2683. Taxonomy (GTDB): domain Bacteria; phylum Pseudomonadota; class Alphaproteobacteria; order Sphingomonadales; family Sphingomonadaceae; genus Parasphingorhabdus. Next base: position 101,674 of record DELZ01000005.1, read on the forward strand.
TCAGGCGGGAAAAAATATCGGTCATAGTATCTCCATCAATCATATTCTCCCCTTCACGACGCACCAGCCGGCCAATAGTTGCATTGCCAGATCCCGCGGTCGCGCTTTGTGGGGAGCTGTTCCGGTCGCGAAGGCGTGCTCGTACCCGTTATCCCATGTCAAAAACCACAGTGCCTTGGGGTTCCGGCAGGAAGTGAAAATATTTCGTATTCGCCGCAACCAATTTTGCTGCCGACGGTTATCAAGATTGAATGGATGTCGACCCGCGACCCGGTGTTGCCTTCATTCCTCAAAGACCGGCTGGAAAATTGGCCCTATCGTATACCCCCGTTTACCAAGGGGTCGATTTTCCAGCTACTTTTCACCCATCCGACAATTTACCGCCGTTTCGCATCCCGCCGCCGTCCAGGCCTGGCCCGGACAAAAAAATGGCCAGGACATAATGCCTGGCCATTTCTGTCTAAGAGACGGAAAATTACTTTTCCGAAGGCATCGTGACGTCAACGTCAGGAACATCCACGGTCACTTCTTCCGAACCGACTTCGACATCAGCCGTTTCCACGTCGATTTCAGGCAATTCGCCAGCATCGCCGGAAACGTCAACATCTACGGAAGGCATTTCGCCTTCCTCTTTAACATTGGCTTCGCAGCCGGCAAGCGCCAGGCCGGCAGTCAATACTGCTGCAATCGCTACTTTATTCATTGTGAACTCCCTTCATTGGTTCGTTATATGCAACGCCGACTTCTGGATAGAGTTCCCCACCATCGCAAATTTATTTGCGGCCCAGTCGCATACGGAATGCATCGAGGTGAAAATAGCTGGAATCAAATTGACTGATTTCCGCCAGGCGGGCCTGATCCCTGAACAGAATCCATCCGTTATTCCGCTCGAGCAAGCCATCCCGCTCGAGTTGGCGCAACACCCGGTTGGTATGGATTGGGGTCAGGCCGAGCGCGTCGGCAATAACCGTTTGCGTCAGCGGCACGCGAAAGCCGTCGCCATTGCCGGCACCGGTGATCAGCACGCGTCGATAGAGTTCGAGCAAGAAATGGCCAATTCTTTCCCGGGCGGTCTGCTTGCCGTTGCGCACGATCTGTTCACGCAGGAAAGCCTCTTCCTGAACCTGCATCCACCAGAAAGCGAGAGTCAACTTCCCTGATTCGGTCAGCAGGCGGCGAAATTCGGCAGGCCGGACTGACAGGCAGGACAAGCTGGTGACGGATTTCACCGAATGATCCGCTTCGGCCGCCACCAACACCTGAAGATCGAACATGTCTCCGGGCAGGAGCACGTTCAAAACCTGACGCCGGCCATCTTCCAGCATCTTGTAACGGATCGCCCAGCCTTCCTTGACAATGAGCACGCTATCCAGTTCCTGACCGGCATCGACGATTTCGGTATTTTTCTCGTAATGCTGTTCCCGTCCGTCGATCTGCATGATGACCTGCCGGTCGATATCATCAAGATCGGCATAAAAGGATATCCGCCGCAGCAATGCCTTTCGTGCCACTAGCCGTTCCCCTGTCCATCAGGAGCCGGAAATGTAATCTTGCATTTGAGGCCATCCACCGCCCAATCCCTTTCAATTGTCCCGCGCAAGTTGCGGGTGATGCTGTGATCGATGAGCGAAGACCCAAACCCGGCAGCAGATGGAGTGGACTGCGCCTGGCTCCCTCCGCTTTCCGTCCAGCTCAATTCTACCATATCCGGCCCGTCTTTTTCGGCACGGATCTTCCAGTTGATGCTGACCAGCCCGGTGCCTGCGGTCAGTGCACCATATTTCGCCGCATTGGTGGCCAGTTCGTTGAGCACGAGCGATATCGAGACCATCGCATTTTCCGCCAGAATGATATCAGGCCCGGACCATTGGACTCCGGGATAGGTCCTGCACAGATCCTCCACAAGCGCGGCAAAGGAACCGGTAACAAAATTGGTGTCGAGCAGGATTTGCTGGGCCCGATTGAGCGCGCTCAAACGGTGGTGTATTCTCTCGATATAGTCATCGATCGAGGTGGCCGAGCCCTTGGTCAGCGTCATAATCGATTGCAGCGTCGCGAAAAGATTGCGCAGGCGATGATGGAGTTCGCGGGTGTGCAGCTTGAGCCGTTCCTGCTGGTCCACACTATGGGTTATGTCCTTGTTGATGCCAGTCAGCGTCGGCCGGCCATTTGACTCGAGATAGTCGCCATATCCCTCCAGCCACCGGGTTTCCCCCGATGGCAAAACAATCCGGAAGCGAGCCTCAAATTTTTCCAGTTCATCCACTGCCGCGCTCATCGCCAGCCTCACGGTATCTCTGTCTTCGGGATGGACGCGGTCCAGAGCGCTATCTACTTCGGAAACCGCTTCGCCCGCATCTTTTCCCCATATTTTCATGTAGGCACCACCCCATTCGATCATCCCCGATTCCAGATCGATCCGAAAGCTGGCAATGTCGCTGAGGGCGAGGGTAAGATCGAGATTTGAGCGAGCGATTGCGGTATTTTTCTGCGCCTGCTCGCGCAACCCGATCTCGCGGCTCAGCTCCATTTCACTCATCACGATTTCCGCCAGGCTCTTGAGCTTGTTCAACTGGTTCGCGGTTATCCGGAATCGCGGGACCGTGTCCGCGATCCACAGCCCTCCCAGCAGCTTGCCATTCGGTGCGATCAACGGCGCACCTGCATAAAACCGGACAAAAGGTTCCCCGCTGACCAAGGGATTGTTGGCGAACCGCGGATCGAGCGAGGCATCCTCGACCACCAACGGTTCTCCGCTTTCAATCATCCGGGTGCAGATCGAAACATTCCGTCCAAGTTGGGATTCTGCAAACCCGACCGCAGATTTGAACCACTCCGTGTCCGCATCGACGAGCGAGATGGCGGCCAGCGGCGCAGAGAAAATATCGGCCACCAGCCGGGTTATTCGATGGAAGGCATTTTCCGGCGCATTATCCAGCATCTTGTAGCTGTTCAATGTCGCCAACCGGTCGGCTTCCCGCTTGCGCTCCGACCTGCCGGTGGTTCGACTGCCCGCGTTCATGTCTGATCCCTTTTTTCATGCCCTCAGGCTATCGAATAACGAACGGCTAACTCGCCATGTTGTTGCATGCGAGCGGAACCAAACATGCAAATCGTGCGTAGTTTACAGTGAATCCCGACGGGAAATCATACTGATGGAGACTTTTGCATGAATAATGACGATCGTGAAGAATTATATGAGTTGATTGAAGATATCGGCACCGCCATGCTGGTGACGGAAGCCGATGGCGAATTGCGCAGCCGACCGATGAGCGGAAATCTATATCGTGACAGTGGCGAGATATGGTTCCTGACCGAAAGCCGGTCAGGAAAGGCGCAAGAGATTTCCGAGGATAGGACCAGCAATCTGACCTATGCCTGCCCGGAAAAGGAGACTTATATTTCGATCACGGGCACCTCCACCCTCAGCCGTGATTTGGACAAGATCGAAGATATGTGGGGCCCCTGGGCAAAAGCATGGCTGCAGTGCGAAATGGATGATCCGAAGGTTGCCGCTATTCGCTTCAAGCCACAAATCGCTGAATATTGGTCCTCCCCCTCTTCATCGCTTGTCCAGGCGTGGGAACTCGCCAAAGCAAATGTCACAGACGAGCAACCCGATATGGGTGACAACAAGACCGTCCTGATGTCCTAGACAGCCAAGCTGGTGCGGACGCGCAGAAGAAAGGGCGGGAAGTCTCGACTCCCCGCCCTTTTTTTTGACTATTTCGCCGGGCTTAGCGCCGGGCCATCAAGGCTCCTACGATCAGCCCCAGTCCGGCGGTAGCCGCGATGCTCACGATCGGATTATCCTTGATCGTTGTCTGGGCTTTCTTGCGGCCCTTGGTGCCGGCTTCAACTGCATTGGCACGTGCGGCGTCAAACTTCGTTTTCGCGTTGGCGCGCAATTCCATCGCATTGGCCTGCGCGTCGGCCTTGACGGATTTGGTCAAGGTCGCCAAATCGTCCTTCAACGTCTGCAGATCCGATTTTACCGCGCCCATTTCTTCCGAATAATTGCCTGTCATTTCATTTTCTCCATTCTATGTTCAAAAGACCTACGACTGACTGCGAAGTTGGTTCCAGTAAAAGCATGCATTGCGAAGATTTAGTCGCCATTTGACCAGAGAAATTTATGGAACCCTTTTCTGTTTCATGCGTTTCGAGCCAATTACGGAGATATAAAATATGTCACTAGCTGAAAGCCTGAAACCCCATCTTCCCTATCTTCGCCGCTATGCCAGAGCTTTGACGGGCAGCCAGAAAAGCGGTGATACATTTGTGAAGGCAACGCTCGAAGCGATAATCGCCGATCCGGAATTGGTAGCGGACGACAGCAATGTGCGGGTTCAATTGTACCGGGTTTTTTCCGGCATCTGGGAAAGCGCAAATGTTGGCGTATCCGACGATCCCGACGATAATACCGCACAGGGCCATCTGAACGCGATCCCGCCGATCAGTCGACAAGTATTGCTGCTGACGGCGCTGGAAGGTTTTTCGATCGGCGACGTCGCGAAAATTGCGGATGTTGGAGAAAGTTCGATCAACGGCTTGCTCGAAGACGCCATCTCGGAGATCGACAAGGAAATCCGGTCCGATGTTCTGATAATCGAGGACGAGGTGCTGATCTCGATGGAATTGCAGCAGATTGTTTCGGGCCTGGGACATAATGTCTGCGGAACCGCGACAACCCACAAGGGTGCTCTGGACGCGGTCGCAAAGGCCAAGCCCAGTCTGGTGCTCGCTGATATCCAGCTTGCGGATGGAAGTTCTGGCATCGATGCTGTCAAGGATATCCTGGAACAGATCTCTGTTCCGGTAATCTTCATAACCGCGTTTCCAGAACGCTTGCTCACCGGAGAACGGCCCGAGCCGACGTTCCTCATCACCAAGCCCTTCCAGCCGAATGCCATTCGGGCGGCGATCAGTCAGGCCTTGTTTTTTTCCACCGCAAAGCAAAACGTCCAGGCCTAATAACGGACCCGGCGGAAAGCTGGCAGGCTCGCCAGGCCGATCCACGTCAAGCGGGTCGTCTGGCGAAGCCGCCGCTTCGCAGGTTCAGTGAATCGGCAATATAGCGAGTATCTGGAGTCAGGCTCCTGTGGCCTCGATCAAATTGTCAGGAAGGCTTAGTGGGATATTTTCTCGACCTCGCCGATGATATTTTCGAGCGCGGTGGTGGTGAGATTGCCAAGACCTTCGGAAGCAGAAGTAAACCGACCTTCTTCCAATATTTCTTCCAGTGCCTTGCGCGCGCGCGAAACGCGGCTTTTCATCGTACCCACGGCACAATTGGCGATTTCCGCAGCTTCCTCGTAGGAATAGCCGCCGGCCCCCACCAGAATTATCGCTTCACGCTGGTCATCGGACAGTTCCATCAGTCCCCGCTGCAAATCGGCCAGATGCAAGGGCTCCTGCTGAGGAGCCGGTGCCGACAAAACCCGTTCTGCAACCAGCTCATCATAGTTTGCGCTGAATTTCTTGCGGCGCATGCTGGAAAAAAAGGTGTTGCGCAATATTACGAATGTCCATGCGCGCATCGAGGTGCCCGCAATGAAGCGGTCCCTTGCAGCCCACGCTTTCAACAATGTATCCTGAACCAGATCATCGGCCACGTCGCGGTTGCCGGACAGACTGCGCCCGAATGCGCGCAGATGCGGAATCGCTTCCGTCAATTGCTGCTTAAACTCCGAAGGCGGTAAGGCCTGAGGCTTACTCATTTATGTCCGACCGGTCTGAGTTCGAGTCGTCCTCATCGTCCTCATCCAGTTGATCCAGGAGCGCCAGAATATCGTCAGGTAAGGGTTCGTCCAGAACATTCAGATACATGTTCTTCAGTCCAAGGCCTAATCTCTGTTGCATGTCATCCTTGCTTTTCACAGGTATGTCCTTTGACTGCTTTCCGTGCTCATCGGCCTCCGATGAACCCGTTTGATTTTTGTCTTGGCTCGCCAAACCATACCTCGTTTATTCGTTGCTTGAAGACAGAACACCTGATGACCCTAAAGGTTGCATATAAAATTATCGAGAGAAATGTCCCATTTGCCGGAACAATCTTCGCGAACGCGCGTTGCATGGACAAACAGGAAATAACAATAACGGAGACGTTCCCATGACCGACAACAGCGAGAAGAAATCCAATTTGAAGTTGGAAGGTGAGGGAAGCCGGGAAGGCTCCCGCCGTTTTCAGGACGCCCAGCACAAATTCGCTGAAACAGCCGACGTCGAAGCCAAAGCCAAAGAAGCTGCAAGAGCGCTGGAAGGTGACGAAGCCACCGAACTGGAAAAAGCCAGAAAAGCGTCCGCAAGCGGCAAGGGTGCGGACTGACACCGACACCTATTCCATTGACCGCAGAGAAAGGGGATTGGCCTAGCTGCTGAATCCCCCTTTTTTTGGCGACACTTATGGTTCTGAATCAGGTGCTTTGATACCGAACGAGAGAAAACTCCGGAACAGGGTTCGGGTCGTCTCGGAGACCGAGTCACGGGACAATAGGCCACCAATATCAGTTTCCATCAAGTCTGGTGATTCCGGAACAGATTGACCGGCCATGCACCATTGCGTGAACTGCCGGTTGGGCAATTCGCTGTGGCTGATAATGGTGATTCCGCTATGCCGGTCATCCCGCTCGATGCGGCGCAGACAATCGTTGGTGGCGGCACGGTCACCCTCGATACATTGCATGAAATTGAACCCGTTGAACAGGATCGGGCCGGTAATGCCGAAGCGGGGATTATTCCGTCTTGCAGCAGACATGATCGCCAGCAGGTCCTGCTGGTCCAGTCCCGGCCTGGCGGTACTCACATAAATGAGGGAGGTGATCGTCTGGCGGGGCACTGGTGACTTTCTCTTGGCGGCGGTTTCCGTAGCCCAACCTTTTACTGGAAAGCCGAATAGTCGATTTAATGATATCTCGCTCTAACATAGATTAACGCCACCGAGGTTCATTCAACAGGCTGTTGATCATCAAGCAGATCGGATGAACCATCGTCGGACCGTTCCGAGTCCACCAGCTTCTCGACATGGTCCTCCGGCGAAACGTCGAGACTCTCGTGAGGTGCCACTTTCTTGGGTTTCACGGCAGACATGTCGGCTGATCTGTCCCGTCTCGGACTTGTCACAGATTCCGGGAGAGCATTGTCGAACCGCAAGCGATAGATCGGTTCCGGCAGCGCAAAGCCCGCTTCTTCCAGCGCATTTTTGGTAACCCGGATGGCCGCGCCGCGCGCCTTGTAATAATCGCTTTCGCGCTGGTCGATCCAGCCGTGAAAGCCGATCACGATATTGGAGTCACCGACTTCTCTTATTTCCGCAGTTGCTTCCGGATCATTCAAAACGAAATCCTGACTGTTGATTGCGGCCAGACCGGTTTCAATGGCCGAGGCCGGGTCATCGTCGGCGTCGACTCCCAGTTCGAAACTGAACCGGCGTTGCGGATTGCGGGAGTAGTTCAATATCTCCGCCTTGAACACGGTAGCGTTGGGAACTCGCAAATGATTGCCGTCCAGCGTCATCAAGATCGTCGCTCGCGAAGTCAGTCGGACGACACGCCCCTCCTGTTCGCCTATCAGCACATGATCATTGGCGCGAAACGGCTGGCGAATGCTGAGCATGATGCTCGACATATAATTGTCCACCGTGTCCCGCAGGGCAAAGCCGACGGCCAGTCCGATCACGCCCGCGCCACCGAGCACGGCGCCAAGCAAAGCGGTGGCGTTGAGAATGTCCAGAGCCACAAAGATGCCGATAAAGATGAAGGCTACACGAATCGAACCCGCGATCAGTTCTGCGAGGAATATATTGGGCGTCACCCGTTTCCAGAACGCCATGAGGGAGGCGAGGAAATGGCCGAATAGCCCTATCGCTATCGCGACCACCAAGGCGATCCCGAGGAGCGGCAGCGCCGAAAGAAAATTCTGCACGCTCGTGCCCAATTTATCGACGACAGGCTCGACATTTCTACCCACCGACAGATCGCGCTCGAATTGCGTTTCGACCGTGACAACTCCCGATACACGCTGCGCGATGGCTTTGGCCCGGTCGGCCGAAGCCTTGTCGGCAACCGATCCCGAAAGGAGAACGACACCGGCGTCCGCGGTTACTACGACCCCCTCCATACCGTCAATTTCCTGAAAGATACCGCGCAACCGGTTCGCAATCGCAAGGTCATCGCTGCTGTTGGCGGCCGGATCGATGGCCGGTTCCAGGGCCGGGTCCGGCATTTCGGCCGGCTCGGCCAGCTCGACCTGCGCATTGGCTGGGTCGGCCGGACCGATGCCAACTGCGGTCAGGCTAATCGCCATTATCAAAATCAAGGCGGTTAGCAGCCAGCGATGCAAAGACATAAGAATCCAATCGGCAATATCCGTATACGCCACAGCATAGCAATAGTTCCGGCTTGCGGGAAAAATTTAGTTTGGAACCGACGGGCGCGTTCGATGTTGTTTGGTCATAATCACAACGAAACGAGGACGAAATGACAGACAATAAATCGACGGACATTTTGAACGATGTTCTGGAAACTCTAATCGACTCCACCCACGGCTATGAAAAGGCAGCGGAAGTTGCGGAGCGGACGACATTCAAGAATTTCTTCTCTCGCCGCGCGGCCTCGCGCCGGGCAATGGCGGCAGCTGTTCGCAACGAGATCGAGAAGCTTGGCGGGACATCCGATACCGATGGCACGATCCTGGCCTCTGCCCATCGTGTGTTCATGGATCTGAGCGCAGCGGTGCAGGACAATGACGATGCCGCGATCAACGCCGTCGAAACCGGCGAGGAGCATCTTCGCAAGAAATTCGAAAACGCGCTCTCGAAGGATGACCTGACTGTATCAGCAAAAACATTGCTGAGGAACTACCAGGGCGAATTGCGGGCCGATGGCCGGCTGATCGATCATCTCGAAGACGCATCCGCCTAAATACGGTTTTTACATATTTGAAAGAGGGAAATTATCATGGAATATGGCATTGTTGGACTACTTATTCTGGCTCTCGACATCTGGGCGCTGCTCAGCGTCTGGGGCAGCGGTTCGTCGACGGGTGGCAAGATTATCTGGTCGCTGATCATTCTGATCCTGCCGGTTATCGGCCTGCTGCTCTGGTTCTTTGTCGGACCAAGGGGATCCGCGCGCGCGATCTAGAATCTGGGTCGCCAGACAGAACTGGCACCCGAACACGAGAAACCAGCTCCGGTATTCGCCTTTTCCAGGTGGGGTATCGGAGCTTTTTTGGTAAAGGGCCCGCTGTCCGGCAACGCAAAGCTATCGGGGAGACTATCATGGCGAAAGACCCATCAAGCAATACCTTGGCAAACGAACGTACCGACCTTGCCGAGGATCGCACCGACTGGGCGGAAGACCGGACCATCATGGCCAATGAGCGAACCTTTGCCGGTTGGATGCGTACGGGGCTGGCTGCGGTCGGGATCGGACTCGGTTTCAACGCCCTGTTTGGCAAGCTTGAGCCGCTCTGGGTTCCCAAGGGAATTGCCACCCTGTTCATGATCATCGGAATTTTCATTTTCTGGGTTGCCCAACGCAATGGCTGCGCGGTGCAGAACAGGTTGAACTCACACCATGCAACCCCGGTCAAACCAATCAATTTGCAGATCATTTCGGGTTTGATGGGGTCGGGTGCGATTGCCTTGATTGTCGCGATTTGGATGATGGACTTCAGCATCTAATCCGGTCTGGCGTGCAACCAAATCGCTTGTCGCCGGTTATTGGAATGAATGCAGTTCAGCAGAAACAGGAAAATTATATGCGTTTCATCATCAGAACCATAGCGGCCGGAGCCATTTCGATCGCCGCCAAAATCATCATCAAGAAAATACAGGAAAAGAACCAGCCCGAGCCCGGCGTCCGTCCGGCAGAGTGATCAAGACCGCATTCCGCCTATTGCGAAGTGATCCCGGCAAAAACATTGTCGGCCCGTTTCGGATCTAAAATGTCATTGTCGGCCAACCATTCCTGAACCGCATCGACATCCGGTGTGCGATAGCGACGAAGCCGGCGACCCGATTTCCCCAGCATCTCTATGGTTCCTATCAGCGAGCCCGTTTGCTCCATCGCTGCCAGAACCGCTTGCTCCTCAACTCCCAGATGTTCTGCCAGCAAATCGTTGCGTGTATAGGCTATTTGCTCTGCAACAGCGGTGTCCGGCGAAGCGGATGCATCAAGCGCGACATCACATTCGCTGTCGAAACCAAGCGACCGGTTATTGAAATTGGATGACCCGACACGGAGATACTGGTCGTCGACAATCAATATCTTGGCATGCACGTAAACCGATGTGCCCTCGGCCGTAAACGGGTGAAAAATCCGAAAACGACCAAATTTGTCTCGCGCCTTTATGGCCTCATGGATACGCGCGCGGGCCGAATCCATGATTTCGGATTCAAGCCAGCCTTCGGCGCTTTGCGGATTGATGATGACGATTTCCGGCCCCGATTCCTCCGACAGGCGCTCAGCAATTGCAGCCGCGATCCGGGTAGAGGCAAAATACTGGCTCTCCGCATAGATGAAATCTTTCGCGGCAGCGATCAGATCCAGATACAGATTTTCGATTTCGTGCACGCCCTCCTGATCATCCATTTCCGGCAGGGTGCGCGCAATCGCGATCGGACAATTTTTGAAATCGGCAACAAGACCCTTTGGCCAGCAGTCAGCCTTGGACGTGACGGCTTTGGGCTGCTTGCCGCCTGCATCGCGCCAGTGTTGCTCGGCATATTCCGACAATGCCCGGGCGATGTCGCCCTGGACCACCATGGCGGCGTCATGCCAGGGGCCGGCATCATTGCCGTCCGGCTGCAGACGGAGCTCCTGCACGTCGTCGTGGGCCCGGGTATCCCATCTGTTGTTGGTAACATCGATACCGCTGCAAAAGGCCGTATCCTGATCAATGACGATGACTTTTTGGTGATGCGCAGCCCCCACGGGATGATGGGCGTCAAGCTTGAAATGGACCCGGCGATGGAAATACCACCGGATCAGCGTCCTCAGCCCATTGAATCGCAAAAAGGATTTCAGTGCGCCAGTGTCCCAGCGCAGCAGATAAATGTCCAGATCGCGGTTATTCTGCAGCAGCCAGTCGAAATAGGCGCCAATCCGCAACGGTCCTTCCGGTGTTTCGACGGTATCGTGCATCTCCACACGTTCATCGAAATCCCAGCCGAGCAGCATGATCCGCTGCTGCGCCTGCGCCAGCGACTTGCGCACCGCCCGAAAATAATTTTCGCCATCGACCAAAACTGCAGACCGGTCTGCATGCTCAACGCGCCAGCAATTTTGTCCCGGCTTGAATATATTCGACATGGGCGATCAACCTTTTCAGTGCGCCAAGGTTCCCGCTAACATAATATTAAATGCAACCAATCGATTAATTCCGTGTTTGTAGATCATGAATGACCAAGCCGGCGACCCGCTCAACACTCTCGAAATATTAATCACGCAACTGCACTCGATGTGGGAGAACATCGTCAGCCTGCTTCCGAGTCTGGTCATTGCCCTCCTCTTCCTGATCCTGACATGGATCGTCGCCAGATTCGCCACCAACATCGCTGATCGCCTGACCGCAAGGACGGCAATGCGCCCGTCCCTGCGCGAATTGGTCGACACGCTGGTCAAAATCGCCATCTGGGCGGTCGGTTTGCTGATCGCCCTGACCATTTTGCTGCCCGATTTGACACCGGGAAGCCTGATTGCCGGACTGGGCGTCGGCACAGTAGCGATCGGTTTTGCCTTTCAGGATATTTTCGAGAATTTTCTCGCCGGCATATTGATCATGATCCGGGAAAAAATGCGCATCGGCGACTATATTTCCTGCGAGGGCATCGAGGGCAGGGTCGAGCAGATCATGCTCCGTGAAACGCATATCAGGAAAATGTCCAACGAGCTGACGATCGTTCCCAATTCTGTACTTTTCAAAAATCCGGTCGAAATACTGACCGACAAGGAACGGCGACGGCACGAAGTGGTGGTCGGTGTCTCCTATGACACGGATCTGGAACAAGCGCGGAGCGTGATCAGGGCCGCACTGGAAAATTCCGAGGTCGCCGATGACGGCAAACCGATTGACATATTTGCCTGTGAATTCAATTCCAGTTCGATCGATTTCAAACTGCGCTGGTGGGCAGGGTCAGCACAGCGCGACATGCATGAAAGTCGCGACATCGTTATCCGCGCGGTCAAGCGGGCGCTGGATGACGCGGGTATAGAGATTCCCTTCCCCTATATGACTCACACGTTCAAGGAAGCGATACCGATGGTTTCCGGCGGAGATTGATGCTATTTTCCAAGCGGATATTCCGTTTGAGATGCAAGCCATTGCGTCGATCTTTGATAGCGGCGTGGCGAGGAGAAGGTCGATGGCTAAGTCAGGGTCATTTCAGAACGATGCCAGGTCTGTCGATGTAACGCTCGACAATGGTACCAAAATCTGTCTGCGCCGTATCCGTCACTCTGATCGAGAGCGGATCGAAGACGGTATCAGCCAAATGTCTGACCAGAGCCGTTATCTGCGCTTTTTCTCCGGATCGAAAACCATGCCCCCTTCGGTCGTGGAACGACTGGCGAGCGTCGATGGTACCCATCATCTGGCGTGGGGAGTCGTTCATATGGATGAACCGGATCATCCTGCCATCGCCGCAGCACATGTTTTCCGCGAAACCGAAACCGGCGATGCGGGCGAGTTCGCCATCGCCGTTCTGGACCAGTATCATGGCCACGGCGTCGCGCGCATATTGATGGCGACGATTTTTATCGACTGTTATTGCGAGGGATTTCGACAGTTGCGGATCGATATTTTGCAGAGCAACAAGAAAGCCTCCGGTCTGGTGCGGTCGGTGGGCGCAACACCGTACGCGCTTGAAGGGCCGGTCGCGCAATATAATCTCATCATCGAAGACGCGATTTCAGCGCTAAGGACAATGGATGGTCCCCGCGCAATTCAGGATGTTGTAGCTGCGTTTTCAGCGGGTTGAAAAGCGCAGGCCCCTCTCAGCGTCCAAAATTATTGCCTGTGATGGAACCGAAGCATCTTGGTGGAGTTATAGGCTTGAATCTCCGGACGATGCCCAAATTCACCTTCGAGCCAGAGATTTGTGCCAGAGAACGCGGTCCCGACCAGTTGTGTATGTCGATGATCGCGTTTTCTGGCCCAACGGCCAGACCGAAACCGTCAATCTTCGCCGGCAGCAACAACTTTTGCTGATCGGGCTCGCAAATCCTTGATGTCGGGCTTGTGGGCAATGACCTCCAGTGCTCTTTCCAGCGCATCGCGTGACGCGTCCGACGCCGTAACAGAGAATAGCTGCGGCCATGATTCGGCCAGCGCAAGCAAACAAAGCTGGATGCGCTGTTGCACCTCCACCATCCCGGAGCCGTCGCGGGCAATCTTGGTAAAGAAGTCGGTGAACAGATCCTGCATATCTATCTCGGGACCATGGACTCTCGAATATCGGGGGTCTTCGGTCTCCGCGCTGGCTTCGGCGAGGACCTCGAAACAGCGCAAGCCGCTATCCAGAACAGAAATCGCGGTACCGGGATCATTGACGGCCGGGGACAAGGCCCGGGATGCGATTTCGGAAAGCACCACCAGGCCAAATCGCGGATCCTGGTCAAAGCTGCGCGCATGCTCAACCAATATGGCGTCCTGAAAGCGCCGCAGATCCAGTTCCGTGGCCCCTTCCCCGGACAGATAGAGCAATGGCCGCGCCGGATAGACAAGTTTGCCCGGATGAATGGCCAGATACACCGTGACACCATGTTTTTCTGCCATTTCATCCAGCAATCCCATGTCGACAGACGTCACCACACCGCTGGCAATATCGCACCGGACGGGGACAGCATCAGAAGGGATATCGACCGGCGGCATGGCGTGCAGATATGGGTGCTTGCCATGCCAGCGCAGGGCTTTCGAGGTCGCCCGCTCCACCCGTTCAATCAGGTCGTTCATTCGCCCGAAGGTGGACAGCTGTTGAATCCAGTTGATCAGGGTACCGGTGATCAGGATGATTACGGTTATCGTGGCGAAGAACAGGATGATGCGGCCACGATCATCATAAAAGCCGGCGGAAAGGCCGATAATCCCCACAATACTGAAAAGAAACGTACCGAGGAAGGTCGACAGCGCATTTTGCGAACGGTCATCGGCCAGCATCAGCGCGATGGTGCGCGGTGTAGCTGTGCTGGTTGCCGAACCATAGGCCGATATCATGATGGAAACCGAAAATGCGATGACCGCCAGCATGCTCGACGCCAGAATCGTCAATATGTCCCCAACCGAACCGCTGGCGAGTTCCATATCGGATTCATACGGAATCAGGGGCCCGATCCATTTCGCAGCCCCCGCCGCGACAATCGCGGCCACGCTGAACAGCATGGCCCGGAACCATATTTTCTCAGGCAGCCGGGAGATATATTTCTTCAGTTCCAATATCATGCGCCACCCCTTTCCAACCGAACCGATACGGCCGGTCCGCAAAGCGGCTCGATCCGGTTCCCGGTCGGCGTCTTGCATCCTGTTCCGAACATTCCCCCGCGATAGCTTTTTTTGGAGACTCCTGCCAGCGCACTTTGCCGCATCCGCCCGACCGGGACGAAGCGATATACTGATATCGCAATCGGCAGACAGACGTCGGACAAGGCCCTTTCGGAGCGGTTCTGGTCCAAGATCGTCATGCTCCGGCTTTCCAGCATCCGGCGAGATGGTCGTCGGTCATCCCGATCGCCTGCATATAGGCATAAATTATTGTGCTACCGACGAAGCTCATGCCCCGCTTTTTCAGCGTTCTGGAGATGGTGTCGCTGACCGGGCTGGTCGTCGCCATCTCGGCAAATTTTCCGGGACGGTTGACGGGCGGCGGCCCGTCCAGATGGTTCCAGAGCCACGTATCGAAGCTCCCGAATTCCAGCTGCATCTCCAGAAACACCCGGGCATTCTTGCGCACGGAATATATCTTGAGCCGGTTGCGGATGATCGCGGGTTCCGCACGCAAGGCTTCCAGTTCCTCGTCATCCATCGCGGCACAGCGCTCGATATCAAATCCGTGGAATGCCTGTCGATAGCCTTCGCGTTTGCGGAGGACGGTCTCCCAACTCAGGCCGGCCTGCGCACCTTCCAGAATCAGGTTTTCGAACAACAGCCGGTCATCATGGACGGGCATCCCCCATTCACGGTCATGATAGTCACCGTAGAATTCTTTGCCTGTCTGGCCACCGAAGCAGCGATGCTTTCCGTCCGTTCCGATCACCGTCATGATTGCCGACTAACCGGTTAGGCCGGTTTCGACAATTCTATTCGGCAGGCTGGATGTCCGGCGCGCGCGCGTGGTCCGGGGTCCACCAGCCGATCCGCCGCTTCACCCGGTTGAGCAGTCGCGGAATCGGAGCGTTGCGATCCATCCATTCCGCGTAATCCTTGTAAGCCGGATCGCTGAGCAGATGTTTTTCCTCGGTCTTGGCGCGCCAGTAATAGACGCCGCTTACCAACGCCATCAGCACCGTATTGCGTACAAAATCCGCAAAGCTGCCGGAAGTCACCAGAAATGGCATGCTTGCCAGCCACCAGTAGGCGTTCTTTGCCATATAGGCGGGGTGCTTGGTCCAGCTATAGGGTCCATGGGTCAATATGCCGCGATGGGTGAGGTTGGAAAAGCGGAGACCGAAGGCTACTGTCGCCCACGCATAGATGGCGGTCAGCAAAACCAGAACGCCGCCCCAGACCCACAGGATGGCAGGCCGACCGTCGAACCAATAGGCCCAGTCGGCGGTGCTGACATGATAGTTGAGCGGACCATTGTCTCCCATCAATATGAACGGCGGATAGCACATAAGCGCGGCAACCCAGCCAGCCAGATAGGGATTTGCGGTGCGGATATGCGCATCGAGCGGCTTCATCGTCAGCAGATATCCAACCGTTGCAAACTGGACATCGATAACGAACATCGCGACGATCAGCCAGCGCGCAATCGCTACCGGATTGCCATTGATATCAGCGAGATCAAGCCGGACAAGATCCCCGAATCCGCCGGGCACGATCGAAATCATGAAGGCGAGGAAAAAGCCCTTTACCGCCCAGGCCCGCAGATGGTGGTAAATCTGTTCGCGGTTAAACTCGCCTTTCCCGCCGGTCAGCAGCTGGCCGAAATGCCAGGCGCCATCGCGCGGTTCGATGGTGAAGCGATCCATGATCAGGACATAGGGAATGGACAGCACAAACAGCCAGGGCGCCACCGCCCCCAACAGTTCCATGGAAAATTGATATTGCCCAGTCCAGTACCAGCGCCCGACACAATAGATCGTCGCGATAAGCCCCCAGGTCGCCCACAGGCCCGTCAGTTTCACCAGACTGATGTCGAATGTATCTTTGAGCCTTTCCGGATTTTGCCAGTCGATGCCCGTGGATGATCGCAAATGGACCTTGTCCATCAGCAGCGACCAGAGCACCATCGGTATCGCACAGGCGGCACAGGCGGCAAGTGCCGAATAGGGTCCGTCCATCCCGTATTGCCGGGCGATCAGGATCCAGCACGCCAGTCCGATCAGGCCCGCCACGCCCACGCCATGGGAAACCGCAGAGCGGGGCCGTGGATCATCACCGCTAGATTTTAGTCCAAACATCCGCCCGCTTTAACCAATAATGGTAAGCAAGCCGTGAACATAACGATTCCAGGGAAAATTCCTCGGATTGGCCTAGGAAAATTGCGCGAGCTGCCCTATATCATCCTGTAAAGGCGGGTGAAATCAATTTGATGATAAAACACGGGATTCATATGAAAAATATTGGACTTTCTCTCTCCGGTGCAATTCTTCTGGTTGCCTGCTCGAATGGCGATGACGCCCAGGCGAACGGCAACGCCTCTGCAGAAAAGCAGGCGCTGTCCGACATTTCGCCGGTCGATCGCAAACCTTTCGAAACCACCGCGATTGCCAGTTTTGACGAACCATGGGCGATGACATTCCTGCCCGACGGCCGGATACTGGTCAGCGAAAAAGCAGGGACGCTGCAGCTGGTTGATGGCAAAGGTCAGAAAACCGACATCGCCGGCGTGCCCGAAGTTGATTATGGTGGTCAGGGCGGTTTCGGCGATATCGTCCTCGCTCCCGATTTCGCGACAAGCAATATCGTCTATCTGAGCTGGATCGAAGCCGGCGAACAAGACACCCGCGGTGCCGTGGTTGGCCGGGCCAGGCTGGAGCTGAAAGGCCAGAAACCGGCACTGAAAAATCTTCAAACCATCTGGAAACAGGATCCGAAGGTTGAGGGTCGTGGACATTATTCTCACCGCATCGCCTTTTCCCCCGATGGCGAATATCTCTTCATCGGTTCGGGCGAACGGCAGAAATTCGACCCGGCGCAGGATATGGCGGCCAATCTCGGCAAGGTCATAAGATTATATCCGGACGGCAGCGTTCCAAAAGACAATCCGTTCGTCGACAGGGAGGGCGCACTTCCCGAAATCTGGTCGCTGGGCCACCGCAATATATTGGGGCTCGCTTTTGATGGCGAAGGGCGCCTGTGGAATCAGGAAATGGGTCCGAAAGACGGCGACGAGCTCAACCTCGTCCAGCGCGGTGCCAATTACGGCTATCCGATCGTCTCGGAAGGCAATCATTACGATGGCAAGAAAATCCCCAATCATGACACGCGTCCCGAATTCGAGGCGCCAAAAGTGGCCTGGGTGCCGACGATCGCGCCAAGCGGCCTGATCTTTTATTCCGGCGATCTGTTCCCGGCATGGAAAGGCAGCGCTTTCATCGGCGGCCTTGCCAGCCAGGCCCTCATTCGCGTCAGCTTCGATGGCGACAGTGCGAAAGAAGCAGAGCGTTTCCTGATGGGTAATCGCATCCGTGAAGTGGAACAGGGACCGGATGGCGCCATCTATGTGCTGGAAGACGGCGAAGGCGGCAAACTGCTCAAGCTGACACCGACCAAATAGGGTTTTCCAACCAGTAACTATTGCGAAGCGGTGGTTGTCGTTCCGGACAGATCGCTCAGAAATTCCCGGACCCGTTTGGCGTTGATCCCCAGATCGTGGACACCGGCGCGGCTCACCGAACGGACGTCGATGATGCTGGCGGCCCCGTTTTCCGCTGCGCGCGCTCGAATGACAATATCATCCTTGAACCGGAACAGCGAATAGGTGTCGGTGGCCTCCAGATTGCCCGCTGCCGGATCGATACCGATGATATCCCAGCCGCGGTCTTGTGCCAGTCTTTTCGCTTTCTCGATCACCTCGGCGACCGGTTGATCAATCCGGACCGAGCGAATATCCGGATAGGCGTCCTGATGCAGAGTGGCCCAGCGCTGGCGGGGGTTCATCCCGGCCATATCGCTGTCGTCTGCACCGGGAATTTTATCCCAATTGTCATCGCGCAGTCTGAGCCCCGTGAACTGCGGCGGATCGGCAAGGTCGGTGGTGATGTCGTGGATTGCAGGCAGGGTCAGCAAGGCATTGCCATAGGGAGCCAGAAAGGCGAGAAATCCGAGCGTTGCGGCCATACCCAGTCCGATCAGCGGCCAGCGGGTCTTGCGGCCCTTGCGCCGGTTCAGCAGGATGAAGGCAATGGCGAGGAGCAAAGCTGCAATTGCGACCAGGATGATCCATGGCACCGCGGCAACCCCGGCTTGCCGTTCCCACAGACCGATTCCGCTGCCTCCGGCGGCAATGACGAACGCCAGCGGGGAACCAACACCGAGCACCGCTATCAGCCACCCCTTCGGGTCGCGGCGCAGCGAGGCCAGTCTGGCCGGCTTGTCACCGGCAGTTGCCGGTGGAACATCGGTGGTGGATGGTTCGGATTTCTTATTCTGGTCCGTCACGCGCAAACTCCCCTAGCGGATCAATCTTTTAGCTGGCACTCTGTCATCTTGCAATTGCAACCTATCCGGCTCGACTTTTGCACCAAAGCGGAGTAGCGCGCGCTTTTCCTGCAATATGAGACCAACGACTTGACCAGCATCATTCCTCTCGCGGAAATTGATCCGCAACTCGTCGAAGCCCTTCTCGACTCTGCCTTTGGTACGGATCGCCACGACCGCACCGCCTACCGGCTGCGCGAGGGTATGACCATGCTCGAAGGCTTGTCGCTGGCTGCGGTGGACCAGGAGAAACACGAGCTGCTCGGATCGATTCAATGCTGGCCGGTTGCCTTGACCGATGAACAGGGAAAGAAGCACCCGATGATCATGGTCGGTCCGGTGGCGGTCTACCCGGACTTTCAGCGCGAAGGTATCGGCCGGGCGATGATGGCGGCGCTGCTCCGGGAAATCCAGCCGGACGACCCCTTGCCCTTGGTCATGATCGGCGATCCGGAATATTATGAGCGGTTCTTCGGATTTACCGCAGAGGGAACCGCAGGATGGGCGTTGCCGGGGCCGTGGGAGCCATCACGGCTGCTGGTCCGCAGCAACCCGGCGCATCCCTTGCCGAAAACCGGAACGCTTGGCCCCTGGACACAATAGCGAGTCTAAAGCTTTACAGAGGTGGCGCCGGGCAATAGTCCGTTTGCATGCCCTACACGCCACCACCCGAACTTGCCTCGCTTTCGATCGCGGAGATAGCCGAACTGGCGGCGGCGCAGAAGCTGCCGCCCGTCGATCAATGGGACCCGCAGGACAGCGGCGACAGCGAAATGCGGATTGCCGCAGACGGGACCTGGTACCATCAGGGCGACCCGATCCGGCGTCCGGCCATGGTGCGCGCCTTTTCCAGCATCTTGCGGCGGGAACCGGACGACAGCTATGCACTGGTCACGCCTTACCAGAAACTGGGCATCATCGTCGAGGATGCGCCGTTTGTGGCGGTGGAACTGGAGAGTGAAGGCAGCGGCGCGGAACGGACGCTGGCCTTTCGACTCAACACCGACCATCTGGTGGTCGCCGATGCCGATCATCCGCTGCGCTTTGGCACGGATAAACCGCAGCCCTATCTGCAGGTGCGTCGCGGTCTGGAGGCCGTATTGGCGCGGCCTGTCTATTATCAGCTGGTAGAGCTGGCACTGGAAGAAGACGGTGATCCCGTCGGAATCTGGTCGGCCGGCACCTTCTTCCCGATCGCGGGTGGCTCATGACTTTGCGCGACCGGCTCGAAAAGGCGCTGGTGAAAGGGCATGAAAATGACCTCGACCACCTGCTCTATAACGAGCGCGACCATATCGATGATCTCAAGATTCTCCGGGATGCCGCGGTGCTGATCGCGGTGACCGACCGCCCCGATCCGGGCATCATCTTCGTCCAGCGGCCCCAGCATATGCGCAACCATCCCGGACAGGTGGCCTTTCCCGGCGGCAAGATCGATCCGGGTGACCGGGATCCGATCGATGCCGCGCTGCGCGAAGCCCATGAGGAGGTTGCGCTGGACCGGACGCATGTCGACATTATCGGTATGACCGACACTTTTCAGTCCGGCAGCGGCTACAATATCCAGCCGGTGCTGAGCGTCATCCCGCCCGACCTGCCTTTTGTCGCTGATCCTTCGGAAGTGGAAAGCTGGTTCGAAGCACCACTCGATTTCCTGCTCGATCCCAGGAATCGCACCGTCCACGAAGGGACATGGAACGGGCGCAAGCGGCATTATTATGAAATCTACTGGCAGGATTATCGAATCTGGGGAATTACCGCCGGGATTTTGAACAATCTGGGAAAGAGGCTGGGTTGGGAACCATGAAATTACCCCCGTCAGAATGGATCGAACGACGCGGCCTTGCAGCGCTGATCGCGGCACTGGATGGCAAGGCGCGCTTCGTCGGCGGTGCGGTTCGTGACAGCCTGCTGGGAGTCACGGTCAAGGATGTGGACATCGCCACACCGCTGCTGCCCCGGGATGTGATGGAGCGGCTCAAGGCGGCGTCTATCAAGGTGGTACCGACCGGCATCGACCATGGTACGGTGACCGCCGTGCTGCCCGACGGCCCGGTCGAAATCACGACGCTGCGCCGCGACGTGTCCACCGACGGCCGGCGCGCGACCGTCGCTTTCAGCGAAAACTGGCGGGAAGACGCGGCCCGGCGCGACTTCACCATCAACGCACTTTTCGCCGATCCCGAAACACTGGAGATCTCCGACTATTTCGGTGGCCTGACAGATCTCGAACAGCGCCAGATCCGCTTCATCGGTTCGGCAGCGGAACGGATCGCCGAAGACCATCTGCGGATCATGCGCTATTTCCGCTTTCTGGCCCGTTTCGGGCTTCATGACCTGGAACCGGAAGCCTTCCGGGCCTGCGTCGAGGCGGCCCCGAAGCTGGAGCTGCTGTCCCGGGAAAGGGTTGCGGACGAGCTGCTGAAACTGCTCGCGACCGACGATCCGCGTCTGGCCGTTGGCAAGATGCTGGACACCGGAATTTTTGACCATATCATCGCCGATACGGACGAGCTGGCGTCTGTCCTGTTGGACCGGCTGGTCGACCGCGAGCAGGTGCATGCCATTGTGCCCGGCGCGGTGCGGCGTCTGGTCGCCCTGTTGCCCAAACAGAGGGATCAGGCCGGCGCCGTTGCCAAGAGCCTGAAGCTCTCGAAAAAACTGCAACGGGCGATTGCCGAGCGCTTGCCTACTCTGACCGACGACCAGACCGGGCCTGGCGCTGATCTGTTTCAGGGCGAGAATGACATCCGTGCGCTTGCCTATCGCACCAGCGTCGAGGCGGCCCGCGATGTTGCCCTGCTGTTCGTCGATGATGAATCGCTGTCCGACATGCTGAGCCGGTTGAAAGGCTGGCAATCGCCGCATTTCCCGCTGACCGGTGGCGACTTGATCGAACGCGGCCTCAAGCCCGGCCCGATCGTTGCACGGACCCTGGCGACCATCGAACAGGCATGGATCGATAATGGTTTCCCGGATGAAAAATGGCTGGCAAATTATGTTGATGGTCTTGATTTCACCCCCGGGACATGAGCAAAGTCTGGTAGAGACAGAAATAGAATTTGCTCGGGCTGCGCGCCCGATCAGGCAATAATAAAAGAGAGGCAAGAGATGACAGAGGCTGCGGCAAAAAATGATCCGGTTGCAATGGTGGCTTCGCCACGCAGCGAAGACCCGACCCATTGCACGGCAGCCGACTATGACCGGCTCTATCAGGAAAGCCTCAGGGATCCCGACGGCTTCTGGTCCGGTCAGGCCGAACGGCTGGACTGGGAAAAGCCCCCCGCCACCATCGCCAACTGGTCCTTCGACCCGGTTGCGATAAAATGGTTTGAAGATGGCGTATTGAACATCTGCCACAATGCGGTCGACCGGCACGTCGCGGCCGGCAAGGGCGAGACAACGGCCCTGATTTTCGAACCCGATGATCCGCAGTCGCCCGGCCGCACGATCAGCTATGCGGCGCTGCAGACCGAGGTCATGAAAATGGCCAATTGCCTGAAAAAAATGGGGGTCAAAAAAGGCGACCGCGTCACCATCTACATGCCGATGATCCCCGAAGGCGCTTTTGCCATGCTCGCCTGCGCCCGGATCGGTGCGATCCACAGCGTCGTGTTTGGCGGTTTCTCTCCCGATGCGCTCGCCGGACGGATCGACGATTGCGAGAGCAAGTTTATTGTCTGCGCCGACGGTGGCCTTCGCGGCGGCAAGCCGGTGCCGCTCAAGACCAACGTCGATGCCGCGCTGGAAAAGGTTTCGGTCGATGCCGTTCTGGTGATCAACCACACGGACAGCGCGGTCACCATGACCGAGGGCCGCGATCACTGGTATCACGAGCTGAAGGCCGATGTAGCAGACGAGTGCCCCTGCGAACCGATGAACGCGGAGGATCCGCTGTTCATTCTCTATACGTCCGGATCGACCGGCAAGCCCAAGGGTGTGCTCCACACCACCGGCGGTTATGCGGTCTGGGTTGCGAGCACTTTCCACTATGTGTTCGACTATCAACCGGGTGAAGTCTTCTGGTGCTCGGCCGATATCGGCTGGGTCACCGGCCACAGCTATATCGTCTATGGCCCGCTGATCAACGGCGCCACCGAGATCATGTTCGAGGGCATCCCCAACTATCCCGATTTCGGCCGCTTCTGGGAAGTGGTCGAAAAGCACAAGGTCAATATCTTCTACACCGCCCCGACCGCGATCCGCGCGCTGATGCGCGAGGGCGAAGGTCCGGTGAAGGCGCATGACCGCTCGTCGATCCGCCTGCTCGGCACGGTCGGCGAACCGATCAACCCGGAAGCCTGGCGCTGGTATTATGATGTCGTCGGCGAGGGAAAATCACCGATCATCGACACATGGTGGCAGACCGAAACCGGCGGTGTGATGATCACCACCCTGCCCGGTGCGCACGGCATGAAGCCGGGCAGCGCCGGCAAGCCCTTTTTCGGCGTCCAGCCGCAGCTGGTCGACGGCGACGGCCAGGTGCTCGAGGGCGCGACCGACGGCAATCTCTGCATCACCGCCAGCTGGCCGGGACAGGCGCGCAGCGTCTACGGCGACCATGAACGCTTCATCCAGACCTATTTTTCAACTTACAAAGGAAAATATTTCACCGGCGACGGCTGCAAGCGCGACGCCGATGATTATTACTGGATCACCGGCCGGGTCGATGATGTCATCAATGTCTCCGGTCACCGGATGGGCACGGCGGAAGTCGAATCCGCTCTGGTCTCGCATCCGAAAGTCGCCGAGGCCGCCGTGGTCGGCTATCCGCATGATATCAAGGGCCAGGGCATCTATTGCTATGTCACGCTGAACGCGGGCGAGCCGTCATCCGACGAACTGGTGGCCGAACTGCGCCAGCATGTCCGCAAGGAAATCGGCCCGATCGCCACGCCCGACCATCTGCATCTGACACCGGCGCTTCCCAAGACCCGCTCGGGCAAGATCATGCGCCGCATCCTGCGCAAGATCGCCGAGAATGATCATGGCGCGCTGGGCGATACGTCGACGCTGGCGGACCCGAGCGTGGTCGATTCGCTGGTTGAGGGGCGGTTGAACAGATAGCGGTGTAACTGTGCTCCGCACTCGATGCGGAGCTCTGGCGGCGAGAATTGCTGTCTTCAGCGCAGGGCTCCGCATCAAGTGCGGAGCACAGGTGTGCCTGCGCAGGCAGGCATCCATCTCCCGTTGGTTCCGCTTGGCGCACCCGGGAGATGGGCCCCTGCCTGCGCAGGGGCACGCAAGCCTTAACTACCCTTCAAAACCCACAAACACCGCCGCCTCATCAACCGACTTGCGCGTCGACACCACGGCGTTGGCCGGGAAATCTTCGTCCGGCCAGCCCAGCGCGATGCTCTTCATGATCACCTGGTCATCGGCGATTCCGGCATGTTCGCGGACAACCGGCGACTGCATGATGCCCTGGCTGTTGATCACCGTGCCGAGACCGCGGGACCAGGCCGCGTTGACCAGCGCGGTTGCCACGGCCCCGCAGTCGAACGGCGTATCGTCGCTGCCGTCCACCGCCCGGTCATAGGTGATGATCACGCAGACCGGCGCGTCGAACTGACGGAAGCCCCGCATCACCCAGTCCTGCCGCGCTTCCTTGTCATCGCGTTCGATCCCCATGGCCGAAAACAGCTGCTTGGCCACGCCGATCTGCCGTTCACGGTGCGCACCGGCAAAGGCTTCGCCGGTCCGGAACTCGCGCGACTGCGGCACACCGGCCAGCATCCGCTCGGTATTGCCGGCGCGGATTTTCTCCAGCGGCTCGCCGGTGATGACGTAGAAATTATAGGGCTGCGTGTTCATCGACGAAGGCGCGCGCATCGCAAGTTCCAGAATCTCCTCAATGAGTTCCTGGGCAACGGGTTCCGGCTTGTATCCGCGGATGCTGCGGCGGCCGAGGACAACTTCGTCAAACTGCATGGATAGCTCCCTTTTCAAATATCCGCTGCTCGCTAGCGGACAAAGGCCGCCATGCAAAGCCCGCTATTGCCAGTAGCCGAACATGCGGCTTTCTATTTGGGTACACCGGCGCCATAATCTGCTAGGCCGGATGCCATGAAAGACCATTTCGAACGCCACAAGCAGCCCTGGACCAGCGAAGAGATCCAGAAACTCCATGCCTTCGCGAAAAAGGGCATGACCCTCAAGGCCATATCCAAGGCGCTGACCCGCAGCGAGGAATCGATCCGGACACGGACCAAGCTGGACAAGCTCAAAATCGCCAAAAAGCGCTGAATTCCGGCCCTGACTAACGCGGCAACTCAGCTGCTCATCAGGCGCGCGGCACCCGGATCTTGTCGACCAGCCAGCCGATCTCCTTCGGCGGCGCGCTGGTGAACCGGGCCACCGCAATCGCCACCGCGAAATTCAGCAGCATCCCGATCACGCCAATACCCTCCGGCGATATGCCGAACAGCCAGTTGGCCGCGACATTGCTGTCCGGTGACCAGAGCTTGAACCAGCCGATATAGAGGAAGGTGAAGCTGAGACCCGTGACCATCCCGGCAATCGCGCCTTCGCGGTTCATCCGTTTGGAAAATATCCCCATGAAGATTGCCGGAAATAGCGAAGCCGCCGCCAGACCAAAGGCAAAGGCGACCACCTGCGCGACCCAGCCGGGCGGATAGATGCCGAGATAGCCAGCGACCACAATCGCGGCGGTGGCGGCGATGCGGGCCGCGAGCAACTCCCCTTTTTCGGTAATCTGCGGCCGGAAGGTGCTTTTCAACAGATCATGGCTGATCGACGAACTGATCACCAGCAGCAGGCCCGCCGCCGTCGACAGCGCCGCCGCGAGGCCACCCGCCGCGACCAGCGCGATCACCCAGCCGGGCAGATTGGCGATCTCCGGATTGGCCAGCACCATGATATCGCGGTCGACATAGACTTCGTTCGGATTGTCGTCAGCCGCCTCGTTGGAAACGACCCGTTCGCCGCTCGGGCCGGTGCTTTCGGCAAACAGCGGCGCGCCCTGAAACGGATCGCCCTTGCCCAGCTGCATCTTGCCGTCGCCATTCTTGTCGCGCCAGGCGATCAGGTCATTGCTTTCCCAGTTCCTGAACCAGGCCGGCGCCTCGGCATAATCGGTATCCTGCACGCTATCGATAAAGTTGAGCCGCGCGAACGCCCCCACCGCCGGCGCGGTCGTGTAGAGCAAGGCAATAAACACCAGCGCCCAGCCCGCCGACTTGCGCGCGTCCGATGCCTTGGGCACGGTGAAGAAGCGCACGATCACATGCGGCAGGCCCGCCGTGCCGACCATCAACGCCAGGGTGATACAGAAAACATCGATCATCGACTTTTCGCCGCTGGTATAGGCGGCAAATCCCATGTCCTGCAGCACCAGGTCGAGCTTCTGCAGCACATAAAGCCCGGAGCCGTCATTGACCGGCGAGCCCAGCCCCAGCTGCGGCACCGGATTGCCGGTGACCAGAAAGCTGATGAAGAAAGCGGGCACCATATAGGCAAAGATCAGCACGCAATATTGCGCGACCTGCGTATAGGTGACGCCCTTCATCCCGCCGAGCACCGCATAGACGAAGACGATGGCCATGCCGATGATCACGCCGAGATTGATCGGCACGTCGAGAAAGCGGGAAAAGACGATGCCGACGCCGCGCATCTGCCCGGCGATATAGGTGAAGCTGATGAAGATCAGGCAGATCACCGCGACCACCCGGGCGGCCTTGGAATAGTAACGCGTGCCGATGAAATCCGGCACGGTGAACTGGCCGAACTTGCGCAAATACGGGGCGAGCAGCAGCGCCAGCAGCACATAGCCCCCGGTCCAGCCCATCAGATAGACCGAGCCGTCATAGCCGGAAAAGGCGATGATCCCGGCCATCGAGATAAAGCTCGCCGCCGACATCCAGTCCGCTGCGGTCGCCATGCCGTTGACCACCGGATTGACGCCGCCGCCGGCAACATAAAATTCACTGGTCGACCCTGCCCGCGAGGCGATGGCAATGCCGATATAGAGCGCGAAGGACAGGCCCACGAACAGATAGATAAGCGTCTGGGTTGCCATCAGCCGCGCTCAGTCATCGAGATCATATTGGCGCTCGATCCGCTTCATCCGGATGCTGTAGAAGACGATCAGCAGAATGAAGACATAGATCGAACCCTGCTGCGCAAACCAGAAGCCGAGCGGATAGCCGCCGATGGAAAATTGATCGAGAAAATCGCGGAACAGGATGCCCGCACCGAAGGAAACGACAAACCAGATACTCATCAGCGTCCAAAGCAAGCGGATATTCTGCGACCAGTAGGCGCTTTCATTCGCGCTGGTCGTCCCGTCTGTCTCGGACGCACCCGGGCTATTGTCTGACATTGGCCTCCCCCCTTTTCCTTACCGTTGAAGCTAGGGCGTAAGGTGGCATTGCGCAAACATGTTTTGTCGTTGGAGTTGGCTTTTTGCTACGTAGCTGCGAATAGGACAGATGGCTTTCAACATCAGGATTATCAATAATGACCGAGAAAACTGGTTACGATGCTTTGATGGATATCGTTTGCGTTGGTTGGGGGTTTTGTGGCTGCATCAAGAACGACAAGCCGCTGCATGTGGACGATTTCATTCCAGCGGAAGGAGACGTGACAGCTGATCAGTTTGTCGAATGGGTTTTTTTGGCCGATAATATGAACCCGAATTCTGATCCCGAGCAATGGCACAGACACAAGCAGGCCATTAGAGCAGCGTTTATCGAACACATGGGCGGTGAGATTGTCAACGCCAAGCTACTGCAATGGAGTTGCTTGGACTGATCAGCAACGCGCAATAGCCGTTTTCTCCGTTCCCTTCACCCCTCCCTTTCAAGGGAGGGGCTTTATAAATGCCTCAATCAAACTTGCCCGTCTTCGGAAAACCCGTCGGCGGCAACCGTCCCGCCGCGCCGCGCGCAACCCGCCACATGGTCAGGTCATTCTCGGTCCGGGTCCGGCCGCTGTCGCCGCCCATCGCCCAGCTCAGGCCTTCTTCCAGACGGAACACGATCGCATCGGACAGGCCGCCGTCCTTGTAGCGTTGCAGCATCACGCCCTGCCCCTTTGACATTTCCGGCATTTCGGACAGGGAGAAGACCACCAGCTTGCGGTTCTCGCCGATCGCGGCGACATGGTCGGCGCCCGCGGGAACCGGACGGACGACCAGCAGCTTGGCGTCGCCCTTCAGATTGGCAACCTGGCGACCCTTCTTCGTTTCTGCAACGACATCGGCAATATTGGCGACAAAACCGCGCCCCCAGGTCGAGGCGAGCAGCAGCTTGCCGTTCATATCGGCGACCATCAGCGCGATCGGTTCGGCCCCGGCCTCGAGATCAACCATTGACCCCACCGGTTCGCCAAAGCCGCGCGCGCCGGGCAGCTTGTCCGCGCCGATCGTGTAGAAGCGCCCGTTGTCGCAGGCCATCAGCAGCTTGTCGGTGGTCTGCGCATGGAACGCATATTTGGGGCCGTCGCCCTCCTTGAACTTGAAACTGTCGGGCTGCGACAGGTCGGCGTGGCCCTTCATCGCCTTGATCCAGCCGCGCTGCGACATGATCACGGTGACCGGTTCCTTCTCGATAAAGGCTTCGAGCGAAATTTCGCGCGCCGGCGCCGCCTCGATCAGCATCGTCCGCCGCTTGCCCAGCTCCGTATCCTCGGCATAGAGTTTGCGCAGTTCGGCGAGGTCCTTTTTCAGCCGCGTCTTCTGCCGCGCCGGGCTCTCGATCAGCTTTTCCAAGCCGTCCCGCTCCTCGAGCAGCTTGTCCCGCTCGTTGCGCAACTCCATTTCCTCGAGCTTGCGCAAACTGCGCAGCCGCATGTTGAGGATCGCCTCGGCCTGCCGGTCGGTCAGCTTGAATTCTTCCATCAGCAGCGGCTTGGGCTCGTCATGGTTGCGGATAATCTCGATCACGCGGTCAAGATTGAGATAGGCAATGATATAGCCCTCGAGCAGCTCCAGCCGCGCGGCAATCTTGTCGAGCCGGTGCTGCGACCGGCGGACCAGTACTTCAATCTGGTGTGTGATCCAGTGCTGTAGCACCTCCTTGATGCCCATCACCTTGGGCACCCGGTCCTTGTCGAGCACGTTCATGTTCAGCGAGAAGCGGTTTTCCAGATCGGACATCCGGAACAGCGCGTTCATCAGATCCTCGGGATCGACGGCGCGGCTTTTCGGCTCCAGCACGATCCGCACCTGCTCGTCGGATTCATCGCGGATATCGGCGAGGATCGGCAGTTTCTTGTCGGCGATGATCTGGGCGATCTGCTCGATCAGCTTGCCCTTCTGCACCTGATAGGGAATTTCGGTGACGACAATCTGCCACGCGCCGCGCCCTTCGGCGTCTTCCTTCTCCCACTTGCAGCGCACGCGCATCGCGCCACGGCCGCTTTCATAGGCGGCGTCGATCACCGCTTTTGGGTCGACCAGCGCGCCACCCGTGGCCAGGTCCGGCCCCTTGATGATCGCCATGATCTCGGCATGTTCGGCCTTTGGAGAATCAATGAGCAGTGTCGCGGCGTCGATAATCTCGTGAACATTGTGCGACGGGATGCTGGTCGCCATGCCGACGGCGATGCCGCTGGCACCATTGGCGAGCAGATTGGGAAACAGGCCTGGCATGACTTCCGGCTCTTCGTCCTCGCCGTTATAAGTCGGCTTGAAATCGACCGTACCCTCGTCGAGGCCGTGCATCAGCTCGATCGCGGTGCGGGTCAGCCGCGCCTCGGTATAGCGATAGGCGGCGGCATTATCGCCGTCGATATTGCCGAAATTCCCCTGCCCGTCGACCAGCGGATAGCGCAGCGAGAAGGTCTGGGCGAGCCGGACCATCGCGTCATAGACGGACTGGTCGCCATGCGGATGATATTTACCGATGACATCGCCGACAACACGGGCGCATTTCTTGTAGCCCTGCGAGGGATCGAGCTTGAGCAGCCGCATCGCCCAGAGCAGGCGGCGGTGCACGGGTTTCAGGCCATCGCGCAGATCGGGCAGCGACCGCGCGGTGATCGTCGACATCGCATAGATCAGATAGCGTTCGGACAAAGCCGCATCAAAGGGCGCCTCGACTATCGCGTCAAATTCATCTTCGGGAGCCGCTTCGGGCGCATCAGTTACATCACTCATGCACGAGGCGATAGCAGGGTGGATTCAGCGTTGGTAGGGGGAAAGTGGCCTTGCGAAGAAGAGATGCCATTTCCCGTCCAAGACCGCGCTAGAACTCGCCTCAGCGCACCGGCCGTTCGCTGCGATAGTAGAGGAAGGCGAACCACAGCGCGATCGCGCCAAGCAGGTGCCAGACGGCATGACCCTGCATCAGACTGTCCGGACTACACAGCTGACCGCGCTGGTCGAGATTCCAGATGGAGAAGGCGACAATATTGGCGATCAGGCCGGCAAAATAATAGCCGGTCCGGACCTGCGGGCGCCGCGGCCTCGCAAAGACAAGCTCCAGGATGATGGCGGCGAGCAGCACCACGGCAAACAGCCAGCGGCGTACCTCCGGCAGCGCATAGAGGATTGCAACCAGCACCGCGCACAGCAGGCCATAATAGACCATCGCGCGCCGATCCGGGATGTCTCGCCACCGGGCCAGCGCGCTGACCAGAAAGAAGCCGCTGATCAGATACATGCCGAGCACATCGAAAAACTGCCCCCACAATGTCAGCGTTGCGTGGAGCAATACCGACCCGATCCCGACAATGATCGCGGCTATACCCAGAATCGCGGCAGCGGGCGGCGGAAAGGCGGAGGTCCAGTCGCGCGAACGGGCCTGCAGGATCATCAGCAGCCCGGCAAAGACATAGCCAAAGGATGACAGGCTGTTGGCCGGCTGCACAAGAAGCGTACCTGTCCGAGGCATTTCGCAAAAGCAGCGGGTTTCAGTGCAGCTGGCCGGCGCGAAACGCGCCCAGTCGGGGCCAATCAGATTCAGCAAGGCAATCGTGATCGCGGCAATCACAGCGGTCAGCGCTGTTGCCGCAACCAGCCGGCTGCCCGCGACCGTCATCGCACCAGCCATTCCGCCGGCAGATCGAGCCCCTCCCGTTCATTGTCCCAGATAATCGCCATGATCCACCACCGGCCATTGGGTTTTCCGTCATCCCCCATGCCTTCGTTCCACAGATGCACCATATTCACGCCGCGAAACTGGATCTCCGGATGGTCCGGTGTCTCGCGGGCTTCATAGCTGCTGAAGACATGCGCGATCTGGCCGAAAATATCGGTCTTTCGGCCGATCTCGATTTCGTAGAAGCTCCGCCCTTCCAGCAGCGGTATGGTCGCCTCGACAAATTCATCATAGCTGAAGGTGAAGGCAAACGGCTCGCCATCCACGATTCTGGTGCGGGTAATCAGCGCGCGCGGATGATAGATCTCGCGGTCGCGCTCCCAGTCCTGCCCGCCCGGCGGACCGGAAATGCAATCGTAGAGCGTATCCATCACCTCATCGATGGTGGCATATTTGGTCATGGCATTGCTCCCCCTTCTTCCCCGTTCTAACCAGACATAGACAGAAACGGGACTGCCTATCAGCAAGAATAACAGCGCAGGCCTCGGTTCATCTTTCATAATACACGCTTTGGCGTTGACGATGTGATAATATCACATTAGTCCTGACCTCTCCCCCAAACCGAGGAGCGAGACATATGCGTATTCCATCATTCGGCATTGTCATGATTTTGGCGGTGACCGGCTGCAGCGACGGCAGCAGTACCAGTGCCAGTTTGGATATGGCGGAAGAGGCAACGGAGGCCTTTTCCGTTGTCCAGAATATGGACGCCGGCGGTTCCGGTCGGCAAGCAGAAGAGCCGGATAGCTCTGGAGAGACAGGTGAAATACCGGTGTCTGTTCCGCAAATCGCCTATAGCTACCAATATGGATTCCGTCTTCCCGCCGCCGAAATCGCAAAGGCGCAACAGGCCCATGTCACTTTATGCGAAGCCCGCGGAGCAAAAATTTGCCGCGTACTGAACATGGAAAACAGTGGCGGTGAAGGGGATTATGCCACCGGCATGCTGAATATAGAGGTGGCGGCACCGCAGGCGCGGGCCTTTGGCACGCAGCTTGCGGAAGCCGTCGGTGAATTTGGCGGCAGCCAGATTGCAACCTCGATTAGTGGCGAGGACCTTTCCAAGCAGATTGTCGATACCGAAGCCCGGCTGCGCAGCCGGGTCTTGCTGTCGCAACGCCTGACCGAACTGCTCCGAACCAAAAGGGGAAGTGTCGCGGAACTGTTAGAAGCGGAGCGCGCCGTCGCTCAGGTCAATGAGGAAATTGACCGGGCACGCAGCTGGCTCAAGGAAATGCGCGGACGCGTCGCTTTCAGCCAGATAGCGATCAATTATCAGTCTGGAGCACCCGGCTCCGGTGGTTTTACACGACCGGTCCGCGAAGCATTCGGCGGTATCGCCTCCACGCTGGGCTATTCGGTCGGCGCCGCGATAACATTTATGTCACTCACATTGCCTTGGATATTGCTTCTCGCGTTGGCTATCTATTTCCGTCGCCGGTTCAAGGCGCCGGACAGGAGCTTCTGGGGCAGGAAAATCGAACGATCGGAGCAGCCCGACGATTGATTGCACCGCCCATGAGTTTGGCATATAGGTGAATCTCAACGCCCCGGTTCAATCGAGTTCGTACGATTCGGTTTACCGGGGCATGATTTTTTGTCGCTCTCTTTGCGAAGTGGAACCACATCATGTCCCGTCGTCGCCAAATCTATGAAGGCAAGGCCAAGATTCTTTATGAAGGCCCGGAGCCCGGTACAATCATCCAGTATTTCAAGGATGATGCCACCGCTTTCAACGCCGAAAAAAAGGGAACGATCAACGGGAAAGGTGTGATCAACAACCGGATCAGCGAGCATATTTTCACCCTGCTCGGCCATATCGGCATTCCCAGCCATTTCATCCGCCGGCTCAATATGCGCGAGCAGCTGGTCAAGCAGGTCGAAATTGTCCCGATTGAAGTAATCGTCCGCAATGTCGCCGCCGGATCGCTGTCCAAGCGCCTCGGTATCGAGGAAGGCACGCAGCTGCCGCACACATTGCTGGAATATTGCTACAAGGATGATGCTTTGGGCGATCCGCTGGTTGCGGAAGAGCACATCGCCTGCTTCGGCTGGGCCAGCCAGGAGGAAATGCAGGATATTTCCGCCATGGCGATCCGGATCAACGACTTCATGGCCGGGATGTTCGCCGGAATCGGAATCAAGCTGGTTGATTTCAAGCTCGAATTCGGTCGGGTTTTCGAAGGCGATTTTTCGCGGATCATCCTCGCGGACGAAATCAGCCCGGACGGCTGCCGGCTTTGGGATATCGAGACCAATGAAAAGCTCGACAAGGACCGGTTCCGCCGCGATCTTGGCGGAGAAGCGGAAGCCTATCAGGAAGTCGCCCGGCGTTTGGGGCTGTTCCCGGAAGGGGTCAGCGAAGTCCTCGACCTCAATAGTGAACGAAAGAAGCGCGGAAAGTAACCAAAAGCCTTTGGCTGTTCGTTACCGCCGCCAGCGCATGCACAGTGCAGGGGCGCGCGAATGCCTGCTATGGTTTACGCGAAATTAACCAAGCCAATGGTAGCGACGCCCTCATGTGGAACTCATGTGAGGAATTATTCCGATGCGCCTTTTGATTTTGCTCGCCAGTACAACCATGCTTGCCGCCTGCGGCGGTGCTGGTCCACAATCCGCTGGCAGCAGCGCACCGCCAACGGGAAGCGGAGGCACGGGTGGCAGCGGGACCGGCAGCGGGACGACTCACACATTTGTCGATCCGACCGAGTCAAAATCCTATACTGCGGTTGGCGGAACTCACAGCTACGGCTACACGGTGGAGGCCGCTGGTGGCGCGGGCGCCGGTCAGACCGGTCAGCTTTACCAGGGTGATGCCACGACCGTCCGCAACAGCAATCTGACCATCGCCTATAATCCACGCGATGCGATTTTCGATGTCAGCTTCACCAACAACCTTGCCGGAACATCTACCGCCAGTCGTTTCCAGGATCCCCTCCACCGCACCAATTTCGGCGGTGTCGTCGAGCCGCAAAGGGGAACACCCAATCTGGGATCGGCCCAGTTCGGTGTCCAGGGCATGAATTATCTGGAATCGGGATCGTCCAACAATATTACCAACGCGATTCCGGGCCAATTTGCCTTCGGATTGGTCGATACCGGCCAGGGTGGCAGCTATGACGCGACGACATTTTTCTATCAGACCCCCGGAACCGAAACGAAATATGTGACCTTCGCCGGTTACTTGCGCAACAGCGCGACGCTCAGCAACGTCACCATCGACAATCCTGACGGCTCAACGACCGAATTCATCAGGCAGAACAACAAGCTTGAACGGGGTGCATTTGCCTATGGTGAAATCACGCCAAACGACAAGGTTCCGACCAGCGGCACCGGATCGTTCGAAGGCACTATGCTTGCAACAATGGTCTTCAACGACCAGCCGGACAAAGTAGGCAATTTCGATACCTATTTCCAGTGGATCGCCGGCCGTGCAACCACCAGCGTCAATTTCGGAGCGAATACCTTTTCCCTCTCGCTGGACGGCAAGGTCGGCGCTCCGTTTCTTGATGGTACAAGCGGGCAGCACAGTGTCATGGAGAATGCCCAGTTCCGCGCCAATGGTGCCGGTACCATCAATCTTGTCAGCGCAGGCGGATTTTTCGGGCAGTTTAACGAAGCCTGGTTTGTCAATCCTGGCGGGAACCGCCTCGACATGGTGATTGCCGGGTCCAGCATCGACGGAGCCTTCTACGGACCGAACGGTGTAGAACTGGGCGGCGGCTACCGCATTGTAGGCGGGACGCCCGACGAGCGGATCGATATTCTGGGAACTTTCGTCGGCCAGAGACCTTAGAGACACACCGTGTCCCGCCAGCATATTCTGATCAGCGCCACAATTGCGTCTTTGGTTGGGGTCGCAGCATCAAGCGCTGCTGCTGAAACGGCCCTGCCGCTTGCGTCAGGTGCCGCAGCAGACGTTGCCGCCGCGACGGTCCCGACCTGCGATGACTCTGGCCAATGTCACGTTCGGGTAACGCCGACACAGCTTTTGGCCAAGGCCGAATCGCTGATCCACGCAAAACAATATCAGGCAGCCCTGCCGCTGGTTGACGCCCTGGGACAAGTTCCAGAACTGCGGATGCAACGACAGTTTCTTGCCGGCTATATCGCCATCGAAACCGGTGACATCAAAGGTGCGATCAAGAAATTCCGCTCGATTCTCGATGAAAACCCCGGCCAGACCCGGGTACGGCTGGAACTCGCCAGAGCCTATTTGCTGAGTGGCAAGGAAGCCAGCGCAGACTATCATTTCCGCCTTGCGCAAAATGATGAGAACTTGCCCGACGAAATTGCTAAGACCATTCGCAATACGCGCAGCATCTTGCGCGACCAGCGGATCTGGCGGTTCAGTTTCGATTTCGGATTCGCGCCGGATACCAATATCAATGGCGCGACCGATGCCGAAACCATCGATATTAATTTCGGTCCGATCAAATTGCCGCTGCAATTGGACGAAAATGCCCGCAAGCGTTCCGGCGTCGGTCAAACGGCAGGCTTTTCCGGCGGCATACGCGTGAAGGCCAATGACCGGCTGGCCCTGCTGATTGATGCCGATAGCAAGATCATAAACTATAAAGGGGAAGAAGCGGACGATATCGTCGTCCAGGTAGCTGCCGGCCCCGAACTTCGTATCGCTCGCTACAGCAGCGTCTCGCTGCAGGCTGTTGGCCTGCAACGCTGGTATGGTGGTCGCCTGGCCACGCGGGAATATGGGGCACGGTTTGGCTATCAGCAGGCACTCAGCGAAGGACAGAGAGTGGGGGTCGAACTGGATGCTCGCCGCACGGAATCACAGATCAGCAATGCCTATAGCGGCTGGCAGCTGGGCGCGAATGCGACCTACGAGCATCTGGTCGGCAAGTCGATGATCGCTTCCGCAAGCCTTTTTGCCCGCCGGGACCTGCTCAATGCCGACGGCTTTTCCAGTTTCAACTATGGTGTCAATCTGGGTATTGGCGGAGAATTGCCTTTCGGCCTGAACGCCGGCGTTTCAGCCAGTGTCAGCCGGTCCGAATTTGACGCGCCACTGCTCCTCTACTCGACAGAAAACCGGCAGGATTGGCGGGGCTTTGCCCGCGCCTATATCGGCAGCCGGAAAATGAAATTCCTCGGATTTTCTCCATCCATCGACTATAATTATTCGCGCGTGGACAGCAATTACGACCTGTACGAAATGAGCCGCCACCGCGTGAATTTCAAATTCGCGCGCTATTTCTGACGCACCTCTGCGGCAATAGGGAACCACAGCTAATCCAAATTTCCTTCTTGCTCTTGCCCCTGCTAAACTTGCCGCTATAGCAAAGCGATATTGTCGGCGGAATAACGCGAGGACGCAGGATGAAAGTCAGAATATTTGTAACGCTGAAAGATGGTGTGCTGGATCCACAGGGCAAGGCTATTCATCATGCACTGGAAAGTCTCGATTTTGCCGGAGTCAATGACGTTCGCGCCGGCAAGCTGATCGAGCTCGATGTCGCCCCATCGGTAAGCAGGGAAGAAATCGACAAGATGTGCGACAAGCTGCTCGCCAATACGGTCATAGAAAATTATGAAATAGAGCTTCCGGAAACGGCGCCGGAGAAGACGTCCTGATGCAATCTGCAGTGATCGTATTTCCCGGATCGAACTGCGACCGCGACATGGCTGTCGCTCTCGAAACGGTCTCCGGACAAAAACCGCATATGGTCTGGCATGGTGACAGCGAACTGCCATCAGGGCTCGACATTATCGCCATTCCGGGCGGTTTTTCCTACGGCGATTACCTGCGGTCGGGGGCGATGGCATCCCGCTCGAATATTATCAGGCCGGTGATCGAGGCGGCAGGACGCGGTGTCAGGATATTGGGCGTTTGCAACGGCTTTCAGATCCTGACCGAGACCGGGCTTTTGCCCGGGGCTCTGATGCGCAACAGCAACATCCATTTTGTCTGCAAGGATGCAGAGCTCGAAGTCACCAGCACCGCCAGTATTTTTACATCGGGCTACGCAAGCAACGCTGCAATCTCGATTCCTGTCGCTCACCATGATGGGAATTTCTTTGCTGACGGCGACACGCTGGACCAGTTGGAAAATGAGGATCGGGTGGTGTTTCGATACCGGAACGACATCAACGGTTCATCGCGCAATATTGCCGGAATTGTTAACGAAGCGGGGAATGTCCTGGGCATGATGCCGCATCCCGAACGGGCGATAGACAAAAAGCACGGCGGGACAGATGGGCTGGCTCTGTTCGAAAGCCTGCTGCGCTAGGGGGCAGCCCCGCGATCAACGTCAATTGACGATTGCCACTGAGGCAGAGCCGGGCGAGTTTTCTCTGGGTTCGTGATTTGGCGCGCAAGCAATAATCATCGGAGCCCAGCACCAATCTGTCCCCTGCGGGAAGCGATGCGTTTTCTCTGCAAACCTTCATTCGTCGTAGTTCCGCTCGGCCAGGCGCAATCCAGTGGCCAGCGCAAGCCGGGCCGGGCGCTTTGCAGCCGTTTACATTCCTGGCTCATCCCGCGTCCACCGAACGGGGATAGAGATGTTCTGAAAAGGAAACTTGCGGCTGCGGACCGGTGGTGCCTGGATCAATTGCAAGCCACAAAAGAAAAAGGGCCGGTCCGAAGACCAGCCCTTTTCACTGTTGGTTGTAATGTTGGTATTAGTTACCGGAACCAGGTCCGTACATAACTTCAACACGACGGTTCTGCGGTTCGCGAACGCCGTCTGCGGTTTCAACGCGAGGACGCGATTCACCGAAGGCTTCACTCGAGATGGCGCCGCCGCTGATGCCGCGCGATTCGAGATATGCACGAACAGCTTCGTTGCGACGCTGGGACAGACCGACGTTGTAGCTGGCAGAACCAGATTTGTCAGCGTGACCAGCCAGCATGACCTGTGCCGAACCACAATCGCCATATGCCGTAACCGCATTGTCGAGAACCGAAGCCGCTTCTGGTGTGATGTCCGACTGATCCCAGTCAAAGAACACAATATAAGGGCCAGGCGCACATACAGCCGGTGGTGGCGGTGGTGGCGGTGGTGGAGGCGGTGGTGGTGGTGGTGGAGGTGGAGGTGGTGGTGGAGCATCCGGTTCACCGCCGAAGTTGTAGATCAGGCTACCCAAAATCGAGTGGGTCCGCAGACGCGTATCGGCTGTACGGCCGAGTTGGTCGACGAGATTGATCTTGTCAGCGTTAAAGAAGCGATACTTCAGTCCCACATCCCAGCTGTCGCTCAGTGGAGCGCGAACGCCTGCAAGCAACTGCCATGCAAAGCCGGTATCCGAATCGTCAAGATAAGGGCCAGCAAAGATGTTCGTCACTTCGGTCCGTGCAACGCCGACGCCGCCGCCAGCAAAGCCCTGGATGCCGTCATCGTCGCCGAAGTCCAGCAACGCATTCAGCATGAAGCTGAGCGCATTGACTTCACCGTTGATCGGAAACACACCGGTTACAGTTGGACCAGCACCCGTAGCGAGCGGTGGAACGCCTGGCGCACCAGCTTGCACACGATTAGCCGCTGCAGACTTGTATCCGACTTCAGCTTCCAGACGGAAACCGCCGAAATCATAGCCCACAATTCCGTCAAAATCATAACCAGCGTCATGATCGACTTCGAATGCACCGTTGTTACCAGCGACGTTGATCGACAGATCTTCAGCGATCATTGCGCCGCCCTCGACACCAACATACCACTGGTCATCACGAGCCAGTGCAGGTGTGGCGAGCGCCGTGGAGGCAAGCGCCATTCCTAAGGCAAGCTTCCGCATTTATATTCCCCTTCTCAATTAGGTTCTAAATTCACGCCGCTTTCTAACCTCTAGCTCCGTTCAGTGCAAGCAGCCAAATCGCAGAACTGTTGCGAAAATGTCGCCATTTTCGGCATTTAGCCCAAAAAATAGCTTCCAACCTTGCATGAATCGCTCAATTTCTGGTCCCCGCACGCCTTCGAACACAATTTCAAGAGCCAGACATCAAAATTCCCTGTCCCGCCAGTGCCTCCAGAATCGAATCAATCGCTGCCCGGGCCTCGGTATCAACAACGCCCCCTCCCGATGGACTGGCGACCGCTTCCGAAAATTGCCAGGTACCCCGATAAACTGCGAAATTGTCGATCGATTCGACATAGATTCGCATCAGCGGTAACGGCGATATGAACAGCCAGCCACTCCCCGTCCAGCCGGCAATTTTGTCGTCCTGATCGAGCCATTCGCTTGTGGCGCTCGGACCGACAAGCCATGACTGGCCGGCAAGGGGCGCGACAGCTGCCGGATCGGTTTCGATCGCCAGAACGGCCGGAAGAAGCAATAAGTCGATTCGCGCAAGGGCTTCGTTGTGGAACAGTTCCTTGTGCGCTTGTCGCACCACCCGTGGCTGTGCTGCGGCCCGCGCAAGCCCTCGGGCTCCGCCGCCGAATAGAGATGCGCCTGCGCCCCATTGTCCCATGTCAGCCGCTTCAGCGACGGCTCCCAGACCGGGCGCTGCTGCGGCGGCGCGATCGACAACAGACCGCTCTCGCCCTCCACCATCACCGTGCGGGTCTCGGCATAATTGGCCCCGACCAGCGCAAAACGGGCGCTGCCATCGCCCTCGGCAATATTGCGCACCCATTCCGCGCCGGCCCGGGTCTTGCCAAAGCCGCGCCCGGCCATGATCATCCAGACCGACCAGTCGCCCTCCGGCGGCCGTTGTTCGCGCCGCGCCCAGAATTGCCAGCGATACAGAAAATCCTGCTGCTCCAGGGAGCTCAGCCGCGAGAAAAACGCCTTGCGGTCCCGCGGCTGCAATCGGGCAAATAGCTCCGCCTCGTTACCGTCATTCATCATTGTCGGAGGCCGGTGACCTTGCCTGCCCGTCGGCCAACGCCTCCCGCTTCAGCAGCCTGACCCGCATGTCTGCCAGTTTCCGGTCGAGACTGGCGCGCACCTGCTCGGGGCTGATATCCTCCTCCGCCGCGCGGATCATCGCCACCATCTGCCTGTGCGCCTGCAGCAATTTGACGCCAATGCCGTCATTATATTGCCTGACCGTCGCAACCTCTTTCCCGTTGTGGAAAACCGGTTTCTCGACGCCGTTGCGCGCGCGCTCGAGCATATCCATTTCGAGCAGTTCATATCCGGCCGCCAGCGAGCGCATCCATGCCCGGAAAAATTCGGGATCCCGCTCGCGCCAGAGATAGACGGTCGATACCGCAACACCGGCGGCTGTCGCCGAATTCGCCACGTGCGAGCTGATGGCCAGCTCTTTCAGGAATTTCAGCTTGCGCCTGTCGTCATATATTCCCCTGATTTCAGATTTGGCCATGGTCTACTCCGTGCCGGATCGTCGCGAATCGTCCGGGCACAAAAAAGGGCCTTCCGGTCTGAAGGCCCTGCCTGTCTGGCTGGATCGTTCAGAGCTCGTCGGCCCGAATCACATTTTCGCGATGTTCCTGATATGTACCTAAACAGCGTGACAATGTCAACTGTTTTTTACCTATTTGGTAAATATTTCCTTGAAACCGTCGCTCGGCAAGACCTGCTCGCTGATATAGTCTGCGGCCATGTCCGCCAGTTCCCGGCCGAGATGCCAGTCCAGGATCTGCATATTGGGAATGATTGGCGGATTTACCAATATGTCCTGCTCGCCGAGCATTTCCTTCGATGCCATCCGGCTCGCCACCACCATCGACCGCGACATGATTTCGACGATCGACGGAAATTCGACCTTGCGCTTGCGGCGCAGGATCACGTCCCGCAGCAACGACCATCGCCCCCGGATATCGTCATAGAGCGCATCGGTCCGCCAGACCTCGTTCGGGTCACCCAGCGACACGACAATATTCGGGCCCGCCTTGATCCCGTGCATGACCTTGACCGGCACATTGTCGAGCACACCGCCGTCGACCAGGATATTGCCGTCACTGTCGATGAACGGGGGCAAGATCGTCGGCAGCGATCCCGACGCCCGCACGCATTCCCACAGGGGGCCGCGCCGGTGGATATGCAGGCCGTTGGTCGACAGGTTGGTCGAGACGCCGAAAAAATTGATCGGCTGGTCGGCGATGTCGCGGGTGCCGTAGCGGGTCCGCAACTCGCTGTCGAACACCGTCGGATCGAGCAGCGAGTAGATCGGCAGGGTGAAACGCCGCATCGCCTTGGCATGGATGAACATCGCCTCCATCTGATCGAGCGTCTCGTCGACCGACAGGCCCCGGGCAATCGCCCCGCCCATCGCCGCGCCGGCGCTGGCGCCGCCGATAAAGTCGATTGGAATTTCGGCCTGCCGCAGCGCCTTGATCACGCCGAGATGGGCACAGCCAAGCGCGCCGCC
Organism: Sphingomonadales bacterium UBA2683; assembly: GCA_002354635.1. Lineage (GTDB taxonomy): Bacteria > Pseudomonadota > Alphaproteobacteria > Sphingomonadales > Sphingomonadaceae > Parasphingorhabdus. The sequence goes on from DELZ01000005.1 coordinate 142,897, forward strand.
GCCGGCCAGCACCACCCCCACCGCCCGGCCGGTCAGGAACCGGGCAACCTTGGCAAAGTCCGCATCACTGTCGAGCGCGACATGATGGTGCAGCTTCGGCGCGCGCGGATCGATCCATTCGCCGCTGTGACTGATCGTTTTGCTGGTGGTCGAACGAAGCAGCAGCAGACTGCGTTGCGGCTCTGCAATCCAGCCCATCGCCGCCTCTTCCATGGCATTGGGTTCGGATTGTGTCTTGCCGGGCCGTCCCACCATCACCAGCGCATCGGCGTTGCGGCAGACCATCTGCCCCCAGTCATCCGGTCCGCTGCCGTCGATCAGGACATAAGCGCCTTTGGCTTCCTGCTCCGCCAGCCACGCCTGATATTCATGGGCATCCGCTGCCTCGCTGGTCGCCCGGTCGAGCGGCATCACCGGAGTGTCTTTCCGTACCACCGTTTCGAAAGCGGCCGCAAGCCGCGCCAGAAACCCGTCCGGCATCTGGCTGGTCCCCGCCGGCAACAGCGCAATCACGCGCGGGTTTTTTGCGGAGACCGACGCGGTCCGCGCCGTCGCCACCGCCAGTCTGGCCGAAACCAGTTTCAGCATTGCAGCGTTCAGCTCCGGATAGCGCAGAGCGATATTGTCAAACGCGCGCCGCGACACTTCAAGCACACTGGAATCCCGCATGGCAACAACATCGGCAGTGCGCTTGCCGCCCGCGAAAAACGCAAGTTCGCCGACCGCTTCCCCCGCTTCGATATGGGCGACAATCCGCGTTCCGTTGATCACCACCCGGAACCGGCCGGATTCGACAAAATAGAGCGCGTCGGCGTCATCACCCTGGTGCACCAGCGCCTCGCCGCCGACAATCTGCCGCATTGCGGACACCGACTGCAATGCCTCCAGCGCTTCCGGTGCGACGCCCTCGAACAGCGCGTGTCGACTCAGATCCGGCTTGTCTGTTGGTTCAGCCACGCAATACTCCCCGTTGGTGCGACCCGTCAGAGATTCCTATCCCGCTTTACCCCGCGACAATCAAGCCCGGCTCGGGTCGAAATGACACATAAGTCCGCGGTTTGGCGCAACCTCGTTGGCCAGCATCGCGAGATAGGCGGCTTGCAGGGCATCCTGCCCCGCCAGATTCTCAATCGTCAGATACGTGCTTGCGCCTTGGACAAAGGCGGCAAACTGCTCGTCCACCCGCGCGCGGAATTCCGCCGCCCCGATGTCCTTCATCAGGCTCTCGGCCGCCGTAGGCGCAAAGAACAGTTCCGGCTTCGGATCTTTGAGATCGGCGCCGCTGCCCCGTTCCTCGACATGGGTCGCGCCGACCAGCGAGCTGAATTTCAGATTGCTGCCCCAGTGCGCATGGATGTCCGACAACAATGGTCCGTTACCCGCAAAATCGACCGAGACGGTTGGCCGGTCGACATCGGCCGACGCCAGATCCTCATAGGCCAGCACTTCATCATAGAGCCCGGTCTGCTCGACAAAAGCTATATTGCCTGCCGAGGTCAGGCCAATGCGCTTGATCGCCGGGCTCAGGTTTTTCGCTACCATCGCCAGACCCAGCGACGTTTTAGACGATGCGCTGGTCATGACCAGCGCCTCCGCCCCGAACCAGTCGTTCGTGCGCATGAAATGCTCGATCAGGAAGCTCGTGGTGAACAGCGGCTGGAAAATCGCGCGCTCCGCTTCGTGCGCGCTCTCTTCCGTGCCCAGCCTGTGATATTGATTGTAGATGATCGCCAGCCCCTGCCGGTGCGCCGCACCGTCGACAAAGCCGCCATCCTGCACATTATTCGGTGTGACCAGCAAATGGCTGGCCATCGGCAAATAGCCGTAGACCCGCTCGCCAACGGCAATATCCGCATGTTCCGAGGCCACCACACGGGCAAAACCCCAGACCGGTACAATGCCCCATTCGGCATTGCCGGTCGGAAAGAAATTCCAGTAGCCAAAGCCGTCGCCGACCACGGCATAGGTGATATTGTTCGCGGTCAGCGCATATTTCTCGACCGCCAGCAGCACCTGTCCTTCGGCCAGATCAGGCGCGCTGCTGTCATGCCAATGGGCTTGTGCCAGATCGTCTTTCTTCACCCACAGGCTTTGCATCATTCAGTCTCCATTCGATTTTCCGGTTGCCGGTCAGCATAAGCGCTTGCCACCATTTGGCAAAAGCATTTGCCAAAAAGCGCTCGCCTGCTAATCCTGCCGACAATGGATAATTGCGCGACCACGCGCCATCGGGGAGAATTTTTGTGAGTGCAGCACCGGTTTCAGGTTTTGAAGCGGCGATCGCGCCCGTCACCAATGTTTCGGACTTCATCTGGGGCGGCACTTGGGAAGGGGTGGAGATACTCCCGATACCGCCGATGGTGGTAATCCTGCTGGGCGCCGGTATCTATTTCATGATCGGCCTGCGCGGCTATCCCCTGCTGCGCCTGTTTCCCGCTCTCGCTGGCCTGTTCAAGAAATCGGCGGACCAGGGCAAAGGCGAAATTTCTCCCTTTGCAGCGCTCTCCACCGCTCTCTCCGGCCAGGTAGGAACCGGCAATCTTGCCGGCGTCGCCACCGCCATCACGCTCGGTGGTCCCGGCGCGATTTTCTGGATGTGGGTGACCGCCCTGTTCGGCATGGCGCTGGCCTTTGCCGAAGGCTCGCTCGCGGTGCGTTTCCGGTCACAGGCCGAAGACGGCACCTATCGCGGCGGACCCATGACTTATATCACCATTGGCCTCGGCCCGAAATGGACATGGCTGGCGATATTATTCTGCCTCGGCACGTTATTCTCCGCTCTGGTCACCGGCAACGGCATCCAGGCCAACAGCCTGGGCGACAGCGCCAATGAACTGTTCGGCGTCGAGGAATGGATCGGCGGCGCAGCTGCAGCGATTGCGGTCTTCGTGGTCATCATCGGCGGCATCAAGTCGATTGGCCGGGTGGCGGAAACCATCGTCCCCTGGATGGCCGGTGCCTATCTGCTGATGGCGGCGATTGCCCTGATCATCAACCTGCCCGATCTGCCGGAAACCTTCGGTCGCATTTTCGGCGGCGCCTTCAACGCGCAATCGGCCAGCGGCGGCTTCCTCGGCGCAGCGATCATTATCGCCATTCGCGCCGGCGTCGCCCGCGGCCTGTTCTCCAACGAAGCGGGACAGGGTTCGACCCCGATCGCCCACGCGGTCGCGCGAACCAATGACCCTGCCGCACAGGGGCGTTTCGCGATGATGGGCACGTTTATCGACACAGTGGTGATCTGCACGATGACAGCATTGGTCATGCTCACGGTGGCCGGTGACTTCACCTTCACCGATGCCAACGGCGTCAAACAGGCCGTCGAGCATGCATGGCAGTCGGATCTGAACGGCTTTGCGATGACCTCCGGCGCCTATGCGGCAGCATTCCCGTTCCCGGTCTTCGGCATTCCGATCGGAACGCTGATCGCTTCGGTGGCGCTGATCCTGTTCGTCTTCACCACCCTGCTCACCTGGAGCTATTATGGCGAGCGGGCGATCACCTATCTCTATGACCTGACACCGGGTTCGACCCTGAAGGGCGAGAACCGGCTTCATTTCACATGGCGGATACTCTGGTGTCTGGTGATCTTCATCGGTTCCTTCGCGCCGCTGGAGCTGATCTGGCGTCTCGGTGACATCTCCAATGCGGTGATGACCCTGCCGAATATCGTCGCCCTGCTCGCCCTGTCAGGGGTTGTCTTCGCCCTCGCCAAGGGCAACCGCGCCGCCGGCACCGATCATGGCCGCGAAACGCCGCGGGAATTGCTCGAGGAAGTCACCGGCGCACCCGGGCACTAGATGGAATCGTCTTTTAACCTCAGGCGCCGGGCGGGCGCATCCGCGCCCTTGGCTATCGCGCCAGAAAGGCGCGGCGGCCAGTCGGTCTTGCCTCGCTTTGCTCGGAATCCTTCTCATCAAAGCGAGGCAAGCGCGACCGCGCGCCCGAGCTTATGCGAGGGGAGCCAAGGGCGCGGATGCGCCCGCCCG
>DELZ01000005.1:147008-235838 GCA_002354635.1 Sphingomonadales bacterium UBA2683
AAGGGCGCGGATGCGCCCGCCCGGCGCTTGAGGTCTAAAAAATGCTAAAAAAACTCTACGAATGGATGCTCGACAAGGCCGGCCATCCGCAAGCCAGCAAATGGCTGGCCGGGATCAGCTTTGCCGAGTCCAGCTTCTTCCCGATCCCGCCGGATGTGATGCTGGCGCCGATGTGCCTGGCAAAGCCGGAGCGGTCATGGTGGTATGCCCTGGTCTGCACCATCGCCTCGGTACTGGGTGCATTGCTCGGCTATGCCATCGGCTATTTCTTCTTCAAGGCGGTGGGCTTGCCGATCCTCGAATTTTACGGGGTCACCGACAAGTTCGAACTGTTTGCCACCAGCTTCAACGAACAGGGCTGGATCGTGGTGCTTCTGGCCGGATTCACCCCGCTGCCGTTCAAGGTCATCACCATCGCCGCCGGCAGCACCGCGATGCCACTCCCGATATTGATCGGCGCCGCCATCATCGCCCGCTCAGCCCGATTCTTTCTGGTTGCCGCCCTGTTGCGCTTTTTCGGCCCGCCCATGAAAAACTGGATCGACAATAATTTTGCCTTGGCCACAACCGTCGTCGGGATACTGTTCGTCGGCGGTTTTGCAGCCGTCCGCTGGCTGCTATGACAAGCAACAAATGCTTTCAGCGGGAAAGCATTTTTTCAGTGGTCCGGCATGTGAACATCTCTTAAAGGCTAAACATGAGCACCAGACAGGTTTCAAACAGCAACGATCCCGTGATCGAAAATCTCGCCCAACTGGTCGAGCCGATGGCCGGCGGCGAAAAGCCGAAGGACCGCTGGCGGATCGGCACCGAGCACGAGAAATTTGTCTATTCGACCACCGATCATCACGCCCCGAGCTATGACGAGCCCGACGGCATCAGGGATCTGCTGCTCGCGATGCGGGAATTCGGCTGGGAGACGGTGGAAGAAGGCGGCAAGGTCATCGCCATGTCCGGCACCGACGGCGCGATCAGCCTCGAACCGGCCGGCCAGCTGGAGCTGTCCGGTGCGCCGCTCGAAAATCTGCACCAGACCTGCAACGAAACCGGCCGCCATTTGCAGCAGGTGAAAGCGATCGGCAAGAAAACCGGCACCGGCTTTCTCGGCATGGGCATGTGGCCTGACAAGACCCGCGCCGAATTGCCGATCATGCCCAAGGGCCGCTACAGGATCATGCTCGACCATATGCCGCGGGTCGGCGATCTCGGCCTCGACATGATGCTGCGCACCTGCACCATCCAGGTCAATCTCGACTATGCCAGCGAAGCCGACATGGCACAGAAATTCCGCGTCGGTCTGGCGCTGCAGCCGCTGGCCACCGCGCTATTCGCCAATTCGCCCTTCACCGAGGGCAAGCCCAACGGCTACCAGAGCTTCCGCAGCCATATCTGGTCCGACACCGATCCGCACCGCACCGGCATGCTGCCGTTCGTGTTCGAGGACGGTTTCGGCTACGAGCGTTATGCCGAATATATGCTCGACGTGCCGATGTATTTCGTCTTCCGCGACGGCAAATATATCGACGCCGCCGGCCTCAGCTTCCGCGATTTCCTCAAGGGCAATCTCTCGGTGCTGCCGGGCGAGAAGCCGACCATGTCCGACTGGACCGACCATCTCTCCACCGCCTTCCCGGAAGTGCGCCTGAAAAGCTTCCTCGAGATGCGCGGTGCCGATGGCGGTCCATGGAACCGGATCTGCGCCCTGCCCGCCTTCTGGGTCGGCCTGCTCTATGACCAGAGCGCGCTCGATGCCGCCTGGGACCGGGTCAAGGGCTGGTCCATGGAAGAACGCGAGGCGCTGCGCAACGCGGTGCCCGAGCACGGCCTCGACACGCCGCTCCCCCGCGGCGGCAAGCTCAACGATCTCGCTAGGGAAATTCTCGACATATCCTCCGCCGGCCTCACCGCACGCAACCGGCTTAACACCAGCGGCGACAATGAAAGCGGCTTTCTCGATCCGCTCCGCGAAGTGGTCGCCAAGGGCAAGTCTCCGGCGGCCCAGCTGCTCGATCGCTATCACGGCGAATGGAACGGCGATGTCAGCCGCATTTATGACGAAATGAGTTTCTGACCGGGCCGAAAGCGGGCCTTTCGTATCTTTCGTAACAAAAAAGCAACAGTGGGTGGTGATTCGACAACACTTGGTCCACCCGCAGCAGTGTTGACTTGACCCCGCGCGATACCGTCGTTCAGGGAAATTGGACAAGGAAGAGGGGAACTTCCGACTCCCATTTCAGATCCATAGCTGGAGATCATCGTCATGCGCCTATGTTCCAAGCAGATTATTTCACGTTCCACCCTCGCCGCGGCATTGCTAGCGGGCGGCATCGTCCAACCGGCCTATGCCCAGGACGAAACCGCCATGGATGGCGGTCAGGGACTCGACGTTATCGTCGTCACCGCCCAGCGCCGCGAAGAAAATCTGCAGGACGTACCGCTCTCGGTCTCGACGATCAGCGACGACAAGCTCGCGGCCATTGGGGCCGGCGGACAGGATGTCCGCGCGCTTTCCGCCCGCGTGCCCAGCCTTGTGGTTGAAAGCTCCTTTGGCCGGACGTTCCCGCGCTTCTACATCCGCGGCCTCGGCAACACCGACTTTGACTTCAACGCCTCGCAGCCGGTCAGCCTCGTCTATGATGATGTTGTGCTGGAAAATCCGATCCTCAAGGGCTTCCCGATTTTCGACCTTGAGCGCGTCGAAGTGCTGCGCGGACCGCAAGGCACCCTGTTCGGCCGCAACACGCCCGCCGGTATCGTCAAGTTCGACTCGGTCAAACCGAAGGATGATCTGAGCGGATTTGGCCGGGTCAGCTATGGCCGGTTCAATGCGGTCAATGCCCAGGCAGCACTCAACGTGCCGCTCGGCGACGGTATCGCTGTCCGCGCGTCGGGCCTGTACCAGCGGCAGGACGGCTGGGTCGACAACGTCAACCCGGGCAACCCGCAGACCAATGCCTTCGAAGGCTATGACGAATTCGCCGCCCGCCTGCAGCTGCTGATGAACTTCACCGAAAATACCGAACTGCTGCTGACCGGCCAGTATCGCAATCTCGACGGCACCGCGCGCGTTTTCCGCGCCAACGTTTTTACCCGCGGCCAGGAAGGGCTCAATGCCAATTTCCGCCGCGACCAGGTCGCGGTCGATGGCCAGAATGAACAGAAGGTCAAGACCTACAATCTCTCGGGCCGCTTCAGCCACGATTTCGGCCCGGTATCGCTCGTCTCGGTGACCAGCTACTGGACCGGTGATGCCACTTCGGTCGGCGATGTCGATGGCGGCTTCGGCGCCAACTTCCTGCCGCCCGCGCTGTACGGCCCGGGCGAGATTCCCTTCACTGCGGAAACCCGCGACAGCGTTCCCTCGCTGAGCCAGTTTACCCAGGAAATCCGGCTGGAAAGCAACGGCAACGGCCCGCTCAGCTATCAGGCTGGCATCTTCTATTTTGACGAGCGGCTGCGTATCGTCAGCGAGAACTATTCGACACTCGGCGATCCGTTCAACGCACCCGGCGGCATCAATATCCTCGTCAGCCAGCGCCAGGACAGCGAAGCCTTCGGTCTGTTCGGCTCGATGACCTACGCGCTGACCGACCAGCTCAGCGTGACCGGCGGCATCCGCTACAACAAGGACGAGCGCGACTATTTTGTTGCCCGTACGCAGGACAGCCAGTTTCCGGGCTTCCTGCAAAACCCGCTGGGCAATGTCAGCCGTTCGGTTTCCGATGACAATATCACCTGGGATGCCAGCATTTCCTACAAGGCGACCGACGACATCAATCTCTATGCCCGGGTCGCCAAGGGCTATCGCGCGCCGAGTATTCAGGGCCGCATCCTGTTCCCGCCGGCAACCGCCACACCTCTCGAAGACGGCGTCACCGTCGGCCAGTCGGAAACCATCCTGTCCTACGAAGCGGGCGTGAAAACGACTTTCCTCGATGGCCGAGGCCGGTTCAATCTCAACGGTTTCTACTATGATCTCGACAATGCACAACTGACCGCAGTCGGCGGCGGCATCAACGCCAACCGGCTGATCAACGCCGACAGCGTACGCGGCTACGGCTTCGAGATGGATGCCGAGCTCAAGCCGGTGCCGGAACTGCTGCTCACCACGAGCCTCAGCTACAATCATACCGAAATCCGCGATGCTGGCCTGACCACCGCGGCTTGCGGCGCGACCCGGGTCGACACCTTCCCGAACGTGTCGCTCTGTACGCCGCTCGATCCGATCGTGACCCCGGCGGCACCCTTCTCCGCGGCCATCGTCAATATCGACGGCAACAGCCTGCCGCAAAGCCCGCGCTGGATTGCCAATGTCACCGCTCGCTATGGCGTCCCGGTTGGCGATGGCGAAATCTACGCGTTCACCGACTGGTCCTATCGTTCGAAGATCAACTTCTTCCTCTATGAATCGGTCGAATTCCAGGATCGCCGCCAGCTCGAAGGCGGCCTGCGTATCGGCTACCAGACCGACAGCTTCGACATCGCCGGATTCGTCCGCAACATCACCAACGATGAATCGGCAGTCGGCGCCATCGACTTCAACAACCTGACCGGCTTCGTCAACGAACCCCGGATCTGGGGCGTCGAAGCCGGCTTCAAATTCTAGGCTTCCTGTGCTCCGCACTCGATGCGGAGCTCGGTAGACAATAGGGCATTTATCGGAAGCGAGCTGCGCACAGGGTGCGTAGCTCGCTTTTCTCGTTGCGGTTTAGAAATCAAACGCTGGCTGGGCCTGATCATTCTCCGAGCCGGCGGCTACCTGTTCGGCTGATTCGGCGCCTTCCAGCGACGACAAGGTCAGCCCGAGCAAACGAACGCCATTCTCCACCGGCATGATCTGGCCGAGCAATTCGCGTCCGAGGTCGGCGAATTCGGCCTTGTCCGCGACATAATGATCCACCGAATGGGACCGCGTCACTTGCCGGAAATCGGCATATTTGGCTTTCAGCGTCACCGTCCGCCCGCGCGCCTCGCATTTTGCGATGCTGTTCCAGACGATATCAATGATATTCTCGAACGCATCCTGAAGATCGTTGTCGCTGACCAGGTCGTCGCCATAGGTCCGCTCGCCGCCGACCGACTTGCGGATCCGGTTGGACCGCACCTCGCGATGATCGACGCCGCGCGACGCGCGGAACAGATAGCCCGCCGACTTGCCGAAGTGCTGCCGCAGAAACTCCTGCGACCGGGCGCGCAAATCGGCCCCGGTGTGGATATCCAGCTTTGCCATCCGCTCCGCCGTCTTCGGACCGACGCCAAAGAAGCGGCGCACCGGCAACTGCGCGACAAAATCCGCCCCCTGATGCGGCTTGATCACGCAGATACCGTCCGGCTTGTTCTGGTCGGATGCGATCTTGGCGAGAAACTTGTTATAACTGACCCCGGCGCTGGCGGTGAGATTTGTCTGCTTCTTGATTTCGGCGCGGATCATCTCTGCAATCCGGGTCGCATTGCCGATACCCATCTTGTCCTCGGTCACATCGATATAGGCTTCATCCAGCGACAAAGGCTCGACCAGATCGCTGTGGGTACGGAAAATCGCCCGGATCTGCTGCGACACCTCGCGATAGACCTCGAACCGGTGCTTTACGAAAATCAGGTCCGGGCAGCGGCGCTTGGCCGTGACCGACGGCATCGCCGATCGCACGCCGAATTTTCGTGCTTCATAGGACGCGGCAGCAACAACCCCGCGTTTCGAGGAACCGCCGACCGCCACCGGTTTGCCGCGCAGCTCGGGGCAATCCCGTTGTTCGACACTCGCGAAAAAGGCATCCATGTCGATATGGATGATCTTGCGCTGGAGCAGATCGGGGGCGGAATCGGACATGGCGCCAGTCTAGCGCCTGTTTCCCCGCTTGGGGAGAAGCTACATTACTTCGTTCAGCGGTTTGCGATAGCGGTCGATCAGCGCATCACCGGCATCGATGCGGATTACCTCCCCGAAACTGGCGCGCATGCCGCAACTCATGAAGTCCGAAGCCTCCGGATATTTTTCATAGTCCGGCTTGCCATCCGCAAAAATCTCCAGCCGCCCGTCAAAAATCCGGAAAATCGGAATCGCCGGACCTTCCGAGACCGGAATATACCAGCCGGATTCCCTGTCGAAATAGAGATGCGAGGCGGACAGGCTGCACAAATGGGCATTGGCACCCACCGCGCTGCCCCTGATCGCATACAGACCATCCTGCCCCCGCTCTACCAGTATCTCGGTCATCGACGCCCCGACCAGAACCGGCGAAATTTTGGCGAACAGCTCTGATTGCCGGAAAGCGGCCGGGACCGGCAGCACATCATCGACAAACAGGGCAGCCTCTCCGGGAGCGAGCCAGGCTGTTTCGCCGAGCAGACCCAGCAACTGCCCCTTGCGAACATCGTAGCTTTGCCGGATGCAATCCGATGGGTACTCCGCCGCCGCGCATCTGTTGCGCTGCCCTAGCCACGCCACTTGACCGGCCTGAACACCGGCATCGGCATCCTTCGCCCGCCGGTAGAGGGCTGCCACATCGCGATCCGCCATCCGCAGATCGCTGGCATATTCACCGCAAATCTCCCGCTCGACCTTGCTCGCCGCCTTGCCGCAATCGAAAGAGGCACCCTGTCCGAGCCCGTCGCGCCGGGCATTTTCAGCCAGCAAAGTCTGCGCCTCAGCCCTGGTCAGCGACACATCCTGATCACCGCCGCGCAGGATCACGGGACCGCGAAATTCGGCCTGCGCCAGAAAGGGCAACTGCCTTGGCCCGATAATGGTTTGATCGAGAACCGCACCGGTCAACGCGATATCGTAAAGGCCAAAGCTGTGCAGCGTGGCACCGGTGAAATCCGTGCCCTGTGCGCTGATTCCCTCACCGCCCTGATAGACCGGACAGCCGTCCGGCACGGTGATCCCGCACGCAAAGACAAAGCCGGTCATATTGGCGCCATCGATAGTCCAGCCTTCCACGCTGCCCTCGAACCAGCCGCCATCGAAATGGCCACGGGAGAAATCGGCGCCCCTTGCCATTGCATTTTTCAACACGGCATTGCGGAACAGGACTCCCCGCATCGACGCTCCGGCCAAATTGGCACCGGTCAGATCGGCCTTGATGAAGCCTGCGCCGGACGCTTCCACCCTGCCCAAGTTGGCCCCTGCCAGCTTGCTCTCTTCGAAACAGACGTTGGACAGTCTGGCATCGGCAAAATCCCAGCCGGAGAATTCGCCGCCCTTGATAATCTTGACAGCTCCCGCTGGTCCGGCGGCCAACGCCAGCAGATCGGAAAGCGACCGAATGCGGTCGCCGTCAATTTCGCGGACAGCTCTTTCGGATGGTTTCTCTGCCCAGATATCCCCATAGGCGGACCGGCAGCCGGATCCGGTGGTCGCCGTTTCCGCGTAGGCTCCGCTTGCCACACCAGACAGTATCAGGGCCAATTGCACAAATAATCGCGTTTTCATCCGATTTTCCCCAAGGCCGTCGTTCCGAAACCGCTCGACGCTCGTCATTTAATCTATAGCCACAACCGCCCGATCTTGCCATAGCGCGCCGGTGCAAAGCAAAGCCCTTCCCTTCCCGATAGGCCGCATCGAACTGATCGTCATGATGGCCAGTCTGATGTCGCTGAACGCACTTGCGATCGACATCATGTTGCCGGCGCTGGGACTGATCTCCGATGATTTTGCCCTGCAGGCGGCCAACGACCGGCAATGGACGATCACCGCCTATATCTACGGCATGGCAATCGGCTCGATCCTGTACGGTTCGCTGGCCGACCGATTCGGACGCAAGCCGGTGCTGCTGGTGACCATCGGCATCTATACCGGCTTCGGCATTCTCTGCGCCCTCGCCTGGGACTACGAACTGTTGCTGATCGCCCGCTTCATCCAGGGACTGGCCGCAGCCGCCATGGGTGTGCTGGCCAACAGCATCATCCGCGATCGCTATGACGGCGATGCGATGGCACGCGCGATGTCGACGATCATGATGATCTTCATGATTGTGCCGATCACCGCCCCGCTGCTCGGCCAGCTGGTCCTCCTCGTGGCGCCTTGGAAGGCGATCTTTCTGGTGCTCTCGGCCGCCGGCCTCGCCTGCTTCCTGTGGGTGACCCTGCGGCTTCCCGAGACGCTCCATCCGGACAACAAGACGCTGATCCAGTTCAAATCCGTGACCGCGGCCTGGTACGGCGTCATTTTCAACCGCAACAGCTTTGGCCATGTCATGGCCAGCGGCCTGATGATGGCCCCGCTATTCGCCTATATCGCTTCGGCCCAGCAGATATTTTTCGACATATTCGGCGCGGGCGACATTTTTGTCTATATATTCGCCCTGAATGCCGGAGCCATGTCCATTGCCAACTTTACCAATTCGCGGATCGTCATGCGGTTCGGCGCGCGGCGGGTGTCCCAATCCGCGCTGATATTTTTTATCCTGGTCTCGCTGGTCCACTTCGGCCTTGCCGAGGCAGGATGGATCAACATCTGGACCTTTACCGCAGTATTGGTGCCGTCGATGGGGATGGTCGGTTTCACCGGCGCCAATTTCAGCTCGATCGCGATGCAGCCGTTCGGCAAGACGGCCGGTGTTGCTTCCTCGTTCCAGAATTTTGCCCGAACCGGCATTTCCGCGATGATCGGTGCTGCCATCGGACTGCAATTTGACGGCACCATCCTGCCACTGGCGACCGGTTTCCTGGTCTGCGGCATCGCATCGCTGGCCTTGATTTTCTGGGCGGAAAAGGGAAAGTTGTTTCGGCGTGTTCAGACTGGCGCAAGCGCCGGCGATCTATTGCCGCAAGCCTAGACACCGCAGAGCAAGGACGAACGCATGACAATTTCCGGACCGATGAAACTGGCCCTCGGCCTGATCCCGGCGACCCTCGCGGTGGCACCGCCCGCGTTTGCAGCGGACCCGATCCTTGGCGAATGGGTGACCGGGGAACGCGATGCGATCATCAAGATTTCCCAATGCGGCCAGACGGTTTGCGGCCGGATCCACAAATATCTGGTCACCCCGCCCAACGGTCCGGGCCAGAAGGACATCAACAACCCCGACAAGCGCCTGCGCAACCGTACGCTGCTCGGCATGGCGATCCTGACCGGTTTCAGGCCGGATGACGATATCTGGCGCGGCAAGGTCTACGATCCGAAAAGCGGCAAGACCTACCGCTCGGAAGTCAGCCTCAAGTCAGCCAACCGTCTGAAAATGAAAGGCTGTATCGCCTTCATCTGCCAGGGCCAGGACTGGACCCGCGCGAAATAGGATTCAATGTAACCTCGGGTGCCCAACCGACGCGAAGCGGAGGCAAGCGCGACCGCGCGCCCGAGCTTATGCGTGGATAGCCAAGCGGACGGATGTCCGCGCCCGGCGCTTGAGGTCAAGAAAATGAATTACTCCATCCCCGCGATCCACGCGCGCAGCAGCGCCACGCCCTCATCATGCACCACGGTCCGCCCCACTTCCGGCATGCTGATCCCCGGATCGAGGCTGTTCAGCCGGTAGATCATGATGCTGCCATCCGGATCGCCGGGGGCAATGTCGAAATCATGGGTGCCGCTGCCGCGTCCTGCCGCCACCGGCCGCTTGTTGATTCCGATCCGCACCGGCATCGTCTCTTCATAGGTCAGGAACAGGCCGGAGTTGCTCGCCGACCCGTTGACATTGTGACAATGGGCGCAATTGACATCGAGATAGCCGCGCGCCCGGTCGTTCAGCGGCGCGCTCGCCTCTCCCCACCCGGGCACCCGATAGTCGACGGCGGGTTCCTTGTCGATCAGGCCGAGCCGCGCAAGATCCGCCAGCTGCCCGCCATGCGTCAGATTGCGCGCCTTCGGACCGATCGGCGTCACCGCGCCGGACAGCGCGTGGCATTCCTTGCACTGGTTCTTGTTGGGCACGCCATAGTCGATTTCATGTTCCCGGCCCGACGGATCGTTGAAGGTCAACGGAATCCGTTGCCCCGCCACCTTCAGCCGGGCCTCCGTCTGCTCCGCGTTCCAGACATAGGGCAGGGCCAGCCAGCCATCGGCACGGTGCAGCAGCACCCGTGTCTCGAGCAACCGCGGCTTGCCATCGATCTCGTAGCCAAAGCTCTTGATCAGCGCCGATCCGACCGGAAACGCGAGCAGGCCGTCACCATCGGCTTTCGCCTGCTGGCCGGGCGGCACATAGATAAACCGGTATTTCTCGGCATAGTCGGAGAACAGCGGCATGTTCAGCCGATAGGGCACCACCCGGTCGTTCGGCTGCCAGCCGGCGCCATCCTTGAAGAACCGGTAGTCGGAGAGCAGCTTCGGCAAACCACCTGACAGAATGACCGCATCCGCCACCGGCTGCGGCGCTCGCGCACCAGCGGAAAAGGCCAGCCCCAGAACGGCGCAGACAGACAGCAGCAGACGCATTAGCGGATCGCGTCCTCCATCGCCTCTGGCAGCGTAATCGGAGTCAGCTGCCGGCCGTCAAAGGGTTCTGTAGCTCCCTCGATCAGGGCCGGCTTGGCCTCGGTCAGCGGCTGGCCGGGCGCGGTCAGCCCCATCGACAGGATCGCCACATCGTCCCCGATCAGGATATTCTCGCCGGTGCCGTCCTCGATGATCGGCGGAATCGCGCCGCCAAAGGCCGCTTTCAGCTGGTCACCACCGGGGAAGGCGGGCTTGTAGCCGGCCCGGCCATGGATATTCTCGAAAACCCGGACGCCGATCGGTTTCGGGTTGTAATTGGGATCGTCCTGGCCCTTGGTATAGGATACGATCAGGATATTGCCGGTGCCATTTTCGGCGAGCCGGTTCTCGAACACCTCGACTTCATAATGCGACATCACCATGATCCCCATGCCGGTCGGGACTTCTGCGACAATATTGCCTTCGGGCGCGAAATTGGGGGTGTTATTGTCGACCACGATATTGTCGAACACCCGGACGTTGCGGCCGCCCTGTTTCGGGATATTGGGCAGGTCGAACACCAGTATGCCACCAGTGTTGTTGACCGCGATATTGTTATAGACATCCGCCCCGATGCTGTTCTCGATCTCGATGCCGGCGACGTTGAACCGCGCGACGCTGTTGCGGACGATGATATTTTCCGACTGGCCGACATAGATGCCGGCATCGGACGATCCGATCGTGGTGACGCTGTCGACCAGCACATTCTTGCTTTCGACCGGATAGATCGCATAGGCGCCATTTTCCGGATGCGGTCCGCGGGTCCATTCCACTCGGATCTTGTAATAGACGATATCGTCCGCACCCTTTGACTTGATGCCGTCGCCCTTGCTGTCCTCGATCGCGAAATCGCGCAGCACGACATGGTCCGACGTCACCAGCAGACCTTCGCCCGCGCCGAGCTGTCCGGCAAAATTGAGCACCGTCTGGTCCATGCCAGCACCCCGGATGGTCACGCCGTCGACATCGAGCGACAGGCCGTCGACCAGATCAAAGCGGCCCGCGCCCAGTTCTACGACATCGCCCGGTTCGGCGAGGATCAAGGCTTCCTGAAGTCGTTCCTGGGCATCGGCACCGGGCGCGACGGTAACGGTTTTTGCGAGTGAAGGGGCGCTCAGGCACAGCGCGGTGGCAACCAATAGACTGCGTATCATCATATATCTCTCCTCCAAGAAGCAAAGATAATGCCGCAAAATGTCGTCGCTGCCAAGGGCATTGACACGAATGTCAGTTAATCAGGCGAAAGCGGGCTCAGCCGCCCGCCAGTATCCATTCGATCGCCGCATCGGCGTGAATTTCGGTGCTGTCATAGATTGGCAGTATATTCGCCTTGGTGTCGATGATCAGGTCCAGTTCGGTAGAGCCGAGCACCACCGCCTCGACATCGCCCTTGGCGATATTGGTGATATAGGTCTTCATCGTCCGCTCGGACTCGCGCTTGGACTGATTGAACATCAGCTCCTCGTAAATGATCCGGTCGATCTCCTCGACCCGCTCTTCATCCGGTGGCGTCAGGCTGATGCCCTTGCCCACCAGACGCTTGCGATAAAATCCCTCGGTCATCACGTTGCGTGAACCAATCAGGGTCGCCGTCTTCACCCCGTCGGTGACCATCCTGTCACCCACGCAATCGGCAATGTGGAGGATTGGCACGCCCACTTCCGGCTGCACCTGATCATAGATCTTGTGCATCGCATTGGAGCAGATCAGGATCGCAGTCGCGCCGCTTTGCTCCAGCCTTTTGGCTGCCCGGGTCATCAGACCTGCGGCGGCTTCCCAGTCGTCATTGGACTGCAGCCGGGCATAGTCGCTGAAATTCACGCTTTCGATCAGCATATGCGCGCTGGAAAAGCCGCCCAGACGCTTTTGCACGATACTGTTGATCCGCGTGTAATAGCTGGCTGTCGATACCCAGCTCATCCCGCCAATCAGGCCAATTTTACGCATTAAAGTTACAATCCCTGAAATATACTGAGGTCAGCGTCTATAGCGCTTTGACAATTTCCTCGCACATTTTCTTCGCGTCGGAAAGCAGCATCATGGTCTGGTCCATATAAAAGACTTCATTGTCGACCCCGGCATAGCCGACACCGCCCATCGACCGCTTGACGAAGAATATCGTCTTGGCCTTCTCGACATCAAACACAGGCATGCCGTAAATCGGCGATCCCTTGTCGGTTTTCGCCGCCGGATTGACCACGTCATTGGCCCCGATGATGAACGCGACATCGGCCTGTGCAAATTCGCTGTTGATATCTTCCAGCTCGAACACCTCGTCATAAGGCACATTGGCCTCGGCCAGCAGCACGTTCATATGGCCCGGCATCCGGCCCGCAACGGGGTGGATCGCATATTTGACGTTGACGCCTTCTTCCTTCAGCAGATCGGCCATTTCGCGGACGGCATGCTGGGCTTGCGCCACCGCCATGCCATAGCCCGGAATGATGATCACATTTTCCGCCTGCTTCATCATATAGGCGGCATCTTCGGCCGACCCGCGTTTCCACGGACGGTCGATCTTGGCGGCGCCATCGGCAGGCCCGCTTTCCGCACCAAAGCCGCCGGCGATCACGCTGATGAAGCTGCGGTTCATCGCCTTGCACATGATATAGGACAGGATCGCACCGGATGATCCGACCAGCGCACCGGTGATGATCATCGCCGTATTGCCCAGGGTGAAGCCCATGGCCGCGGCCGCCCAGCCGGAATAGCTGTTCAGCATCGACACCACCACCGGCATGTCGGCGCCGCCGATCGGGATGATCAGCAAAAATCCGATCAGGAAGCTCAGCCCGACAATGGTCCAGAAGACCGGTCCCGTGCCCACCGTCGGCGCAATCGCGAAATAGGCGGTGAGGCCGATAATCCCGGCGAGCACACCCAGATTGATGACATGGCGCAGCGGCAGCATGATCGGCGCCCCCGACATATTGCCGTTGAGTTTCAGAAAGGCGATGACAGAACCGGAGAAGGTAATCGCACCAATGGCGACACCCAGACCCAGTTCGACCCGGCTGACCGTCAATATTTCTCCCGTCGCATCGAGGATGCCAAAGGCACCCGGATTGAGATAGGCGGCGATACCGACCAGCACCGCGGCCATGCCGACCAGCGAGTGAAAACCCGCCACCAGTTGCGGCATATCGGTCATCGCGATCTTGCGCGCGGTGACAAAGCCGATGCCGCCACCGATCAGGATCGCCACGCCAATTTCAGGCAGGCTGGCGATACTGTGGGTCACCAGCGTGGTGACCACGGCGATCAGCATCCCGACCATGCCAAAGCGGTTGCCTTTCCGGCTCGATTCGGGCGACGACAGGCCGCGCAGCGCCAGAATGAACAATACGCCCGCGACCAGATAGGCTGCTGCCACCCAGGGATTTACAGGTTCGCCGGAAGAGGCCAGCGCCGGTGTGGAAAACAGCAACGCCGCCGCGCCAATCAATGCATTCCGCATCATTTGCGCTCCTTCTTCTTGTACATCGCGAGCATCCGCTCGGTGACGGCAAATCCGCCGAAAATATTCACGCTCGCCAGGACAACGCCGACCAGACCCAGCCATTTGGCCGTCTGCCCACCGTCCGCCTGCGATCCCGCCGCCGCCGCAATCAGCGCCCCGACGATGATCACCGAGCTGATCGCATTGGTCACCGCCATCAGCGGTGTGTGCAGGGCCGGTGTCACCGACCAGACGACATAATAGCCGACAAAACAGGCCATCACGAAAATCGACAGAATTGATATAAAATCCATTGCTAACCCCCTAGTTCGCCAGAAGGCGCTCATTCACAACCTTGCCATCTCTGGTCAGTCTTATGCCGATCGTCACCTCGTCGTCATCGGGCAGCACCGGCCGCTTGGCCTCTTCGTCCCAATAGGCGCTGAGGAAATTATAGAGATTGCGCGAAAACAGCGCCGAGCTGTCCGCTGCCATCATCGCCGCTATATTGCGCGCACCGATAATCTTGACGCCATGTTTCTCGACCACTTGGCCTGCGACGGCGCCCTCGACATTGCCGCCCTGCTCCGCAGCCAGATCGACGATCACGCTGCCGGTCCGCATCGTCGCGATCTGCGCGTCCGAGATCAGGCGCGGCGCGGCGCGGCCGGGGATCAGCGCGGTGGTGATCACAATATCCTGTTTCGCAATATGGCTGGAAACCAGTTCCGCCTGCGCCTTCTGATATTCCTCGCTCATTTCGGTGGCATAGCCGCCCGAACCTTCGCCCTCGATGCCCTCGACCGATTCCACAAAAATCGGTTTGGCGCCGAGCGACTGGATCTGTTCCTTGGTGGCGCTGCGCACATCGGTCGCGCTGACCTGCGCGCCCAGTCGCCGGGCGGTGGCAATCGCCTGCAAACCGGCAACCCCGACCCCCATGACGAAACAGCGTGCCGCCGAAACCGTGCCGGCTGCGGTCATCATCATCGGAAAGACGCGGCCATATTCGTTGGCCGCCAGCAGCACCGCCTTGTAACCCGACAGATTGGATTGCGACGACAATATATCCATCGACTGGGCGCGGGTGATCCGCGGCATGAATTCCATCGCCAGCGCGTCAATGCCCAGCTTGGCATATTCGTCGACCCGCTTGCGCTCGCCGAACGGATTGAGACCGGCGACCAGCCAGGCCCCTTTTTTTATGCCTTTCAGCGATTGCGGATCGGGACCCTGCACGCCCAGCACGATGTCGGCATCCTTGAGCACCGCCTGGCGGGTACCGATGGTCGCGCCCATGTCCTGATAATCGGTATCGGCGACGGCAGCGGATTCACCCGCGCCCTTTTCGACTGCCATGGTCGCACCCAGGGCAATGAACTTCTTGACCGTTTCGGGCGACGCACTGACGCGCGCTTCGCCGTCGGCGAGTTCCTTCAATACCGCAATTTTCACACTAGATTCCAATCCGTTAGGAAATGAGAATGACCACCAATATCGTCACCAGAGCCGTCAGAATCGTCCCGACCTTCAGCAAAGACAGAAATTTCCCGTAAGTTTCCTCGGCGGTGCCCAATTTATCATTCACAGTCATGATTTCCCCAATTTCTTATTTGTAAAACTGACGCGAGGTGTAACCCTATATTACCGGGGGCTCAAGTCTTACCCACCGTCATTTTGGATAGAATTTTTATCGCTCCTTTAATCGGCTCTTTACCGGTTGCCGCTATGAAAATGCTTCATTGTGGGACAATCGGGATAAAAATGGCACTAAACGGCACAAAATTACTGCTGCTGATCGATGATGAGCCGGCGCAATGCCGCTTGATTTCGGCGCTCGCTTCGCGCGCGGGTTTCCGTACGATCTATGCCCGCGACGCGGAGACCGCGATCGCGACGCTCGGCACGCAGGACGGGATGATGCTCGATGCCATCATTCTCGACCACTGGGTGCCGGGATCTGAAGCGACCGAGCTGATTATCGAACTGAAAGCCCGGCGCCCTGCCTTGCCGATCCTGATGCTTACCGCCGTCGGATCGATTGCCGAAGCCGTCGACGCTGTCCGCGCCGGTGCCACGGATTATCTGATCAAGCCGGTCGCTCCCGAATCGATGCTGCAGGCGCTCAACGCCGCCGTCGAATCGTCCAGGGACGACGGCGAGCTGCGCCCGCTCAGCGAAAAAATTTCGGTGCCGCTCGCGTTCGAGGAAATTGTCGGTGCCGCGCCCGCCTTCCGTGCGGCGCTGGCGATCGCCGCAAAGGCCGCGCGTGCGCGCGTGCCGGTGCTGATCGAAGGCGAAGGCGGCGTTGGCAAGGAAGTCATCGCCGATGCCATCCACGCCGCCAGCCCGCGATCGAAAATGCCGATGCTGAAGCTCAATTGCGGCGCCATTACCGGGAATCTGCTTGATTCGATCCTGTTTGGACACGAAAAGGGCGCGTTTACGGGCGCCTTTGACCGCAAGATCGGCCTGCTCCAGCAGGCCGAAGGCGGCACGATATTCCTCGACGAGGTCGACCGGATTCCACCGGAAACCCAGGTCCGCCTGCTGCGCTTCCTGAAACATTCCGATATCCAGCCGCTCGGCAGTCCGAACAGCTTCCAGCTCGACGTACGGGTCATTGCCGCGACCAATCGCACGCTCCAGCGCGAAGTCGAAAAAGACAATTTCCGCGAGGATCTCTTTTATCAGATGAACGTGGTGCAGCTCACCATTCCGCCGCTGCGCGACCGGACCGGCGACATTCCGGCGCTGGCGCGCCATTTTCTGGCTCGCCTTGCGCTCCAGCCGGGCCTGCGCAGTCTGGGCATTACCGACGAAGCGCTCAGCCTGTTGCGCAGCTATCGCTGGCCGGGCAATGTCCGGCAACTCCAGAGCGTATTGTTCCGGGCCGCGGTGATGTGCGATCACAATGCCCTGAGCTGCGAAGAATTTCCCCAGATTGCTTCCTTTGTCGCCGAATCCGGAGACGCCGAGCCGCATCTGATGAACAGTCCGGAAGGCATCGGTATCACGCTCTATTGCGAAGACGGCAATTTGCGACCGCTGGAAGAGATCGAAGCCGATGTCATCCGCCTCGCCATCGGCCACTATCGCGGCCGGATGACCGAAGTCGCCCGGCGTCTGGGTATCGGGCGCTCGACTCTCTATCGCAAGCTGGCCGATCTGGGCATTGACAACGCAGCCTGATTTTTGAGCTTCTGTTGGATTTGACATTTTCGGCCAAATCCAACAGGTCTCCCCTGCCCTTGGGGCCAGGGGGAATCCGTCACCGATCCAACATGCCCATTGATGTTTCTCCCCGCTGGTCTTAAGTCTGGCTTATATGAAAAACATGCTTCCAATTCTTCCATTCGGTGCCGCCCTGTCGCTCGCACTGCTCCTTTCTGCCTGCGGAAAACAGGAAGCGGTCGGCGACGTTCCGTCGAGCGAGGAACTCGCTCGGCAAGCGGATGCCGCGAGCCAGGCCATCCGTGACGAAGCGATTGCCTTGGAAGAGGGGGGCGCGAATACCGCAATCGACCTCACCAGCATGGAAAGCTATACCAATGCCCTGCGCGGCTACTCGATCATGGTCCCGAGCGGCTGGACGGTCGATGAGACAGCCAGCGACGACAATGGCCGGGTGTTCACCGAAACGGCAGGCGGAGGAAAACTCGCGGTCAGTTGGGTAGAAAATCGCGAAGATGCGGCCTGGAGCAAGGCGGTGCAGCAAGTCGAGGACGGCAATGACACCATGCAGGGCAACGCAGTCGGCAAAAATGAATATCGCGCTTCCGGCGTTTTGACCAATGGTCTGAAATCAAGCATGCGGCTGCTCCGCAAACCCGATGGCACAATGGTGGAGGCGCAGGTCAGCTATGCCGTCGACCAAGCCAAGTCTATGGACCCGCTGGCTTCAGCGATCCTGGACAGCCTGACGTTGCAATAACAACAGATCAGCGGTTAAGCTTGGCGCCCAGAAAACTGGGCATCGGACCGTTCCAGCCGTCATCTGCATCATTGCCATCCTGAGCCACAGGCGGCTTTTCTTCCTGCACTTTTGCGGCGCGGGCCGGCTTGTCTGACGCATCATCCCGGCGCGGTTTCTTTGGCCGATCATCCTGCCGGTCCTGCTTCGGCGCATCATCCTGCCGCGGCGCTTTCGCCTTTGCTGATTCCGGCTTGCTCGCAGCAGCCTTTGCCGGCGCAGCTTTTGCGGCTGGTTTTTCTGCCGGCTTCTTGTCCGTTTTCGCCTTGCGCTCCTTGCGGACCGCAATTTTCATACCGGTCAGCTTTTCGATGCTTTCGACATGCTCCGCATCGCTGCGGGTGATGAAGGTGATCGCGACGCCGGTCGCACCGGCACGGCCGGTTCGGCCAATCCGGTGGATATAGTCGTCGGGATGCCAGGGAATATCATAGTTGATAACATGGCTGACGCCCTTGATGTCCAGACCGCGTGCGGCGACATCGGACGCGCACAATATGTTGATTTCACCGGACTTGAACCGGTCCAGTTCTGCCAGACGCGAACTCTGGTCCATGTCACCATGGATCTGTCCGGCATCAAAACCGTCCTTGCGCAGGCTCTGGCAAAGATCACGCACCTCGGTCTTGCGATTGCAGAAGATGATCGCGGTTTCGACGCCTTCATTGTCCAGGAGGTCGACGATCAGCTTGCGCTTGCCTTTGGGAGCGACCTCGATCAGCGATTGATCGATCGAAGTATTGGCCGTCGCGGGCCGCGAAACCTCGATATATTTCGGATTGTTGAGAAACTGGTCCGACAATTTCTTGATCGGTGGCGGCATCGTCGCCGAAAACAGCATGGTCTGACGGGTCGATGGCAATTTCGAACAGATCGATTCGATATCCGGGATGAAGCCCATGTCGAGCATCCGGTCGGCTTCGTCGATGACCAGCAATTCACAGCCCGACATCAAGATCCGTCCGCGATCGAACAGATCCATCAACCGTCCCGGTGTCGCGATCAGCACATCGACGCCTTTTTCCAGCGCCTTGATCTGGTCTCCCATCGACACGCCGCCGATCAGCAGGGCCATGCTGAGATTGTGGTTCTTGCCATATTTCTCGAAATTCTCGGCAACCTGCGCCGCCAGTTCGCGGGTCGGCTCGAGGATCAGCGACCGCGGCATGCGGGCCCGCGACCGGCCATGCGCCAAAATGTCAATCATGGGCAGCACAAAGCTCGCCGTTTTGCCAGTCCCGGTCTGGGCGATGCCGATGATATCTTTCATCATCAAAACGGGAGGTATGGCCTGCGCTTGAATCGGCGTCGGTTCGTCATAGCCAGCCTCGGCTACGGATTTCAACAGTTCTTCAGACAGGCCGAGATCGGCAAATTTCATAGTGGTTCCGGAAAAATATAAGATGCACCCTTGCATCTTGTCTTAGCCTCTCGGGCTGTGCCGGGCAATGATCGCATATCCCGGATTTGTCAAGCTTTCTCGCTTGATCTAGCGTTCCGGGACCAGTTCACGAAATCGTTCAATCTCGCATTTGGCCCCGGTACGCGAATGCAGGATATCGCGGCCGGCACACATTTTGCCATCGCCGGTCTTTTCCACATAGAATCCCGAGTAAAAGCTGCGCGCCTGGCACTTGTCCTCGAGTTGCGCCCTAATTCGCTTCCGGTCCTTGGTCACAAGATCGAGATAGCGATCGGCAAACATCTGTACGCCGAGAATATTGTTCATCGGCAGACACTTGCCGATTTTCTTTTCACGATAAGTTGTGCGCGCGCTTTCTTCCAGAATATCCGCCATCGGAGCCAGAGAATTCGGTCGCCGGCGAGGCACGCGAATAATCACCCGTTTTTCGATCCGAACCTGCGCATAGACGAGCGGACGCTCTGACACATAGATCATTGCCCTGCCTGCCGGCGACAGTTCCACCGGCTGCATCGCGTGCATTTCTGGCACGGACAGCAGCAATATCGCCGTAAGTGAAAGACTCACTATAATCCCTTAACTAACTCTTGCTTTCGCTATATCAGCTGTGATTGAATATCGCATGAACTGGGAGTTGGCCACCCTCCTTGCTCTCGGAATAATTTGCCCCTCCCGGACCAGTCAGATGGTCGAGTTGGTGCCACGACGCAGGAACATGAATATGCCCAAAGCAGCAAATTGGCTGGAACAGATGCGCTCGGTCGTGGGGCCGAAGGGCTTTACCACTGCCAACGAAGACATGGCGCCCTGGCTGACCGACTGGCGCGGTCGCTATACCGGCGCGGCAGTTGCCATGGTCTCTCCGGCAAATACCGAGGAAACCGCAGCAATCGTCAAAATTGCGAGCGAAAACGCGGTGGCCATCGTACCGCAAGGCGGCAATAGTGGTATGGTCGGAGGAGCAACTCCCGATATCAGCGGCCAGTCGGTCCTCTTGTCACTCCGCCGCATGAACCGGATTCGGGCGATCGAAGCGGATGGCCAGCTGGTGGTGTGCGAGGCCGGTGTGGTTCTCCAGAATCTGCACGAAG
Source organism: Sphingomonadales bacterium UBA2683 (assembly GCA_002354635.1). Classification (GTDB taxonomy): domain Bacteria; phylum Pseudomonadota; class Alphaproteobacteria; order Sphingomonadales; family Sphingomonadaceae; genus Parasphingorhabdus. Next base: position 167,349 of record DELZ01000005.1, read on the forward strand.
CGCTCGCCGCCGAGGGACAAAGATTCCCGCTGACGCTTGGCGGCAAAGGCTCCGCCACGGTCGGCGGTCTTGTTTCGACAAATGCCGGCGGCACCCAGGTATTGCGCCACGGAACGATGCGCTCGCTGGTCGCCGGGATCGAAGCCGTGCTGCCCGACGGCAGTATTTACGCGGGACTCACAGCCCTGAAAAAGGACAACCGGGGCTATGATCTCAAACAATTGTTGGTTGGCGGAGAAGGCACGCTCGGCATTGTCACCGCCGCGACCTTGAAAACTGTCCCTGCGCTGGTGGATCGCTGTGTGGCCTGGGCCGCAGTGGGCAGCACCGACGCGGCCTATCAGCTGTTCCGCTTTCTCAATGCACGGATTCCGCAGTCGCTGGAAGGCTTTGAGATCATTCCCGAAACATGCCTCGATTCCGTGTTGCGCCATATTCCCGGTACCCGCTCGCCGCTTGCAGGGACGCACGCCTGGCATGTGCTGGTCGAAATCATACGTGACCAGCCCGATGCGCAGGATCCCGGATCGGTCACCGAACATCTGCTGGCCGATGCGATGGAGCAGGGCCTGATCGAAGATGCGACCCTCGCGGCCAGCGAACAACAGGCTGAGGATTTCTGGAAAATCCGCGAATCCATTGCGGAGGCGGAGCGCGCCAGCGGCCCCGCGCTGCAGCATGATATCAGCGTTCCTGTGCCGGGCATGGCCCGCTTCATCGACGAGGCGTCACCCGTGCTTGAAGAAAAGTTTCCGGGTATCAAGATTGCCGCATTCGGACATATGGGAGATGGCAACGTCCACTTTCACGTCAAGGCACCAGAGGGTGTTCAGGCACAAGAATGGATGCGGGATGCTGCGAAACAGATAACACCTCTGGTCCACGATCTTGTGATCGCGGCGGGCGGCTCGATTTCGGCCGAACATGGAATCGGGCAAAACAAGCGCGCAGAACTGGAACGACTGTCTTCCGGTGCGCGCCTTTCCATGCTGCGGGCGATAAAGCTGGCGATTGATCCAAAAAACATTATGAACCCGGGCAAACTCGTTCCCCTTGCGTCAGGTCAGTGAGGCTCTTAAAGCGCAAGACAACTTTTCGGCATCAACAATAATTTTTTCGGAGAATTTGATTATGGCGAGCACGCCGCAAGCACAAGCCCTACCCATGTTCTACAAGGATTTGATTCCGCTCAATTCCAAAGAGCATGCAAAATGGAGGGTCAAACCACTCGACAATGCGTCTTTCATGCAGTCGCAACATGCAATTCCGATCACGTCCGATGAATTTACCAGCGCTGCGCGCAACTATCCGATTGTGTTCTCAGTCGGAGAAAATAGCGTTCCCCTGATTCTCATGGGCCTGAACGAAGGCGTCAACACTTTCATGAACGACCAGGGCCAGTTCAGCGAACCCGCTTATGTTCCCGCATATGTCCGCCGCTATCCATTCATGCTCGCAAAATTGCGTCCCGATGCAGAAGAGCTTTCCTTGTGTTTCGACCCGACAACCGAAGCGGTTGGCGAGTTTGAAGAAGGCGAGGCCCTGTTCGACAACGACCAGCCCACCGAAACCACAAAGGGCATCTTGGGTTTCTGCGAACAGTTTGAGCAGGCAGGCCAGCGGACAGGTCAGTTTGTCCAGGAGCTGGAAAAAATGGGTCTGTTGATGGATGGAGAAGTCTCCATTCAGCAAACGGGCGTCGAAAAACCGTTTATCTATCGCGGCTTCAGGATGGTTGACGAAGAGAAAGTGCGCGATATGCGCGGCGATGAACTCCGCAAGATCAGCCAGAACGGTATCTTGCCTCTGATCTACGCCCATCTCTTCTCGCTGCAATTGATGCGCGAAGTATTTGCAAGACAGGTCCGGGACGGCGAAATGCCGCAAGTTACGGAAGCGCCTTCCGTACAGATTTAAAAAACCGGATCGCCTGCTTCGTCCGGATTGGCCGCGGCAGGAAAATGGGAATAATAATTTTCACCTTTTGGGGCTTGCAACTCATCCCGACAGGTCCCACATATCGGATGTATTGGTCCGTATCCCCCGATCGGATCAATACCGGCATTCCTCTGGAATGCCACCTCCCTGAACCTTGGCCACCTCGCCCTACCGGCGAGGTGGTTTTTTATTGGGAAACTGTCATTCTGCTGCTTCAAGCTGGTCGCGACCGGACAATTGCTCCGCAAGCATCAGGCAGCAATTTCGGATCATTTCCGCGATGGACCGGCTGGCTGCAACCGGCTCGCGCAAATTCTCGTCAAGATACAGGGATCGATCCACTTCGAGCTGGAACGCATGAATATTGCGCGCCGGCTTGCCGTGCCGCTCCAGAATATAGCCGCCTGAATAGGGGTGGTTGGTCTGCACATGATGACCCTGCATCCGGAAATGAACCCCGGCCAGTTCAACATATCGGGAGTGACAGCTCCGCCCGAAGCGGTCGCCGATCACAAATCCGATCTTGCGACGACCTTCGTCGAACACCGGTGGCATGCTGTGCAGGTCTAGCAACAGCGCACAGCCATATGCGGAGCGTATCTGTTCAAGCAAATGCGTCACCATCACATGATAGGGCTCGTGATCCTTCTCCATTCGGTCGATGACATGTTGATGCTGCCATTTTTCACGCCACAAATTGCCCGCGCCGTGCAGCCGGCGCGGCAATAGGCCCAACCCGCCTCTTACTTTCCGGCTTATATTGGGTGTCTGCGCCGAATCCATGCCGGCAACCATGTCCGGATCGATTTCCGTCCGGTTGCGATTCAGGTCTATCCAGGCTCTCGGCTTGCGGGCGATGATCGCCGGAAACCCGGAGGCAATGGCCGATGCAGCCAGCCGGTCTGCATAGCGATCTTCCAGGCGGAGCAAGTGCGATGCAGAAACATTCAGATTGGCGAGAAGCTCAGGTGGATATTCCCGGCCGGCATGGGGTACGCTGACCAGTACCGGGAAGTTGAACGCCGCCACATTGGAAAGGCTGTAGCTGGATGACGCAGACACTATTTTGCCGACGACGGGATTAGCCATGTTTACCCCCGAAAAAACCGGCCTGCACCTTCAAAATAATCCTTGGTCTCGGGAAAAAATTAACCGATTTGCACTTATATGACGGCCTCGGCATAATGGCCGGTCTGAAGTCAGGCATAATCGGGAAGGTGCGACAAAATGATCAGGATTCTCCTCGCGGAAGATGAACAGGCGATGCGTGAGCATCTTACACGCGCACTTGAGAAAGCCAACTATGAAGTTGTTGCGGTAGACCGTGGAACCGCTGCCGTTCCTCTGCTCGACGAACAGAAATTCGATTTGCTGCTGACCGATATTGTGATGCCGGAAATGGATGGAATCGAACTGGCCCAGCATTGTGCGGCCGTCTGTCCCGACACCCAGGTCATGTTTATCACCGGGTTTTCCGGCGTAACATTGCGGGCGGGAGAATCGGTTCCAAAGGCCAAAATATTGTCAAAACCCTTCCATTTGCGGGATCTTGTTCTCGAGGTCGACCGGCTGTTTGAGCCAGACAGCATCAGCGGCCTGAATTAAGCCTTGCGCCAGCGGAAGCGGCTGGCTAGACGGCCTCCAGCGTGGGCGTATAGCTCAGTGGTAGAGCACTTCGTTGACATCGAAGGGGTCGGGAGTTCAACTCTCTCTACGCCCACCATTTCCCGGATATTTTCAGGCAGCAAGAGCTATCGCGGCGCCGGTGTCGCGGCTTGGCGGATGACCGTACCAGCTTGAATAGGCACGCGTAAAAGCGCTCAGTTCACTATACCCCAGCTTGGCGGCTATTTCCGAGAGATTGCGGGTGCCTTCGAGAAAATAGAGATGGCAGGTGTCTCGTCGTACCTGCTCGAGCAGCTGGCGATAGGAAATACCTTCAGCCACCAATTTGCGCCGCAAGGTTCGTTCTGCCATACCAAATGTCATGGCAGCCGCGTCCAGACTCAGGCCCGATTTGTCCAGCAGATACAGTAGATATTCATATGTCAGCTTCGCCAGATTTTCTGGTTCGAATCTGCCGCGCGAGAAGCATAGCTCTTGTTTTCTGGCGGTCGATACAATCGCCGGATTGTGGCTCGCTATCGGTCTGGTCGTGGTCAGATGATGATATTCGAGATAGGTGGACGCCCTGTTGAAATAGCAGGGAATCGGAGGATTGTTCGAATCGGCTTTCGGAAACCCCCTGAATCCTTCCGGCCGCGGATGGGCAAAATGCATCGCTTTGACCGTCTTGAAGCGGCCATCTGCCAGCAATGCTCCGCAATGATAGATCAGGGCAAAAACGATGTGGACGAGATCGGGAGAAACCGTCTGGTCATGGTTCCACATCAAACGGTCGCCGGAAGAGAGCGGCATAATTTTTACGACAGGCCTTCCTCCACCCAGGCGTTGTGCTGCCATGAGATGAAGCAACGCTTCGCCGAAACTGGGTTGAAAATAGGCAGCGTAGCCAGGGTCGGAAAACCCTTTCGGAACCATCTTCTCGCCGATCGCCGAATGAACATCGGCTCGATTCAGTTCTTCCCGGGCCGCAGCACAGAGGCAGGCAATCGAATCGTTAGCCAACTGGCGGCCGGGGTCTCGCAATTCCGGTTCAGAGCATCGCAGCGCGCTCAGAAGTTGCGGCTTGCGAGCCTCGAGAGCGTGGCAGCCGAGATAGGCGCGGTACAGAAACGGAGCCGAGATCTTCAAACCAGTGGATGCCGGATAATCCATGGCAACAAGCTAAGTGCGGATCGGCATCCCGCTCAACCGACTTTCGACAAGTATGCAAATTAGGCGACGAAAATGTCAATTATGGTTAATTTGCGAATAAATGCGGCAAATTCAATACCGGATGACGGAAGCGCCCCAGGTAAATCCACCGCCCATGGCTTCCAGAACCAGCAAATCACCGGCCTTGATTCGACCGTCACGAACCGCTGTATCCAGAGCAAGAGGGACCGATGCTGCCGATGTATTGGCGTGCATGTCGACGGTCTTAATAACCTTTTCCGGAGCCAGGTTAAGCTTCTTTGCGGTTGCATCCAATATGCGGGCGTTTGCCTGATGCGGAACGACCCAGTCGACATCGCCGACCGATTCCCCTGCTTCTTCCAGAACTTCCTTCAACACCGAAGACAGGTTTACAACCGCGTGACGAAATACCTCCCGGCCTTTCATGCGCAGCTTGCCGACGGTCCCCGTCGTGCCGGGGCCACCATCGACATATAATAGCTGGTTATGCGCGCCATCAGCATGCAGCCTGGTGGCAAGAATACCCTTTTCGCTCTCTTCGCCGGCGAGCACGATCGCGCCGGCCCCGTCACCAAAGAGGACGCACGTCCCGCGGTCTTCCCAGTCCAGTATGCGACTGAATGTTTCGGCGCCGATCACCAGCGCATTGTGGGCGCTGCCGGCCCGGATCATGCTGTCCGCTACCGAGAGGGCATAGAGAAATCCCGAACAAACTGCAGCAACGTCAAAGGCCACACAGCCATTGCAGCCGAGTGCATCCTGAACGATGGTTGCCGTCGCCGGGAAGGTCTGGTCGGGTGTAGCCGTCGCGACAATGATCAGATCGATATCGGCGCTGTTGAAACCGGCTGCCAGCATCGCTTTTTCTGCCGCTTCAATGGCAAGGCTGGACGTCGTTTCGTCATCCTCGGCAATATGGCGGAACCGGATCCCGGTCCGTTCGACGATCCATTCGTCGGTCGTATCCACCCGCTTGGCCAAATCGGCATTGGAAACACGGGTTCGCGGCAATGCCGAGCCGGTTCCCTTGATAACCGCACGCCTGGCAGCGGCGGCACTCATTTCGCAACCTCGCCTGCCGGCGCGGCTTCGCTGATTTTTGTCAAGTCTTCGCTGATGCGTTCCAAAATACTATCCTCCACCAGCCGGGCGGCCACTTCAACGGCATTGGCGACGCCTTTTGCATCCGCACTGCCATGGCTCTTTACCACAACTCCGTTCAGCCCCAGAAACACGGCCCCGTTGTGGTTATTGGGGTCGAGCTGGTCGCGCAACATTTCCGTGGCCGGCCGGGATATCAGAAACCCGATTTTGGACCGCAGACTGCTCAAAAAGCTCCGCTTCAGCAGATCGGTGACAAATCGCGCGGTTCCTTCCAGCGCCTTGAGCGCCACATTTCCGGAAAACCCGTCGGTCACGATCACGTCGACCTCGCCGGTCGATATCTTGTCCGCCTCGGTAAATCCGAGAAAATCCATGTGCAATCCGCCGGTATTTTTGAGCGTTGCCGCGGCTTCCTGGATGGTACCCGTGCCCTTTGCTTCTTCCGTCCCGATATTCAGCAGCTTAACCTTGGGGCGGTTAAAGCCGTGCATGATCCGGCTGTAAGCAGCGCCCATGACGGCAAACTGCACCAGATTCCGGCTGTTGCATTCGGTATTGGCGCCAAGGTCCAGCATGACGACATCGGTGTCTTTCATCGTCGGAAGCAATGCCGACAAGGCGGGTCGGTCAATGCCCGGCATAGTGCGCAGCGCCAGTTTCGCAATCGCCATCAGCGCACCGGTATTGCCGGCGCTGACCGCAGCGCTGACCTCGCCGGTTTTCACGGCGTTGACAGCCATGCCCATCGATGTGGTTTTGGAATTGCGCAGCGCCTGCCCCGGCTTGTCATCACCGGACACGACGTCGGGAGCGTGGAGGATTTCGGAAGCGGCGCTGAGATTGGGATGATCTTTCAGCGCTTCACTGATCTGCGCCTCATCGCCAACGAAAAGAAACTGAAATCCGGCGTGACGATGCCGCGCGAGCGCCGCGCCTGCAACCATGACGCGCGGGCCTTCATCTCCGCCCATCGCATCAATCGCGATTCGCGGCCTCATTCCCACCGGTTATTCCCCTTGATTGCGCGTCAGAAGCCTGAAGACTAGCCGATTAAAGATCGGCGGCCAAGACTTCACGGCCATTATAATGGCCACAGGCTCCGCACAAATGGTGCGGCCGCTTCAATTCACCGCAATTCGGGCATTCCTGATAGGCTTCGACCTTCAAAGCATCATGAGACCGGCGCATGCCGCGCTTGGACGGCGTAGTTTTTCTTTTAGGTACAGCCATTGCTAAGCCTGTTCTTTACATTAAAAAATACATAGCATGCTCAATATGCCAATCAGCCAAGTTTATCAAACCAGTCCCTGTTGTTGCAGAGAATCGCTTGGTCTTGGTTCAGCAGATTGCACGCGAAGAGGCGCGTATAATGATTTTCCTGTGCGTTGCAAGCATTGTGCTTCTATAGCGGGACGATAATTTACACATATGGGGAGTGCATTATGATTTTACCGATAACATTGACTGTGGCGGGTGCTGCAGCGCTGATAAATATCTGGCTGATGATTCGCGTGGGGCAGGTGCGGACCAGCGAGAAAATCAGCGTTGGCGATGGCGGCAACGAAAAAGTCATCCGCCGGATGCGGGCCCACAGCAATTATATCGAAAGCGCTCCGTTCGTGCTCGTTCTTGTCGGCGTGATCGAGCTTGCCAGCACTAGCTCTCCCGTCTGGCTGTGGATTGTCGGCGGCCTCTATCTGCTCGGCCGGGTCGCGCACGGCGTGGGCATGGATGACGGCAAATTCGGCAAGGGCCGGATGATCGGTACCATTGTAACGATGCTGACGCTTCTGGGGCTCGGGATCTACGCGATCAGCATTCCCTATGTGATCTGAACACAGTCAGCGAGCCGCTAGCACATCATCCGCGACAAAGGCGTTGGTCTTGCGTTCATAGCCAAACTGGCTGGTCGGGCCATGGCCGGGAATGAAGGTCACGTCGTCGCCCAGCGGCCAAAGCTTCTGGGTGATTGCATTGATCAGATCCTGGTGGTTGCCGCGGGGAAAATCGGTCCGGCCGATCGATCCCTGGAACAGCACATCGCCCACCACCGCCAGCCGTGATGGCTGATGATAGAAAATGACATGGCCCGGCGTATGGCCGGGACAGTGGATGACATCGAGCACCAGATCGCCAACGGTCACCTGGTCGCCATCCTTCAGCCAGCGGTCGGGCTCGAAACTTTTCGCAACCATGCCGTAACGCGCGCCATCTCCATCCAGCTGGTCGATCCAGAAACGGTCGTCCTCGTGCGGGCCTTCGATCGGAATGCCCAGTTCCTCGGCCAGCATGCCCGCCTGCCCGCAATGATCGAGATGACCATGGGTGATGATGATCTTCTCGAGATCGACACCATGTTCCTCGACCGCAGCTTTCAGCCGCGAAAGATCACCGCCCGGATCGCTGAGCGCGGCCTTGTTGGTCTTGGTGCACCAGAGGAGCGTGCAATTTTGCTGGAGTGGCGTGACCGGAATGATCACGGCCTTGAGGGGTGCTTCTGTCATAACAGGCTATTTGGTGGCAATAATCGGAAGTTGCAAGCCGCGTCTTGACTATCCGGTCACAGCCGCCGTCCCGTCCACACTACCCGCCCGATGATATTCACGCTTTCGGCACTGACATCCTTCCAGTCCGGATATTGCGGATTGTCGCTGCGGATGGTCAGTTTTCCGGACGGGCCCATGGCGACACGCTTGACCAGCAGCACATCATCCATGCGCAGCACATAGATGCCGTCACGCAAAGGTCGGGCGGCAGCGCCGTGATCGACCATGATGTCGTCACCATCACCCAGCGTCGGAGCCATGGAGTCGCCATCGACAACGATCAGCGACAGATGGGCGGGATCCGCCCCCAGTCGCCTGAGCCATTTCGGTGCAAAGCCCATCGATTCCGCATATTCGTCATCCGCCAAGGATCCGGGACCAGCGGAAGCACCGACTTGTAGCTGCCGGATCCGGAGCAGTCCGTCGGAACGGTCGCGGTGTTTCTCGGGCAAGGCGCGAGCGGCGGGCGCACCCAGCAGCCGTTCGTCTACCCCGTAAAATTCTGCCAGCCTGCGCCGGTCCGTCTCGTCCAGCTTCTTGGGAGAGCCGCGCCGGATATATTGCTGGATATAGGCAGGATTCTTGCCAAGCATTTTCGAAAGCGCAGCAAAATCATGTCCGTTTTCACGGATCAGCTTCTCCAGATTGGCGCGCGGATCGTCGGTCACAATATCGACCTCATAGCGCCACTGACCGAAACTGACAATAGGATTCTTCCTAGACATGTAGGAAATATCAATTCAAATAGGATTTTCCCTATTGAGCGATTCGCCGTCAGGGCGAACAGCAACGACAAGGAGACTGGCGGTGCCACTGTTGCGAAAGATCGAGATATTCCTGAACGAAACCGGGATGGCATGGACAAGATTCGGCCGCCTTGCCGTTCGCGATCCTCGTTTTGTCCAGGACCTGCGCAACGGTCGTGAGCCTGGCAAGACGGTTTCGGAGCGGGTTGAATATTTCATGCGCCTGTGGCGGGCTGATCATGGCCGCTGATTCTGCAAAGCGGGTCGGTGGGCGGCGATCTCCCGCCTCGATGATTGCGAGCCAGCTAAGAACACTCGCGCGGGACCATGCTCGTGTCCAGCTGAAACACGAACGCGCATGGGCCAGCATCACCTTTTCGGGGACGCGCTATTGTTTTTCAATTGAATGGCCAGCGGCTACCGATGCATTAGCCCTGCAGGAACTGACCCGAATCCTGCCCGGGCATGAATTCGATATCCCGGGCTACTTTGTTGCTGATATCGTGATTACCGACCAGTCGGAGTTGCAATTGCGCGTCGAAATCCTGTCGATAAGGGATCCGGTTGAAGCGCTCCCCGATTCCTGACCGTCAGCGCTGGACCGTCATTTTCTCCAGGGTACCAAGCGCGGCTTTCAGGGCCGCGTCCATGTCCGCTTGCCGGTCCTGTGGACCGTTATCTTCCACCTTGTCCACAGACCGCAGCGGCGGAATGGCCACGGGAGCCGGCGTTGCCGGCATCTCGGGCACAGGCGTGGTATTTTCTGATTCCGCCGCAGATGTTTTTACCGGCGCCGGCTTTACCTCTTCGCGTCGTTGCAACCCTTCCAGACGAGCCAGTCCGGCTTCCAGACGGTCCGCAAGCTCGGCGAGCGACAGGGCGGACAAATCTGCACTGGGCACAACGAATTCCTTTTGCGGTGCGATATTTTCGGCTGGTTTCTCTTCCGCCGGCTGCTGCAGTCGCGATTTCGGTTCTTCTTGCGGAACAGCTTGCGCTTCTTGCTGAGCGGCCGGCTCTGCAGACTCTTCTGCCTTTTCATCAAAAATCGGCTCGTCAAAGCGCTTGATTTTTTCGGAGAGTGGCAGGCCCAGATCGGAGGCGGCGAAAATCGGCTGGCGCGCAGGCGCATCCGGATGACGGTCCGCTTCCCTGATGTCCGGCAGATCTTTTAACTCGGTCACACGACCCGGCGATTTTTTCGGCTTCTTGAGAAATTTGGTCAGGGATTTTGCCGACAGGCTCAGTTTCGGAACCGCAAAGCGCGATTTGCCGTTGCGGTCGTCACCGACCGACTCCGAGGCCAGGTTATTGCGAATTGCCAAGCCCATATCGGAGCCTCCTTCATGTGATTTCGTCTTGTAACTCAGAAAAAGATAAAGCGCAGATGCCGATATCAAACCCGCCACGACCGCAATCAGACTGCGCGCCGTATTCCCCAGCGGCGGGGCGGCTGCAGGAACAATCTCCGACAGTCCGGTCGCGCCGACAATATTTTCAAGATAGACGTGCGGCAGGGTGGCGACCACAAGCGCCACCGCAATTCCGCCAGCGACAGCCATGACCGGCTGTTTGAACCGCGCGAAATCCTGCTCTATTTGATCCACTTTCTTCTCCACCATCTCATGCTGCACGCTCGAACGATTTGCGCGCAATCAACCTTTGGTAAACAGGAGTGTAACGTAAAATGTTTGACGACCAGTTACGATCCGCCTCAACAAATTTCCGCGCTGTTTCAATAGTTTGGTCCCAATCTTCCCGATTTTCGAGCAGATTCGCCAGTTTCTTCGCGATGTTTTCGGGTTCACCAGCCGGAAACAGCGTGCCGGTGACCCCATCCTCAATCAGCTCCCGGTGGCCACCAACATCCGACGCGGCCACAAGCCGTCCTTGCGCCATCGCCTCAAGCGGCTTGAGCGGTGTCACGAGATCGGTAAGGCGCATCGACTTGCGAGGATAGACCATGATATCCATCAGGCCATAATAGCGCTCGACTTCGCCATGCGGCACACGCCCGGTGAAGGTGACGGCAGATCCTATGCCCAGTCGCTCGACCTGATTCTTCAGCGCTTCTTCCATTGGCCCGCCACCGACCAGCAGCAGGTGCACTTGTGGCCGGGAAGCGAGCAGCGAGGGCATGGCTGCGATCAGATCATCGAGCCCTTCATAATCGTAAAAACTGCCGATAAATCCCAGGACTGATTGCCCGGTCAATCCCAGTTCGGACAGCAGCTGATCATCGCGTGCCGGTGGTTCCCCGAACAGTTCCAGATCCACCCCGTTCGGCGAAATGGTGATCTTGCCCGGCTTAACGCCGCGGCCAATCAGATCGGACTTCAGCCCCTCGCAGATTACCGCCACCGCATCGGCCCCGTTGATCACATGGTTTTCCAGTTGCCGGGTCAGCCAATATCGCGGACTGTTTTCCCTGCCGGTGCCATTGCCGACCGCAGCATCTTCCCAGAAGGCCCGGATTTCATAGACCAGCGGCAACCCGGATTTCTCGGCCGCGCGCAAGGCCGCCAGTCCGTTGAGCGCGGGCGAGTGGGCATGCAGAATATCCGGCTGCCATTCGCGAATGACTTGTTCGATCCGGTCGGCCAAGGCGGCAATTTCCCGCCATTCGCGTACCGGCGATGGCCCATGGACTTGGGCCAGGGTCCGGAAGAAGCGAAGGCCGTCAGCCTCTTCCATGGGCTGCTTCGCTACATAACCGTGCTGGTTTTGACGCACACCGGTCACGCCGGCCACCGTCAGTCCGCTGGCAATCTGCGCCTTCATGATCGCCCGTGTGCGAAAACAATAGCCGCTGTGCAGCGGCAAGCTGTGGTCGAGTATATGCAAAATCCGCGTCATGGCGCAAAGTCTTGCCAAAAAAGGATTAACGTCCCGTCAACCCAAAGCCTGTATCGCGCGATGGTAGAAGAGCGTGTTTTTGCCGCTCGTGCCGGGATGAATGGGGCAGATGGTAGACAATTTTTCTATCGCGCTAACGCATGGGCTGCTGCTGATCGCAGCATGGCGTCTCATGCATCGCGACGATCTTGATGTCGAAGACCCCCCGGAACCCGAAGAGGGATCCGCCGGCTTCGCGAAACATTCTTCCTCCACGGGATCGTGGCACGATGCGTGATCTTGTCTTCGTCGGATATCTTGTCGCGCTGCTGTTCATCGCCTTCAAGCGGCCTTTTCTGTTCACGCTGGTCTATGCCTATGTCGACATAGTCGCCCCGCAGCGGCTGAGCTATTTCATGCTCAACTCGGTGCCGCTGTCACTGGTCGTTTTTGCTCTGGCCCTACTCGGCTATCTGGTCGCAGATACCAAGCAGGACAGCCGCTTTTCCATCCGCCAGGCCATGATGATAATGCTGCTCGCCTATTGCGGCTATACGACGGTACAGGCGGCGGTGCCGGACGCGGCGCTGGAAAAATGGGACTGGGTCTGGAAAGCCCTGGTATTCGCGATATTTCTGCCTCTGACATTGAAGACCAAATTGCGGCTGGAAGCATTGGCGCTGTTCATGGTGCTGTGCGCGGGGACATTGATTATCACCGGTGGGATCAAGACCCTGGCTTCCGGCGGCGGCTACGGAGTCCTGGTGCTGCTGGTCGACAATAATAGTGGCCTCTACGAAGGATCGATCATTTCGACGGTTGCCATTTGCATCATCCCGCTGATCCTCTGGCTTGCCCATCACGGAACCATTTTTCCGCCCGACTGGCGGGTGAAGCTCTTCGCCTACGCACTGATATTTTCGGCCTTGCTCATTCCCATCGGCACGCAGGCGCGAACCGGTCTTGTCTGCATCGGCGTCTGGGCGGTGCTGCAATTGCGCTTCGTGCGCTACCGATTGATCTACGCGGGACTTGCGGCGGCAATCGGCCTTCTGTCGATTCCGTTTCTGCCGCAAAGCTTTACCGAGCGGATGGGCACCATCGAAAATTATCAGGCCGACCAGTCCGCATCGACACGGCTCGCGGTTTGGAAGTGGACCTGGGATTATGCGAATCAACACCCGTTCGGGGGAGGCTTTGATGTCTACCGGATCAACAAGCTGACCTATGAATTGTCGGAAGTGGACGTCACCCAGTATGAGGAATGGGGAATCGATCCGGACGATGTCGACGCCCGACTGGTGGAAGACGAAGCCCGGGCATTTCACAGCAGCTATTTCGAAATGCTAGGCGAGCAGGGCTTCCCCGGCCTGATCCTGTGGCTGATGATCCATGTCGGCGGGCTGTGGCGAATGGAACTGCTGCGGCGAAAATATGGAAAATCGCCGAAGCGGGACGAACAATGGGTGGCTCCGCTTGCCATCGCCTTGCAACATGGTCACGTGATCTTCCTGGTTGGCGCCCTGTTCGTGGGCATCGCCTATCAGCCCTTTGTCTATATGCTGGTTGCACTGCAGATAGGTCTCGACACCTATATGGCACGCCGCTCGGCAGAAGCCCGTCAACAGCCGATCGCCAAGCAACTGACCGGCGGAGCACAACCAAAAACTTTGTCTGAAAACCGCCGGCCGTTTACAAATTGAGTGACGCTTTCGCTGTCGCGCATTAGAAGCGGCGCATGACGCTCACTGTCTCTGCCACCGTCGAAAAATGGCCTGTCGCTGGCGCGTTTGTCATCAGCCGGGGAACGAAAACCCATGTCGATGTGATCCTGTGCGAAATATCCGACGGGGCCGCTATCGGGCGGGCCGAGGCGACGCCAATCTACTATGAAGGCGAGACCGCGCAAGAATGTGCCGATCAGATAAGCCGGTTCGTTGCCGAGCATCCTGATCTCGATCGCGCGCTACTGCTCCAGAAAATGCCGCGCGGCGCCGCGCGGAATGCCCTCGACTGCGCGCTTTGGGATCTGGAATGCCGGAAAACAAATGTCGCCCTGTGGCAACTGGCCGGCCTGCCCGTACCAGCACCGACGCTCTCTGCCTTCACCATTTCACTGGGCCAACCGGCTTTGATGGAAAGACAGGCCCGCAAGGCCGCCGCCGCAGGATACACGCTGCTGAAACTGAAATTGTCCGGCGACAAGGATCACGAACGGGTTGCGGCCGTCCACCGCGGGGCACCCGGGGCTCGCCTGATCGTCGACGCCAACGAGAGCTGGAACGATCTCGATATAACCGCCGAAGCGGCGCTCCTGGCGCAATATTCGGTCGAACTGATCGAACAGCCGGTTAGCGCCGGTCAGGACCATTTGCTGAGCGGTATAAAATCGCCGGTTCCGCTTTGCGCCGACGAAAGCTGCCACACCAGCGCTGACATCGAGAGGATTGCCCCGTTCTACGATGTGGTGAATATCAAACTCGACAAGGCGGGCGGATTGACCGAAGCGATGGCCATCGCGCACGCGGCGCAAGCGGCGAACATGAAGATCATGGTCGGCTGCATGCTCTCGACATCGCTTGGAATACAGCCAGCCTTTTCCTTGGCCCAACTGGCACAATGGGTCGATCTTGATGGGCCGTTGCTGCTGGAAAAAGACCGGGCCGACGGATTCCGGTTCGAATCAGGCCAGATTTTGCCCGCGAAAAGCGCGGACTAGATACCGTCCAGATATTCGATCACAGGAGCGGCCGCCATACAGGGCGCAAGCTTTGGACCACTTGCCCGGAAATGATCCGATTTGCCATGCGCGTCCAGCGCCGCCTGATCGACATAGCGTTCAAGCACTTTATATTGCTGCGGATTGTCCTTGCTCTGAAACACCGAATAAAATTCATTGCCTGGTTCGTTCGCACGAACAGCGGCCATCAGTTCACGGAAGGCCGCTTCAAAATCGGCATTTTTGCCTTCGGCCACGGTTAAAGTCGCGATAACGCCTACTGCTGCCATGATATTCTCTCCCTGATATGGTTGGGTCGGCAGTTCTCCGCCGACCCTGCCTGGTTCCAATATTAGAAAATCTCGAACAGTCCGGCTGCGCCCTGGCCGCCGCCGATGCACATGGTGACCACGGCATATTTTGCACCGCGCCTTTTGCCTTCGATGAGCGCATGTCCGGTGCAGCGGGCGCCGGTCATGCCATAGGGATGACCGATCGAGATCGAGCCGCCGTTGACGTTCAGCAGTTCGTCGGGAATGCCCAGCTTCTGCTGGCAGTAGAGGACCTGAACAGCAAAGGCTTCGTTCAATTCCCACAGACCGATATCGTCCATCTTCAGGTCAAAGCGTTCGAGCAATTTGGGTATTGCGAACACCGGACCAATGCCCATTTCATCGGGCTTGGTTCCGGCAACGGCCATCCCGACATAGCGGCCCAATGGATTGAGACCGGCTTTCTCTGCGGCCTTGGCTTCCATCACAACACTGGCAGCCGAACCATCGGACAGCTGCGATGCGTTGCCCGCCGTGACAATCTTGTCGGGACCGAGCACAGGCTTCAGCGACTGCAGACCTTCGAGCGTCGTCGACGGGCGGTTGCCTTCATCCTTACTGATCGTGACCTCGACATGGGAAATTTCCTTGGTTTCCTTGTCCTGCACACCCATGGTGGTGGTTACTTCGACAATTTCATCGTCGAACCGGCCGGCTTCCTGGGCCGCCGCGGTGCGCATCTGCGACTGCAGCGCATATTCATCGCAGGCGTCGCGGCTGATGCCGTACCGCGCACCGACTACTTCCGCCGTCTGCAACATCGGCATGTAGATATCGTCGTGCATCTTGAGCAGTTCCCGATCAGGCTGAACCCGCATTTCCGGCGTCTGCACGGTCGAGATCGAATCCTGTCCGCCCCCGACAACTACATCCATCCGGTCGAGCGTTACCTGTTTGGAAGCGGTAGCGATCGCCATCAGGCCGGAAGAGCACTGCCGGTCGATCGTCATGCCGGGCACTTCAATCGGGAAACCAGCCCGCAGCGCAACCTGGCGGGCCAGATTGCCGCCCTGCGAGCCTTGCTGCAACGCACTGCCCCAGACGACGTCGTCGATCGTGCCGGGATCAATGCCGGCCCGCTCTACGGCAGCCTTGGCCGCATAATGACCGAGCGTCGCCCCCGTTGTGGTGTTGAAGGCGCCCTTGTAAGCGCGGCCGATCGGCGTGCGGGCAGTAGAAACGATGACAGCATCACGCATGATGTAATTCCTTTATGTTTGATATCGGATTCGGATTTTGGCGCTATTGTCCCCGTTAACCGGCCGATTAACAAGTTGTTTTTTTCATGCCGCATCCGCCGTTACGGAACCCTAGTCCTCGCCGACAAGCGCACCAAAACCGCCCTCCGGATAAGGCAGGATCATCTCTCCATCCGGAGCCGCCGTGAAGGTTGTCTGCGTGGGATAGGCAAATTCCAGCCCCGCTTCGTTGAACGCCTGCAGGATCGCCAGACCGATCGTATGCCGGCCCTGATAGACCACGTCATATTCGCTGCTCATGATATCAAAATCGAGTTCAAAATTGATCGAGCTGTCGCCAAAGCCGACAAAACCGGACCGCACGAACACCGCATCATTGTCCTCCACAATCTTTTTGAGCAGTCCGGGAATCCGTCGCGCCTCTTCTGGCTTGGTCTGATAAATCACGCCGATGCCAAAACGCGTCCGCCGTCTCGCCAAGCGGGTCATGTTTACAATTTCCTTGTCCAGCAAATTGGTATTGGAAATGATTATCTCTTCCCCTGTGATCGCTCTCAATCGCGTGCTTTTGAGACCGATCTTCTCGATCGTCCCGACGGTCGAGTCATAGCTGACCGTCTCGCCCCGGCGGAACGGTTTGTCGAATATGATCGACAGGGCCGCAAACAGATCGGAAAAAATGCCCTGGGCGGCAAGACCGATGGCAATACCACCGACCCCCAGACCGGCAATCAGACCGGTCACATCCACACCCAGATTGTCCAGGATCATGATAGCCGCGATTGCGAAGAGCACGAATGTGACCAGCAATCGGATCAGGGTCATCGCATTTTCCAGCGTTTCATGCTGGTCCGGATCCTGTGATGTCCGGCGGACGATGAGCCCGAGAATGATCTCGCGCAGCCAGATCGCAACCTGCAGCACCGCCGAGATCGTGAACAGCACATGGACCACCCGATCAAAGCTCGATGGTGCGCTGGCAAAATTCACGACCAGTTCGGCCGACACCATCAACATGAAGAATTTGCTGGTCCTGGCGATAGCCTTGCCAAGGATCGCCCGATAGCCGGTAAGGTCCTGATTGGTGCGCACATAGCGGGCCGCAAGGCGCTTTGTCGCGCCTAGCAGGAAGAAAATCGCGGTGCCGAAAACGGCGGCAACGATGAGTTCCATATAGTGGCTCGAAAGCCAGGATGACCCATCGAGGATCAATCGTTGCATGGACGCACCGATATCCGGCGTGGCTGGCGAAGAGGCTGGAGCAGATGTTTTTATCATAGCCCTTCAGCTAAGGCGAAGCACTGACAATAACAACCCGTCCGATGCAATCTATCGGCATCAGCAATTCTGGCCGATTCCTCTTTGGGCACAGATGAGAAACTCGACATTGCCCTTGGGTCCCGTGATCGGACTTTCCGTAATCCCCAGAATATTCCAGCCCGACGCGACCAACCAATCGCGGACTTTTCCACAGGCCGCCTGACGAACGGCTTCATCGCGGACAACGCCGCCCTTGCCGACATCGGCGCGCTCGGCCTCAAATTGCGGCTTGACCAGAGCGACCAGCGTCGCCTCTGGCTTGGCAAACGCAAGCGGCCGTTCCAGCACCTTGACCAGTGAAATGAAACTAGCGTCGCAGACAATGATGTCGATCTTTTCCGGAACATGTTGCTCGGTCAAAATCCTTGCACTCGTCTGCTCGTGCACCATGACCCGCTCGTCCTGCCGAAGCTTCCAGGCAAGCTGATTGGTGCCGCTATCAACGGCGTAGACCTTTTCTGCACCGCCCGTTAACAGCACATCGGTGAAACCGCCGGTGCTGCTGCCGACATCCATCGCGATCATTCCGGTGACATCTATCCCGAAATGCCGCAGCGCATGGTCAAGCTTGACACCGCCGCGCGATACCCACGGATGGTCTTTGCCCTTGAGCTCGATCGCTGCATCGCTGGCGATTTTTTGACCCGGCTTGTCGATTTTCTTGCCTGCCACGGTCACCAGGCCGGCCATGATATAGGCCTGCGCCCTCGCCCGGCTTTCGGCGAGGCCGCGATCCGCTAATATCTGGTCAACACGCTGCTTCGTGATTTTGGGTTCGGGCTTGGGCATCGGAAATGAGGACTAGCCTAGCCCGATGCTTTTGGCCATATTCCGTGATCATGAGAATCATTTCTATCCCGCAAATCCTTCCGCTCGCGCTGCTGGCGCTCGCCGGATGCTCGCCCGCACCGCCTGAACCGGCTCCCGCGCCCGAGCCCGTCAAACCGGTCGCGGCACAGGCGCCGGCGCCGACACCATTGGAAGGCGACTGGATTGACTGGCCGATTACACCCGGCACTTGGGTTTATCGAACGGATGCTCGAGGCTCGTTGGCGCTATTCGGTGAAGCCGGCAGAGACGCAATCTTCATCATCCGCTGCGATCGATCCCGTCGGCAGCTGATTATTTCCCGTACCGGTTCAGTTGGCGATGGGGCGATCATGCGATTGCGGGCCAGCGCCGGGCAGGCATCCTATCCGGTCGCCAATAGTGGCGGAACACCAGCGTATGCGGCTATTTCGGTTTCCCCCGGGGATATCATGATGGACCGCATCGCCTATAGTCGTGGCCGTTTTGCTGTCGAAACCGGTGGCCTGCAATCGCTCGCAATCCCCGTCTGGCCCGAATTCAGTCGCGTGGTGGAAGATTGCCGACGGTGATCCGATGATCATCAGGCCGGAACGCGCAATTGTGACAGCAAAATAAAAAATTTCAAGTCTTGTTCGCGAGTCGGAATTGATTCACACCGGAATGGTCGAACAGCGGAGAGAAGTTCAATGCAACAGTTCGTATTTCATTCACAAGCGAAAGGAGGTGGTCCGATGTCTCATGGTTCAGCACAGGGGTCGGAAAAATCCGTTCGGGGGGCAAATCTGATCTAGAGATCAGGCAACCCGGCAGCGGCACTTCCTACCGCTGACCCATGTTCAGAGGCTGTTGGCCCTTCGGGACCAGCAGCCTCTTTTCATTTCGCCTTGTCCGAATTTTCGAGATATTCCTCGCGGATCATGAAATCGCGGATACCGATACGCACTTCGCGGGAAAATTGGATTAGCGCCACCGACAGCAAAAGGACTGCGCCAATGAAGGCGCCTGCAACAATCTCCGGCAACAGCGGATAGCTGGTCAGTCCCATGGCAAACAACAATCCGATCAGGACACAGACGACAATTGCACTCACCACACTGAAATAGATCGCGCTGTTCACATATTTGATGCGCAATTGCAGATCCCGCAGTTCATTGACGCATAAAATATGCTCTGCGCCCTCGGTTTCCAGATAGCGGCTTTGCATGACCCGCGAACGGTCAATGACCCGCGCCAGCCGACCGGTGAAGATATTGAGCATCCCGCCCAGGGCCACCAGCAGAAACGCCGGTGCCATGGCGGTCTGCAACACGGTGACAATATCGGTCTTGGCCAGTTCCGGCAGCATTGAGATCATGTCTTCATCCTGATTCGTACCGTCAGGCCCTTTGCCGGCTTCTCGTCCCACAGCGCAAGGTCGAACCGTTCCGCGTCCGCTCTGGCCCGATCCAGTATGTCCCCGGGGACACTATCGTCAGCATAAATCTGGTCGGCTCTTCCGAGCAGCCGGGCTTGCCGAAGCGTAAGATCATCTGGATCAGCGCTGCTCAGCACCATATCCTCGACCTCGGACAGGTCATTTGCAAAGGGCATGGACAGCCAGGTTTCCAGATTGGCTTCCGCGCTTTCGGACATCACATCCAACATGCCGCCCGGGTCGAGCGCGGCATCGATCGCCTTGCGCCGCTCGGCGCTGTCGGGCCAGATTCGCTTGATCCGTTCGCGCGCGGCGGCCAGGCCGTTGGCGAGATCGCCCAGATTACCCGGTATCAGCTGTTCCAGTCTCTGGCGTAAGGACTTTGCAAGACCGGCAGACGCTCCGCCGGTCCCGATCGCGACCAGTACCGGATCGCGGTCAATGATCGCCGGCGTCGTATAGTCGCACAGGGCGGATCGGTCGACGGCATTGACCAGAAGCCCTCTTGCTTTGAAGCGCTTAACAGCGGCCAAGGCCTCTTCATCATCCTCCAGTGCGACCACTGCAAGCACGGCATCCGCATCCGCTTCGTCATCGACAACCACTGCTCCAGACCGTTCGTAAAGCCGCCTTTTGGCGTCGGCCATTTCTCCGGTTCCGAGCAATATGACCTTTCGCCCTGAAAGATTCACAAAGATCGGGAGCTGGTTCATTTCAGCCAGTCGGGTACATGTTCGGCCGCCATGATCGTGGCCGGCTCGATCCGCTCTGCAACCACCGCATAGCGGTCTCCATCGACCAACACTTCCGGCACCAGCGGCCGACTGTTGTAGGTATTCGCCATAGTCGCGCCATAGGCTCCGGCGGTGCGAAAAATCCCGAGATCGTCGGTCTGCACGCGATCAACCACCCGTTCCTTGGCGAAAATGTCGCTGCTTTCGCAAATCGGGCCGACGATCGACGCGACCATGGTCTCGCCGCTCGGTTCCACCGCTTCGAAATCATGCCATGCGTCATAGATGGCAGGCCGCATCAGGTCGTTCATCGCCGCATCGACGATTACAAAATCGCTGTCCACGCCGGGCTTGATGCGGATCACCTTGGTGATCATGATGCCACTGTTTCCGGCAATGACGCGACCCGGTTCGAACATCAGGGTCACATCCCAATCCTGCGTCACCCGCGCGACCATCGCGCCATATTCAGCAGGACTCGGTGGATTGTCCTCCTGCTTGTAGGGTACGCCGAGACCGCCGCCCAGATCGACATGGGTGATGACATGCCCCGCGCTCCGCAGCAGCGTCACCAGTTCGCCCATTCTTGCATAGCATTTTTCAAGCGGTTCCAGATTCTGCAGCTGACTGCCGATATGCACAGCCACCCCGCGGAGGTTGAGCCCCTCGAACTTGGCAAGCCGTGCATAGATGTCCGGCGCCACATCAATCGCGACCCCGAATTTATTTTCCTTCTTGCCGGTCGAAATCTTGGCGTGGGTGCCCGCATCGACATCCGGATTGACGCGCAGGGTTGCCGAGGCTTTCATCCCTCTGGAAGCTGCGATCTCCGCCAGCATCTCTCCCTCTTCCTCCGATTCCAGATTGAACTGGCCGATGCCCTTGTCGAGGCCAAGCGCCAGTTCCTCGCGACTTTTTCCGACACCGGAGAAGACGATGTCCTCCGCCTTCATGCCCGCCGCCAGCGCACGCTGCAATTCACCGCCGGAAACGACATCCGCACCATAGCCCTGATTGGCCAATATCCGAAGCACCGCCAGATTGGGGTTGGCTTTTACAGCAAAAGCGAGATGGATCTTGCCGGCGTCCTTCAACCCTTCACGGAAGACCCGGGCATGCCGTTCGAGCGTCGCCCGCGAATAAACATAGACCGGCGTGCCGACTTCTGCCGCGATTTGCGGCAACGGAATATTTTCCGCGTGCAAAACACCATTTTTGAGCTGGAAATGGTCCAATATACTATACTTTCAGACGGTTGGAACGGGATTAGCCGGGAGGCGGCAGGTCAAATTCGTCATCCTGGCGTTTTTCGGAACGGCGGAGCAATTCATCGCTACGCTCCGGCTTTGCCTGGCTCGACGGGACCAGCAGGTCCTCTCCGCTCGGTGTTTTCATCTCGCCATAGACGGGCGGCGGCAGCGCTTCGCCCTTGGCCGGCTGCAAGGCACCGCGATTGCCGCATGCGGCCAGAATGACGGCGGTACCTGCCAGCAGCAGAATCGAATGAATGTGCTTCATTTCAGCTCTCCAAGCCCAATGCACTCCGTGCCTTGGCAATCTGCACCCTTACTTGATCCGGGGCTGTCCCGCCATAGCTGGATCGGCTCGCCACCGACGCATCGACGCTCAGCACGCTGAATACGTCAGAATCGATCCGCTTGTCGATTGCCTGAAACTGCTCGAGCGTGAGATCGGCCAAGCTGCAGTTCTGGTCTTCCGCCAGCGCCACCACCGCGCCGGTAATGTGATGCGCCTCGCGAAACGGCAGCTTCGCTTCCCGCACCAGCCAATCGGCAAAATCGGTGGCGGTCGAATAGCCCGACTCTGCCAGCGCGCGCATCCGCTGGCCGCTGAATTCCACTTCCGCAACCATACCGGTCATGGCGGCGATCGAAAGGCCGAGCAGGTCATGGGCCTCGAACACGGGCGGCTTGTCGTCCTGCATGTCCTTGGAATAGGCGAGCGGCAAACCTTTCATGGTAATCACCAGCGCAGTCATCGCGCCCGCAATCCGTCCACAATGGCCGCGCACCAATTCGGCAGCATCGGGGTTGCGTTTCTGCGGCATGATCGAGGATCCGGTCGAAAAACTGTCCGGCAGCTTCACAAAGCTGAACGGCTGACTTGCCCAGATCACGAATTCCTCGGCCAGACGGGAAAGGTGCAGGCTACATTGGGTTGCCGCCATCAGATAGTCGAGCGCGAAATCCCGGTCAGACACCGAATCCAGACTATTGGCGGTCGGACCATCAAAATCCAGAGTCGAGGCGGTTTTGTCGCGATCGATCGGAAATCCGGTTCCGGCCAGTGCCGCCGCGCCGAGCGGCGATTCGTTCATCCGTCGCCGCGCGTCGGCAAATCGCGAGCGGTCCCTGCGGACCATTTCATAATAAGCCATCAGATGGTGGCCCAGGCTCACCGGCTGGGCGGACTGCAAATGGGTAAAGCCCGGCATGATCGTATCGGCATGTTCCTCGGCACGATCCACCAGCGCCTTCTGCAGGGCCGCCAGCGCATGGTCGGCCATATCCATGGCTTCGCGTACCCACAGCCGGAAATCTGTGGCGACCTGGTCATTGCGCGACCGCGCGGTGTGCAGGCGCCCCGCCACCGGCCCGACAATCTCGGAAAGACGCGCCTCGACATGCATGTGAATGTCTTCGAGATCGAGATTTTCGGTTACGCCGTCTTTTTCAAATTCCTGCGCGATCTGGTTCAGACCATCGACGATTTTCTTCGCATCTTCTGCCTCGACAATCCCCTGATCCGCCAGCATCGCGACATGAGCCAGACTCGCGCGAATATCATGCTGCCATAATTTCTTGTCGAAAGGGATGGAGGCGTTTATCTCGCGCATGATTGATGAAGGGCCATCGGCAAATCTGCCACCCCACATGATATTGGAATTTTTTGTGACTTTAGTGATGCGTACCGTCCTGTCCGTGATCCTGTTGGTGAGCCTAGGCGCCTGCGATAGAGGCTCCGACGAAGCGGGGCAAGAATTTGCTGACGGCGAGATGCAGGAAGAAGGAGAAACGATCGAGAGTGGCCAGGGCATGGTTGGCAAGCTGGACATTTCCCAGCGCGGCACAGCGATGGTTGATACCTCCTTTCAGGCACCGGACGGCAGCCCGGTGCAATTGAGCGACTTTACCGGCAAGCCCCTGCTTGTGAATATCTGGGCAACCTGGTGTGCTCCATGCATTGTCGAAATGCCGATGCTCGATACACTGGCAGCGCGGGAGAAGGACCGGCTCAAGGTCCTGGTGGTGTCTCAGGACATTCAGGGCACGGAAAAAGTTGTCCCCTTTTTCGAACGCGGCAATTTCCAGGAACTGGAGCCCTATGTCGATCCGGAAAACGGTCTGAGCTTTGGTTTCGGTTCCGGTCTGATGCCAACCACCGTGCTTTATGATGCGCAGGGCAAGGAAGTGTGGCGGGTCATCGGCGCCATGGACTGGGATGGCGCCAAGGCAGCTGCCCTGCTGGAAGACACGCTTTCCGAAGGCTGAAAATCGCATTCCGGCAAATCGGAACCTGCCAGCCCCAGACCTTTGCAACAGCCGTAATCCATTGCGTTGGTTCCGAAATTCGCTAGTCTCGAGCTACTTCGGCAATTTGGAGAATTCGATGAGACGCTGCAAATCAAAAATAATTGTTCCGCTCCTTGCCAGCCTTGCGCTGCTTTCTGCCTGCGGACAGAATACCGAAACGGACATGGACTCGCAGTTAGCAGCCGTCGAACTTCCAAATGGAATGACCGTGAAGGAGCAAATTGAAGCAAGGCAGGGCCACCTCAAGAAAATCGGCAAGGCGTTCAAGAGCATCAGCGATCAGTTGAAGGCCGACAGTCCCGATCTGGCCCGGATTCAGGCCGCCGCTGCGCTCGTACCCAAAGAGGCAGAAGGCATGGCCGACTGGTTTCCGGAGGGAACAGGGTCCGAATCCGGTGTCAAAACCGATGCACTGCCGGTCATCTGGAAAAACAAGTCCGACTTCAATGACAAGGTTTTGGCGATGCAGGAGGCTGCCGCCGGGCTCGACACGGTTGCCCAGAGCGGTGATGTTGCAACCATTGCAACCGCCTTCCAGGCAACGGGCGGCAAATGCAAGGACTGCCATGATAAGTATCGCGAGGACGACTAGCCTGATATGACGACCGAACCCGCGCGCATCCTGGTCTGGGACGGCGCCGTCCGGCTGGTGCACTGGCTGATGGTGGCTCTTGTGCCGCTCCTCTGGTGGACCGCAGAGCAAGGCTATATGGACTGGCACAAACGTCTTGGCCTGACGATGTTCGGACTGGTCCTGTTTCGATTGTTATGGGGTTTGTTCGGCAGCTGGACGGCGCGATTCGCTCCCATGATGAGACGGATAGGATCTCTGAGTTCCTACCTCGGTAAATTGCGGCGGCGCGAGCCGGGCGCCACCTTCGGCCACAGTCCCCTGGCCGTGCTGAGCGTCTTCGCCCTGTTAATTGTCCTGGTTGCCCAGGTGACAACCGGGCTGTTCTCTGTCGATGTTGACGGCCTCGAATCCGGTCCATTGGCCATAATGGTGTCGTTCGAGACAGGCCGGCAGTTCGCAGAAGTTCACGAGTTCAACTTCAATCTGCTGGCAGCCCTCATCGTGCTGCATATCGTGGCGATCGCGATCTACCGATTTGTACTGAAAGAGAAGCTTGTCGGAGCTATGGTAACGGGCCGACGATCCCGTTCGGATTTTTCCGAGGCCCACCTGCCCGATAACCGACCGCGCAAATATACGATGATGATCGCGGCCCTGCTGTCGGTTGCCTGCGTGATAGTGATATCAAATTGAAAGAAATGGCGTCGCAAGACCAGTTCCGACATCGCGTCGAAATGGTGGTGGGCGATGACGGGCTCGAACCGCCGACATCTTCGGTGTAAACGAAGCGCTCTACCAACTGAGCTAATCGCCCCCGTGACCAGATGCATGTTGGCATCATCGGGGTCAGGCGAGCGCCATTGCCAAATCATCGCGCCTTTGGCAAGCCAATTTGCGTTCCTGTACCAACAAGTTCATCCGCAACAATTTTTCTTCGCCCTTCTGGCATGATCATCGACCCATTAACCAGAACCCTAGCTGACTCCGCGATTCGCAAGTTATACCTCGTTATCCACAGCATATATTCCATATATTTCAGATAGTTGAAAAGATATTTAGCAAAATCCGAGGCTTGCCGGTGTCAATCGAAATATTTCACTTTTTTTACAAGGCCGCTCTTGATCGACTCACTCGGACGGGCTTACTACAGAGCCTCGGCTGATGGCTACGATTGCGATATCCGGGCCTAATTAGAAAATATAAATGATCGTTGAAAACGTGTTTTCAGCATCAGATCCATTGTGCCTGATTCATTCCCATGGCTGGGGGTAATGAGAGCCGCTTAATTCCGGGTCTGCGATCAATTGTCGGCGTTGCAATCTGGCGCCAAACGGGGAAGTTTTCGGGGGATGTTTGTGAACGAAAAAGTGCAAGACCGGGATGCCATGTCGTCCGCAAGCAGTCCTGTTTCCGGAGAGATTATAATTTCAACCGACCTTGAAACGATATGGCTCAAGATATGCGCGGGCCTGCGCCGCGATTTGGGTGCACAAATTTTCGGCCAGTGGATCAAACCGATCAAGCTGTCCGCATTTGATTCGGACACCGGTATATTGCAGCTGGAACTGCCATCGGAATTTGCAGCAACCTGGGTGCGGGATCGCTATGCCGAACGCCTTTTTCTGGCCTGGAAAGCCCATCAACCGGCGGTCACAGGTCTTGCCTTTGAGGCCCAGTCAGGCGCTGCAAAAATCGTTCAGATTGCACAGGGCAATGGTTCTGCGCCACGGGGCGCGGACATAGTCGTTCCTGAGAGCAAATTTCGTCTGGATCTGGATCCCCGAATGACCTTCGACCAGTTTATCGCCGGGCACTCCAATGTTCTCGCGCTCAATGCCGCCCAGCGCACTGCGGCTGCGGACAAGCCCTTGTTTAGTCCTCTTTATCTGCAGTCTTCCACCGGACAGGGCAAGACCCATTTGATGCACGCCATCGGCCATGCATTTCGTGAAGAGTTTCCTTCCGCGACCATCATCTACATGTCCGCAGAGCGCTTCATGATCGAATTCGTTTCTGCCATGCGCCGCAACGAGGGGATGGAATTCAAGGCATCGCTGCGCGAAGCGGACTTGCTGATGATCGACGACATCCAGTTCATTGTCGGCAAAAATTCGACCCAGGAGGAATTTCTCCATACGGTCGATTCGCTGATCAGCCGCGGCAAACGTGTGGTGGTAGCGGCCGATCGTCCACCGCAAGCTCTGGACGGTGTTGACCAGCGCCTGCTCTCGCGCCTGTCGATGGGCCTGGTCGCCGACATTCAGTCAGCCGGCCTTGAACTGCGCCGTGATATTCTCAAGCACCGTCTGGCAACAATGCCGCACCAGCAGGTATCGGAAGAGGTGGTCGATTTTCTCGCTCGCACGATCAGCCGCAATTTACGCGAACTGGAAGGCGGCCTCAACAAGCTGCTCGCCTATGCGCAGCTGACCGGGCGCGAAATCAGCCGCGAATTAGCGGAGGAACAACTGTCCGATATTTTGAGCGCCTGTCGCCGCCGGATCACGATCGACGAAATCCAGCGTACGGTGTGCGAATATTATCGGCTTGACCGGAACGAGATGTCATCCAAACGCCGCGCTCGCGCCGTGGCCCGGCCGCGGCAGGTCGCCATGTACCTGTCAAAGGTCATGACGCCGCGCAGCTATCCGGAAATAGGTCGCAAATTTGGCGGCCGTGATCACAGCACGGTCATTCATGCCGTCAAGCTGGTCGAGCATTTGCGCGGCGAAGACAGCGAAATGGACAATGATGTGCGAATGCTCCTCCGTCAGCTTGAAAGCTGAGGGTCGCCCGACTTATTCTTTCTCGGGAGCAACCGAAATGCGGACCCGCTCGCCGCTGTTTCCGGGGAAGTCGGTAAACATCGCTTCCACCAGATTTGGCACCAGATAGGTCAGGTTCTTCGACCGCGACATGGCTTCGGCCTTGCCTTCGAACAGGCGTTCGCCATCGATCGTCCGATCGATCTTCAAATCCAGTTCGGTGGTGTAGACGGTGAAACTGCGAACATTGCCGTAGCCGGAAAAGGCTGGGCCACCGAACAGGAAGGGATCGTGGAAGCCGTAGCGATAGCGATGGCGTCCGTAATATCCGCCAAACCGGCCTGTGGGATAGAACGGATCATAGTCGCCAACGACCTTCTCCCGTCCCTTGTCGATGTCATAGTCCATACGGACAATCAGTTCCGCTGCGGCCGGATCGGCGCTGCGACGATAGCCAAGTTCCATCATCTTTTGCTCAACCAGTGCTGCATATTGTCCGAACTCGAGACCGCCAGCCAGTTCGGGATCATCGGCAACAACGGCGAAGCTTTGGCCGGTGGTGTCGGGAAGCGCCACGAAACGCTGCACGTCGGCCCGGAATGGTGTCGCACAGGCCGCCAATGTCAGTACGGCAAGCGGTGCGAACAACGACAACCCCTTCCGAGTAACGCCGAGTTTAGCAAAAACACTCATCTTTTATCCTTCAAATTACTCAACAACTTTGACTTCATCATAAAGAGGGCGGGCTGAACCGTGTTTGAACGACGGCAGATTGACGCCTGATCACCCATTCGCAGCGACCGCACAAGCAAAAACCAGCCCCTCGGCCGATCGCCGGAGGATATACCCGCTCCCCGACAACCGGATTGGTATAGTCGCCCCCCCAATGGCGTGGACGTTGGGCAAAAGAAAACCCGCCACAATCGGGCGGGTTTTTCTGTAACGGTCTCGAAGGCTGATTAGGCGGTTTGCAGCGCGGCAACCCGTTTTGTCAGGCGGCTGAATTTCCGCGAAGCCGTATTCTTGTGATACAGGCCTTTCGAAACGCCACGTGCCAGTTCAGGCTGCACGGCCTTCAGTGCCGCTGCCGCGACGTCCTTGTCGCCAGCTTCAAGGGCTGCATCCACGGCCTTGATCTTGGTACGGATCTGGCTCAGGCGATTTTTGTTGATCGCGGTGCGGCGCGTATTGCGACGGATACGTTTTTTTGCTTGCGGCGTATTAGCCATGAAAAACCCTCAAAATCTGAAATTAAATGCCGAAACGTTATGTACCGCTTCCGGCTCAAGACGGCGGCCAATAGCGTGACAGCCGATTCTCGTCAATAGCTTAGTGAACCGCTTATTTCTGGCATTGTGAACAGTAAAAGGTCGACCGGCCGCTATCGACTCGTCGCTGCACCGGCGCGCCGCACTGACAGGCACAGCCCTCACGGCCATAGACCCGCCAGTCCTTGGCGAAATAGCCCAGTTCGCCGCTCGGTTGCACAAAGTCCCGAAGCGAAGACCCCCCGGCAGCAATGGCCGCGATCAGAACCTCTTTAATCGCGGCAACCAGCCGTTCATAGCGGGACTTCGAGATCACTCCGCCCTTCAGACGTGGTGAAATGCCCGCCATGTGGAGCGCTTCGCAGACATATATATTGCCAAGACCTGCCACTATTCGTTGGTCTAGCAACAGCTGCTTGATCGGCGCCTTGCGATCTTTGGTGGCGGCTTTCAGATAGGCACCGGTAAACTCGTCTCCCAACGGCTCGGGACCCATCAGCACGAATGGCTTGTAGCCTTCCAGATCCACCGCACGCACCAAATCGAGTGAGCCGAATCGCCGCGGATCGTTGAGCGCCAGCCGGTGACCCGAATCCGTCTCGAGCAGCAGATGATCGTGCTTCTCGATCTCCTCGGGGTCGATTCGCCAACGGCCCGACATGCCGAGATGGAAAATCATCATATCGCCGCGATCGGTCTCGATCAGTCCATATTTTGCGCGCCTGCCAAGCGAGGTCACCACAGCACCGGTCATCCGCTGCCTCAGATCGATCGGAATCGGCCAGCGCAGATCCGCACGGCGTGGTTCAACCACGGTCAGTCGCTGCCCTTCGAGCACCGGTCGCAAACCGGCAACGGTCGTTTCCACTTCTGGTAGCTCTGGCATGCCGGTCCCAATCCATTACGGTCCAATGGGCAGCTACAGAGTGATTGCAGTGCTGCCAAGGCTCGTCTACTTGGGTTGCCAAAGAAAAATCAGCACAGGCAAGAAATGGCTATCGAAAGCAAAACCGTCTCCTTCGGCTATGAAGAGGTCGACGAGAGCGAAAAGACCGGCAGGGTCGGCGCGGTCTTCTCGAGCGTTGCCTCCAAATATGATGTGATGAACGACGCGATGAGCGCCGGCACCCACCGCTTGTGGAAAGATCGCTTCGTGCGCCGCGTGAAGCCGCGCGCCGGCGAGAATATCCTCGATATGGCCGGTGGCACCGGTGACATAGCCTTTCGGATGGTCGACAGCGGCGCCCATATCACGGTGGCCGACATCAATGCGGAAATGCTCGCCGAAGGCGTAGAACGGGCGCTGGCAAAAGACGAAACGCGGCTGGTCTGGAGCCAGCAAAATGCCGAGACACTCAACTTTCCCGAGGCCCATTTCGACGCCTATACGATCGTCTTCGGCATCCGCAATGTCACCCATATCGACAGGGCGCTGGCCGAAGCCTACCGCGTGCTGAAATATGGCGGGCGTTTTTATTGCATGGAATTTTCACAAACCAAATGGCCGGGCTTCAACAAGGTTTACGAGACCTATTCCCACCATATCTTGCCCAAGGTTGGCAAGATGGTTGCGAATGACGAGGCCAGCTACCGCTATCTCGCCGAATCAATCGCGAAATTTCCGCCGATGGAAAAATTTCGCGCGATGATCGAAGCCGCCGGTTTCAGCCAGACAAAGGTGGAGCCGATGATGGGTGGTCTGGTCGCGATTCACAGCGGCTGGAAGATCTGAGCCGCCGCTAGGGATGACCAGCAACCGTACCCATATTTTTCGCCTGCTCAAATGGGGCCGTACCCTCGCCAGACATGGCGCGTTGCGCGATCTGGAAAATCACAAGGCAACGCCCCCGCAGGTCCGGCGACTGTTCCGCATCGCCCGGATCGGAACCTTCCAGCCACAGCATCCCAATTATTCCGCCGCGTTGCAGGCGATCGGCCCGGCAGCAATCAAGCTCGGCCAGACTCTGGCGACCCGTCCCGATGTGATTGGCGAAGCGGCGGCGCGCGATCTGCTGCAATTGCAGGACAGTCTGCCGCCGGTGCCATTTGACCAGATTCGCGACGAGATCGAGCTCAGCCTCGGCAAGTCACTGGACGAACTGTACAGCTACATCGATCCCGATCCGGTGGGTGCCGCCTCGATCGCCCAGGTGCATCGTGCAACAACGCTGGATGGCAAGGATGTCGCGGTCAAGGTGCTGCGTCCCGGCATCATCAAGAAATTCACCCAGGATATCGAAACCTACGAATGGGCCGCCGCGCATCTCGAAGCGCTGGGTGGCGAGGCAAAGCGCCTGCGCCCTCAACTGGTCATCGCCAATTTCCGCCGCTGGACCATGCGCGAGCTGGATTTGCGCCGCGAGGCGGCAAGCGCTTCGGAACTCGCCGAGCATATGACCCAGGTGGATCAATATGAGATTCCCGCGATCGACTGGGACCGGACATCGGGACGGGTGCTGACGCTCGACTGGGTCGACGGTGTCAAGATCTCGAACCGCGACGAACTGGTCGCCGCCGGCCATGATCTCGATGCTATCGCCAACCGGCTGGTGCACACCTTCCTGAAACAGGCAATCGAAGCCGGCTATTTCCACGCCGACATGCATCAGGGCAATCTGTTCGTCAAAGCGGACGGGACAATTGTCGCGATCGATTTCGGGATTATGGGCCGGATCAACAAGAAGGCACGCGTCTGGCTCGCGGAAATTCTCTACGGGCTGACAACCGGCAACTACCGACGTGTCGCTGAAATCCATTTTGAAGCCCAATATGTCCCGGATCACCACAGCATGGAGGAATTTGCGACGGCCCTGCGGGCGGTCGGAGAACCGATGCGCGGCAAACCGGTCAGCGAACTGTCGGTCGGAGATATGCTTGACGGCCTGTTTGCGATCACCCGCGATTTCGACATGGAAACCCAGCCGCATCTGCTGTTGCTGCAAAAGACGATGGTAATGGTCGAAGGGATCGCCACCGATCTCAATCCGCAGATCAATATGTGGGACACCAGCGGGCCCTATGTGAAACAGTGGATCCGCGGCGAGTTGGGCCCGGAAGCGGCGATTGCCGACCGGATCAATGACGATCTCGATACACTGCTGCTGCTACCCGACATCGTCCGGCGGCTGGATCAGCAACTCCCCCGCAAGGGCGGAGCGCCTCCAGCACTGCCCTTGGCAGACGTCGAGCTGATGTGGGACAAGCGGAAAAAGGGCCAGAGCATCGGTTTCTGGCGCTACGCGCTGACGGCCGTTGTTGCTGGCGCGGCGGGAGCCGCAGCCATGCTCCTGTGGGGATAAGTCAGAAGGCAGCGCACAGGCCGTGACACATGCCGCTTGGCTTTGCGCCTGCTTGCCCCTAAATCGGACGGGATGGCAAAATCCAAACATATCCTGCTGATCATCGGCGGCGGCATTGCGGCCTATAAGGCAGCGGAACTCATTCGCCTGATCAGAAAATCCGGGATGACCGTGCGCTGCGTGCTGACCGAATCGGGCGCCCAATTCGTCACGCCGATGACACTGGCGGCACTGTCGGAGAACGAGGTTCATACGACACTCTGGTCGCTGAAAGACGAGGCCGAGATGGGCCATATCCAGTTGTCCCGCGAAGCCGACTTGATCGTCATCTGCCCCGCTACCGCAAACCTGCTGGCGAAAATGGTGGGTGGGATTGCCGACGATCTGGCGACAACCCTGTTGCTGGCGACGGACAGCCCGGTACTGGCTGTGCCTGCGATGAATGTGCGCATGTGGCAGCATGCCGCGACCCAGCGCAATATCGCCCAGCTCAGAAAAGACGGAATCAAGGTGATGCATCCCGACGAGGGCGCCATGGCCTGCGGCGAATTTGGTCCCGGCAGATTGCCCGAACCGGAGGCGATCCTGTCAGAAATCGTCCGCCAGCTTGGCGGCGAACCCGGTTCGGCCGGTCTTGCGGGGGAGAATGAACTGGGGGCAAATCCGCTCGACGGGCAGCCAGCCTTCGCCCCCGACCAGCATCGCCCGCTCCACGGCAAGCATGTACTGGTCACTGCCGGTCCGACACACGAACCCATAGATCCGGTGCGCTATATCGCCAACCGCTCCTCCGGGCGCCAGGGCTTTGCCATTGCCGCTGCAGCAGCGGAAGCCGGTGCCCGGGTAACCCTGGTTGCTGGTCCGGTGCACCTGCCAACGCCGGCCGGCGTGCTGCGGGTTGATGTCGAAACCGCGCTGGAAATGGAGCGGGCCGTCCAGAATGCCCTGCCCGCCGAGGTCGCCATCATGGTCGCGGCCGTCGCCGACTGGCGGACCGACAGCCAGGCGGGCCAGAAGATCAAGAAGGAAGGCGCGGCACCCGCGCCGCTTCAATTGACCGAAAACCCCGACATACTGGCGGGTCTTGCCCGGCATGAACAGCGGCCCGGCTTGCTGATCGGCTTTGCCGCCGAAACGGAGAAAATCGCAGACCATGCCAAAGCAAAACTGGAGAAAAAGTCCTGCGACTGGATTGTCGCCAATGATGTTTCCGGTCCGGTCGGAGAAAGCGTGATGGGCGGAGCCGACAATAGCGTTCATATCGTCACAGGCACCGGAACCGAAATCTGGGAACGTCTGCCCAAGGCAGAAGTCGCGCGCCGTCTGGTTGCCAAGATCATTGAGGAGCTGGCAAATGTTTAAGCCCGTCGATATTGCCGTCAAACGGCTCGATCACGCCGGTGATCTGCCACTACCCTCCTATGAAACCGCCGGATCGGCGGGAATGGATGTGCGCGCCGCTGAAGAGATGACCCTCGCTCCGGGTGAGCGCGGTCTGGTCGGGACAGGCCTGGCCTTTGCCATTCCCGCAGGATATGAGATTCAGGTGCGGCCCCGTTCCGGCCTTGCCCTGAAAAAGGGGATCAGTATCCCCAATACACCGGGAACGATCGACAGCGATTATCGTGGTGAACTGAAGGTCATCCTGCTCAACCATGGCGACCAAGATTTCATCATCGAGCGCGGGGACCGGATTGCGCAGATTGTTGTGGCCCCGGTCCAGCGCGGTATTCTCGTCGAAGTCGCGGATCTGGACGAAACGCAGCGGGGGTCTGGCGGTTTCGGGTCAACCGGCGTATAAATCGGGAATGGAATCGTTTTTGAAGAGGTAATGTAATGATCAATATGATGGCCGCCATCGCACTGTCAGGCGCTTTTGCCGCCGCCGATGATATCGAAATCAAGGAGTTGTCTGCCGATTTCTATAATCTGGAGCTGGCCCAGTTCGAGAAAAAGCTGCCGGTGCTGGAACGGCACGAACGGCAAGCAGAACGGATCGCCAAAAAGGCCGATTGCAATCTGCCAACCGATATCGGCTGGGTTCATGCCCGGATCGATGTAGCCCTGCAGGTGTCCGCGGAGGGTCGCGTAACAAAGGTCGTTCCGGTTGAAACCGGCTGCCGGTCTCTGGAATCCTATGTCATCGCGCATCTCACAAAATATGCCGGGCACGATGGTGCGGTCAAACGGACCGGCGACCAGAAGTGGTACCGGCAGGCGATCACTTTCCGCTGGCCTGAATGAGCCCACTCACCGACGAGCAGCTGGACCGCTATGCCCGCCATATTGTGCTCAAGGATATTGGCGGAGCGGGTCAGAAGAAGATTCTGGATGCGCATATACTGGTGGTCGGCGCGGGCGGCATTGGCTGTCCGGCGATCCAGTATCTGGCGGCAGCGGGAATCGGGACGCTGACCATTATCGACGATGATGTGGTGTCGCTTTCGAATTTGCAGCGGCAGGTTTTGTTCTCGGAAAATGATGTCGGGAAGGCAAAAGTCGAAGTTGCCAAAGGTGCCGCACAGCGCATCAACCCCGAAACCCATATAAATACTATAAATCAAAGACTTACCGCGCAGCATTTTTCCGGCGATGCCGCAGCATTTTTTGCCCCTTTCGACGCGATCATCGACGGCAGTGACAATTACCAGACCCGCCTGCTGGTCTCCGATTTCTCCGTCGCGCACCGCGTGCCGCTGATTTCCGCGGCGATCGGGCAGTTCCAGGGCCAGCTCGGCACGTTCCGCGGCTGGGAGGCGGGCAAGCCCTGCTACCGCTGCTTTGTCGGCGACGCGCTCGACCCCGATGATTGCGACAATTGCAGCGAAGTTGGCGTGCTCGGCGCGATGGTCGGCCTGATGGGCAGCTTCGCGGCGATGGAAGCGATCCGCGTGGTCACCGGCTTCGGCCAGGATCCCGCCGGAAAACTCCAGCTTTTTGATGGCCTTGCCCCCGCGATGCGCAGCATCAACCTGCCCAAGGACCCGCATTGCAAGAGCTGCGGCACGGCGGCGCAAACTTAAGCGGCGCGGGGTTCAAGGTGGTGGCCACTTGGCGGGTGGCACCTTGATCTGGGGCGCATTTGACGGGGTGCAGCGCCGGGACCTGCGCGCCCTCCTGTGAAAAGGAGGGGCTTGCCCGCCGTAATGACGATGCTTCCCAAGAACGGAAACGGACTCTAGGATGGCCGGAAAACAGGGAGGACCATCATGACATTACCCGTAACCGGCCTGGCCGCCGCCATCTGCGCACTGCTGCTGATTTATTGCGCCTATGCCACCGTCAGGCAGCGGCTCGCCAGCCAGATCGGCTTTGGCGACGGCGACAATCCCGATCTGCTCACCGCCCGGCGCATCCATGCCAATCTGTCGGAACATGCGCCGATTTTCCTGATCATGCTCGGCGTCCTGGAACTGGCCAACGCCCATCATTTTGGTCTGACCACCATTACCGCCCTGTTCCTGGTCGGCCGGGTCGCGCATATCGTCGGCATGAACCAGCATCACAAGGGCGGCTCCCCGCGCTTCCGCCAGCTGGGTGTGATCACCACCTGGCTGACCATGGCGGCACTGGCGCTGTGGATCCTGTTTCTGTTTGCAACCATGCATATTTAGGGCGGGAGGGTGATCAGAGAAGTTTTCCCGTAGCGGGTATCGCGGAAGCGGCCATTTGATTTGGTCGCTTCTGACGGCGATAGATGGTTGGGAAAATAGACAATCGTGATCGCTCGCTGCGGCGTCTGCTCATGGGCCGCTTGCGGAATGTCGGCTTATGGGGCCGTCAATCCAGTAAGCGGTCAACAAACATCGAGCTGCTTGCAATGGCTGCTTCCGCCCCACTTGCGGTCATTTACTCATCAGGCTAGTTTTGACAAAATGACCTCACGCTCAATCGCTTTCCTAACAATAATGCATGCAGCATTGTCTGCTTTTGCAAGCGCAATCCTCTATTTGCTGATCGGCTCAATCGCCCTTCGATCGGTCGCGTTATCTGGCGATGCTTTCCTTTGGCTAGCGGCAGTCACGCTCGTATTGCTGCCGATTACAGCCTTCTCTGCTTTGGCAGTTCATCAGGCATCGCGGATAATCCAGCGGCATCGAATGATCATCTATCTTGTGATTGTTCCCACGCTTGCGGCTATCAGCACCACAGCTTTCCACTATTACATGAGCGAGGTTTCGCCGGCGACCAATTGGCAGAGGGGATGGTGGCTGCCCACTATCGCTTCGTTATTAGCTGCTGGACTAGCTTTGACGGGTGGTCGCACAAAAGCTGAATTATAATAATGTCCGTTTCCCACCCAGTTGTTGCCGTTCCGGTGCAAGAAATTTCTGTGGGATGAATGGCAGCTTTCAGGATCTGACCAGTGGACTCCGAATGACGACAATTGGGGCGCAAAGCTGCCTGGCAATTGGTTTGTTAGCTCTCCACTCTCGCGCCGCTATCAAACCGACAGCCCGTCCATCTGCAATATCCGCTCCAATGGCCCAAACGGACATTGGTTTTAGCCGCAGGCCACTGACCCCCGCCAGAGCTCCGCATCAAGTGCGGAGCACGCCCTCCCCTAAAAACGCGCCCCGTCCACCTGCCTCACCGGCAAATGCCCCCACTCCGCCAGAACAAATATCCGCATGTTCACCCCCATCCGCTCCGGCGGGGCGGTTATCGGGGTCCAGTGGGTGTGGGTGCCGCAGGTGCGGCAGTTCCAGGTGGTGATCATCTTGTCGCCCTGGACATAGGGGTTCAGCGCATCGGGGGCTGCTTCGACGGTCACTTCGTCGGGATGCCAGTAGCCGCCGATCCAGCCGGTCTTGCGGCACAGCGAGCAATTGCACCTCGAGACCTGTGCGGGTGGTGCCGGCACCGTGATCCGGACAGCGCCGCAATGGCAGCTGCCGGCCAGCGCAGAGCCGCTGGTCTCAGACCCGCTCATCCCCAACCTCCCGCAACAGACCTTCCACCCAGCCAGGCACCAGATCCCCTGCCCTGCCCATCCGGCTTTCGTGAAAATGGAAGCTGCCCTCCGACGGGTCGAGATTCATCTCCAGCGTCTGCGCGCCATGATAGCGCGCGCTCTGGACAAAGCCGGCGGCCGGATAGACCGCGCCCGATGTGCCGATCGAGACAAACAGGTCGCACTGCACCAGCGCCGCCTCGATCCGCTCCATCTGGTAGGGCATTTCGCCGAACCAGACGATATCGGGGCGCAGATAGCCGGCCTGACTGCAGCGCGGACAGGCCGGTGTCGAAGCGAGCTGTCCTTCAAAGGCGGAGCGACCATCACAAAAGCGGCACCAGACGCTGTTCAATTCGCCGTGCATATGCAGCAGGCGTTTTGAACCGGCGCGGTCGTGCAGATCATCGACATTTTGCGTCACCAGCAGCAAGTCGCCCGGCCATTTGGCGTCGAGCTTCGCCAGCGCCTGATGCGCCGCATTGGGCTGCACGGTCTGCAGCTTCGCACGGCGCTCGTCGTAGAAATTCTGCACCAGCGCCGGATCGCGGGCAAAGGCCTCGGGCGTAGCGACATCCTCGACCCGATGCCCCTCCCACAGGCCATCCGGCCCGCGAAAGGTGGCGACCCCGCTTTCGGCGCTGATCCCCGCACCGGTCAGGATGACGATATTCTGTATGTCCTTCATGCATCCCATCATAACCGTTCGCTTCGAGCGAAGTCGAGAAGCATTTGGCGCACCTGGTCGAGATACCGGGGGCCCGCGTGTCTCGACTTCGCTCGACACGAACGGCGAACGGAAGCTTGATCCTGCGGCCATGCCGAGAAGCTTTGCACGCTATTCAAAAACCGTTAGTGGTGAGCCTGTCGAACCACGCCTCGCTTCTATATGCGTCGTTGGCTTCGCCGACCTTCGGTTCGACAAGCTCAGGACTAACGGAATCAAATGACCATGACGACAGGGACCGGAATATGACAGCCATCGGAATTATCGGCAGCAAGGGGCGCATGGGACAGGCGCTGGTCGAGGCGATTGCCGAGGCGGGGCAGAGCCATGCCGGTGGCGCGGATCAGGGCGATGATATCACCGAACTGGTCGCGGCCAGCGATGTGCTGGTCGATTTTTCCTCGCCGAAGGCGCTGCAGGCGACGCTGGATGCCTGCATCGCGGCGGGCAAGCCCGTCGTCATCGGCACCACCGGGCTGGAAGACGCGGATCACGCCGCGATCGACGAGGCAGCGGAACAGATTCCGATCCTGCAGACCGGCAATACATCGCTGGGCGTCAATATGCTGGCGGCGCTGGTCGAGCAGGCGGCGAGCAGGCTGGGCGACGACTGGGATATCGAGATTCTGGAGATGCATCACCGGCACAAGGTCGACGCGCCGAGCGGCACCGCGAAATTGCTGGGCCAGGCAGCGGCACGCGGTCGCAGCATCGACCTGGACGCCCACCGGGAAAGCGGCCGCGACGGCATTACCGGCGCGCGGGCGAAGGGCGCGATCGGCTTTGCCGCGCTGCGCGGCGGATCGGTCGCCGGCGACCACACGGTGATCCTGGCCGGAAACGAGGAACGGATCGAACTGAGCCACCGGGCCGAGAACCGGATGATCTTTGCAAGGGGTGCGGTCAAGGCGGCGGCGTGGCTGGTCGGGCAGAAGGCCGGCCGGTACGGGATGGACGGGGTTTTGGGGTTTTAACGTTGGTCTCCTAAAATTCACAGTCAATAGCCCGTCATCTTGCGCGATGGCGTCATGTTTCGCTGTTGTTCGCCTCGCTATGCCGCTTGGCTCGCTCCGCCGCTGACTCGGGAGCGTCTTGCACCGCGCCGACATCGATCGGGGCGTAATCGTCGATGTTGAACTCGGCATAATCGGCATGCCGGTCGTCGAGGCCGGCATCGCCACCAAAATTCTCGTCATTCCAGGCTTGCAGCCGTTCCAGCCGCAGCCGGTCAATTTTCCGCGCCGGCTCGGCCGGCATCAGGACGCGGGCACCGTTCACATACCGCCCTGTTTGATGGCCGACTTCGCCATATTGCGGGGACGGGGCCCGAGCCATCTTGATATTTGCCTCTGGCATCGCAAATGCATTTTGTCCGAGAGCATAGCGCTCGACCGGGTCTGCGGGCAGATTTGCCGAAAGTCGGGGATGCATCGATTGCTCGGTAACGTGGCCCAGTCCCAATCCCGACATCAGGGCCAGCGACACCCCGATCGTTGTGTAGGAAAAAATTTCCGTCAGCGTGGTTTTTTGACGTCCCATGAGCCATTTACGCGCGGCTTTCCAATCCGTTCCCGAAACTGCGGTGACAGTGCACTGAATCAAATTACGCGGTCGCCCCAGCGCAGGGCACAGGGGGCGAAAGCTTCCTCAAAGTTTTCTTGGGCCGAGCGGGCTAGCCCGGCTATTCTTCGCGCACGGTCGATTGGTTGGGATTCCGGCCTGCGCCGGGATGACGGTTTTGCGGATCACGGCTTTTGAAATCGCTGGAAGGCTTGCCGCTAGGCGCTGGCCACAGCCTCGATCACCTTCGACAATTTGTCACGAACCGCCGCGGCGGCCTGTTTCAGCTCAGGATTGTCGATCGCTTGCATCGAGGCGACCGGATTGATGGCGGCGACCTCGAACTTTCCGTCACCCATTTGCTGGACCACGAGATTGCAGGGCAGCATTGTTCCGACCTTGTCTTCGAGTTGCAGGGCTTCGTGAGCGAGCACAGGATTGCAGGCACCGAGGATCGTGTAGGGGCGGA
This sequence comes from Sphingomonadales bacterium UBA2683, assembly GCA_002354635.1. Classification (GTDB taxonomy): domain Bacteria; phylum Pseudomonadota; class Alphaproteobacteria; order Sphingomonadales; family Sphingomonadaceae; genus Parasphingorhabdus. The sequence continues at coordinate 207,015 of DELZ01000005.1, forward strand.
AATCGACATCGATTTTGGCCTTGAGCGTTTGCTGCACATCGACACGGGTCAGTACCCCGAAACCCTCGGTCTTGAGCGCCGCTTCGGTGCGCTCGATCGCTTCGTCAAATGTGCTGTCCAATATTGTCGCCATATAATAGTTCATGTCGTTTCCCATTTTCCTGATGGTTCAAAATTACGTCGGCAGGTGCGGTCATTGCCGCGCTATGGCTTGATCGCGATCTTCATCACGCCGTCGCGCTGGTTGGCGAACAGGTCATAGGCGGTTTCAATATCGTCGAGCGCGAAGTGATGGGTTACCAGCTTGCTGGTATCGACGCGGCCCGATCCGACCACCTCCATCAGCCGGCGCATTCTTTCCTTGCCGCCGGGGCAGAGGGTGGTGACGATTTTGTTGTCGCCCAGCCCGGCAGAGAAGGCGTCGACCGGCAGGGTCAGATCTTCGGAATAGACGCCGAGCGAAGAGAGGGTCCCGCCGGGGCGCAGGGCCCGCAAGGCCCAGTCGAAGGTCCGGGATTTGCCCAGCGCCTCGATCGAGACATCGACGCCGCGACCGTCGGTAATCCGCATGATCTCGTCAATCGGATCGACCTTGTTGAAATCGATGACATGATCGGCGCCCATCGCGCGCGACATTTCCATCCGTTCGGGGACGGTTTCCACGGTGATGATGTTGCTCGCTCCCATCAGCCTGGCCCCGGCGGTGGCGCACAAGCCGATTGGCCCCTGGGCAAAAATGGCAACGCTGTCGCCGATTCTGATCTTGCCGGACTCCGCGCCGCTGAACCCGGTCGAGAGAATATCCGGGCACATCAATACCTGTTCGTCGGTCAAGCCGTCGGGCACGGGAGCGAGATTGGCCATGGCATCGGGCACGCGCAGATATTCGGCCTGGGCGCCGTCGATCGTATTGCCAAAGCGCCAGCCTCCCATCGCTTTCCAGCCATGGCCATGATGGCCGCCGCATTGCGAATGGAAACCGCATAGCGAGGCATTCGACGTGCCGGTCGGCGTGATCGCGCCGGCGATGACCCTTTGGCCTTCGGAAAAGCCCTCCACCGCAGAGCCGAGCTTTTCGATAATGCCGACCGGTTCGTGGCCGATCGTCAGGCCGCTTTCCACCGGATATTCGCCCTTGAGGATATGGACATCAGTGCCGCAGATGGTGGTGGTCGTGATCCGGATCAACGCGTCGAGCGGGCCAATGTCGGGAATCGGCTTCTCGCCGAGAATGATCTTGCCGGGCTCGATAAAAATCGCGGCTTTCATGTGGTTTCCCATGGGAAGACTCCATCATAGTCATGCATTTCCCGGCAATAATAGGACTGGCGCTCACCCTCGTCTTTACGCAATTGCGCGTAGCTCCGGTGTCACGACCGGCTTGCCAAGTTGCAGCACAGGCAATAGGTCCGGGCCATGGATTTTGATGACCAGTTGCAACGCTATTTCGGCACCACCGACCCGACCGCAATCCAGCCGGAGGCGATGGCTGCGGGCATAGAGCATATGCGGGTCGACTTTGGTCTGGAAAAGGATCGCGGGCGGCGCTTCGCGCTCTGGGCGCTACTCTATATGCTCGGCACGCATCTGGATCTGGACCAGGCGTTCAAGGAAGAGGCCGACCGGAATTCGGCGCGCGACTTCATGGAACTGATCGACCGGATGCAGGAAGATTGAGCGGGGCACAGTGCAACGCAGACGAACTGCGGTGACGGTGCACTAAATCCATCCTGGCCGAACCATTCTGTCACCCCAGGCTGCCGTCTTCACCACATCCCGAAATCTCGGACGCCAGGGCGTGACTGCCATCACGCGCACCGCATCGCGACCCGTCGCATAAGATCCCGACCAGCAAAGGAGAACGGACTATGCAGAAATCACTCACCACCTGTCTCTTGAGCCTGACGATATTGGCCAGCGCGCCGGTTCAGGCGCAAAGCCGATGCCCGGCCGACGACATGGGCTGCACCAAGGATAACTATGCCGACAAGGTCAAGGACCGCGTCGAACGCGGCAAGCGGGAAGTGTGGGAAGCGGATGGCGTGCGGGACCGGGTCAAGGCAGTGGGGAACACCGTCAAGGATTGCACGGACTGCGCGACCAAGGTGCTGACTGATTCCATCAGCAAGGTGACCCCCGAATGAGAAATTTTGCCGCCCCGCAGGCGGCGTAACCAGGCGACCCTGGCCCCGAACCTTTTTGGCTTGGGGCCCACTGGCGACGGCAGTATCTTCTGCCGTCGCCCTTTTTCGGGGCTGTCACGCTTCGCCTTGGTCTGACCGGTATCTGTTCGGTTGCGGTCGCGACGATCGGAACGGGTCCTCCCAACCATCCGCATTGCGCCGGCGATTGTATTTTCATCTTGGACCGGCCATGACGGGCGCCATGAAAAAAGCCGATATTTTCGAATTCTACGCCCGTCTCGCCGCCGACAATCCGTCGCCGGAAACCGAACTCAACTATGGCAACACCTTCCAGCTGGTGGTCGCGGTGGCGCTGTCGGCGCAGTCGACCGATATCGGGGTCAACAAGGCGACACGGCAGCTGTTCGCCGCGGTCGAGACACCGCAGCAGATGGTCGAGCTGGGTCTCGACGGGCTGAAGGAGCATATCAAGACCATCGGCCTCTACAACACCAAGGCGAAGAATGTGATCGCGCTGTCGGAGATGCTGATCGCTGATTATGGCGGCGAAGTGCCGGCGGACCGTGACGAGCTGGTCAAGCTGCCGGGAGTCGGGCGCAAGACCGCCAATGTCGTGATGAACTGCGCCTTTGGTGCCGAGACCTTTGCCGTCGACACGCATATCTTCCGGGTCGGCAACCGCACCGGTCTGGCCCCCGGCAAGACCGTGCTGGCAGTGGAGAAAAAGCTGGAAAAGCAGACGCCGGCGCCGTTCCGGGTCCACGCCCATCACTGGCTGATCCTGCACGGCCGCTATATCTGCAAGGCGCGCAAGCCGGAATGCTGGCGCTGTCCGGTCGCCGACCTGTGCCGCTACAGGAAGAAGACGCCGGCGCCGGGAAACGGATCTCCTGGATAGGGACATTTCCGGATTGCCGCCCATTCAGCTTTCCGAAATATGGACCGGCCTATTCTCAGTTAAAAGCCGGCCTATCAAGAGAGGAGAAGACAATGCAATTTCGCGCCCCCGCCTTCCTTTTAATCGCTTCCGCGCTCGCCACCGGTAGCGTCGCCTTTTCTGCCGAAAAGGCCTCGAACGACGATCAATATGAAATCCGGGCGATCGGTGAACCGAAAAGCTGCATCATGCGCTCGAGCATCCGTTCCACCGATGTGATCGATGACCGGACGATTGATTTCAAGATGAACAATGGCGATATTTATCGCAACAACCTGCCCAGCAAATGCAGCGGGCTCGGCTTCGAAGAAGCCTTTTCCTACCGGACATCGACCAACCGGTTGTGCAACGTCGACATCATCCGTGTACTCGACCAGACCGCCGGCCGGCTGGACACGCGCGGCGCCTGCGGGCTTGGCAAATTCCAGCAGATCGAAAAAGTCCGCAAGGAAAAAGGCGAAGAATAGTCGCCACTCTGCACGGACCAAATATTTGGTTGGCAAAGCGGCAAAGTCGCTGCTACACGCCCGTTCGGCGACACACGCCCCGGCACCCGTAGCTCAGCTGGATAGAGCGCTGCCCTCCGAAGGCAGAGGCCAGAGGTTCGAATCCTCTCGGGTGCGCCATTATTTCAGGCTTGCCGTACCAATGATGTCTCCGGCTCGGCTGGCGAGCCGCGCGGGCCCGCCAGCGCCAGACTATATGGATATTCTGAACAGCGTATCCACTTCTTCATAATCCTCGACAACCGGTGCATCGACATCCCGCAGGGTTTCCTCGCCCTTCATGGACATCATCAGCGTTTCTCCCGGTCCCGAGATCAGCAGATCATCCAGCGGAATGCCGATTTCGTCCCGCTCGACGCCGGGATAGCGATAATATTCGGGCCCCTCGAGATCGACCAGTGCATAGAGACCGGCATTGGCATCCTTCGTCCGGATGATGTCGTCAATCCGTCCGACCGTATCCCCTTTCAGGTTCACCACGTCGCGGCCTTCGAAATAGTCGGCTTTCACCGGGGTGGCCGTGAGATAGTAAGTGACGGTCATGTAATCCGGCACGAAGTCGCGCGCTGCATTGGCGCTGTCGCCTGCCGCCATCTCGGCTTGCGTCAAAAATTCCTTGCGCGAGATCCAATCGTCATTGTCGGTATCCAGCGTGGCAAAGCCCTGCTTGATGACCGGCGCTGCAGCCTCGCCGTTTCCGCCCCGATAGGCCGGCAAACCGACCCGGTCGACGGTGTGGATCCGATAGAGATCATATTCGGTCGGCGAGAGGAAACCGTCGCTGTTGAGGTCGGCAATGCTGAACGCATAGGCTGCGTTATTGAGCGAGGTTGTGGTCGCTTCGCCTTTTGCCATCGCCTCTCCGTCCTGGGCCGAAGCCGGGGCAGAAAAAACAAGCAGCGCGGTTGCTGATGATAATAGAAGTTTTTTCATGTTGAGCTCCTGTTCGCAAGTTTGTGGGAGCATCACAGGGCGATAGGGGGGGTGTTTCATCAGAAGTCGCCCTGTCAGCTCCCGATAATAGGTCAACGATTGGAATGACAAATTGTTCCGAAAAAATTTTCGCCCGATGCTACCGGCGGGTTGAACCGCTACCGGGCTTTGTCCGCGGCGATTCCCCTGGCCAGGATGCCATTGGCAATCTCGGCAATCTCGACCGCCGACTTTTCTTCGCTCCAGATCCCGTATCTGAGGCCCAGAAAGACATTCATGCCCATGATCGCCCAGGCATGGGCCTCTTCCAGCGGGGCCCGGAGATCACCGGCGGCGCTGCCTTCCTGCAAGCGTTCGTGGATGCGCATGGCCGCGCCTTCATAGTGCAGGCGGTAACTTTCCGGATCCACAAATTCGGCTTCGTCGATGATACGATAGATTTCCTTGTGTTCACGGGCAAAGGTCATGAACGCCTCGAACGCCAACCGTTCCCGCTCCAGCGCATCCTGCCATTCCGTCGTTGCGCTCCCGGCAAGGCTCTTAACCCGCGCGCTCATATCCCTGACCAGTGCGCTGAACAGTTCGTCCTTTGAATCGAAATAGGTGTAGAAACTGCCGAGCGCGGTTCCGGCACGCTGGGTGATTCCCGTGATCGAGGCTTCATGGAACCCCTTCTCACCAAATTCCAGTGCCGCCGCATCCAGCAGCTTCCGCTTGGTTTTCAGCCCGCGCGCGGTGCGCGGCTGCTTGCCGTTGGACTCGGTATGTTCGGTATATTCAGTGGCCATAATGTCACGGCTAACCGCATTTAACCGGATAAGCAAATTTCTAAGTTGAAATTTGATTCATGTTTCAATATAGCGCCTCCGACGACCCGGAAATTCCGGGCAGATATTCAAGGAGGATGCTTTCATGAAATTCCAGCACACCGTCAGCTATGCAGCGATTGTCACCGGACTTGCGGGCGGCCTCGTCGCTCCTGCGAGCCTTCATGCCCAGACCGCCGAATCGGCCAGTGAGGCGTCTGACGATGGCGTTATCGTGGTTACCGCGCGGCGTCGCGAAGAGCGGTTGATCGATGTGCCGATCGCGATCACCTCCTATTCTGCCGAAAAACTGGAGCAGCAGGGTGCTGCCGATATCACCGACCTTGGCCTGACCACGCCAAACACCACTTTGGAATCGTCACGCGGCACCAATTCGACGCTGTCCGCCTTCATCCGCGGTATCGGCCAGCAGGACCCGGTATCGGGCTTCGAGCAGGGCGTCGGCATCTATCTCGACGACGTGTATCTCAATCGCCCGCAAGCCGCTGTGCTTGACATCTACGATGTCGAACGCATCGAGGTGCTGCGCGGCCCGCAGGGCACGTTGTACGGACGCAACACGATCGGCGGAGCCGTCAAATATGTAACCAAGCGCCTGCCGCAGGACCCGTCGTTCAAGGCGCGGGTTACCTACGGCACCTATGATCAGGCCGAAGCCGTGGTTACCGCCAGCATGCCGATTTCCGACATCGTCCGCATCGGTGCATCGGGCGCGCGCCTGTCGCGCGGCGGGTTCGGCGACAATCTGACCAATGGTCTTGAAAATTACAACAAGGACATCTGGGCCGGCCGCGGAACCATCGAACTGGGTGGCTATGGCGAGCCCGTTCTGGTCCGCATTTCGGGCGACTATACCAAGGACGAAAGCAATCCGCGCGGCGGACACCGGTTGATCCCGGGTGCCGTATCCGGAGCGCCGGTACTGTCCAACGTATTCGACACCCGCGGCGGACTGAATGATCCGGTGCAGGATATCGAGGCTTATGGCCTGGCGATGAATATCACCGCCAATCTCAGCGATACCGTCACGTTCCGCTCGATCAGCGCCTGGCGCAAGGATGACACCGCCACGCCGATTGATTTTGATGCCTTGCCGGCGGTCGATCTCGACGTACCCGGCTTGTATCGCAACGAACAGATCAGCCAGGAATTCCAGCTGCTCTATGAAGGCGACAAGCTCAACGGTCTGGTCGGCTTCTATTATCTGGATGCCAAGGCCGATACCCTGTTCGATGTCCGGCTGTTCACGACATTCGCCGGTCTGACCGCCTTCACCGAAGCCGACGTCGACACCGAAACCTACGCGGTTTTTGCCGACTTCACCTATGACTTCACCGAGCAGCTGAGCCTCTCGCTTGGCGGCCGCTATACATGGGACGAGCGGACAGCCAGCATCTTGCGGCAGAATTATCTCGGTGGCGGATCACCGACATTCGGCGGAGCGGGCATTCCGTTCGGGGGGCCCGGCACCAACTTCAAGGGCAGCGCCAAGTTCAAGAAATTCACACCGCGCGCTTCGTTGAGCTACAAGCCAACACCCGAGCACAATATCTACGCGAGCTTTTCGCAAGGCTTCAAGGGCGGCGGTTTCGACCCGCGCGGGGTTGGCGTCAATGCGCCGACCACCAATGCCAACGGTATCCCCAGCGATGACGAAGTCGCCGCCTTCCTCAGCTTCCGTCCGGAATCGGTCGACAGCTATGAAATCGGCTACAAGGGCAGCCTGCTGGACGGCGCGCTCAACGTCGCGCTCGCCGGCTTCTACACCGACTATAAGGACGTGCAGATTCCCGGCTCGGTTGCCTGCACTGTGGGCGGTTTGCCGTCCTTCTGCGGGGTGATCAACAATGCCGGCAAGGCCACTCTGAAGGGTCTGGAGTTTGAAGCGGATGCGCGGCTTGGCGAGAGTCTGGCCACCAGCGGCGACCGGCTGTCACTGTCCGGCTCGCTGGGATATATTGACGCAAAATATGACGAATATATCACCAACATCGGCGGCGTACCGACGGATGTGGCCCAGTTCCGTTCGGTCCAGAACACACCGGAATGGACCGCCAGCGGTACACTGGCCTATTCGACTCCGGCAGGAGAAGGGGACCTCTTCTTCGGGACCACCCTGTCCTATCGCAGCAAGGTCAACCAGTTCGAGATCGCCAATCCCTTCATCGACCAGAAGGGCTTTGCCCTGTGGGATGCCAATCTTGTCTACAATGCGCCCGACAAGCGCTGGAGCATTGGTCTCCACGGCAAGAACCTGACCAACAAAAAATACAAGACATCCGGCTATACGTTCGTGAATATCAACCCGACTACGGGTGCGATAATCCCGGGACCAAATGGCCTGCCGGTCAGTTCGCTCGGCCCCGAAGGCACGCTGACCGCCTTTTACGGCAACCCGCGTCAGGTCTTTGTCACGGCAGGGGTGAAATTCTGATCGGCGCCTAGGCAGCAATAATGACCTATGCCGATCATTTCTATCGCAGCGCAGATGACCGGCTGGACCTTTATGCCCGCATCTATGATGCGGAGGGTCCGCCGCTGCTCCTGATGCACGGCCTCACCCGGAACAGCGCCGATTTTGAGGCGCTGGCCGGGCAGCTGGCCGGACACTATAAACTGATCGTCCCCGACCAGCGTGGCCGGGGACGGTCGGACTATGATCCCGACCCGGAAAATTACAATCCCGCGATCTACGCTGCTGACATGTTCAAGCTGCTTGATGAACTTGCCATTGAAAGACCGGTGTTGATTGGTACGTCGATGGGCGGGCTGATCGCCATGATCATGGCCGCCATGCAACCACACCGGACCGGCGGAATGATATTGAACGACATCGGTCCGGATGTGGAACAAAGCGGTCTGGACCGGATCCAGAGCTATGTCGGTGCCCTGGCCCCCTTCGCCGATTGGGAGGCCGCCGCCGCGCATTGCAAACGGGTCAACAGCGATGCGTTCACCGACGTGGCCGAGGGGTTCTGGATGGACTTTGCCCGGCACACCTGCACCCCATTGCCCGACGGACGGGTCCAACTCGCATATGATCCCGCTATCTCGGCAGGCTTTTCGGACGGCAGCGCCAATGTGGCGCCCCCCGATCTGTGGCCGATGTGGGACTTGCTGGCCGCGATCCCGGTGCTTTCCATCCGGGGCGCGAGATCGGATATCTTGTCGACGCATACCGTCATGGAAATGCAGCGCCGCCACCCGCATGATTTTACCGCGGCTGAAATTCCGGACCGAGGCCATGCGCCGATGCTTGACGAACCGGAAGCGATCGACGCGATCGACGGCTTTCTCCGGTCGCTGGAATTCTGAATGGCGGCATCGCGACCTGCCAAGGCCACCTCACCCAATATCGCACTGGGCATGTTGCTGCTCGTCTATATTTTCAATTTCGTCGACCGCCAGATCCTTGCGATCCTCGCGGGACCGATCCAGGCCGACCTCGGGCTGAGCGATACCCAGATGGGGCTGCTCGGCGGGATTGCCTTTGCGGTGCTCTATTCCACTCTGGCCGTGCCGCTGGCCTGGCTCGCGGACAAGACAAACCGCAGCTGGGTGATCACCATCTCGCTGGCGGTCTGGAGCGGGTTTACCGCAATCACCGGCCTTGCGCAGGGATTCTGGTCGATATTTCTCGCGCGACTGGGCGTCGGCGTCGGCGAAGCGGGCGGCGTCGCGCCGTCCTATGCCGTCATTGCCGACCATTTCCCCAGCGAAAAGCGCGCCAGGGCGCTCGCCATCTATTCCCTCGGTATCCCGCTTGGATCGGCCACCGGCGTGGTCGCGGGCGGCTATATTGCCGCCACCGTCGACTGGCGGCTGGCCTTTTTTGTCGTCGGACTGTCCGGCTTGCTGATTGCGCCCTTTTTCAAATATTTCGTTCGCGACAAGGTCAAGAATACGGTCCCGGCTGATCAGCCAGCCATCCCCTATAGTTTCAAGGGCACAGTGGTCCTGCTGGGCAGAAAGCGCGCCTTCTGGTTTCTCGCCTTCGGCGCTGCATCCAGTTCCATGCTCGGCTATGGCATCGCCTTCTGGCTGCCCAGCCTGCTGCAGCGCAGCTTCGGACTGAGTCTGATCGACACCTCGCTGTTCTTCGGCGCGATCCTGCTGATTGGCGGGGTTGCCGGCGTGCTCGGCGGCGGCATGCTCGGCGACTGGCTCGGGCGCCGGAACAAGGCTGCCTACGGGCTGGTGCCGGCAGCGGCTTTCCTGCTGGCGGTGCCGCTGTTCGCTGCGGGCATCATGAGCGGCTCTGCCACCCTTGCCTTCGTCCTGTTCCTGATCCCGCAAGCACTGGCCTATGTCTGGCTTGGCCCGGTCCTGTCCGCCGTCCAGCATCTGGTGCCGGCCGATTCCCGCGCCACCGCCTCGTCGCTGTTCCTGCTGATCAACAATCTCATCGGTATCGGCGGCGGGATATTCTTTCTCGGCGCCCTTTCCGACAGCCTCACGCCGATTTACGGCGAAGACGGACTGCGTTACTCCATGCTCTACTCGCTGGCCTTCTATCTCATTGCTGCCGCGCTGATGGCACTGGCCGCCAGGCCGCTGCGCAGCGAATGGATTGCAGAGGACTGATCGGCGACCGCTGCCAACGCGATCTCAGTCGCGCATGATCGCGTTATATTTCAGCTTCTGCTTTTCCAGCGCGGCTTCGAATGCCTGCTCCAGCTTCGCCCGCATTGCCGGGAAGCCCTCGCGGTCGACGAAGGCCAGCGGATCGCCGGCCTGCTGACGCGCGCGCTTGTCCGCAAAGCCTGCAAATTCGGGATGATTGGCCAGAAAAATATCGGGCTTCCAGTCCCTCGTCTTGGCGAATGTCGTGCGATAGTCATCGACAATCCCCTCATATTGGGGCGGGCCGACCAGCCGGTTGGCGGCGACCGTGGCGGAACAGAAGAACAGCGCCTGATAGGTTTCGCCGCCCTGCACGACCGGCATTGTCCAGGAGGTGCAGCCACGGCTGTGGCCCGGCGTGATTTGCGCGGTCAGCGAGACATTGCCCAGCGTCAGCGTCTCGCCGTCGGCAATGATCCGGTCGACTGCAACCGGGGGTGCGTTCATCGCGGCATCATTCTCCGACCCCAGATAGAAGCCGCCTTCGAGCGCCGAACGGTCACCCGCGCTCGCGATCAATTGTGCGCCGGTCAGCGCCTTCAATTCCGCGAGGCCGCCGCTGTGGTCGAGATGGGCGTGGCTGTTGAGCAGGATTTTGACGTCTTTCGGATCAAAACCCAGCCTGCGGATCGCGTCGGCAACATATTGCCCCTCGCCGGGCATGCCGCCGTCGATCACGATATGGCCGGCATCGGTCGGGATGAAAAACATGCCCAGCCCCTCGGTTCCGACAAAATAGATACCGGCCTTGTTGTCGCCGATGATCCGGTAGGGGGTGACGGCGGCGTACCAGCCGGGAAAATTCTGCTGCCAGTCAAATTGCGCCGGAATCTCGTCATCAACGAGATTGGCGATACTGTCCAGTACGTCGCTTTTGGCCGCTGCCGCCGGTGCAGGCGACCCTGCGGAATCGTGCGCTACCGGGGCGCAAGCCGCCAGCACCAATGCCATGCTTCCCGAAATCAAACGCATTTCTCTCTCCTTCGTCTTTCCCGTTTGCTAATGCGACAAAGCTGAATGCGCAATGTCTACTATCGCCGGAAAAATCCGGCTGTTTGATCGTCCATCGGAAACATCAGCTCGATCCGGGTTTCACCCGCCTTTATATCCTGCACCGATCCGAATTGGGCGATCACCGAGAACAGCGACAGGCGCTCCTCGCCGACGCGAAAGATTGTCGGGATCACTGCCTGGTTGAGATCGATCGAGCCCATATCGACCTGCCGCACCCGCTCGTGCCCCGCCAGCCGTCCGGCCATTGCCGACAGCGTCTCGTCGCCGCCCAGTTCCAGTATCTCGGTGCGCAGGCGCGAGAGGGTCAGCACCGCGACCTCGTCCCAGTTCTCGATCAGGTCGAGCCCGGCGCAGGCGATCAGTATCTCGATCAGATTGGCCGGCCCGCCGGGCGCGGCCAGCGCGATGATCATTTCGGCACCCGTGTTGCTGGCCACGATATTCCAGTGCCGGTCGATGGCATAGCCGGGGAAGGGATCATGATGGTCGAGCATCGTCGCAATCGCCTGATTGACCGGTTCCAGTTCCGGTGCGTCGTCCGATAGACTGGGATAGACCGGTGCAAAACCCGCAGCATTGAGCGCCTGATTGGCGGCCGGACGGGGCAGCTGCAGCGCTTCCGACAGACGCAGCACCATCGACCGGCTGGGATTGGCACGGCCCGATTCGAGAAAACTCAGATGGCGGGCCGACATCTCCGCCTCGAGACTGAGGTCGAGCTGGCTGAACCGGCGGACCTTGCGCCAGTCTTTCAGGATCGCTCCGAACTCCGACGGCATGACAATCTCCTTCAGTCTCTCCACAATATCCCTGACCCATAGCATGGGTCGCTCGCCATGCACTTACCCGGGAGGTAATTGTTTCACTGATTACGCTGTGCTTTACCGGATAGGCAATTCAAACAGGAGAAGATCATGTCACCGCAAGCCGCAGGCCGCTATATCCGTATCGTCGGCAGCTTTTCCCTTCTGGTCGCTGTCGTGTTCGCCCTGGCCGGCGTCAACGACTTTACCGGCGCAAACGAGCTGTTCTTTCAGTTCGCGTCTGCCGGCGGCAATGGCGTGGGCGGGCTGGACACGGCGGAGGCGAAACTGGCGATGGCGATTGCAGGCGGTGTATTTGGCGGACTGATGGCCATGTATCTCTTCATCACTGCGCCGGGTGTGGAACAGGGCAGCGACCTGATCCGCAAGGGCTCGATCTACACATTCCTGGTCTGGTTCGGAATCGACAGCAGCGCATCGGTCGCGTCGGGCAACCCGCAGAATGTCATCCCCAATACCGTGTTTCTGGTCATCTATCTGACGCCGCTGTTGCTGGTAAAGCGCACGGCCTGAAACCGCCGTGCCGGCAGCGCTCTAGCCTCCCCTGCTGCCAGCGCTAACCGCGTCCGTTCACATCCTTGACCCACGGACCGAAGGGCGAGTTGCCGAGCATCGCCACCTGGGTCTGCGCACTGACCTGGTTGATCCCGAGCTGCGGCTTGCCGCCCGGATGGACCGGCAGCCTCAGCGGCCGTTTGCCGGGCGCCATTGCGATCACGTTCGCAATCGCCCGGGGAACATCCATGGGATCGGTGGACCCGCCGCTGTTGCGGAGTGCGCCATCGACCAGCGCCTGATAGGCGGCCTTGCGCTCGTCATCGGCCTCTTCCAGCATCGCCATCGTATAGCGATTGCCATTTTCCCAGATCCTGGTCGGATAGCCGCCCGGCTGGACAATGGTCACGTCGACGCCATGCGGGACCAGTTCATAGGCCATTTGCTCGCTCATCGATTCCAACGCGAACTTGGTCGCGCTGTACAGCCCCATGCCGGGCACCATCACCCGGCCGAGCTGGGAGGAGATATTGACGACCAGACCGGACTTTTTCGCCCGCATCTTCGGCAGCGCGGCGCGGGCGACCCGCTGGTAGCCCATGACATTGGTGTCGAACAGCAACTGCATCATCGCCAGATCCTGCAGCTCGACCGGTGCGCCAGTGCCGATACCGGCATTGTTGACGACCACGTCGAGCGCGCCGCCATTGAGCCGTTCCGCCTCGGCGACAGCCTGGTCAACAGATTCATCCGACAAGACATCCAGTTCCAATATTGTGATATCAAGGCTGCGTTCGTCGGCAGTCTCGGCCAGCGCCGCCGCCTCTGCACGCGGCAGATTGCGCATCGTCGCGAACACTTTCGCGCCCTGTTCGGCATAGAATATGGCACCGAGATTGCCGAAGCCGGAGGAACAGCCGGTGACCAGCACGGCCTTGCCGGTCAGGTCCGGCGCCCTTTCGGCAGCGGCAGTGGCCGGACCGGCGGTCAGCGCAACCCCGGTGGCAGCGGAGGCCGCGAGCAGTTGCCGGCGATTGAGCGCTATCCTGTTATTCTTGTCAGCCATGATGAGGACTCCTAAAAACCTAATTCGCTGCTACACTATCATATATTCCGCCGCATAGTGAGACGGATTAACGGGAGAGTATGATGCGGATTGCAAAGGCCAGCGCGGCGGTGGGCGCGATTGTCGAGGATATCGATGTCACGCGGCTGGACGATGACGAGTTTGCGGCCATCCGGCAGGCTTTTCTGGACCATGGCGCGCTGTTCTTCCGCGAGCAGACACTCACCCCCGAAGCGCATATCGCCTTTGCCGAACGCTGGGGGGCTATCGATTTCAACCGCTTCTTCAAACGGCGCGAGGGCTATCCCGAAATCGCCGAGGTTCTCAAGGAACCGGACCAGCAGCTCAATATCGGCGGCGGCTGGCACACCGACCACAGCTATGATGAGGCACCGGCGATGGGCTCGATCCTCTATGCGCTGGAAATCCCGCCAAGCGGCGGCGATACCTTGTTCGCGGGGATGGCTGCCGCCTATGATGCGCTGGATGACCTTATGAAAGAGCGGATCAAGGACCTGAAGGCACGGCACGGCAATGCCCATGTCTTTGGCGAAGAGAGTGCCTATCGCAAGGCAGTGGGCGACCGCTATACCAATCCGGATCAGGCAGGGCAGACCGCGGTGCATCCGGTCGTGCTGGCCCACCCCGATACCGGCGCGAAGGGTCTCTATGTCAATCCCGGCTTCACCCTGGAAATTGTCGATATGGAACCGGAAGAGAGCCGGGCCCTGCTGCAGCAACTATACGACCATATCCAGCAGGACCGCTTCCACCACCGCCATGTCTGGCGCGAGGGCGATCTGGCGATGTGGGACAACCGCGCGACCTGGCATTATGCGCTGAACGACTATCAGGGCCACCGCCGCTATCTCAACCGGATCACCATCGAGGGTGTGGCTCTGGGCTAGCTGCATGCCTGCGATGAACGCCAATATTTATATTGGTACGGGACCTGCAGACGCTCGCCGCTACTCAAAATGCTACTTGCCGCCCGTGGCAGGAAACATAAGCCGTTGGCTCCCTTTACTCCCTCTTCAGGAGCTTGACCATCGCTATCCAGAACCGCAGGGTCTTTATCAAACAGCGCCCCAATGGCATGCCCGTTATCGATGACTTCGGCATCGAGGATCAGACCATATCCGATATCCCGCCGGGCCATGTCGTCGCCAAGGTCGACACGCTTTCCATGGATGCCTGGATCCGGACAACCCTCAACGAGGAGGGAATGCACCGGACCGGCGATATCGGATCGACCATCCGGGCGCTCGGAGTTGGACAAGTCGTCGAAAGCAGCAGCGACAAGCTGGCGGTGGGCGACTGGGTCTACGGCCTGATGTCGGCACAAACCCATGCGCTGCTGCCCGAAGCGGCCGCGCGTCAGATCAGCCCGGAAGAGGGCATACCGGCCAGCGCCTTTGCCGGACCGCTCGGCATCACCACCGGACTGACCGCATGGGTCGGACTGGTCAGCGTCGGGGAAGTGCAAAAGGATGACGTTGTGGTGGTTTCGGGCGCCGCCGGCGCCGTCGGGTCGGTTGTCGTGCAGCTGGCCAAGCAGCGTGGCGCCTTTGTCATCGGCATTGCCGGTGGTCCGGAAAAATGCGCCTATCTGACCGATACGCTCGGTGCGGATATTGCGATCGACTACAAAAACAGCAATGTCGGCGAGGCGCTGGCAAAGGCTGCGCCGGATGGCGTCAACGTCTTTTTCGACAATGTCGGCGGCGAGATACTGGACCATGTGCTCGCCAATCTCGCCCAGGCGGGCGCGCGCGTCGTGATCTGCGGCGCGATTTCGCAATATCAGAATCTCGCCGATGTGCGCGGACCGAAACTCTATCTCCGGCTGGCCGAACGCAACGCGTCGATGCGGGGCTTTGTCGTCAGCCACCATGAACAGCGCTATCCGGAAGCGATCGCCGAAATCTCCGACCTGCTGCGCAGCGGCAAGCTGGTCCTGCCGGAACATGTGGTTGAAGGCATCGATCAGTTTCCCGAAGCCCTGTTCATGCTGTTCAACGGCAAGCATCTCGGAAATCTGGTCGTCCGTCCCTGATATCCCTTATCGGACAGGAAACGGCATCACGGTATCATGAACCTTGCGGTGTTTCGATAATAGGACGCAATCGGTTTGCCGTTTTGGTCCCGAGCCGGCTGAAATTTGGCCCGCTTCATCAGCGATCGGCAAACGACATCGTCAAAAGCCTTGGGTCGCGTGGATTGTTGGATATAGCAGGCGGTTGCATCACCTTTTTCATCCACGCTCATGCGAAAATGGACGATTGCCTCTTTCCCTCTGGCGATCATGCCGCGGGGATAGTCATTGGCATTGACCCACCGGCCGGGATTGCCATCCGGCCGCGCAAGCGCTGAAAGATGGCGATGTTTTTCGACGTCAATGCCCCAATGGGTCATCAGCTCATCCTGACAGGCAGAGAGAGCCGCGAGAGGTTTGTCCATCGCACCGAGTTTCAGGATCACCGGTCGCGACAAAGGGCGCCCTATGGTCAGTTCGGTAACTGCCGCTTTGCGTTCATCACTGATCGGTGGCAAAATAAATGCCCCCTTCTCGGAGTTTTCCATTTTTTCTCGTTCGCCTTCGGTAAGAGGCGCGATCCGCATCTGGCCAGCAAATACAAGTGCGGACTTTCCATCGCCCATAATGCCAGGGGCAAAACCGTGTTCCTGCTCTGCCTCCGTAGGGCCGAACCGGATGGAAGCGGGTCTTGTCGCACGCTTCAGGGCGACTGGCTTACCGGCAACCGTCAGTTGGAACTGGTCACCCGGAGCAAATCTGTTAAAAATCAACACGACCGTGTCTTCTTTGGTCCCAAATTGGCGAAGCAACCTGCAACTATCGTCAGCATAATCGACAGTCCAATTCGAACCGGGTTCAAGCGATACAGGCTGCCGTTCCGCCGCAGTCGCCATTGTGTTTGCCACGCAACCGCAAAACAGGATCATCAGTTTGAGCATCGGACATTTCATATGGTCAGGATAAGCAGCACGAGATTCATTGCAACATGCTTTCAATCTCGCGCGCGCGGGCCGGATTGGAACAGGACGGCAATCACGCTATGCCGCCGGGAATTTCGCCCGGGTGCGGTTGGCAAAAGCGACCAGCGACAGCATCACCGGCACTTCCACCAGCACACCCACAACCGTGGCAAGCGCCGCGCCGCTGCCCAGGCCAAAGACACCGATCGCCACAGCCACGGCCAGCTCGAAGAAATTGGAGGTGCCGATCAACGCGCAGGGCGCCGCGACATTATGTGGTACTTTCCAGGCCCATGCGGCAGCATAGCTGACCAGGAATATGCCGTAGCTCTGGATGATGATCGGCACCGCGATCAGGGCGATCAGCAACGGCTGGGTGACGATGGTCTGCGCCTGGAAGGCAAAGAGCAGCACGACCGTGCACAACAGCCCCAGAACGGACAGCGGCTTGATCCGTCCGGTAAAGGTGGTGATCGCCGCCTCCCCGGCGGCAGACCGGACCAGCAACGCCCGGCGGGTCAGCGCCCCGGCGACCAGCGGGATCACGACATAGAGCAGCACCGAGAGCAGCAGCGTTTCCCAGGGCACGGCGATGTCGGTGACCCCGAGCAGCACCGCCACGATCGGCGCGAAGGCAAAGATCATGATGATGTCGTTCACCGAAACCTGGACCAGCGTGTAGGCGGGATCGCCCCTGGTCATCTGCGACCAGACAAAGACCATCGCCGTGCACGGGGCAGCGCCGAGCAGAATCAGGCCGGCAATATATTGCTGGGCGTCATCCGGCGAAATCAGGCTCGCGAAGAAATATTCGAAAAACAGCACCGCCAGAGCGGCCATGGTGAACGGCTTGACCAGCCAGTTGACGATCACCGTGATCAGCAGGCCCTTGGGCTTGTCGCCGATATGCCGCAGGCTGGCAAAATCGACGCCGACCATCATCGGGTAGATCATCGCCCAGATCAGCACTGCGACCACCAGATTGACCGAGGCATATTCCAGCCCGGCCAGTATCCCGACCGCGCCGGGCGCGATATTGCCGATCACCATGCCCGCCAGTATCGCGCTCGCGACCCAGAGCGACAGCCATTTTTCGAACAGGCCCAGCCCCGCATCAGCGGCCGTTGAAAGCGATTGCTCTGCCATTGTTCAGGGCCCTATTTTAAAGACATCAAGAAAAACCAGCCGGCCTTTCAGCTCATCCGGCCGATACGGCCGAAGGCGTGCAGCAGCTGCTTTCCGACGCATTGGCCGAGACCGCAGACAATGTCGGCCCCTCGCCATAATCCACCGATTCACCGTTGGTATAGAAAGCCTCCCAGACGACTCCGTCCGGATCGGCAATCCAGCTCTTTTCCGACTTGGCATAGCAGCAGGTGGTCTGGCCCTCTTCGAGCACCGGTGCATCGGCGCTGCGGAGGCGGCTGAAGACCTGCTGCAACTCGTCCGGGTTTTCGGCCTGGATGCCGAGATGCTCGATGCCCCTGGTCGCGTGCTTTTCCGACGAGATCGCAAAATTGACCCGCGGATCGTCGAGCATCCATTTGGCATAGTCGTCCTTTGTCACCGTCGGTTCGGTATCGAACAGGGTGGAATAGAATTGGATCGAGGCGGCGAGATCGGCGACGCCGACGTGGATATGCATGCGCTTCATTTGCAGAGCCTTTCAAGTTGGTTGGCAAGGGGTGTGCACTCGTCACCGGAACAGCAATTTTCCAGCAGGAACGCGATCAGCGCGTTCATCTCGGCGAGACGGGCGCGGTAAATGATCAGGCGGCTGTCCCGTCTGGAAGAGACCAGACCGGCGTGCGACAGGATCGACAGATGGGAGGACATGGTATTTTGCGGAACCTGCAACCGCTTGGCGATCTCCCCGGCCGGCAGGCCCGCCGGTTCATGGCGCACCAGCAGCTTGAACACATCCAGCCGCGTGTTTTGTGCGAGGGCGCCGAGCGCTTCTATTGCCTTGATCGAATCCATATATCGTTACTTATGGATATATCGATATATTGTCAAGCGCCTACGCATCGCCATCTGCCTGCGAGGCAGAACGCGCGTGCTCACCCTTGTATGACAGACGCTTGTCGAAACCCTCTGTTCCCCTTAAAGACCATGTCCAATTCTTCTTTCGCGATGGAACGCATATGACCCTGATCGGCCCCGCCTCGCACAGCTATTTTTCCCAGCGGCTCAAGCTGCATTATGCCGACTGGGGCAATGAAGACAAACCGCCGCTGATCCTGCTGCACGGAGGCAAGGACCATTGCCGCAACTGGGACTGGACCGCGCAAGCGTTGCGCGACGACTGGCATATCATCTGCCCCGACATCCGCGGTCACGGCGACAGCCAGTGGAGCACCGACGGCAATTATGCCCCGATGGCGATGGTCACGGATCTGGCGCAGCTGATCCATCAGCTTGACCTGTCGCCGGTTACCATTGTCGCGCACAGCATGGGCGGCAATATCGCGCTGCGCTACACCGGCCTCTATCCTGAAACCGTGCGCAAGCTGGTTGCGATCGAGGGCATGGGCCCCGGCCCGGAAATGCTCGCCGAGCGGGAGAAAATCGGTCAGCTGCAACGAGTGCGCAACTCGATCGAGGAAAAGCGCAAGGCCGCCGGGCGGCAGGTGAAACGCTATCCGACTTTCGAGGACGCGCTGAAACGCATGCAGGACGCCAACCAGCATCTGTCCGACGAACAGGCCCGCCATCTGACCACCCATGCGGTGATCCGCAACGAGGACGGCAGCTACAGCTGGAAATTCGATCCCTATGTGCAACACTGGGACAGCATCGATCTCAGTCAGGATGCGATCCGCGAGCTGTGGGGCAATATCACCTGCCCGACCCAGCTTCACTATGGCGCCGACAGCTGGGCGAGCAATCCGGAGAAGGACGGCCGACTCCAATATTTTGGCGACAATGTCTCGGTGAAGGAATTCCAGCAAGCCGGCCACTGGTTGCACCACGACCAGTTCAAACTGTTTGTCGACACGCTGCGGACATTTTTGTAACCACAGATACTTGCGCCGAAAAGCACAGGTTGAAACGCGAAAGAAAAGAGATCCCGATGACTGCTGCCCAAGCCCGCGACCGCTATACCCGCCTTTCCATTTTTCTCCACTGGGCCATGCTGCTGCTGATAACGGCTGTCTACAGCTGCATCCTGCTGCGCGAAAATTATCTCAAGGGCAGTGACATGCGCGAGGGCTTGAAGACCTGGCATTTCATGCTTGGCCTGTCGGTGCTGGCGCTGGTGATCATCCGGATCGTGGCACGGCTTTTGACAGTGAAACCGCCGATCAAGCCGGAACCGCCAGCGTGGCAAATGCTGTTGGCCAAGGCGACCCATCTCGCGCTCTACGTCTTCATGCTGGGGATGCCGATCGCCGGCTGGCTGATTCTCAGCGGTGAAGGCAAGACCGTCCCCTTTTTCGGGCTGGAGCTCCCTGCCCTGATCGCACCGGACAAGGCGCTGGCGGAACAAATCGAGGAGCTGCACGAAACGGTCGGCGAGATCGGATATTATCTGATCGGTCTGCACGCGCTCGCCGCGCTGTTCCATCATTATGTGGTCAAGGACAATACGCTGCACCGGATGCTGCCCGGCAGGCGCACCGCGCGATAATCCTGTCCGCCTTGCCCGCACCCGCCCGAACAAGCTGGTAAAATTGCTACTGCCTTGACCATTGCCAAAGGTCTATCCTGCCGAAAAGCAAGGCGTTGGGAGACGGTGCAGTGATCAAGGCGACAGAAGTGGCAACCGTGCCCGTCGATGGCACCCGCTATCATGATCGGCGGCACGCGCGCGTCGAATCCGACCATATCTGGCGCAAGACCTGGTTGCTGGCGGCGCTGGCAAGCGATCTCGAGACACCCAATGGCACGGTCACCTTCGATGTCGGCCACGACTCGATCATCATCGCCCGTGCAAAAGACGGTGCGCTTTACGCCTATCACAATGCCTGCACCCATCGCGGTACGCGGCTGCTCGAAGAGGGCGTTGGCAGCACACCGCTGATCACCTGTCCCTATCATGCCTGGTGCTTCAAACTCGACGGCAGCTTGCGTGGCGCACCCGATCCGGACAGTTTTGCCGAAGGTCTGCCCGCCGACCGGCTGCGGCTCAAGCCGGTGCGGCTGGAGACATGGCAGGGCTTTGTCTTCGTCAACATGGACCCGGAGGCGGAGCCGCTGTCCGGTTTTCTGGGCAAGTTGGTCGAGCGGGCCGCGCCCTACCAGATCGCCAAGATGGACCTGATCGAGGACCAGACGGTCAGCGTCGGTTGCAACTGGAAGGCGATGATCGACAATTTCTCCGAACTCTATCATGTCGACCATATCCATCCGCAGCACAAACGCTTCGTCGACTGCCCCAGTGCGACGGACGAGCTGTTCGAAAACGGTCATACCGGCCTGTACGTGCCGGGCTTCGTTACCGACAGCCGCTATCCGGTGCCCGACAAGCCGACCGATTATCAGGAAATGCAGCTGACCGCGCTCGGTATCGACGCCAGCGAATTTGTCGGTCGGGTCGCCGAGATTCCGGCGGCGATCACCAGGGCCAAGCGCGAGCAGAGCGGCAGCAACGGCTATGACTATTCGGCGCTGTCCGACGAGCAGCTGACCACCGTGTTTCAATATAATCTGTTCCCCAACATCATCCTGTCCGGTTCGCCGGAAGGCCTGTGGATGATGCGCTCGCGCCCGCACCCCGATGATCCGTCGAAATCCTATCTCGACAAGTGGACGCTGCAGCTTAGCCCGGATCCGGCGCTCGGCGGCAACCCGGAGCACAAGCAGACGATGCATGCCGCGAGCGGAAACAGCGAAGCCGTCGACGGGCGCGTGCCCCGCGACTGCTTCGGCCATGAAGATATCCTGTCCGGCAACAAGAGCATGACCGAAACGATCGACCAGGACATCAGCCTGCTCGCCCGGGTCCAGGCCGGGGCCCGGTCGAGCGGCTTCGACCGCGCCTGGCTCAGCGACCAGGAGATTCGCGTGGCGCATTTCCATGATGCGCTGAATGAAACCTATCGGGCGGCGGGGCTGCTGGAGGAGATGAACCTCTCCGCTTGAGGGCGAGGGGACGAGCTGGTCAGGATAGTTCGTCAGAATGTCGGGTTATGTGAAGCCGATGTGATATTTTCCTAGACGCATCACATTGTGGTGTGATATTCGATTCCCGAAATCACATTGAAAGGCCGAGTCCCATGAGCAAAATCCTGATCGAGCAACTGGTCGAACTGATCGACTCCGGCAAGGAAACCCGTGCCGGCCTGGCCCGGGCCGCCGGCCTGCATGCCAACAGCCTGCGCAGTCTGGGGCAGGAAGACTGGAACCCGACCGCGGAAACGCTGGGCAAGCTGGAGACCTATCTTTCGCGCGGCGGCAGCGGCGTGATGGCGACGGCGGAGGAGATTATCAACGAGGCGCGCAACGGGCGCATGTATATCCTGGTCGATGACGAGGACCGGGAGAATGAGGGCGACCTGATCATCCCGGCGCAGATGGCGACCCCCGACGCGATCAATTTCATGGCCAAATATGGCCGCGGCCTGATCTGCCTGGCGATGACCCGGGACCGGGTCGAGGAACTGGGCCTCGACATGATGAGCCAGAACAACCGCGGCGCCTATGAAACCGCCTTCACCACCTCGATCGAGGCGCGCGACGGCGTCACCACAGGGATCAGCGCCGCCGACCGCGCGCGTACCGTGGCGGTGGCGATCGACCGGACCAAGGGCAAGGAAGAAATCGTCACGCCCGGCCATGTCTTCCCGCTGCAGGCGCGCAACGGCGGCGTGCTGGTGCGCGCCGGCCATACCGAAGCGGCGGTCGACGTGTCGCGGCTGGCCGGTCTCAACCCGGCCGGTGTGATCTGCGAGATCATGAAGGATGACGGCGAAATGGCGCGGCTCGACGACCTGATCGAATTTGCCCAGCATCATCGCATGAAAATCGGCACGATCCGCGACCTGATCGCCTATCGCCTGCGTCACGACCATCTGACCGAGCGCCGCGAGGAAGCGCGCTTCACCAGCCGCTGGGGCGGCGAGTGGAATGCGATCACATTCTACAATAGCGCCACCGAGAGCGAGCAGATCGTGCTGCAGAAAGGCCATATCGATCCCGACAAGCCGACCCTGGTGCGGATGCACGCGACCGCAATCTTCCCCGACCTGTTCGGGCAGGACACCGGTCGGGCCAACATGCTGCAGGAATCAATGAAGATCATCGGCGAAGAAGGGGCGGGAATTATCGTGTTCATCAGTCCGCGCGTGCCCGATCTCTATTCCCGGCAGGTTCGCAGCCTCGGTGGCGGCAAGCCGCCGCCGATGGACCAGCTGCGCGACTATGGTGTCGGCGCGCAGATTCTCAGCGAACTGGGCGTGCACGACATGGAGCTGCTGACCAACACCAGTCATGACCTGGTCGGGCTTGATGCCTATGGCCTCAGGATCATTGGCCAACATGCTGTGCCCGCCGAACATGGCAGCGAGGCGAGCAAGGAACTGGAGACGGCATAGTAATTTCTGCCCATCCTCTTTAGAGGAGGGGATCAAGGGGCAGTGGCGATGCGCAAGCATCGCTCGCGTCAGCGAACGACTATGGTGCCGCCAGAAATGCATTGAGAAGCGAAGACCTGTTCTTCGACGAGAGAAACCACCCCAACCCCTCCCTTGAAAAGGAGGGGCTCAAGAAACTGAAAGAAACAGACTATGGCAAAATTCCTGATCGTCGAAGCGCGCTTTTACGACCATCTCAACGACATGCTGATCGAAGGGGCTACCGACGCGCTCAAAGCGGCGGGGCACGAGCATGAGGTCCTTACCGTCCCCGGCGCGCTGGAGATCCCGGGGGCCATCTCTTTGGCGATCGACAGCGAACTCTATGACGGCTTTGTCGCGATCGGTGTCGTCATCCGCGGTGAAACCTATCATTTTGAAATTGTCGCCGGCGAAAGCGCGCGCGGGATCATGGCTCTGACCATGGACGGCGCAGCGGTCGGCAACGGCATCATCACCGTCGAGAATGAAGAGCAGGCGCTGGCGCGCGCTGACAAGACGCGCAAGAACAAGGGCGGCGAGGCCGCGCAGGCAGCGATCGCCATGTATGAACTGGGATTGAAGTTCAGCAGCTGACGGCCACAGGACAATAGTCCTGCTGCCGTCAGCGCAACAAGCTGGTGTTTATTGGGTGGGCGTCTGGGCGCCGGAAATGGCCGCCTCGAACTGGTCGGCGGTCATCGTGATGGCAACGCCGCCATCGGCCTGGGTCAGAAAGGCATCGACGGGAAGCTTCACTTCCTGGCCTTCATGATCCACGGTTACATATTCGGCATCCTTGCCCTGAATGGTACCGATCACCGCCGCACCGGTTACCGATTTCACTTCGGTGCCCGGGGTCAGGCTGGCGATCAATCGGGCCTTCGCGTCAGCGGTCGCCTTGGCGACGGCGGCATCGAGATCAACCTTTGTCATCATGATCGAAAGGCCGTTGTCGGCTTTCGCAAAGGCTTCGGTCCCGAGAGCGGCCTTGTGCGTGCCGGTGTCTACAACCACAGCGGCATCGCTCACGGACTCGACCGTACCGACTTCACCGCCATTCGGCCCGAACACCTTCATGCCAACCTGGGCCTCGACCTTCGGGGCGGCATCCTGCGCCAGGGCGGGGGTTGCGGCGAGCAGTGCCGCACCGGTCATCAGGGTGAAAAAATTCTTCATAAATTACTCCTTAAAGTTACAAATTGGCCATTTTAGTACGAGGAACGGGCTAAAAAGCGCGCACTCGGCTTGTTAAGGCGATTGAGGCGAACCGACGCACCGGCAGGACAGGCTGCACCGCCGGCGCGATCGGTCCGGTGTTTGCAGTTCAGGCCGCTTTCTGCGTCCGCTTGTGCAGACCTTCCCTGACCTCCTCGATAATCTTGGCACAGAACGCATCCAGATCGCCGGGATGGCGCGAGGTGATCAGGCCGTTATCGACCACAACCTCGCTGTCTTCGAACCGCCCGCCAGCGTTAATCAGATCGGTCTTGATCGACTTGTAGCCGGTAACCTTGCGGCCTTGCACGAGATCCGCCTCGATCAGCAGCCATGGTGCGTGACAGATGGCCGCAATCGGCTTGCCGGCATCGAAAAAGGCTTTCACAAAATCGATCGCTTTCGCCTCTACCCGCAATATATCCGGATTCATCTGTCCGCCGGGCAAAACCAGCGCGTCGAAATCGCTCTCGCTGGCATTGTCCAGAGTCATATCTACGGCGATGCTCTCGCCCCAGTCCTTTTCATCCCAGCTTTTGATCGAGCCGGATTCCGGCGATATGATCGTGACCTCTGCGCCGGCGTCGAGCAACTGTTTCCTCGGTTCAAAAAGCTCCGATTTTTCAAAACCGTTGGTCGCAAGCATCGCTATTTTTGCATTTGAAATCTTCGTCATTTCGGTCTGCCTTTCGTTGGGGGGTTATATGATATCTACGCGGCAGACTGCGCATTGGTTCCAGAAAATCCGGGAATCACCGGATCCCGGGCGTGGACCAATCGAGCAGAATTCAGGCGTCTCCGGCCTCGCATATTCTGTCCCGTCGCACGGAACCAAAAAAGGATGAGTGCGTAATGTTGGTTGGGTACGGCGCTCCGCCAGTTCGTCGAGCGCACCAGAGAAGAGAAAGGTATTCTATGACTATCAAAACTGCAGAACTTCGCGAAATGAAGACAGATATCAAGCAGGCCGACCGCGCCGAAATGGCCGGAAAGCTGGGCGAGGCACTGGCCTCGACCTACGTGCTCTACCAGAAGACGCAGTCGGTACACTGGAATGTGACCGGCCCGCTGTTTGTCAGTGTCCACAAGCTTACCGAAGCGCAATATGAAGATCTCGCCGCATCGATCGACGAGATCGCCGAGAGAATCCGGGCGCTGGGCGCAAAAACGCCGGTTGGCCTGTCCACCTATATCAACAACAGCGTTATCGACGATCAGGTCGAATGGGGCGATGTTGAAGCGATGCTCAAGCAGCTGTCCGGCGACAATCTTGCCGTGGCCAACCAGATGCGCGAATTTGTGAAAATCGCTGAAGAAGCCGACGATGTGTTTACCGCCGACCTTCTGACGTCACGGATCGGGGCGCTGGAAGAAGCATCATGGATGCTTTCGGCCAGCCTATAATCGCACAATCTGAAAAACAGGAAAAATATATGAAGAAACAATTGGACAAAACCAGAGCCCGCCAAGGTTTCACGACCCGTCATATGATCATCATATTGGGCGTGTCGACCGGCTCGGCCATCATAGCTTTGGCCATCGTGACCGGTTTTTTCTAAACCCGCGTCACGGTTACCATGTGCGCCTTGCCGCCCCTGTCTCTCGACAGGGGCGGTCTTTTTTGGGCCCTTGCTAATTATTCCGGCTTGGTCAGCAGCGAAAATGGTCGCCACAAATCACGAGTCTGCTTGACCAAAGCCATCCACTCTCTATTTTAGAACAAACCATGAACAATAGCGATTCGGATTCGGGTGGTGCTTTTGGGCTCTCGCCGGCAAACTCTCCGGCCGAGCCTAAAACGGCGGGCCAAAAAGCAGCTGCGTTAAAAGCGCGGCTCGGCAAGATTCTGGCCGCATCCGGCGTAAAAGCGGCGGAGGATGCGGACAGCCCCTCCCACTTCGGCTTTGGCGTCAACCGGGTTGATGCCGCCCTGCGCGGCAATGCGGACCAGCCGGGCCTGCCGCGCGCCGCCTTGCACGAATTGCATGCGGCGGACAAAAGCGACCGGAGCAGCGCAGCGGCCCTGGCCTTGCTGCTCGCGCAGCGGTGCCGGGCGCTGGGTTCGGACAGGAAACCGATATTGTGGATCAGCGAAAGCGGCCAGGCCAGACGACAGGGCCGGCTCTATCCGCCGGGGCTGGCGGAGCTCGGGATCGATCCTTCCGGCATTATCCACGTCGATGCGCCGGACAGCATAGCGGTGCTGCGCGCGGCAGCCGACGGCATACGCTCTCCGGCGATGGGTGCGGTGATTGCCGAACTGTCAGGCAGGAAGCCCAGGGGCCTCGACCTGACGGCGACAAGGCGGCTGTCGCTGTCGGCACAGAAATCCGGCGTGCTTGGCCTGCTGCTGCGCTGCGGCGGCGATGCGGACAATCCGCTGCCGACCGCTGCCTTCAGTCGCTGGCAAGTGGCCGCTGCGCCGTCCGTCCCGCTTGCGGCCAATGCTCCGGGCCATAGTGTTTTTGATATCAGCCTGCTGCGCCACCGCAGCGGTCTTTACGGGCTGAGCGCCCGACTGGAGTGGAACCGTGACGATCAAGTCTTCCGCGAGCAGCAGCAAAGTCATGAGCGCGCGCCGTACCCTGGCGCTGTTCCTGCCCTTTCTGCCGGCCGAGCGGATCATCCGGGAACGCGGGCCGCCTGAGCGGCCCTTTGCCCTGACCGACAAAATTCGCGGCGCGATGGTGATCATGGCGGCCGACCGGCAGGCCGTGGCATTGGGCCTGGGTCCGGGCATGAAGCTGGCCGATGCGCGGGCGCGCGTGCCGGAGCTGCTGGCCTTTGACCATGACCCGCTGGCCGACGCCAGTCTGCTGGCGCGGCTGGCAGAAGCCTGCGAGCGCTACACGCCGATGGTCGCGGCCGAACCGCCGGATGCGCTGATCCTCGATATCAGCGGCGCCGCGCATTTCTATGAAAGCGAGACAGCGCTGGCGCAGGATGCCGAGGACCGGCTCGACGCGGTCGGCCATGCTATCTGCTGGGCATTGGCCGGCACCCCCGATGCCGCGCTGGCGCTGGCCCGGCACGGGCTGAAGGAAGGTGCGGAGGCGCAGCTGCCGGTGTCGGCGCTGGCC
Source organism: Sphingomonadales bacterium UBA2683 (assembly GCA_002354635.1). GTDB lineage: Bacteria > Pseudomonadota > Alphaproteobacteria > Sphingomonadales > Sphingomonadaceae > Parasphingorhabdus. The sequence continues at coordinate 234,233 of DELZ01000005.1, forward strand.
ATGGACGCCAAGACCCACCAGGCGCTGGAGCGGGCCGGGCTATACCGCATAGGCGATCTGGCCGAGCGCCCGCGCGCCAATCTGGCAGCCCGGTTCGGAATGGAGCTCACGCTTCGCCTCGACCGGATCCTGGGCAGCGAAGACCGCCCGATCGATCCACTGCGCAGGGTAGGCAATATCGTCACCGAGCGCCGCTTTGCCGAACCGCTGACCCATATCGATGCGGCGCTCACCTGCCTCTCGGAGCTGTTCGCGGAAGCCGCCGAACGGCTCAACCAGCGCGGCCAGGGCGCGCGGATGATCCGGATACTGTTGTTCCGCTGCGATGGCGATGTCGCACGACTCGGCATCGAAACCGGCGCGCCGACCCGTGATGCAGCGCTGTTCAAACGGCTGCTGCGCGAGCGGATCGAGGCGCTCAACGACGCGCTCAATCCCGGCTTCGGCTATGATCTGATCCGGCTGAGCATCGTCGCGGCGGACCCGCTGGCGCCGCAGCAATTGCGGCTTGAGGGCGGCGAGGACCGGCAGGGTGATGCCATCGCGCTGGTCAGCCAGCTGAGCACAAGACTGGGCCGCGAGCGGGTGCAGACATTTGCTCCCGCCGACAGCCATATCCCCGAACAGGGCCTGCTCGCGCTGCCCGCGCTCAATGCGCCCGCACCGGTGCCGTGGCGAGTAAAGCCGTCCGGCGATCCGCCGACACGGCCGCTGCACATGTTCGACCCGCCGCAGCGGGTGCAGGTGATCGCCGAGGTCCCCGACGGCCCGCCGCATCGTTTTACCTGGCGGCGCAAGAGCCATCAGGTGATCCGCTATGAAGGGCCGGAACGGATCGCGTCGGAATGGTGGCAGCGCCCGGACGGACAACAGCCCGGCAACGGCGGCCTGACCCGCGACTATTATCGCGTCGAGGATGCCCGCGGCCGGCGCTACTGGCTGTTCCGGCACGGGCTTTATGGCGAGGAAAAGGCGAACCCGGACTGGTATGTGCATGGGCTGTTTGCATGATGGAAAATATCGATTGCCCTGAATCCGTTCGTGTCGAGCCCTTCGACAGGCTCAGGATAAACTTCGGCAGGAACTGCCGAAGTCGAGACACTAGCGGCCTCTCGACTTCGCTCGAGGCGAACGGCCGTGGTTGATTGCTCTGAAGCTCTTTTCGCCGAACTCGCTGCCTCCACCCATTACAGCTTTCTGCGCGGGGCCGCTTCCCCCGCCGATATGGTGATGCAGGCGATGGCGCTGGGCATGACCGGGATCGGCATCGCCGACCGCAACAGCGTTGCCGGGGTTGTCCGGGCGCATGCGGCCTTGCGCCGGGCGCGCGAGGACGCGGCGGAAGAAGGGCTCACGCTGCCAGACTTCAAGCTGATCGTCGGGTCGCGGCTGGTCTTTGCCGATGCGACGCCGGAAACCATCGTCTATCCGCGCAACCGGCGCGGCTGGGGACGGCTGACGCGACTGCTGTCGACCGGGAATCTGCGGGCGGAAAAGGGGGAGTGTTTTTTATATGAGGCGGACTTGCTCGAGTGGTGCAGCGAGGACTGGGCGCTAATTATCCTCCCCGAAGCATCCGCTTTGGGGAGGGGGACCGTCAGCCAGA
>DELZ01000005.1:235993-433779 GCA_002354635.1 Sphingomonadales bacterium UBA2683
CCTGCGGATGGTCCCCCTCCCCCCGCTGCGCGCGGGGAGGATATTATCAGACAGCTCTGCACCCCCCATCTCTGGCTTGGCGCGACGATGCCGCGCTCCGGTCCCGACAAGCGGCATCTGACGGAACTGCAGAGCCTGTCCCGAGCAACCGGCATCCCCCTGCTCGCCACCAACGACCCGCTCTATGCGACGCCCGAACAGCGACCGCTGCACGATATTCTCGCCTGCGTGGCGGAAAAGACCACCATCGCCAAGGCCGGCCGCCTGCTCGCCGCCAATGCCGAGCGCTATCTCAAACCGCCGCAAGAAATGGCGCGCCTGTTCCGCGACCATCCGGAAGCCATTGCCGAGACGCAGACGCTGCTCGGGCTTGTCACCTTTTCGCTCGACGAGCTCAGCTATCATTATCCCGAGGAGCCGGTGCCCAAGGGCTGGACGCCGCAGGACTGGCTGGAGCATCTGACCTGGTCCGCTGCCCATGCCCGGCACGGCGCCACCCTGCCGGAGCGATTGCGCGTGAAGGTCGAGGAGGAACTGCGGCTGATCGCAAAGATGGACTATGCACCCTATTTCCTGACCGTCCACGATATCGTCAAATATGCCCAGGATCAGGAGATACTCTGTCAGGGCCGGGGATCGGCGGCGAACAGCGCGGTCTGCTATCTGCTCGGCATCACCTCGGCCGATCCAATGGAACATGATCTGCTCTTCTCGCGCTTCATCTCCGAGGAGCGCCGCGAGCCGCCGGATATAGATGTCGATTTCGAGCATGAGCGGCGCGAGGAGGTGATCCAGTATATTTACGCGCGCTATGGCCGTCACCGCGCGGGGATCGCCGCGACCGTGGTCCATTACCGCTCGCGCAGCGCGATCCGCGAGGTCGGCAAGGCGCTCGGCCTGTCCGAGGACATCACCAGCCGCCTCTCGAGCACCGTCTGGGGCAGCCATTCCAGCAAAGCGCCCGACAATCGTTTCGCCGAAACCGGGCTCGACCCGGACAATCCGGAAATCCGCCGTCTCGGCGATCTGGTCCGGCAGATCCTGCAATTTCCCCGCCATCTGTCGCAGCATGTCGGTGGCTTTGTGCTGACCCAGGACCGGCTCGACGAGACCGTGCCGATCCACAATGCCGCGATGGACGACCGCACGTTTATCGAATGGGACAAGGATGATATCGACACGCTCGGCCTGATGAAGGTAGACATCCTGGCGCTCGGCATGCTGACCTGCATCCGCAAGGCGTTTGCACTGATGGAGAGTATCAACATCTTCCCCGAAGCGCCAGCTTCGGGGAGGGGGACCGTCAGCCAGAGCGAAGCGGCGGCTGATGGTGGAGGGGTTGGTGACGCAACCGTTGCGACGCACCAGCCCCTCCACCATCCTGCGGATGGTCCCCCTCCCCGTGCTGCGCACAGGGAGGAAAAATGGACGCTGCAGAACGTTCCCCACGAGGACCCTGCCACCTATGCCATGCTGTGCAAGGGCGACAGTATCGGTGTGTTTCAGGTCGAAAGCCGCGCCCAGATCAATATGCTGCCGCGGCTGAAACCGCGCGAATTTTACGATCTGGTGATCCAGGTCGCGATTGTCCGCCCCGGTCCGATCGAGGGCGAAATGGTCCATCCCTATCTGCGGCGGCGTTCGGGCGTGGAAAAGGTGACCCTGCCCTCGCCCGCCCCGCCGCATGATCCGGACGAACTGAGATCCGTGCTCGGGCGAACATTCGGCGTGCCGCTGTTCCAGGAGCAGGCGATGAAGCTGGCGATTGTGGCCGCCGATTTCTCGCCCGGCGATGCCAACAAGCTGCGCCGGGCGATGGCGACCTTTCGCAATGTCGGCACCATCCACCATTTCCGCGAGAAGATGATCAGCGGCATGACCGCCAAGGGCTATGAGGCAGATTTTGCCGAGCGCTGCTACAAGCAGATCCAGGGCTTTGGCAGCTACGGCTTTCCGGAGAGCCACGCGATCAGCTTTGCCCGGCTGGTCTACGTGTCGAGCTGGATCAAGTGCCACCATCCCGCGGTGTTCGCGGCGGCGCTGCTCAACTCGCAGCCGATGGGTTTCTATGCGCCCGCCCAGATTGTCCGCGATGCCCGCGAGCACGGGGTGGAAGTGCGGGCGCCGGATGTGAATTTCAGTGGCTGGGATAACGGGTTGGAGAGGAACATCCTCCCTGAAGCGTCAGCTTCGGGGAGGGGGACCGTCAGCCAGAGCGCAGCGGCGGCTGATGGTGGAGGGGCAAACGACATAGTTTGCAATATTACCGATGCGTCTGGCCGCACCGCCCCTCCACCATCAGCTTTCGCCAAGGCTACAGCTGATGGTCCCCCTCCCCCCGCTGCGCGCGGGGAGGATGGGGAGGATATTGCCCTCCGCATCGGTTTTCGCCAGATCGACGGCTTTCGCGAAGCCTGGGCAGAACAGATCGTCGCCGCGCGGCCGTTCCGGACGATCGAGGAGCTGGCCCACAAGGCCAGTCTGCCGGCCCGCGCCCTGCGCCTGCTCGCCGATGCCGACGCCTGCCGCTCGCTCGGTCTGGACCGGCGGCAGGCGCTGTGGGACGTGCGCCGGACTCCGGTCAATACGCTGCCCTTGTTCGAAGCCGCGCAGGCAAAGGAACTGGCGCAAGAAGAAGATGCGCGCCTGCCCGCCATGACCGGCGGCGAGCATGTGGTGGCCGATTACCAGAGCATCAGGCTGTCGCTCAAAGGGCATCCGATGCAATTTCTGCGCGAGACGATGCGCGCCGAGGGCATATTGAGCTGCGCCGAGCTGGCCACCGCGAAAAACGGTTCGTTTCAGCGGGTGGCCGGCGTGGTTCTGATCCGCCAGCGGCCCGGCAAGGGCAATGCGGTCTTCATCACGCTGGAGGATGAAAGCGGCATCGCCAACCTGCTGCTCTGGGCCAGCCGGTTCGAGACAATGCGCCGCCCGGTGATGGCGGCCCGGCTGATGATCGCCAGCGGCGAGGTGCAGAAGAGCCGCGAAGGCGTGATCCACCTGATGGTCAGCCGGATCGAGGATGCCACCGGTCGGCTGGACGAGATCAGCACCCGTGACCGGCCCGACATGCCGATGGCCCGCGCCGACGAGGTCAACCGTCCGGTCTATCGCAACGAGGACCGGCAGGCGGCGCGGCAGGCGGCGGAGACCGCCGGGCCGCGCCCCGCCTATCCGCGCCACGGCCACCCGCGCAATGTCCGGATATTACCGAAATCGCGCGACTTTCACTAGGCCGGTGCGGCCTCGAACTGGCGTTCGCCGCTGCCGAAGACGAGATAGAAGACCAGACCAAAGGCCGCCACCGCTGCTGCCACCTGGAACACCATCGCCCAGGACCCGGTCACGTCCAGGATCCAGCCGCTGACCAGCACGCCGATAATGCCGGGAATGGTGCCCGCCGTATTGGTAATGCCCATCAAAGTACCGGCATGCTCCGGCGCAATGTCCATGTGGTTGACGAAAAAGCCGCTGACCGCAAAGGCGCCGAGAGCGCTGCCGATGGTCATGATGGTGATCGCCATAACCGCATCATCGACCTGTCCGATCAGCAGCAGCGCGATAATACTTCCGCCAAAACCGACCAGCATCATCAGCTTGCGCACATGGGTAATGGACGTGCCCCGGCCGATCAGCCAGTCCGCCACCACGCCGGACAGATTGATACACAGAAACAGGGCGATATGCGGCATCATCGCAAAAAAGCCGACGGAGGCATAGTCCACGCCCAGCCCCTTGGTCACATAGGTCGGCAACCAGGCGAGCAGGACATAGAACCACCAGTTGTTGCAGAAATGGGCGACGATCACCGCCCAGACCGGCATATTGGTCATCAGCGCCCGCCAGGGCGTCGCGACCGCGGGCCCTTCGGCAATCGTGTCGGATGCGATCAGGTCCAGCTCTTCCTGGCTGATGCCGGCCTGCTGGCGCGGGCCGGGAGCAACGAGAAAATACCAGACAGCGCACCAGACAAAACCGATACCGCCAAATATGTAGAATACCCATTCCCAGCCCCAGGCGGCAACGATCATGGGCGTTGCCAGCAGCGCGAACACGGTGCCCAGCGGGATACCGCTGTTGGAGAATCCTGCCGATCGCGAGCGTTCCCGGACCGGTATCCAGCGGGCATAGAGAGCGTAAATCGCGGGGAAGGTCACCGCTTCTCCCATGCCCATCAATATCCGGGCGACGACCAGAACCGTGATACCCAGCGCCGCAGCGGGCGGCGCGACCAGGGTGAACAGCGACCAGATCAGCACTCCGAAACCAAGCACCACCTTGCCGCCATAGCGATCAGCCAGCTTGCCGCCGACAACCTGGGTCAGCAGATAGCCGATGAAGAAGCTCGACAGCACCAGCCCCTGCGTCGATAGATCCCAGCCATAGGTTTCGACCATCGGAATGATCGCGACCGAGATGGCGACCCGGTCCATATAGCAGATGAAAATGGCCAGAAAGGCCATGAAGACCAGCTGGTGGCGTTTTTGCATAGTCATCCTCCCCGTTGATGCCCCCTTATCTTGTTTATCATCGATCGGGTGGACCGCTATTCCCTTGCATATCCCGCCTGAATAGGCTATAGTTTCATTTGTAACTATATTGCGGCTTCGCGCCTATCAATCTCGAGGAAATATTGTGGCTGACCTGTTTGAAAATCCCGTGGGCCTGGACGGCTTTGAATTTGTCGAATTCTGCGCGCCGGAAAAGGGTGTACTGGAACCGGTGTTCGAGGTCATGGGCTTCAGCCGCGTCGCCCGGCACCGGTCCAAGGACGTGCACCTGTGGCGCCAGGGCGGCATCAACCTGATCATCAACTATGAACCGAAATCGGCGGCCTGGTATTTTGCCCGCGAGCACGGTCCCTCCGCCTGCGGCATGGCCTTTCGCGTCAAGGATGCGCGCAAGGCCTATGCCTGGCTGCTCGAAAAAGGCGCCGAGCCGGTGAATGTGCAAACCGGACCGATGGAATTGCATATCCCGGCGATCCGCGGCATCGGCGGCGCAATCCTCTATCTGGTCGACCGCTATGATGGTGGCGATCGCGGCGAGAATCTCTCTATCTATGATATTGATTTCGAATATCTGCCGGGTGTCGACCGCAATCCGGTGGGTGCCGGCTTCAAGATCATCGATCACCTGACCCATAATGTCTATGGTGGCCGGATGAAATATTGGGCGGACTATTACGAGACTTTGTTCAACTTCCGCGAAATCCGTTTCTTCGATATCAAGGGCGAATATACCGGTCTGACCTCCAAGGCGCTGACCGCGCCCGACGGCAAAATCCGGATTCCACTCAATGAAGAGGGTGAAGGCGGCAAGGGCCAGATCGAGGAATTCCTGCGCGAATTCAACGGCGAGGGTATCCAGCATATCGCGCTGATCTGCGATGATCTGGTTGCCTGCTGGGACCGGCTCAAGACGCTCGGCGTGCCGTTCATGACCGCGCCGCCAGCGACCTATTATGCCATGCTGGACGAGCGCCTGCCCGGTCATGGCGAAGATGTCGATGCGCTTCAGGCGCGCGGCATATTGCTTGATGGTACAACCGAAGGCGGGGAACCGCGTCTCCTGCTGCAGATTTTTGCCGAAGCACAGGTCGGTCCGGTTTTCTTTGAATTCATCCAGAGAAAAGGCGATGACGGATTCGGCGAGGGCAATTTCAAGGCCCTGTTCGAGAGCATCGAGCGCGATCAGGTTGCGCGCGGTGTGCTGAATGTAGAGGAGCCGGCAGAATGACCGCACCAAAGATCAACGGCATCCACCATGTCGCCTATCGCTGCAAGGACGCCAAGGAGACGGTCGATTTCTACAAGCGGGTGATGGGCATGGATTTCCAGCTCGCCTTTGCCGAAAATGAAGTACCTTCGACCGGCGAACATGACCCCTATATGCATATTTTCCTCGATGCCGGCGGCGGCAATGTCCTGGCCTTTTTCGAACTGCCCGAGCAGCCGGAGATGGACCGCGACCAGAATACCCCGGCCTGGGTACAGCATATTGCCTTCAAGGTGGACACGCTCGCCGACCTGATGGCCGCCAAGGCCAATGCCGAGGCCGAGGGACTGGACGTGCTCGGCCCGACCCATCACGGGATCTTCAAGTCGATCTATTTCTTCGATCCGAACGGCCACCGGCTGGAACTGGCCTGCGATATCGGCACCGAGGAGGAGATGGCCGAGCTGCGCCGGGTTGCTCCCGAGATGCTAGAGGAATGGAGCCGGACGAAGAAGGCGCCGCAACATGCCGCCTGGCTGCACGAGAAAGCGCGCGACGAGCATTAGGTTTTCGCATTGAACAATCCTGTGCTCCTGCGTAGGCAGGAGTCCATCTCCTGAACTTTCCGCTAGAAGCAATGGCAGGAGATGGGCCCCCGCCTTCGCGGGGGCACGGAGCAGGATGAAGGAACGCATATGAAACTCGCCACCCTGAAAAATGACACCCGCGACGGCCGTCTGGTCGTGGTCTCGAAAGACCTGACCCGCTGCTGCGAGGCGAGCAATATCGCGCCGACGCTGCAGGCGGCGCTCGACGATTGGACCAATTGCGCGCCGAAGCTGGAAGCGCTTTATCGCGATGTCGAGCATGAGGCGGTGCCGTGCGAACGCTTTCACGAGCGGCTCGCCGAATCCCCCCTGCCCCGCGCCTATCAATGGGCCGACGGCAGCGCCTATATCAATCATGTCGAACTGGTCCGCAAGGCGCGCGGAGCCGAGGTGCCGGAGAGTTTCTACAGCGATCCGCTGATGTACCAGGGCGGCAGCGATGCCTTTCTCGGCCCGCGCGACGATATCCCGCTGGGCGATCCGGCCTGGGGCTGCGACATGGAAGGCGAGATCGCAGTGATTACCGACGATGTGCCGATGGGCGTCAGCGCCGAGGAAGCCGCCGACCATATCAAGCTGGTGATGCTGTGCAACGATGTCTCGCTGCGCGGCCTGATCCCCGGCGAGCTGGCCAAGGGCTTCGGCTTCTTCCAGTCCAAGCCGCCCTCCGCCTTCTCTCCGGTCTGCGTCACGCCCGACGAGCTCGGCGATGCGTGGCAGGGCTCGGTGATCCATCTGCCGCTGCAGGTCGACTATAACCGCGAACCCTTCGGCCGCGCCAACGCCGGCAAGGACGCCACCTTCAGCCTCGCCGACCTGGTCGCCCATGCCGCCAAGACGCGCCCCTTGTGCGCCGGCACGATCATCGGTTCCGGCACCGTCTCCAACCAGGGCCCCGACGGCGATCCCGGCAAGCCGGTTAGTGAAGGCGGCCTGGGCTACAGTTGCATCGCCGAAATCCGGATGATCGAGACGATCAACACCGGCGAAGCCAAGACGCCGTTTATGTCGGCTGGCGATACGGTCAAAATCCAGATGCTGGATGCGGATGGTCATTCTATATTCGGCGCGATCCGGCAGGATGTTGTGGCGGTTTGATGGGGTTGCTCATTGGGTGATTTTGGTGTCGTAAATATCCCGAAAGCGGACACTAGAACTCCCAAGTCAATGATCATCAGATTTGAAATTTATGAAAGCCTCCAGTGAATAATCAGATTTAGAAGGTGCGTATTTGAAGTTGTTGGATGGATTCGGAGCGGACGCATCTTGCTGCTGTTGCCAATTTTTTGGTGCGAGCGGCAACATATTGAACATAGTTCTAGTTGGCTTCAAACTAAGTGCAGCGTCGCGATGCTGTTCGTGCATTCCATCCTTGTTCATAAGGCTGAGGTAAAAACTGCAATATTCCAATACGTATCTGTGATGCTTGTTTCTCTTTTGAGATACAGCGCGCGCAGCCCTTTCAAAATACCGTCTCGCTCCCTTAAGGTCGCGTTCCATTAGCCTTATTCGACCACCCAAAGCTACATGTCGTGCCTCATTACTCTCTTCAAACTGCGAGTAGTGTTTTTTTGCCGATTCGACGTCATCTTCACGACAAGCATCCACGCAATTTGCTACCGCGAACGGTTGAGCCAGCGCACGCCAGATTCTAGTTATCATGTTGGCCGTTTATCAAGAAAAACTCCATCAGTGAACAAGACGCAGATTGTGTTAGCCGAGTAGCATTTGTCAACAACCATGAAAGTATCCGCTCCTACGCCTAAATCGAACATTTGCGTTTCGGAGCCTATTCAAACCGGCACCGCCGTCTCATATTTGATCCGCTCCATCGCGAAGCTCGCCGACACATCGGACAAAGGCACCGCCTTGATCAGCTTCTTGTAGACCCGGTCATAGTCGGCGACATCGCGGACCAGCAGCTTGAGCATATAGTCGACCTCGCCCGCCATCCGGTAGAATTCGACCACTTCCTCGATCGAAGAGGCCGCGGCGGCGAATTTTTCGAGCCATTTGTCGCTATGGTCGCTGGTCCGCACGGCGACGAACACGGTCATATTCAGGCCGACCGCTTCCGGATCGACGATCACCACACGCCGGGCGATGATGCCGTCCGCCTCCATCCGCTTGATCCGCCGCCAGCAGGCATTGGTCGAAAGGCTGAGCTGCGCCGCGAGATTTTCCAGCGACAGGCTGGCATCGCGCTGCAAGGCTTTCAGAATATTACGGTCATTATCATCAATATTTTTGGTTTCTTTGGTCATATCCAAAATATTATCACAACATCCGTGCAATAGCACCAATAATTGACAGGGATTTCCCACCCGTCTCGCTTCATATGCAGATGCAGATGATGACAGGGGAAAATATGATGCTGGATTTTGTAGGCCGGGCGCGCGAAGACAAGTTGCAGTCGCTGTCGGCTTTGATCGGCAATACGCCGATGATCAGGATCCTGGCGCGCTGCGAGGGGCAGGATGTGACCGTCTACGCCAAGGCGGAAATGTTCAACCTGTCCGGCAGCATCAAGGACCGGATGGCGCTGGCGATTTTGCAGGATGCGATGCGGCGCGGCGATCTGCTGCCCGGCCAGACGATTGTCGAAGCGACCAGCGGCAACAGCGGCATCTCGTTTGCCGCCATTGGCTGCGCGCTCGGCCATCCCGTCACCATTTTCATGCCCGACTGGGTCAGCGCCGAACGGCGCGCCACGCTGGCGATCTACGGCGCGGATGTGCGTCTGGTCTCCCGCGAACAGGGCGGTTTTCTCGGCTGCATGGCGGCGGCAGAAGAGCTGGGCCAGCAAGGCGCCTATATGCCGCGCCAGTTTTCCAACCCGGTCAACGCGGACGAACATGCCGAAGGCACCGGCCCCGAACTCTGGCAGCAGGTTGCGTCAGACGGCGGCACGCTCGGCGGCTTTGTCGCTGGCGTCGGCACCGGCGGCACGGTCATGGGCATGGGCCGCTATCTGAAAAGCCGCGACCGGAGCATCGCCGTGCATCCGGTCGAGCCGATTGAATCACCCACATTGTCGGTCGGTCACAAATGCGGCCAGCACCGGGTGCAGGGCCTGTCGGATGAATTCATCCCGGCGATCCTCAACCTGTCCGAACTGGACGGCGTGATCGGCGTCAACGACGGAGACGCGATCCTGATGGCGCAGAAGCTCAACAAGGAATTCGGGCTCGGCGTCGGCATCTCCAGCGGCATCAATCTGGTCGCCGCGATCCGCGTGGCGCTGCAGCAACCAGTCGCCGCTGACGGAACCCGCAAAGCGGTCGCGACCATCTTCGCCGACAGCAACAGCAAATATCTGTCGACCGATCTGGCGAAGGAAGAACCCTGCCGGGATTGCTACCTGACGCCGAAAATCGACCTGCTGGATATGCAGACTATCCGCTAAGCTTGGCGATATTGCGGTCGTCCGCGGTGACGACATCGACGGCCAGTCCGATCAGGTCGGTATCTTCCGGCGCGTCCGGCAAGATTCCGATGGCGGGCAAGCCCTGCTCGTCTTCCAGCCACAGGCTCGCCGCACCGCGGCTGGCCTTGCCATAAGGCATGGCATAGCTTTTGATCACCGCCTTGCCGTTGAAAAAATGGTCTGCTTTGACATGGTCCGGTTTCGGAATCCGCACCGGCGCGGCGATCCGGTCCGGCGACCAGCCGCCAGCCACGGGTTGCGCCGCATAAATGCCGACAGATTCCTTGTTAATCACGCCGCCATTGGCCGAGATCATGCCGGGCTTGCTGCCATCCTTGCGCAGCGCCTCGACCAGCGCGACCATGCCGTGGGCGCTGTAGCTGTTGCCGGGGCCGCCGAAAAAGCTCAGCCCGCCGGTCAGCGTATAGGAAGACAGCGGCCGGTCCGGCGATCCCAGCGCATCCATCGCCAGCGACACCGCCACCGGGAAACAGCTGTAGATATCGATCGGCCCGAGGTCTCCCGCTGCCACTTCCGCCAGCTCCAGCGCCCTGGGAAAGGCAACCTGCATCGCCGGTGACACCGACAGGTCGTCCTGATGGCTCATCAGCGGCACGCTGGCGTCGGCACCGCTGTGCAGATAGATCATCTTGTCCGGGGCAATGCCCAGTTCCGCGGCATGGCCGGCGGTGGTCAATATCACCGCAGCGCCCAGTTCGACGGCATCCTGCGCCACCATCCAGCGGCGATAGGGATCGTTGAGCCGGTAATTGCCATGCTCGTCCGACAGCAGTTCCGCCGCCGTCCATTGCCGCGCAAATTGTGCATGTTCGCGGGTCAGCGACACGCCGGCAAAGGCCTCCCACAATTCCGCCATGCTCCGCGCATAGCTGTTCCGGTCCATACCCAGTCGCGCGCGCCGGGCATTTTCGACAATGCCGTAAGCCATCGGCATGTTGATGATACCCTGCCGCCACTCATAGGCGGTCAGCATCTTGTCCTCGTCGGTCCTGAGATCGGTCATTTCGCGGGTGGCCGGCCGGTTCCAGTCCAGTGCGTGGCCGCTCCGCCGCGCCCGCTTGACCGTGCCCATATTCTCGGCGCTGGAGAGAATCACCGCCTTATAGTCGCCCGCATGAACCTGGCAGGCGAGCTTGTTGAGATGCTTTTGCGGGCTCTGGCCGCCGACATCGCCATAGAGCAGGGTCGCGGGGTCCAGTCCGGCCGCCGTGGCCACCGCCTCGGGATGATTTTCCGGCGAGCCAAAGTCGTGCGGCAGGCCGCTGTCGTGAAACAGCCGGATCGACAGCAGGCAGTCGATCGACGCCGCCAGCTGGTCCGCCGCGCCGCTGTCCGCTAGCGCCTGCCCGATCGCGGCTGAAGCGAGATCCACCGTCGATGGCCATTCAATCCCTTGCGATTGCTTCAGTTTTTGTCCGCTCGCTTCACCGACACCGACCAGTACCGGTGCCTTGGGATCTGCCAATACCATTGTTAATTCCCTCAAAATAAACAGTTCATCAATCGATTAAACATGATAACAGCATGGTGGAATCATGCACTAGCTAAAATGGAGAATTATTGATGGGCGGCTGGCCGGAACTGAATTGGGACACGGAACCGACGGGCCCGCTGAAGGGTTTGAAAATCGTCGATATGTCGACCGTGGTGCTGGGTCCCTTTGCCACCCTCAATTTCGCCGACATGGGCGCAGACGTTATCAAGATCGAAAATGGCGAGGGCAAATTCGCCGGCGACATGATGCGCCACGCCGGCGACAGCCCGACCGGCGATCTCGGCCCGATCTTCGCCTCGCTCAACCGCAACAAGAAATCGGTCACCCTGAATGGCAAGGATGCGGACGACAAGGCGGTCATTCTCGAGCTGCTCAAACATGCCGACGTGTTTTTCCACAATGTCCGGCTGGCCGGCATGGAACGGCTCGGGCTGGATTATGAAAGCGTCAAGGCGGTCAATCCCGGCATCGTCTATGTTCATTGCGCCGGTTTCGGCCAGGGCGGGGAATATGAGAAACGGCAGGCCTATGACGATCTGATCCAGTGCGCCTCCGGCTTTGCCAGCCTGTTCGAGATGCGCGGCGACAGTGGCCGACCGCTGTACATGCCGTCGCTGGTCGCCGACAAGACGATCGGCCTGTTCGCGGTCAACGCGACGCTCGCGGCGATGTACCACAAGGAAAAGACCGGCGAGGGGCAATTTGTCCAGGTACCGATGTTCGAAGCCTTTACCTGGTTCAACATGGTCGAGAATCTCTGGGGCGAGACCTTCATTCCCGGCAATGGCCGGCTGGCCTATACGCGTTCGATCAACGAGAATCGCAAGCCCTATCCGACCAAGGACGGCTATATCGGTCTGGTTCCCTATAATGACGCGCAGTGGCGGAAGTTTTTTGAGCTGGGCGGCAAACCCGGCGTGTTTGATGAACCGCGCTTTGCCGATTATTCCCAGCGCACCAAGAATATCACCGCACTCTATGCCCTGATCGAGGAAATTGCCGCCACCAAGACCACCGACGAATGGCTGCCGCTGCTGGATGAGAACAATATTCCGGCCATGCGCTATAACAAGATGGAGGACGTTCTGACCGATCCGCATTTGCAGCAGGTCGGGTTCTGGCAGGAACGGGAAGGCGAAAAAATGGGCAAATATCGGACGATCAAGCACCCCGTCCATTATTCCGCCAGCCCGGCGAACATCTATGCCGACCCGCCGACGCTGGGTGCGGACAATGAAGAAATACGCGGGGCCCTTGGTATGCCCGCGAACGACCAATAGAATATAACAGGACAGGAACCGCCCGATGAATTTTGATTTCTCTGACGACCAGAAATTTCTCCGCGACGAAGCGCGCAAATTTCTGGAAGCCCAGTGCACGATGGCGCATGTGCGCGAAGTGCTGGACGATGACAGCAAGAGCCACAATGAGGGCGTCTGGCAGAAGATCGTCGACATGGGCTGGCTCGGTGCCGCGATCCCCGAAGAATATGGCGGGCTGGGCCTCGGCATGCTCGAGCTTTGCGTGATTGCCGAGGAACTGGGCCGGACGCTGGCCCCGGTTCCGTTCGGATCCTCCGCCTATTTCTTTGCCGAGGCGCTGAAACTCGCGGGCAGCGAGGAACAGAAACAGGCCCTGCTGCCGAAGGTTGCCGACGGCAGCGTGATCGGCTGCATCGCGGTCAGCGAAGGCCCGGGCGAGACCAGTGCCGGCAATATTGCCACGCGGCTCAACGGCGGCACGCTTTCCGGCAAGAAAATCCCGGTCACCGACGGCGACATCGCCACCCACGCTATCGTGCTGGCGAAAGACGGCAGCGGTGCCAGCCTGGTCATCGTCGATCTCGACCAGAGCGGCGTGTCGCGCAAACCGGTCAAGACGCTCGAGCCCACCCGCAGCCACGCAGTGATCAGCTTTGACGGTGCCGCGGCGGAACTGCTCGGCGAAGCGGGCAATGGCATGCCGTTGCTCGACCAGATCAACGACCGGGCGGCGGTGCTGCTCGCCTTTGAACAACTGGGCGGTGCCTCGCGCTGTCTGGAAATGGCCAATGCCTATGCCAAGGAACGCCAGGCCTTCGGCCGCGCGATTGGCGGCTATCAGGCAATCAAGCACAAGCTTGCCGACATGTATGTCAAAAACGAGGTTGCACGCTCGAACGCCTATTATGGTGCCTGGGCGCTGTCGAGCAACGCGTCGGAACTGCCCGAAGCGGCGGCAGCGGCGCGGGTCGCGGCATCCGAGGCCTTCTGGTATGCGTCCAAGGAAAATATCCAGACCCATGGCGGCATGGGCTTTACCTGGGAGGTGGACTGCCATCTCTTCTACCGCCGCGCCAAATTGCTCGCCGTCCAGGCCGGCAGCCCGGCGGTCTGGAAAGAGAAGCTGGTCAGCGCGCTCGAAGCGAAGAATGATTGAGAGGAATTGAACATGGATTTCAACGACACCCCCGAAGAAGCAGAATTTCGCGCCGAGGCGCGGGCCTTTCTTTCCCAGCATCTGAAGCCCAAGACACCCGGCGCCCTGCGCTCCGGTGGCCGCGAGGATTTTCTCGCCCGTGCCAAGGCCTGGCAAAAGACCAAGGCACAGGGCGGCTTTGCCCAGATCACCTGGCCCAAGGAAATGGGTGGCCGCGGCGGCACCGTGATGCAGCAGGTCATCTGGGGCCAGGAAGAGGCGAAATTTGACGCGCCGACCGGTCCCTTTGCGATCGGCCTCGGCATGTGCGTCCCGACCGTAATCGCCTTCGGGTCGGACGAGCACAAGAAGCGCTATGTCGAGAAAGCGCTGATGGGCGAAGAAGTCTGGTGCCAGCTGTTCTCCGAACCGGCGGCCGGGTCGGATGTTGCCGGTCTCAAGACAAAAGCGGTCAAAGATGGTGACGAATGGGTCATTAATGGCCAGAAAGTGTGGACGTCCGGCGCGCATTATTCCGACTATGGCATATTGCTGGTCCGCACCGATCCCAATGTGCCCAAGCACAAGGGCCTGACCATGTTCATCGTCGACATGAAGCAGCAGGGCGTCGATGTACGGCCGATCCATCAGGCATCGGGCGGCAGCGAGTTTAACGAAGTCTATTTTACCGATGTCCGCATTCCCGACAGCGACCGGCTGGGCGACCCCGGCATGGGCTGGAAAGTGGCGCTGGTCACCCTGATGAACGAGCGGCTCGCTGTCGGCGGGTCCCCCGGTCCCGACTGGAAGGAAATCATGGACTATGCCCGCTCTGCCGGCACCCTGTCGAACCAGGCGTTCCGGGCGAAGCTGGCCGACTGGTATGTCGCGGCACAGGGGTACAAGCTGACCAAATTCCGCACCCAGACCGCGCTGTCTCGCGGCGAAACGCCGGGGCCGGAAAATGCGATCGGCAAGATCATCAATGCCAACCATCTGCAGGATATCTGCAACAGCGCGATCGAGATGCAGGATCATTACGGCCTGATCGTCGACAAGGATGAAGCGCCGTCCGACGCGATTTTCCAGGAAAGCTTCATGTGGGCACCGGGGCTGCGGATCGCTGGCGGTACCGATGAAATCCTGAAGAATATCATCGCCGAACGGGTGCTTGGCCTGCCGCAGGACGTCCGCGTCGACAAGGACAAGACCTTCGCGGAAATGAACTAGGAGCCAACACCATGTCTGACCTTCCCGTCCATGTCGTCGCCAATTTCACCGTGCAGGACGCAGCGAAATATCGCGAATATGAAAAGGGCTTCTTCCCGATCCTGAAAAAACATGGCGGGGAGTTCATCACCTTCGACGACAATAGCGTCACCTTTGAAGGGGGCGCGCCGCTGGAGGGCCGGGTGGTGATGTTCAAATTTCCCAGTGAAACGGCCGCAACCGCCTGGTACCATGACAGCGATTATCAGGCGTTGTCGGAGCATCGCCGCGCCGGCACAACCCTGAACTTCCTGACCATGGTGCACGGGCTGCCGCCCCGAACCTAGCTGCGCTTATAAATCCGCTTTGAGCGGACGCAGAAAAACTTGCGTGATCGTTTCGATGGCAGATGGTACCAGTCGTTCGAACCGAATAAAGGAACCGTCCCATGACCGCCGATCTGCCCGACTATACACCGCCGAAAGTCTGGAAATGGGACAAGGACAATGGCGGGCGTTTCGCCAATATCAACCGCCCGATCGCCGGCCCGACCAAGGATGTGGAATTGCCGGTCGGCAAGCATCCGCTGCAGCTCTATTCGATGGCCACGCCCAACGGGGTGAAGGTCACGGTGATGCTCGAGGAGCTGCTGGCGCTGGGTCACAAGGGCGCGGAATATGACGCCTATCTGATCAATATCAGCGAGGGCGACCAGTTCGGCAGCGGCTTTGTCGATATCAATCCGAACAGCAAGATTCCGGCGCTGATGGATCACAGCACCGACACGCCGACCCGGCTGTTCGAATCGGGTTCGATCCTGCTTTATCTCGCCGAGAAATTTGGTGAGTTCCTCCCCAGCGATCACAGCAAACGCACCGAAGCGCTGAACTGGCTGTTCTGGCAAATGGGCAGCGCCCCCTATCTCGGCGGCGGCTTTGGCCATTTCTATGCCTATGCGCCGGTGAAGATCGAATATTGCATCGACCGCTTCGCGATGGAGGTGAAGCGCCAGCTCGACGTGCTCGACCGCCATCTTGCCGACAATGAATATATGGCCGGCGACGAATATAGCATCGCCGATATCGCGATCTGGCCCTGGTATGGCGCGCTGGTCAAGAATGTCGTCTATGAAGCCGCCGAATTTCTCGACACCGCGTCCTACAAGAACATGAACCGCTGGACCGACATGATCGGCGAGCGGCCGGCGGTGCAGCGCGGCAAGATGGTCAATCGCGCCTGGGGTGACCTCGAAGGCCAGCTGCGTGAACGCCACGACGCCAGCGACTTCGAGCTGCGCACGCAGGACAAGCTGGAACCAAAGAGCGAAGCGGCGGAGTAGTCTATCGCCCGCTAAAGAACGACCTAACCAAAGAGCAGGGGATAA
Source organism: Sphingomonadales bacterium UBA2683 (assembly GCA_002354635.1). Lineage (GTDB taxonomy): Bacteria > Pseudomonadota > Alphaproteobacteria > Sphingomonadales > Sphingomonadaceae > Parasphingorhabdus. The sequence continues at coordinate 252,256 of DELZ01000005.1, forward strand.
ACTTCGCGGAGGTGGCTTTGTAGGGTCTCGGCTTCGGCTATTAATTCTTCGTCAAACTTCTCAAGCTGCTTGAGCGGTGGTAGCTCTGTGTAATACCAAGTCGAGCCATCCATATCTTTAGCATCCTGAAACTCGCGATACCAAGTGTAGAGATGCTCTAAACCAAGCTCCTGACCCAAATAGTGCTGAGTATCACCGTTCTTACGCTTCGGGTGTCTCACCAAAGGCTTGCAGGATATCTCGCTGGCATTGCCATAGTGCTTAAAAAACAGGTCGTCTACAAACGCCATACCCGCCATTGGAGAGAGCCGGGCTTCAATGATTGCACAAAGGTATATGTTGAGCACGATCAGAATCGAATCGTCATTGCTCGGCGTTGGAACCTTCATCTCTTGCAAAGCGGATTCGAATTGTTGACCAACCTCGCTAAGACCCGTCGGAACATTCAGTGCTAAAGCCGCTAGGTCAATTGAACCGCAATCCAAGTCTTTTTCAAGCCAGTGATTTGCTAGCTCCCCGACATCTTCTGCGCTAAGTAATTTCTCATTCCACAGAGCGGCGGCTTGCTGTGGGCTAATAGCCTCTAATGCCAATCTGCCCGATCTTCTAAGCGCAATGGCCTTAGACAATTCACTTCGGCTTGATGCATTTTTGGGAACCACTAACACATCCTTCCTGTATTCCCGTGTCCAACAGGCATAAACGCCGCTTGGAGAGCTTGGCACAATAAGTGCGGTGGCGCGACACTGCATGACACGGTCCCTTGCCTCTATGCCATAAGCTCGTCTCGCCTCGAAATAGATTCCTACTTCAGGATACCCGCCATGATCAGGTCGACCGTCTGTTCGCGATAGGCGTCGCGCATCCGCTCGTCGAAATCGTCGCGGCCATAGCAATATTTCCAGACGAGCTTGCCGGTGAAGAAGCGGTCGGCCGCGCCGGTGACGGCGGAATAGAAGAGATCCGGATCGACTTCGCGGAACACGCCCGACTTGATCCCGGCGCCGACAAAAATCTTGTAGGCCTCCGACAGCGGCTTCAGATATTTTTCCGCGATCTTGCGCGCGCCTTCCGGCGGCAGTTCGCGGATCAGCCGCATGGTCAGCCGGTTGAGATAGGGAAATTCATAATAGGTATCGATCACTGCGCCGATATGATGGCGCAGCTTGTCTTCCGGCGGCCAGTCCTTCTGGATCAGCAGGCCGACCTGGACCAGAATATTGTCCATGTCGCGTTCGAGAATCGCCTCGAGCAGACCGTCCTTGTTGCCGAAATAATATTTGACCAGCGCGCTGTTGAGGCCGGACAGGACCGACAGTTCGCTGAAGGAAATGTCGATCGTGTCGCCTTCGCGCATGATCTGGCTGGCGGTCTCGATCAGCTTGTCGCGCGCGCCCGCTTCATTTTCTTTCACTACCAATTTATCGACGCCCATCTGTCATCCCCCAAGTGCACCACGGCACAATTTTGTCACTTATAAACAGGTTCTTTCCACCATGGAAAGCTGTCTGGCAAGTCGCTGGATACTTTGTCGGGATAGTTGGGCGCCCGCTTCTCCAGGAAGCTCGCGATCCCCTCTTTGGCATCGGCAGATTTCGCCCGGTTATAGATGATCCGGCTGTCGACCTTGTGCGCTTCCATCGGGTGATCAGCGGACGGCAGCTGCCACAGCATCTGCCGGGTGACGGCAATGGATACGGGCGCTGTATTATCGACAATCTCGCGCGCCAGCGCATAAGCTGCGGGCAGCAGGTCTTCCGGTTTGTGCAGCGAACGCACCAGACCGCCCTTGAGCGCTTCTTCCGCATCGAACACGCGGCCCGTCAGGCACCATTCCAGCGCCTGCGCCCGGCCGACCAGATTGGGCAGAAACCAGCTGGCCGCGCCGTCGGGCGCGATGCCACGCCGGGCAAAGACAAAGCCGAACCGTGCGGTCTCGCTGGCCAGCCGCATATCCATCGGCAGCAGCATTGTCGCGCCGACACCGACCGCAACGCCATTGATCGCCCCGATCACCGGCTTCAGACATTGATAGATGCGCAGGATCAGCAGGCCGCCGCCATCGCGCACCCGCGGATCGGAATAATCCTCCACCGGTTCCTCGCTGGCGAACGGTTTCTTGCCATCCTCCGGGGTCAGATCGGCACCGGCGCAAAACGCCCGGTCGCCGGCTCCGGTCACCACAACCGCCCGCACGTCATCATCCGCATCGATGCGATCGAAAGCATCCGTCATTTCCCGGATCATCGTGCCGGTGAAGGCGTTCATCTTCTCGGGCCGGTTGATCGTGATCGTCGCGATATTGTCGGCAACATCATAGAGGATCTGGGTGTAGTCGGTCATGCTGGTCTCCTGGGGATGGAAAAAGGGCCGCGAGTTTGTCGCGGCCCTTGATTTTCTGCTGTCTAGCGCGGTGCCATCCGGATGCCGCCGTCGAGCCGGACATCCTCGCCGTTGAAATATTGCGTCTCGATCATGCACATGGCGAGCGCGGCATATTCGTCCGGCTGGCCCAGCCGGGGCGGATGCGGGACCATCGCGCCCAGCGCATCGCGGACATTCTGCGGTGCACCGGCGAGCAGCGGCGTGTCAAAGATACCGGGCAGGATGGTATTGACGCGAATGCCCTCGCGGGACAGGTCGCGGGCGATCGGCAAGGTCATGCCGACAACGCCGCCCTTGGACGCGGAATAGGCGGCCTGGCCGATCTGGCCGTCTTCGGCCGCGACCGAAGCGGTGTTGACCATGGCGCCGCGATCGCCGTCTTCCATCGGATCAAGCGTCAGCATGCCCGCCGCCGACTTGGCGATGCAGCGAAACGTGCCGACCAGATTGACCTGGATGACAAAGTTGAAGGCATCCATCGGAAAATGCTTGATCGAACCGTCTTCCTTGGAGCGGCTGGCGGTTTTGATCGCATTGCCGATGCCGGCGCAATTGACCAGGATCCGTTCCTGGCCATTGGCGGCGCGGGCCTTTTCGAAGCCGGCGTCAACGCTGTCGTCTTCGGTGACGTTCACTTTGCAGAAAACCCCGCCCAGTTCGCTGGCCAGCGCTTCGCCTTTTTCCTCGTTGAGGTCGAACAGTGCGACCTTGACGCCCTTGGCGGCGAGACGGCGGGCGGTTGCCGCACCGAGGCCGGAAGCACCACCGGTAATCACGGCTGAAATATTGTTACTGAGTTCCATATTCTTGTCTTTCTTCTATTATTCGTCATCCTGAACTTGTTTCAGGACCTTATGCCGCATCGCGCAAACTTGCCAGAGATGCCGAAACAAGTTCAGCATGACGAATCTTTCAATTCAGCCGAGCCGCTCGATGATCGTGACATTTGCCTGGCCACCGCCTTCGCACATGGTCTGCAGACCATATTTCGAGCCACGGGCTTCCATTGCGTTGAGCAGGGTTGCCATCAGCTTGGTACCGGATGCGCCGAGCGGGTGACCGAGAGCGATCGCGCCGCCGTTGACGTTGATCTTGTCGCGATCCGCACCGACATGTTTCAGCCAGGCGAGCGGAACCGGAGCAAAGGCTTCGTTCACTTCATAAAGATCGATATCACCGATCTTCATGCCGGCGCGCTGCAAGGCGCGGTCGGTCGCGAACAGGGGCTCTTCCAGCATGATCACCGGATCGCCTGCGGTAACCGTCAGGTTGACGATCCGCGCACGCGGGGTGAGACCATGATCCTTCAATGCCTGTTCGGAACAGACCAGAACCGCACTGGAGCCATCGCAAATCTGGCTGGCGTTGGCGGCGGTAATCGCACCGCCTTCCTGCAGCAGCTTGACCGCGCCGATGCTTTCCATCGTCGCGTCAAAGCGGATGCCTTCGTCGACCTTGTGCTGTTCCTTGCCTTCGGCCGTCTCGATTTCAACCGAGACAATTTCCTTGTCAAAAGCGCCGGATTCGACCGCCTTGATTGCCTTCTGGTGGCTTTCCAGCGCAAATTCGTCCAGATCCTGACGCGTGAAGCCGTGCTTCTTGACCAGCATTTCGGCACCCATGAACTGGCTGAACTGGATGCCGGGATAGGCGGCCTGCAGCCGTTCCGACATGTTCGTGCCGAGGCCGGCATCCTTGAACAGTTTGAAGGTCGAACCCATCGGTACCCGGGACATGCTCTCGATACCATGCGCCAGAACCATGTCCTGGGTGCCGGACATCACGCCCTGCGCCGCGAACTGGATCGCCTGCTGCGAGGAGCCGCACTGCCGGTCGATTGAAACCGAGGGAATGCTGTCAGGCAGTTTCGAAGCCAGCACCGCGTTGCGGCCGACGTCGCCGCTCTGCTCGCCGCCCTGCATCACGCAACCGGTGATCACGTCTTCAATCGCACTGGCATCAAAATCATTGCGATCGGCGATCGCGTCAAGCGTTGCCGCTCCCAGATCAACCGGATGCACGCCCGCCAAACGACCGCCACGACGGCCTCCAGCGGTCCGGACCGCGTCAACAATATAGGCTTCTGCCATAATCTTATTCCTTTGATTGGTTGAGAGTCGAAAATTTAACTGACCGGTTAAACCGCACGGGCGCTAGCGTCAAATGAAAAAGCCGGCCATCACAATAGTGATAACCGGCCCCTTCGCGTCATGACATGCCGGCATCAGGCAGGCACATTGTCTTTCTTGACCGTGATCACCTGCGGATAGGTGAATTCGAGCAGGCCTTCCTTGCCATATTCGGCGCCAAAGCCGGACTGCTTGTGTCCGCCAAACGGGGCAAAAGGCGACAGGTGGAGAAACTCGTTGACCCAGACGGTACCGGTTTCGAGTTGCTCGGCCACCCGGACACCCTCGTCGGCATCGGCCGTCCAGACCGCGCCGGCCAGGCCATATTCGCTGGCATTGGCCCGGCTGATCGCTTCGTCGGTGCTGCTGAATTTCATCAGCGGCATCACCGGACCGAATTGCTCCTCGGCCACGATCCGTGCATCTTCCGGCGGATTGTCAAGGATCGTGATCGGCACGTAATAGCCCGGAATGCTGTCGTCCTGGGCATCGCCACCGACCAGGAACTTGTAGCCATTGTCCTTGGCATCCTTGATCAGCTCCAGCACCCGCTCATATTGCTTCTTGTTCTGGATCGGACCGACTGCCGTGCCCTGCTGTGAGCCGTCACCGACTTTCACATTCTTGGCATAGGCGGCGATCGCCGCGCTGAGATCGTCATAAATATCCTCGTGGATATAGATGCGCTTCGCGGCAACGCAGATCTGGCCGGCGTTGGTGAAGCTCGACCAGAACAGTTGCTCGGCAACCTTTTCGACATTGGCATCGGGCAGGACGATCGAGGCATCATTGCCGCCCAGTTCGAGGGTGATCCGCTTGAGATCCTTGGACGCGCCTTCCATGATCTTCTTGCCGGTCGCGGTCGAGCCGGTGAAGGTGATCTTGTCGATATCGGGATGTCCCGTGATCAGCGGTCCGAGGCTGTCTTCACCGGTGATGATATTGACGACGCCGGGAGGGGCCACGTCCTTGATCAGCTCGGCAAGACGCAAGGTCGTAAGCGGCGTGAACGGAGACGGCTTGAGCACGATCGTGCAGCCGGACAGCAGCGCGGGGGCAATTTTCTGCACCGCCATCATCACCGGGAAATTCCACGGCACGATGCCGCCAACGACACCGACCGGAACCCGGCGGGTGCGGCTCAGGCGCTCGGCCGTATCTTCGTTGATCTCGTCTTCCAGCTCCAGCGTCGCCTGCGAGCCGGCCATATAGGCAGCACCGGCGATTTCGCCTTGCGCCTGTGCATGCGGCTTGCCCTGCTCCGCGGTCAGCAGGCGGAACAGCTCGTCGTTATTCTCGTTGATCACACCGGCGATTGCCTGGACCACCTTGCGGCGCTCGTCGATCGGCTTTTTCGACCAGGTCTTGAACGCGGCACGGGCCGCGGCAACAGCCTGGTCGAGTTCGTCCGCACCACAAGCAGGGACCTGCCCGATCACTTCTTCATTGGCCGGATTGACGACGTCCAGCATTTGCGGGGTGCTGACCATCTCGCCGTTGATCAAATTCTTATATTGGGTAACCATGTTGCTCTCCTTCGGGATCTGCCGTTTCATTCTATTTGAGTCGCTTATACTGTATTACAAGGTCGGCTTCGCCATTCATTTTGATAGACTGTAGCGGATCGGCAGGGTTTTCAGCCCGCCGACAAAGGTCGACTTGGCGCGGACCGGATCCCCGGCCAGTTCCAGCGTCTCGATCCGGTCGAGCAGCTCGTTGAACAGGATCTTCATTTCCATCCGCGCCATGTGCAGGCCGAGACATTGATGCGCCCCGGCGCCAAAGGCGATATGCCGGTTCGGCGAGCGGCTCGCGTCAAATTTTCGCGGTTCCGGGAAGACATCGGGATCGTGGTTGGCGGCGATATAGCTGATCATCAGCCAGTCGTCCTTGGCGATCCTCTGCCCGCCCAGCTCGGTATCCTCGGCCGCCGTGCGCATGAAATGCTGCACCGGCGTGGTCCAGCGGATCGCCTCCTCGACAATGCCGGGCAGCAGGTCGCGGTCGGCCTTCAGCCGGGCGAACTGTTCGGGGTCGCGGGCCAGCGCCATCATTGCACCCGCGGTCGAGGCCGAGGTCGTGTCGTGACCGGCTGCCGCCAGAATGATATAATAGCCGGCCATGTCGCGGTCGCTGAGATACGCGCCATCGACCTTTGCGTTGGCAATCACGCTCGCGACATCATCGGTCGGGTTCGCCCGTTTTTCCTGCGTCAGCTTGGCAAAATAGGCCTCGAAATCGGCAACCGCACCGACCACCAGCTGCATGATCTGTTCCGGGGTCATGTCGGCCATACCGGACTTGTTGAGATCCTCGTCCTGGCCTCCGAACATCTGCTGGGTGAGGAACAGCATCCGCTGCTCGTCCGCTTCCGGCACACCCAATATCTGCATTACCACGTGCAGCGGATAGGGAGCCGAGACCAGCGGCACAAAATCCGCTTCGCCGCCGGCATCGACCAGCCGGTCAACCGTGGTCTTGGCCAGCGCCCGGATCTCGTCTTCCATCTGGCGGATATTCTTCGGCATGAACCAGTCTTGCGTCAGCCGGCGATATTGCGGGTGGGTTGGTGCATCCAGCGCGACCAGCGAGCGGACCAGATTGGGGTCGCCGCCGGTGATCGATTTCACAAAGGCACCGCTGTTCTTGTCGCTGAAGGTGACGCTGCGCGGGCTGTTGAGGAACAGCTTGTTGTCCTTGCTGATCCGCATCACGTCATCATAGCGGGTCACCAGCCAGAAGGGATCGTGGATCTCGTCGTTGACCACCCGCACCACCGGGGTTTCGCTCCGCAGCCGGTCGAACCGGTCGAGCAGGGAATCCCAGTCGACATAATTGACCGGGTCGATAATCGCCTGCGCATCCGCGCCGGTCAGAACGGGTTCCGCTTGCGTTGCCATCAGCTTGCTCCGCTTTCCTGCTTGTTCCAATATTCGTCACGCAGCAGCCGCTTGTAGAGCTTGCCGGTTGGATGGCGCGGCAATTCCGCGCGAAAATCGATCCGGCGCGGCACCTTGACGCCGGACAGTGACTGGCGGAGATAGGCTTCCAGTTCCCGGGCCAGCTCCTCGCCCGCTTCGGCCATGTCCATCGGCTGTACAACCGCCACCACTTTCTCGCCCATATCCTCGTCCGGCGCGCCGATCACGGCGGCATCCGCGACCTTGGGATGGGTGACGAGCAGATTTTCGATTTCCTGCGGATAGATATTCACGCCGCCGGATATGATCATGAAGCTCTTGCGGTCGGTCAGATAGAGGAACCCGTCCTCGTCGAGCTTGCCGACGTCGCCCAGCGACGTCCAGCCCTTGGCATGGGTCGCAGCCTTGGTTTTCTCAGGATCATTGTGATATTCGAACTTGGAGCCGCTCTCGAAATAAATCTGGCCTTCCTCGCCGACCGGGACTTCCTCGCCATTTTCATCGCAAATATGCACCACGCAATTGATCGGCTGCCCGACCGTCCCCTTGTGCGACAACCAGCCTTCGCTGTTGCAGAAGACGAAGCCATTGCCCTCGGTTCCGGCATAATATTCGTTGAGCACCGGTCCCCACCATTCGATCATCGCTTCCTTGATCGGTACCGGTACCGGCGCTGCAGCGTGGACCGCGCTCTTGATCGAGGACACGTCATATTTGTTGCGGACCTCCTCCGGCAGCTTCAGCATCCGGACAAAATGGGTCGGCACCCACTGGCCGACATCGCATTTATATTTCTCGATCAGCTGCAGCGCGTGTTCGGGATCGAATTTCTCCATGATGACACTGGTGCCGCCCAGCGCCTGCACCGCGATGTTCCAGCGCAGCGGCGCGGCATGGTAGAGCGGCGCGGGCGACAGGTAGACGCAATCCTTGTGAAAACCGAAAATCGCCTCGGCCAGACCCGCGATACCATTGGGTCCGGCAATATCCTCTTCCAGCGGCAACGGCAGCTTCACGCCTTTCGGCTGCCCCGTGGTACCGGAGGAATAGAGCATGTCGATACCGGCGCGCTCGTCGGCAATCGGCGTGTCCGGCATTGATTCCAGTATCGGCTCGATCGCGCGTTCGTCGTCGACGCCAAAGACCAGCTGCTCGACGTCGGGATTCAAGGTTCGGATCTGATCGATGACCGGCAGCATCTTCTGCGAACTGATCAGCAGCTTGGCGCCCGAATCCTTCAGGATATAGCTGACCTCGTCGGCAGTCAGGCGGCTGGAAATGGCGACCTGGAACAGTCCGGAGCGTTGCGATCCCCAGGTGACCGGGAAAAACTGCCGGTGGTTCTCCATGCAGATCGCGACCGTGTCGCCAATCTGCAGGCCGCGGCTGCGATAGAGCTGGGCAACCCGGTTGGACAGCCTGTCCAGCTCACCATAAGTGATGATCTCCCCGGAGTTTGCCATGATCACGGCTGGCTTGTCGGGATTTTCCCTTGCGTGGACAGAAGGATGCATAGTCTGGCGTTCTCCAAGTATTCGATCGCCTGCTGGGGCGATTCGCTTTCTCGGCACCATGGTTTAATCGCACAGTTAAATCAATCGATTGTCACATCAATCGGCGATAGATGGCAGCAATTGTCCCCTAATTCTCCACGTAGATGTCCACAGGCACGGCCAGATCGGCAAATATCCGGCCAATCGGGGCCATGCTGGTCGCCCCCTGCTCTATCTCGCTTTCGAGCATCGTCTGGCTGGCAGCGCCCTTGAGCAGAACCACCACCGTACGCGCTTCGCAGATTGCGGCCTTGGTGATCGTCACCAGCGGCGTGTCGCCATCATCCGGGAGCAGGCCAGCCGCTATTTTTTCCGGTGGTCCGTCCAGCGCCTCTTCCATGTCGGCGCTTTCCGCGATCCCGGCGGTGCTGCCGTCGGCACCCATACCGAGCAGGACGAGATCGGGTGGCCATTTCGTGTCGCGCAGCCGGGCATCGGCAGCGGCGCCGGCCATATGATAATCCTCGTGCTCCGGTGCCAGCGGCAGCACCCGCGCACCACGGGTCAGAAACAGGCTGGCCAGCTTCTTCACATGGCTGCGCGGATCGTCCAGCGGCACCAGCAGGTCGTGGGTCGGGATGATCGTGACATATTTCCACTTGATCGGCTTTTCCGCCAGCGCCTCGAGCACCGGCATCGCCTCATCGCTGGCCGGCAGGGCGAGCAAGGCGTCGCCGCGCGCATCCAGCGCGCTTTCGATGATGAACTGGATATCGCCGGCGACCGCGTCCACCATTTCGGCCGGATCATCAAAGTCCCACCATTCGAGCATCGACTCTTCCTCTTCGGGCAGGTCGTCCATGTCGAAATCTTCTAATGCATCTTCGAGTTTGCTCATATCTCTTTCCGTCGGTCCATTTCCTCGCGCTTCTAACCCCTGTTCCGGTCGAAACAAAGGTCAAACATGAGATTTTTCGTAACGGTGAGCTAGCCGGCAGGCAGGTCCGCCTGTGGCTCATCGAGCAAAAGTCCCGACGGCCGCAATATGATCAGCGATGCCGGCGCGCCGCTGCCCTTCTCCCGCGCGCTGATATCGACCTGGATGAAGCGCTGATCCTCGGTCAGCTTGGCCTCCTGCACCCATTGCCATTGCCAGCCGCCATTTTCGACCGTGCCGCTCTCCTCGCCGAGCGCGGGCGGCCGCGGATCGGTCAGGACCTCCACCGCCCGGTTGCGGACGACCGATTGCGCAACCACCCGCATCTCCAGCTCGGCGGCATTGTGGGTGGTATAGGCCTGTAGCCGGATCAGCGAGAGCGCGGCGAGGCTGAACACCGACAAGGCCACCAGCATCTCGATCAGGGTGAAGCCCCGTTCGCCGGGTGGTACAATATTTTTGCGCAGCCTCATCATTCTGCGGCCCCGGCCAGCTTCACATCGCCCATCGGCGCGATCAGCACCCGGCGGCTCTGCGCCTCGCTCTGCAGCAGCAGTTCGGCCTGGTCGCTGGGCAGACCGGTGCTCTCGAAACTGATCATCATCGGCTTCTCACCGGTCTTCGCGGTCACGCCGTTTGACCAGTCGGTCGACACGAACGGCTTGTCCTCGAGCACCGACCAGCTGCCCTTGCGCCGTTCCATGAAGCTGTAGCCGGACGGCGTCACCTGCACCGCCATCGGCCGCGACTGCAGGATCGCATTATCCCGCAGCGCTGCGGTGCGCGCTGCAAATCGCTGGGCATCTTCCTCCAGCGTGTTGCTGCCGCCGGGAAAGGAGAAAACGACCACCGACGCCATCAGCCCGATAATCAGCAGCACGACCATCAGTTCCACCAGAGTGAAGCCCGATGCATTGTCGCTTGCGATTGGCGTTTTCTTTCGGATCATTGTGGTTCATTTAGCGAGTTGAGCGAAGCGAGTCTTGCAGAATCCATGAACCCCTGCAATGACGGTGGCATAAGAAAAAAACGCAGGGCAAGGAACTAATCAATGGCAGACGTCGTTCTCTACGAGAAAAATGACCGCATCGTTACAATCACGCTGAACAAGCCGGAAACGCGCAATGCGCTGTCCAAGGATCTGTGCGAAGCGCTGGTCAATGCGATCAACAGGGCCGACGCGGACGTCGGCGTCAGCTGCGTGGTACTCGCCGCCAACGGCAAGAGCTTTTCCTCCGGCGGCAACCTGCACGAGATCAAGGCGATGACCGCCGAGCAGCATATGACACCGCTGGAAATCGAGAACTGGTACAAGACCGGCATCCAGCGCATCCCGCTGGCCTTCTCGCAAATCTCGGTACCGGTCATCGCTGCGGTCAATGGCCACGCCATCGGTGCCGGCAACGACCTGACCACCATGTGCGATATCCGCATCGCCGGCGAGGATGCGATTTTCGCGGAAAGCTTCCTGCGCGTCGGCATTATTCCTGGAGATGGCGGCGCCTGGCTGCTGCCGCGGATCATCGGTCAGGCCCGGGCCAACCAGATGCTGTTCACCGGAGAATTTATCGACGCCCAAAAGGCGCTGGACTATGGCCTGGTGTCGGAAGTCGTTGCCAACGACAAGCTGCTCGAACGCGCCTATGCTCTGGCTGAAATGGTCGTCGGCCTGCCGCCGCTGGCGATCCGCAAGACCAAGGAGCTGGTGCGCACGGCGCAGAGCGTGACGCTCAAGGAAAATCTGGACCAGGCGGCCCTGTTCCAGGGCGTCCTGCAGCAGCTCGATGATCACAGGGAAGCGATTGACGCGATTCTGGAAAAGCGCAAGCCGGTGTTCAAGGGCGCGTAATCGCCGGCTGGGGTGAATAAGGAGGGATAGAATGAAGAAGTCCGCACTTTCGATGATCGCTTTGATATTGGCGGCGCCGGTCCAGGCTGCTCCTCCCGAAGGCGTCGCCACCGAAGCCACCAGAGCCGCCAATGCCCGGGTAGCGGCAGCGCTGCCGATCGCCGACCAGACCGATTTCGAAAACGCCAGGCGCGGCTTTCTCGCCATAATCCCCGGCGACAAAATCCTCAACGAGGACGGCTCGGTTGCCTGGGATTCGCACCAGTTCGACTTTATCGACGGCGCGGCCCCGGATACGGTCAACCCCTCGCTCTGGCGGCAGGCAAAACTGAACAGCATTCACGGCCTGTTCGAGGTTGTCCCCGGCATCTATCAGATCCGCGGCTATGATCTGGCGCAGATGACCTTGATCGCCGGCAAGACCGGCTGGATCATCGTCGATCCGCTGACTACCCCTGCCCCGGCAAAAGCCGGACTGGCGCTGGCCAACAAGACGCTGGGTGACCGGCCCGTTGTTGCGGTGATCTTCACCCACAGCCATGGCGACCATTTCGGCGGCGTCGCCGGTGTCGCTTCGCCCGAGGATATCTCGTCGGGCAAGATACAGGTGATCGCACCGCACGGCTTTCTTGCCGAGTCCATTGGCGAAAGCGTGATTGCCGGCACCGCGATGAACCGGCGGGTCCAGTTTCAGTTTGGTACCGCCTTGCCGGTCGGCACAACCGGCCATGTCGGCGGCGGTCTCGGCCAGAAACTGTCGAGCGGCGACGTTTCGCTGGTGCCGCCGACCAGATCGATCAGCAAGAATGGCGAGACTCTGACGGTCGACGGCATCGCCTTCGATTTCATGGACGCAGGCGAAACCGAAGCACCGGCCGAACTGGTTTTCTACCTGCCCCAGTACAAGGCGCTGCACACCGCCGAAGTCGCGACCCGCACCTTCCACAATGTGCTGACGCCGCGCGGCGCACTGGTGCGCGATACGCTGAAATGGAGCAAGGTGATCGACGCCATGCTGGCCAATTACGGGGATAAATCCGACCTGATGCTGGCCTCGCACCACTGGCCGACCTGGGGCAGCGACAAGGTCCAGGCCGCGCTGAAAAACCAGCGCGGCATCTATCGCTATGTCCATGACCAGACGATGCGGCAGGCCAATCAGGGCGCGACCATGCACGAGATAGCGGAACATATCGGTGAGCCGGATTTCGCCAAGACCGACTTTGGCGTGCGCGACTATTACGGCACGCTCAACCACAACAGCAAGGCGGTCTACCAGCGCTATTTCGGCTGGTGGGATGCGGTCCCCGCCCATTATCACCAACTGCCGCCGGTCCAGGCCGCAAAAAAATATGTCGAGGCGATGGGCGGCACCGACAAGGCGCTGGCGGTTGGTGAAAAGGCTTTTGCTGCGGGCGACTATCGCTGGGCAGCCACGGTCTTCAACCATCTGGTATTTGCGGATCCAGCCAACCAGACGGCAAAAACATGGCTGGCTTCCACCTACGAACAGCTCGGCTTCCAGGCCGAAGCCGGAACCTGGCGCAATATCTATCTGGTTGGTGCCAGGGAATTGCGCGAAGGCAATAATGTCAAGGATTCGATCAGCACCGCCAGCGCCAAGGTGCTCAATGGCATTCCGGCGGTGGACCTGTTCGACGCCCTGGCGACCCGATTCAACCCCGCAAAAATGAAGGGTGAAGGCGGTATCATCCGCTTCTGGTTCCCCGACCGCAAGGAAGCGGTGAGCATCGATCTCGGCAAGAGCGTGATGTTCCCGCGCCGAGAGGATTACGCGATTACCGGCGCCGGTTCGGATACGCAGATCACCATCAGCCGGTCGGCCTTTACCCAGCTGCTGATGCGGGAAACCAGTCCTATGCAGCTGATCCGGGACAAGCAGATGATCATCAGCGGCAATGATGCCCTAATGGCCATCATGTTTATGGCGCTCGACGAGGTAAACCCGCAATTCGATATTGTCACGCCATGACCGCGGTACAATGCCAAAATCCGTTCGTCTTGAGCCTGTCGAAGGACGCTTGCCACGGTGCGTCGACAAGCTCAGCACGAACGGGACTGATTTGATAAGGATCGCCCATGCAGAGATTTAACTTTCCGGTCGTCCAGCCCAGGCCCGAGCTCGAAGAGCTGCGCGGCGAACTGCAGGCGTTTCTCAAGGAAGAGCGCGAAGCAGGCAATTTCCAGCCGGAACCGGAATGCTGGATGGCTTCTGCCGACCCCGAATTTTCGCAGAAAATGGGCAAGCGCGGCTGGATCGGGCTAACCTGGCCCAGCCAATATGGCGGCCACGACAAGTCGGCGCTCGAACGCTATATTGTCACCGAGGAAACTTTGCGGGCGGGCGCGCCCGTTGGTGCCCACTGGATTGCCGATCGCCAGCACGCACCGATGCTGCTCGCCCATGGCACCGAGGAACAGAAGCTCGATATCCTGCCACGCATCGCCGCCGGTGAATGCTATTTCGCCATCGGCCTCAGCGAACCCGGTGCCGGTTCCGATCTCGCCAATGTCAAAACCAAGGCCGAGAAGGTCAGCGACGGCTGGAAGATCAACGGCCAGAAAATCTGGTCATCCGGCGCCCATATCTCGCATTATATGGTGGCCCTGCTGCGCACCTCGCCCGCCGATGGCCGCAACCGCCATGTCGGCCTGTCGCAGCTCCTGATCGATCTCAGCCTGCCCGGTGTCACCATCAAGCCGATCATCGACCTGTCCGGCGACGCCCATTTCAACGAAGTCTATTTCGAGGATGTCATCGTCCCCGACGACTGCCTGCTCGGCGAGGAAGGTGGCGGCTGGGCACAGGTCACCGGCGAACTGGCAATGGAACGGTCCGGCCCGGAACGCTTCCTGTCCAGCTATATCACGCTGGAAACCGCGCTGGGACAGCTCAGCGGAAGAATGGGCTCCGATTCGCAGGCGCGACTGGGCAAGCTGATCGCCAATCTGCGCACCCTGCGCGGCATGTCCTGGGCAATCGCCAATCTGCTCGACCAGGGCGTCTCGCCCGAAACCGAGGCAGCCTTGGTCAAGGATCTCGGCAACCGGCTGGAAAACGACCTGACCCAGCAGGTGCGCGCGATGCTCGACGACCTGCCGCCCGCAGACTGGAGTCCCGAGATGCGCCGGATCATGAATATCGGTGTGCTGCGCTCTCCGCCCAATACGCTACGCGGCGGGACAACCGAAGTCATGCGCGGCATAATCGCGCGCCAACTGGGGTTACGCTGATGATCAACACCGAAGGCATGGTCGCCGAAACGGCCACGAAAATCTACACCGACCTGTGCAGCCGCGAAGTGCCCCACCAGGCCGAGGCCGGGCAATATCCGCAAGGCCTGTGGAATGCGCTCGCCGAAAACGGCCTGCCGCTGGCCTGGGTCAGCGAAGACAATGGCGGTTTTGGCGCCGATTATGACGAGGTATTCGGCGCGATCTGGGCTTCTGCGCAGGCCGCGTCGCCGGTACCCTTTGCCGAAACGCTGATCGCCAACTGGATGCTCGACCGGGCGGGACTGGCACCGGCCGACGGCAGTGCCAGCTTCGCGCTCAGCGGCTCAACGCCGAGCGCCGACATTCCCTTCGGCATGCACGCAGACAAGATCGTGCTGTTTGACGCGGCGCACCATGAAATTGCCCTGTTCGACAATCGCGTCGCGGTCCGGTCTCCCGAAGAGGCCCTGTCCCCCGATGGCATGACCCAGTTTGTCTTTTCCGGCCATCTGGCGGAACAGTCAGGCAAAACCGACCTGTCGCGACGTGCATTTGAGGCGATGATCCTCACCGTCCGCGCCGTACAGATGGCCGCCGCCATGGAAACCGCCCTGAACCTGTCGATCGACTATGTCTCGCAGCGCGAACAATTCGGCCGGCCGCTGTCGAAATTCCAGGCGATCCAGCACCAGCTGGCGCTGGCCGCTTCGGAATGCGCCGCCGCCACCATGGCCGCGACGCAGGCCGCCAGCGCCGTCGCCCGCCACGCCGATGATCCGGCGCGGGCCTGGCACGAGGCAGTGATCGCCAAGGTTCAGATCGGCCACAGCGTCGAGGCGGTCACTGTGCCCTTCCAACAGGTCCACGGCGCGATGGGCTATACCCAGGAATATGACCTGCACCATTATACCCGGCGACTCTGGGCCTGGCGCGATGCGCTCGGCAACGAACATCACTGGTCGAAACAACTGGGGACAGAGCTTGCCGCTACGTCCCCGGACCAAATCTGGAAAGGCGTGACAACCGGCAATTGGGTTGCTAGTTAATCGCGCGATTAAATGATTCCCGGATGGAGCAAACATGCTTCCAATCCTTCCAATGACAGGAGCATATCCCAATGAAAACACGCATCACCGAGCTTTTCGGCATCGAGCATCCGATCATCCAGGGCGGCATGCATTATGTGGGATTTGCCGAACTTGCCGCCGCCGTATCCAACGCTGGCGGGCTTGGTATCATTACCGCATTGACCCAGCCTTCGGCGGCAGCGCTGGCCGACGAGATCGCCAAGTGCCGGGACATGACCGACAAGCCGTTCGGCGTGAACCTGACCTTTCTGCCGGTGGTCAATTCGCCGGATTATGAAGGCATGGTCAAGGCGATTATCGATGGCGGCGTCAAGGCGGTCGAAACCGCCGGCAACAACCCCGTCCAGGTGCTGCCCGCGCTGCATGATGCCGGCATCAAGGTGATCCACAAATGCACCGCCGTCCGCCACGCGCTGAAGGCCCAGAGCATCGGCTGCGACGCAGTATCGGTCGACGGCTTCGAATGCGGCGGTCATCCGGGTGAAGACGATATTCCGAACATGATCCTGCTGCCCCGCGCGGCCGACGAACTGAATATTCCGTTCGTCTCCTCCGGCGGCCAGGCCGACGGTCGCAGCCTGGTGGCCTCGCTGGCCATGGGCGCAGAAGGCATGAACATGGGCACCCGCTTCATCGCGACCAAGGAAGCGCCTGTACACCAGAATGTGAAAGACGCGATTGTCGCCGCCAGCGAACTGGACACCCGCCTCGTAATGCGGCCCCTGCGCAACACCGAACGGGTGCTGACCAATTCGGCGGTCGAGCGGCTGCTCGAAATCGAAAAGGAAAAAGGCGCCGACCTGCAATTTTCCGATGTCATCGAACAGGTCGCGGGGGTCTATCCCAAGATCATGCTGGAAGGCACGATGGATGCCGGTGCATGGAGCTGCGGGATGGTCGCCGGCCTGATCAATGATATCCCGACCTGCAAGGAACTGATCGACCGGATCATGGCCGAAGCGGACGAGATCATCAACCAGCGCTTGAAAGGCTTTATGGCCGCCGCCTGATCATGGAAGCCTACCAACCGCTGAGCCGCTCTATCGCTGGCAAGAAAGCCATTGTGACCGGTGCTGCCAGCGGCATGGGCCGGGCCACCGCACATCTGTTCGCCTCCGAAGGCGCGCAGGTGGCGGTCACAGACCTTGATCAGGAAAAATGCGATGCCGTGGTGCAGGAAATTGCCGCCGCAGGCTATGCAGGCTCGGCGAAAGGCTGGGCGCTGGATGTCAGCAATCCCGACATCATCAAGGCGGTGGTAGCCGATATAGCGCAAAGTTTTGGCGGCATCGACATATTGGTCAACAATGCCGGCTTTGCGATTCCGGCAGATATCGCGGAGGAAAGCTATGAAGCGAGCTGGGTGCCGACGCTCGAGGTGATGCTGTCGGCCCATCAGCGGATGATCCGCGCGGCCCTGCCCCATCTGCGCAAGGCCGAGCATCCTCGGATTGTCAATATCGCATCTACCGAGGGATTGGGCGCTTCACCCGGAAACAGTCCCTATGTCGCCGCAAAACATGGTGTGATCGGCCTGACCCGCGGCCTGGCCGTCGATCTTGGCCGCGAGGGCATCACCGTCAACTGCATCTGCCCCGGACCGATCCGCACCGGCATCACCGACGGCATCCCGGAAGAACACAAGACCATTTATGCAAAACGACGGGTGCCGCTGCGGCGCTACGCCATTCCTGAAGAGGTCGCCCATATGACCCTGTCCTGCGTCCTGCCGGCAGCGGCTTTCCTGACCGGCGCAGTGATCCCGGTCGACGGCGGCCTGACCATCAAGAACGCCTGAAAGGCTTTCAGGCAGGCTAAAATGTCATCACTTGATGCTTGTTGACTATTGGTAGATTTAACTTACCTCTTAATCATCAATTAAATCCAGGATATTCAGGACATGGCAGAACCATTTTACATGCGCGCGAAGCGCGTCGTTTCGGCGGGCATTGAGTCGGCCCTCGATCATGCGGAACGGGCCAGCGGCACCAGTCTGATGCGGGAAGCCATTCGCGAAGTTGACCGCGCGATGGACAAGGTTCGTCGCGAACATGAGGAGGCAGTTGATCGCCAGAGTCAGGCTGTCGGCCAGCAGAAACTGTCGGCAAAACGCGCCGAAGAATGGGACGGAAAAGTCCGTTTCACTCTGGAGAAGGGCCGCGAGGATCTGGCGGAAGCTGCGCTCATGCAACAGATGGATTTTGAGGCGAAGGTCAAGCATTTCAAGAATGTGGAAGCCTCTGCCAAGACAGATGCAAGCCGCCTGGCCAATTTGCTGGAAGATCTCGCTGCCCGCAAAATGGTCATGGAAACCGAGCTGGCAGAATTTGAAAGGATGATGAGCGAGAACAAGGCCGCCAGCGAGGACAATGCCGATGTGGACCGGAAAGTCGACCAGAAGATCGAACGCGCCGAAGCGACCTTTGATCGGACCATGGAAATAGCCGGCGGCGTCACTGGCACATCGAAACATGCAGCCGATATCGGAAAGTTGCAGCGCAATACCGAAGTCGAGGAGCGGCTGGCAGCCCTGAAAAAATCAATGAAGTCCAAGGGCAGCAAAGCCAAATAGGCCGGCTTCCTGTTATGGAATGGGCGACCTGCATCCGCTCCGCTGGCCGGAACTTCAGTCTTTGGCCGGTCGCGGCGTTCCGGTATTCGTGCGCAGGTCGAACACATCCGGCCGCGCATAATGGCCAGCTACATCGAGATCGAACTTGCCGCGCATCCGGTCGTTTAAATCGACTTCGGCCGTCAGCAGCGTTTCCTCGCCGTAGACCGGTCCTGCCAGCAATTCGCCCATCGGTGAAATGATGCTCGAACCGCCATTGATCAATACGGTGTCCGGATCATTGCCTTCCCGCGCGTCGAACAGATCGGCTCCCAGGTGGATCGTACCGCGCTCCAGATATTGGCAGGCGTTGAGCAGGAAGCTGCGCGATTCCCACGCAAAGACACGCATGGCCGCCGCCCAGATTTCACGGTCATCGACGGTGGAGACACAATAGAAATCCGGGTTGGCGCGGTAATAGTGGCTCCGCAACAGCGGCATGTAATTTTCCCAGCAAATCGCGCTGACCAGCCGTCCTGCATCGCTGTCCATGATCGGCAGGTCATTGCCGTCGCCCCGCCCCCAGATCAGGCGCTCCGCAGCGGTCGGCACCAGTTTCCGATGTACTCCGAGAAGCGAGCCGTCGCGCTCAAACCCGAAGGTCGAACAATGCAAGGTGCCACCCCGCTTTTCAATGGCGCCGACAATGCACGTCAGATCATTTGCCGCCACCGCTTCGGACAAGGCAGCAAATCGCGTGCTTTCGAGCTCCACCGCATTGTCGGCGTAGCGGCGGAAGAGATCCCGCCCTGCATCCGTGCGCGAACCGACCCTCGTTCCAAAATCCACGCCCTTGGGATAGCCGCCGATATAGGCTTCCGGGAACACTACCAGTTCTGCTCCGGCCGCCTTGGCCCGCGCCAGCCAATCGCCGAAGGCCTTGATCGTCGCTGGCGTATCGAACGGGTCCGAACCGGTCTGGACCACCGCCACTTTCTTGGCTTGCGGCTGGCTCACTCGCTGGCCCACAGCGCCAGCACCGACCGCAGCGCGGTCACCAGCGCCAGCGGCTGGTCGAGCATCAGGTGATGTTCGGCTTCGGGAACCGCGATCATCGGGATATGGCCGCCACCGAGCTCGCGCAGAAAGGCAGCACTGTCGTCGTCGAACAGCTTGCTCTTTTCGCCATAGACGATGGCCATCCGGTGCTGCAGATCAACGATACGCTGCGGCGTTTGCGCCCATTTCGCCATATCATTTTCGTTGCGGTGGAACACCATCGGATCGAATTTCCACGACCAGCCCTGTTGCTCGCCATCGTCGATCCGGCGCAGTGAATGATAGGCCATATATTCAAACAGAAACGGCTCCTGCACCAGTTGCGGCGGCGACAGGACAAACCGCGCATGCGCCGATTCATAGTCGGGATAGACCTTGTTGGGCCGGTCGGACCGGCCCGAGCCGGGCGGTCCGCCGCCGCCTGAAAAATGGGCTGCCAGCTTTTCCGGTCGCATGACCATCAGGTCACAGATGATCAATCCGCCAAAACGGTCTCCCGCAATCTCCATTGCTCTCAGGGCAACACCGGAACCAAAGCTGTGCGCAACAATCTTTGGCTTGGCTGGCCCGGCAAACAGGTCCAGCGCCTCGGCCAGCGCGATCATGCCCCCCGCACGCGCCTCGTTATCGCAATCGGCGGGAATCTCGCTTTCCCCCATGCCGGCCAGATCATAGGCGATGATGTCATAGTCCCCGGCCAGAAACGGCGCGATAAAGGCAAAACAGCGCGCGTGGGCAAGAAAGCCGTGCGTCATCAGCAGCGGCGGCTTGCCGCGCGTGCCCCAGCGAAAATAATGGACCCTGCTGCCGTTCACCTCGACGAAAGCTTCTTCGCGCGGTACTGCCATCGCTTCGAGGAACCACGCGGGCAAATCCTGATCGTCGGCCCAGATATCGACGATATCCGGACCAGCTGCTTTCATATTTTCTTCCATCGAGGGTGTTATTTCCCCTGCCAGTTCGGTTTGCGCTTCTCGGCAAAGGCGATCGAACCTTCCTGCGCATCTTGCGACGTAAACACCGGTCCGGTGATTTCAGCCTGTTTCTTCCAGGCTTCCTCGCTGGTCCAGTCATAGCTTTCATTGATGATTTTCTTGGTCGCCTTGAGCGCCAATGGACCGTTGGCGGCAACCGTCGTCGCCAGTTCAATCGCCGCATCCAGAGCTGCGCCCTCGGTGACGCGATTGACAAAGCCCACTTCATAGGCGCGCTGCGCGGAGAAGAAATCGCCGGTCAAAGCCCATTCCATGGCGATGCGCTTGCCGACCAGCTGCTGCAGCTTGATCACGCCGCCCGCGGCAGCCACCAGCGAGCGCTTGGCTTCGGGAATCCCGAATTTTGCGTTGACGTTGGCGACGCAAAGGTCGCAAGCCAGCGCCAGTTCGAGACCACCCGCCAGTGCATAGCCTTCCACCGCCGCGATCAGCGGTTTCTCCGGTCCCTTTTCGGTGATGCCGCCAAAACCATAGCCTTTCACCGCAGGCGTCTCGCCGCGCAGGAAGCCTTTCAGGTCCATGCCAGAGCAGAACGTACCGCCAGCACCGGTGATGATTCCGGCGTTGAGGCTGTTGTCATTGTCGAGCTGCTCCATCGCCGCGCGGATGCCTTCGGCTGCTGCCTTGGTCATCGCGTTTTTGGCTTCCGGCCGGTTGATGGTGACGATGATGAAACCGTCGCGAATTTCGGTGAGTACTTCAGACATGTTCTTTCTCCTTGTTTTTGACCGTTCGCACTGAGCTTGTCGAAATGCGCTTCTCGGTTAGCGGTGTCCTTCGACAGGCTCAGTTCGAACGGAAAATTCAATCCCTAGTCAAACAGCAATCCCGCCAGTTTCGACCGCTGATAGGCCGCATCGCCGATCAGCGCGCCTGACAAAATCGCTTTCCGCCGGTGTAGCTGGGCATCGCAATCATGGGTGAAGCCAAAGCCGCCGTGGAACTGGATCGCCCGGTCCGCCGACGTGGAATAGCTTGAATGGGATTGCGCCGCGGCCATCCGCACCGCAACTTCGCCCCGGCCCTGTTCGCCCCAGCTATGGGCAGCGCTGTAAAGATGCGTACGCGCCTTTTCATATTCGACATAATTGTTGACCGTCGGGTGTTTCAGCGCCTGGTAGCTGCCGATAATCTTGCCGAACTGCTTGCGGGTCTTGAGATATTCCAGCGTATAATCGATCACCGCCTGCGCGCCGCCGGTCATTTCGGCGGAGTGGATCAGGCCCGCGGCCAGCTCGATCTTCTCCAGCGTCTCGCGGGTCCGCGATGCATCAAACAGGGCATCGGCGGACAGGGTGACACCGTCCAGCGTCAGTTCGTAGCTGCGCGCGGTTTCATCGATCACCGTTTCTCGGCGCAGCGCCCCGTCCCCGAGTTTTGCGCGTTCGATCAGGGCAAAACGCACCGCGCCGTCCATCTTGACCGAAGCAATGATCAGCTCCGCGCTGTCCGCCCAGAGCACCAGCTGCTTCTTGCCGGACAGAGTCACCGTGCCGCCGCTCTCAACCGCTGTCGCATCAATATTGACCAGATCCCAGTCGCCATTGGCTTCGCGCAGGGCCAGCGTTGCCGCCGTGCCCGCCGCAATTTTCGGGAGCCATTCGGCCTGCTGCGCCTCGCTGCCACCGGCCAGCAGGGCCTGTGCTGCCACTGTGGTCGAGCCGAAGGGCGTGCTCATCAGATTGCGGCCCATCTGCTCGGCGATCGGCACCACCTCGGCCATCGACAGGCCAACGCCGTCATGCGCCTCGGGGATCGCGATCGCCAGCCAGCCGAGTTCGCCGATTTCTTTCCAGATGCCGGGATCATAGCCCAGCTCATCGTCGATCAGTCCGCGCACCTTGTCGATCGGACTTTTGTCGCGACAGAAATTGGTCGCCACGTCCATCAGCTCGATCTGCTCTTCGGTCGTGCCGATTGTGCCTAAATTTTCCATATATTCCCTCAATTTCCCAAATGCTGGTCCAGGCCGATAGTCCTGAGCCTGTCGAAGGGCGCCTCTCGATCGAGAGCCGTGGTTCGACAAGCTCACCACTAACGGCAGCTCCAATCCCTATCTCGTTTTCGGCAACCCGAGCGCATGCTCTGCGACAATATTGCGCTGAATTTCCGACGTGCCGCCACCGATGGTCGCCGAAAAACTGTTGAGATAGCTGCGATGCCAATAGCCGTCGTCGACGGCGTTTTCGTCGCCGACATAATAGCCGGCCTTGGTGCCCTGGAACGCAAGCGAAAATTCGGTCAGCTCGCGGATCAGTTCGGTGCGCGCCAGCTTGTTCATCAGCGGCAGTCCCATCGGCCGGTCCTGCATCAGCTGCGGCATCCGGCGGCGGGTGTTGTTGAGATTGAGCGCCTGGATATCGATCATATATTGCGTCATCTTGTCGCGCATGACCGGATCGTCGAGCAGCGGCTTGCCGTTGCGGACCGAATTTTTCGCCAGCTCGACAATCTCCATCACGTCGAGTTCCTTGACGAAATAGCCGCCGACCGGCTTGACCTTGGCGCCGCGCTCATATTCCAGCGTCTTCATCGCCATCGACCAGCCATTGCCCTCGCCGCCGAACAGGCAGTCGGCAGAAATGCGGGCGTCGGTGAAAAAGGTTTGCACAAAGCCATATTCGCCGGTCAGCTTCTTGATCCGGCTGGTGGTGATACCGTCCACGTCCATCGGGTTGAGGAAAAAGCTCAGCCCGGCATATTTGTTCGGCGCGTCAAAATCGGTGCGCGCCAGCAGGATCATATATTTCGCGCGGTCACCGAGCGAGGTCCATATTTTCGAGCCATTGAGCACATATTCGTCGCCGTCCTTGACCGCCTTCAGCTGCGCGTTGCCGAGATCCGATCCGTTCTCCGGTTCGGAAAAGCCCTGGCACCAGATATCTTCGGCGCTGAGCATCGGCTTGATATATTTCTGCTTCTGCTCTTCGCTGCCGAGATCAAGAATCAATGGTCCGGCCCAGCCGTTGCCGATCGCGTTGATCATGATCGGCGCATCATATTTCTTCATCGCCCTGGTGGCAGCCCGCTGATATTCGCTGTGCAGCCCGCCACCGCCATATTCCTTCGGCCAGCTCGCGCCGAGATAGCCCGCTTCATAGACCTTGCGCTGCCAGTCGCGGAGAAAATCGAACTGCTCGTCGGTCGATACTTCCATGAACGTCAGCGGCAGCATGAAGCCCGGATCGCGGACGGTATTTTCCTTGAACCAGGCGTCTGCCTGCCCGGCATAATCCTTGAGTTCGGCTGCACTCGGTTTTTCGGCCATAGGTCTTGCTCCCAAATTCCTGTCAATAGGGCCAGTGGCACGGTCCCATTGCCTGCGATATTGCTTGAATCACTAGTGGGTTAATTGAACGATTAAATTGCAAAAAGCAATGGCCCGGATCTGCTAAATTGAGCCTGTGGAGAGAAATATGGTCAGCGAGAATTTTAGCGGGCAGAAACATGTCATGTGCCGGGCCTGTCACGCGCATTGCGGGCTGATTGTCGATTTCGAGGATGGCGTCCCGGTCAAGACCCACGGTGACAAGGACAATCCCGAGTTCGAAGGCTATAGCTGCATCAAGGGCCGACAGCTGGCCAATTATCACAGTTTCGACACACGGCTGCTGACCAGCTACACCGGCATGAAGCAGGGCGCAAAGCAGGCGGTACACTGGCGCGACGCGGCGCGGGATATCGCTGCCCGTCTCGAACGGATTGTCGACGAGCATGGCCCCGATGCGGTCGCCTCCTATGTCGGCACCTTCGGCTACAACAACGTCAATGCCCATGCCTTCATGCTGGCGCTGATGGACGCGATCGGATCGACCTCGGTCTATGACAGCGTCACCATCGACCAGCCGGGCAAGGGCATTGCCCGCGCCCTGATCGGGCCCTGGCTCGCCGGTGCCCCGCGCGTCGGTGACTGGGACGGGCTGATGCTGATCGGCACCAATCCGGTGGTGTCGATGAACGGCGGTCTCGGCATGAACCCGGCCAAGAAACTCCATGATGCCAAAAAGCGCGGGATGCAGCTGATCGTGATCGACCCGCGCGTCACCGACAGCGCCCGCCAGGCCGACATTCACCTGCAATGCCGTCCCGGCCAGGACCCGATTCTGCTTGGCGCTATCGCAAAGATAGTGATCAACGAAGAGCTGTACGACAAGGATTTCGTCGCCGGCGATGTCGACGGTTTCGAAGCGCTCAAGCAGGCCGTGCAGCCCTTTGATGCGGGTCCTGCCGCCGACCGCGCCGGCGTCGCGGCCGAGGACATCGTCCGTACGGCCCGCATGTACGGCAGCTGGAAAAAGGCGAGTATCAGCGGCGGCACCGGCACCAATATGTCGGGCGGCGGCAATATCACCGAATATCTCAACCTCGCATTGACCTCGATCATGGGCCACTGGCTGCGCGAGGGTGATCTCAATCGTCGCACCGGCGTGTTCACCAAGCCGGCGCCGCCGATCGCCGCCACGCCCGGCCCGATCCCGGCCTGGGGCTTTGGTCGCAGATTGCACAGCCGCGATCTCGAGCAGAGCATCTCCGGCATGCCGACCGCCGCCCTGCCCGACGAAATCCTGACACCCGGCGACAAGCAGGTAAAGGCGCTGATCTGTCTCGGCGGTAACCCGATGCTCGCCTGGCCCGACCAGCTCAAGACCTTCGAGGCGATGAAAGCGCTCGACCTGCTGGTCTGCATCGATCCGCGCATGTCGAAAACCGCCGAGCTGGCCGACTATGTGATCGCGCCCAAGCTGCATTATGAAGTGCACGGCAATAGCGCCGCGCCGGAAATCTATGGCGGCTTTGGCGCCGGCTGGGGCTTCGAGAATAATTACGCGCAGGCCAGCCTGCCGATCATGGACGTGCCGGAAGGTTCCGATCTGTGCGAAGAATATCAGTTCATCCACGCGTTGGCGTCGGAAATGGGCAAGACAATCAAGGTCAAATCCTGGGCGCTGCTCGCCCATCCAGACGAGCGCGAGGAAAAGGCCACCGCTTTCCCGCCGGGTGAAACGCCCGATCCGGTCAGCGCGTGGAGCGCATCGCTCAACGGCTGCCCCGCGGATATCGCCAAGCTTTACGAAGACGAAGAGGTCCAGAAGGGCACCATCGTCGACGCCCAGGCGCTGCTGGTGCAGCCCAAACCGGAGGGCTGGGAAGGCAAATTGTCGGTCGGCAATGCGGCGATGATGGAAGAATTGGAAGCATATGCCGCCAAACTCGGCAAACCGGTGGACGATGATGGATTCCCGTTCCGGATGATCGGGCGGCGGATGACCGCGATCCACAACAGCAACTGGCACGAGGATCCGGTCCAGCGCAAACGTGTGCCGCATCATCCCGCCTATATGAACCCCGCCGATATGGAAGCGCTCGGCCTGTCCGAGGATCAGCCGGTCGAGCTGGAATCCGCCCGCGCCTTCATCAGCTGCGTCGCCAAGGCGGACAAGACGGTACGCGCCGGCTGTGTCTCGACGCCGCATAGCTGGGGCACCAATCCGGACGAAAAGGAAGATCCGCTGGGCGCGGGCGGAAATACCGGCCGACTGTCCTACAACGACCGCGACTTCGACAAGCGTACCGGCATCCCGCTGATGAGCGCGATCCCGATCCGGGTAAGGGCGAAGCAGACGGCAGTGATGGAGGCGGCGGAGTAATTTGATCCTCTCCCATAGGGAGAGGGAACGAAGACTTAGCCGACAGGCTTAGTCGCAGTCGGTGAGGGGTTATCCCGCAAGGGTGAAAACCCCTCACCGAGTTTCACTAGCCAGACAAGCTGGCAAGTTTCACTTGCCTCTCCCTATGGGAGAGGAAAAAGTTCGGAGACCCCATATGACCAATCCCCTGTTCGACCTCACCGGCGATGTTGCCGTCATTACCGGCGCCGGACGCGGAATCGGCGAAGGCATGGCCAAAATCCTTGCTGATGCCGGTTGCAACGTCGTCTGCGCCTCGCGCAGCATCGACCAGATCAGCCGCGTCGCCGACGCAATCAACGCCAGCAACAGCAGCGGACGGGCGATCGCCCATGCAGCCGATGTGACCAGCGCCGAAGACATGGATGCGCTGGCCCAGCGCGCGGTCGACGAATTTGGCAAGCTCGATATCTGGGTCAACAACGCCGGCGGTTCGCTGGTCTCGGCACCGCTGATCGAACTGGATGAAGCCGAATGGGAGCAGACGCTGGCAACCAACCTGACCTCGGTCTTCCATGGCGTTCGCGCCGCCTGCAAGCATTTCGGCGAAGGCAGCCGGATCGTCAACACCAGCTCGCTGGCCGCTGAGGAACCCTTCCCCGGCAGTGGCCATTACAGCGCCGCCAAGGCCGGCGTGCTGATGCTGACCAAGACGCTCGCCCACGAGCTCGGTCCCAAGACCCGGGTCAATGCGATCCTGCCCGGCTTTGTCCCGACCGAGACGGTCAAGCAGGCGCTGAGCATGACCGACGAGGATTTCGTCGGCTTCGAAGACACGCTGGGCCTGCCTGCCGGACGGCTCGGGACACCTACGGATATCGGTGCGCTGACGCTCTATCTGTGCGCTCCGGCCTCGGCATGGATGACCGGCCAGTGCATCCGGCTGGCGGGAAAACCCTGATATCCTGTCGCCTTATGCAGCGGCCAACCGGTTTTATTGATCCAGCACAATGCGATAGCGCGCCTTGCCGCTTTCCAGATGTGCCAGTGCGTCGTTGATCTTGTCGAACGGAAAATGTTCGGTGACCACCTTGATGTCGTGGCGGGCGCAGAACTCCAGCATATCGGCGACGGTATGCGGGCTGCCGACCAGCGACGAGGACAGCGACAATTGGGAAAACATCAACGGCATCAGCTGTAACTCGGCGGGGATCGCCTGAACCCCCAGAAAATGCAGCCGCCCCTTCGGTTTCAGCATCGTCAGGAACAGATTCCAGTCCAGCGCGACATCCACCGTGCTCAGGATAACATCAAAACTGCCTGCGGCCGCCGCCAAGGCCTCGGGATCGCGCGAATTGATCACGGCATGGGCGCCCAATGCCATGGCTTCCTCGTTCTTCGAACTGCTCGAGGTCAGGGCGGTGACGTGGCAGCCCCAGGCCTTGCCGAACTGCAGCGCCAGATGACCCAGACCGCCTATGCCCAGCACCGCGATCCGGTCGGTCGGCTTGATGCCGAATTTCACGAACGGATTGAACACGGTGATGCCGGCGCAAAAGAGAGGGCCGGCGTCCCGGGAATCGAGACCGTCCGGCAGCTTGATCACGCTGACCCCCGATGCCCGCACGATGTCGGCGAAGGCGCCATGCCGCCCCGGTGAAACCGTCGACTGCACCGATTCGCAGAGATTATGATCGCCATCCAGGCACTGCCGGCAGGTCATGCAATAATGCGAATGACCGCCCAGCCCGACCCGGTCACCGATTTTGACATGCGTCACTTCCGGACCGATATCAATGACGGTTCCGGTCGCTTCATGCCCGCCGACAAAGGGAAACTGCGTGGCGCCCCACACATTGTCGCGCAGGCTGAGGTCGGTATGGCAGACACCGCAATATTCCACCTGGATATCGATATCGTTGGAACCCAGCGGCCCCAGTTCATATGAAAACGGTTCGAGTTTGCTTCCGGCCTCTGGCGCGGCATAGGCTTTTACAGTGCGCATAACGGGTCTCTCCATGACTCTCAATCTGGTCGGGGGTCGCATATCTGGCCCCCGCTGGACACTGTCATATCAATGCATGTTCGCGATGACGGGAGCCCCCAGCCAAGCCATCCCGAACCCTGCACATCCGGATGGCCCATAAAAAAAGGGCCCCGGAAATAATCCGGGGCCCTGCATTCGGAATAGCTGCAAATCGGCTAGCCAACCACGATCATCACCAGCGAAGTGGCGATCAGCGCCGGCGTCTCGATGCCGTCAATCTCGACCACGACATTATAGGTCAGCAGCCAGC
This sequence comes from Sphingomonadales bacterium UBA2683, assembly GCA_002354635.1. Taxonomy (GTDB): domain Bacteria; phylum Pseudomonadota; class Alphaproteobacteria; order Sphingomonadales; family Sphingomonadaceae; genus Parasphingorhabdus. The sequence continues at coordinate 280,824 of DELZ01000005.1, forward strand.
GGCCCGGCTGTTTCTCGACCGCATCGACCAGTGTATGGCGTCCGCGAACCTTCGATCCCGCCCGCACCGGGTTGAGGAAGCGGACCTTGTCAAAGCCGTAGTTGATTCCCATCACCGTGCCTTCGAGGCCCAGCGTGGTGCCATAGGACAGCTTCGGCAGCAGCGAGAGCGTCAGCAGTCCATGGGCAATCGTGCCGCCGAAAGGGGTCTTCGCGGCCGCTTCCTCGTCGATGTGGATAAACTGATGGTCCTCGGTGCAGTCGGCAAATTTGTTGATCCGGTCCTGACCCACTTCGACCCAGTCCGATACGCCGACTTCCTTGCCCTTCCAGGACTCGAGTTCACTTGGTTTGATTACTGGCATAATATTTCTCCTAAACTGTTTGTCCAATACCGCTAGTGGAGAGCCTGTCGAACCACGTCTCTTGTCGAGACGAGCCCTTCGACAGGCTCAGGGCTAACGGACATTCAAAAGTTTCGCTTCCGACTAGCCCTTCATGACTTCCTGCATGCGACGGAAGAATTTGCCGCCCTGACCGCCACCATTGGCATATTCCTGCATGCCGGTTTCATCGAGAATCTGGTCAATATTTTCGGCGATCGCTTCGGCCGAGCGCTTGTCCTCCGGCAACCAGACGCCTTCGGTTTCAAAGATTTTCGCAGCCGCAAAACCACCAGCGCCGGCGGTCAGGATCGTCTTCGACGGCGCGCCGTCGCTGCACAGATAGACCACCGCCGGGGTTACCGCTTCGGGAACCAGCAGTTTCAGGGCTTCTTCCGGCATGATGTCTTCGGTCATCCGGGTCGCGGCGACGGGCGAGATGCAGTTGGTGTGGATGCCCTTGCCGGCACCTTCCTGGTGCAGGCTGTTCATCATGCCGACCAGTGCCAGCTTCGCGGCGCCATAATTGACCTGGCCGAAATTGCCGTACAGCCCGGTGGACGAGGTGGTCATCACGATCCGGCCATATTGCCGTTCGCGCATATGATCCCAGACCGCCTTGGTACAATTGGCACTGCCGGTCAGATGCACGTCCATGACAAACTGGAAATCTTCCATGGTCATCTTGTGGAAGCTCTTGTCGCGCAGCACACCGGCATTGTTGACGAGAATATCGACATGACCCCATTTGGCGATCGCGTCGGCGACCATCTTTTCCACCGCTGGCATATCGGTCACGCTGCAACCCGCTGCCATGGCTTCGCCGCCTTCGGCTTCGATTTCAGCTACAACCTGCTCGGCCACTGTTGCCGAACCGCCGGTGCCATCACGCGCGCCGCCAAAGTCATTGACAACAACCTTCACGCCGCGCCGCGCCAGTTCCTTGGCATGCTCGCGTCCGAGACCAGCGCCTGCGCCGGTGACAATGGCAACGCGATCGTTGAATTCTACTGTGCTCATGATGAGTCCCTCTTTAATTGAATGATTAACGGGACCGATGCGCAATCAGTCCCTACGAGTCAAGCGCCAAGGCCGCTATTTTGCAGCCGTTTTGGTTCGAGGCCTGCCTGCCGTAGCGGCAGAGGCGGAAACGCGCTTTTTGGGTTTTTTCGGCTGCTTGGCCTTCTTGGTTTTGGCCTTTTTGTCCGCTGTCGACTTTTCCTTCCCTGCGGCCGCCATCAAGTCCGCAAAGCTCCGCGATATGCAGGTCGCGTAAAATTCCGGGTCCGGCATGATATTGCGATCCGCAAGGAATGTCAGGATGACATTGCCGTTATAACTGGTCACCACATGGAACAATCCCTGCCCCTCGGCCAGAATACCCATACCGAAGCTCTTGACCAGCTCGGCACCGGCAAAATACATCGGTACCATCGGTCCCGGGACATTGGTAACCACCGTATTCACCGCCGGATTGAGCCGCTCGACCAAGCCGGCCCGAACCATCATCTTGGTCCCTGCGGCGGTCAGCCCGGCCGGCATCGCGCCCGACAATTCCATCAGCGTCTTGGCCCCCATGGCCTGGGTCATCGCCTTCGATCGCCGGGTTTCTTCCATGATGAATTTCAATCGGTCGCCGGCATCGGCCAGATGGGTTCCCACGCCGACTTGCATCATTGTTACCTGGTTGCCGGCACTATCCTTGTCATCGTCGGAACGGACCGACACCGGCGCGCCGATTTTCATGGTCTTGTCCGGAAGATCGTTCTTGGCCTTCAGATATCCGCGCATCGAACCGCTGACCACCGCAATCATCACGTCGTTCACCGTCGCACCTGGAAAGGCCTCGCGGATTTTCTTGATATCCGACAAGGCGAATTCACGTCCGTCAAACACGCGGTGCGGGCTCAGCTTCTTGTTGAACCGCGTCTTGGGGATACCGCCCTTGGCATCGTCACGCTGGCGAAATTCGCGCTGCACGTCGAGCAACCGCTTCGGCATCGGGATCAGCTTTTGCAGATTCTGCAGTCCCCGCACCGGATTGGCGATATTGTTGAACTGGGCCTTGGCGAGCAGGGTGATCGGATTGGGATCCTTTTCCGGTTCAAACTGCATGTCAAAGGCGCGCGGTTTCATCTTGGCGTCAAGATCGTGCAGTGCCAGCGTCATCTGCAGCCCGGACTGGCCGTCGATCGCGGCATGGTGCATCTTGTGCAACATTGCAAAGCTGCCCTTTGGCACGCCTTCGACATTGTCGAGCCCCTCGATCACCGTATATTCCCAGAGCGGTTTGTTCATATCCATCGGTCGCGCATAAATACGCGCTGCCTGGATGCACAGCTGTCGCCAGTCACCCGGTTTCGGCAGGGCAATATGACGCACGTGGAATTCCAGATCGAAATTCTCGTCATCGACCCAATAGGGATGATCAAGATCAAGCGGAACCCGCACGAGTTTCTGGCGGAAAATCCGCGCACCGTCGAGGCGCCCTTCGATATAGCGCAAAATATCCTTGAAACCGACCATGCCGCCCGGCGCGGTCGAGGGGTCATAAATCAGCAACTGCCCGATATGCATCGGCGTATTCGGTGTTTCCGTGTAGGCAAACATCGCATCCAGTGCGCTCAGTTGCTTCATGGCTATCCTCTCATTCTGCTTTTGTTGCGTTCAGCATAATTCAATTCGATCCAATAAGCGAATCCGTTCAGAATCAAAATTGTGCACTTTCAAGGGGCCGCCGGCGACCGCACTGCCGCCGATCAGGCGGCGCACCAGTCCTTCACCAGATACTGCGGCGGGACGGCCCGGCCCCAGTAAAACCCCTGGCCATGGTCTGCGCCAAGCAGCCGTGCCTTTTCCAGATGAAAGGATGTTTCAATGCCTTCGACGACCGTCTTGGCTCCGCGCATGTGACAAAAATCGATGATCGAACTCAGCACGGTAATCGGCACGCGATTGTTGCAAAAGGCCCAGAAAATTTCCTTGTCCAGTTTCAGCTCGGTAAACGGGATCTCGGCGATCCGGTCGAGATTGCTCTGGCCAGTGCCATAATCGTCGATCGATACGGTCAGTCCGCGGCCTGCCAACATGCGGCACACTTCGGCAACCACCTTGATATTGGCGACCCGGTTTTCCTCGGTAATCTCCATGATGACCATTCCGCTCACCGTCCCGGCCTGCTGCAGGCGCGCAAACAGTTGGTCGACAAAATCGGGCTGGGTCAGCAATATTGCACTACAGTTGAAGGATACAGGCACGCCTTTGCGGGACTTGCGCAGGGAGCTGGCCAGATCCATCACCTGATCAAAGACATTGAGAGTCGCTTCGATTTCGAGAGAGATTTCCGTGGCCGCCGAAAAAATCGTGGCCGGACTGATCGCCCGCCGCGTCTTTAATCGCGACAGGGCTTCGTAACCGACGACGCGGCCATCCGCCAATGCATGCTTCGACTGAAATTCCACGACAAGATTGTCGAGCAATCTGTCGCTCGCGATAAGCGCCTTGATATACTCGGAGTCCAGATTGGCCTTCTGACTGTTCACGGCATACTGATCAATCAGCTCTGCAAGCGTATTCGGCTCGAACGGCTTCGCGATAGTGGCCACGATTTGCGATTTTCCTGTGCGCAGGGACGGTGCGCTGCCGTGGTACAACTTCCTATCGGTTCCGGTCATCAATACAAGCGGCAACTTGCGTTCGACGGGATCGAATGTGGACAATATGCTGGCATTGGTTTGGCAGAGCGTTTCCTTGTCAGCCACAATGACATTCGGCGCAAAGGCTGTGGCGCCATTCTCGTCGCCGGGTGAATAAACACAGGCTACGGAAATTTCACGCTGCTCGAGATCGTCCTGTAAAAAGCGGGTAAACGCACTCTCTTCGTCTATGACGAGGACCCGTTTCTTGGGCATGGTTGGAGCTTTCGATCAATGAAGATCCGGCATAGGATCCTGCGGTGGTTGCGCCCCTGTTTGTTCGGGCATTTGCTGCTTGGCCCGATCTTGTGTCCGGTATTGGGAAAGATAGCTGATACGCAAGCCGGGCAACCCCGCCTTGTCGATGGATTCCTGCCAAGAGATAAACTCTTCAAGCGAGAGATCATAGCGGTCGCACGCTTCCTCAAGGCTCAACAAACCGCCGTTCACGGCGGCTACCACTTCGGCTTTGCGCCTGATCACCCATCTGGTCGTATTGTTTTTGGGCAAATCATTCAGACTGAGGGCCTCACCGAAAGGACCGATGACTTTCTCGGGTCTTCGTTGCCGACCAATTTCCATTTCACCTCCTAGAGATTGGGTTAAACCGCTGCTGCGATCTGCGACGGGGCGAGCCGAACGGAGGCCCCTTTTCAGTCATCTAACCATGGGCCACAAAATATGAATATACCGTTATGATATCTGGTTAATAGGCCATAAATACTTGATCTATAAATAGCCAATTAATATATATATTTATTTAAATGCAATTATATCAATTGATATTAATAATACTGTCAGAACTTTATATAAATGATATGCTTGTTACTTTGTTAATTCGAAAGCGGGCATGACAAAAAGAAACCCCGGTGTAAGGGACACCGAGGTTTTTGAAAGTTGGTTTGGCCAAAATGCGGCCGCTTGTTGGGGGTTTGCGGCTCTCGGAATCGTGACTAGTTGCTAATCACCATGGCGGTTTGCACGGACTTGCCCGATTTGGCCGCGGCCATGATCGTCACGCTGGCACGCTGGGCCGAGGCATTTGCCTCTGTCATGCAGACGCCGTGATCCTGCGCATCGACCAGGTTTTTCGGATCATAGCTGCCGCAAACCTGCCGCACCGCGCCTTTCAGCCGGCCCTGCAAAGTGGCCTGGCCATCGTCGCTGGCCAGATCAAGGTCGGCATAATCAACAATGGCGGTACGGACGGTTCTGCTCTGTGCATTGGCACTGGCGGAAAATCCGGTCGCGGTCACGGCGATCGCGGCAGCGGCGCAAAGCGCCTTGGTAAAGATAGTATTCGACATTTTCTCACTCCTCAAAATCGTTTGGGGCATTGCCGGAAAATGGGGCCGGCGCTGCCCGTCGGGGGATGGGCGGGAGCGGAATATCCATCGGCCGGGGAAGGGCTGTCTGGAAAGACGTGTGGTTATGCTCCCGCCTCGCATTCCTAGGTAGCGGAACGAACCGTTTCGAGCAGTCGGCGTTCGATAAACCGCCATTTTGATCGGCAAACACCGATCCGCTTCGACGAACGACAATTGTCGGTCGACCAAGATAACAACATGTAACTTTTGTTACGATTCAGATAGTTACAGATGACACCGAATCATGCTGTATTATGACACTAAATCAGTCCGGAGAGCGGGCTCGACGGGTCCGCGTACATCCGCCGTCCCATCCGGCCGGACAGATACGCCTCGCGCCCGGCTGCCACCGCGAGCTTCATTGCACGCGCCATGCGCACCGGTTCCTTGGCCTCGGCGATCGCCGTGTTCATCAGCACACCGTCGCAGCCCAGTTCCATGGCAACCGCCGCATCGCTGGCAGTACCAACCCCGGCATCGACCAGCACCGGCACATTGGCCCCCTCCACGATCAGCCGGATCGTCACCCGGTTCTGGATGCCGAGCCCGGAACCGATCGGTGCGCCCAGCGGCATGATCGCTACCGCGCCGGCATCTTCCAGCTGCTTCGCCGCGATCGGATCATCGACGCAATAGACCATCGGCTTGAAGCCTTCCTTGGCCAGCACCTCGGTTGCCTCCAGCGTCTCACGCATGTTCGGGTAGAGCGTCTTCGCCTCGCCCAGCACTTCCAGCTTGACCAGATCCCAGCCACCGGCCTCGCGCGCCAACCGCAGGGTACGGATCGCGTCCTCGGCGTTGAAGCAGCCAGCGGTGTTCGGCAGATAGGTGATTTTCTTCGGATCGATAAAGTCCATCAGCACCGGCTGGTTGCGATCGGTGACATTGACCCGGCGAACCGCGACGGTGACAATCTCCGCGCCTGATGCTTCGACCGCCGCCGCATTTTCGGCAAAATCCTTATATTTGCCGGTACCGACAATCAGCCGCGACCGGAATGTCCGCCCCGCCACCGTCCAGTTGTCGTCACCGGAGCCGCCGCCAACGAAATGCACGATTTCCAGTTCATCCCCCTGCTCGACCATAACCTCTGCCAGCGTCGAGCGCGTGACAATTTCACGATTGCGCTCCACCGCGACCTTGGCCGGATCAAGATCAAGCGAACGCACCAGATCGGCGATCGAACCGCCTTGTTCAATCTGATGGTCGTCGCCGTTCAACCGGATCTGAATTTTGGCCATTTCGATAACTTTCATGTCTTTGATCTCGCTTTTCAAATAGGAGCCATATAAAGAGGTCGCTCCAGTCGCAACCAAAAGCCTTGGGGAGGAACCAATATCTTGGCGGCCAAGACCATCTTTATATTGAACGGACCCAATCTGAACCTGCTGGGTATGCGCGAACCTGAAATCTACGGATCGGAAACGCTCGACGAAATTGCCGGACAGATAGAAGACCATGCGCAGACGCTCGGCTTCGAGGTCGATATCCGCCAGAGCAACCATGAAGGCCATCTGGTCGACTGGCTGCACGAAGCCGCTGCCGACGACGCACAGGCGGTGATTCTGAACGCCGGCGCCCTGACCCATACATCACTCGCCCTGTTCGACGCGATCAAGTCGATCCGGACGCCGGTGATCGAGGTGCACATAACCAATCCTGCGGCGCGCGAAGAGTTTCGGCACAAGAGTTTCATAGCACCGGTTGCAAAAGGATCGATTTGCGGCTTTGGTGCATTTGGCTATCAACTGGCACTGGACGCTGCCAGCAAATTTTAACGACAGCATAAGGACAAGATATGCCTGCAAAGAAAGAAACGGGTGAAGGCATGAATGTGGACATTAAACTGGTGCGCGATCTGGCGGCCATTCTCGACAAAGCCGGACTGACCGAGATCGAGGTCGAAGATGGCGACCGCAAGATCAAGGTCGCGCGTGGGGGCGGAACCTTTGTTGCGGCTCCGGCCATGGCTGCGCCAGCACCGGCGGCACCAGCACCGGCGCCCGAAGCAGCGGCTGCACCGGCTGATGATCATGCGGGGGCGCAAAAGTCTCCGATGGTCGGCACCGCCTATCTTGCTGCCGAACCGGGTGCAGAAAATTTCATCAGCGTCGGCGACAAGGTCGCTGTGGGTGACACATTGTTGATTGTCGAAGCAATGAAGGTGATGAACCCGATCACCGCCGAAACGTCCGGCACGGTCAAGGCGATCCTCGTCGAAAATGGTCAACCGATCGAATATGACCAGCCTCTGGTGGTGATTGCCTAGATGATGGCCAAGACACTCCGTTCGTCTCGAGCGACGTCGAGAGACCGAGCTCATAACCAATTGCGTCTCGCCTGCGCTCGTCACGACCGGCACGGGGGGCTCTAAAAAATGACGATTGAAAAAATCCTGATCGCCAATCGCGGGGAAATTGCCCTGCGGATTTTGCGCGCAGCCAAGGAACTCGGCATCGAGACGGTAGCCGTGCACAGCACCGCAGACGCCGACGCGATGCATGTGCGTCTTGCCGATCAGGCGGTCTGCATCGGCCCGCCGCCGGCCGCCGACAGCTATCTGTCGATCCCGGCGATCATCTCGGCCGCCGAGATCAGCGGCGCAGATGCGATCCATCCCGGCTACGGCTTTCTCTCGGAAAATGCGCATTTTGCCGAAGTGGTCGAAGCGCATGATATCAAGTGGATCGGCCCCAAGCCCGAGCATATCAAGATCATGGGCGACAAGGTTGCAGCCAAGAAGACCGCGGGCGATCTCGGGATTCCCCTGGTTCCCGGCTCCGATGGCGCGGTCAGCGAGATCGAGGAAGCCAAACGGGTGGCGAAAGATGTCGGCTATCCGGTGATCATCAAGGCAGCATCCGGTGGTGGCGGTCGCGGTATGAAAGTGGTCAACAGCGAGACCGAACTCGAAACCCAGATGAAACAGGCCGGTACCGAGGCCAAGGCCGCGTTCGGCGATGCCACTGTCTATATCGAGAAATATCTCGGTGATCCGCGCCATATCGAATTCCAGGTGTTCGGTGATGGCCGTGGCAACGCGATCCATCTCGGCGAGCGCGACTGTTCCCTGCAACGCCGGCATCAGAAAGTGCTCGAGGAAGCGCCGTCGCCGGTGATCAGCGCCGAACAGCGTGAAGCCATGGGCAAGGTCTGCGTCGATGCGATGAAGGGCATGCAATATCGCGGCGCCGGCACGATCGAGTTTCTGTACGAGAACAACGAATTCTATTTTATCGAGATGAACACCCGGCTGCAGGTCGAGCATCCGGTGACCGAAATGATCACGGGCTTCGATCTGGTGCGCGAACAGATTCGCATCGCCGACGGTCGCGACCTGTCGGTCACCCAGGAAGAACTGGTATTCAGCGGCCACGCCATCGAATGCCGGATCAATGCCGAAAACCCGAAAACCTGGGCTCCATCGCCTGGCAAGGTTACCGGCTATCATCCACCCGGCGGCATGCATGTCCGCGTCGACAGCGGCCTCTATGCCGGTTATTCGATCCCGCCATATTATGACAGCATGATCGCCAAGCTGATTGTTTACGGTCGCACCCGCGACGGCTGCATGATGCGCCTCGCCCGCGCGCTTGACGAATTTGTCATCGAAGGCGTCCAGACCACGATCCCGCTGCACCAGAAACTGGTCTATGACGAGGAATTCCAGTCGGGCGACTATACGATCAAATGGCTCGAGGAGTGGCTCGAGAAGGATAATCTGAAGGATTAGCCGCACTACCGCGGATATTAGCCACACTCCCGCGGATAGGAGTGTGCCCCCGCGAAGGCGGGGGTCCATCACGTGGCTTATCCTGAATTACGATGGTTGTTTTGTCGCGCACCGGAACACGCACATGTAAACTAACCTAACCGCCAGTTTTCCATACACGAGATGGATCCCCGCCTGCGCGGGGATGGAATGAACAGGAACTTCGTTCAGGTTCATTCCACCTTTCCTGAACATAACAAGTCAGTTCAGCGATCCGACAGGGTTAATAGCCTATTACCTGTTGCACAGATGCGGCAAACGGAGTCGCCAGCAACAGGAGTAAGCCATGCGTATATTTCTTATCCCCGGCCTGATGGCTGCCACGATGTTGACGCCCGCCGCCGCATCCGCAGCCGAGATCGTCCCCGATCTCAATAGCGCCCCCGGTCTTGTCCAGACCGACCTGACCGGTGCCGCCGCCTTGCAGCGTGACGGCCGCAGCGAACGCCGCGCCAATCGCGGCAGCGGCCAGCGACAGGCACAGCGGGCCGAGAACCGCAACAATCGTGGCCAGGCGCGGGTAAACCGTCAGACACGGTTCGAAACCCGCGGCGATCGCGCAGAAGCGAGACAGAACCGCCGTGTCGAACGGGTTGACCGCAATTTTGACAATGCTCCGGCCCGGGGCACCGCGCGGTCGGCCGCCCGTCAGGATCGCAATGTCAATCTCGCAACACAGCGCAATCAGCGGGTGGAACGGAACGTCACCCGAAACGTCGACCGGCGTCAGGCCGTTCGGCGTGGTGACCGCAATCGCGACGGCCGGGTAGACCGGCGCTGGGACCGCAACCGCGACGGACGAATTGACCGCCGCTATGATCGCAACAACAACAATCGGATCGACCGGCGGGTCGACCGCAACCGGGACGGCAGAGTGGACCGGCGCTGGGACCGTAACCGCGACGGACGGATTGACCGGCGCTACGACCGCAATAACAACAACCGGGTCGACCGGCGCTACCGCGACAATCGCTATACCGCCCGCAACAGCCGCAGCTGGAACCGCAGCTGGCGCAACGACCGGCGCTACGACTGGCGACGCCATCGCCAGGTCCACCGCAACTATTACCGGCTGGGCCGCTATTATGCCCCGTATCGGGACTATCGCTACCGTCGCCTGAACATCGGTATCTATCTGGGGTCCGCCTTCTACGGCTCCCGCTACTGGATCAACAACCCCGGTTATTACCGCCTGCCCGCGGCCTATCCGGGAACCCGCTGGGTCCGCTATTATGACGATGTGCTGCTGATTGACACCTATAGCGGCGAAGTCATCGACGTAATTTACGATTTCTTCTGGTAGAAAGAGCAAATGATAACAAGAAACCCGCTGCCTGGAAAGGCGGCGGTTTTTTGTCGCGCGCGCCGGTTTCAGCCGGTAATTCAGCGCCCAAGCCGGCTCTTCAAGTGCAAAAGCGGACGTACCGTTCGAGAATGGGATCCATCGCGCCGCATCCTCCGACCGGCAGGCGGAGCCGGGGATCATGGGCACTTTCAAGATTGCGACATATTTCCACCCGCATCTTGAGGCCAAATTAATCCTTTTGGTAGATAAAGGTTGCCACATATTGGCAGGGTTAAATGTGGTAAAAAATTTTTTAAAGGCGTTCTCCGGCGAAATAGCCAATGATCAGGAAGCTGAATCCGTTCCTGACATGCGGCTGGACAGCCATGCCCGGCGCCTCGAAATTCTGGATGATTTCGAGCAAGCGGGAATAACCTGGCTATGGGCTACCGATGCAGACGGTCGTCTGATATATCTTTCCGAAAAAGCGGCGGAGAACCTGAACAAGCCGCTCGATGAGCTGATTGGCCTTCCCCTGGTTGATTTATTCAAAAACGATCCCGACAATCCGGATGAAAAATCTGACCGGCCGTTCAAATATCATCTCAGCAAGCGTAGCAAGATCAACGATCTGGTCGTCCACCGTATTCCTTCGACATTTGGTCCGGAAGATCGTCCGACATGGTGGATGATTTCCGGCCATCCCAAATTTGATGATGCAGGACATTTCCAGGGCTATCGAGGCAGTGCAAAAGATGTGACCGTTGAATATCAGCGAAAGCTGGAAGATTCACGGATGGCCGAATTTGACTCGCTGACCGGGCTTGCCAACCGCCACCGCATGAACAACCGGCTCAATAGTCTGCTGGGTGCTTTCAAGACCGCCAACCGCAGTTGCGCGATCATGATGCTCGATCTGGATCGCTTCAAGCAGGTCAATGATACCATGGGCCATCCTGCCGGGGATGAACTGCTCAAGCAGGTTGCAAAGCGATTGCGCTCGATCGTCGGCAAGAGCGGTGAAATCGGTCGCCTGGGCGGTGACGAATTTCAAATCATATTACCCGACCTTGATGATCGCGGAAAACTGGGCGAAATGGCCGAGAAAATCGTGAAAATCATCTCCCAGCCCTATCCGATTGATGAGAAAATCGCGACAATAGGAACATCCATCGGCATCGCGATCGCTCCCTATGACGGTGTTGCCAAAGATGACCTGATCCGCAGTTCCGATCTGGCCCTGTACGCCGCCAAAAATTCCGGCCGTGGCCAGTTCCGATTCTTTTCCGCCGATCTGAAAAATGATGAAGAAGAGAGGCGCACGCTGGTCGAAGATCTGCGCGACGCGCTCGTCAATGATCAGGTTGAACTGCACTACCAGCCGGTGGTCCGCACCGATGATCATATGGTCGTTGGGTTTGAGGCGCTTATGCGCTGGGTTCATCCGGAGCGGGGAGAGATTAGTCCGGCCGTCTTCATACCTATCGCGGAAGAATTGAACCTGATAAATCAATTGGGCGAATGGGCCCTCCGCCGAGCCTGTCGGGATGCGCAGCTTTGGCCAAAGTCGATCTGGGTAGCGGTCAATGTGTCGGCCGTCCAATTCGCCAGCAACGGTTTTCCCGAAATCGTCATGAATGCGCTTGCCACAAGCGGCCTCGACCCGGAACGACTGGAACTCGAACTGACCGAAAGCGTCTTCATGGGCAACAGCGATACCATCGACACCACTTTCAAGATCATGAAGGACATGGGCGTGCGGTTGGCGCTCGACGATTTCGGCACCGGCTATTCTTCGCTCAGCTATCTTCGCTCTGCTCCTTTTGACAAGATCAAGGTCGACAAGGGCTTTGTCGATTCCTGCACGCAAAAGGACAAGAATAGCGCCAAGATTATCGCCGCCATTATCAGCCTGTCGGAAGCGCTGGGCATGGAGACGACGGTTGAAGGCGTCGAAGCCTTTGACCAGTTCACTCTCGTTTGCTCCAAAGGCGCGCGCTATATTCAGGGATGGATTTACTCCAAGGCTCTGAAGCTGGAAGAAATTGAAGAAAAACTGGGCAGCGGGGAATTCCGGATTGAACCGGCCGGGCCCGAACTGTACCGGCCGGACCGGCGCACCGTGTTTCGGCGGATTGGTGCCATCCATGAAAATCATCGATATGATGTTGTGATGCGCGACCTTTCTCAATCCGGTGTGATGTTTGAAGGTCTGCTCGGTGTCCCGTTGGGCACAAAGCTTGTGCTTGATCTCGGCGGGGGGCAATTGGTTGTCTGCACCGTGACGCGTTCCGATGAGGCTACCGTGGCTGCCGAGTTTGAAACACCGCTGGTCAGTGACGGCGCGGGCGGCCTATGCACGCGCCACCGCGTTTCGCCTTATGATCTGTGCGCCGCCGGAATGCCGCTCGCAGCCTTGCCGCCGGGGAATTATCCGCTGACACCGGACAATTCCCAAGCGTCGGGCAAACCCAGATTCATGCAAGTCTCCGTTGGCGGCGGCTGACCGGCGCAACACCGCCACAGCAATGCTTGCATAAGGCAACAACGCCGATATAGGCCGGATGATATCCTCGGCACCGGCATCTGCTTTCCCCACATGCGCGCGTCCTGCCAGAGCCAAATTTCGCTCAACCGCTCCATCATTTCCGGTTGCAACCTGCCACGACTCCAAGCAGAGGTGTCCGGGGTTAAAAGGAGAATTTGGATGATACGCGCACTCGGTCTGACAATATCGACTCTGGCACTGGCAATGGTGCCGGCCGGTGCCATCGCCCGGGACCAGATCATCCGCGTTGGCAATTTGCTCACCGACGCCGCGTCTTCCCCCGGCGGCCCCGCGACCATCATCGTCCGCGACGGCAGGATTGCCGAAATCCGCAGCGGTTCGGAACCGGTGAACGACGCCGGTGCCACGATAATTGACCTGAGCACCAAGACCGTGATGCCTGGCCTGATCGACTTGCACGTCCATCTGACCGGCGATCCCGGTGGCGATTTCTGGAAGGAAACCACCGAGCCGTCCGAATGGGGCGTGGTCGTCGGCGCCAAAAATGCGCTGGTCACGGCAAAGGCCGGTTTCACCACCGTGCGCGAGGCGGGCTCTTCGCAATATAGCGCCTTCTCGCTGCGCCGCGGCACCGCCGAGGGCATCATTCCCGGCCCGCGCATCATCGCCGCAGGACCCGCGCTGGCGATTGTCGGCGGCCATGGCGATGTTTCCGGCTTTACCGAGGATGTGAACGACCTGCTGACCAGCGGCTACAGCTGCACCGGTGCGGTCGAGTGCGCCGCCAAGGTACGCAAGGCCTCGCGTGCCGGTTCCGACATCATCAAGATCACCGCGACCGGCGGCGTCCTGTCGCAACAGGGCCGGGGGCTGGACGCTCAGTTCACCAGCGCGGAGATGCAGTCGATCGCCGACACCGCCCATTCGCTCGGCCTGAAAGTCATGGCCCACGCCCATGGCGCACGTGGCATCGAGGCGGCGGCGCGCGCCGGCATCGACACGATCGAGCATGGCACATTCGCCGATGAAGCGGCGCTGAAAGTCATGAAGGCCAACGGCACCGCGATGGTACCGACACTGATGGCGTTCCAGGGCGTCAGCGAACGGCTCGGCAAGGGTGTCTACACGCCGGTGGTCGAGGACAAGATCCGCATGACCATGGGCCGGGTCGGCAAGGCCGTGACCCTGGCCAAACAGATGGGCGTTCCGATCGCGTTCGGAACCGATGCCGGTGTCTTCAATCACGGTCGCAATGCCGAGGAACTGCAACTGATGGTCGATGCCGGGCTGACTCCGCGGGAAGCCGTGGCCAGCGCCACCACCGTGGCTGCCAAAATGCTCGACATGGAAAATCAGATCGGCCGGATCGCGGTCGGCTATTCGGCTGACCTGATCGCGCTGGACGGCAATCCGCTGGATGACGTCCGCACGCTCGAGAAGGTCGACTGGGTGATGGTGCGCGGTCGCGTCATCGACTAGGTTTCGGCCATGGCGAGAGTCTTTTCGAAAAAGCTGATCGAACAATATACCAGCCCGCGGCGCATGGCGGCGCTCGGCCGGCAGGTTACCGAAGCGCTCAACGCCCATCCGCGGGTGCAGTGGCTGGAAAGCCCGCATATGCAGCTGTACGTCCACCAGAATTTCCTGAGCGACGCCGACTGCGATCTGCTGATCGACATGATCGACGGCGACAGCCAGCCGTCGACCCTGTACGAAGGCACCGAGCGCAAAGGCTATCGCACCAGCTACAGCTGCAATGTCGATCCCGCCGACCCCGATATCCGCCGCATCGACAAGTCGATCTGCGATCTGATGGACCTGCCGCAATCCCACAGCGAGATATTGCAGGGCCAGCGCTATCAGCCGGGCCAGCAGTTCAAGGATCATCACGACTATTTCCACGAAAACGAGAAATACTGGCAATATGAAGGCCCCAATGGCGGGCAGCGCAGCTGGACCGCGATGGCCTATCTCAACGAGCCGGAGCAGGGCGGCGCCACCGCCTTTCCGCAGCTCGAGTATCAGGTCGAACCGCGTCGCGGCATGCTGCTGATGTGGAACAATATGCGTCCCGACGGCACCCCCAATATCGACACGTTGCACGCCGGAAGGCCGGTCGAACAGGGGACCAAATATATCATTACCAAATGGTTCCGACTCAACCCCTGGCAACAGGCATTGCAGCGCTGAACGGCAAGCGATGCGATCAACATACGACCGGCTTCGACCAACGACGTCGGCGCCGGAGGGATTTCGTTGCGAGCGATACTTTACCGTGTTAGCTGGCCATAACAGTTTTTGGATAGGAATATATGATGATCAAGCAATCTCTCGCCCTTCTCCTCGGTACCAGCCTGCTCGCCACCGGAAGCATCGCAATCGCCCAGCCGCTAACCGCTGCCAGCGCAGCCACGATGGAGCATCACGAAAAGGCGGAGATGACCGAGGGCGAGAAGATGAAGGCGCTGTTCGCCAAGAGCGACGAGGAAGGCCTGAAGCGCAATCCGATCGGCGCCCTGTTCCGCGGCGACGAGCGCTATGCCGACCAGCTGGGTGATTATATCAGCGACGAATATTTCGCCAAGGAGAAAGCTGCAGAAACGGCCGAACTGGCGGCCCTGATGAAAATCGACCGCAGCAAGCTGAGCGCCACCGACAAGATCGCCTATGACGTGTTCAAGCGCGACAAGCAGCAGGCGCTCAAGGGCTATTCCGACGAAATCATGGCCCTGACGGTGGTCCGTCCGGTCAACCATTTCAGCGGCTTCCACACTTTCTATCCCGATTTTGCCTCGGGCAAGGGGGCTGCACCGTTCAAGACGGTCAAGAATTACGAAGACAATCTGAAGCGTCACAAGCAGTTCATCGTGATCGGTGACCGCTCGATCGGGCGATTCCGCGAAGGCATGGAAAGCGGCGTTGTCGAAACCAAGCTGACGATCAAGAATGTGATCGAACAGCTCGCCACCCAGATCGCCCTCGGTCTGGAAAACAGCCCGTTCATGGCACCAACGAAAAATTTCCCCGAAGATTTCAGCGAGGAAGACAAAGCCCGCCTGACCGGAGAATATGAAGCAGCGACCACCGAGATTTTTGCCGGCTATCAGCGCATGCATGATTTCCTCGAGAATGAATATCTGCCGGTAGCGCGCGACGAAGTCGGCCTTTCCGGCATGAAAGGCGGCGCCATTCTCTACGAAAATCTGATCGAGAACACGACCACCCTGCCGCTCAAGGCCGACTATATCCACAATCTCGGCATCAGCGAAGTCACCCGGATCAAGACCGAGATGGAAGCGATCAAGGAAGAGGTCGGCTTTGACGGCACGCTCCCCGAATTTTTCGAATTCCTGCGTACCGACGAACAATTCCATCCGGAATCGCGCGAAGCGCTGACCCAGGCCTATTATGACATGGGCAAGAAAGTCGACGCGAAAATCGGCGAGCAGTTCAAGGTTCTGCCGAAATCGCCGCTGGAAATCCGCCCCTATGACGAATCGATCGAGAAATTCCAGGCCGGCGGGTCGTACCAGAGCGGTACGCCTGATGGCTCCCGGCCCGGTGTCTTCTATTTCAACGCCTATGACCTGCCGTCGCGCAACACATCCGGCATCACCACACTCTATCTGCACGAAGGTGCGCCCGGCCACCATTTCCAGATTTCGCTGGCCCAGGAAAATACCGACCTGCCGAACTTCATGCGCTTTGGCGGCAACACCGCCTTTGTCGAGGGCTGGGCGCTCTATTCGGAGAAGCTCGGCTTCCCGATGGGTCTCTACACCGACCCCTATCAGCGCTTCGGCCATCTTGACGACGAGATGCTCCGCGCAATGCGGCTGGTCGTCGACACCGGCCTGCACAGCAAGGGCTGGACCCGCGACCAGGCGATCCAGTATATGCTGGACAACAGCAGCATGGGCAAAACCGACGCCACCGCCGAAGTCGAACGCTATATCGCGATCCCTTCGCAGGCTCTGGCCTACAAGATCGGCGCGCTGACCATCCAGCGGCTGAAGAAAGAGGCCCAGGATGCGCTCGGTGAAAAGTTCGATCCGCGCGAATTCCACGACCAGGTGCTGAACACCGGCGCGCTGCCGATGACGGTGCTGGAAAGCAAGATTCGCGACTGGATTGAATCGCAAGGTTAAGCCATCGGCTGCCCCTTCTCCCGTGCGGGAGAAGGGGCAGCAATTCCCCGAATATCGTCCCTGCCGAAAAGGCGGCCCGAAACCGTGTCTGAACCCGGCGCACTGCCCTGGAATGGTCGGGCTCAAGAGTTACGCCCCCCTCTCTGCCCTTGGCCGCATTTGTCCATTCGACCCGGGTTTATTCATCGACTCGTTGCCTCTATGTCTGTTCTTGGATTATACCGGGCCGACATAAGGGGGCGTTTTCATGGTCAGATATTTTCTGCTTTTCTGCTTGACGATGCTGCTTGCCGGATTTCCGGCGCAGGCAGCCTGGCACGAGGCAAGCAGTGATCATTTCCTGATCTATTCGGATCAGAAAGAGTCGGATATCAGGGACTTTGCCGAACGTCTTGAGCGGTACCACGACGCCATGCGGTTTTTGTTCAACCGGCCAGCCGAAAAGCCCAGCCCATCCAATCGGGTGACGATTTATGCCTTGGATAGCGCGCGCGACGTGCGCGATCTGGCAGGCAAGGGAAACAAATATCTGCAGGGCTTTTATGTGCCCCGTGCAGGCGGCTCGTTCGCAATCATTCCGGAAGTCAGAACCGGCCGCTACGAACTTTCCGAGTCAGAGTCGGTATTGCTGCATGAATATGCGCACCACTTTCTGCTCAGCGCTTCGGCGCGCGCCTATCCTCTCTGGTTTAGCGAGGGATATGCCGAGTTTTTCGGAACGGCCAAATTTGGCGGCGACGGCAGCGTCGGCTTGGGGCTCTCTTCCAAGAGCCGCGCTTATGAACTGGCTGTCGCCAAAGATGTGCCGATCGAACTGTTGCTCGATACACAGGCATATCAGGCCAATAAATCCAAACGCTATGACAGCTTTTACGGCCAGAGCTGGGCGCTGTATCACATGCTGCACTTCTCCAAGGAACGCAAAGGACAGCTGGACACCTATCTGCGGGCGCTGGCAACGGGGTCATCCGAAATCGCGGCCGCCACCCAGGCTTTCGGAGATCTGTCGCAACTCGACCGGGATCTCGCCAGCTATCTGAAAAAGCGAAAAATCACGACCTATCGGATACCTCCGGAATATCTGAAAACCGGCGCGATTGATATCCGCCCGCTGAACGCAGCCGAAGCAGAGATGATGCCGGTCCGCATTCGCTCGAAGCGCGGCGTTGATGACGAAGAGGCAGCCGCCCTGCTACCCGAAGCCCGGGCAATTGGCGCAAAATATCCCGGTGATCCATTCACCCAGGCGGCTTTGGCAGAAGCCGAATTTGATGCCGGCAATGACAAGGAAGCGATTGCAGCTGCAGATCGCGCCATTGCCGTCGATCCCGACCGGATCAATGCCCATATCCAGAAAGGTTATGCTCTGGCCCGGATGGCGTCCGATGCCGACGATTTCGATGCCGCTTGGAAAGCGGTCCGCGCCCAGTTTGTGAAAGTGAACCGGATCGAAAACGACAATCCGATCCCGCTGATGCAATTTTATCTGAGCTACAAGGGTCAGGGTATCTCGCCGCCGGAAATCGCTGTACATGGCATCGAGCGCGCGCTGCAATTGGCACCCTATGATCCACAGCTCCGCTGGATGAATGCCAACCAGTATATGGCCGACGGTAAATATGACTGGGCAGCGGTGACACTCGGTCCACTGGCCAACAGCCCGCACCCGTCTTCTCTTTCCGAGGCGGCGCAAGGCTTGATGAAGGAAGCGGAAGCGAAGGCGGCGGCAACAGCGGAGCAGGGTGGAGATTGATTTGTCCCGCTCGCCTCTCTCTTGCAAAGGAGAGGCTGGATAAAACCCCCTGTGCTTCACCGGCGGAATCGTGATAGTTGCCCGCCATGACCGATCTGGAATCATCACCCAAGCCCGCCAATTTTCGGTGATCTGGCGCGGGCCCCTTTTCTGTCTCCCAACGTTGCAAAGTTTGTAAAGATTATATTTTCATGACTGCCAATCTCGTCCCCGCAGCCCGCGACATTCTCGCGACGCTGATCGCATTCGACACCACATCGCGGAACAGCAATCTCGAACTGATCGCCTGGGTCGAGGATTATCTCGCCCAGCATGGCGTCGCATCCACCCGGGTCGTCAATGCCGATGCCTCCAAGGCCAATCTCTATGCCACGGTCGGCCCCGCCGTCCCGGGCGGAATCATCCTGTCCGGCCACAGCGATGTCGTGCCGGTCGACGGGCAGGACTGGGACAGCGATCCGTGGACCGTGACCGAGCGAGACGGCCTGCTGCACGGGCGCGGCACCTGTGACATGAAGGGCTTTCTGGCTCTGGCTCTGGCCGCCGTGCCCTTGTTCAGGGACGGCGCAAAACCGGTGCATCTGGCCTTCAGCTACGACGAGGAAGTCGGCTGCCTCGGGGCGCCGGCAATGATCGAGGACATGGCGGTAACGCTCCCCTCGCCGGCGCTGGCGATTATCGGCGAACCAACGATGATGAAAGTGGTCACCGGCCACAAGGGGATCACCGTCCACACCGTCGAGGTGCTGGGGCATGAAGCACATAGCAGCCTGCCGCATATCGGTCTGTCCGCCAATATGGTGGCGGTGGAACTGATGCACGATCTCGCCGAACTGGCCCGCGGCCTGTGGGAAAATGCCGACCCCGAATCCCCGTTCGTCCCGCCGCATGCAACGCTCACCATCGGCAAGATGGAGGGCGGCACCGCTGCCAATATCCTCGCGCGCCGGGCCGAATTTGTCTTTGATCTGCGCTGCCCGCCGGATGATGATCCGGACACCATATTGGCACCGTTCAAGGCGAAAATTGCCGCGCTGGACCGCGAGATGAAACAGGCCTTTCCGCAATCCGGCGTGACCATCACCCGGCAGTCCAACGCACCGCCGATGGCCCCCGCCGGATCGCAGGAGGCGGAAGCCTTTGTCCGTCGCCTGACCGGCGACAACAGCCCCGCCGATGTCGTCTCCTATGCCGCCGAGGCCGGCCAGTTCCAGCAGGCCGGTTTCGCCACCGTGATCTGCGGCCCGGGGTCAATCGAGCAGGCGCACCAGCCGAACGAATATCTGGCCGTCGAACAGTTTGCCCGCGGTGCCGATTTCATGGTCAGGCTGGCTGAGGCGCTGAAGCCGTAGCGTCAGGTGAAAAACTTGTAAAAGCCGCAGAAAACAGCTATATTATGGCTAGCAAAGGATCGCATCATGCCCGCTGTAAAAGCCGCCAAACCGAATGAAATCTTCGCCCGCGACGAATGGGCCGCGCTGACCCGCGTGTCGCGCTGGCACGGTCTCTGGCTCGCGCTGCACGGCTGGCTGATGGTGGCGCTGGTCACCGGCGGTACGGCGCTCTTGTGGCAATGGCACTGGCTGGCCGGACTGGCCGCGACCCCGGTCGCACTGGTGCTGGTCGGCGGACGGCAGCTGGGTCTGTCGATCCTGATGCACGAGGCGGCCCACGGCCTTCTCCACCCCAAGCGCAAGATCAACAATTTCGTCGGCCAGTGGCTGACCGGTGCCGCGACCGGCAGCGATCTGCACAGCTACCGCGCCTATCATCTGACCCACCACCGCTTCACCCAGCAGAACGAAGATCCCGATCTCGGCCTGTCTGCGGCCTTTCCAACCAGCAAGGCCAGCATGAAGCGCAAGATCATCCGCGACCTCACCGGGCAGACCTTTCTCAAGCAGCGCGGCAACCAGTTCGCCGTCGCCTGGCAGGGTCTGAAGGCGATGCTTTCCGGCGCGCAGGATGCTGCCCCGTCAGCGAAGCGCGACACATCGGCGGGCACCCCGCTCAACCGCAATGGCGCGGCGGGCGTAGCCGCCCCGGTGATCGATCTCGATGGCGCCAAACGGACGACGCGGACCGTCGGGCGCTTCCTGCTCGTACAGCTCGTGGTGCTGCTGGCCAGTCTGGCGACGCTCGGCATCATCCCGTTCCTGATCTGGCTCGCGGCGCTGGCGACTACCTTCCAGCTGATCCTGCGGATTCGCAATATCGCCGAACATGCCTGCACCACCACCGGCAGCGATGACCCGTTCAGCCACGCCCGTACGACCAAAGCCAATATGCTGATGCAGATGACGCTGGCGCCCTATTGGGTCAATTTTCACAGCGAGCACCATCTGTTCATGGGCGTGCCCTGCTACAATCTGCCCGACGCCCACAACCGGCTGCTCGCCAAGGGCTATGGTCCCCGCATGACGATCGCGAACAGCTATGCCGAGGTCCTGCGGACGGTT
Organism: Sphingomonadales bacterium UBA2683; assembly: GCA_002354635.1. Classification (GTDB taxonomy): domain Bacteria; phylum Pseudomonadota; class Alphaproteobacteria; order Sphingomonadales; family Sphingomonadaceae; genus Parasphingorhabdus. Next base: position 302,194 of record DELZ01000005.1, read on the forward strand.
ACCCGTCCGGCCGCAACCTAGGCCGGCCGAACCGCCGCCATGATCTCGCCGAGGTCGGCTTCCAGCTTGGCGATCTTCTCGAGCATCAGCAGGTCGATTTTCTCGTGTAGCCGGATGATATCGATTTCGGCGCGCAGATTGACCTCATAATCATGCGCCGCGGCGATCCGGTCCTTGTTGGACGCGCGGTTCTGGCTCATCATGATGATCGGCGCCTGGATCGCGGCCAGCGTCGACAGCATCAGATTGAGAAAGATGAAGGGATAGGGATCGAAGGCGGCGTTGAACCGGGTCAGGATTTCCGAATTCAGCAGCATCCAGCCAAACAGGACCAGGGCAAAGGCGATGATGAAACCCCAGGATCCACCAACCGCAGCCACCCGGTCGGACAGGCGCTCGCCGAAGCTGCTCTGCTCCTCGGCCAGTTCGCCGGCGTCATCCGCCACAATCTGGCGGGAGACAATCGCCTCGAGTACGCCCCGTTCCTCGGGAGAAAGCGCGCCCACCGGCTTGTGCAGCAGTTGCTCGCTCAGTTGCTCGACGGTCCGCTTCATCATCTGTGCCTCCAATGCGCTCGCTGGCCCGAAGCTAGTCGCGCATGAACCGGTGCGCCGAGCGGTCCTTGTGGACCTTCGCGGGATCGAACACCTCGCCGTTCATCGCGATATAGATACCGGGTGGCAGCGTCTGCGTCGCCGCCAGCGCAAAACCGACATTGAACTCGGCATCGCTGTTGCGCAGGGTCGCAGGCTGCATCGCGCCAGTCAGCACGATCGTCTTGCCGCCAATGTCGGACAGCACCCGCGCGGTATCGACCATCGTGTCGGTACCATGGGTGACCAGTATCTTGTCGGCATCGCTCGCCGCCACCGCCTCGTGAATCGCGGCCCGGTCCGCATCGGTCAGCTCGAGACTGTCCTTGCGCATCAGCTGCGTCACCCGGTGCGGGACAAAGACATTATTCTCGGCCAATATGTCGGGCAGCGCGGTCGCACCGATCTGGTACTCGGACAGCGCGTCGAAATAGACCTTGTCGATCGTCCCGCCGGTGGTGAAGATGTCGATCATGCCAGCGCGTCTGCGATCAGCTTGCGGGTGTTGTCGACGCCATAGAGCGCGATAAAGCTGCCCATCCGCGGCCCCTGTGAAGACCCGAGCAGCGTCTCGTACAGCGCCTTGAACCAGTCGCGCAGATTGTCGAAACCGCCTTCCTTGCCGATCGTGTAGACAATCGTCTGGATATCCTCCGCCGGCGCATGTTCCGGCAGCCCGGCCAGTTCCTGATCAAGCCGCTCCAGCGCCGCCACTTCCACGCCCTCCGGCTGGCGCCGGTGCAGCGTGGGCGCGATGAAGTCCTTGTGATAGGCCATCGCATTGTCGATCAGCTCGTCAAGATCCGGATAGCGTTCCGGCGTCGCGTCCGGCGCATATTGGCGCAGATAGCCCCAGATCTGGTCTTTCTCCGAATCGCCCATCACCCCGACCAGATTCAGCAGCAGACCGAAGGTGACCGGGATCGTGTCCGCCGGGACATCGCCGTTGTGGACATGGTGCACCGGATTGCCGAGCCGCTTCTCGGCATCCTGCTCGTGCCAGTTGGCACGGAACTGGAAATATTCGTCCACGGCGCGCGGAATGACCCCAAGGTGCAGCTGCTTTGCCGACTTCGGCTCGCGGAAGATGTAGAAGGCCAGGCTGTTTTCCGAGCCGTAGCGCAGCCATTCGTCCAGACTCAGGCCATTGCCCTTGGACTTGGAAATCTTCTCGCCCTTCTCGTCGAGGAACATCTCGTAGATCAGCCCCTCGGGCTTGCGCGCGCCCAGCACCTTGGCAATCTTGCCCGACTGCACGCCGCTGTCGGTCAGGTCCTTGCCGTACATCTCATAGTCGACGCCGAGCGCGGTCCAGCGCATCGCCCAGTCGACCTTCCATTGCAGCTTGGCACCGCCGGACAGGATATTGTGCTCGATCATCTCGCCCTGGTCCTCGAAACGGACGATCCCGGTTTCGGCATCGACAATCTCCACCGGCACTTGCAGAACATGACCAGTCTTCGGGCTGATCGGCAGTATCGGCGAATAAGTCGCCTGCCGCTCCTTGCCCAGTGTCGGCAGCATGATATCCAGTATCTGCTGGTTGCGCGCCAGTACCAGCTTCAGCGTCTCGTCAAACGCGCCGCTCTGATATTGCTCGGTCGACGACATGAATTCATAATCAAAACCGAATTGATCGAGAAAATCGCGCAGCATCGCATTATTGTGCGCGGCAAAGCTCTCGAACTTCTCGAATGGATCCGGAACCTGCGTCAGCGGCTTGTGCAGATGTTCGGCGAGCATCGCCTGATTGGGGACGTTGGTCGGCACCTTGCGAAAGCCGTCCATATCGTCGCTGAACGCGATCAGCCGGGTCGGATTGCCGGTCAGCGTTTCATAGGCATGGCGCACCATGGTTGTGCGCAGCACCTCGTTGAATGTCCCGATATGCGGCAGGCCAGACGGACCATAGCCGGTCTCGAACAGCATCGGTTCGCCGCCGGGCTTCGGGGCCGGCGCGCCACGCTCGCCGCGATAGCGTTTGAGCAGTTTGCGGGCTTCCTCAAACGGCCACGCTTTGGAATTCTCTGCTGCTTCACGATATTCGGTCACAAATTTATCCTGTTTTTCTGGCTATGCTGCGCAAATAGTGGCCTTAGCCTGTATAGCAAGTTAGAACAGGACAAAAGCGGGAGATTGGTCATGTCAATATTGGTTGCAGGTGTGCTTCTCTGGAGCATTGTTCATCTTATGAAATCGGTCACACCCGGGGTTCGGGCATCCCTTCAGGACACGATTGGCGAAGGGCCGCACAAGGGACTGGCCGCCTTGCTGCTGCTCGTATCGCTTGGCCTGATGATCTACGGCTGGCGCACGACACCGGCGGAATTTGTCTATGATCCGCCAAGCTGGGGCCGCCATCTCAATATGCTGCTGGTGATCGTCGCGGTCTATCTGATCGGTGTCGCGCAAGGCAAATCAAGGATCAAGCAGTGGATCCGGCATCCGATGCTGACCGGCGTTCTGATCTGGGCGATCGGCCATCTGCTCGCCAATGGCGACAACAAGTCGCTGGTGCTGTTCGGCGGGCTGGGCCTGTGGGCGCTGATCTCGATCTTCACGGTTTCGCGCAACGAGGGGGCGTGGGTGAAACCGTCGGAAGTGGCAACACCGGGCCGGGAAGTAATCAGCGTGGTGATCGCGCTCATCCTCTATGCGATATTGTTCGGGGCCCATCGCTTCATAGCCGGCGTCGCGCTGGTGGGTCCGCACGCCGTCTGACAGCACTGCAACCCACTTGACCGCCAACACCCTACCCTACCCGGCGCTTCACGCCAGCCACAGCGGCATCTGGATTTGCACGGCCGATGGCGAAACCCGCGCGATCGGCAAGGGCGAGGCCATTGGCCGCGTCGCGGAAACGCCGCATATCCTGCTCAACGCGCCGCTCCTGGGCCAGAGGCTGGGCTATCCCGACCTGTCCGGTCTGGATCTGCTGGAACTCTTTGCCTTCATCCATCCGGCCCAGTTCATCGTTCCGACGCCGGCTGGCCTGGCCAAGACGCTGGGCCTGACGCCACCGGAGCAGGAGGCTGATATCGCCGGCCTCTACCGGCAAGCCGCGAGCCAGTTGCTCGCCGGATTGCAGGCCCCCTACTGGAAAGAGCGTGAAGGGGCCTGGAGCAGCGCGCAGGCCCTGTTCCGGCTGCGCTGGCCCTGGGCAGGGGAAGTTGGCCAGAGGCTCGAAAAACCGGCAGGAACCGAACGCTGGCTGTTCTCGAAACTGTCCGAGTGGGAAGAGGAGCCGGCGCGGCCGGCACCGCGCCCGATTGCCATGGACGAGCAGGCCACGCTTGCCCGCCTCGATGCGCTCACCGGCGAGGGAGCCGAGGACCGGAAGGGCCAGAAAAGCTATGCCGCGGCGGTAAGCGGAATCTTCAATCCGCGCCGGATCAAGGGCGAACCCAATATGCTGCTCGCGGAGGCCGGGACGGGCATTGGCAAGACGCTGGGCTATCTGGCACCCGCCTCGCTCTGGTCCAGCCAGGCCGGCGGCGCAGTCTGGATATCGACTTTCACCAAGGCCTTGCAGCGCCAGCTCGACCGCGAAACCCGACGCATCTATCCCGACGAAGCGACCTTTCGCAAGAAAGTGGTCGTCCGCAAGGGACGGGAAAATTATCTCTGCCTGCTCAATCTGGAAGATGCCTTGCAGGGCGGGTTCACCGGACGGGCTGCGATTCTGGCCCATTTGGTCGCGCGCTGGGCAGCCTATAGCAAGGACGGCGACATGATCGGCGGCGACCTGCCCGGCTGGCTGACCACGCTGTTCCGGCGCAACGGCGCGACCGCGCTGACCGACCGGCGCGGCGAATGCGTCTATGCCGGCTGCCCGCATTACCGCAAGTGCTTCATCGAGAAAGCCGCGCGCGCCAGCCAGCAGGCCGACATCGTGATCGCCAACCACGCGCTGGTCATGGTCAATGCCGCGCGCGGACGCGAGCAGCAGAACCGACCGACCCGCCTGATCTTTGACGAAGGTCATCATCTGTTCGATGCCGCCGATTCGATGTTTGCGGCGCGCCTTTCCGGACAGGAGGCGATTGAGATCCGCCGCTGGGTGATCGGGCCGGAAACGAAAAACCGCGGCAGGCGCCGCGGTCTGGCCGCGCGGCTCGCCGATATCGCATCCTATGACGAGGACGGCGGCCGGGCGATAGAAAGCGCCCGCCACGCTGCCGAAGCGATGCCCGGCGACGGCTGGCTCCAGCGGCTGGGTGAAGGCGAACCCTTCGGCCCGGTCGAAACGCTGCTGCACGAGGTACGGGCGATGGTCTTTGCCCGCGACGAAAGCCAGAGCGCGGATGCCGGTTACGGGCTGGAAACCGAACTGTCCGACATCGAAGGCCCGATGATCGACGCGGTTGCCAATGCAGCAGAAGCAATGGATGCCCTGCTTCGACCGCTGGTTCGCCTCGGTCAGAGGATCGAACATCTGATCGAGGAAGGCCCCGACTGGATGGATGCCCCGGCCAAGGCGCGAATGGAGGGGGCATTGTCGAGCCTGGGCTGGCGCTGCGATACCCTGTCAGGCTGGCTCTCGCTGCTGTCGCGCATTGGCGGACCGGCCGATCCCGATTTCGTGGACTGGCTGATGATCGACCGCTTTGAAGGGCGCGAATATGATATTGGCATTTGCCGTCACTGGCTTGATCCGACCATCCCGGTCACCGAGGTCGTCACCAAAGCGGCACATGGCATCATGATCACCTCGGCGACGCTGAAAGGTGGCGGCGGATGGGAAACCGCGCGGGCGCTGAGCGGGGCCGTGCATCTCGATCATGCGCCGCAGGAATTCGAGGTCGCCAGTCCGTTCGACTATCCCAACCAGGCCAAGGTGATCATCGTCACCGATGTGAAACGCGGTGACATGGCGGGTTTGGCAGGCGCCTATGCGCAGCTTATTGAAGCGTCCGGCGGCGGTACTTTGGGTCTGTTCACCGCGATCCGCCGCCTGCGTACCGTCTACGCGCGGATCGCCGACCGGATGGCGCAGAGCGGGCTGCCGATTTATGCCCAGCATGTCGATCCGATCGACACCGGCACGCTGGTCGATATCTTCAGGGACGATCCCAAGGCCAGTCTGCTCGGTACCGACGCGCTGCGCGACGGGGTCGACGTGCCCGGACAGAGCTTGCGGCTGGTAATCATGGAGTCAGTGCCCTGGCCTCGGCCCAATATTCTCCATCGCGCCAGGCGTCTGGCGGGCGGCGGCAGCGCCTATGACGACCGGATCATCCGCGCCCGGCTGGCCCAGGCCTTTGGCCGGATCATTCGCCGCGCCGATGACCATGGCCATTTTGTCATCCTGTCCTCGGCCTTTCCGTCACGCCTCCTCACCGCCTTTCCGGAAGGGACGCCGGTCGAACGCATGCCGCTCGATCAGGCGCTGGCAGAGATCCGCGCAGCCAAAGCCGAAATGCGGCAATCCGGCCTTTCAACTGCAACAAGTTTGATGCATGACGACCCGCAATGAAAAAACTCACGCTCCTGCGCCACGCCAAATCCAGCTGGGATGATCCGGTCGACCGCGATTTTGACCGCCCTCTCAACACGAAAGGCAAGCGCGCAGCGGCCGTGATGGGCCGGTTCATCCGGAGCAACGGTCTCGCCTTCGATCAGATTCTGGCATCCCCCGCCGTCCGGGTTATCGAGACGCTGGAAAATGTCGAGGAAGCGCGAGGCCAGGCGATGGAACCGACCTGGGACCGCAAAATCTACCTCGCCTCTTCGGCGACCCTGCTCGACGTGTTGCGCGGTGCCCATGCGGATGCCGGGCATATCTTGATGGTTGGTCATAATCCCGGCCTGGAAGACCTGATTTTCGATCTGGTCCCCGATGACGGAAGCTCTCCGGCGCGCGACGAGGTTGAAACCAAATATCCAACCGCTGCGCTGGCCGAAATGACACTCGCTATCGACGACTGGTCCGAAATCACCGAAAAATGCGGCACGCTGGACCGCTTCACACGACCGCGGGATCTCGATCCGGAACTGGGGCCGGATTACGACTAGCCGATCTCCGCATTATTCCCGTTCTCCGGCCGAACGGCTACGGTAACTGCCGGTTTGCGATGATCCAGCGATAGAATTGCCCTCCTGTCTGGTCCCGGGTTCAGGCGATGGAAATGTATCGATCTATAGGGACGGAATCCAAGCCCGCCACCGGATCAAGGAACAATGCTATCGACCACTTTCCGGCCCGCGCTTTCTTCGCTGTTTTGGCAACCGGTTTGCTCTCGATCCTGTCACCGGCGAACGCCGCAGAGTCCGATCCGGCCGCCAGCGAAGCCGAACGATGGTCGGTTCTGGTTACCTTTGGTGAAGACGATTGTCCGGAATCGACTCAAGGCGAAATCGTGGTCTGCGCGCACCAGCCCGAAGAGGAAAGATACCGGATACCCAAGGCCGTTCGGGAAAGGGAAAAGGAAGTGGAAGCGCATTATGCCATGTCCTGGACAGCGCAGTTCCAGAATCACGAGGATGACGCGCGGCTAGGCCGTCCGAACAGCTGTTCGCCAGTCGGCACCAACGGCTTTACCGGATGTCAGGCAGCATTTTTGCGAGACTGGTTCGCAGAGCGCACTGTCGATAGCGTTAAAAAATAAGGCCTTGTCGCGCGGCGTACCCGACGCCCGCTGCCGACCGGACTAAGCCTGTCTGAGCGCCTGTGACAGCTGTTCGCGGATTGATTTGAGTTCCGCCAGAATCAGGCTGTTATCCTCAAATCCGCTTTCTGCCAGCGGCAGAGCTTCCGGGAACCGTTGCGGTGCGTTTTCTACCATCACCGGCCGCTTGCGCTGCGACGCCAGAAATTTGCGTGCGCCCTTGATCGTATAGCCCTCTTCGTTGAGCAACCGGTGGATCAGCTTGACCGTCTCGACATCTTCGGGGCGATAATGACGCCGTGCGCCTGCCCGCTTGAGCGGGGTCAGCATGGGAAACTGGTCTTCCCAGTATCGCAAAATATGGGGTTTGATGTTAAGCTCTTTGGACAACTCGCCGATGGTCCGGAAAGCCCCTTCTTCCTTGGTCATACACTACTCCCCCGGGCGCCGGGTCCATTAACCTGCGGCGATTATCCTGTCACGCATCGTCTGACTGGCCCGGAAAGTCAGCACCCGTCGCGGCGCGATCGGCACTTCAATTCCGGTCTTGGGATTGCGGCCGGTGCGTTCACCCTTGTCGCGCAGCACAAATGTTCCGAATCCCGAAATCTTGACATTTTCGCCTTCGACCAGAGCTTCGATCATATGGTCCAGAATCGATTCCACCATGACCGCGCTGTCGGCACGGGAAAGCCCCACTTGCCGGTTCATTGTATCGGCCAGATCAGCACGAGTCAGGGTGTTCGTGTAGCTCATCACAATATCATCCATTAAGAGACTGAAAAACAATTGGCCTATAATGCAGATACTTGCTTTTGTAAATGTCGGCAGCAAACTTACCAGTAGATTTCAGCCGACTAGCCCGATAAGCGGAAGGGATGACCGATAAATATCCTCAGCCTGTCGCCCTTGCCGAACTGCTCGATCAATGCGGGCCCGGCGGACCGGACCATGCCGTTGTTTTGCCGCAGAGCTGGACCCAGGGCCGCACTGCGTTCGGTGGCCTGTCCGGTGCGCTTGCCTATCACGCCGCCAGCCATATCGAATCCGGGTTGCCCCCGCTGCGGTCGGCGCAAATCGCATTCACCGGCCCCCTGTTCGGAACATTGACAGCAGAAACCGCCATGCTGCGCCGGGGCAAGAGCACTGCTTTTGTGCAGTCGGAGATTTTCGGTGACAAGGACCTCGGACTACATTGCAATTTCATCTTTGCCGCGCCCCGCGCCACTGAAGTGAAGATAGCGGACATCGCCGAACCCGCCTTTCCTGACCTGCCCGGAGATGCAGACCTGCATAGCGGGCCCCCGCAATTTTTCACGTCGAACATGGAATATGTCGGCAAGCGGATCGACACCAGTATCAAGACCAACCGCCTGACACGCTGGATGCGTCTGAAACTGCGCGCCGGTCTCGACCCGGTCGCGGAAATCCTTTGCATGTGCGACAGCCTGCCGCCTTCAGTCATGGGATTGCTCGACCAGAATGCCATGGTCAGCTCGATGAACTGGCAGGTCAATATCATTGCCGAACAGCTTGCCACCGACGATGGCTGGTGGCTGATCGATTCCCACACCCATCACGCCGATCATGGCGCCAGCAGCCAATATATGAGTATCTGGAACAGCCGGCAGGAATTGATGGCCACCGCGATGCAGAGCGTGGCCTATTACGCCTGATGGAAGCGGGCGCAACCCATCAGCATCAGCCAAGCCTGGCCGTAATCGGCACGGGCATTGCCGGTCTCTCTGCCGCCTATCTGCTGAAGGACAAATATCGGGTCACCGTATTTGAAAGCCAGACGCGCGCCGGGATGGGGGTGCACAGTGTCGATTATGTCAGCAACGGCATCACCCGCCGGATCGATATCCCGCTGCGCATTTTCTGCCGCGGCTATTATGAAAATCTGCTGGCGCTCTACCGGCATATCGGCGTCGAGATCGTGACCAGCGACCATAGCGGAATATTCGCCGACGACGCCGGCCATGTCTTGCTGCATTATGGCAATATCCGCTGGGGCGGCTCGCAAATTTCCCATCTGAAGGGCCGCAGCTGGCTGCGTCCCGCGGCCTGGACCCTGGGTCTGCAGAGCCGGCAATTTTTTGCCCGGGCGAAACGGGATGCCAGCCAGCCGGATCTCGCCGATATGTCTTTCGGCGAATATCTGTTGCACGCCGAGGCCGGTCGGGCATTTGTCGATACCGTCCTCCTGCCGATGCTCTCGGTAACCTGTACCTGCGACTATCAGGCGGTGCGCGACTATCCGGCCGATATCATGCTGGAATATCTGACCTGCGGGATTCACGAGATCGGGATCATGAGCGCGGCCAAGGGGGTGGAAGACATCGTCCCGCGCATGCTGGTCGATGTGGAGCTCCGGACCAACAGTCCGATCGCCACCATTGAACCGGACGGGCAGCAGCTGCGCGTTACGACACAGGCGGGTGCAAAGCAGCACTTCGACCAGGTGGTGATCGCCGCCCAGGCCCAGCAGGCGGCGGCGATGCTATCCGGATTTGATGACCGCCAGACCTTGCTGCACCGCATTCCCTTCGAACGGTCGACCATGAGCGTCCACACGGACCAGCAGATCCTGCCCGCGCCGGCTACAGGCCTTTCGCCGGTCAGCTATCACGTGCCGCCCGAGAGCAACCGCGCAGAGGTCTCCGTCGACCTGACCAAGGCCATTGCCCGGCTGTCCGGTCAGGAAACCGTGTTCCAGACCTGGAACCCGATGCGCAGAATCTCTCCCAACCGCGAACTGGCGAGAGTCGACTTTACCCGCCCGACGGTTACCCGCGACAGCCGCGAGGCGGTCAGGGCTTTGCGCAAGAGCCAGAACCGGCCAGGCAACCGGCTGTGGCTGTGCGGCTCCTATATGGCGGAGAAAATTCCGTTGCTGGAGGCTGCGGTGGATTCGTCGGTGACGGTGGCCGAACAGCTGGGTGCCGCCATACCCTGGAAGACCGGCACCCCGGCTGCGGCCTGACAAATGTCCGAATTCCACAATCTTGCAGAACTGGCGCTCAACCGGACGGACCAGTCCTGGGGCAATCTCGGATATTGGAAAAGCGCGACGGACTATTCGGACGCATGCCGTGCGCTGGCGCTGCTGCTCGGGGAAGAGGCCGGTCTGGACCCGCAGTCCGTGGTGTTCGACGCCGGTTTCGGATGCGGCGACCAGCTGCCGCTCTGGCGCGACCATTTTCGCGTGGCCCGGGTCCGCGGCGTCAACCTGTCGCGCAGCCAGACCGCCCATGCGAGGGCCAAACTGGAAAGAGCCGGTCACGCGGCTATCGCTGCCGCCATCGTTCAGGGCGATATCAACGATCCCGGAATCTGGCGCACGGCCCTGAACCGGGAAAAGCCGAGCCATGTCATCGCGCTGGATTGCGCTTATCATTTCCCCGGCCGCACGGAATTTTCGCGGCTCGCGCATCGGCACCTCGCACGGGACGGCCGGCTTGCGTTGACCGATTTCGTGCTCGCGGACCAGCATGATACGGCTTCCCTCCGCCATCAGCTTCTGCGCTGGATGCTGAAATGCTCGCGTATTGCCGAGGACAATATTGTGCGCCGGGACCACTATCGGCTGCAGTTGCAGGAGGCCGGCTTCGACAACATCCGGATGACCGATATCAGTCCACATGTCCTGCCCGGTCTCGCCCGCTTCATGCAAAAGCTCCGGCAGGACAAGGTCTCGGCGGGGGCTGGCACATATCCGGGCTGGTTGAGTCTGCTCAAATACCGGGTCACCGGCCGGTTTCTCCGGTGGGCCTATCGCCGGTCGATCCTGCGCTATTGCGTCATCAGCGCTACGAAAACCGGCTGAAGTCACGATCGCGGTGCAGATCAAATTGCTTGCGAAACGCCGTCCTGCCAGCCATCCTGCCGGCAATATGTGCAGCACCGGATACCAGAAGCGACGGCAGAACCGGCCCCGCCCCGATGAAAGGAAATCAGCGTTATGAGCGAAGACGATCTGCTCGAAAATTATCGCCGGGCCTATGACAACAGGGTCGGCTTTGGCCAGCGGCCCGCGCTGATCCTGATCGATTTCTGCGAGGGCTATTTCGATCCCGGTTGCGATCTCTTTGCCGATGTGGGCGATGCGCTGGCCTCCGCCTTGCGGGTGCGCGAGGCAGCCCGATCGGCAGGCATACCGGTGATTCTGACCAACGTCTCCTATCATCCCAGCGCCATCGACGGCGGCCGCTTTTTCGAAAAGGCGGCGCCGTTGCGCTATTTTGTCGCGGGCAATCCGATGGCCGCCTTTGCCCAAGGGCTTGAACCACGAGCGGAGGAACTGGTCATTACCAAGCAATATCCCAGCGCCTTTTTCGGCACCTCGCTTGCCTCCACCCTGACCGCACTCGGCGTGGACAGCGTGCTGCTGACCGGCCTGACCACCAGCGGCTGCGTCCGCGCCAGCTGCGTCGATGCCATGTCGCACGGCTTCCGCACGGCCGTCGTCGCCGAGGCCTGCGGCGACCGCCACCAGGCACCGCATGACGCCAATCTGTTCGACATGAACGCAAAATATGCCGATGTCGTCGGCGAGGAAGAGGCCATCCGTTTCCTGCACGGGCTGAACAACCGGGATGTTACATCGAATATCTAGCTGGCTTCCGGCCGCGCGGGATGTCGCGATAGCGATGTTGCGAACGTATATCTGGTGCCCAGAAGAGGCATGGCCGGAATTTTCACATGGATGAACATTTAAGAACATTTTTCAATTATATTAGAATGATATAGTCGGGTCATCCTGAATATAGCGGACCATAGTTTTTCACCATTTCACACGTCAAAAGGTGGGCTATAGGGTGGACCATTTCGTTCGTTTTTCGAGAAGTTTGGCGACCCCCAAGAGTTGTATTGTCTGGATTTCTTGAACGTCTGCTTTGCGCCCCCAATGCAGTCATTGCGAGCGTCGGCTGGCTCCCGGACAAGCGGACATTACATTACCAAGTTTGATTTGTTGGAGTGTCGAGTACTGGCAACAGAATCAGCCAAGCTGACATGCAATCGGTTGTTTTACCGACCGCTACGAGCGAGCTTGATAAACGAATGGGGACGCTCAAGCATCAGCTAGGACGCGAGACGCCGAATGCCGCGATACGACGTTGATTGCCACCATTGCGAACAAACCAGCCAGAGCAATCGTCCAGAAGAAAGCAGGGCCGCCGCCATAAGCCAAAACATAGGCACCGACAAAAGCGCTCAAAATGCCTCCCAACCGGCCAAAGCCGATTGAAATTCCGACACCGGTCGATCGTAAATGTGTCGGATAAACATGGGCCGCCAATGCCGTCAGTACCGATTGCGACCCGGCAATCCCGGCACCCATTACCATCAGCACGATCAACATTGCGATTTTTCCAAGCGGCAAGAGGGCAAGGAGTGCGGCAGATCCGATGATACTCGCCGCCAGAACACTTAAGGGCAGACGGGTGCCAAAACGATCAGCCGCCCAACCACCGAACAACGCTGCAATTACGCCTCCCAGGTTGAACATGGTGAGCGCCATGCTTGCCGTAGCCAGATCATGGCCTTGTTGCGTCATCAATGTCGGAAGCCAGTTAAAACATGCGTAAACAGCAAAAAGACTGGCCAGAAAGGCCATGCCCAACGCAATAGTGTCTCGCCGCAACGCCGGTGAAAAAAGCGCAGCAGCACCTTTTCTTCGCGACCCGGTTGTGGCGCTCGACACATGATCGACAAAACGCTCACCGTCCCGGATATGCAATCCCATTCGCCGCAAAAGCGCTGCAACGCGGTCTTGGCCATTTTCTTGCCTCAACACATAGGCAGGCGATTCCGGCAACAGAAAAACCAATATAATGGCGAATGCAACCGGGGCAGCCCCTCCGATAAGAAATAACGCTCGCCATCCCATGACGGGAAGAACTGCGGCCGAGACGAAACCACCGACAAACCCGCCAAGAGGAACGCAAACGGCAACAAAGCTGACGGCAAGGGCTCGACTCTTGCTTGGTGTATATTCGGCGATCAAGGCAATCGCGTTCGGCATGGCACCGCCAAGCCCCAAAGCCGCGATAATCCGTGTTGCGCCCAGCATCGTCAATGATTCGGAAAGTGAGGATAATATTGTCGCGAATCCGAACAGGGCCACACAAAAAATGAGGATATTTTTGCGACCGAACCTGTCTCCGAGCGTCCCGGCAATCGCAGCCCCGCAGGTCATTCCGATAAGAGTGAACGAAAGAACCGGAGCGACCGCGCTCTTCTCCAACTCCCACTCGGCGAGAAGCGCCGGTAGCGCGAAGCCAAGTAGCTGATTGTCGAACCCGTCCAGAATGATGGCCAAACCAACGAGGCAAAATACGCGCAGCTGAAAGCGTGACCAATTGGACCGATCAATCGCCTGCGAGAGATCAGTCAACCCCGATTGACCAACTTCGGCGCTGTCATCGCCCGGATTTCGATCCACTCCCGCCATTCCGGGCGCCTTAGCGCTTTGCAAGGTCGAGAGCGACGTCGACGATCATGTCTTCCTGGCCGCCCACCATCTTGCGTTTGCCAAGTTCAACGAGGATGGCGCGTGTATCGAGACCATGTTCCTCGGCCACTCTTTCTGCGTGCCGCAGGAAGCTGGAATAGACACCCGCATAGCCCAGCGTAAGCGTTTCGCGGTCAACGCGGACAGGGCGGTCCTGTAAAGGACGCACCAAGTCTTCAGCTGCATCCATCAAGGCATATAAATCGCATCCGTGATTCCAGCCCATTCGGTCGGCGGCGGCAATGAATACTTCGAGGGGCGCGTTACCGGCGCCCGCCCCCATACCCGCAAGGCTGGCGTCAACACGCACCACACCATTCTGCACTGCAACAATGGAGTTGGCGACGCCAAGGCTCAGATTGTGGTGCGCGTGGACGCCCCGCTGGGTGTCGGGATTCAAGACCCGGTCATAAGCCTGGCAGCGTGCGGCATATTCGTCCATATTCATCGCCCCACCGCTGTCGGTGACATAGATGCAATGTGCGCCATAGTCTTCCATCAGCTTGGCTTGGCGAGCGAGCGGTTCGGGTTTGGACATATGGCTCATCATCAGGAAGCCCGAGACATCCATGCCGAGATTGCGGGCCGCCTCAATATGCTGTTTCGACACGTCGGCCTCTGTGCAATGGACAGCCACGCGGACCGAGCGGACGCCAAGATCGAAGGCGTGCTTCAGATCATCTACAGTACCGATTCCCGGAATCAACAATGTGGTCAGCACCGAGTGCTCCAGCACGTCGGCCACCGCAGCGATCCAATCCCAGTCGGTATGAGCGCCAAATCCATAATTGAAACTGGAACCTTGCAGACCGTCGCCGTGCGCGACTTCTATGGCATCAACCTTGGCGCGATCAAGCGCCTTTGCAATCGCCTGCACGTGATCGAGGTCATATTGATGCCGGATCGCGTGCATGCCGTCGCGCAACGTGACATCCTGAATGTAAAGTTTTTGGGTGGCGGGATCGAAGCTCATGCTGCAATCCCCTCGTGCATGCGGTGCGCAATCTTTTCAGCAATTTTTAGCGCCGCAGATGTCATAATATCGAGATTACCCGCATAGGCTGGCAGATAATGCGCCGCGCCCTCGACTTCGATGAGGATCGTAACCTTGAGGCCGGTGAACGATTCTTCCATCTCGGGAATGTGGAGCGGATGATTGCCGCCGATGCGTTCAAACTGGACCTCCTGTTTCAGGCGGTAGCCCGGCACATAGGACTGAACCTCTTCTACCATCGCCGCCACGCTGGCCCGGATTGCATCCTGATCGGCGTCATCAGTCAGGCAGTAAACCGTATCGCGCATGATCAGTGGCGGTTCAGCGGGATTGAGGATGATGATCGCTTTGCCGCGCCGCGCACCACCAACCTTCATGATTGCTTCGCTGGTGGTTTCGGTGAACTCGTCAATATTGGCTCTTGTGCCAGGTCCAGCGCTCTTTGATGCAATGGAGGCAACGATTTCGCCATAATGCACCGGCGTCACGCTATTAACCGCCGCTATCATCGGAATGGTTGCCTGCCCGCCGCAGGTCACCATATTGACGTTCGGCGCATCAAGATTGGCTTCACCATTGACGGGTGGAATTGTGAAAGGACCTATGGCGGCGGGCGTCAGATCAATCACCCGCTTGCCATGGCTCTGCAAAATATCATTATGCTTTTGATGCGCGCCGGCCGAGGTTGCGTCGAACACGATCTCGATCTCGGCGAAACTGGGAAGAGCAATCAGTCCCTCTATGCCGTCAGCTGTAATTGGCACACCGAGACGTTCAGCACGTTTCAGACCATCACTTTCGGGATCTATTCCGACAAATGCGCCCATCTCCAGCACATTCGACAAGCGCATCACCTTGATCATCAAATCGGTGCCGATATTGCCCGATCCGATTATCGCAACTTTGACTTTTTCGTTCATGGCCGATCATCCCTGAATGTGAATTCGCAAGACCCAAGTCCGCCAATGCTCGCTTTAACATGATCACCGGGATGGATGGCGACCATTGGGCCAAGAGCGCCGGTCAACACGACATCGCCCGCCCGCAGAGGCTCGCCACGCGCAGCCAATGTTCTGGCAAGCCAAGCTGCAGCATTCAAAGGATGTCCCAAACAGGCAGCGCCAGCACCCAGAGAAACGACCTCGCCGTTGACTTCCAATGCCATTCCGCATGTCCAAAGATCGAGTCCAGCAAGTTGCTTGCGGTCCTTGCCGAGCACATAGAATGCCGAGGAACCGTTATCCGCTACAGTATCTGCGAAGGTAATTTTCCAATCGGCTATGCGGCTGTCCACGATCTCAATTGCAGCCGTCACTTCACTGACAGCCGCGGCTACTTGTTCGGGTGATGTTTCCTCATTCGATAAATCGGCATTCAAGATAATCGCAACTTCTGCCTCTGCCTTTGGTTGAAGCGATTTTGATGCCAGCAACTCACCGCCATCGGCGATCTCCATATCGTCGAACAATACACCGAAATCAGGTTGATTGACACCGAGCTGCGCCTGCACCGCTTTCGCAGTCAGGCCAACTTTACGGCCGACGACGCGGCGACCTTGCCCCAGCCAAAAAGCAGTATTTGCCTCTTGCACCGCATATGCGCCCGCTGCGTCGGTCGGTTCAAGACCATCGCGCAACGGGGGGACAGGACCCGACGAATATGCGGACCGCAAGCGGGCGGCAAGCTGGATGATATCCGCGGTCACGACGAAGCCGATCCTTTCAGGAAAGCGATGTGCAGCCTGTTGAACTCATCGGCGTCTTCAAACTGTGGCCAATGCCCGCACTCGTTCATCACGA
The DNA here is from genome assembly GCA_002354635.1 of Sphingomonadales bacterium UBA2683. GTDB lineage: Bacteria > Pseudomonadota > Alphaproteobacteria > Sphingomonadales > Sphingomonadaceae > Parasphingorhabdus. Next base: position 318,705 of record DELZ01000005.1, read on the forward strand.
CATATTGGGCCGCCGGGATCATATCGGCGATTTGCTTCCCTTCTTCTGGTGTTGCAGTCGGATCATGCGAGGTCCAAACCACCAGGGTAGGTGTCTGGATCGAGCGATATTGCGTTTCTGTGATCATGTTAGGGCGGCGCGTTTCCATATCCTGCAGGCACATTATTCGGTTCATGGTTTCTGCAAATCCGGGCTGTGCGTAAATCGCCCGGCGCGTTTCAATCAGGTCGTCGGAAACCGTCGCTTTATCGCACATCAAAAATTCGAGCCGCGCCTTGATACGGTTCCAGCTCGGATCGGTCGCCGCCTCGGTTGAGAGCATTTTCAGGCGAGTCATAACCTCAGGATGTGCTGTCCAGCCGCCGGCGGTGTTCAATACCAGCTTGTCGACGACGTCGGCGTGATGAACCGCAAGATATGTTGCGACCCATCCGCCAAGCGATTCCCCCGTGATCATGGCGCTTTTGCGCCCAAGGGCTTTCAGTACCCCAATCACATGATCTGCATAATCTTTAACCTGGTAATCGATCGGTGGTTTGTCGGTCCACCCATGGCCGAGCATATCAATCGCTACGAACCAGAAATGCTCGCCATGTGGGCCGAGGTTGCGCGAATAGGCTTCCGCGTGTCCGCCAACGCCGTGAAGGGCAAGAACCAGCGGTTTCGAATCGTCGCCCGATTGCATGTAGCGTGTCTTGACGCCACCCACATCAAGGAAGCCTTGCGAAAAGCTGACTCCCCGCAGGTCAGCCCAGACGCTTGCAAAATTTGATGGCCTTTCAGAATTCATTTGCTTTCTCCAGTACGGCAATGGTCATGATTGATCGTCCGGTCCGGTTGCGATCAATCAAAAAGGTGAGGCCCGAAATTGGGCGTAAATGCTGATCTGTTGTTTAAATTTGGGTTGCCATCCAGAATTTGCGCAAAAGCATCGCTCAACAGCGATTTCGCTTCGTCCAAATTGTTGGGAGCTGCGAACTGTCGCCAAGCGACGTAACAATCGGGTCGTATCAGGATGACTCCATCTTCCTCGACTTCGCGCAACTCCTGCCAATCGCAATAAAGGTCCTGATATTGCGGATCGCCAACCACCACTGTTCGCAGAAAAGGAAGTTTCAATTCATCGGCGGCTTCGGCCCACAACTGGCCGGACAGACCGGTCAGAACCGTGAACAGGCCTTTGCCAACGACATCCAGAGTGGAAATGCGGCGACCGTCCTGCCCGACCAACCAAGTATGTGGAAGTTTTGCTCCGGGCCGCGTGGTGGGTTGCACATGCAAAACCGGGTCTCGCAGAAATTCCTCTGGTTTTGCATCGGTATCGGGAATCACAGCGCCAGATACATAACGCTGGTTAAGTTCAATGCCTTGCGCGTTGAACTCGGTGTCCTTTAACCGAATGGCTGCCAACAGCGCGTCGCGTGCGGCCTTGCCGTCAGTGCTGGGTTCGCGAAGGCGTTCGACCCCCGCAGCCACCGGATTGCTTGCTCCTTCGACTCGAAAACAGGCATTTAGCGGCGCATAATCGAGCCGCGACTGATTGGCCCGGTAAACGACTTGCTTGCCGATCGGTGCTCTCTCGTCAGAGTAAGATTCCAGCAAGCCTTTTCCGGCGAACCCGTGAATGGTGTAAGCCAGTTTCCATGCGAGGTTGAACGCGTCTTGAACGCAGGTATTCAATCCCAGGCCGCTCGAAGGCGGGTGCCTGTGGACGGCATCGCCGCCGCAAAATACGCGGTTGTCTGAATATTGCGTGGCGTAGGCCTGATTGACATACCAAACAGAAACATCAATCAATTTAATCTCAACCGAGTCATCGCCAATCATCGACTGGATCCGGCGGGTGACGTGGTCTTCTGACATGTCAGGGTCACCTTTGCTGATGTCAAACCCCCAGCCAGCAATCCATTTTTTCCAGGGGTTGACTGCCCGCAGAAGTCCCATCCCGATTTCGCCAAAACTGGTGTCGGTACTGACAATCCAATTCAATATACTGGGCCGATGCTCCACAAACTGCGTCAAATCTGCTTCAAAGAGCGTATATACGGTCCCGGCTCTCGCCATGTGACCTTCCACCGGAAGCCCGGCCTGCTCGACGATGGTTGACTTGGCCCCATCAGCGCCCACCAGATAGCGTGCGCGCATGGAATATTCACGCTTCGTCAGGCGTTCCTTGAAAAAGACAGTTACACCGCTCTCATCCTGTTCATGCCGCACATATTCGGTGTTGAACGAAAATGTAGCACCGCGTTCGGCGGCATTTTTGATCAAGATCGGTTCAAGCTTGGGCTGAATCATATCAACCATGCTGCAAGGACTGGCTTGCAAATAATCGCCTTTCCGTTTGTCGCCGGTCCCCCACGTTCTTTGGCGCAGCACTTCCTCGCCAGCCAGGCTGGTCGTGTACAATGTATCGCCCATCAAGTCCCAAGGGGTGGCTTGCTGGAGAACCTGATCTTCAAAACCCAGATCGCGGTAGACTTCGACTGCGCGTTGGTTGGTGATGTGCGCGCGCGGGGTGTGCGCCAGCCAGTTCCATAGTGAAACCATATGGGCACGCACGCCATAGGTGGCCAGCGCCATGGCGGTTGTCGCACCTGTTGGGCCGGTGCCGATGATTATTACATCTGTATCAAATGAACCGCTATCAGTCATAAGGATGATTCCATTCCCGGATTCTTGGATTTTCCCGACAAGATCGCCATTCCAGCGATCCAACCCTGAACGTCGGCGTATTGGTGCAAGGTTGTCTCGACAGGTCCTTCGGATCGCATAGCCGCCATCGCGGCTACCCAGCACATAACTTCCGGTCCGCCACGGCCCGCTTCGCGCACAAGATCATCAATGGTCAGTCCATCGAAAATATCAGCGCTGCCGTGTATGAGCTTTTCGAGAAATTGCTCATCCCATTCGCGGGACACCGGAAGAATTTCCGCTTGCCCCATGTCGACAGCCACTCCCATCGCACGAACACGATTTTCTCGATCTTCGCGCTCTTGTGCACTGGGGTTGCGGTTGGCGATCAACCGTTCCCGAACATCGGGCGAAGCTGTAGCAATTTGTGGCGTCGGAGGATCGTGGCTAAGGCCGCCAGAAGCGACAATAAGCACCCGCTTGCCCAAACCGCTTGCAAATCGGCCAACCGCTTCGCCAAGCATTCTGGCACGGCGCATGGTCGGCAACGGCGGCGCAGCACAATTTACGAATATTGGTATGATCGGCAAGTTGCCGGCATCGCCGATCGTGCTTTCCCAAAATTGTACAAAGCCATGGTCAATGCGCATCCGATAGGAGAGCGCAACATCGATGCCCTCGTCGAGCAGGTGCTGGGACAATCTGACTGCGGTTTTCTCCGGAACAGTCAACGGGCCCGCTTTGGTGTTCCAGTCCCCAATCGATTCAGCCGCCGCACCCACACAAAAGGCGGGCATCAGATCGTAAAAAAAGCCGTTAAAGTGATCCGGGCCGAATTCTATGACCAAATCCGGCGCGAAATCCTGAATGGTTGCAGCGAGATTTTGAAAGCTTTCCGCAACAGCCGAACGGGTTGCCGCGTCAGCGGGTCCATCAGGCATAAGCGGAGAATGGGAGGCGCAAGCCAAAGCCAAAGTCATTGCACTTGCGCCAATCTCGCATCCTGATTTTTGCCACTATACATTCTGGTCAGAACTTGTAGCCGACAGAAACACCCCAGGTGCGCGGCTCGCCATAGGCTTCGAGTGAACAGCCGCAACCGGTGGCGAGATCGAGACCAACTGTCCGATAGCGAAGATCAAATGCGTTTTTGAGATATGCTCCGAGTGACAGACCGCTGGAAATTTCCCACTGTGCATTGAAGTCCACCAAAGTGCGCCCCCCGTAACGCTGTCCCTGGAAGTTTCTGGCGTTATGGAAAAAGCTGGACTGATAGGTTACGACCGACCCGACACTGAGCTCGCCACCAGCGATATCGCCTGGAAAGGTGTAGTTGATCCGACCATTGGCCGACCATTTCGGTGTATATGTGGGCCGGGTATCGCGCGGAACTCCCGGCGCAACCTGAAGGCCTTTCACGGTGGCATCGGTATAGGATGCACTTGCTGCCAAGCGTAAGCCTTGCCCGATTCTGGCGGTCGCTTCCAGTTCAGCGCCGGTGGTGCGCGCTTTCTGATTGCGAACAAAGCCCGAGATGTCGGCAAACACGAACGATTGATAATTTTTGTAGCGATAGTGATAAATCGTACCGTTCAGCGTATAGCGGTTCCCTGATCCGGTGAGCTTGAAGCCTCCTTCATAAGACAGCAGTTCCTCGGGTTCATACGGTATATCCGCATCTGCCAGCGGCGGTGTGCCGTCAGCCAGTTTCCCGTTGTAGCTGCCGCCTTTGACACCGCGGTTAACACCCGCATACAGCAGCAGATTCGAGTTGGGGCGATATTCGATCTGGGCCTTCCCGGCCCAAAGCGTATCGGTGCGCCGGTCGGTAAATGAAGGCTGCAACGGGAATAACGGCGCGCCAAGATCAACGGAATAGTCGTCAATATTTGCGGTGGCATAAGAATCGAACTGATATTCCTGATGCTCGCGAATGAGGCGACCGCCAAGGATGAAAGTCCAATCCGGGACAAATTCCCACGATACTTGCCCAAATAGAGAGGCCGATTCCGTTTTTAGCTCGAAGACACTCAACGGGTCGATACCTGTTGCACTGGCTCCATATATCGCAGCCAAAGCGGAGCCACGCGGCGCAAGCAGGCCCTGCGCGACATTGGCATTGATGTTCAGATAATAAGCGCCCGCCACCCAATCGACGGTGTCGGAGCCGCCACTGAAACGCAGTTCCTGAGAGAAAGTGTCGGTGTCCGAACGCGTACCAAAGCCAAAACCGTTGACCGGCGAGCCATCGGCATCCAGCAGAAAGTGCTTTTTATATTTGGAGTATGATGTGACCGAGACAAGATCGATGCCCCCCAGATCCACTCCAACGTGCAGCGCTGTATTATAGGCGCGGAACCGGTTCAGATCGCTGAGGGCATAATCTTTGGATAGCTCCAGATCGTCAGTGCCGAGCGGTACATAACCAAACCAGCTCGCGCCTGGAGCACGCTGCCCATCGCCATTGGGGCTGAACAAAAACCCCTGAAATGGCAGTATGGCGGGGTTGAAAAAATTCTGTCCATCTGGGCCAATGGCTGCCCGGGTTTCCGTTGGTGACGCATAGATCGTATCGACAACCCGGTTTTGGGCATCAAGCACTGGGACCTGTGATGACGATGTCCAGGGCGATTCAGATAGATTCTGGCGGAATGCAGAGCCGGTCAGGCGGATTGAAAGGGTGTCAGATGGCTCCCACAACAATTGTGCACGACCAGCGATTGAATTTTCTCCGCCAAGGTCTTGACCAGACGGGCTTACCCCGGCTGGACCAAAGTTCAAGGGGGCGCCAGCGACTACACCTGCGGGGAACCGGTTCTTCCAAATGTCACCCGACCGATTCCATATACCGGACAGACGAGCGGCTAGAGTATCGCCAAGCGGTAAATTCAGGGCGCCTTCCAAAACGGTTCGGTTGAAGCGCGCGTAGGTCGCGTTGATGCTGCCTGATGTAATTCCCAACTCAGGCTTGTTCACGACAAAATGGACAAGTCCGCCCGTCGCGTTGCGGCCAAATAAAGTGCCTTGTGGCCCCTTCAGTGCTTCGACACGCGCGATATCGAACAACGCCATGACCTGGCCTTGTTGTGACGATACATAAGAATCATCAATATATACAGCCACCGGCGCTTCAATGGCGTCGTTATAATCGCTTTGGGTGACGCCTCTTATCGAGAATTGCAGGCCCTGTCCGCCCAGCGTACCCGAGACGCTGACACCCGGTGTGAAAGTCGCTACATCAGTGCTGGTCAGAACACCTTCTTTGCGCAAGGTGTTACCATCATAGGCAGTCACTGCAATCCCGACATCTTGCAGTCGCTCAGAACGGCGCTGTGCCGTCACAACGATGACATCCTGATTGATCTGATTTGCATCCGACTGATCTGATTGTGCCGCCGGAGCTGGAGGGACCGCGTCGGCATCCTGCGCAGACACCGGCGCGCAAAATAGCAAGCTAAAAGGTGCCACGGATCCAAGTAAACTGGCCTTCATCAAATTTCGCATTTTTTCCTCCCAATTTTTATTATTGTTCTAGAATGTTAGAAATCTAGACACAGTATTATATTCCCGGTTGTCGATTATCCGCGTGATGCGCCGATAAGGACAAAAATCATTGTTGCCGGTTCGCTACTCACATTGCGCCAAGCGTGACGCGTTCCATATTGAACAAGGATGTCGCCCTTGCTGAGATCGACCGTTGCGCCATCGTCAAACTCTACGCTGATTTTTCCATCCAGAACGATATCATAGTCGATGGTGTCTGAAGTGTGCATGCCCGGGCAGTCCGGTTCAAACAGTTCAGCGAGGCCCGGCAAACGCTGCATATATTCAGCCCCCGCCGCCTCTGGATCAAAAGTGGGTTCGGCCATCACCGAATCGGGAGGAAAGGTAACGACGAACAACCGTGTTCCACCGACCTGCGGCATCACGGTTGACGCCGCCTTGGCAACATCAACGCCGTCCCACGGAATAGTAGGCGTTGGCGGCGTTCCCCAGATGACCGCCGGATCAAAGCCCGGAACAGAATCAAAAAGATTGGTTGGCGCGCTCGCGTCTTCTGCAACGACCGAACGGCCATTTTTATGTGCGGCTATGATTCTGCGACTATTCATATTTGATCCAATCAACCGTGGGCAATGACAACATTGGTGAAACCGCCGCTGCGTTTGTCCACTGCATCCAGCGCTTCCTCGATTTGCGATAATGGAAAGCTTTGATGCTCCAGAACGGACAGGTCGAGCGTACCGGCGTCACACATTTCAGCCATGTCCTGACCTTCGGCGACGTCGAACCAGAGTGACCCGATAACGCTGATCTGAAAACACATCAGCCGGAACATTTCTAGTGGAAGGGGCTCGCTCATACCGCCGATATTGACCATGCGACCACCGCGCCGCAGCGCATTGATGCCTGCCAGGCTGGATTCACTGGGGGCACCTGGGCCAACTGCGTCAATGAATATGTCAGCGCCAAGGCCGTCGGTATTTTCCCTAACCCACTCATCCAGTGGACGGTCACCCGCTGACAGCACATGCACCCGTTTAGGATCCAGAAGTCGCACGCGTTCGAGAAGCTCTTTATTCCGGGCTACACCAAAAACTTTCGTTGCACCCATTGCCAGTGCAAGCAGTACTGCTCCCAGGCCAAGCGTACCTGTTGCACCGCTAATGATAACGCTTGTGCCGGCACATGTGCCGGCTTTGCGCAGGGCAGAATATGCCGTTCCCAAATAGCCAAAGCGCGCCCCTGCCTCGTAGGATACTGACTCGGGGAGCTTGACCAGCGCCAACGCTGGCGCCGTCATATATTCGGCAAAGCCGGCATAGGGATAATCAATGAACACTTGCTTGGAACGCTCGCCAAAGCCGAAATAGCCCATGAATGTATAGGCATCGCAATTGATATGCTGGCCGCGCCTGCACATATGGCACGAGCCACAGCCGATGCCGGGATTTACGTAGACTCGGTCGCCTACTGAAACTCCGCGGACATGGCTGCCGACCTCAACCACTTCGCCAGCTGCATCCAATCCGTAGATTGCAGGTAGGGGCGGCAATGGAAGGTAGGGAAACCACTCAGCATAATGAGCGATGACATTCTTCATATTCGGGATGACGCCGCAGGCCTTTACCTGAACCAGAACATCCGTGGGTCGAGGTTGGGGCCGTTCGATCTGGTCGACCGAAAATACCGTTCCAATCTCGTGAAGGCGCGCAGCCGACATAGTCGCCATTAGATAAACATCCTCTCAAACAGCCCTTGAACCAAGCATTTCTGTAACACTAGCATTTTAGTTGCCGGGTTGCAAATGAACTTTTTGAATCGAAAAATGGCGAATTTCAGGTGATTACGATAGTATTCTAGTTGTCCGAGATTGCCTGCATGACTGTATTGGCGACCTCATTTATATGATGTTCGGCAGCGATTCGCGCTGCTTCGGGATCTTGGGCCTCCAGTGCGGCAATGATGAGATCGTGCTCGTTTACCGCATCCGACATATGCGGTGTAAAGCCGACCGTCTGGGTAATGAAAAAATCCGACATGGCGAAAATGCTGCTTTGCCGATTATCCAACAGCGGAGAGCTTGCCATGAGGTGAAATGTCGCGTGGAATTGCCGGTTAAGTTCCCGATAATCTTCGCCCTCGTTTTCTTCGAGGTCAGCTTTGATCTGCCGGTTTATATTTTTGAGCGTTCTCAACTGTCCAGATGTGCGCCTTTCAGCGGCAAGTTCTGCGAGCAAGCCTTCGTTGCGCGCGAACATTTTATAGAAATCGCCAATTTCACGAACCGACGGATTGACGACTTCGCAACCGACTTGCGGAATGATCCTCACAAAGCCGTCCGTGCCCAACGCGTTTAGGGCAGCGAGAATAGGCTGTCTGCTTGACTCGATCTCCGCAGCCAGCTCTTTCACCAATATCCGTTCCCCGAAGCGATACTTTGCCGAGATTAGCCGACCCAAAATATCATCATACACCACGTCTTTTTTGGTCGCGCGCATTCCGGTCTCCTCTTTGCGCGAGAGTCTAGCACGCTAGCGCGTTACATCTCAACCCATGATATCGACACCCGTCGCGGTTGATAGCTGGGATGAGCCAAAGCGCCGTTGGATTGATCGAGCGAAATGAACGGCAAGCTTCCCTGTGATTTGCGTGCTGGATTATGTCCAGATCGTTCGCGGAGACTGCCAATGCGTTCCCGCCATCCTGCGCGTTAGCTATGCATCTATTTGCGCACAGATGCAGCCAGTCCACACACGGCCCAAATTCAGACATCTGCGATGCGGCCACTTGATCCAGATAGTGGATTCTGAGGACAACTGGGCTTAACACTGTTGAAATTGGAGATATTGAAGGTGGTTTAAAAGGTGGGCCAAATTCAGCGAATAGAAATTATTGTATCAATTTTAAGTGTTTACGTTTTGAAAGTTATCCCGAATTAGGACTAATTGCCTTTGTCTGGAAATATCTATTAATATCAATATCTTATATAATATTTTTGAAGCAATTGGTGCCCAGAAGAGGACTCGAACCTCCACATCCTTGCGAATACTAGCACCTGAAGCTAGCGCGTCTACCAATTCCGCCATCTGGGCCCATGCAGGCGGCACGTCTGTCGTTACCACCTGATAGAGGCGGGCGATTAGCCGGTAGGTGGTTCTGCTGTCAATGATTCATATCGACAAAGCGACATGATCATCAAACGCCGGCAGCGGTGCAGCGCCCGGCCATTGCGTCGGCGCCGCAAAAATGCTTTCCTGACGGCGGAATCCACTGTTGCGTCGCCCGCCGCGCTGGGGCAGAGGCAATGCGGAAAACCAAGGCACGGGTGGAAGAAGAAGAACATGGATCTCGACGGACGATTGATTGGCATCTTTGGCGGCGGCGGCTTTGTCGGCCGCTATATCGCGCAGGCCCTGCTGGAGCGCGGCGCGCGCCTGCGCATTGCCGAGCGCAATATCAAGAATGCGATGCATATCAAGCCGCTGGGCAATCTCGGCCAGACCCAATTTGTCAGCGCCGATGTCACCAGCAAGGACAGCGTCGTTCGTGCGGTTCACGGCTGCGACGCGGTGATCAATCTGGTCGGCGTGCTGAAAGGCGACTTTGCCCGCGTGCATGTCGAGGGCGCGCGCCATGTGGCTGAAGCGGCCGCCGCGGCGGGTTGCCGCGCGTTGCTGCAATTGTCGGCGATTGGTGCCGACAGCGACTCGCCCTCGGCCTATGGCCGGAGCAAGGCGGAAGGGGAGCAGGCGGTGTTGCAGGCCTTTCCCGATGCGATCATCATCCGCCCGTCGATCATCTTTGGCCGGGAAGACCAGTTTATCAACCGCTTCGCCGCGATGATTGCAATGCTGCCGGTGGTGCCGGTGATCGGCGGTTCCACCCGGTTCCAGCCGGTGTTCGTCGGCGATGTCGCCGATGCCGTGACGCAGGCGCTCGGCCATAGCGAACTGTACGCCGGACAGACATTCGAGCTGGGCGGACCGGAAATCCTCAGCATGGGCGACATCAACCGGCGCATCGCCGCTATGACCGGACGCAAACGGACCTTTGTCGACGTCCCCGATTTTGCTGCCAGCCTGATGGCAAGCGTTCTCGGGCCGCTGCCGGGGGCGCCGATCACCGCCGACCAGTACCGAATGCTGCAGAAGGACAATGTCGTGGCGCCGGGCGCGAAGGGTCTCGACACCTTTGCCATTTCCCCGACACCGCTCGCTGCGGTCGCGCCGGGCTGGATGGAGAAATATACGGCGCACGGCCGGTTCGGGGCAGGCGCGAAGGCGGTATAGGCGCCGCAGTGTAACGGCCGGCTAGAAAAAGGCGAGCAAAGCAAGACCCATCGCGACCCGGTAGATCACAAAGACCATCATTGACGCCTTGCGCAGGAATTGCATCAGAAAGGCCATGGTTGCCAGCGCCGCCAGGAAAGTGAGCACGCCGGTGATCAGCGCCTCCTTCAGCAAATCGCTGCTCGCTCCCATAAGGTCGGGAATGATCAGCACGCCGGCACCGGCCACGGCGGGTATCGACAGCAGGAAGGAAAAGCGCGCCGCCTCGACCCGGGTATAGCCAAGAAAGCGGGCCGCGGTCATGGTCACGCCGGAGCGGCTGGTGCCGGGAATCAGCGCCAGCGCCTGGGCCAGCCCGACAATGATGCCGTCCTTCAGTGACAGATCCTCGAACGACTTCACCTGTTTGCCGAACCGGTCGGCTATACCCAGCAGGATGCCGTAGATAATCAGATTGGTGGCGACCAGGGTGGTGCTGCGGAAACCGTCCAGATAACCGCCGGTCTTCAGGAACAGGCCGACGATCACCGCGGGAATCGTGCCGATGATGATCCACCAGAACAGACGCCGTTCGGCCGCCGCCTGGCCGATCCCGACCGTCGCGAGACCGCCGCGGCCCAGCGCCCAGACATCCTTGAAAAAATAGGTGATGATCGCGAGCAGCGAGCCGACATGGACGGCTATGTCGATCATCGGCCCCTGGTCGGCATAGCCGGTGAACACGGGCAGGAGGATCAAATGGCCCGAAGAGGATATTGGCAGAAATTCGGTAACGCCCTGCACAATCGCGAGGAGCAGCATCTGGATGAAGGTCATGGACGTTCCGTATGTTGGCTTGGCCGTATGTTGGTTTGACGCGCAATAGCGATTTGCATGACAAATGTCGTGGGGAAAATATAGAGCCGTTTCGGTACCATTGGCCAGAAGCAACTTGAGAATCATGCGCGGTAGACGATCAATCTCGATATTATATGACAGTAATGCTGTCATATAAAAGCATTTCTGCGTGACTCGTGACCCGTTTTTGGGTATTTCAATCGCTGCGCCCTGGCTGACGGGGCCTCACAATAACCCGAAACACTGGAATCGAGCGTCTGGCATGGCAAAAAGCCCGCAGAAATTGGAAATGTTAAGATTTGTCGAGGAAGGCCAGGCCTATCCCGAAAAGCGCGAGCCCGGGCTCCGCGCGGAAGATTTTCGGGAAATCGCCGACAAATATGCGCCGGATGCCGCGGCCGAACAATCCGCACGCTGCTCGCAATGCGGCGTGCCTTATTGTTCGGTCCACTGCCCGTTGCACAACCATATTCCCGACTGGCTGCGCCTGACCGCCGAGGGGCGGCTCCGCGAAGCCTATGAAATGTCCAACCTGACCTCGACCATGCCGGAAATCTGCGGCCGCATCTGCCCGCAGGACCGGTTGTGCGAGGGCAATTGCGTAATCGAATTCTCTGGCCATGGCGCAGTCACCATCGGCGCGGTGGAAAAATATATCACCGACACAGCCTGGGAAGAAGGCTGGGTCGAACCGCTCCAGCCCGGTCGTCCCAAAGGCCAGTCGGTCGGCATTATCGGTGCGGGGCCAGCCGGCTTGACCGCAGCCGAATATCTGCGCGTCGCGGGTTACGAGGTGCATGTCTATGACCGGCACGACCGCGCCGGCGGCCTGCTGACCTATGGCATCCCCGGATTCAAGCTGGAAAAACATGTGATCATGCGGCGGGTGCAGCGGCTGAAGAACGGTGGAATTCATTTTCACGAAAATTTCGAAGTCGGCAGGGATGCAACGCTCGACGAACTGCGCGGCAAGCATGACGCGCTGCTGATCGCGACCGGCGTCTACCAGGCGCGCGCGATCGAGATGCCGGGCGTCGGTGCGCCGGGTGTCGAGGAAGCGCTGGATTTCCTGATCGCCTCCAATCGCAAGAGCTTTGGCGACGATGTCCCCGATTTCGACAATGGGCGGTTCAACGCCAAGGGCAAGAATGTCGTGGTGATCGGCGGCGGCGACACGGCGATGGATTGCGTCCGGACGTCGATCCGGCAGGGCGCCAAATCGGTCAAATGCCTGTACCGCCGCGACCGCACCAATATGCCGGGCTCGCAAAATGAAGTGCGCAATGCCGAGGAAGAAGGCGTCGAGTTCGTCTGGCTGTCCGCTCCCAAGGCGATTGAGGGTGCCGATCATGCGACAGCGGTCAGGGCGACCCGCATGCGACTGGGCGCGCCCGATGCCAGCGGCCGCCGGTCGCCGGAAGCCGAGCCGGCCAGTGATTTCACGATCAAGGCCGATCTGGTGATCAAGGCGCTGGGCTTTGACGCAGAAGACCTGCCCGGCCTGTTCGGCTCTCCCGATCTCGCCGTCACCCGCTGGGGAACGCTGCGCGTCGACCACAAGTCGATGATGACCAATCTGGAAGGCGTGTTCGCCGCCGGCGACATTGTCCGCGGCGCCAGTCTGGTGGTCTGGGGCATCCGCGATGGCCGCGATGTCACCGAACATATGCACCGGTTTCTGAAAGAGAAGAAGCTGGCGGAAAGGGTGGCGGCATGACGATTTTGATCCCTCTCTTGCTGGCTGTGATCGCGCCGGTTGCTCCCGCTGCAGATTACAGCGCCGTCACGGTGGAGCCACAGCCCGTGTCACCCGCTCTGCAGCTTTCGCGGATTTTGAACAGCGAAAGCAATATCATTGGCGACGCCGACGATGACCAGCAAGCAGTGGAAATGATGCAGGAACTTTTCGACAGTGACCCCGAGATGGTCGAAATGGAACGGGACTATCCTGGTATTGTAAAGCAGTTCGCCGAGGCGATGCTGCCAATCATCAACAAGTCCAGCCTGGAGCGACTGCCGAAATTGCAGGCGAGTCAGGCGGCGCTTTATCAGGATACATTCACCGACGCCGAGCTGACGATCCTGATCGAGTTTTATTCTTCGCCAACCGGTCGGAAACTGGTTGCGCAAACGCTGGATACGGTGGGTTTCGACACCACAATGGCTGAAATTAAACAATCTCCGAATCTTGAATATAGCGCTGCATCAACGGTAGCGGACACCCGCGCTGCCGGCGCCAAAATTGCGACAGGAATGGATCGGCAGGATCAACTTATATTAGCTGAATTTGGACGCAGCGGACTGATGCCGAAATTGCAGGCGATGGCGCTGAAAACCCATCAGATCGTGATTGACTGGAACAATGAATATGCTCCCGGAGAAGAGGCCGCGCTGGACGCCGCAATTGAGACCATTTTGGACAAACGCATGGAGAGCATTGATGAATAAGGGCCATTTCGCCGCGTTGCTTGCAATCATGGCTGCTCCTGCTTTGGCCACCGCGCCAACGCCCTCTGAACGTGGCGGAAACAGTGCCAGCCCCGATATTGAGGGAGTCGACCCCGCCCGCCTCGCAGCAGCTCAAGTGACCATCGACTATCTGTTCCCGCTCGGCACTTACCAGAGGATGATGGAGGGCACGATGGACAAGCTGATGGACAGCATATTGTCGCAGACCTTTGATCGCCCGATGGCCGAGACCATGAAAGGCTATGGCCTGGGGGATGAAGAGCTCGCCAAATTGGGTGATGCGTCGATCAATGACATATTGAAGCAGCGCGACCCGCATTTCGAAGAGCGGATGAAGATATCCACCCGCGTGATGATGGACGAAATGGTCGATCTGATGACGACCATGGAACCGGCGCTGCGGGAAGCGCTGGCCAAAATATATGCGCGCAAGTTCACGGTTTCGCAGCTCGGCGAAATGAACGATTTTTTCGCCACCGAAACCGGAACCGCCTTTGCCCGTGACTATATGATGGTCTTTGTCGATCCGGAAATGATGCAGTCGATGATGAGCATGGTGCCGCAGATGATGCAGGCGATGCCGGAAATCACCAGAAAAATCGAGGCGGCGACCGCGCATCTGCCGCCGCCGGTGCCGCCATCGACAGAAGAGATGAAGGAACTGCTTTCGGACCGGGCGGACGCCGCTCCCGATGATGACGGGCCCGCCACCGGGGACGATACCCCGACGCCAGCGCAGAAAGATCAATGATGAGTCAGAACTTCCCCACCCCCGAACACGAACGCATCGCTCGCGACGGCATGTACCGCCCGGAATTCGAAACCGACGCCTGCGGTGTCGGCCTGGTCGCGGCAACCGATGGCAAGGCATCACGCCGGGTCGTGTCCTCGGCGATTGATGCGCTGAAGGCGGTCTGGCACCGCGGTGCGGTGGATGCCGACGGCAAGACCGGCGATGGAGCCGGCCTGCATGTCGATCTGCCCGAGCGTTTCTTTGACGATGCGATTGCCGACAGCGGCCACAAGGTCCGTCCCAACCGGCTCGCCGTCGGCATGATCTTTCTGCCGCGCACCGATCTCAACGCACAGGAGACCTGTCGCACCATTGTCGAGGCCGAGATCATCGAATCCGGCTATACCATTTACGGCTGGCGTCAGGTGCCGGTGGACGTGTCGGTAATCGGCCAGAAAGCGCAGAACACACGGCCCGAAATCGAGCAGATCATGATCGCCGGACCGATGCCGGACAAGCAGGACGCGCGCGAGTTCGAGAAAAATCTCTATCTGATCCGCCGCCGGATCGAGAAGAAGGTGATCGCGGCGCAGATTCAGGATTTCTATATCTGCAGCCTGTCCTGCCGGTCGATCATCTACAAGGGCCTGTTTCTCGCCGAATCCCTCTCGGTGTTCTACCCCGACCTCACCGACGACCGGTTTGAAAGCCGGGTAGCGATTTTTCACCAGCGCTATTCGACCAACACCTTTCCCCAATGGTGGCTGGCGCAGCCGTTCCGCTGTCTCGCCCATAATGGCGAAATCAACACCATTCGCGGCAACAAGAACTGGATGAAAAGCCACGAGATCAAGATGGCCAGCCTCGCCTTTGGCGACAATAGCGAGGATATCAAGCCGGTGATTCCTGCCGGTTCTTCCGACACGGCGGCGCTGGATGCGGTGTTCGAGACGATCTGCCGGTCCGGCCGCGACGCGCCGACAGCCAAGATCATGCTGGTGCCGCAGGCCTGGCAAAATGATCCGGAAATCGATCCGGCGCACCAGGCGATGTACGAATATATGGCCAGCGTCATGGAGCCCTGGGACGGTCCGGCCGCGCTGGCGATGACCGATGGCCACTGGGCGGTGGCCGGGGTTGACCGCAATGCCCTGCGTCCGCTGCGCTATTCGCGTACCGCCGACAATCTGCTGATCATCGGCTCCGAATCCGGTATGGTTGTCGTCCCCGAAAGCCAGATCGTCGAAAAGGGCCGGCTCGGCCCCGGCCAGATGATCGCGGTCGATCTCGATGCCGGCCGGCTGTTCAAGGACCGCGAGCTGAAAGACCGGATCGCCGCCGAGGAGCCCTATGCCGATCTGGTCAAGGGATTCCTGACCGTCGACGATCTGCCGCCCGCACCGGAAACCGTCAGCATGGGCTTTTCCAGGGAAGAGCTGATCCGTCGGCAGACCGCCGCCGGCCACACGCTGGAGGACATGGAAATGATCCTCGCGCCGATGGTCGAGGATGCCAAGGAAGCAATTGGCTCGATGGGCGACGACACCCCGCTGGCGGTAATCAGCGAGAAGCCGCGCCAGATCAGCCATTTCTTCCGGCAGAATTTTTCCCAGGTCACCAACCCGCCGATCGACAGCCTGCGCGAGCGCCATGTGATGAGCCTGCGCACGCGCTTTTCCAATCTCGCCAATATTCTGGAACAGGACAGCCAGAACGAGGACGTGATGGTGCTGGAAAGCCCGGTGCTGAGCTGCGCGCTGTGGGAGCGGCTGCAACTGGGCTTTGGTGACGCGGTGGCCGAGATCGATTGCACCATGAGCACCAGCGGCGGCGCGATCGAGCTGCGCGATGCGCTCGCCCGGATTCGGGGTGAGGCGGAGCAGGCGGTGCGCGCCGGCAAGACCGAGATTTTCCTGACCGACGAGGATATTGACGAAGACCGGATGGCGATTTCGATGGTGATCGCGACTGCGGCGGTGCACACCCATCTGGTCCGCAAGGGGCTGCGCTCCTATGCCTCGGTCAATGTCCGGGCCGCCGAATGTCTCGACACCCATTGCTATGCGGTCTTGATCGGAGTCGGCGCGACCACGGTCAACGCCTATATGGCGGAAGCGGCGATAGCCGACCGCCACGGCCGCGGCCTGTTTGGCGATCTCTCGCTCGAGGCCTGTCTCGCGCGCCACAAGAAGGCGGTCGACGACGGTCTGCTCAAGATCATGTCGAAAATGGGCATTGCCGTCATCTCCAGCTATCGCGGCGGCTATAATTTCGAGGCCGTGGGCCTGTCGCGGGCGCTGTGCAACGACCTGTTCCCCGGCATGCCGACAAAAATTTCCGGCGAAGGCTATGCATCCTTGTTCATCAACGCGCAGGACAAACATTCCGCCGCTTTCGAACCGGCGGTGGTGCGGCTGCCGGTCGGCGGCTTCTACAAGCAGCGCGACGGCGGCGAGGCCCATGCCTTTAGCGCTCATCTGATGCACCTGCTGCAGACCGCGGTCGCGCAGGACAGCTACTCTTCCTATCTGCAATTCTCGCAGGGCGTGCGCGAGCTCGAGCCGATCTATCTGCGCGACCTGATGGAGTTCAACTATGCGCCGGTGCCGGTGCCGATCGACGAGGTCGAGGCGATCACCGAGGTCCGCAAGCGGTTCAACACCCCCGGCATGAGCCTCGGCGCGCTCAGCCCCGAGGCGCACGAGACGCTGGCGATCGCGATGAACCGGATCGGCGCCAAATCCGTCTCCGGCGAGGGTGGCGAGGAAAAGCGGCGCTACACGCCGTTTGAAAATGGCGACAATGCCTCGAGCCCGATCAAGCAGGTCGCCTCCGGCCGCTTTGGCGTGACCGCGGAATATCTCGGCGCCTGCGAGGAGATCGAGATCAAGGTCGCCCAGGGGGCCAAGCCCGGCGAGGGCGGCCAGCTGCCCGGCTTCAAGGTCACCGAATTCATCGCCAAGCTGCGCCATTCCACGCCCGGCGTCACCCTGATCTCGCCGCCGCCGCATCATGATATCTACTCGATCGAGGATCTCGCCCAGCTGATCTACGATCTCAAGCAGATCAATCCGCGCGCGCGGGTCTGCGTGAAGCTGGTCTCCTCGGCCGGCATCGGCACGATCGCCGCCGGCGTCGCCAAGGCCCATGCCGATGTCATACTGATCTCGGGCAATACCGGCGGCACCGGCGCGTCGCCGCAGACCTCGATCAAATTTGCCGGCACGCCCTGGGAAATGGGGCTGACCGAAGCCAATCAGGTGCTGACGCTCAACGGCCTGCGCCACCGGGTCAAGCTGCGCACCGATGGCGGGCTGAAGACCGGCCGCGACATTGTCATCGCCGCGATTCTGGGCGCCGAGGAATTTGGCATCGGCACGCTCAGCCTCGTGGCGATGGGCTGCATCATGGTCCGCCAGTGCCACAGCAACACCTGCCCGGTCGGGGTCTGCGTGCAGGACGAGCGATTGCGCGAAAAATTCACCGGCACGCCGGAAAAGGTGATCAACCTGATGACCTATATGGCCGAGGAAGTGCGCGAGATTCTGGCGCGGCTGGGCTATCGCTCGCTGACCGAGATCATCGGGCGGACCGAATTGCTCCGCCAGGTCAGCCGCGGCGCCGAGCATCTCGACGATCTCGACCTCAACCCGATCCTCGCCAAGGTCGATGCCAGGGACAGCGAGCGCAGCTTCCATATCGACACGCCGCGCAACGAGGTGCCCGACAGTCTCGACGCGGAGATGATCGACGACGCGAAGCCGGTGTTCGAGCGGCGCGAGAAGATGCAGCTCACCTATACCGTGCGCAACACACACCGCGCGGTCGGCACCCGCTTCTCGTCCGAGATCACCGCCAAATATGGCATGAGCGTACTGAACGAGGACCATGTCCATATCCGTCTGCGCGGGTCCGCCGGTCAGTCGCTCGGCGCCTTCCTCTGCCAGGGGATCACGCTGGAGGTGTTCGGCGATGCCAATGACTATGTCGGCAAGGGTCTGTGCGGCGGCAAGATCATTGTCCGCCCGATGGTCAGCTCGCCGCTGGTCAGCCAGGACAATACGATCATCGGCAACACCGTGCTCTACGGCGCGACCGCCGGGCAGCTTTATGCGGCGGGCCAGGCCGGCGAGCGGTTCGCGGTGCGCAACAGCGGGGCCGATGTCGTGGTCGAGGGCTGCGGCGCCAATGGCTGCGAATATATGACCGGCGGCAATGCCGTGATCCTGGGGCCGGTCGGCAATAATTTCGGGGCCGGCATGACCGGCGGCATGGCCTTCATTCTCGATACCGAAGGGGATTTCGAGAAAATGGCCAATGGCGAAAGCATCGTCTGGCAGCGGCTCGACAGCGCTTATTGGGAGGGGCATCTGCTGGCCCTGGTCGAGCGGCACCAGCAGACCACCGACAGCAAATGGTCCGAATCGATCCTGCGCGACTGGGACCGCTGGCGCGACCGCTTCTGGCAGGTCTGCCCGAAGGAAATGGTCCACCGGATTGATCAGCCGCTTTCGGATAGACAGGCGATCGAGGCGGCCGAATAGGCCGACAGGAATGTTCTTGTTTTGATCTCATGCAGCGCTATGCTGGCATCCCCGCGAGTCGCGATAGACAAGGAACTCGATCATGCCCAAGATAACCCCCAATTATCTCGAAATGAAGGCCGGCGATCTGCCCGCCAGCAAGGCCTTTTACGAAAAGGCCTTCGGCTTTGCCTTCACCGATTACGGACCGGATTATGCCGCCGTCGAAGGCGGGCCGGTCGATATCGGACTGGCCGCGGGCACCGAACCGGTCGCGCCGATGCCGACCTTCGAGAGCAACGATCTGGAGGCATCCCTGGCGCAGGTTACCGCTGCGGGTGGTGAAATCGTCAGGGAGATTTTCGCTTTTCCGGGCGGCCGACGCTTCGAATGTCTCGATCCGTCGGGCAACCGGCTGGCGATCTATCAGCCGGACTAGACCGGTCTTTCGCTACAGCCGCCAAGCCGGCTTTATACAATCGATGCGAGTTTGCAGCGCCGCTCGGCCGCCGCGCCTCAGGCGCTGTTCGGGCCGCCGGCCAGACGCGGGCGCGGGGCAAGCTGGAAATACCAGTCCCGCATGACCTGGCGCGCCGGAATTTCCACCAGGCGATACAGCAGATGTGCGGTCGCGATCGATATCAACACGCTGAGCACGCCGAAGACGAAACCGCGCTCCCATTCCATCTGATCGGCGACATATCGGCACAGGCGAGTCATCGGGATATGGCAAAGATAAAGCGCGAAGGATATTTCACCGAGCCAGAACAGCGCAGGCCGCGACAGTCCGTCGGCTATGGGGCCCTTTGCCAGATAGGTGCAGCTTATGGTGGCCACCAGCGCCATGATCAGTACCAGGTCAACCGGCCAGCCCGCTACCGCCATCGCCGGTGCCAATCCGATGATGATCAGCATCGCCGCGAGGCTGTAACCCAGGGCGCGATCCCAAATGCGGGCGACGGCAAAAGTGGACAGGACAAGATACAGCCCGCTGCCCAGCATGAAGCCGCCGGTGACCCGGATCAGCGGCCCGGCATAGGCGGTCACATTGATGGTGCCGGTGGTCGCAGTCAGCGACAGCAGCAGCAGGGATCCGATCGCAATGAGGGCAAGGCCTGCGGGCCGGCCGCTGTCATTCCGGGTAAAATAGGCGATCAGGGGAAAAACGATCAGATAGGCAAAAAATTCGGCGCTGATCGACCAGGCCGGACTGTTCCAGCTATAGTCGGCGGGCAATGTCCATTGCCGCACCAGGAAAGTGAGCAAGAACCAGTCCTTGTAATCCTGTCCGTCGAGCGTCGGTCCGCCGCTGGCAAGCATTGGCGCGATGACCGCGGCCATCAGCATCAGCAGCATGATCAGCAGATGCACCGGGAAAAGCCTGGCGATACGATACCAGATGAATTTCATCCAGAAACCGGGGCCACTCCCCCGGGACTTGCGCAAATAGACATGCGAGACAATCAGGCCGCTGAGAATGAAGAAAAAGTCGACCCCGATATAGCCGAAGCGCAGCGCGGGAACGGCCCCAAACCAGTCGTAATTATTGTAAAAGCGCAGATGGTATAGGACGACATATAACGAAGCAAATCCACGAAACGCGTTGATTGCCGTGCGATATTCCGTCGCCTGTCCCGATCCTGTGTGCACAGATAATTCACCCTGTTTGCAAATATCTGTAACCACGAAAGGTTAGAAAATCCTTTTTCACAGTAAATTGCTTTCGCCGGCCCGCAAAGGCGATTAACAACCGTCTCATGTGGCAGTTGTACCAGTTCCCCCTATGTCCGTTTTCCCGCAAAGTCCGCTTGCTGCTGGGCGAGAAGTCCGTCGGTTATGACCTGATCCGCGAATCACCCTGGGATCAGCGCGACGAATTTCTGGCGATGAACCCCACTGGCCGCACCCCGGTCATGAAGCATCCCGAACGGGACATCTGTCTGGTCGATAGTGTGGCGATTTGCGAATATATCGAGGAGACCGTCGAAAAGGTCCCGATGATCAACGGCACTGCGGTGAACCGGGCAGAAATCCGGCGGCTGGTGGCCTGGTTCGACGAGCAGTTTTTCGGCGATGTCACCGCACCGATGCTGCACGAACGCATGCACAAGAGGCTGGTCCGGCGCGAGCCGCCAGATGCCAAGATACTGCGGGAGGCGATGCGCCGGGCGAACCAGCATCTCGACTATATCGATTATCTGATCGACCACCGCAGCTGGCTGGCCGGAGCAACGATGAGCCTCGCCGACCTTGCTGCAGCGGCGCAGATATCTGTCGCCGATTATCTCGGTGCGATCGACTGGGCCGGGCACGAACAGACCAAGGCCTGGTACGCGATGTTCAAGTCGCGCCCGTCCTTCCGGCCGCTATTGTCCGAACGGATGGAAGTGATCGCGCCACCGGCGCATTACGAGAAGGTCGACTTCTAGCCCTTGACCGCCGTCATCAGATAATTCAGCGCCAGATTGTCGGATATCGAAAAGCCTCTGGCCGGACTGTAGGAGATACCGCTGGTATCGATCACCTGCAGATCCGCCTCGCCGAGCAGTTTCTCCAGCTCCTCCGGCGTGATGAACTGTTCGTGATGGTGGGTTCCGCGCGGTATCTGTCCGGTCCGCTCGGCCAGTTCCACCAGCATCAGGTTCGACAGCGCGGTGCGATTCGGGGTCGACAGGATCATCATGCCGTCATCGGCCATGGCGCCAGCCAGACCGGCAACAAAGGCCTGCGGGTCGTCGACATGCTCGATCACCTCGAGCGAGGTGACCAGATCAAAGTCGCGACCGGAAAAATCCTCGATCGCTTCATTGTGATAGTCGATATCCAGTCCTTGCGGACCGGCATGCGCCTTCGCCGCCGCGATATTCTCGGGCGCCGCATCAAGGCCGGTCACCTGTGCGCCCAGTCTTGCCAGCGGTTCGCAGAGCAGGCCCGCGCCACACCCGACATCCAGCGCCCGCTTGCCCTTCAGCGGCCTCAACAGGCTGCTATCGCAGTGAAAATGCAGGTCGATCGCGTCGCGAATATAGTGCAGCCGCACCGGATTCAGCCGGTGGAGCATGGCCGAAGACCCTTTCGGGTCCCACCAGTCCGCTGCCAAAGCACCAAAATGCGCGGCTTCTTCGGGCTTGATCGTGCTACTTGCCTTTGTCATGCCCCCTCTTTATCAGGCTTTTCAATCCTGTTCAGGCCCTTTTTATCGAAAGTTTTTCCGACAGCAGCATGGCACGCATAGTGATGAAATTTGGCGGCACCTCGATGGCCGGAATTGACCGCATCCGGCGGGTGGCGCAAATCGTGAAACAGCAGGCGGATGCCGGTCACGAAGTGGCGGTGGTGGTCTCCGCCATGGCGGGTGATACCGACCGGCTGGTCAATTTCTGCCGCGAAGCCAGCTCGCTCTACGATGCCGCAGAATATGACGTGGTCGTCGCCTCGGGCGAACAGGTAACATCCGGCCTGCTGGCGATCGCCCTGCAATCGCTCGGCGCCAAGGCGCGCAGCTGGCTGGGCTGGCAGATGCCGATCCGCACGATCGAGGCGCATAGCAAGGCGCGGATTGATTCGATTGACGGTGCGGCGTTGATTGCCGCCATGCAGAGTGGCGAAATTGCGATCATTCCCGGCTTTCAAGGCCTTAGCGAAGACGGCCGCATCACCACGCTGGGGCGCGGCGGCTCCGATACCAGCGCCGTTGCCATCGCCGCAGCGGTCAAGGCCGATCGCTGCGATATCTACACCGATGTCGATGGCGTTTATACGTCCGACCCGAGAATCGTGACCCGCGCCCGCAAGCTGAAAACCGTGACCTTCGAGGAAATGCTCGAGCTGGCCAGCGTCGGCGCGAAAGTATTGCAGACCCGATCGGTCGGACTGGCGATGAAGGAAGGCGTGCGCATCCAGGTGCTCTCTTCCTTCACCGATGAAAACACCAACTGGACCGCCGACGACCTGCCCGGCACGATGATCGTGAGCGAAGACGAAATGGAGATTGACGATATGGAAGGCCAACTGATTACCGGCATCGCCCATGACAAGAATGAATCCAAGATCACCCTGACCCGCGTCCCCGACAAACCCGGCGCTGTGGCCAATATTTTCGCGCCGCTCGCCGAGGCCGCGATCAACGTCGACATGATCATCCAGAATGTCGGCCGCGAGAAGGGCGAGACCGACGTCACCTTCACCGTGCCGTCCGCCGATCTCGACCTGGCGATGCAGGTGCTGGACGGGGCCAAGGACAGCATCGGATTCAACCGCCTGATCCCCGACAGCAATGTCGCGAAAATTTCCGTCGTCGGCGTCGGCATGAAGAGCCACGCCGGTATCGCCTCGACCATGTTCAAGGCGCTCGCCGATCGCGGCGTCAACATCCAGGCGATCACCACCTCGGAGATCAAGGTCAGCGTCCTGATCGAGGAAGATTATACCGAACTGGCGCTGCGCGTGCTGCACACGGCCTACGGGCTGGATGCGGAAGATGCGGCCTAGTTATTTTCCCTCCCTTGAAGGGGAGGGACCAAGGGAGGGGGAGTCAAAATGACCACCCCCCTCTCCCAACCCTCTCCCCTGCAAGAGAGAGGGCTTTAGAAAGAAATATAATGACCGAATCGAACCTGTCCCACCTTATGCAACGCGGTACCGATTTTCTCGGCTGCGAAACCGCGATCATGTGCGGGGCGATGTCCTGGGTGTCGGAGCGCCATCTGGTCAGCGCGATTTCCAACGCCGGCGGCTTCGGCGTGATTGCCTGCGGCGCAATGACGCCGGAACTGCTCGACACCGAAATTGCCGAGACCAGGAAACGCACCGACAAGCCGTTCGGGGTCAATCTGATCACCATGCATCCCGACCTGATGGATCTGATCGCGGTCTGCGGCAAACATCAAGTGACCCATGTCGTGCTCGCCGGCGGTCTCCCTCCCAAGGGCAGCCTGGAGGCGATCAAGGAGACCGGCGCAAAAGTGATCTGCTTTGCCCCCGCCATGGCACTCGCCAAGAAATTCGTCCGTTCGGGGGTCGACGCGATCGTCATCGAGGGCATGGAAGCCGGCGGCCATATCGGTCCGGTCTCGACCTCGGTGCTGGCCCAGGAAATTTTGCCGGAGATCGCCGGTCAGGTTCCGGTGTTCGTCGCCGGCGGTATCGGCACCGGCGAGATGATCGCCGCCTATCTGGAAATGGGCGCCAGCGGTGTCCAGCTGGGCACCCGCTTTGTCTGCGCCCATGAATCGATCGCCCACCCCGATTTCAAGAAAGCCTTCATCCGCGGCAATGCCCGCGACGCGATCACCAGCGTCCAGGTCGACCCGCGGCTGCCGGTGATCCCGGTGCGGGCGCTCAAAAACAAGGGTACGGAAGAGTTTACCCGCAAACAGATCGAAGTCGCCAAGCTGCTCGATTCCGGCGCGATAGAAATGGGCGAAGCGCAGCTGCAAATTGAACATTTCTGGGCAGGAGCGCTCCGAAAAGCGGTGATAGATGGCGATATTGAGTACGGAAGTGTCATGGCTGGCCAGTCGGTCGGCATGGTGAAAGCGGAAGAGTCCGTGGCCGAAATTATCAAATCTTTGGTGGATCAGGCCGAAACAGCGCTCGCCCGATAACAGCCAATCGCCTTGCCTGAACGACACGGCTTGGGCATAGCTGGGCGATGACCGAACATGCTTCCAATTCTTCCATCGATGACGGAGCCGTACCGCCGGTCGCCGGGCTGGCAGTCAGCTACAACCAGGGCCTGACGCCGCTGCATCCGCCCCAGAAAAGCCTGATCCGGATCCGCATGTTCATCCGCTCGCTGGTGCTGCTGGCGCTGGCGCTGGCAGCCGAGATTGCGCTCTGGGTGCAGCTGGGAACCTCGCCCGGTATGGTCCTGGTCCCCGTGGCGCTGCTCGCGCTGCTGCAGGTGCTGGTACTCCCGGGCCGCATCTACCGACGCTGGGGCTATGACATGGGCGACGAGCAGCTGCGCGTGCTGCGCGGCTTTCTCTGGCGGACCGACACCATCGTCCCGTTCAACCGCATCCAGCATATCGATGTCGCGCAAGGCCCGTTGCAGCGCATGCTCGGCCTGTCGACCCTGATCGTCCACACCGCTGGTACCCACAACAGCGTCGTGACCCTGCCCGGCCTTGCCACCGCCGATGCCGAAGACATGCGCGAGACGATCAAGGGCCATATCCGCCAAGACATGATATGAGCGACGACGACGCGATCCAACGCATGACCGGAGAAACCGCTCCGTTCCGGCACCTGCATCCACTCAGCATCATCCTGAGGTCCGTTGGCACGCTGGGACAGAATCTGGTGGCCCTCGCCGTCCTCCATTTCAGCCTGTTCGACCAGAATATATTCCATACCGGTCTGGCTGCGCTGGCGCTGGTCACGCTGGTTATCGGCGTCACCGCCCTGATCTGGTCGCGCTTCACCTACCAGATCACCGAGAAGGAAATCCGCATCAGGAGCGGCCTGCTCAACCGCAACAGCCGCTCGATCCCGTTCGACCGGATCCAGGATGTCAGTCTGGAACAGAAGCTGGTCAGCCGGTTGCTCGGTCTGGCCACGGTAGCACTGGAAACCGGATCAGGCGGCGGCGAAGACGGCCAGCTTGACGCGCTGTCGCGGTCCGATGCCGAAGCGCTGCGCGACACGATCCGGGACTATAAGGCCGGACGGGCCGCAGACCGGACGCAAGCCGCAAGCGAAGCGGAGGACGCCCCTGCCCTGTTCGAGATGGACAACCGCCGAATCCTGATCGCCGGACTGTTCAACTTCTCCTTCGTGCTGCTCGCAGTTCTCGGCGCTGTGGCGCAGAATTTCGATTTCCTGCTGCCCGACGGTTTTTTCAACCCGCGCAATTGGCTCGACGCCCTGCCGGGGCGCGATACGATCGACGGCTTCAGTTTCTGGGCACGGATCGGCGGCGCGCTGGCCGCCGCCCTGGCGCTGGTGACCGTCGGTCTGGTCAGCGGCATTGTCCGGACCTTCGTCCGCGAATATGGCTTCCGCCTCGACAAGGTGGAGAGCGGACAGCCCGGATTCCGGCGGCGGCGCGGGCTGTTTACGCTGACCGACATGGTGATGCCAATCCACCGGGTGCAGGCCGCGATCCTGCAAACCGGTCCGGTCCGGAAACGCTTTGGCTGGCATCATCTCAAGTTCACCTCGCTTGCGGGGGATGCCGGGGGCGAGACGGATCACAGTGCGGCGCCCTGTGCCAGCTTGGCCGAAATCGATCCAATACTGGCGGACAGCGGTATATTTCCGCCCGCCCCCGATCTTGTCTTCACGCCCGTCGACCCGGCTTTCTGGTGGCGCAGGACGGTGCTGCAGGCGCTTCTGCTGACAGCGATCGGCCTGACCGGCGGACTGTTCCTGCACCAGGCGCTGCTCGCGATCCTGCTGCTGGCACTACCGGCGGCAGCGATCCCGTTTCTCGGCTGGCGACATCACCAATATGCGCTGACCGAACGGCAATTGTTCGTGCGAAGGGGCTGGTGGCGGCAACGGCTTACCATGCTGCCACGGCGTAAAATCCAGACCGTGGATGTCAGCCAGACACCCCTCGACCATCCGCTCGACCTTGCCACGGTGACGATCGGCATCGCCGGTGGCTCTGCCATACGGCCGGTGATGATTCAGTCCATTGGATTTGCCCGGGCGATGGAGCTGCGGCAGCAGCTGATCATCCAAACAGCCAATGACCGAGCAGCCGGTTGAACGGAAATGTGAAGAACCCGGCGATGAGCAGAGCACCGGTAATCAGCCCTCTGACGGTCGAGCGATGGGCGGCGACCTTGTGATGCCGGGCTTCCCAGATCAGCAGGGGCACAAGCACCAGCGTCCAGCCCGACAGGATGTGTATGAAGCTGAACCCGCCAGCATTAATCTGGCGGATGTCCAGACTGATCAATGCGGTTGCGACCATCGCTGCCGACCAGACCCAACCCATGTACCGGTGCACCCTGTCTCCCCGCTTTCGACAGAGCATGACAGGTGTGATCATCAAGGCGACGCTGATCGTCGCCAGATGGGTCCATATCTGCCAGGGAATTTTTTCCCACTGGTCCTGACCACGGATAACCGCAACGAGAATGGCAAGCATCAGAAAAATCGCCAGGCCGCTAAGCAGACGATCAAAACGATCCGGCAGAATTGGTTGCTTGGATGCGACGGACCGATTAGGCTTCACTTTTTTGAACATGACCATCTCCGTCGGTTCGGTTGATTATAAAAAGGGGCAAATAATGCGCAAGATGATTTGGGCTGCGGGAACAGCGGCAATGATAGTATTCGCAAGTCCGGTCGCAGCACAGGACAATAGGGACCTCAAAGATATCGTAGATCAATATTGGTCCTACCAGCTGGAACAATATCCCGAGTTTGCGTCCTCGCTCGGGGTCGACGATCCAATCGGCCGGGTCAGCGATGCCAGTCTGGAAGCCGAAGATCGCCGGGTCGCAAAAGCAAAACTCTGGCTCGCGCAACTGGACGCGATCGACACCGGGGCGCTAAGCGAGGATGACAAGACCAACTATGGCATCCTGCGCCGGTCGCTCGCCGAACAGATCGAAGCGAACAGCTATGGCCAGCGCACGATCAACTTCACCAACCGGGGCGGCTGGCACCAGAATTTCGCCAGCATGCAGAACAACCTGCCGTTCCGCAACGCGCAGGACTACCGGACTTATCTCAACCGTCTGAAACAATATGCCAAGATCAACGAGCAGTCGATCGCGGTCGCCAACAAGGCCTTGGCAGGCGGCTATGT
Organism: Sphingomonadales bacterium UBA2683; assembly: GCA_002354635.1. Taxonomy (GTDB): domain Bacteria; phylum Pseudomonadota; class Alphaproteobacteria; order Sphingomonadales; family Sphingomonadaceae; genus Parasphingorhabdus. The sequence goes on from DELZ01000005.1 coordinate 346,464, forward strand.
TCAACCCTGTGTCTCGATGGAAGGCTATGAAACCAGCATTTCCGGCCTGCTCACCGACGACCCGAAGGACTCGCGCTTCTACCAGCCGTTCACCCGCAAGCGGCCCGAGACTATTGATGCAGCGACCTTCGAGGCGCTGGCAGACGAGGCGGCCGGGACCATCGAAAGCGTGATCAACCCGGCGGTGCGGCAACATCTCGACTGGTATACGAAAAGCTATGCGCCAAAATGCGCCAAGGCCCCCGGCGTCTCGGCCCAGCCCGACGGTGCGAAATATTATGATTTCCGCATCCGGCAGATGACCACCACCACCAAAACCGCGGACGAGATTCACAAGATCGGTCTGAGCGAAGTGGCGCGGATTCGCGCCGAGATGGTCGAGGTCGCCAGCGAAGCGGGCTATGATACGCGCGAGGCGTTTATCGAGCATCTGCGCACCGATCCGCAATATTATGCGAAAACGCCGGAAGAGCTGATGGAGAAGGTCGCCCGGGTGACCAAGACGATTGACGGCAAAATGCCCTCGATCATCGGCAAGCTGGCGCGGCTGCCATACGGGATCAAGGAAATCCCGGCGGAGACCGCAGAAGGCACGACCACCGCTTATTATAATCCCGGATCGCCCGATGTCGGCATTGCCGGCTTCTATTATGTCAACACGTCGAAGCTCGACCAGCGGCCCTTCTGGGAAATCCCGGCACTGAGCGTGCACGAAGCGGTCCCCGGTCATCACCAGCAGATCGCGCTGCAGCAGGAGCTCGACATGCCGGACTTCCGCAAGCACGGCGCCTTTTTCACTGCCTTTGTCGAAGGCTGGGGACTCTATTCGGAGCGGCTCGGCATCGAGATGGAACTCTATGATACACCGGCCAAGAATATGGGGCGGCTGTCCTACGAAATGTGGCGGGCCTGCCGGCTGGTGGTCGACACCGGCATCCACAGCAAGGGCTGGAGCAAGCAGCGGGCGATCGATTTCATGACCGACAATACCGCGCTCAGCGCCGCCAATATCGAGGCCGAGGTCAACCGCTATATCAGCTGGCCCGGTCAGGCACTGGCCTACAAGATGGGCGAACTGAAAATCCGCGAGCTACGCGGCAAGGCAACCAGCGAACTGGGTGACAAGTTCGACCTGCGCGAATTTCACGATGTCGTGCTGGGCCAGGGCGCGGTACCGCTCGATATGCTCGAGGCTCAGGTGAACCGGTGGATTGAGGGGAAGAAATAGCATGATCATATTTCGCGTACCCTTGATAGCAATCTTTTTGGCAACCGCGGTGCCTTCACTTGCACAAACGACACCGGAAGCCATCACCGATGCAGCCTTTGAAGATTTCAAAAAAGGCGACGCAAAAAAAGTGATAGAAAATCTTCTCGCCAAAGCTCCAGTAATCTCGGTTGGGCCAGCAGAGAAAACAAATTTGATCAACACGCTGAACACTTATCTTTCCAGCCACGGAAAAGTGGAAGGATGGAATTTAGTTCACTCCCGCAAAGCTTCAGACAGATTTGTTAAACATTTCTATATGGTGTTCCAGGAAAATTATGCTCAAAGCTGGGAAATATCGTTCTATCGAACCACTAAAGGCTGGACGATCGTGGCTTTCAGTTTTGATGACAAACTGGATGATTTGCTTGAGGCCGAGTGGCTAAAAACAATGGAGCAATTGATCGAAGAATAAATCGTCTGAAGAGACGTTTTATCAATCCGATTCGGGTGTCTCGTCCGCTCCCGGCGGTACGGCAAGATCATTGGTGGCCTTTACTGCATCGGCGTCCGATGCATCCAGCCGGTCTCTCGCGGCTTCGGCAGCGGCTTCCCGCGCTTCGCGGTCGGCCTCGAGTTCCAGCACCCGCTCTTCCACCGCATCCGCTTCCGCATCGATCCGGGCCAGACGTTTCTGCCGTTCTTCCTCGATCAGCTGTCCCCAGTTGACCGTGTCATCAATGCCCTTTTCGGCATAAGCCTGGCGCAACAAGTCCTGCGTACAGCCGGTAAAGCCGCCTGCCCCGGTCGGAGAACAGCTGTTGGTGCCCGATTTCCCGACATATTCATAGGACCGGACACGTTCCGACCAGGCCTGGTTCTTGGCATCGCCAAGTTCGCCGCCGCGCAGGGTTTCGGGAATGCGATAACGCTCGTTTTCATCCTTGCGCGCGCAAACGACAATTTCGTCTTCAGTGCTCTGCGGGCAAGGGTCGTCGCCGTAAATGACCAGCTGATTGACGCGGTCGCCGGGCTGATCCTGGGCTTGTGCCGGAAATGCCAGCAAGCCAGCGCCTGACAGCGCGGCGGCGGAGAGCAAAAATTTCTTCATCATAACCGTTCCTTTGACCCACCGGCCTGAACCGGTGCTGAAGCGGGGAGCGCTTCCTAAATGCGTTTCGACAGCCCGATCGCTACCCGGCAACCCAGACGGATGGCCGCGCTCAGCACCGGATAGCCCGGTGCATCTTCAGCACCCGATGCGATAGCTGTTGCCTTATGCTCCAATTCCTCTTCGCGAAACTCCGCAATCATACGGGTCAGCTCGGGATCATCCTCGGTTTCCAGCGCATCCAGTTGTTCGCGGTAATGCTGGTCGATTTCGGTTTCCACCGCAGCCGTGCAGGCCATCGCCGCCCGCGGGCCAAGCGCCGCCGTCGTCGCACCCAGCGCATAGCCGGCCACCTTCCAGAACGGTTGCAGCGCCGTGGGGCGAACCCCGCGTTCCGCGATCATCTGGTCGAACGCATCCAGATGACGCTGCTCCTGCTCGGCCATATGGTGGATCGCGCTGCTGTGCGGGGCATCATCGCCCATCACGGCAAGCTGGCCCTTGTAAATCTGTGCCGCCCCATATTCACCAGCCTGGTTGACGCGGATCATCGAGGCGATATCGGCGCGTGTCTGTCCCAATTTTGTGTCAGCCATGATCGAGATCCTTTCGTCCGGTCGCCATCAGCATCAGGATGAGGACAGCGCCGCCGACAGACAAGAGGAAATTGAAACCGGCAAGAGAAATTCCGAACAGGGTCCAGGGTGCGACATCACAGCGCACCAGTGGGGCATTCATGATCGAATCGAGCAGGTCGCCACCCGCCGGGAGACTGGTCGCACAGGAAGTAAGACCCTCCCACCAGTCATATTCCACTCCGGCATGGAAACCGCCAATCAGGCCGCTGATCAGAATCGCCATGGTAGCGGCAAGGATCAGCGGTATCGCCATCCTTTTTGTCCGAAACGCCAGGCCAGCCGCGGCAAGAATAATAGCGGCAAGATGCGGCCATCTCTGCCACATGCACATTTCACAGGGATAGAGGCCAAAGCCATATTGGCTGATCAGCGCACCACCCAGCAAGGTTGCGGGAAGCAGAAAGGCCAGCCAGGCAGCGGTGCGAATGGATGTCATCAGAGCAGCCTAGTTTTTCGCAACCACAGTCTTCTTGACGGGCTTTTTGGCTGCCTTGTTCATCGCCATTTTCAGTCCGTCAGGACCCAGACGACCGATGGTCTGCAGCGCATAATGCAGCTGGAAATCTTCTACACCCTGCTCCTTCAGCTCTTCGGCGGTCTGTTTAAAGCGCGGATCGTCCTTGGCATCTTCTTCCAGCACATCATCCTTCAGCTTGATCTCGTTGACCAGATGGCGCCGCAGATCGGACTCCCGGAACCGGGGACGGGTCTTGTAATCCGGGTCGGACAATTGCGGCACACTGATATCGGGCTCGATCCCGCCTTCCTGCACGGACTTGCCCGAAGGCGTGTAGTAGCGTGCCGTGGTCAGCCGCAGCGCGCTTTCGTTGGAAAGCGGCAGCAGGGTCTGCACCGAACCCTTGCCGAAACTGCGTTCGCCCATGATCAGGGCGCGATGATGGTCCTGCAAGGCACCGGCAACAATTTCGGACGCCGATGCCGAACCGGCATCGATCAGCACGATGACCGGCAGACCGCCGGCGGCATCTCCGCTCTTCGCAAAATAGCGCTCGATATCGGACTTCTCGCGTCCGCGCTGCGATACAATTTCGCCGCGCGACAGGAACACATCGGAAACCGACACAGCTTCGTCGAGCAGGCCGCCCGGATTGGAGCGCAGGTCAAGGACATAGCCAAGCGGCTTCCTGCCCAAAGACTTGTCGATGCCGGAAATAGCCGCGGCGACATCGGCGCCGGTATCACTCGAGAAGCTGTTGATACTGATCACGCCGATCTGGTCCTTGACCTCCCAGGTGACCGGCTTGAGATCGATAATCGCGCGTTTCATCGACAGATCGAACGGCTTGTCCCGACCGGGGCGGACAATAGTTATCGTGATCGGTTCGCCGGGCTTGCCGCGCATTTCCTCAACCGCTTCGTCCAGCGTGCCGCCGTAAATCAGCTCGCCGTCAATATGGGTGATATAATCGCCCGCTTTTACTCCGGCCTTGTCAGCCGGCGTATCCTTGAACGGGGCAATGACCTTCACGGCACCGTCTTCCAGCGTTACCGAAAGCCCAAGGCCCCCGTAATTGCCGTCTGTCTGGGTCCGCAAGTTTTCGAAATCGCGGGCATCAAGGAAACTGCTGTGCGGGTCGAGACTGCCCAGCATGCCTTCGATCGCCCCCTTGATCAGGTCGGCATCGTCCACCTGATCGACATAGTCGTTCCGCACCCGCTCGAACACGCTCATGAACTGCTCCATCTCGCGATAGGTGTTGGCATCCACCGCCGAAATGGCCGAAGTCGTGGCGGGCAACAGCGCGACGGTCAAAACAAGGGCAGCGGCTTGCAATACGGGCTTCTTCATCAATCATGTCCTGTCGGTCTAAATCGGCACCAAATATAGGCTGGAATCGTCTCTAAAGCAAAGCAGCTTAACCAATAATGACGGAAGTCTTCGACGAACAGCAATTTTCTAAGCTGCTATGCCCCGGTTCAGCCGACCAGCGCGGCAATATCAATCGGCCTGCCATTGCGGCGCAGTTCAACGGTAACCCGCGGATCATCAGCCCCGGACTGGCCCACCGGCGCGCCCTGCACCACGCGATCGCCCACCTCCACGCTGCTGGTCGCCATATTGGTGATAAGACTGGTCCAGCCGCCCTCATGTTCGATGATCAGGATATTGCCATAGCCCCGGTACCGGCCGGAATAGGCAACCCGACCCGCAGCCGGTGCGACAATCTGCGCGCCCGGATCCACGGCTATCGTAAGCCCCCGCGAGCGATAGCCACTGTCCGATATCTCGCCAAGCCCGGTAACAATCTCGCCGACCACGGGCAATCGATAGGCATTGGCGACATTTCCGCCCTTTCGCGACGACCGAATCGGCTGTTCCTGTCCCTGGCCAGGACGGGGTATCGGACCGTCCAGTTCCGCCAGCGATTCGCGAACCGCACCGCTTTCGCGAATCTGGTCCATCAGATCCAGTATATCCCGCGCTTCCTCGCCCAGCGCCAAAGCCTGCTCCTGCTCGATTCCGGCATCATTGGAAAATCGCGCGGCGTCGATCCGTTCACTGGCTTCGAGACCGGCCAATTGCTGCCGCTGTTCGATCAGGCGGCGCTGGCTCTCGTCGAGCGAGGCGATCGCCCGGGCAGCCTGTTGCCGGAGCTGCTCACCTTGCCGGACTTCATCGCGCAGACTGGCCGTGCGCCGCTCGATTTCCGGCATCACGGCGGAGAGGATCGAGCGCATATAGATCAGTTCGTCGAGCGATCGCGGCTCGACCAGAGTCAGCGCGGTCGGCTTGCGGGTCATCATCTGCAGCGCGGCGGTCAGCCGGATCATCGGCCCCTGCTTATCCGCCAGTCGCGCCCGCTGGCGCTGCTGCAACTGGTTGACGATCGCGATGCGCGTGCGCGCGGCCTTGATATCGGCTTCCGCCGCCTGGATGCGCGCGGCGAGCGCGGCCGCCTGGCTGGCGATACGGTCGGCATCATTGCTTGCTGCTTCCGCTTGCCGCAGCAGGGCGTTGCTGCGCTGACGGGCACGCTCTGACTGCTCGCGCGCCGACAGCAGGCTGCGCTGCTGCTCCGACAGGCTCGGGCCGGGAGCCTGTGCAGACAGCAACGCCGCTCCGGTCGTCGCCATGCCGAGACATCCGATCAGGGCAAGAGCCTTGCGCACCACCACCGTCATCCTTCCCGGTGATAGGGATGGCCGGCAATGATCGATGTTGCGCGGAACAGCTGTTCCGCCAGCATCGCCCGCGCCATCATGTGCGGCCATGTCGCCTTGCCGAAAGAAAAGCAATGATCCGCGCTCGCCCGCTCGTCAGGGCTCAGGCCGTCGGCAGCACCGATCAGGAAACGGGCTTCGCGTGCGCCGTCGTCGCGCCATGCCGACAGCAGTTTTGCAAATTTGCTTGATGTCCAGTTTTCGCCCGCTTCGTCCATCGCAATGATCTTGGTTGCACCTTGCAGCTTAGGCGACTTGCCGCCCTGGTCGGGCAGCTCGCTGATCTTGACCTCCCAGGCGATCCGCTTGATATAGCGATCCACCAGCTCCGCTTCCGGACTGCGGCCAATCTTGCCGCGGGCGACGATATGCAATCTCATCGCCCGGCAATATCAGGCTTCGACGACTTCCGGCGCTTCGCCTTCCTCGTCGACCGCCCACATCCGTTCGAGATTGTAGAAGCTGCGCACTTCCGGCCGGAACAGGTGGACGATGACATCGCCGGCATCGATCAGCACCCAGTCGGCATTGGCCAGGCCCTCGACCCGGACGGTGCCGCCGGCCTGCTTGACCCGTTCGGCCAGTTTCTGCGCAATACCAGCGACCTGCCGGGTCGAACGCCCTTCGGCGATCACCATATGGTCGGCGATATTGCTCTTGCCAGCCAGCGGAATCGAGACAATGTCCTGCGCCTGATCATCGTCGAGCGATTTCATCACCAGCGCGTGGAGCGCATCCGATTCGGCCTTGCCTTCCTCGGAAGTGGCAGATTTCAGAACTTTTACCTTCGGTTTCGTCAACGTAAATCCTAATCTTCTGGGCCAATCAGCCGGTGGGTCACCGCGTCTCTGACGCGGCGGTCCTCATATTGCTGATGCCAATGGGGCCGGGCCATCCGGATCGCGGTGGCCGAGCGGGGGTCGGGACGATAGCGCAGGAATGTCAGCGCCGGCGTACTCCAGCTGGTCCAGTTACCAAGCTGGCTCGCGGGGTGGACGAAGCGCCGCAGCCAGGCCATTGCGGGAGCCGCAAAAGCATCATCATCATAGCCGGGTCTGGAAATAACTGCAATCGGCAATAATTGCGCTATTTTTCGCCAGTCCTTCCAGCGGTGGAACTGGGCGAGATTGTCGGCCCCCATGATCCAGACAAATTGCCGTTTCGGGTAGCGTTGCACCAGCTTGCGCAGGGTATCATAGGTATAGCGGGTGCCAAGATCCTGCTCGATTGCCGTTGGCTGGATCGTGCTCCGGCGCGCCATTTTCTGCGCCGACGCCAGTCGCGTGTGCAGCGGCGCCATGTCCTTGGCCCCTTCCTTCAGCGGATTGCCCGGCGAAACCAGCCACCAGAATTCGTCGAGATGGAGCTGATCGATCGCAAACAGGCTGATCGACCGATGGGCACCGTGCGCCGGATTGAAGGAGCCGCCTAACAGGCCGGTCGTTTTCACCGGGCCCTGCTCAAGGGCGCACTTGCCCGGTACCGCGCACCACCCATTTATAGGTGGTCAGCCCTTCCAGGGCGACCGGCCCGCGGGCGTGCAGGCGACCAGTGGAAATGCCGATTTCCGCTCCAAGACCGAACTGGCCGCCATCGGCAAACTGGCTAGAGGCATTGTGCATCACAATCGCGCTGTCGGCGCGCAGTATGAACCGCTCGGCCAGGTCCGAATCTTCGGTAACGATCACGTCGGTATGATGTGAACCATGTTCCGCAATATGCGCGAGCGCTTCGTCGACGCCATTGACCATGGCGACAGACAGGACGGGGGCGAGATATTCCGTGTCCCAGTCCGACGCATCGGCCGAAACAATACGCTCGTCCAGTTCGAGCACCGAATCATCACCGCGCACTTCGCAACCGGCTTCCAGCAACGCGCGGACCAGAGGGCCGGGCGCAGGATAATCCTGATCAATCAGCAATGTCTCCATCGCCCCGCAGATGCCGGTGCGGCGCATCTTGGCGTTGACCGCGATCGCCAGCGCTTTGTCGGGGTCGGCGTCCTTGCCGATATAGGTGTGGCAGATGCCGTCGAGATGCGCGAGCACCGGCACCCGTGCCTCGTCCTGCACCCGCTTGACCAGCGACTTGCCGCCGCGCGGAATGATGATGTCGATCAGCCCGCTGGCTTTCAGCATCGCTCCGACCGCGGCCCGGTCGGTGGTCTGGACCAGCTGGATTGCGTCAGCCGGAAGGCCGGCCTCGACCACGCCTGCAACCATCGCTTCGAAAATGGCCCCGTTGCTCTGTATCGCTTCCGAACCGCCGCGCAATATCACGGCATTGCCCGAACGCAGCGCCAGTGCCGCGGCGTCGGCGGTGACATTGGGGCGGCTTTCATAGATGATGCCGATGACACCGAGCGGGACCCGGACGCGCTCCATCACCAGGCCGTTGGGTCGCTCCGCGCGATCAATCACCTGCCCGACCGGATCGGCGAGTTCGGCGACATTGTCCACCGCAGCGGCAATGGCTTCCAGCCGGTCCGCGTCGATCATCAGCCGGTCGAGCATCGAATCGCTGAGGCCCCGCTCCCGCGCGCTTTCCATGTCGCGCTGGTTGGCAGCCAGAATCGTCTTTTCACTGGCGCGCAAGTGCCGTGCGGCGGCTGTCAGAGCGTCGGACTTTTGCGCATCGCTCACTCCGGTCAATCGGGAGAAGGCAGTGCGGGCCTTGTGGCCCATGTCGGTAATCAGTTGTGCAGGTTCTGTCATAAGCGGCTGCTAGCATGGCTGCGGCGGCAATTTAACCCATAATCTCTGGATAGTATGTGGACCTATCCCGGGTCCGGGAAGGGATTCGATCGGGCAATAACGCGGCATTCGACCCACGGTTCCATCGAATCGCGCAATTCATCGCATGACTCGTTCGACTCGTCACGAGTCGCTCCCCTCCGATTCGCCACGTGGCCGAGCCTCTGCTAGCGGCGATTCGGGGATTACGAATAATAACGGCGGGTCATGCACAAACAAAACACCAGACAAGGGCTAAAGGCCCGGCTGGACCACATGTTTACGGATCGCGAGTTTTTCATGCGATCGCACGGACAGGTCCGCTTTCTTACCATATCGGCGACATTGCAGAAACGCGTGTTCTATTCCGTCGCGGGGGCGCTCGCTCTCTGGCTGATCGTCACGCTGGCAATGATGGTCAACCAGCTGACCGTCACCGGCGAACGCATGGCGCTGGCGGAAAAAGAGGCTGCCGTGAACAGCACCGAAAGCCGGGTTGCCAGCTACAAACAGTCAATCGAGGGCGTCGCTGCCGATCTGCAACAGCGCCAGGATGTACTCGACCAGATGACGGAGCAGTTTGTCGGCGAACAACCGGCGGCTTCGGACAAAAACCAAAGCGACGAAAAATTGTCCGAAAACACTCGGAAAATCAGCGCCGCTTTCCCTGAGGCAGCCCATCTTGCCAAGATCGAAGCCCGGCAGATTCTGTTTGCCCGGCGCCTGACCATGGCCGCCGTCCAGCGCACCGAACAAGCCGAAGAAGCGATTCGCAAATTCGGGCTGAACCCGGACAAGCTGGCCAAGAATTCCACCAACGCCATGGGCGGCCCGCTGATTCCCTTCTTCAAAGACCAGGATCAGCAACTGCATCCCACGTTCGAACGGCTCAATCTGGCACTGCAGCGGATGGATGCGCTGGAACGGACTTTGATCGCGATCCCGTCCGGCCAACCTTCCAGCACCGGCCTGATTACCAGCAGCTTTGGCTATCGCCGCGACCCGTTCACGGGCGGTAGCGCGATGCACAGCGGTATCGATTTCAAGGGACCGAAGGGCCAGCCTATTCTGGCTGCGGCCGGGGGCAGGATCACGCATGCGGGATGGAAGTCCGGCTATGGCAAGGCGGTGGAAATCACGCATGGCAACGGGCTGATGACACGCTACGCGCATTTGTCGCGGATCGATGTGGCCGCTGGCCAGAGAATCGAACAGGGATTACAGTTGGGGGCAATGGGAAGCACGGGACGCTCGACCGGAACGCACTTGCATTTCGAGGTGCGGCTGAACGGACGCGCAATAAACCCCCGGCCATTTTTGGAGGCGAATACAGATGTTCTCAAGATCAAAGCCATCGCACGACAACGTGCCAGCACGCCAACCCGCGCCGAGTCAGGCACCAGCCGTGGCTAGAAGCAGCGGCAGCAGCGGATCGAGTTTTTCGATCATTGGCGACGGCATCGTCATCACCGGCAATATCGAATCGAAGGTCGATCTGCATATCGACGGCGAAGTCATCGGCGACGTGAAATGCCTGTCGCTGGTCCAGGGACCGTCGAGCAAGATCAAGGGTGCGATCGTCGCCCAGAATGCGAGCCTGTCGGGCTCCGTGGAAGGCTCTATCGACGCCGGCGATCTCGCCATTGCCTCCACCGCCCGTATCGGCGGCGACGTCACCTATGAAAATGTGACGATCGAGCAGGGCGGCCATGTCGACGGCAAGTTCAAGCACCGCAGCAGCAAATCGCCCAATCTCGCCAAGTCGACCGTGAGCATGAACGAAATGGCGATTCCGCTGGAACTGAGCGAGAATGACAAGGCGGCCTGAACGGTCGTCGGTCCACCTAGCTGCGCGGTGCCTGTCGTCGATAGCTGAGCGCTTCCGCCACATGGATTCGCCCTGTTGCGCCAGCGCCAGCCAAATCGGCAATGGTCCGGGACACCCGCAAGACCCGCGTATAGCCGCGCGCCGATAGACGCATTGCTTCCGCAGCCTGCGCCAGCAATCGCTGGCCCGGCTCATCCGGCGTCGCATATTTTTCCAGCAGATCGCCATCGATTTCGGTGTTGGTTCTTACCCCCAGACCTGCGTAGCGCTCTCCCTGTACCGACCGGGCCTTTGCCACCCGCGCCGCCACGGCAATGGAGCCCTCTGCCGGCGGCGGCATAGTCAGGTCTGCCGCCGACAGGGCTTCCACCTCGATATGCAGGTCAATCCGGTCGAGCAGCGGCCCGGAGACCTTCGCCTGATAATCGGCCGCGCATCTCGGCGCGCGCGAACAGGCGAGCGATGCATCGCCCAAATGGCCGCAGCGGCAACCTTGTGTTGCTTTCATGCAGACACGGGTTTGGGTTGCTTCCATACACTGAAATCAACCGAAAAACTGTGCGTCCCAGCGAAATATTGGAAAACCCGCAAACGATAGGGGAGCACATCAAGCGAGAACGACAGCTTCGCGGATTGCGACAATGTGACGTAGCCGAAGATCTAGGATTAAATGCCCACACGATTTGCAATTGGGAAAAAGGAAAAGACATTCAGTATCCGAAGTTTTATCCGCTCATTATCGATTGGCTTGGATACGATCCGTTTCCAGCGCCGCTTACATCGGGTGAAGAATTGTTGTTCTCACGGTATAGGCTAGGCCTCACCAGTCGACAGATGGCTCTTCGCATCGGCATCGATCAATCGACTTTACTCAAAAGAGAAAAGCTATGAGTGTCTGCAATCTAGCAACGATACAGATAGTTCTTATTGGAAACGGAGATTCAAAAACAGTCGTTGGTTCATATCAAAGCAGCCCTTCCGCTAACGCCCCGATTCTGTTGAAAAAGTCTGAGCGCGAAATTTTATTACGGACTTTTGCCTAAAAAGAATCATTGTTATCGCAAAATTGAATCGATGTGTCGGATCGCGTCTAGTGATTGGAAGGAAATTACGCGCCCTTCTGAAGGACCGACTTTTTCAACACAATCGCCCCATTAACAGTCGTTCCAAATAACTGGCCCTAGAGTCCGCTTGGGGTGAAAAAGCGGACAGATAGTCTTGGCGATATTAACTACTGAGTTGATTCTTCAAGTAACTCAACCATTGGTCAATGCCATCCTTTGATTTCGCAGATAACAATAAGATATCAGCGTTTGGATTCACGGATTTAATGTTCTCAAGACAAGCTTTTTCATCAAAATCAACATGTGGTGCTAGGTCCATCTTGTTGATGATCACAAGTTCTGATGCTCGGAACATATGCGGATATTTTAGCGGCTTATCTTCGCCTTCTGTCGTTGAAATAATCGCAATTTTCATGCGCTCACCTAGATCAAACATAGCGGGACACACCAAATTACCTACATTTTCAATAAACAGAACTGAACCTGCAACCGGATCCAATGTCTTGACAGCATCAGAGATCATGTCGGCCTCAAGGTGGCAGCCAGCTCCAGTATTTATCTGGACGGCATTGGCCCCGGCATCCCGAATTCGCTCGGCATCATTTGTTGTCATTTGATCCCCTTCGATAACGGAGATTTTGATATCGTTTTCCAACGCTTTGATCGTTGCTTCCAACAAAGTTGTTTTTCCAGCTCCGGGAGAACTTACCAAATTAAGCGCCAATACGCCGCGCCCTTCAAACCAACCGCGATTTCTCTCAGCAATTTGATCGTTCTTCTGCAAAATGGCCGTTTCCAGGCTTATAATCTCCCCTCCGGGGCCATGCCGGTGCGGTTGATCGTCACCTTCGTGATGATGATGTTCTTCATCATGCGCATGGTGATCTTGCTCTGCTCTTGAAGCATTCAGTATTGATCCCTCTCGCACCGTCTGCGTTGCACCTGTTGAAAGGTCTGTGATTTTCACCGCATTCGCCGTATCGCTACATCCACAAGTTCCGCACATTATGCCGCCTCCTCCGTTTCAAATTCTTTGATTAAAAATGTATCGCCGGATGCTGGTAGAATTTCCAATGTAGCATTTTCAGCTACAGTTCCCGCTGCAACAATATCAAAACAAAATTCCAAAGCCCGTGTCTCCACGCAAGCTTGCGGGCCAACCGAAAGGCTTACCCGTTTTACTCTACAGCCCTTCGCATGCTCGGTGATAATGGCTATGATATTTTTGGTTAAGCCCAATTCGTGCATTATCCGGCCCCCCATGCCGTGGGACCGGTTTGAGTTAGAATGTAACTGCCAATAGCGATGGCTAATCCCGCCGAAGTCACATTAAGAGCAGTGTGCATCCAGCCCATACCCCTCTCAACCCACGCCAAAGGCCATGCGACGGTATAAGTCAAAGCCGCCATGCCTAAGATAGATCCAACACCAAAAGCCAAGATATATAAGATAGCGCTGCCAACGCTCTGGGTTGCGGCAACGGCGAGCGCCAAAAGTCCTGCTGAACCTGCCGCGCCGTGGACAAGGCCTATAACTAGTGCCTTGAGTGGAAAACCATGCGGATGCTCGTGCAAATGTGGATCGGACACATGACCTACCGTTGCCTCTTTATGGGAGTGAACATGAATATGTTTAGGCCCGGCAGCCTGTTGGTGCCCGTGAAAGTGCAGTTTTTTCTTTCTAAACCGCCGGTAGACATCCAGGCCTAATATGATCAGCATTATCCCTACGCTCAATTCTAAAACGGCCGTCATCCTCACCGTTAAGGTCGCACCAAAGAGTATGACTGCTGCGCATATGGCAAATAGTGTGATTGTGTGCCCAAGCCCCCATACAGCGCCGCGGAATGCCAGTCTTTTTTTGGACCCTTTTGCATCGGACATCATAGTGCTGATAGCCGAAAGATGGTCTGCTTCGAGCGCATGGCTCATGCCAATTAGACAGCCGAGAATGAGAAATCCTATCATATCAGCCTCCTAACAAATGCGCGGCAACTGAGCGCCGACCAGCATGTCCACGACCCGGGCTCCGCCAAATACAGTTGTCATCTCAACCCGCCCCGGTGTTCCTGATTTAACATGCCCAATTATTCTTGAATCGCGGCCTGCAGGAAGAGACTGCATCGCTTCTAATGCTTTGTGTGCCTCTGGCCCAGGCACAAACACAACTAACGTTCCTTCATTTGCAAGATATAGCGGATCAAGCCCGAGAATTTCACAAAGACCTTTCACTTCCTTGCGGATTGGAAACTTCGTTTCGTCAATAACAATATGGGTACCAGATGCTTCGGCGATCTCGTTGAGAACCGAGGCTGCTCCGCCGCGGGTGGCATCCCGCGCGCACCGTGTTGCTGGGACAGTATCCAATATGGTTTCCATCAATGCCGATAAGGACTGGCAGTCTGACTCGACCGTTGTTGTTAGAGCTAAATCGCCGCGCGCTGCCATAATCGCGGCGCCATGATCACCGAGATACCCATTGACGATTACAGCATCGCCTGGTTGAACAGAACTGGCGCAGAGATTTCGGTGTGGAGGAATAACGCCTATTCCAGAGGTTGTAATGAAAACTTTGTCTGCACTTCCGCGCTCAACAACCTTCGTATCACCGGTGACAATTTTTACGCCAATATCATCAGCCATTGCCTTCATTGTTGCAACAAGGCGGCGCAATAGAGCGACTTCTGTGCCTTCCTCGATGATGAAACCAACAGACAACCACAGGGGCCGCGCACCGCCGACGGCCAAGTCGTTGACTGTTCCGCAAACGGCAAGCTTGCCGATATCTCCTCCAGGAAACTCAATAGGGTCGACGACAAACCCATCCGTTGTGAATGCCAATTTGGCACCCGGTTCAGACAGAGCCTCGTCGGTCAATCGCGCTTGATCTTCAAGACTATCGGGTTGGAAAACGGAAATAAATACATCATCAATCAGATCACGCATGGCACTGCCGCCGCCGCCGTGGGCCATTGTAACATGCTGGGCACGTAGGCGCCGTTTGTTAGTATCAGGAAGTGTTACGGCCGCTTTCATTCAGCGGGCTCCAATTGTGTCCGAACGCCGCCATATTGATAATAGGCGGCACAGGCGCCTTCTGATGAGACCATTAATGCTCCCAACGGTCGATCAGGTGTGCATCCTTTGCCAAATTGCGGGCATTGCTGCGGTTTGAGCCGCCCGGTCATTACCGCACCGCACTTGCATCCTTCAGGCTCTTCATATTTTGCACGCGGGCGGCCATAGCCCATTGAAAATTTGCGTTCAGCGTCAAAAGCCCAATATTTTTCACGCATCTTCAGGCCGGATTTGTCAATCTCTCCCAGCCCCCTCCATTCAAAAGTCTCCCGGCGCTCGTAAACATCAGCGCAGGCCTCAATCGAAACCACGTTGCCATCATCTGGTACTATCCGTGAATATTGGTTTTCAACCTCAGCGCGCCCATCCCGAATTTGTTCGAGCACCATCAAAATAGACTGCAATAAGTCCAGCGGCTCAAACCCCGCGACCACAATAGGTTTGTTATAATCACGCGCGATAAATCGATAGGGCTCAATTCCGATGACCATGGAGACGTGTCCGGGACCTACGAAGCCATCAAGTTCCATATAAGGGTCGTCCAATAGCGCTTTAATGGGTTCAGGAACCGTAATATGATTGCAAAACAGAGAGAAGTTGGTTAAATTTTCCGCCAATGCTTGTTGAGCGCAAAGGGCAGTGGACGGCGTGGTTGTCTCAAAGCCAAGCGCGAAGAACACGACTTCCCGGTCTGGATTGCGGCGGGCGAGTTCCAATGCATCGAGCGGAGAATAGACCATCCTTATATCCGCCCCTTCTGCCTTTGCCTGCAACAAGGATTTTTTTGTTCCCGGCACGCGCATCGCATCGCCAAAAGTTGTGAAAATAACCTCGGGTCGTTCCGCTAATTCAATGCAATCATCAACGCGTGACATAGGCAGGACGCAGACCGGACAGCCCGGCCCGTGGATAAATTCCAACGCTGCGGGCGTTAATTTGTCCAATCCATATCTAAAAATGGCATGGGTATGTCCGCCGCATACCTCCATGATATGAATTGGTTTCTCCGGCGTTGCGCCAATTTCATCGACAATACGCTCGATTGCTCCAAGAACGCCCTTCGCCGCATCGGGATCACGAAACTCGTCAGCATATTTCATGCTCTTTCCCCCAAGGCGGATTGTGACCGGCGCATCGCCTCTATTTCTTCTTGAGCCTCACCCAACATCACCAGGACTTCCATCGTTTTTGCTGCTTCGGCCTCGTCGATACGGCTCATTGCAAAGCCAACATGGATAAGCGCCCATTCGCCGATCAAGGTATCGATATTTCCGTCCTTTGGCATGATACAAGCGAGGTTTACCTCTCGCTGAACTCCGGAAACATCGATTATGCCCAGCTTTTTGGTTGAATCGGAAATCGAAATTATTTGTCCGGGAATACCTAAACACATGGCGGTTCTCCTTTTTCAGCTTTATCTTGGAGTGATGCTGCCGCGATGACGGCTTGCCCCAGTGATATTCCGCCATCATTTGCGGGAGTTTTTGCATGGGTTAGAACATCGAAACCCTTGGATTTGAAAGCAGTGTTAACAAGATCAAAGAGTATCGTGTTTTGAAAACAACCACCGCTCAGCGCGATGGTTTGGAATTCATGTGTCGGGCCGGATAATTTCTCGACCATCCGAACGATCACAGCAGCTAGGCCTTTGTGAAAACGCGCTGATATGACCCCAATATCTGTACCAATCATCAGATCGCCAAGCATCGCTCTCCACATACCTATATGTTCGATATAGGGGGTATTATTACCCTTGCTCAGCGGTATCGAGAATGGATAGTTTAGAGCGTCAGGCTCCTCTAAAGCTTCACGATCGAGTGCTGCTTCAAACAGCATTGCAGCCTGACCTTCGTAGGTCTGTTTTTCACGCAAAATACCGCAAACCGCTGCAGCTGCATCGAACAAGCGCCCACATGATGATGCCAAAGGGCTATGCGTTTGGTTTAAGATCATGGAATCCAGCGTTTCACGCGGCGTGTCATTGAGATATTGAAAAATATCAAGATCCGCAAAATTCATAGCAAATTCTGGCCACCCCATTTCAGCGCAGATATGGGCGTAAGCGTTGCGCCAGGGTTGACGCACTGCCTGTTCACCGCCCGGTAGAGAGACTGGTTTGAATTTTCCAAGGCGTTCATAGGAGCGATAATCACAGGCTAAAAACTCGCCGCCCCATATCGTGCCATCAGGACCCCAGCCAGTCCCATCCAGCGCAATGCCGAGGACACCGCCACCATTTAGCGGCCAGTTATTTTCAGCCATACAAGACGCAATATGAGCGTGATGGTGCTGTACTTGAATAAGCGGAAGACTATTCTCATCCGCCATAGCTTGCCCCAATTTGGAGGATATGAATTCTGGATGGGCATCAACAGCGATAGCTTTGGGAGTATGTTCAAATAGCTTTTGATAAAGCTTCAGATTTCGGTCAGCTTCATCTCGGGTTGCAGGATGATCCAGATCGCCCAGATGCTGGCTTAATATCGCTTCATGACCTTTGGTCATGCAGAAAGTATTTTTGTAATCACCGCCCATTGCGAGAATATTGACATCGCCTAAGAACTCGTCAGGCAATGCGATCGCGCGGGGTGCATAGCCGCGAGCGCGCCTTAACAATCTGACCTTTCCATCAACAATATTTGCTACACTGTCATCAACGCGGTTAACGATATCCCGGTCGTGCAAACATGCAAAATCCGCAATATCGAATAAGTTGGATCTGACATCGTCATTTGTCAGGCATTGCGGAGCGCCGGACTTATTTCCCGAAGTCATTATGATCGGACGTTTCATCCGGCGGAGCATCAGGTGATGTAGCGGCGTATACGGTAGCATGAAGCCAAGATAACCAAGCCCCGGCGCAACGGCATCTGGCAAGCTGTTTGGTTTGGCCTTAAGCAAAACGATTGGAGCCTCTACAGAGGTCAGCAAGGTCTCTTCAGCTTCACTCACGTAGCAATAATCACGAATAATATCAACATTTTTGGCCATCAAAGCAAAAGCTTTGTCTTCACGGCCTTTTCGTGCGCGTAGGCGCTCAACACTGTTCGCTTTTGTCGCATCACAGGCTAAGTGAACGCCTCCGATCCCTTTAATGGCAACAATATGCCCCATCATTAGCATGCCGCCGGTTGCATCAACATCATCCATCATTGAAAATGTTTCACAATTTACGACACCTGCCCCCAGTTTTTCAATCCAGGCTTTGGGGCCACAAACATGACAGGCAATGGGCTGCGCATGCATGCGCCTGTCCGACGGGTTTTCGTACTCGCTGCGGCAGTCCGTACACATTTCAAACGTGCGCATACTGGTCTTTTTCCGGTCATATGGCGCACCATCAATAATCGAAAAGCGCGGCCCGCAATTTGTGCAATTTGTGAAAGGATAACGATAGCGGCGCTGGAAAGCGTCAATGCTCTCTGCATTGCATTCTGCGCAGCTCGCGGCATCAGGTGTGATAGCGACCTGCATATCGCCGTCGACCGTGGGGATGATTTGGAAATCCTCAGGTGGCATTTCCTCCAGAGGAACCCTTGATAACTTATCGATCTTGGCTAAGGGCGATAAAGCCTCGGGCAAAGCCTCCAGAAATGCGTCGATGTCGCGGCCCCATAATCGGATATATACGCCGTCTGAAGTGTTACAGACATCCCCTTTTAACCCAAGATGCGTTGCCAGCTTCCATACAGCCGGGCGGAAACCTACGCCTTGCACCTGCCCGGAAATCTTGATGCCTTCCGCTCCAATAGCGGAAACTGCACTTGTCCGAGTTTGCAGCACCGTCATTCGCTAACTGGCCACAATAGAATGCGGTTATTGCCGCTATCAGCAATAACAGCCAAGCCTTCCCGGCAAGTTAAACCATAGGGCCAACATACGCTTTTACGCTGGGCTATGCCCCAAGCATTGTCGCCTTTAGAGGCAAAATCAGGCTGCCCGGTTAGCCTATCTGCATCCGAACCCGTTGCAAGATCCTTCCATCCTAAAAGGCGGGAGTTTGCAGTATCAGCGACGAGGAGACGTTCGTCATGCGCAGTGATGGCATAGGGCATGTTAACGGCCCCCGCATCGGGATAATAGCCTTGGCGGTTATGATCACAGTCCGTAAAATTATTTTGGCCGAGTACAGCATCGCAGGCCTGTCCGTTTTGCGACGGAAAACCATTCCAAAGCATGATTCGGTTATTGCCCGCATCCGTGACGGCAAAATGATTTTGCCAATAGGTTGCGCTGTGCGGCCAGCGCATTCCGACTGCGCTTATACCTTCGCCAGCATTCTCATCGCGTATATCGAAATTGGGTTGCCCTAAAACTAGGTCGGCCGATTGCCCTGTTTCAGTTGGATCATTCCAGATCATAACGCGCCGATTGCCGCAATCACTGACCACAAGATGTCCATTAATCTCGTTTACGCCATATGACCAATGTAGGGATGTTGCCGAGGGGCTATCTTTACCGTGATTTGCCGTTGTACTTTCGGCATTAGTTTGACCGAGAATAATATCTGCTGGCTGATTATTCCGCGTTGGTGTCGTCTTCCAAAGAAGAATGCGGTGGTTCCACGCATCTGCCACAGCCAACCCCTCACCCCACGGGCTGATGCCAGTTGGGACATTCATTGTCGACGCAGAGACCGGGCCTTTTGCATTTCGGCCTTCGGAAAAAAAATCTGGCTGCCCGATAACTATATCTGCGGATTGATTGTCCTCAGTGGGCATGTTCCGCCACCCTAAAATTCGATGGTGGCCGGTATCGGCTACCCAAAGTGAGCCATCAGGTAAGATGCAAGCGCCTCTGGGGCCGAACAGGACGTTGGGCGACGGTGCATTGGAAACGGCAAAGGCCGCTTCATCCCAGCCTAATATAGCGGTAGGTCCGTCATTGGATAGCAAATCAGCACCGTGGGTTACCGATCCGGGTGCCTTTACAGAAGGAGAAAGGGAAATTTGTACTGCGCTCATTTGATCAAACGCACTTCAATGATATTCTTTATCACCCGCACACCATGTGGTTGCAATTGAACTTCTGGAGCCGTCAGACATTCACCGCTTTCTAACGAATATCTAAACCCGTGAAACGGACATGTAATAAGCCCTTCCTCGACCACGCCGTCATCCAGGCGCATACCCATATGGGCGCAATTGTTACTAAAGCATGTGACCTTATCTCCGAACCGCGAAAGCAGAACGGATTCTTCATTAACGTCCAGCGCCTGCGTGGCACCATCAGGCAAGTCATCTAAATCAAGGGTCTCTGTCCAGCCATCCTTTTGAAAAGATGCAAATGGGGACACAAATTGAACCCCGTCACCGCCGCCCAGCCCTTTAGCTTGTTTGATTTCCGTAGCTTCTGGGACGTAATTTTGGATCGCAGTCTTTACGCCGGAATAAAACGTTAGAGCAGAGGCCGGACACCCATCGCAAGCCCCTAAAAATCTGACCGTCACTCTCGGCAGTTCAACCGCAACAAGTTCTACATCTCCCCCATGACTGGCTAACATTGGGCGAATAGATTCAAGCGCCTCTTCTACGCGTTCGAACAAAGTTGGCTTTAAAATTCCGTGACGACGCAAGACCGTATAGACTATTTCGTCTGCGGCCGCGTTTTTCAAGGCAGGTCCAAAATCTGGGGCCTCTTTCAGAGACTTTATCAGACGTTTGAACGCTTCAGCATTCAAGGCGTCAATAGCTTCTCCCCTCGCATTGGCTGCATTACGCAGCTCTTCAGGCCATTCATCCGCAAGCTGTTCGAGCGCAGATATGTCGCTGAGCAGCGATGGCAGATCACGAGCATCTGTAGGGGAGGGAGGAGTGTCCACCTGCGTTATCTATATTTCAGATTTTTGAACAGGATAGGCAGCATGAACCCGCCGACAGCCCCGCCAGCTATTGCCGCGAGTAAGGTCGGCGCAATAAGACCGACGCCAACGGTTACAGTTGCCCCGATAACGGTAGCGAGAATAGCGCGGGTGAATACTTCGCTGTAGTTTGCAAATAATCGGCCAGCGAAAAAGAGCTTCATGGAATCCAAGATCATTGAAAACATATTACACTCCTTGAATGGCGGTTAAGACAAGTAAGCCGACAAGCGATGCAGTTGTGCCGCCAAGCAAGCCGTATAGCCCGCCCATGCCAGAAGCCATTTCAAGGCCGAGCGCTTCCTTACCGATAATGATGCCAGATATCATGCCGGCAACCAGCGCTGTGACTATGCCCGCAAGCAGGGCTATTAGAAATATTGACGCCATAAAGTCCTCTTCGTTTTGATTTATGCTAATTGAGTTTATTTACATCTCGCAGGGGTTGGGCGCTTCCGAACGCCTCTGTTTCTATTTCGGTCAGCGCCCCGCTTACCGCTTCTACTTTTTGCATGTCACCAATCTTATTGAAGATGGAACGCGCTTCACGGTAAAGGCGAATTGCCTGCTGTAAGTTTTTTGAATTCCCGGCATCAGTATCCTCGGGATTATCGGGTAAATTGGAATAACAATTTGCCTGATTTGATATGGTGTTGGCATATTCCGCCGGAGTATCGATTGAGGTTCTTACTCGCAGCGCTTCTTCGTATGCCTCCAATGCGCGATAACCGTTTTCAATCCGGTGGCTCGAAGACACATATTGCAATGCGTTTCCTAGATTGTTTTGCAACATTGCATACTCACTAGGATTATCGACGATATTGACGACTTTCAAACCTTCTTCAAAAGCCTGCACGGCGAGAGCCTCTCTCATTTTTGAACGCTCATCAGTGAATGGAATGGACATGAAAGCGGTAGCCAGATTATTTTGCAAAATGGCGAATTCAGCGGGATGTTTTGCAGCATTAAATGTGCGAAGCGATCTTTGATATGCGGATATAGAATCTGTAATTGGCGCACGGTTATAAGCCGCCAGATTTTGCAGAATTAGCCCCAAATTCATTTCAGCTTCCGCAATTTCTTCAGACTTACCTTCCTGGCGCAAAACTTCCAATGCAGCATTCATTGAACCACGCGCTGCATCGAGATGTTCTGGTGTATCGGCAGGCACTGACATTTGGGCGGTCGCCATTCTTGCATTTATGCGGGCGGCGAGAAGCGGATCAGTCGAAAGGCAAAGTTCAACACCCTCTTGGTAAAGCGTGATAGCTTCCATTAAGTCATCAACTGATTTTGGCTTTTGCTGCATACCCATGGCGATTTCCATGAGCATTTCAGCCTTTTCTTCGTCGCTTGCTGTCGCTGTAAGCACCGCCTGACGGGCCGCGATGGCTTCTTCCTGCGAACGACCCACCATTCCTTTTTGCCCCTCTCGGTAAGGCCGTGAACCCGGCCTCTTGTCATTGTTTAGAGGTAGATCATAAACACGGCAAAACCGATTCGTCTACATAATAATCACTATGTAAACTATGTATGCACTCATTTGGTAGGGATAGTGCAAACCAGCGCGGCTTGAGATTGATCCCATTCGGCATTGAGGTTATCATATGACCATTCCCCAAGATCGTTGGCAACGAACACATCTTGCGCGGCCGCAACCCGGTCTCCTTGAGCATTTCTGATTTTCAAAAGGCATCCACCAGCACTGACATGTTGAACAGGCATGATTAGCAAAACACCATCGCGAATGATCGCAATAATGGCTTCAATCTCCGGAAAATATAGCTGGTAAACATCAGCAGGCATATAAATTGACCCCCGCCTAATTGAGATTTCTGCGCCCATCAGATTATTCCTTTAAAGTGGAGCTATCCATTGCTATTTTGGGAATGTGGCGCCGGGCCCGGCGTGTAAAAATAACTGATATCAAAATGACGACCGGCACAGCAAGCGCGACGATCAAAGAGTCTTCCACTGCAAAATCCGGTAGTCCTTTTAGGACATAGCTAACCAGACCTATTCCATAATATGAGATGGCAGCTACGGATAAACCCTCCACAGCTTGTGCCAAGAGTATTTGTTGGCGCGCGCGACGTTCCATTGAGGTCAATAGCTTTTGATTCTGGGCTTGCAATATTTGCTCGAGTTGGGTTCGCGCCAATTCCATCGCCGACCTGACCGTGGCGGAAATTTGTTCCGTGCGGCGATCAAAGGCCTGTATTGTTGCAATGGCCGGAGCAAGCCGATGCTCAATAAAGCCGCGCAAAGTTTGCCGCTGTCCCAATGGGACCTCCTTCAGACTATCAAGCCTGGCGTTCACAATATCATAATAGGCATTAGAGGCTGCAATGCGGTACCGCGTCCGTGATTGAATAGCTCCCACGTCAGCCAGAATTCCCGCTGCGCTGTCAATCGATTGTCCAAGGGCAATTCGATCATCGACTGACAAACTAAGGACCGCTTTCTCTGCCCTACTTTCGAGGTCCCGCAGCGATTTCGATGCCTTTCGCACAAGAGGTAGCGTGAGTAAGGAAATCATCCGATATATCTCAAGGTCAATAAGGCGTTTGACAAGCCGTCCCCGTCCAAACCCGTCGTCAAATTCTCCTGTAACAACATAAGGAACCAGCCCGTCATCATCGGTACGAAAAGAGGTGGTGACAATGACGCCATCGAAAAAGGTATTCCCGCCAAATAGGCGCTGCTCTCCGAAAATATGCGCCACATCGGGCTTTGGTTTGCTCGACAGTATAATTTTGATGCCGGTTAGTTGCCGGGCTGGGCAGGCACCGATAATGGCAAGAATCTGTAAAGAAGGAACGGTTTTCCCTACATAGGTTATGGAAACAAATTCCGTATGTCTCTCAAATCTGAGGATTCCATCATCGAGTTTTATGATTTGATGACGTTTTGAAGGGTCGAATATGTCTGGCCAGACGTTCGGCTTTTCGTCCTTTTCTTGTAGCGACCAACACCAGATTTGAGCATCGGAATAATCTATGTCCAATGGCGGCCGTGAATGTGCTTCAGCCTCGATGGCGGCCCAGTCACTATGCGGTTCTATGATTGGTGAATTCACTTTTGCAGTTTCCCCAGCGGCACTTGCATCTGAGCGCTTCACGCAGATGACCAATCAAGATTGGGGGAGCAGGCAAGGCTATGAACCTGTTTTATGACCTCCGTTGCAGCATGTGCTACTTTTTCGGTCAAACCGATATTTAAGTCGAGCGTTTGGGCTTCGATCAGAAATACCTTCACGAACTTAGGAAATTCGTCTCGATAAATTTTCTGACCAGCAAATAGTGCATGATCCCAGCGAAAATCGTGGAGGTTCATGCTCTGCTGTTTTGGAGCAGCCAAAACTTCGCCGGGAACTTCATAAATAGCGCCAGGATTACCTTGTGGCGCGCGCGCATCTATAACTATCAAATGCGTGGAACCCTTTGCAGCATACATCACGCCCATGCCGTCTGTACCTGCATCATAAAGCGTCACATAATCCGGCAAATCAGTTTGCCGAAGGATATTTATAACTGTCGCTCCAACCCCATCGTCGCTGCGATTTGGGTTTCCGCAGCCGATGATGGCAAGTTTCAAATTCGCCATAAACGGCAAGACCACTCTGGTTCAACGGGCAGCATCAATTCAGGTAACTCACAAAATTTCCTATTCGATAGATAATACATGCATGTCTCGCACGGTTGTTCAATGTCGTCTGCCTCGACGGCATAATTAGTGAATCCAGAGATGATAAGCTTCTTATCGATATCGTCACCTGCCTCTTGTTGGAGCCGGGTGATAAACTCATTGACCATCTCAGATGTTTCCGCCCGCGGATAGGCTTCAGTTTCTAAACCCGCGGCCAATTTTTCAGAAATCTCATTTCTGACTTTGGTTTCAGCAACTATATCGATTTCATCTGTCATGAACGTAGCTATATTCGCCAAAGGCGGCACCACCATTCAGGTTCCGCCGGCAGGTTAAGTTCTGGTAAATCGCACCACCGGCGATGCACAAGAAAATACATGCATTCTTGGCAACGCATATCGTCTTCACCATGCGGCGCTAACTTCCAGCCACTAATGTCCAGTTTAGCCCTCAACTGATCTGCATCAAGTCCGCGCAATTCATCCAGAATAGCGGAAAACTCACGATCAGTTTCGGGAAAAGGCTCCAATTGAGTCTCAAGCCCTTCCTTGAAACAATCCTCGATCATCGCGAGCAAAGTTGCATGGTCGGCATCGGCAGGTGTCACGCCGTATTTCTTTTTATACGTTTCCGAGCTTTCTTGCATCGTCTCGTCGCTTTCCCCAGCTCGTTTCCAGATACTCAACAAAGCCGGCACACATGGAAGTGAATATCATCACTGCATCGATTTCCAACCTATTAGGCCGTTCTGAATCTCGCCAATTCTTCCCCTGTCGTGGCATCGTGAGCATGCACTGTACACACTAGACAGCTATCGTAGGAGCGGCAAACATGGCCCACCTCGACCGGATCTGTTGGGTCTGCTATCGGCGTACCAATCAATGCCTCCTCAATCGGTCCGCGTTCACCGGTGTTTGAACGTGGGCCCACATTCCATGTCGTGGGTGCAATGATTTGGTAATTTTTAATTTTACCGCCTTCAATGTCTATCCAATGGCAAAGTGCACCGCGAATAGCTTCTGTTGCGCCCCAACCGCGGCCATCTTTTTCGGTTGGCTTGATATACCATTCGTCATCAAGGCGAAGCTCTCGCAGGTCGCGTTCTGCTTCACGGTATAATTTGCACAATTCGTGCATCCGGGCGAAGTGCCGTAGAAGTACAGATGGCCCGTCCATTTTTCGGTACATATCTAGAATGAGCGGGTCAGTATGCTGCCAGTCTTCGCCATGACTGCCTCCCGCAACAAGTTGACGGGCAAGAGGTCCAGCTTCCAATCGACCATTTTCCGAATGGCTAACAGCTGTTCCCCATGAATATTTGCCCTCGATATCAACCTCGTTATTTTTCGTTGGGTTGGTTGTACGATCAAAAGGGTGCACCATCTCACTGCCTTCATCATACCAGGCATGAAGCGTATCTTCGCGCGCAAAACTTTGCTCCATCAGGCTGTGCGTGTCAGTTGCTCCATCATAAACACCTGATTTCATGATCACCGCAGCATTGCGTCCTTCAATCGTCGGGTTTTGATATTTATCTTCGTGAGGGAGATATCCCCACGTCACAAATTTATTATGGCCGCGGCCATAATTCTGAAGCCCTATATCCGTTCCCATCCGCCAATATAGACCAAGATCAGAGTTCGCATGCTCAGGTTTTTCATCGAGCCATTCGATGAAATCATCATATGATTTAATCTGCTCGTAGCGCTCCATGGAACAACCGAACCAAAGCGTTTCGATCCAATTTTTACGGAAATGCTCCAAAATAGCGATTGAGCGTGTAACGTCAGTAAGCGTCGGTGCGCACATGACGCCGCCGGGAACCATGAACGATGAATGCGGCCATTGACCGCCAAGCAATGCATAAATCTCAACCGGACGCCCTGAAATTGTAACGCCCGCCTCATAGGAGGTACCTGTAAACGGGGAATACCGCTTCACAGCTTCTTCAAAATATTGGCTTTTGGAGTAGTTCTTGTTCGTAAAGTCGATCATGAAGAGACCATAGTGATGCCGGGGTAACGACTGAAGTGACTCCACCAACTGTCCAAGATTACGCGCCAAAATAGCATTGCGAGGAACGGTCGTACCCCACGCCGTATCAAGCGCCCACGCTGCACATGTCAGGTGAGATGCTCCGCAAATACCGCAGGCACGCGGCGTAACGACGAGGCCAGCCTGAGGATCTTTGTCCTTCAAAATAACTTCGAAACCGCGGAATAGCTCGGCATGTGTCCAAGCATTGGTAACAACGCCGTCTTGGATATCAACGCGGACATCTAGATCGCCTTCAACGCGGCCGACGGGGGAAATATCAAGTGTTTGTACTTGTGACATAATTATAGCTCCTGATTGCCGATCAAACGACGAAAATATCTTCTTCAGCCCAAGCCGGGGAAGCCCCTTTTGCTGCGGCTGTCAGCTTCATATAACCTTTTTTATCCACGCCGGTCGGCATGTCCTTAGGCACTCCCATAACAGTTTGAGTTTTGAACACTGTTCCAGGTGCCAAATCAAAGAATGGAAACTCCGGTTCCGTACACCCAAGACATGGCATACCAGCCCGCGTTTTAGACGACTGGCGATTCCATAAAATTCGATTACAAGGACTGTGCGTCATGGGGCCGCGGCACCCAAGATCATAGAATAAGCAGCCCTTGCGCTGACCAAATGCGGTTGTCGAAACTTTATAAGCAAAGTGCATGTTTCTCGTACAACCGGTCTGCGTAAAGCTGGAGAAAAAGGTCTTTGGACGCTGAAACTCGTCGAGCGTTAAGTCGCCGGCTCGGCCAGATGCGACAGCAACAAGAATTTGGGTAACCCAATCTGGATGGGCTGGGCATCCGGGGATATTAATAACCGGCAATCCCGCTTTTGACCGATATTCTTTCCCAAGCAAACCGCCGTCATGGTCGCGCTTTAGGAATTGCAGACCAGTGCTCTCACTCGGATTGGGAGCCATCGCAGGAATACCGCCATATGTTGCACAGTCACCAATCGCGACAACGAACTGGGCGACATCACATAATTCTTTGACCCACTCTTTCATCGGTCGACCGCCGAAACGGTTCCAGCTTCCTGTTCCGTCCGGTGCGTTGACGATTGATCCTTCAAACACAAATATGTCGAGTTCAATTTCTCCAGAAACGCATTTTTTAAGAATCTCTTGGACTTGATCACCCAACTCCAATCCTAAGGAAGGCTGCCAAAGAATATTGATACCAAAATCAGTAACCAAGTCACACGCACTCGGTTCTTCAGCGTTAAGAAATGACATTGTATTGCCTGAGCAAGCTCCGCCTTGTAACCAGAGAAGATTAGCCATGCTGTCCCCCTTTTTTAGAGTTATATCCAATCGCGACCCACATCTAGCCTGAAACAAAACTTAAGCCGGCACGCTTATCCATGAGTCCTTACGCATAATATGCAGCTCTTTTACATTTCCTGTAAAGCATTATTTTAAAAAGGTTTTTTTGGAATTGGAGCAAAGAAACTTACTTATCGCTGGTGAAAATTAAGTTTGCAATCTCATACAAAAAACACTGCCTGCCTTGGATTTCTTCAACCCTGCCGGTTCGCGCATGCAGGGCATTCCACCTCTGTTTTAAGGCCATACCAGATGCCTTTGCAGACGGAACACCAATGCCCTGTCGAAAGGCCCGGCTTATCACCCAATGTGTTTAGAAGCTTTGTATTGCCAAGCTCTTTTATAGGGCGGTGTTTATTCCCTCTGGTAACTTTTGATAATGGGAAGGGTATAATGTCCCTGCCTTTATTCATGACCTTTGGCTGCCGTTGACCATTTTCATATCTCTTTTAGCTTGTAACGCTTGATCTTATTCGCAATCCCCACGCGAGACAGTCCAAGTTGATCTGCCGCGCGCTTCTGGTTCCAGCGGTGCCGTTCCAGTGCCTTTGAAACCAGATGCTTTTCCAAGCTTTCTACCATTTCTTTGAGAGTTGCACCGTCAACTTCGAAATCGGCAGGCGCCTCCTCATCCAAGTCTATATTGGCTATGCTCTGCGAAAGGTGGCGAGTCAGAATATAACTGTCATCGCCCGCTACAGCAACGCAGCGATTAATTTCCATTTGTAATTCTCGCACATTGCCAGGGTAATTATGGCGACTGAGGCGTTTTAGAGCATCCATAGCGATCCCCAGAATATGACGCCCTGAAACCTCTGAGGTCCGCTCTAAAAAATGCGTGGCGAGGGCAGGGACATCTTCTAGTCTTTGCCTGAGCGGCGGAATATCTAACTGAAATCCTTTGAGTCTGTAATAGAGATCTTGGCGAAACTTCCCTTGCTTCACGAGTTTCTCCAACGGGCGATTGCTAGCAGCGATCACACGAACATCGGAAAAAAGCGTTTTATCGGAGCCAAGCGGCTTGACTTCCCCTTCCTGCAAGAAACGAAGTAAGCTGACTTGAAACGCTGGCGACACCTCAGAAATCTCATCCAAAAAAATGGTGCCGCCATCGGATGCACGAAAAAGACCAAGGCGCGAAGATAATGCTCCTGCATATGCGCCTTCAACATGGCCAAAAAGTTCTGAATGCAACACGTCATCAGGAAACCCTCCGCAGTTTTGGACATGCAAAGGTGAGTTTTTGCGAGACGAATTATAATGTACCGCTCGAGCCATTAACTCTTTGCCAGTTCCAGTCTCACCCTGAATAAGAATAGGTATTTCTGTCGCTGCAGCTTGCCGGGCAAGCGCGCAAAGTTCATCCATTTTCGGGCTGACATAAATTAATTTTTCAAACCTGGACCAAGGACTCTTAATGTCTTCTGATTTTGTAGTTTGGAAAATATTGTCATCAATCGATAGTTTAAGCTCCCTCGATAAAAGCCGATGGCGTTTTGATAGCTCGCTAATTTCAAGTGCACGCTTGACGACGATTTCCAACTGCGTAGCCCGGATAGGCTTGATCAAATACATGAACGCAGCAGCACGCGAGGCGAGCTCTGGCGACGCTTTGGTTGATACTTCACTCGCTATCAAAATGCGGGGTATTGACGGATATTTGATCCGTGAATTTATCAGCAGGTTATCAGACGGGTCTTCCAGCATGTCGTCGCTACAAATAAGAAGTTCGCAGTCAACGTCGGCCAAAACTCCAAAAGCCTCTCGCTCGCTCTCACATGTAATGAGGCGACAATCATTCTCAGCGACCAAAACCTCGTGCGCGGCTTGGATTATTTGCTTATCAGCGGTCAATAAGACGATGGTGCTATAGCGCAAAGTCAAACTACCTTTTCAATATGTAAACTAAGTTTAATATTGTAGATTTCTTGCTCTGCGTCAACAATTCTTAGTAGCTTATCGATTTTGTCACGTTATCTCGGTTTATCTGTTTCAAAAACGCGAACCTATCAATTGAAGGTTCTGTGCGACTAAGCAACGCCTTCATCAAACCACGCATAGGCCTCACTAGTCGAGAGATGGCTCGTCGCATCGGCATCGATCAATCGACTTTACTCAAAAGAGAAAGGCTGTGAGCATCTGCAATCTAGTCATCTGAATCTGAAGTTCGGCTCATTGTTTTTTGACAGAAGCGTTTGACGGAGGCGAGGATTTCGTCGGCGGATTTGACCCATTTGTAGGGTTTGGGATTTTCATTATGTGCTGCGATGAAGGCGACAATGTCGGCTTCGAGTTCTGCCGTTGATCGATGGACACCGCGTTGCAACTGCTTGCGCGTCAACTCTGCAAACCAGCGTTCGACCTGATTGATCCAGGATGCCGATGTCGGCGTGAAGTGAACATGCCAATGCGGGCGGCGCGCCAGCCAGGCCTTGACCTTTGGCGTCTTGTGGGTGGCGTAGTTGTCCATCACGAGGTGTATGTCCGGTCCCTCGGGTATCTCGGCGTCGATTCTCTTGAGGAAGTCGAGGAACTCGGTGGCCCGGTGCCGCTTATAGCATTTGCCGATCACGGCGCCGGTGGCGATGTCGAGCGCAGCGAACAAGGACGTCGTACCATTGCGGATGTAGGTATGTGTTCTGCGTTCGGCCACACCGGGTGCCATAGGCAAGACCGGTTGCTCACGGTCCAGCGCCTGGATCTGGGATTTTTCGTCTACGCACAGCACGACCGCCCGGTTTGGCGGCGACAAATAGAGGCCGACAATATCCTGCACCTTATCGACGAACAAAGGGTCGGTAGACAGTTTGAACGTCTGTGAGCGGTGCGGTTGCAGGCCAAAGGCAGACCAGATCCGCCGGATGGTAGTGTGCGACAGCCCGGTCTCGGCTGCCATCGTGCGGATTGACCAATGGGTGGCATCCTTCGGCGTGCTGTTCAGCGTGCGCTCGATCACCTGAGCCACCTGCGCATCTGATACCGTTCGTGGTCGTCCCGAACGATATTCGTCGGTCAGCCCTTCAATGCCATCCTGTACAAACCGCCGTCGCCATTTGCCAACTGTGTGCTCGTGGACACCGAGGCGCTGCGCAACTTCCTTGCTCTGCAATCCCTCCGCGCATAGCAGAATCATCCGGCATCGATCCGACAACGAGCGCGGCACCTTGTGCCTGCGAACCTGCCCTTCAAGAAAAAAGCGGTCCTCGCCGCTCAATACGACCAAACCCGCCTGCCTGCCTACCATTACCAATGCTCCTGTCTGTTCAAACAGAGCATATACAATGATACTTACTTCAATTCCAGATGACTAGGGTCAGGACTCATTAACTGAGCCAGAAGATGACGGTAGCTGCGATAGCAATGGCGGACAAGAATATCGCGATTGGCACAAGATTACCGACACCCGCATCGGTTTTGAGTTTGATATCTCCCACCTTTAAACCTGCTCGAAACTCACACTATCATGAAAAATATAATTAAAACCACGATTCCGATTGTCCATGCGGCGCAACTCGAATTCGTACTAGGCTCACTCAAATCAGAGCCATAAATAATGGAAAGGTTCCGTGCCAACTTCATTTCGCGCTTCATGTCCTTTTCCCAATTCTTTGGAAGGACAAACTCAAAGGTCTCTGTGATCACACGCGGCCCGTCGTGCTCTTCAATATTGTCATCATCAACCATTGAGACGATCCGATCGAGACGGTTTGGTAAATCGGCTAGTTGATCAATCTGTGACCCCAACGCGTCCTGTAGCAGTTTAATCATAGTTTCGAATTCGTCAGAAACGCGGACGAATTTCAATCGCTCTTCGTGAGAAACCACTTGTTCAAGAAGGTTACGCAACAAAATGCTCGTATGGTGTATTTCTTCGATATCACCTGGCTCGCCTAAAGCTCCCCAAGCCCGATTAAACCGCTCGAAAATTTTTACTACAGGACTCACAAGACCAGTCATTTCGCTTATGCGCTCGCCAACCCATTCTAAAACATAATCATCGTCGATATGTTCCACATTACCAACAGCGACATCATCGCGAATATCCCGAAGTTTTCGAAATACAGGAGCGTTTAAATATCTTAGTAGTTCGGCAGTCAAAGCCCATTCCCAACCTCGCGGTTTGTCAAAAGCGATACGGCGTATGATCGGCGGATAGTGCGCAAAAGGTAAAAGCTCATTTTGTAGAAGGTCAAATTCGACTTTATCGCTCTGACTTCCCAGATGTGAAGCTACATATTCATCATGCTTTTCGCGCCAACCGAACAGCAGCGCTGAGGTAAATTTCTTTGCATCTCGATCAACTTTCTTATGACAATTTCGACAAAGCCAAATGGCATTGGAAATCTCGGACCTCGCTTGGTCCGTCATATTTTCTTTGTGGCGAGCTTGTCCTGGCCGCGCAGCATAGATATGAGCTGCTTCTCCGATAATGGTAGCGGTTGATTGTTCCGAATTCGGACCAACTGTCGAAGTTCGACAATCAGGATTGCTACACAAGAAGCCAGCCCGCTTTGCGACAGTATCAATAACCTTTTTTGAGAAGTCTGGAACCATAATCCGATTTAGACCCAGCTTGGCAACATTTGCAATGAGCACAAATTTTACTGCGTAAAGGCTGAACGCATTTTATTCTATCGTTATCATAACCCTCGACCCTGAGCCGTTGAGCGCGTTGATCTGAACTCAATAGACGATGTGATAACGTCTTCCCTGATCGGGCGCACACCCGCCAGTCAGTTGAATTGTTTATGGGCTACTCGCATGATTTGTTGGTCCGTTGATTTTCTTCAACAAGAATGCCCATAGCGATTTGCAAAACTGAATCACATTCCGGGCATTGCACTCGAAGACCCAAAGTAGCCCGCCGCTTCCAAACGTGGATCATATTTCCACAATTTTCGACCGGACATTTGATGTCAACGAGATCTTCATCCATAATAATCTCATCGCCTGCACCAGCGGTCAGCCTATAAGATGCGTCGCAATCAAAGCATTCGACAATCAACTCGTCGCACTCGTCCTCGCGAATTCCGCCTTTGAGTGCAGCAACATTTCGCGTTATCCGCGCACCACATTCAGCGCAATCAAAGCTGGATGTGTTTTTCATGATGAAATTATGCACCTTGGCACTGAGAATTTCTTCCAACCGGACGGCTAGTTTATCAAGCCGTACTCTAAGTCTTTTGGCGTCGCGACCCTTATTCTTCATTAGCTGCACCGCAGTAGGTGTATGCAAATATGCACCAAGAGCGTCATAGTTTCGTTTGATTTCGGTCAGTGTGACACGGCGATCCTCGCCAAGGCTATTCCACTGTGGCACATGGTCAGGGTCATCGCTTTCTCGCGCAAAGCGAATTTCACCGCTGCGGTCGGCCATTGGGTCAATTTTGAGCAAGATGTTGAGTAATTTCGCTGGCTGCCAAATGCCAAGATCGGATTTGGGTAGATCATTGGTGTAATTGCCAGCAATTTGATAAATTAAGGCTTCTAAAACCTTACGGATTTCTAGCGCTGCATAATAAAGATTTCCTTCGCGATCTATCTCTAGCTGTGTTTTTGCAAAAGCAAGATGCTCTCGCGCAAGCGCGCGATAGCGTCCCTTTTTCTTTGCCATAAACTCTCTAATATCGCTGACCATGGTAGCAGTCTATCCCTCCAAATCGTCGATGTTGTCAAAGATTGCCGTGATTTGCTGTCGCAAAAAATCTTTTGATACTGGCGATGATCGCACTCGATAACCCTTTACCACCGATTCGGTTTTAACTGACTGACCCTCTTTGTGGTAACTTTTCATTACCATAATATTGATATTCTCGGCCAATCCTAATCCAAAGTTCGACAACACCGCCAACGTATTCCATATTGTCTTAACGGAGGGAACAACATGCGCGTATTCTGGACAGCCACCTTTCCTGCATTGATTTTGCTGCCTCAAGGCGGCGGGTCACCAGCCTATGCTCATAGCGGCAGAACTGCCGCAGACGGTTGTCATAATGATCGAAAAAACGGCGGACGTCATTGTCATGGCGGCAATGCGCAGCCTCGTGCGGTGAAACGTTCCAATGGCTCAGTCTATTATCCAAATTGCACCGCGGCTCGTAAAGCTGGTGCAGCGCCAGTGCGACGTGGACAACCTGGCTATGGCACTCACCTTGATCGCGACCGTGATGGTATTGGCTGCGAATAATGTCGCTGCACTTTTTATCAAAGCGTCAATGGGCTACCTTCCTGCTTTATGCAGAAACGATCATGCTTGGTGCCATTTTGTGGGGCTATCCCTTGTATAATCTTCTCAACTGATGGTTAAGTTTGATCAGAATCATCGAACGCATTTTGTAGCTGCTTTCGCAACACATCAGTCGAGATCGCTGACGATTTTACCCGATATCCCCGCACTTCCCTGATTGGCGCACCAGCTTTGGTTTGTTTTGGAACCAGCTGAGCGGCAAGTTCTTCTTCGAGCAGAAATTCCACTGATCCTCGTTCGGTCTCACTTAAAGCGGCACTGATATGTCGGGACAGCGAGGTTTTGTGTTTGGCCGAAGCGGCGATCACCCACACTTTGTCAGCGCCAAAGCGCAAACATTTTTGCACGTTCAAAAGTTCATGCTCTTTGGTGGTAGTCACCGACACCTCACAACACACAACCAACCCATCGCGGCGCAGGATGACATCAACCCGACCCTCGCCATCAAGAATGGTTTCCTCCACGCTGGCCCGGAAACCCGCTGCCTCGCCGAGTTCCTTGACCAGCATTTCTATTTCACGGTGGCGCGCGCCGCCGCCACCCTCTTTATAAAAAACTGGAGGTGCGGCTGTTTTTGCAGATTCAGTTTGAATCGGTGCCGTAGGTGTTGGCTCGATGGATTCTGAAGCGGGCGCAACACCAGCCACTTCAGGATCCGGATCTTTCGGTGTTGGGCCAACCTCCGGCTGCTCAGTTTCCGGCCATTGCCCATAGGTCCGGCGAGAATGTTCTATCAACGCCGCGTG
Organism: Sphingomonadales bacterium UBA2683; assembly: GCA_002354635.1. Lineage (GTDB taxonomy): Bacteria > Pseudomonadota > Alphaproteobacteria > Sphingomonadales > Sphingomonadaceae > Parasphingorhabdus. The sequence continues at coordinate 381,172 of DELZ01000005.1, forward strand.
TTCATCGACACTCAGGCGATCTTGGCGTTCCACAAACCCCAAAGGTACCGTAAACGTCATGGCCGCCGGTGTGATGTTCTTGGCAAACAAAGCAAATTGCGCCTGACCGTCAGACTTACGCTGGCTGAGGATTATATCCTTATCCACGCGAAATTCGGTGGCGAGCTTAGTAGCGTCACTGGCGCTCACCCCGCCCGCTAGTTTAATCGAGGTGTTCGCCAACACGCCAGCCCGCGCACTGGTCGAGAATTGTTCCAGATGTTGATGAGCAAGGGTAATCGCGCCCTTGTATTTACGCACTTGGGCCAGCAATCGCACTAGCGTTTGATCGACCACGCCCTCGGCTTCATCAAAGTATATGAAGGTTTCCGTGCGCTGTTCTGGTACTAAGCCCGCTCGCCTGATCAAGCCTTGACCAATCAAGGCCACGATCATCCTTGCAAAGATATGTGATCCTTCCTCGCCCAGATATTCCTTCGAGGTGTTGACGAAGATGATTTTGCCCTCAAGCATGGCAGAATCGAAGTTGACGGTGTTACACTTGGCGGAAAACAAACGGTCCAGCGATCGATTGGACAATACACCCCAGAGACGGGCTAATATCTGTTGCTTGGTGGCGTTGAGGGACTTGTCAAAGAAGCGAGTCTCGAAAAATGTCTTGGCCGTGCCAGTCATTTTTTCCATGAACGGGCGATATTGCTCCCCATCCTCCATCAGCTCCCGTAGCGTATGAATGTTCCCCCCTGGAATCTGCATCAGCAGCAGTCCGAGATAACGAAACAGGGTGGATTGACGGCTAGTCAGTTCGCTGCCGAGTAGGGCGTCGAAAAAATACTCAAACAGCTCAATGGTGTTATTCTCAATCGTCTCTTGCGCGCGCGTATCAGCGCCGTCCAGATGCGCAACGTCAAAGAGATTGAGACCGACCGGATGCTGGCTATCAGTAGGGTCAATAAAGATGGTTCGCTGACCGAGCAGGTCTGATTCAAACAAAGAGGTTTGGGAAAGGGTTTTCAGGAGCGTTCCATCGGGATCAATCACCACCACCGACATCTTCTGGTCAAGCGCGCGCACCAGATCATCATAGATCAAATATTGCAAAAGCTGGGTTTTACCATGACCGGTGCCGCCGGTGATGACGGTGTGTTCAAATCGCACCTCGTTGGGGATGGGAATTGGTACGGGGAGGGTAAACAGTCCGGCGAAGAAGGTTTGGTCGGTGTAGAGGTCAGACAGCTCCGGAGAAGCCATATTTCGCTGATCCTGCGGTGCTAAAAACTGTTTAGTGGTAGTGTTCCGTTCGCTCCATCGTACTCCCGACGCCGCGCAGAGCCGTGCTTCGAATTGCTCCCGCGCGTAATGATAAAGGTCTGGCTCTTCAATCTCTTTGTCATAGAACGTACCGATCAGCCTTCGCAGTAGATCGGGAAAATCATCAATGAAATCGCAGAGCGGTGTTTGTGGGCTAAGAATCGGCTGATGGGCCAAAGTGCCATCTGGGTACGGGTCAATCAGGACATTGACGGGTAATTCGGCGATGATGCCCCGCAATATGATCGCCATTTTTTCACGCCATAGGCCGAGATAATGCTGTTCATCCGAGAGCAGTTTGACCGCACGGCGTAAATAGGTGCGCAGTTCTGAAGCTGATTCCAAAGATTCTTGGTATTTCGGGAGGGTGGTAACATCGAACAGAAACGGCTCGGCGTGTAGCAACTGCCAACTAACTTCTGCCAGTGGCTCAGCGATCAAGGCGGACGGGCACAGATTGGATTCCGCACACACGTCAACCAACAAATCCGTGATGAACGTGTGAGCCTCATCGGCTGACTGAAAATATGAACCTGAGCGCAGTAGCTGCACAGCTTCAATGAGGCGTTCGGTGTCTTGCTCGTCAGGTGGTTTTGAGAAAGGCCAGCGCATCATTCATCGCGCGGGTATTTGATAACCTCCTCGCCGCCAAACTGCTGGCAGGTTTGCAAGACGTTATGAAAACTTTGCGCAGCTTTTTTGATTTGCTCTTCTGCTTCAATCATCTCGATAATGTCTTTGCATTCCACCGTCCGGCCTTTGACCAGATCGTTGACAGTAAATATGTGACCCTTGGCTTTTGCCGCAAAGACTGAGAACAATCTCTGCACCGGTCCTAGCTTCGGTAACTTGTCCATGACCGACGCCTTTTCATACAGAATATCTTTGCCGAGCTTGTATTTCCTCACATACTCGGCCTCTTGGTCAGACAGTTTGCTCCGAAGATTTAGTACAAACGAAATGGCTCCCAAGCCAGTGAATCCGGTTTTTTGCGAACGAGATAATAGTAGTTCCATGATTGCCCCCAACGGATGAAAAATAGGCAACCTATCATTGAAGCGGTTAAATCACAATTGGCAGTTTCTGCTAGAAGTGGAGGTGTTGTTAGTTTGTATCCATCCTCCTTTAGTCAGTTTTTGCAACGGTTGTGGCTTTCCAACCTTCATTTGTGAGTTGAATGATGGCCGACCCGGTGCCAGATATCTGCACAACACTGCTATTGGGACCGTAGTTACCGGGCATTGCCAACAAGTCTTTTCGGCGCGCTAGTGGCAATAATTGACCGGTTTCATCCGCAGCGCTCCAACGGAAAGTCACGCGGCTGACTTGCGCCGCGCTTTCCGACGGTAGCGTGAAATTGGTAACAGCATCAATTTTGCCGGTTCCAAAACAAGCACCGAGCGCTTTGCGCTGAGTGCCGACACCATCAGTGTATTCATAGACCTTTAGCAACTGGCGACCCACGTCAGTCAGATTGAAATCAATGAGGAATTTATGTTTAACCTCATCCAACACACCATAGTCGGCCAAATGCGTCAGATTTTTTTGGATGATTGTCGAATATCAATCTACCCCCCATTGGCACCGCCACTGGAAATAGATCATCAATTGACGAGGCACTTGCCAATTGATCGGGCTTGATCCCCAAATAGTCTGCGCCCAGTCCGGACAATGACGTGCAAGGAAAAGTCACTACACTGTCCTGCAAAGCGTTTTTAATGTTGGTTTCGTTCAATTCGTTAGAGTCCGAGAATATGTCAAAGACACTCCCAGATTCTGCCTCGTCGCTGCAGCCTGTGTTTAGGTATAGAATTGCGAGAAGTCCGAAAACTAGCGGCAATGCGATTGGGGTCCACGATGGTTTATTCGTCATCCTTATGCTCCGAATTTAGCGCGCAGGGCGTCCTTAAATTCCCGAATACGTTTTTGTGATTTTGCTTCACCGGAGGTTGAGCGACTGCCAAACGAGATGAATGTCATTTCCACGGTTCCGCCGTTTGGTTTGAGTTGCACTGACAATTGAACACTATAGTTGCGGCCCAACACCACACTTTCACCAAAATTTGGCTGGTCCGCCAATTGTACCAGATTCGTGGCGCGATTGCCGCCAGTGTATTGATAGCCGAGCGACTTGCCGACCTCGATTACGCTATCCACAAAACTGGCTGGTTGTTTCGACAATTGAACCGTCTCAACCGTAGTGAACTGACCGCCGAGGCCGCTAAAACTGGCACAACCAGAAACGGTCAACATCATCAACATTAGGGCTAGAAAACGCATAAAAAATACCTTTTAAAACTGCGGTGAATAGAAAAGGGTGATGGGTTGAATAGTCACTGCGCCGGAGGAATTGGCTCCTTGGACTTTTGACCAACCACATTGGCGGGCTTATGTACCGGTGCGGTGGTGGTGATGGTCGAGCTTTGTGGTGACTGATTAGCCAGCGCTGCCTGCTGCTCGCGGTGTTTGTTGACCGCAATCGCAGCCCAAATGACGCAGGCAGGCCATGTGATAAAGATGCCAAGCATCAGGGTGAGCGGTAGGACAATCAGGCTCACCACGAACATCACGATACCGCCGGTGACTGACGCATAGAGCAAACCAATTGGACCAAAGGCGATGGCAAGCAGTATCGCCACACCCATACTTTTTTGCGGTGCACTCGGTTGTCCCATTATGATGGTCGTATTTTGCACTGGTTCAGTCATTGCGCTCTCCACTTCAATTTTTCTGGCGAATGTTTGTTCCAAACTGAACAGCGTTTTACCAATTCGCCACTTAGCCTCATATATATGAAGACCATATATATCAATCCCGTATATATTGAGGGGGCTGGAATTAGTTCGGAGGCTCCAGCACATGACGAAATCGGTCTTTTCCGATGGATACAACGAATTGCTCGCCCTGTTGGTTGAAAGTAGAAAAGCGGCAGGTATGACGCAGGTTGAACTTGCGGAGCGCCTTCAACGTCCGCAGCCATTTATTTCGTATCTCGAACGCGGTGAACGCCGTGTCGATGTGGTGGAGTTTATTGCTATCGCTCGTGCTATTGGTGTCTCGCCTGCTGAATTGTTTGGTCGGCTGCTTTCTAAGATGCCTGAAAACAATCCGATTTAGACGAATAAACGCTCGACAGAAGTACGCATGCGCAAAGATTTTTGGTGATCTTATGTTGAGTAGCACTGCAAACATCCGATTGATTGATACTGGTTCATTGAAATTGTTGATGCCGTTCTACCTCAATCAAGAATGATCAATTCTCGGTTTTGTAAGAAAAATCTAGAACGGACAAAATTTCCCAACGCATGATGTTGACCGGATCGCGTTTAGCTCCCAATCTTGAGGCTGGTTCGTGTAGTTCAGGATATTCTCATCATTTCAAAAACCGCGCCACGATAGCCAATTTAGGGAACAACTAAGATATGGGGAAAATGAAATTTTTGATCGACCCAGTTTTGGCGCACAAAATCTTTGACGAGAAATCTGGCGGTATAACCAACTTTACGGAGGAATGGGCGAGTACAAGCGCATCTGAGGCAGCCAGCGCGCAATCGCAACGCAGCACAAAAACCATATATGCGTGGCTCAAAAATGGCCTGCCCGCATCACGTGATACCGTGTTCAGTTTTTTTGGCGCGCTCGATGTAGACCCTACCGCGATGGTTGATCTCGAAAAATCCGAAATTCCTAAAATCTTTGGAAGGTTACGCCATGCTTTTATGATGGGCGGAGTTAACGCTGGTAGCTTTCAGGCATTGTTTGATATCTATCGTCCGAGTGCGAACTGGCCTGACGACAGTCTGTCACAGCGATTTTATTCCCGTGACTGGACAAATTTTGATTTTGATCATCCGGCAGATAAATACAAAAACGGCTATGTGACAATTACAGTACGTGGTGATGAAAGCGTATCAACTGGATGGCCACGGGCGTTTCATATCGCCTATCGTCGGCATTCAAATGCCGATGGTCTGTGGCGACCCTACGGGACAGTAGTCTGCCGCTTTGGCAAAGCCACCCTTGCTCATGAAAATGGTGATATCCAACATGTTGACATGCCACCTCAATCCAAGCACCACCTCCAGTTCAAAACCTATTTCGGTCCTGGTCCTGCCGAATTTCGTATTGCCTGCTTACACCCGTTTGCAGGGGAAATTGAGCAATACGATGATCTCAATGTTCCGTTGTATTTTGTTGCGTAATACACACAAAAAAGGCGACATATTTGCGCCGCCTTTTTCTTCTGTGAATGAACTCAACCCATAGCCGCGGTTCGGTTTCCAACGTTTGAAAACGGCGACTTGCGCCTCGACGTGATTGATTTTGTGCGAGTGTGTCAATCAATCGGCTGTGATCCGCACGATGCCTTGGATGAAATATTTCCTGATCTTGCAAAAAAGCCGCCCGATCAAACATCAATTTGATCGAACAGCTTTTGAACGTGCTTTTTATCCCATCGCGGCGGCCAGCAATTCAGTGGGGCCGCGTTTTACGGACTCGGCTAAGGAAAGAGCTTCAAAAAGAACGGTGCTGCGTGGCTCGTTGTCGAAATACTTTCGAACCTTTGGCCGCAGTGGAGCCATGATTGGATAGAGACCGATTAACGCGTCAGCTTCCTCATATTTGTTTCGATATGAGTGCTGCCGCGCAATGTTCATATCAAGGACCGGAGCATTCTCAGCCGTTTTGGCCAGCGTAGCAATGACCTGTCTGGTGTGTTTGCCTTTACGCTGAGCATTAAACAATGTCTCGGTAATCACCACGCTGGGCGCAAATTCCTCGATTAACTGACGGACAAAGTCGGCGGCATAGGTGAGATCGCTGTATGCCTTGCCGGACATTTTCCAATACAGTATCTCATCGCCGTCCATGTACACCGCGCCAACGCGGCGATAGGCAGCGGCGAACGCCAGATAACTAAGACCCTCCATCGTCTGACCTTAGATCACCGATCAATTGGCCGTGCAGACGTTTTAGGGTATTCTCGCGGTTAAAGCGGGAGGCTTTCTCTTTGCTATCGCTATCTAGCGAAGGCATTTGTTGAAATAGCTCCTTCTTTGCTAATGTCCTGATCGCCTTGTAGAGGCTGTCAAAGGAACGATTATAGATGAGCGAAATCTTGCAGATTTCGAGCAAACTCGGCGGACGTTTGCCTGACTCGAACATGGCAATCTCCGGTTGACCGAGTTCAAGCAAGGTTCCGATATCTTTAGTGGATAATCCCGCCTTGCGGCGAGCGGCGCACAAATCGTGCGCAAATTGGGTGTGCATATTTTACGATTAAATTTAACTAATAACACTGCCTCAGCTTAATCCGTCTCGCCTCCACCGACTAGGGCGCACAAGCCGCCCCATTTTATTATTTTTGCGCCCTAGACAATCACGACCACCTATGCGGTATGTGCTGATGAGGTGCCGGATAGGTGGAACCTATCCGGTCTCTGCAATACCGCATTGGTGGTTAGTTGAGGGGTAAGCGTTGGAGTATAGGCAGATTAGCGCGTTTCGCGTGGCCAATGCTAGAGAGCACGGAACCACCTAAAACGCCCTAGCCTCAAATCAGTCCTTACCGTTCAATGAAGCAATGTCTTCATTCCACAATCCCGTCACCCAGCTTGGCACTGCTTATCACCGCTATGGCGACAAGCCATTTGGCATCTACCAGAGCGACCGCCAGAGCCATATCTATCTAATTGGTCAGACCGGCACGGGAAAATCCACCCTACTCGGAACTATGGCCACGCAAGACGCAGCACAAGGACAAGGCTTTTGCCTGATTGACCCGCACGGCGATCTAGCCTTGCACCTGCATAACAATATCACTGCCGATCATATCTATTGGAACGTATCAGATCCCCAGAGTCCTTTTGGGTATAACCCATTGACCCGCGTTCCAGCCCATTTACGACCATTGGTTGCATCCGGTTTTATCGAAACACTCAAAAAACAATGGGCGGATAGCTGGGGAGCGCGGATGGAGCATCTATTGCGCTACGCCGTCCTGGCCCTCTTGGAACAGCCACTGGCAGATATCCGCGACATCAGCCGGTTGTTTTTAGAAACCGAGTTCAGGCGCAACCTCGTGGCGCGGATCAGTGACCCGCAGGTGCGCACCTTCTGGACGGTTGAATTTCCCAAGATGAAATATCTGACCGCCATTGATGGCGTTGCGCCAATTAACAACAAGCTCGGTGCATTCTTGGCGCACCCGCTGGTGCGCAAGGCCGTCTGCACACCGAAAGAGCCGCTGCGATTTCGGCAGATCATGGATGACGGGAAAATATTGATCGTCAATTTGGCAAAGGGTCAGATTGGAAACGACAATGCCAATGTGCTGGGCGGCTTGCTGGTTTCCAACATTATGAACGCCGCTTTCACGCGCCACGATACGCCAGAAGCACAGCGTCGGCCGTTTTTCCTCTATGTTGATGAGTTCCACAATTTCACCACCACAGCATTTGCCGACATGCTGTCAGAAAGCCGTAAATATGCCTTAGGATTATGCTTAAGCCAGCAACATAGCTCACAGACCGAACCACCCGTTTTTGACGCTGTGATGGGGAATGTGGGGACGATGATAGCCTTGCGGGTGGGAGCCAAGGATGCACCGATCATGGCTCGGCAGTTTGGTAATATTGCTGCTGAGCATTTTGTGACTCTGCCGAATTATCACGGGTTTATCCAATTGTTCGTGCAAGGAAGGAAAATGCCAGCATTTTCCTTTCAAACTAGGCCGCCCCTCCCGTAATTTGGGGCGTCCGGTGCGCCCTAGTTTGAATTTTCACGGAGCGATAAGATTACCCCATGACCGAACGTGATTATCTTGAAGAATATCTACAGCTTTGCAAACGTATCTATGAACGCAAGGTTTTGGATGGCACATGGCCATGGCCCGAAGATTCGCCAAATTCTCATATTGTGTTAGATTCGGATGATAATTCTGAAAATTCATGAAAAGTTGTTTTGGGTACGTCCGCGTCTCCACCATCAAGCAGGGTGATGGTGTCTCCCTACAGGCACAAAAAGATGCCATTATGGCCTTTGCGAGTCGCAACAATATCAACATCACCAAATGGTTTGAAGAAAAAGAAACCGCTGCGAAAAAAGGTCGACCAATTTTCAATGCGATGGTTTCGGAATTGAAGCGCGGTAAGGCGCGCGGTGTTGTCATTCATAAGATCGACCGCTTCGCCCGCAACTACACCGATTGGGGCAAGATATCCGACCTCGCTGATAGTGGCGTGGAAATTCTGACCGCCACCGAGAGTTACGATTTCAATACCTATGGTGGCCGGATGGCAGCGGACTTCCAGCAGGTCGTAGCAGCTAACTACATTCGCAACTTACGCGATGAGATCAAGAAAGGGCAGAACGGGCAACTCAAAAATGGACTCTATCCGTTTGGAGCGCCTATCGGCTACTTAAATGCTGGCGGCGGCAAACCGAAGGTGCCTGATCCAGAACGCGGTCCGCTCGTGCGACTGGCTTTTGAACTCTATTCGACCGGCCAGTATTCCTATCGCCCGTTGCTAAAAGAATTGAAACGACGGGGGCTGCGTAACAAAAGCGGTAAGTCGCTGTCGCTATGTGGCTTGGAAACACTGATCAAGAACCCGTTTTATTGCGGGATCATTCACATCAAACGCACCGGACAGACGTTCAACGGTATTCACGAACCCCTCATTTCCGTAGCATTGTTTCAGCGCGTTCAAGATGTGCGCACCAGTCGCACGAGCAAGCAGATCACGCGACACAACCATACCTACCGTGGCCTGTTTCGGTGCGGCGAATGTGGCGGAGCAATGGTGCCGGAACTCCAAAAAGGCCACGTTTATTATCGTTGCAAACTGATGGGATGCCCGACCAAGACTGTTCGCGAGGAAGTGTTGGAAGCCGAAGTTACCCGCTGCCTCGAACACATCAAGCTGACCAAAAGCGATGTCGCTCTAGCAGCCCGACAAATTAGGAAATGGATGGGAGAAAAACGACAAACAATCTCTGACAGCGCGGCTCAGCTCCGTCTTGCCAATATTCGCGATCGCATAGACAGCTTGACCGACGCCTTGATTGATAAACTGATCGATAAAGAAACTTTCAACTTGAAAAAAGCAAAGCTCGCTTTGGAAGAGGCGCAGGCGCTGGAAGATCAGCAGAGAACAGTGACTTTGCAGCAAAAAGCTGACAATTTACGCACATTGGCCGAACTGGTGATTAGCCTTGCGCAGACATACGTTTTTGGGAAAACCGACGAAAAGCGCCATCTAGTCGAAATGGCCACGTCGAACCGGCGAGTGTCAGGGAAAAACGTATATTTAGAGCCAGCAAGTTGGGTCCTGGAGGTCCAAAATGCCATTGCTGTCCTCTGTTGTGCAGAAGCCCCGGACAAAAGCCGAACTTTCGGTGATCTAAATATGCTTTTTGAAGAATCAGAACTGCCTACCAGAGAACAACTCTGTGAAAATAATATAGCATCGACAACACCAGAAAAACTAGGGCGCTCACATTTGAGGGAATAAATACATTTGATTCCCCAGGGTGTTCTCAAGGCAGATTCGTACGCTCGGTTGACCGTGCATTTGAGAGAATACACGGGCAATCATTGTGGCAATTAAGAACACGATTACGCGCAACCAAATTGGCGCTACGCTAAATCGTCAGTTTTCAACGGTCCGTATGCATATAGATGATGATAGCCGTAAAACACTATCCCATCTGGGAATGCGCCACGGTATTTTCGTCTCAAGATTGCATGGACACGTTTCTCGGTGCCGTCGCCCCTTTGGACGCTGTCTTTTCTTTTAGTCTTGCTCATATCTTATACCTTCTGAAGTGAGGACTAAATATGAGAGCGACTTCCATTTGACATGGTCACACTGATTTGCTACTCTTTAAAGAGTCATTTAAAGCGGTGTTAAGCCGCCCCCAACACCAAACTTTCCTACTTGCTTGGTATTGGTAATATGACCCATATATGGCCCTGAGTCAATCTGACTCGGGGCCTTTTGCTTTTGTCGCTAATGAAATTATAACCAGTATTTCATTGCTCGTCGCATGATTCTAGGGGGCAGTCAGGAGCGGGGAGCGGGAATTTAGCAAAAGTATCAATCATGTACGGCGAACTGAAAAAATGACCGATGCCCACATAAAGTATTTATCTCTGATCGATTGGGATCAGCTCTTGCAGGACCCAGTCAAATTTAGGACTAAATAGCGCTAACGGCGCGTCTGTACCGTTTTTCCGCATTTCATGACCAGTTCGTAGCGAGAATGCATGCGAATGAAGCATTGTACCATTATCCTCAAGGTGAGACACTAATGTTGAGTAGCCTCCGCCCAACTCGACAATTGTCCTCTGCCACATTGCTTTTTGAGTTGATAAATGCTCAATATCGCATTCTGGATAAGGGGTAGTTCGATGGATGAAAAAGTCATTGCGGAGGGCATTGTTGGAATTGGGCGGGGTTTTTGTTTTTCAAAAAAGCGTTTATTTATATACAAGAATAGTCAAGATATTAGTGTGCCTCTAACTGACATTAGTGATGTCCATATCTATATCAAAAACTCCTGGGGGTTTGTGATATTTTTAGCGATTGTTGCATTTTTCTCATTTTCTAACGGATACTATATTTTGGGGGCGATAAGCACTGTTTTAGGCTTTCTGTCATTCAAATATCTAACAAGTGATAACATCCTAATCTATGAGAATGGAAATTCGGAACCATATAGTTTCGATTTAAGTCGAAAGGAAGCATCAGAACTAAAACAATCTTTAGGGAAGCTGGAAGATATAAATGTCATCATCCATTGAGGTATCTAAAATAATTATCAAATCTCCAGCGTATAAATGGTTGTGAACTATCGGAAGATGCATTCATAAAGTGTTGGTGACTATCGACAGAAAATTCATAATGGTATAGCCACTTGTATTATAGAGAATGTGAAGAACCAGAAGGAGAGAGGTATGTCGAATTGTAAATTTTGCGGTGGAAGCGGTAGATGTAAGCCATGCAACGGCACTGGTGATGGAAAAAGCGTTACACCCCATCCGTCAAAGCAATTGCAACGTGGCGGTGGCGAAGTAGTGTGTCCTGGATGCAATGGGAGTGGAACTTGTTCAGGTTGTAATGGAACGGGCAAAGATTAATTGTTTAAACTAACCGGTTCAACATAAGCTGGAAGGCGGCAAGACGTGATCGTGCAGATTTGCTCATATTTGAATGATAGGGCACGCCCTCAAATTCTTGGAAGATATTAGCTTGCTGCATTTCAAGCTCAATGTGATTTTCTAGAAAATGTTTCACCTGATCTTGACTGGTGAAGTTTGAAGAAGCTGATTCAACAAGAGAAAACGCTTGGTCTGCAAAACCTTCAGGGTCATTTTCTATTTCCTTTGGCAAAAGGATTTGATCGATTTTCATTGTAATAATATATCACGAAAATTTAGGATGAGCAAAGAAAAGGACAATCATATGTTCAACCTTTGGAATCTTAGTTATTTAATAGCGCGCCGAAATTACTCGCACCCAACCCCATCATTATCGTGATCTAGGTGCGATCCATATCCCGGCTGTCCCAGGCGCACTGGAGCAGCTCCAGCATCACGAGCCGCTGTGCAGTTTGGGTAATAGGTCGATCCATTGGAACGTTTCACCGCTTGCGGCCGAGCATTACCGCCGTGACAATGCCGCCCGCCGTTCTTACGATCATTATGACATCCATCCGCAGCCGTGCGCCCACCGTGTGCAAACGAAGGGCTGGTAAGAACTGGTTGTCCCAGACTCAATATTCCTATCGTCGCTAACACAATAATCCGCATGGAATTCTTCTACCGGATTAACTGTGAAATTTTAATCATTATCTCGAAGGCGTCCATTGTTGTCCGAAATTGTCAAGGAAAAACAGCCAAAAACCAGTCTAAACACTGACTCAACTCGACTCATTTCCATTGAGCACCAATAGCTGAACGCTTAGACCGGACGGATGAAAACCAAGAAAAAGGTCGGCATCTGGCTGCGTGTCTCGACTGACGATCAGATGCACGGCGATAGCCTTGAAGTCCATCAACACCGCGCCAGTCTCTACGCGGAAAGCAAGGATTGGGAGGTAGTAGAAACCTATCGCCTTGAAGCTGTTTCCGGCAAGCGCGTCATAGACCACCCTGAAGCGCGACGTATGATTGCAGATGTGCAAGCCGGTCACATTTCCGGCTTGATCTTCTCGAAACTGGCGCGTTTATCACGCAACAACCGCGAACTGCTCGAATTTGCGGATTTATTCCAAAAAGCCGACGCCGACCTCGTATCACTGGCCGAGAGCATAGACACCAGCACACCCGCCGGACGTATGTTCTACAACATGCTGGCCGCCATGGCGAATTGGGAACGAGAAGAAATTGCCTCCCGCGTCGCCGCATCAGTCCCGATCAGAGCCAAACTAGGGAAGCCGCTTGGCGGCCCCGCGCCCTATGGCTACCAATGGACCGACAAGAAGCTAATCGTCGATCAGGATGAAGCCCCCATCCGTGTTTTGATCTACACACTCTTCCAAAAGCACAAGCGCAAGAAAACCGTAGCGCGCCATCTTAACGACATGGGCCACCGTACCCGCAAAGGGGCAAAATGGAGCGATACGACGATTGAGCGCTTAATCCGAGACACCACCGCCATCGGCAAAAAACGCGCTAACTACAGCACCCAATCAAATGCCGCAACCGGCGCATGGGAACTCAAACCTAAAGAAGATTGGGTCTATCACGACGTGGAACCATTGGTGTCAGAGGAATTGTTCAACGAATGTGTCAGCTACCTTGATGCTCAACGCCGCAACGGCAAGCGATACACCCGCCAATCAGTAAATTTGTTTATGAGCTACGCCCATTGCGGCTGCGGCACCAAAATGTTCGTGCCAAGCCAGTCAAAAAAATACGTTTGCAATAATTGCAAGAACCGGATTCCCATGGACACTCTAGAAGAGTGTTTCTTGGCCGAGATTGCGGCTGCTGGCATTACTGGCCACGATGTTGACTTAAGGAAGAAACGTGCCACGCAAAAGATCGACGAACTCTCTCTCCTGATTGATACTCACAAGGAAACTATCCGCAAGGTAGATGGTGACGTTGATACGCTATTAGACTTGTATCAGAAGCAGGCATTGGACGAGGCTGGGTTCAAATCTCGCTATGATGAGAAAGCCGTGCGCAAAACTGAACTGGAAGAAGAACTACCGCGCCTTCTCGCCAGACAAGACGCCATTCGGCAGACCATATTAGATGCCGAGAGTGCCTTTGAGGAAACCAAGGACATTCTCGACAGATGGAATGACCTAACCAAAGAAAACAAACGATTGCTGATTGAAGCAGTCTTAGTCCGCGTTGATATCAGTGAGGACGAGGTGGAATTTACCTTCCTCCATGAGCCGACCGCAGCGTCATCCCTAACCCCACCCAATCCACCCCTTTCCAAAGTGGCCGCACGAAAGCAACACAAGGTCACGGATTCATCGCCGCAACCATCTGCACACGCGCCGGGAAGGTAACATGCGCATTGGCTCTGGCCACGCTGACCTCTCCGGTTTCGAGCGGCTGGCGCAGCGAATCGAGAACCGGTCGCTGGAATTCCGGCAGTTCATCGAGGAACAATACCCCAAGATGGGCCATGCTGACCTCGCCGGGACGCACCTTCAATCCGCCGCCGACCAGCGCCGCCATCGAAGCGCTGTGATGCGGGGTGCGAAACGGCCGCTGGCGGGACATCTGCCCCCCCGCGAGCGTGCCGGCGACGGATGCCACCATCGACACTTCCAGCGCTTCCGCCGGAGAAAGGGGCGGCAATATCCCCGGCAGGCAGGACGCGAGCATGGATTTACCCGACCCCGGCGGACCGTTCATCAACAGATTGTGACCGCCAGCCGCTGCAATTTCCAGCGCCCGCTTTGCGGTTTCCTGTCCCTTCACATCCTTCAGGTCCGGCCCGTAATCGGGTTCGGGAGCAACGCCGGTTTCCGGCGGCGTCAGTATCGACTGTCCCTTGAAATGGTTGAGCAGCGCCAGCAGATCTCCCGGAGCCAACACCTCGATATCGCCGGCCCAGGCCGCTTCCGGGCCCTGCAACGCCGGACAGATGAGGCCCAGATCCCTGCCTGACGCGTGCAGCGCGGCCAACAGCACGCCGGGAGTAGCCGCGAGTCGCCCGTCCAGCGACAATTCGCCCACCACGACATAGCTGGCCAGCGTTTCGGCATCGACAATGCCCATCGCACCGAGCAGCGCCAGCGCAATCGGCAGATCATAATGGGAGCCGGCCTTGGGCAGGTCGGCAGGAGAAAGATTGACCGTGATACGCTTCGGCGGCAGCGAAAGGCCCATTGCCGCGATAGCCGCCCGCACCCGCTCGCGGCTCTCGGCCACCGCCTTGTCCGGCAAGCCGACCACGTTGAAGGCAGGCAAGCCCGGCGCAACCTGACATTGCACTTCTACTCCGCGCGCCTCCAGTCCGAGATAGGCCACCGTCTGAACCAGCGCCACCATCATAGCCGCCCCAATTGCATGCTGGAATCATGGAAGCGCCCGGCGATTGAGTCGAGCCTCAACCGCGCCTTGGCCGCAACCGTCAAAACACCGGAAATCAGCCAGGGAATCCGGTTAATATTGCCACAACCACGCGCGCAAACGCTTTGGCAAGCGGATAGCCTGCATCAGGAGCGCATGAACTGGAGCAACCGATCAGATATTTGGGCACATGAAAGCCTGTTGGGCAACACCCGCCACGGGTTTGTTCTCAGCGCCCTGATGCTCTGTGCGTTGCTGCTGCTCCCGGTCCAGCCGGCATATAGCTCCAGCAGCTATACCGTCACCGAAACGGTCGAGATTTTCGAGTATGACCTTTTCGAACCGGAAACCCGGGCAACGCCGGCAAGCGCCACTTATGGCCAGTATGGACCCTTTCGTGTGATCGCTCCCGATACGGTTGAGATGACGGGCACGGTGGACAGCTACACACCGGCTCTGTTCCGGCAGATGCTCAGCCAACATCCCGGGATCAGGCGGATCGAAATGCTCGATTGTGACGGATCGGTGGATGAGGAAGCCAATCTCAGACTGGCCAGAATGATTCGCCGCGCCGGGATCAGCACCAATGTACCGGCCCATGGCTCTGTCCGCTCCGGCGCGGTGGAGTTGTTCCTCGCCGGAATAACGCGGACCGCGGACCCTGCTGCGGAATTCATCGTCCACAGCTGGATGGACGAAGACGGGCGGCAGGCAGGTGACTATCCGGCCAGCGATCCGGTTCATGCCGAATATCTCGACTATTATGCAGAAATGGGTGTGCCGCTTCCCACGGCAAAGGCCTTTTACGCGCTGACCAACAGTGTCCCCTTCTCGGAGCAGTTGCGGCTGTCACGCGGCGACATGGCGCGCTTTCAACTCCTCCACTAGTCCCTCCACCTGCAGTTACCGTTCACGTCTCGTGCATCTTCGGGAACGATAATCGCCGTTGCGCGCTTTAATGATGGTAGCAAGCTTGCGCCCGTGATCGCGAAGCACCAAATGGAAGACGATGGACGACAAACTCAAAAAAAAGCGTTGGAAATATACGTCCGGCTCCCGATTCCTGCTTTCGGTGATCGGATTTGCGCTGATTCTGGTGTCACCAATCATCGGCGCGATCCCCGGACCGGGCTTCATCATTGTCTTTCCGATCGGTCTGGCCCTGGTCCTGCAAAACTCCCGCTGGGCGAAGAAACGCTATGTCGATTTCAAGCGGCGATACCCCAATTATGGCAAATGGACCGACTGGGCGATGCGCAGAAGGCATCACAAGACGCTACCCGACGATTTTGAACTGCCGATTTTCGGCAAGGTGAAGACCGGCAATCGGGACAAGAAAGTTTAGGGTGAGGAGCGCGCGCAAACGCTTGACTTTCCGCGCCTGCCTGCCTAATCGCAGCGACAACGTATCGGCCGCAGCTTTTGGCGGCCTTTTTTATCGAAATTTTGACGTAGGATATTCGCGATGAAGCGTACATTTCAACCGAGCCGCCTGGTCCGTAAACGGCGCCATGGTTTCCGCGCCCGCAAAGCTACCGTTGGCGGTCGCAAAGTGCTGGCAGCCCGCCGTGCCCGTGGCCGCAAGAAGCTCTCTGCCTAAAAGCAATATGACCGCTCGTGCTGAGCCATCCGAAGCACGCCTATCGCCGGATCATATAGACGCGAAGCGCCTTTTGTCCGATTCGGCACCCGCCGAGTCAAACCGGCCTATCGAAGTGATTCGCAAACGCGCAGATTTTCTCGCCGCAAACCGCGGCAAGCGATTCGTAACCGCCAATTTTGTTTTGCTGGCGCATAAACGGCGCGACACTCACCCTATTCCCGAACAGACCATCCGCTTCGGCATCACCGTCACCAAGAAAATCGGTAACGCCGTGGCGCGCAATCGCATGAAGCGGCGATTCCGCGCGCTGCTCGCACAGGCCCTGCCCGGCCATGGGATTACCGGCGTCGACCATATCATGATTGGCCGCAAGGCCGACACAGAAGCGGATTTCGCTACCATGAAGGCCGATCTCGAAAAGGGCCTGAACCATCTGGCAAAAAAGCTGGCCCAGCGATGCTGAAATCCGTCTTCATCTTCTGTGTACGGTGCTGGCAATGGGGCCCCTCCCGTATTTTGCCCCCGACTTGCCGCTACATGCCGACCTGCAGCGCCTATACGATCGAGGCGATCGAGAAACATGGTGCAATTAGGGGTAGCTGGCTGGGGGCTAAACGGCTATTGCGCTGCCATCCTTGGGGTGGCTCGGGTTATGACCCGGTGCCTTGATACCCTCATACACCGATCCTATTTGCAACAAATGGCCGAAAGCGGGACGAAATAGTGGACGACAAACGCAATATCATCATGGCGGTGCTCCTCACCGGTATCATTCTGTTCGGCTGGCCGCTGATGATGGAACGGTTTTTCCCGGACATGGCCAACAAGAACGAGGTCGTGGAGCAGGCGAATGTACCAGCCACCGACCAGGTTCCTGCCGGAACCGGTTCTTCGAGCGGTACCCCGGCGACCGGCAACGCGGATATTGCCACCACAGCGGAGTCTGGCAAGATCAGGCCGCTGGCAACGGTCTTGCGGGAAAATCCCCGCGTTCTGATCGAAACCCCCCGCCTGAACGGTTCGGTCAATCTCAAGGGCGGACGGATTGATGATCTGACGCTGACCGATCACACCGTCGACATGAGCAAGGACAGCAAGCCGATCCGGCTATTTGCGCCTTCCGGCACCGAAAATGCCTATTTCAGCCGCTTTGGCTGGGCCGGCGAAGGCGTGGCTGTACCGGATGACAATAGCATCTGGTCCACCGACGGCAGCAAACTGACCCCGGAAACACCGGTGACGCTGAGCTGGGCGAACGAAACCGGCCAGACCTATATCATCAAGTTGTCGATTGACCCCGATTATCTCATCACCAGCGAGCAAACGGTAATCAACCGCGGCGCCAACCCGATCGCGATCCGGCCCTACGGCCTGCTCAACCGGAAACGGGATCTCGACAATATTCCACCCAGTGAAGCCAGCACCTGGACCATCCACTCCGGTCCGGTTGGTGTCTATGAGGGCGCCGCCAATTACGATGTCGATTACAAAAATCTGGCCGGCGAAGAACCCGGATTTTTTGCAAGCCTGTTCGGTACCTCCGCGGTTGCCGGAACCAACGCCTATGACAAGGAGGTCAGCTGGCTCGGCTTTACCGACAAATATTGGCTTGGCGCCCTGGTCCCGGAAAATATTTCCGACGTCGATGGCCGCTTCCGGTCCGGCGGAGGCGATATTTTCCAGGCCGAGATTGCGAAAAAGAACCCGCAAATCGTCGCCTCGGGACAGCAGCTGAAAACCACGACCCGTCTGTTTGCAGGGGCAAAGGAAAACGCGCTGCTGGAAAAATATGAAGCGGAATTCGGCATCAAAAACCTGGACCGCGCGATCGACTGGGGCTGGTTCTACTGGTTCGAGAAACCGCTGTTTTATCTGCTCAACTGGCTGTTCAAGCTGGTCGGGAATTTCGGTGTCGCGATCATCCTGATGACCTTCGTTGTCCGCGGGGTGATGTTCCCGATTGCCCAGAA
Source organism: Sphingomonadales bacterium UBA2683 (assembly GCA_002354635.1). Taxonomy (GTDB): domain Bacteria; phylum Pseudomonadota; class Alphaproteobacteria; order Sphingomonadales; family Sphingomonadaceae; genus Parasphingorhabdus. The sequence continues at coordinate 399,602 of DELZ01000005.1, forward strand.
ACAATTTGCCTCCATGGCGCAAATGCGCGCCGTTCAGCCGAAGATGAAGGCGATCCAGGAGAAGCACAAGGACGACAAGCAGGTGCAGCAACAGGAAATCATGAAGCTGTACAAGGAAGAGAAGGTCAATCCGCTTGCCGGCTGTCTGCCGATCTTCCTGCAGATTCCGATCTTTTTCGCGCTGTACAAGGTGCTGATGCTGTCGATCGAAATGCGCCACCAGCCCTTTGCCCTGTGGATCAAGGATCTGAGCGCGCCTGATCCGCTGACTCCGGTCAACCTGTTCGGACTGCTGCCCTTCGACCCGCCAACCTTCCTTGCCGTCGGTGTCCTGCCGATCTTGATGGGCATCACCATGCACCTGCAGTTCAAGCTCAACCCGGCTCCCATGGACCCGATGCAGAAACAGATCTTCAGCATCATGCCGTGGATCCTGGTATTCATCATGGCGCCGTTTGCCGCCGGTCTGCAGCTCTACTGGACGGTGTCCAACATCCTGACCATCGCACAGCAGAAATGGCTCTATTCGCGCCATCCGCAGATGAAGGAAATGATGGCCAAGGAAGCCGAAGAGAAGGCGCGCAAGGCAGCGGCTGACAAGGCGGAGGCATGACGCCGCTTCATCCGAAGCTGTTTTCCGGACCGATCAGCTTTCTGAAAAGTGCGCCGCAGCTGCAGTTTCTGCCAGACCCGAAGGTCCCGGAAATCGCCTTTGCCGGCCGCTCCAATGTCGGCAAGTCGTCGCTGATCAACGCGCTCACCAACCGCAACGGTCTGGCGCGGACATCGAACACACCGGGCCGGACGCAGGAGCTCAATTTCTTCGATGTCGGTGATCCGCTGATCTTCCGGATCTGCGACATGCCAGGCTATGGCTTCGCCAAGGCCCCGCCAAAAGTGGTCCAGAAATGGCGCTTTCTGATCAACGACTATCTGCGCGGGCGGGCGGTGCTGAAGCGGACCTTCGTGCTGATCGATTCGCGCCATGGCATCAAGCCGGTCGACGAGGAAGTCATGGAAATGCTCGACAAGGCAGCGGTCAGCTACCGGGTCGTGCTGACCAAGGCGGACAAGGTAAAGCAGGAAGAACTGGACGCAACGGCGGAGCAAGTGGCGGCAATCGCCAAGAAGCATCCAGCCGCTCATCCGGATCTGCTGCTGACGTCTTCCGAGAAAAAACAGGGTATCGACGAACTGCGGCTGGCCGTTCTGGAGGCTGTGCAGAGCTGAGGGCGCGGCACTTGTGCCCGGAGAAGCATTGCTCGACACCGCCGATCATATTTGGTTATGGGGCATGGTATGAAACTGATAATCGGAAACAAGGCCTATTCCAGCTGGTCGATGCGCGGCTGGCTGGCCTGCAAGCAATCGGGCCTGTCCTTCGAGGAACTGACCGTGCCGCTCTATGGCGACGACTGGGACCATGTCCGGGCGACCGAAAATTTTGCGCCGTCGGGCGGCAAGGTTCCGATCCTCTGGGATGACGAGACCGTGGTCTGGGACAGCCTGGCGATTATCGACTGGCTTGCCGACAAGACCCACCGCGACCGCTTCTGGCCGAAAGACGAGACCGCGCGCGGCATGGCCCGTTCGATGGCCGCGGAAATGCATTCGGGATTCATGGCGCTGCGCCGCCAGTGCCCGATGAACACGCGGAAAATTTACGAGGGTCTCGATTTCAGCGACGAGGTCAAGGCAGACGCCGCACGGGTTATTGAGCTATGGGCGCAGGCGCGGGCGCGCTTTGGCGGCGGCGGACCGTTTCTGTTCGGCACCTATGGCGCCGCGGATATCATGTATGCGCCGGTGGTTTCGCGCTTTCAGACTTATGGATTCCGCCTCCCCGGCTTTGCCACCAGCTATATGCAGACGATCCTCGACCACGAGTGGACCGCGCAATGGATGGAGGCTGCCGAGGAAGAACCGTGGGTGATCGAACGGCTCGAACGGCCGGAAGCGGCTGAAGCCTGAGCGCCGGCCAGTGACAAACCCGACCGTCCTCGACCTGGCCAAGCGTCTGATCGCGCAACCCAGCATCACTCCCGCAAGCGGCGGCGTGTTTGACGAAATGGGGGCGATGCTGGAGCCGCTGGGTTTTGCCGTCACCCGTTTCATTTCCGGCGAGGCGCCCGACGGTCCCGTTGAAAATCTTTTCGCAATCCGCAAGGGCCCGGCCGGTTCGCGCCATTTTGCCTATGCAGGTCATCTTGATGTGGTCCCGCCAGGACAGGGCTGGCAGACCGACCCGTTCGTCCCGGAAGTGCGCGGCGATCTGCTGCACGGGCGCGGCGCGGTCGACATGAAGGGCAGTATCGCCGCCTTTGTCAGCGCGCTGCACAAGCTGCCCGCAGATCTCGGTACAATCAGCCTGATCATTACCGGCGACGAGGAAGGACCGGCCCGCTTCGGCACGGTCGCGCTGATGGACTATATGGCCGAACGCGATATCGTTCCGGACCTGTGCCTTGTCGGCGAGCCGACATCGGTCCACCGGCTCGGCGACATGATGAAGATTGGCCGGCGCGGTTCGGTCAATATGTGGGTCACCGTTCACGGCATGCAGGGCCATGTCGCCTACCCGCACAACGCCGACAATCCGATTACCAAATTGGGCAAGATACTGAGCGAAATTGATGCGCTCCGGCTCGACGACGGAACCGACTGGTTCCAGCCAAGCAATATCGAGTTTACCGACCTGCACGTCGGCAATCCGGCGCACAATGTGATCCCGGCCAAGGCGGAGGGTCGCCTGTCGATCCGGTTCAACGACCGGCACACGGGAGAGAGTCTGGGTGCCATGGTTCGAGAGATTGTCGAAAAGCACGGCGGCGAACTCAAGCCGATCATTTCCGGCGAACCGTTTCTCACTCCGCCGGGCGAATTTTCGGACATCATTGCAGGCGCGGTCCGCGAGGTGCTCGGCATCGAACCCGAACTGTCCACCTCGGGCGGCACCTCCGACGCCCGCTTTCTGGCGAAGATCATGCCGGTGGTCGAATTTGGCCTGTGCAACGCGACCATGCACAAGCTGGACGAAGCGGTGGCAACCGATGATCTTGAAAAACTGGTGCAAATCTACGCCCTGATTGTCGAACGCGCGCTCGTCTGACCGGCGCGCCCACCATAACGGGCCGGACTGAATCCGGACCGCAAGAAGGAGAGACTTTGTGAGACGGATACTATTGACCGCTGCGGCGCTGCTCCTCATGTCATCCCCGTCGCTTGCCGAAACGGTAGTGATCAAGGCCGCCGCGATGGTTGATGTTGAAAAAGGCGTTTTGGTTGCCAGTCCGGTGATCACGGTCACCGACGGCACGATTCGATCGATTGCCTCTGGCGCCACAGCCTTGCCCGAAGGTTCGCGCATCATCGATCTCGGCGACAGGATTGTCATGCCGGGGCTTGTCGATATGCATGTCCATTTCACCGGCAAAGCGACGGACCAGGGCTATCGGCGCCTCGTCATATCCCATGAACGCGCCGCGATTACCGGCGTGATGAACGCGCGGACGACGCTTATGGCAGGCTTCACGACGGTCCGGAATGTAGGCGCACCCAGTTTTTCCGACGTCGCCCTGCGAGACGCGATCGCCGACGGCGATGTGCCTGGTCCGCGAATGTTTGTTTCAGGCCCGTCGATCGGCATCACCGGTGGCCATTGCAGCGACAATAATCTGCTTCCCGAAGAATTCGGGATCGTCGGTGAAGGTGTGGCGGACGGTCCCTGGGCGGCGCGCGCCAAGGTACGGCGCAATATCAAATATGGCGTCGACCTGATCAAGACCTGCTCGACCGGCGGTGTCTTGTCGAAAGGCACGCAGGTCGGCGCCCCGCAATATACGGTGGAGGAACTGACCGCGCTGACCGAAGAGGCGCACAGCCATGGTCGCAAGGTAGCCTCGCATGCCCATGGTGCAGAGGGCATTATCAATGCGCTCAAAGCCGGTGTCGATACGATCGAACATGCCAGCTTCATTTCCGACGAGGGCATCGCGATGGCCAGGCGTCAGGGAACCTATTTGTCGATGGATATCTACAACACCGAATATATTCTGGGCGAAGGCGAAAAGGCCGGTTTTCTGGAAGAGAGTCTGGCCAAGGAACGGATGACCGGCGCAACGCAGCGCGAGAGTTTTCGCCGGGCCCACCAGGCAGGCGTGAAGATGGTGATGGGCACCGATGCCGGTGTCTATCCCCATGGCGACAACGCCAAGCAGCTCTCGCGGATGGTCCGCTTCGGCATGACACCGGCAGAAGCGCTGCGCGCGGCGACTTACAATGCCGCCGATGCGCTCGGCCAGTCCGGAAAATTCGGCGCGCTGACGGTCGGCGCTTCGGCCGACATTATCGCGGTGGACGGCAACCCGCTTGCCGATGTCGCTTTGCTCGAAAACGTACCGTTCGTGATGAAAGCCGGCGTGGTCTACAAGTCCGAGTGATGCTCAGCGGCGACGCCGCAAGATGATATAGAGCGCGCCGGCGCCGCCATGGCGCGGATGCGCCCGGCGTACCGTGGCGATATGCGAAGCGTGGCGCGAAGCGGCCAGCCAGTCGGCAATCGCCGCCCGAATCGCACCGCGACCACCTTCGCGCCGCCGCTCGTCGTCGTTGCGCGCCTTGCCGGTAATCAGCAATATTGCCCGATGGCCAGCCGCCACGCTGAGTTCGAGCGCACTGTCCAGACGACCGTGCGCGGAAGACAATGTGTAGCCATGCAAGTCGACGGTGACGTCTGGCTGCACCATCCCCTTGGCGAGACGGCGATCCCAGCCACCATCGAGGCCGTGGCGGGTCGGCACCGGCTTCTGATCGCGCAGCGGCACAGCCGTCTTGCCGCCAAAGCTTTCGGCGGTGATCGGGCCGGAAAGTTCGCGTGGCCTGCTGGCGACAGGCAGGCGTTCGACCCGTTTGACGCTTGCCCGGTCAAGCGGCTCGACGGTCTCGATAACCTTTTGCCAGAGCGCCTTTTCACCGGCGGTAAGGGGCCGGTCCGCCATGGTTACTGGCCCGGGTTTCGGCGAGCGGCGACAAGCCTGGCAACCGCTCCCTTGGGCAAAAACAGCAATGCCTGCCCGTTGGAGGACATGCCGCCGGCGATCTGCGCCGCCTGTTCCCCTGCGCCCCAGAAGGTGTCGAAGCGGTTGGCGCCCTTGATCGCGCCGCCGGTATCCTGCGCGACCCAGAGGCCGTCAGCAACATCATGGGCCATGTCGAGAAAGACCGGTGCGCCCAGCGGCACGAACATCCGGTCGGCCGCAACCGAGGTCCTGGCGACCACCGGGTGACCCATTGCGCCCAAAGGGCCTGGGCCGGTCAGCTCTTGGAAGAAGACATAGCTCTTGTTTTCGCGCATGATCTTCATGCCCTCTTGCGGATTTGCCCGCAGCCATTCGACAATGCCCTGCATGTTGGTCTTGCCATCGGCGAGCAGCCCGCGTTCGCGCATCACTTTGCCGATACCGGTATAGTCATGGCCGTTCTGGCCGGCATAGCCGATCCGCATGACATCGCCACCCGGCAGCGCCAGCCGGCCGCTGCCCTGGATCTGCAGAAAGAACATGTCGATATAATCTTCTGCCCAGGCGATCTCGAGTCCCTGACCGGCAAGCGCGCCGTCGTCGATCCGGGCCCGGTCTTCAAACGGCACCAATTTGGTTCCGTCGACCTTGCCACGGACCCGCTTGTCTTTCAGCGCTTCCGAAAACAGGCCGAGATCGACGTCGATCAGATTGTCGGGTCGCCGGTACACCGGCACCTGGTATCGCGCGTTGCGGACTCGCGAGCCGCTGATCTGCGGTTCGAAATAGCCGGTCGCGAACGCCTTGCCCTCGCCAATCTGCACCGCTTCGAAATAGGAGGCAAAAAAGCGCGCGGCATCATTGGCTGGCCAGTTCTGGGCAGCGTCGCAGGACAATTGCCAGTCGACGCCCCTTGTCAGGCCGCTGCTATCCTCGCGCCGGACCAGCGAAGAACAGCTGGTACGGAAAGATTGCAGCGCTGCGACAGCCTTCGTCTCGCCCAGACTGAGGCTGGCAATATCCGGTCCCGATGCAATACCGGCACCGGTTGCCCGGCTTGGGTCATCACCGATTCTTACCAGTTGCGCAGAATCGACCGGCCGGAAGAGCGGCGGTGCGCCATTTTTATAGGAGGGTTGCGCTGCGGCATCGGGCCTTGCGCCCGTTACCCACTCGCCATCCTGCTGCGTAGCCGGAGACGGAGCCTGGCCGCGGACAGCGCCCTGAGGGATGATCGACATGGAACAGGCGCTGACCACCGCCATTGCTCCGACAAGCGCCCCGATTTTCATGGTGGTAAAGCTGCGCGACCGGCGATCAGGCCTCATCGGTTTCGTCGAGCAGCCAGTTGGGGTCGGCGCTGGACAGGTCGCGGCTGAACGTCCAGACATCGTGCGTTTCGGCAGCATCGGACAAGGAGCCGCCGATCAGGTTACCCTTCTTGTCCTTGACCACGGCGGCGATATCGGCATCAAACTGTACGGTGATCCGCGCCACCGGCCGACGATATTCGGCGGCAGAAATGCGCGCACTGTCGATTCGCACCAGCTGATTCTCGAGAATTTCGCCGCGCTTTTCCCGCGCGTCGATAACTTCGGCGAAACTTTCGTAGACATCTTGGTCACACAAGGATTTCAGTTCGTCCTTGTCGCCTTTCCAGAAGGCTTCCAGGATCATCGTATAGGCTGACTGTGCGCCCTCGACGAACCGGCCGACGTCAAAATTGCGGTCGGCGCTCAGGATTTCCCGCATCCCGGCTTCGGCGCTATTGTCATAGACCATATTGGGCGTTCCCGCAGGTGCCGGCACAATATCCGGGACATGCGGCTTGGCATCATTCAGGGGTCGACGGTCATTGCCGCGTGGCTCGATATTCCGCGGCATATGTTCCTGCTCATGACCGCTGCGCTTGCCCAGCACAGAATAGAGACGCAGGCCCAGGAAGGCTGCTACCATAGCCAATAATACAATTTCGATGGTCACTTCAAAATCCAATCTTTTCTTTGACCCTATACATAGGCAGAAACAGGAGCGGTTTCAAATGGCATTAGTGGAAAAGCCGCTTTTCCGCAGATCGACCTCCATTTCTATCAACCGATTTGTGAACCTGCGCTTACAAATATGCCGGCAAGCAGGCCCCTGTCCTGCGCCCTACTCTTTCATTGCCCTTGGTTCCGTCCCCTGCTAGGCGCGCTGCGAACGGCGCGGCAATATGCGCCAAAGGACATGTTTGACTGATTTTTCCGAAAGGACAGGCCCGATGGCTGATGAGAATGACAAAAGTGAATCTGAAGCAAACCTTGGCGAAAATGTCACAGCACCGGACCCGCTGGCAAACGGAGCGGACACGCAGCCGCAGATCGGTGTAATTTCGCAATATGTGAAAGACCTTTCGGTCGAAAATCCCAATGCACCGGACGTGTACCAGTGGAATGCGCAGCCCCAGATCGATGTGCAGTTCAACATCGGATCTTCTCAGGTCTCCGACGAAGTTCACGAAGTCGAGCTCAAGATCGAGGTCACCGCCAAGGCGGACGAGGGCGTCGCCTTCGCTATCGAGCTGCTCTACTGCGGCCTGTTCGGCCTGCGCAACGTGACAGAAGAACAAGCGCATCCGTTCCTGTTTGCCGAAGCGCCCCGGCTGCTCTTCCCCTTTGCCCGGGCCGTCATTTCCGACGCGGTACGCGATGCCGGCTTCCAGCCGCTGTTGCTGGAGCCAATCGATTTCACGGCGCTATACATGCAGCAGCGCGAACAGATGGCCGCACAGCAATCGGGCGAGCAACCCGTTGGTAACGCCTAAGTTCCCCTGCTAGGGCAGCGGGTATGAACCTGCTGAAATCCACCGGAACTATCGCCGGCCTGACACTGGTCAGCCGTGTGTTCGGCTTTGTCCGCGATATCATGCTGGCCCGGATTCTGGGCGCCGGTGCAGCAGCCGATGCCTGGCAGCTCGCCTTCCAGCTACCCAATATCTTTCGCCGCCTGTTCGCCGAGGGCGCCTTCTCGGCCGCCTTTGTGCCGCTGTTCAACCGCAAGATGGAAGCGGACGAGAACCGGACCGCGGCCCAGACATTCGTGACCGAGGTGCTTTCCGTATTCGTACCGCTGCTGCTGGTCTTTTCGGCAATCATGATGCTTGCCATGCCCGGCATCATCTGGCTGATCGACGATTTCGGCAGAGGCGGGCGGACAAACGGCTTTTCGATTTCGCTGGCCCGGATCACCTTCCCCTATCTCGGGCTGATCAGCATCACGACATTATTCGCGGCGATACTGAACTCGCTCAGCCGGTTCGCGGCAGCGGCGGCGGCGCCGATCATGCTCAATATCTGCATGATCACCGCGCTGCTTGCCGCCTATCTGCTCAATGACGGCAATGATCCGCGCCAGACAGCCTATTTTCTGGCGATGGCCGTCGCCGCAGCTGGCCTGGTGCAAATGCTCTGGCTTTATTACTGGGCGCGCAAGACCGGTTTCCGCTTTCCGCTCAAGATGCCGCGCTTCAGCGCTGATGTAAGGGAACTGGGCGTGCTGATTCTGCCGGCCGTGTTCGGTGCCGGTATTTACCAGATCAGCCGGTTTATCGACCTGTTCTTCCTCGGGCGTCTGCCGGAAGGATCATTCGTCTATCTGGCGATGGCGGACCGGCTCAATCAGCTGCCGCTGGGTATCATCGGCATTGCCCTTGGCACCGCGATTCTTCCGGCCCTGTCGCGCTTCATCGCCAAGGACGACAAGGGCGGCGCGCAAAGGCTGCAAAGCAACGCCATCGAACTGGGCATGCTGCTGACCATACCGGCTGCGATCGCCCTGTTCTTTGCCGCCGGGCCGCTGGTTACCTCCTTCTATGTCGGAGGGAATTTTACCGCCGCCGATGGCCAGACCACATCCGCGGTCGTCGCCGCGCTGGTTGTCGGCCTGCCGGCCTATGTGATGGTCAAGGTCCTGATCCCCGGCTTCTTTGCGCGGAAAGATACCAAAACCCCGGTCTATACCGCAGCGATCTCGCTGTTCATCAACATTACGCTCAACCTGCTGTTGATTCCGGTCTACGGGATCAAGGGTCTGGCCTTCGCCGGAGCGGTGGCCGCATGGTGCAACTGCGCGATGCTCTATATCATGCTCCACCGGCGCGGCCATTTTCATCTGGAATGGACGCTGCTGATCCGGATCGGGCGGATCACGCTGTCGGCGGCCGGCATGGCGGTCGTGCTGGTCTATGCCGCGCCGATCGGCGAAGGTCTTTATGACGGCACAATCTGGCAACGGGTCGGGTCGATCACCGCTCTGGTCAGCGTCGGCGGACTGGTTTATGCCGCACTCGCGTGGCTGACCGGCGCGGTCGACCGCGACAAGATCACCATGCTGACCAAGAAGAAAGCGGCAGAAGAGGCCGCAAGCGAAGGAAGTTAGAACGATGCGGACGGTATCGGGCATCCAGCCCACGGGGAATCTCCATCTTGGAAATTATCTGGGTGCGATCAAAAACTGGGTGAAGATGCAGGACGAGGGCGAATGCCTGTTCTTCCTCGCCGACCTGCACGCGATCACCGTCCACAATGACCCCGCCGAACTGGCCGCCAATTGCCGCGAGATGGTTGCCGCCCTGGTCGCCGCCGGAGTCGATCCGGACAAGTCGATCCTGTTCAACCAGGCCCGGGTCCCCGCCCATGCCGAACTCGCATGGATGCTGATCTGCAACACGCCGATGGGCTGGCTCGACCGGATGACCCAGTTCAAGGAAAAGTCCGGCAAGCACAAGCAACGGGCTTCGCTCGGTCTCTATGGCTATCCGGTACTGCAGGCAGCCGACGTTCTGGTCTATCAGGCGACCCACGTACCGGTGGGCGAGGACCAGAAGCAGCATCTCGAACTGGCCCGCGACATTGCCGCCAAGTTCAACAGCGATACCGGCACCGAAACTTTTGTCCCGCCCGAACCGTTCATCGGCAAAAGCGCGGCCCGGATAATGAGCCTGCGCGACGGCAATGCCAAAATGAGCAAGTCCGATCCCTCGGATCTCAGCCGGATCAACATGAGCGACGATGACGACACGATCGCGCGCAAGTTCAAGAAGGCCAAGACCGATCCCGAACCGCTGCCCGACAATCTCGCCGATCTGGCCGACCGCCCGGAAGCGAGAAACCTGATCGGCATCTACGCCGCACTCGCCGATCAGACGCAGGAGGATGTGCTCGCCGCATATGCCGGCAAGGGTTTCGGCGACTTCAAACCGGCGCTGGCCGATTTGGCGGTCAGCAAATTGTCGCCGATCCGCCAGCGGTTCGAGCAATTGCGACAGGACAGCTCGGCGATTGACGCGATTTTGCGCGACGGGTCCGAGAAAGCCTCGACGCTGGCCCGCCCGACTGTGGAAGCCGCCTATGCCGCGCTCGGATTGCTGCGCAACTAGCACTCGTCGACAGGGACTCCCTTTGGATCCGGCGCAATAGGCTTGCCTGTCTCGCCATTTGCGGTAAATGCTGGACCATGGATATTATCTCGATACGCGGCGGCAACCGGCTGTCCGGCACCATTCCCATTTCCGGCGCCAAGAATAGCGCCCTGACCCTGCTGCCCTGTGCGCTGCTGACCGACGAACCGGTCACGCTGCGCAACCTGCCGCGGCTGGCCGATGTCGACAGCTTCGGGCATCTGCTCAACCAGCTCGGCGTGTCGACCACCATCGAAGGCGCAAGGCCGGAAGATTTCGGTCGGGTGATGACGCTCAAGGCCGGCCGGATCACCTCGACCGAAGCGCCCTATGATATCGTCCGTAAAATGCGCGCGTCGATCCTGGTGCTCGGCCCGCTGCTGGCGCGCGCCGGCGAATGCCGGGTGTCTCTACCCGGCGGCTGCGCGATCGGTAACCGGCCGATCGACCTGCACCTGAAGGCGATCGAGGCGCTCGGCGCGACAATCGAAACCACCAGTGGCTATGTCATTGCCCGCGTCCCCGATGGCGGCCTGCCCGGCGGCGATTTTACCTTCCCGGTGGTGTCTGTCGGCGCGACAGAAAATGCGCTGATGGCGGCGGTGCTGGCCAATGGCACCAGCGTTCTCAAAAATGCCGCCCGCGAACCGGAAATTGTCGACCTTTGCAATATGCTGGTGGCGATGGGCGGCGAAATCGAGGGCATTGGCACCTCGACCCTCACCATCTCCGGTGTCGACCGGCTGCATGGCTGCACCTATCGCGTGATGTCCGACCGGATCGAAGCGGGCAGCTACGCCTGCGCAGTCGGCATTGCCGGCGGCGAAGTCGACCTGCTGGCTGCCAAGGCGGACGAAATGGAAGCAACGCTGGATGCGCTGCGTCACGCTGGTCTGGATATCGACGTTCATGCCAAAGGCATCAGGGTGGCGTCGGATGGCAAGCTCAAACCGCTGACGCTGTCCACGGCTCCTTATCCTGGCCTTGCCACCGATATGCAGGCGCAGCTGATGGCGATGCTCTGTCTCGCCGACGGGGCCAGCGTGCTCACCGAAACCATTTTCGAAAACCGCTACATGCATGTGCCGGAACTCAACCGGATGGGCGCGGATATCGAGACCAAGGGCCGCACCGCCGTGGTGCGCGGCGTTGCGAAACTGACCGGCGCCCCCGTGATGGCGACCGATCTGCGCGCCTCGATGAGTCTGGCGATTGCCGGACTGGCAGCGGAAGGCGAAACCCGGCTGCAACGCATCTATCATCTCGACCGCGGCTATGAGCGGCTGGAAGAGAAACTCGCCGCCGTGGGCGCCGATATCGAACGGATCAGCGGCGATTGATCATTAGGCGTTTCTTTGTTTTTCTAGCGGCGGTGTTAGCCAGCATTGCTTTATCAAACGCATTATCCGCGCAAACATCCAATATCCAATCCGAGCATGTTGCTGATGAAGCTTGGGCCGATAGATTCTTTGAACAATGGGATGTCTGGTTCGATGAACTAGCTTTCGACAGTGACTACTATTTTCATGAGTCTGACGGAGACTATGGGTTCAGGAACAGGTCAACTCCTAATCTGATTGACGTATATTATGTTGAATCACTGAAAAAATACACTTCTGCTTGGTCCTTTGCTATTGAAATGGTCAATAAGGCTGGCTTCACAGCCTGCCGCGATGGGGAATGCAGGCCTGTCTTGCGAATGGTATCAGCCAACTGGAACACAGATGAACTGCCAGATTGGTTGAACAGCTTTCTCCCGACAAACCGAGAAGAAACAGCGAGGCAAGTGGCAGCTCAGATGCTTTGGCGAGAGGCTGACCTCAGCCAATGCAAAGGCACCATCAGTCATTTGATCTCATTCGAGGATAAGAAAAAGAATTTGTGGTCAAGACGGTACCAGCAATGGTTGCAGGGTAAAGCTCCCGATGCTCCCGAGATTATCACGGTTAGGGCCGATGGTGATTGGTTATCTTTGAGGGCGAGCAGTAGGGCCAATCCAGAAGGACCCGATGCCTCTGGTTTGAACGTTGGACTAGTAGTCGATGGCGCCAGCGATGACTATTATTACGACTGGGCGCTTAGAATGAGGGAATTGGTCGAACCTTGTCTCAAACCTTCCATCGGCCCTCCACCATGGGAAAAAGTGCTCGCAGCTAAACATGCTGGTGGGGAACCATTACGAGCTGATCGTTAACCCTCGCTAGCACTTATGGCAGCTTGTCTTTCCACCGCTTTTGCCGTGTAGTCTCTCCCATAAAAGGGATAGGAGCAGACCATGTTTTCAGGGCCGATAGAAGATCGACTGGCGATCCGGGAATTGCACGATGCCTATTGCGACGCCGTGCTGCGCAGGGATCCCGACGACTGGGGCGCGCTGTGGACGGAGGATGCCGTCTGGTCGCTGATGGGCACCGAGGTCGTCGGCCGCGACAATATCGTCAATCTCTGGAACGGCGCGATGGGCCAGTTCGATGCCGTCAGCTTTCTCGGTATCCCCGCCAGCCTCGAAGTGACCGGCGATACCGCCTCCGGGCGCTACCAGACCCATGAAATCCTGGTCGAGAAGGGCGAGCCGCGCGTTGCCGGCGGCCGCTATGACGATGAATTTGTCAAAATCGACGGCCAGTGGCGTTACAGCAAACGGATATTTGTCGTCGTCGCCCAGTTTGGCGGAAACAAGCTCTAGGAGAATTGGAATCATGGCGAAAATATTGATTGCGGCGCATATCGATGTCGACCCGGCCAGACGGGAAGAATGTCTGAAGACAGCGCAGCCCTATATCGACGGCGCGCTGAGCCAGGAAGGGTGCCTGTGCTACAGTTGGTGCGCCGATCTGCACAATCCGTCCCGCATCGAGGTGTTCGAGGAATGGACTGATGAAGAGGCGCTGGCCCAGCATTTTCAGGATGTCCATTATGCCAGCATGCTCGCCCATATCGGCAGCTTTGGCCTGATCAACGCGGTCAGCGCCAAATATCGGGTGGACGCCGAAGGGCCGGTTTACAACGCCGAGGGCAAACCCACCCCGGCTTTCGACTAATCTGAACAGGACCTTGCCATGAACGAAGCAGTATCCAAATCGCTTTTCCAGCCGGATGTGCTGGTAGACCCCTTTGAATTTTATGAAGAAAAACGTGCGGAAAGCCCGGTCTTTTTCGATGAGGCGAGCGGCACCTATGTCGTGCTCGACTATGACCTGATCTCGGAAGCGGTTGGTCGGCTGGATGATTTTTCCAACAATTTCAACGCGCTGTTGTCAGGTGGAAAGTCGGCAGAAGAGCTGGAAAATGACAAGGAAGTGCAGGAGATTCAGGCCAAGGGCTGGCCCCAGGTCAATACCCTGCTGACCGCAGACCAGCCGGTGCACACGCGGTTCCGCAAACTGGTCAACCTGGCGTTCTCCATGCCGAAGGTGAACAAGCTGGAAGACAGCATGCGCGAGATGTCGAACGAGCTGATCGACAATTTTATCGACAGGGGCGAATGCGAGTTTGTCGAGGAATATGCGATCCCGATGCCGGTCCGGACTATCGCCGTCCAGTTGGGCCTGGACGTCGCCGACGCCAGCACGATCAAGCGCTGGACCAATGCCTTTGTCGATCGCCTGTCCGGCATGATGACGCGTGAACGGCAATTGGAAACCGAGCGCGAGGTGGTCGAATATCAGCACGCGCTGAAAGCCAATATGGACGAGCGCCGCAAGGAAGCAAAAAACGATATCCTGTCCGATCTGGTCAATGCCCAGGTCGATGGCGAGCGGCCGCTCGATGACGCTGAATCCCTGTCGATCGTGCAACAGCTGATGGTGGCCGGAAACGAGACGACGACCGCGGCGCTGGCCGAAGGCATGCGACTCTTTGCCACCAACCCGGACCAGTACAAGAAAATCCAGGATGATCCGTCGCTGATTCCCAATGCGGTCGAGGAAGTGCTGCGCATGTCGAGCGGTTCATCGGGCATCTGGCGGGTGATGCACCGCGATGCCGAGCTGGGCGGCGTGACGCTGCCCAAGGGCGCGATGGTGATGATGCGCTATCACGCGGCCAATCGCGATCCCAAGCAGTTTGAAAATCCGAACCAGTTTCAGGTTGACCGCAAGAACGCGCGCACCCATCTGGCGTTCGGCAAGGGTATTCACATGTGCGTTGGCAACATGCTGTCGCGCAAGGAAATGACCGTATCCTTCCAGCAGTTCGCCAAACGCATGGACAATATCCGGATCAAGGAAGGCGCGGAGCTTCGCTATCCGCCGAACATGATGCTGCGGGGTCTGGCCAACCTGCCGATCCAGTTCGACAAGAAATAGACCGGAAACAGGAACAGCAAGATGGGCATGATGGATGGAAAGGTCGCGCTGATTTCAGGCGGCGCCGAAGGCATTGGCGGAACCGCCGGGCAACGCGTGATCGAGGAAGGCGGCTCGGTGATGCTGGCCGATATCCAGATCGACAAGGCGAAAGCCCATGCCGCATCGCTGGGCGACCGCGCGGCTGCGGTCGAGCTCGACGTCCGCAACCTCGACCAGTGGCAGGCGGCGGTCGATGCCACCAAGAAGCGCTTCGGCAAGATGACGACCCTGTTCAATGTCGCCGGCATTTCCGAACCCGGATCGGTCGACGAGGTCGATCTCGACAGCTGGAACCGGACGATCGATATCAATCTCCAGGGTACATTTTATGGCTGCCGTGTCAGCCTGCCGGCAATTATCGAAAGCGGCGAGGACGGCGCGATCGTCAATATCGGTTCGATGCTGGCCATGCGTCCCGGTGCCCAGTTTGCCGCCTATTGTGCCAGCAAGGCCGCGGTGACGGCGCTCAGCAAATCGCTCGCCCTCCACTGCGCTGCCGAAAAATATCCGGTTCGGGTCAACACCGTCCATCCCGGCGCCATCGACACGCCGATGTACCAGCGCTATCTCGCCGCCTATCCCGGACCGCATGACGAGGCCGTGGAACTGTTCAACCGCAACCATCCGATCAACCGGGTTGGCCAGGCGGTGGAAGTTGCCAATGCGATGCTGTGGCTGGCCAGCGACCTGAGCAGCTTCACCACCGCCAATGATGTCACCGTCGACGGCGGCGGCAGCTACCGCGAATAAAGGGCAAAAAAAGGGCGGCCGGAGCGGGCCACCCTTGATCGCCGGACAGATTGAAATGCGAAGTCCGGCTTTGTCGTTTCGGCGTTAGCGCCCGTTGCTGGCGACGATATCGACGATCGCTCCGCCACCCGAACGCTTGTTCAGGGTGATCACATAAGCGCCGTCGTCACTGTCGCGGGTGCCGCCGAGAACATGCTCGCTGCCCCGCATCAGATATTCAGCGTCATATCCGCTGCGTTTTGCCCTGGTGTAATAATAATCGATGATATTCTTGATCGGCGTTGCCGTGGCAAAGCTGACCACGCGCAGGTCGCATCTGCCAGCCGCTTCCTGGACATTCGCCTTGGGATAGACCGCAAATTCCGGTGGCATCCGGTTGGCATAGTTCATGTCATAGCGCAGCTCTTCGTTGCAGACAGGCTTGCTGCTGCGGGCGGCTTGCAGCTCGGCTTTATCGCCCAAAGTCAGACCTTCGTCATCAGACGTCATCTGCCGGGGTTTTGGCGCGCTCAGGATTTTCCCGCCAAGCGCTGCCTTTGCAGCGCTACTTCCATCCGCACCCGTTCCCGGCGGCACCGAACCGTCCGCTGCACCATTGGCACCGCGAATGGCATTGCGATTCGCCTGGTCGGTGAGATCGGGATCGACGAGGATCGCGTCTTCCAGCGCATCATTCATTGCCGGATCGGAGGTCAGATTGTCATCCAGCTTGGCCAGCTCTTCGTCACTGGCTTCGTTGCTGCCGCAGGCGGCAAGCGACAAGGGCAGCGCAAAGGCTGCAGCAGACAGCCAGAGGGAACGGGTAATCTTGGACATGCGATTTGCTCCTGAATTTGCGCGGACAAATGCACCAAAAAGCGTTAATATTCCGTTAGGGGAACTGGTTAATCCGGTGACCGGTCGTTAACCTTTTGTCCCGTTTCGGGATTTTAGCCAAAGGTATCCGGCCCGCCGATTTCGCCGAAACGGATCAGTCTCGACGTGAGCACCGCCGCCTGCCGGTTGACCACCGCTTTCTGATATTCCGGATCGGTGACCATTTCCATGAAGGCACCGCTGTTCGGATAGCGGGCGATGAACGAGCTATCCCACTGCTTGTCATCGGGTCCGATCACCATGCATTCCATCTGGCCCCGCCAGATGATGGTGCCGCCGACCCGCTCGAAAATGGGGCCGCTGGTCTTGCCATATTCCTGATAGGCGCGCGCACCGCTCCATCCCTTGCCGGCGTTGGGATGATCGGCGGGATATTGCGCCGATTCATGGAAGCGCAGCAGGTTGAGCATATTGATTGGCACGTCGCGCGGCAGCGCCTTGAACGCATCAAAGCTTTCGCGGGTCGGGTCGAGATATCGGTCTTCTGCCATGGTCATGCTCTCCTACTGGAATTTTTTCCGGTTCACCTGCCACTGGTCGCGCGATTGGCCCCAGTCGTCAACCCGCGCGTGCTCAAATGGGGCAGGCAATTGCGTCGGCCCACGGTTGGTCGAGCCGAGACGCTCGGCCAGCCGGATCGATGCAATATTCGCCGGATCGATCGTATGACAGATATCCTGCCAGCCCAGTTCGTCCACGGCATAGTTCATGCTCGCCACCGCCGCTTCCAGCGCATATCCTTTTCCGGCAAAGGCCGGAGCGATGCCCCAACCCACTTCGGTCCCCGGCCAGCCGTCGGGATACCAGGGACCGATCCGGCCGATCCACCGGCCGCTGTCCTTCAGAATCAGCGAGAACATCGCATAGCCGCGGACATGCCAAGCGCCGACCATGGCACACAGATCGCGCCAGGATTCGGCGCGGCTTTTTGCCCCGCCGATATAGGTCATGGTCTCGGCGTCGGCCTGGAATGCGGCCCAGCCTTCAAAATCGTCGGCATTGGGCGGACGCAGTATCAGCCGCCCGGTTTCGATTCTGATATCCTCGATTGCCATCTTCATCCTCCCGTCCGGACAACCTACTATGACCGTTCGGATTCGCAAATGCTTGAATTAGCGGTGCACTATTCCTATAATACAGTTATGTTCAATTTAATCTCCCTGTTCATCGGCGTGATCGCGCTTGTTCTGTCCATTGTCGGACTGGTACCGCTGCTCGGCTGGACCAACTGGCTGATCCTGCCGTTTGCCGGCATCGGCGCCCTGTTCGGGCTGATTTCGTCGCGCACCAGCGGCATGTATTTCTGCCTGATTGTCATGGGCATCTGTGCCCTGCGGCTGTCGCTGGGCGGCGGTATCATCTGATCCCCTGACCGGCTTTTCCGGCCGATAGCATTTCTTGATTGCTCGCGGGCAACGCGAAGCTTAAGCGCTGGCCGATGTTCAGCACATTATCCAGCGGCCGAATCGGGCTTATCCAGGCGCTGATCGCCTGCGTCGCCTGGGGACTGATGCCGGTCTATTTCAAGCTGCTGCAAAATGTCGGGGCTCTGGAAGTCGTCGGCCACCGGATCGTCTGGTCCGTGCCGCTGCTGCTCCTCATCCTCTACTTCCGCAAGAATCTCTCGAGCCTTGCTACCGCAATAAGAGACCGAAAATTGCGCTGGCTGATGCTGGCCAGTTCCTGCCTGATCGCGGCCAACTGGCTGATCTACGTCTGGGCCGTCCACGAGGATCATATACTGGCGGCCAGTCTCGGCTATTTTATCAGCCCGCTTCTGACCGTGCTGATGGGCCGCCTGTTTCTCGGAGAGGCGCTGTCACGCAGCAAATGGATTGCCATCGCGATCGCGGCGGCGGGGGTTTCGGTGCTGGCGGTGCAGGCGCTCGACACGCTCTGGATCAGCCTCGCTCTGGCAGGATCGTGGAGCAGCTATGCCCTGGTTCGCAAGATTGCCGATATCGGCCCGATAGCCGGTCTGACCGCAGAAACCGGCCTGTTGTTTCTGCCCTTCACGCTGCTGTTGATCTGGCTGACCGTGGGTGTGCCCGCTTCCGGATCCGGACAGCATTTCGGCGACGACCGGACGATTGACCTGTTGCTGGTCGGTGGTTCTGTCGTCACCGCGATTCCGCTGCTGCTGTTCGCGTCGGCGGTCAAGAAAATGACCCTGGGCGCGATCGGCGTACTCAACTATCTGGCGCCGACGATCCAGTTTCTGATCGGAATCTTCGTCTATAAAGAAGCCGTGACCGTCTCGCACATGATCTGCTTCCTGCTTATCTGGACCAGCCTCGCCCTTTACTCCGCCGATACCTATCGGACAGGCCGGGCCGCTCGCAAACTGCAATCTGTCTAGTACAGCTCGGGAGTCAGGACTGGACAATCTGCCAGTTCAGGGCGGAGCCGGCATGAAACGGGACCAGGGTTGATCCCGCCGATTCGATATCATCGGGCACCGGGTTGTCCCGCCGTTCCAGACTGACCATCGTGTCATTGAGCGGCAAGCCGTAAAATTCGGGGCCATGCACAGAGGCAAAGCCCTCCAGCCGGTCGAGCGCGCCCTCTTCCTCGAACACAGCGGCATAGCTTTCCAGAGCATAGGGCGCGTTGAAAATCCCGGCGCAGCCGCAAGCCGATTCCTTGGCGTGGATCTCGTGCGGCGCGCTGTCGGTACCGAGAAAATATCTGGCGGAGCCGGATGTTGCCGCCTTGCGCAGGGCCAGACGGTGCAGCTCCCGCTTGGCCACCGGCAGGCAATAGGCATGCGGGCGAATCCCGCCCGTAAACATGGCATTGCGATTGATATGCAGATGATGCGGCGTGATCGTCGCCGCTATATTCGGCCCGGCGCTGTCGACAAACTGTACCGCCTGCTTGGTCGTGATATGCTCGAACACGATCTTGAGATCGGGCAGATCGCGGATCAGCGGGCCCAGGATCCGGTCGATAAACACCGCTTCGCGATCAAAGATATCAATGTTGCCATCGGTGACCTCGCCGTGGACCAGCAGCGGCATGCCGATGGCCTGCATCCGCTCCAGCACCGGCATGATATGCGCCACATCGGTCACGCCATGGGCGCTGTTGGTCGTCGCATTGGCCGGATAGAGTTTCGCCGCGGTGAAAATGCCGGCGGTATGGCCGGATGCGATGTCCTCCGCATCCGCATCATCGGTGAGATAGCAGGTCATCAACGGGGTGAAATCGGTCCCCTCCGGCAGGGCTGCTATGATCCGGTCGCGATAGGCCGCGGCGCTGGCGGCGCTGGTCACCGGCGGCGACAGATTGGGCATGACGATGGCCCGGGCAAATTGCCGAGCGGTAAAGCGGGCGACCGCCTCGAGCATCGCGCCGTCGCGCAAATGGACGTGCCAGTCATCGGGGCGTCTGATCGTGATTGCGGTTCTGGTGTCGGTCATTGTCTGTTCCGTTGATCCTGCGGCGGCCGAAAAATGCATCATTCCGGCAAGCCGGGTGCTGGCGGCTTGGTTTTCTGTTCCGAAACCCCTACCTAAATGCCATGACCGAAACCAGACTTAATGACCGGGCCGTCATCCGGCTCTCCACCGCCGACGAAACCGAAGATCTCCGGGCGTTTCTGCAGGGCCTGGTGACGCAGGACATGGCGGCCGTGGTCGAGGGCGCACCCCGATGGTCGGCGCTGCTCTCCGCGCAGGGAAAACTATTGTTCGATTTCTTCCTGTGGGCTGACGGAGACTCGATTCTGATCGATTGCGAACAGGAGCAGGCCGATGCCCTGGTCAAGCGCCTGAAACTTTACCGGTTGCGCCGCAAGATCGAGATTGCCCGGGATGATTCGGTCGGCGTGCACTGGGCATTGGCAGCCGGAGACCGGCCAACCGATCCACGCCTCCCGGACCTGGGCCATCGCTGGCTGGACCACGCGGGTGTCGGGCAAGGGTCAGAAGAGAGCTATCGAAAGCACCGCCTGTCGCTCGGCGTGACCGAGGGGGTGGCAGAGCTGGGCAGCGACAAGACCTTGTGGCTCGAATGCAATGCCGCCGAACTCGGTGGCGTCAGCTTCACCAAGGGCTGCTATGTCGGCCAGGAAAACACCGCACGTATGAACTACCGGCAAAAGGTCAACCGGCGGATGGTTGTCGTGCCGATCGAAGCGGCCGATGAAAAACGCCAGCGCATCGCCTATCCGGCCTATGGCCTGTCGGTCGAACATCGGCGCGTGGAGGATATCCGGGAACTCGACCTGCCCGGCTGGCTGGCAACAGCGATCCGGATCCCCTAGCTTTCCTCGTCTGCAACAACAGCGGACAGCCGCCCGCCTTCGCAAAAACGATCAATGCTATCCGAAATAGCGTGACAGAAAACTAGGCAGCGTCGCTTTCTTCGGCAGCGCGCGGCTTCATTACCCGTTTCTTGCGAGCGGGTTTCTTTTCCACCTCGACTTCGGTCGATGCCGAGATCGCGGGCGGCAGGACGCTGGCGTCCAGACCGTTATTGTCGCCATTCTTTTCCGAAGATTCGGCCCGGGCCGAGATATTTTCGGTTTTGCGCGGACGCCGGCTGCGCACCGGTTTTTTCTCCTCGGGCGCAGCATCTGCAGCGGATTCGTCGCGATCGTTACGATCATTGCGATCATCACGCTGTTGCCGGTTCTGCTGACCCTGCTGGTTACGACCGCGATTATTGTCGCCATCATTGTCGCTGCTATCGTCTTGGCCATTGCCGCGATTGTCACTGCGATTGTCACCCTCGCGAGCGATCCGCTGTTCTTCGCGGCGGGCAATCGTATCCGCATTCACACGGAAATAGTGATCTGCAAATTGATGATAATATTCGGCCTGGACACGGTCACCGTTGACCTGGGCATCCTGCGCCATTTTCTTGAACTTATCGAGCATCTGCACAGCATTGCCGCGCGTGCGGCTGTCGATCCGGTTGTCACGGTCCGATCCGCCACCGCGGTTGCTCTGGGGACGGTTATTGGTGTTCCGGCCGCGTCCACGGCGGCCAGGCTGACGATTGTTCATCAAATTTCAGGTATCCTTATACCGCTAATAAACTTGTCTTTCTCAAGTCATAGCCACACTGCGGTGGCGATTGCGCTGCAAACAACCCGTCCACAGCGGCCCATACAAGACAAATGCACGCCGAAAATCAGCAACATTATCGAGTTGGGGGCAGGCCAGAGATTTAGGGAAAAAGCCAGAAATCCTCTGGGCCTGAGCAAGTCTTAGCGACTCGCTTCGGCAAAACCAAGCCCTTTTTACCGATGGAGTATGATCAATCGGTCATTTTTCGATAAATCTTGTTTCAGTTCAACGTGATAGCTGCTTTCCTCGGCAATTTTCGAAACCGGACCGGCCTGATCAAAGCCGATTTCGAGCAGTGCTATGCCGGTCGGCGAGAGCAGTTGCGCCAGAGCCGGTATCAGGATCCGGTAATCATCCAGCCCCTCCTCGCCGGCAAACAGGGCCTGATGGGGCTCGAAATCGGCGACATCGGCAGACAGGTCGGCGCGCGTCGAGACATAGGGTGGATTGGCGAGGATCAAATCAAAGCCGGAATCGAGAGAATCCGTCCAGTTCCGTTGCGACCAGTCCAGCAGCTGGAAGCTGGCCCGGTCGGCCAGGCCGAGCGCATCCGCATTATTATGGGCGATCTGCAAGGCGGCCGCACTGGCATCAATTCCTACACCTCTGGTATCCGGAAATTCATGCAGCGCCGCCAGCAACAGCGCGCCGCTGCCCGTACCCAGATCAACTATTCCTTGCGGCGGCGCGGAAGGAAAAAGGCGCACCGCCTCCTCGATCAGCAATTCGCTGTCGGGCCGCGGTATCAGGACATCGGCCGTCACCTGGAAATCCAGGCCCCAGAATTCCTTGCGGCCGATGATATGGGCAACCGGTTCGGATTGCCGGCGGCGGGCGACCAGGCTGGAGAATGCAGCGGGCGCGTCAAGCTCCGGCAGTTTCAGCAACAGCTCGGCCCGCTCGATCTGCAAACCATGCGCCATCAGCAGTTCCGCATCGAGGCGGGGGCTGTCGGAAATCCCGGCAAGTGTCTCTGCTGCTTCGCGTAGCGCGCCGGCGGCATCACCCATCGAGATTGGCAAGCCGGCTGGCTTCATCCTCCGCGATCAGCGCATCGACCATTTCGCCGAGCGCGGTGCCCTCAATGATTTCGGGCAGCTTGTGCAGGGTCAGGTTGATCCGGTGGTCGGTGACCCGCCCCTGCGGATAATTGTATGTGCGGATGCGTTCGCTGCGGTCGCCGCTGCCAACCATCGACTTGCGCGCTTCCGCTTCCTCGCTCTGCACCGCGTCGCGCTCCTGCTCGTAGAGCCGCGCCGCCAGCACCTTCATCGCCTGCGCCTTGTTCTTGTGCTGCGACTTGCCGTCCTGGCATTGCACCACCAGCCCGGTCGGCAAGTGGGTGATGCGGATTGCACTGTCGGTCTTGTTGACATGCTGGCCACCGGCGCCGCTCGCCCGATAGGTGTCGATGCGCAGGTCTTCGGTGCGGATCTTGATATCGACTTCCTCGGGCTCCGGCAGGATCGCCACCGTCGCCGCCGAGGTATGGATGCGCCCGCCGCTTTCGGTTTCCGGCACGCGCTGGACCCGGTGCACGCCGGATTCGAACTTCAGCTTGGCGAACACGCCCTTGCCCTGGATATTGGCGACCACTTCCTTGAAGCCGCCGACTTCCGAGGCATTGGCCGAGATCATCTCGACCTTCCAGCCCTGCTCCTCGGCATAGCGCGTGTACATGCGGAACAGGTCACCGGCAAACAGCGCCGCCTCGTCGCCACCGGTGCCGGCGCGGATTTCCAGCATCGCCGGACGGTCATCGGCGCTGTCCTTGGGCAGCAGCTGCAGCGCCAGCGCATGTTCGGCGGCGGCCAGCGCCTTTCTGACGCTGTCCACTTCGTCCGCCGCCATCGCCTTCATCTCGGCATCATCGCTGGCCAGCATTTCGGCCAGGCCCTGCTGCTCGTCGCGCAGGCTCTTGACCTGCGCGGCAGCCTTGGCCACGGGTTCGATCTCGGCATATTCCTTGGAGACGGCAACAAATTTATCGCTGTCGAGGTCGCCCGAGGCCATCATCGCCTGCAGTTCGGCAAAGCGCGCCTCGATCTGGGCAATGCGTTGGGGGGTGATGGCGGTCATTCGACAGTCAGCGCTCCGATCAAACCACTCAAAATAACCTCGCGCTGATCCCCGGTTTCCAGATTCTTCACCGCCGCAACACCATTGGCCAGTTCGTTTTCGCCAATGATCACTACATGCACCGCACCGGCAGCATTGGCCTTTTGCATCCGCTTTTTCATATTGCCCTTGTAGGCCATATCACAGCTGATCCCCGCTCTGCGCAAGTCACCCATCAGTTTCATCGCTGCCGCTTCGCAACCGTCTCCCAGCGGGATGAACACAGCTTCTGGTCCCGCCGTTTCAGGCTCATCCAGCAACATCCCCAAACGCTCGACCCCGGCCGCCCAGCCGACCGCCGGCGTATGCGGACCACCAAGCGATTCGATCAGACCGTCATAGCGCCCGCCGGCCAGCACCGTGCCCTGCGCGCCGAGCCGGTCGGTGACAAATTCAAACGCCGTGTGGCGATAATAATCCAGCCCGCGGACCAGCCGGCTGTTGCGCGTCCAGGCGACGCCGCAGGCGTCCAGCCCTTCGGTGACCTGTGCGAAAAACTCCTTCGCCTCGCTCGACAGATAGGCGTCAATATCCGGAGCAGCGTCCGCGATCGGGCGGTCCTGCCGTTCCTTGCTGTCCAGAATGCGGAGCGGATTACGTTCCAGCCGGTCCCGGCTGTCTTCGGACAGCTCATCCCGGTGCGCCTGAAAATGTTCGACCAGCGCATCGCGCCACGCATCCCGGCTTTCCGCATCGCCCAGCGTATTGAGCTGCAAGGTCACGCCATCATCAATGCCCAGCTCCCGCAAAAGCTGGTCGGCAAAGCATAGCAATTCCACATCCGCCGCCGCTTCGCCCGCGCCGATGATTTCCGCATCGAGCTGGTGAAACTGCCGGTAGCGCCCCTTTTGCGGCCGCTCGTAACGGAACAAGGGCCCGTGCGCCGCCAGCTTGAGCGGCACATGCTGCTGCCAGCCATTGCTGAGAAACGCTCGGCAGATCCCTGCGGTAAATTCCGGCCGCAGCGTCAGACTGTCACCACCGCGATCCTCAAATGAGTACATTTCCTTCGACACCACATCGGTGGTCTCGCCCAGCGAACGGGCGAAGACCGCGGTCGGTTCGAACACCGGCATTTCGACGCCCTTGAAGCCGTAGAGCCGCCGCACCCGCTCGAAGGTCTCGACCACGTGACTGAAGCGTTCCTGGTCTTCGCCGAAAATATCCTGCGTGCCGCGCACCGGCTGGGGGGTCTGTATCTTTGCCATGGGGAGCCTTTAGCCGGTGATCCGGCAAAGCGGAACAGGTTTTTCAAGCCACCAACGCAGGGCGAGGTTGAACGGGAGATGCGCAAACACTGGACGCCACCGGCAAAAAGCGTCATTTGAGAATGCAGTCGATTCAGGGGATTTGTTTACATGCGTACCGCCGCCTTACTGGGCCTTGTTCTGAGCCTGACCATTTCCGCGCCTGCCGCGGCCATGCCCGATAATCTGAGCAAGCCGCAATATATCGCGCCGCAGGATACGATCCCCGCGCCGCAGGACGTCGCCCATCCCGGCACCATGACGCTGGAAGTCGACGCGCGCGATCATGACCAGGGCATATTCCGTGTCACGCAGACCATCCCGGTGGCAAAAGCCGGCCGCCTGACCCTGCTCTATCCCGAATGGCTGCCCGGCAATCATGCCCCGCGCGGCGAGATCGAGAAACTGGCCGGGCTGGAATTCAAGGCGGGCGACCGGACACTTCCGTGGGTGCGCGACAATGTCAACGTCTTTGCCTTCCATCTGGCCGTGCCGGACGGCGTCTCCCGGATCACCGCCACATTCCAGTTTGTTTCCGCGACCACGGAAAGCCATGGCCGGGTCGTCATGGCGCCATCCATGCTCAATCTGCGCTGGCACCAGGTCTCGCTCTACCCGGCCGGCTATTATGTCCGCCAGATTCCGGTGCAGGCGACTGCCGTCTATCCCGACGGCTGGCAGGCGGCGAGCGCCCTGCGCCCGGAATCTACCAGCGGCAGCACCATCGTCTATGAAAAAACCGACTATGACACATTGGTCGACAGTCCGGTCTTTGCCGGAGAAAATTTCAAGACCATTGCCCTGACCAACCGGGTGCATCTCAATATCGTCGCCGATGATGCCAAATTTCTGCAGCCATCGAAAACACAAATTGCGCCCCATATCACGCTGGTCAGGGAGGCCGAGGCACTGTTCGGCAGCCATCCCTATGACCGTTACGATTTTCTGCTCGCGCTGACCGACGAAATGGGCGGCATTGGCATCGAACATCACCGCTCTTCCGAAAATGGTGTCGACCGGGAATATTTCACCGGCTGGAATGACGGTCCCGGGCGGCGCAACCTGCTGCCGCACGAACTGACCCACGCCTGGAACGGCAAATATCGTCGCCCTGCCGGCATGTGGACGCCCGATTTCCGGCAGCCGATGCGCGACAATCTGCTGTGGGTCTATGAAGGTCAGACGCAATTCTGGGGCTATGTGCTGGGCGCCCGATCCGGCCTCTATTCGAAACAGGATACGCTCGACGCCTTCGCCGCGATCGCCGCCGACATGGATCTGCGGGTGGGCCGGACCTGGCGTCCGCTGGTCGACACCACGCACGACCCGATTATTGCCGCGCGGCGTCCCAAGCCATGGACCAGCTGGCAGCGGGCCGAAGACTATTATAATGAAGGCATGCTGATCTGGCTGGAAGCGGACCAGATCATCCGCCGCGAATCGGACGGCCGGAAATCGCTCGGCGATTTTGCGCGGGCCTTTTTCGGGGGCAGAAATGGCGACTGGGGCGTCAGCACCTACGAGGAAGAGGATGTGGTCGCCGCCCTCAATGCCATACAGCCCTATGACTGGGCCGCCTTTATCGCCAAGCGCGTGCATGAAACCAGCAGCGAAGCACCCAAAAACGGTCTTGTGCTCGGCGGCTACCGGCTTGTCTTTGTCGATACGCCGAGCGCCTATATCCTGGCCAATGACAAGCGCCGCAAGCAGATGGATCTCAGCCACAGTGTCGGTCTGGTCATGGGCGGCAAGGGCATGATCAAGTCGGTGGTATGGGACAGCCCCGCCTTCCGCGCCGGGCTCAAGGCAGGGCTCACGATTTCCGCGATCAACGGCAAGGCCTACGGCGACGCCGCCCTGAAGCAGGCGATCGAGGAAAATCGCGGGCAAGAAGGCACAATCGAGATTTTTGCCAAAAATGGTGAAGCCTATCATAATTTTATGGTCGACCATTCGGGCGGCCTGCGCTATCCGGCGCTGGAAAAAATCACCGGAGAGGGTGCTGATCAAGAAGGGGGCATTGACCGGCTGTTGCAGCCGAAAACCAGATAAGGACCACCTTTTCCATGGATATCAACAAGATCGCGATTGGCGACAACCCGCCGGAAAGCCTGAACGTCATCATCGAAGTCCCCGTTGGCGGCGAACCGGTGAAATATGAATTCGACAAGGAATCCGGCGCCCTTTTCGTCGACCGTATCCTGCACACGCCGATGCGCTATCCGGCCAATTACGGCTTTATTCCGCACACGCTCTCGCCCGATGGCGACCCGCTCGACGCGCTGGTCGTGGCGCGCTCTCCGTTCATGCCCGGCTGCGTCGTGCGCTGCCGGCCGATTGCGGTGCTCAATCTCGAGGATGAGCATGGCGGCGACGAGAAACTGCTCTGCGTGCCGATCGACGCGACCTTCCCTTATTATCGCAAGATCGACGAGGGCAGCCATCTGCCGGAAATCGTGATGCAGCAGATCGAGCATTTCTTCACCCACTACAAGGATCTGGAGCCCGAAAAATGGGTCCGGGTCGGCAAATGGGGCGATGCGGACGAAGCGCGGCGGGTCGTGCTCGAGGCGATCGAACTGGCGGAAAAAGCCAAATCCTGATCCGAAGTCCCTTGGTACCGGGCCTGTGCAAGCAGAATCAAAACGGCAGCCACGGATTTCGGCAGGCTCGGAACCAACGGAACAAAATCATGCCACCAGCCCATTTCCCTGCCACGCTTGTATTGATACTTGCCCTCGCCGCCTGCGCCACACCGGAAACGCGGGTCCGCAACGGCCTGATGAGCGCCGGGCTGTCTGCCCCGGTTTCGGCCTGCATGGCGGACCGGATGGTCGACCGGCTGTCGCTCGGGCAGCTGAGCAAGCTGAACGGCCTGGGCAAGCTGAAAAAGCGCAAGGCCGGGGACGTGACGATCAGCGAATTTGTCAAACAGACCCGCGCGCTGCAGGACCCGGAAATCATCGGCGTCGTGTCCTCTTCCGGCGCTGTCTGCGCCATCAAATAGGCAAACCCCGCATATTTCCGCTACTTCCATTCGATTGGCGACTGACAGGGATGCGGCTGGACCTCTGATTTTCGGGCATCCACTGGTTTCACCTGAAACCTGTCCCGATACAGCCGTCCGACCAACTGAATATTATCATGAATCAGGGTGGAAATGGCCCGGCATCTGTGCTTAAGCGGCTCCCAAGACTCGCACCTGCGATCACACCATTTTCAAGCTTGATGAAAGGCTTCACATCTTTCCATGAACATCCATGAATATCAGGGCAAGGAACTGCTTGCTAAACACGGCATCGCCGTTCCCGCCGGCTACGCCGCGCTTACCGTTGAAGAAGCGGTCGCCGCCGCCGAAAAACTCCCCGGACCGCTATATGTCGTCAAGGCGCAGATTCATGCCGGTGGCCGCGGCAAGGGCAAGTTCAAGGAACTGGGACCCGATGCCAAGGGCGGTGTCCGCCTCGCCCAATCGATCGACGAAGTCCGCGCCAATGCCGAGGAAATGCTCGGCAACACGCTGGTCACGATCCAGACCGGCGACGCCGGCAAGCAGGTCAACCGGCTCTATGTGACCGACGGCGTCGATATCGAGAAGGAATTCTACCTGTCGATGCTGGTCGACCGGGCCAGCGGCCGCGTCGCCATGGTCGTCTCCACCGAAGGCGGCATGGATATCGAGGAAGTCGCGCACAGCACGCCGGACAAGATCCGCACGATCACCATCGATCCGGCGCAGGGCTTCATGCCGCACCACGGCCGCTCGATCGCCTTCGCGCTGCAGCTGCAGGGCGACCTCAACAAGCAGGCACAGAAGCTCGGCAAGAAACTCTATGACGCGTTCATGGCGATGGACTGCGAAATGGTCGAGATCAACCCGCTGGTGGTCACCGAAGACCAGCAGCTGATCGTGCTCGACACCAAGATGAGCTTCGACGGCAACGCGCTGATGCGCCATCCTGATCTCGCCGCGTTGCGCGACGAGACCGAGGAAGACCCGGCGGAAGTCGAGGCCAGCAAGTCCGACCTCGCCTATATCAAGCTCGACGGCAATATCGGCTGCATGGTCAATGGCGCCGGCCTGGCGATGGCGACGATGGACATCATCAAGCTCAACGGCGCCTTCCCGGCCAATTTCCTCGACGTCGGCGGCGGCGCCACGACCGAGAAAGTCACTGCGGCGTTCAAGATCATCCTCGCCGACCCGGCGGTCGAAGGCATTCTCGTCAATATTTTTGGCGGCATCATGAAATGCGACATCATCGCCGAGGGCATTGTCGCCGCGGCCAAGGAAGTCGATCTCTCGGTACCGCTGGTGGTCCGTCTCGAAGGCACCAATGTCGCCAAGGGCAAGGAAATCCTGGCGGGCAGCGGCCTGCCGATCGTATCCGCCGATGATCTCGGTGATGCCGCGAAGAAGATCGTCGCGCAGGTTAAAGAGGCTGCCTGAGGCGAGGAGGATCCGGTCCCGTTCGTGCTGAGCTTGTCGAAGTACGAACCTGCGCGCTCCCCAGTCCTTCGACAGGCCCAGGACGAACGGAGCGCGGGCAAAAGACGCAATGCTGCACCGCAGCGCAAAACTTGACGTTTACGTGAACGTAAGCTAAGACGCTTGAGAAAATAGAAGAAGGAAACAGCAATGAAAATCCTGGTGCCCGTCAAGCGGGTGATAGATTATAACGTGAAACCGCGGGTCAAGTCCGACGGCAGTGGCGTCGATCTCGCCAATGTCAAAATGTCGATGAACCCGTTCGACGAAATTTCCGTCGAGGAAGCCATCCGCCTGAAAGAGGCCGGCAAGGCAGAAGAAATCATCGCCGTCTCGGTCGGCCCGCAGAAAGCACAGGAAACCCTGCGTACCGCACTCGCCATGGGTGCGGACCGGGCAATCCTCGTGGTCACCGACGAAGAGGTCGAACCGCTCGGCGTCGCCAAGATCCTCGCCAAGATTGTCGCCGAAGAACAGCCCAGGCTGGTCATCACCGGCAAGCAGGCGATCGATGACGATTCCAACCAGACCGGCCAGATGCTTGCTGCCCTGCTCGGCTGGGGCCAGGGCACCTTCGCCAACACCGTCGAGCTCGACAGCGACTCCATCACCGTCAAGCGCGAAATCGACGGCGGCCTGCAGACGGTCAAGCTGAACCTGCCCGCCGTGGTCACCACCGACCTGCGGCTCAACGAACCGCGCTACGCGTCGCTGCCGAACATCATGAAGGCAAAGAAAAAGCCGATGGATGAAAAGACGCCCGCCGATTACGGCGTCGACATCATCCCGCGCCTGACCACCACCAATGTCTCCGAACCGCCGGTTCGCCAGGCCGGTGAAAAGGTCGAGGATGTCGACGCGCTGGTCGCGAAATTGAAGGCTGTTGGCGCGATTTAGCACCGTGAGCCCAGCAGCTTCGTTCGCCCTGAGCTTGTCGAAGGGCAGTTTTCGCAAACGGTGCTTCGACAGGCTCAGCACGAACGGGTTTAGAAAGATTTGAAGGAGTTCCGAAAATGAAAACTCTAGTTTTAGTCGAACATGACAACAAGACCATGAAGGACGCCACCCTGGCCGTGGTCACCGCGGCCTCGCAGCTCGGTGAAGTCCACGCGCTG
This sequence comes from Sphingomonadales bacterium UBA2683, assembly GCA_002354635.1. Classification (GTDB taxonomy): domain Bacteria; phylum Pseudomonadota; class Alphaproteobacteria; order Sphingomonadales; family Sphingomonadaceae; genus Parasphingorhabdus. The sequence continues at coordinate 430,076 of DELZ01000005.1, forward strand.
GTGATCGGCTCCGGCTGCGCCAGCGTCGGCGAACAGGTGGCCAAGGTCGCCGGCGTTGCCACCGTCCATGTCGCCGACGATGCCGCGCTCGAGCATCAGCTGGCGGAAAATGCCGCGCCGCTGATCGCCAGCCTGATGGACTCGCACGACGCGTTCCTCGCGCCCGCCACCACCACCGGCAAGAATATCGCCCCGCGCGTCGCCGCCCTGCTCGACGTGATGCAGATCAGCGACATTCTCTCGGTCGAAAGCGAAGACACGTTCACCCGGCCGATCTACGCCGGCAACGCGATCGCCACGGTCAAATCTTCGGATGCCAAGAAAGTGATCACCGTCCGCGGCACCGCTTTTGACAAGGCAGAAACCGAAGGCGGCTCGGCAAAAATCGAAGGCGTCACCGGCGCCGGCGAATCCGGCCTGTCGAGCTTCGTCAGCGAGGAAATCGCCAAGTCCGAACGCCCCGAACTGACCAGCGCCAAGATCATCGTCTCCGGCGGCCGCGCCCTGGGCAGCGCCGAGAAGTTCGAGGAATTTATCACCCCGCTCGCCGACAAGCTCGGCGCCGGCATCGGCGCCAGCCGCGCCGCCGTCGATGCGGGCTATGTCCCGAACGACTATCAGGTCGGCCAGACCGGCAAGATCGTCGCCCCCGAGGTTTACATCGCCATCGGCATCTCCGGCGCGATCCAGCATCTCGCCGGCATGAAGGACAGCAAGATCATCGTCGCGATCAACAAGGACGAAGACGCCCCGATTTTCCAGGTTGCCGATATCGGACTGGTTGCGGATCTGTTCAATGCGGTGCCGGAACTGACGAGCAAGGTTTGAACGCCTTCTCCCTTGAGGGATAAGTGACGATCACAAAAAAGGGGCGCGGAGAAAAATTTCCGCGCCCCTTTTTTGCTGTTTCTCTCATAGAATGAAAAATCGCCTATCAACTTATTCCGTTCGCACCAAAAACATCTCAGACGGCTCTTCGCCAGCGCTGCTCAAATAGGTTTCAGCTCGTTTGACGCGACCGGGTTCTGACAAATCGAACGACAAGCTATGCTGGTGGTTGTCCGTCGGGTTCACCAAATTGGTCGCATCCCAGAAATCAAATCTGATCCTTGACGCTCCATCGGGCGTGCTCATTTTCATCCGGGGCTGATTGCCTTGCGGGCAATAATGGGTTGCGACGAGATCGGCCTGGTCTCGATGGTAAAGCGTGAGCGAATGGGTTTTCCCCCGGCTCACCCAGCGTTCGATCAAAACGCTGTCATTGGCCGTCAATTCAAACTGGATATGGAATTTTGAACCATCCTCGCCTTCCCGCTTCCAGTCTCCCACCAGCGCGGACATTTGCTCAAAAGAAGAAACCGGCGGTTCCGGCTCATCCGCCAAGGCCGGTCCGGCGAGAATCATCGCGACAGTGAATATAGAGGCCCTGGTTTTCGTGAGCATGATGACCCCTTATACTGTGAAGGATTCCCCGCACCCGCACGCGCCCTTGGCGTTCGGATTCTCGAACACAAAGCCGGCGGTGAAATCATCTTCCACCCAGTCCATCGTGCTGCCGATCAGGTAGAGCACCGAACCGCCGTCGACGTAAAACACGCCGCCCGGGGTGATGATCTTCTCGTCGAACGGCACTTCCTCGGTCACATAGTCGACCGAGTAAGCGAGGCCCGAGCAGCCGCGGCGCGGGGTCGACAGCTTGACGCCGATCGCGTCGTCTGGCGCCTTGGCCATCAGGTCGGCAATCCGCTGCTCCGCCGCCGGGGTCAGCGTGATCGCTGCCGGGATTTCGCGGGTCTTGGTTTTCGTGTCGGTCATGGTCTTTCTCCGGTCCCGTTCGTGTCGAGCGCAGTCGAGACACCTCTGCGCTCCCAGTCCGTCTCTCGACTTCGCTCGAGACGAACGGCAATGCTGTCTTCCAGCCTCAAAGCATCCCCAGTTCCAGCTTCGCCTCGTCGCTCATCTTGCCGGGGTCCCACGGCGGGTCCCAGACGAGATTGACTTCGGCATGGCCGACGCCGGGGACGCTGCCGACCTGCAGCTCGATCTCGCCGGGCATCGATTCGGCGACCGGGCAATGCGGCGTGGTCAGCGTCATGGTGACAATCGCGTGATTGTCGGGGGTGATCTCGACGCCGTAGATCAGGCCGAGATCGTAGATGTTCACCGGGATTTCCGGGTCGAAGATGCTCTTCAGCGTATCGATCACGGCTTCATAGACATCGCCGCCGGCTTCGCCCGCCGGGGTCTCCGCCGGTTTCTGCGCCAGAAAGCCCTCGAGATAATCCTTCTTGCGGTTGAGCTTGGCCGAATCGCTTTCCGCCTCATAGGGCGACGGTGCCATCACCGGCGCGGGCTTGTCTGCCGGACTGTCGTCCACCGCATCCTCGACCTTGGCCAGCTTCGGCTTCTCGACCGACTCGACTTCTTCCACCAATATCTTCCGTTCTTCGTTCATATCGTCACCTTAGCCAAAAATTGTTCTGACGCGATTGATGCCGTCGACCAGAGCCGCGACATCGCTGTCATCGCTGTAAATTCCGAAACTCGCCCGAGCCGTCGCCGGTACGCCGAGATAGTCCATCAAGGGCTGGGCGCAATGATGGCCGGCCCGGATCGCGACGCTTGAATAATTAGGGCCACCTTCGTCCAATATGGTGGCGACATCGTGCGGATGCACGTCGCCGACCGCGAAACTCAATATACCCATGCTCTTGTCGGGCCCAAAGACCCGCACCGAGTTGATCCCCGACAACGCCTCGCGCGCCTTGGCCAGCGTGGCATTTTCATGGTCCGAAATAACGCCCATACCGATGCCACTGGCATATCGGATCGCCGCATCCAGTCCGACCACACCGGCAATATGCGGCGTGCCCGCTTCAAAGCGGCCCGGCGGCGGCGCATAGGTCGTGCCGTCAAAAGACACGCGGTCAATCATCGACCCGCCACCCTTCCACGGTGGCATCGCCTCAAGCGTCGCATAGGGCGCCCAGAGCGCTCCGATCCCGGTCGGCCCGTAAATCTTGTGCCCGGAGAAAACGTAGAAATCGCAGCCCAGGTCCTGCACATCGACCGGCAGCCGCGGCGCGGCCTGGCAGCCATCTAGCAACAGCTTCGCGCCAACCCTGTGCGCAATGGCCGCGGCCCGCTTGGCATCGAGCAGCGAGCCGAGCACATTGGAGACATGCGCCAGCGCCACCAGCTTGTGCCGTTCGGTCAGATTGCCCTCGATCCAGTCGAGATCAATCTGGCCATCATCGGTCAGCGGCGCGACATCGATATGCGCCCCGACCCGCTCTGCCAGCATCTGCCAGGGCACGATATTCGAATGATGCTCCAGCTGCGACAGCATGATGCGGTCGCCGTTGGTAATGAACTTGTTCCCCCAGCTTTCGGCGACCAGATTGATGCTGTCGGTCGCGCCGCTGGTGAAGACGATCTCGTTTTCGCTCGCAGCATTGAGAAACCCCGCCACCCGCTTGCGCGCGGCTTCATAGGCGATGGTCATATTGGCCGAACGCGCATAGACGCCGCGATGCACGGTGGCATAATCCGGGCCGTAAGCGCGTGTGATGGCGTCGAGCACGGGCTTGGCTTTTTGCGCTGTTGCGGCGGTATCGAGGTAATGCCAGTCGGGTCCGATGCCGGGGAAGTCGGCCCTGTAATCCTTCCTGTCGCGCAGCGATGGGGAGGTGGCAGCCGGAACG
>DELZ01000005.1:433891-434811 GCA_002354635.1 Sphingomonadales bacterium UBA2683
CCCGGCGGCAATCGCCTCGCCGGCCCCTCCACCATGCTGTGCATGGTCCCCCTCCCCATTTGCAACGGGGAGGATTTTCGCATTCTCACTCACGACAATCCCTCCAGCGCCTCGAGCGCCTTGCCCTCAATCGCTTCGCGCACCGCATCGTCACCAACCGAAACAAAGGCATCGGCGATAAACGCCTGTAGCATCAGCTTCTTCGCGGTCGCCGGGTCGATCCCGCGCGAACCCATGTAGAAGAGCGCCTGCTTGTCGAGCTCGCCGACGGTGGCGCCATGGGCGCATTTCACGTCATCGGCGAAAATTTCCAGTTCCGGCTTGGCATTGGCGGTGGCACCGCGGTCGAGCAGCATCGCCTTGACCGACTGCGCCGCATCGGTCTTCTGCGCGTGGCGGGCAACATTGATCCGGCCGAGAAAGCTGCCGGTCGCCTTGTCCGCCAGCACCGAGCGCACCACCTGGTTGGAGGTGCCGTCGGGTTCGGCGTGAATCACCTCGGTGACGATTTCCAGCGTCTGGGAACCGGCGCCCAGGATCGCGCCACCCAGTTCAAAATGCGCGCCCTTGCCGAGCGTCGCCCTGACATGGATGCGGCCATAGTCGGCGGCATTGGCCAGGACATGGATGGTGAAGCGGGCGTTGTCGCCGACCGCGATATCGAGATCGACGATGCCGACGCCGTCGACCACCGGCAGTTCGGTGACCAGCCGGGAGGCGCTTTCGCCGGCCGGCACTGCGATCTGCTCGGGTCCGGCCAATTTCGACCAGACAGGTTCAAGCGCCTTCAGATCGGCATAGCGCCAGGCCTCGTCGCGGCGGGTTGGAAGCGGAGCGTTCATATCATCCTCCCTGTGCCGAAGGCATGGGGAGGTGGCGCGCCGCAGGCGTGACGGAGGGGCCTCGCCGCACACACCCCT
>DELZ01000005.1:434917-435238 GCA_002354635.1 Sphingomonadales bacterium UBA2683
TCGCCGCACACACCCCTCCACCATGCTTCGCACGGTCCCCCTCCCCATGTCCTGCGGACACGGGGAGGAAAAAATCAATGCCAGTCATCACGCCGCCTCCGCTATCGCTTCATAGCCCTCTTCTTCCAGCTGCAGCGCCAGCTCCGGTCCGCCGGTCTTGACGATCCGGCCGTCGGCGAGCACGTGGACAAAGTCCGGCTTCACCAGTTCGAGCAATCGCTGGTAATGGGTGATCAGCAGCACCGCCTTGTCGGGCTTGCGCATGATGCTGTTGATGCCCGCGCCAACGGTGCGCAGCGCGTCGATATCGAGGCCGCTGTC
>DELZ01000005.1:435389-435652 GCA_002354635.1 Sphingomonadales bacterium UBA2683
GCGTCGATATCGAGGCCGCTGTCGGTCTCGTCGAGAATCGCGAGCTGGGGATCGAGAATGCCCATCTGCACCATCTCGTTGCGCTTCTTCTCGCCGCCGGAAAAGCCGACATTGACCGCGCGCTTGAGCATATCCATGTCCATCTTCAGCAGCGCCGCCTTGTCCTTGGCCAGCTTGATGAATTCCGCCCCGTTGAGCGGCTCCTCGCCGCGCAGCTTGCGCTGCGAATTCAGGCTCTCGCGCAGGAATTGCAGGTTGGACAC
>DELZ01000005.1:435787-436245 GCA_002354635.1 Sphingomonadales bacterium UBA2683
CGCAGGAATTGCAGGTTGGACACACCGGGAATTTCGACCGGATATTGAAAGCCGAGGAAGATGCCCGCGGATGCCCGTTCGTGCGGGTCGAGGGAGAGCAAATCCACCGTTTCGCCTTCTCCCGTTTGTGCTGAGCTTGTCGAAGCACCGCTCTCCTGCTCACCCTGTCCTTCGACAGCCTCAGGACGAACGGAAGGCGTAAAGCTCACCGAACCCGCAGCCACTTCGTACCCGGGCCGCCCGCCCAGCGCATAAGCCAGCGTGGACTTGCCCGCGCCATTCGGCCCCATGATCGCATGGATCTCGCCCGCGTTGATGGTGAGGGAAAGTCCCTTGAGGATTTCTGTATCGCCAACGGAGGCGTGGAGGTTTTCAATTTTTAGCATCATGTTTCTTTTCAGTTCAAAATTCTTGAGATGTTTGGCGCCGTTGAAACTTCGTCATGCTGAACTTGTTTC
>DELZ01000005.1:436345-625134 GCA_002354635.1 Sphingomonadales bacterium UBA2683
CTGAACTTGTTTCAGCATCCATCCGGAACCGCTCACAGCCTGCGCGGCAAGAGAGGTAGACCCTGAAACAGGTTCAGGGTGACGATGAAGGGGAAACTGGTCCATCACCCCACACTCCCCTCAAGACTGATCGCCAGCAATTTCTGCGCCTCGACCGCAAATTCCATCGGCAGCTGCTTCAGCACATCCTTGGCAAAGCCGTTGACGATCAGCGACACCGCCTCTTCCTCGTCCAGCCCGCGCTGCTGGGCGTAGAACATCTGGTCGTCGGAAATCTTCGAGGTGGTCGCCTCGTGCTCGATCTGCGCGGTCGGGTTGCGGACCTCGATATAGGGCACGGTATGCGCGCCCGACTGGTCACCGAGCAGCAAGGAATCGCACTGGGTGAAATTGCGGACATTTTCTGCATTGGGCCCGACCCGGACCAGGCCGCGATAGGTATTGTCGCTGTGGCCGGCGCTGATCCCCTTGGAGATGATCGTCGAACGGCTGTTCTTGCCATTGTGGATCATCTTGGTGCCGGTGTCGGCCTGCTGGTAATTGTTGGTCAGCGCCACCGAATAGAATTCGCCGACGCTGTTCTCGCCATTGAGGACGCAGCTGGGATATTTCCAGGTCACCGCGCTGCCGGTCTCGACCTGGGTCCAGCTGATCTTGCTGTTCCTGCCCTGGCACAGGCCGCGCTTGGTGACGAAATTATAGATGCCGCCCTTGCCGTTCTCGTCGCCGGGATACCAGTTCTGGACGGTGCTGTACTTGATCTCCGCGTCATCCATCGCGACCAGTTCAACGACTGCGGCGTGGAGCTGGTTCTCGTCGCGCATCGGCGCGGTGCAGCCCTCGAGATAGGAGACATAGCTGCCCTCTTCGGCGACAATCAGGGTGCGCTCGAACTGGCCGGTATTTTCGGCGTTGATCCGGAAATAGGTACTCAGCTCCATCGGGCATTTCACACCCTTGGGAATATAGACAAAGGTGCCGTCGCTGAACACGGCGCAGTTGAGCGTGGCGAAATAATTGTCATGCATCGGCACGACCTTGCCAAGATATTGCCGGACAAGGTCGGGATATTGCTTGATTGCTTCCGAAATCGACCGGAAAATGACACCAGCATCCTCCAGTTCCTTGCGGAAGGTGGTGGCGACGCTGACGCTGTCGAACACCGCATCGACCGCAACCTTGCGCGCGCCCTCGACGCCGGCCAGCACCTTCTGCTCCTCGATCGGAATGCCCAGCTTTTCGTAAACCCGCAGAATCTCCGGATCGACCTCGTCCAGAGACCCCAGCTTTTCCTTGGGCTTGGGCTCGGCATAATAATAGGCATCCTGATAGTCGATCATCGGGATGTCGAGCTTGGCCCAGTCCGGCGCTTCCATCTTTTCCCACAGGCGAAAGGCTTTCAGCCGCCAGTCGAGCATCCACTCCGGCTCGCCCTTCTTGTCGGAAATGAAGCGCACCGTGTCCTCGTTGAGACCCTTGGGCGCAAAATCCTGCTCGATATCCGACGACCAGCCGAACTCGTAAGTGCTCGCCTTGTCGACAGCTTGCTGGGCCTCCGCATTCATGGCCCGGCGTTCTGCCTCATAGTCTGATGTTTTGACGTCGTCGCTCATAACATTATCCCGTTCGTGTCGAGCGAAGTCGAGACACTCCGCACGCTGTCACCGTCTCTCGCTTGTGCGCGAGACGGGCGGTGACCCATATGTGTTGAAGGCAGATCCGACAAGCTAGCCAAACTGACATCGTCAAGCGCCTTGCGGATCGTACGATTGACCACGCCCCAGTGCGGCTTGACCGTGCAGCCGCTTTCCAGCACGCAATCATGATTGCCGTTGATGGTGCAGCTGGTGATCGCCAGCGGCCCTTCGACGGCCTCGACAATATCGGCGAGGCTGATCGAGGCCGGAGGACGGGCGAGGCGGATACCGCCGCCAATGCCGCGCGTCGATTCGAACAGGCCGGCCGCGGTCAGCCGGCTGACCAGTTTCTTCGCTGTGGGTAGCGGGACGCCGGTTTCCTGCGCGAGCTTGGCAGCGTTGAGCTTGCCTTCCGCCAGCAACGCGGCGCCACAATGGCGCGCGGCAGCGGACATCAGGACAACAGCATAGTCGGCAAGGTTGGAAAGGCGCATTTTACTCGAATCGCTAAGGGTGGAAATCTAAACAAGACTAATTTAGTCTCATTTATCCAACATTGCAAGCGTTGCGGGGCTTCCGGGGGACAGTCGAGAGATCAGAACATGCTTCCAATTCTTCCAGTCAGGTGTCGGAAATCAGCGGCGCGATCTTGCCCTTGAGATCGCTGCGCTGGTCGATCAGCCGCGCGGTCTCGCCCTCGCCCACCCGCAGCTGGGTCGGGGTCACGCCGGCGAAGAATTTTACTTCCCGGATCATGTGTGACTGGTCGTAAAAGGAATCAACCAGTTCCAGCAGCTCTTCCTCATTATGCTCGGCATAGGCCCGCGCCGCCCGCAGCGCGCGATATTTGCGCGCCAGATATTTGGGCGGCATCCCATAGAGCTTGTTGACCGTGCGCAGAACCTGCCGCGAGCTTTGCGCCGACCGCTCCATCAAGCTGCTGACCGGCGGCGAAGGCGCCGATGACAGCCACTCATCGACCATTTTGGTGAAGGCAGCGGTTTCCGGCTTCAGGCGCGGTTTCAGCGCCCGGTAGACCTTGTCCGCCCAGGTCACCATCTCCTCCGGGGACTTGCAACGCCTCAGATATTCAAGATTCTTGTCGATTTCCTGCGTAAAAACCTCGGCCGCATTGACCGCCCGGTCGGTATAGTCCGCGGCCGATTTCTTGGACGAAATAGCCCATCCGGCGGGCAATATGCCGACGCCGAACATCCGGAACGGGCCATTTACATCAAAATGCATCGATCCGGTCGAAGGCCCCTGCAGCATTGCGTCCTTCGCCGGAAAACTGCTGCCGTCGGCAAAGCTGATCGTCGCGCTGCCCTCCAGCAAAAAACGCAATTGGGCAATCGCGGCTCTTTCATTGTCGGCAAAACGCGGCTGATCAACCTCGAACAGATAATAGACCGAGACCAGATCACGGACATCCTCTGCGGGTGCAAAATATCTCAAACTAACCAAGCGACGACCCCCGAATCTGCCCCTCCTCCGGGTTCAGATTGTTAATGGATGCTCTTTTATAGCTGAAAAACAAAGGTAAAAAAACGGCCTGACTAAATAAATAGCCAGGCCGTTAAGGAAAAGAACTCTGTCGTCACTAATTTGCGATCGCAAGAGCCCTTCGGGTCGCACCGTCCCTATCCGTCTTATGAACCGGGATTAATTGGACGGAAACGACAGATTACGCTCAAACGTTTGACATTTGAGGACAATTAGTAGGAGCCGCCCTCACTTGCTCTCCGCAATCCAGGAATTCACCCGCTCTTCGAGAATATCGAGCGGCACCGGACCACTTTTCAATACCACGTCATGGAAATCGCCCATGGTGAAGCTGTCACCAAGTTCGTCCTGCGCCCGCTGCCGGAGCTCGAGGATTTTCAACTTTCCGATCATATAGGCCGTCGCCTGTCCGGGATAGACGATATAGCGCTCGATCGCCTTGCGGATATCGCCCTCCGGATTGGGCGTATTGTCGGTCAGATATTGAATCGCTTCTTCGCGGCTCCAGCGCTTGTGATGGATACCGGTATCGACCACCAGCCGGCAGGCCCGCCACAATTCCATGCCGAGCCGGCCAAAATCGCTGTACGGATCCTGATAGAATCCCATATCCTTGCCGAGCTCTTCCGAATAGAGCCCCCAGCCTTCTGTATAGGCAGTCCATCCGCCAAATCTGCGGAAAGGCGGCAAGTCGCCAAGTTCGGTCTGGATCGTTCTCTGCAGATGGTGCCCCGGCAAGCCTTCGTGATAGGCCAGCGCTTCCAGTTCCGTTTTCGACATGCTGCGCAGATTGTAGAGATTGACATAATAGGTCCCGGGCCGCGAACCGTCCGGGGCCGGACTATTGTAAAAAGCCTTGCCCGCCGATTTCTCGCGAAACGCCTCGACCGGTTTGATGACCAGAGGCGCCTTTGGCAAGGTATTGAAAAATTCGGGCAATTTGGCGGTTATCGCTGCCAGCTTACTATCGACATCGGCCAGATAGGCTTCGCGCGTGTCGTAGTAAAATTCATCGCTCGTGCGCAGATGCTGGAAGAAATCCTGCAGACTACCTTCAAATCCGACATCCGCCATGATCTTGCGCATCAGCCCGTGGATCCGCGCGACATTGTCGAGGCCGATCTGGTGAATCTCGTCCGCGCTCAGATCGGTGGTCGTGTAATTCTGCAACCGCTCGGCGTAATAGGCCGCGCCGTCCTTGAACCGCCAGATACCATCACCCTCGACCGCCATCGCCTGCTGCCGTTCCATCTCGACGATCAACTTCTCATAGGCAGGCTTCAGGCTGTCGACCATCGCCGCCCCGCCGCGAGCGACCAGGTCGGCCTTTTCCGCGTCAGGAATATCAAGCTCTGCCACCTTCTTCTTCAAATCGGCATAGATGGGCGAGTCCTCACCCTCCTCAAACGGCGCACCGTTGATCACATTTCTGGCGTCGGCGATCACATAGGGAAACACCCAGTTGGGTACGATAATACCGTCATCTGCTCGCTCTGCCGCCTGTTCCACCAAGCTGTCGATCAACGCCCCCGCACCTTCAAGACGGCTGACATAGGCTTCGGCATCCGCCTGGTTCGAGACCCGGTGAATATTGATCAGGAAAGCCGGAATCTGGCTCTGCGCGCCATTCATCTGGTCGAAAATATAGCTATTGCGGCGGAACGGGAAGGCCTTGTCCGCTCGCTCGGCGCGGGCCTGGAACAGCCGGTAACTCAACTGGTCGGCGTCGCTGAGCTGGCTCTTGTCAAACTCGGCTTCCATTCTGGTCAGCGCGACCTGCCCGCGTTGATATTGCGCCACTTCAGCGGCCTCGCTGGCATCGTCCCATTTGCCATAATCGTCATCACGAATGCCGCGATAGGATTTGGAAAGCGGTGAATGGGCAAGCTCCTGCTCGTCATAGGCTTCGAAAAACGCGGCCAGCGTTTCATGGGCGGCTTCCGTGGTGGTGGTTTCCGTTTCACCGGCCTGTGCCTGGCTTGCGGGCGCGGCGGCGACCATGGTCAACGCCAGGGCAGAAGCCGCGGTCAGCAACAAATTTCTCATCCAAATCTTCCTTTTCTGATACGATATTGCGCCGGTCCTAACATCCCGCCGGCATTTGCACAAATCGGCATTTTCGGGCTCGATATGGTCGATGGTTCAGGATCAGTATCGGCACTATATGGTTGCTGGCGCGGAGGTCCGCCGTTAGTCCCGAACGATGCAGGCACATTCTCTCGACGCACTAATCATCGGCGGCGGCCATAACGGTCTGGTCTGCGCCCACTATCTCGCGCGCGCGGGCATGAAGGTCCGGATATTGGAGGCGCGCGACGTGATCGGCGGTGCCGCGGTGACTGAGGAATTCCACACCGGTTTCCGGAACAGCACTGCCAGCTATACGGTCTCCCTGCTCCAGCCCAAGATTATCGCCGACATGGGCTTGGTCGAGCGGGGCTATCGCGTGGTCGAGCGCCCCAGAAGCAACTTCCTGCCGCTCGGCGGCGGCCAATATCTGCTCGTCGGCGGTTCTCTGGAAGCGACCCAGCAGGAGATCGCCCGATTCTCGCAGACCGATGCGGCACGCTTGCCGGACTATTATGCGATGCTGGAGTCGGCGGCGCAGATATTGCGCGATCTGGCGCTGGAAATTCCGCCCAACGCCGGAGACGGAGCCCTTGCGATGCTGGCGGGCATCAGGAACGCCCGACGATTTGCCCGCCTGTCGACGCTGCAACAGCATGAGATCATCAAGCTGTTCACGCTGAGCGCCCGCGAAATGCTCGACCATTGGTTTGAAAGCGCGCCAATCAAGGCGGCCTTCGGCTTTGACGCAATTGTCGGCAATTACGCCAGTCCCGATACGCCGGGCAGCGCCTATGTCCTGCTCCACCATGTCTTTGGCGAGGTCAACGGCAAGCAGGGCCAATGGGGTCATGTGATCGGCGGCATGGGCCGGATCACCGAACTGATGGCCGATGCCTGCCGCGAAGCAGGAGTCGAAATCAGCCTCGGAACGCCCGTTGAGCGACTGATCGTGGAACACGGGGCCACCGTCGGCATCCGGACCGCCGGGGGCGAACAGATATATGCCGCCAGGATCATCGCCAACGTCGGGCCGAAGCTGCTCTATGACCGGCTGATCGACCCGGCCGACCTGCCCGCGGATTTCCGCCAGATGATGGCCGGCTATCATTGTGGCTCCGGCAGCTTCCGGATGAATCTGGCGCTCGACGGCCTGCCTGCATTCAAGGATGTCCCCGGCGACGGCGATCATCTGAAAGCCGGGATCATCATGGCGCCGTCGCTGGACTATATGGACCGCGCCTATCAGGACGCGCGCCAATTTGGCTGGGCCCGCCAGCCGGTCGTGGAAATGCTGATCCCCAGCCTGGTCGATAACAGTCTCGCCCCCGCCGGCCAGCATGTCGCCAGCCTGTTCTGCCAGCAATTTGCGCCGCAACTGCCGGACGGCCGGGACTGGGACGATGAACGCGATGCCGCGATCGGGGCAATATTGGCCGTGGTCGAAACCCACGCGCCGGGCTTCCGCAAGCTGATCCTGGGCCAGATGGCGCTGTCGCCCCGGGATCTGGAGCGCAAATTCGGCCTGGTTGGCGGTGACATATTCCACGGGCGCATGTCTCTTGACCAGCTTTGGTCGGCCCGGCCTGTGATCGGTTCGGCCAGTTATAGAGGACCGGTAAAGGGATTATATATGTGCGGCTCGGGCACCCATCCGGGCGGCGGCGTCACCGGCGCGCCTGGCCATAATGCCGCCAGAACCATCCTGCGGGAGCGCGGCCGGCTCGGTCGCTGGTTCGGCTGACGCTACGACAGGCGGGCCAAACCAGCAGCCTATTGCGCATCAGCACCGAGAGGGATAGATTTCCCGCATTGGGATGGGAGATTCAATATGCGCAAATCACTGATGGTGGCAGCCTGCATGGCTGCCTTGACGATTGCAGGATGTTCGGAGAACACCGGAGGTGATGACAGCAGCGCTGATGTGGTGAACACGGAATATCCCGAGCAGGTGTTCTGGGGTGACACCCATCTCCACACCGACAACAGCATCGATGCCTTTGGTTTTGGCAACCGGCTGGACGCCGAAGCGGCGCTGCGATTTGCCCGCGGCGAAGAAGTCACCGCGACCAAGGGGGCCAAGGCGAAGCTGTCCCGACCGCTCGATTTTCTCGTGATTGCCGACCATAGCGACGCGATGGGCGCGACCAAGGCGATCATGGAAGCACCGCGGATCGCCTTGCTCACCAATGACTTCCTGCTCCGCTGGCACGACATGATGAACGAGAGCGACGAAGGCTCGCTGCGGGTCACGTCCGAACTGATCGATGGTGCGGCAAAAGGCACGTTGCCGTCCTCCCTGACCGACCCGGAACAATCCAGGGAGCGCACGGCCGATCTATGGACCAAGCACGGCAAAACCGTCGATCAATATAATGAGCCGGGGAAGTTCACGGCCTTCATGGGTTTTGAATATACTCCGATGCCGGATGGCGACAATCTCCACCGGGTGGTGATGTTTCGTGACGGGCCGAAAAAAATGGGAGACACCCTCCCCTACGGTGCACTGGGCTCACAGGATCCCGAAAAGCTCTGGGGCTATATGGGTGCCTATGAAAAGAATACCGGGGGCAAGGTCCTCGCCATTCCGCATAACAGCAATGTCTCTAATGGCCGTATGTTTGCGATGAACAAATATGACGGCAGCCCGATCGACGCGGCCTATGTGAAGACCAGAGCGCTGCGCGAACCGATTGTCGAGGTCACCCAGATCAAGGGCGACAGCGAAGCCCATCCGTTTCTTTCGCCCAATGACGAATTTGCCGGCTTCGGTGATGCCGGATGGGACAAGTGCAATCTCAGCTGCACCAAGAATATGCCGCCGGAAAGCTATGCCGGCAGCTATGTGCGCGAAGCGCTGAAGCGCGGTCTCGAACTGACTCTCGCCATCGGTGCCAATCCCTTCAAGTTCGGGATGATCGGTTCGACCGACAGCCACACCTCGCTGGCCACAGCCGACGAGAATAATTTCTTCGGCAAGCACAGCGGCAATGAACCCACCAACAGCCAGCGTGCCCTCGAACCGCAAAATCTCGGAACCCGGGAGGGCCGCTTTGGCTGGCACTATCTGTCGAGCGGCTATGCGGCGGTCTGGGCAACCAGCAACACGCGGGAAGCCATTTTCGACGCGATGATGCGCCGCGAAGTCTATGCGACCACCGGTCCGCGGATGCAGGTCCGGTTTTTCGGCAGCTTCGATTTCACCGCCGAGGATACCGCCGACCTGGTGAAAACTGGCTATGGCAAAGGCGTCCCGATGGGCGGCGATCTGAGCGGCGGCGATGGCGAAGCACCGAAATTCCTGATCAGCGCGCTGATGGACCCGGAAAGTGCCAGCCTTGACCGCATTCAGGTGATCAAGGGCTGGATTGACGCGTCCGGCAAGAGCCAGGAAAAAATCTACAATGTCAGCTGGAGCGATGCCGACACCCGCAAGCTCGGCGCCGATGGCAAGCTGACCCCGGTCCCCAACAGCGTGGATCTGGCCAAGGGCACCTGGGACAATGCAACCGGCGCGCCGGAGCTGGTTACCTTCTGGCAGGATCCTGATTTCAACGCCGCACAAAATGCCTTTTATTATGTCCGGGTACTGGAAATTCCGACGCCGACCTGGCCGGTCTATGATGCGCTGAAGTTCAGCCTCACCCTGCCAAAAGAGGTAATCAAGATTCAGCAGGAACGGGCCTATAGCTCGCCGATCTGGTACACGCCGTCGGCTTGATATGAACTCCCGCAAGCAACCGGTCACTGGGCTGTAACTGCGGCCGGACAAAAGGCCGCGTCCAAATATAATGGGTTTCACACTAAATGTTGCGTAAACTTATTCGAGAACCGCTGATCCATTTCCTCGGAGGCGCCCTGCTGATCTTTGCTTTTTTCTGGGCCACCGGGTCCGATCGGGACCCGGCTGATTATGTGATCAGCATTGATGAAACGGATATCGACCGGCTGACGGCCGACTGGAAACGGAATTTTCGCCGGGCGCCGACACAGGAAGAACTGGATGGTCTGATCGATCAGGAGATCACCGAAGAAATCTACTATCGCGAAGCGCTGCGGCTGGGGCTGGACAAGAATGATCCGGTCATCCGCCGCCGGCTGTTCACAAAAATGCGCTTTATCGATAGCGAGGCAACGGAAGACCTGGCGCCAACCGACGCCCAGCTGCAACGGTGGATGGACGACCATCCCGGTAAATATGCGCTGTCGCCGCTCTACGATTTCGAGCAAATCTATCTCGGCCAGATCGGCAACGCCGCTGCCAACGATATCATCGGCCAGCTGACCCGTGGCAGCCGTCCGGACAGGTTCGCGCAGCCCCTGTCGCTGCCCGCAGCATTGACACGGGCCAGCGGTGCCGAAATTGCACGCCAGTTCGGGGATCAGTTTGCCGCCCAGTTACAGGCGCTGGAGCCGGGCACCTGGAGCGGTCCGGTCTCTTCCGGTTTTGGCGTTCACGCGGTCAGGGTCACCGCCAGAAGTCCCGGCAAGGCCGCAGCTCTCGCGGATGTCCGTCAACGGGTGAGCAATGACTGGCACGCGGCCCGACAGGCTGAGCAAAAGAAAAAGGCCCTGTCGCGCTACCGGTCACAATATGAAATCTCGGTAGCCGGCCGGCCATGACCCGCTGGTGCGCGGTCCTTTGGATTTGCTGGACCTTTGTCCTGTTCCCGGCCAGCGCCCAAGCGGATGAGCTGCGCCCGGCCTATATCGAGATGACGGAAGAATCGCCGGGCCATTGGTCGCTGCTGTGGAAGGCATCGGCCAATTCGCGCCTGGGACAGACCGGCGAAATCGTCCTGCCGGGAAATTGCCGAAACACGGATGGACCCCGGCGTGAATATGCAGGCAGCAATATTCTGACCCGCCTTGCGCTGCGTTGCGACGGATCTGTGCAGGGGCAGACCATCGGTCTGAGCGGCCTGGAACTGTCCACCACCGACGCGCTGGTCCGCATCGCCCCGATCGGCAGCGCGATGCAGACCGTGCGTCTGACACCGGACCAGCCATCTGCCACCCTGGCCAGACCCTCGGTCATATCCAATGTTGCTGCGACTTATACGATCCTAGGAATCGAGCATATTCTGATGGGTTTCGACCATCTGTTTTTCGTGTTGGCCCTGGTACTGTTGCTCAAGGGCGGCTGGCTGGTCGCAAAGACGGTTACCGCCTTTACGATCGCCCACAGCCTGACACTGGTCGGCACCACAGTTGGTTTGCTGTCACTGCCATCGCAGCCAGTAGAAGCGGCAATCGCACTCTCGATCGTCTTTCTTGCCGTAGAGATCGTAAAAGCAAAGCCCGGTGAAATCCGGCTATCGGAACAGTTTCCCTGGATCGTGGCCTTTTTGTTCGGCTTGCTCCACGGCTTCGGCTTTGCCGGCGCCTTGGCCGAAATCGGTCTGCCGGAAGGCGATGTCCCATTGGCTTTGCTGACCTTCAACCTTGGCGTTGAAATCGGTCAGCTGGTGATCGTCGCAGTGGCTCTGGCAGCATTGCATGCGATCCGAAAATTTCAGGGCCTGTGGTTGCAGCCGACGAAGACCGCCATGGCTTATGGTATCGGCATCATCTCCACCTACTGGTTTATCGAACGGGTGGTGGCCTGAACCGGATCTATGGCGCAACAATCTCGAATATGAGAGGATTCATTGCGCGGTATAACCGCCATCGACCACGAATTCAGCGCCGGTTACATAGGTGGATTCATCCGATGCAAGAAACAATACGCAATTGGCGATGTCCAGCGGTTCACCAAGCCTGCCAGCCGGGATAGCGGCCTCGATGGCTTCATAATTCTCCGCATTGGTTTCCGCGCCCTGGTCCTGCATATTCGTTCGGATAATGCCGGGGTGCACCGTGTTGACCCGGATATTATCAGCAGCAACTTCCAGCGCCACCGATTTGCTGAACAGCTTTACAGCACCTTTCGAGGCAGCATAGCTGGCACTTCCGCGAAAGCCGACGAGACCTGCAACCGACGACATATTGATGATCGAGCCGCCGCCGGATTGCCGCATTGCCCTTACCGCCACTTGCGTTCCGGCAAAGCTGCCCAGGACATTGACTTCAAACTGACTGCGAAGCGCACCGATCGCCCGGTCGCTGGCAATGCCTGCCACCTCCAATATACCGGCGTTATTGACCAGCACGTCCAGTCGTCCATGCTCTGCCAGCAACGCAGCAATGACCGAATCCCAATCGTCTTGCACGGCAACGTCATGACGTACCGCAGAGGCCTTGCCACCTTTCTCTCTGATCAACGCAGCGGTTTCTTCGACGCCCGCCAGGTCCACATCGCTGAGCACAACCGTAGCGCCCTCTTCCGCTAGCCGCTCACCAATGGCAGCGCCAATGCCGGGGCGCGATGCGCCACCGGTAATCAGCACGATTTTGCCATCCATTCGCTTGGTCAAGATTTCTATCCCGCAGGCGGCCGGTGTGCGTCTTCCGACCAGTCCTGCCGTGCCGCCCATTCTTCCAGCGTCTCGAATTCAACTTCCGGCAGCCGCTGCTGCATGAAGTCCGTGTCGACTTCGAATGGCCGGGTTTCGTTATTGTTGTTATATTCGTAGAATGCGGTGATCCCGGCGGCCATGGTCTCCCGGTTTTCCGGTGGTACGTCATCACCGAAGGCCTTGACCAGATAGTCGCCGAATTCCTTGGGCGTGCAGGGATCATATTTGATTTCATGTCCGAACACGCGCGACAGGGTCTCGGCAACTTCCGGCGGCTTCAGGCGCTGCGGCCCGCCGATGTTGAGCCAGGACCCTTCAAAGTCCGGGCGATCCATCGCCGCGACCATGCATTTGCCGACATCATCGAGGCTGATCCAGTTCGCCTGCAGATCTGCATTGTGCGGATAGACATAGCGCTTTTCGTCGACGATGAACGGTCGCGCCCAGTTGGTCAGCAGATTGTCCATGAACAGGACCGAACCGAATACCGTCGCCGGCATGCCGGACCGGAAAATCTCGTTCACCGCGATCGTGTTATTGCCATAGGTGAACGGGTCGCCGGGACGTTCCGGGATCCAGCTCGATGTATTCCAGACAAAACGCTCGGTGCCTGCTTCCTTGGCCGCAGCCGCGACCTTGCCGACCATGGTGGCGCGATCTTCACGCGCCTGCAGCGGATGGGTATAGAAGACGGCGTCCGAACCCTCGAACGCCGGAATCCAGGTCGATTCATCGGTCAGGTCAATCTGGCGCACTTCATCTGCTGCGTTGGTACCGCCCAGATCAGGATTTTTGCTGCGTGACAGCGCACGAACCTTGTGCCCCGCCGCCGCCAGCTGCCGAATTTGGGCGAGGCCTTGCCGACCGGTTGCGCCTACGACTGATACCAATGCCATAATTCTCTCTCCTTTAGCGTTTGCACAGACGCTAGAGGTGAATAGGCTTGGTCCCAATGCTCCATTTTGTCAGGACATTATTGTTAGGGTTAGGGCCGGTCAGGATGCCCCGGCGGCCAGCATCGCCTGCCAGCGCTGCATGCCGGAGATCCAGCGCTCCGGATCAGCACCCTTTTGCTTGATATAGTCGCCTACCACGGGGTGCGGCAGAATCAGGAACCGCTCGTCGCCGATCGCCTCGACGCACATGTCTGCGACATGCTCCGGCGCGACGATCCCGTCCTTCGCAACCGTGGAGGTGTCGACCCCAGCGATCATCGGCGTGTCCACGCCCTGCGGACACAGTACGGAGACTTTCAACCCGTCTGCACCATGGGTTATCGCCAACCATTCGGCGAAACTCACCGCTGCATGCTTGGTGACCGAGTAGGGCGCGGAACCGATTTGCGCCAGCAGCCCGGCCGCCGAGGCGGTGTTGAGCAGATAACCGCCACCGCGTTCCAGCATTTTGGGGACCAGAATCCGGGCCGCCCGGATATGGGCCAACACATTGATGTCCCAGATATTCTGCCAGACCGCATCGTCGACTTCGGCGCCGCCGCTGGTGATAATGCCGGCATTGGAGACGAACAGATCGATCGGTCCGATATCGGCTTCGACCGTTTCAATGAGATTGCGGATATCGTCGGCCAGAGACACGTCGGTTTTAATCGCCACGCCGCCAATCTCGTCGGCAACCGCCTGCGCCCCTACCAGATCGCGGTCCGCGCAGACGACCTTCTTTGCACCTTCCGCAGCGAAACGGCGCGCCATGGCCGCCCCGATCCCGCTGGCGCCACCGGTGATTACGACAATCTTGTCTCTGAGTTCCATTTTGATCTTGTCCTGCTTGAATAAATTAATCACTCGCTTAAAGATGCTAACCGACTAGAACAAGAGCAAGATTGCCGTCGGGCCGAAGCTCACCTAAAAGTCTAGCCCGGAACAAAGGAGAACAAGATGTACAGTCACATGATGGTCGGATCGAACGATATCGACCGCTCGAAAAAATTCTATGATACCCTATTCAAAAGCGTTGGTGGCCCGGAAGCCATGGTCGATCCGAAAGGCCGGCTGATGTATATCCACAATGGCAGCATTTTCATGGTCACACCGCCCATCGACGGCAAGGAAGCAACCTGCGGCAACGGCATGACCGTCGGCTTTGCCATGGAAAGCCCGGCGCAGGCCGATGCCTGGCACAAGGCAGGCGTGGAAGCTGGCGGCACGGCCATTGAAGATCCTCCCGGCGTCCGGGACAATCCGGGCATGAGCCTCTATCTCGCCTATTTGCGCGACCCTGATGGCAACAAGCTCTGCGCCCTGCACCAGATAGGTTAAGGCATATGCCGTCCAGGAGCATCCGCATCGGCGGCGCGAGTGGCTATTGGGGCGAAAGCGCCATGGCCACGCCGCAACTGCTCGATGCGGGTGTGGACTATCTGGTCTATGACTATCTCGCCGAGATAACCATGTCGATCATGGCCCGGGCCCATGCCAGGGACCCGGTGGCAGGCTATGCCGGCGATTTCATCAGCGCCGTGCTGAAGCCCCATGCCCGCGCGATCGCCGCGCAGGGGGTGAAGGTCATCGCCAATGCCGGCGGCGTCAATCCGGCGGCCTGCGGCGAGGCGGCTCGGACCCTGATCCGGGAACAGGGTCTGGACCTCAAGGTTGCGGTCATCACCGGCGACAATTTGCTGGCAGAGGTCGATGCGATTGCCGCAGCCGCGCCGACCGAAATGTTCACCGGCGCGACCTTTCCGGACAAGGACCGGATAGCCAGCATCAACGCCTATCTCGGCGCCTTCCCGATTGCCCGGGCGCTGGCCGAAGGCGCGGATATCGTGATCACCGGCCGCTGCGTCGACAGCGCCGTGACGCTGGGCGCCTGCATCCACGAATTCGGCTGGTCGGCAAGCGACCATGATCTGCTCGCCAGCGGCAGTCTGGCAGGCCATCTGCTGGAATGCGGACCGCAGGCAACCGGCGGCAATTATACCGACTGGGAAGAGGCCGGAGATATCGCCAATATCGGCTATCCGATCGGCACCGTGTCGCCCGACGGGTCGTTCACCATGAGCAAGCCCGAAGGGACCGGCGGCTGCGTGACGGTCGGCACGGTTTCGGAACAGATGCTCTATGAAATCGGCGACCCGCAAGCTTATGTCCTGCCGGATGTGGTCTGTGACTTTTCCGATGTCGAGATCACCCGGCTCGGACTGGACGAAGTCCGCGTGTCTCCGGCCCGCGGCTACCCGGCACCGGATCATTACAAGACCTGCCTGACCTACGGCGAAGGCTTCCGCGGCGGCACCTATGTCAGTTTTTACGGCTTCGACGCCGCCCGCAAGGCGCAGAAATTCTGCGACAATGTCTTCGCCCGCGCCCGCCATATCCTGCGCGGCCACAATCTCGGCGACTATAGCGAAACCAGCGTCGAGCTTCTCGGTACGGAAAGCCAGTTCGGGGATTTTGCCCGCGACCACGAACCCCGCGAGGTCGTGGCCAAGATCGCCGCCAAGCATAGCGATGCGGCGGCAATCGCTATCTTGCTGCGCGAACTCACCGGCCTCGGTCTGGCGACTCCGCCGGGACTGAGCGGATTTTCCGGCGCCCGCGCCAAGCCGTCTCCGGTCGTGCGACTCTTTTCCTACCTCACACCGAAGGAAGATATCGCCATCCGGATTGATGTGGACGGCCAGTCCATCGCATTTTCCGACAGTCCGGGGCAGGCGTTTGACCCGTCATCCCTCATCCGTCCTGCCGATCCGGAGCTGCCCGGCATCTCGGATACAATCGTTTCGGAGCCTTTGATCCGGCTGGCCTGGGCCCGCTCGGGCGACAAGGGCAACAAGGCCAATATCGGCGTGATCGCCCGCGATCCCGCCTGCCTTCCCTTCATCTGGGCGGCCCTGACTCCCGATTTCGTAGCCGAGCGCTTCGGCCATTTCATCGACGGCGGGGCCGACGCCGCCAGGATCGAAAAATATTATCTGCCGGGTTCGCATGCGATCAATTTCCTGATTGATGCGGTTCTCGGCGGGGGCGGCGTAGCCAGCATTCGCAACGACGCGCAGGGCAAGGGCTATGGACAGATATTGCTCGCCCATCCGGTTGCGATTCCGGCTACACTGGCGGACAAGTTGGATGATCAGGAAGGACAGTCTCGATGATGCAGGAAGCCCGCGATTTCAAGGATGAGAGCGACACACTCGCGGCGGTGCTCGCCGATGCGGATGACACGCTATTTGCCACCGTCACCCAGTTCAAGAACTGGACGATAGAGGATGTCATCGGCCATCTGCATATCTGGAACGTCGCCGCGCTGATGACCCTGCAGGATCCCGGGGCCTTCCAGCAGTTCATCCGCGATATCATGGCGGGTTTTCAAACCGGGAAAAGCCATATTGATGTGCAATATGAATGGCTGGACGAACATGCAGGCGGTGCACGCGGCAAGGCGCTGTTCGACGCCTATTGCGCTTATTATCCGCAGCTTGCCGCAGCCTATGGCGAGGCCGATCCCGAACAGCGCGTCGCCTGGGCCGGACCGGACATGACCACACGCTCGAAGATCATCGCCCGCCAGATGGAAACCTGGTCGCACGGCCAGGAGATATTCGACATATTGGGCCAGGAGCGCGCCGACGGCGACCGTATCCGCAATATCGCCCATCTCGGTGTGACCACCTATGGCTGGACCTTCCGCAACCGCCGGCAGGAACCGCCCGCTCCCAAGCCCTTCGTCCAGCTGACCGCCCCCTCGGGTGCCGTCTGGGAATGGAATGACCCACAAGAGGATAATCTGGTGCGCGGCAGCGCGGTCGCATTTTCCCAAGTGGTAACCCAGACCCGCAATATCGACGACACCACGCTGGAAACGGTTGGCGATACGGCTCGGCAATGGATGGAAATTGCGCAGTGTTTTGCCGGCGGACCGGAAACCCCGCCGGCCAAGGGAACAAGGAGCATAATGACCGACTGAGATGGAGGAGAGGATGACCGCCAGTGACCGTATTGCCACCCTTGCCTCGTTTTTTTCCTGTTCACCGGAAGAAGCGGCAAAGGTGGACGCTGCGACCCGGCTGGTACACTATCGGCACAAGGATATTCTCGCCCATCAGGGGGATCTCGGCGCCAAGCTGTGGATCGTGCTTGCCGGCCGGGCGCAATTGCAGATCATCGGCATGGACGGCCAGACCAAATTGCTCGCCTCGCACGGACCGGGAGAGCTATTCGGCGCGTTTCCGAACGAACGGATCGTGATTTCCGATGTCGTGGTGCACAACCGGCTCTCGGTCCTCGAAATAGCCACCGCGAACATGACCCGCCTGCTGCAGGAGGAAGCCCGGATTGGCAACGGGCTGTCCAGAATATTGGGCCGGCAATATAATGCCCTGCTCGACCGGATGGCGGCACGCATCACCCTGACGGCCAATGGCCGCGTCTACGCGGAATTGCTGCATGAAGCGGGAGCACAAGGCACGATATCGCCCCCGCCGGTGATAGCGGCGCTGGCGCTATCCGCGCAGACGACGCGCGAAACCGGATCGCGCGCGATCAATGCCCTGGAGCGACGTGGAATCATCCGGCGTGACGATGAGCAGCTGGAAATCCTTTCTCGCAACTTGCTTGAAGAACTGGTGATCTGATCCGCGCGGTCTAGGCAATCGACCACAGCGGCAGCGGACCGGAGGCGGTCTGCAGTTCGCCAATTTCCTCGATCGTCTGACCGACGGATTGCATCGTCAACGCCATCGCGGACTTGAAGTCGGTCAGAATGGCTTCGCCGCTTGCCGCACGTGAGAGATCGGCGGCTTGCTCGAGTAGGGAAGCCGCCGGCGCCTGCGTGTCCATGATATCTATCACGAAGCCCAGCCGGCTGTTGCCATCATGCTGCAACAGCCGCCGGCCGGTCGATTGCAGCTCCGCCAGATCCGTCATGATCCGGTAGTGGGCGTCGCCAGCAGGCCGAAAATCGCGCGCATTGTCCGGAAGCAGCGACAGTGCATCCGGGTCGAGATTGTCCACCCAGAATATTGCAGCCAATTCCCGGATCTCGGTTCCTGAAGCTTCGGCGATCGAATGATGGCCCGCCACACGGGAAACGGGAATTGCATATTGATCGTGCCCCGTATCGGACCACACCTGATGCTGGCGGCGCGGTTGATCCCCCTGGCCCGTAATCGTCAGCGCCTTCGGTCGGCTCCGGAGCACCCCGGCATTGCGCACGCACTGGCCCATTGCGACGAGATCGGCCAGTTCGACGGCGATCGCCAGCGACCGCTCGGCTTCGTCGGGCAATTCGGTCAGCACCTCCACTCGAATTGCGGCTTCCAACAGCGCATCAAAGCGGGGACCCCATCGCTCGCCATAAGGCGTGACCGACAGTTCGCGAAAACGATCCACCGGATAGGGCAAGGTGATATGAAGCTCCGCACCCGCGCGATGCAGCGCTTCGGCGATCAGGATATCCGCCCCCGCGGCCAGCGCGCCGAAGCCGAAACCTGGGCGTTCCCGCCGGATGATCGCGTCAACCTCCTCCCGAATGGCCGGGTCAGCCGCATCCAGCCCGATAATGCCGCTGAAATAGAGGCTAGGCGGCGGACGGTGGCGGTCGAGCCAGGCCGCATCGCTGCCCTGTTCGGCGAGGATCAGTTCGAACTGGCCAAGGGTGGCGGCATGATCTTCCCAGGCATAGGGCAGTTTCGCAATCCCGTCGGCCAGCGCCGCGCGGGCCGCGGCTTCCTCGCCCAGCAGCAGAAGCGCCTCCGCCCGGGTCGCGGCCCGCCAATAGGCATTTTCGCCTTGGTCGGGGTCGCCATCGATCAGCGCCAGAGTCTCCTTCGCCAGCGCGCCAGACCGTTCGGGCTTGCCACCGAGCAGGGCGAGCGCGGCGGCATTGATCAGGGGATAGCTGTCCCGCCCCGGTTCGACCGCCGCGGCATACGCCTCCGCCGCCAGCCCATAGAGTCGCGCCCGTTCCGTGCCCTCGGAAGCCTTCGCCTGATCCTTGAGCAGGCGGCCCTTCAGAGTCAGCGCCTTGGGATCATCCTCCCGCACATCCCAACCCGAAGAATGAAACAGAGCCCATGCCCGCGCCGGATTGCCGGCACGGGCGAGGGAGAGGATTTGGGTGAGAGAGGTCAAGGCCAATGATCCTTACGGAAGATCAGGCGGGGGCACGGGTGGTCCATTATTGTCTCCGCCCGGGTCGAAGATCAATATCACCGGTGCCTGCGCACCGAAATCGAATTTGGTGTAGAGATCATATTTGTAGGATTCCTTGAAATTCGGGCGATCCAGTTTTGGGGGCCATTTTCCGTGTTTATTGCGCCAATGATTGATGCAGTAAAATAGTGTCCGGTCCTTACCACCAACGGAAATGGTTTCAACGGCTCCATCAAAAAAGCTCATATTCTTGCCGGTCGGCTGGCTCCCTATGCATCGGTGAAAAACAGCCGGCGGAAGTTTCGGATCATCTTCCAGATCACAAAATGACCATTTTGGATGATCGATGACAAAGGCAAGATAGCAGAGCCGGTTCCAGTGTTTGCCCTTGTGCTCGAAATTGGCCCCGAGGTCGTTTGACGGGTCTTGGGATGCCAGCGTTCCGGCGAGCAGTCCCGTGACAATCGCGGGAACGTCGCCATGCGCTATGCGGGGGCGATCTTCCGGTTTTCCGGACGGCGCTTCTTCATAATATAGCATATGATCGACACGCAGCTCGCCATCTGGGCCAAATTTGATCCGGTATAGATAGACATAAGCGGGCAGCTCCGGGAAGGCGGGCGTGCCGCGTTTTACATCCATGATGTCTCGGGAAGGGTTGAGCAACGCGGACTGAAGGGATTCTCCCGATATGTGGGCCTCAACCTCTTCCGGTGAAAAAATGGCTTTTAACGGCAAACTTGTCACAGCTCGATCTCCCTTTTCCTTGTTTGGTGATATTCAACCTTGCGGGCCATGTCAGCCCAGTCCTGGTTGGCCGGATCCATGACGACCAGCCTGGACAGAATCCTGTTCGCCTCATCGAGAAGCTGTCTTGCCGCTTTTTCATGGCCCAGTTTCCTCTGACCTATGGCAATTGCAAATTTGGCCTTGCCGACGGCATATTGCGCCGCCGTGCTCTTGCCGTCGATATTCAGCCAATATTGTTTCGCTTCCAGTTCTTTCTGCCGGGCGTTCAAATAGCGGTTCATGTCATCCTTCAGGAAATATCCATCGGCAAGCCAGGCATAGGTATTGCCAATCTCCTTGCGGATGGCGGGGTCATCGGGTCGCTTGTCCGCCGCCTTCTCCATCCAGGCGACCGCCTGTTCAAAATTGCGCCGCCCATGGCTTCCCTGATCATCGTCCGGGCGGGATTTGAATTCCAGAATGCCCAGATTCAAATGGCCCCAACCTCTTTCCATCAGGAAATCGGGATTGTCGGGTTCCATGGCGACCAGCCTTTCCGCTGCCTCCGCATAGGCCCGGTATCGCGGCAAGGCCGCCGCCCACTGGCCGCGCAATTCATGGATTCTGCCGACCCAATATTCGCTTTGCGCATGCCCGAAAATCCGGTCCGGATTGCCCGGATCCCGCGCCAGCAATGCCTCTGTCACCCAGTGGGCCTCGGTGAATATCGCCAGCGCCTTGTCCAGGTCGCCCCGCTTTTCGTCATCCTCGCCCATCGCGTGCAAGATCCGCGCCCGCCGCTCAAGGCTTTCCGCCGGCATAGCGGACAGGTCCGCCTGATCATCATAATAATCCATCGCCCGCTCGTTGACCTTGGTCATCACGTCGAGCCGGCCGACGCCCTTCAGCTCGGCGCGCAAATCGGTCAGCATATATTCGACCAGCCCTTCCGCTTCGGCCTGCTGCCTTTGCGCTTCGTTGCGCGACTGAAGGGCGAATATCGTCATCCCGATCATCGCTAGCAGCGCGACCAGGGCGCCGCCCGTGACCACCATCACGCGGCGGATGCGGCGAGCGGCATCGCGCTGAACCAGCGCGTCGAGGGGGACATCGGCAATACCGGCCACCATCTTCAGAAAACCCAGCCGCCAGCCATCGCCCTGCTTGCGCAAATCCGCCGCGAGCGGCTCCGCCCCGTCCTCCAGCAGGAGCGCGGGGAAGGACTCCTGCGGCTCGCCGCGCACCAGCGCCGCCAGTATCGGGCGGTCGGGGTGCAGCGCCCGGAACAGTTCGATCTCCCGTGCCACCCAGATCGATCCCCTGGCATCGGGAGAGCAGATAACCACCAGCACCTGCGATTCCGCCAGGGCCCGCTTTACCGTTGCAGACAGGTTCCCGGCAGCGGGCAGGTCCTCGCGATCGCGGAAGATGCGGCCGAGGCGGCCATCGTTCGCCCCGGTCCCGGAATCGACCCGCAGATGGGCCGGCAGCCGGTAGGTCTCGATTTGCCGGTGGAGCTTTTGCGCGATCGCGGCATCGGCATGGCTGTAGCTGACAAAGGCGCGAAAACGCACCGCTTGCGGCCCGGATTGCTCTGCTTCTGCCAATATTGCCCCCGCGATCGGTTGGACAGACGACATTTGTCCGATTGCTTCATGCAAAATGTATCGGGATTCGGGAAGGCTGTCACGGGGTAAGTTGCAGTCCGGCCCTCCGCGGTGCAGGAGCGAAGCCTGATAGGTTGGACGAAGCGGGTCCCACGGCCAGGAGATATTCGACAGATTTGGCCAAGAGCGCAAAGACGATAGCCGCATTCGAAACATCGCTGTCTCGGTGTTTTATTGGATTTCGTTCACGGTTTTGTCCCGACCGCTTGTGACGTGCTTCTGCCTTTATCCATTTGCGATTAGACACTCGGCATGGAGATCACGCGACTGCGCAGGTGCAGCAATGGACTGCGTGGCGCAGCCTGCGACTACGCGAAGCGGAGTAACCCGTTGCTTCCCAAATTCGCCAACGAACACTGCTTTAGTGGCTTATCCCAGCGATGAGTCTGGTCGGTTACTGTAATCATCGATCCATGCAGCGACTGTCTCCCTGGCGTCAGCGATGCTTGTAAATAGAGGCTCGTTGAGCAATCAAGCATCCCCCGCTAAAGGTATCCATTAATGCATTCGGATATTACCGGTTAAATCGAAGTTTAGCAGTCATAATTCTCTACTCGTATTGTATAATGAAAATTAGCTCATGATGCATCTCACCGATCCAAAAGACTTATTCGGTCGATCTGCTCTAAAACAGGTGTCTTACTATGGTGGTTTTGACTTTGTTCGAAGAGTGCAAAATGTGCCATGGACTTGGAAAATTTTTCCATTGCCCGATTTGGGTCTCTTCTCATGAAGACTGTTGTCCTGTTGGGGCAATTAGACCTGATTGCCCAGGAGAGGAGCGAGCATGCACTTCCTATAATGGTCGGGGTGTGGTCAGGATAAGAAATAATCCCGATAGGTCTGAGAGAAATGATTGAAACTAGGACGTGTTGACAAAGGGGATTCCCAAAGCGCGTAGTTTCTGATTCAAGGTAGCTTTTGCAGGAGGCTATTTTGGTCCGAGGTTTGATGAGCGACGAAGAATGGGCCTGCCTGGAGCCATTTGTGGTAGAGCGCGGTGCGCGAAGCGGACGGCGCCCGAGGGATCATCGGTTTGTTCTGGATGGGATTTTCTGGATTGCGCGGACGGGAGTAGCCTGGCGCGATTTGCACGAACATTTCGGCAAATGGTCGAGTGTTTATCGCCAGTTCCGGCGCTGGACACTATCTGGTTTATGGGAGTTGCTTCTCGAAGCGTTCAACGACAGCGGTGGCGGAAACCCCAGTTTGCAGATGATCGACAGCACAATAATCCGGGCGCACCATTGTTCAGCCGGCCCTAAAGGGGGACTCCGCGTCAGGGTCTTGGGCGCTCAAAAGGTGGCTTCACGACCAAAATCCATCTCCGCATCAATGCAATGGGCCTCCCTATCGCATTTGCACTAACCGGCGGCGAAACATCCGATTACAAAGGCTATCTGCCAATCATGAACGCCGATGGCCCCGCGCCCAGAGTGCTGCTTGCCGACAAGGGCTATGATGCTGACTTTATTCGTGAAGATATGGAAAGAGGTGGCGGAACGGCAATGATACCGACAAAGCGCAACCGCAAGGTGCAACTGCCCGTCGATCCTGCCATTTATGCCCTGCGTAACATGGTCGAAAGATGCTTCAACAAGCTCAAAAATGCCCGTCGCCTCGCCACCAGATACGATAAGACCGCCGACAGCTATCTCGGCTTTATCAACCTCGTCGCAATCCGGTTATGGATGCGCCAATTTGTCAACAGGTCCTAGTTTGAGACTGATAGCGTGCCAACCTCCGCTATCGAAATTTTATTGTGACTGAGTTCTCCGTTAACTCTCCTTTCCCATATCAATTCCGAAAGCGCGTAGTCCGCACTTTGCCTATCGATTTTCGCGTAGCCCAAAGAACAATAAAATATGCAACTATAGAAAGAAGAATCATTAATATAGTCAAATGAGGCAAAATTATTGCCACGGTTATCGGAAAGAAAACCATGCTCCAGTAGAGGAGCAACCCATTTCGCCACCCGATCCGATCCTGCAGCAAGTGATGCAGATGATTTCGATCTGGTTCGAGCGGTGATTTTCCAGCTCGAGTGCGGACTACAATCAATCTGGCCACATCCCCAACGGGCAGCATAAACATGAGGCCGATTTGGTCCGCGGATATCAATATGTCGGACCGCTGATATATATATATCGCCAACATACCTATTAACGCAGCAAGTCCATAGCTCCCGCCATCACCCAGAAAAATTCGACCGTTCAAATTGAAGAAAAAGAGTGCAAATGTGGCCCCAACAAGAATAGACAGAACGGGAGCCAAATCAATTCGTGCGCTAATCAACAAAATAAACGAAAAGCCGAAGCAGAGGCCCGTGACCAGTCCATTTTTTCCATCAGCCATATTAATCGCGTTGATTAGTGCAACGAGAGATAAAATTGTCAGCAATATAGTAAATCTACCTAACGATATATACTCGGTTCCACCGGCCCATGAAATGATCCCTATCTGCAAGCCTGGTATCATCCACATTGCGACGCCAAAAATCAAAGCGGAAATTAGTAGCCGGATGATTGCCGGAATGTGAATGCGATCATCAATGATAGCAAGTGCGGTGATCAAGAACCCGACGGAAGTGATGGCCACAACCGCATTTTGGTAATAATCAGGAAAGATCATGACATAGCCGATCATCATCGGTGCGATGATCAAAGCAATGGTTAGACCGCCCATTAAAGGGGTGGCGTGCAAATGCTTTTTGCGCCCACCCGGCACATCGATCAGGCGAAGCTTTTTGGCAAGGCTTCCACCTTTAAAAATCAAGGCCAATGTCAACAAAAAGGAAAGCATCCCCGGCACAATAATTGTCAACGCCATTGATGTCTTGTCCTACTTATCAAGCAAAACAGTGGTCTGGTTTGGTTTGACGGTCTCATACAAATTTTCTATATCGTGTGATAATCCAGCGATATCTTAAATCCCCTATCGAATGCTACCAATATTTCAATCGATAATCAGGCGCATTGGATAATATTTTCGTTCTGCTTGTCGATCTCACTATCTGGATGACATACCCATTCTACCATGTCCGATAGAGAGCTGATCCTTGCCTTTCAAGCCATAAATAGCCGAAATCCTAACTTTCAATATGGACCACTTTGCGGGGGGCAGGCCAGTGCCCAGCTCTCTTCAGGAGTAAGAATTCCTCACTTTATCCAACTGAAATTTCCTGTGAATTGGGCGGTTGCATCGTGGCATGGCTATGTATATCAATGAAAAAAGGCGCGTTTAGACACCCCAACCCGGAAATTGAGATACATATCATGCCTGCAGCTACGCCCCAAATAAAACTAGAGCCAGGCCAAATTGAAGAATTTTATCATGACCAGTTCGTCGAAGATCAGGTTCGCGATTTTCAGGCCCTGACTATCGCCCGCCCGCCGGCCGGAATAGTTGTTGATATTGGCGGTGGAGTGGGACATTTTGCTTCGGCGTTGTCAAAGCAAGCCGACACGCAATTGCGGGTTATCGACATGGATCCGGTATCCGTCTCGGCCTGTCGCGAGAAGGGCGTGTTGGCGGTGCAGGGGGATGCTCTTGAACCAGAAATTCAAGGGGACGAGGAAATCGTCTGTTTCAATCTCATCTTGCATCATCTCGTCGGGCGAGACGATTCGAGTACCCGGGCGCTTCAGTGCCAGGCGCTCGAAGCCTGGAAGGGGAAAAGCCGCGAAATATTTGTAAATGAATATATCTATCAGTCTTTCCTCGGCCATGTCAGTGGCAAGTTGATCTATATCATTACGTCCAGTCGTCTTCTTTCCAAGGTGGGCAGAGCCGTTTCCCGGATCATACCCGCGTTCAAAGCCAATACTTTCGGGGTTGGCGTCCGTTTCCGGTCACACGAAGAATGGGAGCGGCTATTTGCAGAACTGGGTTTCACTGTGGTAGACCGACGGCGGGGGGAAGCGGAGAAAATTGCTCTGCCGCTCAGGCTACTCCTGATCAAGACTATTCGCCGCGATAGTTTTTTGCTCAGGGCCTCGACTTAGGCCGCGCGCCGCAAAGAAAAGAATTGCATGCTTGCTTCAAAATGTGATCCCGTTATGAACCCGGAACATCAAAAAAACGAAAGCTTTCCCTTGGCCAATCGTCCTTACCAAATCTGCAAAAATTGCATTATGGATACATCTGATTCCGGCATCAGTTTTGATAATCGCGGTTGGTGCGAATATTGCAATAACTACTACAACAACATTTTACCGAATTGGCACACCGACGCGCGTGGCGAGCGTGAAATAATGGCGCAGATCGAGCGGATCAAGCAGGACGGGAAAGGGAAGGACTTCGATTGCCTGATCGGATTGAGCGGTGGCGTAGATAGTAGCTACCTTGTTTATATCGCAAAAGAAAAATTCGGCCTGCGGCCTCTATTGTACCATGTGGATGGTGGCTGGAATTCGCAGGAAGCAACCAACAATATTGAGAAACTGGTCGATGGAATGGGGCTTGACCTCTTCACAGAGGTCGTGAATTGGCCGGAGATGCGGGACTTGCAGCTAGCGTTTTTCAAGGCCGGCGTCCCCCATCTCGACACTCCGCAAGACCATGCCTTTTTTGCCGGACTGTACAATTTTGCGGCAAAAAATGATGTCAAGTATATTTTGACCGGGGCCAATTACTCGACCGAATGCGTCAGAGAGCCGCTTGAATGGCATTATCATGCATCTGACCTGTTGCAAATTCGTGATATCCATGAAAAATTCGGAAGTCGTCCGCTGAAATCCTTCCCTCTTGCCGGGATATTGAAATTCAAGATATTTTATCGTTTCGTCAAGGGGGTTAAGGTTGTCAAGCCGCTAAACTATATTCCTTATTACAAGGAAGCTGCCATGCAAGAACTCGTCGATCGGTTTGGCTGGCAACGTTATCCACACAAACACTATGAGAGCAGATTTACCCGCTTTTACGAGGGGTACTGGCTGCGTACAAAATTCGGTTACGACAAGCGGCGGGCACATTTTTCAAGCCTCATCCTGACAGGACAGCTGGAACGGGAAGAGGCTCTGGAAAAAATCTCGCATGCCCCGTATTCCGATGAGCAGGTGCGCCTCGACTTTGAATTTATCGCAACCAAGTTGGGAATATCCGTAACCGAACTGGAGACGATGTTGAAAGCTCCAAATAAAACTTTCGCGGACTATCGCAACATGATGCCGATAATGAATCTTGGCGCCAAACTTCTGAAGCTGCTGGGCCTACAAAGGGCGATCATTCGTTGATACATATCGTTGACTACGGATTGGGGAATATCGGTGCCTTCCTTAGCAGGTTCAATGAACTGAATATTCCTGCAGTTTCGGCAAAAGATGCAGCGACCCTGAGCGAGGCAGACCATATTATCTTGCCCGGCGTTGGTTCGTTTGATCATGCGATGAACCTGTTAAACAAATCAGGCATGCGTTCGACGCTCGATGAGCTTGTGCTAGAAAAGAAGGTTCCTGTGCTGGGAATTTGTGTGGGAATGCAAATTCTGGGTCAATCAAGCGACGAGGGAGAGCAACCCGGCCTCGGATGGATCGGGGGAAAAATTAGGGCGCTTGAATGCCGTCAAGATGCAGGCAATGTACCGCTTCCCCATATGGGCTGGAATGATGTCAACCCATCCCAAGCATTGCCTTTATTGAAAGGCATGCAAAATTCCAGATTCTATTTTTTACACAGTTATTATTTTGATAATGGGCTCTCCGAGAATTGTGGTGCTACCGCAAATTACGGTGGTGATTTCACGTGCATCGTGAACAAGGACAATGTTTGGGGTGTGCAGTTTCATCCGGAAAAAAGCCATCATTTTGGAAGTAACCTCCTAAAAAATTTTGCGGAGCTATAAATAGTGCTCCGCCCACGCATCATCCCTTGCCTACTTGTTCACGACGGTGGTTTGGTCAAGACAGTCAAGTTTTCCGATCCGACTTATGTTGGGGATCCAATCAATGCGGTCCGCATTTTTAACGAAAAAGAAGCTGATGAGCTGATGGTGATCGATATTGATGCCACGGTAAACGGTAGTGAACCAGACTACAAAATGATCACCGATCTGGCCGTAGAATGCCGAATGCCGCTGTGCTACGGTGGTGGGGTAAACAATGCCGATCAAGCTAGGCACATCATCAGCATTGGGGTAGAGAAGGTGGCTATAAGTTCCGCAGCAGTAGCGTCTCCTGATTGCATCTCGGTAATTTCAAATGCAGTGGGGCGGCAAAGCGTTGTCGTTGTAATCGATGTGAAAAAGCGTAAATTTAGCAACGTTCATGATGTTTATATTCGCAATGGCAAAGAAAAAACGGGCCTAACTGCTTTGGATTTTGCCGAAACGATGCAAAAAGCGGGAGCCGGCGAGATCGTTATCAACTCTGTTGAAAGAGATGGAACGATGCAGGGCTATGACTTGGCGCTGGCAAAGCAACTGCGAGAGCGCGTCAATATCCCGATCACATTCTTGGGCGGCGCTTCCTCGCTCGACAATATTGTACAATTGGTAGACACGGTGGGACCTTGCGGCGCTGCGGCTGGTAGCTTGTTTGTCTTCAAAGGGAAGTACCGGGCGGTGCTCATTAATTATCCAGACCCGGAGAAAAAGGAAAACCTCCTCTGTCATTCAGAATTTAAGCCACTGACCGATCAATAATGGAACAAAATATGTTTGCGGGAAAATCACTTCTTATCAGCGGCGGTACCGGATCTTTCGGTAACGCCGTCTTGCGGCGGTTTCTGAATTCTGATGTGCGTGAAATCCGTATTTTTAGTCGAGATGAAAAAAAACAGGATGATATGCGCAAGCATTTCGACAGCAGCAAACTTAAGTTCCATATAGGCGATGTGCGCGACTACACCGCCGTTCTAAATGCGATGAGAGGCGTCGATTACGTCTTTCATGCGGCGGCGTTGAAACAAGTTCCCTCTTGTGAATTTCATCCGCTGGAAGCAGTCAAGACGAATGTGCTGGGGACCGAAAATGTGCTGGAAGCCGCGATTAATTCTCGCGTGAAACGTGTGGTCTGCCTCAGCACTGACAAGGCTGTTTATCCGATCAACGCGATGGGTATATCAAAAGCAATGATGGAAAAAGTGGCAGTTGCCAAGTCGCGTAGCAGCAAAGACACCGTTATTTGTGTCACGCGCTATGGCAATGTTATGGCATCGCGGGGATCGGTAATCCCGTTGTTCGTTGACCAGATCCAAGCGGGCAGAGCTCTCACGATCACCGATCCAGAGATGACACGCTTTATGATGACTTTGGACGACGCAGTCGAACTGGTGCTTTATGCTTTCCAAAACGGGCAACCTGGCGATATTTTCGTTCAGAAAGCCCCGGCAGCGACGATATCAACCCTGACAACCGCAATTTGTGAACTGATGGGTAAAGCCGATCATCAGGTAAATGTTATTGGAACCAGGCATGGCGAGAAACTGTACGAAGCCTTGCTTAGCAGAGAAGAGATGGCGGCATCAAACGACTTGAATGATTATTTTCGGGTCCCGCCTGACCTTCGAGATTTGAACTATGGGAAATTCGTCGAAGAGGGCGAAACTAGCATCTCTGAGGCTACCGATTACAATTCACACAACACAACGCGGCTCGATGTCGAAGGCATGAAAAAACTATTGTGCAAGTTGCCGTTCATACAGTCGGCATTGGCTGGTCGGTCTGGTGATTTGGAGGCATAGAATGAGAATTCTGGTAACCGGCGCATCAGGTTTTATGGGTAAAAATCTGGCGTTACGCTTAAACGAAGAGTCCGAATTTGAAACTGTTTGTTTTACGCGGGAAGACAGCATCTCAGAATTACGCTCCAAACTCGAAACAGTTGATGCCGTCGTTCATTTCGCCGGTGAAAATCGTCCGAAAGACCCCGCAGCGTTTGTCGATGGCAACGCCAATCTGACGAAGACATTATGTGATGAGATAGAAAAAACCGGCCGACCCATCCCCGTCATTTTCTCCTCCTCTATACAAGCTGCGATAGACAACCTCTACGGAAACAGCAAATTGGCGGCGGAACAAGCTATTGAAGAACTGGCAAAAAAAACGGGTATGCCAGCCAAAATCTACCGGCTGCCAAACGTTTTCGGGAAATGGAGCAAGGCAGATTATAACTCGGTCGTGGCAACTTTCTGCTACAATGTTGCCCGGTCGCTACCCCTGCGTATCGATGATCCGCTGGCGCAGATACATCTTGTCTATATCGATGATGTGATCACGGAGATTCTCTCGCAGTTGAGAACCGGTTTTTCAGGCCTAAGCTTTGGAACGGTCGAACCCGAATATTCAATATCGGTCGGGGAATTGGCTGATCAGATAAACGCATTTGCGGAGAGCAGAACCAGCCTTGTCATACCGCCAGTCGGGACCGGGCTGACACGGGCCTTGTATGCGACCTATGTAAGCTTTCTGCCGACGTCATCTTTTTCCCATGCCATCCCTGCTTATGGTGACGAACGCGGCGTTTTTGTGGAGATGCTGAAAACGCCGGACTGCGGACAATTTTCCTTCTTTACAGCGCATCCCAATATCACGCGGGGTGGGCACTACCACCATAGCAAGACGGAAAAATTCTTGGTCATCAAGGGGCGTGCCCGTTTTGGATTTCGGCATATGCTGACCGATGAATATGTGGAGCTGATCACCGCTGGCGAGGAACCACAAATCGTTGAAACTATTCCGGGCTGGGCCCATGATATTACCAACATAGGTGAAGACGAAATGGTCGTCATGCTTTGGGCGAATGAGATATTTGATCGGGAGCAACCCGACACAATTGCCAGCAAAGTGAAGCTATGAAAAAATTAAAAATTATGACGGTGGTCGGGACCCGGCCGGAGATAATCCGACTCTCCAGAGTGTTGGATAAACTCGACCAGTTTTCAGACCATATTCTTGTTCATACCGGCCAGAATTACGATTATGAGTTGAACGGAATTTTCTTTGACGAACTTGGCATTCGGAAACCTGACTATTTTCTGGAAGCCGCTGGTGTCAACGGTGCAACTACAATCGGGAACGTTATCATTGCGGTCGATGCGGTACTGGAATCTGAACAGCCCGATGCGTTGTTGGTACTTGGTGACACCAATAGCTGCATGGCGATTATACCGGCGAAACGTCGGAAGATTCCGACATTCCATATGGAAGCAGGAAATCGATGTTTCGATCAGCGGGTCCCAGAGGAAATTAACCGCCGAATCGTCGATCACACCGCCGATGTGAACCTGACCTACAGTTCGATAGCCCGAGAATATCTCTTGAAGGAAGGATTGCCATCAGATCTGGTGATTAAGACGGGTAGCCCGATGTTCGAAGTTCTTAGTCATTTCCGATCAGCAATCGATAAATCAGACGTGCTTTCTACTCTCGGATTGGCAGATCAGCAATTTTTCCTGATCTCGGCCCATCGTGAAGAAAATATTGAACCAGACAAGAGCTTTGGGAAACTGGTCAAAGCAATCAATCAGATTGCTGACACCTATAAGCTACCCATAATTGTTTCCACACATCCCCGGACGCGGAATCGCATCGACCAATCAGCGACCAAGTTTTCGTCTCATGTTCAGCTAATGAAGCCATTGGGATTCTTGGATTACAACAAGCTCCAGATTTCCGCACGTGCCGTCTTGTCTGATAGCGGTACAATCAATGAAGAAGCGTCGATCCTCAACTTCCCCGCGCTCAATATCCGTGAAGCGCACGAACGTCCTGAAGGGATGGAGGAAGCGGCAGCAATGATGGTTGGCCTGAATCCGGCGCGCATAATGCAAGCGCTCGTGATTCTTGAACGCCAACCACGGGGAGCTTCGCGAATGATAAGGCTTGTGGGCGACTATAGCATGCCGAATGTATCCGATAAGGTTGTCCGGATTATTCATAGTTATATCGACTATGTTAATCGAGTGGTCTGGAAAAAATACTGAGGACTGGTTGCGATGCGCATTGCTTTGATAGCCGACGTTTACCCACCACTGCGATCATCCGGTGCGGTGCAGCTTCGAGATCTGTCCCGAGAATTTGCAGCACAGGGGCATGAAATCACGGTGCTTGTTGCGGCGCCGGACCTAATCGAAAACTGGTGCATCGAGCATGTTGCTGGCGTCCGGATCATTCGGCTCAAAGTTCTGCCCACAAAGGACAGAAGTTATTTTCGCCGGACCATTGGCGAATTTTTAATGCCCTTTATCATGCTAAAAAATTTTAATAAATCTCCGATAGCGCAATCCGGGTTTGACGGCATCGTCTGGTATTCGCCCACGATTTTTCTGGGCCCGATCGTTAAGTCGCTAAAAAGAAAAAACCGGTGTAGATCCTATTTGATAATCCGCGACATTTTCCCTCAGTGGGCTGCCGACATGGGGCTAATCTCTCGCGGAATTGCCTTCAGAATGCTTGATAGGATTGCCAATTTTCAATATTCTGTCGCTGACGTAATAGGTGTGCAAACAAAGGGAAATCTGGCTTTTTTTATCGATTGGGACAAAAAGTCTGCAGGACGTGTCGAGGTGCTGCAGAACTGGCTGGCCGATACTCCAAGCATTGGCTGTTCGATTGACGTTCAGTCGACCACGCTATCCGGCCGGCGCATATTTGTTTACGCAGGCAATATGGGAGTCGCTCAGGGCATGGGCAAGCTGATAGACCTTGCTGAGCAATTAAGACATCGACAAGATGTAGGGTTTCTGTTTGTCGGAAGAGGGAGTGATGCCAAACATTTGCGGGACGAAACGCGCCGACGCGGTCTCGACAATGTGTTGTTTTTCTATGAAATTGAACCAGAGGAAATCCCTGGCCTTTATTTGCAATGCGATGTTGGGATCGTTTGTCTCGATCCAAACCACAGAACCCACAACATTCCCGGCAAGTTTGTATCCTATATGAGAGCAGGACTGCCTGTTCTTGCCAGTATCAATTTCGACAATGATCTTGTGGATCTTATTCAGGAAACACGGGTTGGCCGTGTATCGGAGGCCGATAACGGCACAGATCTGCCCAAATTGGTGGAAGAAATGCTTACAATTGAATTGAACGATGCAGATATATCTGACCGTTGCAAGGCCGTTGCAAGTGAATTGTTTTCAACGGAAAGTGCGGTTGGTCAGATTGTTGCGGGGCTGACGTGACCCCCTGATTTTCCTCCAAGTTCGATTAGAGTCCGGCCCTGATGGAAGGACGGACGAGACGAAGAGAACGAGGTTTACCGAGGAACAGATCATCGGCGTGTTGAAGGAAGCGGAGGCGGGCGCGAAGACTGCCGACCGGGCTGGGCGGCACGGGGTTTCCGAAGCGACGATCTACAACTGGAAGTCGAAGTACGGCGGGCTGGAAGTGTCGGAGGCCCCGCGACTGAAGGATCTTGAGAGCGAGAACGCGAAGCTGAAGCGGCTGCTGGCTGACACGATGCTGGACAACGTTGCGCTGAAGATCGGTAAGCGTGGCGCGGAGGCCGCCTTGTCAGCGTAATTTTTTGGCCTGAGCGGCTTTGCCGGCGGCGCGGCGTTTGGCGATAGCGCCGATCCTGAGTTTTGCGTCGCGTTCGTCGATTTCGTCGGGATCGAAAGGTTTCCCGTAGCAGCCATGGTGCCATTCGGTGGCATTCTCGTGCTCGGGGTGCCTGGGATCGGTGACGGCTTCAAGGAAGGCTTCGAAGCCGGGCGTACCGCCGCAGTCCTCGGGCGGGGCGCGATGCTCGCCCTCGACATAGCGCGGATATTTGGTTCCGGCTTCGCCATCCTCGATCGCTTCGAGCGTGACGATATGGTCCCAGTTGTCGCCCATGTCGTAGGTATAGAGAAATTGGCGAACGCCTCGATCGATCAGGGTTTTGAGCTTCGCATTTTTGGCCGCGGACAGCTCATCGTCGCGCCAGTCCGGATCGGGAAGGCTGTATCGCCTGTCGCCCGCTTCGAACTCCCAGAGGTGATAGTCGAGCCAGCCCATCGCGGCCTGGATGACATCA
The DNA here is from genome assembly GCA_002354635.1 of Sphingomonadales bacterium UBA2683. GTDB lineage: Bacteria > Pseudomonadota > Alphaproteobacteria > Sphingomonadales > Sphingomonadaceae > Parasphingorhabdus. The sequence continues at coordinate 469,473 of DELZ01000005.1, forward strand.
TGAAGCATCTTGAGGCTGGCATCGAGCGGCACCTCGACCCGCCGCCAGATGAGAGGGTCAGTATCGGCAAGCGCAATATGCAGGCGGGCGATGGTCTCGGTCATGCCGCGCTTCTAACTGCAATGGGGCTGACAGGCACGGGGTCTGCGGTCCAGTTCCAGGGCATGAGCTCATCCCACCGAGAAGCGGGCCAGCCAGAGGCGATCTTCTCAATCACATCGGCGATATAGGCTTGCGGTTCGATACCATTGAGCTTGCATGTCTCGATAACGGAATAGATCGCGGCAGCGCGCTCCCCGCCCGCCTTCGAACCGGCGAACAGCCAGTTCTTGCGGCCTATGGCGACAGGCGGCGCAGGGCATCGTCAATGGCAGCGCGAAGCGCGTCAATTTGCGGCTTGCTTCGTTCCTGACGACATCGTCGGCGAACGTCCGGTGGCTCGCCCCGTATCTCCGCCTCGATTTTGTAAAGCCCGGCGATCCGTTCGAGCAGGTCGGTGGTCAGCGGTGTTGGATGGCCCAAGTGGTTCTCGAATATCTTGCGCCGGAAATGTGCCCAGCAGGCGACTTCCCTGATCCGGCCTCCGGCATAGAGCTTCTCATATCCGGCATAGCCATCGGCCTGGAGCAGGCCGGTGAAGCTCTTGAGCTCTGTCTGCGGATGGATGCCGCTGCGGTCGGGCGTGAACTTGTACCAGACCAATACCGGTCGGCTCGCGCCCGATGCACGGTCGTCGACAACGTAGGTCCAGAGCCTTGCCTGTGCGGTCTTGCCCTTGCCAGGAACCAGCATTGGCACCGGCGTATCGTCGGTATGGAGCTTGCTGGCCTTGAGACCCTCCTCGCGAATGCGGCTGACGATCGGATCGAGCAGCGCGGCTGCCTGTCCTGCCCAACCGGCCAGCGTGGATCGGTCAATCTCGATGCCCTGCGTCGCCATCATCTCGGCCTGGCGGTAGAGCGGCAGATGATGATCGAACTTGTTCACGACAATATGGGCAAGTGTCGCGAAACTGGCCTTGCCCCGGGCAATAGCCTTCACCGGCGCAGGTGCCTGCACAATCTTCTCGCACGAGCGGCAAGTGTAGTTGGGGCGCACGGTGCGAATGACGCGCCACTGGACTGGCGCAACATCAAGCATCTCGTCGCTGGCCTGTGCAAGCGGACGCAGCGCGCCGCCGCAATCGGGACAGGCGCAGTTGCCCGTCTCCGGTTCGATGCGGCGTTCAGTGCGTGGCAAGTGATCAGGCAAAGCGCGGACGGGGGATGGACGCTCGGCTTCTGCGACCGGCTCAGATCCCCGCGTATCGGAAACAGCAGCTTCGCCCTCCAGCTCTTCGAGCGCCAGTTCCAGTTGCTCGATCTGCTGCGATAGCTTCTCCGACGACTGGCCAAAGGTCATACGACGCAGCTTGGCCAACTGGATACGCAGCGTCTCGATCAGCGTGTCACGGGCCGCCAAAGCAGCTTCCAGCTCGGCGATCCGGGCGTCTTTATCGATGCGGGAAATGGCTTGATCTGACACCCTGATCCATTAGCGAATCAGGGTGTCCAATGCCAGAAAAACCTGAGCAAACCGGTCACTTTTTACCCTGCCAGAAGGGGCATTACGGTCCGTTCCGGACGCCGCCAGTCGATGCCTTCCAGCAGCATTGAAAGCTGCGCCGATGTGAGGCTGACCTTGCCCGTCTGCGTCACCGGCCAGACGAACTTGTCCCGGTCCATCCGCTTGGAAAACAGGCACATGCCCTGGCCATCGTACTACAGCAGCTTGACCAGATCCCCGCGCTTGCCCCGAAAGGCGAACAGGGCCCCTGAATGCGGGTTCTTGTGCAATACTTGCTGCGCCAGTACCGCCAGACCATTAAAACCCTTGCGCATGTCGGTCGCACCGCAGGCAAGGTAAATGCGCGTCGAAGGAGATAGCGGGATCATCGGTCTAGTACGCCGATTACCCGTGCCAGCGCATCGGTATCGATCCCGGCGTCCACCGTCAGCTTCACACCCGAAGGAAGCTCGATCCCGATCTGGCCGGACGCCTGCGCGGGAGCTGAAATAACCGGAAGCGAAGACTCCGATACGTCGACCTCGGCAAATGACGGTAATGCCGTCCGCTTGGTTCCCGTCAACTCGCCCGACATCGCCAGGCGCCGCCAGGTATAAAGCTGCCCGCTGCCAATCTCATGCCGCTCGCAGGCAGTACGCACCGAGCCTTCGCAGCCAAACGCATCACGCAGGATCGCCAGCTTCTGCTCGACCGTCCAGCGCCGACGGCCCGACACGCGGTCAACAACCTCGATCCGAGTGGTCATACGATCACTCATATGACCACTCGTAGGACTACTTGTATCCTGATCATCGAAATCGTCCATCATCACCGCTCCAAAAAGAACGGCAATCAGCCTATACCGAAGCCATCATGCAAGGCGGCCTCCACGCCACGCTTACGAATGACCTGCTGGCAAAAAAGTTCTGACGCCCGCCGCGCAGCGGGAAGCTGTGTCTCATCTCCAGGCTTGTCACGGGATGAGTGAGCGGCGGGCGTGCCGTGTCATCGGTGCCGAACGCAAGAGCGTGCGTTACCGTTCCACGCGGGACGATGATGCCGGGTTGCGTGAGAAGCTGCGCGAGCTGGCCAACCAGCGTCGCCGGTTCGGCTATCGCCGTCTGCATATCCTGCTGCGCCGGGAGGGCGTGATGATCAACCGGAAGAAGACGCAGCGTATTTATCGTGAGGAAGGCTTGGCAGTCAGGCGGCGGCGCAGCCGCAGGAGGGCGGTGGGGAACAGAGCACCGGCTCCGGTTCTCGCCCTACCGAACCAGCGCTGGAGCCTGGACTTCGTGCACGACCAGCTGGCTTCCGGCAGGCGGTTTCGGGTTCTTAACGTGGTCGATGATGTGACCCGGGAGTGCTTGGCGGCGGTGCCGGACACCTCGATCTCGGGTCGCCGTGTCGTGCGCGAACTGACGGAGCTGATCGCCCAGCGCGGCAAGCCGGGGATGATCGTCAGTGATAATGGCACCGAGCTCACCAGCAACGCGGTTCTCGCTTGGTGCGGCCAGATCGGCGTGGAGTGGCATTACATCGCGCCGGGCAAGCCGATGCAGAACGGCTTCTGCGAAAGCTTCAACGGCCGGATGCGCGATGAACTGCTGAACGAGACACTGTTCCTCAGCCGGCGCATGCCTGGGTCGAGATCGCTGCCTGGGTGGAAGACTACAACCAGGAGAGACCACACTCATCGCTTGGCTACGCAACACCGGCGGCGTTCGCCGCTGAACTGGATAAGCAATGGCCTGCTTCGCTACACCCTACGGGCTCCGCTACGCAGCCCATTGCTTCAACCGCGCTCATGCGCAACAATGCGACCCGGCTCTAATCGAACTTGGAGGAAAATCAGGGGGTCACGTCACGAGCCTGACCGCAATATCCAGAAAATCCCGTTCAACACCGCCGGTCATCAACCCTCGGTACTCCGCGCGGCTTGTTGGGCAAAAGCGGCTCGATCACCTGCCACTCAAACCCGGTCAGTTCATGCCGGCTCATCAAAAACGCTTTCAGAAGCATTTGATCAAACTTTTGCCGCCTTGGGAATGGCGTGCCCCATTAGGGTAGTCCACCGGCTAAGTTAGAGTTCCGGCGGTTAAGGTCGCCCTGCTGGGCGGCCCTGAGCGTAGGGTAGGACAGACCAGCAGGGCGATGCAAGATAGTTTCTGGAGCTGGCGGTTTGTAGCCGAGCGAGCTGTGCGGGCGGAGCGTGTTGTAATGCTGGCGCCAGCATCCGATTAGGATCTCGGCCTCCCTCAGCGTGTTAAAGATTTCGCCATTGAGAAGTTCGTCCCTGAGCTTGCCGTTGAAGCTCTCGTTGTAGCCATTTTCCCAAGGGCTGCCCGGTTCGATGTAGAGCGTCTTCACGCCAATCCTGCGAGGCAGTTGCGCACGGCATGGGCGGTAAACTCCGCGCCATTGTCCGATCTTATATGTGCTGGCGGACCATGACGCTGGAACAGATCAGTTAGCACCGCCAGTACATCGTCGCTGTTGAGCTATCGCTGGACATGGATCGCCAGGCACTCCCGGCTGTGTTCATCGATCACCGTCAGCATCCGGAACGCCTTGCCGTCAAGGGTGCGGTCGGCGGCGAAGTCGTAGCTCCAGACATGGCCACGATATTGGGGTCGGAGCCGCATGCACGAGCCATCGTTCAGCCACAACCGACCACGTTTTGGTTGCTTCTTCGGAACTTTGAGCCCCTCGCGACGCCAGATGCGCTCGACCCGCTTCGCGTTTACCGTCCAGCCGTCATTACGCAGCAGGGCGGTGATACGGCGGTAGCCGTATCGGCCGTATTGCGAGGCCAGCCGGATGATCTCGGCTGTCAGCAGCTTCTCATCAGGCCGCGGGTTCGCCGGCTTCCTCTGGGTCGAACGGTGCTGGCCCGTCACCTTGCAGGCACGACGCTCAGATACTCCGAGCGCCGTACACACATGGTCGACCGCCGAACGGCGCCGCGAGGAGCTCAGTACTTTCCCTCGACAATCTCCTTCAGGATCAAAGCGTCGAGCGTCAGGTTCGACACCGCCTTTCGGAGCCGCTGGTTCTCCTTCTCAAGGTCTTTCAACCGCCGAGCCTGGCTCACCTTCAACCCGCCAGCGATAGTAACTCTGCTCCGATATGCTCAACGACCGGTATATCGCACCAACCCTCTCGCCTTGTACCAGCCGAACCTCGGCTTCTCGGAGCATCCCGATAATCTGCTCCGGTGTATATCTCTTCCGTGCCATTCAAAGCTCCTTTCAAGCCATAAATAGCCGAAATCCTAACTTTCAATATGGACCACTTTGCGGGGGGCAGGCCAGAACACTGTGGTCCATGATGCAATTTTGGCAAATCTGATATGGTCTTGAAGGCATAACAAGACTCCAGGGGATTGGGGCACTATGATAGCAGCAGTCCTTCACCCTCACAAAGAGTAAGGACGCGCGGCCGGGCTATTGATGGCGCGGAGATAAAAGCTGTTGCGGCGGATAGCCTTGATCAGCATCAACCGCAGCGCCGCGCGGATCGGCTCGTCGGCGCCGATGCGCACCCGGTCGACTGCATATCCGGCCTGGGCGAATAGTTCGCACCATTCGTCGTGCGACCGAAACCGGACGCCGACACCGAAGTTGTTGGCCGGGAAGGCCGGCACGATCTTCGCGATACCGCTTCCGATGGCGGGCAGCAGGCGGCTGGAGGTGATTTCATAGATCAATCGGCCGCTGAGCTGCCAGTGCTTGAGCGCACGAATTTGCAGCGTGCGCGTCGCAGACTCGTTCTCGCCGACTAGATGGTGGACGATCAGGTTCAGGCAGACGCAGATTTCGTCGCTCGCGACCGGCTGCGACTGCGCGTCGCACTGCTCAGCTGGAATACCCCGGGCATGGCATTGCGCCGCCGAATCCGTATCCATGTCGACGATCCGGACCTGGTAGTTCAGCGTTTCCTGGATGCCCAGCGCAAGATGCCCGATTCCGCCGCCGATGTCGACGCCCCTAAAATCGAGGGCACCAGCTCCGCGAAGTCGGCAACCTGATCGGTCACGAATTCATCGTGTGGAAACTCTGCAACACTTTTCAGCGTCATCGTCCGTTGCATCTTGGTCATAGCAGCGCTCCCTAAGGCAGGCGAACGTCCCGCGCAACCTCTGACTGCGCCTGCTCGTTGGCGGCGACCCGCTTGTACAGATTCAGTAATTTGGCAGAGTTGATTTCCGGGGTGAAATTGGCATGCGCAAGCGCGCGCGCCGCGCGTCCCATCTCGCGCGTCCGCTTGGGATCGGCCGCGAGTTCCAAAATCGCATCGGCGAGCAAATGCGGATCGGGGCGCGCGATCGCGATGCCCGTGATCCCGTTCTGCAGTGTATCGTCCTTCGGCGTAGCGACGGCGACGATGCTCGGGCGACCGAAGAAAGCCGCCTCGAAGACTGGCCGGCCGCAGGCATCAAAATGCGACGGAAAGGTCAGCACGTCCATCGCTTCAATCCACGGCGCGATATTGGCAGTATGGCCTGCGAAATGGAAATAAGGCGTCAAATTTTTCTGTTCCAGCGACGCAGTGAACGCCGCTTCCTGCTCCTGCGCCAGCCCCAGTCGGTTCAGAATGGTCCAGACGGTGCCGCCATCAGAACGCTGCGAACTGCCGACGATCAGAAAATGGACGTTCGCTCCGGCCTTGCGAACTATTTCGGCCGCCTCCAGCAATTCGAACACGCCTTTACCGGCATGAAGATTGCCGATAAAGCCGACGACAAATGCGTCGGGCGGAATGTGCGACAGCGCTTCGTTCGGCACATCGCTGCCCGTCGGCATGTTTACATGGTCGAGACTGTTGTGGATGACTTCGGAGCGAAGTTTGGGATTTAGTCTGACCCGATTGTCTTCGTCGATGGCAACGACGGCGTCGGCATAGCGGCGCAAGAGATAATCGAGCAGCCGGACCCGCATCTTCGTTCGGTCGGTCCAGATCAGCGATCGGACGTGCACGATCATCGGTGCGCGGAAGAGGATTTTGGCCAGAATCCCCGGTAGGATTTCCATCACCTCGTTGACGTGGATCAGGTCGACACTCTTCCAGCGCCGCTTTGCCTTCAGCAAGCCGAAGATGGTCCAGGGCAGATAAGCGATTTCCCGCCCCAGCACGAGCCAGCGCGCGCCGCGATAATGCGAGGCGCGCGAATTGTCGAAGCGCGTGATGCCGCGAACGGCGATCATGTCGCTGCCATAGGGCCGGTAATAGGAGTTGGCGCTGCCCTTCTGGACGAGGAACAGGCGATCGACCGGCTCGCGGAAACCGCGCATTGATTCGAACAGGCTTCGCGAAGCCCCGCCGAACATGCCGACGCCGTCGATGATCAGGACACGCAGCATCGCCTTCGTCACCGCGGCAGGACAGAGGCGTGGTGACCGCCAGTTGGCAAACGCTTACGCAGCCGGTTTGGAACGTCCATGCGAACGAACGCCGCCCCTTTCACGACGAGCCCGGTGTAGAGCAAGGCCATCGGGTCGGTGACGTGGAACATGCTTCCCCATTGCAACATCGCCGTGATGACCACCGGGAAGATGGCACAGCCCCAACGATCGCCGCGCGCCGCGAGATCGCGAAGGCAGACAAGCAGGAATACCCAATAGAAAAGGCCCATGACGCCATATGAGGCGAGCAGGCGGGTGAGCAGCGACACGCTGTCGCCGGTTTCGAGACGGTAGTCGAAGATGCTGTTCTGGACGAGCTCTGAGAAGCGAAAGTTGCCCCAACCCATGAAGTTGGGGCTGGCCCACGCCAGTTTCAGATGTTCGCCCCAAAGCCAAGGGCGATAAAGCTGCTGATAGATTTCGAACTCGGTGAGCTGCGTCTCGCCGCGCAGGAAGAGGCGCGAGATAACGGGCAAATTCTGGAATAAGTCGAAGATCGGCGCCGAAAAGGCGATTAACAGATTGGCGGCAATGGTCACCGACAGTGTGAACAGAAAAATTTCACCCGGCCGCTTCAATTTGGACAATAGCCAGAAGGACACGACGTACAGCACAAGGCAGACCAGCGCGGTGCGGACGAACGAGAAAATGGTGAAATAGATCGCAAGCAGCAAAATCGGATTGCGCCAGTTGATCTGCCTGAACCCCTGCCGCGTCAGGATCAGGATGAGGAACAACGAGAAGAAGGCTGTAAAGGCTATGTTCGAGAAGAAGGACACGCGCCAGATGCCATAGGCGGCGTCGGTCGTCCCTGGGATCAGACCCCAACGATTGAAATCGGTTAACATCCACACGATCGCGCCGACGACCGCAGCAGCGACATAGATTCTTGTCAAATCCCGTTCGATGAAGCAGACTTTATCGACACAAAACCATATTGTTCCCAGCCCCAGCAGTGTGACCTGCATCGCCGCCGAAATGTCCCCGATCAAAAGGAAATAGGCGCTCGAAACGAACGCCATGATCACAATGAGCAGGCTCTTGCCGCCGACCGCGCTCATCAACAACAACGGCCGACAGAGCGCCGCGATCACCACCGGCGCGACGAACAGATAATATCGGATCGAGCTGGGTTCGTCGGTATATTCCTGCGACACCGACATCGCCATGCCAAGCGCGAAAATGAAATAGATGATCGTCACCCAGTCGCGGCGGAGCGCCGCGTGCTGGTTCGCGGGGGCATTCGATGCGCTATACATGGTTCAACCCGGATTTCTGTTGTAGCACAGCCGCCATCCGCTCGACATAGCTCGAAATGCAAAATTCTTCTTCATCAGGCTTTGCCGAACCGTCCGTCAGGAGCTGCCACAGGTCGCCCGGCCGCTCCACGAGCCGGATGACGCCATCATCGACGGCATACATCAAGCTTTCATGATTCTGTAAGGGCATCATCGCCGAACGGACGCCCATTGCGGCCGCGTCGAAATGACAGGCCGAAGTTATGCTGAGGTGCAGATCGGCGGTCGCGAGCAGTTCATAAATGCCGGGATCTTCCTGTCCAGTCAGAATGCGGACCCGCTCCCCCATGGTCGCCAGCACGTCGAAATCCTGCCGCCTGTCATACATCGGGTGGAGCTTTACCGTCATCCGCCAGCCGAGCGTCGCGGGCGCCTCTGCGACCGCCTGCTGCAGCCACGCGATCATCTCGGCGATCGCTAAGCCCTGTGAGGTGACGACGATGTGCCGCGCGCCCGCTGCGCCGTCCATGGACGACCGAAAAGAGCGCCAATGGTCGATCGCATGACTGCCGACTGGCACCGCCACTTCACCCTGCCGAAACCCCTGCAGTCGGCCGGCCCAATAGGAGCCTTTCACCGCCAACAAGTCGGGGATCAGCAGGCTCGCGGGCGTTCCCGCCGCCGTGTCGGGCACGGCGTCAGGGTGCAGATGATCGAAGATGCCGTGCTGAATTTCGATGAACGGGACCGCCTGCAACTGGCACGCGCGGCGCAGCGCATAATCGCCGGTATCCGACGCGATCACCGCATCTGGCCGTATCCGCCGGATCAACAGTGCATAAAGTCGCGCCTGCCACATAACAGTCGACACGCGCATATTCAGCGCGGCGGGCGACACTCTCAATCCGAGTTCGTCCGAAAGCAGCTTAGCGGTTCTGGTGCAAAAGCCCTTGTCATCTGCCGGTCGTAGCCGACCGAGAATTCGGCCGAGCAGGCTGAAGATGCTCGACTCCATCGCGCCGCGATGGAGGGCTCCGACCGCACGGGGTGCGAAACCGGCGCTGTTAAGCTCGACGAGCTTCAGCGTTGAAATACCGGTCTCGATCAATGGGTCGATCCCCGGATCGGCCCATTTGCCGTCGATGCGAAAGCGCAGCGCCGAGGCCGCCCCCTTGAACAGGACTTGCCGCCTCCGCCCCACCAGTAGCACGAGAAAAAGCGCCACAAGCGCCCGCAACGCCAGCACCAGGCGTTGCCCGGTTGGCACGTTCCCAACCCTCGGGGAATAGCCTTGATAGGCGGTGAATAGGAAATTCCGCATCACGCGCCACGCGCTGAAACCCGCCACCTCGACCGCAAACAGATCATGCTGCTGCTCGAACGCATAGAATTTGGCGGCGCGCGCCGCGAAGTCGAAATCAGCTTCGGTCATAGATCCTCGCTACTAGACGCATCGTCGCCGTCGCATCGGCGAGCGTCGCCAGATCGGCCTCACCGCCGCGGACCGCCGCGAGGAACTGGTCGGCCTGATATTTCAGCCCCGGCTTGAAATCAACATCGTCCTGCACGGGATCGAGCATCGTCAGCTTCCGTTCGCCGCGGCGCTGGAAACCGATCTGTTCGAGCGGTCGAAGCTCGATGCGGAGATCGGCGTTGGCGACCGTCACATACCACGGCCCTGGCAGGTTCCACCCGCCGACATAGACCGCGCGGTCGCCACTCGAGAACAGGACCGACCCGGCGACGCTGTGCGGCTCGGCTGCATCATAGGCGAGCAGCACCCGAACATCGACCACATCGCCGCGGCCGAAGACTGTCAGATAATCGACGAGGTGCACCGAATTGGCGAACATATAGTTGTCGATCACCCGTTCGGCCTGGCCGAACTCGCGCGCCGCCACCAGATCCTGCGTATCATGGACCTGAATCAGCCGCGGCGCGGGCGTCTCGTCGAGCATCGCGCGCGCCTGCCGCGTGACGCCATAACTGCGTCGATTGAGCGCGACATAATCAGTCCGCCCGCCCGACTGCGACAGGCCGAGCAGATGTTCCGCCTCTGCGAGGTCGAGCCCGACGGGCTTTTCGAGCAACGCGCGCCAGGGAAAAGTAAAAATCTGTTCGCAGACGTTCTTGCACGCGAGTTCGGGAACCGCGACGACCACCGCATCAGCGCCGGTTGCCGCATACATCTCGGCAATGCTCGCGAACATAGGGCAGCCAAAGGCCGCGCCGAACTCGCTCGCTTTAGCTGGGCGTCCACCGGTGACCCCGGCGATCTCGACACCTTCAATCGCAACGAAAGCCTTGGCATGCTCGTGGGCCATATAGCCAGCACCCACAAAGACCAGTTTCACAGACAACATCCTTTCCGTCTCAAGCCCATGCAAATTCGCGCGCGCGGACGGCGTCGGTCGCGGACAGCGCGACGCGCGCACTACCCTTTTCATGCGACAGATGCGCGCTCACCATGCAGCGGAGGCTGTGCAGCCCGTCCTCGCCGTTCGGATAGTTCGCACCTGCGATCATCGCCTCCCAGACCGCGCGCGTCGGCACGATCGAATCGGCAGGTTCGATCGCTCTCTCGGCGTAGGTGACAGGCATGCCGTAGCGCGACGTCGGCATTTCGCGATACTGGCCTTCGCGCGCCCAGACTTCGAGCCGGCCGGAAATTTCATCGACCTGTATCTGCCCATTGCGGCAGATATAGCAGACGCGTAGCCCCCAACCCGAACGGACCGAAAAGTCGATGGACAGCCCATGTCCCGCCGCGTTGCGCGCCATAAGCCGACCCGATGCGTCCGAAAACTGCGGTCCGCGCGGATTTTCGATCTGCTCATTCTCTAGCCAGGCGCTGATTTCCTCTACCGGCTGCCCGGTCAGATAGCGGAACATCTCGAAATAATGGCTGGCGTTCATCGACAGCCCGAAATTGGAGCCCGTGACGACAATGCTGGACAATTCTCCAAGCTCGGGCGTTCCGATCAGCTCGCGCACCTTGGTATATTGATCCATGAAGCGCATCTGGTGATTGACGCCGAGAACAGTGCCATTCGCCGCGCACGCGGCGATCATCGCTTCGCATTCGGCGATCGAGATCGCCATCGGCTTTTCGCTGAGGATATATTTCACGCCCTTTTCCGCGGCGCGGATCACCGGCGCGGCGTGAAAGGGCGCCGTGGTGGCGACAATCAACGCGTCGAGGTCAAGCGCGTCGATCATCGCGTTGGCGTCGGCGAACGCCTGCGGTGCGTCGCCGGGGCACATCACGCTGGCCGCATCGATCGCCTGGGACGAGATGTCGACGAGACCTGCGATCTGCATTTCGAGCTGGCGCGCAACGGCTAGGTGCCGCTGGCCCATACGGCCGAGGCCGACGATGCCGACGCGCAATTGTGAAGGAGTTGAAGTCATAAAAGTCTCTGTTCCTCGAATGTGATGTTGCCCTAGACGACGGACCTGCTAAAATCAATCTGGCAAAGGGCGAAGCGCGCGGAGCCATGGCAGGCGGCGTTGCCGCGCCGCCATAGTCCAGGTTAGCAACCAGTAGAAAAGGGCGCCAATCGCGGTCGCCGCTGCAACTCCCTCTACCCCGAAACGCGTGCCGAGCCAGAAAGTGACAGCGAGCTGGAATGCGGCGGCGGTCAGAGACACGAGCGACAGCAGAACCGTCCGCTTATGGTAGAAGAGATGCGCCGCGACGAAAAGATAGGCGGCGTTCATCGCGGTCGCGAGCGCAAGCTTGCGCAGCAGCGACACCGCGTCGACGAACTGCGGCCCCGCGACGAGCGGGACTAGCCAGGGCGCGATCAGGATCAGGCCCAGCGCGGCGGTGAACAGACAGGCAAAGACAAGATAGGTCATGCGCACCAACTCACGGTCTGCTGCGTCGCTGTTCGCCGCCAGCCGGCCATAAAGCCAAGGCAGCCACGCCTGGTTGCCCGCGGTCGCGGCCACGACGACCAGCGACGCGATCTGCGCCGCCGCGACATAGAAACCCAGCTGCCGCGCCCCCTCGACCGAGGTTAGGATGAAGCGGTCCATGCTCGCCATCGCGATCGCGGCCATGGCGTGCGGCAACAGCGGGGCGCCGAAACACAACAGCTTTCGCAGCGGCCAGTCGAACGGGCGCCAGTCGATCGGGATACGGACGCTTAGGTAAAGAAAGGCGGCCGCGACGACAAGCGCAGCCGCGATCACCTGCCCCATCGCGCGGCCTTCCCAACCAAGCTTGGCGAACAGGATCAGTGCCACCGATAACGCGCTGAGTAGCGCGGCATAACCGACCTGCACCGCGATATAGGCCCAAGGCCGTTGCAGCGTCTGGAACACCGAAAGCGCGACCGCAATCAGGAACTGCACCGCTGCCGCGAGTGCGACGAGCCACAGCCAGTCGGCGGGAATAAGGCTGAAGGCCTGGATCGACTGGCCGAACAGCGTGACGAGCAACAGCGCGACCCCAAGCCCCATCAAGCATATGCCGGTGACGCCGCCGACGACCGGTCCCAGACTCTGTGCCCCCTCGCGAAAATAGGCGACGGCGATGTAGCCGTGCGTACTGAGGCCGATGGCGGCGACCAGTACCCCGACGAGCGAGACGAAAATGCCGACGGTCCCGTAATCGGCGGGCCCCAACCAGCGCGCGAGGAAGGGCAGCAGCAGGAAGGGTGCCGCGGCGCTCAGCATTGACCCGAACAGATAGATGGCGCCCTGGCCGAGCAGCTTGTTCAACCCCATGCGGCACCCCGGCGGCCGATGCAGTGCATCTCTGTCAACTTCCCAGAAACGACCGCAGAATGTGCAGCCCCACCGGCCCACTCTTTTCGGGATGAAATTGCATGCCGATCACATTGTCGCGCCGGATCGCGGCTGTGACCGTCGCACCGTTATATTCATAGACCGCGATGCGATCCTCGTCGCGCGCGGGCTCGATATGAAAGCTGTGAACCAGATAGACCGCGCTGCCCGCAGCGAACGTCGCCAACGGGGTTCCGGCAAAGCTGCCCGGCCGCGCTTCGGCTATGTCGGCCCAGCCGACATAGGGCAGCTTGTGCGGAACGCCGTCCGCACCCGTCGCAGGAATCTGCACGACCCGCCCGGGGATGATATCCAGCCCCGCGTGCGCGCCGAACTCTTCGCCCGTCGACATCAGCATCTGCGCACCGAGGCAGATGCCGAGCATCGGCTTGCCCGCCGTGGCATGGGCGACGACGGCCTCCGCGGCGCCCTGCCGCACCAACCCTTCCATACCGTCGCGAAACGCGCCGACGCCGGGCAGGACCAGATAGTCGGCCCGCGCAATGACGGCAGCATCGTCGGCTAGCGCGACCTCCGCCCCTACATGCTCGAGCGCTCGACGCACGCTCAGGATATTGCCGATTCCATAGTCGACGATGGTGACGAATTTGCTCATGCGCGTCGGATATCCATACCGGCGGCGGTCGCCGCCAGACGAACGTCGGGAAGGCTCATCCGGTCGTAATGGAGGATGTCGGCCATCGCGATCGCATCGGCCTTGCCCACGCGCACCACCTCTTCCAGATGCTCGATCGTGCCCATGCCGCCGCTGGCGATCACGGGGACGTTGGTCGCGGTTTCGACCGCCTGCACGAGCTCGATGTCGAAGCCCTTGCGCGTCCCTTCGCGATCGACCGAGGTCAAAAGAACCTCGCCGATGCCGAGGCTGGTCGCCTGTTTGACCCATTCGACGACTTCGCGCCCCGATCGTTCGCGGCCATTGTCGGTATAGGCCTCCCAGCGGCCAGACGCGACCTGCTTCGCCTCGACCGACAGCACCATGCATTGAGACCCGAATGTTTCTGCAATCTCGCGCAGTAATTCGGGACGCTGGACCGCCGCAGTGTTGACCGCGACCTTGTCGGCGCCCGAGCGCAGGATCTGGCGCACATCGTCGACCGAGCGAATACCGCCCGCTACCGTCATCGGCACGAAAACATTGTCGGCGACCTGGCGGATCGTCTCGTGCAGGCTGTTGCGGCCATAGAGCGAAGCGACGACGTCGACATAGAGCAGCTCGTCGGCCCCTCCTTCATAATAGCGGCTCGAGAAAACTTGCGGATCGCCGATAACCCGCAGCCCTTCCAGATGGATACCTTTGATCAGGTTCGGACCCTTGATGTCGAGACGCGGGATGATCCGAACTCGCGTCACGGCCGGCTCAGCCCTCCGCCTCGTGCCAGACCGGCTTTTTGAGCTCCCAGCCGTTGCCGGTCTGCTTCCACAGATGGTCCGACCGCCAGCTGTCTACGATTTCGCGGAATTCCTCGTCGCTGATGTCGCAATATTCCAGAAACTCGTGGTAATATTTCTGCGGGAATTCGCCGTCGTAGCGGCGGACCAGCGCGATCCCCTCTTCGCGGGTGATCTTCTGGTCGCGGATCTCGTGCGCCGTGTCCGACGTTGTGCGACCGATGCCGAATTTGATGTAGCCGAGATAATAATGATAGCCGTCAATCTTGTCGTCGATGCTAGCATATTTGGAATAAGTGCCTTCCGACCGCTCGGTGTTCGGTTCGAACCCGTAATTGTCCCGGCAGTAATAGAAATTTTCCTGCGGATCCCAGTTCTTGTAATATCCCATGAAGTGGATCTCGGTCCGGTTCGACATGATCCGGTCATAGGACGGCGCGGTAAAGGGGTGGAGGTCGGCCGCGCTGAGCCCGTGCTCCGACCAGAATTCGGGCGGCAGGCCAGAGAAATAATGTTTGTCGTGATCCTGGATCGCGCGCGTCGGCGAATTTGCGTTCTTCATGTCGCCGCCATATTCGACCTCGCCATTCTCGCCATACATAATCAACTGCACATCGTTCTGCACTGCCTGGTGCATCGGATAGTTGGTCTGGCCATAGATGAACGGCTGGAACGGGTCGCCCAGGTGCCGCGTCGCGAGCTGGGTCAACCGACGCGTGACGGTGCCGTTGGGCGTACCGAGCACATTGTCGAAACCGCCGAGGCGGATGAAATTGTCGAGGTTGCGCCGCCCGATCTCGGTCGCCTTCAGTGGCGCCCATGTCACGGTCAGCGGGTTCATCCCGTAATGGTATTTCAGCTGGTGCGCGACGAAGCCGCCGTCCTTGCCGCCGCTGCACGGAACGATGACGTCATATTCGCCATTGTCCTTGCGATGCCGGTCGCAAAGATCCTTGAGTTCCTTCTCGCGCGCGGTCCAGTCGATGACCTCGCGCTTGTAGTCAGCAAAACGGCAGGCCGAGCAGACCCCCTCTTCGTCGAAGGTGATACGGGGACGCTGGTTGGACATGGTGCAGCGAACACAGAAGCCCACTTCGGAGGGTAGGTTATATTGCTTGATAACGTCGCGCTTCTCGATCATCACTTGGTCCTAATGGGTCTTGACGGAAAGAAATTTCTGTTTAAAATCAATGGTATATTATTTCTTACTGCGTCGCGTTAGAGGATATTGCGCCTCAGGTCAACCGCCCGGCGCAGCGCCCTTTGCGGCCTGCCGCCATAACGCCTCTGCGCGCTCGAAATCCTCGAGGTCGTCGATGTCGACCGACCGCTCGGCAGGCATGACCCAAGCCAATGATTTGGCGTCGACAAACGCCCGCCCCTGCCGCAGCCAGTAGGGCCGGAATCCATAGACCGCGCCGTTTAGCACATAGGCCGGCGGCATGTCCTGCCGCCGCGCCGCATGTGCGGGATCGTCGGTACAGAAGCGCGTCATCGCGCCATCGTCGACGATTGCATAGGTCAGCCAGGGATGATCCTGCGCCTCGGTCACCGAGACGCAACTGTCGATGCCGGTTCGCTCCATCGTCGCGACCACGCCGTCCAGATCTTCGACCGTGCGCAGCGGCGAGGTCGGTTGCAGCAGCAGCCAGATGTCGTGCGGGGGGAACCGATCGAGCGCATCGCACACGACGTCGATCGACGTCACCTCGTCGTTCGCAAGTTCCGTGGCGCGCAGGAACGGCACCTCGCAGCCATGCGCTCGAGCCACGTCGGCGATTTCGGCGCTGTCGGTCGACAGATAGACCGCATCGACGAGCGCACTTTGCCGCGCGACGTCGATGCTGTGCGCGATCAGCGGCTTGCCGCCAAGCGGCCGGATATTCTTCCCCGGCAACCCCTTCGATCCGCCCCGCGCGGTGATCAGGGCGGCGACGCTGGCGGTCACAGCCCAATCTCTCCGATTTCCATCTTCGCGCGCTCATAATCAGAGACGCGGCCGATATCGATCCAGTAGCCGTTGATCCGCTGGATCCGCGCCTTCAGGTCGGCAACGATCGCAGTGTTGACCAATTCGGGCATGTCGAGATAGCTGCTCTCGGGCACGAGGCGCAGCACCTCCGGCGACAGGCAATAGACGCCGGCGTTGACCTTGAAATTATGCACAGGCTTTTCGACGATCGAGGCGGCGTTTCCGTCTCTCTCCTCGACGACGCCATAGGGTACCTGCATCTCGTAATCGCGCACCATCACCGTGATGTCGGCAGCGTGCGACCGGTGTTCGTCCAACATGTCGCCGAAATATTCGTTCATCAGCACGTCGCCATTGGTGACGACGAAGGGATGCTCGGGCGCGCGCTCGATCAGCCCCAATGCGCCCGCAGTACCGAGCCGCTTTTCCTCGCGCATATAGTCGATCTCGACATCGAAGCCGCGACCGTCTCCAAAATGGTCGGTAATGCAGTCGGCGAGATAATTGACCGCGATGGAAAAGCGGCGGAACCCCTGACGGCGGAACTGTTCGAGGATGATCTGGAGCACCGGGCGTCCGTCGATCGGCAGCATCGGCTTCGGCGTCTCGCGCGTTAGCGATCCCATCCGCGACCCGAGCCCTCCCGCCATGATCACGACCATCTCCGGCCGCTCAGGAAAGACGAGTAGATCCTCAAGGCCGACGAGGCCCACGACCCGCCGGTCGGCGTCGATTATCGGCATGTGATGGACGCCATGATCGTTCAGCAACTTACGCAGCGCGGCTCGACCGACCCCTTCAAATGCTGTGCGCGGCGACCGGTTGCACACCTCCCCCGCCAAACTGTTGATCGTGCCTCCGCCGATCAGCCAGCGCCGGACGTCGCCGTCGCTCAAAGTGCCGATCAACCGCCGTTCGCTATCGGCGACGAGCGCCATCTGGCGCCCGCTGCGGTTGATCACCGACAGCACTTCGCGCAGAGTCTGGCCCTCCAGAACAAGCGTATGTTCCCAACTCATCACGTCTGATTGGCCTCGCGTGCAGGATTTCCGAAAAAGATCGAGCCGTCGGGGCAGTCGCCAAGGACGACGGCCCCCATGCCGATGGTGACATCGCACCCGATGGTGACGCCCTCGCGAACGCACGCGCCCGCGCCGATATGGCTGTTCGCGCCGACGGTGACGCCGCCGCACAGGATCGCGCCGATCGAGA
The DNA here is from genome assembly GCA_002354635.1 of Sphingomonadales bacterium UBA2683. Classification (GTDB taxonomy): domain Bacteria; phylum Pseudomonadota; class Alphaproteobacteria; order Sphingomonadales; family Sphingomonadaceae; genus Parasphingorhabdus. The sequence goes on from DELZ01000005.1 coordinate 487,052, forward strand.
TGTGGCAATGGCTGCCGACAATCGCGTCATGCTCGACGACCGCCGCAGTGTTGACGATCGTCCCGTCGCCGATCTGCGCGTTCGGCTGCATCACAGCGCGCGCCATCAGCTGGACGCCTTGCCCCAGCCGCGTGCTCGGCGAGAGCGTCGCCGCCGGATGGATCACGTCTGCAATCATCCAGCCCTCGCCCGAAAGGCGCTTGATCAGCCCCGCGCGCAGCGTGCCCGGCACCTTACCGCGCGTTCCGCCAACGCCGATGGCCAGCCGGATCAGCGTGCGGTCGAACCCCGCAAGATCGCGCGCTTCGCTCAGCACCGGGCGCCCGAGCAGCTCCGCGCCTGGCTCGCGGTCGATGAAGGCGATCACCTCGCCGCCGCCGGCAATCAGCGCATCGGCAACGACGCTCGCATGGCCGCCCGCGCCAATGACCAGATAGTGCGGCCGGCTCATCGTTCGATCGCCTCGTCGATCGCATAATCTCGGGGCGCCGGCTGGCCTAGCACGTCCCAATATTGCATCGGCGACAGGCCGATTCCCGGGCGCTTCGCAGTCACCATATCGGCCACGAGCGGCTCGCCCGCACCGATCGTGCGCGCCGCAACCAGGCTGCGCCTCGCGACGGCGATATTGTCGATCTCGGCCGGATTGGCTTGTTTCACCCCGTCGCCGATCGCCACCTCGACGTCGCGGATCGCCGCGACAATCTCCGCGAACTGACCCGGTTCGAGCGACGCCGCATGATCGGGACCCGCCATCGTTCGGTCGAGCGTCACATGCTTCTCGATCATGCACGCCCCCCGCGCGACCGCGGCGATCGGCACCGCGATCCCCAGCGTATGGTCCGAATAGCCGACTGGCAGGCCAAACGCGTCGCGGATCGTGTCCATCGCCGCAAGGTTGGCATAGCCGGCCGGGCAAGGATATTGCGTCACGCATTGCAACACAGTGACGAAGTTGCGGAGCGCTACCCTCGCCGCATCGCTGGCGAGATGCTCGCGCATCGCCGCCAGATTGGCGGGCTGCCCGGGGTTCAACCGGCCAAAGGCGAGCACCGCCAGCGCATCGCGTATCTCGTCCAGATTGCCCATGCCGGTCGACAGGATCACGCGCCGCCCGCTTTCGCCCACCGCCAGCAGCATCGGGCCAAAGGTCAGGTCGCCCGACGGGATCTTGATATAAGGCATGTCGAAACGCTTCAGAAATTCGAAGCTCCGGAAATCGAACGCCGTCGACATGAAGGCGATGTTGCGCGCCCGGCAATGGTCGGCGATCGCGATGTGGCTCGCCTCGTCGAGACTCAGCGCCTGCAGCATTTCGAGCTGCAAGCCGTCCTCGCCGATATTGTCGACCTGATATTGCGCGCGAGCCGCGCCCGCGGTCACCAGCGCCTTCGCGTCGAAGGACTGGAACTTGACGATGTCGGCGCCCGCATCGGCGGCCACATCGACCAGCTTCAGTGCCAGATCGAGCGAGCCGTTATGATTTACTCCGGCTTCGGCGATGATGATTGTCGGGTTCATAGGCCTTACGAAACTCCCAATGGCGCAAAGCGCTTGTGAATCAACTCCTCGCGCGGTGGTGCGACCTTGATCGCGGCGATGATCTTCTCCGACGCATGGCCGTCACCATAGGGGCTGCGCGCGAGCGCGCGGTCAAAGGCGAGCGCTTGACCGATAGCATCGACGATGGCGGTGCGCTCAGGCGAAGCGTCGAAAACCGAATTGGCGGTTAGCCGCCCGCCCTGCCGACCGCCGATATTGACCGTCGGCGTCCCAACCGCGGGCGCCTCATAGAGACCGCTCGACGAATTGCCGAGCACGACATCGGCGAGCCCCATAAGCGCCAGATAATTGGTATGGCCGAGCGAGGGATAGACGCGCACCCAGTCGCGATCCGCCGCCCATTGCTCGACCCGGCGGTTGATCTCAGCTCCGCCGCTGTCGGCGTTCGACTTGGTGAACCACAGTGCGTCGCCTTCGGCGCGCACCGCATCAAGCGCCGCGAGCAGTTCGTCCAGCTGCGCCAGGCCGAAATCATCGGCTAGCGTTTCGGGATGAAAGGTCGCAAGAAGATTGCGCTGCCCCAGCGGCGCATCGAGCCGCACTTCCATCTCGGCGCGCGGCACCGGCGAGCGGCTCCGCAGATGGTCGAGCGCGGGCGACCCGGTTACGAAGATCCGGCTGTCCTCTTCGCCCATCTGCCGCACCCGCGCCGCCGACTCTGCGTTGGTGACAAAATGCAGGTGCGCCATCTTGGTGATCGCATGGCGGATGACGTCGTCAATCGCGCCTTCGGTCACATCACCGCCGGCGATATGCGCGATCGGGATGCGGAGCAGCATCGCTGCCTCGGCGGCCGCCATAATCTCGAATCGGTCGCCGAGCAACAGCACAAGATCCGATTTTAGCGTGGCGAGCGCGTCAGCGGTGCCCGTCAGCGCCAGCGCCATCGACTGCGCTATCCCGCGGGGGCTGTCGTCGGTCAGCGAGATCGGCACGCGCGCCGCGACCGGCAAGCCGCTCGCCACGATCTCGTCAATCGTATTACCATGCGCCGCCTCGAGATGCGTCCCCGTAACGATCAGCGCCAGCTCCAGATCAGCGTCGCTTGCGATATCCTGCAGCAGGCACTGCATGATGCCGAATTCGGCGCGGCTTCCGGTGACGGCGGTAATTTTCAGCCGGGTCATGGCAGGACCGACAGTTGCGCCGAACTAGGGATATTGATGACTTCGCGCTCTAACCGCGTCGCCACGGGCAGCGGCGCTGCAGGCGCGCTCGCGTTCATCGGCAACCGGTGGCAAAGCGTCCAGATCGGGCGGCTCATATAATTGGCGTCGTTGAGCAGGTCGAGGACGACATCGCGATCATCCATCGTCGCGCCGTCGAGCGTCAACGCGTTCAGCCAGTGATTGCTCTGGCTAAAGTTGGGCGCATCGACGAACGATACGCCTTCGATCGACGCGATGGCGGCTAGATAGCCCTCGGCGAGCAGCGCCTTCCGCGCGATCGCATCGTCCAACCGTTCGAGCTGCGCGCAGCCGAGCGCCGCGTTGAGGTTGGGCATGCGGTAATTATACGCGACTTCGTCATGGTCGAAACGCCAGCGGTGCGGTCGCTTCGCCGTGGTCGTCAGATGTTTAGCGCGCTGCGCCAGCACTGGATCGGTGGTGACGATCGCGCCGCCGCCGCCCGTGGTGACGATCTTGTTACCATTGAAGCTCAGCGCCGCGATCGTGCCGATCGACCCCGCGGGCCGGCCCTTGTATCTGGTGCCGAGCGCCTCGGCGGCATCCTCGACGACGGTGATGTTCCAGCGCGCGGCAAGCTCGACCAGCGCATCCATATCGGCGGCGTGACCGAAGATGTGGGTGACAACCAGCGCCGAGATCTGCCGGTTCGTGGCGCGGTTGAAGCAGCGGCCGTCGCGAAGCTCAGCAATTTCGTCCAGGTAAGCGTCGAGCGCGCCGGCATCGACGCCCAGCGTCGCCGGGCTGCTGTCTACGAAATGTGGGATCGCGCCGATATAATGGATCGGGTTCACCGTCGCGACGAAGGTCAGGCTGGGCACCAGCACCTCGTCGCCAGCAGCGATCCCTGCAAGCTTGTAGCAGATGTGCAGCGCGGCGGTGCCGTTAACGCACGCGACCGCCTTCGCCTGTGTCAGCTCGCCGAGCATGACCTCGATCCGGTCGACATAGCTGCCGACCGACGACACCCAGCCGGTATCGATGCAATCTTTGACGTATTCCCACTCGCGCCCGGCGAATTCGGGTTCGTGCAACGCGATCAAGTTCGGCGCCGGGCCGATCACGCTTTCGACCGCGGTGACGAGCTGGACGCCGATGTCTGCGGCGGTTCGGGTTTCGTTCGAGATACCGACCATGTCAGATATTATACTGCCCAGCCTTGTACAGGGCAAGGTTGGCGGGATTGGTAAACCATTCGGCGGTCTCGGTCAGGCCGCGGCGGAAGCCCTCGCCGCCGCCATATTCGGGCTGCCAACCCGTCAGCTCGAGCACCTTGGAGTTCGATCCGAACAGCCGTTCGACCTCGCTGGCCGCAGGGCGCAACCGCTCGGCGTCGCAAACGAACTCGACGTCAGCACCCATCGCTTCAGCGATCAGCGCCGCGGTGTCGGCGATCGAAATCTCGAAATTGCTCGCGACATTGACAACCTGCCCGACCGCCGCATCGCTCTCCGCGACGCTCAGGAAGCCGCGCACCGTGTCGTTCACGTAATTGAAGTCGCGCGTCGGGTGCGTCGCGCCCAGCTTGATCTCGCGCATGCCCGAGGCGATCTGGGTGATGATCGTCGGGATGACAGCGCGCGCCGACTGCCGGGGACCGTAGGTGTTGAACGGACGGATCACCGTCACCGGCGTCTCGAACGAGCTGAAGAAGCTCAGCGCCATCTGGTCGGCGCCAATCTTGCTCGCCGAATAGGGTGACTGGCCCTGCAGCGGATGTTCTTCGGTGATCGGCACGAACAGCGCCGTGCCATAGACTTCGCTGGTCGAGGTATGGACGACGCGCTCGATACCCAGCTCACGCGCGGCCTGGACGATGTTCAACGTGCCCTTGACGTTGGTATCTACATAGGTGTCAGGCGAATGATAGCTGTACGGGATTGCGATCAGCGCTGCAAGGTGAAGCACGACGTCGCAGCCGCTCATCGCCGCCTTGACGCCATAGGGATCGCGGATGTCGCCGGCGACAACCTCGATCGACTGGCGCACCTCGAGCGATGCATGATCGAGCCAGCCCCAGGTGTTGAAGCTGTTGTAGAGGACGAAGGCGCGCACATCGAAGCCCTGCGCGACCAGATGCTCCACTAGATGCGACCCGATGAAGCCGTCGGCGCCCGTCACCAGGATTTTCTTCTTGGAAAGGTCCATGTCCGTCATCCCCCGGCGACGAGCTTCTGCCCGTCTCGTGCACCCAACATTCTCTCCAGCGGCCGGCCGGGAACATAGGCCAATATATCGACCTCACCGGCCTCGCGCTGCATCGTCGTGCCCTGCAGGCGATAGCGGTCGCCAGTCGCCTCGCAGTGCCACTCGCCCTCGCCTGCGAGCGGCAGCGGGATTTTGTCACCATAGGCCGATACCCAGCCGATATGACGCGCGGGCGAACCGACCATCAGCGCCCATTCGCGGCAATCGGTCGTCAACACCGCGCCCGCCGCTACGAACGCGCCACGCCCGATGTCGACGCCCGGCACCACCGTCGCATTCGCACCGATCGTCGTACCAGTGCGGACATAAGTTTTCGTGAACACGTCGCGCCGCGTGATCCCCGCGCGCGGGTAATAGACATGGGTGAAAACCATGAAGGGGGCGCAAAAGACGAAATCCTCGAGGATGACGTTGGCGAAGACCGATACCGAATTGCCGATCCGGCAGCCGTTTCCGACAACAGCATCGTTGCCGATATAGACATTCTGGCCGAGATTATTGTTCTCGCCGATCACCGCGCGCGGTTCGACATGGCAGAAGTGCCAGATTTTCGTGAAGTCGCCAACGATGGCGCCCTCGTCGACGATGCTGCTCGGATGGATCTGGACGGTCATATTCTGAACCTCGACTCTCAGGCGTTGACGATGTGATCGGCGTTGAGGGGATAGACGCCACGCGTGTCGACGATCAGCGTCGCATGCTGCCGAACCGCCTCGAAATCGATCCGTTCGTGATTGGTCGCAACCAGCACGCAATCATAGGAGGCGAGCGTTTCGGCGCCCAGCTCCACGCTGTCCAGATCGAAGAAATGCTCGCGCATCTTGGGGAAGCGCGCGACGTGCGGATCGTGATAGGCGATGACCGCACCCAAATCGCGCAGCCGCTCCATGATGAACACTGACGGCGATTCCCGGACATCGTCGACATTTGGTTTGTACGCGATGCCGAGCACTAGGATCTTCGATCCGCGTACGGGCTTGAAGCGATCGTTCAGCGCCAACTTGATCTTGTCAACGACATAGTCGGGCATCGCGCCATTCACTTCGCCCGCCAGCTCGATAAAGCGCGTGCTAACGCCAAATTCGCGCGCCTTCCACGTGAGGTAAAAGGGGTCGATCGGAATGCAGTGCCCGCCGAGACCCGGCCCGGGGTAATAAGGGACGAAGCCGAAGGGCTTGGTCGCCGCGGCATCGATGACCTCGCGGATGTTGATCCCCATCTTGTCGGCGACGACTTTCATCTCGTTGACGAGGCCGATGTTCACCGCGCGGTGAATATTCTCGAGCAGTTTGGTGAGTTCGGCGACATGCGTCGAGCTGACCGGCACCACCCGGTCGATGACCTCGCTATAGAGCGCGACACCGACGGCAAGGCACTCCGGCGTCTCGCCGCCGCACACCTTCGGAATGGTCCGCGTGGTAAAGTCGGGGTTCGCCGGATCTTCGCGCTCGGGCGAATAGACGAGAAAATAATCCGCGCCGACCGTGAATCCGCGCGCCGAGATTCGCGTCGCCAGTTCCTCCGAGGTCGTCCCTGGATAGGTCGTACTTTCCAGCGACATGAGCTGGCCGGCACGGATATGCGGCACCAAGTTTTCGACCGTGTTGATCACATAGCTGAGGTCGGGCTCCCGATATTTGCTGAGTGGCGTCGGCACACACAGGATCAAGACGTCGACCTCGGCAGCACGCGCGAAATCGCCGGTCGCCTCGAACCCGTCGGCGCAGGCGCGTGCGAGCTTGTCGTTCGAAATATGCTCGATCGAGCTCTGCCCGGCGTTGAGCATCGCAACCTTCGGCGCATCGATATCGAAACCGACGACACGAAAACCCACTTCAGTAAAACGCAGGACGAGCGGCAGCCCGACATAGCCGAGTCCGACAATGCCGACGACGGCCCGCTTGGTCTTGATCAGGTCAATCAAATTATCTTGCATTGGGAGTTCCATATTATCCTGGGCACCGGTATGCGCCCTCGGCGACCGGATCGAAAAAAGCTGCGGCGTCGCTTGTCAACGCCTTGATAAAAAAGGGCCATTCATCGATTTAATAAGGGGCCAGTTTGGCTGAACAAAAAGTCTCATGGATGAGGCTGGATAGCATCGTCAACGGGGAAGCGGCTGGGAGCGGCAAAAGACAATGAGGCCCCAGCAAGCAATAACTTTGCGGGATGGGAGCCAATAAGGCCAGCCTGTAATAATAAAGACGCTTCACCGAATCTTCATCCACCCTCGAGCCTGCAGATCATTCTGCCACCCGAGCCGCGATCTGCGAACTAGCGGCTGTCCATCCGCCAGACCCCCGAAAACACAAACTCCCATGCATTTACACGTGACCCTTGTCGCGCCCGCCAGTTTTCGGTTCTAGCTCACAATGGTGCGCGGCCGATTTCATGCGGCGCGATATCTTTTAACTCCGCAATCTCCTGCTTCAACGCTTCATGTTCTACGAGCTTTCGTGCTAGAAACCGCTTCGTGATCACCGCCTTTTCCTTCATGCCCCGAGGGGTTAATATATAGGCATATCGGCGCTTATCCTTGGCTGCTTTAAAGTTGCCGATCTTGATAAAGCCCATATCTATCAAAGCCCGGATTAGATAGTGTGCACCACCCACGCTAATATCGAGCCTCTCAGCAAGTTCCCTTTGCGATAATTCTGGATTTTCCTCGAGCAACCGAAGCATGCGAAAGCGCGTGTCCTCACGACAATTGCGATTGCGTGTCCCCATCAGACTTCTTCAGCCAAGCTACCGCACAAGCCCATCTGCGTGATGAGCCCGGGATGTTTGTCAGTCAGATTCATGCAAAACATATCTTGTTCAAGTTTGAACGATACCACATTTTGGATGCATGGCAATAGCAAACTGTTAATTACCTAACATCTGCGATGATTGTACCGGCGCTAGGCCGAACTCTAATTGCATGATTTTCAATCAAACTCTTTGCCTGCATCAATTATGATGATAACGGCTTGTATATGGAATTGTCAGAAGATTGTTTGGAACTTTCATGGTATTTGGCGCAATTCAAACCCAATTGTGCAATGATCGCCAAACGCAATCTTGTTAGGCAAGGCTTCAAGGTTTTTCTGCCTCTTGAAACGCAAACCCGTGTGAAGCGTAGCAAGTTTGTCGAGGAGACAAAACCGTTTTTCCCTGGTTATTTGTTTGTTGGCGCGTCTAATAGGTCTGGCTCTGCACATGCCGTGCATTCCACGTATGGGATATCGCAATTGGTCAGGTTTGGTACAAAGACGGCCATCGTGCCAAAGCCACTCGTCAAAGAATTGCAGTCTCGATGTGATAGCAATGACATAATCGTGCAAAATAGCGCTTTAAAGAAGGGACAAAAGGTTCGCGTGACCCATGGCCTCTTTGCAAACCTGATTGGCGAGGTCGAACGGACGGCGGCGGATCGGCGGGTTTGGTTGCTGTTAGATCTGATTGGCCGGAAGACAAAAGTATCGATCAGTCAGTCTGCGCTTCAGTCCAAAGTATGAGAATGTGCGGTGGGAGCCCTCTTGTTTCATTACCTTTGACGTGACCCCCAACGTTCATCCATTTGCAATTAGAGTCTCGGCATCGTTATTGCGCGACTGCGCGGGTGAAGCAAGGGGCTGCGTAGCGTAGCCTCCGGCTATGCGGAGCGAAGCAGCCCCTTGCTTTTTAAGTTCGGCAGCGAATGCTGCCGGAGTGGCGTATCCCAGCGATGAGTGTGGCCGCTGGTTATTGTAATCATCGATCCATGCAGCGATCTTTTCACGGGCGTGATCAAGGCTCATGAACAGCGTCTCGTTCAATAACTCGTCACACATCCGTCCGTTCAAGCTCTCAACGAACGCATTATCCGTCGGTTTGCCAGGCGTCGTGAAATGCCACTTAACCTGTGCATCTCTACACCAAGCCAGCACCGCATTGGAGGTGAGTTCCGTGCCGTTATCGCTGACGATCATCCCCGGCTTGCCGCGTTCGCAGATCAAGTCCGTCAACTCACGCACCACTCTGCGACCAGATATTGACGTATCAGGCACCGCCCGAAGGCATTCTCGGGTTACATCATCAACGATGTTCAGCACGCGGAACCGGCGGCGGCCCGTGGCAAGCTGGTCATGCACAAAGTCGAGGCTCCAGCATTGGTTCGGCAATGCCAGTACAGGTGGCCTTGTGCGTGTTCCTACCGCGCGTTTGCGGCCTTTACGTCGGCGCACCGTCAAGCCTTCTTCACGGTAAAGCCGCTGTGTCTTCTTGCGGTTGATGATCACACCATCACGGCGCAGCAGGATGTGCAACCGGCGATAGCCGGACCGACGACGCTCCTGTGCCAAGGCCCGCAGCTTCTCGCGAAGCTCTACATCATCACCACGACGCGACCGATAGCGCATGCTCGTGCGATCAGCCTCAATGACCCTGCACGCCCGCCGCTCGCTGACATCAAGCAGGGCCTGAAGATGCGCGACCGCTTCCCGCTTGGCGGCAGGCGTTACCATTTTTTTGACAGCAGATCCTTCAGACCTGCATTGTCCAGCATCGTATCGGCCAGCAACTTCTTGAGCTGCGCGTTTTCCGCTTCCAGTGCACGAAGCCGCTTCGCCTCCGACACCTCAAGGCCGCCATACTTGGACTTCCAGTTGTAAAGCGTCACTTCCGACACACCGTGTTTGCGCGCCAAATCAGCCGTCTTCGCGCCTGCCTCTGCCTCACGCAAAACCCCGATAATCTGTTCTTCTGTAAATCGTATCCGCTTCATTAGTCCGTCCTTCCATAGGCCGGACTCTAATCACTTCTGGAGGAGTTTTAAGGGGTCACGTCACCTTCAAGAGTATGTTCTTATGATCTGGGACTTATCGAAACCGATTCAACTGAGATATTGAACCCATCGCCATTTTCAGAGGCACGTCCGGCTATATCTAACCAAAAATAGCTGCAACCAGAAGCTTGGTTGGAAATCTGCTGTGACCCTCCTTGGTCAATCAACGGTAACCGAACGGGTAAAGGCGGATTCGCAATTGACTCTGCGCAGGATAGCCTAATTTCCAAACTCGCGTCATCAGGTATTTTGGTCGCAAATTTAGTGTCAATCTGAATAATTCCCGAAGGCAAATTCACAAGCTGTCTTGCAAAAAGTCCCCTGGAATTTGAAATAGCGCTGATCTGCATATTTCCATCGACAACCGCAGCACCATATTCCCCGGTTGAAAAAACCTGCCAGTCTAGTGGTGGATATTCTGGTTCGTGGCCGAATGAACTATTTCTGATAATCGAACCATTTGAAGGATTTTGTGACAGAAAATCATATAAGTCTTCCGCCTCAATGAAATATTTTTGTCCGATGAGTGCGGAAACTAGACCACCATCAGCATATATCTCCTTCGTTTCATCGGGCGCGTGAAGACTTTTCCGTAATTGGACCGCATTGTGGAGTGCTTCTGGTGTTGAATTGACTTGCCACCAAAAACGATAGTTCCAAGGCGGTCTTGTCGATAAGAGATCTGCGAGAAAAGCGACCGAACGTTCGTCGGATAATGCCTGTGCCATAACCGGCATGACAACAGCTGCAGCGGCGGAGCTGGTTCTGAGCAGCGTATCATAATATTCAAGCAACTCTGAAAGATCATCGCGTTTCGCGCTATCTGCGATCAGCCATCCTGTTGCAACTCGCTGACGGCGAGATAGCTCGAATGCTTTTTCCATTAGCTCACGACGGAAATCACGTTCTTTTGAAAGCGCCAAAACCGCAATAGCGTCAGGTGTGGCAGGTTCAGATCTAAAGGCTTCCCGCGCCAATGTGTTCCAAGCTGGATCGCCCTGTTCGGGAAATTGCCCGTTGTTTTCTAAAACAGAAGCCATAGTCAAACCCGACACCATTGCTTGAGCGCCAAAACCATTTTTTGGAAAAAACGTGATTGCAAGCTCAGGTGACGTTGTCTTGGCAATTGAACCCAAGGCCGTAAAGCTTGAAACTATGGCAAGTGAAATCGCCACAACCCATATGATACAATTTTTTTTTTCCAACCTAAGAAATCCTTCATCTCATGACTAAGAAGGTTCGGTGTTTTTGTGACCATAGCTATATTGGTAGGCATAGCCGTAACCATATCCGGAATGCTTAGCCTGAACCTTAGTGACGATGCCGCCGAAGATTTGAGCCCGCGAGCTGCGAACACGCTGGATCGACGACTGAATAGCTCGCACTTTTACACCACCCGCTTCAATCGTGTAAATGACACCCTCTACCGCGTCTGCAAGCAGCGGAATGTCAGCCAGTCCCAGAACTGGCGGCGCATCGATAATGACGGTATCATAAGTGTCGCTCAACTTGGCGATTAGGTCACGCATCCGCGTACTGCTCAATAGCTCCGCCGCATTTGGTGGAATCGGTCCAGCGGTCATTGCGTCGAAGCCATGTGCGGTTTTTTGATGGACCAGTTCGGCGAGGTCGTCCGTGCCAGACAGGCTGTTGCTCAGGCCCGCGTTATTTTGTATGCCGAGCATCTGATGCAGAGACGGATTGCGCATGTCTCCATCGATCAGCAGGATACGCTTTCCGGTACTCGCCAAAACCGCCGCCAAAGCAAAGGCAGACGTACTCTTTCCTTCATTGGGCTGCGTGCTGGTTAGCAGAATTGACCGCGGGACGCCATGGTCCGTCAGGAAAGCCAGGCTCGTTCGTATGGACAGATAGGCCTCCCAGGCAACGGATTTTTTGTCGGACAGGCTCGCCAATATATCCTCTTTGTCGAAATCCGGAATCGACCCCAGCGGCGCAATGCCGAGCTTGGATTTAAGATCGGCGGGATCCTTCACCGTTTGATCGATCTGCTCCATCACGAACACATAGGCCGCCGCCAAGCCAAGACCGGCAAGTATCGCCAGCGCGACATTGAGTGATAGCTTCGGACTGGACGGGCTCTCAGCGAGCTGCGCGCGATCCACCACGGAAATATTATTTGTGCCAACGCCGGCCACGCCGATTTCCTTGTAGCGCTGCAGCAGGCCGTCATAAAGTTGCCGATTGGTATCCACTTCACGCTGGAAGATATTATATTGAATGGAATCGCGACGCTCGCCACTGAATTCATTTTTCAAGCGATCCACCTGAGCGCGAATCTGTTGCTCTCGATCCAGAGCTTCCTGATAGCGGGCAGATGTCCCCGTACGGGAACGCGCTTCTTCAATTGCGATACTTTTGTCCAGCGCCGAAATTTGTGAGGCCAACGCTTTTGCAGCAGGATATTCGGGTTCAAACTGAACCATAAGCTTGGCATATTCGGACTGTACTCTTGCACGTTCTTCCCGAAGATTGTTAAGAGCAATATTGGTCAGAGCATTTTTGTTGCCGGCTCTTCCATTCGCTTCACTTTCCGCAGCTATACGATCAGCAATAGCAATTGCCAAAGCAGCATTCAGGGCTTCCAGATTCGCGGACGCCAGCGTCTTCTGGGACACTGTTTTGCCATCGGGAGTCTGCTCGGACGACAGGGTTATGATTTCCTTGTTGTCGGCATAGCCCGACAGGCTGCGTTCCGACTCTTCCAATCTCTGCTTGAGCTCGGCCAACTGCTCTTCCAGAAATTTACGCGCATCTGCCGTCGAATTGAAGCGGCGGTCAAGATTGGAGGCAATGAATTGTTCAATCCATGCATTGGCAATTTCAGCGGACAGATTGGGGTCGGGGCTTTCAAAGCTCACGTCAACCAGACTGGACCCCCGGATAGGGGAGATGCTGACATGTGCCTGCAAAAGATCGGTCGCCAGCTTCAGGCGTTCATTCCTCTGGGCCGCAGTAGGCGCTGTCGCGTTACCGGACAATATACCGGAATTGTCCGGATCAACGTCAAAAGTTTCAAAAAACTCGTCTTTAGATGCCAGATTTCTGGCACGAACAACGCGCTCGGCCAGTGAACGGGATTCGAGCAGAGAATATTGCGTTTGATAAAATTCGAGATTCTGGGCAGCTCCATCCGAGCCGGTAACCGCCTCAACGTTGGTTACCTTTTCCTGTTCGCGGCTAATTTCGATTCGGGCCGTCGAAGTAAAATAGGGTGTCATCAACAAAGTGACAATGATGCCAAGCGCCACGCAGACGGCAATAATGACGCCAATCGCGATCTTGTGGCGCAGCACGGCCTGCCAATATTGTACCAATATCGGGGTTTCAAGGGCCACATCATCATAGGGTTCGTAGCCGATTGGCACGGGCTCGTTTTTGTCAATCATAATGTCCATCTAATTTTCAATGCCTTACGCCAATATCATCAATTTTGAAACAAGATGATCAGCGGCGTTGTTAAAAGCGGGGAGGCCTGGATAAGTTGCTGGAACAATCGGCGGGCCTGGGAATCTCCAACCACAATTACATCATTCGCAAATACCTCGGGATCACTGTAGTTCCCGCGGCGTATGGCCTTTAGATTATAGAGACCGGCCAATTGCTGGCCATTCACGGTCCGAAAAATCACCACATCGTTCAATTTCGCAAATTCTCCAGCACCGCCGGCGGTTGCCACAGCGCGCATCAGAGTCATGCGACCAATGACCGGATACAGTCCCGGCTTGTCAACCTGCCCGTCCACTGTGATTACCTGGCTGACAGTCTCTTCCAGATTGATGGTGACCTCGGGATTGCGAACATAGCGTCCCTGAAGACGATTCTCAATTTCATCGGCAAGCTCCCCTGGCGTCCGGCCAGAGGCCTCGACTACGCCGATCAGGGGAAAGGACAATCGGCCGCTGGCATCAATCTGCACTTCCTTGCTCAAATCCTCAATCCCGAAGACATCAATTTTGAGCTTGTCGAAAGGCCCTATCAAATAAGGCCGATTGGAGCTCACGAGGTCTACGCGGGTCGGTTCCGGCAGGGCCTCGCTGGAAACGACGGTCACAGCGGGACTGCCGCCCAATATCGTTTGGCCTGCACAAGACGTAAGAAAAATCGCCATCAGCAAGACTGAAAAGTATTTGATCATGATTCAATATATTCCACTACCTATTTACCTCCGTTAGACGAAGCAGTTTCGCACGTAAACCAGTTATAGCCTGATAATGCTGGCTTAACGACAATTGTCCAACTCATCTAGCGCTGGCTGCTGTCGCGCCGCTGAACAGAATATATGGCGTCGTTGAAAACGCACACCAGAACCGCAAATACCGCCATTATAGAAGGAACGCGCAAGGGATAGTCGCCGACGCTGGCGGCCAGCAAAAACAAGATTACTGCAAGGCACATCAATACGCTATATTTTGCCGGATTCGAACTGTGCCAGTTTTTTGCCACTGTCCACAAGCGCCTGACAAACCACGCAATCGCACAAGCCGCAACCAGCAAGGCCGGGACCCCGCCTTCGATTGGATATTGAAGCAAGTCATTATGGGCCTGATTCAAATAGGTGGGTTGCAACAGTTCCTGCGGCTCGCAAATCTTGTAGACATGTTCAAACGATCCGAACCCGCTTCCCCATGGCATATAGTCTTTAATCATAGTGTATAATGTCGGCAAAAGCTGCCAGCGCAATTCTTCGACATCGCCGCCGCTGAAAAGCCGGTCAAATGCCAATGAACGGGAGAGCAGGATCGACGCAATCGCCATTCCCGAAATTGCCACAATGCCGCTCGCCAATATCACCCAGCGGCCGGACAGCTGACGGTTTTTGGGGAAAGCGGAACGCCCCTTTCTTGAGCCCGCTCCCGGATAATATTCGCCAAAATATACTAAAAACAAGGCCAGAAGCAGCGCCGGCACCATCAATAGCAATCCCGCCCTGGATCCGGTTATGAAAATGAGAGGAACAAGGACCAGTATGGTCGCACCCGAAGCGTAAAATTTAAGGACGGCCTGCTTGACATTTGGTGTCAAAGAGCCGGCATACCAACCGAGCATTACGATCGTTGAAGCCAGCATCATGGCCTGATGATTGCGATTGGCAAAAAGGCCAACGCCCGTTCCGAAATTGGTTATCCGGTATATATATAGCGGCCCGCGCGCAGGACCAATAACCTGGAAAATTGCCCATAGCGCACTGATTGCACACAGGATGATCAGCACCGGTACAACGCGTTTTCGATAATCTCTGTCAAGATTGAGATAGAGCATTATCGCGGCGATCGGAACCGCAAGCGAGAACAGGCTGTTCAGCGTTTTCGACGGCGACAAGGTCAAGGGCCGCCATGGCTGCTCAATTCCTGCGATATCGGCGATATCCGCAAATATCTGGCGTTCCGGCAATGAAGGCCAGATTCCAGGTGGCAGAGGAATTAATTGGAAGACCATCAGTGCCGCCAAAGCACTCGCTATATAAAACGGAAACATCCGCCCCTTCCATTGCTCCGGGGCCTTGACAGTCAGCGCATAGGCGCAAAAAAGAATCGCGAGAGGCCGCAGCACAAGCAGTGATTGAATATCGTCCCGCGAACCGCCACCCGTGAAAAAAACAATCACGAAGAAGGCCACAAACGCATAGAAACGCGCTGCTGGTGCTGATAATCTGTCGGTTATGTTACCCGGTTTTCTTTTAGCAGATTTCATATTTTCAATTTTGCGATCTGTTTACGATATAGGCTTCAGTGCGATGAGTCTCTAATCCAACAGATTGATGATAGCTATCCGTAAAAACAAGGCTTAGGTTTTTCCACAATGCAATCAGGATAAGGCAGTGCTTATTTCAATGATGCGAGTCTCAACACCTAAAACACACGGAAAAGTGGAGCATGCTCGCAGAAACAAAGCATTTTCATCACTTTTCGACTGGATCTTACGCACAATGTGAGCATTGGTCTAGTTATCCAATGGAGAATGACTTTACCTGGAAATAGCTGCGATTGCGACGCCTTGAGAGGGCATTCTCATTTGTTCCCAGGCGGCGTATCGGAAACTTGCAAAAATCGTGTGCTAAATATTATTTCGAAAAAGCTAGTTGGCTCACACGGCCGCACAATGGATGCGCCCAAATGAGCAGTCCGGATCTCGAGATAGTTGAGACACTGGATGATCTAGACTTAGACGCGTTGCGTAACATTTGGCAAAATTTCTATGGTTCCCCCCCACCACTGCGTTCTCCCGAACTATTCCGCCTTATGCTTGCGTGGCGCATACAAGCTTCAATCGACCGTGGTCTCGGACCCTTGGCGCGGCAACAACTCGCGCGCGCGCCTGTGCCAAGAGCAGAGGGTTTGTCACTCGGCATCGAAGCTAAACTGGGGCGTATTTGGAAGGGCAGATTGGTTGAAGTCGAAGTTGTCGAAGACGGCTTTAGCCATGATGGTGAAATTTATAACAGCCTGTCAGCCGCTGCCACTGCGATTGCGGGTACGCGCTGGAACGGGCCACGATTCTTCGGGCTTCGTGAGCCAAAGGCATGAAGCCTGAGCCCAAATGCTGCGCAATTTATACACGAAAAAGCTCTGAATATGGTTTGGAACAGAAATTCAACAGCCTTGATGCTCAGCGCGAAGCAGGAGAGGCTTTTATCAAGAGCCAGGCAAGCGAAGGCTGGAAATTACTACCTGATCGTTATGACGATGGCGGCTATTCGGGCGGTTCGATGGAGCGCCCGGCGTTGAAGCATCTGCTTGCAGACATTGCTCTGGGAAAGATAGACGTGGTGGTAGTTTACAAGATCGATCGACTGACCCGGAGCTTCGCCGACTTCGCTCGCATGGTTGAAACACTCGATCGTCATGAAATGAGCTTTGTCAGCGCTACCCAATCATTCAATACAACCAGCAGCATGGGACGCCTTACGCTCAACGTGCTGCTCTCGTTCGCGCAGTTTGAACGCGAAGTGACCGGCAAACGCATTCGGGACAAGATAGCTGCTTCAAAGGCCAAAGGCATGTGGATGGGGGGGACGCTGCCACTTGGCTACGACAAACCCAGCGGTACGAACCGGGTATTGGAGGTCAATGAGGATGAGGCGCGAATTGTCAGGCTGATATTTGTGACCTATCTTGAGCTTGGTTCGGTCCATGCCCTCGAACGATGGTTGGGCGAACGCGGGATAATTTCAAAAGTCCGTGTGACCCGGAAAGGGAAATTGCTCGGCGGGCAGCCCTTTAGCCGAGGCGCGTTTTTCTATCTTCTTCGCGATCAAACGTACCGCGGTATGCTAAACCACAAGAACCAGGTTCATCCTGGATTGCACGAAGCCATTGTTGATGCTGATCTGTTTAATCGTGTTCAACAATTGCTTGATTCCAATTCCCGTCGCCATGGATGTCGTCGCGATCATGTAGCCAAAGCGCCGTTTACCGGACGTTTGTTCGATAGCGAAGGAACTCCGATGTCACCAAGTTTTTCGCACGGCGCGCGCGGACAGGTCTATCGCTATTATGTCTCAACATCCCTACTCAAAGGTGGACGGAAAAGCGGGAAATTGGTCCAGCGAGTTGCTGCAAACGCACTTGAGCAAGTGGTTGAGAAAAGCATATTGAGGTCAATCCCTCGAACCAATAATCTTCCACAAATAGTCCATTCGCGGATTGAAGTTCGAGAGACTTCGCTGGTCCTGCAGCTGCCGGTCAAATTTCTTAACTCAATTCGCAAAGGGCTTTTGACTGACGAAAGGGTCGAACTCGATAAGGAAAATCCTGAATGTTTAAATTTACACTGGCTATCCGGATGCAACGGCATGGTGGGAAATATATTATCACCAGCCCGGGACCGCCAATACCGCAACCAGATCCGATGCTGATCAAGGCTCTGCACGCGGCGCATTCCCTCATCGAAACCAACCGTGGTGGTTTGCCGCTAATGAATGCTGCCCCAAGAACATCATATAAGCGTTTGCTGGTTAGGTTGGCATTCCTGGCACCTGACATTCAGGAAGGAATTTTGGCAGGTAAGCAACCTCCCGGGTTTACACTGGAGCGGCTTATTCACGGCGAGATGCCGAACTCCTGGAAGGCACAACGACAACAGTTTGGTTGGACCAATTAGGCAATGATCTCTCGGAACTGTCTCATCGTGTATCGCGTTTTTCATAACGGAAATCCCAGAAGCCCTCAAGTTCCCCGTGCTTTTGATCACTTGCACTCATCCT
Source organism: Sphingomonadales bacterium UBA2683 (assembly GCA_002354635.1). GTDB lineage: Bacteria > Pseudomonadota > Alphaproteobacteria > Sphingomonadales > Sphingomonadaceae > Parasphingorhabdus. The sequence continues at coordinate 505,041 of DELZ01000005.1, forward strand.
AGGGCAGCTTCGCGTGCATTACGTAGCGTAGAAGAAGATCGTACCCCGCTGTTCCACAACAAATGTACAATCACCGGACGTTTATCTTAAAAATCCCTGTTGCCGATAAAAATTTCCCTGTTAGGCATTTTATATTCCCTGTTCACTAGAGTTAGGGAATTTGAAGTGAAGGTCGGCGGATATACTGGCCTCCGCAAGACACAAATAGCTCTTCGTGAGCGAATTTCTTACTTTTTCCCTGTTGTGCAGGGAACGCGACGGCTGCTTTGTCTTGGCAGAGACGGCCGGCCAGAATCATGGCAAAGCTTCTCAAATTCCCCTGCGTTTTGCTTGCCAAAACTGGTTTGGGCACAAATTTTACCCACATTTCGGGCGGTTACGAGGCGAGGCCTCGTTCAGAGAATAGTGCTGGGGGTGAATGGCGGACACGGAGGGATTCGAACCCTCGAAGGACCGTGAGGCCCTTGCCTCCTTAGCAGGGAGGTGGTTTCAGCCGCTCACCCACGTGTCCACGTAGCCTGGCCAGAGGGGGCGCTATAACCGTCCATCGCCCATGCTGCAACGGGTAAAGTGGGCCGCTGCAAAAGCCGCCGGGAAAGCCAGAAAACAACGCGCTTTTGATGATGGGACTCGCACTGCCGCAGAATCGACTCCTTTCGTCGTCCGTTCATTGCGCGGTCATGTCCAACAGCCGACAGCCGTTTCTGGCTGGTAATGGGAAGGAGTTAACCCATGTTACCGTTTTGCATGAAGAAGATTTTGGGAACATTTGCTGTTTTGGCCCTTGCCACTGCACCAGCCCTGTCACCCGCATTCGCGCAGGTCGAGAATGTCGACCCCAATGACGTCATCGACGCCGACCTGGCGGCACCCGATTATGACGGCAATTTCGATTCTGCCACAGAAAATCCAGCGACGGTCGACGATTCCGCGATCGACAGCGATATCAATGCCGATATTGTGGCGCCCTCCTATACACCAGACGGCGGACAAGCAGTCGAAACCGTGCCTGCGCCGGTAGAAGACAGCAACACCTATCAGGACGATGATCTGATCGGAGCCGCAGAAGGCGTGTTCGGCAAAGGTGCCAAGGGTCTGGCCGAAGTCATCGAAGATATTCTGAAAAAACAGGGCCGGCCCAATGCCTATATCGCCGGACGCGAGGCCGGCGGCGCTTTCGTCGTCGGACTGCGATATGGATCGGGCAAGCTCTACCACAAGATCGAGGGCGAACGGCCGGTTTACTGGACGGGGCCATCGATCGGTTTTGATATCGGCGGCAATGCGGCCAACACTTTTGTGCTGGTTTACAATCTCTATGACAGCGAGGAGCTTTTCCAGCGCTTCCCGGCCGGCGAGGGTGCGGCCTATTTCATCGGCGGTTTCCATGTCAGCTATCTGCGCAGCGGCGACAAGGTGCTGATCCCGGTTCGGCTGGGCGCCGGCCTGCGGCTCGGTGCCAATGTCGGCTACATGAAGTTCAGCAAGAAACAGCGTTGGCTGCCGTTCTGACCGGCTGACCAAGGGATTGCCGGTCATCAACCGAAACAAGCCCCGCCCTTTTCACGGGACCATTTGAGGAAGTCTCGATCGTCAAAGGGGCGTGGTTCAACGAGAAACCAATCCTCCCCGAGGGCTGACGGAGGGGACTCTGGCCCAGGCGCAGCCTTCAGACGCACGCCCCCTCCACCACACTCCACTTGGTCCCCCTCGCCGCCAGCGGGGAGGATGACAAAAGACGATAAGGGAAACCGTCAGCCCTGGGCTTGTCGAAGGGCGCTTCTCCGTTCGGAGGCGCGGGTCGGCAGACCCACCACCTACAGGCCACCTCAGACCAGCGAACGGACCTTTTCCATCCGCGCCAGATAGCGCGCTAATATGTCGATCTCGAGATTGACCGCCCGACCCGCTTCGAGCTCACCAAGCGTGGTCACCTGGGCGGTATGGGGAATGATATTGAGAGTGAAAAGGGCGCCCGTCTCGTCATCGCTAACCGCATTCACGGTCAGCGAAACACCGTCGACGGTGATCGACCCCTTGGCGGCGACAAAGGGCGCCAGATCTTTGGACACCCGGACAACAACCTCGTGCGAATCACCGACCGGCGTGCAGGACACCACTTCGCCAACGCCGTCAACATGGCCGGTGACAATATGACCGCCGAGCTCGTCGCCGACCTTCAGCGCCCGCTCCAGATTGATCCGCCGTCCGGCAACAAACTGGCCTTCGGCAGTGCACGAGAGAGTCTCGCCCGATACATCGACCGCAAACCAGTCGCTGCCCTTGTCGACCACCGTCAGGCAGACGCCCGAACAGGCGATGGATGCCCCCATATCAACGCTGCCCATATCATAGCTGCTCTTGATCTTCACGCGCAGGTCGCCGCGCTGATCGACCGATTCGATGCTGCCGATATCTGAAACAATGCCTGTGAACATGGGCGATCCTATTTGCTGTGAACGGAGCGGAACCTAGGCGGCGCGATCATATATCTCAAGCATATCCTGCCCAAGCGCCCGCTGGTCTATCCGTCGCCACTGACCGTGCGCCTCGCTCAGCTTTTCCAGCCCGATATCGGCAATGCCCGGCAGACCGCCTCCGATGATGATCGGCGCGCGATAGAGCAACAACCGGTCAACCAGACCCGCTTGCAGGAAAGAGGCTGCGGTTTTGGCACCGCCCTCGACGAGCAACCAGTTGATATCGGTCAGCCCCGCGATCGCTTCGGGCTCGTCCATCTGCAACCAATGGTCCGGCAAGTCCTTGTCATTGCCCAGCACGACAGGCTGCGGCGAACGGTCGCTCAGCCCTTCGAGGCGCACGTCCAGCCCAGGCCGGTCGGCCCTGGCGGTACCGGCTCCAACCAGAATCGCGTCGCTGCGCGCCCGCTCCAGATGGACATGTGCCCGCGCCTGATCGCCCGTGATCCACTGGCTTGATCCGTCGGCCATGGCAATGCAGCCATCCAGCGACAGCGCGAGTTTGAGTGTGACAAAGGGGCGCCCGTTCTCGAGCCGGCACAGGAAACCGGCCATAGCGCGCCGTGCTTCCGGTTCACGAATACCGACCGACACCGGGATGCCTGCATCACCCAGACCGTCGATTCCCCTGCGCCTGGTACGCTCATCAGCATCAAGCGTTGCGACAATCACGCGTTTGGGTTTTGCGTCGATGATCGCGATGCTGCAGGTCGGCCCGCGCGTGCTGTCATGGGCACAAGGCTCCATTGTCACATAGATGTCGGCACCCCTGGCGGACGCGCCGGCCTGGGCCAGCGCCATTTCCTCGGCATGCGGTCGTCCGCCGGGCTGGGTCCAGCCCCGGCCAATGATGATATCCTTCTTGACGATCACACAGCCGACATTGGGATTGGCACCGGTCCGCCCGCGCCCCCGCTCCGAGAGCGCCAGCGCTGCTGCCATATATTGGGCGTCAACCGCCGGATTCAGCATTGCAACCCGGCTGGGCGTTCGATTTCAACCTCGCCACGTGCAATGCGCGCCGCCTCGGCTTCCCGCTCGATTTCCTCGACATCCATGCCGGACATCCGCCCGAGTTCCTTCATCGCATCGCGCCGGTCGGCTTCCAGCTTGTCCTTCAGGCACTGGATCTGCCAGCGATCCTGCAGGATTTCCTCGTCGGTCCGGTCATGTGTCCAGTTTTCGACATAAATGACCTCCTGCGGTACATAAGTGTACGTGTTCACCTTGGGATCGAGGTAGAAAAGGAGCAGAATGAATGCCGTGCAGGCAATCGCCAGGACCGCCGGAAGCAGGCGTTCGCCCGGTTCGCTCTGACGGAAGACGGCGATCAGGTCACCAAAACCCCCGCTCACCGATGCATCTTTTAACATTCCCATGCCGTTCAAATAGTGCGGGTGCATCCGGATGACCAGCCCTTCCCGCAAATTTGCCGCGCGAAACCGGAGCCGAACGATCCGGAGCGTTGATCAGCTGTTGATTTCAAAGCGAACTTTCAGCGTCATCCAGCTTTCAAACGGCTTTCCATCCCTGGTCGCCGGTGAGAAGCGCCAATTTTTCAGTGCCTGTTTCCTGGTGGCATTCCAGAAATCCTCATGCGGTGAATCGATCAGCTCGACCTGCTTCACCCGGCCGTCACGACCGACCAGCACCCGTACGCTGACCTCGGCCTCCCGTTCGAGCCGCAGCTGGCCGGGTGGATAGGCGGGCTGGAACTGATTGGCATAGCGGGTGTTCAGACGCGCATCGACGACAACCGGATCCGGCGCGACTTTGATCGCGTCAAACGGAATTTCATATCCTGCACCCCCAGATCCCGCCGCATTGCCGAAATCCGAATATGTCGGGACAGGCGTGATCGGGAATGGCTTCACATCGGCAATCGGCTTGTCCGGAACCGTTTGCCGTGTCTGCGGCGCCATTTTCACTTCGGGTTGCTTGTCTTCAATGACGGGTTCCGGAGGCTTTTGCGCCGGTACCGGAATGGCGATAATAGTCCCGGGAAACTTGTCCGGAATCTCGATTCCCGGCATCGCAATCACGCCGGCAACAATCACCGCATGGACGGCGCCGGCCATTATTACGCCCTTCGCACGCGGTGTCTTATTCTCGTAAACGGATACATAGCTCATCATCCTATCCTCTTAACCATCCTCAAAAATGGCGGAGCGGCCGGTGTCTTTTGACTATCTGGCCTCAGCGCCGTCGGTGATGATATACCATTACATACAAGAATGCAAATATACCTGTTTTCTCGCAACTTTTTGTTTAAAATTAAAAGGTTATACGGCGGCCTGGGCCAATCTTGCGAGCGCGGATTTCAGACCGATCAGGGGTAGCAACGCATTCATGTCCGGACCATGATCGAGACCGGTCAGCGCCTGGCGCAAGGGCATAAATAACGACTTACCCTTGCGGCCGGTCGCTTCCTTGAGCGCGCCGGTCAGGTCTTTCCAGAGGTCACCGGATGCTTCCAATTCTTCCATCTTGGCGCGCGCTAGGGACAGAAATTCCCTGTCTTCGGGCGACATTTCAGGCGCAGAAATCGGCCCCGTCACCACCTGCCACCATTGCTCCACATCATGCATATCGTGCAGGTTCGGCCGGATGACCTCCCAAGCGGCAGCGTCCATCGCTTCGGGCAGCCGGTCTTTCACAGCGTCATAGTCCAGCAAATGCACGATCTTCTGGTTGAGCTGGGTCAGTTCTTCATCGTCAAACCGGGCCGGAGCGCGGCCGAAACGGGCAAAGTCAAATGTCGAGATCAGCGGTTCGACGTCGGCAACCGGCTCAACCGGGTCACTGGTCCCGATCCGGGCGAGCAGGGCAACAATTGCCTGTGGTTCGATATGCTTCTCGCGAAAACTGCTGACACCCAAAGAACCCAGCCGCTTGGACAGCTTGCCTTCGGTACCGACGAGCAGCGCCTCATGGGCGAATTCGGGCGGCTCTGCGCCAAGCGCGTGGAACATCTGTATCTGCACTGCGGTATTGGCGACATGATCCTCGCCGCGCACCACATGGGTGATGCCCATGTCGATATCGTCGATCGCCGAGGGCAGCATATAAAGCCAGCTGCCGTCCTCACGCCGGATTACAGGGTCGGACAGCAGCGCCGGATCGAAATGCTGTTCGCCCCGGATGCGGTCGGCCCAGGTGATCGGCGTATCGTGATCCAGCTTGAAACGCCAGTGCGGCTTGCGCCCCTGTTCTTCCAGTCCGGCCCGCTCAGCGTCGCTCAGGTCCAGCGCCGCGCGATCGTAGATCGGCGGCTTGCCTCGGCCCAGCTGGATTTTGCGCTTCAGATCCAGTTCCTGCGCGGTCTCATAGGCCGGATAGACCCGGCCCGCCGCCTTCAGCTTCTCGAATTCTTCTTCATAGCGGGCAAAACGCGCAGACTGCCTCTGCTCTTCGTCCGGTGTCAGCCCCAGCCACGCCAGGTCGGCGCGGATCGCCTCGACATATTCCTCGTTCGAGCGCTCAGCGTCGGTATCGTCGAGCCGCAGCAGGAAAGTGCCGCCCTCTTTCCGCGCGAACATCCAGTTGTGCAGCGCGGTGCGGATATTGCCGACGTGAAGATGACCCGTCGGTGACGGGGCGAAGCGTGTTTTGATGGTCATACGGTCCTGAATGCGTTGGTGATCGGATAGCGCCGGTCGCGGCCAAAGTTGCGAGTGCCCAGCTTGACCCCCGGAGGCGCCTGACGGCGCTTATATTCGGCGATATAGAGCAGCCGTTCAATCCGCACCACCGTTTCGCGGTCAAATCCTCGCGCAACCAGGTCATTGACCGACAATTCCTCCTCGATCAGGCCGTGCAGCAAGGGATCGAGAATTTCGTAGTCGGGCAGACTGTCGCTGTCTTTCTGGTCCTCGCGCAATTCGGCGCTCGGCGGCTTGCTGATCACCGTTTCCGGCATCACTGCGCCGGCGGGACCAAGGCCGAGACTCGGCTTGTTGCTGTTGCGCCATTTCGACAATTTGAAAACAGTCAGCTTGTAGGCATCCTTCAGCACCGAATAGCCCCCTGCCATATCGCCATAGATCGTGGCATAGCCCACGCTCATTTCGCTCTTGTTGCCAGTGGTCAGCAGCATGTGGCCGAACTTGTTCGACAGCGCCATCAGTGTCACGCCGCGGATCCGCGACTGGATATTTTCTTCGGTAATATCGACGCTACTGTCAGAAAAACTATCCTCGAGCATCGCGTCAAAGCCTTCGACCGCTGGATTGATCGGGATCGTGTCCAGCCGGGTGCCAAGCAATTCGGCGCAGCCGGCGGCATCGTCCAGACTTTCCTGCGATGTGAAGCGCGAGGGCATCATCACATTCCACACCCGGTCTGCCCCCAGCGCATCCACCGCTACCGCAGCGGACAGCGCGCTGTCGATACCGCCGGACAATCCCAGGATCACGCCGGGGAAGCGGTTGCGGTTCACATAGTCCCGCAGACCGAGGATCATTGCGTTGTAAATATCGGCAGGGTGATCATCGAGTTGATGAATTTCGCCCGGCGCGCAAGTCCATTTGCCATCTTCACACGACCAGTGCGTATCGACAATCGCCTCGTCCCAGTCGGGCAGCTGGTGCATCACACCGGCGTCACCGTTCAGCACGAAACTGGCGCCATCGAAGACGATCTCGTCCTGCCCGCCGACCCGGTTCAGGAAAAGCATCGGTATCCCGGTTTCGCGAACCCGCCTGGTCGCCACCTGCCCCAGGCGCATGTCGTCCTTCTCGATTTCATAGGGACTGCCATGCACGGAGATAAACAGATCCGTACCCCGGTCTTTTAGATGTTCGCACACGGCCGGCAACCAGACATCCTCGCAAATTGGCAGGCCGATTTTGCAGCCTCTGAATTCGATCGGCTCGGGCAAGGGTCCCGATGCAAACAGCCGCTTTTCGTCAAATGTGCCGTAATTGGGCAACTCGACCTTGTAGCGGATATCACGGATATGCCCGCCCTCAAGCAGCGCAATGCCATTATACAACCTGTCGTCGTCGCGGAATATGGACCCGACCAGCATCGCTGGCCCCGGCCCTGCGGTTGCAGCCGCGAGCCGGTTCATCTCAGCTTTCGCCCGCTCCCACACTGCCGGTTTCAGTACCAGATCCTCTGGCGGATAGCCGATCAGCTGCAGCTCGGGAAACACAATCAGATCGCTGTCCGGTCGCGCGCCATGCGCCGCAATCATCGCATCGGCATTGCCACGCAAATCGCCAACGCTCTGGGTCAGTTGCGCCATTGTGATGGTGAGCTTTTCCGTCATCGCGCCCTGATAGAAAGGGCCAGAGTGCGGAGCAATCGAAATAAACGCAAATACGGACTTTTGATTTGGTGGCCATCTGTCTAACAGGGTCACAAAATTGTCATGGGGTGCCGCTGGCGATTCTTGCGGCCCGCCGTCATCGGGGAAACGCCATTATGAAACTCATGTCCGGCAACAGCAATTTGCCGCTCGCTACCGCGATAGCCGAATATCTCGACATTCCTTTGACCGATGCCAGCGTGAAACGCTTCGCCGATGACGAGATTTTTATTGAAATCCATGAAAATGTCCGCGGCGAGGATGTGTTCGTCGTCCAGTCGACCAGCCATCCGGCGAATGACAATCTGATGGAACTGCTGATCAGCATCGACGCGCTGCGCCGGGCATCTGCCAAGCGTATCACCGCCGTCATTCCCTATTTCGGCTATGCCCGCCAGGACCGCAAGCCGGGACCGCGCACGCCGATCTCGGCCAAGCTTGTGGCCAATCTGATTACCGAAGCGGGCGCGGACCGGGTGCTGACCGTCGATCTCCACGCCGGACAGATTCAGGGGTTTTTCGATATCCCGACAGACAATCTCTACGGTGCACCCGTGATTAGCGAAGATATCAAATCGCGCCACGCCGACAAGGATATCATGGTCGTGTCGCCCGATGTCGGTGGCGTGGTCCGTGCCCGGGCGCTGGCCAAGCGGCTGGACAATGCGCCGCTCGCGATCGTCGACAAGCGCCGCGAGCGCGCGGGCGTCTCGGAAGTCATGAATATCATTGGTGATGTCGAAGGGCGCTTCTGCGTCATGATCGACGATATTGCCGACAGCGCCGGCACGCTGTGCAACGCTGCCGATGCATTGATTGCGGCAGGCGCGACCGATGTTGCCGCCTATATCACCCATGGCGTGCTTTCCGGCAAGGCGGTGGAGCGGGTCAACGGCTCTTCGCTGCGCAAGCTGATCATCACCGACACCATAAAGGCTCCGCAATCGGCGCTGGATTCGGGCAAGATCCGCATCCTGCCAATCGCCCCCCTATTGGGCGAGGCGATCAAGCGGATCGCGGATGAGAGTTCGGTGAGCAGTCTGTTCGACTGACCACAGCCGCATTGTTAGCCATGGGGAGACGGTAATGCCCAGTTTTCAGCTTCTGCTAAAATATCGCATACATATTGCCATATTGGCGATCGCCATCTCACTGCTGGCGTGGCTCACCGAGTGGGCGGAATTGGTCTATATCTGTCCCTATTGTCGTGTGCAAAGGACCGTCATCGGATTACTCGGCCTGCTCCTGCTCGCCAATCCGCAGCACTGGCTGAACCGCTGGATAGCCTCGGCCCTGGCCATATTGGGTCTGGTCGTAGCGAGCATGCAGCATTTCAACGGCTGGAAAAAAATCATGTCCGGCGAGTTTACCTGGGGCGACTATTGGTACGCCAATGCCTGGGTGCTGTCAGGTTGCGCTTTGTTCATTATCACCGGGCTGATCCTTTATCTATGGGCCTGGCGACCAGCCGCGTCCGATGGCGCGAACGATTGAAGCGCCAGACCGCCGTGCGCCAGACGAAGCGAGCGGGCCGCTTGCCTTTGGACCATTGACCGGGACCCCGCTGGTTTGAAACGCAGGTCCGAATAGGCTTCCTAGCTTTCAGAAATTTTCCTGAGAATGTCCTCTGCAATTTCCCGTTGGCCAGAATCGATGGCGCCTTCCCCTTCGATTGCCAATGCCTCCATGAGATAGGTCTTCGCCAAGTCGTGTTCCCCCGCGAAATAGTAGCTCGATCCGGCCATATAATTGAATTCTGCCTTTTCCGGGACAGATTTTGCGGCACTTTCAAAAAGCCTGGCTGCTTTCGTGAAATCTTGTTTCTTCAGTTTGGCAAGGCCGCGATTGTAGCTTCGCGTGGCTCGGTACAGGCCTTCTGTTTCCGCACTCAGGTTGCGGCTTGCCCCGTCACAACCACCCTGGCAGCCCGCAAAATTCTCGGGATGGGGTTGTGAGTAGGATACTGACGAAAACATGACCAAAGATGCTGCGGCCGACGATAGCGCGATTGATTTTCCAAACATTGACCTGCCCTTTTTCTATTTGATGAAGAAGCCTACCCTTCTTGCGAGGCCAATTGGAAGCTCTTTTTCTCCGCTTGCCTCCGGGCACGAGTCCAAGGCCATGATTAATTCTGCTGGCAGCTTAAAAACAAACATAATAAGGCGTGTCCTATGACTCCAAAAGATATCGATCTCGCACAAAAACTCGCGGAAGCCGCAGGCGAAGCGATCCGGCCGTTCTACCGCGCCAAGTTCGAACAGGAAGCCAAGGGCGACTCCACCCCCGTCACCGAAGCCGACCGCACGGCGGAAGCGGCGATGCGGGCAATCATCGAGGCCGAACGGCCCGATGACGGCATCATCGGCGAGGAATATGGCACGCGCAACGAAGGCGCATCGCGGCAGTGGGTGCTCGATCCGATCGACGGCACCACCAGCTTCATTGCCGGCCGCCCGATCTTCGGGACATTGATCGCGCTGATGCAGGAGGGCTTTCCCTTGATCGGGATTATCGACCAGCCGATTGCAAGAGAGCGCTGGATCGGTGTGGTTGGCCGCCCGACGACATTCAACGGCCAGCCGGCAAGATCGGCACGATGCCGGGAACTCAAGGATGCCGTCCTCGCCACCACAACACCGCACCAGTTTGACGAACATGATGCCGACCATTTCATGGGGCTGGCCGGCAAGGTCGCACCGCGCAAGATCATCTATGGCGGCGATTGCTATAATTACGGCCTCGTTGCCAGCGGCCATGTCGATGTCGTCTGCGAAGCGGGCCTGAAGCTGCACGATTTTGCTGCCCTCGCCCCGGTTGTCGACGGTGCCGGCGGCATGATGTGCGACTGGAACGGCGAACCGCTGCACGCGGAATCGGATGGCCATGTGCTGGCGATTGGCGACCATGCACGGGTCGACGATGTGCTGGAGGCGATTGCCTGCCATCATTGACCGGACCCAGGAAGGATTAGCCAATGACCAAATCGGATCACTGGAACCGGGTTTATGATGAGAAAGCACACGAGGACGTCAGCTGGTTCCAGTCACATCCCTCGGTTTCTCTAGCTGCAATCGATCGGCATGGGGCAAGAACCGAGGATGCGCTCATCGATATCGGCGGCGGAGAATCACTGTTAATTGATCATCTCGCCGCGCGCGGCTGGACGGATTTGACCGTTCTCGACATTTCAGCCTCCGCGCTCGCGGTTGCGAAACAGCGGATTGGTGCGCAGGCAGCAACTATGGAATGGATAGTTGCCGATATTACCTGCTGGCACCCCGAGCGCCAATATGATGTTTGGCACGACAGAGCGGTTTTTCATTTTCTCACGCAGCGAAATCAGCGCAGCGCTTATCGTCGCGCTATCCTGAAAGGCACGCGAACCGGCAGCATTGTCATCATGGCTACATTTGCACCCGACGGTCCTGAACAGTGCAGCGGACTGGCGGTGGAACGCTATGATTCCAAGGTTCTGTCCATCGAGTTGGGTAGCAGTTTTAACTTGCTTGAGGACTGGCGCGAATTGCATGAAACGCCCTGGGGATCGGGACAGAGCTTCAACTGGTGTGTATTTAGACGAGCGTGAACGACAATATCACTTCAATGGGCCTTGCTTTCCCGCCGAATCCTGTTAATGCGCCGGTTCCGATGTGACGCTCTGGCCAGTGTTGGGCTGCCACAAGTGTCCGTAAAGGTACCATCTAGAGGAGACCAAAATGCCCAAGTTGAAGACCAAAAGCGGTGTGAAGAAACGCTTCAAGATCACCGCAACCGGTAAGGTCAAGCACGGCGTAGCCGGCAAACGCCACCGTTTGATGAGCCATAACAGCAAATATATCCGCCAGAACCGCGGCACCAAGAAATTGTGTGATGCGGATGCTCGGACAGTCAAGAAATGGGCGCCATACGGCCTGGGTTAACCCCGCCGCAGCGACTCTCAAACTTACAGGATATAGAATATGGCACGTGTAAAACGGGGTACGACCACTCGTACAAAACATAAAAGATTATTGGTTCAGGCGAAGGGCTATTATGGCCGTCGCAAGAACACCATCCGCATCGCGCGGCAGGCCGTGGAAAAAGCCGGTCAATATGCTTATCGCGACCGCAAGGTAAAGAAGCGTGCGTTCCGTGCGCTCTGGATCCAGCGGATCAACGCCGCTGTCCGCGCCGAAGGCATGACCTACGGCACATTCATCCACGGCACCAAGCTGGCCGGCATTGAGCTGGACCGCAAGGTAATGGCCGATCTGGCGATGAATGAACCGGCTGTGTTTGGCGGCATCATCAAACAGGCGCAGGATGCTCTGGCGAAAGCTTAAGCATTTTCAGAAATTCAAAGAAGCGCCGGGGAGCAATCTCGCGGCGCTTTTTTATTGGGTTTTTCGCAAGGCTTGCTAGACGGGCAGCGAGCAAAAACGGGACAATATGATGAGCGACATCGAGGCGATCAGGGACAAATATCTGGAGCAGATTGACGCTGCATCCGATGGCGACGCGCTGGAGGCGATCCGCCTGGCTGCGCTCGGCAAGAAGGGCGAGATTTCGCTGCTGCTGAAAACCCTGGGCCAGATGACGCCGGAAGAGCGTCAGGAGCAAGGCCCGAAGATCAACGGCATGCGGCAAGCGGTCGCTGATGCCCTGACCTCCCGCAAGGAAGCGATGGAAAGCGCGGCTCTGGATGCCAAACTGGCCACCGAAACCCTGGACCTGACCCTGCCTGTACCGGTTACGCCGAAAGGGAGCGTCCATCCCGTGTCTCAGGTCATGGACGAGCTGGCCGAAATCTTCGCCGATCTCGGCTTCTCGGTCGCCACCGGCCCCGAAATCGAGGACGACTGGCACAATTTCACCGCGCTCAATATCCCGGACACCCATCCGGCCCGCGCGATGCACGACACGTTCTATTTCCCGCAGACCGATGAAGCCGGCATGCCGAAACTGCTGCGTACCCATACCTCGCCGGTGCAGATCCGTACGATGATGGATGTCGCCAAGCAGACCGACGGAGAGGGCGAACCGATTTACATCATCGTCCCGGGCCGCACCTATCGCAGCGACAGCGATGCTACCCACACGCCGATGTTTCATCAGGTCGAGGGTCTGGTTATCGACAAGAATATCCATATGGGCCATCTCAAATGGACGCTGGAGACCTTCGTCCGCGCTTTCTTTGAGCGCGACGATATCGAGCTGCGCCTGCGCCCGAGCTATTTCCCGTTCACCGAGCCCAGCGCCGAAGTCGATGTCGGCTTCAGCGTCGAAAAAGGCCGCCGGATCATCGGCGGTGACCCGCGGGGTGAAAATGGCGGCTGGATGGAGATCCTCGGCTCCGGCATGGTCCATCCCAATGTCATCCGCAATTGCGGGCTGGATCCCGATGTCTGGCAGGGATTCGCCTTTGGCTGCGGCATCGACCGGCTGGCGATGCTGAAATATGGCATGGACGACCTGCGCGCCTTCTTCGACGGCGATCTGCGCTGGGCGGACCATCATGGTTTTGACGCGCTGGATGTTCCCACATTGAGCGGAGGAGTCGGCGCATGAAATTTTCCCTGAGCTGGCTCAAGGCCCATCTCGACACTGACGCGAGCGCGACCGAAATTGCAGAGAAGCTGACCAGCATTGGTCTTGAAATCGAAGCCATGGAAAATCCGGCCGATGCACTGAGACCCTTTCGGGTGGCGAAAGTGCTGGAAGCCGGACCACATCCCAATGCCGACAAGCTGCAATTGCTGAAGGTTGACGACGGGAGCAACGCGCCCTGGCAAGTTGTTTGCGGGGCACCCAATGCGCGGGCCGGAATGATTGGTGTGTTTGGACCTCCCGGAACCTTTATTCCGGGTAGCGATTTCACGCTGAAACCCGCGAAGATCCGGGATGTCGAGAGCTTCGGCATGATGTGCAGCTATCGCGAACTGGAACTGGGTGATGACCATGATGGCATCATTGAATTGCCGCCAGAAGCGGCCAGTGAAGTTGGCACCAGTTACGCCGACTATGCCAAGCTTGACGATCCGGTCATCGATGTGTCGATCACCCCCAATAGGCAGGATTGCATGGGCGTGCGCGGCATTGCGCGCGATCTGGCGGCTACCGGTATCGGCAAGTTGAAGCCGCTGGACGTTGCCAACATCGCCCGAAACGGCACTGGCCCCGATGTCCGCACCGACGATCCGGACGGCTGCCCCGCTTTCTACGCTTGCACAGTCAAAGGCGTGAGCAATGGCGCGTCGCCTGCCTGGATGCAGGCGCGGCTGAAATCGGCCGGACAGAAGCCGATCAACACGCTGGTGGATATCACCAACTATGTGATGCTCGATCATGGGCGGCCTCTGCATGTCTATGATGCCAACAAATTGGCTGGCGGGCTGGTTGCGCGCAAGGCGAAGCCGGGCGAGACGGTTCTGGCGCTCAACGACAATGAATATACACTCGACCCCAGCATGACGGTGATCGCCGATGACAATGGCGCGCATGATATCGGCGGGATCATGGGCGGTGCCAACACCGGCTCGGACGAAGCGACGACCGAGGTGCTGATCGAATGCGCCTATTTCACACCGGAAAATATCGCCAGAACCGGCCAGAAACTGCTGCTGACCAGCGACGCGCGCCAGCGCTTCGAGCGCGGGGTTGATCCGGCCTTCCTCGACGATGGCATCGAAATCGCGACCGCCCTCGTCCTCGACCTGTGCGGCGGCACCGCCAGCGCCATCACCCGCGCCGGAACGCCGCCTGTCGAGCAGCGCACGGTCACCTATGATCCGGCGCAATGCCTGGCGCTTGGCGGCATCGATGTGGCTGCGGCGCGACAAAAGGCGATTCTCGAAGCACTGGGTTTCACCATTGCCGACGACTGGACGATCACCATCCCGACCTGGCGCCGCGATGTGCAGGGCTGGCAGGATATCGTCGAAGAGATCATTCGCATCGAAGGTCTGGACACTATTCCCTCGACCCCGCTGCCCCGCAAGCCGGGTGTCGCCACGCCGACCGCCTCGCCCGAGCAGCTGGCCGAACGCAAGGCGCGTCGGGCGGCTGCCGCACGCGGGCTGAACGAAGTGGTCAACTGGAGCTTCATTTCCGAGAAGGAAGCCGCGCCTTTTGGGGGCGGCACATGGTCGCTGGCCAATCCGATCAGCGAGGACCTGAAGGTCATGCGGCCAAGCCTGCTGCCCGGCCTGATCGCCGCCGTCAGGCGCAACAGCGCCCGCGGCGCAGCGTCGATCCGGCTGTTTGAAGTGGGTCGCCGGTATCTGGAAAGCAGCGAGCATCCGACCATCGGGCTGGTGCTGGCCGGCGAGAAGAGCGCGCGGAGCTGGCAAGGCGGCGCCGCGAGCAAGTTTGATGCCTATGACGCCAAGGCGGAAGTGCTGGCGATCCTCGAGGCGGCCGGGGCACCGGTCGACAAGCTGATGGACTTTGGCGAAGCGGGCAACGCCTATCATCCCGGCCAGTCCGGCACGTTGCGGCTGGGTCCGAAGAAGATTCTTGCCGCCTATGGCGCGCTGCACCCGTCGGTGACCAGGGCGCTGGGCCTGAAGGGCGCGGCGGTCGGCGCGGAGATTTTCCTCGATGCGATTCCGCTGAAGAAGAAATCCGGCCATATGCGCGATGCCTTTGCGCCGCCGGCGCTGCAGGCGGTGACTCGCGATTTTGCCTTCATCGTCGATGCCGATCTGCCGGCGGGCGATCTGGTGCGCGCGGTCAGGGGTGCGGACAAGAAACTGATCAGCGATGCGCGGATTTTCGACCTGTTCGAGGGGCCGAGCGTGGGCGAGGGCAAGAAGTCTCTGGCGGTGGAGGTGACCCTGCAGCCGACCGACGCAACATTGACTGAAGAGGATTTGAAGGCGCTTTCGGACAAGGTTGTGGCCAGTGCTGGCAAATTGGGTGCGGAATTGAGAGGATAGCGATGGTCGTCATGCTGAACTTGTTTCAGCATCCATTCCTCCCCATAGAGCCTCCGTTCCGACGATGGATAGATCCTGAAACAAGTTCAGGATGACGATTGACAAGAAAATTGCAGATATGACCAACGCCAAACCCCGCCGTACATTCGCGATCATCTCGCACCCTGATGCGGGCAAGACGACGCTGACCGAGAAGCTGCTGCTGAAGGGCGGCGCTATCCATCTGGCCGGCGAGGTCAAGGCGCGCGGCGACAACCGGCGGGCGCGGTCGGACTGGATGAAGATCGAGCAGCAGCGCGGCATTTCGGTGACCTCCAGCGTGATGACCTTCGAGCGGGGCGGCATTGTCTTCAATCTGCTCGACACGCCGGGCCATGAGGATTTTTCCGAGGATACCTATCGCACACTGACCGCGGTCGACAGCGCGATCATGGTGATCGACGCCGCGTCCGGGATCGAGGCGCAGACGCTGAAGCTGTTCGAGGTCTGCCGGATGCGCAACGTGCCGATCATCACCTTCGTCAACAAGGTCGACCGCGAGGGCCGCGATCCGTTTGATCTGCTCGATGAGGTTGCCGACAAGCTGGCGCTGGACGTCTGCCCGATGAGCTGGCCGACCGGCATGGGTGGGCAGTTCGAGGGCGTCTATGATCTGGTCAACAACCAGCTGCACCAGCCGACCGGCAGCAGCAAACAATATGACGGCGTCACCCAGCAATTTACCGGGCTCGACGATCCGAAGCTGGGCGATGTGCTGAGCAATGGCGCGCTCGAGCGGCTGACCAGCGAGGGCGAACTGGCGCAGGGCGGCTATAGCGGCTTTGATCTCGAGGCCTATCAGAGCGGCGATCTGACCCCGGTCTATTTCGGCTCGGCGCTCAAACAGTTCGGCGTCGAGGAGCTGATCGACGCGATTGCCGACTATGCGCCCAGCCCGCGCCCGCAGCCGGCGGAACCGGCGCCGATCGATCCGGCGAGCGATGATGTCACCGGCTTTATTTTCAAGATTCAGGCGAATATGGACCCGCAGCACCGCGACCGGATCGCCTTCATGCGGCTCTGCTCCGGCGAGTTCAAGCGCGGCATGAAGCTGACGCCTTCGGGTCTCGGCAAGCCGATCGCGATCCACTCGCCAATCCTGTTTTTCGCGCAGGACCGGGAAATTGCCGACACGGCGGAACCGGGCGATATCATCGGCATCCCCAATCATGGCACGCTGCGCGTCGGCGACACCCTTTCCGAGAAAAATCAGGTGCGGATCACCGGTCTGCCCAATTTTGCCCCCGAAATCCTGCGCCGGGTAATCCTGCGCGACCCGACCAAGACCAAGCAGCTCCGCAAGGCGCTGGATGACCTGTCGGAAGAGGGCGTGGTCCAGGTCTTCTACCCCGAAATCGGTGCCAACTGGATCATCGGCGTGGTCGGACAACTGCAGCTCGAGGTGCTGGTGTCGCGGCTGGAGGCCGAATATAAGGTCGATGCCTATCTGGAGCAGGCCCCGTTCGAAACCGCGCGCTGGATCAGCGGCGACGACGCGACCCTCAACGCCTTTGCCAATATCAACCAGAGTTCACTGGCCCGCGACCGCGACGACAATCTGGTGTTCCTCGCCAAGTCGGCCTGGGACGTCGGCTATCAGGAAGAGCGCAATCCGGAGATCAAGTTCAGCACGACACGGGAGCGTTAAAACCAGCTTGCGCCGAGACGTCACCGCTCTACTATATTTCCGGTGGGAATTTTTTGAACAGCCGGAGAACACATGCGCGGAATTTTGTGGGTAGCATTTGCCTTTTTGAGTATCGGACTCCCCGGCCAGTCCCGAGCCGAAGTTGAAAAAATCCCGACCGAGATATTTGCCGCCGAAGGCGATGTCTATCGGCCGCTCCTGTCCCCTGACGGTTCCCAAATGGTGTATCGCCAGAATGCTGGCGGAAAGACATTTCTGACAATCCGGACTCTATCCGACGATAAGCTATTCAGCACAGCCATGCCCGAAGGCACCGACCTGAACTGGTATCGCTGGGCGGGCAACGGCCAGATCCTGTTCAGTGTGTCCAGTCTCAAGCAATATTTCAACGAGTTTCGCCAGGTTGAAATGTATCTGATCGACAGCACAACGCGAAAAACGAGGTATATTGGCGTCGAAGATGGCGGTCCGGATGGCGACAATGTTCTTCATCTCGACCCCGATGGGCGCTTCCTCATTCTCGAAATCAGAGAATCCGTTTACAAATATCCTGCCGTTTACCGGATCAATCTGGCGACAAACGAAGCCGAACAGGTCGTTGGTGACCAGATGCGC
Source organism: Sphingomonadales bacterium UBA2683 (assembly GCA_002354635.1). Taxonomy (GTDB): domain Bacteria; phylum Pseudomonadota; class Alphaproteobacteria; order Sphingomonadales; family Sphingomonadaceae; genus Parasphingorhabdus. The sequence continues at coordinate 523,053 of DELZ01000005.1, forward strand.
GTCATGGACTGGGTCGCGGATAATACAGGCCAAATCCGCATGGGCATAAGCTACCGAAGAAGCAGCACTCTGGTTTTCTACCGGAGCTCCGATACCGAGAAGTTCAGGCGTATCGACAAGGTCAAGGACACGGATATTGTCGACAAGGAGGAAGAACCGCTCCTGGACGGATTTACCATTATTGCCGGCTCCGACGAGGGATATGTGCTTTCCAACGAGAAAACCGGCCGCTTTGCACTCTACCGGTTCAACGTCAGGACCCGTGAAATCGGAGAGAAAGTCTTTGATCACGATGAATATGAATTGACCAGATTTACTATGACGGGAGACGGCACTGCATTGCAGGCCGCCTATTATACGGACTCTCGTGACCGTATTCACTGGTTTGAAGACTATTTTGCCGAGCAACAGAAAATGCTGGATCGCACCCTGCCGGGAGAAGAGGTCTGGATTGTTTCCGCTTCGCGCGACCGGAGCAAAATGATTGTGTTTTCGACATCGCCAAAAGACCCCGGAAGTTTTTACCTCTATGAGCCTGCGGCTCGAAAAATGGACCGGTTTGCCGGAGTGAAAGACCAGATCGATCCGAACGATATGGCAACCACAACCTATGAGAGTTACCTGGCAAGGGATGGCACAAAAATACCCGCCTATGTTACCCTTCCCAAGGGCAGGGATCCGAAAAACCTGCCTCTCATCATCCTTCCCCACGGCGGCCCCTATGGTGTGCGGGACAATATGGACTTCAATATGGAAGTGCAGTTCCTGGCCAATCGGGGATATGTGGTTCTGCAACCAAACTTCCGGGGCTCCGGCAACTATGGGGAAACTTTCAACAAGCTTGGAGAAGGTCAGATTGGCCGTTCCATGCAAGATGATCTTGATGACGGCATGGACTGGCTGGCCGGGCGCGGTATCGTCGATCCCGCCCGGGTCTGTATCGTGGGGTCTTCCTATGGCGGATATGCTGCGCTTTGGGGAGTAACCCGCAATCCGGAACGGTATCGCTGCGCCGCCTCATTTGCCGGCGTCACCGATTTTGACAAGCAGCTCCGGTTCAACCGGCAATTTTTGAAAAGCCGTTACAGCAAGAAATGGAAAGAATTTGTCGAAGGCGCAGATGATTTCGATCTCGACGATGTATCGCCTGTGAGGTTGGTCGATCAACTGCGGCGGCCGGTTTTGCTGGTCCACGGCAAGAAGGACAGCACGGTCCCCTACAGTCAGTTCACCCTTTACAAGGACAAGCTCGAAGACAGAAAGGCCGATGCCGTGTTTGTCACCTATGATGACGAGGGGCACGGTCTTCGGGAATTTGAAAATCGAAAAGACTGGCTGGACCAGCTCGACAAGTTTCTGGCGAAACATAATCCGGCCTGATCCAGATCGGCAGAAACGGACCCGCATAATCGAGGCGTTTGGCATTCCTGGCCAGATCGGTCCGGGATGTCGGCTGCCGGGCAGCGGGCGACCCGGAGATGACGTTCAGCACGACACGGGAGCGTTAAATCCTCAATCCTTTATGCCAAGAAATCTGAACGTCTGCCCCAGACTGTTAAATATACCATGGGCAAAAACGAGCGGCAGGATGTTGCGACGGCCAAACCAAAGGTAAAGCATGGCAAACGCAAAACCGCCGGCTCCGGTGATCAGCGCACCGTGCATCCCCTGATAATAATAGTGCCGGTATCCGAAAAATACCGAAGATATCAACACTGCAATCAGATCGGCCTTCAACCCGCCGCCCATGGCATGGCTGGCCCGGTCGATTATGAAGGCACGAAACAATAGTTCTTCGAAAAAGGAACCATGGGTCCAGACGAGTGCCATAATCCCGAGATAGGCAACCGGGTTGCCGACAACATGGTCAAATCGGCCGCTGGTGCCGATATCAACAAAAAAATGGTCTGCCAGCCATTGCATGGCCTGTGTGGCAATGATGAAAATGACCATGGACAACAGGGTCAGACCAATGGTTCGCAGCCAGTTTTCGGGCCAGCGCAGACCCAGATCCTTCCAGCCTAGCCCGCGGCGCCATAACAGGAAAGTGCCCACGGCCATCGCCGTAAAGGTCGAAGCCGGGCCCGCGTAGAGCATCGTCAGGGGCAGCAACGACTGCTTGACGATCACCAGAGTGGCCATGACGATCAACAGGTCGATCAGCGCTCCGCCGTTGAACATACCCGGAACGTCTCGACTGGTGGCTTTGCTGTTTATATGCCCGGACAAATATCGCCTGCTTTCTGAAAGTGTATTACTATACTATTACACCAAGCGTCGGTCGGCAAGCGCCAATATTGCGATATCCCGCTGCACCTTCCCGAAAAGATGCCCGCATCTTCTACAGCTATCCTGCGAACCCGGCCCAAAGTTCAGCACGACACGGGAGCGCCAGTCGGGTAAACCCCGGCCATGGCGAGCCGATCCACCACCGATATGGCCTTTCAGGCGATCATCATCGATGATCAGGGGCGGGTGTGCGCGGATATTCCGGAGAGCGCCTGCCAGCAGGAGCCGGGCAATTTCTTCCGCCATGTCGGCGCGCTGGCGCTGACCAAGAGTGCCGACGGGCTGATTGACCCAAAGCTAGTGCTCAGCTGGCTGATGACCGCGCTGGGCGCACCGGTGGCGCTGATCGGGCTGCTGGTGCCGGTCCGGGAGGCGGGCGCGTTGCTGCCGCAGCTGGTGACGGCCGCATATTTGCGAAAATTGCAACGCCGCAAATGGGCCTGGGCGATGGGCGCGGCGGTGCAGGGGCTGGCCGCCGGTGCCATCGGGATCATCGCGATCGGCCTGACCGGTGTCACCGCCGGCTGGGCAATCGTCGTGGCGCTGGCGATCCTGGCCTTGGCGCGCAGCGTCTGCTCGGTCTGCTACAAGGATGTGCTCGGCAAGACCATCGACAAGTCGCGGCGCGGCACCGCCACCGGTCTGGCCGGTTCGATCGCGTCGGTGACGGTGATCGTCTATGCACTGGCGCTGTCCTTCCAGCTGGTCGACCGGATGCTGCTGGTGACCGGCGGCCTGTTTTTGGCCGGTGCGGCTTGGATCATGAGCGCAGTGCTGTTCGCCACCCTCACCGAGCATGCCGGCGCCACCGAGGGCGGCAAAAACGCGCTGAAGGAGGCCCTCGCCCATTTCACCTATTTGCGCGACGATCCGCAGCTGCGCCGTTTCATCCTGACCCGCGGCCTGCTGACCGCCACCGCGCTGGCGCCGCCGTTCATGATCGCGGTCGGTAGCGAAGCCGGCGAAGGCTATGACAAGCTCGGCTTTCTGGTGCTCGCCTCGGCTCTGGCCAGCCTGCTGAGCAGCTTTGTCTGGGGCCGCCTGTCGGACCGGTCGAGCCGCAAGGTGCTGGTGGTTGCAGCGCTGGTCGCCAGCGTCATATTGGCAGCGGCCAGCTGGCTCGCCTTCGCCGGAACACTGGGCGGCGGCTATATCATGCCGATGTTGCTGTTCGGCCTGATGATCGCCTATCAGGGCGTGCGCCTCGGCCGGTCTACCCATCTCGTCGACATGGCAGATACAGACACGCGCGCCGCCTATACCGCGCTGTCGAACACGATCATTGGCCTGCTGTTGCTAGCCGGCGGGATATTCAGCCTGATCGCGAACTGGTTTGGCGGGGAAATGGTGCTGGCAATCATGGCGGGGATGAGCGGCTTGGCGTTTTTGGCGGCTTGGGGGTTGGACGAGGTGCAGCGGTCGTGAAAGCAGAGAGATGCCACCCCTCACCGACTTCCCTGGGATGACGCTGCAAACGGCAGGCTACCCCCTGAGCAGGAACACCGCATGTTCGGCCAGCAGATTGGCCATGCCTTGCCCGGTCAGCTTGTCGCCGCTCAGGAACCACTGGTTTTCCTGTGCAAATTTTCCGTCGCGGACCAGCGCCCGGAAATCCTCTATCGTGACATGGTGGATATTGGGGGTGTTGTACCAGGTCTGCGGGATCAGGCGCGTGACCGGCATCCGGCCACCGAACAGCAGTGATGTGCGGATGCGCCAGTGGGCGAAATTAGGGAAGCTGACAAAGGCCTGCTTGCCGACCCGGAGCAGCTGTTCGAGCATGACATCCGGCCGACGCGTAGTCTGCAGCGTCTGGCTGAGCACGGCATAGTCGAAACTGCCGTCGGGATAGGCGGCAAGATCGGTGTCGGCATCGCCCTGCACCACCGACAGGCCTTTGGCGACGGCGCTGGCGACATTGGCCGGATCAATCTCCAGCCCGCGGGCGTCGCATTGCTTTTCATCGCGCAACGCCGCCATCAGCGCGCCGTCGCCGCAGCCGATATCGAGCACCCGGCTGCCGGGCGCGATATTGTCGGCGATGATCTGCAGGTCGGGGCGGAGTTTGGTCATAGCGCCATATTCTTCCGTTCGCCCTGAGCCTGTCGAAGGGTCACAAGCGCGGCAGGTGCTTCGACAAGCTCAGCACGAACGGTTATTGCTATTTTCATCGTCCCTCTCCTGCTTTCAGGAAGCCGTCGACAATCCGGTTCATCTCCGGGTTTTCGAGCAGGAAGCTGTCGTGGCCGAACGGACTGGAGAGTTCCATGAAGCTGACCTCCGCGCCGGCGGCGTTGAGCGCGTGGACGATCGCCCGGCTTTCGCTGGTCGGGTAGAGCCAGTCGGTGTCGAAGCTGATCAGGCAGAAGCGGGTTTTTGATCCCCTGAAGGCATTGGCGAGCACCCCGCCGTGCGCCTCGGCCAGATCGAAATAGTCCATCGCCCGGGTGATATAGAGATAGCTGTTGGCGTCGAAGCGGTCGACGAAGCTGATCCCCTGATGCCGGAGATAGGATTCGACCTGGAAATCGGCATCGAAGCCGAAGGTCTTGGCGTCACGATCCTGCAGCCGGCGGCCGAATTTCTCGGTCAGGCCGGCTTCCGAGAGATAGGTGATATGCGCGGCCATCCGGGCAACCGCGAGGCCGCTGCTCGGCGGGTCGTCATCGGCATAATAGGCACCGCCGCGCCAGCGCGGGTCGGCCATGATCGCTTGCCGCCCGACCTCGTGAAAGGCGATATTCTGGGCGCTGTGGCGCGCGGCAGAGGCAATGATCACTGCCGAAGCGACGCGTTCCGGATAGAGCGCCGCCCAGCTGACCGCCTGCATCCCGCCCATCGAGCCGCCGATCACCGCGTGCAATCGCTCGATGCCGAGATGGTCGAGCAGCATCGCCTGCGCCCGGACCATGTCGGCGATGGTGATCACGGGGAAATCCATCGCCCAGGGCTTTTCGGTGGCGGGGTTGACCGTTGCCGGACCGGAGCTGCCGAGGCAGCTGCCCAGCACATTGGCGCAGATGATGAAATGGCGGTCGGTGTCGATCGGCTTGCCGGGGCCGACCATCCGCTCCCACCAGCCCGGCTTGCCGGTGAGCGGATGGGTCGAGGCGAGATACTGGTCGCCGGTGAGCGCATGGCAGACGAGCACCGCGTTGCTGCGGTCGGCGTTCAGCTCGCCATAAGTTTCATAGGCAAATTCGACGGGCGCAAGGCTGGCGCCGCTGTCCAGCGGCAGCGGTCCCAGCAGGCGTACCGACCGGTCCAATCCAAAACGCGCATCTTCGCTCATCATCAAGGCAGCTAAGCGGCGAAATCCCGAGCGTCAAATGATAATGCGGTTGACTGACAGGCCGCAATGGCTAGTCCGGCCTCTATCACTATCGCAGTACAGGCAGGGCAGGCCAATGAATGGACCAAAACCGAAAGATTGGATCATGGGGATCGCGCCCTATGTGCCCGGCAAATCGAGCGGCGACGACGGGCGCAAGCTGGTCAAGCTGTCGGCCAATGAAAATCCGCTCGGCTGCAGCCCGGCGGCGGGTGAGGTGCTGAACGCGGCGTCCCGATCGGTTGACCGCTATCCGGATCCCGGTTCGACCGCATTGCGCGAGGCGATTGCCGCGAAACACGGCCTCGACCCGGCGCGGATCATCTGCGGCACCGGTTCCGACGACGTGCTGCATCTCGCCGCCAATGCGTTCAGCGGGCCGGGCGACGAGATCATCTATGTCAAATATGGCTTTGCCGTCTATGATATCGCGGCGCGGCGCTATGGTGGCACACCAGTGATCGCCGACGACAAGGATTATGGCACCGATGTCGACGCGATACTCGCCAAGGTGAACAACAAGACCCGGGTAATCTTCATCGCCAATCCCAACAATCCGACCGGTACCTTTGCCCCGCGCGCCGAGATCGCGCGGCTGCACGCGGCGCTGCCCGGCCATGTGCTGCTGGTGCTCGATGCCGCCTATGCCGAATATATGGACGAGGGACAGGATGACGGGGCGATGGAGCTGGCGAGCAGCGAAGCAAACGTGCTGGTCACACGTACCTTTTCCAAGATCCACGGGCTGGCGGCGGAGCGTATCGGCTGGGGCTATGGCCATGCCGACATCATCGGCGCGATGAACCGGATCCGGCTGCCGTTCAATGTCACCACCGCCGGCCAGCAAGCCGCTGTTGCCGCGCTCGCCTCGGACGACTTTGTCGCGATGAGCCGGGAGCATAATGCCAAGTGGCGGCGCTGGCTGAGCGACGAGATGGAGGCGCTGGGCAACCACGGCCTGCGCGTCGTGCCTAGCCATACCAATTTCCTGCTGGTGCTGTTTGAGGGCAAGGTCACCGCCGAGCAGGCCAATGCGGCGCTAATGGACAAGGGCTATGCGGTGCGCTGGCTGCCTGGCCAGGGGCTGGTCAACGGCCTGCGGATGACGATCGGCACCGAAGAGGAGACCCGGGGCCTGGCGCAGGCTTTGCGCGACATACTGGAAGCCGCCGGCTGATGCTGCCCTTTACCCAGATTACGATTATCGGACTGGGGCTGATCGGTTCCTCGATCGCCCATGCCGCGCGCCAGACCATGCCTTCGGTCCGGATTACCGGCTATGACAGTGACCCGGCGGTGCGAACACGGGTGCTCGAGCTCGGCTTTTGCGACGATGTCAGCGACAGTGCCGGTGCCGCGGTGACCGATGCCGGGCTGGTGATCCTGTGCGTACCGGTCGGGGTAATGGCCGACGTGGCTGCCGAAATCGCCGCCGACCTGCCCGACGATGCCGTAATCAGCGATGTCGGATCGTCGAAGGAAAGCGTGCAGGTCGCGCTCGCTGAAGCCTTGCCGGGCGCCCGGATCATTCCGGCCCACCCGGTTGCCGGGACCGAGAATAGCGGCCCGGACGCGGGCTTTGCGACCCTGTTCCATGACCGCTGGTGCATATTGACCCCGCCGGAAGATGCCGCCGAGGGCGATGTCGAGCGGCTCAAGGCTTTCTGGGAAAAGCTCGGCGCCAATATCGAGATCATGGACGCCAAGCATCATGATCTGGTGCTCGCGGTCACCAGCCATTTGCCGCATCTGATCGCCTATACGATTGTCGGCACCGCCTCCGACCTGGAAGACGTGACGCGCGGCGAGGTGATCAAATATTCTGCCGGCGGTTTCCGGGACTTCACCCGAATCGCCGCCTCCGACCCGACGATGTGGCGCGACGTCTTCCTGGCCAACAAGGAAGCGGTGCTGGAAATGTTGCAACGTTTTTCCGAGGACCTGTCCGCACTGCAGCGCGCGATCCGCTGGGACAAGGGCGACGAACTGTTCGACCTGTTCACCAAGACCCGCGCCATCCGCCGCCGGATCATCGAGGAAGGCCAGGACGACGCCGCCCCGGATTTCGGACGCACGCACGACTGAGCCGCCGGGGGGCACTGGTCCCGTACAGATCTTTACTCGGTTGTTTTCCCGTCAAAATGCTCATGGTCCTTCCGGGCATCAGCCGCAGTCGCATGAATGGTACCGTCGATATGCTCGGGTGGACCGTAGATCGTGTAAAGCCGCAGCGGTTCCTTGCCCGTGTTGACGACATTGTGGCTGGCCCCTTGCGGCACAATGACGCCGTCATCGGCTTTCACCTTGTTGCATTTGCCGTCGATCCAGACTTCGCCGCTACCCTCTTCGAACCGGAAAAACTGGTCGCGGTCGTCGTGGACTTCCTCGCCGATTTCGTCGCCTGGCTGGAGTGCCATCAGCACGAGTTGTAAATTGTGGCCCGTGTAGAGCACGCGACGAAAATCATCATTCTGTTCCGTCAAAGCCTCGATATTGTCGCAAAATCCGAGCATTTGCTGCTTTCCTTTCATTGGTGAACCGGCTCACCGCATCGGCGCGCACGCGCATGGAGCTTTCCCGTATTTCTGTTGGTAAACAATATTCGCTGCATTTTGTAAGTACGTATTTTCCTATAGTGCGATTCCCGGACAAAGGCAGAGTTTCCGTCGCCGCGAGCCTGACAGCCGCCGACCGGACCTTGCGGCAGGGCCGACCGGTCCTGACCGCTGCGGCATGGCGATATCATGCGACAACCCCGATTCCGGACCGCAAAGGCAATAACGGAATATACAAGCTGAAAAAATTCGGTATCGTGCAGAAAAATCCCATGCGCGAAAATCAGTTGGGACATGACATGGGAGAGTGAATTTGGCCGAAGCGACAGTGATCAGTACCCCCCGCAGCTCCGACCGCGGATCACCGGAAACCGGTTATGGCAGCAAGAGCTACCGGAACTATATTCTCGGCATCCTGCTCACCGTCTATATCTTCAATTTCATCGACCGCACGATCATCAATATCCTGACCGAACCGATCAAGGAAAGTTTTGGCGTCGAAGACTGGCAAATGGGACTGCTCGGCGGCCCCGCCTTTGCCATCCTCTACACGTTTGTCGGCATCCCGATCGCGCGCTTCTCCGAGAAACATCACCGGGTCTGGATCATTGCCGGATCGGTGGCGCTGTGGAGCCTGATGACCGCCCTTTGCGGCTTTGCCACCAGCTTTATTGCGCTGTTCATCTTCCGCATCGGCGTCAGCATCGGCGAAGCGGGTTGCTCGCCCCCGGCCAATTCCCTGATCGCCGACTATTTCATCCCGGCAGAGCGCTCCACCGCTGTCTCTGTCTACGCGCTGGGAATCCCACTAGGCGGCATGGTCGCCTATGTCTTTGGCGGCTATATTGTCGGCAATCTCGACGGACCGGTGGTCGGCGCGCTGCTCGCCAGCTGGAACTGGACCTGGGCGGTGAATGCGCTCGACTGGCAGAATATCGAGGGCTGGCGCGTCGCCTTCATCGTTGTCGGTGTCCCCGGCATCATTGTCGCGGCAATCGTGAAAATGACCATCGCGGAACCACCGCGCGGCTTTACAGATCCGGCGGAAATGCAGAATCGCGAGCAGGTCGGCTTTCGGGAAGTGCTGCGGATCCTGTCCCAGAAACCCGCTTACTGGCACGTGACCATGGGCGTGACCATTGCCTCGTTCGTCAACTATGGCGTTGGCCAGTTTTTCGTGTCCTTCCTGATCCGCACCCATGAATTGTCGATCTTCGACGCATCGGTGAAGATCGCGATGGCGCTGGCGCTGATGGCGGCGATCGGCACCTATATGTCGGGCTATCTGGCGGACAAATATGCCCAGCGTTTTCCCAAGGCGCTGGCCTTCATACCGATGTTCGCGCTGCTCGGCGTGATTCCGATGCACGTAACGGGCTATCTGGCCGAATCCCTTTGGGTGGCGGTGCCGCTGATGATGGTCGGCCAGATGCTGCTCTACACCTATCTCTGCCCGCTCTATGCCGTCCCCAGCGGCGTGGTCGACAGCCGGATGCGGGCCACTGCGGTGGCGGTGACCCTGTTCATCGTCAATCTGCTCGGCTACGGCCTGGGACCGCCGCTGATCGGCGGCCTGTCGACGATCCTGAACGCGACCTTCCTGTCGGGCCTCGATCCCACGCTAACCCTGGAAGCATGCAAGGCCAGCAATCTCGCCGCCGCCGCGCAAGGTGCCTGCGATACGGCCAATGCCGATGGCCTGCGCTGGTCGATGGTGCTGTTCAAATGCCTCTACCTGTGGGCGATTTTCCACTTCTATATGGCCAGCCGGACGATCCAGCGGGATATGGGGCGGTGATTCGCTGGGCTCTCCGGGGCTCATCAAAAATATCGGCGATAGTCAGTCGTTCAGAACATTGATCGCCTTGTGCACCCGATCACGAATATCGTCCCGCTCCAGGCCGGGTTCGATCTCCGGCTGCACTTCATAGGTGATCACGCCGCTTTTCTGGACGAACGTATCGCGCGGGGAGACGATGCCGCTGTTCAGGGCGACCGGGACCAGCGGAATGCCCATCAGCTTGTAGATGCCGGCAAAGCCGGTCTGCAGTTCGGGGCGTTCGCCGTGGTGGGCGCGGCTGCCTTCGGCAAAGATGACGATCGGACGGCCTTCGGCGACGGCTTTCTTCGCCTGCTTGATAATTTGGCGCATCGCCGCTCCGCCGCCGTCGCGGTCGATGCCGAGCAGGCCGTGTCTGGTCGCGATCCAGCCCCACACGGGAATCACCAGCAGTTCCTTCTTGGCGATCACCACCGGCTTTTCGAACAGCCGCAGCAGGTCGATCGTCTCGAACATGCTTTCATGCTTGAACACGTAGAGCAGGGGCTCGTCGCGGATCTCGCCCTTGACCTCGACGCGGATGCCGAGGATCAGGCGGGCACAGACATAGTGATAACGGCTCCAATATTGCGCCATGTAATAGATGGTCGGCGGCCAGAAAAAGGCGCCGAGGAAGGTGGCGATGATGATCGGCACCGAGCCGACATAGAAGACCGCCATGAAGATCAGCGAACGGATCATCGCCAGCATCTTACACCCCCGCCAGCGCCGCCAGCCGGCGCATCAGATATTTGTTATATTCGATGAACAGGGTACCGAGCGCAGGCTGCGTCTGCACCGCGTCGGACAGTATCAGGACATCCGGCGGCATCGCCCGCTCCAGTTCCAGCCGGGCGCGGCGCATGTGCCAGTCCGAGGTCACCAGACGCACCGACTTGTCGCCGCGCCGCGCCGCCCAGCGGGCGATTTCGAGCGCGTTGGAGCGGGTGTCGACCGCCTGGAAGCCAAGATCGATGCAGCAGTCGAACAGATCGCCGGCCTGGTCATATTCGGCGGCCAGCTCCGCCGGCTTGACGTCGCGGTCGACGCCGGAGATCAGCAGACGGCCGGCGCTTTTGGCGGTAACAATGTCGAGCGCGCGGTCGATCCGGCCGGCGCCACCGGTCAGCACGACGACCGAACCGGTGTGGGCATCATCGGCGGCCGGACGCGGCAGATCGATCGCGAACCAGGCAAAGCCGATGATCCAGAGCAGCAGCAGAAAAGAGAAGAAACGCAAGATCATGGCGCGGGCTACAATATCTTTTTCAGGGCGCCGACAACCGTCCATCTGGCGGTTACCATGGCAAGGAACATCCCCAATATCGGAATGGCGGCAATTATCAACCAGCTCCACCAGTCAAGACCGACCGATTGCACCAGACCGGAGCCCAACGCGGTCAGTTGCGTGCCGATCAGCCAGATGATCGCGGCACCTCCGATCAGGCCGATTATGCCGCCAAGCAGCGCATCCAGCGCAATCCGCCGCTGGAACAGACGGCTGATCTGCTGGTCGGTGCCGCCGAGCAGATGCACCACCGCGATGGTCTCGCCGTGGGTGTTGAGCGCCGAGCGTGCGGAAATGATCACCGCAGCGGCGGTGGCCAGCGCCAGCAGGGCGACCAGACCGAATGCGATCCACTGGAAAGAGCGGACCAGCGAAATGACCGGCGCGATATAGCCGCTGCTCGGTTCGACCCGGGCCTCCGGTGCAATCGGTGCCAGCGCGCGGCGCAGCGTCTGATATTCGGCGTCGGTAGCAACGCGGGCCAGTTTCAGGTCAATCAGCGCCGGCAGCGGGATATCGTCGGCGAGGTCCTGCGTCCCCAGCCACGGTTCGATCAACGCCTCGATCTCTTCCGGCGGCAGCACCCGGACCTCCGCGATCAGCGGCATCGCGCGCAGGCGCTCGGCGGCGGCGGCGGCCTGGCGGCCACGGACTTCGGGATTGGCCTCGATGATCTGCACCGTCGCGCGGCTGGACAGTTCGTCCGAGACATCGCCGACCGCGCGGGTCATGGCGAGGCCAGCCGCCGCCGCCAGCACGGTGAGAAAGATCATGATCGCGATCACCCAGGGCATCGGACCGGACAGGCGGCCCTCGGGAATCAGGCGCCGGTCATGGGCGGGAATGGCAAAAAACTTGATCATGCGTCCTACTGCCGCTGGTCTTTGGGCCGCGGCGGAAAGCGCAACGAACCGGTCGGATCGGCGAGCATGCCCTTTTCCAGCCGCATCATCTGGGCGCCGGGAATCTTGCTGAGCAGATGAATGTCATGGGTGGCGACGACGATGGTGGTGCCGAGCGTGTTCAGCGCCTCGAACAATTGCAGCAGGCGGATCGCCATGTCCGGGTCGACATTGCCGGTCGGTTCGTCGGCGACCAGAATTTCCGGCCGGCCGATCACCGCCCGGGCAATGGCAACGCGCTGCTGTTCACCGCCGGACAGCGTTGCCGGCCGGGCCGAGGCGCGGTCACCGAGGCCGACCCAGTCGAGCATTTCGGTCACCGGCGTCTCGAGATCCCTCTCGCGGACCCCGGCCACCCGCAAGGGCAGGGCGATATTGTCGAAGGCGGAGAGATGCGGGACAAGACGGAAATCCTGGAACACGACGCCGATCCGGCGGCGGAAGCCGGGCAGGCGCTCGCGCGGCATGGTCACCGCATCCTCGCCGAACAGCCGGATCACGCCACGGCTGGGCCGCTGCGACAAATAGAGCAATTTCAGCAGCGAGGTCTTGCCGGCACCGGACGGGCCGGTGAGAAAATAGAAGCTGCCGGGATAGAGTGTGAAATTGAGGTCGGCCAGCGTTTCCACGCCGGCGCCGTAGCGCAGGCCGACATTTTCAAAGCGAACAATTTCGTCCAACATGCCCTATATTCCAATATCGCGGCGAAATATTGCCCGGTCGCCGAACCAATAGGCCGGGAAGCCCCTGCAAATCAACTCCGCTGTCGGACAGCGGCCATCGATTCGGCAGGAAAACGCGCAAAAACCCGTTTCGGTCTCAAATCGGTCAAGCAGCCACTTGCAGTTTGCGTTCATGGGGTGTTTAGAGGGGTGTCATGATTTTGAATTGCCCGGCTTGCAAAACCCGTTATCTCGTCCCCGACAGCGCCATTGGGCCCAATGGCCGGTCGGTGCGCTGCGCATCCTGTCGCCACAGCTGGTTTCAGGAACCCGCGATTCCGGAGAAGGAACTGGTCGAAGCCGGCGTTTCCGCACAGGCCCAACCGGTCGCCAGGCCGGAACCCGCCGCGGATCGCGACTGGATCCCGACATCGCCATCCTCGCCGGTCACGCGTTCGGCGCCACCACCGCCGATTTCCGCTGCGCCGGACTATGGCGCGGGTGACAGCAGCTTCGCGCACGAACCGCCGTTCAAGCCGCGCCGCAATCCGGCGAAACTCTGGACCATGGCGGCTTTCGCCTTTGCCGGGCTGGTGCTGGCTGTGGGGGGCGCGCTCTATTATTTCGGCGCGCCGCAATGGATCTCCGACTATCGATTTGCCTCGGTCGAGGAAACACCGCTGCTGATCGAGCTGAGCCAGAAGCAGGACCGCCGGACGCTGCCGGACGGTACCGAATATTTTGCCGCCAGCGGCACGATCATCAATCCCACCACCACCGACCAGGCGGTACCGTCGATGCTGGTGATCCTGCGCGATGCCGGTGGCCGGATCGTCTACAGCTGGAAAATGAACCCGCCGGAACAATCACTGGCCCCGGGGGCGAAGATCAACTTCAACGAGGCCAAGCTCGATGTGCCGCGCGGTGCCAGTCAGCTGGAAGTCGGGTGGGCCGACCAGAGCCGCGATTAACGCGAGCGGCTTACTGAAATTCCTGCAATTGAATGACCTGATCGTCCACGGTCTGGCTGACGGCGGTCGAACGGATCGGAGCAAGCGGGGCTATCGCGCCGCCGTCCTCGGCGCCCGATGGATCACGCCCGTCAGCCGTTGGTCCGAATGCTATCGCCTGCCCGCGCAGGACTCGCACGCTGGCGACGGCCTGAATCCTCGCCGGGACAGTGGACGCACCGGCGACCGGCTGGGCGGGAGTGCCGCCAAGCAGCAGCAGAAAGAGAAGCAGGCTGTCCATGGGACATGGATAAAAGCGGCTGCACTGCGTGCGGGCAAGGTAAATAGAAGGTTAATCGCCTGATTTACCGATATTTCCACCGTTGCAAAAGGGATGATGCGGAGGCCTGTGCGGTTCCGGGACATAACCACCCGGCGGGTTAACCGCGCAGGCGTCATCGCAACGAATATCTGTTGCGGCTGGGAACCCCCTTTGCTAAGGGCACGCGCCTACCCGGGACATCGCTGTCCCAAGCTAGAGACAGTGCGGTCGTGGCGGAATTGGTAGACGCGCAGCGTTGAGGTCGCTGTGGGATAATATCCCGTGGAAGTTCGAGTCTTCTCGACCGCACCAATATAGCCGGGTCCTTGCACCCCATCGGCAAAATATACCTGATATCCGGTTGAGGAGTCAGCCGGTAGAAACTGTGGTGAAATCGTCCGCGATGTCTTGCCGCCAGCTGCCGTATGCGGGCATGTCGGCTACGGCTGAGGACGCAGCGGATTGCCGCATCGCCTCGACCCGTTCCGCCAGTGCCTCCGGTGATAGCCCCCACAATGCGCTGATCCCTTCGCGGGTGTCAGGGAGCAGAGACTCGTCCTTTACCCGTGCAGTGCATGCGATCGCCACGCCCGTTGCCAGATTCGCGGCACAGGCACCGGCCAGCCGCTTTGCCTCAAGAAATTCCGGCGCACCGGCTGGGCCGGCATAGCACAAGGCGAGACCGACACCCGCCCAGAGATCGGAATGGCGGTCGGACGGCATGGCAGCGATAGTAGCGGCAGCCTTGCCGACGTCGGCACCGCTGGTGAACCAGATGCCGCGCCCTGCCCCCTGATCATAGGCCCGGGAGGCATAGCCTTCGAGCACCCGCTTCGGCCCGGTCAGGGTTTTGTCCGGTTCAAAATACATATTGTGATAGCCGAGGCCGTCATAGGCGAGCCAGCGGTAAAAGGGATCCAGTTCGGCCATGATGCCCAGTTCGCGCCAGGCCAGTTTGGAGATCGTCAGGCCGACACCGGCGTACACCAGAATTGGAAATTGTCCGGCAAAGCGGTCGATATAGCGTGGCAGCATCGCCTTGCGGAACGGCAGGCTGTCGACCAGAGCGCTGCCCATCGCGCCGCCCTCGATGAAAAAGCCGCGCAGCAGGTCGGTTTCCTGATCCTTGGCTTGCTCGAATTCCGTGAACGAGCGCGCCGACAGCGTCAGATTATAGCCGCGCAGAAACGCCTTGCCGATCGATTCCAGCCGTTGCTCGTGGCTTTTATCCGCGAGATCAAAACCGCGGACACGAAATTCGACTCGCCGGGGGTCGAGAGCGAGGAATTTTGCGATGAAAGCAGGTGGAGGCTTGAGCCGGTCGGCTGCTTCGCCTGTCTGATGGCTTCGGCTATTCCCGGTCATGGCTGCGTGCTCCAAACTTGTCGGTCTTTTGAACAAACCGCATAACTCAATCCAGTACTTCCGGCAAAAAATCTTGACCGATCCAAATCACAAACACCCAATTCGGCTCCTCTGTTTATCTTAACCGGTCAACCGGTGCCAAGAAAATTGAATTTCTTAACCACCTCGGCCTGATAGGACATGCTACTGGCACGAGCGACAAGGAGGGGCAATGAAAAGCATATTGGTCGTCGGCGTTCGCGGCCTTCCGGAAGTGGAGGGCGGTGTCGAGAAGCATGCCGAACGCCTGTTCCCCCTGATCGCCCGCGAGGGCTGGGCGATATGCGTGGCGGGCATGAAGCCCTTTCTGCAATCCGGCCAATATCATGGCGTCCGCCTGTGGCGCGCGCCGTCGCTGGGGTTGCTGCAAATCGACCGCTGGCTCTACGCTGCGGCCACATTGGTCAAGGCCGTCCGGATGCGACCCGATATCGTTCACTTTGCGCGCCTGGAATCCGCAGCGCTGTTGCTGGCATACAAGCTGATCGGCTGCAAGACCGTGGTGCGTTACGGGGCCGATTGCGATGCCCATCCGTGGAGCGGGCCGCGGAAATGGACCCTGCGCGGCGCGCAATACCAGCTGCGCTGGGCCGACGGCATCATCGCGCTGACCCCGGCACTGGCGAAAAAATTGCAGGCTTCCGGCCACGCCAGGAATATCCACATCATCGGCAACGCGCTCGACCAGCCGGACAGTTTTCCGCAAGGCGCAGCTCCTCCGGTCAGCGGTGACTATATCCTGTTTGTCGGGCAGATATCGCAGAAGAAAAATATCCACAGCCTGATTGCGGCTTTTCGGCAATTTGCCTCCAGACACCCGCAGGTCAAGCTGGTGATCGTCGGCAATTGGGGGAAACAGGCGGAACGCAATCAGATCGAGGCGCTGAACGACGACCGGATCGTGATGCTGGGCGCCCTGCCCCGGTCAAAACTGGGACCCCTCTATCGCGGAGCCCGGTTTTTCGTGAACCCCTCGATCCGCGAAGGTCATTCCAATACCCTGCTCGAAGCGATCAGTATCGGCTGTCCGGTTTTGCTGAGCGACCTGCCAGAGAACCGGGATTTGCAGCTGGATGCGAAGCATTATTTCAATCCGGGCGATCTCCGCAGCCTGGCCAGCGCGCTGGGCCGCGCCCATGCCAATCCGGAGGCTTACCGGGTGACTCCGGATCGCTTCCCGCAATGGGAGAAAATCGCGCAGCAGACGATTGCAGTCTACCAGAAGCTATCCGCCAGTGACCCGGCCACGAGCGGTTCGCGAAGCGCCGCGACCCGAATTTAAACCTTCGCGGATTATGCCTTGTCAATCAGGCTGGCAGTTCTTCCCGAATCCATTGTGCCTTCCAGTCCCGCCGCCCCGGATTTCCGGTAAAAAATTCCGCCTGCGGCCAGCCCGGACCGGGCTTTGACAGACCCGCGCGACAATATTTGCACGATAGCCGTTCATCGAAAGCCCGTCGAATTTGGTCGAAACCTCCTCATCAGGTTTCGTTTGTTACCTTAGGCCTTCACCCTCACGGCGCCTTTACCGGAGCCGGGAGGGAGATGTTTGAATGAGGGACAACGGACAACATTATATTTCCGGCGTTTTTGGCGCAGGGACGAAGCGATGACGCTGACCAATATCGCGCTGCGCTATCCTGCCGCCATTGCCGCCGGCCTTGCCCTGATCGCCCTGATCGGGATCGTCTCCATCTTCACCACCCCGATCCAGCTGTTTCCCAATATCGAGCGCCCGCAACTTTCCATGCAGGCCAGTTGGCGCGCCGCCAGCCCCAAGGAAATGGAATCCGAGATCACGATACCGATCGAGGAGCAACTGCGCGGTATTCCCGGACTGGAAACCATCAACAGCTGGTCCAACAACGGCAATGTCTGGTTCAATCTGGAATTTGCCCTCGGCACCAATATGGACAAGGCCTTCGCCGAAGTTTCGAGCCGGGCACAGCAGGTGCGGAACTGGCCGCTTGATGCCGACCGGCCGATCGTCGGCGGGGCCAATGGCCAGCAGGGCGAATCGCTGATCTACCTGTTCCTGCAGGCTCTGCCAGACAGCAATATGGACAGCGAGGCGCTCGCCAGGTTCGGTCGCGACACGATCATACCCAAGCTGGAAACCATCGAAGGCGTGCAGGGTGTGGACTTGCAGGCACCGACAGGCGAGCGGATCTTGCGGATCCGCTTTGATCCGTGGCGGCTCGCCCAGCTCAATCTCACAATCGAGGAATTGTCCCGCGCGGTGGGGCGCTTCCAGGACATCGGTGGCGGTACGATAGATGTCGGCCGCCGCGGCTATGCTTTGCGTTTCGAAGGCAATTTCACCGCCGAGCAGATCGGCGACCTGACGGTTGCCCAGCGCGGCACCACGGTGATCCGCATGCGCGATGTCGCCGATATCAATGTCGGCCCCGACAAGGCCTTTGGCGCGACCTACCAGAATGGCAATCCGGCGATCGGCATGCAGGTGATCCGCGAACCGGGCAGCAACACGCTGGACGCGATCGACGCGGTGCTGGCGGAAGTGGAATCGTTCAACGAAAACGAGCTGCGCAGCGTCGGTGCGCGGATCGAGAAGAGTTTTGACCCATCAGTGTTCATCAAGCGCGCACTGTCCTTCCTGGGCGGCAATCTGTTACTCGGAACGCTGCTGGCGGTCGGTCTGCTCTGGCTGTTCGTCCGGCGCGCCCGGGCGACGGTGATCATCGCCGCGACGGTGCCCGTCTGCCTGCTGGCCACGCTCGCGGTGCTGGGTATGGCCGGCCGTTCGATCAACGTCATTTCGCTGGCCGGCCTCGCCTTTGCCACCGGCATGGTGCTCGACGCCGCCATCGTCGTGATGGAAAATTTCGTGCGGATCCGCAAGCAGGGTACCGCGCCCGCACCGGCGGCGCTGGAAGCGGTGGCACAGGTCTGGCCGGCGCTGTTCGCCTCGACCGCCACCACCGTCGCCATTTTCATCCCGATCATGTTCATCGAGGATGTCGAAGGTCAGTTGTTCGCCGATCTCGCTCTGACCATCGCGATTTCGGTGATCGCCAGCCTGGTTGTTGCGGTCACCGTCCTGCCGGCCGCCGCGCGGCGCTTCGCCGGCGATCTCGACATGGATGACAACGAACGCCGCTGGGACGGCTATGCGGACCGGATTTTCAGCCTGATCGACAGCGATCGCAAGCGCAGGATCTGGATTCCGTCCCTGATACTCGCGCCGATCGTGATTTCCTATTTTCTATGGCCGCAGACCGACTATCTGCCGGACGTGAAACGCGATGCCGTCGATGCCTGGGTCGGCCTTCCGTCGGGCCAGACGCTGGAAGCGGCACGCACGGAAATCGCAGAAGAGGTCGTGCAGCGGCTCGACCCCTATCTCAAGGGCGAGAAGCAGCCGGAACTGCTCAACTATTATCTGTTCGTCAATCCCTGGGGTCTGAACACCGGGATCCGGATCAAGGACCAGTCGCGGATCGAAGAAATGACTGGTATCGTCAACAGCGAGATTCTCGCGGGATTCCCCGATGTCCAGGCCTTTGCCCAGCAGGGTAGCCTGTTCGGTAATTTCGGCGGCAACGGCAATATCGAACTCTATCTGCAGGCCGAGGATGATGAAGCGCTGCGCCAGGCGGCGCTGGTCGCCACCGACTCGATCAATGCCGCCATCCCCGGGGCAATGGTCCGGCCGAACCCCGATCCCAACGTCGTCGTCCCCGAGCTGCGCCTGACTCCCAACGACCGGCGGATCGCCGAGTTGGGTATGACCCGCGACCAGGTCGGCCGCGCCGTGCGGGCCATGGGTGATGGCCTCTATCTCGGCGAATATGTCTCGGATGGCGAGCGGATGCGTGTGATCATGCGCGGACTGGAAGCCGCGGATCCGGAAGCGATCGAAAGCGCGCCGATCGTCACACCCAATGGCGGCGCGGTGCCGCTGGGCGAGGTCGCGACGCTGCTGCGCGGAGTCGGACCCACCCAGATCGCGCATGTCGATGGCCGCAAGACCCTGACGATCAATGTCTCGCCACCGCCGGGCATGGCGCTGGGAGATGCGCTGGAAAAAATCGAGGCGTCGGCCGAAGGACCGATCCGCAATGCCCTGCCTGCCGGCGGCACCTTGCGCTACGGCGGTGATGCCGATGCGCTGCTGCAGGCAATCTCCTCGCTGAGCAGCAACTTCATTCTGGCAGCCGCGCTGCTGTTTGTCATCATGGCGTCGGTCTTCCGTTCTGCCCGGGACTCCGCGCTGGTGATCATCGCGCTGCCGCTGGCGACGGTGGGCGGTGTGATCGGAATCCAGATTCTCAACCTGTTCAAGCCGACTCCGCTGGATCTGCTCGGCATGATCGGTTTCGTGATCCTGCTCGGAATCGTGGTCAACAATGCGATTCTGCTGATGGCGCAGGCCCGCGACAACGAAGCCGAGGGCATGTCTCGCCCGGACGCCGCTCGTGCCGCGCTCCGCTTGCGACTGCGCCCGATCCTGATGACCACCGGGACCTCGGTCATGGGCATGCTGCCCCTGGCGCTGGTGCCGGGTCCGGGCAGTGCCATCTATCGGGGCCTGGCCGTCATCATCGTCGGCGGGGTCCTTGTTTCCACCATTTTCACCCTGGTCCTGCTGCCGGCGCTGATCCAGCTCGGCGGCACCAAGTCTGCCCGGCCGACGGACCGGGGCTCGTCGCCACCGTTCTCCGGTGAACCCGTATTGGAGCCTGCTGAATGACTTTTGCCCTGCCCGATTTTGTCCGAGAAAATGCCCGCTGGATCGCCATCGGCAGCGCCGTGCTGCTTGCCGCGCTGGCCTATTTTCTGTTCTTTTCTTCCAGCCCCGCGGATGGCCAGCAGGACGGACAGGGCGGGCCACCACCCGCGATCGTGACACTGGCGAAAATCGAGGAATCCGCGCTCACCCCCAATTTCACCGCGCCGGGCGATATTGTCGCCGATCGCGATTCGATCGTCGCGTCGGAAGTCGCCGGCCGAATCCAGTCGACCCTCGATATCGGCGCCCGCGTCGGCCAGGGTACGGTGATCGCCGTGATCGACAGCCGCAGCGCCCGACTGGCCCGCGATCAGGCCGCTGCGGAAGTGCGGCGGCTGCAGGCCGACCTGACCTACCAGAACCGGCTGGTCGGGCGGCTGCAACAATTGCTCAAGGAAGAAGCCGAGTCCGAAGCTTCGCTGGACGAAGCCGTTTCATCGCGCGACCAGACAAGAGCGCGCCTGGCGGCGGCGCAGGTGGCGCTGCAGACAGCGAATTTCGACCTGTCCCGCACCCGTATCCGCAGCCCCTTTGCCGGTCAACTGGTCGAACGCAAGATCGAGGTCGGCGAATATGCAACGCCGGGCCGCGAGATTGCCCGGATCATCGGCCGGACCGGATCGGAGGCCCGGGTGCGTATTCCGATCGCCAGTGCCGGTTCGCTCGCCGAAGGACAGGAAATCACGATTCTGGCCGATGGCGAACGACGGACTTCGCGCATCCGCTCGGTCATCGAAACCGGCGACGAGGTCAGCCGGACGCTGGAAGTCCGCGCGCCGATGGGCACGCATGACATGAAAATCGGCAGCGCGATTTCCATCACCGTGCCGACCGGTATCGAACGGCAGGTGCTGACCGCACCGCGCGATGCCCTGGTGCTGCGCGACAGCGGCATATTTGTCTATGTCATCAGTCCCAAGGACAAGACCGCCAAGCGGGTCGATGTGCAGGTCGGGGAGCCGGACGGCGACCGGGTCGCCATATCCGGGAAAATCGCGGCCGGCGATCTGATCGTGGTGCGCGGCGGCGAACGGCTGCGCGACGGCCAGCCGGTGACCTGGGACGAAAAAGACAAGGAAAATGCCGCCGCCATTTCCAAAAAGTCGGCGGGATAGGATCGCATGAAACGCCAGCTCGCATCCGCCACCCTGCTATTGTTGCTATCGGCCTGCGCCATTCGCGGCGGCCCGGATCTGGACCGGACCGTTGTGCCCGATGCGCCGGACAACTGGGCAGCGCGCCCGGACATGGTGACCGTCTCCGAACGTGACGGGACCGTCGCACCGATTTATCCGGACGGCTGGATTCGCTCTTTCGCTGACCAGACACTGGAACAGGCGGTGCGCGAGGCCTTTGCCCACAACCGCAACCTGCAGTCGGTGCTGGCGCAGCTGCGCGCGGCGCGGGCGGCGATGCGGGTGTCGCGCGCTGGCCTGTTTCCGCAAGTCGATCTTGCCGCCTCGGCCACCGATGCGGAGAATGCTGCCACGGTTTATGATGGCGCGCTGGCGGCGAGCTGGGAGGTGGATATCTGGGGCCGCAATCTGGCGCTCGCCGGAGCCGGCAGCGCCGACGCACGGGCCGCTGCAGCAGACTTCGCGGCCGCCAGACAGGCGCTTGCCGCTGCCGTGACGAGGGCCTGGTATGATCGCAGCGCCGCCGCCATCACCTTCGATCTTGCCGCGCGCGATCTGGAACGGCGCAAGGATACGCTGCGGATCACCAACGCCCGCTTCCGCGCCGGGCTGGCCTCGCGGCTTGATGTCCGGCTGGCGCAGGTCGCGGTTTCGAACAGCGAGGACCGGCTGGAAGCGGCCACCCGCGCCTCGGCCAACGCGGCGCGGGCGCTGGAGGTGCTGACCGGCCGCTATCCGGCCGGAGAAGCCGCTGGTGCCTCTGACCTGATTACGCCGGCAGCGCTGCCCTCGGTCACGGCGCCGGTCGCGGTGCTCGCCAACCGCCCCGACCTGATCGCGGCAGAACAGCGCGTGGCGGCAGCGGGCCTGCGGGCGACCGAGGCGCGCCATGCGATGTTCCCCCGCCTGAATCTGCGCTTCGACGCCAACAGTTCATCGGGAAATTTCGGGGATCTGTTTGACCCGGGCACCTATATCAATGCGATCACCGGCGGTCTGCTACAGCCGCTGTTCCGGGGGGGAGCCCTGCTCGCCGAGGCGGACCGCCAGGGCGAGCAGGCGCGCTCCGCGCTGTTCGACTATGCCCAGGCCGCGCTGACCGCCTATCAGGAAGTCGAGAACCGGCTGGACGCCGAAGCCACGCTGGCCCGGCAGGTCGATGCCACGGCAACCGCCGCGGAAGAGGCCGAGGCGGCGGTGATCCTGACCCGCAGCCGCTATATCAACGGCCGCTCGACGATATTCGACCTGATCAACTCGCAGACGACGGCCATCGCCGCCGAGACCCGCGCGATCGAGGCGCGGCGCGCGCGCATCGAAAACCGGATCAACCTGCATCTGGCGCTGGGCAACGAACCGCTCAGCACCTGACCGCCGCCGCGCGACGGTGTCGTCGTCAGAATTTATATCCGACTTCGACACCGAAGCGACGCAGACCACCGGGCGAAATGAACGAACCGCCAAATTCAACCGCAGTAATCACCTCGTTGAGATAGCGCTTGTCGAGCAGATTGTCGGCAAAGGCGGTGACATTCCAGTTATCCCCTTCCAGGCCGACCCGCAGATCAAGGACCCCAAATGCGTCGCGCTGGGTGACCGACGTGTCGTTATCCCCGACAAAGCCGGGTAGCGCCAGAGCCGAACCGGGCAACAGACCACTGAACAGGGTCGGGCCGGTGTCTTCCTGAACCGTGTGGAACCAGGTCGGACCAGTGATGCGATAATCGGCCCGCATCACCAGATCAAAACTGGTCGCGATCGGTGCAACCATTTGTGTGCCCAGATTGATGGTATAGTCTGCCGTGTGGGGCGACTTGTTGCCAACCGTGTAGGGACGGGAGGCGTTGGCCTTGATCTCGCTCTCGGTGACGTTGATCGAACCGAAAATATCCCAGCCCTCGACGATCTCGGCATTGGCGTTAAACTCGATCCCGTAAATATCGACCTTGTCGATATTCGAAACCACCCGGAGCAGACCAAAAGCGCCGACGAAAAATTCGAAGAACTGCATGTCATCGACTTTGGTATAATAGCCCGCCAGATCGAAGGTGATCGCGTCATTTGCCGCCGAGCCCTTGAAACCCGCTTCAAAAGCGCTCGAGGTTTCCTTGCGATAAATGTCATTGATCAGGACGTTGGTACCGAGAAACTGGTTGAAGTTCTGATCAACAATGGCGGCTGATCCCTGGTTGTTGAAACCACCCGATTTGAAACCGATACCCCAGTTGGCGTAGAAGTTCAGATTGTCGGTCAGACCATAGCGCAGCGAGAGTTTTGGCTGGAGCTCCTTAAACGTCTGTTTCTGATCCGGAATCGCACCAAAAGCCTGCCCCGGGTTGATCGGACCACCGGTGATCGGATCGGTCACAAGAGGCACCCGGCTGGATACTTCCCGCTGTTCAATATCATAACGCAGTGCCAGACTGACGTCGAAATTGTCGGCGACTTCATAATCGATCGAACCAAAGGCGGCATAGACATTGGTGTTGAAATTATCGGCAAACAGCTGCGAAGTCGGATTGCTGCTGTTCGCGTCATTGTACAATTGTCTGGTGATTCCCTGCCCGAGATCGGCACCGAGGCTGACGCCGACATCGCGGTCGATGTTCAGATAATAGGCACCAATTTGCCAAGCCAGCGGTCCGTCGCCATTGGAAGCGAGGCGGATTTCCGCGCTGATATCGGTCTGTTCGCGAATTTGATATTGGGTGCCGTCACAGGTGGTAGGGCTATAGGCGCCGAGAGTTGAACCATTGACCGGATCGAAAATGAACGGGATCGGGTTATTACCGACAAAGGTCGGTGCATTGAGCGGATAGCCGGTCAGTTGCGCCGTGGTGGCGAAACAGCTGTTCGACGCTGCTACCGACGCGGGCGTTGCGCCGGGGAAGGTATAGCGCGCGAAATCTGCCGACGTACCGTCTGCCGTCAATGCCTGGTCCACATCGCTGTACAACGCCCAGGCAGTGAGCGTCATTGCATCAAATTCATGGGTCAGTTTGACCGATGTTTCGAACGTGGTCTGGTCGTTGGTCGGACGGATGTTCGAATAATAGCCGAACTTGTGCGTGTTCACATCTTCAAAAAAGGCCGGATCAACGCCCGCGAAATTGGGGAGATGGAATGCGGTGTTGAAATTGATCGAAGCGCCGGAAAGATCGGCGTAGCGAGCCTTCACATCGACTTCTGTTGAATCTCCCAACTCGGCCACGAAACGCCCGTCGACCGACCAGGTTTCCTGATCATCGACGACCTTGCGGTTGCCGAGAAAGCTGTTGCGATAAAAGCCGTCACTGGTGTTGTAGGAACCGGACAGCACCAGTCCCGCGCTTTCGCCCACGGGCACCGATATATAGGCCGATGCCTTGTAGGTATTGTCTTCTGCCGCGCTCGCCTTGATGCCGCCTTCCAGGAAGTCGCCAGGCTTCAGGGTCTGGATGACAATTGCGCCAGCTGCGGCGTTGCGTCCGTAGAGCGCGCCCTGCGGGCCTTTCAATATTTCGATCTGGCGCAATGTACCCTGGTCCTGGTTGAGCTGGGCGGTGTTGGTCTTGAGAATGCCGTCAACCACAAGCGCGACCGAGCTTTCGGCATCGCGGGCACCGTTGATCCCGCGAATATTGATCTGGGTGTCGCCCGCTTCCGCAGTGCCGCTGACAATGGTAACACCCGCGGTCAGCTGGACAAATTCGTCGGCCTGCTGGACGCCCGTGCGGTCCAGCATGTCCTCGGTGAACACGGTCACCGAAGCCGGCACCTCGGCAAGCAATTCATTTTGCCGGCGGGCCGTCACGATGATGACATTGGAGTCGGCGGTTTCGCTCGCCTCCTGTTCGCCGCCGGTCTGGGCCAGCGCGGGGTTGAACCCGGCCAGCGCGGCGATGCCGGCGGTGAGTGAAAGAGCTGTTTTGATGCGACGCATTTTTCTTCCTTCCCTGATGGAATGATTTGCGGGCCTCTTGACCCGTCAAACAGATTCAAACGAGCACGTTGGCCCCGCTCATGTAGACATAGACTTCCTGGAATTTGCCGTCCCGGACCCGCCAGAAATTGGTATTGTTGAGCAAGGTGACACCGCCATCGGCGTCGGTCAGCTCGGCAACAAAGCTGGCGGCGATACGGCCATTGGCTTCATCAACGGTACAGGTGAAATCGCGGTGGACGATCGTTTCGTACGAGCCGAAGAAATCCGCGAACATGCGCCGGATCTCGGCCTTGCCGCTGTGACGGGTAAAATCAGTCTGGACACAGAACAGGGCGCCATCGTGGAAGCAGTCGAGCGCCGCGTCCATATTCTTGGCATCGACATTGCCGAAATAGGTTCTGGTTGCCAGTTCGACCAGTTCGGCGCGCGAGAGACCGGGTTCATATTGCATCAGGCGTCCCCCTCTTTCAGCAGATTCTCGCCGCTCATATAGACGAAGACATGCTGGAACAGCCGGTCCTTGCAATAGAAGCGGTTGCAATTTTCGTAGCGCAGCTGCTCGCCGCCATTGGGCGTGATCAGCACAGTGAACTGCGAACAGACAGCGTTCGACCCGGGATCAGCGGTGTGGACAAAATTGCCGTGCCAGATCTGTTCGAAATCCGTGAACAGCTTTTCGAACATCGCCCGGATCGCATCACGGCCGTTGTGGATCGTGTCAGACGTGGCTTCGTGCAGGATCGCATCGGGCGCAAAGCAGTTGAGCACCTGAGTCATATTCTTGTTGTCGACGCCGTCGAAATAGCGCTTGGTGACGATATCGATATAGAAGGGATAGGGCAGCGGTACCTGTCCTGCCATGCCGGGGGTCCAGTCAGCCATCAATACCATCCCTTTCTGATGTCCGCATCTTTCGGAACTTCGGGAGGGGGAAACGCCTTCTTGCTGTGGGTCAGTCCCAGTTCGATCAGCGTTTCGAGAAATTTATAGGCGACCTGACCGGGGTTGATCACCGGGATCGGCAGGACATCGTCCAGATAGCGGGCCGACTGGTGCATCGTCGTCGAACCGAGGACGATGACGTCGGCGCCATCTTCTTCCATCGCCAGAGTGGCTTCTTCCCTGAGCTTGTCGAAAATCACCTCTTC
This sequence comes from Sphingomonadales bacterium UBA2683, assembly GCA_002354635.1. Taxonomy (GTDB): domain Bacteria; phylum Pseudomonadota; class Alphaproteobacteria; order Sphingomonadales; family Sphingomonadaceae; genus Parasphingorhabdus. The sequence goes on from DELZ01000005.1 coordinate 549,537, forward strand.
CTTGCCGGCCAGCAATTCGGTGACATCGGGCCGTGTCTCGATCGAGCGCAGCGAGGCGACCCGCTCCCACCAGCCATATTCGGTCAGCGTTTTCTCGTAGAGCGGAAACCATTCCGGCCACATGGTGAGGACGGAGAATTTCTTGCCGAGCATCATTGCCGCGGCAAAAGCGGCCTCGCCGGGCCCGACCACCGGAATGTCCAGCCGCGACCGCAGTGCGCGCAGGCCGCTGTCGCTGACCGTATCGATCAATATACCGGCATAGCCTTCTTCCTCGGCAGTGATGCCGGCCTGAAACACGGTCCAGTCCATCATCAGCGTGTCGTGGTAGCTATCACCGAGAGCGGCACCCCAGGGAACCGCGACAAATTCAGGCTGGAAACCGGACCGGACGAAATCGGCGGGCAATTGCTCGGCGCGGGCGGCCACGCCGGCCTCATCCATCGGGATGGGGACAATGACCTTTATCCGCTTCATAGCAATTCCGGTTCAGGCATAGTGATGCAAAAACTCCCTGACATCTGTATATTGTATACAATTGTGATCCGTCAAGCGGAAACTGGCCTTTGGCTGAAGACTTGCCCAACGCCGTTTAATCGGCCAATAGCCTGTTCATGAGCCGCGCTTCCGACACCGCCTATGAAAAAATCCGCAGCTTCATTCTATACGGTGAGGCCCGTCCGGGTATGCAATTGACCGAGGAGCGGCTCTGCGAAATCGCCGGTGTGTCCCGGACACCGGTGCGCGATGCGGTGCAGCGGCTGGAAAACGAGATGCTGCTGGTGCGCAGCGCGTCCAAGCGATTGTCGGTCGCCGACTGGTCGGATGACGAAATAGATGAAATGTTCGCGCTGCGGGCGATGCTGGAATGTCACGCCGCCGAGCGGGCGGCGCAGCGCATGGATGCGAGCGGTTTGGCGCAGCTGCGGGCGGTCAACGATCTGCTAACCGGTGCGGTGGAGAGACCGATCCCGGATGTCGCGACCTTTCTGGAAGCCAACCGGCAGTTTCACGACCTGATTCTGGAATATGCGCAGTCGCCGCGGCTGAGCAAATTGCTGCCGGCTCTGGTCGAGCAGCCGGTGGTGCGGCGCACCGCCAATCAATATTCCGGCGAGGATCTGATGCAATCAGCCAAGGATCACGACGAACTGATCGCTGCCTTTGCTGCCGGAGACGAGGACTGGGCCGGGGCCGTCATGACCAGCCATATCCGGCGCGCCTTCCACAGCTTTCATCTGGCGACACGGGGCAGCGAAACCGCCTGATTTTCAGATAATGCCGCGTTCCGCGAGATCGGCCATGGTCGTGCTGTCCATGCCCAGCAATTCGCCGTAGATCGCTTCATTATGCGCGCCGAGTTCCGGCCCGACGCTGTCGATATGGCCCGGGGTCTTGGACAGCTTCGGGGTGACATTCTGCATCACGAAATTCTCATATTGCGGGTGATCCACCTTCACCAGCGCTTCGCGCGCCTTGAAATGCGGATCGGCGAGCATTTCCGGGGCCCGATAGACATTGCCGGCGGGCACGCCGTGTTGCTCGCACATATCCAGCAGATCCTGGCTGTTGATGGTCCGGGTCCATTCCATGATCAGCGCGTCCAGTTCGGCCTGGTTCTCGCCGCGCGCAATATGCGTGGCGTAGCGCGGATCCTCGCCCAGTTCGGGCCGGCCCATCATCGCCGCCATCCGTTTCCAGACGCTGTCCTGGTTGCCGCCGATCAACACGCTGCCGTCGCTGGTCGGATAGACATTTGAGGGCGCAATTTTCGGCAGGATCGAGCCGGTGCGTTCGCGGATATGGCCGGCGACCGTATATTCGGCCACGGTCGATTCCATATTGGCAAGCACCGCCTCGTAGATCGCCGAATCGACGACCTGGCCCTCGCCGGTCTTGTGCCGGTGCTGCAGCGCCATCAGCGCACCGAGACAGGCATAGGTCGCAGCCAGCGAATCGCCGATCGACAGGCCGGCACGGCTGGGCGGACGATCGGGTTCACCCATGATATAGCGCATGCCGCCCATCGCCTCGCCGATACCGCCATAGCCGGCGCGGTGCGAATAGGGGCCGGTCTGGCCGTAGCCGGAGACGCGGATCATGATCAGACCCTTGTTGATGGCACTCAGCGTGTCGTAATCCAGGCCCCATTTCTCCATCGTGCCTGCTCGGAAATTCTCGAGCAGAAAATCGGATTTCTCGACCAGCTTCCGGACAATCGCCTGCCCTTCCTTTTCGCGCAAATTCAGGGTTATCGACTTCTTGTTGCGGCCGACAACGGAAAACCAGAGCGGGATTCCCTGCCCCCAGCTGCGCATCGCATCGCCCACTTTCGGCGGCTCGATCTTGATCACTTCGGCGCCGTGGTCGCCCATCAGCTGACCGCAGAACGGCCCCGCAATCAGCTGTCCCATTTCGATCAGCCGCAATCCTGTCAACGCCCCTTGCGTCATGAAAAATACTCCCGCATCATGCTTTCCCCTATACAAAGCGCAAACAGGATTGTATACAATTTATATGAACGCAAATAGCCGCACGGCGGTATCAATTTTGGAAGTCGGTCCGCGGGACGGACTGCAGAACGAAGCCGAGATCATCTCGACGGCGGACAAGCTGGGTCTGATCACCCGCATGCTGAATGCCGGCGTCCGACGGATCGAGGTGGCCAGCTTTGTTCATCCGGGACGCGTGCCGCAAATGGCCGATGCCGAAGCGGTGATCGCCGGACTGCCCGACCGCGACGATATTTCCTACATCGGCCTGTGCCTGAACAAGCGCGGCGTGCTGCGCGGACTGGCGACCCGGGAAGGCAACAAGCGCGGTATCGACGAGGCCGGCTGCGTAGTCGTGGCGAGCGATACGTTCGGCCAGAAGAACCAGGGCCAGACAATGAAAGAGGGCATAAGAGAGAATCGCGAGATGATCCGTTTTGCCAAGGCCGAGGGGCTGAAGGCGCAGGTTACGATCTCGGCAGCTTTCGGATGTCCGTTCGAAGGCCCGGTGGATCCCGAAACGGTGCTGCATATCGCCGAGGAAATGGCCGCCGAAGACCCGATGGAAATCGCTCTGGCCGATACCATCGGCGTCGGCGTCCCGGCGCAGGTTACCGACCTGTTCGGACGGCTGAGAGAATTGCTGCCCGACCATATCGGCATGCGCGCCCATTTTCACGACACCCGCAACACCGGCATTGCCAATGCCTGGGCCGCGATCGAGGCTGGCGTGGAGACGTTGGACTCGAGCCTGGGCGGGCTGGGCGGCTGCCCGTTCGCGCCCAATGCCACCGGCAATATCGCGACCGAAGACCTGATCAACCTGCTCGACCGCTCCGGCGTCGAACATGATCTCGATCTGCGCAAGGCTATTGCCACCAACCAGTGGTTCGAAGGCGTGATGGGCCGGCCACTGCCGTCGCTGGTCGCGAGGGCCGAAGCCTGAATGACAGCTACTTAACAGAAAGATTGAAATATGGGGTATCGATTGGGTGTCGACGTCGGCGGAACTTTTACCGATCTGCTGCTGATTGACGAAACCACCGGGGAGACTTTCCGCGACAAGGTGCCATCGACCCCGAGCGATCCGTCACAGGCGGTGATCAACGGCGCACGCGGCCTTTGCGAGCGCCAGAATATCGCCGCCGGTCAGATCGACCTGTTCCTGCACGGCACCACGGTCGCGACCAACGCGGTGCTGGAAAAGAAGATCGCCAAGGTCGGACTGATTGTAACCGAGGGCCATCGCCACCTGATGCAGATTGCCCGGAGTCTGGTGCCCGGCGGTCTGGCGGCCTGGATCATCTGGCCCAAGCCCGAACCGATGGCGGCCCTGCAACGGACGATCGAGGCGCCGGAACGGATGGATGCCAAGGGGCAGACCGTGCGTGCGCTGGATGAAGCAGAAATGCGCTCCCGGCTGGAGAAATTGAAAGCGTCCGAAGAGGTGGAAGCACTGACCATCTGCCTGATGAACAGCTATGTCGACGGCAGCCACGAAAAGGCGGTCGCCGCTATCTGCGCCGAGGTCTTTCCCGATATCCCCATCTCCATCTCGTCAGACATTTTGCCCGAGATGCAGGAATATGAGCGGGCGCTGACGACGGTTGCCAACAGCGCCGTGCGACCTGCTGTCGCGCGCTATGTCGGCAATCTCGAAAAGGAACTGAAAGACTGGGGCACCAAGGCGAAGCTCAATCTGCTGCGCTCCGACGGCGGCCTGATGTCGGCGGAGAAGAGCGCCGAGGCACCGGTCAACCTGCTGATGTCCGGACCGGCCGGCGGTGTTGCCGGTGCGGTCTGGGTGGCGAAAAGCGCCTCGGTCAAAAATGTCCTGACTCTGGATATGGGCGGGACCTCGACCGACGTGGCGCTGATCGAAGCCGGGTCGGCGCGACTGCAGCGGGAAACCTCGGTCGGTGACCTCAATGTCCGGGCCTCGTCTATCGACGTCAAGACCGTTGGCGCGGGCGGGGGATCGATTGCCTTCGTGCCCGAACTGACCAAGGCGTTGCGGGTCGGACCGGAAAGCGCTGGCGCCGTGCCCGGGCCGGTTGCCTATGGCAAGGGCGGCGAATTGCCAACCGTGACCGACGCCAATGTCGTGCTTGGCTATCTGCCCGAATCCCTGCTCGGCGGCAGCTTCACGCTGGACCGCGAGGGCGCGCAAAAAGCGGTGCAGACGATCGCCGATGCGCTCGAAATCGATCTGATGGACGCGGCGGCCGGCATCATCGATATCGTCAACGAGAATATGTTCGGCGCGCTGCGGCTGGTTTCGGTGCAACAGGGCTATGACCCGCGCGACTTTGCGCTGATGGGTTTCGGCGGCGCCGGGCCGCTGCACGCCAATGCAATGGGCAAGCTGATGAACAGCTGGCCGGTGATCATCCCGCCCTCGCCCGGCGTGCTCTGCGCCTATGGCGACGCAACGACGCGGCAGCGGGTCGAGACCCAGCGCAGCTTCAACGAGATGGTACAGAACACGACGGATGGCGAACTTACCAGCTATCTCGACAGTCTCGGTGCGCAGGTAAAGCAGGAGCTGGAAGCGGAAGATGTTGCACCCCGCGATATCGAACTGCTCTACGAAATTGATATCCGCTATGCCGGGCAGGCATTCGAAATTCCGCTGTCGGTGGAACCGGAAGGTCTTTCGATCGAGAGCCTGATCACGCGCTTCGATACCGAGCACGAACGATTGTTTACCTTCAACCTCGACGAGACGCCGCACGAGATCGTCAACGTCCGCGCCGTTGCGCTGGGCAAGTCCGCCGACGTTGCGCCACCGGTGATTGAAAAGGGCGACGCCGATCCATCGGACGCGAAAACCCGCGATCATCAACTCTATATGGACGGCAGGATGCAGGATGCGGTGATTTACGATCGCGCGTTGCTGAAGGCCGGCAATCGCATTGCGGGACCGGCCATTGTCACCGAGATGGACAGCACCACGCTGGTGCACAGCGGCTGCGAGGCGCTGGTCGATGCGCACGGCAATCTTATCATCACCCTGTTGGAAGGAGCGTAACATGCCCGCACAGATTATCGAAACCAACAGCGCGCCGTTCAACCAGGTCGCCGTCGATCCGGTCACCCTCGATATCATGGAAAATGCCCTGCGCAACGCGCGGATCGAGATGGATGCGACGCTGGTGCGTACCGCCATGTCGCCCGGCATCCGCGAGCAGGGCGATGCCTTTCCGCTGATCGCCGACCGCGCCGGCAAAATGGTTGTCGGCCAGTTCGGCAGCTTTATCGACGGCTTCCTGCGCGCCTATCCTGGCACGATCGAGGAAGGCGACATGATCTTCCTCAGCGACCCCTATAGCTGCGACGGCGCGGTCAGCCACAACAATGACTGGCTGGTGCTGCTGCCGGTCTATCGCGGCGGCCGGCTGGTCGCCTGGACCGCGATGTTCGGCCACCAGTCCGACATCGGCGGCAAGGTCGCCGGCTCGATCCCGATCGACAGCCGCAGCGTGTTCGAGGAAGGCGTGCGCATTCCGCCGGTCAAGATCTACCAGAAGGGCGTCTATAACGAGGAGATGGTCAAGGTTGTCCTGCACCAGAGCCGCAAGCCGGACTGGTGCGCCGCCGATCTCAACGCGCTGATTGCCTCCTGCCGCGTCGCTGCCCGGCGGGTCGACGAAATGTGCGCCCGCTTCGGCGAGGACGAATTTGCCAGCGCCACCGATCTGCTGCTGGCACGCAACCACCGCGCGATGAAACATCTGATCGAGACCAGCATCGGCGAGGAACCGGTCAGCTTCACCGACTATATCTGCGACGATGGCGTCGGCTTTGGTCCTTACAAGATCAGCTGCAAGATGTGGCGCGAGGGCGGCAAGGTGATCCTCGACTTCGAAGGCACCGATCCGCAGGCGCCGAGCTCGATCAACTTCTTCCTCAACGAGAATATGTTCAAGATGTTCTTCGGCATCTACATGATCATGGTCTTCGATCCGCAAATCCTGTTCAACGACGGCTTCTACGATCTGGTCGATGTCCGGATTCCGGAAGGCTCGCTGCTCAAGCCGAAATATCCCGCCGCGCTCGCCGGACGGACCCATGCGCTCGGCCGGATTTTCGACATCCTGGGCGGCCTGCTCGGCCAACGCCAGCCGGAATTCCTCAACGGTGCCGGCTTCTCGTCGAGCCCGCATCTGATGTATTCCGGTTTCGACAAGAGCGGCGAATGGTTCCAGCTGTTCCAGATCGGTTTTGGCGGCATTCCCGGTCGGCCCTTTGGCGATGGCCCCGATGGTCACTCGCTCTGGCCCGGCTTCACGAATGTCCCGAACGAGTTCCTCGAGAAATATTTCCCGCTGCGCATCGAACGCTATGAAGCCAAGCCCGACAGCGGCGGCGCCGGCCTGTTCCGCGGCGGCAACGGCATCCACATGACCTATTGCTTCCTCGAGCCCGGCACCGTCGCGATCCACGACGACCGCTGGTTCACCTATCCATGGGGCGTCAATGGCGGCCAGCCGGGCGACCGCGCGACCAAGATTCTGGAACGCGCCGATGGCTCGAAAGAGGTGGTTGGCAACAAGCAGGACGGCATCGAGGTGCGCGAGGGCGATCTGCTCCACTTCATCACTTGGGGCGGTGGTGGCTGGGGCAATCCGCTGGAACGCGACCCCGAACTGGTCGCGCTGGAAATCCGCCAAGGCCTGGTGACCGTGGAAGGCGCGCGCGACTATGGTGTGGTCATTGCAAAGGACGGCAGCGTCGACGGTCCGGCCACGGAAAGCCTGCGCAAAGACATGGCGGACAATATCGTCGAGACAGATGGTCCTTTCAACTTCGGTCCCGATATCGACACGCTGCGGGCCAATTGTCTGGCGGAAACCGGACTGCCGGCACCGGTACAACCAGGGAGCGCCGCCGCCTAAACAACGCAGCGCTATTCAAAGTGCGGTTTGTGGCAGGTTCCGTAAGCCTCTAGGCTGATTCCCGATCCGATAGCGGGAGTGGGGCCATAGTCGACAGCGAAACAGATGTTCTGATCATCGGCGCCGGTGCAGCGGGTCTAGCCGCCGCTCTGGCTGCGCACGAAGCCGGCGCCTCGGTCCGGCTGATCGAAAAGCAGGACCGGCTCGGCGGGACCGCCGCCATTTCCGGCGGTGTGGTCTGGCTGCCCGACCATGAACAGATGGCCGCGCAGGGCAAGGACGACAGCGCTTCCGCGGCGAAGGCCTATTTCCAGTCGCTGGACCATGGCGAAATGGACGAGGATGTGCTCGGCGCCTTTGTCACCGAAGCGCGGCAGATGCTGTCCTTCCTCACCGCAATCGATGCGATCGAGTTGACGATGATGCCGGACTATCCGGACTATTATCAGGACCGGCCAGGCGCGAAGGCGGACGGCGGACGGTCGCTCGACAATGAATTGTTCGATTATACCACGCTCGGCGATTGGCAGGACCGGGTCTTCCAGAACGGCCCCGCGCCGCGGATGATGCTGCGCGAGACGCCGCTGGGCGGCGGCAGCGGCATGGTCGACCCGGCGGAATTGCAACAGCGTGCCGACCGGGATCTGCGCGGCTGGGGGCAGGCGCTGGTTGGAAGGCTGCTCAAGGCCTGTCTGGACCGTGGCATCGAGCCAGAGCTGGAATGCGGCGGTTACCGGCTGTGCGTCGAACAGGGCCGGGTGACCGGCGCGATCGTCGAACGCGAAGGTCAGCAGGAAAAAATTGTCGCGCGCCAGGCGGTGATATTGGCGACCGGCGGCTTCGAGTGGAACGAGGCGCTGAAACACGCCTTTCTGCGCGGACCGCTCGACGCGCCGGCCTCGCCGCCGACCAATCGCGGCGACGGTCTGAAAATGGCGATGGCGGCTGGCGCCAGCCTCGGCAACATGACCAGCGCCTGGTGGGTGCCGACGCTAGCGGTACCAGAGACGGGGTGGCAGAGCGGCGAGGTCCGCAATATGCCGGTGCTGATCGAGCGGACATTGCCGCATGGCATACTCGTCAACCGCGAGGGCAAGCGCTTCTGCAACGAGGCCGCCAATTATTCGGCGCTGGCCGGGGCCTTCCACCTGTTCGATCCTGCCACCTATGATTACCCCAACCTGCCCGCCTATCTGGTCTTCGATTCGCACTATCGCGAACGCTATCCGCTCGCTTCCTTCATGCCGGGCACACCATTGCCAGCGTGGGTGGCACAGGCTGAGACACTGGCGGAACTGGCAACGAAAACCGGGATCGATACAGAGAATTTACCCGCCACGGTCGAGCGGTTTAATGGCCTCGCCGAACGGTTGGAGGACGAGGATTTTGGCCGTGGCAAGGCGGACTATGACCGCTTTTACGGCGACCGATCGCGCGACGGGGCAGGGGCGACTTTGGGAGCACTGACCAGGCCGCCCTTCTATGCGGTGGAGATCAGGATGGGTGCGCTCGGCACCAATGGCGGACCGAAAACCAATGCGCAGGCGCAGATACTGGATGTCGACGGCGAGCCGATTGCCGGGCTGTTCGGTGCCGGCAATGTGATCAGCGCCCCGACCGGCAGCGTCTATGCCGGAGCCGGCGGCACGCTGGGGCCGGCGCTGACATTCGGCTATATCGCCGGACGCGCGGCGGCCAAGCGGGTCAATCAATGACCGGACGGAACAAGGGGAAGAGATAATGGCGATACTGGATCAATTCAAACTGGATGGCGCGGTTGCGGTCGTCACGGGCGCCGGCAAGGGAATCGGGCGGGCGATCGCGCTCGGTCTGGCCGAAGCGGGCGCGGATGTCGCGCTTGCCGCGCGCTCTGCCGATGATCTGGAAAAGGTCGCCGGAGAGATTCGCGCCCTGGGTCGCCGGGCGATCGCGGTGCCAACCGATGTGACCAGCCGCGCGGCGCTGGAAAATCTGGCCAACCGTGCGGTCGAGGAACTCGGGCGCCTGACGATCTGGGTCAGCAACGCGGGCGGGCTGCCCGATGGCACCCCCCGCTATCTCACGCGTACGCCGGAAGAAAGCTGGGACGCCCAGATCGAACTCAATCTGAAAAGCGTGTGGATGGGTGCCGTGGCAGCCGCCCAGCATATGGGCGACGAGGGCGGCGCGATCATCAATATTTCATCGCGCGCGGCGATGGGCGGACAGGTCAAGAATGGCCCCTATGGTGCGTCAAAGGCGGCGGTGAACAGCCTGACCGCAAGCCTTTCGTTAGAGCTGGCGCCGCACATCCGGGTCAACGCCGTCGCGCCCGGCCCGATCCCGACCGAGAATTTCGACGATTCGATGGGCATCGATTCCGACGAGAAGCGCGCGGCATTGCTCAAGCAGTTCCAGATCCCGCTGGCCCGTTTTGGCCGGGAGGAGGATATTGCGGCGGCGGTGGTCTATATGGCTTCGCCGGCGTCCAGCTGGGTGACCGGACAATGCCTCTATGTCACCGGGGGCAAGTGAGCGGCTAGCCCTGCTTGCGCTTCATCCAGGTCCAGACCCGCCAGTAATGAAAGCCCGCCCATAGATTGAACAGGGCCAGAACCGTCAACGCCTTTTGCAGCGCGCTGGCTTCCAGTTCGCGGTTTCCGCCGGCGAAATAGTCGGAGAGGCCGCCAACGAATACCGGACCAATCCCGAGTCCGATCAGCCCCGCCACCATCAGATAGATGGCGACGGCCATCGCCCGTGTGCGGTCGCTGGCCAGCAGCTGGACCGCGGCGAAGCTGGGGCCGAAATAGAAGGTGGCGGCAAAGGTCGGGAAGCCGAGCAGGGCAATGGCGAGATTGGCGTTGCCGGCGTAGATGGCGGCGATCATCCCGGGCGCGGCAATCAGCAGGACCAGGCCGCTGACCAGCAGCGGCAGTACCGGATCGCGCTTGCCGATCATGTCGCCGACCTTGCCGCCGAACCAGGCACCAAAGCCGCCGGTGATGCCGACCATGACGCCGAGTTTCCAGCCGAGCTCGCCATAGTTCATGCCGTGCACCCGGACAAACAGGCCGCCATAGAAACTGGCGAGCCCATAGGAAACAAATTGCACCAGCACGCCGGCCGCGACGAGATGCCAGTAGGCCGGCTTGCGCGACAGTTCGAGCAGCGCCGTGCGCAAGGTGATTTCTCCCACGGCTGGCTGGAAAGCCTTGGCCAGGCTGACCTTGCCGCGCGGATCGGGCACCGTGAACCAGATCAGCAGGGCAATCAATATCCCCGGCAATCCGGCGAGCATGAACGCCACGCGCCAGCTGAACATTTCGGTAACATAGCCGCCGCCGGCATAAGCGAGGAAGGCGCCGACCGGAACCGCGGCCCCCATGATGCCGAGCGCCCCGGCGCGCCGTTCGGGCGGGAACAGGTCCGCAATCAGGCTGTGCGATGCGGGGGCGGAACCGGCCTCGCCGATCCCGACGCCGACGCGGGCCAGAAACAGCTGAACGAAATTGCCTGCCAGCCCGCACAGGACCGTCATCAGCGACCAGACCGCGATGGCGATGCCGATGATCCGGCTCCGGTTCCAGCGATCCGCCAGCGCCGCGAGTGGAATCGCCAGTGTCGTATAGAAGACGGCAAAGGACAGGCCGGTCATCAGCCCGAGCTGGGTGTCCGAAAGGCCCAGGTCCCGCTTGATCGGTTCGGCGACGATCGAGATCACCTGCCGGTCGAGAAAATTGAGCATGGTAACGATGAACAGCACGGCCAGCACATAATTGGCTCGCCGTCGCGAGGCAGATTCAGAATCTGCCGAAATCTCAATGCCCGCGTTGGGGCGAATGTCCTCTACCATGGACAGGCTATGACAGGTTTGTTTTGGACCCGGCACCCTTTGTTTAAATAGGGGCGCGATCCCGCGTCAGAGCGATTGGCCGTCATCCACGATGATATCCGAGCCCGTGACCATGCGCGACGCGTCGGACGAGAAATAGAGCATCATCGGATCCAGCGATTCAATATCCTGCAGCCGGCGGCGGTGGAAGCCGGCGATCTGCGCTTCGCCACCCGGGGTCTGATACCAGTCGCCCTGGATTTCGGTCGGGATATAGCCGGGGTGGATGGTGTTGACATTCACCCCCATCCGCACCCATTCGCGCGCCAGATTGCGACCAAGATGGGTGACGCCGGCCTTGCTGGCGGCATAGGCGCTGTCGCCCTCGCCGGTCAGTCGCGAGGTGATCGAGCCGATGATCACGATCCGGCCGTTTTCCTTTTCGCGGCTGCCGCTGGCGATCAGCCGTTTCGCGCCTTCCCGCGCGACCAGATAGACGCCCTTGAAATTGGTGTCGAGCAGCGCCTGCAGCCGGTCCGCCGGTACATCGGTCGAGCGACCCGTCGCGGCCACGCCGGCATTGGCAACAATGCTGTCCACGGTACCGAATGTGGCCTCCGCTGCATCATAGCAGGCGATGATCGAGGCTTCGTCGGTGACGTCGAGCGGCACTGCCATCGCCTGCCCGCCGGAAGCGTTGATCTTGTCCGCCAGCTCGGCCGTGCGATCAGTCCGCCGCGCGCCAAGGACGACGCGGGCACCGGCGGCAGCGAACAGTTCGGCAAAACGGGCCCCGAAGCCGGAAGAAGCGCCGGCGATCAGCGCCGTCCGGCCTGCCAGGGAAAAGGGGATGTCCATTTTTTGCTCCATATCATCGCAAATATCATGGCGGGTCTAGACGATCCGCCAATGGTCGGCCAATAGTCAATTGCATAGGAGAAGATCATGATCGACACGTCCCTCGACTTTACCGGCAAAACCGTCTGCATCATCGGCGGCTCAAGCGGGATCGGCAATGCCACCGCCCAGGCCTTTCGCGGCTGCGGCGCCGATGTACATGTCACCGGCACCAGAGCCGGTGCGGATGATTATGACAAGGCGGACGGATCCGATCTTGCCGGCCTGACCTACCACCAGCTGGATGCGGCTGACGACGAGGCGATCATCGCGCTCCGGCAGAGTTTCGAGCAGATGGACGTGCTGATCTGTTCGCAGGGCATGGTGCTCTACAAGCGCGCTGAGTTCGAACCGGAAAATTTCGCCAAGGTTGTGCAGGTCAATCTCAACAGCCTGATGACCTGCGCCGGGCAATTTTACGACTTGCTGAAAGAGTCGAAGGGCTCGCTGATCATCATCAGCTCGACCGCCGCCTTCCACGCCACTGTCGGCAATCCCGGCTATAATGCCTCCAAGGCCGGGGCCGCCGGACTGACCCGGACGCTGGGCAAGGCCTGGGCCCCCGACGGGATCCGGGTGAACGGCATCGCGCCGGGGCTGATCGCGACCAAGATGACCAAGGTGACGACCGACCATCCCAAACGCCGCGAAGCGACGATCCGGTCGATCCCGCTCGGCCGGATCGGTGATCCCGACGACATGGCGGGCCTGTCACTGTTTCTGGCGTCGCCGCTGGCGGCCTATGTTGCCGGGCAGACGATCATCGCGGATGGCGGCCTGCTGCTCTAGTTCAGGCTGTCGCCCTTTCCGTGACGACCGCCTTGCCGGTCCACCAGAACAGGAAGGTTGCCATCGACAGGCTGACCACCACGGTCGCTATCACCGCATAGTTGAGCGACATGCTGCCATGGGTCCCCGCCCATTTGTCGCTCATCAACCCGATCAGTGCCGGTCCGATGCCATATCCGAGCAGGTTGATCGACAGGCTGCTGATCGATGACGCCGTGCCGCGCTCGGTGGGCATGACCGCCGACTGGACCATGGAGATGGCCGCACCCTGCGTCGATACCAGCAGGACATAGCCGCAAATATAGAGCGCGAGGGTCATTTCGAGACTGCTCGACAGCAGGCAGAAAGTCCAGAACGGCAAGACCAGCAGCACCGCCAGCGCACAATAATATGGCCGCCATCGGGTGTTTTTCTTGGCGAGATAGTCAGCAAGATAGCCGCCGAGAATCATGCCGGGAACACCACCAGCAAACAACACTGCGCCCAGATAGATGCCGACCTCTCCCTGGGTGACGTCAAAATTGCGGATCAATGTCGGCGCCAGCCAGATCGCGAAGGCGAAGGAGGGGATATTGGTGAAGCTGTTGGCGAGTACCACCCGCACAAAGACGCTGTTCATCCACAGCGACCGCATCGTGCGCATGAACGGCTGCTGCCTGTCCGCGTCTGCCTGCTGCGCCTTCCGTTCGAAAAAGCGGCCGCGCGCCGGCTCGAGGACGGTGAAATAGAGAAGGATGCCGAGCAAGATTCCCGGCAGGCCCAGAATGACAAACGTCCAGCGCCAGCCGTAGGCCTCCGCGATCAGGCCGCCGGCGGCATAGCCGAGCACGGGGCCCAGAACCGCCCCGACGGCAAATATGCCCATCGCCCGCGACAGTTCGTGCGGCGCGAAATAGTCGGTGATGATCGAGACCGACGGTGGCCCGCCGCCCGCTTCTCCGACCCCGACCCCGAGGCGGGCGAGCAGCAATGTCCAGAATCCGATGGCCGCCCCACAGGCCGCCGACATCAGACTCCACAGCGACAGCGAAACGGCCACCATCGTCTTGCGGTTGGTGCGATCGGCCAGCCGGCCAGCCGGAACCCCGAGCAACAGATAGAAAACGGTAAAAGCGGTGCCGGCGAGCAGGCCGATCTGCGTGTCGCTGAGCACGAATTCCGCCTTGATATCCTCGATCAGGATCGACATCACCAGCCGGTCGGCGATGTTGAACATGAAGGTCAGCATCAGCATGATCAGCACATAATAGCGATAGACGCCGCCGGCGACCGACCCGGATTTCCTGTTCATTTGCACCCTCTCCAAAGGATAGGGATGGACTAGCGTGAAAAAGGGGACAGAGCCATAGAGGCGCTATCCCCTTTAGTGATAGGGTGTCAGTCAGGATCCCGCATCAGGTCCGGGAGCAGGAGTATTTTAGCCCGCGGTCAGCGCAATATGCCGCCGCATATGATGGTCGACGCTGCCGAACTCGCCCTCGATGATCGACAGCCGCTTGAAATAGCTGCCCACCGCGAGTTCGTCGGTCATGCCCATGCCGCCATGGGTCTGGATCGCCGACTGGCCGATGAACCGCGCCGACTGGCCGATGCGGACCTTGGCTGCCGAGACATTCTTCTTGCGCGTCGCGTCATCCTCGTCGAGCTTGATCGTCGCGAGATAGCACATCGAGACCGACTGCTCATATTCCATCAGCATGTCTGCCATGCGGTGCTGCAGCACCTGGAAGGAACCGATCGGTACGCCGAACTGCTTGCGCTGCCGCGAATAGTCGAGCGTGGTTGCGTTGGTGACTTTCATCGCGCCAACCGCTTCGGCGCAGACCGCTGCCGTCGCTTCGTCGACGACTTTCTCGATCAGCGGCAGGCTGTTGCCGGCTTCGCCGATCAGCGCATCGCCGGAGACTTTGACATTTTCGAAATAGACTTCGGAAGCGCGGCGACCATCGACCGTGGCATAGTCGCGCGTGCTCACGCCCTGTGCCGCTTTGTCGACGATGAATACGGACACGCCGTCCTTGTCGGTCTGCCCGCCCGAGGTGCGTGCGGTCACGACCAGATGCGTCGCCCAGGGCGCGCCAATCACGACAGCCTTGTGACCGTTCAGCACATAGTCGCCGCCATCGGCCTTGGCCGTGGTTTCAAGATTGGCCAGATCATAACGGCCGCGCGGTTCCGCATAGGCAAAGGCAAAGACCATCTCGCCGGAAATAATCCCGCCGATATATTCCTCGCGCTGCGCGGCGCTGCCGCCGTGTTTCAGGAAGCCGCCGGCGCAGACCACGCTCGGGATAAACGGTTCGACCGCGAGGCCCTTGCCGAATTCCTCCATGATGATCATCGCTTCGGTGGCACCGCCGAAACCGCCGTCTTCTTCCGAGAAAGGAGCGGCCAGCATGCCGAGTTCGGCGAGCTGCGCCCACAGTTCCGGCCGCCAGCCGGAATCGCTGGCGATAACGTTGCGCCGCGTATCAAAGTCATATTGCTCCCGGATCAGGCGCGAAATGCCGTCGCGCACCATGTTCTGTTCGTCGGTAAAATCGAAATCCATTTTGGTTCCCCTGTGTCGGTCCGGTTAAAGGCCGAGGATCATTTTTGTGATGATGTTGCGCTGGATCTCGTTGGATCCGCCGTAGATCGACGTCTTGCGCATGTTGAAATAGGTCGGTGCCGCATGATGGGCATAATCCGGCCCGATCGGGAAGTCGTTCGACCCGTCGTCCGGGAAGCTGCGGAAATCGGGTGCGCCGTAATAGCCGACCGCTTCCAGTGTCAACTCGGTCAGGCGCTGCTGGATTTCCGTGCCCTTGACCTTGAGCAGCGAGCTTTCCGGTCCCGGTCCCTTGCCGGCCTGTTCGCCCGCCAATGTCCTGAGTTCGGTGATTTCCAGAGCCGAAAGGTCGATCTCCAGCTGGCTGATCTTGGTGGCAAAGCCCATATCCTCGATCAGTGGCTTGCCATCGAGCATTTCCGAAGCAGCAATTTCCTTCAATTGCTCGACGCCGCGCTTGGAGCGCGCAACACCGGCAATGCCGGACCGTTCATGGGCGAGCAGGAACTTGGCATAGGTCCAGCCCTTGTTCTCTTCGCCGATCAGGTTGGCCGCCGGTACACGGACATCGGTCAGCCACACTTCGTTGACTTCATAGCCGCCGTCGATCAGCTTGATAGGGCGCACTTCGATGCCCGGCGTCTTCATGTCGACAAGAATGAAGCTGATCCCCATTTGCGGCTTCGGCGCATCGGAATCGGTGCGGCAGAGGAAAAAGCCCCAGTCGGCATGCTGAGCCAGCGTCGTCCAGGTTTTCTGGCCGTTGATGATATAATCGTCGCCGTCGCGCACGGCGGTGGTTTTCAGCGAGGCGAGATCGGAACCGGCGCCCGGCTCCGAATAGCCCTGGCACCACCATACATCACCGGACCGGATGCCCGGCAGATGCTGCGCTTTCTGTTCTTCATTGCCGAATGTGTAGATCACCGGTCCGACCATCGCGACGCCGAAAGGCAGCGGCATCACGGTGTTCTTCCGGGCATTTTCTTCCGACCAGATATAGCGCTGGGTCGGGGTCCAGTCGGTGCCGCCATATTCGGTCGGCCAGGCCGGAACCGACCAGCCCTTCTTGCCCAGAATCTTGTGCCAGGCGAGCATGTCTTCGGGACTCAGGTCGTCGCGAAGGCCGCGGGCATCAACATTTTGCGGATAATTATTTTCAATAAATTCACGCACTTCGGCGCGAAAGGCCTTTTCTTCTTCGGTGAATTCCAGATTCATGGGAGTGCTCCTTGGTCAGAATTTGGCCGGACTATAGGCCGAAAACCGCTGAAAACAAGCAATTAACCGTGCAATTAAGGTGACGCTACGGCAAGCGCCGATAGGGCCACACCGGCTTATGCATCGGACGGCATGGTCCTGCCTATCGCTTGCGTCGATTCCTGTGCTGTGCCTCCCTCGCGATGATCCAATTGCGCTGAGACCGGATATGGCAGCGCCATGCCCATAAATTGCGCCAGATCCATCAAGCATAAAATCCCTGTCCTAAAGGCCACTTGGCTTGATCGGGCCACTCGGCTATAAGTTGCAAACCGCTATGCAAACATCCGGGTGAACATTCCATGATCAAGCTCAACGTCAACGGCCAGACCAGGGAGGTCGATGTTGACCCGGCCACCCCGATTCTTTGGGTCGTACGCGAAAATCTGGAAATGACCGGCACGAAATTCGGCTGCGGCATTGCCCAGTGCGGGGCCTGTACCGTGCATCTCGACGGCAAGCCGGTGCGCAGCTGTTCGACTCCGATTTCCGCCGCCGACGGCAAGGCGATCGCCACCATCGAGGGCATAGCCGGCGAAGACGGCACGCTGCACCGGGTCCAGCAGGCATGGATCGAGGCGCAGGTGCCACAATGCGGCTATTGCCAGTCGGGTCAGATCATGTCGGCGACAGCCTTGCTGCAGAAAAACCCGAACCCCACCGACGCGCAGATTGACGCCGCGATGGCAGGCAATGTCTGCCGCTGCGGCATGTACGGCCGCATTCGCGCAGCGATCAAGGCAGCAGCCGGACAACCGGCCACCGGGGAGAAGGCGGTATGAGCAAGACAGAAACCGGCAGCCCCGGCAAAATGGGCAAATGGACCCGGCGCGCTTTCATCGGCGCGGGCGTGGTGGCTGGCAGTGCACTGGTGGTTGGCGTCGCCGTGCGCCCGGGCAATCCGATCGACCGGCTGAGCCCGATGCTCGCTGACGGCAAGGACGAACAATTGCTCAACGCCTGGGTCAAGGTTGATGCCGACAATATCGTCACCGCGGTCATCCCCCATGTCGAGATGGGGCAGGGCGTCTATACCGCGCTAGCGCAGATGCTGGCCGACGAGATGGACGCGGACTGGAACAAGGTGCAGATTCTCGAAGCTCCGGCCGACAAGCAATATGTCTCCGATTCGATCGGTCGCGATTTCCTGTTCCCCGATCTGGAAGTACCGGCGCTGTTCGAACCGACGGTTGCGGGCGGTATATTGGAGCTCGCACAGGCGATGGGCCTGCAGTTCACCGGCGGTAGCTATTCAGTGCGCGCCACTGGCCAGCGCGCGATGCGCACCGCCGGCGCCGCAGCCCGCGAGATGCTGGTCGCGGCGGCAGCAAGCGAATGGCAGGTGCCGGCTGGCGAGATTACCACCGCAGACAGCATGATCCTGCATGCTGGCAGCGGCAAGGCCGAACCCTTCTCGAAATTTGCCCTCGCCGCAGCCGAACAGAGCCTGCCGGCCAAGCCGACACTGAAATCGCCTGAAAATTACAAGATCATGGGGCAGTCAAAGGCGCGCCACGATATTCCGGGAAAGGTCGACGGCAGCGCGATTTTCGGCATTGATGCCAACGTCCCGGGCATGAAATATGCTGCGGTCAAGGCCGCACCGGTGGTCGGCGCCACGGTCGAATCGATGGATGCGACGACCGCCAGAACCATGCCCGGCGTGCTGCAGATCCTCAACATGGGGGATTTTGTCGCGGTGGTCGCGGATGGCTATTGGCAGGCGCAGCAGGCGCTGAACAGTATCGATACAAAATATAGCAAGACCGAAGGCGACAGTCTTGATCAGGAGGCGCTGTTCGCCCGCTATGCCACCCATCTCGACGAGGCCGGCGAAAACGGCGGCGACGTCGAAACCGAGGAAGGCGATGTCGGCAAAGGCTTCGCCGAAGCTGTGACCAAGGTCGAGGCGGAATATAAGGTGCCGTTCCTGGCGCATGCCACAATGGAACCGATGAACTGCACCGCCTGGGTGCGCGACGGCAAATGCGATGTCTGGTCTGGCCATCAGGCGCCGGTCAATGCTCGCCAGGCGGCCGCCGATGCCGCCGGTCTCGCCTTCGAGGACGTGACCTATCATAACGCATTTCTGGGTGGCGGTTTCGGCCGCCGGTCGGAAAGCGACAATATCATCATGGCGACCCGGATCGCCAAGGCCACCGGCTATCCGGTCAAGATGATCTGGTCACGGGAAGAGGATACGGCGCAGGACCATTATCGTCCGTCGGCGACCAGCCGCTTCCAGGGCGGGCTCGACAAGGATGGCAAGGCGGTCAGCTGGAGCAATATCCATACCCATTTGTTCGACCCGAAAGACGCGCCAACCGTCCCCTATTACAATATTGCCAGCCACAAGATCCGCAAGGTCGACGTCCCGACCCAGCTGCGCTTTGGCCCCTGGCGGTCAGTCGACCACAGCCAGCACGGCTTTTTCATCGAATCCTTCGTCGATGAAATGGCCCACGCCGCGGGCAAGGACGGCTATGCCTTCCGCCGGGAACTGCTGGCGGGTTCTCCGCGCCACCTCAAGGTCCTCGACACCGCCGCGAAAATGTCCGGCTGGGGCAGCGCACTGCCCGAAAGACATGGCCGGGGTATCGCCTTCGTGCCGTCCTTCGGATCGATCGTTGCGCAGGTCGCCGAGGTCGACATGAGCGGGCCGAAGCCGAAGGTGACAAAAGTCTATGTCGCCGCCGATCCCGGTTTTGTGATCAATCCGGACGGCTTTACCGCCCAGATGGAAAGCGCTATTGTCTATGGCCTGACCGCGGCGCTTTACGGCGAGATTTCGATCAAGAACGGCGAGGTCCAGCAAAGCAACTTCCACGACTATCCGATGCTCCGGATCAACGAGATGCCGGAAGTGGAAGTCGCGCTGATCAACGGCGATCACAAGCGCCTCGGCGGAGGCGGCGAACCCGGCTTGCCGCCGATTGCGCCGGCGGTCACCAACGCGATCTTCGCCGCCACCGGTACGCGCGTTCGCGAGTTGCCCTTGTCCAAACACAGCTTTGCCTGATCGGAACCGAACCATGAAGACCCTCCGCAGCCTTGCCTGCCTTGCTCCCATTCTGCTCGCCGCCTGCGGTGCCGATCCTGCGCCGGGCCCAGTCGAGCAAATCATCGTTCGCGAAGCAGGCGCCAAAACAGCCGCACCAGCGCCCGCAGCGGCGACCGGCGATGCAGCAGGCGCGCTGATCGCCGAAGGCAAGGCCGCCTTTGCCAATTGCTCCGCCTGCCATGCCGTCGCCAAAGACGCGCCCAATGGTGCCGGTCCCAATCTGTTCGCGATCGTCGACCAGCCGGCCGGACAGGTCGCCGGCTTCGCCTATTCGGACGCGCTAAAGGCATCGGGCATCACCTGGACCGCGGCCGAACTGGACGGCTTTATCGCCGATCCATCGGCAAAAATTCCCGGCACCACGATGATCACCGGTGCCATCGCCGATGCGGCGACAAGGCAGGCCGTGATCGCCTATCTTGAGAGCATCACCGCCAATTGAGCGCGCGCTCCGGCATGCTGCTCGCGCTGCTCGCTGCCGGGCAATCCAGCCGATTTGGCGACCGCGACAAGCTCAGCGCCCCGCTGGGCGACAATATGCTCGGCCTGCACGCCGCCGCAACGGCGGCGGCCCTGCCCTTTGCCGGCAAGCTGGTGATCGGTTCGCCCGCGCATGACTGTGCGGCACACTGGCGCTCGCTCGGCTATCGGATCATCGCCAACGAGGACGCCGCGCAAGGTCAGGCCAGTTCCGTCCGGCTGGCGGCGGCGCAGGCTATTGCAAGCGGGGCCAGCGCGCTGTGCATCCTGCTCGCCGACATGCCCTTTGTGACGCGCGATCATATTGGCAGGTTGACGAGCGCGTTCGAACAATCGGGTAGCGTCGTCGCCTCCACCCGCAACGGACAGGCAATGCCGCCCGCCATTTTTCCCGTCGGGGCATTAGCAAAGCTGTTGACGCTGGAGGGGGATTCCGGTGCCCGGACGCTGCTGGCGGATGCCGAGCTGGTTCCTGGCAGGGACCCGCTTCTGATCGATATAGATACGCAGGAGGACCTGGCTCAAGCCCGGCTGATCCATGATCGGATCAGATAATCAGCTGTCGAACAGCGGCACCGGATCGGCCAGAAAGACATCCGGCCGCGCCTCCACGGCTTCGCGTATCTTGTATTTGTGCCAGGCTCCGAACAGGATCAGCACCCGCTTCTCCTGCCCGGTCACGTCATCGAGAGCGGCGTTGATATGGCCAATATGCGCCTGGTTGATGGCGCGCCAGCCACCTGCGCCCAGATCATCGCCGAAGAGTCGCTCATAGGTCTCCTGGCGGGTCCTGACCGCGGCATCATATGCTGTGGAGTGAATGAACTCCGGATCATCCGAGCGGCCCGCGACCGCCTTGGCATAGGCCTTTGTCGCAGCCTGATATTCTGCCCAGTCTGCAGCCCGCGCCGGGTCCTGTTCCAACCGTTTTTCTGTTGCGCGGCGGTCGGCGGCGATGTCTGCCGTCCACGCCGCCACCGGAATCGTGGTAAAGCCCCTTGGTTTGCGCAGCGGAAACACAACATCGGTCAGTTCCGGGAAATCGTCGGCCCGGCTTTCCCGCACTTCACCATATCGGGCGAAATTGGCAGAGGATGTGGCAAAACGGTCCGGCGGCAGTTCGACCAGCACGATATCCGGGTCAAATTGGACAATCGCGCGGCGCAGCACGTCGAGCGCATAGCGGTCGCTGCGCCGGTGCTGGCCGTGAATGGCCCCGATCACGGTCACGATCGTTGCGCCCTCGGGAGGCGAGGTGGCCGGCTGCGGGGAACATCCCGCCAGACCAAGGAAAAGAGCAATCAGACAGGCTGCAATAGCCTTCATTCCCGGTCCAGCCGTTGCCCCAGCTTGACGAAAAACACGATCAGGAAAGGCACCAGCAGAAAGGACAGCACAACCTTGGCCGAGCCCTGCCCCAGCAGCAACTGCCCGATCGGCCGTTCGCCGTAAAAGGCGATGGTGATGAAAATGACCGTGTCGACAATTTGCGACAGGGCGCTGGCGATCGCGGCGCGCAGGGCCAGCAGCGCGCCCTTCATGCTGGCCAGGCGAGAAAATATGTAGACGTTGAGAAACTGGGATACGCCATAAGCGATGATCCCGGCGAACATCAGCCGGGCCCCCTGCTCCAATATGATCGGAAAGGCTTCCTTCGCCGGCTCGTACATGCCGGGATCGGTCGGCAGGGCCAGCACGATCTGGATCAGGACGATCGCGGTAATCAGCGGGATGAAACCGAAACGCACCAGCCGGTTGGCGACATCTCGGCCGTGCAATTCTGCAACCGAGCTCGAGAGGACCACCAGCAACAGGAACGGGAAAATCCCGGATTCGACCGCCAGCGGCCCGATCGCGACCTGCTTCGCGCCCAATATTCCGGCGATGCAGGTCATCCCGCCATAGAGTACCGCGAAGACAAACAGCGAGCGCGGGATGAGGTTGGTTTTTGCAGTTTCGATCATCGCCAGTGCCTAGCGCGGTCCGCACCGAAAAAAAAGAAATAGTCACACCGCGCAATTTTTCTATAGGGAAAAAGAAACGAACAACATCAGATCGCGGCCCTTGTGTCGCGCGATCGGGGGCAATTTGCAAAGACTCGCTGTATATTGCGGCGCCAATGCCGGGAAGAACCCGGCTTATGCCGAAACCACTATCTTGCTCGGCAAGACCATGGCAGCGCGCGGTGTTGACCTGGTCTATGGCGGCGGCCGGCTCGGCCTGATGGGAGTCATCGCCGACACTGTGCTCGCCGATGGCGGACGGGTCCATGGCGTCATCCCAGAGATGCTGAAAGATCTCGAAGTGGCGCACACCGGCGTCACCGAGCTGCACATCGTCCAGAATATGCACGAACGCAAAGCCAAGATGACCGATCTCACCGATGCCTTTGTCGCCCTGCCCGGCGGCGTCGGAACGATGGACGAACTGTTCGAGGCGTGGAGCTGGAACGCTTTGGGCTATCACAACAAGCCGTTCGCAATATTGAATATCGACGGTTACTGGGACTCGCTGATCGCTTTTCTCGATACCATGACGGAACAGGGATTCGTGTCGGTCGAACGGCGCAAGCATCTGATTGTTTCCGACAATATCGCCGACTGCCTCGACCGCCTTGCCGCCGCCTGCAACAGCGAAGCCGGGAGTTTCACCTGGTGAGCGGCATCCGCTCCGGACATTTGGTCGGAAGCCTCGCATGACGGCTATCCTGACCAGCCTTGCCGGCATGGCGCTGATCCTGCTGATCGCCTTTGCTCTGTCGACCGACCGCCGCAACATCCGGCTGCGCGTTGTCGGCGCTGCCTTTGCCCTGCAGACCGGTATTGCCGTCATCGTACTTTATGTCCCGGCCGGGAAACGGGTCATAGAAGCGATGGCGTTCGGCGTTTCCAACCTGCTGGGCTATGCCTCGGCCGGCACCAATTTCATCTTCGGCCCGCTTGCCGATCCGACGATTGGCGGCAACAGCTTCGCGATCGCGGCGCTGCCCGTGATCATCTTCTTCTCGGCGCTGATCTCGATTCTCTATTATCTCGGCATCATGCAGTTCATTATCAAATGGGTCGGCGGCGCGATCCAGAAAATCACCGGTATCTCGAAGGTCGAATCGCTCTGTGCGGCCGCGAATATCTTCGTCGGCCAGTCGGAATCGCCTTTGGTCATCCGCCCCTATCTCGCCAGCCTGACCCAGTCGCAGCTGTTCACCGTGATGAGTGTCGGCATGGCCGGAGTCGCGGGCACGATTCTCGCAGCCTATGCGGCGATGGGCATCCGTATCGACTATCTGCTCGCCGCCGCCTTCATGTCGGCACCGGGCGGCATATTGATGGCCAAGATCATCATGCCCGACAATCCCGAGGACCCAGCACCGGAAGAGCTGGTCAGCGCGGTCGAATATGAAGACGAGAAGCCGGCCAATATCATCATGGCCGCCGGCATGGGCGCGCAGACCGGGGTCAAGCTGGCGGTCGCGGTCGGCGCAATGGTGCTGGCCTTTGTCGCGCTGGTCGCACTGGCCAACGGCCTGCTCGGCGGCGTCGGCGGCTGGTTCGGCCATCCCGATCTCAGCTTCCAGCAGGTGATCGGCTATATCTTTGCCCCGATCATGTATCTGATCGGCGTGCCGTGGGACGAGGCGCTGGGGGCCGGCGGGCTGTTCGGCACCAAGGTGGTGCTCAACGAATTTGTCGCCTTCATCGAACTGGGCAAATTGCAGGCGGGTATCTCGCCGCTGACCAATGCGATCGTCATCTTCGCCCTGTGCGGCTTCGCCAATTTCAGCAGCATCGCGATCCAGCTGGCGGTTACCGGAGGGCTTGCGCCCAATCAGCGGCCGGTGATTGCCCGGCTCGGCCTGCGCGCACTGGCCGCCGGATCACTCGCCAATCTGATGAGCGCTGCGCTAGCCGGCATATTGCTGTCGCTCGGTTGATTCATCCCGATTGACAAATACCCCCGAGGACACATTTTAAGAGCATGACCCAGACCCAGGACACCCTATCCGCCGTTTCGCTGGCCATGGCGGAATCCGAACCCGATGCTTTCGCCGATCGTATTGGTGGCAGCTTTGCCGACTGGGGCTTTGCCGTGGTCGCAGACCATGGCATCCCGGCAGAGCTGATCGCGCGCGCCGAAGCCATGTCGCGGGCCTTTTTTGCGCTGCCGGAAGCGGTCAAGCGCGCCTATCATATCGCCGGCGGTGGCGGGGCCCGCGGCTACACGCCCTTCGGCACCGAAAGCGCCAAGGATTCCGATATCAGCGATCTCAAGGAATTCTGGCATATCGGCCGCGAACTGTCTGCCGGCCACCCGTTCACACCCTATATGCCGCCCAATGTCTGGCCACAGGAGCTGGATGGCTTCCGCGAAACCTATCTCGAGATGTTCGCCGCTTTCGACAAGGCGGGGGCACGGATCCTGGAAGCGATCGCGCGCTATCTGGAGCTGGCACCCGATTTCTTTGTCGATACGGTCCGCGACGGCAATTCGGTGATGCGGCTGATCCACTATCCGCCGGTGCCGGAGGATTCGTCCGCCGTCCGCGCGGGCGCCCACGAGGATATCAACACCATCACATTGCTGATCGGTGCCGAAGAGGCGGGTCTGGAACTGCTCGACCGGCAGGGCAACTGGCGCGCCGTTACCCCGAAGGCGGGCGAGCTGGCAGTGAATATCGGCGACATGCTGCAGCGGCTGACCAATGACCGCCTGCCATCGACGACCCACCGCGTGGTCAACCCGGCGCCCGAACGGCGCGGCATCTCGCGCTATTCGATGCCCTTTTTCCTCCACTTCCGTCCCGATTATCTGATCGAGACGCTGCCGAGCTGCGTCGACGATGGCCACCCGAACCGGTATCCGGAACCGATCACCGCGCATGACTATCTGCAGCAGCGGTTGCGCGAGATCGGGCTGATATGACGCCCAGAGCCGTCGGCATCAGTGGCGGCAGCTGTTCCGGCAAGACGACACTGACCCGCAAAATTTTCGAACGGCTGGGTCCCGAACAATGCGTGATCCTGCCGCAGGACGACTATTTTTTCGGCCTGGGCGATGCGCCGGAAGGCAAGGGCGGCCCCAATTTCGATCATCCCGATGCGGTCGATTTCGACCAACTGTGCGCGCAGCTGGCGCAACTGAAGCGCGGGCAGGCGATCGACCGGCCGCTCTATGATTTTCCGACCCATATGCCGAAAGCAGAAACCCGGCGCACCGAACCGCGGCCGGTGATCCTGATCGACGGGATATTGATCCTCCAGCACCAGCCGCTGCGCGCGCTTCTAGATCTCAGCATTTTCGTCGAATGCGATTCCGAAACCCGCTTTGCCCGGCGACTCGAACGCGATGTCCGCGAACGCGGGCGGACCGTGCAATCGGTGCACGAACAATTTGCCAATCAGGTCGGCCCGATGCACGATCTCCATGTCGAGCCCTCGAAAATTCATGCCGACATCGTGACAAATTCGCAACAATCCGGGTCGGCATTTGAAAAGCTGTTCAAGCGCATCCTCTCCGGAATATAGCGCTGAAAAACAACGCGATGGTCCAACATCGCCGGACAGAAAGTCCGTTTCCCTACCCAAAATTCCGGATCAAAATATTGCACTGCAAAAATAAAATGCTGCGCTGCGGCATTTCTAGTTTCACTTGAGACAAAACTGTCATTTATGGGGCCTAGAGACGGCCTGCCCAGGCTTCACTGTCGATGGTTCACGGGCGACCATCTTATTACATTTTTGTTTCAAATTCGGTTCATGAACGGGGAATTCAAATCATGAAAATCAAATATCTTTTGGCTGCCAGCGTCGTCAGCCTTTCCACCGCCGGCCTGATGGCTGTGCCGGCTGCTGCGCAGTCAACCGGTACTGTCGGTTTCGAAGAAGACGTTATCATTGTCATGGGTGCCAGAACCAGTGACGTGGGCGGCGTGGAAATTCCAAACACGCCAAAAGCGAAACAGGTTCTCGACGAAGAAATCATCCGGCGCCAGCGCCCCGGCCAGACGGTCAATGATATTATCAACCTTGTCCCCGGCGTCAGCTTCCAGAACAATGACCCATGGGGCTCTTCCGGCGGCTCGTTCACGATCCGCGGCTTCAGCGATGATCGTATCTCGCAAACGCTTGACGGCCTGCCGCTGAACGATTCCGGCAACTATGCGCTTTACACCAACCAGCAGGTCGATTCGGAAATTATCGAGCAGGTCAACGTAAATCTGGGCGTAACCGATGTGGACAGTCCAACGGCTTCCGCGGTTGGTGGCACAATCAACCTTCGTACACGCGAGCCCAGCGACGAGTTCAAGCTCACCGGCACGCTGTCCACCGGCAGCACCTTTGCAAAAGGCGACAATAATAACCGCAGCCGTCTTTACATGCGCGGCTTTGGCATGATCGACACCGGTGACATCACCGGGTTCGGCACCAAGGCATTCGTTTCGGCAAGCTACACCCGCTACAACAATCCGTTCAACAACTACGGCATTGTCGAGAAGCAACAATATAATGGCCGCATCTGGCAGGACATCGGAACCAATGGCGACTTCATTGCCATCGCCGGTCACTATAACGAGAACCGCAACAATTTCTTCGGTTCCTTCTCTCTGGACAGGTTTCCTGCGACAAAAGCAGACCGTTTTTACGACATCAACTTTCCTTGCACAGTCGAATCGCCGGAAGCGGGTACCGCGCAAAGCGACAACAATTGCGGTGCAGAATTTGACCGTCGCTACAACCCTTCCAACACCGGTAATATCCGCGGTGCATCGCGCTTCACCTTGGCAGACGGCCTGATACTCTCGGTCGATCCAAGCTTCCAATATGTGAAAGCCAATGGCGGCGGTGACGAAGAACTGCTTGAGCAAACGAGAAATGTGGGCGGAGTCGCAATGACCGGTTTCATTCGCGGACGCTATTATTTCGGTCGCGATCTCAACGGTGACGGCGATACGCTTGACGAAGTAACGGGCCACGATCCGAGCCAGACCCGCACCCGGCGTTACGGTGTCATTTCCAACCTGTCCTACGAACTCAGCCCGGATCATCGTTTCCGTCTTGCTTACACTTATGATGATGCAAACCATCGTCAGACGGGGCAGACCTCGGTTGCGCTGTTCAATGGCGAGATTGCCGACGTATTCCCGGTCAACAATGGACTGGTGACAGTAGACGGTTTTGAACTCAACAAACGCGATCGCCAGTCTTATGCAACATTGCATCAGATTTCGGGTGAATATCGCGGTACCTTCGGTGACCTCTCCGCAGTATTGGGTGTGCGTGCACCGTTCTTCAAACGTAAACTGAACCAGAATTGCTACACCACATCGGCCAGCGGTTTCCTCGATTGTGTGGGCGGCGTAAGCGCAGCCTATGAAGCGGCGAACCCTTATAGCTATGATGCAGCGACCAACACCGTATCCGGTTCTGCAGTTCCTCAGTCACGCACGTACAAATATGATGAAATCCTGCCCAACGTCGGTCTGACCTATGCTTTCGGTAGCGCATCGGTATTTGCAAACTATGCCAAGGGTCTTTCGGTACCGGCTACTGATCCGCTCTATGATTCTCTGTACTTCCCAGTGGATGCCCCGGGCGTTCAGCCGGTTCCCGAAACAACCGACAGTCTCGACATGGGGCTTCGGTATCGGACCGGCAACATCCAGGCCCAGTTTGCTGGCTGGTATACCCGCTATAACAACCGGCTGGCATCCTCTTATGATCCGATTCTGGATGAATCGGTATTCCGGAACCTCGGTCGTGTTGACAAATATGGCCTTGATGCCTCGATCGCTTGGTCGCCAACACCTGCAACAATGCTCTATGTCTTCGGTTCGATCAATGAATCGGAAATCAAGGACAATGTCCAGACCGACGTTTGCTCGGCTGCGGACATAACGAATGGCGTTGCCCAGTGTACGGCGGTTGGCGATCCGATTTTTGCCCTCACGGCCGGCAAGAACGAAAGCGGCGCACCCTTGTGGACCGTCGGTGCCCGTCTTCAGCAGCAACTTGGTGATTTTGAACTGGGTGCTCAGGTCAAGCACACCGGCAAACGGTGGGTGAACGACACCAACCAACGGTCTGTTGGCGGCTACACTCTGGTCGACCTCGACCTTCGCTGGACTATCACGCAAAACCCATTCGGCGATGATGTTGCGTTGCAGCTGAACGTGACCAACCTGTTGGACAAGCTATATGTTGGCGGCTTTGGTGGTGATCTGGACGGCAACTCGCCATTTGTCCAGATTGGTGCGCCGCGCGCTGCAAGCATCTCGCTCATCTTCGGTTATTAAACCGAGAAGAACATAGTGGTTGCCAGGGCGGTTGCTCGTAGCAGGCAAACAAGAAATGGAAACGGCGGTGCTGCAAAGCGCCGCCGTTTTTTTATGTGCGGGCGCCAACAGCCGGAACAGCATGCGGTCAGGCTGAACAGCAACCCTCCTTTCGCTTGTGAAATCTTTACCGGTTCGTGTTAAAGGCACGGCAATTGATATTGATGAAAGCCACCATGCCAGACACCCATAATTCTCCCATTCTCGTGACCGGTGCCGCCGGTTTCATCGGCCATGCCGTCTCGACGCGGCTGATCGCGCGCGGCGAAACGGTGATCGGGATCGACAATCTGAACGATTATTATGATCCGGCGCTGAAGCATGCCCGGCTCGCCAATCTTCAGGACCTGAAGGGTTTCCGCTTCGTCGAAATGGACATCTCGGACGCCGATGACGTCAAGACGCTGGTCCGGGACGGCGGCGTCAAGCGGATCATCCATCTCGCGGCGCAGGCCGGGGTGCGCTACAGTATCGACAACCCCTTCGCCTATCAGAAGTCCAATCTGCAGGGCCATCTGTCGCTGCTCGAAGCCAGCCGCCACGCCGCCGGTTTCCAGCATCTTGTCTATGCGTCGTCGAGCTCGGTCTATGGCGACAAGCCGATGGGCGGCATCGGCTTCACCGAAGACGAGCCGGTCAACGAGCCGGTCTCGCTCTATGCGGCGACCAAAAGATCCTGCGAATTGATGAGCCAGTCCTATGCGAAACTGTACGGCTTTCCGCAGACCGGCCTGCGTTTCTTCACCGTCTACGGTCCGTGGGGACGACCCGACATGGCCTATTTCAGCTTCACCCGGAAGATTTTGGCCGGCGAACCGATCGAAGTCTATGGCGAAGGCAAGATGGCGCGCGACTTTACCTATATCGACGATATCGTCGATGGCATATTGGGAGCTCTCGACCATCCGCCCGCGCCGCACAGCAACCGCATTCTCAATATTGGCGACAGCCGTCCGGTCGGTTTGATGGACATGATCAGCACCCTGGAGGCAGCGCTCGGTATCGACGCGAAAAAAGTCATGCGCCCGATGCAGCCGGGCGATGTGACCGCAACCTACGCCGATGTTTCGCGGCTCCATGCGCTGACCGGCTATCAGCCGAAGGTGATGCTGGAACAGGGCCTGCAGAATTTCGTGAACTGGTATCGCGACTTTTACGGCAATATGCCGCCAAATTGATTCAGCGGGGCTCCGCCCGAAGCATGACCTGCTCGGCGACCAGCTTGAGCTGCTCGTTCACGCCTGGATCCGCGCAGGTTCCGTCGCGGAACATGCCGCCCGAGGCATTGATTCCAACGCCAAGCGGGGTTGGCCAGCCGCGCAGGGAGTGAACGATCGAGCGCAGCGCCGCCAGCGTACTGCCGACCGCCTGCCAGCCATGGGCGGTAACGATCAGTCCGATCGGCAAGCCGTCCAGATAGACGCGGTCATCCATCGAGGTCTCTTCGATATAATCGATGGCATTCTTGACCAGACCGGAAACGGTGCCGTGATAGCCGGGACTGGACAATATCAGGCCATCGGCACGGCGCACCAGCGCGACCAGATCCTTGCCAGCCTGGTTGATACCCGCCGGATCCGACCGATAATGCGGCAGCGCCATCAGGCGATCCGAACCGAATAATTCGGTCTCGGCGCCGGCAGCGGCAGCGGCTTCCAGAGATATTGCCAGAGCCATTTCCGTCGAGGAGACGGGGTTTGTCGTACCGCCGAGGCCAAGGATGAAGGGTTTTGTCTTTTTCACGGGCCAGCCATACCGATGGTTGGCGGACAATTGCAACGGACTTGTTTCTTAATTGACCGATTAAATCCAGCCCATTAAGACCGGGGCAAATGCGGCGGGCTTTCAGCACGCCACTATCCCCACAGACCAAAGGATATTCCCATGCGCAAATTTACCGAAGAACAGCATATGTTCCGCGATGCCTATCGCCGCTTTCTCACCGACGAGGTCGCGCCGCGGATGGATGAATTTCGCGAAGCCGGTATCGTCGACCGCGAAATATTCAAGAAAGCCGGCGATCAGGGCTTCCTGATGATCTGGCCGGACGAAAAATATGGCGGCATGGGCGACGATGATTTCCGCTACGAGCAGATCATTATCGAGGAAACCGCGCGGGCGGGCTGCGGCGAATGGTATAATACGCTGCACAGCCGGCTGGTCGGACCCTATCTGAAGAATATCGGCAACGAGGAACAGCGCGAACGATTCCTGCCGAAATGCGTCAGCGGTGAAACGATTCTCGCGGTCGCGATGACCGAACCGGGCGCCGGCAGCGATCTGTCCGGCATGAAGACGATGGCCAAGGATATGGGCGACCATTGGCTGCTCAACGGGTCAAAAACCTATATCTCCAACGGCATCAACGCCGACGTAGTGATTGTCGCCGCCAAGATTGACGGCGTCGATGACAAGCATGCGATGGTGTTGCTGATCGTCGAACGCGGCATGCCCGGCTTCGAGCGCGGCCAGAATCTGGAGAAAATCGGCCTGCACGCGCAGGATACGGCAGAGCTGTTCTTCAATGACGTCAAGATACCAAAGGAAAACACGCTGGGCACGCCGGGCAAGGGCTTCATCCACCTGATGGAAGGCCTGGCCGAGGAACGGCTGATCGCCATGGTCGGCTATGCCGCGTCAGCCCGGCGCGCCTTTGACATCACCCGCGAATTTGTCATGGAGCGCAATGTTTTCGGCAAGAAACTGTCCGACATGCAGAATACCCAGTTCAAAATGGCCGAGATGGACGCCAAAATCGACATGCTGCAGGTCTATGTCGACCATTGCGTCGACATCCACAACCAGGGCGGACTCAACGCCAATATCGCCGCCAAGGGCAAGATGCTGGGCAGCGAGATCGAATGGGAGATGGCCGATCTCGGACTGCAGCTGCACGGCGGTGCCGGCTATATGAAGGAATATGAAATCAGCCGGATCTTCACCGATGCCCGGATGAGCCGGATCTATGCCGGCTCCAGCGAGATCATGCGCTACATCGTCGGGCGCGACGTTTTCAGCCAGAAATATCAATCGATCCTCGATTAGTTTATGGTGAAAGCCGAGAGGGGCAGGGCGAGTCGCCTTGCCCTTTGATTGACGTTTACGTAAACTGCTTGACTGTGCTGCAGTGCAGCATTAGCATTGCGCAACAGCCTTGCAATTCTTCCAACGAGAGGACCCCCTATGACCGAAGCCTTCATCTATGACGCCGTGCGCTCGCCGCGCGGCAAGGGCCGCAACGATGGTGCCCTGCACGAAATCACCGCTCTCGACCTCGCCGCCCAGGTGCTGGCGTCTGTCAATGACCGCAACGGCCTTGAGGGACATGAAGTCGAGGACGTCGCCTTTGGCTGTGTCTCTCCCGTCGGCGAGCAGGGCGCGGTGATCAGCCGCATGGCCGCGCTCAAGGCCGGTTATGCCGACACGACTTCAGCGATCCAGGTAAACCGCTTTTGCGGGTCCGGGCTGGAAGCGGTCAATATCGCCGCGGGCAAGGTCTGCTCCGGCGAAACCGATCTCGCCGTCGGTGGCGGGATCGAATCCATGTCCCGCATCCCGATGGGCAGCGATGGTCTCGGCGGCATGGCCGACCCGACTCTGGTGTTTCAGGAATATTTCGTGCCGCAGGGCATTTCCGCCGACCTGATCGCGACAAAATATGGCTACAGCCGCGATGATGTCGACGCCTATGCGGTAGAGAGCCAGAAGCGCGCCGCCAAGGCATGGGAGGAAAAGCGGTTCGCCAAGTCGATCCTGCCGATCCGCGACGTGATCGGCGAAGTCGTGCTCGACCATGACGAGCTGATGCGCCCGGAAACCGATATGCAGTCGCTCGGCGCGCTCGGCCCCGCGTTCAAGATGATGGGCGAACAGATGCCCGGCTTCAACGACGTCGCAATCCTGAAGCATCCCGAGATCGAGAAGATCAACCATGTCCACCATGCCGGCAACAGCTCCGGGATCGTCGACGGTTCCGCGGCGGTGCTGGTTGGCAACGAAAAGGCCGGCGAGAAATATGGCCTGAAACCGCGGGCGCGGATCGTTTCGATGGCCGCGATCGGTTCCGAACCGACAATCATGCTGACCGGTCCCGAATTTGCCGCGAAGAAGGCGCTGGATCGCGCGGGCATGTCCGCCAGCGACATTGATCTGTGGGAGTTGAATGAGGCCTTTGCCGCGGTCGTCCTGCGTTTCATGGATGCGATGAACGTCGACCATAGCGTGATGAATGTGAACGGCGGCGCCATCGCCATGGGCCATCCGCTAGGCGCAACGGGCGCGATGATCCTCGGCACCGTGCTCGACGAACTCGAGCGATCGGGCAAGTCGACGGCGCTGACGACGCTCTGCATCGGCGGCGGCATGGGCATCGCGACGATAATCGAACGCGTGAACTGATAGTTTTGCTCCGCGCGTGATGCGGAGCTCCGGAGGGCCGGCAACCGCCCTCTCGCCAAGGCTCCGCACCCAGTGCGGAGCACAGGATGAGACAGCAAGGAACAGAATATGACCTACGAAACATTCACAGTCGATATCGACAGCGACGGCATCGCCCTCCTCACCATCGATCTGCCCGGCCAGTCGATGAATGTCTGGAACGAGGCATTGATCACCGATTTCAAAAGCTTCGTTGAAGATCTGATCAGCAACGACGCAATCAAGGGCGCGGTGATTACCTCCGGCAAGAAATCCGGCTTCCTCGCCGGTGCCGATCTCAACATGCTCGGCGCGTCGAAAGCCGACAGCATGGCAGATGCCTTTGCCAGCGCATGGGAATTGAACGGCATGCTGCGGCGCATGGAAACCGGCGGCAACAGCGCCAAGGACCTGCTCAAGGGCACGGCTCACGCCAAGCCGGTCGCCTGTGCCCTGAACGGCCTTGCGCTTGGTGGTGGTCTCGAACTGGCGCTCGCCTGCCATTATCGCGTGTGCGCCGACAATCCGAAGATTCAGCTTGGCCTGCCCGAAGTGCAGGTGGGCTTGCTGCCCGGCGGCGGCGGCACTCAGCGCCTGCCACGCCTCGCGGGTCTACAGGCCGCTGGCATGATGATCATGATGGGCGGCCCTGCCAATCCGCAGACGGCAAAAGCCCAGGGCTTTATCGATGAAGTCGTCCCCGCCGACGAAGTTGTCGCAAAGGCCAAGGAATGGGTTAAAGCCAATCCAAAGGCGTCCGCGCCCTGGGACAAGAAGGGTTACAAATTCCCCGGTGGTGCGGGATCCATGGATCCCCGCGCCGTGCCGCTTTATCTCGGTTCCTCGGCGATCGCGCTGAAACAGAGCAAGGGCAATTATGAAGCGGTCAAGGCGATCCTCTCCTGCCTCTACGAAGGCTCAATGCTGCCGATCGACACCGCGCTGCGCGTCGAAAGCAAATATTTCACCAAGCTGCTGTCCGGCCCACAGGCCAAGAACATGATCCGCACCCTGTTCATCAACAAGCAGGCGGCGGAGAAGGGTGCGGCACGCCCCGAGGGCGTCCCGGCATCGGACATCAAGACCGTCGGCGTGCTTGGTGCCGGCCTGATGGGCTCCGGCATCACCCATGTCACCGCCAAGGGGGGCATGAATGTGATTGTCCTCGACCGCAATATGGAAGAGGCGCAGAAGGCGATCGCCTACAGCCAGAAGATCGTCGACAAGAATGTCGCGCGCGGCAAGATGACCAAGGAAAAGGCCGAGGCCTTCATGGCGCGGATCACCCCGACCGACAATTATGACGATCTGAAGGACGTCGACCTGATCATCGAGGCGGTGTTCGAACGCCCCGACGTCAAGGCAGACGTGATCAAGAAGACCGAAGCGGTGATTGGCAAGGATGTGGTCTTTGCCTCCAACACCTCGACCCTGCCGATTACCGGTCTGGCCAAGAACAGCGAACGGCCCGACCAGTTTATCGGCATGCATTTCTTCTCGCCGGTCGAGAAAATGCCTTTGCTGGAAATCATCCCCGGCGCGGAAACCGGCGACAAGGCGCTGGCTGTTGCGCTCGATTACAACGCCAAGATCCGCAAGGTGCCGATCGTCGTCAAGGATGTCCGCGGTTTCTACACCAACCGCGTGTTCCCGCCTTATGCCAATGAAGCGATGCTGATGGTCGCCGAGGGCGTCAAGCCGGCGCTGATCGAAAATGCCGCGATCGCCATGGGCATGCCGATCGGTCCGCTCGCCGTGGTTGATGAAACGACACTGCAGCTCGGCTATGATATCATGACGTCAACCAAGGAAGAGATGGGCGATGCCTACGTCCCCAGCGGCACCGAGAAGCTGATGGACATCATGGTCAACCAGATCGACCGGCGCGGCCGGCGCTTCGGCGGCGGATTCTACGAATATGCCGAGGACGGCTCGAAGAAATTGTGGCCCGGCCTGGCCGAGCATTTTCCGCTGGCCGAAGAGCAACCGGATGTCGAGGAGGTCAAGCAACGGCTGATGTTCATCCAGCTGATCGCGACCGCGCAATGCTATGACGAAGAGGTCGTTTCCGATCCGCAATCGGCCGATCTTGGCGCGATCTTCGGCTGGGGCTTTGCGCCATGGACCGGCGGTCCGATGAGCCATATCGACACGATGGGCGTCGATAATTTTGTCCGCATCGCCGACAATCTCGCGCAGAAATATGGCGAGCGGTTCAAGCCGCCGATGAGCTTCCGCAAGAAGGCGGATGCCGGCGAAAGCTTTTACAAGGCCGCCTGAGCGGGCGCGACAGATAGAAAGAAAGGACTCCTTCGGGGGTTCTTTTTTTGCCGGTCAGGAAAGGCGCCCGGAAAGCATGTCGACTTTTTCGGTCAGCTGCTCGATCTGCCGGGACAGGCCCGCCAGCGTCGCTCCGTCGGCCGCTTCGCGTTCCGGTCGCGCGCCATAATGGGCGCGGAACAGCGACACCATCTGTTCGACCACCGGCTCCTGTTCCCGCGGCTTCCGGTCGTCTTCGAGGGTCATCTCGATCGAGCGGGCGCTATATTCGAGGCTGCCGTAGAATATGTCCCGGGCCTGCCAGAGCACCGCATCCGTCCGCAGTTCGCCGCGATCCTGTCCGCGCAGGAACAGCCGGTCGAACACGGCGACATAATGCCGCAGATGGTCACGCGAGACGCTGACTTCGCTGTTGTTGCGGCGCAAGGCAAAGGTCAGGTTGATGAAGTCCGCGTTCACGATAACCGTGTTCAGATGATATTGGGCCAGCGCCTGCAACCGGTCAAAGAAATCCGTCGCTTGCACTGACGCCATCACGCCTTCGGCTTCCAGGGTCAGTCCGTCCCAGAACTGCTCCAGCACCGCGAGCATCAATTCGGCTTTCGACTCGTAATAGCTGTAGATCGTGCCTTCGCCGATCCCGGCGCGACGGGCAATTTCCTGCATCCGCGCTCCGTCAAAACCGTGATCGACGAATATCGCCCGGGCGGCTTCCAGTATGACCCGTTCCTTGCGCTCCAGCTTGCTGCGCTGGGTTTCCGACGGAACCGCTTTTGAAGCCACAGGATATTCCTCTACGAACTTGACTCGAAAATATCGAATGCTATTCAATTAGCCTTTGTGGACTCGCCGTGTCAAATAGCGAATGGTTCACACGATCACATCGGAAAGAGGCGCTGCACCCATGCCCCAGTTTAAGTCCAAGATCGCCGTTGGCTCGGACAGTTTTGAAAAAAATCGTCAGGATATGCTGACGCTGATTGATCATCTGCGCAGTCTCGAAGGCCGGGCCGTGGCAGCATCGGAAAAACGCCGTCCGACCTTTGAGAAGCGCGGCCAGCTGACTCCCCACGAACGGCTCAAACGGCTGCTCGACCCCGGCATGCCCTGGCTGCAATTGTACAATATGGCGAACTATCTGGTCGAGGACAGCAATCCCGGGACCAGCATTCCCGGCGGCAGCGTCATTCTCGGCATCGGTTTCGTCAAGGGCGTGCGCTGCATGATCTGGGTCGATGACAGCGGCATCCGCGCCGGCGCGGCCACCGCAGGCGGCTGGGATGCCAGCAAGGGCGCGCAGAAAATGGCGCAGCAGTTCAAGCTGCCGTTCCTGCATCTGGTCGAAAGCGCCGGCGCGAATCTGATGGAATATAAGGTCGAGCTCTGGGCGCACGGCGGCATGCTGTTCCGCAATCTCGCCTGGCTGAGCGCGGCCGGCATCCCGACCATGGTCGTGCTGCACGGGCCGTCCACCGCCGGCGGCGCCTATATGCCGGGCATGTCGGACTATGTGATCGGCGTGCGCAACAATGGCATGGCGGCCCTGGGCGGTGCGGCGCTGGTTCACGCTGCCACCGGTGAAGTGGCCGATGACCGCGAATTGGGTGGCACCGAAATGCATGCCTCGACCACCGGCAGCGTCGAATATCTGGCCGACGACGATGCCCACGGCATTGCCATTGCGCGCGAGACCATGGGACGGCTCGACTGGAACAAGAATACGACGCCGATCCGCCACAACGATTATGAAGAACCGCTGTATGATATCGACGAGATCGCGGGGATAGTACCGACCGACTACACGATTCCCTATGACGTGCGCGAGGTTGCCGCCCGGATTGTCGACGGGTCCGATTTCGAGGAATTCAAGGCACGCTATGGTCCCGGCACGGTCTGCATGCAGGCCAGCATCATGGGCCACGCGGTCGGGCTGATCGGCAACAACGGCCCGTTCGATCCGGAAGCAGCGGCCAAGGCGACCCATTTCTTCCAGCTGTGCGACCAGTCTGAGTTGCCGATCATCTTCCTCAACAACACGACCGGCTATATCGTCGGTACCGAGTCCGAGCATAAAGGCATGATCAAGCTCGGCAGCAAGATGATCCAGGCCGTATCCAATGTCCGGGTACCGAAACTGGCGCTCTATATCGGCGCGAGCTTCGGCGCGGGCAATTACGGAATGAGCGGCGTCGCCTTCGAGCCCGATTTCCTGTTCAGCTGGCCCAATGCGAAAACCGGCGTCATGGCTGGCGCATCGGCTGCCAACACGATGAGCCATGTCGCCCGGGTACAGGCCAAGCGCAAAGGCGAGGAGCCGGATGAAGCGGCGATTGCCAAACAGGAACAGCGGATCAAGGATATTTTTGAAGCCCAGGAAAGCGCCTTCTTTACCTCCGGCCGGGTGCTCGACAATGGCGTGATTGACCCGCGTGACAGCCGCAAGGTTCTCGGCTTCGCGCTCGAGACGATTTTCGAGGCGCAGAACCGGACGCTGCATCCCAACGCTTTCGGAGTGGCGCGGATATGACCGATCTGCCCCAAGCGAAAACGTTGGAACTGGAGCTCCTCAATGGTTGGCTCACAATCTGGTTCAACCAGCCGGACAATCGCAACGCGCTGAGCGATGCGCTGGTCGCCGAACTGGCCGCTGTGCTGAAGAGCGTGCGCGAGGACAGGACCGTGCGCGGCATTACCCTGCGCGGCCGCGGCGGTATCTTCTGCGCCGGTGCCGACCTGAAGAATTTCAAGGAGAATTTCCAGCAGAGCGGCAATCGCCAGGATATCATCGCCATGTCGAGCGGTGCGGCCGAGATATTCGACCTGGTCAACACCGCGCCGCAGGTGGTGATCGTGCTGATCGAGGGCGCGGCGATGGCCGGCGGCTTTGGCCTGTCCTGCTGCGCCGATGTCGTAATCTGCGAAAGCGGCGCGCGCTTCGCGATGACCGAAACCGCGATTGGCATCACGCCGGCGCAGATATCGCCCTTCGTGATCCAGAAGCTCGGCTATGCCACCGCGCGCCGTCTGATGCTGACCGCGGCGCGCTTCGACGGCACGCAAGCGCATGAACTGGGCTTCGCCGATTATATCGCCGATGACGTTGCAGGGCTGGAAACGATCGAGATGCAGCTGCGCAAGCAGGTGCTGGGATCCGCGCCCGGTGCCATCGCCGCGACCAAGGAGCTGCTGGGACAGATTGCCGGCAAGCCGCGCGACGAAGTGATCCGGCTTGCGGCCGAAAATTTCGCCGACCGCATGGTCAGCGACGAGGCCAGGGAAGGCGTCGCCAGCTTCTTCGAAAAGCGCAAGCCCAGCTGGGTGGTGAAGCCCGAATGAAAGAATATTCGGAAACTCTTCCGTTCGTCCTGAGCCTGTCGAAGGACAGCTGGCTATACGCCATGCTTCGACAAGCTCGGCATGAACGGGTTGAAGGAAAATTAGCATGACAAGAATCAACACGCTCCTGGTTGCCAATCGCGGCGAGATCGCCTGCCGGGTGATGCGCACGGCCAAGGCCCTGGGCATGCGCACCGTCGCGGTCTATTCCGACGCCGATGCCCGCGCGCCGCATGTCCAGATGGCCGACGACGCCGTCCGCATCGGACCCGCACCGGTCAATGAATCCTATCTGCTGGTCGATACGATCATCCAGGCAGCGAAAGACACTGGCGCCGACGCGATCCATCCGGGCTATGGCTTCCTCTCGGAAAACGCCGCCTTCTCCAAGGCCTGCGCCGATGCCGGCATCATCTTCGTCGGCCCGCCGGAGAAGGCGATCGACGTGATGGGCGACAAGGCGCGTTCGAAACGCGCGATGATCGCAGCCGGGGTGCCCTGTGTGCCGGGCTATCAGGGCGATGACCAGGCCGACGATGTGCTGGTCGCCGAAGCGAAGAAAATCGGCGTGCCGCTGATGGTCAAGGCCGCCGCTGGCGGCGGTGGCCGCGGCATGCGGCTGGTCCATGATCTCGGCGATGTCGCCAACGCGATCAAGCTGGCGCGGTCGGAAGCGGAAAACGCCTTTGGCAATGGCGAGCTGATTCTGGAAAAAGCCATCATCAAGCCGCGCCATGTCGAGATACAGGTTTTTGCCGACAGCCAGGGCAACACTGTCCATCTCGGCGAGCGCGACTGCTCGGTACAGCGGCGGCACCAGAAGGTGATCGAGGAAGCGCCCTGTCCGGTCATGACGCCAGAATTGCGCGAGCAGATGGGCGCGGCGGCGGTCGAGGCGGCGAAGGCGGTCGATTATGTGGGGGCTGGCACGGTCGAGTTTCTGCTCGACCAATCGGACGCTTTTTATTTTCTGGAAATGAACACCCGCCTGCAGGTCGAGCATCCGGTGACCGAGGAAGTCACCGGTCTCGACCTGGTTGCGCTGCAGCTGAAAGTTGCGTCAGGCGACTTGCTGGGTCTGGAACAGCAGGACATCACGCTGACCGGCCATGCAATGGAAGTCCGGCTCTACGCCGAAGACCCGGCGGACGATTTCCTGCCCAGCACCGGACCGGTCCATCTGTGGAAGCCGTCCGACCTGTCGCGGGTCGACAGCGGCATCGCAAGCGGCGGCGAGGTTTCGCCCTTCTACGATTCGATGGTCGCCAAGATTGTCACTCACGGTGCCACCCGCGACGAGGCCCGGCGGCGGATGATCAAGGCCCTGTCGGAAACCGCGCTATTCGGTCCGAAGACCAATCGCGATTTCCTGATCGACGCGCTGGACAAGCCGGACTTTGTAGCGGGTGAGGCAACCACTGCCTTTATCGCGGAAAATTACGGCGACGACGGTGTCGATCTCGGCGCGCATGATTTTTCATCCTACGCCATCGCCGCTGTGATCCATCACAAGCTGCGGCAACAGGCGGCACACCGGCTGGCGCTCAACGTCAATCGGGAAATGCTCGACTGGTCGAATACCGGCGCGCTGGAGACAGTAGCGCAATATGCCGACGGCGAGGACGCCCAGACCATCCATGTCCATGTCGACCGGCCTGGTCATTATCGGGTGATCACGGGCGATGAGGAAGTCGAGATACTGCTGATGAGCCTGACCGCCGACCATGCGAAATTGCGCGTCGCCGGCCGGACCGTCGAGGCGATCTATTATGACGACCACCGCACCCTCTATCTGGCGCTGCCGACACGCTCGCTGACCGTCACCGACCTGACCGGACTCAGCGCGATGGAAGACGCCGGTGGTGGCGGCACGGTGGTCGCGCCAATGCACGGGTTGCTGCTCGAGATTCTGGTCGAGGCGGGTGCGCGTGTCGCCAAGGGGGACAAGCTGGCCGTGCTCGAGGCGATGAAGATGCAGCACGAAATACTCGCCGAGATCGACGGAACGGTCGAGACCATAGCAGCGACTGCGGGCAAGCAGATCGCGGCTGACGATCTGATCCTGGAGATTGTCGCGGATGAGGCTGAAGAAGAAGCTTGATAGATTCCGTTCGCCCTGAGCCTGTCGAACGGCCGATGGCGCAAGTCCGTACTTCGACAAGCTCAGCACGAACGGTCTAACGGTCTATAAGCGCCCTTCGACAGGCTCAGGGCGAACGGCAACAGGAGACGGACCAATGAACAATAAAATCTGCGACATGCTGGGCATCGAATTTCCGCTCGTCGCCTTCTCCCATTGCCGCGATGTCGTCGCCGCCGTGTCGCGGGCGGGCGGCATGGGCGTGTTCGGCGGCGTCAACTGCTCTCCGGATATGCTGGAGGAAGAGCTCAGCTGGATTGACGCCCATGTCGACGGCAAGCCCTATGGACTGGATATCATCGTCCCGAACAAGGTTGAAGGCAAGGGCGAGCAGCTCGATCCGGAAGCGGTGCTGGCCTCGATTCCCGAAGGCATGAAGCGGTTTACCAATGACATAATGCAACGTCATGGCGTCGATACCGGACGGATCGCCGAGGATATCGAAGCGGTCCGCCGCGAACAGGTCGCGTTCACTGACAATCTGCGCGGTGGCACGGCGGCGGCGATACTGGAGGTTGCCTTCCGCCATCCGATCAAACTGATTGCCAATGCGCTGGGTGTGCCGCCGCAGGTGATGCTTGACCTCGGGAAACAGCATGGTGTGCCGGTGGCGGCCCTGATCGGGACCAAGGAACATGCGATGACCCAGGTCGCCGCCGGTGTCGACATTCTTGTCGCCGCAGGCGGAGAAGCAGGCGGCCATACCGGCGAAATATCCACAATGGTGCTGATTCCCGAGGTCTGCAACACGCTGGCCGCAATCGGCGATGATACGCCGGTGCTCGCCGCCGGCGGCATTGCCACCGGCGCCCAGATGGCCGCAGCCATGGCGATGGGCGCGAGCGGGGTCTGGTGCGGCTCGGTCTGGCTGACCACGGTCGAGGCGGAAACCAATCCGGTGGTGAAGGAAAAAATGCTCGCCGCAACTTCGCGCGACACGGTGCGGGCCCGGTCACGGACCGGCAAGCCCTCGCGGCAACTGCGCTCGCCGTGGACCGACGCGTGGGAAAGCGAAGATGCACCGACACCGCTGCCGATGCCGCTACAGTCGCTGGTGGCCGAGCCGCCGCTGCGGGTCATCGACAAGCTCAGCCAGGGTGACAACCCGGGCGCACGGGATCTCGCGACCTATTGGGTTGGCCAGGGCGTCGGCCTGATGAACGAACAGATGACCGCTGGACAGGTAGTCCAGGGCTTCAAGGAAGATTTCCTCACCGCTTATGAAAGACTCGCCGCCAACCTCGGCGAATGACGATCCCCTAACCATCCTGAGCTTGTCGCAATTTCGATTGCACCATATGGTCGGCTACGCTCTGCAGAGACAGACAGGGAATTGAGGATCGGATGACAGAAACAACGCAGCCGCTGGCCGGGATCAGGGTCGTCGAATTTTCCACCATGATCACCGCCTCGCTGGCGACAATGATGTTCGCGCAGCAGGGTGCGGATGTGATCAAGGTGGAACCGCCCGGCATCGGCGATCCGATGCGCTGGCTCGGCAGCCAGAAAGCGGGTATCTCCGGCCTGTTCCACAATTGCAACCAGGCCAAGCGCTCGATCACCCTCGACCTCAAATCGCCCGAAGACGTCGCCCGTGCCCGCCAGCTCTGTCTGCAGGCGGACGTGGTGATTCACAATTACCGGCCCGGGGTGATGGACCGGCTGGGGCTGGGCAGCGATGCCCTGCGCAAGGAAAGGCCGGAGCTGATCTATTGCGCTATTACCGGATTCGGGCATCAGGGCCCGCTTTCCAGCCGGCCGGCCTATGACCATGTGATGCAGGCGATGGCCGGGTTCATGACCCTGCAGGGTCACCCCGGCGGCTTTGCCTATGTCAAGACGCTGATCTGCGACAAGATCACAGCCTATACCGCGGCGCAGGCGATCACCGCCGCGCTGTTTGCCCGCGAACGATCGGGCAAGGGCCAGCATATCGACCTGTCGATGCTCGAAAGCTGCATCGCCTTTCTCTGGCCCGACGGCGGCATGCACCTGACGCTGCACGGCGAAG
This sequence comes from Sphingomonadales bacterium UBA2683, assembly GCA_002354635.1. Classification (GTDB taxonomy): domain Bacteria; phylum Pseudomonadota; class Alphaproteobacteria; order Sphingomonadales; family Sphingomonadaceae; genus Parasphingorhabdus. Next base: position 592,291 of record DELZ01000005.1, read on the forward strand.
ATGTCGCCCATGGCGCGCCGTTCGCCGACTATTACCAGCTGCCGTTGCGCTCCACCGACGGCGCCATCGCCTATGCGGCAATGACCGACGCCCACTGGGATGCGGTGTTCGATCTGGTCGGCCGGGCTGATCTGAAAAGCGAAGAGAAATACAAGGGTCTGACCAATCGCAGCATCCACATGGCGGAGCTGGCCTCGATCATCGCCGGCGAGACGCCGAATCTGACCAGCGCCGAAATGGTCGCAGCCCTGGCCAAACAGGACGTTCCGGCAGCGCCCTGCCTGTCGCTTGCGGATTTGCCCGCAGAGCAACAAGTGCTGGCGATGGACATATTCGAACAGTGCGAACACCCGCTGCTGGGCCCCGTGCAGCATGTCACGCCGCCGGCCCGGTTCGGTGGCCAAAAGCTCGCCCCGTGCGGTCCCAGTCCGGCGCTCGGCGAGCATAGCGACGCCATCCTTGCCGAACTGGCTGTGCGTTCCCGGCCATAGAGCATATCAATCGACTCCCGATATCGTCATCAGGTTGCGTAAATCCGCTATCCGGCTATTCTTTCCGGAAAAAATAAGGAGAGAATCGCATGACCTGGCAAATGGCCGATATCTGGGAACATATTGCCGCCGCGATACCGGACAAACCCGCGATCGTGGACGGCGACAAGCGTTACAGCTGGGCGGAATATGAGAATCGCGCGGCCCGGGTGGCCCGGGTGCTGAGCGATCATGGCCTGAAGCCCGGTGCGAAGCTCTCGATCTATTCCTATAATGCGGCCGAATATCTCGAAACCCAGTTCGGGGCATTCAAGGCACGGATCTGTCCGGTCAACGTCAACTACCGCTATCTCGAGGCGGAGCTGACCCATGTGATCAACAACAGCGACAGCGAGGCGCTCGTTTTCCAGGCGCAGTTCGCGCCGCGGGTCGCAGCGATCCGCGACCAGCTCGACCAGGTCAAGCTCTTCCTGGAGATCGATGATGGTTCGGGCGAGCATCTCGACGGCGCGGTCGCTTACGAACAGGCGCTGCAAGCGGCGGAACCGATGCCGGTTATCGAGCGCTCGGATGACGATCTCTACATGCTCTATACCGGCGGAACCACCGGCATGCCCAAGGGCGTGATGTATGATCACAAGTCCTTTGCCAGCGCCTTGCTCGCCAAGGGATTCGAGATGCGGATGATGGATGCGCCGACGGACTCCTCCAGCTTCGGACCGCTGGTTCAGCAGCTGCATGCCGCCGGCGCCGTGTCGCGTGCCATTCCCGCCTGCCCGCTGATGCACGGCACGGGCATGTGGATTGGCGCGATGGTCCCGCACAGTCTCGGCGGCTGCGTGGTGCTGTTCGATAACAGCCATTTTGACCCCGCTGCGCTCTGGCAGCTGGCACAGGATGAACAGGTCACCGATATCACTATCGTCGGCGATGTCTTTGCCAAGCCGATGCTGGCCGCGCTGGATGACGCCAGAGCGGCAGGCCAAGCCTTTGATTTGTCAGCCCTGGCCATGATGGGATCGTCCGGTGTGATGTGGTCGGCCGAGGTCAAGCGCGGGCTGCTCGCCCATTTGCCGCAAATCGCCATCGTCGACAGCATGGGCTCCACCGAGGGCAGCATGGGTGTCTCGATCACCACTGCGGAAAATGTCGACAGCGACCAGACCGCCAAATTTGACATGAACCCGACCACCAAGGTCCTGACCGAAGAAGGAAAGCCCGTGGCGCCGGGATCCGGCGAAATGGGCCTGATCTGCAACGGCGGGATGGTGCCGCTCGGCTATTACAAGGACGAGGCCAAGAGCGCCGCGACCTTCCGCACCTTTGACGGTGTGCGCTATTCGATCCCCGGCGACTTTGCCACGGTCGAGGCCGATGGCTCGATCACCCTGCTCGGGCGCGGTTCCGCCTGCATCAACAGCGGCGGCGAAAAGATCTTTCCGGAAGAAGTGGAAGAGGCGCTCAAGACGCATGAGTCGGTCTATGACTGTCTGGTTGTCGGCCTGCCCGACGACCGTTTCGGCCAGAAGGTCACCGCGGTGCTGTCGATGGCGGACGGTGCCCGGTTTGACGAAGCGGCGCTTGCCGAGCATGTCCGCAGCCGCCTGGCCGCCTACAAGGCCCCGCGCGCCTTCGTCCTGGTCGACGAGGTCCCGCGGGCCGCCAATGGCAAGGCCGGATACAAAGACGCCAGGGAGATTGCCCTGAAAAGCCTGCAGGTCGCGGCATAGGTTGAGAGAACCGGCCGCTGTCGTCGGACCACCAGCCCGGCCCGCTATTGACGGATCGCCCGAAACGGCCCCATGGACGCCCGATGCTTGTCGAGCTGATCCACAATCCTGCCTCGGGCACATTTGACGAATTCCGGCTGGATGTCCTGTCCCGGGCGTTTCAGGCATGCGGGGCAAAGGTCCGGCTTGGCCGGACCGAGCATGACGGCCGGTTCGAGATTTTTCCCGATTCCGATCTGGTCTGCATATCCGGTGGCGATGGTGCCTTGCGGCTGGTTGTCGCGTCGATGGTCAAGTCGGGAATCACGAAACCGCTCTGTGTCTTTCCTGCCGGCACGGTCAATCTCGTGGCCAGGGAAATCGGCTATTCGTCCGACCCGGAAATCTTTGCCCGCGAGGTCATGTCCGGCTTCCTCGCCGGCAACAGCGCGCGGCTGGCAGCGCCGCTGATCACCAGTGACGATCAACCCTTTGTCGCCTGCATCAGTGCCGGTCCGGACGGCCAGGCGGTGGCGCGACACAGTCCGGCGCTGAAAAAGCGGATCGGCGGCGCGGCCTATGGCTGGTCGTTGCTCCGGCTGCTTGCCGACTGGCCGCACTTGCGCTTTTCCCTGACGGTGGAGGCGTCCGACGGCAGCAGGACCGAACTCAGCAGCGCCGCCTTCTATCTGATCAAGGCCCGTCATTATGCCGGGAACTGGACGCTGGCGCCGGCCGCCGAACTGGCGTCGGACATCTTCCATGTGATTGCGCTGAACCGGGCGCGGCGCCGCGATTTTATCCGCTTTATCGCGACCATAGCGCTTGGTCGCGATCCGGCACAATTGGCTTTTGTCCGGTCGCTGCCGGCCGTCGATCTCGCCATCAGGGCAGATGACAAGCCATCGCGGCAGGCCGCCTTTCAGGTGGACGGCGACATGATGGCAACGCAACCCCGCAGGATCAGGATGAGCGGGCAGATGATCACCTATTGCCTGCCGCTTCCCGATTGAGGCTCCTGTCTAGGCGGCCACGCAGTGCGCCGCGATCAGATCGACCATTTCCGGCAATTTGCTTGGCGGCAGATCATGGCCCATGCCCTCGACCAGTTCGAAGCGCGCGCCTTTGACATTGGCCGCAATATCCTGACCGCAAGCCGACGGAATCAGCGGATCGTCGGCGCCGTGAATCACCATGGTCGGTACATTGATCCGGTTGGCAACCGGGCGCAGATTGCCGGTATCGATGATCGCTGCCATCTGGCGTTTCGGGCCGGGCGGATAAAAGGCGCGTTCCTGCGCCAGCTTCATCATCGTCCGGCGTTCTTCGGTCCGGCTGCGCCCTTCCTCCGACGCGATCAGCGACGAGAAGGCCAGGCCCAATTCCAGGGCTTCATCGGGTGTCCGCGCCTTGGCCCGGGCCGTCTGCAGCAGCACCCGGCGGACATCGGCATTGGCTCCGGGGAGCCCCGGACCGTTGGTCGACGACATGATCGGCGTGAAGGACAGCGCCCGGTCCGCATGGTCCGCAGCAATCAGCTGGCCGATCATGCCGCCCATCGAAGCGCCGACAATATGCGCCCGGTCGATCTTGAGCGCGTCGAGAACCCCGACGGCGTCGCGTGCCATGTCGCTGAGATTATAGGGTGCCGTCTGGCGCTTCGGGAAGAAGCGCTTGGCAATCATCTGCCGGATCGGATGGGGACCGCGAACGCCATCAAATTTATAGGAAAGCCCGACATCGCGATTGTCAAAGGTGACCACCCGAAAGCCTTTTGCGACCAGCCCGTTGACGAAGTCCATCGGCCAGTAGATCAGTTGCGCGGTATAGCCCATGACCAGCAAAATGGCGGGATCTGCCGGATTGCCGTGATCCTCCACTTCGATATTGATGCCGTTGGCGATGACTTGCATGGACTGTTCCTGCCTGATCCGAAAACAGGATCAGTAACAGAAATCGCACATGTTACAAGAACGGCAGCGCGCCTCCGCTAGGGCCTGTTGCTGCGAACAGCGCCGCCCGAATCATGCGCCGCGATAATCCGGTCGGCTCCGGCGGTCACGGTGCCCAGCCGGGCCACCTGATGCGCCTCGTCGACCACCGCACGCGCGGCGAGCACCGTCGACACCCCGATCGCCTGCGCCGACAGCTTGCCGATACGGATGGTGTAATTGCCGTAGGGAACGCCGTCGAAGAGGAAGAAGCCGTCAAATTCGGTCTGCGCCTGCCGCACGACGCGGCCCTCGACATCCAGCAGCTCCAGCCCGACGCCCGCGATCGTGCCGCCGCCGCTGCGGATCAGCGTGCCCTCCACTTCACCGGCGCTGACCAGCGGCAGCTCGACCGTCATCGCCACACCGGGCCGTGGTGTGATCACCACACCGGGCAGGGCTGGCTGGACATAGGGGCTGGGCAGGCTGCTGGCGTCGATTCCGATCAACACCGGCCGGAAGGGTTGCAGATTGTCGATCACCGCATGGCCGTTGGCATCGGTCGCGGTAATCGCCACTGTCTGCCCGGCAGTAAGCTCGACATGTTCCGCGAGTTTTTCGCCGGGCTGGCGGATACCGTCCCGGTTTTCATCGTGAAACACAATCGCCAGCGCCTGACCGTTATTAGCTAACTTGTTGTTTGAAAGGCGAAATTTTCCATTGCGCGGATCCGGCCCCAGGCTGAAGGCGAGATTGAGACCGGCTGCCAGCGACCCGTCGCTGGCGGCTTCCGCACTGGCGGTGAGCGAAAAATGCTCGAACCGGCGAATGATGCCGACGCCGGCACGGCCACGGTTCAGCCCGGCATCATAGCCCAACTCCGCGCGCCAGTCGGATCGCTCGCCGGCGCGCCATTCGCCGGTGAAATTGACCCTTTCAAACCGTTTTTCCGGTGCCAGACGGTAAACCGCTTCGCCCCGCAGCCGAACCTTGCCGATCCGGCCATTGGCGAGCAGCCGTGCATCGAGACGGTCCGGCGGATCCGGGCCGAAATCGCTGAATCGCTTCTCCCAGTTGAGTTCGCCGGTCAGCGACAGGCGTCTAAGGTTGAGCGACAGGCGACCGGTCAGGTCGAAGCTGTCGCGCCCGTCGGAACGGGTCTCATACTGGGCGTCTATATGCACAGGCACGGCCTTGCTGCCGATCTTGAAACTGTGATCGACGGCCAGGCTGTGCCGGGATTCGACATATTCCTCGACCCGGTCGGAGATAAAGCCGCCCCGCGCCCAGACCGATTCAGCGGTAATATAGCTGTTGCCGAGCTGCCCCAGCAATTGCCCGCGAAATGCCATCCCGCTGCCGAGATCCGACGACGCCGACAGCTCGACCAGCGTCGGGCCCACCGCCCGGCGGACGGATCCTTCCAGATAGTCATGGCGATTGCCGTCAATCTGCAGGCTGAACAGCGATGCCGCCACGGAAGTCTTGGCATTCAGGCCGCGTTCCAGCCCCACGCCCCCGCGCCAGCCAGCCTGCCGGAGCGGCAGATACGCGCCAAGCCGGATCAGATCCTCGCCGGCCTCATTGATTCCGGCCCAATAATAGGTTTTTCGGGGCGGGATCGAATCGAGGCCCACCGGAATGACTTTCACATCGCGGCGGACCTGTCCCTGCGGGCCATAGAGCACGACTTCGAAGCGGTTCTGGCCGTAAAGCAGCGGCACATCGATAAATTCGAAGCGGCCATCGGTCCGGTTTTCGGCAAAGGCGAGCAGCTGGTCGTTGCGATAGAGTTCGGCATCCCAGCCGCTGGGCAGTTCGCCGCGGAAACTGGTCCGGTCGAAATTGTCCGGCCGCTCGACCGGGCGATTGGTGACCAGCGCCCCGCGACCGGCGATCGACTGGGAAACCAGCGGGGTCGAGAAGGTCGACACATCGCCCAGGGCAAAATGGGTGGCGCGCAGGGGGCCCAGCAATTCTCCTCTGGGATCGGTACGATAGGCCCGGAGCCGCAGATTTTCCGGAACACCCTTGCTGTCCGAAGACAGCCGCGCATCAAAGCTGGCCTTGCCGACTTCGCCCGACGCATAAAGTTCGTAGCGCAGGTCGAATTGCTGCCCCGACCGTTTGTCCCGCAAGCCGCCGGCGGCCACGACCGCATCGACGGACGGGGTCCGCCAGAATTTATAGGGTTCCGTAGACTGCGGCAGGCCGGACAGGTCGAAACTTTTGCGCGGGCGGATTTTGGCAGCCTGTTCCTTGCGGGCCAGCGCCCGTTCGAAGGGCAGCTGGGTTTCGGACTTGATGGTCAGCAGGGCATTGGACAGGTCAGGCGTAAATTCGACATCAAACCAGCTGGACAGGCTCTTTACGTCGACGCACCAGCCCTCCGGCACGTCATATATCTGCCCGGGCAGTAATTTTTTGCTGGTGCTGCGCTGCTGTACCATATTGCCATCGCGGTCGATGGTCAGCGTCTGGCTCTCGGAAAAGATCCAGCCAGTTGCGCGGCGCGACTTTTTGTCGAGACGCAGCGGAATGTCCATCGCCATGATCATATCGGCAAGATCGACGCAGATTCCGGTGTCGGTCTGATAGCCTCTGACCCCGTCGCCAAGACGATAATTGCCCGACCGCAGATCAAACAGCAGCGCGTCGTCATCACTGGCAGACCAGCTGCCGGCCGCTTCGGCTGGCGATGCCAGAAGCAGCGAAGCCGCCGAGATCGCAATGATCCCCGCGGCCCTGACCAGCGCACAGCTGCACCGGTCCCATATTGTATATCGCTGTCCCATGCTCCGCATCATGACTATTTGACGGCGTGGCGCCGCACTAAGTCCCTGATGAACAATGTTTATCTAATGATCATATCGGATTTGGCAATGAGCGCGCCGCCATCATTGGCCGACTCGTAATAGGCCACAGAGATTGGCCCGCTGAGCTGGGCGGCAATTTCCGGCGGCACCGGCAGGGAGACGGTTCTTTTGGTCACTTCGGGATAGACGGCAATACCGCGCGCAACCATTACCGGCTCGTCCAGGCCCGGTTTGGTGATCCGGATCTCGCCATAGGTGGAGCGATCACCCGAACGGCTGAGATCAAAGGCGAAAGACTGGCCTTCGGCATCTGTTTCCATGCGGCCGTTGGCGATCGCGGCGGTCGCCTGCAGATTGCCGTAGCGGACTATGATCGGAATTGTGACACCATAGATCGGCGTCAGCGCGATCGTAAAACCACCATCCGGTACCGTCTGATCGGTTACCGAGCGGGCTTCCGGGATGGCACGGAACAGCAGGTGCACCCGATATTCCCCGTCGGCCAGGCCTTCGGGCGCGCGAACGCCCAGCCGAATGGCCTGCGGCTGGTTGGGCGGCAGGGTAACGCGACGCGGCGCATAGCGGATCATTGCCTTTGCCGCCTGCTCGATCTGGTTGGACTGCTCTTCGCTCACCTCTTCCAGACGGCCATCCGCGGTCATCCGGCGCAGCTCGAGCGAGATCCGGTAGGTCGCCGTTTCCGATCCGATATTGTTGAGGATCACTTCGGTGCCGCGGTCGCCGTCGAGCACCACCCGGGTAGGGGCTACCAATAGGTCGCCTGCGGCCTGTGCCGGTGTGAGTGTCATTGTCATGGCTGTCGCAAGGCTGGTCAGCCCGATGCAACAGGTCTTCAAAGCCCTGAGAGCCTGGATGGTCATTATATTCTCCGTCTTTACTGGTCATATTGCACGGATAGGCGCGTTTTTTGCGCACCTGTTCCCACCTGTGCTTATGAACAAAGAGGGTTACCAAAGGGCTAACCATAAGAGATTTACAGGATTCGCCGGCGGATCAAGGGCGCGGGGCGAACAAAAAACCCGCCCGCGACCAAAGTCGCGGGCGGGCAATCTGTTATCGGTTCGGCGGCCTGTTGCGCCGCCGACCGCTATTTAATTGTAGTTTACGGTCACGTTGAAGCTGCCTTCATACGCACCATCGGCCTGGTTGGCACCGACATTGAGCAGTCCGCCCACGTTGAAAGACCCGACGCCGCCGGTCAATGTCAGCGTCGAGACGCTGGCAACAATATTGGCGGTCATGCTGTTGGTTCCGCTGGTCAGCGTCACGCTTGGATCAGAGGCAACGCTCACCGTCTCGCCGGCCGTGCCAGTTACATCAAAACCGGCTGCAGATGTTGCGCCTGAACAGACCAGCCCGGCACCGCAGGAACGGCCACCGGCGCTTACAGATACGGTCGAGGCAGCGGTTCCGGTAACGATCGTACCGAAATCTAGGGCTGTGCCATCGGAGTTGACGGTAACCTGTTGGAGGATATTGGCACGGGCATCTGCCGTAGCAGTATCAGCGCGTGCAGCGGTTGCACCCATGACCGAAGCCACAAGCACGGAAGAGGCCAAAGCGGCCTTGATAAATTTTGACATAGTTACTGGTCCCTATTGTTCATTACATGACTGAAAGGATACGTGCGGTGTAATCAGGCCAAACCCACTGGCCCGCTATCGCCTGTATCAACATTCGACAGCGCTTATCCTCGGGAAAGAATAAACCTTTGCTGCAAGTCATGGTTAATTTTTGATTAATTACACAACATATTGATATATAATGATAATATAGGGGAGTTTGGGTTCAATATTGCTCCCGTCCGGCAGATATTCCGACCGATTGCGGACCCGGCAGCCGCCGAATATCTAGATATGTTCGCCGGTCAGCCGCTGACAAATCAGGTCGAGCTGGTCAAGATTGGCATATTCAATCGCCATGATTCCACCCTGCCCGTCCGACTGGATTTTCACCTTCAGGCCCAGCAGGTCGCCGAGATGCGTTTCCAGCGCCTGGATGTCGGCATCGGCTTCCGACAGCGTCCGCGGCTTTTTCGTCGAAGCCGGCTTGTCATTGGCGAGGGCCTTGCGCACCAGCCGCTCGACGTCCCGGACCGACAGACCCTGGCTGGCAATCTGGGCCCCCAGTTCTTCGGCGTTGGGTGCGTTGATCAGCGCGCGCGCATGACCCATGGTCAGTTTCTCGTCTACCACCAGCGCTTTCACACTGTCGGGCAATTCCAGCAAGCGCATGAGATTGGCGATATGGCTGCGTGACTTGCCGACAATCTCGGCCAGCCGCGCCTGGCTATGGCCGAAGTCCTGACTCAGCCGTGCATAGGCCTCGGCTTCCTCGATAACATTGAGGTCCTTGCGCTGGACATTCTCGACAATCGCGATTTCCAGCGTTTCTTCGTCGTTGAGATTGCGGACCACGGCCGGAATCTGGTGCAGGCGGGCACGCTGCGCAGCGCGCCAGCGGCGTTCTCCGGCGACAATCTGGAAACTCTTGCCGTGCGGGCGTACGACGATCGGTTGAATCACGCCGCGCTGGCGCATGCTGTTCGCCAATTCGTCCAGTGCGTCCGAATCGAAAGTCTGCCGCGGCTGGTCGGGATTTGGCCGGATATCCGACACCGCGATCGAGCGCAGGCCGTCGATCACCATTGCCGGTGCACTCTGGCTTTCTTCGGTCGGCTCGCCGGTTACGATCGGTTCTTCCCGCTGGATATCGCCGAACAGGCTGTTCAGCCCCCTGCCCAGTCCCGTCACCCGCTTCGGCGCGCGTTTGTTCTTGTCATTCACGGTCTGATCATCAGACATCAGGCGGCCACCTTCCGGTCGGGCAACCGACTGATCAACTCGCGCGCGAGGTCTATATAGGCAACCGATCCGCTGCAGCGATAATCGTATATCAGCGCCGGAAGCCCGTGGCTCGGCGCTTCGGACAGGCGGACGTTGCGCGGGATCACCGTCTCGAAGACCACATCGCCGAGGCAGGCCCGGACATCGTCGGACACCTGTTCGGTCAGCTTGTTGCGCCGGTCATACATGGTCAGGACCACGCCCATCACCGATAGCTGCCGGTTGAAGCGGGCGCGGATGCGTTCGACGGTCTGCAGCAACTGGCTCAGCCCCTCGAGCGCGAAAAACTCGCATTGCAGTGGTACCAGCAGGGATTCCACCGCGACCATCGCGTTGAGAGTGAGCAGGCCAAGCGATGGCGGGCAATCGATCAGGATGATGTCCCATCGGCCATTGTCCGCGGCATCCAGCGCTTTCTTCAGGCGATGGGTGCGTTCTTCGAACTCGACCAGCTCCACTTCGGCCCCGGAGAGATCGACCGTGGCGGGGACGATTTCAAGGCCGGGCACCCTGGTCTGATTGATGCAATCGGACAGGTCCACGTCATTGATCAGCAGATCATAGCTGCTGTTGACGCGATCACCCTGCGACAATCCTAGACCGGTCGAGGCATTGCCCTGCGGATCGAGGTCGATCAGCAGTACTTTCCAGCCGCTCGCTGCCAGCGCGGTGGCCATGTTGATCGCTGTGGTGGTCTTGCCGACACCGCCCTTTTGATTGGCTATTGCGATACGAACCATGTGCCGTTCTACCCTAGAAAACCGGTTTCTAGCCCTTTCCCACCAATATTCCGGCGTCCGGATCGGTCAAACTATGTTCCACGTGGAACATTTTTTGCCTTTTTGGCGACAGGCCTTTCAACTCCCTTACCGCATTTTTACCTTTAGGTAAGAGCCAAACCGTATTTTCTGTGGAAAAGCGGTGCGAAAGTGCGATGAGCCGATCCAGTGGCGCGAAGGCGCGGGCGCTGATCACGTCGACCGGAAAGCTCTCAATATTCTCCAGCCGGTCCGCCAAGACCGTTGCATGGTCCGCGATACCGGTCTGCTCGACCACATGATTCAGGAACTCGCATCGCCTTTTGCGCGACTCAACCATCTTCACCCGATAGGGCGAGACTATGGCGATGATGATACCGGGGAAGCCCGCGCCGGTTCCCAGATCGAGCCATATCTTCCCCGCGTCCGACACCGGCGCGTAGCGCAACAGCTGGGCGCTGTCGACGATATGCCGGCCCCACAGGTTATCGGCGCTCGCCTTGGAAATCAGATTTTGCCGCTGCATTTCCTCGCGGAGCAGCGCCACGAAAAACTCCAGCCGCTGCCATGTTTCACGTGAAACATCATATTCCGCGCGCAACCAGGCCTGCGCCTCTTCTTCGGTCATGCAGCCAGAGTCCGGCTGTCGCGCCGCCGGGCGTGGACAAGGATCGCCGCCAGAGCGGCGGGCGTGATGCCGCGAATCCGCGACGCCGCTGCCAATGTCTCGGGCCGGGCCGTCGTCAGGCGTTCGACCATCTCGTTGGAAAGTCCGGCGATCATCGCATAGTCAAGATCATCGCCCAGCAATATCTGCTCGTTGGCCCGCAGGTCCCGCAGTTCCGATTCCTGGCGTTCGAGATAGGGCGCATAGCGCGCATCTTCCTCGATTTCCGCCAGAAGATCGGGATCGCAATTTTGCAAACATGCTTCCATTTCTTCCAATGGACGGAGCGCCCCCAGCGAAATATTGGGAAAGCGCAGCCACGCGAACAGGCTCTGCCTTGTCCCGTCGCGCCGCACTTCGATACCGGCTTTGGCCAGGTCTTCACTGCCATGAACAGCAGCCAGCGCGGAGAATATGGAAGCGCGCACCTGCTGGCGCTTGCCAAACCAAGCCTTTCTTTCCGTCGCCACACAGCCCGCAGCCATCGCGATCGGCGTCAGGCGGGTCGACGCATTGTCGGCCCGCAGCCGCAGCCGATATTCGGCGCGCGCGGTCAGCATGCGATAGGGTTCGGTCACGCCCTGCAACACCAGATCGTCGATCATCACCGCCATGTAGCTGGTACCGCGATCGAGCACCGGCGCGTCCCTGCCCAGCACGGCACAGGAAGCGCCTAGTCCCGCTATCAGTCCCTGGGCTGCGGCTTCTTCATATCCGGTGGTGCCATTGATCTGGCCGGCGCAATAGAGCCCATCCAGATCCCGGACCTTCAGCGACCGGTCGAGAGCCCGGGGATCGATATGATCATATTCCACCGCATAGCCCGGCACCAGTATCTCCGCGTTGGCGAGACCATCCATAGTGCGAACAAAGGCGCGCTGAACGTCGGCGGGCAGCGATGTGCTGATACCGTTGGGATAGACGAGATTGCAATCCAGCCCTTCGGGTTCGAGAAACACCTGATGCGAATCGCGGTCGGCGAAGCGATGGATCTTGTCCTCGATCGACGGACAGTAGCGCGGCCCCTGTGCATCGATGGCGCCGCTGAACAGCGGCGAGCGATCGAGCGACCCGCGGATGATGTCATGCGTCTCGATCGTGGTCCGGCTAACCGCGCAGAATGTCTGCGGTACCTGCCGCCCTTGCGACAACGGCGACATGGTCCAGCCGTCGTCATCAGACGGCTGCTCCGGCAAGGCGGCCCAGTCGATGGTCCGCCCGTCAAGCCGCGGCGGCGTCCCGGTTTTCAACCGGGCTATCGGCAAGCCGGCGTCGCGGATCTGCTGGCCGAGAGAAACCGACGCGGCCTCCCCCGTCCGGCCACCGGCGAGAGCTTCTTCGCCGCGGAACAGCTTTCCGTTCAGAAAGGTTCCGGTCGCCAATATCACCGCTTCGGCATGAATTTCCATACCGTCTGCCATGCGGATTCCCGAGACACGGGAGTCCGTCAGGATCAGGCTGGCGACCTCCCCTTCGACAATCGTCAGATCATTCTGCGCGTCAAGCATGCGATGGATCGCCGCCTTGTAGAGCTTGCGGTCGGCCTGGACACGCGGTCCCTGCACCGCCGTACCCTTGGACAGATTGAGCATGCGGTAATGGATCGCGGCGGCATCCGCCGCCCGTCCGATCAGCCCGTCAAAGGCATCGACCTCGCGCACCAGATGACCCTTGCCGAGCCCGCCGATTGCCGGATTACAGGACATTGCCCCGATGCTGTCGCGGGTGAAACTGACCAGCGCCGTCGACACGCCCATGCGCGCCGCAACCGCGGCTGCCTCGCAACCGGCATGGCCTCCGCCAACCACAATGATGTCAAATTCCCGCGTCATGCCGCGGCCCATAGCCGAAGCGGCTTTGCAGGTCAAAATCTACCGTACAGGTCGGCTGTTCCACGTGGAACAATCATTTGCCGATGCAGAATTTTCCGAACAGTCCGTCTAGCATATCCTCTGTGCTCGCCCGGCCGGTGATCGCGTCGAGCGCCTTGCGCGCCATCCTCAGATGCTCGGCGACAATCAGATAATCACTTTCGTCGATCATCGCTGCCAGACTGTTGCAGGCAGTGGCCAGATGATCCGCCTGCCGCGCATTGATGCTCACCTGGTCTGCGTCGGGCAGAATATCCCTGGCCCGCTGGATCAGGAAATCGACCAGCGCGTCCATGCCCTGTCCGCTGACCGGCGACAGCGCGAACGCCCCCTCGCCTTTTCCACGGTACTCGGGATGATCGGAGCGCGAACTGATCTCGACCAGATTGTCCGAACGTGGTCCCTGCCCTTCCTCGCCGAGCCACAGGATGATATCGGCACTGGCAAATTGCTGGTGCGCCCGGTCGATGCCGATCTGCTCGATCGTCTCCGCTCCGCGCTCCCGCACCCCGGCGGTATCAATGAATAGAAACGGAATCCCGCCCAGGGCAATCGGCACTTCGATTACGTCGCGGGTGGTTCCGGCGATGTCGGACACGATCGCCGCTTCCCGTTCGACCAGCGCGTTGAGCAGAGTCGACTTGCCGCTGTTCGGCGGACCGCCCAGCACCACCCTGATACCGTCGCGCAGTTTTTCGGCTCGCGGCCGGGCCAGAAGACTACCCATCTCCGCGACCAGCGCAGCAACCGCCTGCCGCAGCAGATCGGCCTGCGCCGGAGCGACATCATCCTCATCGGAAAAATCCAGTTCGGCCTCGACCTGCGCCGACAGTTGCAGGATCCGCTGCTGCCAGTCCTCGACCTTGCGCGACAGCGCACCACCGGCGTTGCGCACCGCTGCCTTGCGCTGCAGTTCGGTTTCGGCGAACAGCAGATCGGACAGGCCCTCGGCTTCCGCCAGGTCGATCTTGCCATGGATAAAGGCCCGCCGGGTAAATTCCCCCGGCTCGGCCCGGCGCAGACCATCGATCTGTTCCAGCGCCCCTTCGATCGCCCGGATAACCGCGCGGCCACCATGGCAGTGAATCTCCGCCAGATCTTCGCCGGTGGCGCTGTTCGGCCCCGGGAACCAGAGGCACAGGGCCTGATCCAGCAACGCCTTATTAACCATATCGGTTATTTTTGACAGAGTACCGACACGCGGTTCTGGTAAATTTCCAGTCAGGCTTGCAAGCGCCTTCCCGGCGTCAGGGCCGCTGATCCGCAGAATTCCGATCGCCGCCGGCGGCTGTCCGCTGGACAGGGCGAAAATGGTGTCATCGGTGGTCATTCTGGCGAAATGCGGTGGCTAGTCCGACTTTTTCTTGCTCGACGACGATTTTCCGCCACCCGAGGCCGCACCCATTGCTCCGGTCAGGAAAGAGGAAAACATCTTCAGACCCGCCTCGCCCATCGGCGCGATGATCTTGGTAAAATTCTGCAACTGTTCGACCGAATTGGCGCCCTGCAGGAATTTCGACATTTCCTGGACATAGCTTTCGTTGAGTTTTGCCACATCGGGCAGACCGATCAATCGGCGGGCCTCTTCCGGCGTGCAATCCAGTTCAACGGTAACTTTCATATTGTCTTCCTCTGTTTGACCGTTGCAGCGAAGTCCCCTCCCTCACCCAACAGGCTGATGTTCCACCTTGCCTGCGTCTGATATGGGGATATTGTGACCAAAGAATCAAGTGATGATGCAAAGGAGCTGGAATATGGGCGCGATGGAAGAAGTGAAAACATTGAACGGAAACGCAGAATTCCCCTGCTATGTGGCAAAGCCGGATGGCGACGCAACGGCGGCAATCATCGTCATCCAGGAGATTTTCGGGGTCAACAAGGGCATAAAGGCCAAGTGCGATCACTGGGCCAGCTGCGGCTATCTGGCGATCGCCCCGGATCTGTTCTGGCGGATCAACGAAGGAACCGATCTCGATGCCGATGTCGAGGCAGAATTCCAGACCGCGCTCGATCTGATGGGTAGATTCGATCAGGATCAGGGCATTCGCGATATCGAGGCCACAATCCATTTTGCCCAGAATGCCATCGGCAGCCACAAGATCGGCTGTGTCGGCTATTGCCTCGGCGGCCGGCTCGCCTTCATGACCGCCTGCCGTACCGATATCCGGGCATCGGTCGGCTATTATGGTGTCGGCATCGACGGTCTGCTGGGCGAAAAGCACGCCCTTTCCCATGAAGTGATGCTGCATATCCCTACGGCCGACGGATTTGTGCCGGCCGAGGCACAAGCAGCAATGCACGCCGGGCTCGACGACCACCCGAAAGTCACGTTGCACGATTATGAAGGGCTGGACCACGGCTTCGCCGCCGAGTTCGGGACCCGCCGCAACGAGACCGCTGCCAGCCTCGCTGACCGCCGCACCGAGGCCTTTTTCGAGGAGCATCTGGCATGAGCGCCCGCGACAATCTGAAGGCCTGGCACCATCATATCGAGAACAAGGGCGAAAACGGGCTGAGCGACCAGCTCGCCGAGGACGCGGTGTTCCACTCGCCCGTGGTGCACACGCCCCAGACCGGAAAGCCGATCGTCATGGCCTATCTCAGCGCCGCCGACGTGGTGCTCGGCAATGACAGTTTCCGCTATGTCCGCGAGATTGTCGATGACGAGGCCAATATGGCGATGCTGGAGTTCGAGCTCGAGCTCGACGGCATCCACGTCAACGGCGTCGATATCATCAGCTGGAACGACGACGGCAAGATTCAGGACTTCAAGGTGATGGTCCGGCCGCTGAAGGCGATCAACAAGGTCTGGGAAGAAATGGGCAAGATGCTGGAGAAAATGAAGGGTTAGGTCACTTCAACACCACTTTTCTCCGAGATGGATTTCAGCCACTCTGACTTTTGAGTTTCGCTTTCAAAATGGTCATTCTTAATCAGTATCAAATGGAATCCACTAACAACCACGACAACAGAATCCCTTCGTTCCACGATGTATTCGATGGAACTCCAGGGATATTGGCTGGTTCGAGTAGCAAGGGTTTGTGTTAAGCCTGAACTATCAGCGGTTGCTACAAACTCTGGTTCAGAGACCAGAGCCGATATTGCCGAGCTACGGACACCATATTCGATAATTATCGCAAAATAGTAGCAAAACACCGAAATGGAAGCACCGACAATAGCGCCGGTGATCGAACCCAATATCGCCCACGCTGTAACTCCGGAGAGCAACGCGATAAAGATGATCCTATAAATGAGCTGAAATACTGGCTGTTTACCGACAACATGTGAGTGCAGAAACCGCGCAGCTTCGAGCAGTTCGGTACCAGAATTTTTTCCCCGAATTGCTGGTATAGCTACATTATCATTACTCATAGAATCACCCGAACAGCGTAAGCACACCAATCGTCTGCGCATCACCCAGCAACCCGGTATAGATCATCTTGCCCGCGACATAGACAATCACCGCCAGACCCAGATAGGCGATCCACTTGTAGCGCTCGATATATTTGGCGATGACATTGGCAGCCAGGCCCATCAGCGCGACCGACAGCAGCAGGCCGATGACCAATATCCCCGGATGTTCGCGCGCTGCTCCGGCGACGCCGAGTACATTGTCTAGGCTCATCGAAACGTCGGCGGCGGTCACGCCCCATACGGCGCCCCAGAAGGTCTTGGTGGACTTTATGCCGCTATGTTCGTCGCCAATAATCTCTTCCGAACCGGGGGATTCACCCTTGTGGAAAATCTCGCGGTAGAAGTTCCAGCCCACCCAGAGCAGCAACAGGCCACCAGCCAGAACCAGGCCAACAATCTGCAACAGCTGCACCACGATCAGCGCGAACAGAATGCGCAGCAACAAGGCGGCGCCGATGCCGATCAGGATGACCTTGCGCCGCTGATCCGCCGGCAGGCCGCCCGCCAGGGCGCCAACCACAATGGCATTGTCAGCCGCAAAGACGAGATCGATCAGCACGACCTGCCCAAAGGCGGCCAGTGCGGCGGGCGACCCGATATTGGAGAAATCATGGACAATCGCTGCCCAGATATCGGAAATCGAACCGAGACCGGTCGCGGCGGAGAACAGGGAAAGCAGGTCCATCATGACAAAATCGATCGTCCGTAATAGTTCACGACCGGCATAGGATCGTAAAACGGGTGAAGCAAGGCGCGCCAGTGCTGATATTCCGTCGATTTGCGGAAACCGTCCCGGTGCGATTCAATATTGTCCCAAACGACCAGCAGCAAATATCGTTCCGGATCATCGTCTGACTTTCGGATCTCGATCGACCGAAAGCCCGGCTGCATGGCGATCAGCGGCCGGGCTTCCACCATGGCCGCTTCAAAAGCTGCCGACTGCCCCGGCCGGACCTGCAAGATAGCATGTTCGACGATCATCGGGGCAATCAGGCAGTTTTACTGATTCATGCTGTCGAAGAAATCGTCGTTCGATTTTGAATCCTTCATCTTGTCGAGCAGGAATTCCATCGCGTCGATCGTGCCCATCTGCATGAGAATACGGCGCAACACCCACATTTTCTTGAGCTTCTCGTCCTCGACCAGCAATTCTTCCTTGCGGGTACCGGACTTGCCGACATCCAGCGCCGGGAAGATGCGCTTGTCGGAAACCTTGCGATCGAGCACGATTTCGGAGTTGCCGGTGCCCTTGAATTCTTCAAAGATGACTTCGTCCATCCGGCTGCCGGTATCGATCAGCGCGGTCGCAATGATCGACAGCGAACCGCCTTCCTCGATATTCCGCGCAGCACCGAAAAAGCGCTTGGGACGCTGCAGCGCGTTGGCGTCGACACCGCCGGTCAGCACCTTGCCGGAGCTTGGTACAACGGTGTTATAAGCACGGCCGAGACGGGTGATCGAGTCGAGCAGGATGACAACATCATGCTTGTGCTCGACCAGACGCTTGGCCTTTTCGATCACCATTTCGGCGACCTGGACGTGACGGGTCGCGGGTTCGTCAAAGGTCGAGCTGATCACTTCGCCCTTCACCGAACGCTGCATGTCGGTGACTTCTTCCGGCCGCTCGTCGATCAGCAGCACCATCAGATAGACTTCCGGATGATTGTCGGTGATCGCCTTGGCAATATTCTGCAGCAGCACGGTCTTGCCGGTTCGCGGCGGTGCCACGATCAGCGCGCGCTGGCCCTTGCCCTGCGGCGAGATGATGTCGATCACCCGCGCCGACTTGTCCTTTTCGGTCGGATCGAGACTGTCGAGCTTGAGCTTCTCGTCGGGATAGAGCGGCGTCAGATTGTCGAAATTGACGCGGTGACGCACGGCATCCGGATCATCGAAATTGATCGAGGTCAGCTTGGTCAGCGCAAAATAGCGCTCGCCATCACGCGGGGCGCGGATTTCGCCTTCGACGGTGTCGCCGGTGCGCAGACCGAATTTGCGGACCTGGTTGGGGGAGACATAGATATCGTCGGGACCGGCCAGATAATTGGCATCCGCCGAGCGCAGGAAACCAAAACCGTCAGTCAGCACTTCGATCGTGCCGACGCCCATGATCTGCTCGTCATTGTCCGCCAGTTCCTTGAGGATCGCGAACATCAAATCCTGTTTGCGCAGGGTGGAGGCACCCTCGACGCCCAGTTCCTCGGCCATCGAGACGAGGTCCGCGGGCGATTTTTTCTTCAATTCTTTTAAATGCATGGAATTTTATCCAGATATGTAAGGAGTGTATTTCGTCATTCCGCATGTGCGCAGCGTGTCGCTGTCTTCGATTCACATGAAAATTCGCCCGGACGGGCTTTGTCTGCTAAATACGCCTTTGTGATTTCACTGTCAACCAGGCCCGATCAAAAGGGCTTGATGATCACCAGTATGACAATGATCGCCGCGGCAATGCCGGGTGCTTCGTTGACCAGCCGCAGCGCCTTGTCGGTCATTGTCCGCTCGCCGCGGGCCAGCTTTTTGACATAGCTGATCATCCAGCCATGATAGCCGGTCAGCAACAGCACCATGAGCAGTTTGGCATGGAACCAGCCCTGGCTGAACGCGCCGATATTATAGCCCAGGAACAGCCCCAATATCCAGGTGATGACCAGCGACGGATTGAGAATGATCTTGCGCAGCTTGCCCTCGCGCTCGATCCACTTGCGGTCTTCGTCCGAACCGGCGGCGCATTCCTGGTGATAGACGAAGAAACGCGGCATCATGAACAGCCCCGCCATCCAGAAGATCACAAAGATGATATGGGCCGATTTCAGCCAGAGATAGAGCATCGAGAGAATTTCATTCATTGCCTCACAAGTGTAAGCAGCTTTTCGACATGTTCAATGGGCGTGTCAGGCAAAATCCCGTGACCGAGATTGAAAATATGCGGCCGGTCTTCGAATATTTGCAGAATATGGCGCACCGATTCTTCCAGTGCTTGGCCACCGGCGATCAGCGCCAGCGGATCGAGATTGCCCTGTACCGGAAGATCTGCCGGCAGATTCCGATGCGCCCAGACCGGGTCAACCGTTTCGTCGAGTCCGATCGCCGTGGCTCCGGTTTCCGCTGCATAGGCAATCAGTTTCGCACCCGCTCCCTTGGGAAAGCCGATGATCGGCAGGTCCGGATGGACAGCCTTCAGGCGGGAAATGATCGCGGCATTGGGCGCGATCACCCATTTTTCAAATTGCGCGGGAGCCAGCGACCCGGCCCAGCTGTCGAACAGTTGCACCGCATCGACGCCGGCCTCGATCTGGCCGAGCAGATAGATGACCGTGTTTTCGACGATGGCATCGATCAGTTCGGAGAAAGCGGCTTCATCGCGATAGGCAAAGCGACGCGTCGCCGCCTGGTCCTTGCTGCCCTGGCCATTGACCATATAGGTTGCGATTGTCCACGGACTGCCGGCAAAGCCCATGAAGGTCGTTTTGTCATCGAGCTGCGCAGCAACTGTCCGGACCGTTGCGTAAATAGCTTCAAAATGCTCAGGAGCACCTTCCAGAGAGGCCAAAGTCGCATCCAGCAACCTCGGGGCCAGCCGCGGTCCTTCTCCCGTCTCAAACCAGAGCTTCTGGCCCATCGCATGCGGCACGATCAATATGTCGGAAAACAGGATCGCACCGTCAAAGCCGAATCGCCTGATCGGTTGCATGGTGACGTCCGCGGCCGCCTCGGCATCATAGCAAAGCTCCAGAAATCCGCCCTTTTGCGCCCGCAATTCCCGATATTCCGGCAAATAGCGACCCGCCTGACGCATCAGCCAGACCGGTGTCTGAGCGGTCTTCTTGCCGAGCAGGGTCTGGAGCAAGATTTTCGGGGATGGGGTTTCATTCGGCATAGGGAGATGGTCATCCATTATATTATATAAGTATATATATTAGATTGTTGTTGATGATAGGGCGTGGAAAAGGCGGTAACCTGCCAGCGCCGCAAATACAAACAGATTGACAGACGGCAGTTAACGCAAATTTAACCGATTCCGAAATTTGATCCCCGCTATCCACAGACTGTGGATGGAATCTGTCATTGTTCGCCGGCTGTGGACAGATTGGCCGGAATCGGGGAAGAAGATGGCGAGATCAATTATCCCCGCTTTCATCCCTTGCTTTATCCCCCGTGAAATCACAAAGCTTAGGGCATGAATAGGCTTCACCTCCATCTGCTTTCGGATTCCACCGGCGAGACTCTCGAGAATATCGCCAAGGCCGCATTGGCCCAGTTCGACGGTGTCGAGATTATCAAGCATTTCTGGCCCATGGTCCGCTCGGAAAAACATCTCAACCGGATTCTGAGCGAAGTCGCGGACAATCCCGGTCTGGTGATATTCACCATCGTCAACCGGGATATCCGGGCAAAGCTTGAACGCGAGTGCCGGCATCTGGGTCTGCCTTCGGTGCCGGCACTGGACACGGTGACCGACGCCTTGTCCAATATGCTCGGCCAGGAAGCCAAGGCCCGGCCCGGTCGCCAGCATATTCTGGACGCAGCTTATTTTGCCCGGGTCGAGGCGATCCAGTTCACCATTGCGCATGATGACGGTGTCGGCTGGGAAAACTGGGAGGAAGCCGATATCGTGCTGGCCGGCGTGTCGCGAACCTCGAAGACGCCGACCTCCATCTATCTGGCCAACCGCGGGTACAAGACCGCCAATATTCCGATCGTACCGGAATCGCCGCCGCCCGACTCGCTCTATCATTTGAAAAATCCGCTGGTTGTGGGTCTGATCACCGGCGCCTCGCGTCTGGTTCAGGTCCGGCGCAACCGCCTGCTGTCATTGAATCAGGCGCCGGAAACCGATTATGTCAACGAGGAAAAGGTCAAGGAAGAAACCCAATATGCCCGCCGGATGTTCGCCGACAACGGCTGGCCGATGATTGACGTGACGCGACGCTCGATCGAGGAATCGGCAGCGGCGATCATCAATCTCTATAACGAGCGGCATGTCGAATCCGCAGACAGTCAGAAGACTGTTCCCGATGCCTGAGACACGGCTGATACTGGCGTCAAAAAGCAAGGCGCGACGGGCGATGCTGACCGCTGCCGGGATCTCGGTCGAGGCCATCGCGCCGAATGTCGACGAAGAGGCTCTGAAAGAGGGTCTGAAGAGCGAAGGCGTCACCGCGCGCAATCTCGCTGATGCATTGGCGGAGGCCAAGGCGGTGCGGCTGTCGCGGCGCATTGGCGAGGCGCTGGTGCTGGGCGCCGACCAGGTGCTGGCGCTGGAGGATGGCACAATGCTCGACAAGCCGTCCGGGCCTGCCGATGCGATCGCCCAGCTGAAATTGCTGTCGGGTAGAAAGCACAAGCTGTTCAGCGCGGCCGTGATAGCGGAACAGGGCCTTCCGGTGTGGCGCCATGTCGATAGCGCGACGCTTTCCGTCCGGCCACTCGGCGACAGCTTCATCGAGCAATATGTCGAGTCGGAATGGGACAATATCCGCCACTGTGTCGGTTGCTACGAAATCGAGGGCAGGGGCATTCAGCTATTCTCGGCCATAGCGGGCAGCCAGTTCACGATCATGGGTCTGCCGCTCCTGCATTTGCTGGACTATCTGCGCATCCGGTCTAATTTGCCGGCATGACCAAAAATATTCTCCCACAAACACCCTATGCCGAAGTGATCGGCGACCCGATTGCCCACAGCAAGTCACCGCTGATCCACAAATTCTGGCTCGAAAAGCTGGCCATGGAAGCGGATTATCGCGCCTGTCATGTCTCGGCTGCAGAATTGCCCGGCTATATCGAGCAGCGCAGCGCCGATCCGGACTGGCGCGGTTGCAATGTGACCATCCCGCATAAAATCGCGATGCTCGATCTGGTTGCCGATCCCGGCGGCGTGCGCGAAAAGATCGGCGCGATGAACACGATCGTCCGGCAAGCGGACGGCAGTCTGATGGGGACCAACACCGACGCCGCCGGCTTTCTCGCTCCGATCGCCGACAGCGACTGGTCGCGAAAACATGCCGTTGTGATCGGGGCAGGGGGTGCGGCCCGCGCGGTCCTGTTCGCTTTGAAACAGGCCGGGATCGGCGAAATCACGATCGTTGCGCGCAACGGATTGAAGGCCACGGGCCTGCTCGTGCAAGCATCGGTCAAGGGCGGGGTGCTACCGATGGACGCCCGGTTGCCGAAGGCGGACCTGCTGATCAACGCGAGCCCGCTGGGTATGACCGGCAAGCCGCCGCTCGAGGTGGATCTCGATCCCCTGCCCGGCGATGCGCTGGTCTACGATCTGGTGTATGCGCCGCTCGAGACAAAACTGCTGCGGGCAGCCAAAAAAAGGGAGCTGGCCGTGGTCGATGGCCTCGACATGCTGATTGGCCAGGCGGCGCTTGCGTTCGAACTGTTTTTTGGCGCGACTCCGCCGATGGAACATGATGAAGAGCTCAGAAAACTGCTGGTCGCGGGATGAAGCGGGAGCAGCCCTATATCATCGGCCTGACCGGCTCGATCGGCATGGGAAAATCGACCGTCGCGCAAATGTTCGTCGACGAAGGGGTTCCCCTGTTCGATGCCGATGCCGCCGTCCATCAACTGCAGGGACCGGGCGGGGCTCTGGTCGAGGAGATCGAAGCGCTGTTCCCCGGAACGACGACCGGCGCAGGCGTTGACCGGCAGAAGCTGGGAGCGGCGGTGCTTGGCGATCCGGCAGCCCTGCAACGACTCGAAGAGCTGGTTCACCCGGCCGTGGCAGAATTGCGCCAGGCTTTTCTCGATGAAAATTGTGACCAGCCCCTGATCCTGTTCGACATTCCGCTTCTGTTTGAAAAAGGTGGCGGCAAGGCTGTTGATCATGTCGTCGTGGTATCGGCCGGACCCGAACAGCAGCGCGCCCGCGTGCTCGCCCGGCCAGGCATGAGCGAACAGCGTTTCGAACAGATAAAGTCCCTGCAAATGCCCGACGCGGACAAACGGCAAAAGGCCGATTCCGTGATCGACACCTCCCTGCCGCACGCAGAAACGCGTCGGCAGGTGCAGAAACTTGTCCAGAAACTGAAAGCATCTCTTGCGTAACCCAGCATTCAGTCCGATATCATGCTTATGCGGGAAATAATTTTCGACACCGAAACCACCGGCTTTGACCCCCAAAATGGTGACCGGATGGTTGAAATAGGCTGCATCGAAATGATCGACAGGATCGAAACCGGCCAGACTTTTCATTGCTATTATAATCCCGAACGGACGATGCCCAAGGCCGCCGAGAATGTGCATGGCTTGTCGGACATGTTCCTGTCCGACAAAAAGCTTTTTGCCGATGGTGCGGAAGAACTGCTCGCGTTTCTCGGTGAAGCCAAGCTGGTTGCCCATAATGCGCAATTTGACTTCAATTTTCTCAACGCCGAACTGGTCCTTTGCGGCTACAAGCCGATTTCACGGTTCCGCATGATCGACACATTGGCGATTGCCAAATCCAAACATCCCGGAGCAAAGCTGTCGCTCGACGCCTTGTGTTCGCGCTACGGTATTGATCGCAGCCATCGGGTGAAACATGGCGCTTTGCTGGACGCGGAACTGCTGACCCAGCTCTATATCGAACTGACGGGTGGCCGGCAGATCGGTCTGGGCCTGGCAGACGATCGGGAGCGGTCCGACTCCGTCGCCGGTATGCGACCCGTATCACCGCGGGCGGAGCGCAAAACATTTATCGCCCCGCGAGAGCATCATGCGGATGCGGACGAGTTGGCGCGGCACAAGATTTTTATTGCGGGAATCGATAACCCGC
This sequence comes from Sphingomonadales bacterium UBA2683, assembly GCA_002354635.1. Taxonomy (GTDB): domain Bacteria; phylum Pseudomonadota; class Alphaproteobacteria; order Sphingomonadales; family Sphingomonadaceae; genus Parasphingorhabdus. The sequence continues at coordinate 616,577 of DELZ01000005.1, forward strand.
TCTGGACAGAGATTTAACTGTATCGCGGTTTGCATGACGGTACAGAAAGCGAAGGAGAATGAATATGGAAGTTCGTGTTTCAGGACATCAGGTTGATACCGGCGGCGCATTGCAAACCCATGCCGAGGATCGGATGAATGCGATCGCCAGCAAATATTTCGCCAAGGCCATATCGGCGAATGTTACCGTCAGCAAGGCACCGCATGCGCAGTTTAAATGCGATATCGTGACCCATGTGATGCAGGGCCTGATGCTGAAAGCCGATGCCGAAGCCGGCGATGCCCATCAGGCGTTCGAACAGGCTGCCGACAAGATCGAAAAGCAATTGCGCCGTTACATGCGCCGCCTCAATGATCATCACGTGCAGGCACAATATGCCGCTAAGCAGGAAGAGGCAGCCTACCGGGTTTTTGAATCCTCTGAAGAGGAAGAAGAAACGGAAATGAATGGCGAGTCTCCGCCGATCATCGCCGAAACCAGCACCGACATTCCAGAAGCCAGCGTTTCCAACGCCGTGATGATGATGGATTTGCGCAATACCAGCGCCCTTTTGTTCAAAAACTCTGGCACTGGCGCCCATAATATGGTTTATCGCCGCTCCGATGGCACGATTGGCTGGGTTGAACCGAATCGCTGATCGCGCTGCATCGATTGGAAACCGTCGGATGACAGGTTTTTCTGATAGCCGACCCGACGCGCACTGACGTCCGAATCCCGGCACGGTTTCTGAGCTGGCTGAGACGTGCCGGACCAAAAGGAAAGATTGATGACCGACTTGTCCGTTAGAGTGGAACTCGCTGCCGTGCGGGATTGCCCGGAGGTTGCCGACAAGGATGATATCCTGCAAACGATCTCCCGTATCGCACAGACATGCTATGGTCTCGATGCCGACATGATCCGGGCCGGTCTGACGGCTCGCGAAGATCTTGGTTCGACCGGCTTCGGGCGCGCCATCGCGATACCGCATACGAAACTGCCCGGCCTCGACCATTGTGTAGGCATCTTTCTGCGTCTTGCCGAACCCGTTTCCTTTGATGCCCATGACGGCAAACGGGTTGATCTGATATTCGCCCTGCTGTCGCCGCAAAAGGCGGGGGTCGAACATCTCAAAGCTCTGGCCGCCGTCTCCCGCTTCCTGCGCGATGACCATATGGTGGCAAAACTTCGCGGCGCATCGGGCCGGGATGCGCTTTACGCGCTGTTGAACAAACAGCACGAGCAGCAGGCTGCCTGAGTCCTGGCGATGACCGACAATAGTGAAACGGATTCAGAAAGCGGTGGCGCCCAGGAACATTTCCGGGCGCTGGAGCGGCTATATGCGGAAGCACCGATAAACCGGTTGTTCGATTCCCGTCTGGAAATAGCGGAAGCCGGCCGGGCCAGAATATTTTTCGACGTCGACGACCGATATTATCATGCCGCTGGCGCGGTTCACGGCACGGCCTATTTCAAAATGCTCGACGATGCCGCCTTTTACGCTGCCAACAGTCTCGTTTCCGACCGATTCATCCTCACAACCGCTTTCAATCTGCTTTTTACCAAGCCGCTCAAGTCGGGTCCGGTGACCGCCGAAGGCCGCTGGGTTAGTGGTAAACGGCGGGTATTCGTCGCCGATGCCCGGCTGATCGACAGCGAGGGCGACGAAATCGCGCGTGGTACCGGGACATTCATGCGCTCGCACATCCCCCTCGCATCGTTGCCAGGCTATAAAAAAGATGATTGAACCGCGGCTTTCTGCGGAAATGAAGGTCAAAACCCTGCTCAGACTGGTAACCCATCGTGGCGGTTTCGGTGCGGTGCTGAAAAAGGGGGACCGAATATCCGGAGCAATTCTTATCCAATGCGTAGAAAAGGGGGGAAACCCTAGGCTCCTGGAGAATATGCCATCGCTTGACGGCCGGCCCAATTGGCAACAAATATGGCCACAAGACATTGAAAACAATAAAGAATTACCAGATTACATCGCGCAAAGATTCCGTTTTGACCCGGATATGTGGTTAATTGAACTGGACATCCCGGATGCGGAACGGCTCATCGCCGAAATGGGTCAGTAAACTTGACTTTATTGCCCGGAACCATATTTGGCGCTCAACTTTGATGCGCAGGTAGCCGCTGAGCTGTCAGAAACGACAGGCGGTAAACACGCAGACGGGGAGAACAGAAACAGATCCGCATTTTGGTTTTATGGTCTGTTTTTTGCAGTTTTGACGGGTTTGTCATGATTTGCTCTGGTCTCACCGCATAATGTTATAGGTTAATGAGCAAAATATTTCGTGCAACAAGCGCCCTGTCGCTTGCTCTTACTGCGGTCACGGCCCTGTTCGTCACCGATGCGTCGTTCGCGTTGGAAGCCAGCGACGAAACGCCCGAAGCCGAGATTTTCGTCGATCCGGCCCTTTTGTCAAATGACGAATCCAATCAGAACATTGTTTTTGGCGAGCAACAGGAAGTTGTCGCCGAGATTCCTGCTGATGTCGTGCAATCGGACAAGATTGCCAATGGCGAATTCGAAAGCGATTCGGATGCAAACCGCGATTTTGTCAACGATGGCGCCTCGTCCTTGCGGCAGCTGGTGCGGCAACAGTCGGTAGACGGTTCGCTGGATCAGGAAATGCAATGTCTTGCCGGCACCGTTTACTTCGAGTCCAAGGGTGAATCGCTGCAAGGCCAGCTGGCTGTAGCCCGCGTTGTTCTGGCTCGCGTCAAATCGTCGCGCTTTCCGGACAGCATTTGCGGGGTCGTTTTCCAGCGCAAACAGTTTTCCTTCGTGCGCGGCGGAAAAATGCCTCCGATCAGAACCGGCCATCAGCACTGGCGCAATGCCGTGGCGATTGCCAAGATCGCAATGAATGATGGCTGGGAAAGCTCGGTCGAAGGCGCGCTGTTCTTTCATGCCCGCTATGTCTCTCCGGGCTGGCGTCTCCAGCGCCTGGCGACAATCGACAACCATATCTTCTATCGCTAAACCGCGAGCAGGTTCGACAAAATAGAGGCTCCCTCTCGGGGGCCTTTATTTTGTTCCCATTATGTTCTAGCGGTATCCGATGATGTCCATCGATGATTCGCCTGACCTGCTGACCAATTCGGGAGATTTGACCGGCGCGCAGGCTGTGGCGCGCGGCGTCGCCCGCATGTTTCTGCGCCATGATATCATGGTTCTTCCCGAAGTCAGTTTGCGAAACAGGCGCCGTGCGGATCTGATGGGGATTGATGCCAAGGGCCAGATCGTCATTGTCGAGATCAAGGTAGCGCGCAGTGATTTGCTGGGCGATGGCAAATGGACCGAATATCTGGAATATTGCGACCGCTTCTACTGGGCCCTGCCGGCCGGATTTGATGCATCGCCGGTCGACGGGCCGGATTTCCTGCCCGAGCGTACCGGACTGATCATTGCCGATGCATATGATGCGGAAATGATACGCCCGGCTGCGACTGTCGCGCTTGCCCCGGCGCGGCGCAAGGCCGAGACCATGCGGCTGGCGCGCCGGGCAATGCAGCGCGCCGCAATCTCGGACGGCTGGATCGGTCCTGTATCAGGACAATATGATCTTGGCCGTCAATAGCTGAAGCTCAGCCTTCCGGTCCGAAAAACCGTCCTTCGGTTTCCGGTTTCTTGTCGGCGTCGGCCTTTTCGATTTCGGCCAATATGCTGGCTGCCCGGCGGTCCCGCTGGGCGTAGTCGCGCGCCGACAGGCCGGCGAGCGTGTCGGTCCGGTCAGGATCGGCGCCGTTGGCCAGCAGCAGGCGGACCAGTTCGGCATCGCGGAACTGCACGGCCCGGATAAGGGCGGTTTCCCCCTGTTTGTTGGTGTCATTCACATCCGCATTCTTGGCCAGCAGGATTCTGACACCGTCCACGAAGCGGAGCTGGGTCGCGAGCATGAGCGGGGTCAGGCCCTCCTTGTCCCGGACATTGGGATTGGCGCCTTTCTGCAGCAGGAAAGCCAGCCAGGTCGAATCTTTGCGTTCCACAACAATATGCAGGGCTCCGCGACCGGTGGAGATGTCGCGGGTGTTGATAATCACCGTTCCGGGCCGATTGAGAAATTTGTTGGCTTCTTCGCCGTCCCGGTCATCGACCGCTTTCAAAAAACTGTAGCTGTCCGAAAATTGTGCCGCAGCCGGAACGGAAAAGGAGATTGCCGCGACAGCAATCCATGCATGGCGCAGAAAAATAAGGAACCTTCCGTTCCCGCGCGCGCCTGAAGAATCTTTACTGAACATTTTTAGCCCCATTTCATTGACCGGTGAGTCGCCACCAATATCAGCTGTCTTTGCCGCTTATCAATTATCTGTTGAAATTGATCAACTAGCAGACCATGTCTGGCCGCGTAATGAACAATATCACCAACAATGTAAAAATGATCGTGGCTGCCGGGTTGCTGGCACTCATGGCTGCCTGCAATCCCGCACCGGACGGGAGCAGCTCGGTCACTGCCGAACCGCCGCTCGCCGGTGCCAAAATTGGCGGGCCATTCACCCTGACCAATCAGGACGGGGAAAGAACGTCGGAAGAGCAATTCAAGGGGCAGTATCGCATCATCTATTTCGGCTACAGTTATTGCCCGGATGTGTGCCCGGTCGATCTGGCCAATATCATGCTGGGGCTGAAGCAGGCCGAACAGGAAAATCCGGCGCTGGCCGCAAAAGTCCAGCCGCTGTTCATATCGGTCGATCCCGAGCGGGACACGCCTGCCGTGCTGAAGCAATATGTGTCTGCGTTCCACCCGCGGTTGATCGGCCTGACCGGGAGCCCCGAGGAAATTGCCGCGGTCGCCAAGAAATATCTGATCGTTTACAATATCCGCAAAGACGAGCAATCGAGCGAGTATCTCGTGGACCATAGCCGTCAGGCCTATCTGTTCGGACCGGAGGGGGAGCCGCTGGCCCTGCTGCCCTTCGATGGCACGCCGCAGCAAGTTGCGGACGAAATTGGCCGATGGGTGCGCTAGCGTCCGGCCAGCCATTCTGGGAAGCGCCCCTTGAATCGCTGGATCGCGGGCAGTGGGAAGCCTTGTGCGATGGCTGCGGCAAATGCTGTCTGCTGAAAGCCGAGGACGAGGACGACGGCCAGATCTACATGACCAATATCGCCTGCAAATTGCTCGATCTCAAGGACGCGCGGTGCAGCGACTATCGCCACCGGAAATTTCATGTCCCCGACTGCGTCCGGCTGACTCGCAACAAGCTGGAGGAATTTGACTGGCTGCCGGACAGCTGCGCCTACAAATTGCGCGCCCGGGACCTGCCGTTGCCGTCATGGCATTATCTCGTCTCCGGCGATCGTGAATCGATCCACGCGGCCGGCCAGTCGATCCGGGGGAAAGTCATACCCGAGAGCAAGGCGGGACCGCTCGAGCAGCATATCATCGATGCGCCTTTTTAGCTCAGCCCGGCCCGACACGCCCGCCATCAATCTGGACGGCGTCAGCTATCCCCTGCAATTGCGGCGGTCCAAGCAGGCCCGTTCGATCATCGTTTCGGCGGATACGGTCAAGGGCGTCGTCCGGCTGACGCTGCCGACCTATGCATCGGAAAACCAGGCGCTGCGCTTTGCCCAGTCAAAGTCCGACTGGCTCAACGCACGCTTTGCCGAAGCGGTGCCGCCGGTTCCGGTCGAGGACGGCGGCCAGATCGCGTTTCTGGGAGAGCCCCGGATCATTCGCTGGTCCCCGGACTATGCACGCACGCCGCTGCTTTGCGATGACGAAATCCGGCTCGGCGGACCCGCCGACCATGTCGAATCCCGTGTCCTGCGCTGGCTCAGGAGCCAGGCCCGTTCGATATTTGCCGATGACCTGCAATTCTACTGTTTGCTGGCCGGCACCGATTTGCCGCGGCTGGCGGTCGGCGACGCGCGGCGCCGCTGGGGCAGTTGTTCCAGTCGCCAGTCGATCCGGCTGAACTGGCGGCTGGTCATGGCGCCGCCCCATGTACGCCGTTCGGTCGTCGCGCACGAGGTGGCTCATCTCAGACATATGGATCACAGCCGGCGATTTTACGCCTTGCTTGACCAGATATATGAATCGGATCGCCGGGTGGCCGATCGTTGGCTGAAGGAGCATGGCCGCGGCCTGCACATGGTCGGAGCGGATCAACAATCCCGGTCGGCCGCCTGAGCCGTCCTGCTATTGCGGTTCTATCCGCGCCGCTTCGGGCAGCAGGGACTCCGGCTGGTTGCGGGGTGTCTGCGGAGCGGGTTTTCTGACCGGTGCCGGCTCCGGCTTTTTCGCAGGGGCTGTCTCGGGTCTGCGGGGTGCCTGATCGCCGCCGCGTCCGAGCACGGAATCGATCCAGTCCTGATCCAGCCGGGGCGTATCGGCGGCCTCGCCACCTTCCATATCATATTCGATTCCGCGACCGGTTTCGATCGGCATGCCGTTTTCGTCGACATAGATACCGTCTTCCGGCGCACCGAACAGCTCGCCGTCATCCGGCTCCAGCTGCCATTCCGGCAAGACCAGCTCGGTATCGAATTGTTCAACCTTTCGCTTGGCCACCGCCATCTTCATGAACTGCGCGAACGCGGCGGCCGGTGCCCGGCCTCCCTGCAATCCGCCCACCGGTTTCGCGTCGTCGCGGCCCATCCAGACTCCCGTGGTCAGCCCGCTCGAGAAACCCAGAAACCAGCCGTCCTTGTTGCTGCTGGTCGTCCCGGTCTTGCCGGCGACGGGGCGTCCGATTTGAGCCGTCCTGCCGGTACCGGTATTGACAGCAGTCTGCATCAGGTCGGTAATGCCGGCCGCCACCCAGGGATCGACGAGCACGCGGCTGCCGTCAAACTTGCTCTGATAGAGAATATCGCCCTTCATCGTCTGTACCTTGGTGATCCCGAAGGGCGTGATCGCAACGCCCTTGGCGCTGATCGACGCAAAGGCGCGGGTCATGTCGAGAACCCGCACATCGGACGTACCGAGCACCATCGAGGGATTGGTGTCGATCGGGGTGGTGATACCGAAACGGCGCGCCATATTGGCGATCGAGGAGGTGCCGATATCATTGCCGATCGCCGCTGCAACGGTATTCTTGGAAAAGGCGAAAGCGGTGCGGACATCGATGTCGCCGGCATAGCGGTTGCCGCTGTTGCGGGGCGTCCAGTTGCCGATCGTGATCGGTTCGTCGGTGACCGTATCGTCCGGTGTATAGCCCGCCTCCAGCGCCGCCATATAGACGAAGACTTTCCACGCTGACCCGGGCTGGCGAACGGCCTGGGTGGCGCGATTATAGTTGGACGTGACATAGTCCGTGCCGCCGACCATGGCGCGCACCGCGCCATCGCGGTCGATGGCCACCAGCGCGCCTTGCGAGCCGGCCGGCACGTGCGACTGGATCGCGGCCGTGGCGGTTCGCTGCATGTCGAGATCCAGTGTCGTCCAGACCTCGATCGGCTCGACGCTCTCGTCGATCAGCAGGTCCAGTTGCGGCAGCGCCCAGTCGGTGAAATAGCGGACGCTGTTCTGGCGGGGTTCGGGGGCCAGTTTCACCGAGGCCGGATCGGTGCGCGCCGCCTGGTCTGCGGTTATCGCGCCGGCATCCTGCATGACCTCCAGAACCACGCTGGCCCGTCCGAGGGCCGCGGTCGCGTCGGCGGTCGGCGAGTAGCGGGACGGCGCCTTGACCAGACCGGCAATGATCGCGGCCTCGGCCAGACCCAGTTCCCGGGCACCATGCGCGAAAAACCGGCGGGACGCGGCATCAATGCCATAGGCGCCGCCGCCGTAATAAACCTTGTTCAGATACAGTTCGAGAATCTGTTCTTTGGAAAACTTCCGTTCCATCGCCAGCGCCAGCAGAATCTCCCGGCCTTTCCGGCCAAAGGTCCGGTCATTGTTCAGAAACACATTCCGGGCCAGCTGCTGGGTGATCGTCGATCCCCCCTGGGCCCAGTGGCCGCGCTGCAGCCTTACCTGCAGCGAACGCGCGATACCGATCGGATCGACACCGGGATGGTTCTCGTAGCGCCGGTCCTCGACGGCAACCATGGCGTCTTTCATGACCTGCGGAATATCGGCATATTGCAGCCACTCGCCATAGCTGGGCCCCATGGAAAACAGCTCTTTGCCGTTGACATCCAGCACCCGGATCATCTGTCCGTTGGGGGAAGATTTCAGATCCTCGAAGCCGGGGAGAGAGGATCGGACGACCAGCACCGCAACCACCAGGGCGATGGCGCCAAGAAGTCCGATCACCAGACCGGTCTTGGTCAGCCGCCATAGCCATGTGCGCACTGGCCCCTGCTTGTTTTTGCGTTTATTGGCCCGCGCCATTTCGATCCACCCAACTAAATACGGAACTCAAGATTTTCTAGCGTGATGCCCCCTTACTGCAGGCTGAACGGGGACGCACCGGAAAAATCACTCTGGCTTGGGTTCGAATGCCATCGCCGCGCTGTTCATGCAATAACGCAGGCCGGTTTCGGTCGGTCCGTCGGGAAAAACATGGCCGAGATGGCCGTCGCAGGTTGAACAGCGGATTTCCACGCGGCGCATCCCGAGGCTGTTGTCCACCAGTTCGGTTACCGCTTCCTGATCGGCGGGAGCGTCGAAGCTGGGCCAGCC
>DELZ01000005.1:625220-678813 GCA_002354635.1 Sphingomonadales bacterium UBA2683
TGAGCGTCGAAGCTGGGCCAGCCGCAACCGCTGTCAAACTTGCTTTGCGATTCAAACAATTTGCTGCCGCAGCCGGCACAGAAAAACTCGCCGTCGCGATATTCGGTGTTGAGCGCGCCGGTAAACGGCCGTTCGGTGCCCGCCTCGCGCAACACATGATATTGTTCGGGCGACAGCTGCTGCCGCCATTGCTCGTCGCTCAATATTGTTTTTTCCATCTCTGCTAAATGGGCGCTGGACGGTCCCCGGTCAAGGGATCTGGCGAAGAGATTCCTGCCGGATCACGTTCGTGCTTAACGGGATATTAGGTATATTCGGGCAAGCCATATGCCTATGAAGATACTGGCAAAATCCTTGCTGATCGGCGCAGTCATAACTGCATGCCTGCCCTTGCTGCAAAAGGAAGCGCAGGCCCAATGCCGGCTGTGCGGCTCCAGTTCTGACGCCGGAAATCTCTTGAATCCGTCTGACGGTAAGCCCGAAATTCCGTTGCAGATTGAAATTACAACCGATCTGGATTTTTCGCGCCTCGCCCTGCTCGGCAGCAGCGGCGGCGTGGTCAGCATCGATCCGATGTCGGGTGACCGGCAGATTCGCGGCAGCATAGCCAATCTTGGCGGCATGGCGCTGCACGGTGAGGGGCGGCTGACCGGAGAACCGGGCCGCAGCGTGCGGATATTCCTGCCAGAGCGGATCCAGCTGAGTGCACCCAACGGGTCGACCGCAGAACTGGAACGGCTGGAGACCAATCTGCCGGAACTGGCCAGACTGGATCAGACGGGACGACTGACCTTTGCCTTTGGCGGCCAGTTACGCGTCCGGGGTGACGCCAGCGGGCAATTTCGCGGCCGCATCGCGATTACCGCCAACTACGAATGACCTAGCGACTGCTGGCCGCCTTGCGGGCTATCAACAGCAATTCTTCCTCGAGCAGAACCTGGTCCGGCTGACCGCTGCTCTTCATCACGATTTCCAGCTGCAGGATCCGTTCGATCAGCCGCGCGATATGGGCGGATGACCAGATTCGCAATTGCCGCTTGAAATGTTTCTGGTCCTTGAAAAAGACGCTGGGATGTCCGGCAACGGAATCGACATTGCCGCCCTTGTCGACCTTGCTGCGCAGTTCGGCAAGCTTGGCAAGATGGCGGAGCATGATCCGGATCAGGCCGATCTCGCTGATCCCCTGAGCCCGGGCAGCGGCCAATTCCTGCGCCAGCCGGGGGGCATCCCCGTTGAGCGCCGCCTGAATCAGCAGGCTGATATCCTCTTCGTCATTCTCGGCGCCGAGCAGCAGGAGAATATCGGTCTCCGCAGCCTGCGGATTGTCGGGTGTCGCATCCAGATAGAGCGCGATTTTCTCGACCTCCATGCGCGCCAGCACCATATCATTGCTGGTCAGGGCGGCGATTTCCTGGGCCATTTCCCGGCCGAGCTGCAGGCCTTCTGCCCTGGCGATTGTCTGGATCGACGCCGCTGCCTCTTGCGGTGTGGTCTCGTAGCAGGTCGCGATCAACGCATCGGGGGATGCAGCGATGCTTTTCGCCAGCGCGGTTTTGTCGCCCATCCCGGGCGCAATAACAAACACCGGATCGCCACCGGCTTCGCTCGCCAGCAGGGTCTCGATAGCCGCCGTCGCCCGGACCGCTTCGCCGCTGTTCAGCCGCAAGACAATATAGCGCTTGTCGCCGAACAGGGAGGCCGAGTTGGCTTCGTCGTTCAGCCCGCCCGGCCGGTCAGTGATATCGGAGATGGTCATGTCGACCCGTTCGGCCGATTGCGCCATCGGCTGTACCAGCTCCTCGACCAGCGCCTGGCAACGGGTGACATTGGGGCCGCACAACAGCACCAGTCGCGGCGGAGAGGCAGTGCTGTGACAGCGCCTGACAATCTCTTCCGGTTTGACCTTCATGGGGTCGGCGACGCGTTGGCCTCGGTCCGGGCGAACAGGGAGAGCCGCATCACGATCTGGTTGGAGACCCGCGTCGCAAGATTCTCGAGCGCGGTATCTTCCGCCGCCAGCGTCGCATATTCCGAGGATACCACGTCGATGCCGGCATCCGAACCGGCGGTGGCGTCCAGCACCACAACCGAATCGGACAGGCGGACCAGCTGATAGCGGGCGCGCAGCGTCCGGCGCTCGCGCGTGATCCGGTCGTCGCTGCGGACGCCGAATCCGGCGATCTTGTCTTCCAGCGCGACCGTCAGGCGATATTTTGTCTCTTGCCCTTCAAACGCCCCGAGCTGGTCCTTGAGCGCGTTGCGCATCAGCCAGCCCGCCTTGCCGGCGATCGGCTCGATCTCGACATTGCCCAGTTCGCTGGCAACCACACCGCTGGTTCCTCCGGCATAGAGCGGGCGCAAATTGCACCCCGCCAGCAGCGCCGACAGAGTTGCTATTGCGACAATCCGGGTCACGATCCCCGTCATATAACGATATTGACCAGTCGGTCGGGCACGACAATCACCTTCTTTATCTCGGCACCATCCAGACTACGCTGCACCTTCTCCGATGCAAGGGCAAGCGCTTCCAGCTGTTCCTTGCCGCTGCCCTTGGCCGCCGTCAGCGTATCGCGCAGCTTGCCGCGCACCTGCACCGCGATGGTGACTTCGTCCTCGACCAGCAAGCTCTGGTTAACGTCTGGCCACGGGGCCTCCGCAATCAGGCCGGTTTCACCCAGGAGGGCCCAGGCCTCTTCGGCGATATGCGGGACCATCGGCGCGACGATCCGGGCGAGCGCCCTGATCGCTTCGTTGCGGTCCGCCGACGGCGCGGATTTCTCGATCAGATTGACCAGTTCGAAGACCTTCGCCACCGCCTTGTTGAACGACAGCGCCTCGACGTCATCCGCCACGCCGGCGATGGTCTGGTGCAATTTGCGCTGCAGCGGCTTGTCTTCGACCTCCGGTGCATCGCCAGATTCGGCGACGGACAGGAACAGGCGCCAGAGCCGCTGGACAAAGCGCCAGCTGCCCTCGATCCCGGCCTCGGACCAGGGCAGGTCGCGCTCGGGCGGACTGTCGGACAGCATGAAGAAGCGCACCGCATCGGCACCATATTGTTCGATGATCGGATCGGGGTCGATGACATTTTTCTTCGACTTCGACATTTTTTCGACCCGGCCGGTGGTCACCGGAGACCCGTCGGCAATCATCGTCCAGTCGGCGCCGTTCTTCTCGACTTCATCAGGAGACAGCCAGCTGCCGTCGCCATGTTTGTAGGTTTCGTGCGTCACCATGCCCTGCGTAAACAGGCTTTCGAACGGTTCGGCAAAATCCAGCTTGCCGATGCTCGCCAGCGCACGCGTCCAGAAACGGGCGTAGAGCAGATGCAGGATCGCATGTTCGACGCCGCCGATATATTGCGTCACCGGCAGCCATTGCTTGACCACATCCGGATCAAACGGCCTGTCATCCGGCTGGCTGGCAAAGCGCAGGAAATACCAGCTGCTGTCGACAAACGTGTCGAGCGTGTCGGTCTCGCGCCGCGCCGCCGCGCCGCATTTGGGGCAGTCGATATGTTTCCAGCTGGCGTGCCGCTCCAGCGGATTGCCCGGTGTTTCAAAATCGATATCCTCGGGCAGCACCACCGGCAGCTGCTCTTTCGGTACCGGCACTGGGCCGCAGGCCTCGCAATGGATGATCGGAATCGGCGTGCCCCAGTAGCGTTGCCGCGAAACGCCCCAGTCGCGCAGCCGCCAGGTGGTCTGGGCCTTGCCCCAGCCTTCGGTCGCGGCCCGCGCAATCACCGTTTTCTGGGCGTCCTCGATCGTCATGCCGTCGAGGAACGCGCTGTTCACGACTGTGCCGGGACCGGTATAGGCCTCGTCTCCGGCAAACAGCGCGTCTGTTTCGTCGCCATCGGAAACCACACGCTGCACCGGCAGACCATATTTGCGGGCAAAATCGAGATCGCGCTGGTCATGTGCGGGGACGCCAAAGACGGCGCCGGTGCCATAGTCCATCAGCACGAAATTGGCGACATAGACCGGCAGCTGCCACTCGGGGTCGAGCGGATGGGTGACGGTCAGGCCGGTGTCGAAGCCCTTTTTCTCCATCGTTTCCAGCTCTGCCGCGGTGGTGCCACCGGCCTTGCACTCTTCGGCAAAGACGGCGAGCGCTTCATTCTGCGCGGCCAGGGCCCGGGTCAGTGGATGGTCGGCGGCCAAGGCTATAAAGCTCGCTCCGAAAATCGTGTCCGGGCGGGTCGAAAAGACCTCGACGGTCGCAATATCACCTTGCGGCTGCGCCAAAGCAAAATGGAATTGCAGACCCTGCGACTTGCCGATCCAGTTTTCCTGCATCAGCCGCACTTTTTCGGGCCACGCCTTCAGGTCGCCCAGTCCGGCGAGCAAATCTTCGGCAAAATCGGTGATCTTCAGAAACCACTGGCTCAGCTTGCGCTTCTCGACCGGAGCGCCGGATCGCCAGCCCTTGCCATCGATCACCTGCTCGTTGGCGAGTACGGTCATGTCGACGGGATCCCAGTTGACCGCCGATTCCTTGCGATAGACCAGGCCGCCCTCGAACAGGTCGATGAACAGCGCCTGCTCCTGGCCGTAATAGTCGGGCTCGCAGGTCGCCAGTTCGCGGCTCCAGTCAAAGGCAAAGCCCAGCGTTTTCAGCTGGCTGCGCATCGCCGCGATATTGGCTCTGGTCCATTCGCCGGGATGGATCTTCTTTTCCATCGCGGCGTTTTCCGCCGGCATACCGAACGCATCCCAGCCCATCGGGTGCAGCACTTCATAGCCCTGCATCCGCCGGAACCGGGCAAGCACGTCGCCCATGGTGTAATTGCGGACATGGCCCATGTGGATGCGGCCCGAAGGATAGGGAAACATTTCCAGCACATAGCTGCGCGGCTTGCTGCTCGCGTCGTCGGCCTCGAACACGCGGGATTCGGACCAGCGCGTTTGCCAGCGTTTGTCTGCCGCCAGTGGATTGAATCGCTGATCGGTCATTGCGGCCCCATTATATGGCAGGAAAAATCAGTTGGAGATCGCACCGCGCCGCAAGTCGCGGGCCTTGGTGAGGATGATCTGTTCCAGCTTCTGCGTGGTCGCTGCCTTGACCGGAGCATCCACCCAGGTGCCGTTGCGAGCTACCTGGCGCGATGCGGCGACGCGCAAGGCGTCGGCACGAAGATCCCGATCGAGGATCGAGACATTGATCTTCATCCGTTCGCCGGGGTTTTCCGGGTTCACATACCAGTCGGTCAGGATCACGCCGCCATTACTGTCGGTCTGGGTCAGCGGCATGAACGACAGAGCGTCAAGCGAGGCGCGCCACAAATAGCTGTTCACGCCAATCGTTGTTACCTGGGACGCGGCGAGATCGGCTTGCGGCCGTTCTTTGCCTCCACAGGCAGACAGCAGGGACAGGGTCAGCAGGCTGGCGGTTGCGGATCGCAAGAAGAAAGATGGATTGAGGCGGGACATGAAGCGCTCCTGGTTGCATATTGCGCCGATACGAAATCTTTTTTGCAGGATTTGTTCCGGACATGATATCATTTCAGCGCTCTCTATAAATGCTTTGCCGCGAGGGGCAAGCACAAGCGCATGTTTCGCTCTTGTGCAGCAGCGAGTGAACATCAGTTGAATGGCGCCAAGATCATCCTGCGTTCAGCTTTTTGGTGCTAGCAAGATAGATAAGGTCCGGCCAAAAGCGTAACCGATCTGCAACAGAAAGACGCTAGTTTGGGAAAATCGGACAAAAACAGTATGTTGACTCGTGCAGATTGGCAGATTTTGTTATATCCACGGTGAAAGAAAGGGGAAGCGGCTTCATCATGACGAAAAAGGTCAGTCATTTCGGTTGGTTAGCGACGGGACTCGCGATCTCCGGTCTTGTCATGACCCCTGCTCTGGCGAAAGTGCTTTCCAGTGATGACGGCATGGTATCCCTGAAAACATTGGGATCGATAGGTTCCTTCACGGTGGCCGGTGCCGATCCCGATCTCGTGGCAAAATATAATCTCAGCGCCTTGCGCGGCAACGCGAGCTTCAAATTCACGCCATCTGGCGGAACCCGCGACGGTGAACGCTCGGTCACGGTAGTGGTTCGTCAGAAATCTGATGCCGGCGCCGTTTCCATTCGTGAAAATGTCCTCGCTGCCGCACCAGGATCGGGTATCGCGACCGCGGCGAAAATTGCCCCTGTTTCCTATAGCCTCGGCAGCGCAAAAGGCCTGAAGAGCTTCGCGATTCCGGTCAAGAAGCTGGGCAGCAACCTGCCTGACCTTTCGGAAATCGGTGCGGGAAGACTTGTCGACGACGATGATTCCGGCAAGAAGAGCCGTTTCAATCCGCGCATGTCGATTGACGCTTCGGCACCGATCAACGCCGCACCACGCGCTCTGGATGCCAGCCAGAAAGATTATACGCTGGATGTCGGCGGCAGCTATTCACTCACCCGCAATCTTCAAGTGACCGCTGGTGTACGGATCAACAACGAACGGGACCGGATGGCACCGTTGACCGACAGTCGGCAGGATAGTCAGGCCGTCTACGTCGGAACCCAGTTCCGCTTCTAAATTTTCTGATTAGCGCAAGGCATCGATCGCGGCCCAGCCGAGAGTCCGATGGTTTTCCTGCGCCCGATATCGCCGCGCGTTCATCCCGCCCAGATAAATGACGCCGCCGTTGCACAAGGCGGTCAGACGCCTTGTCTGTATGGCATTCAAAGGACGTTGGCCGGGATGCGAGCGGGTTGAAAAAATCGGCGATAGGAAAAAGAGGTCGGCCCCGCAGCGGTTGGCCAGCTGGATCTCGCGGGCATTGTGGACCGGGGCGCTGTGCAGCAGCCCGCCAAAAAGCGACCGTCGTCGCAACCGACCATGCACGCCGTCGGCACGCCAGCGTCTGGCCAAGGCCGGTGAGCCGGCCAGCAGCAGCACATGCCCGCGCCGCTGTGCCAGCCTTCTGACCGTCTCGAACCGGGCCCGGCGCTCGGCTTCCTGCAAATGATAATGACGAAAGACAATCCCGCTGCGGCGTGGCAATTGCCGGATCGCCTGCTCGAGACACGCATCATTCCGTTCGTCGGTGAACAGCCATAGCCGGGGCGGGGCCAAGCCGGATCGATCCGGCGATCTGGCGCGGGGCTGGTCTCTCAACATAAGCGGGCCTATAGACGCAAGCTCGACGAAAGAGAATGACTGAAAGAGATACAAACTTGGTACATCCGGCACTGAAAGACATCATCGGCAAAATGGCAAAGGCCGCCAGGATCGCGGACCGCAAGCCGTCCGATATTGCCCTAATTGCCGTGTCCAAGACCCGCAGCGGTGATGAAATCCGGCCCTTGCTGGCGGCTGGTCATCGCGTCTTCGGAGAAAACCGGGTTCAGGAAGCGGCCGACAAATGGCCGGCCCTGAAAGCGGACCATCCGGATCTGGAACTGCATATGATAGGCCAGCTCCAGTCGAACAAGGCCGGAGAAGCGGTGGCGCTGTTCGATTATATCCATTCGCTCGACCGGCCTTCGCTGATCAAGGCGCTGGCGAAGGAAATGGATCGGCAGGATCGCCACATTCCCTGTTTTGTGCAGGTCAATATCGGGGAAGAGTCGCAAAAAGGCGGTTGCGATATCGCGGCCACCCCCGCATTGCTCGCGCAGGCAAGGGAAGCCGGCATAAACGTGGCGGGGTTGATGGCCGTGCCGCCGGACAGTGCCAATCCGGTTCCCTATTTTGCCCTGCTTGCCAAACTCGCCCGGGACCAGGATCTGGCGGGACTGAGTATGGGAATGTCGGGTGACTATGAAAGCGCGATCAAGCTGGGTGCCACCCATGTCCGGGTCGGCACGGCTCTCTTTGGTCCACGCGACACGCCGGCCGGATAGTCAGCGCTCCTCTTTTTTCTCGCTGTTCTTCTCCACATTTTTTTCGCTGTCCTTGGCCGCTCGGTCGGCCTTGCGTTCTTCCGGTGTGTCGGCGGCGACATAGCTAATCACAACGTCGCCGTCCTCGATGACCGGCCGCGCATCGGTGGCAAAGAACAGAAGGCGGCGGTCCGGTTTGAGCACGGCCAGCGGTTCCTCGTCTTGTTCCAGATTCTTGCGATAGTCTTCGGCGGTAAATTTCTCGGTGATATTGGTCTTGCTGAATCGCCAGCCGGCCAGATCGCGGTCCAGCAAGGTGCCAAAATCCGCACCGGATTCAAACAGGAGCCGACCATGGCCAACCCGACTTTTGCTGTGGCTGTCATTGGCCAGCCGGCTGATCTGTTCATAGCCCATTTCCGGGCCCAGATCGGCAGTGATCAGCTGGTTCTGGCTGTCATTGTCGGTTGCGGCGATCAGATGCTGATATTCACCCATATCGATATTGTCGTCATGCGCCTCTTCGAGCACATCTCCGTGGCGGATCGCAAGGCCCTCGCTGTGCGCGCGGCGCAACGCAAATCGGCTGTTGTCGGTGATCAGCACGTCGATATCGAGAGACTTCAGCATCTTGCCCAGCGCAATCGACCAGCGATTGGCACCGGCGATCAGGACGCCTTCGCCCTTTCCTTCGGAAATCCCCAGCCGTTCGGCCACCCATGAGGCGGAAAAGCCGTGCGCAAAGATCGTTGCGATGACGACCGCGAAGCTGAGCGGCACCAGCGCTTCCGCTCCCGGTAATCCGTAATCGACAAGGCGTATCGCGAACAGGCCGGTGATCGCGACCGCGACGATCCCGCGCGGGGCGATCCAGGCAATGAACAGGCGTTCGCGCCACGGTACCGAACTGAAGAGCAGCGCGATCAGCACCGAAATCGGGCGGACGACGAACAGCAGCAATATCAGGAATATAACAAATTGTGGCCGGAACTGCTGCACCGTTTCCCAGTCCAGGGTCGCGGAAAGAATGATGAACACACCGGAAATAAGCAATACCGCCAGATCTTCCTTGAACCGGTAGAGGGCCTGGCTGGAATAGATCTGCCGGTTGCCCATCACGATGCCCATCACCGTTACGGTGATCAGCCCGGTTTCATGCTTGATCAAATCGGCGATGACAAATCCGGCGATCACCGTCACCAGCAAAAACGGAGCCTTCAGATATTCCGGTACCAGTCCTCTCGGAAACAGCCAGGTGACGGCAAAGCCGAGCCCCGCGCCGATCAGCCCGGCGATAAAGCTGGCAGCCAGCACATCCATGCTGATCACGGCGATATTGGCATTGGCGCCTTCGTAAGTGATATAGGCATAGATGCCGACAGCGAGCAGCGCGCCGATCGGATCGTTTACAATGCCTTCCCATTTCAGGATATTGCGCACCCGCGCGGGGACGCGCAGCGTGCGCAGCATCGGGCCGATCACGGTTGGTCCGGTAACGATCATGATGCCGCCGAGCAGCGCCGAAATTTCCCACGACAGACCGGCACCATAATGCGCCGCGGCTGTACCCAGAACCCATGCAATCGGGCCGGCAATGAGGACCATGGTGGTCACCGCACCGCCCGCTTGCCGGAGTTCGCGAAAGTTCAGACTGAGTCCGCCCTCAAACAGGATCACCGCAACCGCCAGCTTGATGATTGGTTCCTGCAGTGCGCCGAAATCGCGCTCGGGATCGATGATGCCGAGCACCGGGCCGGCAATGATACCCACGATCAGCATCAGGGCGATGGCAGGACGCCCGGTCCGCCAGGCTATCCACTGGGCACCGATACCGAGCAAACCGATCAGCGCGATCTTCACCATTAATGAATCTACGATTTCCATATTATGTCCTTGGCGGGTTTTGCGGGCATATGCAAAAAACTTTGCTCGCCCTTTGGGTCAGGATGCCCCGAAGTGATCGATCGCTGCTTCAACAACGCGATAAACGGATTCAAGTTCCTCGCGAGCGATGCAATAAGGCGGCATGATATAGATCGTGTTGCCCAGCGGCCGCAGCAATATATTGCGATCCCGGAAAAAGCCGAGCAGCCTTGGACCCAGATCCGACATATAGTCGCCCGCATTATCATCGATTTCCAGCGCCAATATGGTTCCGCACTGGCGCAACCCGCTGATGCCGGACCTGTGCTCCAGACGTTCCGAAAATGCCCGGTGGGACGCGATGATCCCGTCGATCCGCTGCCGCACCGGTTCGTCACGCCAGATCGCGAGATTGGCATTGGCAGCCGCGCAGGCAATCGGATTGGCGGTGAAACTGCTCGAGTGGAAAAACATCTGCGCGCGGTCTTCGGAAAAATGCGCCTGATAGATTGCATCGCTGGCCGCGGTTACGGCGAGCGGGATCACGCCGCCGGTCAGCCCCTTGGCCATGCACAATATATCCGGCGCCACGCCGGCCTGCTCGCAGGCAAAGACGGTCCCGGTGCGGCCCCAGCCGGTCATGACTTCATCGGCGATGAACAGGACATCATGCGCGCGGCAGATCGCTGCCATCTGCGCCAGTATCGCCGGACTGTAAATCTTCATCCCGCCGGCACCGAGAATCAGCGGCTCGACGATTAGCGCGGCCGGGCGATTCTCGCCGTCTTTGCAGAAAACCTCCAGCTGGTCGAGCGCTGCCTGTTCGGCTCCGGCTGCGGGAAAGGCGATGGTGCCGACGTCAAACAGCAGCGGTGCATAGGCCTGGTTGAACACGCCGCGCGCGCCCACCGACATCGCGCCGATCGTGTCGCCATGGTAGCTATGCTCCATGACCAGGAGCTTCTGGCGCGTTTCGCCGCGATTGTGCCAATAGCCCAGCGCCATCTTGAGCGCGACCTCGACCGCGGTCGAGCCGCTGTCCGAAAAGAATATATGTTCCAGCGTTTCGGGCAGAAAATCGGACAGGCCGACCGCCAGTTCTCGGGCCGGCTGATGGGTCCAGCCGGCAAAGATCATCTGGTCCAGCCGGGCGCTCTGTTCCTGGATGGCTGCGACAATCCCGGGATGGCAGTGGCCGTGCGTCTGCACCCACCAGCTGGAGATGGCGTCGATAATCCTGGTGCCATCGGCTAGATAGAGCGCCGCGCCCTCTGCCCGCGCGATCTCCGGGATCGGTTCGCCCAGACCGTGCTGCGTAAACGGGTGCCAGATGTTGAGACTCATGCCGCAAAATCCGCGATATCGAAATGCGCAGAAAAAGCCGTTCTCAACGTCTCCTTTGAGAGATGGTCGATCATCGGTAACCGGCCCAGCCTCCGGACCTTGCCGATCTCGCAGATGATGTGCTCGCTGTCGCTCACTTCGGAACCGATAAAGGCAATGCCGTGGATCGCAACGCCGCGGCTGCGCAGGGCCTCGATCGTCAGCAGGCTGTGGTTGATCGTCCCCAGCCGGGTCGAGGCGACGATGATCACGGGCAGCGCCCAACGGGCAAAAAGATCGGCAAACAGCAGTTCCGGATTCACCGGGACCAGCGCACCGCCCGCGCCTTCGATAATCAGGGGGCCGTCGACCTGCGGGACGATGAAGTCTTCCAGATCGAGGGTGACGCCTTCCCGTGCCGCGGAAAAATGCGGAGAGGCCGGAATCTTTAGCCGAAAGCGTTCCGGCAATATCCGCGCAGGATCGATTCCCCCCAGGCGCGCGACCGTCTCGCTGTCGGTTCCTTCGGCGAGACCCGCCTGGACCGGTTTCCAGTAGCTGCCATCGAGAGCTGCGGTGAGCGCGGCGGCAAAAACGCTTTTGCCGATATCGGTATCGGTGCCGGTGATGACAAAGGTCCCGCTCATGCCGCTTCTGCCACAGTCAGCGCTTCCCGTAATGCGGTCGAAAGTCGCAGAATATCGTCCGCTGTCACATTCAGGGTCAGCGAAATGCGCAGACGCGCGGTCCCGGGCGACACCGTCGGCGGACGGATTGCCCGGACGTCGAATCCCCGGCCCTGCAACAGCGTGGCCATGGTCACCGCGATCCGGTCGTCGCCGATGATGATCGGGAATATCTGGCTATCCTGTCCCTCGCCGAGATTCAGACCGGAAAAACAGCTCCGGGCAAGCGCGATATGATCCGCCATACCGTCCTGCAGGGCCGGATTGTCGGCGACATGGATGATCGCCTGATGCGCCAGATGGGCGGTCAGCGGGCTGGGTGCGGTGGAGAAGATAAAGGGCCGGGCGCGATTGATGAAAAAGTCGCGCAATAGGGCGGGCATGGTCAGCAAGCCGCCTTCGCCGCCCAGCGCCTTGCCGCAGGTGCGCAGGATCAGGACATTGTCCTGTCGGCCGAGCGCGGTGGCCAGACCGGTACCGCGATCCCCGAAAACACCGACGGCATGCGCTTCGTCGACCACCAGCATCGCGTCATGCGCATCGGCAATTCGCGCCAGGTCTGCGAGCGGTGCCCGGTCGCCATCCATGCTGTACAGACTTTCCACCGCGATCCAGATGGTGCCCGTGCCGCTGCCTGCACGCCAGTTCTGGATTTTCTGCTCGAGATCATTGCAATCATTGTGTCGGAAGGCCCTGAACTCGGCCCGTCCCAACCTCATGCCGTCATGAACGCTGGCGTGGACCAGTGTGTCATGGAGCACCAGATCGCCGCTTTGCGGCACCGTGGCGAACAGCGCACTGTTGGCGGCAAATCCGGATCCGAAGAACAGGCCGGCTTCGGCGCCATAATGGGTGGCGGCAAAGGCCTCGAGCGCTTCATGTTCCGGATGGTTGCCGCCGAGCAGCCGCGATCCGCCGGAGCCGTGCGCAATGCCATTGGCGATGGCCTTCTGCGCGACCGCTTGCAGAAACGGGCTGCACGCCAGCCCGAGATAGTCATTCGAGGAAAAATCCCTGCCCGCCTGAACGGACAGCCGGCGCTTGCGGCCAGCATTTTCCAGCGCATCAAGCTGGTCGCGATAGGGCTTGAATCGATCCATGGCCGGACCGTTAGCAGTCAGGGTCCGGTGGTGGCCAGAGGCAAAGCGAATTGCCGCGCATCGACCGTTCCTGTTGGCCGGTCAGAGAAGGGCAACGGAAAGCGCACCGGCTTGTCCTTCAGGCCAATGATCGCGTCGGCCGGACCGCCGACGCACGCCTCGATCACCGGGTCGCCTGCTGCCATGCCGCCGGTCAGGGACCCGAAGGCAGGCAGGATCAGATGATGGCGACCACGGACGAAGCAGCGCCGCGAGACGTGACGACCGCGCACCGCGACGCGCAGCTTGGGATGATAATGGCCCGAAATTTCGGGCAAGTGGCTGTCTGGCGTGGCTTCATGCCGAAGTGCCAGGCCCTCGCCGGTCCACTCGTCGACCACCGAACCGCCCCAGAGGCCGGCGACGTCGCGGTCGTGATTGCCGGTGATCCAGACCCAGTCCAGAGCGGCGGTCATGGCGGAAAGCTGTTCCGCCGCTTCCGGTTCCAGCCGGGCCTCGCCACCGCCATCATGATAATTGTCACCCAGGCAGAATACGGAGGTTGCGCCCGTTGTGGCCACCAGTTTCGCCAGTTCCTCCAGCGTGGCCCGGCTATCATAGGGCGGCAGCATCTGCCCCTGCCGTGCATAGAAGCTGGCCTTTTCCAGATGCAGGTCCGCCACCAGCAGCGCATTTTTCACCGGCCAGTAAAGCGCCGCCGGAGCGGCGATCTCGAAGCGATGACGGGCGAACAGAAGGGGAACCATGACGCTGCTATGCGATGAACATTTGCGCGATGCAAGCGGCTCTATTGGAATTTTCCGGGCAACCATTCTATAGGCGCCGCCATGACCGAATCTGTATTGCCCGTAAAAGTCGCCGCGCTCTATCATTTTGCCGTGGTCGAAGACCCCGCTGCCCTGCGCCTGCAGGTGCTTCCCTTGTGCGAGCAGCATGGCCTGAAGGGCACGATCTTGCTGGCTCGCGAAGGGATCAACGGCACCATCGCCGGGACGCCGGAAGCCATAGACCAGGTGATTGCCGGCTTGCGGTCGTTGCCGGGATTTGCCGATCTCGAAGTCAAATATTCCAAAGCCAGCGCGATGCCGTTTCTGCGAATGAAGGTCCGGCTGAAGAAGGAAATCGTGTCGATGGGCGTCGAGGGGGTCGATGCCGCCACCGAAAAGGGCGACTATGTCGATCCTGCGGACTGGAACAGGTTGATCGCCGATCCCGATACGATCGTGATCGACACGCGCAACGCCTATGAAGTGGCGATCGGCAGCTTTGCCGGGGCGATTGATCCGAAAACCGAATCCTTTCGCGACTTTCCTGCCTGGTTTGACGATTTTTCCGAGAAATTGCGGCAGGATCCGGAAAAGAAACCGAAAATTGCCATGTTTTGCACCGGCGGCATCCGTTGCGAAAAGGCCACCGCCTATGTCAAGGCGCAGGGTTTTGACGATGTTCGCCATCTCAAGGGCGGCATCCTGAAATATCTCGAAAATATCTCCGAAACCGACAGCCTCTGGCAGGGCGACTGTTTCCTGTTCGACCAGCGGGTCGCTGTTGGCCACGGCCTGCGCGAAGCCGACTATGACCAATGCTATGCCTGCCGGATGCCGCTGAACGCTGCCGATCGCGCCTCGCCCGATTATGTGCCCGGTGAAGCCTGTCCGCATTGCATAGATCAGCGCACAGACGAACAGCGTGCCCGCTATCGCGAACGCCAGCGGCAGGTCGAGAAAGCGGCGGAAGAGGGCAGGCAGCATCTGGGTACGGCATGATCGAACTGCCGGTTCTCTATAGTTTCCGGCGCTGTCCCTATGCGATGCGGGCAAGAATGGCGCTGCTGGTCAGTGGCACCGCGGTTCGCCTGCGCGAGGTCGTGCTGCGTGACAAGCCGGAAGAAATGGTCGCCGCCTCGCCCAAAGCCACGGTTCCGGTGCTGGTGCTGGCGGACGGACGGGTCATCGATGAGAGCCTGGCGATCATGCGCTGGGCGCTGGACCGCAACGACCCGCAAGCCTGGCTGGAAGGATGCGATGCCGGAGCGGACCTGATCGCGGAAGCCGACGGCCCGTTCAAATATCATCTCGACCGCTATAAATATCCCGTCCGCTATGAAAATGTCGACCCGCTGGACCATCGCGCGGCCGGGCTGGCCTTTCTCGAAAAGCTGGATGGTCGGATTCAACCATCGGGGCAGCTTATGGGCAAGCTGTCCACCCTGGTTGACCACGCGATATTCCCCTTCGTCCGCCAGTTCGCCAACAATGATCGCGAATGGTTCGACCAATTGCCGCTACCTGCCCTGCAGAAATGGCTGGGCGATCATCTCGCCTCGCCCCTTTTCGCTGCCACCATGCAAAAATATCCGCAATGGCACAGCGGGGATGCCGAGCCGCTGTTCAGTCTGGGCGCGACGATTTAGCCGGCTGGTCAGGATTTGATTCGGCTGTTGCGTGGTTCATCCACGTGCAGCCGGGCATTTTTCGGGGTGAGGAAATGGATTTTCCTTTTGGGAAAGTCGATCGCGACCTGGTCGAATTTGCGCAGCACATCCATGCCCATCAGCAAGGTTGGCTTGTCAGCCAGACCGAATCGCTCGAACGGAGGCGCATCGGCAAAGGCGACGGAGATGCTGGCAAAGCGCGCCCGTCCGATCCGAAAGTCGCGCGCCCGTCCGAATTCCACGCCAAGCGTATCGCCGGTGACGGCAATCAGGAGCTTGTCATCCCCGAGTTCCTTCGCACGGCGCTGCAAGCGTCGCTGCAAAACCGAATTGGCGATCGAAATCTGGGCGCCAGTATCTATAATGACATTGACCTTCAGGCCGGAGATGGTTGCATCCGTGAAAATCAGCTGGCCGGAGCGCCGCTTGGCGGTCACGACAATTTCCCGCGACTTTGGCCGGCTTCGTTCTTCGTCCGCATCCTCGATAAAAATCTGGTTCAAGACAAAATCAAACAGGATGCGCTGGTCCTGCAGACCGTCGAGGCCCAATATGCCATCGGCGCCAATATGCCGGGCTGCCAGCACCGGGGACACAAGGCCATTGTAACTTTTCTGGCCCAGGGTCAGACTGGGCACATAGACCATATCCACCATGCTGGTGCCGGCGATGCTCATCAATGCCGCCGGGTCCTCGCCCTCCAGCGCCAGCCGGTCTGCGATCTTTCGCGAAATCACGGTCCGTTCCGCGCCGGTATCAATGACAAAGGCAAAGGGGCCGTTGCCTTCGATGCTGACCGGGACGGTCATCCGCTCGGCGCGGTCTTCGTCAAGGTCGACGATCTCGCCCTGGGGTTTGATCAGGTTGCCCGGTGCCACAGGCTGGCCAAAGGGCACGGGATAAGACATCGCCAGAACGGACGCCAGAACAGCGGACATGCTGGTCATAAATGCGGTCATGGTCTCTCCCTTGCTATGTTCCCGGACAGAGTCAGCATAGTTTCGCATCCGGCAATTGCCAGACCAATATCATGGAACGACGTCTTGCCTCGACCAACAACTTATGCATCCTCCGGAATCAGAAAATAGATTTTGCGGTTGGCAAAATCGATCGCCACCCGGTCAAATTTGCGCAAGGCGTCCATGCCCAGAAACAGTGCCGGTTTCTTGTCCAGGCGCAAGGCCTTGAACGGAGCGATATCGGCGAACGCGATCGGAATGAGGCCAAAGCGGGCGCGGCCGATCAGCAATTCTTCGGCGATGCCATAATCGGCCGGTACCGAACGGCCGGTGACATCGACCAGATTCAATTGCGTCAAGGCCGACGATTTCAATCGCAGGCGCCGCTGCAGTGCCTTGTTGCCGATCGACAGTTCCCCGCCGGTGTCGATAATCACGCTGGTCTTGACGCCGGCAATTGTGGCGTTGGTAAATATCAATTGTCCGGAGCGCCGTCTTGCCGTCACCACGATTTCCCGAAGCGACCGGCTTCTCAGCGGCTCACTGGTGTCCTCGACGGAAATGTTGCGACCGAGAAAATCGAACAGGATGCGCTGCCCCTGCAGGCTGTCGAGACCGAGCACCCCGTCCGCGCCGATATTGGCGGAGCGGAAGGTTGGCGATACCAGTCCGTCGTAGCTGCGTCTGCCAAGGGTCAGGCTGGGAACAAATACGGTCTGGACGACGGTGCTGCCCGCCAGCGCCACAATCGTTACTTCATCCTCGATGTCCAGCGCCAACGCGCCCGCGATCTCCTTGGACAATATCGTCCGCTGCGATGCCGTGTCGATAATGAAGGCATAGGGACCGCCCTGGTCGATCCGGACCGAAACGGTCATCCGCTCAAGCCGGTCCTTGGCGATCTCGATCTGCTCGGCGTCGGGCTGGATAAACTGATCCGGCAAGCGATCTGCAATATAGGCCTCCGTTTCCGGTTCCACCGGAACGGACGCGGCAAGCTGGGCCGCCATCAGCGACGCGCAGACAGGAAATAGCAGTGTTGAACAAGCCATTTCTCTGTCTTACGCCAAAAACCCCGTCCCTCCAAACGCCAAGCGATCAGCCGCGGGAGTCCCGGTCCGGTTTCATGGCTTCACTGATCAGGGATTCCGCCTCGATCAGCAGCGCGTCATCGGTTGCGCCCTGGGCGACATGTTCGCGCCCGATCATCACCAACACCGGCACCGCCAGCGGGCTGACCCGGTCCAGATCGACATGCACCAATGATCCGGCCGCGCGATCAAGCAGGTCTCCGAGTCGGCCAACATCGGTCATCCGCGCCCGCGCATCGGCCCAGGCCGCCTGCATCAGCAGATGATCGGGCTCATATTTGCGCAGCACATCGAAAATCAGATCGGTCGAGAATGTCACCTGTTTGCCGGTCTTGCGTTTGCCCGGATGCTGGCGCTCGACCAGACCGCTGATCACCGCAACCTCGCGAAAGGCGCGCTTGAGCAGATGTGACCCCTCTACCCAGTCAAAAAACTCGTCTTCCAAAATGTCGGCGCTGAACAGGGGGGCAGGGTCGGTTACCGGCTCGACGCCGTAGCAGGCCAGCGCATAGTCATTGGCGACAAAGCCGATCGGCTTCAGCCCGCGATCCTCCATCCGCCGGGTCAGCAGCATGCCGAGCGACTGGTGCGCGTTCCAGCCTTCGAAACTGTAGGCGACCATATAGTGCAGGTCCTTGTGCGGGAATGTCTCGACCAGCAACTGCCCGGGCTCGGGCATCACCGAGCGATGGTCCTGCATCTCCAGCCATTCGCGGACATCGTCGGGGAAGCGGGCCCAGCCGGCGCGGTCGGTCAGAAAGCCGCGCACCCGGTCCGACAGATGCGTGGTCAGCGGCAGTCTCGCCCCCATATAGCTGGGGATCATCGCCGCCTTTTTCGCCGCCCGCACGATTACGTCGCTGCTGTCCATCTTGACCAGTTCGAGGCTCAGGCCGGCAAAGAAAAACGTGTCGCCGACCGACAGCATGGCGGCAAAGCCTTCCTCGACCTTCCCGAGGCTGCGACCGTTCCTGAATCGCACCGTCATCATCGCGGCATCGACGATGATTCCGGCGTTCAGCCGGTGCTGGGCGGCAAATTTGGGATGGGTCAGGGTCCAGATGCCGTCGCTGTCGCGGCGCAGCCGCTTGAACCGGTCATAGGCCTTGAGCGCATAGCCGCCATCACGGGTGAAATTCAGCACCCGCTCGAACTGCTCTCTGCTCAGTGCGCTGTAAGGCAGCGCGGATTGCACCTCGTCGAGCAGCGCCTCTTCCTGGAACGGCGCGGCACAGGCACAGCTCATCACATGCTGGGCGAGCACGTCGAGCCCGCCGGCGCGAAACGGTTCGCCGTCGCGCCGGCCCTCGTTGACCGCGTCCAGTGCCGCCTGCGCCTCGAGATATTCAAACCGGTTGCCGGGGACCAGCAGCGCTTTCGACGACACGTCGAGCCGGTGGTTGGCGCGGCCGATGCGCTGCAATAGCCGCGACGATCCTTTCGGCGCGCCCATCTGGATCACGCAATCGATATCGCCCCAGTCGACCCCGAGATCGAGCGAGGCGGTGCAGACCAGCGCCCGCATCCCGCCTGACGCCATAGCGCCTTCGATCTTGCGCCTTGCCTCTTTCGACAGGCTGCCGTGATGGATGCCGATGGCGAGCGTCTCGTTGTTGATGTCCCACAATTTCTGGAAGGTCAGCTCGGCGAGAAAACGCGTGTTGCAGAAGATCAAGGTCATCCGGTTGGCGCAGATCTGCTGCATCACCTGCGGGATCGCATAGGCCCCGGCATGGCCCGACCAGGGCACGCGCACCGGATCGCCCTCCGGCGTTTCTGGCAGCATGATCGACAGGTCGGCCGGCGCCCCCTCGGCTCCGAGGACATGCGTCACGGAATCAATATCGCCATAAGGCGCGAGCCAGGCGCGAAAATCATCCGGCTCGGCTACGGTGGCGGACAGCGCGACGCGCTGCATCGCCGGTGCCAGCTTCTGCAGCCGGGCCAGCGACAGGGCGAGCAGATCGCCGCGCTTGCCGGTGGCAAAGGCGTGGACCTCGTCGATCACCACCCGCCTGAGGCCGGCGAACAGGGTGAAGCTGTCGGGCTGGCTGAGCAGCAGGTTGAGCGACTCGGGCGTGGTCAGCAAGATCTGCGGCGGTTTCACCCGCTGCCGCGCCTTGCGATTGGCCGGCGTGTCACCGCTGCGGGTCTCGACCGTGATCGGCAGCGCCATTTCCCCGATCGGGGTCAGCAGATTGCGCTGGACATCGACCGCCAGCGCCTTCAGCGGCGAAATATAGAGCGTGTGCAGGGCGTCAATGCCCGGATTTGCAACAAGATCAACCAGCGTCGGCAGAAAGCCGGCCAGCGTTTTCCCGGCACCGGTCGGTGCGGTGAGCAAGGCGTGGCGACCGGCGCGCGCCGCAGCCAGCATCTCCAGCTGGTGCCGACGGACCGCCCAGCCGCGGGATGCGAACCAGTCGGCAAGAATCGGTGGAATCGGATCATCGGGCATCGCGCCCGGATGACGCTTTTTGGCTATTGTTTCAACTCCGCCATCAGCCCGAACAGCTGCACCACATCCGGCGGCGTGGTGTCGCCCGTATATTCCCGGTACAGGGTCGAGACATTGACCGCGATCCGCTCGCTATCGCCCCAGCTGCCGAAATCGCCGAGCCGGATATCGTGGGCGGCGTCGCGTACTGACAGGCCGGCATCGAACCGCTTGCGCGCTTCCTGGTCGATATAGCGCAGATAGTCCTGCACCCGCCGGACCCCGTGGATATCGGTGATCGGGCCATGGCCCGGGACGATGGTTTCGGCCTTGAGATCGATGATCCGGTCACAGGCAGCGATCCAGTTGGCGACCGGACCGGCCCACATGATCGGTGTGCCCTCGATGAAAAGAATGTCGCCGGTAAAGACGGTCTTGTCCCCCGGCACGTGGACCAGCACGTCTCCGGCGGTATGGGCGGGACCGACCTCGATAAGATCGACCTTCTTGTCGCCGACCGTCAGGCTGTATTCGCCGCTGAATGTCTGCGTCGGCAATTTCTCTTCGACATCGGTAAAGTCAAAGCTGCCGAAGATATCGACCAGATATTGGCCCGCCGGTCCCATCGCCCGTGCCTGCGCCATGATCGCGGCGAGCTGGCTGGCCGGCAGCTCCGACATTTCGCGCGCGCTGGCTTCCGACGCGATCACCTCCGCCTTGTGACAACAGCCGTTGCCGTGGGTATGATCGCCATTGGCGTGGGTGTTGACGATGACGCCAATATCATCCGCGCCGACACCGGTGGCATCTGCCATGGCGTCAAGCATTTCCCGGGTCAGGCTGGCATCGAACAGCGTGTCGATCAGCAGCGATTCACCGCTATCTGTGATCAGGCCGGCATTGGACCAGCCCCAGCCGCCGTCGGGCTGGAGATAGGCAAAGAGGCCGTCGCCGGTTTCCACCAGTCCTTTTTGAAAGGGAATTGCCATCATCGTCTCTCCCGCCTTTTGCAACCTATGCGCCATATAGTCGCAGCTTGGCAATGATTCGAACAGTCCGGGTCGCCCGCTGCCTTGCCCCTTCATGACGTCAGCTGTTGCGCGGGAACAGCGCCGCCTCGCCCCTTGACCGGATGTTGACGGGAAAAAAGGACGGCTGGCACGCCGATCCTTGCCCAGTTCGAAATATTCTCCTATCTGCCGGGCTGGACAATTTTAGCGCGACGGCCACGGCACGCCCAGGAAGAGCGATGTAAAATGGACAAGCAGACAACATCGAAGAAACGCGTCGAATGGGGTTTCATGATCGCGCTGCTGGTGATCATCTCGCTGGCCTTCGCGGTCCTCATCGAGCCTTTTTTCGGGGCGATCGTCTGGGGCGTTGTCGTCGCTGTCCTGTTTCGCCCGGTCCACGACCGTTTGCTGTCCCGTTTCCCCGACCGCGCCAACCTGTGTGCGGTGATCACGCTGGTCCTGATCCTGTTGCTGGTTGTCGTGCCGACCATCCTGCTCGGCATGGCGCTGGCCCAGGAAGCGGCAAGCCTTTATACGCGGATCGAAAATGGTGACATCGATTTTGGTGCGGCGTTCGCGGCGTTTGAAAATTCCCTGCCCAGCTGGATGCAGGCGCAGCTGGCCGCTTATGGCTATGGCGATGTTGCCAGCATCAGGGCGGAGATCGAACAGTCTATTTCCGCGATTCTCGAATTCCTGCTCGCCCAGCTGCTGAGCGTTGGCCAGGGTGCGTTCCAGTTCATGCTCGGCCTGGGCGTAATGCTCTATCTCACCTTTTTCCTGCTGCGTGACGGTCGCGGACTGACCGAGCGTATCGGAGAGATGATTCCGCTGGACGAGACCAAGCGCGATATTCTGTTGGAGCGTTTCCTTGTGGTCATCCGGGCGACGATCAAGGGCAGCCTGATCATCGCGATCATCCAGGGTGGACTCGGCGGCCTGATTTTCTGGGCGCTCGATATCCGCGGCGCGCTGCTATGGGCCGTGTTGATGGGGGTATTCTCCCTGATTCCGGCCATTGGTACCGGATTTGTCTGGATCCCGGTGGCTCTCTATCTCGTGGTCACCGGTGCTGTCTGGCAAGGCATTGTTCTGATCCTCTGCGGCGTCTTCCTGATCAGCATGGTCGACAATGTCGTGCGGCCGATCCTGGTCGGCCGGGATACGCGGATGCCCGACTATGTGGTGCTGATTTCCACGCTTGGCGGGCTGCAGCTGTTCGGCATCAATGGTATCGTGATCGGTCCGCTCGTGGCCGCATTGTTCATCGCGATCTGGAGCATCTTTTCGGAGATGCATCAGGTCAATGGCAATCGGGAAAAGCTTAGCGGATAATATCCCGGCGGCTCGCTTCGTCCGCCATCGCGATCATCGAGCGCGCGTGGCGCAGGGCCACGGCGCGATGGTCCTGGCCATAGCCGCCGCCCAGAGCGCTGGCGACCGGAATGTTCCGGTCCCTGGCCTGCCGGATAACCATCCGGTCGCGCTTTTCCAGACCGGCATCGCTCAGCGCCAGCCGCCCGAGCCGGTCATCTACATGCGGATCGACTCCGGCCTGATAGAGTAGCAGGTCCGGCGCGAAACTTGAAAATATGTCCCGCAGGGCCGTGTCCAATATGGCGAGATAATCGTCATCTCCGACTGCATCGGGTAGCGCAATATCCCGGCTGGAACGCGCCTTGCGGGTCGGGAAATTCCGTTCGCTATGGATCGACAGGGTATAAATGTCGCTGCGGCCGGCCAGCAATACTGCGGTGCCGTCGCCCTGATGGACGTCGAGATCGACGATCAGGATCCGGCGCGCGTCGCCCTCTGCCAACAGCCGGTTGGCGGCGATCGCCAGATCATTGAACACGCAATAGCCGGCGCCGGTGTCGGCCAGGGCATGATGGCTGCCGCCGGCGCTGTTCGCGGCATATCCATGTTCCAGCGCGAGCCGCGCCGCCAGCCATGTACCGCCCGATGTATAGCAGACGCGGCTGGCAATGGCGGCGGATACCGGAAAACCGATGCGGCGCTCCTTGTGCCGCGGGACGGTGGCTGTCAGCACTTCCTCGACATAATCGGCGTCATGCACCGCCTCGATCCACGCCCGGTCCATCGCTATCGGTTCGTAAGCCGCATGGCGCGGTGCATGTTCGCGAACCGCTTCCATCACCAGCCGATATTTGTCGAACACAAAGCTGCCGCTGGTCGGGCGCGGCGCGACATAATCACCATGGTGGACGATATGGAGCATGGGTCTCCTAGCTGCCGTTCTGCAGATGATAGGTCAGCGCCATGGCAAGGCAATGTCGGACCGCATCAACGGGCAGTGCGTCCTTGACGTCAAACACCACCGCCCGGTTACCTTCAAAGGCTAGCTGGTCAGAATATAACTGCCTGTAGCGCTCGACCAGATCGGTCTGGCAATGCACGTAAAATGCATATTGGCCGGCCGATTTCCGGTGACGATGGATCCGCACGGTCGTGCCCGATCCGGTTGTCGATGTCAGAAAGGCCGGCTGCCCCCATTTCAGCACTTCCTCGATCGCGCCGATCGCGGGGTCGGTGCTGGCAACATCGAGAATCAGCCTGCGCAGCTGCATCAGCCTGTCCAAAAGCTCTGCCGGCAGCCCGTCCCAGGCGGCGCGAGTCTGGTCGGGAATTTCCTCGGTCATCCCGGCCTTGTATCAAGCGCAGCCGGATATTGTCACGCTCCGCGTATCAACTGCCCCGGTCGCGCTCCGGTTGACTGGTCAAACCGCCGGATGATTTCCCCCGACACAATCGTGGCGTCATAGCCGGTCGCGCGCTGGTGGAGCCGCTGCCCTCCCGCAGGCAGGTCGCGGACGATTTCCGGCAAGTGCAGTTCCAGGCGATCCATGTCGATGACATTGATATCGGCCTTGGCACCGGTTTGCAGCAGGCCGCGACTGTTCAGACCAACCGCGCAGGCGGCCTTGTGCGACAGCATATGCACCGCTTCCGCCAGGTCGAAGCGATAGCCATTGGCTTTCTGCACATATTGCTTGAGCAGATAGGTCGAGTAGCTGGCATCGCAAATCGCGCCATAATGGGCACCGCCATCGCCGAGACCGGGAATGCAATGCGGATGGCTCAGCATTTCATGGGCGCTGGCCAGCGTGCCATTTTCATAATTGCCCAGCGCTGCCAGGAACAGGCCCTTGCCATTGGTCTCGAGCAGCCGGTCATAGGCAATTTCCTGCGGCGTGCAGCCCTTGGCCGCGGCCTGTCCGGCCATGCTCATTTCCTTCGGCGGTGCATAATCAGGCGGATTGTCGAGCGGGAACAGCCAGTTCCAGTCGCGGGCCAGCGCGTTGAACGGGTGGCCGGATTCGAATTCCTCGCTGAGCAGCGCGGCGCGCAATTCGGGATCGCGCATCGCCGCGACCTGCTGCTCGATGGGCAGGTCGGCGATTTTTGACCAGCTCGGGCACAGGATGAACGGATGCACCGTCAGTTCCAGCCCGGCGATCAGCCCGATCGGCCGCGGCATGATCTGCGCGGTTGCTTTCCCGCCAGCGGCGTTGGTGCGGTCGATCATCTCAAGCACGCGGCGCCAGCGCGGCGGGCCGTCATTACCGGACGCCAGGGTGAAGGTGGCCGGGCGGCCGGAACTTTCCACCACCCGCTCGATCACCTTATATTCCTTGTCCCAGCCGACAAAGGCATCAAGCACGACCTGGAATGTACCGGTACCGGCATCTGCCATGCCGCCACAAATAGCTTCCAGTTCGGCAATGTCTGCTTCGAACGTCGGGATGCTGCCGCCGTCGGCGGTCTTGTGAATCGACAGGCGCGACGTGGCAAAGCCGATCGCCCCTGCTTCCATCGCTTCGCGGCACAGCTTGCGCATCATCGCCAGATCATCGTCATTGGCCGGTTCGCGCGCGGCACCGCGCGCGCCCATCGCATAGACGCGCAGCGGCGAGTGAGGCAGATAGGCGGCGACATCGATATCGCGCTTCCCGCTGGCGACCACGTCGAGATATTCGGGAAAGGTCTCCCAGTTCCATGGCAGGCCGTCGGACATCACCACGCCGGGGATATCCTCGACGCCTTCCATCACGTTGATCAGCATGTCGTGGTCCGCCTGGCGGCAGGGGGCAAAGCCGACCCCGCAATTGCCCATGATCGCTGTGGTCACGCCATGCGACGAAGACGGGCTAAGCTCTTCGGCCCAGATCGACTGGCCGTCATAATGGGTATGGACATCGACAAAGCCGGGAGTGACAATCTTGCCGGACGCGTCGATTTCTTCGCGGCCCTTGCCAGCGATCTCACCGATGGCGGCGATGGCGCCGCCGCTGATCGCGATATCGCCATCGAAAAGATCACCGCCGCTGCCATCGGCGATGGTGCCGCCGCGGATCACAAGGTCATGGTCACTCATATTGCATTGCCTCTCAAGCTTTGATCCAGTGTAGGATGCTGCCGATCAGGGAGCCTAGCACAAAAATATAGATCGGCGGCATGCTCGCATAGAGCCACCGCAACCGTTTTTCCGGGGCCTTGTGATAGCCCAGCGCATAGCCGACCCGCATGAACGGCCAGATCAGGCCGATGCCCGCTGCCCAATAGGGGCTAACGACATAGGCGAACAGCCACAGGCCGGGCAGGAACAATACCAGATGCTCCAGCGTGTTCTGATGCGCCCGCACATAACGCTCATATTCGGGCGGACCGCTGTGCGAGGGCACCGCAATCTTGAATCGCCCGCGCGCGATTCCGGCCATCAGCAGCGTGAAATAATAAGCCAGCAGCGCAAGAGCGCTAACAAAGGTGACGTAGATATAGGGGTCCATGTTCGGCCATTCCTCTTCCCTTGATCACTGTGTCCTGAACGAACCAGAGGGACCTGACCATACTGCATTTCGATAAGAGTCAGGTGCGGCGCGCACCAAGTCACAGGCCGCAACCAAATGTTGGCAATATTTCCCACTAATCGGGAAGCCGAAATTTATACCCGCCATGAGAATAAGAGGAAGTCATTGCAAATAAACAATATTACATAACTGGCACGAGGCATGCAAAGCTCTTGTCATCTTCGCTAACAGAAACCGCGAAGCCCTGATTGAAACAAAAAGGAATTTCAGAATGATCAACGCCAATATCCAGAACCATGTCGCCGCCGCTGTTGCCGCACTTTTCTCTGCCGCCGTCCTGGTTGCCGCAAGTGTTGGCCCCGCTGTTCAGAATTCTGTTGCCTTGATCGCATAAGGCAAGCGCTCACAAAGGAGCCCATCATGCCCCGCTTTACACTACGTCAGGAAATCGCTGCCGGCTTCGCCGCCATGATCTGCTCGGCAGTTTTCATCATCTCGGCAGTTGGTCCGGGAACCAACACCGTCGCAACCTTCATTTGAGACCCATTGAATGAACCGAACCGACCCATCGGGTGTCCGGGACTAATGCCCCGCCTGTTCACCGCGCTCCAGACCCGACAAGGCTAGCTGCTCATCAATCTGCGCCATCAGCCGGTCGAGACCGTCCTGCGACTTCGCCTCGGCCCGGGCAACCAGCACATCCTGGGTATTGCTCGCGCGCAGCAGCCACCAGCCGTCTTCGGTATTGACCCGCGCACCATCGGTATTATTCACTTCTGCACCATTGGCTGACAATCGCTCCAGCACTTCTTCAATCACGGCGAACTTGCGGCTTTCATCAACCTGGAAGCGCATTTCCGGTGTGTTGATCATTGCGACCATGTCGCTGCGCAACTGGGTCACGCTCTTGCCGATATTGGTCGCGGCCTGGATTAGGCGGATCGCGGCATAGGGGGCATCGTCAAAACCGTAATAGTCATGTTTGAAGAATATATGGCCGCTCATTTCGCCGGCCAGCGGCGATCCGGTTTCTTTCATCTTCGACTTGATCAGGCTGTGGCCGGTCTTCCACATCAGCGGCTGGCCGCCGAGTTCCGCGATCCGGTCGTAGAGCGCCTGCGACGCCTTGACGTCGGCGATGATCGTCGCGCCGGGTTCGCTCTTCAGCACATCCTCGGCATAGATTTGCAATAGCTGGTCGCCCCAGATCACCCGGCCCTCGCCGTCGATCGCGCCGATCCGGTCGCCGTCGCCGTCGAACGCCACGCCAAAATCCAGACCATTCTCGGCCACCAGCGCCTTCAGGTCGGCGAGATTCTTTTCCTCGGTCGGATCGGGATGGTGATTGGGAAATGCGCCATCGACATCGGTGTAGAGCAGATGATGTTCGCCGGCACCGCGTTCGGTGAGCAGCCTGGTCAGCTTCTCGATGACCGGACCGGCGGCTCCGTTGCCGCAATCCCAGCCGACCTTGAATGCCCTGCCGGAGAAATTTTTCAGCAGACGGGCGACATATTCGTCGATGATATCATGGCCTTCCGACGTCCCTGTGCCCGTGTCCCAGTCGCCGCTCGTGGCCATGGTGCCGAGCTTCAGAATATCCGCTCCGAAAAACGGACGACCCTGGAATACCATCTTGAAGCCGTTGTAGTTGGCGGGATTGTGGCTGCCGGTGATCATGATGCCGCCCTGGACCTGATCCAGTACAGATTCGGCGTAATATAGCATCGGAGTGGGGCCCATTCCGACAGAAATGGCATTGATTCCGGCATCATTGAGACCCCGGATCAGCGCCGCTTCCAGCATCGGCGAGCTGGTTCGTCCGTCAAAACCGGTAGCAACCGCAGTACCGCCGTCGCGAGCTATCAGCGTCCCGAACCCGCGGCCAATGGCATAGGCATCGTCCTCGCCCAGCGTCTCCCCGACAATACCGCGGATATCATATTCGCGCAGCGAGGTAGGATGGAAATTGTGGGTGGTCGGAGCGATCATTTCGGGGGATCCTGGCTTGTTGGTTTTGCCATCCTGTTTAGGAGGCAAATCTCGGAAAATCCAGTGCTACCGGTGAATTGCGACAGCCTGGTTACCGCCTCTTGGATGCTTCCAATTCTTCCAATAACAGGTCCCGGGCCCGGTTGATCATCTTCGCCAGCTGCTCGTCTCCGCCGTTGTCCGGGTGATGTTCCTCAAGCCGTTCTTTCCAGGCCGCATTGATCTCGATAAAGCCGGCGCTATCGCTGACCCCGAGCAGCGAGCGCGCCCGGTCCAGTTCGAAATTGCGTGGCTTGCGCTTCGGCTCCTCGCTGTCGCGGGCCGGGATCAATATCCGCCAGCCGCTCAGAAAAGCCGCGCCGGCGAGCATCGCCCCGCCCATGATCCAGCCGCCGCTGCGCAGGAAATTGGCACCGACCAGCGCGACCACCAGCGCCAGCCACTGGTTGGCGGTCATTGTCCTGGCCTTGCCCGATAATACCAGCCAGGCCAGGATGGCGCCACCGAAGATGAGTAATGGCAGCATCGATCAGGCCACGAGCTTGGGCTTGGCCAGGCCTGTTTCACCATCGCCGGGTATCGCTTGGGCGGGGTGGGGCAAAGCGAGATGCTTGATCAGTTCACGCAATTCCTGACGCGCCGCCAGGTGGCTAGTTGCGAGCCGGCCTAGATATTCCTTGTCGAGCATGGTCAGGCCCGCCGGGAAAAGTTCGCGATAAATGACGCGCTCGCTGAGTCCCGGGATGATCCGGAATCCGACGCGCTGGGACAATTCCGCAAGCGCGGCGATGATCCGCTTCATATTGTGCGCCTCGACATATTGCGTCCGGTTTCTCAGCAACACCCAGTCGATCGTCGCGCCGTCGGCCTTGGCCCGGGCCTTGCGCGCGTCCCAGATCAGTTCCGCGTAAAAACTCAGTTTGCGGACCTTGTAGGTCTCCGGATCCACCTGCCCGATCAGATCGAAATCGACGAAGCTGTCATTGATCGGTGTCACCAGCGTATTCGCGCGGGTGGCCACAAAGCGGGCGAATTTGTCATCGCGGCCCGGCGTATCATAGAGCAGAAAATCGGCACCGTGGCTCATCCGTTCGATCAGCTGTTCGAGCCGGGCAAGATTGTCCTCTTCGAAAACGTCATAGGCCGGCTGCGGAATTTCGATATTCAGCCGCTTCATCGTGGCGTCCCGGTTTTCCAGATAGCGGTAGGATGTGCGCTGCCGCGGATCGAGATCAATAAGCGCGACCTTGTGCCCCTGATAGGCAAGGGCCACGGCAACATGCACTGCGGTGGTGGACTTTCCGGTTCCCCCTTTTTCATTGGCGAAGACGATATGATGTGTATCTTTGGTCACGTTTTGAGCGATATCCCTGTTCTTGGCCCTTGCGAAGGACAACCCCCCGTCCCATAGCTTAGATGAACCTTGGGGCAAAATCTAAACGCAAAGAGTGATGCATGCAAATTGTTCGACAGCTTGACCCGCTGCGGGACGCTTTGGCGGAATTTCGCAAGGCAGGATTGAAAATCGGACTGGTTCCGACGATGGGTGCGCTGCACGCCGGGCATATGCGTCTTGTGGAAATGGCGCGGGAACAATGCGACGCGGTTGTGGCGTCGATCTTTGTCAATCCGACCCAGTTTGGCGAAGGCGAGGATCTGGATGCCTATCCGCGCCAGGAAGCCGCCGACGCCGCCCTGCTGGAGGCTGCCGGGGTGGAGCTGCTGTGGGCACCGACGCCGGACCAGATCTATCCGTCCGGCTATGCCACCAAGATAAGTGTGGCCGGGATCAGCGACGGCCTGTGCGGCGCGGCGCGCCCGGGTCATTTTGACGGTGTCGCCACGGTGGTGGCGAAACTGTTCAACCAGATTCGTCCCGATGCGGCCTTTTTCGGGGAAAAGGACTATCAGCAGCTTGCGATCATCCGGCGGATGGCGCGCGACCTGGATTTCACCCATGATATTGTCGGTGTACCGACGGTCCGTGATCCCGACGGCCTCGCCCTGTCGTCGCGAAATGCCTATCTGACCGAAGCGCAACGGGCCGATGCCGTCGCGCTTCCGCAAGCGATGCAGGGGGCAGCCAGAGCGATTGCAGGAGGGGGTGATGTTGCGACAATTTTGGCCGATGCCAAGGAACGAATGCTTGCTGCCGGCTTCCGGAAAATCGATTATCTCGAGCTGCGAAATGCCGATACGCTGGCGGTTCTTGACGATTTTATAGAGCCGGCCCGGCTTTTTGTCGCCGCTCATATGGGCCACACCCGGTTGATCGATAATATCCCTGTTTCCTAAGGCTGAAGCACTGCGCCATTAACCAGAAATCCGGGAAAACAGGCCTGATTTTCTGGGATTTTGAAGTGACGGAAGGCATTTTCGGCAGTTTTCGTTAACCATTTCTTTAGGACATTGCGGCGAATGTCTGTTTGTCGCTGCGCATCGCGGCAACAGAAACAGGGACTGAAAAATATGGCCAACAGCATGAAAAGCGCCGCCTTTCTGATCGAAAGCCGCCTCGCCGAAGCATCGCAAGGCAGCAACAATGCATATTTTGATCTGGGCGTGATCTATTCGACCGGATCGGATGGCGTCGACGTCGATCTGATCGAAGCGCACAAATGGTTCAATCTGGCGGCATTGTCCGGCCATGACGAGAGCAAGATTTGTCGCGCCGAAATTTCGCTGGATATGACGGCTCGTGAAATTGCCGAAGCCCAGCGGGAAGCGCGCAACTGGCTGCAGGACAACACACGCCGCGCCGCTTAAGCCTACGCCGACTTTTTAAACGGCCCCATATCGGCCAGAAATTCAATATCGGCAGCAACCGCCTGCCGCTCGCGCTCGAGATAGTCGGCAATTGCCGACCGAAATCCGGGATCGACAATATAATGTGCTGACCAGGTCGGCACCGGTTGATAGCCCCGGGCCAGTTTGTGGCTCCCCTGCGCCCCCGCCTCCACCGTTTTCAGACTGCGCGCAATGGCCGCGTCAATGGCCTGATAATAGCAAATCTCGAAATGCAGAAACGGGATATTGCGGGTGCATCCCCAATAGCGGCCATATAGCGTATCTTCACCGATAATATTGAGCGCACCAGCCACCGGCATGCCATCCTGCATGGCGAAGATCAGCAGCAACTTGTCCGCCATTTTCTCTTGCAGCAGATCAAATGCGTCGCGCGTCAGATAGGGCTGGCCCCATTTGCGCATCCCGGTGTCCTGATAAAATTCCCAGAAATAGTCCCAATGTTCCGGCTGAATGTCATCGCCGGACAGGTGAACGATATCCACCGCTTCCTGGGCCTTGACCCGTTCCCGCCGGATCGCCTTGCGTTTCCGGGAAGACAGGGCAGCGAGGAACTCGTCAAAGCTGGCATAGCCGGCATTGTGCCAGTGAAACTGGCTGTCGGCCCTGATCAGCCAGCCGGCTTCGCGAAAATGGGACAGCTGGTCTTCGCTGACAAATGTCGCATGGACCGATGAAATCCCGTTATTCTCTGCCAGTTGCTCGGCCGCGCGCAACAGAGGCATCGCAAGATTTTTGTCGCGCAACAGCAGGCGCGGGCCGGGCACCGGGGAAAAGGGTGCGGCGATCTGGATTTTGGGATAATATTGGCCACCGGCATTTTCAAACGCATGCGCCCATTGCTGATCGAATATATACTCGCCCTGGCTGTGCGACTTGAGATAGCTGGGCAGGCAGGCTGCAATGTTCCCTGCGCCATCTTCGATGACGATCGGCAGCGATTTCCAGCCGGTTCCGGGGCCGACACTCCCCGATTCCTCCATCGCCGAAAGAAAGGCATGGGAAACAAAGGGGTTGGCCGGACCGGCACAGGCATCCCACTGGTCAGCAGGCAGGCTGGCGATATCGTCGGCAACGCGAGCCAGAATTTCGGCGGGAGCGGCAGGAGAATCAGACATTGTGATTCATGCTATCAGTTCTGCGGCAGCTCATAAACCGGTTCATCCGCATGGCGAAAGGCGGTTTTCTCCTGTTCCGCCGAACGGACCGTCCACGTGACGAGCGGAAGACCGCGCGCCCGCTGCGAGGCGGCAAAGCGCGAGGGCAGATCCCGAACATCATAGGCAAGAAAATCCGGTTTCGCGATCCAGAGGTCACGGTGGCGGGCGATCCGGCCGCGCCAGTTCTTGCCATGCTCTTCCGTGACCACAAGCCCGCGGACAATATGCTCGCCATTGTTGCGAAACCATGCGCTGACCAGCGGATTGAAGGACATGACGGCAGCCTTGCCGCCATAGCCTTCGAGCGCCCGGCGGACAGAAAGGCACAGAGGCCCGACGCGCCGGTTGCGAGACTTTATTTCTATCAGAATCGGTACTCTGCCGGCCACCTGGGCCAGTGTTTCGCGCAATCGCGGAATTTTTCCATGGCCATCCCGCAATGCGATCTGATCGATATCCTCTGACCGCAATTTTGCAATTGGTCCGGTCCGGTCCGTCAGACGGTCCAGTTCATAGTCATGAAAGACAAAGGCTCGGCCGTCTTCGGCTGCCTGGACATCACATTCGATTCCATGGCCCAGTTTGATCGCGGCCTCGAAGGCGGCGGGGCTGTTTTCCAGCACGCCCTTGCCGTGAAGGCCGCGATGCGCATAGGGCTGGCCCTTCAGAAACGCCACGCGACCGGGGGCCGGTGCCGGCGCGAGCAGATGGTCGAGCAGTCTCGTGATCACTCGGGCTTCAGGGCAATGATGGCGTCTACCTCGACCGCCACACCGAGCGGCAGGGACGCGACGCCTACGGCGCTGCGGGCATGCTGGCCGGCAGCCCCGAAAATCACTTCCATCATGTCGGAACAGCCGTTGGCGACCTTGGGATGATCGGTATAGTCGGCGGTGCTGTTGACGAAGACGCCGAGCTTGACGACCCGGTCGACCCGGTCGAGCGACCCTGCCGCCTTCTTGATCTGTGCCGCGATCATCAGCGCGCAGGCCTTGGCGGCCTGCTGCCCTTCGGCGAGTGACATATCGTCTCCCAGCCGTCCGGTGATCAGCTTGCCGTCGTTCATCGACACCTGACCGCTGATATGGAGCAATCCGTTCACTTCCACTGCGGGAACGTAGGAGGCGACGGGAGCGGCGGGTGTCGGCAGCTCGATACCTTTGGCTGCCAGGGCTTTTTCAATATGGTTGGTCATCGGGCAAATCTCTCACGCATGGTTGGCAGGGTCAAGCTCTTGCGAAGACAGGTCCATTGCCGGAGCTGGTTCGGCATTTTCAAACTTGTCGGATATCCAGCTTACCGCTTCGCTCCAGAAGTCGATGCGCGCATGGGCGGCCGGATTGGACTTGATATGTTTCGCCATGATCGGCTCACCGACCATCTGCAACCGCCATACGTCGGGCGCGTGCTTGGCGACGCTGCCATGCTGGTGGCCCAGATCGTCGACAAAAACTGTGACGGACGGTTCAAATTCGGCGAGGATGCTGTTCAGCAGCTCGCCCTTTCCGCCCTGGTTGGTATAGACGGGAAAATCGATTCCGACCGCCTTCAGCTGCGCGGCGCGCGCTTCCCGGCGATCGTCCAGCAGGTTGGTCAATATCACCACATCGGCCATTTCGCCAAGCTTGTTGATCGACTGGGCCGCGCCTTCAATAGCGCCTTGCCGGTGCATTTCGGTATCGAAAAATTCTTTTAGCATCGGCCAGATCTGTTCCGGCAGAACCTGGGTGCCATCATGTTTGTGGCGCAGCGCATTGGCAAAGTCGCTGCCATTTTCCAGATCGAAATGGATGTGCTTGTCGCTGTCCAGCCACTGCTGGAACGGCACCACCATGTGCAGCAACACTTCGTCGCAGTCGCTGATCAGGAGCGGTTTTTTAGTCATGAAAATCTCCGGGAGAATTAAGATGGGCTGCGGCAGCCGCCAGTTTGGCGGGCGCGACACCGATGGCGTCGGCGCAGGCCAGCAGATCGGGTTCGTAATTGGCGAGAAAGCCGAGCAGCGATGCCAGCATCGCGGGATCTTCAAGGCCTGATCTCAGTTCGCGGGGATCCAGCCCGGTCAATGCAAGCAGCCGCTCCGCCCGGTCCTGGTCCTGCAGCACCCAGCCCAGCGCCTGCAAGGCGATGATTTCGGCATCGGGCCCGAGATTGGGATTTGTTTCCATTGCCGCTTTCGCCTAATGGTTCGGCGGCAAGTTTGAAAGGGCAAATCCGGCTGTGGCGAAAAGAGTATTGGTGGTCGAGGACAACGAGTTGAACCTCAAGCTGTTCTGCGATCTGCTGCGGGCCCATGGTTTTGTGGTGGAGCCGGTCAGCGATGGTCGGGAAGTGCTCGAAAAGGCGCGCAGCTTCGTGCCTAACCTGATCGTCATGGATATCCAGCTGCCCCATGTCAGCGGCCTGGAATTGATCGAGCAAATCAAGAAAGATGGCCAAC
The DNA here is from genome assembly GCA_002354635.1 of Sphingomonadales bacterium UBA2683. GTDB lineage: Bacteria > Pseudomonadota > Alphaproteobacteria > Sphingomonadales > Sphingomonadaceae > Parasphingorhabdus. Next base: position 659,171 of record DELZ01000005.1, read on the forward strand.
TCAAGATCATTCCGATCATGGCCGTGACGGCTTATGCCGGCAAGGGTGATGAGGACCGGATATTGAGTGCCGGGGCAGAGGCTTATGTTTCAAAGCCGATATCGGTCGCGAAATTCATCGAATCGGTACAGCAGGTGCTGCACCGCTAAAGCCTGGCCAAAAGCTGTTTACTTGATTTTGGCTTCTTTGAACTCGACATGCTTGCGGACGACCGGGTCATATTTGCGCTGCACCATTTTCTCGGTGAGATTCCGCGGGTTCTTGCGGGTTACATAGAAGAATCCCGTGTCCGCCGTGCTGACGAGTCTGATCTTTACATTGGCTGGTTTCGCCATGGTGCATTCCTTAAGGCAGAAGCTGAAATAAAAACAGCGACGCAATCAGGCGCCGCATTCGTTCGCCGCGCTAATGGTGAAAACACCACCGGTTGTCAAGAAAAAGCCGCCATCAGATAGCGGGCATCATTTACGACTTCTTAACCATGTTTTTGCATGATCGCATCTAGCGGGAGTCAATTGCCATGAATCATGATCAGAATCCGTTTGTGCTGACCGAAATGCGAGGCCTGCTCGACAATTTGCCGGCAGAGTTGGCCGGCCAGCATCCCCTCCAGTTTCTTATGCACCTCGATCATATTCGGCAGCGCGCAACACAACATCGCCTGTCGGCTCTTCGCGATCTGATCTGTGTGCTGGAAAGCGTGCTTCAACCTGCCATGCAAGCAGGCGGCGGTACAACCATCGCCCGCACCTATCTCGAAGCGATGCGAGCGGCGCTCGATTGCGAAGAAATCAATCCGGCCATGACCGAAGCGCTGATGGCCAATGCAGCACTCCGCCTCGGCGGACAGCCCTAGCCGCCCCGCTTTGTGGACGCATTCCTAACTTCTTTTTTTGCTCTGGCGGTTGCAGAATTTGGCGACCGGCCGCAGATCCTGTGTGCCGCTCTGGCGATAAGATACGGCCGAATGTCTCCGGTCCTATGGGGTCTGGGACTCGCTACCCTGTGCAATTGCGTGATTTCTGCAGTCGCCGGTTCAGCAATCCATCGATGGATCAGTGAAGACGCCCTGCAACTTTTCTATGCATTGTCCCTGATTTTTGCCGGCGTTGGCATGATGGCCTGGCGACGCCCGGTCGATCTGCTGGAAAAATGGCCGCTTGGCCCGTTCTGGACGTCGTTTCTTGGCCTTTTCGTCCTGCAATTCGGAGACAAGGGGCAGTTTATACTGATTGCGACCGCTGCGCGAACCGGCATGGGATCGTTCGCGGCAGCTGGCGGATGGTTCGGAGTTATGATCGCCTGCCTTCCTGCCATCCTGTTCTACCGACAGTTGGCGGACCACGTTCCGATGGTCGCCGTGCGCTATACCGGTGGTGCTGGCTTCCTGTTGATCGGTGCTGTTCTGGCGCTCGGTGCCTGGGGGATTTTCTGATCCGCTGCTGCCGGGTTTGCAAGCTGTTCAATCGAAATTATCAATCTGAGAGAGCAATTCTTCCCGCTGTATTCGGCTGCCGATCATCTCTACTTTCCACCTATTGAATAGACAAATCCCACAAGGAGAAAAACTGTGTCGACGGGTGACAATGCAAAAAAGGCTGTAGCCGAAGCCCTGAACGGAATTCTGGCGGACAGCTTTGCCCTTTATCTCAAGACCAAGAATTTTCACTGGCACGTATCCGGGCCCCATTTCCGCGATTATCATCTGATGTTCGATGAGCATGCGGCACAGATTCTCGGTACAACCGACCTGATTGCCGAAAGGGTTCGCAAGAACGGCCATCGCACCTTAACGTCCATTGGCGATATCGCCAAACGGCAGTCTATCGCCGATAATGACGATCCCAAGGTCGCGGCGCCGGATATGCTCGAAGTAATGCGCGCGGACAATCTGAAGCTTCTGGAAAGGCTTCGTGAAGCGAAGGAACTGGCAGGAGAGGCCGGTGATAATGCGACTGACGGCCTGCTGGACGACTGGACGGATCAGGCCGAAGAGCGCGCATGGTTCCTGCTGGAGATTGCAAAGAAAGAGTGAGCATGTGTCAAGTAATGTTGGGCAGGCTGGATCGCAGTTTGCAGGCGACTCAAGCTCCTGCTGCCAGTTTGCAATTGTAAACCGGTGGCAGGCGCTGTTTGTCTGAATCGGCCAAATCCTGTTGCCGAATCGTCACAGTTGCAACCAATTTTTCGGCTCTTGTGAGGGATTTTGTCGCAGAAAACCGGAGTTTTTTACCCCTAATTCCTGTCTGGAAGAATTTTCGCTTTGATTCGAGCTCAAAAATCAAGCAGAGTAGCGGCTTGGGTCTATTCTGACTGGTTTTTACAGGGGTAAATACTTCCATGAACAAAAATTTCGGACATTCCAAGCGATCGGTACTTTTGCGGACGGCAGCAGCGGGGGCAATTGCGACGCTCGCTCTGGCAACGCCAGCTCAGGCGATTGTGCCCAATGACAATTTCACGCCAACGGATATTATCGACAATGATGGCGGCGTGAACGGTGTCGGGATGTTTTTCCGCAATGATGGTTTTGTCTGCTCCGGTACCCTGATCAACCCGCGGACAGTCCTGTTCGCCGCCCACTGCGTGAATGATCGTCCTGAAAGCGATTACGCCACCGATGGAACGATCCAGTCTGCCTTTTCTTTCAATGTGAATGCATTGCCCGGTTTCCAGAACTGGATTAGCAACGGCTTCGCGTCCAACCCCGATCTGTTTGTCTACAATATCAGCCAGATCGCCTATAACCCTGATTCTGTGGCACGCCCCGAAGGTGCAGGTTTCCTTGAAGGCGATATCGCACTCGCCACGCTTTCTGATCCGGCGGCCAATATCCCGACCTGGGCCTTGCTGTTCTCCCCCCTTCCCGATCCAGGGGCGATTGATGATACAACGGGCACCGGCTATCATGTCAAAATAACGGGCTATGGCCGCTCGGGCAGCGGTACAACGGGCGCGTCTCAGGGCATTGATTGGCGCCGCCGTGCTGCCGAAAATATGCTTGGGTCGCTGTCGTCACTCGACGATCGCAATCTTTTCCTCTTCGGAACGACATTCGGCGACAACGGCACTGGCCCGGTAAATCCGCAGGTCCTGTACAATCTGGATTTTGACGATCCCAACAAGACCAATCCCTTTGACTTCAACCTTTACAAGGATGAGCCGCTGACGAAAGAGGCCACCACGGCCGGCGGCGATTCCGGCGGTCCTTTGATTCTGGATGCCGCAAACAACAGCCTGACGACCGAAGACCTGCAAATTGGGGTCCTGTCCGGTGGCTCGCGGTTCTTTGGGCCCCAGGTGTTCAGTTCCTACGGCACACAGAGCTTTTATCAGCCACTGTTCCTGTTCGCCGACTATATTGCTGCGAGCAACCCCTATCGCTATGTCAGCGCCAAGGCCGGCGACGGCGCATGGGAGGATGCAACCCATTGGCAGACGGATCTCGATCCCGCCTACCGGATCATTGATGCCAGCGGCAATGTCGTGAATGGCTTCCCCGGGACGCAGTCGGGCGGAATCACGCAAGACACCCCGAAATTCGGTGAAGTCTGCTTTGACCCTGAAGGCAACAATCCAGGCGATGGCTGCTTCGACTTTGCTTCGGGCACCGATACGCCGCCGTCGCGCCCTGCTCCGGCGCCAACACCGGCGCCAACATCGAGTATTGGTGAGGGACAGGTGCCCAATGCGACATCAGCTGCGGTTGCCGTTGATGCATCGGTTGAAGCTCAGTCGTCGGCTATTTCGACCGAAGTGGCCGCTTCTGCAGCCCGCCCGTCTTTTGCCGGCAATGCCGCCATCCGCGGTGAAGGCATGATTGCCGAGAACGCAGCGATCAGCAGTGGCCTGACCCTGGTCGAGAATGTTGCGATCAATGGCGGCGCGACCATGGTCGATGACGTTGCCATTCGCGGCGGTGCGCAACCCGTTGGTAATATTGCGATCAATGGCGGCGCAGCTCCTGTTGCTATCATAGCAGACGCCAATGGCGGTCCGGACGGCGTTGAAGAACAGCCTCAGGCGGAAGGCGATCCGTTCCCGGCACCAACGCTGGCCAACGGTCTTGCAGGCGCCACCGGCTTTGTTCCTAACAATGTCGATGCCAATGTGGCAGGCGGAATCAAGGCGCGCTATTTTGATGTCACGCTGAACAAAGCTGGCACGACAACGCTCAGCAGCAACATAACCATCGATCGGCTGAATGTCGGCGGAACCGCCGGGTTGCTGATCAACTCGGGTTCAAGTCTTTCGGCTCTGATCGACGTCAACCAGACTGCAGGCCGGATCGCCGTAAACGGAACCTTGAATAGCGTCGGCGATTATTCGCTGTTTGGCGGCCTGCTCTCGGGCACGGGTACTGTCAACGCGCCGTTCCTGACCAGTATCATGGGTGGCATCGCGCCAGGCGCGGTAGGTACAATCGGTACGCTCACCGTGAATGGCAACGTTGTGCTGTCTTCCGGATCCACCTTCATGGTAGACGTCGGAGCGTCCGGCAATTCGGATCTGCTGGCGGTCAACGGCGTTGCCAATGTTGGCGGCAATGTTGCGGTCAGCAGCGTGGCAGGTTTCCAGACGGCCACGCCAAGCAACTATCGGATTCTGACTGCCACTGGCGGCGTTACCAGCCAGTTCAACAGCGTGTCCAATATGTCGGCCATTTTGCAGTCACAACTGATTTACAGCGCCAATGCGGTAGATTTGCGTGTGGCAGCTCAAAGCTATCAGAATGTAATCGATAGCAGCGATCCGTTGCAGGTTAGCTTCGCGGGTCTGATGGACCGTAATCGCGGTAATGCTGCTGTTGCCGATCTGTTCTCGTTCCTGGATTTCACCGATGCGGCAACGATCCAGGCCACTTTTAACAGCTGGGCTCCGACAACGGAATCAACGGTCCAGTCCTTGGCCCGCGGTTTTCTTGGCAATATTTCCAGTTTCTACCAGCGTCGGACAAGTCTGGCTGATCGGTCAACAAACGGCGGTACCGTTGCGGTTATCGGTCGCCCGGTTCAGCTCGCAGCGACATCGCTGGGCGGCTTTGGTGTAAGCGCTTCTCCGGCTGTACTCAGCGACGCGGCATTGAATGCCGGGGATAGCGAAGTCAGCTCGGGCAGCGTGAATGAAGATATGGCGGTCTATCTGGCCGGTGGCTTTGTCAACGGTGATGCCGCGACGATGACGCTGCGCAATCCTCCGTCCGGTTCCGGTGGTGATGATGAATTCGATGGCTTCTTCATCTCCGGCGGTCTGGAATATTATCTTGATGAATCGTCGTTCATCGGTCTCTCGGCCTATTATTCCGAGGTGGATGCCAATGTCATTCTGGGTAATTCTGCGCAGTCGAAAACAATCATGGGGTCAGTCTACGGCCGGTCCAAGACTTTTGCAGACTTGGTTCTGGATGCCCGGCTGAGCATCGGTACCTATAATGCCAAGACCTTGCGGACCGTTGGCTTGGGTGCACAGACGTTCAACCTTAGAACAGACGATGATAGTCTCGTTTACTCGAGCGAGGTCGGGCTTTCGAAGGAGCTGGATCTGCTGGGTGCGGTTGTCGCGCCAGGCATTCGAGGCCGCGCTGCAAAAATCAACTTCAGCAATGTGAACGAAACGGGTGGCGGGCCGGCACTGACAATCGTCCGTCCGGACTACAACAGTGTTCAGGGTCTTGCCGGAGTGGAATTCCGGTCGAAACCTGGAAAAGCGCTGCAACTGCATGCTTCGATGAACTATGTGCATGAGTTCGTTGATAACCCCAATCGTTTCGGTGCGAACTTTGTCGGAGGCGCAGGTCTCCTCGCACCGTTTGCATTGGTCGAGCAAGATCGTAACTGGGGAGAAGTCGGCGTCGGCTTGCGCTACAACACCGGCAATATGTCCTTCGATCTGTCGGCGGATTCGACAGTGGGTCGGTCCGATGTGCAGAGTCAGGTCTATTCAGGCTCTGTCACCTTCCGGTTCTAGGAATAGCAGATACAATAAGAAGCCCGCCAAGAAATTGGCGGGCTTTTTTTTGTGCCTGAAACGCGGGCATGGGCTGCGCCACTTGCGAACCTGGCCTAATGCGATGACAGCGCGAATCAAAAAGGCGGACCAAAGCCCGCCTTTTTTTAAAATTTAACCAGTCTGGAGCAGCTATTTTGCGACCAGATTTACCGCCGCAGTCTTGCCACGCTGATCGACTTCCAGCTCAAACTCCAGCTTGTCTCCTTCTTCCAGCCCGCGCATACCTGCACGCTCTACGGCGGAAATATGGACAAATGCGTCAGGCTGGCCATCATCGCGCTGAATGAACCCAAACCCCTTGCTTCCGTTGAAGAATTTTACAGTGCCCGTGGCCTTCTCGCCCGTTAGCTCCCTGCGAGGAGCGCCGCCGGCGTGATCGTCACGTGAGCCTCCGCCACTGGCCGGTACCTCGATGAGGTCGCCCTCGATCTGAATGTCCGAAGCGGATACCTTGCCACCGCGGTCAACCAGTGAAAAGCGCAACGTCTGTCCTTCCGCGAGACCTTTCAGGCCTGCGCGCTCGACCTGACTGATATGGACGAAGACATCTTCGCCACCACCATCCTGCACGATGAAGCCAAAACCTTTTTGCGCGTTGAAAAATTTAACCGTCCCGGTGCTTTCGCCGACAACCTGGTCCGGCATGCCGCCGCCTCGTCTGGCGCCGCCCGAATCGCTGTCGGGTCGCGTATATCTTTCTACGGGGGGACCGTTATCACCTTGATATCCATCGAAGTTTTCGTCGCCGAAGCCGTCGCGTTTGTCCCGGCCTCTGCCTCGCCGGTTTCTATCAAAACCCATTCTTAAATCGTCACTTTCAATTCGCCCTACCCAGTAACAGCAATGTCACAGCGGACGATTTCCGCGACATTGTTTCGCACGAATCCTATTATCGTGCGGGCCGATCATACAGAAAAACAGACGAATAAGCGAATGAATTCGGTGCCTGGTCGATCCCCCAGGTGATTCCGAGGGTCAAACCGCCCTGATCAGAAAAGCCAGGTTTTCGGATCGGCAATGGGCTCGTGCTTTTGCGCCTTCAGCAATGCCAGCACCGAACGGACCAGAATCCAGACGGCAAGCGCGAGCAGAATGGGAATTCCGATCAACACAAATGAAAGGATGCCGCCGATGATCCCGACCGCGAATCCGATGACGAATGTCATGATATGAAACTGCAGGTGGCTTTCTTCCCAGGTACCTGCGACTTCGTCTTTCCATACCAGCGCAAGAATGAAGCCCACCAGACCGGTTATGCCCACAACAAATCCGGCAATATAAAGGAGCGATACAATAGTGGCCTTGTTGAGATCGAAGCCGGGCGTTGCTGAATCAGGATTTTTCTCTGCCATGTTGTTCAATTCCCCTGTTGTGCGCTATTGCTGTGCGACGAGACGCTTAAACTAAACTTGCTGTTTGAAGCGGCCTGCGGCACATAGCATATCCATTGACGTGCTGCTGTCAATTTTCGCAGCCGGATTTCTGGCCAAGGTTTCGAACCTGTAGCCAGGAAGGTATCACGCCGATACAGCGGTTGCGAAAATGAAGTTGGCCCACCGATAATATAGACAGGCAGATAGTAATGGCAGTTTTTTTTCATGAGGAAGATATTCCGGCGGGTGTTTTGGCGGATGGAGCCGTAGCGGTCGACACCGAGACCATGGGGCTCCAGACTCCCCGGGATCGTCTGTGCCTGTTGCAGATATCAGACGGGGGAGACGACGAGCATCTTGTCCGATTCGGCCCGGAAAGTGACTATGCCGCTCCCAATCTCCGGTCGATATTGTCCGACCCGAACCGCCTCAAACTATACCATTTCGCACGTTTTGATCTTGCCGCCATCGAACATTATATGGGTGTGATGGCCGAACCTGTTTTCTGCACGAAAATCGCTTCGCGGCTTATTCGTACTTACACGGACCGCCACGGACTGAAGGAATTGGTGCGCGAGCTTCTTGGTCAGGACATATCGAAGCAACAGCAATCCAGTGACTGGGGCAATCCGGAGCTGAGCGACGCGCAGCGGGAATATGCCGCATCGGATGTTCGCTTTTTGCACAGACTGAAGGATGAGCTGAAAATTCGGCTCGAACGGGAGGGCCGAACCGCTCTCGCACAGGCCTGTTTTGACTTTTTACCGGACCGCGCCCGACTGGATCTCGCCGGCTGGCCAGAAACAGATATATTCGCGCATGCGTGAGCATAGGAATTTCTTGCCCTTTCATAGTGGCAATGACCGCGGGATCACAGACTAACCATGTCCACCGCCGCAAAGCTTATCCGGACCAAGCGCCAGGAATTTGCCGCTCCGAACAGCACGCATGATCGCAACGTACGGTGGTTGCGTTTCATTCTTCCTGTAGCGGTTGGCATATTGGGCTCGATGCTGGCGCTGGCGCCATTCACCATGAGTGGTGAACTGAGCTTTGTTCTCGACAAAAACAGCGTGGATGTCGCCAAAGAGCGCATGCGCGTTACCGAGGCGCTCTATCGGGGTGAAGACAGCGAAGGGCGGCCGTTTTCGTTGAAAGCGGGATCTGCCGTGCAAAAAAACTCGAACGAAGCCGTCGTCGAGCTGAACGACCTGTCTGCCCGGATATTGCTGACGGACGGCCCTGCCCAGATACGTGCCAGCTCCGGGCGGTACGATATGGATCAGGAAAATGTCCGGGTGCCAGGGCCCGTGCAGGTCGAGTCGGCGAGTGGATATCGGCTTTCTACCAATAATGTTACAGTCGACCTCAAGCAGCGTACATTGCGCAGTGAGGGCGCGGTTGAAGGAAGGACCAATATAGGAACGTTCCGGGCGGATCGCCTCGAAGCGGATTTGGCTGGACGCACCGTGAGCCTGAATGGCAATGCGCGATTGCGGATTGAACAAAATGGACTAAGAAGACCCTAGATGAAATTGCACCTTTATCTTTTCCTGTCCGCAGGCACCGCCCTTCTGGTCGCGTCGTTTCTGTTTCTTGTCGGCCCGGCACCTGCCCAGGTATTCGGTAGCCACGACAGCAATGCGCCGGTGAATTTTGATGCGGGACGGATTGAAGTGCAGGATCGTGCTGACCGCGTGGTCCTGTCTGGTGCCGTTCGCGTAGAGCAGGCCGGACTGGTGCTCAATTCGGCGCGCATGACCGTGGCTTATCGCAACAGCGGAGGGATTGAGATTGACCGGATTGATGCCTCTGGCGGGGTTACGATCCGCAAGGCTGGTGATACGGCTTCCGGCAATGTTGCGATTTATGACCTCAACCGGCGGCTGATCACCCTGATCGGCAATGTTTCGCTCACGCAAGGAACAAATCGCCTTTCCGGTGGTCGGTTGATTATCGATCTTGCGTCGGGCCGGTCAACGATAGACGGACGCTCGGCGGGCAGCTCTTCTGTCGGTACGCAGGATTCGAGCGGGCGTGTATCGGGCACATTTACCGTGCCGCAGCGGAAAGATTGAAAGCCGGCCAGTGCTGGCAATATGCAGTTTCGTCTTGAAATAGGAAAAGCAGCCCGCTCCCCGTTGCCGCGATGCTTTTTCGACGATGAAAAGAGTCCATTTCCCATCTACCATGCACAAAGCTTGCCAATCTGGATCGGGATGGGGCATGTTGTTAACCAATAGACAAGACAGCCCATGCAGATGAGGATGAATGATGAACGATTTAGCCGGTACTGATGCGCCGATAATGGCCGACCCGGGTGCCGCCATGGCCAGCGACGCCATGGAACATGGCCTTGCGGTAGTTTCCATTGCCAAAAGTTACGACAAGCGTTCGGTGCTGTCCGATGTGTCGCTCTCTGTCGGACGCGGCGAAGTCGTAGGGCTGTTGGGCCCGAACGGCGCCGGAAAAACAACCTGTTTCTATTCCGTCATGGGGCTGGTCAAGCCGGATGCAGGGCGAATAATGCTCGACGGCGAGGATATCACCTCGCTTCCGATGTATCGCCGGGCGATTCTCGGTATCGGCTATCTTCCTCAGGAAACGTCCATTTTCCGGGGCATGACCGTCGAACAAAATATCATGGCGGTTCTAGAGATGGTTGAGCCCGATTCCCATGCGCGAGAGGAAGCGCTCGACCGGCTGCTCGATGAATTCGGCCTGATAAAATTGCGGAGCTCTCCAGCGATGGCACTGTCCGGCGGCGAGCGGCGGCGCTGCGAAATAGCCCGTGCGCTCGCGGCAAGTCCGTCGATCGTGCTGCTGGACGAACCCTTTGCCGGCATTGATCCGCTGTCGATTGCGGACATTCGCGATCTGGTCTGCCAGTTGCGCGAGCGCGGTATCGGAGTGCTGATCACCGACCATAATGTTCGCGAAACGCTCGATATCGTTGACCGGGCCTGTATCATCTATGACGGTCAGGTGCTGTTTGCCGGGAGTCCGGAAGATCTGGTCGCGGATGCCAATGTCCGCCGGCTGTATCTGGGCGAAGGTTTCGCGCTATAGCCATGGCACTCGCGCCACGTCTCGATTTGCGACAAAGCCAGTCACTGGTGATGACGCCGCAACTGCAGCAGGCGATCAAGCTGCTGACATTGTCCAATCTCGAGCTTGAAACCTTCATTGCCGACGAGATTGAAAAAAACCCGCTGCTCGACACCGGAGAGCTCACAAGCGAGAGAGGTGAGGAGCGGCCGAATGAGGGTGCGGCGCAGGGCAGCGACGAAATATTGTCTGCCGGGCCCTCGGAATCCGAAGCCGCTCTCGATATGGAAGGACACACGGACAGCTTTACCAACAACAGCCTTTCGGACAGTGACGGCCCGCTGGATGGTCAACTGGGTCTCAATGGCGAGAGTAGCGGTTCCGGTGGTCTTGGTGATTCTCCGGATTTCGAGAATATGCTGGCCGCTGAAATCACGCTGACCGACCATTTGATGGATCAGGCCGGTGCGGTTCTTTCGGGTTCAGATCTGTTCGTGGCGCAGCATATCATCGATCAGATCGACGAATGCGGCTATTTGCAGGCAGACCTGCTGGAACTGGCCCAGCGCATGAATGTCGGACTGGTCGACATCGAGCGCATATTGGGTGTCGTGCAGACGTTGGACCCGGTGGGTGTCGGTGCAAGGGATCTGGCAGAATGTCTGGCGCTGCAAGCCAAGGATGCGGATCGCTATGATCCTGCGATGGCGCGGCTGATCGACAATCTGGATCTGCTGGCCAAGGGCGCGCTGTCGCAGCTCAGGCGGATTTGCGGGGTCGACGATGAAGACCTGATGGATATGATTAGCGAGTTGCGCAACTATGACCCGAAGCCGGGTTGCAAGATCGGCGGCGGCGAAGTGCAATCCGTAGTGCCCGACGTCTTCATCGCGGAACGGTCGGGCCGATGGCTCATCGAAGTGAACAGCGCGACGCTACCAAAGGTGCTGGTCAACCGCAGCTATTATAGCGAACTGAAGGACGGGGCGCAGGACAAGCAGTCGAAGGACTGGCTCAACGAATGTCTCGCCGACGCCAACTGGCTGGTCAAGGCGCTCGATCAGCGGCAGCGGACGATCGTCAAGGTGGCGACCGAGATCGTCAAGCAGCAGGAGGCGTTTTTCCGCAAGGGAGTGGCCCATCTGCGGCCGCTGACGCTCAAGAATGTCGCCGAGAAGATCGAGATGCACGAGTCGACGGTCAGCCGGGTGACTTCGAACAAATATCTCTCCTGCTCGCGCGGGACGTTCGAACTCAAATATTTCTTCACCAGCGGCATTCAGTCCTCGACCGGCGGCGAGGCAGCTTCGGCAGAGGCGGTCAAGAGTCATATCAAGTCGCTGATCGACAACGAGGATCCCAAGAAAATCCTGTCCGATGACAAGCTTGTTGCCTTGCTCAAGGACAAGGGCTTCGACATTGCCCGCCGTACCGTCGCCAAATATCGCGAAGCGCTGGGACTGGGCAGCTCGGTGCAGCGTCGCCGGCAGAAGGCGCTGGAAGGCCGCGCCGCCTAGATTTCCTTCCGCAACACCGCAAATTCGAGCAAGTCGCTTTTCGGCAATCCGAAGCGGGAATCGCCATGCGGGAAGGGGCGATATTCGCCGGTCCGGACATAGCCGCGGCGCTCGTAATAGGCGATCAGTTCCTCCCTTTGCTTGATCACGGTCATTTCCATGATCTGCGACTGCCACTGTTCCCGGACATACGCTTCACCATGGTTCAGGAGCCGTTTGCCCAGACCGCCTGCCTGAAGCTCTGGATCGACGGTCAGCAGGCCCAGATAAGCCGTCGTTGCGTCGACACGTGACAGCTGCACACAGCCCTGCAATCGGCCGTCGGCCTCGGCGAGCAGTATCCGCTGGTCCGGATTGGCGAGAATAGCCGCAAGCGATTCCGGATCGGTCCGCTGGCCGCCCAGCAGGTCGGCCTCGTGGGTCCAGCCGCGCTTGGCACTGTCGCCACGATAGGCGCTTTCGATCAGCGCGTGGAGCGGTTCGACGTCGTCGATCTTGGCGGTCCGGAAATTCATGCCGGCCGCACACCATCAGCTTCCAGCACCGCTCCGTCCCCGATCCTGCCGGTCACCACCACCCGCTTCTCGACTTCGTCGACCGGCGTACGCAGCAATTCCAGCCGATAGCGCTGGCCATCATCGCATTGCAGCAGAAAGCCTGCGGCATCGCGCTGCAGCAGGCCGGAAAATTCCTGATCCTTTCGGCGATCCGTTCCCATCAGGCAGCGGCGAGCAGGGTTTCGCTGATCTTCCAGAGCCGCTCGGCGTCCGCGTCATCGGCAATATGCGGTGCACAATGCTGAAAGGGCAGCGAGTCCGGTCCGGCCAGCTGCGCGACATCACAATCCTCGCAATAGACGCCGGGCATGTCATCAAGCAGCGGCGAGGTTGCCGCCCACAGGCTGGTGGTGCAGCCCTGCGAGGGCGTCTTGAAGATTTCGGCGACTGCTGGCGGTACGGTGCCGTCCGGATTGAGCCAGCCCAGCTCAACCTGCTCTTCCTTGGGCAAATGCCGTTGCAGCGGGGTGAAAATGCCGCCCGGATGAACAGAAAAGGCGCGACCGCCAAAGCCCTGCATCCGGCGGTTCAGCGCATTGGCAAACAGCGCGTTGGCGCTCTTCGCCTGAGCATAGGCGACCCATTTCTGATATTCGCCGGTTTCGAACTGGATATCATCCCACAGGATGCCGTTGCGCTTGTGGGCGATCGACGACAGCGCGACCACGCGGGGCGCTTCTGCCTTTTCCAGCAGCGGCAATAACGCGCGTGTGAGCGCGAAATGGCCCATATGGTTGACCCCGAACTGGCTTTCCCAGCCCGGTCCCACCCGTTCCAGCGGGCAGGCCATGATCCCGGCATTGTTGATCAGCAGGTCGAGCGCGTCGATACTGTCATAGACCGAGGAGGCAAAGGCGCGGACCAAATCGAGATCGGCGAGGTCCATTTTCGCCGAGGATACGTCGCCCTCGATGGTCGACAGATTTTCCTCCGCCTTGGCCGGATCGCGCACCGGCACGATCACCGTGGCCCCGGCACTGGCCAGCGCCCGGGTTGTTTCCAGCCCGATGCCGGAATAGCCGCCGGTGACGACCGCGGTCTTGCCGGTCAGATCGATGCCGGCGAGTACCTCGTGCGGTTCGCTCTTGGCGTGAAATCCGGATCCGAGCGGTTTCTGGTCTGCTGCAGCCATGCTATTTGTCCTTTTATAACCGTTAGCCCTGAGCTTGTCGAAGGGCGCCTATCGCCGAGAAGCGTGGTTCGACAAGCTCACCACTAATGGCAACAAAGCACCCTCGTTGCTCCCAGACCAGTCCCTTCACCCTCACCCGTTCGCCTTCAATCCCAGTATTTCCGCCGCCGACATATATTCATAGCCGAGATCCTCGGCGACCGCCTTGTAGGTGACATGGCCGTTCCAGACGTTGAGGCCTTCGGCTAGGTGGCGGTCCTCGCGCAGCGCGGCCTCCCAGCCCTTGTCGGCGATCGCCAGCGTGTGCGGCAGGGTGACATTGTTGAGCGCATAGGTCGAGGTGCGCGACACCGCGCCCGGCATGTTGGCGACGCAATAATGGACGATATCGTCGACGACATAGGTCGGGTCTTCGTGGGTGGTCGGTTTCGAGGTTTCGAAACAGCCGCCCTGATCGATGGCTACGTCGCAGAGCACCGAGCCGGGCCGCATGGTGCTGAGCATGTCGCGGGTCACCAGCTTGGGTGCCTCGGCGCCGGGGATCAGCACCGCGCCGATAACCAGATCGGCTTCGGCCACGCATTCGGCGAGATTGGCCTTGTTCGAGAAGCGGGTCTTCGCGCGCGTCTCGAAATGGGTGCCGACCGATTCGAGTACATCCGGGTTGCGGTCGAGGATGGTCACGTCCGCGCCGAGGCCCGAGGCCATCTGCGCGGCGTTGAAGCCGACCACGCCGCCGCCGATGATCGTCACCTTGCCCGGCGCGACGCCGGGGACGCCGCCGAGCAATATGCCGCGGCCGCCATGGGCTTTCTCGAGCGCGGTGGCACCGGCCTGGATCGACATGCGGCCGGCGACCTGGCTCATCGGCTTGAGCAGCGGCAGCCCGCCCGTACCGGTGACGGTTTCATAGGCGATGCAGATCGCTTTCGACCTGACCAGATCGGTGGTCTGCTCGGGATCGGGCGCGAGGTGGAGATAGGTGAACAGGATCTGGCCTTCGCGCAGCATCGCGCGTTCGACCGCCTGCGGTTCCTTGACCTTCACCACCATTTCGCACTGCTCGAAAATTTCGGCCGCGGTGGTTGCGATGGTCGCGCCGGCGGCGACATATTCGCTGTCTTCCGCGCCGATGCCGAGGCCAGCCCCGGTCTCGACCAGCACGTCATGGCCGTGCGCGACCAGTTCGCGGACCGATTCGGGGGTCAGGCCGACCCGATATTCGTGATTCTTGATTTCTCTCGGGGTACCGACGCGCATGGGGAGGCTCCTGTTCTGATGAGTCTATCGGCGTTGCATTACCAGCAAATGACGGTCGGCGCGAGATGCCTTGTAATATAATTACGCTATTTTGAAACTTTCCTAATCGGCACCGGCACCGTACAAATATTGCCATAACCGCCGTGGGCGGCGATATATTGCAACAGCGCCGGGCTGTAGCTGGCGAGATATTCATAATGCGGTTGCTCGACCAGCGGCAATTCGCTGGCCGGCCGGATCGAAGTGATCGGGATATGCTGCGCCTTCTCCGCATAGAATCCGCCCGGCGCGGTGCCGAGCGGCAGATTCTGCAGATGTTCGAGGCCGTCGATCACCCGGCCGACCATGCCGAAGGTGGTATCGAGACTGCGCGCCGCCTCGCCGGTGATCACCGACATTTCGGTGCCGCTGCCGGTATCGGGCGGATCATAATGGGCCGGCGACAGCGAGCCGCGACAGGTCAGCGGATAGGCCCGCCCCTGCTTGTCGCTGCCGATCGGCCAGCCGCCGCCAAAGCCGACCTTCGCGCCATAGCTTTCGTAGATGATCTTCATCAGCGGCTCGATCGCGGTGCCCTGATATTGATTGCTGTAATCGACCGCCGCCTTGAGCGCTGCCATGTCGGTGTCGCGTTTCGCGCCCAGCGCGGCGTTATAATATTCGCTTTCCGGCACGGTCTCGAGTCCCTCGGGCACCGCCTTTGCATCGGGATTGCCGCCGAACTGGGTAACGAAATCCCTGGCGACGCGATAGATCTTGGTGCCGTCCCACCAGTGGCTGCGGGCGAGCGCGCGGACATTGCGGACATGGCCGCCGGACAGTTCCGCCGGGAGCAACTGGATCACCGCCTGCCGTTTTGAGCCGTCCGCGGCATCGGGCAGGGTCAGGATCAGCAGGTCGCTGACCGGGATCGGCAGCCAGTGTTCGGCGGGAGCCGCGGCGAGGATTTCTTCGGGGGTTGGTGTGGGTGGTTCTTCCTGCGCCAGCGCCGGCGAAAAACAGGCGATGGCGAGGGCAAAAAAGGCGATGCGCATGGATCGAAACCGGTTTGTCATGCTGCTCTTTCCGTGATGAACTTTACAGACTTTACAGGGTTAAAAAAAAGAAAGCCTGTCCCCGCAAACGCGCTTTTCGTGCCCCGGCGCTGGCCGGGGCCCAGAACAGTCCCGTCTTCGCCTTTTGAACCACACCAACAGGACTCGCCTGGGCCCCGCCCTGCGGCGGGGAACAAGCTTTGGGTCATACGGGTCACACCCCCTAATGCGGAACAATATTCCTGTTCGGGAACTGCTGAAAACCGCCGGTCGGTCGATGAGGAAAGCGATGGGGCCATCAGGCGAGATTAACCCAACGGGCCGACTGTAGGAAAGGGAAAATCGTGCCCCGCCGCAGGGCGGGGGCCAGAATATTCCTGATCTTGCCTTAGAAATCCGACCGGCAGGACTGGCCTGGACCCCGGCCTGCGCCGGGGAACAGTCACTCCCCGCTTACCCGCCGCACCGGAACCGGGATATTGCAGATATCCGCGCCGCCCGCCGGGACGATGAAAAACGGATCGCGGCGATTGGCCCGGGCATCGGCATATTTGGCGAAGGTTTCGCCTTCGGTATTCAGATATTCGAAGCGCGGCTGGTCCGCTGCCGGCAGTTCGCCGGCCAGTCGGATCGATGTGATCGGGACGCGCTTGCTGGCGTCCTCGTAGAAGCCCAGCTGCCCCTTGCCGCGCGGCAGGCTGGAGAGATATTCGATCCCCTCGATGATCCGCCCGACCACCGCAATATTGCGGTCGAGATGGCGCGGGGCATGGCCGATCACGGTGTAGAGTTCGGCACCGCTGCCGGTGTCAGGGGAATAGTTACGGCCGACGCCGACTGCGCCGTAGCAGTGGACGGGCCAAAATTTAGGAATCAACGTTTTTTCGTCGGTTTCCGCAGCGACCGGCCATCCAGCGATAATGGATGGGACATCCGAATACCGATCTGATAATTGAGCCCTGAGCGAATTTGGAAAGTCCTTCTTTTTCTTTTCTTGGTCCAAATCAAAATTTTCGAGATCTATTCCAGCCAATATCATTGCATTAATAACCAGTGATACTTGCTTGTCTGAAAGTTTATCAGGATTGAGAGGAAAATGCGGGAAATTAGGAAGCGTTTGAGTGGAATACTCACTCTCCGGCACCGTCTCCAAGCCCTCCGGCAAGGCCTTCTGCTCGGTCTCGCCCGATTCCGGATTGTCGTAACCGGCATCGCCCCATTGCACGACATAATTGTCCTGCACCCGGTTGATGCTGGTGCCGTCCCACCAGTGGGCTTGCGCGAGTTTGCGGATATTGCGGATCCAGCCCTGCGAGAAGGGTTCGGGCATCAGCTGGATGATCACGCGGCGGGGATTGCCCTCGGCATCGGGCGCAAGGTCCATGACCAGCAGGTCTCCCGGCGCGATTGTGACCCAGTCGCTGGCCGGGGCCGCCTCGACGATGGCATTGGGGCTCGGATATTCGGGTTTTTCGGCTTCCTGGGCGGCAAGCGGCGACAAAGCGGTGAAGGTAGCAAGTAAAGCGATCAGCGATATTTTTCTCATCGAGAATGTCCTGTCCTTAGTCCGTTAGTGGTGAGCCTGTCGAACCACGCTTGTCGACGATAGGCGTCCTTCGACAAGCTCAGGACTAACGGCATATTTCTTATGGCCCCACCCTAACCCGACACTATCGCTTGCGAAAGCCCGATTCCCGCATTAGGGGAGCAACGCTGTCTGATATTCGACCAGATTCACGGGTCAGGCGGCATTTGCGGAGCCGTGGCAGAGTGGTCGATCGCGCACGCTTGGAAAGCGTGTATAGGGCAACCTATCGAGGGTTCGAATCCCTCCGGCTCCGCCATTATCCAAACCGGTTTAGACTTGCAGTCCTGGCATCAGCTGCTCAAGTGCGCGCGAAGGCAAATGACGGTTTCAAATGTTGCCATACCAAGGACTGTTTCTAGCGGAATGAGAAATTTGGTGCGAGCCGTTCTCTGATGGCTGCAATCGAGTTCTCGCCGTGGATCCCTCCCTCAGATCGTGCAGGTGGTAACAGGCTCGAACCGCGGGTCATTTCGGCAAGGACATCTCCGCTGGCGCCGGTCCAATGCGACCAGCTATCATGAGAATCACTGGCTGCCGTTGCAGAGAGACCTGAGATTCCAAGTGTAGACACGCCAACCCTGCCCGGGTCACTATCGCCTTCTCCCACTTTCCGGAAGGCGGCGCTGCCGTCGATCCATTTGGTGACATTGTTGCCACGATCATCGCGGATCGTATAGGCCAGACCCGCATGGCTTGCGCTGTCACCGGCGAGAAAGCCTTCGAAAACAAAGCGGCAGTCGCCCTGGTTGCAGGCAATGCCAACGCCATCAGGCAGATCGGCTTCGCCGCCAAACCGGCCGTCCGGATAAACGCGGATGCTCGGCGCGGTCAAACCGCCCGACGTCAGGATGTCATAGACATCGCTCGAAAAGAGGATCGTAGCATCCAGACCCATGAATATGTCGCTGGCGCCAAAGGAGACCGCCATGGATCCGTCAAAGCTGCCCGGAGCAAGGCTGTCATCGCGGATGGTCGGGCTCGTGGTACCGATCAGTTCATAGGTCAAGATTCCCGAAGCCGGCCGGTTCGTTAGCGGCACGCCGTAGACAAAATGGTCGCCGCTGTTCGTCCCGCGCGGAGCACCAAGGACCTTGGTCCCACCCGCCAATCGCGACCAGCCGATAACGCCTTGGTCGCCGCCTTTCTCGACCTCATCCCGACCATCAAATTTGATTTCAAAACCGCTACCCATCCGATATCCGACAAATGCGTCATTCTCGAATATCAGCGTGACATCCTGATCAAGACCGGTTTCAGTGATTTTGGCGAACGCGATTATACTATCGGAGCGACTGCCATCTGGCCTGACGCCGTCCGATGCGGCGAGCCCCGGCGGCGGCGTCGGAGTCGGAGTGGGCGTCGGTGTCGGTGTCGGGGTTGGAGTGGGCGTACCGCCGGTACCGCCGCCATATTGGGGTGGTACGGTATAGCCGGCGAGCCGGAACAGCCTGGCGATCTCGTCGATATCGAGGCCGGGAGGGAAGGCGTTTGCAAACAGGATGTCGACCAGCGCCTGCACGGTCGGATCGCCGGGCGGGATGGTGCCGCCACCCGCGACCAGCGCCAGCAGATCGGCCAGCGAGCCGAAGCTCGGGCCCTGGCCGGCAATGCCGGTGATCGTATAGCCGGCATTGCCCAGCGCGCGCAGGAACTGTTCCAGCTGGAACTGGGAGATGCCGGATGGCGCGCCATAGGTCTGCAGGTTGAACAGGAACGCCTGGATCTGTGCCGGGGTCAGCCCGCTATAGGAACCGAGGCCGCCGGTCGATTGCAGCGCGGCAAGAATATCGGTGAACAGCTGCAGGGCGACCGCCGGATCAAGCTGGCCGGTCTGGGCCTGCACCAGCGCCTGGAACTGCGCCGGCGTGGTCGCGGCCTGCAGGGTGCCGGGCACGAAGGCCTGGGTCTGCGAGACGCCGGCAAAGCCGAGCGAAGTGGGCGTGGTCTGGCTGGCATTGGCGAGATACTGCATGGCGTTGCGCTGCGCCTGCCGGACCTGTTGCAGCGGTGTCGAACCGCCGCTGCGATTGGGCTGGGTACCGGCGGTTACGGCCGCCGAAGGCCCGGAGCCATTGCCCGATTTGAACGCCTTGCCCGCTTGAAAATTGCGGCTCGAGCCGTTGCT
>DELZ01000005.1:678907-784367 GCA_002354635.1 Sphingomonadales bacterium UBA2683
CGAGCCGTTGCTGGCAACCTGCATCGAGCCGGTCAGGGCAAAGCCGGCAAAGCTGCCGTCGGCTGCGATCTTGCCGTTGGCGCTGCTGCCCGGTTTGAGGACGATCTGGCTGCCATTGCCGGCAAGGATCGGTCTGGGCGTAGAGCCCGCCGGCGCAGCAGCGGTAAAGCTGCCGCTGGCCACGGACAATTGTCCGTCTGCTGACAGGGAATAGCGGGCCGGGCCGACGATGCTGACGATCGTGCCGTCATCCAGCTTCAGCTGCACGATGCCCGACTGGATTTGCTGCTCACCATCGCCATTGTCGCTGGAGGGCGCTCCGTTTCCGGGCGAGGAAAACACCATCTCCGCCGCCCACAGCGGCGAACCTGGCACGAAGATCGCGAACAGGGTGGTTGCGAGCGCGCTGGCGCTGGCCAGTTTGATGTCGGTCAGCAAGCTGGTGTTTCTATATTGGTTCTGGGTCATGATGGGTCTCCCAAGGGTGATGTGGTTGAAACTAGAAGCTCAGGCGCGCGCCGACCGAGGCGGTCCAGCGGTCATAGTCGTAGAGCCCGATATTGCTGTCGTTGCGGGTATAGGTGACGCGGGGACGCAGGCTGATCGCGTCGGTGAACCGGTAGCGCAGCCCCAGCGAGGCATCATATTGTGTGTCCTTGCGCCCCTTCAGGAACAAGGGATCGCGGCTGTCATAATTGCGATGCTCGATACTGGTGCCGGCGATCAGCGATGCCTTGTCGCCCAGCTGCCATTCACCGCCCAGTTGCGCATTGGCAAAAGCATAGCTCAGCTGGTCGGCGCCGGGACGCCGGGTCTCTTCCTTGCCGCCGCCGATGCCGCCATAGATATTCTTGTCGGCATAGGTGATGCTGCCGGAGAAACGCTCGGCATCCTGCAGGGGCGCGCCGTCGTAGTTGAGCCGGAAATATTGCCCGCTGACCGACAGCGCCCGGTCGCCGGACAGCCGCTTGGTGTAGCGGACATCGCCGCCGACGCTGGTCCTATAGCCATTGTGCCCGAGCCAGAAGCGCTGGCCCTGGCCCGACAGCGAAATGACATCGCCGCTGGCCAGGCTATGAGCCACACCGATGGTGCCGACCGCCGAGGCCTGGTCGACAAAACTCGTATCGATATTGTCGCGCCAGTTGCCGAGCACCGAGCCGAACAGCCGGGTCTGGCGGCTGAGCGGGGTCGAGCCGGACAGGCCGCCCTGGATCTGGTAGAAGCCGGCGTCCTGCTCGCGCGCCGCGCCGTTCAGCGTGGCCGGGCCGAGAAAAGCAAAGAGGGGCAAGGTGATCGAGATGGCATCGGTCGCGGTGTTGATATTGCTGTCATAGCCGCCCTCGACATCGAAATAGCCGGTGATCTCCGATGCGCCCCCGGCAATCGCCGTGTCGAGCTGTCGGACCACGCCGTCGATCCGGTTGCGCACCGGATCGGGAATTGAGGGATCACCGCGCACCGTCTCGAACTCGGCCCGCGCCGTATCGACATCGCCGGCCATCGCATAGGCCCGCGCCAGCTCGGCCTGCGCCCGCACATTGTCCGGCTGCACCGCCAGCACCCGCTGGAACGCCAATATGGCTTCGCCAAAGCGACCGGAATCGAGCGCGGCCAGGCCGAGGGCATAGTTGAACGCGGGATCGGACGCGCGGTCGTTCAGCTGGGCATTGAGTTCGCCATAAGTCGCTGCGGAATCCGCCGACGGACCCGAATCATTCGAAACCCCGGCATCCGCTGCTGTCGCTGCGCTCGCCGGCACCGCTCCTGAAATTGCCAAACCCAGCGCATAACAAATAATGCGAGACGAAACTTCCATGTCAAAGCCCCTAATGTAAACGGCATAAATCCGGCTTCGATCGTTCGAATGCCGTGGCCTGCTTATCTTCGGCAGCAGCGAGGGTTTCATCATTCAAATGGATGAAATAGAGAGAAAAATTTGGATGTTTGCCGGTTGTGCACGCGAACGCGCGCCAGCTGTCCACCCGCTATGCCCGCAGGGTGCCGAGGCGCGCGCGCGAGCCGTTTCCGGACGCTTCAGAAATTCTGATTAAGGCTGCCTGCTTCCGGTCACGGGGCGGGCCAGGACCATGTCCTGCCGTTCGCCATATCCGGGTCTGGGCTAGATCTCGTCGATCATCTCGGCCAGCGTGGCCAGACATTCGCGGGCCAGCAATGTGCAGCGCTCCGGCGACCAGCCCTGTTCGCTATCGGGCAGATCGCGATTGTCCTTGAACGGCATTTCCAGCGTCATTGCGACCGCACCAAAACGTTCGGCCAGCTGGTTGGTCGACATCGAAAGATTGGCCTTGCCCTTGGCGGCGGTGGGATAGCCCAGCTTGGTCTGGAAATCCGGGGTACGCTGCGCGAGGCGGTTGCGATAGTCATGATATTTTGCCAGCTGCGCATCGGTGATCGAGGGAATGCCTTCAAAGCCGGCAATGAATACCGCCGGAATCGCTTCGTCGCCGTGGACATCCATGGCAAAGGTGACGCCGCTTTCGTCCATGGCATCGCGGACGCACAGGACCTCGGGAGATTTCGCCGCGCTCGGTTCATGCCATTCGCGGTTGAGGTTGGTACCGGCAAAATTGGTTCGCAGATGCCCTCTACGCGAACCATCTGGGTTCATATTGGGAATGATGTGGAAGCGGCAATGCTGCAGCAGCAGGCGGGCATGCGGGTCCGAGGGGTCGGTCAGCATGTCCAGCGCGCCTTCCATCCACCATTCGGCCATGCTCTCGCCGGGATGCTGGCGGGCGTAGAGCCAGACCTGTTTCTCGCCGCTGCCCAGTTCGACGCAGTCGATCGGCTGGTCCTCGAGACTGTGACCGAGCGTCCGCACTGCAACCCCTTCGAAACCCGCGGCTTCGGCGATCAGGTCATGGTGGCGCTCCATACTGTAGGGCGCGAAATAGGCGAACCAGACGATATTGCTGCTCGCGGTGTAGCGGATCGACAGGGTGCCGCTCTTCTCGTCGTAGCTGCTCGGCGCGCGGCCCCAATATTCGCGGTCCTCGCTGACGCACGCGTCATAGTCGGGCCAGCCTTGCGGGTAAGCGGATTCGTTCAGGCCGCCAATGTTCAATTCCAGTTCGTCGCCAATCTCGCACGCCACCCGGAAATGGAACCACTGGAAGAACTCGCTGTCCTTGTCCTTGCGGATAGACAGTTTGGCGCTGGTGCCTGTGATGGTGTGAACTTCGATATTGCCGCTATCGAAAGCGCTGGTGATCTGAATGGTCATGGCACCCTGATAGTGGTTCCGGACACGCCGGGGAAGTCCCTGAATAGGGCTTCGGCCAGTTTTGATGCGGCAAGGCCGGGCTGCGCCGCCGGCGAGCCCTGCTTGGCCTCGATCGAGGCGCGGCCCTCCCAGACGACATTGCCATTGGCGCGATGGGCAATGCGGACCGACAGCTCGGTAACGATCTTGTCCTTTGGACGACCACTCAGATTGATCCCGATGCCCACACCGACGCCCGAGCCATAGCTGCCGGTGCTGCCGCCAACGCCGACCGAAACCGGGGAGCGGGAGCCGGCGGCGCTGAGCACCGCTCTGTCGATGGTGTAGCGGACGATATATTCGCTATTGCCCCCGTTGTCGCGGGCTTCGGTAAAACCGATCCGTTGCAATTCGCGCAGCAGGGCGGCGGAATAGGTCATATATTCTATACTGTCTCGGTCGCCTTCGTCAGCGAAGTTTGCGTTGATGGCAACGCTGCCCGGGACAATCGGAGCGACTTGCGCGTTGTGGAACCTTGTAACGTCGACCGGCGGCGTCATCGCCGTACATGCCGACAAGAGCAATCCCGCCGATACCAATGTCGTCATTGAGCGAAAACCGACCATAAAACCTACTCCAAAAAACACCCCGTCGCACATTAGCGCATAAACCCGGAGACTGCGGTAAAAAAATTGCATCCGCAGGCGGTCACGGTTAACCGATTGGAGATACTGGCAGGCTAACCCGCCAAAAACGCGATCCAAAGGAATATGGGAACCATGGCGAAACCGTTCACGATCCTGGTCACCGGCGGCGCCGGCTATATCGGCAGTCATGCTGTGCTTGCGTTGCGCGATGCCGGCTGGCCGGTCGCCGTGATCGACAATCTGACCACCGGATTTCGCTGGGCGGTGCCCGAGGGGGTCGCCTTTCATGAAGGCGATATCGAGGATTCCGGTTTGCTTGCACAAATTATCGAATCCGAAAATATCGGCGCAATCATGCATTTCGCCGGTTCGATCATCGTGCCGGAATCGGTCGAGAATCCGCTCAAATATTATCACAATAACAGCGCCAAGAGCCGCAGCCTGATCGAATCGGCGGTCAACGGCGGGGTCCATCATTTCATTTTCTCGTCGACCGCCGCCACCTATGGCATGCCCGAGGAAAGCCCGGTCAGCGAAAGCACGCCGCAGCAGCCGATCAACCCCTATGGCATGTCGAAACTGATGACCGAACATATGCTGCGGGATGTATCTGCGGCGCATGACCTCAATTTCTGTGCGCTGCGCTATTTCAACGTCGCCGGGGCCGATCCGCAGGCGCGGACCGGCCAATCGACCGCCGGCGCCACCCATCTGATCAAGGTTGCGGTCGAGGCCGCGCTCGGCAAGCGCGACAGCGTCGCCGTCTTCGGGACCGACTATGACACGCCCGACGGCACCGGGGTGCGCGACTATATCCATGTCTCGGATCTGGCGAGCGCCCATGTGCTGGCGCTCGAGGCGCTGATCGCCGAACCGAATCGCAACCATTTGCTCAATTGCGGCTATGGCCGGGGGTTTTCGGTGCTCGAAGTCCTCGATGCCGTCGACCGGGTCACCAACCTGAAAATAACGCGAACCATGGAAGGGCGACGGGCGGGCGACCCCGATTCGCTGATTTCCGACAATCGGGCGATCATGGCCCGCTTCCCCTGGGAGCCAAAACATGCCGATCTCGACGAAATTGTCGCCCATGCGCTGGCGTGGGAACGCAAACTGAGCGAAATTCGCGGGGAATAGCGCTGGTCGCTTGACTTTGGTGGCTACCAACCTTAATTGCCCTGCTTCAACGCAGCATGGCTGCTCTCAAGAAATTCAGATAATCAAGGCGTGGTACCAAAATGAAAGTCCGCAACTCTTTGAAGTCGCTTAAAAACCGTCACCGGGATTGCCGCGTTATCCGTCGTCGTGGTCGCACCTATGTGATCAACAAGACGAATCGCCGGTTCAAGGCGCGCCAGGGCTAATTGCCCGCTGATGGCAGAAGCGTCTGCCATTTCCAAAATTGATTCCGTCATCTTCGATATCGGCAATGTGCTGTATCGCTGGGATTTGCGTTGCCTGTTCGAAAAGCTGATCGACGATCCGGAGGAACTGGACTGGTTCCTGGCCCATGTCGTTACCCCCGAGTGGCATTTCCAGCATGATGCCGGACGGTCCTTTGCCGTAATGGTTGCAGAGCGCAGCCGTGAATTTCCCGGATATGCCGACCATATTCTGGCCTATTCCAGACGCTTTCCGGAAACCATACCGGGGCCGGTCGAGGGCATGCTGGAAATCGTCGAGGCGCTCGCGAATCGGAAGGTTCCGCTGTTCGCCATCAGCAATTTCGGGGCTGAATCCTGGGCCCAGTTTCGGCCAACGGCACCGATATTCGAGATATTTTCCGATATCATCATTTCCGGCGAAGAAAAGCTGATCAAGCCGGATGCCGCCATTTTCGAACTGGCACTCGACCGATTCGCGCGGCGCCCAGAGCAATGCCTGTTTATCGATGACCGGGAGGACAATGTCATGGCTGCCGAAGCGATTGGTCTCGCGAGCCATCATTTCAAGGACGTGAACCAGCTCGAACGCGAATTGAAGGCCTTGCACCTGCTCTAGTTGCGCTTGAGCTCATCTCCGCTGAGCCGAACGACATGGAGCAGATTGGTCGAACCCGGCGTACCGAACGGTACACCCGCGCAGACAATCAGCCGCGACCCGGCCTGGCCCAGCTTGTGGCGCAAGGCCATGCGCTTGGCCTTGGCAATCATTTCCTCGAAATCGGAAACGTCCCGCGTGACAACGGCATAGGCACCCCACAGCAATCCGACGCGCCGGGCGGTATGGCGGTTGGGGGTAAGCACCAGCAGCGGCACCGAGGGACGTTCACGGGCCATCCGGCGAGCCGTTGAACCGGACGATGTATAGCAGACGATCGCCGAGGTCGCGATCGTCCGCGCGATATTGTAACTCGCCGCCGCCAGCGCGTCCGCCGTGGTCTCGTCCGGCACGGTTTCGGTGAAATGCACCCGGTCGGCATAGGACGGATCATTTTCCACCTGGGCCGCGATCCGGTCCATCATCGTCGCGGCCTCGATCGGCCAGTCACCCACCGCGGATTCGGCGGACAGCATGATTGCATCGGCACCGTCATATATGGCGGTGGCGACGTCCGACACTTCCGCCCGGGTTGGCGTTGGCGACTTGATCATCGATTCCAGCATCTGGGTGGCAACCACCACCGGTCGCCCGAGCTTGCGGGCGGCTGCGACGATTTTCTTCTGCAGTGGCGGCACCTGTTCCGGCAGCAGCTCGACGCCGAGGTCGCCGCGCGCCACCATCACCGCATCGGACAGTTCCAGAATCTCGTCGAGCCGGTCGATGGCGGCAGGCTTCTCGATTTTTGCCAGCAGTGCGGCCTTGCCGTCGATCAGCCGCCGCGCCTCGGCGACATCTTCCGGACGCTGTACAAAGCTGAGCGCGATCCAGTCGACATCCTGCGCGAGCGCGAAGGTCAGGTCCTTGCGATCCTTGTCGGTCAGAGAGCTGACCGGCAGCACCACTTCCGGCACATTGACACCCTTGCGGTCCGAAATTTCGCCGCCGACGATCACCTTCGTCTCGACGCTCTTGCCATCCGCCTTGGTGACTTCGAGCCGGATTTTGCCGTCGTCAAGCAGGAGGGTGTGGCCCGGCTGCAGCGTGCTCAATATCTCCTTGTGGGGCAGGCTGACGCGGGTCGCGTCGC
This sequence comes from Sphingomonadales bacterium UBA2683, assembly GCA_002354635.1. Taxonomy (GTDB): domain Bacteria; phylum Pseudomonadota; class Alphaproteobacteria; order Sphingomonadales; family Sphingomonadaceae; genus Parasphingorhabdus. The sequence goes on from DELZ01000005.1 coordinate 685,911, forward strand.
CCTTTTCCTTGCGCATGTCGAGCGTGAAGCGGGCACCATCTTTCAGCATCACTGGCGGCATGGCAAATGTACCAATGCGCAGCTTTGGCCCCTGCAAGTCCGCGAGGATGGCGATCGGCCGGCCGATTTTCTTTTCCAGCGCCCGGATCGACTTCACATTGGCGGCGTGCGCCTGATGCTCGCCGTGGCTCATGTTCATCCGGAAGGCATCGACCCCGGCGCGATACATTTTCTCGATCATTTCCGGGCTGCCGCTGGACGGACCCAGCGTGGCCAGTACTTTGACCTTGCGGTTGCGGGAGAAGATCGGCGATGCCATTTTACAATTCCTTTGTGGCGCTTTACCTGCGCCCTGCCTGTTCCTATTTCATGACAGGTTAAAAACAAAAAACAACGGAAACGATCATGACCGAACAAATAACCGATGCCGCCGCCGCCACTGCCTTTCGCCGCCTGGTCAAACATTTGCAGCATCGCCATGATGCGGAAAATATTGATCTGATGGGGCTTGCCGGCTTCTGTCGCAACTGCCTGGCCGACTGGGTGATGGAGGCGACCAACGACGCGGGCGGCGCGATGACCAAGGACGAGGCCCGCGCAGCCATCCACGGCATGCCGGCGAACGAATGGAAGAAAAAATACCAGACCGAGGCGACCCCGGAGCGGCTCAAAAAGATGAAGGAAAGCGTGGCCAAAAACGCCGACGCCTCTTAAAGACGGGCTTCGAATCCGAACATCATGATCAAGGGAATGAAAGAATGAGTGAAGGCAATGTTGCCGCAGACCAGTTGCGTCTGTTTATCGAGCGTATCGAACGGCTGGAAGAAGAGAAAAAGGGCATGGCGGACGATATTCGCGATGTCTATTCCGAAGCGAAATCGCAGGGCTATGACGCCAAGATCATGCGCCAGATTGTGCGCCTGCGGAAGATGGAGACCCACGACCGGCAGGAAATGGAAGCGATACTCGACACCTACAAATCGGCGCTCGGCCTGGCCTGATGATCGCGATTCGGTCTGCGACGGTCGCCGATGCGCCACGCTGTGCCGAAATCTACGCGCCGTTCGTGACCGACAGCTGGGTCAGCTTCGAGCTGGAGTTTCCCGGCACCGAGGAAATGGCTGACCGTATTGCCAAGGCGCTGCAATCACACGCATGGCTGGTTGCGGAACTGGATGGAGTGGTCATGGGCTATGCCTGCGGGTCCGAACATCGCACGCGGGGTGCCTATCGAACCAGTTGCGATGTCGCGGTTTATGTCGACGCCCGACAGAAGCGCCAGGGCATCGGACGAAGCCTCTATGAAGCGCTGCTGCCGAGCCTGAAAGACAGGGACTTGCACGCGGCGTTCGCGGGCATCGCGCTGCCGAATGACGCCAGTATCGCTCTGCACCGGGCGATGGGCTTCGACCCGGTCGGCATTTATCGGCAGGTGGGCTGGAAGATGGGCGACTGGCGCGATGTCGCCTGGTTTCAGCGGTTGCTCTGAGGGCTGCGGGCCATTAGCCTCCCGTCCCGACAGGATGTAGAGGAAAAGCCATATGATCGTCACCACCACACCCGGCATCGAGGGCCACCCGATTCGCGATTATCGCGGTATCGTGATTGGCGAGGTCATCGTCGGCGCCAACCTGTTTCGCGACCTGTTCGCCAGCATCACCGACATCGTCGGTGGCCGGTCCGGAAAGTATGAAAATGTCCTGAAGCGCGCGCGGGATGAAGCGCTGGCGGAGATGGAGGCAGAGGCCGCGAAGGTCGGCGCCAATGCGGTGGTCGGGGTGGATCTTGACTATGAAGTCGTCGGCGAAAAGGGTTCGATGCTGATGGTGTCCGCATCGGGTACGGCAGTCATTGTCGGCTAAATGCCGCCCTTTCCGGCGAGCAACATGTAGAGCAGGCCGCTGATAGCGAGAAAATTATAGGCCATGTGCATGATGATATTGGACCACCAGCCATAGCGAACCCGGGCATAGCCCCAGATCAGCCCGCCGACCATTTGCGGCAGGACAAAGGGCAGAACAGCCAACGGATTGTCGCCGGCATAGTTGAACACATGCACGAATCCGAAGAGCAGCGCCTGGGCCCAGAAGATCAGGGGAAATATCCGGACATACCAGTCCGGCACGGAGGATTTCCAGAACCGGATCAGACCGATGAGGGTCGCAACCAGGATGATCGCGATCAGCGCGATGGCCGCGCTTTGTTCCGACGCCATAAGGCCGAGCTCCGTCAGCAAATAGGAACCGCCCATCCAGGCAACAAGGCCGGCAAACAGGACCAGCCATCGAGCGGTGCCGACGATCCACGCGCGAAATATCAACTCTTCGGTGACCGGTCCCACCAGCACGACAATCAGCATGACCTGCCAGAACGGGAGGTTGAACAGCGCCGACATATCATTCGACATCTCGACACCGAAAGCGATCATGATTGGAAAAAGGACCATGGCGATGGCCAGAACAACGAGACAGTTCAGCAGGAATAGCCATGCGACATCTGCAGCCCGCCGGTCCTGTCCGGTTGCGCGCGCGTCCGGCGTGGGAGCGCGGACAAAGGCGATCAGATCGCGGGCCGTGGACCGCAATCGACCGATCGGCCATCCAATGGTTGAGTTGGGCTCAAACATGCGCCAAAGAGCCTCGATAAGAGAATAACAGGTAACGGACGAATCCTATGGCAGGCCACAGTAAATTTAACAATATCAAGCATCGCAAGGGCGCGCAGGATAAAAAGCGCGCGGCGCAATTTTCCAAGCTGTCTCGCGAGATCACAGTGGCGGCCAAGTCCGGCATGCCGGACCCGGATTTCAATCCGCGCCTGCGGCTCGCGGTGAACAGCGCCAAAGCGGTGTCGATGCCGAAGGACAATATCCAGCGCGCGATTGAAAAGGCGTCGGCCAATGAAGGCGATGACTATAACGAGATTCGCTATGAAGGCTTTGGCCCCGGCGGCGTGTCGCTGATCATCGAGACACTGACCGACAATAATAACCGGACTTTCACCAATGTTCGCACGATTATGTCGCGAAATGGTGGCAATCTGGGCGAAAGCGGGTCGGTTTCGCACGGTTTTGACCGCGTCGGCTATATCCACTATCCGGCCAGCGTCGGCGACGAGGAAAAGGTTCTCGAGGCCGCCATGGAAGCCGGCGCCGACGATATTTCCTCCGATGACGACGGTCATGAAATCTGGACTGCGATGGAAGATTTGCACGAAGTGTCCGGTGCCCTGGAAAAGGCACTGGGCGAAGCGGAAAGCGTGAAACTCGCCTGGCGGCCCTCGGTTCAAGTCGAAGTGGACCAGGAGCAGGCGGAAACGCTGCTCAACCTGATCGACATGCTGGAAGAGGATGATGACGTCCAGACCGTCTGGGGCAATTATGACGTGTCCGACGAAATCATGGAAAAGTTGAACGCCGGGTGATGTGGGAGTTTGTCGCCAAGGCCGCACTCGCCGGAGTGATCGTGGCTCTGGTGGCAGCTATTGCCCAGCGACAGCCCAGTTTCGGAGCGCTGGTCGCCTCCTTGCCGCTGATATCGATCCTCGGCATGATCTTCCTCTGGTGGGCGCGTCCGGATGCCGGAAATATGGCGCTGCACGCCGAGGCGACCTTCTGGTATGTCCTTCCATCTCTTCCAATGTTTCTGCTGATTCCGATGATGCTGCGCAATGGCATCAGTTTCTGGCTGTCGCTGGCAGCGGGATGCGGGATGACGATCAGCCTGTATATAATCATGACCTTTGTCGGCCGCCGAATGGGCCTGCCGATCTGAGATGATCATTCTCGGCCTCGATCCCGGTCTCGGTACCACTGGCTGGGGTGTGATCATGGCGGACGGCAATCGCCTGTCCCATGTTGCCAATGGCCAGATCAAGACCGACCCCAAAATGGCTCTGGCCAGCCGTTTGCTCAAGCTCGACCTCGAACTGACCGACCTGCTGCTCGAATATAAGCCGGATGGTGCGGCGGTCGAGGAAGTGTTCGTCAACAGCAATCCGCAGAGTACGCTGAAGCTGGGCCAGGCGCGCGGCGTCGTGCTGCTCGGCGCTTCGCGGACCGGAATCGACGTCGGCGAATATTCGGCGCGCACGGTGAAGAAATCCGTGGTCGGTGTCGGCAAGGCGGACAAGGACCAGGTGCAGGCGATGATCAAGATCCTGCTGCCCGGTGTCCAGCTGGCCGGAGCGGATGCCGCCGATGCGCTGGCGGTAGCGATCACCCATGCGCATCACCGGAAGCGGTGAGACGGGAAAATAGGGAATACCGTTCGCACTGAGCTTGTCGAAGTGCATCTATCGACCGGGAGCTGTCCTTCGACAGGCTCAGGACGAACGGATTTTATCGCACGAAGGCACAAAGATCAGATCAGGAAATATCCTTCTTCGTGCCTTTGTGTCTTTCTGCGAGGCTATATTTTGATGCCCCGCTGGCGCGAAGAAAGATAAGAACAAAACAAAAACTCGACAGATTCGCCTGCTGCGCTAAAACACGCCTATGATTGCAAAACTGACCGGCACCATCGACGAAATCGGCACGGACAATATCGTGCTCGACGTGAATGGCGTCGGCTATCTGGTGTTCTGCTCGTCGCGTACCATTGCCGCGATCGGCAGGGTCGGTGACGGTGCGACCATCTATACCGAGATGCAGGTCAGCGAGACCGACATGCGGCTGATGGGCTTCGCCAGTGGCTCGGAGCGCGACTGGTTCCGGCTGCTGATCTCGGTGCAGGGCGTTGGCGGCAAGGTTGCGCTGGCGATCCTGTCGGCGCTGGAACAGGGCGAGATATCCCGCGCGGTGGCGACGGGCGACAAGGCCATGGTCACGCGGGCCAATGGGGTCGGACCGAAACTGGCGCTCAGGATTGTCAATGAACTGAAGGACAAGGTCGGCGGGATTGTGGTCGATCCGGTGATGGGCGCGGGCGGCGTGGTCCATGCGCCCTCGAGCAATAGCGCCGATGCGGTCAGCGCGCTGCAGAATCTCGGCTTCAAACCGGCGGATGCGAGCGCTGCGGTTGCAGCAGCGGATGCCGAGGCCGGGGATGGCGCGACGCTGGATGCACTGGTCAGGTTGGCACTGAAGAAGGCGGCGCGATGAAGCGGAAGTTAAATTTCGTTGTTATGGGCTTAGTATTGATGGGATCATCGGCTGCGCACGCAGCAGACGATATCTGTAAGAAAATCGCTAAATTTGAAAGCGCGGGTTTTGATGGAACTGAAAACCCTGAAGGCCGCCGTTGGATAGAGCTGCAATGGCGCGGGGTCTGGTTGGTTGAGTGGGGATTCGATTGCTCTAATTCCGGAGACCAAGTGGCAAAAGACCTTTGCAGTTGGTTGGTAAATGGAAATGTGTCATTCGAATTTCAATCGATGCTCCCGCGCAGAATATTGCAGTGTTATGGTCATAAATTTCCGCCCAATGTTTCGTGGCGAGAATGGAATAGCGAGATTGATCTGTGGCGTTCTGATCGTCTGTCCATACTGGAAATAAAGTTTGGAGGCACTCAACCTGGTGATGGAGCAATACGTTTTTCGACCTTTGCTGATAACAAAGATGATGTGTTGGCTGAGCTTCCACCCGTTGGAAGCCCGACACCAAACACTGTCATGCCCACTCCTATCGCTCGAGAAGTTGAGATGATTTTTGAGAATGGCGATAAAGAATGAACGACCCTGAAGACCGTCTCCAATCCCCCGAACGCAAGGTCGAAGACATCGACGCGGCCCTGCGTCCGAAAACGCTCGACGAATTTATCGGGCAGGAGGCGGCGCGCGGGAATTTGCGGGTGTTCATCGAGGCGGCCAGGGGGCGCAGCGAGGCGCTGGATCATGTGCTGTTCTTTGGGCCGCCGGGGCTGGGCAAGACGACGCTGGCGCAGATTATTGCGCGGGAGCTGGGGGTCGGGTTTCGGGCGACTTCGGGGCCAGTCATCGCCAAGTCCGGCGACCTGGCGGCGCTGCTGACCAATCTCGAGGAAGGCGATGTCCTGTTTATCGACGAGATCCACCGGCTCAATCCGGTGGTCGAGGAAGTGCTCTATCCGGCGATGGAGGACCGGGCGCTGGATCTGATCATCGGCGAGGGGCCGTCGGCGCGCAGCGTGCGGATTGATCTGCCGGCCTTCACCCTGATCGGTGCGACCACGCGACAGGGGCTATTGACCACGCCGCTGCGCGACCGGTTCGGGATTCCGGTGCGGCTCAATTTCTATTCGACCGGGGAACTGGAACAGGTTGTCCACCGGGCGGCGCGGCTGCTCGGTCTCGATATCGCGCCGGATGGTGCGACCGAAGTGGCCCGCCGGGCGCGGGGCACGCCGCGCATCGCCGGCCGCCTGCTCCGCCGCGTGCGGGACTTTGCCAATGTCGCCGGGACCAAGATAGTCGACAAGAAGGTCGCTGATGAGTCGCTGACCCGGCTGGAGGTCGACCATATCGGTCTTGACGCCATGGACCGGCGCTATCTGCATATGATCGCGGATATCTACAAGGGTGGACCCGTGGGCGTGGAAACGCTGGCCGCTGGTCTCAGCGAACCGCGCGACACGATCGAGGAAGTGATCGAGCCCTATCTCATCCAGCTTGGGTTGATTGCCCGGACGGCGCGAGGGCGGGCGCTGAATGACCGTGGGTGGAAGCATCTCGGACTGAATCCGCCTGCGGGAAAGGCAAGTGACGCGGAATTGTTTGATTGATGTGCTCCGCACTTGATGCGGAGCTCTGGATATGGCGAATTGTCCTTGCCGCCAGGGCTCCGCATCAAGTGCGGAGCACGGCTATTTTAAAGCTGATCGCCGTTCGCCCAGCAGGCATGCGTCCCACTGGATATCCGGTGCGGCAGGACGATTGTGCAGACAGGTCCGGCGGACAGATTCTTTGCATCGATGATGATACATTCCGACCGGTCCTGTTTCATATCGGTGATGAAGCTGATCAGATAGCCGTCATCCTCTGACCGGGCGTTGGCGCGCGGGATGAAGGGGGCTTCGGAGCCGAAACGCTGTTCCCCGAACGAGACATGTTCCGATTCGCCGGTTTCCAGATCATGTTTGGTCAGGCCGTTGAACAGGAACCAGCCGGGCTCGCCGGTGACGCTGTAGACATAGCGATAGGGCCTTCCGGCATAGTCGGGATTGAACATGCCGAATTCGACCGGATAGTCGGCGAACAGGGTCTCTTCTCTGGTCTCGCCGGTCTTCCGGTTGAACCGCCAACGGTGCAGTTCGGGCTTGAAGCTGTGCAGGTCGAGACTGGCGCCCATGCTTTCATAGCCGGGCGGGAAATCGGTCAGCGGCGGCGGCACCGGGTCGTTCTGGAAATAGCCGTCGAGCACGACTTCGTCACCATCCTCGTAGGCATTGGCCCAGTGCAACACATAGGTCGGCTTTGCCTCGAACCACTGGATTTCCTCGGGTTGCCCCATCCGCGGCAGGATTCCGAAACGTGTCGGTAGGTCGGGATGGTAGGCGGGGATTCTGAGCTTGCGCTCGAACAGCTCCTCTTTCCAGAAAAGCGGGCAGTCATTGAAGATCGCGAAATTTTCGGTGAACGCCATGTCGTGCGGCAGGCGCGGACCGGGCAGGTCGATCGGGACCAGATGCTTCAGCTGATTGTCGGGACCGACGACACCATACTGGAAATGGGGTTTTTCGATCGCATAGTTGAAGAATAGCAATTCCCCGGTCGCCTCGTCGACCTTGCAATGGGCCGAAATGCCATGGGCCGGCACCCAGTCGGCGGGGCCGAGCGTCGTCAGCGTTTCCGGGTCCAGCCGGTAGCCCTCGCCGCAAAGATAGAATGTCGAGAGGATCGCGCCGGCGTGGACGACGACATCCGTCGAACTGCTGTCCTTGACGCTGCCATGGGCGGTCATGCCGGGCTGCAGCGCGTCGTGCGGATTGCCCATCAGCCCAGGCCAGAGCGGTCCGCCGGCTTTTTGTTCTGCCTCGAATCCCGCGGTGCGGACAAACCGGTTGCGATAGGTCGCCTTGCCGCCCTTGATCCGCAGGGTGTGAATCATGCCGTCACCATCAAAAGGATGGTAGCGGCCGAGGCTGTCATGTACCGGATTTTCGGTATAGCGGACGTAAATGCCGTCAATATCGGCAGGAATGGTGCCGATTATTTCAAGCTCGTCTGTGTCCAGTTCTTCAAAGACCGGCGTCCAGGCGCCATTGCGATAGGGGTGGTCATTCGGCTCCAGCGTGACCTTCACCTGATTGACCGACGTGCCCATCAGTCGCGCAGCAATTCGTTGATACCGGTTTTCGACCGGGTCTGCGCATCGACCGTCTTGACAATCACAGCGCAATACAGACTTGGTCCGGGCATGCCGTCGACATTCACCTTTGGCGGCAAGGTGCCCGGAACGACGACCGAATAAGGCGGCACTTCACCGATCCAGATTTTGCCGGTGATCCGGTCGACGATCTTGGTCGATGCGCCGAGATAGACGCCCATCGAGAGCACCGCACCTTCGCCGACACGGACGCCTTCGGCGACTTCGGCGCGGGCACCGATGAAGGCGCCATCCTCGATGATCACCGGACCGGCCTGCAATGGTTCGAGCACGCCGCCGATCCCGGCGCCGCCCGAGATATGGACGTTCTTGCCGATCTGGGCGCAGCTGCCGACCGTGGCCCAGCCGTCGACCATCGTGCCTTCATCGACATAGGCGCCGATATTGACGAAGCTCGGCATCAGCACGACGCCCTTGCCGATGAACGCGCCCTGCCGGACAATAGAGCCGGGGACCGAGCGGAAGCCGGCCTCGCGGAAACGGTTTTCGCCCCAGCCGGTAAATTTGCTGGGCACCTTGTCCCAGTGATTGGCACCGCCGGGGCCTTCGATCACATGGTTGTCGTTGAGCCGGAAGGACAGCAGCACGGCCTTCTTGAGCCACTGGTTGACAACCCATTGGCCATCCTTTTTCTCCGCGACGCGCGCGGTGCCGTTGTCGAGCATGGCCAGCGCCTGGTTGACCGCGTCGCGCTCCGCTCCCTGGGTGGAGAGACCGAGGGATTCGCGCTTGTCCCAGGCGTTGTCGATTACGGTCTGCAATGCTTTGGTCATGCCGGCTGTTCTTCCTTTGCGCTATGGAGGCCAGTCACCCAGCTTTCCAGATCGGTTATTTCGTGGTCAATATAGGCCGGATCATGTTCCCGGCCAGCCCATTCTGCGCCCGTATTGATCCAGACGGTTGTCATGCCCAGTTCTTTCGCCGGACGCAAATTGCGCGCCATATCCTCGACAAACAGCGCCCGGGCCGGGTCGATGCCGGTCGCGGCAATCATGCTGTGATAGGCGCCGTCCTGCGGCTTGGGCACGAGACCGGTATCCATTATGTCGTGCATCTGGTGGAACAGGCCACCGAGGCCGCGTTTTTCCAGCACCCGCTCGGCATAGGGCCGGTCGGCGTTGGTGAAGACGAGTTTCTCGCCCGGCAGCGCTTCAATTGCCGCCCGCACGCGTGGTGCCGGTGACAGCCGGTCCATGTCGATATTGTGGACAAAATCGAGAAAGTCGGCCGGATCGGTACCATGGTTATGCATCAGGCCGGCCAGCGTTGTGCCGTGGTCGTGGAAGAACGTCTTCTGGATTTTCCTGGCTTCGACCAGATCGCAGTCCAGCGCGCGGGCAATATATTCGCCCATCTTGATGTCGATCAGCGCAAACAGATCGCACTCGGCCGGGTAGAGCACATTGTCGAGATCAAAAATCCAGTGATCGATATGGGAAAGTTCTGGTGGCATGGCACAATCGCCTAATGTCGGTTTCCGGCAATCACAAGCGACAATATGCTTCAGGCCCGTGCGCCTGCATCTTCGACACTGGCGCTGTTGTGCCGCAATGCCTTGAGGACGGTATCGACAATGCCGTCCGCATCCAGGCCCGCCTCGGCATATTGCAACTCCGGCTTGTCATGGTCCTGGAAAATATCGGGCAGACGCATTGTGCGAATCTTCAGTCCTGCGTCGGTCAGGCCGTTGTCGGACGCATAGGTCAGCACATGCGCACCGAGGCCGCCGACAGCGGCTTCCTCGACCGTCACCGCCACTTCGTGGGTGGTCAGCAATTTGCGGATCAGGGCCTCGTCGAGCGGTTTGGCAAAGCGCAGATCGGCAACCGTAGTGCTAAGGCCTCGTGCTTCGAGCCGTTCGGCCGCTTTTTTTGCTTCCTCGAGCCGGGCACCGAGCGACAGGATCGCGACTTTTGTGCCCTGTTTGATGATCCGGCCCTTGCCGATTTCCAACTGTTCGAGCTTGTCGGGAATCGGGACGCCGGTGCCATTGCCGCGCGGATAGCGAAAGGCGATCGGGCCGCTGTCGTGCAAGGCGGCCGTGTAAGTCATATGCGCCAGTTCGGCTTCGTCCGCAGCCGCCATCACCACCATATTGGGCAAGGTCGCCAGATAGGTGATATCAAAGCTCCCGGCATGGGTGCTGCCGTCCGCTCCGACCAGGCCGGCGCGGTCGATGGCAAAGCGGACCGGCAGATTCTGGATCGCCACGTCGTGGACGACCTGATCGTAAGCGCGTTGCAGGAAGGTCGAGTAGATGGCGCAGAAAGGCCGCATGCCCTGCGCTGCCAGACCGGCGGCAAAGGTTACGCCATGCTGTTCGGCGATGCCGACATCAAACGCCTTGTCGGGATGTGCCTTGGCAAATTTGTCGACTCCGGTCCCGGAGGGCATGGCTGCGGTAATCGCGCAGATTCTCGGATCGCTGTCGGCCAGCTTGGCCAGCGTTTCACCAAAGACATTCTGATAGGCCGGTGGGCCGCCGCCTGGCCCCTTGTCCTGCTTGCCGGAGATCACGTCAAATTTTGCCACGCCGTGATATTTGTCGTCCGCTTCCTCGGCAAATTTGTAACCCTTGCCCTTTTCGGTGACTACGTGGATCAGGCAGGGGCCTTCCGCCGCATCGCGCACATTTTCCAATATGGGAATCAGATGGTCCAGATTGTGACCGTCGATCGGACCGACATAATAGAAGCCCAGTTCCTCGAACAGGGTGCCGCCCATGGTCATGCCGCGGGCATATTCATCGGTTTTCCGCGCCGCGTCATAAAGTGCCTTGGGCAGCTTGCTGGCGATCCGGCGGGCCAGCTGGCGCACGCCCAGGAATTCGCGGGACGACACGATGCGGGCGAGATAGGCGGACAGCCCGCCAACCGGCGGCGCAATCGACATGTCGTTGTCGTTCAGGATCACAACCAGCCGGTTGCCGGCGGCCTCGGCATTGTTCATCGCTTCATAGGCCATGCCGGCGCTCATCGCGCCGTCGCCGATTACCGCTATGCCGCGACCGGGCTTGTCGTTCAGTTTGTTGGCGATCGCAAAGCCGAGGGCAGCGCTGATCGATGTCGAGCTATGCGCGGCGCCGAAGGGATCATATTCGCTTTCCGACCGTTTCGTGAAGCCGGAGAGGCCGCCGCCCTGGCGCAGGGTCCGGATCCGGTCCCGGCGTCCGGTAATGATCTTGTGCGGATAGCATTGATGGCCGACATCCCAGATCAGCCGGTCTTCCGGTGTGTTGAAGACATAATGGATGGCAGTCGTCAGCTCGACCACGCCCAGGCCGGCACCCAGATGTCCGCCGGTTGTGGATACGGTATCGATCACTTCGGTACGCAACTCGTCCGCAAACTGGCGGAGCTGAGCGGGCTTTAACTTGCGCAAATCGGCTGGAAAGGAGACATCATCCAGCAAAGGTGTATTCGAAACCGGCATATTCACTCCCTGTTTGACACCATCTTTAACGGCATCGCATTGCTCTGTCGAACTTTCAGCAGGCAGCCGGTTAACATTAGCTGACAAGAAAGGTGGATCAGTTGCATTTCTGGCAAATGCCGCGCACCTCGATAACCGGACGGATGGATTTGAACCCTTCGGTTTTTGCAACTCTGCGGACTTGTTGCGACAGGGAGTCGTCATCAATATGCGTCGCCTCGCCGCATGTGTCGCAGACCAGGAAGATACAGTCATGCTCGCACCCGGGGTGGCTGTTGGCCAGATAGGCATTGGCGCTTTCGACCCGCATCGCGAGATTGTTGGCTACGAACAGGTCGAGTATCCGGTACACGCTGTTCGGCGCGACGCGCTTGCCCCGCGCGACCGAAACCAGCTCGGCTATGTCATAGGCGGACGCAGGGCGGGAGAATCCGGCCAGCGCGTCAAAAATTGCGGCTCTTGTCTCGGTCCATTTTTCACCGGACTTTTCGAGATTGGCGCGTGCTGCGTCCGCCAAAGAATCGCCGTGATGCTCAAGATGATCATGTTTTCCCATGAAGATAATTTAGGGATGTTTCGCCGCGAGGGCAATGGGGCGCTGATTAATGGGTGGCGCGGTAGTTCAGGTCATGGGCGAGTGCGAGCAATCCAACACCCAGCATGGTGTAGAAAATTTCCCGGCCACCGTGGCCGCCGTCATGGCCAAGGGTGATCGCACCCATCATCATGCCCAGTCCCAGGCTGCCGACAGCCACCGGCATGATGTAGCCATGATCCATCACTCCGCGTCCGAGGGTGAACAAGCCCAGGGCGATGGCAATGCCAAGGCCGATCTCGTGGATCAACGGGTCCAGGAGCATGCCGCCTGCAGAAGACAGGATTGCGACAAAAGCGATGGTCGAGACACAATGCACCAGGCACAGGCCGGACACCAGCACCGCCAAGCGGTCCCACAGGCCGTCACGGACCAGCAGGCCATTTTTGTCCCAGAATTTCGCTGTCGTGAACACGACTCACTGCCTCACTTCTATTGCTTGCAACCAATATAGGAAAATGCGTGTTAAGATACAACATAACATTTATGAGATTTCGAGGCCTGACCTTCATTTCTGGTTGTCAGAGCAGAATTTTAATTCCACATAGCGGCGGATGACCGATCCGATCGCCCTGAAACTGTCGGCTGGCGCGGCAAGAGCTCGCCCGGTAGCGATATCCAACTGGCTCTATTCTGTTGCCTTTCTGGTGTTCATTATGGTCGTCGTCGGCGGCATCACGCGGCTGACCGAGTCGGGGCTGTCGATTACCGAATGGAAGCCGATTACTGGCGCTTTGCCGCCATTGAGCGAGGCGGACTGGCTCTCGGAGTTCCAGAAATACCAGCAAATTCCTGAATATCTGGAAATCAGCGGACCAGCCGGAATGACCCTCGCGGATTTCAAATTCATCTATTTCTGGGAATGGGTGCATCGTCTGCTCGGACGCCTGATCGGCGTGGCTTTTGCGCTGCCGCTGCTCTGGTTTGGGGTCAAGCGGGCGATCCCGTCCGGTTATGGCTGGCGGCTGGTTGCGTTGCTCGCGCTGGGCGGCCTGCAGGGAACGATCGGTTGGTGGATGGTAAGTTCCGGACTCAGCGAACGCACCGATGTCAGTCATTTCCGGCTGGCGGTGCATTTGCTGACGGCGCTGGTCATCCTCGGCGGCCTGGTCTGGACGGCACTCGATCTGCGCCAGCTGGCGCGCGGTAATGACCGGTCTGCGCGCATGACCGGACTGGGTTTTGCGGTATTGGTGGTATTGCTCATCCAGCTACTGTTCGGAGCCTATACTGCGGGTCTCAACGCGGGCTATGTTGCCAGCAGCTGGCCGCTGATGAACGAATATTTCATCCCTGGCGGGATCGACTGGGCGTCGGGTATATGGACCGCGCTCAACAATGACCCCTATCTGATCCACTTCATTCACCGCTGGTGGGCCTGGGTGGCGGTCGGCTTTTTGGTCATACTGGCGCGGAAGGTCCGGTCGATCGATCGCCGTGCCTCCGTTGCCATCCATATCGCCTTCGGTAGCCAGATCTTGCTCGGCATAGCGACCGTGATGACCGGGATCGATATCTATCTGGCGGTGTTGCATCAGGCGGTGGGCGCGCTGGTGGTTGCCGCGACCGTGTGGGGTGTGCATCTGCTTGGCCGCCCTGCGCGGTAAAAGGACACATTTTACTGATCCCAAGACCGTTCGATATTGCTGGTCATTCGGGTTGCAAACCGGATAGGGTATCATTATACCCGTTTGCTAAGCCCCACTTTCGCTTGACTTGCGGTGATAACAGCGCCAATAGCGCCCCAGTTTGCCGGACACCTGCGAATCAGGATCGTTCGGCATTTGTTATTTCTGAATCCCATTCTCCAAGAAGGAGCCACCCCATGAAGGGTATCACCAAACAGACCCAGTCGGCAAAGCCTGCTGAAGTCGAAAAAAAATGGCATATTATTGATGCCGAAGATCTGGTCGTCGGCCGGGTAGCCTCGATCATTGCCAATATTCTGCGCGGCAAGCACAAGCCCAGCTATACCCCGCATGTGGATTGTGGCGATCATGTCATCGTGATCAATGCCGAAAAGGTGAAGTTCACCGGCAACAAGACCAAGCAGAAAACCTATTACAAGCACTCCGGCCATCCTGGCGGCATCAGCGGCACGACCGCGGAAAAGGTGCTTGAAGGCCGTTTCCCCGAGCGGGTCATGGAAAAAGCTGTCGAGCGTATGATCCCCAAGGGACCGCTTGGCTTTGCCCAGATGCGGGCTCTGCATGTTTTCGCTGGTACCGAGCATCCCTATGCCGGCCAGAACCCGGTGGCGCTCGACGTCGCTTCGATGAACCGTAAGAATAAGGTGGGCGCATAATGTCTGATGTAAAAACCGATCTCGCTGATCTGAAAGATATCGCTGGCGCGGCCGTGGTTGACGCACCTGCCGCCGCTGAAGGCGAAGCAACTCCTGCAGCCGTTGAACCACCCGTATCCACCATGCCGCTGCGCGAGCAGGAGCTGGACAAATTTGGCCGGGCCTATGCAACCGGTCGCCGGAAAGATGCGGTTGCCCGCGTGTGGCTGAAGCCTGGCAAGGGCAAGATCACGGTCAATGGCCGCGATCAGGAAACCTATTTTGCACGCCCGACCCTGCGTCTGGTGCTCAACCAGGTGTTTGCGATTACCGAACGCGAAGGCCAGTATGATGTTGACGTTACGGTCAAGGGTGGCGGTCTTTCGGGACAGGCCGGTGCGGTCAAGCACGGTATCTCGCAGGCGCTGACCAAATATGAGCCGACTCTGCGCGCTACCGTCAAGGCGGCAGGCTTCCTGACCCGCGACAGCCGCAAGGTCGAGCGGAAGAAATACGGCAAGGCGAAAGCGCGCAAGAGCTTCCAGTTCTCCAAGCGTTAAGCAACCCAATATCGAATTGCGAAAAAGGCGGCCCGAGGGCCGCCTTTTTTATTGCGGTTGACGATTATACAGTCGGGGAATCGGGAGTGGAGGTTTGCGGGGCCCTGATCGCGGCGCGGCTGGAGACAAACAGGATTATGGTCGTCAATATCGCCGAGACCAGCATTGCCCAAGCGGCCCCGATTGTGCCGAAGGTCGGCAAGAACATGACAAGCAACAAGCCGAGTGCAACCAGTCCAAGGACCCGTGCGACGAGCGCATTGCGCGCGCGTCCGGCTGCCTGAAGCAGCGGTTCGAGCCCGAGCCCGGCCAGACTGATGATCGTCGCAGCCCCCAGCAGCAGCAAAAGCGGATAGGCGGCGAGATATTCGGGCCCCGAAATCAGCGCGATGATATTCTGGCCCAGCGCGAACAGGCCGATGAACAGGACGCCGCCGCTGATGGCGGAAACGCGCAGGGATCGCCAGAACAGAGCCCGGGACTGGCGCGACTGGCCGATCGCGAACAATCGGGACAGCTCAGCAAACAGCGGGCGGGCGAACACCTCCGCAAGCCGGTTGAGACTGTTGGCAATCTGGTCCGCGAGCCGGAACAGTCCGGCAGCGGCAGGGCCAACGAAGAAACCGACAATGACAACCACCAGTCGTTCGCGGATGACGCTGACCAGATAGGCGAGATTGGTGAACAGCAGAAAGGCTGCAAATTCCCTTCGGCTTGGCGGCACTGCCGTTATTGTAGCCCCATCGGACAGCGGGCGGACCGAATCATCGCGGCGCCACACCATCAGCCACATCACGACAAAGCTGACAAATTCGGACAACCCCCAGACGATAAGGAAACCGGTCATCGAGGGGTGGGTGACGAACAGGACCAGCGCTCCGCCAAAGCGCACGATCGGAATGATGGCATCGCCAAAAGCATTGCCGCCGAAACGATCCTGGGCGCGCAATATGCCGGTCGGTGTGGAACGGACCGAGAGAAAAACTATCACGCCATAGCCCATGATCGCCTGCTCGACCGGAATGCTCCAGCCAAACTGCTCGGCACCAAAGGGAAGCATCAGCCAAAGGGCGGCGCAGGCAACCAGTCCGCCGATGAATTCGATCCAGAAATTTTGCGCGGACAATCTTCGAAAGGCCTTGTGCTGGCCGGCCAGCAGATAGGGTACACCGAACTGGACCACCGCTTGCCACGTCTGGAGTTTCAGGATCGCAGTCAGAACCTGAATCGCGCCGACTATGACCATGAATTCCCCGAATCCGGCAACGCCAAGGGACCGCGTCAGGATGGCAAGGTAAAAAATGCTCAGGACAGCGCCCACGCCTTTGGCAGAAAACAGCCAGCTGCTGTTCCGAAACACGCGGATCAGCGAATCCTCGCTGCTGGACCATCTGGAGAGCATTTTTCGCGACACAGGTTTCAACTTCTCCAACATGTAATCCGGCGGTTGAGCCTTTCTTTATCGCAAAATCCAGTTTTTTCTATCTCTCTATTGTCGGGCCTGTGTCTGGAAATCGAATATAATTGCTCGGCCGGTTCGACCAGGCTGATTTTTTTCTGGCTTGCCGGTCGCCGGCTGCTAGCTAGGCGGTATGAAACAAGATAATTGCAAGGCGGATATCGCCAATTTCGTCACCCACCTGGAATGTTCCAAAACCGGAGAGCTTCTGCCCGCGGGTACGATACAAAACCTGTCGCCCGCCGGAGCGCCCATTTTGGTCCGCTATGATCTGTCGGCAGTGGCCGGAACGCTGACCAAGGAAAAGCTGGCCGCTCGTCCGGCCGACCTTTGGCGGTACCGCGAGTTGCTGCCGGTCGCCAGCGCCGCCAATATAGTCTCGCTGGGCGAGGATATGACGCCGCTGATTGCATTGGACAATTCGCTCGGATCCCAAGTGATCGTCAAGGACGAGGGCCGACTACCGACGGGATCGTTCAAGGCGCGAGGACTGGTCATGGCCGTGTCGATGGCAAAGGAGCTGGGCCTGAAGCGGCTCGCCATGCCGACCAATGGCAACGCTGGGGCCGCCATGGCTGCCTATGCGCGGCGTGCCGGAATGGAAGCATTTGTTTTCTGCCCGGACGATACGCCCGAGGTGAATGTTCGGGAGATAGCGCTGCAGGGCGGCAAGATCTGGCGGGTGAACGGCCTGATCAACGATTGCGGCAAGATCGTTGCGGACGGCGAGGCGGAAATGGGCTGGTTCAACCTGTCGACACTGAAAGAACCCTACCGCATCGAAGGCAAGAAAACGATGGGTCTCGAGCTGGCCGAGCAGCTGGGATGGGAAATGCCCGATGTGATCTTCTACCCGACCGGCGGCGGTACCGGCCTGATCGGGATGTGGAAGGCGTTTGACGAGCTGCAGGAGATCGGTTTCATTGGCTCAAAGCGACCGCGTATGGTTGCCGTACAGGCCACAGGCTGCGCGCCGATTGTCGATGCCTGGAAAAAGGGGCTGGACCATGCGCCCCTGTGGGAAAATGCCCATACTGTGGCCGCCGGCATACGCGTACCGGTGGCTATCGGTGACTTCCTGATATTGCAGGCGGTGCGGGATTCAGGGGGCTTCGCCATCGCGGTCGAGGATGATGCCATCCTTTCGGCGCAGCAACGCATTGGCCAGCAGGACGGATTGTTGCTCTGTCCGGAAGGAGCGGCCACGGCCGCTGCCTATTTGCAAGCGCTGGACGACGGCCTGATCAACAAGTCCGACCGGGCAATATTGTTCAATTGTGGCAACGGGCTGAAATATCCCATGCCAGCTGCCGATGCCGCGCTGGATCGTCATCAACCGATCGACTGGAGCGCCATTGCCAGCGCCTGAGCGAGTGGCTAGGACTCTCCGATGAAATGGTTTCTCTTCATCGCGGCGCTGCTGCTGGCCGTTGGCGGCTTGGCCTGGTGGTTCTTCTCGCAGCCGGGACCGAAGCAGCTGGATATGGTCAATAATGTCATCCCAGGTGACAGCAATGCCAGGCTGCTGGTGCAGGACCAGATTTACGATGAGAAGCTGGGGCTCGGGCTCAATATCTGGACTCCGGACAATGGCGTGACCAAGCCGCTTCCGGTCATTGTCTTCATCTACGGCGGCGGCTGGCGCGATGGTGCCAAGGACCAATATGCCTTCACCGGCCGGGCGCTGGCCAATCGGGGCTTCATGGTCGTGCTGCCGGACTATCGGCTTTTTCCGAAAACGCGCTTTCCCGGCTTCCTTGAAGACAGCGCCAAGGCACTGGCCTGGGTGGATGACAACATCGGTCAATTGGGCGGCGATACACGGCGTATTTTCCTCTCCGGCCAGTCTGCCGGGGCCTATAATGCGATGATGCTGGCTCTCGATCCACAGTGGCTGGGCCGGGAAGGCAAGTCACCTGACCTGATCCGCGGCGTCGCGGCGCTGGCCGGACCCTATGATTTCTATCCGTTTGACTCGGAAACCACCAAGCAGAGCTTTGGCGATTATCCGGACCCGCAAATGACTCAGCCGGTCAATTTCGTCCGCGCGGATGCGCCGCCCCTGTGGCTTTCGAGCGGTACCGATGACACGCAGGTCAAGCCCCGCAACAGCAGGACCCTGCGCGACAAAATCCGCGAAGCGGGCGGCAAGGTGGAATATGTCGAGTATCCCGATGTCGATCATCTCGACATCATGATGGCGGTCGCCAAACCGTTTCGCTACAAAGCGCCGGTGCTGGAGGACATGGTTGCCTTTTTCGAGCGCCATAACTGATTGCACGATTTGAAAGCCGCGCCGTCATTTTTGCAGTGCAAAACGGTTGAGATACCGGCATTTCTTGGTTATGCCGATCCGCAGAACAAGGGAACCCGACAGACATGGCCACTTTCACGCTGCCCAAGAATAGCAAGATCCGCAAAACGGGTGAGTTGCATCAAGCGCTAACCAGCGGAAAGAAGCGGCCGTTCAAAGTCTATCGTTACGATCCCGACAAGGGCGAAAATCCGCGCTACGACACGTTTGAAATAGATACGGACGAGTGCGGCCCGATGGTGCTCGACGCCTTGATCAAGATGAAATCGGAGCAGGACGCCACGCTGACTTTCCGCCGGTCCTGCCGTGAAGGCATTTGCGGCTCCTGCGCGATGAATATAAACGGCAAGAACGGGCTCGCCTGTACCACAGCGATCGAGGATTGCGGCAACAAGGTTACGATCACGCCGCTTCCGCATATGGAAGTGATCAAGGATCTGGTACCGGATTTCACCCATTTTTACGCCCAATATGCCTCGATCCAGCCCTGGCTGAAAACGGTTACACCGACGCCGTCCGGCAAAGAACGGCTGCAGTCGCCCGAAGACCGCAACAAGCTGGACGGACTGTACGAATGCATCCTGTGCGCCTGTTGCCAGACCAGCTGCCCCAGCTATTGGTGGAACAGCGACAAGTTCCTTGGCCCCGCGATTCTGTTGCAGGCCTATCGCTGGCTCGCCGACAGCCGTGACGAAATGACCGGCGAACGGCTGGACGAGCTGGAAGATCCGTTCCGACTCTATCGCTGCCATACAATCATGAACTGCGCCAATGCCTGCCCCAAGGGCCTGTCCCCGGCCAAGGCGATTGCCGAGATCAAGAAGATGACCGCCTCCCGCGAAATCTGATCGCCGGCGAGCAGCAATGGCCGAAACCGAGCGCAATTTTATCATCAGCGATCCCGACCCCGACTATCCGGGCTGGAACAGCTGGGTTTTGACGGATCCGGATTGCTACAACAGCTTCCTTGGCCGGATGATTGTCCGGCGGGGCGGTGACGGACTGAGTGATAATATCGCCCGCGTGCGGATGTTTCCCGAACGCAAGCATCGCAACCTCGGCGACGTTGTCCATGGCGGAACGATGATGGGCTTTATCGACTGTTCCTTGTTCGCCGCGATGCGGGTGCTGGAGCTGGGGCCATCCGGCTATGCTGTGACGATGGAGTTGCAGACCCATTTTATCGGCGGTGCCCGGCTGGACGAACCACTCGAAGCGCAAGTTGAAATTGCCCGTGAAACCGGGCGTTTCCTGTTCATGCGCGGCCTGGTGGTGCAGGGCGATGCGGGAGAGGACAATATGGCCTCGTTTACGGCGATCGTGAAAAAAGCCCCGAACCAGAAAACCGATTTGCAATGAGCGAATTTTATCAGCGCTATCAGGCGCTGATCGCGCAAGGTGAACTGCAGTCCGATGCCGACCAGGATATCTGTGCGCAACGCTTGGCCAGCCTGCAAAAAGAACTGGAAGCCGTGCCGCCAAGGGGCAGCCTGTTGTGGCGCACCTTCGGCAAGAAGCCCGCTTCGCCCAAGGGCGTTTACATGTGGGGTGGAGTCGGACGCGGCAAGTCGATGCTGATGGACCTGTTCTACAATAATCTCTCCATAAAGCGCAAGAAACGCGCCCATTTTCACGAATTCATGCTCGATGTGCACGCCCGGATCCGGGAAGAGCGCAAGAAGGAACTGGGCGATCCGATTCTGCCGGTCGCGACTGCCCTGGCGAGCGAGGCCCGCTTTCTCGCCTTTGACGAGATGGTGGTGAATAACAGCGCCGA
Source organism: Sphingomonadales bacterium UBA2683 (assembly GCA_002354635.1). Classification (GTDB taxonomy): domain Bacteria; phylum Pseudomonadota; class Alphaproteobacteria; order Sphingomonadales; family Sphingomonadaceae; genus Parasphingorhabdus. The sequence continues at coordinate 706,634 of DELZ01000005.1, forward strand.
TGCGATGATCATGTCACGGCTGTTCACCGCCCTGGTCGAGGCCGGGGTTGCGATCGTCACCACCTCCAACCGACCGCCCGATGATCTGTACAAGGATGGCCTTAACCGCGAGCATTTCCTGCCGTTTATCGAGCTGCTCAAGACGCGGCTGGACGTGATCTCGCTCAATGGTCCGACCGACTATCGACGCGAGCGGCTGGGCGGAGTGGAATTCTGGCACGTGCCGAACGGCGAGGAGGCGACCAATGCGCTGCGCGACGCCTTTTTCCGGCTGACCGACTATTCGCCCGATGATGCCGCCCACGTGCCAAGCGAGGAACTGACGGTACCGGGCGGGCGCACATTGCATGTACCGAAATCGCTGAAAGGCGTGGCGGTCTTCTCTTTCAAGCGGCTCTGCGGCGAGGCGCGGGGCGCACAGGATTATCTCTCGATCGCCCGCCATTTCCATACGGTATTGATAGTCGGCATTCCCCGGCTTTCGAAGGACAATCGCAACGAGGCCGCGCGCTTTGTCACCCTGATCGATGCGCTGTACGAATATAAGGTCAAGCTGCTCGTCAGCGCGGAAGCCGGACCGGACGCGCTATACCCGGAAGGCGACGGGTCGTTCGAGTTTGAACGCACCGCCTCCCGGCTTGTTGAGATGCAATCGGATGAATATCTGGCGCTGGGTCACGGTACCTCGGAGGCACCTGCGCCTTAGATTCTAGCCAGTCAGTGTGCTTGCTGCCTCGGCAAGCGGCCGCGCCTTGTCGGTGATGCCGTATATTGCCATGGGCGGGAAATCCGCTTCCAGTCTCCGCTCGACCTGTCCCAATGCCATACTACGCTTGAGCGCCAGACTCAGCGCGCGGGGCGTCACCGGCGAAAGGGCATTTTGCAGCTCCCCGAAGCGTTTTTCCTGATCAATCAGCTGGGTGATCAGCGGCAAATGCCACCGCCCGACACCACCCGCGGGCAGGCCGAGGGCGCGGCGTTCTGCCATGATCGCCTGGCAGCTGGCGATCAGCGTCGCTCCCTTTTCCGTTGTAACCCATTCGGGACGGAGCGGGTGGCCGTGACCGGGATTGGGCATGATCCAGCCCTGATTCTGCATCTGCTCCAGCGAGCGCCGCAGCATTGACGCCGACAATCCCAGCGATTGCCGCAGCTCAACCGAGCGGGTGCCCCCGGAACCGATTCCCGACAGCAATGGCACAAACCATCGCCCGTGCGAGAGCTGTTGCAAGCGGTCCGAGTATGAAGGTTGTTGAGCCATGCTTGACTATAAAGCAATCTACTATACAAATAGTCAAGTTCGAATCGCCGCTGGAGCCTGAATATAAGAGCAATCGCACAATCACAGATGGATGGACCGGCGGGATCAAGCAGAGGGAGAGAAAATGTGGCAATATCCTATGACGGCGGCCTGACCTGCTCGCTGGCTGTTTCCAGTCTAGACAGGTCCATCGCCTGGTATCGCGATAATCTCGGTTTTGCGCTGGAATATCGCACGGATGAAATCGGCTGGTGCGAAATGAAGTCGCCGGTCGACCGCGTCAATATCGGACTTTCGGAGAATGACGATCCGGGTGGCAAGGGCGGCGCGACGCTGACATTCGGGGTGACCGATATCGAGGCGGTGGAAGCGGAACTGAAAGCCAAGGCCATTCGCACGGACGGGCCCATTCAGGAGATCCCCGGTCTCGTCCGGCTGCTGACCTTTTATGACCCCGACGACAATGCACTGATGTTCTACGAGGTGCCAGCGGATGCCTAGGCTGTTGAATATGCTTGTGCTGATTCTCGCGCTGGCGAGCGTGCCCGCTGTTTGTGCGCAAATTCCGGCGGCAGAGACAGAGGCGACTTCTCAACTTGATCAGGCCGCATGGCTGGCCGGTCGCTGGGTCGGCACCGGCATGGGCGGGGAGGTCGAGGAAGTCTGGTCGCCGGCCTCTGGCGGACAGATGGTCGGCCATTTTCGCTATTCCAGGGATGGTGAGCCGGGATTTTACGAAATCTTGATGATCGACCTGACCGAAACGGGAATGCGCATGCGGGTCAAGCATTTCAACCCGGATTTTACTGCGTGGGAGGACAAGGGGGACTGGGTCGCGTTCGAACCGGTATCGACTTCGGCCAGCCGGCTTGTATTCAAAGGTCTCGTCCTCGAACATATTGTGGACGAAGACGGTGAGACCATGATCGCGACATTGCAGATGCGGCAAAAAGGCGGCCAGGTGAAAGCCGTTCCGTTCACTTTCCGCCGCGCCGATTGAGCGCCACTTTCACAGCAGGCTCAAACTGTCCAGATCCAGCGCCATTTGTGCCGGGCGTTCTGCCATGGCGGCGAACATCCGGTCGCCGCGCTCGGTCTGCTCGACATGCAGCGAGGCGTTGATCGCCATGATGAAGCCGGAAAAGGCATGGCGGCGATATTCCTGCCAGAACGCGCCGGGATCGGGCGCGGATGACCGGGCGGCAAGATAGTCCGCAACCAGTTTTTGTTCATGCTGTCGACGCATGGCGGGATCGGCGAAGCTGGTGCCGATCATATAGGCAACATCATTGGCGGGATTGCCAAGTGAACAGGTCTGCCAGTCGACCAGCGCCGCTAGCCGACCGTCGATGTGGAACAGGATATTGTCGAGCCGCATATCGCCGTGGGTGATGGTGAGCTCAGGCGGATCGTGCGCGACATAACGGGACAGCCGGTCGATCAGCTGCTGCCCGAGATCCAGTATGTCCGGTGACAAAAGCGCGCAGAATCGTTCGCGGAACTGTGGGTAGCCCTTGGGAAGGCTGTTCTCCATGAAGGCGCTGTTGCCCGCGCCATGGTGCAGCCATCGATAGGCTTCAAAGCCCCGGTCCGGTTGGATATTGTGTAGAGCCGCAGCTGCGGCCAGCGTGGTTTCGACCTGCAGCAGGGACGCGCCGGCCAGTTGGTCACCCTGCGCGGCGGGTGACATATCTTCGAGCAAAAGGACAAATTCCTGCTCGTTCTCGCTAATATCGGCGTGGTAGCAAGTCGGACAAAGCACGCCGGAGCCGGGCGCCATATCGCGATACCAGCCGACCTCCATATCATAGAGATGGAAGATCGCCGCCGCCCCCCGGCTGACCGGATCGGCGCTGGGACATTTGGCTATGAAAGTTGCGGGATAGCCGTCTTCGGCCCAGTCGCAGGTGAAACGATAGCTGTCGCAGACCTGGCCGGTGCCGACCGGTTCGTAACGGAGCAAGCGAAGCGATCCGGATGGAGCGCTGAAAACCGTTTCGACAAAACTCTCCTCGAACGCCTCCGGACGGACTGGCAGTGCGCTGCTCATTCGGCGGGGTCCATCAGTCCGGTCAGGCCGCTGGTGGCGTGCGAGCCGAGGAACAGCTGCTCGACCACGCCGATGCCATGATGCTCCGCGCCGTCCACGGTCAGCACCGCATCGCTCAGCGCCTGGATATGGATGGTGGTCATGTCGATGGCAGGCGCGGGATCGAGCGGGATGACGTCATAGCCCGTTTCCAGATCGCCATGATCCATGCCATGGCCCCAGACCGGATGCATATAGCCGAGGCCTGACATGTAGAAGGTTCGCGTCTGATCGCCGGTGCGCGGCTTGATGCTGAGCTGGCCGTTTCCGGTGTCGAGGGTCACCTGTTTGATCCGGCGCGAGCCGCTGTGATAGCCAAGGTCGACGGACTCCGGCTCGAACTCGGTTGCGCTGTTCTGGATGGAATCGACCACCCCGCGCCGGTTCCAGGGCAGACCTTCGCCGTCGTCATTGCTGTGAAAGAAACAGGCGTGCCGGTCGAAGTTGAGCGGAGTCCACAGCCACCAGAATTGCGGCAAGGCACCGGCGGGTGGCGGTTGCGATTCCGCCGCGCCGACCGGCCTTATGCCCCAGCTGCGGTCGCGGGTGCCGCGACAATGGCCGATATCGATATCCTGACCGTCGATAGTGATCGTGCCGGACCAGTCGCCGTTCTGCGTCATTCTGGTATAGTCCATCACCAGCCGCGGCCCATCCCGGCGGATGAAGCGGGGCTCCTCGATCGGCTGATGGCGCGCGGAAAAGAGAATGTCTGCGGTCACCGGACTGTCGTTCCCAGCCACCGTCAGGCGGAGCTGTTGCAGCGGTTCGAGGATGGAAACCGTGATTGGCCCAACGGTCAGATCGAGCCGTTCGCTGCCCATTCTTTTCGACGCGCGCAGATTATGCTGTTTGCCGTCGATTGAGAGGCAAAAGGCGGCGTCCATGATGTCGAGCTGCGGGTAGATGCCGAGCGCGGCGGCGAAGAAGATGCTGCCGTCGGCGCTATAGCCGTTGAAGAAATAGCGGTCGTAGAAATTGCGGTTGCCGCCGGACAGCGCCATCGGTTCCGGGGTCTGGTGCAGCGGATAATCATCGCCTTTTGTCAGCATGTTGGCATCCTCTTTTTCTTTGCATCATCGCATTTCAATTGCACTTTGCAATGCAAAAGATTGGAAGAATTGGAAGCATGTTTTGCGCTTGTCGGCATCCGGAACCGGTTTCACGATTTCTGGCGGCCTTCCCAATCGAGGGGTACCAAAACAAGTTCAGGATGACGAAAGTGATAGGCCTCTATTGCTACTGCGAACCAATTGCAAAGATAGCGGTCAAAATGGTGCGATCTGCGGTTGAAATTGTCAATTTAGGGGCCTAATCCGGCGACTAATATCCTTTTTCGACTCTATTTCAGGAGATTTCTCTACATGGCCCGTAACAAGATTGCGCTGATCGGCGCAGGCATGATCGGCGGCACGCTCGCCCACCTCGCAGCTTCCAAGGAAATGGGCGACGTCGTCCTGTTCGACATTGCCGAGGGCATGCCGGCGGGCAAGGCGCTCGATTTGAGCCAGGCCGCTCCGGTCGACGGGTTCGATTCCAAGCTCAAGGGCACGAGCGATTATGCCGATATTGCCGGCGCCGATGTGATCATCGTCACTGCAGGCGTTCCGCGCAAACCCGGCATGAGCCGTGACGATTTGCTCGGCATCAATCTGAAAGTGATGAAGGCGGTCGGTGAAGGCATCAAGACCCATGCGCCGGATGCTTTCGTTATCTGCATCACCAACCCGCTCGACGCGATGGTCTGGGCCTTGCGCGAATTCTCCGGTCTGCCGCATAACAAGGTTGTCGGCATGGCCGGCGTTCTTGACAGCGCGCGCTTCCGTCATTTCCTCGCCGAAGAGTTCAATGTGTCGGTCGAAGATGTCACTGCGTTCGTGCTCGGCGGCCACGGTGATACGATGGTGCCGGTTCCGGCTTACTCGACAGTCGCCGGTATCCCGATCCCCGATCTGATCAAGATGGGCTGGACCACGCAGGAAAATATCGATGCGATCGTCAAGCGGACCCGCGGCGGCGGCGGCGAAATCGTTGCGCTGCTGGGCAATGGCTCGGCTTATTATGCGCCGGCAACCAGCGCGATCATGATGGCAGAAAGCTATCTCAAGGACAAACGCCGTGTGCTGCCCGCAGCCGCGCATCTGACCGGCCAATATGGTGTCGACAATCTCTATGTCGGCGTGCCGTGCATCATCGGCAAGGACGGCGTCGAGAAGATCATCGAGATCGAACTGAGCGAGGAAGCCCAGGGCAATTTTGATGTGTCGGTCGATGCGGTCAAGGAATTGCTTGCGGCTTGTAAGGCACTGGACAGTTCACTGGCATAAACGCAACCGTCATCCCGGCGCTTGCCGGGATCTCATGCGACAACGCGGCGCGCTGGGAACGAGATTCCAGCATTCGCTGGAATGACGAGGAAATAGAATGAGCATTTTAATCGACAAGAACACCAAGGTCATCACCCAGGGGATGACCGGCAATACCGGCACGTTCCACACCGAACAGGCTCTCGCTTATGGTACGCAGATGGTTGCGGGTGTGACGCCGGGCAAGGGTGGCACGACCCATATCGGTCTGCCGAACTACAACACCGTGGCGGAAGCCAAGGACGCGACTGGCGCGACTGCCAGTGTTGTCTATGTTCCGCCGCCATTTGCAGCGGATTCGATCCTTGAAGCGATTGATGCCGAGATCGAACTGATCGTTGCGATTACCGAAGGCGTTCCGGTGCTCGACATGGTCCGCGTCAAGCGCGCGCTGCAGGGCAGCAAGTCGCGGCTGATCGGTCCCAACTGCCCCGGCGTTCTGACTCCCGACGAATGCAAGATCGGCATCATGCCCGGCAGCATCTTCAAAAAGGGCTCGGTCGGCGTTGTTTCTCGTTCCGGTACGCTGACCTATGAAGCGGTGCACCAGACCACGGCGGTCGGCCTCGGCCAGACCACGGCGGTCGGCATTGGCGGCGATCCGGTCAACGGCACCAATTTCATCGACGTTCTGGAACTGTTCCTTGCTGATGATGAAACCAAGTCGATCATCATGATCGGTGAAATCGGCGGCAGCGCGGAAGAAGAAGCGGCGCAGTTCATTGCCGACGAAGCCAGGAAGGGCCGGTCGAAGCCGATGGTCGGCTTTATCGCCGGCCTGACGGCGCCTCCGGGACGCCGCATGGGCCATGCCGGGGCGATTGTGTCCGGCGGCCAGGGCGGCGCGGAAGACAAGATCGCGGCGATGGAAGCGGCCGGTATCCGGGTTTCGCCTTCGCCGAGCGAGCTGGGCACGACGCTGGATGCGATGCTGAAGGAGATGGTTTGAGTTTGGCGGGAAAGTCTAAGCAAATTTTTCCCTGCCGCAGGGCAGGGCCCAGACGATCGCGCACTACAGTTCTGGGCCCCGCCCCTCGGCGGGGAACAAGATAGTGAAAGCCGGTTTCGTCTATATCATGGCAAGTGGACGAAACGGCACCATCTATATCGGATCGACAAGCAATCTGCCCAAACGGGTTTATGAACATCGCGAAGGTTTGATCGACGGGTTCACCAGGAAATACGGATGCAAGTTGCTGGTTTGGTACGAGGGTTATGACGATATTCAGGAAGCAAGGGCTACCGAATTGCGGATGAAGAACTGGAACCGGCAGTGGAAGCTCAAGCGGATTGAGCGGATGAATCCCGACTGGCGGGATTTGTGGGATGATATTGTGGAGTGAATGGCAGTTGAGATTAGGTGCCCTGCCGAAGGGCAGGGTCCAGACGATCGGACGGGACAGTTCTGGGCACCGGCCTTCGCCGGTGAACGATGAGAGAGCTGGCTGATGTGGTTTGAACTTGTGACGTAAAGAGATTTGAGTTTCTGTTCCCTGCCGAAGGGCAGGGTCCAGACGATCGGACGGGACAGTTCTGGGCACCGGCCTTCGCCGGTGAACATGATGGGATGGCTTGAGGTTGAGAAGTGAATGCATTTTTGAGACTCCGTTCGCCGCTGAAGAGCGGGGTCCGGACGATCACACACTACAGTTCTGGACCCCGCCCTTCGGCGGGGCACAAGGGTAGAGATTATGGGTTTTGAGAATCAGGATTTTATCGGCTCGGAACAGGAGCAGGGCCCGAGCTGGCAGCGCAAGCACTGGCCGGTTGATGACGCCGACGAGTTGAACAGCGCGCTTGATCCGACGCAGATGGGGCTGGAGATCAAGGAGGTCGCGGCCAAGGCCGGCAAGGCGCTATCCGACGACGAGGTTGCGCTGGCAGCGGAGAAATCGATCCGCGCGATGATGCTGATCCGGACCTACCGGGTGCGCGGGCATCTTGGGGCCAATCTCGATCCGCTGGGATTGTCGAAACTCGAAGAGCCGGCGGACCTGACGCCCGAATTTCATGGTTTCACTGCCGAAGAAATGGACAAGCCGGTCTATCTGGGTGGCGTTCTGGGATTCCAGACGGCTTCGATCCGCGAGATCGAGGCGGTGCTGCGGGCCAATTATTGCGGCTCGGTGGGTCTCGAATATATGCATATCGCCGATACCGAGGAGCGGCGCTTTCTGCAGGACCGGATGGAGGGCAAGGACGCCGCCATCCAGTTTACCCCGGAAGGCAAGAAGGCGATCCTCAACAAGGTGATCGAGGGCGAGGAATATGAAAATTTCCTCGGCAAGAAATATGTCGGGACCAAGCGCTTCGGCCTCGACGGCGGCGAATCGATGTTGCCGGCGCTGGAAAATATCATCAAATATGGCGGCCAGTCCGGCGTGCGCGATATCGTCTACGGCATGGCCCATCGCGGCCGGCTGAACATTCTCGCCAATGTGATGGCCAAGCCCTACAAGGTGATCTTCCACGAATTCCACGGCGGTTCGGCCAATCCGGAAGATGTCGGCGGGTCCGGCGACGTGAAATATCATCTCGGCACCTCCTCCGACCGCGAATTTGACGGCATCAATGTCCATATGAGCCTGGTGCCCAATCCGTCGCATCTGGAAGCGGTCGATCCGGTGGTGCTCGGCAAGGTCCGCGCCCAGCAGGTGGCGCGCGACGATCTCGAAAAGCATGATCAGGTGCTGCCGGTGCTGATCCACGGCGACGCCGCCTTTGCCGGCCAGGGCATTGTCTGGGAATGCCTTGGCTTCTCCGGTATCCGGGGTTACAATACCGGCGGCTGTATCCATTTCGTGATCAACAACCAGATCGGCTTTACCACCAGCCCGCAGTTCGCGCGCTCCTCGCCTTACCCGTCCGACGTTGCCAAGGGCGTGCAGGCACCGATTTTCCACGTCAACGGCGATGATCCGGAAGCGGTGACCTTCGCCTGCAAGATCGCGATCGAGTTCCGCCAGCGTTTCGGCCGGGATATCGTAATCGACATGTGGTGCTATCGCCGCTTCGGCCATAACGAAGGCGACGAACCGAGCTTCACCCAGCCCTTGATGTATGCCGCGATCAAGAAACATCCCAAGGTCAGCAAGCTGTACGAAGCGCGGCTGGTCGAGGAAGGCGTGATCGACGCGGACTGGGCCGACAAGACCCGCAAGGATTTTGCCGACCATCTCGAGACCGAATTCCAGGCAGCGGCCGACTACAAGGCCGACAAGGCCGACTGGTTTGGCGGTCGCTGGCAGGGCCTGCATATTCCCGCCGATCCGGAAAGCGCGCGGCGCAACGTGGAAACCGCGATTGATGGCAAATTGTTCGACAGTCTCGGCCGGACGCTGACGCGGGTTCCCGAGGGCCACACAATTCACAAGACCCTCGGCCGGGTGCTCGATGCCAAGGCCCAGATGTTCAAGAGCGGCGCAAATTTCGACTGGGCGACCGGTGAAGCGCTGGCTTACGGCTCGCTGGTGTCGGAAGGCTATAATGTGCGTCTGTCCGGGCAGGACAGCGGGCGCGGGACATTTTCGCAGCGGCACGCGGTCTGGGTCGACCAGAAAACGGAAGAAAAATATGTTCCCCTGAGCACCGTGCCGCACGGCCGGTTCGAGGTACTCGATAGTCCCTTGAGCGAATATGGCGTGCTCGGCTTTGAATATGGCTATGCCGGGGCCGATCCGAAAACGCTGGTATTGTGGGAAGCGCAATTCGGCGATTTTGCCAATGGCGCGCAGATCATGATCGACCAGTTCATCGCGTCCGGCGAAGCCAAATGGCTGCGTGCCAACGGCCTCGTGATGCTGCTGCCCCATGGCTATGAAGGTCAGGGGCCGGAACATAGTTCGGCCCGACTGGAACGCTTCCTGCAGCTGTGCGCGCAGGATAATATCCAGGTTGCCAATATCACCACACCGGCCAATTATTTCCATGTGCTGCGGCGGCAGATGCTGCGTAGCTTCCGCAAGCCGCTGATCATCATGACGCCGAAATCGCTGCTGCGGCACAAGCTGGCGGTGTCGAAAGCGGAAGATTTCCAGGGTGACCAGCATTTCATGCGGATATTGTCCGACACCAATCCGCCCGCCGACAAGGATGTGAAGCGGCTGGTGCTGTGCTCTGGCAAGGTCGCCTATGACCTGATCGAGGCGCGCGATGCGGCCAGTGACAAAAATACGGCGATTGTCCGGATCGAGCAGCTTTATCCCTTCCCGGGCGAGCCGCTGGTGGTCCGGTTGAAGCGGATGAAGAATCTCGAGACCCTGGTCTGGGCGCAGGAAGAACCGAAGAATAACGGCAGCTGGCATTTTGTCCGCGCCTATCTCGACGATTGTCTGGCGCAGGCAGGCTTGGGTCCGGCCGAGCCGGTCTATGCCGGACGCGCCGCTTCGGCTTCGCCGGCAACGGGACTGGCGTCGCGGCACAAGCAGCAGCAGGAACAATTGATCGCCGAAGCATTGGGGCATCCCGTACAGGATTGAAAAGAAAGCAGCAGACAATGGCAACAGAAGTAACAGTCCCGGTCTTGGGCGAATCGATTACCGAAGCGACTCTGGGTGAATGGCTCAAGCAGCCTGGTGATGCGGTCGCCGCCGACGAGCCGATCGCCAGCCTCGAAACCGACAAGGTGGCGCTGGAAGTGCCGGCGCCGGAAGCCGGGGTGATGGGCGAGCACAAGGTCGCGGTCGGCGACACGGTCGAGGTCGGCGCGGTAATCGCGACGATCGAAGCCGGCAGCGGCGCGAGCACGGCGGCCAAGTCGGCACCGGCTCCGGCCACGGAAAAGGCGGACGCGGGAACCGCAGCCAAGGCGGACGAGCCCGATGCCTCGATCACGCTGTCGCCGTCGGTGCGCCGGCTGGTCCTGGAACATGGTGTCGACCCGAGCCAGATCAGCGGCACGGGCAAGGATGGCCGGCTGACCAAGGCGGATGTCGAGCAATATGTGAAATCGGGCGCGAAGCAGCCGCCGCTGGCGGAAAAGGGCACGGCAAGCGGGGCTCCGGCCTCGTCCGAATCGGCTGCGCCTGCGGCGCCCGGGAACCGCAACGAGGAACGGGTGCGGATGACCCGGCTGCGCCAGACCGTCGCGCGGCGGCTGAAGGAGGCGCAGGATACGGCGGCGCTGCTGACTACGTTCAACGATGTCGACATGAGCGCGGTGATCGAGACGCGCGGCAAGTACAAGGACCTGTTCGCCAAGAAGCACGGCGTGAAGCTGGGCTTCATGGGCTTTTTCGTCAAGGCGGCCTGCATGGCGCTGAAGGACGTGCCTTCGGTCAACGCGCAGATCGATGGCGAGGAAATCGTCTATCATGACTATGCCGATATCTCGGTGGCGGTCAGTGCGCCGAACGGGCTGGTGGTGCCGGTGATCCGCAACGCCGAGGCGATGAGCTTTGCCGATGTCGAGAATACGATCGGCGATTTCGGCAAGCGCGCCAAGGACGGCAGCCTGACCATGGCCGACATGCAGGGCGGCACGTTCACCATTTCCAACGGCGGCGTGTTTGGCTCGCTGATGTCGACGCCGATCATCAACCCGCCGCAGTCGGCGGTGCTCGGCCTGCACCGGATCGAGGACCGCGCGGTGGTGGTCGATGGCGAAGTTGTGGTTCGGCCGATGATGTATCTGGCGCTGAGCTATGACCATAGGCTGATCGATGGACGCGAGGCGGTGACCTTCCTGGTGCGGATCAAGGAAGCGATCGAGGATCCGGCGCGGCTTTTGATTGATTTGTAGAATTTATGCTCCGGGCGAAGACCCGGCGCCCTGGATATTTAGCGTTCTGACGCCAAGGCTCCGGCTCGGGGGCCGGAGCAGAAAAGAGGTAGAATATGACCGACAATTTTGATTATGATCTTCTGATAATCGGCTCCGGTCCCGGCGGCTATGTCGCGGCGATCCGGGCGGCGCAGCTGGGGCTGAAGACCGGATGCATCGAGAGCCGCGAGACGCTCGGCGGGACCTGCCTCAACGTCGGCTGTATCCCGTCCAAGGCGATGCTGCACGCGTCGGAACTCTATCACGAGGCCCATTCGGGCGCGCTGGAGAAATTCGGCGTCAAGCTGAGCGGCGCCAAGCTGGACCTGAAGCAGATGCACGCGGAAAAATCCAAGGCGGTGAAAGAGCTGACCGGCGGCATCTCGATGCTGTTCAAGAAGAACAAGGTCGACTGGATCCAGGGGCGCGGCGCGTTCGAGGATGCGCATACGGTCAGGGTTGGCGACAAGAGCTATACGGCGAAAAATGTGCTGATCGCGACCGGATCATCGGTGACTCCGCTGCCGGGGATCGAGGTCGACAATGACAAGCATGTCGTGGTCGATTCGACCGGCGCGCTGGAATTGCCGAAGGTGCCGGGGCATCTGGTGGTGATCGGCGGCGGCGTGATCGGGCTGGAACTGGGCTCGGTCTGGCTGCGGCTCGGCGCGAAGGTGACCGTGGTCGAATATCTCGACCAGATACTGCCTGGCATGGACGGCGATATCCGCAAGGATGCCAATCGCCTGTTCAAGAAGCAGGGTTTTGATATAAAGACCGGCACCAAGGTCACGGGCTGCAGCGTCAAGGGCAAGAAGGCGACATTGACCATGGAACCGGCCAAGGGCGGTGACAGCGAGACGATGGAAGCGGATGTCGTGCTGGTCGCGATCGGCCGCAAGCCCAATATCGACGGTCTCGATCTCGACAAGTCGGGCGTCGAAACCAACGAGCGCGGCCAGATCGAGGTCGGGCATGACTTCCAGACCGATATCGCGGGCGTCTATGCGATCGGCGATGTCACGCCGGGTCCGATGCTGGCGCACAAGGCGGAGGACGAAGGCATTGCCGCAGCGGAATTTATCGCCGGACAGCAGGGGATCGTCAATCACGACCTGATCCCGGGCGTGGTCTATACCTATCCCGAAATTGCCAGCATCGGCAAGACCGAGGAAGAGGTGAAGGACAGCGGTGTCGACTACAAGGTCGGCAAGTTCGTCTTTGCCGCCAACAGCCGCGCCAAGACCAATCGCGACACCGACGGCTATGTGAAAATCATCGCCGATGCCAAGACCGACCGGGTGCTGGGCGCGCATATCATCTCGTCGCTGGCCGGCACGATGATCGCGCAGGTCACCCAGGCGATGGAATTTGGCGCGACCTCGGAAGACATTGCTTACACCTGCCACGCCCATCCGACCCATTCGGAAGCGATCAAGGAAGCGGCGATGGCGGTGCAGGGCAAGCCGATCCATATGTAGGGCGAGGTCTTCCCGCCCAGGCGGGAGCCCATCTCCCGGATTTCGGTCGAGGTGCAGTGAAAATTGATTGCGGCCGCAATCGTCTATAGACCTTACAGGATTTTCCGAAGCTAGTTCAGGAGTCGGCCTCCTGCCTCAACAGCAGTACAGGGGAGAAACCATTGTCTATTTTGTCACTGACCACAGAATCCACTGCGACCGAAATCGCCGCTGATATTGTTGCGGGAAAACTTTCCGCTCTCGAAGCGGTCGAGTCAGCCATTGCCCGTATTGAGGCGCTCGACGGTCCGATCAATGCTGTGGTCGTACGCGACTTTGACAGCGCGCGGGCAGCGGCGAAACGGCTGGATGCGGTCGGTCCGAAAGGCGACCAGCCGCTTTTTGGCGTGCCGATGACGGTCAAGGAAAGCTTTGATCTAACCGGCCATCCCTCGACCTGGGGACTGGAGCATGCACGCAACAACATCGCCCAGTCCGATGCGGTGGTTGTGCAGCGCCTGAAACGTGCCGGAGCAGTCATCCTCGGCAAGACCAATGTTCCGCCGGACCTGGCCGACTGGCAATCGAATAATCCGGTCTATGGCCGCACCAATAATCCGCATGACCATGGGCGCTCGCCAGGGGGCTCATCGGGCGGCGGCGCGGCGGCGGTGGCGGCGGGTATGGTGCCGTGCGAATTTGGTTCCGACATTGGCGGTTCGATCCGCGTGCCTGCGCATTTTTGTGGCGTCTGGGGGCATAAGCCGACTTTCGATGTAATCAGCCTTGAGGGACATGGCTATCCCGGCACGGATTCCGCCCGTCCTGCTCTATCCGTTTGCGGTCCCCTGACGCGTTCGGCCGATGATCTGGCAACACTGCTCGACATCACGCTTGACCATCCGCTGGCGCGTCGCAATGTGCCGCTCAACGGGGCGCGCTATTTGCTGATTGACGAGCAGCCGATGGTCGGCTGTGCGAGCGCCTATCGCGCAGAACTCGATCGGGTTGCGGGGCAGATCGAGGATGCGGGCGGGCAGGTTGAACGGCGCTGCGCGCTGATTCCGGATCTGGAGGCAGCCCATGAAAGCTATCTCAAGATGCTCAATATCGCGATGGCGGGCGGCCTGCCTGCGCCCGATGGAACGCAGGCCACCGTCCGCGACTGGTTTGACCTTTGCGATATTCAGGCGCGGGTTTACCGTCAATGGCGCGATATATTCGGCGCATTCGATTTTGTTCTGGCCCCGGTCAGCGCCACACCCGCCTTTCCGCATCATGCCGGACAGATTTTCCAGGACAATATTGCTATTGACGGTGTTGATTTGTCCGCCGCGCCGCAGCTCGCATGGGCCGGTATCGCGACTTTTCCGGGCCTGCCCTCGACCGTGCTGCCCATCGGCACTGTCGACGACATGCCGGTCGGGATGCAGGTGATCGGTGACAGGTTCCAGGACTTTCAAACAATTGATGGTGCGCGGCAGATAGCGGCGCTATTGATCTGACCGTTTTCGGAGGAGGGTCGGGGTGGCTATCAAACATTATAAACTCATGCGCTGGCATGTCTGGCTGGGCTGGCTGATCGGAGTGCCGATCATCCTGTGGACTGCAAGTGGGCTGTTGATGGTGGCGCAGCCGATCGAGACGGTGCGCGGCAATCATCTGCGCAGCGAAGCGCCGGCGCTGGATGCGATCACACCGGTTGCGCCTGTGCTTGAGGGGAAGCAGGCGAAGAGTCTCACCCTGCAGCAGAACAGTGCCGGACCCTTTTGGGTGATTGCCTATGCAGACGGCGACAAGCAGCGCGCGGACGCGTTGACCGGCGCCCTGCTCCCCCCGGTTTCGGGGGCCGAGGCCAATGCTCTGGCGCGCGCGGCCCGGTCCGATGCAGCGGCGATCCGGTCCGTCACCCTGTTTGCAGCGGACAGTGCTCCGATGGACCAGCGAAGTGGCCGGCCGTCGTGGCAGGTGACCTTTGATGATGACGCGCGTTTCTATATCGATGCCGATACCGGCGAGCTGATCGCCGTCCGCACCAAATTCTGGCGGGCTTTCGATTTCATGTGGGGCCTGCATATCATGGACCTGCAGAATCGCGAGGATACCAGCCATCCGATCCTGATCGGTTCGGCCGTCATTGCCTTGCTGGGATCGATATTGGGTTTTGTCATGCTGTTCACCCGGCGCCGGCGCAAACGCAGGGCCGCGCGTTGAACGCCGCCATTCTTTACAGCGCGCTGGGCTGGCTTGATCTGTTCGGGATTGCGGTCTTTGCCATTTCCGGAGCGCTGGTCGCCGCGCGCAACCGCCAGACGCTGGTGACCTTTGCCTTTTTCGCGCTGGTCACCGGGGTCGGCGGCGGCACGGTGCGCGACCTGCTGATCGGGGCGCCGGTCTTCTGGGTGCAGGACACGCGGGTGCCGCTGCTGTGTCTTGCCATTGCCCTGCTGGTCTGGGTCACGCCGGTCAAGTTCTGGCGGCCGGCAGCGGTCGACTGGTTCGACGCTATCGGCCTGGCGGCCTATTCGGTGTTCGGTGCGGCCAAGGCAATGCAACTGGGCATTGATCCGCTGCCGGCGGCGATCATGGGCATCATCACCGCCAGCGTTGGCGGGGTAATCCGCGACCTGATTTCGGGAGAGCCCTCGATTATTGTCCGGCCGGAACTCTATGTGACCGCGGGTGCGCTTTCGGCCTTTGCCTTCGTTCTGCTTGCCCAAACCGGTATGCCGGGGATCATTGCCGCCCTGATCGCCTTTGTTGCCGGATTCACCCTGCGTGCGCTGGCCATCGTCAAGGGGCTGTCGTTGCCCGCTTACCGGGGAACGGAAGAAAAGGAATAGGCGAGCAAGCGGTCGATCCAGGCGGCAGAACCCCTGCTGTCCCGCTGTACCGAGGCAGTGGCGCCGCACTCCAGACACAGAGCCTGCACGTCCTCGCGCGCCAGCAAGCCTTGCGCGGTGACCAGAGCCCGACCGACGATCGCCTTCTGACGCTGCGCCGCCCAGCCGATGACACCGGTTACCGGTGTGCTTTCCTGGCGGACGAAGGGAATGCCGTCGAACGGGAGCCAGGAGAACCTCGATCCCGGATCAAGATACTGTGGATGATAGTCCCCTTCCGCGAGACCCGCGCGCTTGGCCGCTTCGGCGAGCGCATCCTTGATGCCACCAAAGCCGTCGACCAGGCCCAGTTGTCTTGCGGTGCCGCCGTCCCAGACGCGACCCTGTCCGATCGTATCGACCTCTGCCGGCGTCTTGTCGCGCGCTGCCGCCACCAGCTTGACGAAGTCGCCGTAGCTGTTTTCGACCCCGGACTGCAAAATGACGTTCAGCTCTTCGCCAAAGCCGCCGACGAAATCGGGTTCGCCGGACAGGGGCGTCGTCTGCACGCCGTCGGCGGTGACACCCCATTTGGCCAGGGCCTTTTCAAAACTGGGCAGGACGGCGAATACCCCTATGGAACCGGTGATCGTATCGGGCTCGGCAAAGATGTGATCGCCGGCCGTGGCGATCCAATAGCCGCCGCTGGCCGCGACATCGCCCATGGACACGACAATCGGCAGCTTCATTTTCCTGGCTTCGAGCAGGGCAAGGCGGATTTCCTCGCTGGCGAAGGCCGATCCTCCCGGGGAATCGATGCGGACCACCAGCGCCTTGATCTCGCCTTCATCCAGCGCCTGGTAAATCTGTTCGGCAATCCGCCCGCTGGCAGCCATGCCGGGGCCGGTTTCGCCATCCACGATTTCACCCGCGACGGTGATGACGCCGATAGGAGTACCATCGGTATCCACCGGATGGGCCTCGACAAAATCGTCATAGTCGATGCTTTTGAAACTGTCAGGCGAGGGCGTCTCATCGGTACCGACCTGTTCCGCGGCGAAGCGGTCGAAAGCGGTTTTGTCACCCAGCCTGTCGACCAGCTTCTGCTCGATGGCGACTTTTGCCAGATCACCGCCGGCGGTTCTGGCAAAATTGGCGGGGTTGCTGGCGAAAGGCGCAATTACGGCCTGTGGCCGGGCCTTTCCGACCTCGGTCAGCCAGCTGTCCCAGAGTACGCCGTACAGCGCCTCGGACGCTTCGCGGGCGGCCGGCGACTGGTCGGAGCGCATATATGGCTCGACCGCGCTTTTATAGGTACCGACCCTGTAAATATTGGCGGTCACACCCAGCCGGTCGATCAGGCCCTTGTAATAGAGCCGGTTACCGCCGGGCCCGGCAAAGATAATGCCGCCCATCGGGTCCAGCCAGATCTCGCTTGCATGCGCAGCGAGCTGATAGCTGTCATCGCTGTAGAAGCTGGCGAAGGCATAGATCGGCTTGCCGGCCTTTCTGACCCGGTCAAGCGCGGCGCCGACATCGGTCAGGCTGGTCTGGCCACCTCCGGCGAAGCGGCCGAGATCCAGCACGATTGCCTTGACCCGGTCGTCTTCCACGCTGGCATCAATGGCATGTAAGACGTCCCGCAGGCGATATTCGCGCGGGCTGTCGCTGGTGCCGGCCAGAAAATCCTCGAAAGTCGGCGCCGCCGGTTGCTCGACAATCACGCCGTTCAGATCGAGCAGCAAGGCGCCGTCCCGGATCGCGGCGCTGTTCGGCGCCGAAGACAACAGGGCATAGAGTGCACCAAAAAACAGCAGCATGGCGACCAGCACCATGCCATCCTTTATTGCGACCAGAAATTTCCACGCCGCGCGCGCAAACTGCATATATCTATTCCTGTTTTGACCGGACTGACTCCTCCTATATGGGATCGGGCCGCGATATTACCAGCGGATAAGACGGGGGACGACCAGCCTCCCCAAAATCGCGCTGGCCACGACCGTGGTCGTGAACCACAGTCCGATATAATAGATATCATTGAACGGGCAGTGAAGATTATAGGCCGCCGCACCCAGCGCACCCGAGGCGATGCCGACGAGCCAGCCGGCCCGTTCCGGCGATGTCGGTGCACCTTGCCGCAGCCACAGGGTCAGGCCGCTGCCGATGGCCAGTGCCGCGATGCCGCTGACGGTCAGGCATTTCAGCCCCTCCATGGGCCGAAAGGCCTCCGCCGGGGGCATGTTGATCGCGCTCATGATGGCGGCGGTCAGGGGAAACAGCGCGGCGGTGATCAGTGCCCAGATCCAGCCACGGCTCAATTTGCCGACGCCGGGCCGTGCCATATTGACCACCGTAATTGCGGTGGCAATGCCGAGCATCAGCAGCACGCCGCTGCGCAGGAAAAACATCTCGTCGGCCATGCCGATCATCAGGTCATTGCGCACGCCGAGCATCGTCGCGACCGCAATGCCGGCGATCAGGGTGAGACCGCCGACTATCGCCAGCCCGCGTTTCGGATTCAATGTCCGGACCGGTTCCAGTCCTTCGACCAGCCCTTCGATCAGATGATTTGCAGATCCACTCATTTCACTCACTCTCGATTAGGGCGCTCATTTTCTTGAGACCCCGATGGATATTCACTTTGACCAGCGATTCCGACTGGCCGGTTTTTGCAGCGGCCTCGATTATGCTGAGGCCTTCGATCTTGACGAGGCTGAT
The DNA here is from genome assembly GCA_002354635.1 of Sphingomonadales bacterium UBA2683. Lineage (GTDB taxonomy): Bacteria > Pseudomonadota > Alphaproteobacteria > Sphingomonadales > Sphingomonadaceae > Parasphingorhabdus. The sequence goes on from DELZ01000005.1 coordinate 725,111, forward strand.
CACCTCCGCCTGTCTTTGCGGGATCATGCCGAGCAGCCGTTCGAGACTGACCTTGGCGGTGACGTCCCCGTCCTGCGGATCGGCCACCATCTCTTCGTACAGCTGGTCATGCTCGTGCCGGTAGATTTTGCGCAGGCTGTCGATCCAGCGGTAACGGCCGATGGCGGCGAGCCACGGCAGAAAAGCCCTGGAGGAATCATAGCTTGCCCGTTTGCGATGAACCGAGATCAGTGTCTCCTGCACCAGATCATCGATCGCCGCCGGGTTTATCTTGCGGGCGAAATAGCGGCGCAGCCATTTTTCGCATTCGACCAGCAGGCTGGAATAGCAGAGCTTGTCGCCGCCCTGCGCCTTGATCATCAGCTGCCGAAAGGTTTCTTCATTGGCGATCATCTAGTCAGCCCAGCCTGTGGCCGGTCAGCCGGTCCAGCGAGAACAGGCCCCCGCCGCGTACGATCAGCACCAGCGCCAGCGCGACCCACAGGATATGGGTCTGCCACCAGACCGCCATTTCGGGAAAGACAAAGATCTGGATCACGATCGTCATGCCCAGTACGCCGAGCGCACCGAGCCGCGTCGCCAGACCAAACAGCAGCAGGATCGGCAGCAGATGTTCCATATAGGTCGTGACATAGGCGCCCAGATCTCCGTTGAGGATCGGCACCTGGTTGAACGGCGCATCCGAAAACTGGTAGAAGGTCGTGTCCCTGATCGTCAGGAAACTGCCCTCCTCTACCTTGGTCCGGGCCGAGCGCCAGAAAATGCCGGCAAGGGCGACGCGGGTGAACAGGAGCGCGATTCCCTCGGGTACCGCTCCGCTCAGCCGGTCTGTCAGTTTTGCCGCTATATCTGTCATGTCTCTACCCCTCGTGTCGCATCAGCGCGCCGGCCTGGATCAGCATCATGATGTGCTCCATTGCGGTCGCTTCTTCACCCAGTTCGAGGGCTTCGCCCAAAAGGTTACCCATGGTGCCGGCACCGGGTATTTTTTCGGCAATGATCTGCGCCCCTGCGGTCAGCGGATGAAACAATATCCGGGCTTGCGGGCGGACGATCATCAGGGCGTGCGGATCGCTCTCGCCCAGTTCGGCCAGTTGCGGCGAGAGGGGGGCGGTGAGGGTGATCAGGCGCAAGGCCGGGTGGGGGGCGAGCGGGAAGGCCAGCAGGTCCGCCTCGGCCAGGGTGGCGATATCGCCCAGGGCAAGCGGCTCGGCGTCGGCGCTGCGATAGCTTTCCAGCCACGCCCACTCGATTCGGGCCAGATCAATGGCGGCGGCGTCGCGGCACCGGTCTGTCAGGAACCGGGCAAAGTCGGCGCCAATCCCGTTGATATCGCAGGTCAATATATGATCCTGCTCGATATAGTCGCGGGACAGGGCATGGAATTGCTCGTGCCCCATATGCGCATATAGTTTCGGATAGGCCTGTTCCAGCGCCACCAGCCGGGCATGGGAAATCGTATTGGCATGGGCCTTCAGCCCGAGCAGCGCGCGCTCGTTGCTTTCGGCGAACAGATCGGAGGGAAAATGGCCAGGCCCTTTTTGCAGGCAGGCAATGAAGCGCGTCTGGCCTTCAGCGAGCGAGGGCATGGCGCGGATCGCTTGCTTGCTGGTCACCCAGAATATGGCCCACCTTGGCGACCTCGGCCATCAGCACATCATAGGCGGGAATATCGCTGTCCCATTCGATCAGCGTCGGCTTCGCGCCAGCCCGTTCGACAAAGCGACGGTAGAGGCGCCAGGTGACATCGCTGACCATCGAGCCATGATCGTCGATCAGCAGCGGGCCGCCGGCGTGCTCCTCGCGGGCGTGGCCGGCGAGATGGATCTCGCCGACGATCGCCGGGTCGATTGCGTCGATATAGGCGTCCATGTCGAGGCCGATATTGGTCGCGGTGACCTCGACATTGTTGATATCGAACAGCAGGCCGCAGCCGGCGGTCCGGCACAGGGCGTGGATGAACTCGGGTTCGGTCATTTCATCGTCGCGGAAGCTGAGATAACGGGACGGATTCTCGATCAGGATCGAGCGTTGCAGCCGATCCTGTGCCCTGCCGATTTCGCCGGCAAGATGGTCGAGCGCTTCATATGTATAGGGAACGGGGAGCAGATCGGGGTAGCGGTCATGGGCGTTGCCGCTCCAGCTGAGATGATCGGAGACCATTGCCGGCCGGTATCGTTCGCAGAGCGCGGCCAGCTGGTCCAGGTCGGCGGCATTGAGGCCCCCGGCGCTGCCCAGCGACAGGCCGACGCTGTGAAAGCTCAAGGGGTAAACCCCGGCGATGGCAGTGAGCCAGCGGTGTGCCGGACCGCCATCGCCGAAGTAATTCTGTGGATGCACCTCCACCCAGGATGGGCGTTTCGCCTGTGCGGTATCGTCCAGCACATTTTGATAATGCACCGACTTGAGACCTATGCCACCCGAGGGAGGGAGGGAGCGCGGCACAGTCACCACCGGCGAAACACAAGGATCAGAATTTGCGGCCATCCACGGAATTTAGCGCTATCAGCTCTTTTTGGGAACCGGTTTCGCATTGCCGTTATGCGCGGTCAGCGTTCCGCCCATTTTGGCGCATTCGCCCTTGGCGACATATTTCCAGGCATTGCCCTGATAATTGACGGTCGAGGTTCCGGCACAGCTGGTGCCGGGACCGGCGGCGCAGTCATTCTTGCCGGCCAGCGCGACGCCAAAGCATTTTTCCTTGGCACCTGCCGCCTCTGCAGCAGTGGCCGACAGGGACAGGGTAGCCGCTGCGGTCAGGGCAGCGGCAGCAGCGGTTGTTTTGATAAAGGCAGACATTATATTTCCTCTCTGGAACGGGGGGACTGGGTCGAACCCGTCCTTGCGGGCTCGGAAATATATTCGCCGGGTGCGATGGCCCGGTTACACAGCCGCTCCGGAGCAATACGGATTGCCGACGAATTGATTCGCAATGCCTTGGAAATCCAACAAAAATTGAATGAAATATTTTCTGCTGTTTCCCTTGACGGCGGACGAATAGCCACTACATGGACTTCGTTAGCACTCGAAAGGAGAGAGTGCTAATTCACACAGATTCTACTTTCCCGACCGGCGGCGACCCGCTGCCCCGGGGAGTGTTGGATTGGACAAGAAAGGGAAATCTATGAAATTTCGTCCATTGCATGACCGTGTACTGGTGCGCCGCGTTGAAGCGGATGCCAAGACCGCAGGCGGTATCATCATTCCGGATAGTGCGCAGGAAAAGCCGTCCGAAGGCAAGGTTGTCGCTGTCGGTAACGGCCTGAAAGACGACAATGGCAAGGCCACGCCGCTCGACGTCAAAAAAGGCGACAAGATTCTGTTCGGCAAATGGTCCGGCACGGAAGTCACCGTTGACGGCGAAGAGCTCATCATCATGAAGGAAAGCGATATTCTCGGTATTCTCGAGAAATAGGCGCCTGTCCCATCATCATTTCAATCATTTAAGCAGAGGAAAATATCATGGCTGCTAAAGACGTAAAATTTGGTCGCGACGCTCGCGAACGCATTCTCAAGGGCGTGAACACGCTGGCCGACGCCGTTAAGGTAACCCTCGGTCCAAAAGGCCGCAATGTTGTGCTCGACAAGAGCTTTGGCGCACCGCGCATCACCAAGGACGGTGTTTCGGTTGCCAAGGAAATCGAACTGAAGGACAAGTTCGAGAATATGGGCGCACAGATGCTTCGTGAAGTCGCATCGAAAACCAACGATGTTGCTGGCGACGGCACCACCACCGCTACCGTTCTCGCTCAGGCGATCGTCAAGGAAGGCATGAAATCCGTGTCGGCCGGCATGAACCCGATGGATCTGAAGCGCGGCATCGATCAGGCGGTCCTGGCCGTGGTTGCGGATCTCAAGAAGCGCTCGAAAGACGTCAAGGGCAGCGAAGAAATTGCCCAGGTCGGCATCATCTCCGCCAATGGCGACAAGGAAGTCGGCGAAAAAATCGCCGAAGCCATGGAAAAAGTCGGCAAGGAAGGCGTGATCACGGTTGAAGAAGCCAAGGGTCTCGACTTTGAACTGGACGTTGTCGAAGGCATGCAGTTTGACCGCGGTTATCTGTCGCCTTACTTCATCACCAATCCGGACAAGATGGTTGCCGAACTCGACAATCCCTATATCCTGATCCACGAAAAGAAGCTGACCAACCTGCAGCCGCTGCTCCCGATTCTGGAAGCTGTTGTGCAGGCCGGACGTCCGCTGCTGATCATTGCCGAAGATATTGAAGGCGAAGCACTGGCGACCCTCGTGGTCAACAAGCTGCGCGGCGGCCTCAAGATCGCAGCGGTCAAGGCACCTGGTTTTGGCGATCGTCGCAAGGCGATGCTCGAAGATATCGCGATCCTGACCAAGGGTGAAATGATCTCCGAAGATCTCGGCATCAAGCTGGAAAGCGTTACGCTGAACATGCTCGGTGAAGCCAAGAATGTCACGATCGACAAGGATAACACCACGATCGTCGACGGTGCTGGCAAGAAGGGCGACATCAAGGCACGCGTGGAAGCGATCCGCAACCAGATCGGCAACACCACCTCCGACTATGACAAGGAAAAGCTGCAGGAACGTCTGGCGAAACTCGCCGGCGGTGTTGCCGTGATCAAGGTCGGCGGCGCGTCCGAAGTGGAAGTGAAAGAGAAGAAAGACCGTGTCGACGACGCGCTGCACGCCACCCGTGCGGCTGTCGAAGAAGGTATTGTCCCTGGCGGCGGTGCTGCGCTTCTCTATGCCACTGCGGCGCTCAAGGGCCTCGAAGGCATCAACGACGACCAGACCCGCGGTATCGACATTGTTCGTCGCGCGTTGCAGGCTCCGGTTCGCCAGATTGCTGAAAATGCCGGTTTTGACGGCGCGGTTGTTGCCGGCAAGATGCTCGACCAGAAGAGCAAGGAATTCGGCTTCAACGCATCGACCGATGTTTATGAAGACCTTGTGAAAGCTGGCGTGATCGATCCGACCAAGGTTGTCCGTGCTGCGCTGCAGGATGCGTCCTCGGTTGCCGGACTGCTGATCACCACCGAAGCGGCTGTGGCGGAACTGCCATCAGACGACAAGGGCGGCGGCGGCGGCATGCCCGACATGGGCGGCATGGGCGGCGGCATGGGCGGCATGGGCTTCTAAGCACCCAAACCACTCAGGCTTTCGGCTTGCGCTGAAACCAACAAGAGGGCTGGAAGGAAACTTCCGGCCCTTTTTTGTCGGGTTGCGAGATGCGTTTGCAAATGCTGCAACATATGCAATGAGGTTGCCCTGGATATGACAGCAACAGGATGATTTCTTATGCGCAGCCGCCTCTTTCTAAACAGCTCGTTCCTGATGATCGGACTCGCTGTCCTGTCTCCGACTCCGGCAATCGCAGCGCCCGATCAGCAGGTCCAAGCAGCGCAATCCGAGACCGACCGGATCAACGCCTGGTTTGATGAAAAATACGAGGAGGAACTCAAGTTCAGCCCGATCGAACAGACCTTCATCGGGCGCAAGACCGACTATGGCCTGATCGACGATTTCAGCGACGCCGGCGCAGACCGAGAACTGGCCTGGTTGCGTGATGCGGTTGCCGAGATGAAAAGCCGTTTTGACTATGCCCAGCTCTCGCCCGAGGCGCAGACATCCTATGATATCTGGTTGTACAATCTGAAGCAGGCAGAGGCGGGCCTGCCGTTCCGCAGCCATCGCTATGTGCTGCACCAGCATAACGGCCTGCAATCCTTTTTCCCGACCTTTCTGATCAACACCCACAAGGTTGCGACGGAGGCGGACATGCAGGGCTTCATCCAGCGTCTTTCCGGCGTTGCCACCGCGCTCGACCAGTTGCTGGTACGGGCAAAGTCCAACGCCGATGCGGGCACCCGCCCGCCACGCTTCGCCTATGAGGGTGTGATCGACCAGTCGACCAAGATCATCTCCGGCGCGCCCTTTGATGACGGTGCGCCCTCGGCAATCTGGACCGCGACCGAAGAGAAGTTGCGGGGACTGGTCGATAGCGGTGCGATCGACGAAGCGCGCGCTGCGGAATTGCGGGACGCGGCCAAAACGGCTCTGATTTCTGCCTTCGCTCCAGCCTATCAGCGGATCATCGCCTGGTATCAGTCGGATATGCCGAACACCGACGCTTCTCCCAAAGGCGTTGGTGCGCTGGCTAACGGCCAGGCATTTTACAACTATCGGCTCGCCAATCAGACGACGACGGAACTGACTGCTGACGAGATTCACAATCTCGGCCTGTCGGAGGTGGCGCGGCTGCGCGGCGACATGGAAGCGGTCAAGGAGCAGGTGGAATTTGACGGCGACCTCAAGGATTTCTTCACGTTCATTCGCGAGGATGACCAATTCTATTTTTCGGACGACGATGCCGGAGCCGATCAATATATCGCGGCGGCCAAAGACCATATCGAGGCGTTGAAAAAACTGCTGCCGGACTATTTCGGCATATTGCCCAAGGCGGATCTCGAGGTGCGGCGGGTCGAAGCCTTCCGTGAGCGCGATGGTGCCGCCCAGCATTATCGCAGCGGCACGCCCGACGGCTCGCGGCCCGGCATCTATTATGCCCATCTGTCAGACATGCGCGCGATGCCGATTCCGACGCTCGAAGTGATTGCCTATCACGAGGGTCTGCCCGGCCATCATATGCAGATTTCCATTGCCCAGGAACTGACCGGCATTCCTGTCTTCCGCACCCAGGCGGGCTATACCGCCTATAGCGAGGGCTGGGGCCTCTATTCCGAAACGCTGGCCAAGGAAATGGGCGGCTATGAGAATCCCTATTCCGAATTCGGGCGCCTGACGAGCGAGATCTGGCGCGCGATCCGGCTGGTCGTGGATACCGGGCTGCACAGCAAGGGCTGGAGCGAGGAGCAGGCTGTGGCCTATTTCCTTGAAAACAGTTCCATTCCGGAAGCCGCTGTCCGCTCCGAGGTGCGCCGTTATCTGGTCAATCCGGGGCAGGCAACCAGCTACAAGATCGGGATGATCAAGATTCTCGAACTGCGTCAACGGGCCAGGGACCAACTCGGTGACCGGTTCGATATCCGCGCTTTTCACGATGTGGTATTGGGTGGCGGAGCATTGCCGCTGGGCATATTGGAGCAGCGGGTGGATCAGTGGATTGCCGATGTGAACGCGGGATAGCGCATTCAGCTTCCCGGATTTGGCCGACCGCAAAAGCTATCATGCGCCCTTCCTGCTTGATATAGACAAGGATCAGGGAGATGGACTCCGGCCTGCGCCGGGGAACGGGGAAGGACAACACGCGATATGGTTGCCAGCACATTCGAGCTGTTCAAGATTGGCGTAGGGCCTTCGAGTTCCCATACGATGGGACCGATGCTGGCGGCGGCGCTGTTTGTTGAGCGGCTGGCCGATGCCGGCAGGCTGGATGATGTGACGCGACTGGAGACGTTGCTGTTTGGATCGCTGGCGCTAACCGGCAAGGGCCACGCGACCGACCGCGCCATACTCCTCGGCCTGTCGGGACAGCGACCGGAGAATATCGAGCCGGATGCAGCGGATGTGCTGGTGGACCAAATCCGCACGCGCTCGGAAATCTGTGTAAACGGTTCCCGCGCCATCGCCTTTGCCGAAGAGGCAGACGTTGTTTTCGACCAGAAGAAGCGGCTCGATTTCCATAGCAATGCCATGCGTTTCAACGCCTTTTCCGGCGAAACGCTGGTCGCGAGCCGGGTCTATTATTCGGTCGGCGGAGGTGCCGTTCTGGACGAGGACCAGATCGGCAGCAACAATCCCGAAAGCGGCCTGTGGGACGTTCCCCACCGTTTCTGTTCGGGCGCGGACCTGCTCCGGATAGCGGCAGACGAGCAGCTGTCCATCGCCGAGATCATGCGGGCCAACGAGCGGACGAGTCTGGCAGACGAGGACATAAGCGCGGGGATTCGCGAGATTGCCGATGCCATGTCCGCATGTATCGATCGCGGGATCCAGCAGGAGGGCATTCTGCCTGGCGGCCTGCGGGTCAAGCGCCGGGCGCCGCTGATCCACGCCCGGCTGATGGAGCGGCAGGAGCGGGCGCTGTCCGACCCGCTGACGATATTGGACTGGGTCAATCTGTGGGCGCTGGCGGTCAACGAGGAAAATGCCGCCGGTGGCAAGGTGGTGACCGCGCCGACCAATGGCGCGGCGGGGATTGTTCCGTCGGTGTTGCGTTTTTATGAGAGATTTGCTCCGAAGGCGGACATGGCCGGCGTCGAGACTTTCCTGCTGACCGCCGCCGCAATCGGTTCCCTGTTCAAGGAAAATGCGTCCATTTCCGGGGCCGAGGTCGGCTGCCAGGGCGAGGTCGGTGTTGCCTGCTCCATGGCCGCAGCCGGGCTGACGGCTGCCTGGGGTGGCACGCCGCTGCAAGTGGAAAATGCCGCCGAGATCGGGATGGAACATAATCTCGGCCTGACCTGCGATCCGGTCGGCGGTCTGGTGCAGGTGCCGTGCATCGAGCGTAACGCGGTCGGCGCGGTCAAGGCGATCGAGGCGGCGCGGCTGGCGATTCTCGGGGACGGTACCCACCGGGTCAGTCTTGACGAGGTGATCGAGACCATGCGCAAGACGGGACTGGACATGTCCGAGCGCTACAAGGAAACCTCACAGGGGGGGCTGGCCGTCAATCTGGTCGAATGCTGAGTCAAAACGGGGGAGCAGGGCGATGAAGAAACTGGGTATGGGACTGTTGATACTGCTGCTGCTGGCGGCTGGCACCGGCATATTGTTCCGGGAACAGATTGGCGGGCAGCTGTTCGCCAGCGCGGTGGAAACGGGTGTGGCCCGCGACGTGATCGGTGGCCTGCCGGATGGGATCAATGTGGTGCTGTGCGGATCCGGTTCGCCGCTGCCCGACCCCAGCCGCGCAGGTCCGTGTTCCGCCGTCATCATCGACGGCAAGATGTTCATTGTCGATATCGGCGGCGGCGCGGTGCGCAATCTTGGCCTGATCGGATTGAATCCCGGTGCCACGGAAGCGCTGCTGCTGACCCATTTTCACAGCGACCATATCGACGGCATGGGGGAATTGATGATGCAGCGCTGGGCCGGCGGCGGCCGGGATGCGGCGCTGCCGGTGATTGCACCGGAGGGCGTGGAGGCGATTGTCGATGGTCTCAACGCCGCCTATGCGGCCGATGCGCAATATCGGATCGCCCATCATGGCGAAGCGACCATATTGCCGACCGGAAAAGGCGGCGCGGCCCGGCCATTTTCGATGCCAGACGGGCAAGCGCGGCTGGTGGTTTATGACGAGGATGGAATCAGGATCACCGCCTTTGCCGTTGACCACAAGCCGATTGCGCCCGCGGTGGGCTATCGTTTCGATTACAAGGGCCGCTCGGTCGTGTTCAGCGGCGATACGGTCAAATTGCCGGCTGTCGCGAAGGCATGCAACGGCTGCGACCTGTTGGTGCACGAAGCATTGAACGCCGAGATGGTTGGCACGATGGAGAAGGCTTTTGCCAAAGCCGGACGCGAGCGGATGGTCAAAATAATGGCCGATATTCAGGACTATCACACCACGCCGGTTGAGGCGGCCGAAACGGCCAGAGCCGGGAAGGCGAAGATGCTGGTGCTCTCGCATATCGTTCCGGCGTTGCCGCTTGCCTATCTGGACAGCTATTATCTGAAGGGTACTGCCGATGCCTATGACGGGCCCGTCATATTGGGTCAGGACGGGATGCTGTTCAGCCTGCCCGCCAATAAGGATAGTATCGAACGGGGGGATCTTCTCTAGATTGCGCGAGAGCCAAGGAGAAAATCGCTGTGACCACCAACCGTTTCTGGCAGCTGAACAGTCGCCCCGAGGGGAGTGATGTTTCGGGCGCGCTGTCGCTGGAAAGCGAGCCGATGCCGGCGCTCGCCGATGGCGAAGTTTTGGTCAGGGCCGCCTATCTGTCGATGGATGCGGGCACGCGCATGTGGATGACCGAGCGCGAAGACAGCTATCAGCCGCCGCTGGAACTGGGCACCAAGATGGTCGGGCTGGTGCTCGGTCATGTCGCCGCTTCGCGCCATGCCGCTTTTGCCGAGGGCGATCTGGTACGCGGCTTCGGGCAATGGGCCGAATATAGCGTGATGCAGCCGGAGCTCGCAGGTCTGGTAAAGGTTGACGACAGCATCGGCGACATCAAGCAGCATTTCGGTGTGCTCGGCTTCAATGGCTGGACCGCGCTGTGGGGTATCAAGGAAACGGCCGGTGTCAAGGCGGGAGACAATGTGCTGGTCTCGGCCGCGGCCGGATCCACCGGCGTGCTGGCCTGCCAGGTTGCGAAAATCCTCGGTGCGAATGTCTATGGCCTGGCCGGCGGACCGGAGAAATGCCGCTGGCTGGAAGAGGACCTCGCGATCACCAAGGCGATCGACTACAAGAAGGATGATATTGCTGCCGAGCTGGCGAAGGTCGAGGGCGGGATCAACGCCTATTTCGACAATGTCGGTGGGCCAATTCTCGATGCGGTGCTGCCCAATATGGCGCTCTACGGCCGGATCGCGCTGTGCGGGCTGCTGGCGCAATATGAAGGCGACGGGCGCGGGCGGGGACCGGAACAGTTCGACCAGATATTGATGAAACGGCTGCGCATCGAAGGCTTTTTCTCTCCCGATTTTGCCGATCAGGGCGAACGGTTGACGGCGGAGCTGAAACAGTGGCTCGACGCCGGACTGATCGACACGCCCTTTGATGTTACCGACGGCATCGAGAATGTCCTGAACGCCTATGAGAAGCTGTTCACCGGCGGCAATATCGGCAAGGTGCTGGTAAAAATCTAGGCTTTGGCCTGCCGGAAGCGCAGCCCCCAGAGCGACAGCCCCATGATAATCAGCGCATAGCCGATCGCCATAACCGAAATGCCAAGCCATCCGGCATATTCATAGGTCGCGGCACCCAGCCAGCTCGATATGCCGCCGCCGATAAACATGATCACGATATAGATGGTCATCAGCCGGGTCCTGATTTCGGGCGCACGGCTGAACAGGATCGTCCGGCTGCAAATATCCACGGATGCCCCGCCGATGGAGTTGAAAACAACCGCGATCACCAGCAGCCAGAGATTGTCGCCGGCGAAGGGGAGCAGGCAAACACCGACGAGCTGTGCGAGAGAGAAATAGATGCGCGCGCGCTCGGCCCCGATCCGGTCCGCGAACCGGCCAGCATAGGGGGAGCCGAGGACGTTGACGATAGCGATGATGGCGAGATAGCCAACCGTATCGACGCCATAGCCATTGCGCGGCAAATGCAGGCCTATCGCCAGCCAGAGCGCCAGAAACAGGCCGAAGGAAAGCGCCTGTATTAATCCGCCGAGCGGAACTTCCGGCAGGGATTTCATGATCGGCCAGAGCGAGCGGAGCAGTTCCGCATAGCGCGGTGGTTCGGTGCCGGACGGCTTCTCGTCCCGTTTGCGCTCCATGATCAGGGGCAGCAGGACTATCAGCATCCCCATGGACGCGACCCCGACCCAATAGGCCGAGCGCCAGCCGAAATAGTGGCCAAGCAGGCCGCCGCCGACGCGGCTGCCCAATATCCCCAGGGTGACGCCAGCGGCCATGATTCCGGTAACATGTCCCATGCGTTCGGGCGCGACGCGCTGGGTCACGTAGGCGGGCAGCAGATAGGGCGCGATGGTGACAAAGCCGAGCAGGGAAGAGGCCGCGGCAAACAGGAGGAAGCTGGCCGACAGCGCCATCGCCAGCATGGCCAGAAACTGACCGATGACGAATATTGTCACCAGCTTGCGGTTGTTGATCCGGTCCCCGAGCGGCAGCAACAGCAGGATGCCCAGCGCCAGCGCGATCTGGTTGAGCGCCGGAGCAAGCCCGACCGTCGCGCCGCTGACGCCGAATTCTTCGGCAACCGGCGTGATCAGCGGATGGAGATAGTAGCCGTTGGCGACCACCGCCGCCGACGACAGCGCGAAAAGGAACAGCCGCAGCTCGCTGATACGGGTCGGCGTATGGCGTTCGGTGGGTTCGGGGCTGCTCATTGCGATGTGCGCTTACGCGATAACCGTCAGGTGCAAAACATAATTCCCGGCTTAGAGCCTATCAATTATGTCTGCCAGATCCGACGCCTGACGGTTGTAAACCCGATCCCGAAGCCCGGCGAGCAATTCGGGATCGGCGATATCGGGATGGCCGCTGGCGAACGGCGGCTGCGGGTCATATTCGAGACTGAGCTGGATCGTCTCGGCCAGTTGCTGCCCGGCAATTTCCGCAACCACTGTCAAGGCAAAGTCGATGCCCGAGGTCACGCCGCCGGCAGTGATCACATCGCCGTCCTGGACCACCCGCGCCTTTTGATAGGTGGCGCCGAATTTTCCCAGCAAGGAGGTATAGGCCCAGTGGCTGGTCGCACGCTTTCCGTCCAGCAGTCCGGCTGCGCCGAGCGCCAGAGAGCCCGTGCAAACCGATGTCACATATCGGGCCGCAGCCGCCTGATCGCGCAAGAATTGCAGCGTCGCACCGGCCTGAATGACGCCCCGGATACCAAAGCCGCCGGGGACGCACAGCAGATCGGCCTGCGGGCAATCGGCGAAACCGGTAGAAGGCAGAATCGCGAAGCCGCTATCTGTCTCAATCGGCTTCACCTTTCTGGCAGCCGTGTGGACCACGGCGCCCGGCAGACGGGAAAACACCTGCGCCGGACCGGAAAAATCCAGCTGGGTAATGCCGTCGAACAGCAGGAAGACAATGTGAAAGGGGGTTGGATCATCGGACATCGGGCTGCTCCCAGATTAGAGAAATGCCCAGGCGATCGGCTTTAAACATCGGTCCGCTCCCTGATGGGTTTCCATCCTGATCTCGCCAGTCACGAACCGTCCGTTCCTACCATTTGCGAGGGAAACAGACAATGTGTTTCGGTTGCGCTGGTCGGCCAGCCCCTATTAATCGGTTTGCTGGTATAGACGTGGCATGGACTATGGCAGTTACAACAGCAGGCAGGACCGGGCCCAATCGCTGACAGCGGTCATCGCGATCCATATAGCGGTCGGCTATTTGCTGGTCAGCGGCATGGGCACGGATATCGCCGAGCGTGTTGATAGCGGATTCAAGGTCATCGAGATCAGTCCGCCACAGCCGCCGGAACCGGCTCCGGACGAGCAGCCGGCAAAGACCGAAGAAGGAACTGCTTCACCCGAAAATCTTCGGGCGAGCCCGACCCAGATTGTGCTGCCACCACCGGAAGTGAAGCTCCCGGTCGCAACGCCGCTGGTGGTCGCGCCGGTTGCCGGCCCCGACAATGACGCCAGCGCCGGTGCTTCCGAGCAACCCGGGCCGGGGACGGGCAGCGGTGGACAAGGTGACGGATCGGGAAGCGGAAACAGCGGCGACGGAACCGGCGGTGGCGGCATCGTCTCGGGGCCGCACCATCTGTCCGGCGCGCTCACCCGCAAGGATATTCCCCGTTCTGTCTGGCAGGCCGATACCCGTGGCCGGGTCGTCGTCCGCTTCACGGTCGGTGCAGACGGCCATGCGCGGGATTGCCATGTCCGGCAGACCAGCGGTCATGCAGAGCTGGATGCGATCACCTGCCGGCTGATCGAACAGCGCTTCCGCTTCGAGCCGGCCCGCGACACGGCCGGCCGTGCGGTCGCCAGCCCCTATGGCTGGGTGCAGGAATGGTGGCGCGATGGCCGCGGTCCGCAGGTCGTTGGCTGACCCCGAGCCTACATTCCCATATAGTCGCGCTTGCCGATAGCCACGCCCTGCATGCGCAGCAGATTATAGGCGGTCGTGACGTGGAAAAACAGATTGGGGAGGAAGAAGCTGAGCACATAGGTCTGGCCGTCCAGATCGATGGTCTGCTCCGGGCCGACCGGCATGGAGATTTCCATGCCGGCGTTGCCGTCAATCGTCGCATCATCGGCTGCCGCCACTTTTGCTGCGCACTCCGAAACTCGTTGGATCAGGGCGTCAAAACTCTCACCCTCCATCGGCATATCGGGCAGCTTGTCGGGCGCAGTCCCGGTCATCCGTGCGGCACCGCGAACTGCAAATTCGGTGATCATCTGGACCTGCCATTTGAGGTCGTTCATGTCCGGGAACAGGCGCGCGCCGAGATAGGCTTCGTCGGCGGTACCGGCCGCTTCGGCCGTTGCCTTGGCCTTGGACAGAACCGTGGTCAGGCCGCGAAAGGCCTGTGCGGTGGAACCCTTGAGAATGTGCGAGAGAGCGGTGGTCATGGGGATATCTTTCAATTTCAGGGATGAGAAGCGAATCTAGAAAACACCGGCGAGAATATACAGGCCCAGCGCCATGAAAGAGCCGAATGTGCTGAACGCGCCGATAGCCCGGAAGATCGGGAACAGCTTGCCCGGTGCGGAGCCGTGCGAACCGGCAGCCGTCGACAGGGCGATGGCGTGAAAGATGCGTCCCAGAACAAAGATGATGGCAATGATCCGGATGACATTATTGGGCACAACGGTCATTTCCGCAAGCGCCAGCATGACAATGAACAAAGCGGCATTTTCAGCCAGATTGCCATGGCGCCGGACCTTGCGCTCCAGCGCCGGATCGTCACCCGTGCCCAGGCTTACCCGGTTGCGGACCCGGTGCATGCCAACCAGAATCATCAAGACGGCTTGCAGGATGATGAGCATGGCTCCCGCGACGGCGGCAATAATCGGAATGGTCATCGTACGTTCTCCAGGGCGAGTATAGACAGGCGGGGGACATGCGGCGTTAGGCTGGTGAGTAAAGCATTGGTAGCGGTGGAAAAATAGTATGTCAAAGCGACTAATTGCACATTGTTGGTGCAAAATTTAGCCATGCAAACCGGGTTGATTGTGGTTACAATCACCGAATGGACTGGGAAGATGTCAAAACATTCCGCGAGGTAATGGCTGCGGGAACAGTACGCGCTGCCGCCAAACGGCTGGGGGTGCATCACAGCACGGTCAGCCGCCGGATCGAGCAGCTGGAAAAATCGCTCGACAGCCGCTTGTTCGAACGCCGGCCCGAGGGCTATTTTCCGACCGCATCGGGTGAAGAACTGGCCCGTGTCGCCGACCAGTTTTCAGAAGAATTGTTCACGGTCGAGCGTCACATAGCCGGGCGTGACAATGAATTGTCGGGCAATCTGAAGGTAACCATGGCCGAACCTTTCGCTGTGTCCATATTCGCTGACCGGCTGCCGGAGTTTTGCGCCGCCTATCCGGGTCTGAATCTCGAAATAATCACCAGCTTCGATCTGCTTGATGTCGCCCGGCGAGAGGCGGATATTGCCATCCGGATGGACAATAATCCGCCCGATGCCCTGGTGGGCAAAAGGCTCTTCGCCTATTGTTCGTCGATTTATGCCAATCCAGACTATCTGGCTGAACAGGATTTCGAGAATCGCCCGGAGGAAGCGCGCTGGCTCGGCTGGAGCGATCGGGAGGGCCGCTTTCCCGACTGGACCCAGAAAACCGAATTCGCCCGGGTGCCGGTCTGGGGCAATTTCGCCAGTATCGGCTTGCAGATGCGGCTGGCCCGGGCCGGCATGGGCCTGGCCGCATTGCCCTGTATAGCAGCGGATGGCGTTGCGGGACTGGTGCGGGCCACCGACAGCGATCCGGAACCGTCACGCGACATCTGGATTCTGACGCACGAAGATCTCCGCAGAACCGCCCGGGTGCGTGCCTTCATGGAATTTGCGGAGATGGTGCTCCGTGAAAATCGCGAAGCCTTGCAAGGCATTCTGACGGACCAGACCCGTGGCCGGGGCCCTGGCGAGTCCTGATCTGGGGCGATCATACTGCTATTTCATATCAGCGCGTTAACCATCCCTTTGCACTGCCGTTAAATATATCGGGGCTAATGCGAAAGTTGATGAATACCACCGTATCCAGCTTGTCGCCTGTCCGGCAGACCGCCATAATCTCGGCGATCGCGGCCTTGCTGTCGGTTACGTTTACAGGTGCGACCTATTTTCTGTTTTTCGGTATCGACAATCGGTTCTGGCCGGCGATCAACATGTCCTTCCTGATCCCCTGGGCGATTACGATTCCGCTTGGCCTCTACATGTCAAAACAGAGATTCAAGCTGGTCGGATTGACGAACCGGCTTCAGGAAGCGCAATCCAAATTGCGTGACGCGAACAAGGCCCTGGAACAGAGAGCAAATTTCGACGGGATGACCGGGCTGCTCAGCCGGGACAGCTTTTTCAACCAGCTCGAGCAAATGCGCGTGCCAGAAGCGCCCAATGTGCTGATGATTGTCGACGTCGACCATTTCAAGAGAATCAACGACAATTTCGGACATCCCATCGGCGATCAGGCGCTGATTCTGCTCGGCAAGGTGTTCCGCAAGACATTGCGTCAGCAGGATTTGATCGGGCGTATCGGTGGCGAGGAATTTGGTATATTTTTGCCTGATACCAGCGCTCCGGAGGGCCAGATCATTGGCGAAATCATCCGCCACGAAATCGAGAACACGATTTTTGAACCCTATGACAACATGCGTCATGTGATTACGGTCAGTATCGGCGTGACCGACGTCGCTGCCCATCATCAACGCGCCGCTATGCTGGGGAATGCCGATACCGCGCTGTTCACCGCCAAGCGAAGCGGCCGCAATCAGGTAATCCTGTTTGAACCGGGCATGCGGGCCAAGCCGCGTCCGATCCAGGAAAAAGCGCAGAACTTCAAAATGGCTGTGATGCAGTCAAATTTCCGGTGAGGCTGAATTTGAAATGACGAAGGCTGCCGGCGCTGCTAGTGCTGGCGGCCATGACGGACACTTCAGACAGCAAACCCAACCATCTCTATCTTGTTGACGGCTCGGCCTATATTTTCCGGGCCTATCACCGACTGCCGCCGCTGACCAACGTTCGCGGTGAGCCGGTCGGTGCCGTCTATGGTTACACGACGATGTTGTGGAAGCTGGCCGACGAACTCAACAAGGCCGACGGACCGACGCATATGGCGGTGGTGCTGGACAAGGCGGGAACCAGTTTCCGCAACGATCTCTATGACCAGTACAAGGCCAACCGGCCGGAAGCACCGGAGGATCTGAGGCCGCAGTTTCCGATGATCCGTGACGCCACGCGCGCTTTTTCGCTGCCGCTGATCGAGGAAGAAAATGTCGAGGCGGACGACATGATAGCCTCCTATACGAAGGCGGCTCTGGAAGCGGGTTGGCACGTTACGATTGTTTCGTCCGACAAGGATCTGATGCAACTGATCGAGCCGCATGGAGACAGCCGCGTCGATATGCTCGATACGATGAAAAATGCGCGCATGAACCGGGCGACGGTCGAAGAAAAGTTCGGTGTCGGACCCGAAAAGCTTGGCGATGTGCTGGGGCTGATGGGGGACAGTTCCGACAATATCCCCGGCGTACCCGGCATCGGGCCGAAAACGGCATCGAAGCTGATCAACGAATTTGGCGACATCGAAAGCGTGCTGGCCGCCGCGCCGGAGATGAAAAAGTCCAAGATGCGCGACAATCTGATCGAATTTGCCGACCAGGCGCGGTTATCGCGGGTGCTGGTGACCTTGCGGGACGATTGCCCGTTGCCCGATACGCTGGACAGTTTCCTGATCCAGGATATTCCCGATGCGCCGCTGCGCGAATTTCTGGCAGACCACGGCTTCAACAGCCTGCTCAGGAAGCTCGGCGGCGATGGCCATGCCGAGCCGCAGAATCCCGATATTGCTGACGCTGGCCCGGTCGAGCCAGCAGCCAAAATGCCGGACGCCCCGGCGATTGACCGGTCAGAATATGAATGTGTGCAGACGATGGCGGCACTCGACCAGTGGATCGCGCGGGCGAGTGAACAGGGTGTCTGTGCGGTGGATCTGGAGACCGACAGTCTCGAAAGCGTCACCGCCCGGATCGTCGGCGTGTGCCTTGCCACCGGCCCCAACCAGGCCTGCTATATTCCGCTCGGCCACGCCAGCGGCGACATGTTCGGCGAGACGCCAGAGCAGATCGGCCTGGAGCAAGCACTGGCGAGACTGAAGCCGCTGCTCGAGGATGATGCGGTCCTCAAAGTTGGACAGAATCTGAAATATGACATGGGGGTGCTGGCCCAGCATGATATCCGGATCGCGCCGTTTGACGATACATTGGTAATGAGTTTCAATCTCGATGCGGGCTTGCACGGGCATGGCATGGATGAACTGAGCAAGCTGCATCTGGGTCATGAATGCATCAGCTTCAAGTCGCTGACCGGCACGGGCAAGAAGGCGATTGGTTTCGCGGAAGTGCCGCTCGACAAGGCGACCGAATATGGCGCCGAGGATGCCGACGTGACGCTCCGCCTCTGGGAAATCCTCCGCTTGCGGATGGTCCCGGAACGGGCAACGCGGATCTATCAGATGGTGGACCGGCCGTTGGTGCCCGTGATCGCGGGAATGGAGGCAACCGGTGTGCTGGTCGACCGCGAGGAGCTGTCACGACTCTCGGCGACCTTTGCCGAGGAAATGGAAAAACTGGAACAGCAGATCCACGAGCTTGCCGGAGAGAGCTTCTCGATCGGCAGCCCGAAGCAATTGGGAGAAATCCTTTTCGGCAAGCTCGGCCTGAAGGGCGGCAAAAAAGGCAAGTCGGGGCAATATTCGACCGATGTCACGGTGCTCGAGCGGCTGGCCGGCGATGGCGAGCCGATTGCGCAGAAAGTGGTCGACTGGCGGCAGCTGGCAAAACTCAAGTCCACTTATACCGACGCGCTGCAGGAACAGATCAACGCGAAGACCGGGCGCGTCCACACGTCCTATTCGCTCAGTGGCGCGCAGACCGGGCGCCTGTCCTCGACCGAACCGAACCTGCAAAATATTCCGATCCGTACCGCCATCGGCCGGCAGATCCGGCAGGCCTTTGTCGCCGCGCCGGGGAATGTCATCCTTGCTGCCGACTATAGCCAGATCGAACTCCGGCTGGCGGCGCATATCGCCGACGTCGCCACGCTGAAAGAGGCCTTTGCCGATGGCGAGGATATTCATAATCGCACCGCTCGTGAACTGTTCGGCAGCGAAGACCGCGATGCCCGCGCCCGGGCCAAAACGATCAATTTCGCGATTCTCTATGGCATTTCCCGCTGGGGGCTGGCGCGGCGGCTGGAAGTGGATCCGGATGAAGCGCAGGCAATGATCGATACCTATTTCGAGCGTTTTCCCGGCATCAACCAATATATCTCGACAACGCTGCAATCGGTACGCGAGACCGGTTATACGGAGACGCTGTTCGGTCGAAAGACCTGGTTCGAGCGGATCAAGTCGAGCAACCAGGCCGAACGCCAGGGCAGCGAACGGGCCGCGATCAACGCGCCGATCCAGGGCACCAGCGCCGATATCATCAAGCGGGCGATGGTGCGGATGGGTCCGGCGTTGGCCGAAGCCGGGCTGGGCGATGTCAAAATGCTGATGCAGGTGCATGATGAACTGGTGTTCGAGCTGCCCGAAGCGGACGTCGATGCAGCGAGCGCGGTAATCCGCAGCATCATGTCCGGTGCCGCAGAGCCGGCGGTGAAACTATCGGTGCCGCTGGACGTGGATATCGGGACCGGCAAGAGCTGGGACGAGGCGCACTGAGGCGACGGCCGAACGGTTGATCAGCTCTTGATCCAGAATCGAATGAATAAGCCGACGGCGCCGATCGCCAGCACGCCCATCGCCCAGTAGGCCAGCATCCAGACCAGACGCTTTGGCAAGGAGGCATCATCGGCGGCCTTGCCCTTGGAGGAAAGCGGATCGAAAGCCACTAGTGATAGCCGTCCGATCCGACCTTGCCGCGAAAGACCCAATAGGCCCAGGCGGTATAGGCCAATATGATCGGTACCATGATGGCGGCGCCGACCAGCATGAACAGCTGGCTTTCGTAGGGAGCGGCGGCCTCCCAGATGGTCACCCGGCCGGGGATGACATCGGGCCACATCGAAACACCCAGACCGACGAGGCTCAGGCCGAACAGTCCCAGCGCATAGAAAAAGGGCGTCGCTTGCTGGCGTTTTGACAGGCTGCGGAAATACAGGAACGAGATGATCAGCGTCGCCAGCGGGATCTGCGCCGTAGCCAGCACGCCGGGATAGGCGAGCCAGCGGGTGTAATATTCGGCCTCGAGGAAGGGCGTCGCGATGCTGACCACGGCGATGGCGACCAGCAGCAGGATGCCGAGCCGGCCGGCATAGCTGTAGCACTGGCGCTGCAGGGCCCCTTCGGTTTTCCAGATCAGCCAGCAGCAGCCGAGCAGGGCATAGCCGACGAGCAGGGCGAAACCGGTCAGCAGGCTGAACGGGGTCAGCCATTCCCACCAGCCGCCTGCATAGGCACGGCCTTCGACCGTTATGCCTTGCAGCAAAGCCCCAAGGGTGACGCCCTGTGCAAAGGTTGCGATGACCGAGCCGGCGGTAAAGGCAAGATCCCAGCGGGCGCGGTGCGCCGGATCGCGCCAGCGAAATTCGAAGGCCACACCGCGTAGCACCAGCCCCAGCAACATGGCGATTATTGGCGCGTAGAGCGCTGGCAGGATAATCGCATAGGCCAGCGGGAAGGCGGCCAGCAAGCCGCCACCGCCCAATACCAGCCAGGTTTCATTGCCATCCCAGACCGGTGCGATGCTGTTCATCGCGGTATCGCGATCCGGTCCGACCCTGAAATTGGGGAACAGGATACCGATGCCGAGGTCAAAGCCGTCCATGATCACATAGATGACGACGGCAAAGGCGATGATGCCCGCCCAGATGACGGTCAGGTCGAGGCCGTTCATGGCGCCACTCCTTCTTCGTGATCCCCTTCGAGCACCGCCGCCGCCGGGGTTGTTCCTGCCGAGCGAATGGGCGCGTCGTCGGGCGTTGGTTCGTGGGCTTCGGGCGGTTTGGCGGCCAGTTTGAACAGATAGACAATGCCGGCACCGAAGACGATGAAATAGACCAGCACAAAGGCCAACAGAGAGGCCGCGACCGCCGGTGCGTCGAGCGGGGCCGCGCTTTCGCTGGTACGCAGCAGGCCATAGACGGTGAACGGCTGGCGACCGACCTCGGTGGTGACCCAGCCGGCGAGCACGGCAATGAAGCCGGACGGTCCCATCGCCAGCGCCGCGCGATGCAGCCAGGGCCAGTCATAGAGCTTCTTGCGCGACCGGGCGAACAAACTCCACAGGCCGATGCCGAGCATCGCGAAGCCAAGGCCGACCATGATGCGGAATGACCAGAAGACGATCCCGACCGGCGGCTGGTCGGCTTCGGGAATGGTGTCGAGACCGGCGAGCGGGGCGTTGAGGTCATGTTTCAGGATCAGGGAGGATGCCTTCGGGATCGCGATGGCATAATCGACGCGCTTATCCGCACTGTTGGGGATACCGAACAGGATCAGCGGCGCGCCATCGGGATGGCTCTGGTAATGGCCTTCCATGGCCATGACTTTTGCGGGCTGATGCTCGAGCGTATTGAGGCCGTGCAAATCGCCCATGAATATCTGGGCCGGGGCGACCAGCGCAGCCATCCACATCGCCATCGAGAACATCTTGCGCGCGCCCGGATTGGTCCCGTCCCTCAGCAGATGCCAGGCACCCACGGCACCAACCGCGAAGGCGGTGGTCAGATAGGCGGCCAGCACGGTATGGACCAGGCGATAGGGGAAGCTCGGGTTCCAGACAATGTCCCACCAGCCGGCGGCGGGCACAAATTGCCCGACATCGTTGATCGCATAGCCGACCGGCGTCTGCATCCAGCTGTTCACCGACAGTATCCAGAAGGCGGAGATGAAGGTCCCGACGGCCACCGCCAGGGTCGCGACAAAATGCAGCTTGCGGCCGACCTTGTTAATTCCGAACAGCATCACGCCGAGGAAGCCGGCTTCGAGGAAAAAGGCGGTCAGCACCTCATAGGCCATGAGCGGGCCGATCACCGGCCCCGCCTTGTCGGAGAAGACCGACCAGTTGGTTCCGAACTGATAGGACATGACGATGCCGGAAACGACGCCCATCGCGAACACCACGGCAAAAATCTTGAGCCAGTAGCGGTAGAGATTGGCGTAGACGCCCTTGTCGGTTTTCAGCCAGAGTCCTTCCAGCACCGCGAGATAGCTGGCGATGCCGATGGTGAAGGCCGGAAACAGGAAATGGAAGCTGACGGTAAAGGCGAATTGCACTCTGGCCAGATTGATTGCGAGATCATTTTCCACCATGTTTCAGCCTCTGGAAATATTTCTATTGTCGAGCGCATATCTGCCCGGCCCGCGGCAGTAGATTAAGAACAGCGCGCCAAGAATGGCGATATTCTTGAACAAGGGGCCGACATGGCCGGGCGCAATATGGACAGTGACGGTAATCGGAACCAGCGTGACGAATATCAGCAGCGCCGAAAGCCGGGTCATCCAGCCCAGGGCGAGCATCACCCCGAAAATGATGAATATGGCGCCCGACAGCCACAGCAGCCAGGACGGGTTGCCGACCATGTTGATAACATCCCACCACGGCGAATCTGTCATCCGGTCGAGCATGTACTGATGTTCTCCAAAATGCCCCAGACCGCCAATGATGAAAATCAGGCTGGTCAGGACACGGAATACGGGATCGGCCCAGGCACTGAGCTTGTGAGAGGGCGCTATGAAAGTCTCAATTGCCCGGATCATATCATACCTCTGGCCATCCAGTTATCGGGATCGGTGTCGGCCTCATCTTCCGCATTCGCAATTGCAATTAACGCCGAATAAGCTGCGTTTTGCGAAAGGAAGACCTTGCCCGACAATTGCTCGAGAAAATGCGAGCGTTTCAGCCGGTCCATGACCGGCCCCTTCACTTCGGACAGATGCAGCGAAATGCCGCCATCCTCGAGCCGGTGGTTGATCGCCTCGATGCTTTCCAGCGCCGAGGCATCAATCGCATTGACCGCCGAGCACATCAAAATGACATGGCGGACGGTTTTCTGTTCGGCGACCTGCTCGAGAATGAATTCCTCCAGCCAGCGGGCGTTGAGATAGGTCAGGCTTTCATCGATGCGGATGGTCAATATGCGGGGATCGGTGAACACCTTGTGCCGGTTGACGTTGCGAAAATGCTCGGTCTCGGGAACTCGCCCGACAATCGCGGCATGGGGGCGCGAACTGCGCCAAAGGAAGAGCGCGAGGCTGAGTCCGACACCGGCGATCACGCCCGGTTCGACGCCAGCGAGCAAGGTGACACCGATGGTTGCGGCCATCGCCGAAAAGTCCATTTTTGAATAGCGCCAGATGGTCTGCGGGGTTTTGAAGTCGACGAGACTGAGCACGGCGACAATGATCGTCGCGGCCAGAGTGGCGATGGGAAGAGAAGCGAGCAGCGGGGTGAGAAACAGCGCAGCGAGGGCGATGCCGACCGCGGTGAAGGCACCGGCCGCCGGGGTTTCTGCCCCGGCATCGAAATTCACCACCGAGCGGGCGAAGCCGCCGGTGACCGGATAGCCACCGGAAAAAGCTGCCGACAGGTTGGCCGCGCCCAGACCGATCAGTTCCTGATCCGGATCGATCCGCTGACGCCGCTTGGCCGCCAGGGTCTGGCCGACCGATACCGATTCCACAAAGCCGATGATGCTGAGCAGCAGTGCCGGGATGGCCAGGGTTTTCCAAAGCTCCAGATCAATCAGCGGCACGGAAAAGGGTGGCAGGCTTTGCGGAATGTCGCCGACAACTTTCACGCCCTGGGCCTCGAGTCCGAACAGGATGGTGGCGATGGTCGAAACGGCTACGGCGGCGATCGGTCCGGCCTTGGCCAGCAGTTCGGCCGGCCGTGCGGGTATGCCAAAACGCATCAGCAACGGCTTCAGTCCCTTGCGTACCCAGAACAGAAAGGCGGTTGCCGAAACACCGATAATCAGCGTCGGCAGATTGGTGGTCCCGATGGTGGCGACAATGCTGGACAGCAGCTCGGGCATGGCCGCACCGCTCGCCTTGATACCGAAGATCGACTTCAACTGGCTGGTGGCGATGATGATGCCGCTGGCGGTGATAAAGCCCGACACGACGGGGTGGGAGAGCAGGTTGGCGAGAAAGCCCAGCTTGAATATGCCGAGAAGCAGAAGGAACAGGCCCGAAAGCAGGGCCAGTACCAGGGCGGCGGCGATAAATTCCGCGCTGCCGGGCGCGGCAATGGCGCTGGCTGCGGTCAGGGTCATCAGCGACACGACCGCGACCGGGCCAACGGCCAGCGTCCGGCTGGTCCCGAATATCGCATAGGCAATCAGCGGCAGGATCGAGGCATAGAGTCCGATTTCGGGCGGCAATCCGGCGAGCATGGCATAGGCCAGGCTTTGCGGGATCAGCATGATCGTGACGATGATCGCCGCGACGCCGTCGTTGGTCAGAGTTGTGCCATTGTAGCGGCGGCCCCAATCCAGGATTGGCAAATAGCGGGCAATTTTCATGGACTATCCTATTGCGCGTCGATGCGGTGGGGCTTCACCATCCATTCCCGCCCCTTGAGCATGCCATGCCAATAGACCGGAGGCAATATCGTGTCCTTGAGCAGCCAGGACAGTCGCGATGGTCTGGTGCCATCGATCAGCCAGTTGGGGAAGCTGGGCAGCAGCTTGCCGCCATAGCCGAATTCGGCGAGCACGACCTTGCCGCGCTCGACGGTCAGCGGGCAACTGCCATAGCCGTCATAATCGGCGACCGGCGGCCTGCCGTCGAGGGCGGCGAGCGCATTGACGGCCACCACCGGCGCCTGCTTGCGGACAGCCGCCATGGTCTTGGCATTGGGTGCGCTGCAGGCATCGCCCAGCGCGAATATATTGGCATATTTAGCGTGGCGCAGGGTCGCCGGATCGACATCTACAAAACCGCTTTCGGCTGCCAGCGGACTGGAGCGGATGAAATCTGGAGCCATTTGCGGCGGGACCACATGGATCATGTCGAATGCCACTTCAACGCGTTCAGTTTGCTCGCCCCGTTTCTGTTCGAAGGTGGCAATCTTGCCAGGACCATCGACTGCCACCAGGCGGGACTCCAGGTTCAGATGGGCATCGTAGCGCTCGATATATTCCATCAGGGCCGGGACATATTCCTGGACACCGAACAGCACCGGACCCGTATTGTGGAACTGCACGTCGATATTGCCCAGGACGCCTGCCCTTTCCCACTTGCTGCACGACAGGTACATCGCCTTTTGCGGTGCGCCGGCGCATTTGATCGGCATCGGCGGTTGGGTGAACAGGGCGGTGCCGTGGCTCATGTCCTTGACCAGCCGGTAGGTGTAGGGGGCGAGGTCGAAACGGTAATTGGACGTGACGCCGTTCTTGCCCAATGTCTCAGGCAGGCCGTCAATCGCGGCCCAATCCAGCTTGATTCCCGGACAGACGATCAGGACGTCATAGCGGATCTCCTGCCCGTCGGTTGTCATGACGGCATTGTTCTCCGGGTCAAAGCTGGTGGCCGCGGACTTGATCCATTGCGCCCCGGACGGGATCAGGTCCTTTTCCTTGCGGTGCGTGAACTCCGCGGAAAAGGCGCCGCCACCGACCATCGTCCAGCCGGGCTGGTAATAATGGTCATCGGCGGGGTCGATGATGGCGAGCGAGATTTTCCGGTTGCGCTTCAGCATGCTGGCGGCGGTGGCGATGCCGGCGGAGCCGCCACCGACGATGACAACATCAAAGCGGCCGCCGCCTCCCGATGGCGAAAGGGATTCTCCGGATGCCGCCCGCGCCATTTCGGCGAGCTTTGTCGACCGGGCACCCGACCGGCAATAGGCGAGCGCGGGAGCGGGAACGGCGGCAAGAGTCGCCGCCATTTTTTCGCCGTCCCGACCGGTGATCGCACCGGACACCGCCGGAACATAGGCGAATCGCAGGCCAGCCTTTTCCGCCGCCTCTGCCACAGCGTCGGAGCGCGGATGATCGCCGGTCTCCTCATCGGGCCGATTGCAGATGATAGACCGGAAGCCGGCCGCCGCCAACGCTGCTACATCATCCAGCTGTAGTTGCGGCGAGACACTTATGGCATCATTCAGCTGGGTAATTTCCGGCTTGCTTGTCATCGGACATCCTTCTCGTTTCTGTCTGTTCTAGCTTGTCACACGATGCATTATCATCCCTGCCAATAATGCGATCACAAAGGCCAGTGCGGGCAGGGGATTGATTGCAAGATCGGCCAGCCCCGGTCCCGGACACAGGCCGCTGATGCCCCAGCCCGTACCGAACAATATAGCGCCGATGACCAGCTTGCGATCGATCAGCGATGTGCCGGGCAGCGAGAAATGCGCATCGGCAAAAGGCTTGTCGAGCCGACGCTGGATGAGCCAGGCCACCGCCATCGGGATCATTGCGCCGCCCATCACGAAGGCGAGCGTCGGATCCCAATGTCCGAACAGGTCAAGAAATCCCTGTACCCGGGCCGGATCGGCCATGCCCGAAAAGGCGAGACCCGCGCCAAACAGTGCGCCGGCAAGCAGGGCAACCAGAAATTGCTTCATAGCAAACCTCCCGCGCGCATCAGCGCGACCGTTACGAAGCCGCTGGCCATGAATATTGCCGTGGCAATCAGCGAGCGGGGCGACAGCCTGGACATGCCGCACACACCATGACCACTGGTGCAGCCGGAACCCAGACGGGTCCCGTAACCGACCAGCAATCCGCCGATCAGCAGCGGAATGATCGAGGGTGGAAAGCGGGTTTCTATGCCGCCGGCGAGAGACGAAATAATCAGCGCCCCCAGCGGCAGGCCAATGACAAAGGCGAGAGCGATGCCTCGCGGCGCGCCGCCGTCGGCGATGCCGGTGGCGCGGGCAGCGAGCCCGCTGACCCCGGCAATGCGACCGAGGCCGAGCAGCATAAGGGCGGCGGCGACACCGATCATCAGTCCGCCGATCAGGCCTTCAACCGGCATGGCATGGGGAAAAGCGGAGAGCATCAGACGCCGTTCAACGGCACTTTGAGGTAGCGCACGCCATTGTCTTCCGCGGGCGGCAAATGGCCCGCGCGCATGTTGACCTGAACCGACGGCAGAATCAGGCGCGGCATATCCAGCGTCTTGTCGCGCTCGGTCCGCATCTTGACAAATTCGTCCTCGGTCACGCCGTCATGCGCATGGATATTGTGCTTCCGCTCTTCGGCAACGGTGGTTTCCCAGACATATTCGGTCCGGCCCTCCGGCAGATAGTCGTGACACATGAACAGGCGGGTGGTGTCGGGCAGCGACAATATCCGCCGCATGGACTGGTAGAGCTTGCGTGCGTCGCCACCGGGAAAATCGGCTCTTGCCGTGCCATAGTCGGGCATGAACATGGTATCGCCGACGAAGACCGCGTCTCCTATGACATAGGCGATACAGGCAGGCGTATGGCCGGGAACATGCATCACGGTCACGTCGATACTGCCGATCTTGAACGTGTCGCCGTCGGCGAAGAGACGATCAAAGTCCGATCCGTCCCGTTGAAATTCGGTGCCGGCGTTGAACAATTTTCCGAATACATTCTGTACCGTCACAATATGCTCGCCGATCGCGATCTTGCCGCCGAGCTTGTTCTGCAGATAGGGTGCCGCCGAGAGATGGTCGGCATGGGCGTGGGTCTCCAGCAGCCATTCGACCTTGAGGTCGTGCCCCTCCACATAGGCGATAACCTGATCGGCGGAATCAAAAGAGGTTCGGCCCGAAGCCGGATCAAAATCGAAAACGCTGTCGATGATAGCGGCGCATTTGGTGGCCGTGTCGTGCACCACATAGGTCACGGTATAAGTAGCGTGATCAAAAAATGACTGGATCACGGGGATGCTTTGCTGCGCACGGGTAATCTGTTCTGTCGCATGAATCAGGGCCGAATCGGTCATAGGAAATTCCTTATATTCATATTTACATAAATCATGTAATACATTATATGTGTTGCGTCAATATGCGGACACTGGCAAATCTCCGGAAAGGCTGAAACTAATGACAGATGCGTTGCAAAAAAAGTCCGGTTCATTGCGTATCGGGGACGTCGCGCCGGATTTCGAGGCGCGCACCACCCATGGTCCGGTCAAATTGTCCGACTATCGCGGGCGGTGGCTGGTTTTCTTTTCCCATCCCGCCGATTTTACGCCGGTATGTACGACGGAATTTGTCGCGTTCGCACGGAATCAGGAGAAGTTCGCGGCGATGGACTGCGCGCTGCTCGGCTTGTCGGTGGACAGCCTCTATGCCCATTTCGCCTGGGTGCGCGCGATCGAGGGCAGATTTGGTGTCAAAATATCCTTTCCCATCGTCGAGGATCCCAGCATGGCAGTGGGTCACGCCTTTGGCATGATTGATGAAAATGCTTCTGATTCCGCAGCCATGCGGACCAGCTATTTTATCGATCCCGCCGGCGTTGTACGGGCGACCACCTGCTATCCGCACAATGTCGGACGCTCGGTCGACGAGATGATCCGCCTGCTGGCAGCGCTGCAGCTGGCCGACGAGAAAGAGGTGCTGACACCGGAAGGCTGGCAGCCGGGGGATGATGTGCTCGCGATCCCGTCGCTGGACCTGCCTGCCGGCCAGGACGACGACTGGTTCTGCCACCTGGTGAAGAACCCGTGACGGCGATTTTTGAAAGCCGCGCCCGCGCCGATACCGCGACCGAGAAGCTGAAAATCTATGCGCAGCCGCAGCGGCTGATGATCCTGTCCTATCTCTTGCGCGGGGAGAGCAGCGTCAGCGACATCGACCGGTCGACCGGTATCGGCCAGCCGGCGCTCAGCCAGCAACTGGCGGCGCTGAGACAGGCAGATGTGGTCAGAACACGGCGCGAGGGTAAGCAGATTTGCTATGATCTGGCCGATGAATCGGTCCGGCTCTGCGTCCGGACGATGGAGGCGTTGCTGACAGACCAGCCCGATCCACAAAAGATTTTACAGGCAGCGACCGTTGCCGACAATGCCGCTGAAAAACCGGCGACCGGCTCCGGAACGGCGGGATTTGCCAAAATATTGTAGGACAGGAACATAACTTATGAACAATGATTCAGCCAATGATGCGCTCAAGCCCGAAGAACTGAAACCGGAAGACTGGGCCGGCGAAATGGGGTTGAAATGGCTGGCCAGCCTGTCCCTGTTCGAGGAGATGATCGCCCCGATCGGTGACGCCTTGCTGGGCCGCGCCGATTATCATGACGGCGAGACGGTGATCGATCTCGGCTGCGGCGGCGGCGCCACGACTCTGGCCATCTCGCGAAATGTTGCCCCTTCGGGCAAAGTCATGGGCGTCGATATTTCGCCCGATCTGGTTGCGGCCGCTCAACAGCGCGCGGAACAGAGCGGGGCAACCAATATCGGGTTCACTTGTGCCGATGCGTCGACCGTCTCTCTGGCTGATGCGCCTTATGATCGCCTGTTTTCGCGCTTCGGCAGCATGTTCTTCGAGGATCCGGTCAGCGCTTTTTCCCATTTGCACAGCCTGCTGCGCAAGGGTGGCCGGATTGATCTGGCGGTATGGGGGCCGCCGCGCGACAATCTTTGGATGATGGAAATGATGGGTGTGGTCAGGAACCATGTTGAAGTTCCGCCCGCGGTGCCGCGCGCGCCGGGACCATTTGCTTTCGAGGATCTCGAATATCTGGGCGAGATCATGGTCGGCAGCGGCTTCAGCGAAGTCAAGGTCGAGACCTATGATGGCCTGCAACCCGTCGGCGGTGTCGGCGCGACACCCGAAAAAGCGGTGGAATTCGCTTTTGCCTCGCTGGCGGTCGGGCGCTTGCTGAATGACAAGGGTGAAGCGACACGGGAAGCCGCCGGCCGGGAGCTGGCCGATGTTTTTGCCCGGCACCATATTCCGGGCAAGGGCGTGATGATGCAGGGCAAAGCCTGGCTGGTATCCGCAATCGCCTGACCATCGTCAATGGCGCCAGACATCTGTTCGAGGAGCCCGGGACCCTGGAGGAAGTGATTGTGCACGCCGGCGCCTGGTTCAGTGTGCATCGCGATGGTCGATGAGGAGAGGGCAGGTGGATGGACGGGAATTTTCTTTTGAAAACAGACGGGATGCTGGCCGGAAGCTCGCCGGAGAGTTGAGCCGGCGAGATTTCGATAATCCTCTGATCCTGGCCCTGCCTCGCGGCGGCGTACCGGTCGCCTATGAGGTCGCCAAAGCCCTTGGGGCGGAGATGGATCTGCTGTTTGTCAAGAAACTCGGTGCGCCCGGCTGGCCGGAATATGGCATCGGTGCGGTGGTAGACGGTGACAGCCCACAGATCGTGCTCACGGAAGAGATCGTCCGTCAGCTTAAACCAGGCCCGGAGTATGTCGAGGCCGAGATGCAGCGGCAGTTGAAGGAAATTGCCCGGCGACGCGCGACCTATCTGGGGAATAGTCAGCCTATCGAAATGGAAGGCCGTACTGTGATTATCGTGGATGACGGTATCGCGACCGGTGGAACGGTCAGGGCTGCGCTGAAGGGCGTGCGCAAGAACAAGCCGCGCAAAATAATCTTGGCAGTGCCGGTTGCACCTTCTTCGGCCTTGGAAGAATTAAGGGACGAATGCGACGAGATTGTCTGCCTGTCCACCCCTACTCCATTCGGTGCGGTCGGGTCCTTCTATCGTGATTTTGATCAGACCAGTGACGGCGAAGTTGTCTCGTTGATGGCTGACAAGCAACTTTGACCAGATCGTTTGATCAGCGCGCGTCTGCCTGACAGCACATTCCGTAACAATACCTATCGTTCCTGTTCCATGGTCAACCTAGAATGAATGAATACAGTCGAACCATCCAGATGATTGATGGTCTGTTAAAAGGAGCGAGGCATGCTGTTGCGGAAAGAAAGTCTTGTCGTAGCCGTTGACGGCACCAGAATGCTGGTCTTCAAGAATATTGGCGAGGCATTTGATCCGGAACTGAAGCTAGTCGAAGAACATCATCATCCTTCCCATAAAACATCAGAATTGGGCACCGACCGTCCAGGGCGGACCTTCCAGAGCAAGTCACCCCGCCGCGGCACCCATGAGCCGACGGATTTCCAGCAACAGGAAGAGGACCAATTCGTCATCACGGCTGCCAGGAAGATCGAGCAGATTGGATCAGAAAATGAAGCGGGCCTTGTGCTCGTCGCAGCTCCGCGTGCGCTGGGACTTATCCGCAAGAACTTGAGTCCTGCAACCAGCGCCCAATTGCTGGCAGAAATTCCCAAGGATTTTGGCGCCGATGACGCAGAGCCGCTCGCAAGAATGCTGGCAAAACATCAAGTCTGATGGCCGACCCGGCACCCTCTCGCCCAGCCGAAGACAAAAGCCTTTACACTATTCGGGGGCTCACAAAAATCTATGGCGAAGGATCGACTGCCGTGCACGCATTGCGCGGCATTGATCTCGAGCTTTACAAATCGGATATGGTGGTTTTGCTGGGTGCCAGCGGCTCGGGAAAATCCACCTTCCTCAACATCGTGGGCGGCCTGGATGAAGCGACCGATGGACAAGTGTTTTTCGAAGGCCGGGAACTGACGGCCTTGGCCACTTCCGAGCTTACCGAATATCGCCGCAATTCCGTAAGTTTTGTATTTCAATTCTACAATCTGGTCGCATCGCTCACCGCCCGCGAAAATGTCGCGCTGATTACCGAGATTGCCGATGATCCGATGACGCCCGAAGAGGCACTGGCACTCGTCGGGCTTGAAAAGCGGATCGATCATTTCCCGTCGCAACTTTCAGGCGGGGAGCAGCAAAGGGTTGCCATCGCCCGTGCAATTGCCAAGCGGCCCAAGGTCATGTTTTGCGATGAACCTACCGGTGCACTGGATAGCCAGACCGGCGTGATCGTCCTGGATGCGCTGGACCAGATCAATCGCGAACTCGGCACAACCACGCTGCTGATCACGCATAATGTTGTCATTGCCGATATGGCGGACCGGCTCCTGCGCTTCGCCGACGGGTCGCTGATTGAAGATCGCGACAACCCGGACCGTGTCGCACCGTCAAAGCTCCGATGGTAATTCTGCCTGGCTGGCTTGGCGCGCTGGACCGCAAGCTGCTCCGGGATATCTGGAGGCTGCGGTCACAGGCTTTCGCCATCTCTCTGGTGATCGCCGCAGGTATCGGCATGGTGGTAATGTCCTTCGGGATGATCCGCTCGCTGGAGGCCACACGCGATGCCTATTATGACCGTTATCGCTTTGCCGACATATTTGCCTCCGCCAGACGGTTTCCGGAAAGACTGATCGATGATGTCCAGTCGCTTGATGGGGTCAGCATTGCCGAAGGCCGGCTGACCAGCGGTGCAACGCTGGATATTCCCGGGATAGCGGAGCCAATCACCACGCGCATCCATTCATTGCCCCGCGCCGGGATGCCGCGCGTCAACGCGTTGGTATTGCGAAGCGGCCGGCGGCCCAATCCCGCCCGGTCCGACGAGGTGCTGGCGAGTGAGAAATTTGCCGATGCCGCGCGCATTGGCCTGGGCGATACTATCGAGGCGTTGCTCTATGGCAAAAAGCAGCGTTTGCGAGTGGTCGGGACGGTGCTGTCACCGGAATATGTCTATGCGATCGGACCCGGCCAGATTTTTCCCGACAATCGACGCTTCGGGGTCCTCTGGATGGGCGAAGAGCATCTCGCTGCTGCACTGGATTCAACCAATGCCTATAACGAACTGCTCATTCGTCTTGAACGCGGAGCCGTCGGTCAGGATGTAATTCGTCGGGTCGACAATATGCTGGAACGCTATGGCGGCCGGGGAGCAATCCCTCGAAGCGATCAGATCTCTGACCGGTTTCTAGAGAATGAACTGGCCCAGCTTGGCCAAATTACTGCGATCCTGCCGCCGATATTTCTCGGTGTGGCGGCCTTCTTGATCAATATGGTGCTGTCCCGACTGGTGGAATCGGAACGCGAAATTCTAGGATTGCTGGCCGCCTTTGGATATCGCAGCAGAGTGATCATGTGGCATTATGCAAAGCTTGCGATGGTACTGTCCTTGCCGGGTCTGGTTCTCGGACTAATGCTGGGTTCATGGATGGGCCGCGGCCTAGCTGGCATCTATCAGGAATTTTTCGTTTTTCCGTTCCTGACCTATCGCGCGGGATCTGATGTCTTACTGATATCTTGCCTGATTACGATCATCGTTGTCCTGATGGGAGCGGCACAGACGGTAAGGCGGATTGGAAAGCTGAAGGCGGCGGAAGCGATGCGTCCGCCAGTGCCGCCCAACTACTCCGGCGGAATTGCGCAACTGATCGGCAAGTTCAAAAGACTCGACGAACCGACCCGGATTATCCTGCGCGGGCTTGTCCGTCGTCCTTTGCGGTCGATACTCGGGTCGCTCGGTGTTGCCGCTGCCTTGGGTCTGTATGTTACGTCGGCAGGATCCATGGACAATGTCGGTATGATGACCGACCTTTTGTTTAATCAGGCCAATCGTGCCGACGTAAACGTTTCTTTTGCCGAACCGCGCGATGAGCGGGTGCTTTTTGAACTGGAACGGCTTCCCGGAGTCATGCGGGTCGAGCCGGTGCGCTATATTACCGCAACTTTGTCGGCTGGCCACCGATCCCGATCCGAGAGCCTGACTGGCATGAAACCCTATGGTGACCTCAACCGTCTGGTCGACATTGACCATGGCTTGGTCCAGCCACCGGTCAAAGGCCTGATGCTCTCTACCGTGTTGTCGAAACAGCTCGCGGTCGAACCGGGCGACCAAGTCGAGGTCGAAATAACCGAAGGACGCCGCCCGCGCCTTGCTTTGCCTGTCAGACGCATCTTGAAAAGTCCGATCGGCAATCCGGCCTATGTCGATTTCGATAGCCTCCGCCCTATCATGCGCGAAACTCCCCTGACGTCCGGCGCCTATCTCAGCGTTGACCCCGACAAAACCGATGAACTTTACCGGAAGCTGAAGGCCATGCCCCAGGTTGCCGGATTTTCTCAACGCGCTGCAGCTCTCAACGGTATTGACGAGACCGTCGGTGAAACCATGGGAATTGTGACGTTGTTCAACACAGCATTTTCCGCCCTGATCGTGTTTGGCGTCGTGTATAATAATGCCCGCATCAGCCTGGCTGAGCGGGCACGCGATCTGGTTTCTCTCCGCGTGCTTGGTTACAGACGCCAGGAAGTTTCCTACATCTTGCTGGGAGAACTCGCCTTGATTGTGATTGCCGGCCTCCCATTCGGTTCACTATTCGGCTATTATCTGTCCAAATATCTTGCCGCCTCGATGAGCGGAGATTTGTTTGTCATGCCATTTTCCCTGTCCGTGGGGACAGTTGCTTTGGCGATATTGCTGGTGCTGGCAACAGCCGCGCTATCCGCCCTGTTTGTCAGCAGCCGTTTGCACCGTCTGGATCTGGTGAGCG
Source organism: Sphingomonadales bacterium UBA2683 (assembly GCA_002354635.1). Lineage (GTDB taxonomy): Bacteria > Pseudomonadota > Alphaproteobacteria > Sphingomonadales > Sphingomonadaceae > Parasphingorhabdus. The sequence continues at coordinate 759,286 of DELZ01000005.1, forward strand.
TATTGAAGACTCGGGAATGAATATGAAAAAACAACATCTGGTTCGGCTCGGCCCCAGAAGCATCATCGGCCTGATCGCTGTCGTCGTCATCGCGGCGATCTTTTTCGCGCTGCGCACACCGCCGATAGATGTCGATGTCGCCAAGGCGGTGAAAGCGCCGCTTATCGTCACAATCGACGATGAAGGCGAGACACGGATACGCGATGTATATCTGGTCGCGGCGCCAATAAGCGGGGAGTTACAGAGGATCGCTCTTGAGCCCGGTGATCCGGTGGTGGCCGGACAGACCGTGGTGGCGCGGATCATGCCCTCGCAACCGGATTTTCTCAACCCGCGAAGCGAAGCGGAAACCCGCTCCCAGATCCAGGGACTGCAAGCACGGGTTGAATCGGCACAGGCGAGGATCGCCCAGGCGCAGGCCGACAGCAAGCTATCGGCCGCAAATTTCGAGCGTATTGCGGCGATTTATGACCGCGGGTTCGCTACCCGCACCGCCTATGATGCCGCGCGCGCCGCGCGGGATAGCAGCGAGGCCCGACTGGCGGAAGCCAGAGGTGAACGGGAGAATGCCCGATTTGCGTTGCGTGCGGCAAGAGCGCGGCTGATGGCCCCGTCGTCCCGTGATTCCGGTGCCAAGGCTCTGGATATTCGTTCCCCCGAAAGCGGTTCGGTGCTTCGCCTGGTGCAGGAAAGCGAAACGACGATCACTGCAGGATCAACGATCATGGAACTCGGCGATCCGAGTGACATTGAAATTGTCACCGATCTGCTATCCAGCGACGCGGTAAAAATCAAACCGGGAAGCGAAGTGCTGATTGACCAGTGGGGCGGAGACAAGCCGCTGAAAGGCAGAGTCCAACGAATCGAACCCTATGGATTCACCAAGATTTCGGCCTTGGGTGTGGAAGAGCAGCGGGTGAATGTCATCATTGATTTTGTTGATCCATGGTCTGCGTACAAAGCGCTCGGCCACGGTTATCGCGTGATCGTTCGGGTCATTGAATGGTCAGGCGAGGATGTGCTGCAGGTGCCGATCAGTGCCTTGTTCCGCGACAAGGGCCAATGGTCGGTTTTCGTCATGCGCAATGGACGGGCGGTTCTGGTTCCGGTCAAGGTTGGGCGGATGAATGATGAGCACGCGCAAATCGTGGATGGGATAGACAGCGGCGCATCTGTCATTCTCCACCCGAGCGAAAAGATCGAGGAGGGTACCTCGGTCAGCTTGCGGGACGAGATTTAATGTGATCAAATTCCAACAGCATCAGCGTCGCGCTTCTTCCGACCGCCACCAAATGGCTTTTCGAGACGATGGGCTATGTCGCTATGCTGCAACCGTTTCCTGCCGGGTGCGAAACTGATCGAAAAGGCACGCAATATGCCGCGCATAAGGCCGTCCCGCTTCGGTAATGACCAGCTGGCCATCGCGCTGCCGGATCAGGCCCTTTTCCTTGAAAATATCGAGCATATGGGCATCCGGCAACATATTGGCGGCCCGGGCATCGACATGCCCCTGACAGAGAAGAGAAGAGATTGTCGCACCCCGTTTCCTTGTTTCTTGGTCGCGCGTCACGCCGCGAACAGCCGCGACCGCGTCTGAAGAAACCAAAGACCGGTATCGCCCAACATTTTTTTCATTCTGCACCAAAAGTCCCGGCAAGCTGCTGATTGCGCTGGCCCCAAAACCGAGCAGGACCTCGTTGGGATCATCGGTAAAGCCTTGAAAATTCCGATGGACCCGGCCTTCTGTCGCAGCGATTGCCAGCGAATCTGTCGGCAGGGCGAAATGGTCGAAGCCGATCGCAACATAGCCTGCCGCAGTCAGCCGCTGATAGCCGAGCTCGCTTTGTTCAAAGCGCAATTCTGCATCGGGGAGGCTGTCGCCATCAATCCGCCTCTGCCGCGGTATCATCTCGGGCATGTGCGCATAGCCGAATAACGAGACGCGGCTGGGCTGGAGTTCGATTGCCTGAGCCAGCGTTTCGTCGAGATCCTGCAAAGACTGCTCGGGCAGGCCATACATCAGGTCGAAATTGATCGAATCAATGCCGCGCAAGCGCAAGGCGGATACGGATTTCTCGATATCGGCGAGCGGCTGGATGCGCCCGATCGCTTCCTGGACATGCGGCGCGAAGGTCTGGACGCCAAGGCTCACTCTGCCGACATTGGACGCCGCCAGCGCCAGCGCCCATTCGGAGGTAAAGCCGCGCGGATCCAGCTCGACCGAGATTTCCGGCGTGCCGGCATCGAATATCGTCGTAATCCGGTCGAGAAGGCGGACAAATTCTATGGTCGTAATGGCGTTCGGACTGCCGCCGCCAAATGCCATACGCCGTACTTTTCCGCGGCCGCCCAGCAACCGTCCAATCAACGCAATTTCGCTTTCCAGCGCGTCCAGATAAGCCGTCAGCCGCTGAGCCTTGCCCGCCGCGCCGGTGTTGCATCCGCAATACCAGCAGATCGAGTGGCAATAAGGAATATGAATATACAGGGACAGAGGCGTCCCCGACGGCATGTTGCTCAGCGCCTGGATATATTCGTCGGCGCCGCAGCCGCCATGAAACTCGACCGCGGTCGGGTAGCTGGTATAGCGCGGCACGGGTTTAGCCAGTAATTCGGAATGATAGGACCACATGTGCAAGGCAATAGGCGGCTGAACCGCGCTAAGCTTTGATTTTGGTCAAAGAAAGTTTCCGGAAAATGGAGCGGATCGCGATGATCCTGAAGTCTGATTGCTTGGCTCAGGCTATTTCTGCGAGCGCTTTCAGCCGGCTGCGATCCTTGATGATAACGGTGCGCCGGTCAGGCAGCTCGATAATCCCTGCTTTCCGGATGCGGGTGAATTGTCGACTGACCGTTTCGATCGTCAGGCCCAATATATCCGAGATTTGCTGCCGGTCCATCGGCAGCTCGAAACGATCGAGATAGAGGGTGGTCAGACTACAGCCATCCACGGTCAGGCGATCGGACAATTCGACCAGCAGTGTGGCGATGCGCTCGGTTGCCGATTTCTTGCCCAGCATGGTCATCCATTCGCGAGCGCGGTCGAGCTCGTCGAGGGTCCGCTGGAGCAGTTTATTCTGCAGGTCGGGGTGCTCCTTTGCAAAACTGTCAAAGGAAGACCTTGAAAAGACACAGATCTCGGCATCTGTCATGGCGGTCACCCGATAGGGGCTTTCCTTGCCAAAGGGCCGGCCGATAAAATCGGAGGCATACATGACGCTGACGATCTGCTCCCGACCGTCCTGCAGGTTGACCGACAGCTTGAGCACGCCATCAATGATATTGGCGACAACCGGAGCCGGGTCGCCCTCCCACAAGAGAGTCTCGCCGCGCTTGATCGTTCGTTTGCGGCCAAGATTGCTCAGCAACTGCAATTCATCAGTTTCCAGGCTGGCGCAAATCGCGCGGTTGCGGACAACGCATGTTGAACAATCGCTCATGCCCGACGTTTACGCGTGGGTGGCGATAAACACAATAAAGTGATGGTCTTGGTAGTGGGTCGACGGTAATTTGCAGCGTCAATTTTCAAACTGACCCACTACCTCTAATAGCGGCTATTATCGGGGTGACCTCAACCGGTCGACGCAACATCTGACTGTGCATATCTAGCTAAGGTTCGTTGAAAGTGGACAGGCGGCTTTGGCCCCATTAGCGGTCGTCCGAATCCGATCCGTTCTTGGCCCATTTGCACAAAGCCTTCGCACCAAGGCATTCGTCTCTTGATCAAATTGCTTTCGATTCAATCGTCATCGTTCGGCCTGGCCACCACGATCAGCCGCGCGTAGAGCGCGCCTGCCGCAAGCGTGAAGACAACATCGGGATCGGTGTGCCTACACATACTGGCTAATTATCAACCTTTGGGGCCAGTATAAACTTGCCGTCCGAACAGTGGATAATGAATCCGTTGATTCAAACAGGCGAACAATTTTGAAATCTGCGCTCCGTCGGACACCATAACACCCATGCGTGATGTAAGCGTACCCTATTTGCACACCTACTAGAATTGATTGCTTATTGATCCTAAATTTACGATGCTGAGGATATGAGGAATAACCACAAGATATATTTAGCTTCCTTTATCTTTGTCAGTCTCACTGGATCTGCAGCGCTTGCCAAACCGATTTACGATTGTGCGGAAGCCATTTCAGCTGAAGAACTTGATAGCCAGCAGGAAAGTATGCGGCAGTTTGCAGCAATCGCGACCGTGTCTTATGTTCCACGAAACAGCAAGCTTGCCATATGGGACACAGATACAAACCAGTGGCATATCGGTAACTCCGGCAGCGCGCTGCGATCGGGAGATGCAGTTTGCCTGATCGCCGGCGTTGAACCAGCAATGATCCGCCAATCATCCGAAGATCATGCAGGATTGAAAGCCGTTGAGGCCGATCAGCTGCCATTTGTGATCAAAGGGGAACAAACCACGTTACCTTCGTCAAAGATTTCAACTTATATTGGAGAAATTGATTGGCCAACTTCCAGAGAAATCGCTGCTATTGAGAGAGGTTTAGGTAGGCCTGGGCGTCAAAGAACCGGAGCAACCCGCGGCATGAGCGTCGGCAGCACTCCTCGTGCCGTATATCTTGGGGGAGCGGGCGTGCGGCCTGACATCACGAAGCAAAAGATGCTTATAGGACTTGAGAACCAAATGTGGGGGTGGTGCAGCACTGATGAACGGGTAGCCGTATTTGATCACGAAGAACGCTTAGCGACATTAAATCCGTTCGAACCGGAAAAATCGTCTCTGATTAAAGGTGCGACGGAAATCCGGATTTCTACGAGTTCTGACGGGTTTCGCAAAATCGACATTGAATGGATTAATGACAAAGACCTGCCCATCCCCGACTGGATAAAGCAATCCGACGATGCGTTATTGATCGGGATTTGGCTATCGGAACATGATAGCGGTGAATATCAATGGATCGGTCACAGTCTGCTGCATCGGCTAGCCCGTTCCAGACCGGCTGCTCTATACTATCTCGCACATCGCAGCAATTGCGGTAGCGGTCATTCCTATAAACCATCGCTCAACCTTGTTCGAAACTAGAGTTTCTGCATTGTTAAAAACCGTTAGACTGTTCCTCTTTGTTTTAGCCCTGATATCAGGCGTCCATCACGCCGCAGCACAATCAGAAAACATCAATCTTCTTGAGCTGATTGAAACGCTGGAAACCGAACTAGAGGCTTTAAAAGCATCGGCAAAGAATGATGCATACGAGTATCTGATTGTCAGCGAGCAATTGTCGATTGCTCATCACGAACACGGGGTAGCCCTAAGTCAATCCGGAGAGCTGGCTGCCGCAACAAAACACTATCAACGAGCCTTGGAGCTCGATACCGCAAATTTCGGCCCCAATGATCCCAGCGTTCTGAAATCTGCCAATAGTCTCGCTACAAACCTCAATTTTCTCGGTCGCTACAGTGAAGCGGAAAATATTCTCCGTAGCACGCTGGTTTCGGCTGGGGCCGAATCTTCCCGTGAGCGCAACCAGCGCTGGACCATTGTGAATACGCTCGCCGGATCCCTGACCGGCCAAAACCGCTTAAGCGAAGCCGAGCAAATATTGCGAGAAACCAAAACACAAATAGACCTCTCTGAAATCGATATCGATGGCCCACTTAGTTCACTGATCGAGAATAATCTTGCCCATAATCTGTATCAGCAAAAGCGCTACGCAGAGGCACTTGTCTTGTTTCGCGGGGTTGTCGATTATCATCAACAACAACGAACCGAAAACAAGCCTGAGGGCCTTTTGGCGAAGCATAATTTGGCTTCCTGCCTGATTAAGCTGCAACGGTTTCAAGAGGCGCTCAATCTTGCTCGTGAGACATATGAGCAGCGCCTCCTCCAGTTAGGAGCAAGTCATCCCGACAGCTTGACTAGCCTAACTTCTTTGGGGTTGGCCAAACAAGGCATGGGGCAGCTCACCGATGCAATTGCAGACCTAAGATTAGCGTATGACGGGAGACAAGGTAGGCTGGGTCCAACGCACCCTGACACTCTTGAAAGTGCGACTGCGATGGCTGCGGCATTGTTAGAAGAGCCGTCAAAAGCGACTCAGGCATTGAGCTATGTGGCGCCTACCGCAAAAATTGTGAGAGACAGAATAGCGTCTGCCGGAACGGGCGTAGGCGATTTGGCCAGCTATGCAAGAGAGATAGAGAGCAGCAAAAATCTGCATCGCATATTGCTTGAAGCAGCTTGGCAATCAGATCGCAATAAATCTCTTTCGGATGGATTCGAGGCTGCCCAAGTGATCCTTAATGGGACAACCAGCCGAGCAGTCGCACAGAAGGCTGCTAATCGAGTTGCAGATGAGGCAGGTCTCCAGTCCCTTGTAGCCCAGCGTCAGGCGCTTAGCCAGGAATGGCATCAAGCGGATCAGAATTTTTTGAAGATGTCGGCTGTCTCGGATCGCAATAATTCCAAAAATCTCGATTTGGTGGCACAGGACAGACAAGCCATTAGTGAGCGAATTGAAAAAATTGATAGTGAAATTGCCAACGCTGCGCCGGATTATTTCTCGTTGGTCAAGCCGAGTTCCCTGCCGCTCGCTGAAGCGCAAGCGCTGCTGAAACAGGACGAGGCCGCACTGCTTGTGATCCCCACCTCCTATGCTACGCATCTTATTCTTTTGACTGCAAATAAAGTTCTATGGCGCCGGAGTGATTGGAAACAATCTCAGATTGATGCGGCTGTCGAACGGCTGCTCTGGGATGTCGGGGCAAACATTAGTGTTGATATCGCTAAAACATTAGAATGGCAAAGTCAGGGAGACGGCATTTATCCATTCGACTTTGCAACCGCAAAAGCACTCTATGATGAATTAATTGCTCCGATAGCTTCTGAGCTCCCAAATAAGAAAATTCTATTTATCGCTGCAGCGGGCAAACTCGCGAGCATACCCTTTGGAATTTTTGTAGAGAAAATTCCAAAGGGGCCATCAGGTGATCCAGAAACGTTACGCTCCGCAAAATGGTTTTCAGATCAAATCGCACAGATATATATCCCGTCCTTGCAATCATTGAAATTTCTTCGTCAGCACCGCAAAGGAAGCGGTCTGAAACGAGCGACGCCTTTTTTAGGTTTTGGCGATCCCATATTAGACGGGAAATCCGTCACCCGCGGAGGAAAACGCGGAGGTTTATCAAGTGACTTATCCCGCATAAAATTAGACAGAATTTTCAACAAAGTTGATAAGACAGGATCAGTAGTAGCCAATTCTGCTGAACTGATGAAACTGGCTCGATTACCAGGAACAGCCACCGAATTGACCGCGATATGGAATGCCTTAGGGAAGCCAAAAGAATCTCTGTTTCTGGCCGGGCAGGCAACAGAAACCCGGGTGCGATCAACCACACTCGATGCTGATGTAATTAGTTTTGCGACCCATGGATTGCTCGCTGGTGAAATCAACGGGATGTCCGAGCCGGGTCTTATCATGACTCCACCCACCCAACCTACCTCTTCCGATGATGGCTATCTTAGCAGCTCTGAAATCGCTGAGCTGACCATTTCCAGCCAATGGGTAATTCTTTCCGCTTGCAATACGGCGGGTGGAGACGGCGAGGATGGAGAAGGATTCTCAGGTCTTGCCAAATCGTTCTTTTTTGCAGGTGCTCCATCGCTGCTGGTTTCCCACTGGCCCGTAAGAGATGCAGTTGCCGCACGTATTACCGTCATTGCCTCCGAGTTGGCCAATCAAGATTCTGCGCTTTCTCCCGCTCAGTCGCTCCTAATGGCAATGAGAGAAATTCGAAAGGATAACGGCCACGACACTGAGAATGACACTTGGGCCCATCCCAATGCTTGGGCGCCGTTTGTAATCGTCGGGGATCGATAGAATATCAGAACTGTTGGGCGTGCTTGATATCCAGCTGAGATTGCAGAGGGTATGCTCGGAAATTTCAGCTATCCGAAAGAGCGGCGGATAATCAATTCATTGTTCAACACCGACGAGCACAGCTGAAGTCTGCGGTGTGTCGATTTTGGTGCTCACTCTCTATACCGCTTCAACCTAGGTCGTTTGTCATCACAGAAGCATCATGGCTAGAATATGCGATGCGATAGCTCATCTAGCGATGTGCCTGTATATAATGGCGGTGAACTACATCGACTGAACACTTTGGTTCGACGAGACCCAGCCCAAAATCTCAATGTGCATCTGACAGCCACGAAACGGCCCTCCGAGACGATGGGCCATATTGGCGCAGGTACAGAGACTGTCGGAGATGGGAAAAATCGGTGGTGCGCGACGCAGTATGTAGCGAACCGGTCTCGACGGAAAATTCCTATAAATATGGGAAAGTAGTGGGTAAATCTGCCATTTTGCCCCTCTTTTTTCCAGTTGAGGGCCTGTGTGGGCGCAGATCTACGCCAAACTCAATCTTTTCGCGCATAGGATTACATGGGAAAAATAGTTATGCTCATGGGAACGGGCTGCGATAAGATGTATAAACCGTGGCATGGGGATTGCGATGGAAAAGTCTGATATGACCGATGTTGAAATCGAATTTGAAACGGATGCAGATGATTCGAAATGGGCGCAACGTGAACTTCGATTGTGGGAATTGGTAGAAGATCTTCCGGTCGATCAAGACACCCGCAATGATCTCTATGATAGCTGCAGAAATATCATAACCCACTACGTGAACAAAAAGAACGAGAAAATCGGCCGTGCCGGTTATGCCAGATCTCGAGAATTGCTGACGTCGCTGGCACAGCAAGCAGATGCGATGATCGCCGGTTTCAATGAGTTAGGAATCGATTTCATGACTGAACTGATTTTCGCCCGGCGAGAAGCCCCTGGAGTGGTTGACCAGAACAATATTTTCTGGATGACATTGCCCACAGAATTGCGTGATTTTTCGACCACAGCAAAATGGTTCCGCGACAGGGTTCCTCCAAGGAGGGCGGGATCGCCAGGCGACAATTTGCGCCGTTTCGCGGTGACAGCGCTCGCAGAAGTTATTGAATATCATCTCGGCGAGGAGGTAAAGTACCAGCGCTGGAAAAATAGCGTGGATTCACCCCATTTTGTAGGGCGTGCGGGTGAGTTTCTCCGGGACTTTTTCCTGACAATCGATCCCACCATGACCGAACGACAGCTAGCTAATACAATGCGTAACACCCGGGAAAATGCACGTAAGCCGACGACCAAACCTGATTGAGAAGCATGTCGCCCGACCGACAATATGTGTTCGGTCAGTTAATTACCGGTCTTAACGCTGCTCGTACTTTGTTCAATTGTCCGCTCGTTTACCTCAGTGGAGAATTGTAATGGAGACCGGCCTTTCAAAAAATGCACAGTTGAAAATCGAGTATCGTCCTATCTCGTCACTGTCGCGTTATGAAAACAATGCCAAGACGCACCCCAAAACCCAGATCAAAAAGATTGCCGCAAGCATAAAAGCGTTTGGTTGGACAAATCCGCTTATTGTTGACCCCGAGGGGACAATCCTCTGCGGCCATGGCCGTTTTGAAGCGGCAATCAGTCTTGGAATGAAGACTGTTCCGGCAATTACCCTCGAACATCTCTCTGAAGCCGACCGCAAAGCCTATATAATGGCCGATAATGTGATCGCTGAGCAAGCCGGCTGGTCGAAGCAGACATTGGCGAGCGAACTTAGCGGCTTGGCGGAAATCGGCTATGAGCTCGAGCTCACAGGTTTCGACACGCTCGAGATTGACACGCTGCTCTCTCTTGATGATCCCGAAGAGCCGGTCGATGATGACGTGGAACTACCGACCGATAACGGCGAAGTTGTTTGCCGCCTTGGCGACCTTTGGGAGATTGGGGACCAGCGTCTTATCGTTGGCGACGCCCGCGATCCAAATGTTTATGAGCGACTGCTCGGTTCAGAGCGAGTGCAAATGGTCATCACCGATCCTCCCTATGGTTGTCGTATCGAGAATAATGTGTCTGGCAATGGAAAGGTAAAGCACGAAGATTTTGTGATGGGTGCAGGCGAATCCAGTTTGGCGGAATTTGCAATGACACTATTGCGTCCGGCATTCAAATGTATCGCCGCACATTGTGCATCCGGTGCGATTGCTTTTGTCTTTTCTGACTGGCGAGCGGCTCCGCACGTTCTTGATGCCGCATCAGGTATTTTTTATGAGACTAAGCAGCTCATTGTTTGGGCAAAAACCAATGGAGGACAAGGTGCATTTTATCGCTCAGCACACGAACTAATTTATGCATTCAAGGTTTCCGATGGCACGCATATCAACAACTTCAAGCTTGGAGAGGGGGGAAGATATCGCACAAATGTCTGGACCTATGCTGGCGCGAACGTGTTTCGCGCAGGCCGGATGCAGGACCTAGCAGACCATCCCACGGTCAAACCTAAAAAAATGATTGGTGACGCCATGCTGGATTGTTCCAGACGGGGAGGGATAGTCCTGGACGCTTTTGCAGGATCAGGCACGATCTTGTGCGCAGCAGCGGCAACTGGCCGTCTTGGCAGAGCCATTGAGCTCGATCCTAAATATGCCGATGTGACCTTGCGGCGCTTGCTGGAACAGACAGGTGAGACACCGATGCTTGATGGCCAGTCTTTTGACGAGGTGTCCCGCTGCCGCCGTGAACTCGAGGATAGCAAAAATGGTTAAACAAACTTCAGGAAATTACGGGCCCGACAATACTGCCGAAGATGGTAGTTATATTGTCGGTAAAGGAAAGCCGCCGGAGTCGGGTAAGTTTCGTAAAAATGATGGCCGAAAGCGCGGAAAACGCAATAAGGGTACGCGCAATCTTGCTACGGACTTTAATGACGAGATGTCGCAGTTGGTGACCGTCACCGTCAACGGACAGCCGCGCAGGGTTTCGCGCCAGCGATCAATAATCATGCGCGTTGCAGACAATGCAAGCCGCGGTCAGCCGTCTGCAGTCAAAACAGTTTTTGATTTGCGCCAACGGCTGGGTGAAAAGTCCGGAAATGAAACGGAGACTGAAAACTCTGATTCTGCTAATTTTGATAATTTGTCCGATGATGAATTTGAAGAGCTTACTCGGTTGATACACAAATTGAATGGGGAGGAGTATGCTGCGCCTGTCCGCACTGACCCGCTCGCATATTATTCGCAACCGCCCAATCTCGAACATAGCTATCTAGATTCTACGATTGAGGGCATATTGTATAGAAGATACCATTGTCAGGGTAATCCCTATGATCTTCTGGAAGTCGGGAACAGGGCATATCAAAGCGCCGCGCTTCCGCGCAGGAATGGATTTGATTACAACTCGGCTCGCATCGACATCACGGACGCATCAAATGCAGATTGAAGGGAGTTCGGTCATTGTAACCGGCGGTGCTTCAGGGCTGGGAGCTGCAACGACAAAAATGCTTCTTGAGAATGGAGCGAAGGTAGCGATATTTGATGTTGAAGAGGAGAAGGGAGCCGCATTTGCGTCAGCAAGCGGCGCTACATTCATCCGGTCTAGTGTCTATGACGAAGCAGAGGTCGCTGCTGGATTTGATGTGGTCGAAGCGACAAATGGTACCGCAAATATTCTAATAAATTGTGCCGGAGTAGCTCCCTATGTCAGGATTATCCGACCGTTGGAAAACACTTATCCTATCGAGGTTGCGGTTCGAACGATCAATGTCAATCTCATCGGAACAATCCTGATGTCAGCACGCTTCGCAGAACGACTCAAAGGCAGCGAATTTGAACGTGAAGAGCGCGGAGTGATCGTACACACTGCGTCAATCGCAGCATTTGACGGTCAGGTCGGTCACGTAGCTTATGCAGCATCGAAAGCTGGCGTTGTTGGATTGACGCTCCCGATGGCGCGGGATCTTGCCAGTCATCGCATTAGAGTGATGTGTATTGCTCCAGGCATATTTGACACTCCGATGCTGGAAGGCGTTCCCAATGGCAATCATGTAGAGTTGTGCTCACAGGTGCCCCACCCAAATAGAATAGGTAAACCCAGCGAATTTGCGCTTATGGTCAAGGACATCATCTCCAACCCTATGTTAAACGGAGAAGTTATCAGACTGGACGGCGCATTACGATTAGCGCCTTATTGAATGCCTTTAAGCGGATAGCCAAGTTAATGTGGCAATGCCATCATGCCACCATTGAGAGCAGCTTCTGCCTTCAGTATATCGTCCGGGGTATCAACATCGAGGAGGCTTTCGGAATCGACACGCACAATCTCGATACCTGCCGCTCCGCGCAGGAGCTGACCCGCACCCCAATCTCCGCGCAGCATCATGATGTCGTCATACATTTCTGCCGGTAAAAGCGCCGGAACGCCCGGTCGGTCGCCGTGGGCGCACGCGGCAAAGGGACCAGCGCGTACGACCGCCTCGAGAATGGGCACCGTCATGAGCGGCATGTCCGCAAGCGTGACGAGAAGAGAGCGCGCGCCGGCGGTCTTTGCGACCCTTGCGGCGATCGCAAGCGAGCTGCTCAATCCTGCGGCGGGATTGGCATGGGAATGAAATGCGCAACGCGAAGCCAGAAAGGTAGGCCGATTTCCGCGGCCCACCCAAAGCATCGGGTAGCCGAGCCCGAGTGCCGCTTCCATTGCCCACTGCCCGAGCGGCTTGCCGGCGCAGTCGACTGTCAGCTTGTCCGCGCCAAAACGGCTCGCCATTCCCGCGCCCAATACGGCGATCAGCACGTCCGCAAGGCCTCGTAGTCTTGCACGATTTCGGATAATACGGACAGCGCCAGTAGGTGCGCATCGCGGGCCTTTTTGATCAAGCCGATGGGGCTACGGATACGCGAAATTTGGCGTTCGCTTACCCCCGCTGCAGCCAGAAAATCGTTACGCGTGTCCCGGGCTTTCTTGCCGCCCATTGCCCCGATGTAGAAGGCCTCGCTGGCCAGCGACCATTCCAGAATCGCACGTTCCCATTCATGATCGTGGAACAACAGCGTGATCGCGGTCCACCGGTCGATGCTAAGCCATTCCGGCACTTCGTTCAAATGGAGACCCCTGTCGGGCCCCACGACAACCGCCGCCACACCCAAGCTGGCAGCCAACTTTGAAAGCCACTCAACTTCGGGACCAGCGCCGCAGATAACAAGGCGTAGCGACGGGATATACCCACGCCGGGCGAGAAAATCGGCGCGCGAGGCAAGCGACAAGCTCGCCGGTAAACGTGCGTCGAGCCGGGCAACTGCCCCACCGACGGCTTCGGGAGCGGGATCCGGATCGATCAGGATATCGAGGCCCGATCCGCAAGGAAGCCGAAAATCAATGAAGGGGGACCCTTTGCCGAAGCGTAGACAAACCGGGCCACTGCCGCGAACCTTTAGCGCCAGCGCCTGCGTAGCAAGTTCCTTCTCGAGACATCCATCAGAAAGGCTGCCGAAAGTAAGGCCTGCAGGTGAGATCGCCAACTGTCCGCCGAGGCGCCGCGAGAAACTGCCTTCGAGGCCGACGATCGTACAGAGCACCGACTGCGGATCGATGTGTACTTGGCGAAGGGCAATCTGGTCTTCGTCAACGAAGGCTGAATAGGCGGGGCGACCGCTATAGGGAGGTGCCAATGTGGCGGGCGCTGCCGCACGAAGGGTTTCCTGCATATTTATGTCCTTTCGTGGCAATAGCTCGCCGCCCGCCGCGGCGTCAGTCTCTTGGCATTGGTTTGCCCACGCCGGCGAGAAAAAGGCGGACGCGGTAGAGGATCTGACGATCGATTTCCTCGTCGGACTCGCGTTTGCCCCGTTGACGTTGCCGCGCTTGTCATGTGTTAAATCCCAGAGTGAGAAAAAATCAATCATAAAAGAGAATAATACTGCTCATTGCATTACCAATAATGCGCCTCAGCCACGTCAATGTGACAATGCCCATCATCAAGCTATCCCAGGTCAGAACCGAAAGCGCCCTCAATGGCTCCCAAACAGGCTTTATGGCCATTTGTGGTTAGCTAGGCGCGATTACTTAATCATCGGTATTGCAAACATACAGAATGATAATGGCCGAAATTGCCGCGAATCTGAAGGAGCCAGTAAGCGAACCATCACCGATTTCTGTCTGCCACATTTGAAAAAAGGCACCTCCCCACGTCATGAACACGCCGAACCAAACCAGAAGCGCGAGTCCGGCAGCGATAATGCCTGCCTTTTTTGCGGTAGCAAATTCAGCGGCAGATGCGCCGCGGGCGCGAAATAGATCCCAACTTCCTTTGATTCCGAAAAAGCCAATCGCGAACTCCAGCGCAAAGACAGTAATAACGGCTGCCAATTGCAGGGCTGGATTTGACACCCGGAAGAACAAAGTATTGGGATAAGATTGATGGTCTGCCATCGAAAGAACGTAGGTGACCCCGCTTCGGGCGGCCTCGAAATTGGCGATATTCTGTAGTGCGTAAAATAACGCGTGCAGGCCGATCAATAACACCAACAAAGCTTTCAAAATACGAACCATATGCTACTCCTCTGTGATGGTCGTGGCCAGCACCATACCATTCGACCCAACTTGCGGTTTAGCCTAGCGGAGGTTCCCGCCAGTCTGGCGGATGCCTTTATTGGGGATTTACATTCTCAAAAACTCAGATTTCCGTCTGGGCCAGTGGACGGCCAGAGAGGCTGAGCTACTGGTTAGTAAATCTATGGCTAACCTGCTATTGTGCGATTAATTTCCAAGCCTACCTACTTTGGCTGAGTGGTGACCGCGCGTGACATGCTTTCTGTGTAAATACATTCTTGCGCAACTTTTGAGGGTAGCTATGACCAATCCGAATGTAATGAAGAAGCAGGTCGACGAATTCTGGGCGAGCATTGCCGCAAAGGATATTGAGCGGTACCTGGCGTGTTTTGCGCCCTCGGCTGTTGCTCACGATCCAGTCATCAATCCCCCTTTGACGACCTCGGCCGAGCGCCGGAAATATATGGAAGGTCTCTTTGGATCTCTCGAGACCATCGCCGCATCCATCGATTTCATCACTGTCTGTGGAATGAGCACTGCCGCCAAATGGACCGTAAAAGCGACGAGCGCGGGAAATGATGTGCTACTAGAAGGCATCGACACTTATCGCCACGGCGATGATGGACGTATCGAAGAGATGTGGGGCTATTTTGAAGGTTAACAATTCCGACCCCGCCCTCCTATCAGGAGGTAAGTCAGTGTCCTTTGTTCCGCAGTTACTCGCTGAGTTTCCTGAAGACGGAACAACGATGAAGAGGCCGGATTTTTCGGCACCGACATCACTCTTGGAATTGAAACACGAATATTCCAAATCGCCGGAAGGCACAATGCTGATTGCCGGCGGACAAAGTCTGTTGCCGGCGCTGTTCAAAGGCAGATCGATGCCCGACAAGCTTATCGATATCGGCCGAGTAGCGGAGCTGCGGCGACTTGAGTTTGGCAGCGGCAATGTCTTCCTCGGCGCGGGACTGACCTTCACTCAAATCTTGGCTAGCAAGGGCGCCACCGTGCTTCCGGGACTGGTTGCGGCATTGGGATATGTGGGCAATTGTACAATTCGCAATCGCGCGACGGTAGGTGGATCGCTCGCATGGGCAGACCCTCGTGCCGAGCTATCGCTTTTGCTGTTGGTGCTCGATGCCGTTGTCGTCACCGAACGGCGAGAATTTGCGCTCGCTGACCTCTATGGTGAAGCAGGTCAAAACAATCTCGCCCCAGGCGAGATTATCGTGGGCGTTCGCGTGAACGGTTGCGATGCTAAAAAATGCGAATTCCTGGAATTAATGCCTCGCGCTTCGGCTGGCCGAGCGGTCATCGGCGTTGCGGTCTGCTGCGACCAACTCGGTTCCTTGCGCATCGCAGTGAGCGGTCTATGGAAGCCTCAGATTTGTGCCAGTGTTGTCGGTTGCGATCTCGGCGCGGAAAGTCTCGCGGAGTCTTGGTTGACCGATCATTGTGAAGCGGCTGCGAAGCTCGCGGATATTGCGTTCGGATGGGCGTATCGACGCCGGGCTGCTGCCGTCCTGATGACGCGCGCCATTGAGTCGGTCCGCCGATGACTGCCAGGGTGCAACATTTCGAACTCAATGGTCAACGCATCGAGTGCGATGCCCATCCCTCCAAATTGGTAGTCGACTATCTGCGCGAAGACGCTGGGCTGACCGGAACAAACATCGGCTGTGGCGAGGGGGTCTGCGGGACTTGCTCGATATTGGTCGACAATTGCAGCGCCAGATCGTGCCTTCTGCTCCTCGGGCAGATCGAAGAGACGTCAGTGCTCACTATCGAGGGGTTGGCCGGGCATACGCTGGGGCCGGTAATCCAGGACGCCTTCTCCCGCCATTTCGCCGCGCAGTGCGGCTATTGTACTCCGGCGATGCTACTCATCGCACTGGAATATTTGCTTGACGGGACGATAGAAAATCATGCTGACAAAACCGTGATCCGTGACCGTTTGGCCAGCGTAATGTGCCGGTGCACTGGTTATCAACCGATCATCGATGCCATCCACGACGTTGCGAAATCACTTGCATTGGGTCCTGCTTCGCAAAAGCTTAGGACTACGCCGTGACCGCAAAAATCGGTCAGTCCGCGCTCCGCCCTGATATCGCCCGTTTCGCTAGGGGGGAAGGCAATTACGTCAGCGATATACCCGCGCCCGACGCGCTTTGGATTGCGCTTGCTCGCAGCTCCGTGGCCCATGCCGAATTGATATCGATTAATGTTGATGCCGCCCGGCGTGTACCCGGGGTCCGGGGAGTCTTCACCGGCCGCGACCTTGCCGGTACGACGCCGCAATCCTCGCTGTGGGATTTGCCTGGACAAAATCATACGCATTTACGCGCGCTTGCCGAGGATCGCCTGCGCTACGCCGGTCAACCTTATGCGGCTGTCGCCGCCGAAACGCGTGAGGCCGCTGTGCAGGCAGCAGCTTTGATCACCAGCGACAATCGTCCTTTGGAAACGGTCGGTTCAATCGATGAATCTTTGACCGGTGATACGCTGCTCTATCCTGAATGGAAGTCCAATGCCGTCGCAAAGCAACATTGGGAGTTTGGCGACGTAACTGGCGCATTGACGCAATCGCATCTGGTTGTTGCTGAGCGGTTCATGAGCGGGAGAGTGCATCCAATGTCATTGGAACCGAGGAGTGTTCTAGTGCGCCCCGAACCGGACGGCAGTCTCACGATCTGGACGTCAACCCAGTCAATTCACCAAGTTCGCGCGAGCGTTGCGGAATGCCTGGGTTTGCCGGAACATCGGTTGCGCGTGATAGCCCCCGATGTCGGCGGCTCTTTTGGTATGAAGGCGTGCGCCTATGGTGAGGAGACGCTGCTCGCATTCATCGCGTTGAAATTGAATCGACCGGTTCGCTGGATTGAAACACGCCGTGAAGCATTTATCGGTTCGACACACGGTCGCGACCACCGCTTTGATCTGGAGACCGGCTTTGATGCTGATGGACGTATCACGGCGATGCGCGGCGAAGTCATTCTCGATAAGGGCGCTGATGCATTCGGCGTTTCGATCGGCACTGCCTGGATCTCTGGGGCGGTAATCACTAGCGTGTATCACGTACCTGCAATCGATATCTCTGCCTCCGGACTTGTTACCAATAAGACCCCAACCGGTGCTTACCGAGGCTTTGGTCAACCCGAAGCTGCATTTGCGATCGAGCGCACCCTCGATATCGCTGCGAATAGGCTCGGCATTGATGCGGCGGAGATCCGTCGCCGCAATTTCGTGCCGTCATATGCGCTGCCCTATACGACGCCAACCGGATTGGTGCTCGACAGCGGCGACTATACCGGCCTGCTTGATTTAACGCTATCTCGCTTCGGCTATACGGATCGCACCCGGGCCGCCAAGAGCCGAGCTATGGGCGACATCCGCACGGGAGTGGGCTTCGCCTGCTATTCCGAAGTGACCAATTTCGGCCCCTCCGCCCTGTGCAAGGCGATAGGTGTCGCTAATGCGGGCTTTGACGTGGCGACCATTCGCATGGAACCCAGCGGACATGTTCGCCTGTTTACCAGCCAGACGCCGATGGGCCAGGGTATCGAGACTGTGCTCGCCCAGATCTGCGCCGACGAACTGACCGTACCGGTCGAAGACGTGGCGGTGGTGCACGGTGATACCTTGTCGGCTTCCTACACCGGATATGCAAGTGGAGGCAGCCGGGGTGCGGGTGTCGGAGGTGCGTCAGCGGCGCTCGTCTCGCGTAAGCTTGCAGATCAAATCAGGCGCTGGGGAGCGCTCGTGCTGAAGGCCGATCCTGCCGAAGTCGAACTGATCCAAGGCGGCGTGCAGGTTGTCGATGATCCCGTCCGGCGTTGTTCGATGGCGGCGATTGCCGGCGAGGCTTATTTTCCTTCGACCGTTCCCGAGGGACTGGAACCCGGCCTAGAGGCGAGGGCTGTATTTGAACCTTCGTCCCTAGCAATTTCTTACGGTGTCGTTGCCGTCGAAATTGAGGTTGACCTTGCGCTTGGTACTGTACGTGTAAAGGATGTTGTCTTTGGCCACGACTGCGGAGTCCAGATCAACCCGAAGATCGTCGAGGGACAGATCATCGGTGGTGTGGCGCAGGCGATCGGGGCATCGTTGTTCGAGACTATCGAATTCGACGATGCAATGCTGCCGGTGACAACATCGCTCCACGATTATTTCTTGCCACTCGCGGCCGATATACCGACCATTAATCTCGTCCACCAGACTACACCGACGCCATTTTCGCCGCTCGGCGTCAAAGGGGTCGGCGAAAGCGGGGTCATTGGCACGCCAGCAGCTATCGCCAACGCCGTCCAACATGCGCTGGAGGGCAGCGGCCTGTTACTTACCCTGCCGCTGACTCCCGAAAGGGTTCTTAAAGCTAACGACACTCTGCGTTGAACGAGCAACCCTGCCCACTTTGGTGGAGTAGCTAGCTTGCGGCTTCACTCTATCATCTCGCCTTTGAATAAACAGCGAGTTGGGAGACTGGTATGACGAAATCGATCCTTATGATGGTTACATCGAACGATCGCCTAGGCGAAAACGGCGGTGCGACAGGCAGCTGGCTCGAAGAGCTGGCCGCGGCCTATTATGTGTTCGTCGATGCCGGTCACAAAATTGGCTTCGCCTCCACCCGGGCCGGAGTAGTACCGATCGACCCCGCCAGCCTGGAAGATCCTTGGGTCACTGAAGCCGGACGGCGGTTCCTAGAGGATGAATCCGTACAGACGCAACTCGGTGAAGCCCAGGCGATCGAAGCCGTCGATCCATCGAACTATGATGCCATCTATATGGTAGGCGGAGCAGGCACAGCTTGGGATTTCCCAGACAATACTGCTCTTGCTAGCGTCGTCGAAGCGATCGATCGCAATAACGGAATCGTCTCGGCGGTTTGCCATGGCGTTCTAGGTTTGGCGGGCGCGAACGATTCAAGCGGAGAAGCGCTGGTTAAGGGCCGGCAGGTCACCGGCGTCAGTAATAATGAGGAAGTGCTGACAGAATTCGATAAAATTGTTCCGCTTCTTCCCGAAGATAAACTGGGCGCGCTCGGAGGAGTCTATACTGCTGCCGACGAACCCTTCGGCTGTCATGTAGTGCGCGACCGCAACCTGATTACGGGACAGAATCCCGCATCCGCTGGCCCCTTAGCTCAAGCCGTCCTCTCGGCAATGGCGGAATAGGTCGCGTGGAAACTCTCGGGTAAGAATTTTGAATCTACAAAGGGAGAGCGAACGATGGGAAAAGCGAAGGTAACCAGACGGATAGAATCGCCGGCAAAATTGGTTTGGGAGTCGTTGTCCTGGTTTGGCATGGAAGTGCTTGCGGGAGGATCGCTTTTTAGCCGCGTCGACTTTCATGAATCCCAATTACGGCCTGGAATCACGAAAACCCTTCACGTCAATGATGGGCTACCGCTTTGCGAACGGCTCGAATGGATCAACGAAAGCGACATGACATACGGCTATCGGGTCGTCGATACCGGTTCGCTTCCCGTAACCGACTATCAGGGTCGAGTCCGCGTGACGCCCGCCGGGCCCGATGCGTGTAATGTTATTATAAGTTCAACCTTCTCCGGCGTAGGTATCAGTGATACGGAATGGAGTGAAATGTGGATTGAGATTGAACAGAGCCTCCTTACCGCCGTAGAATGCCACATTGCCGGAAGCGAGGTAGCCTAGTAGGCTCGAGAGATGAATTCCAATGTGACACCTTTGCTAGGGCTAAATGACCGGGTAGCGAGCAATAATCCGCTCGCGAAGTTCGCGCCCCCGGCATTCGGGTATGAGATGATCCCTCGTTCTATACTGGTCGGCTACCCGGCAGCCAACCGGATATTGCTCACTGCTCCGGCCGGTTTCGGCAAGACCGTCGCCCTTGCTCAGCAGTTCGAGCAGAGCGCCCGCGCTGGCAAAAAGGCGCGCTGGCTGTCGTTATCCTCGCAGGACAACGATCCCGATCGACTGCAGCGCAACCTCGCAAAGGCCTTTGTCCCCGAAATTGCGCACTGCGAAGAAGACGTCTGGGAAGCGATAGAGATGATGCATGGCACAATGTCACTTTCGCCCGACCTCGCAGTCTTCCTTGATGGAATCGATCGAATCTCCAACGAGAAGTCCGTCCGGCTACTCGATGATTTTATTTCCGGTTTCCCCACTGGCCCGCTCTTGTACATGGCGAGCCGTCGTCTTCAGGGCTACCGGTTTCTTAACGCGCAGCTCGACGGCAGCTTGAAGGTAATAACCGAACAGGCGCTCTGCCTAACCGACGATCAGTGCGCCAAGCTGCTGGGTTCCGAATGGAGTTACGATGACGCTTGCCTTGCAAACCGTCTGACTGAAGGATGGGCGGCCGGACTGCGACTCTTGTCGATCGAGCCCGAGGCGGCCCGTGCCTTGCTCAACCAGCGCCTCGAAGTTCAGAAACTCACACCGCTGCTTTATCAGTATATCGATCGCGAAATTGCAGGCATGATGCCTAACAAGCAAGTCGAGGCCGTTCTCCTGGCGAGCGTATTCGACAGGTTTACTTCGGCGATGCTCGGCGAAATTCCGGAGATGAAGAATGCTTGGGCTAATCTCGAAGCGCTGGCAGAAGAGGGGCTGGTCGTCCGCTATCTCGATCCGGCCGACCGCACATGGCTATCTCTAAGGCCCATTTTCGGGCGTTATTTCCGGGCACGTCTCACCGCGCGTGATAGCAAACAGCTAGAGGCGCTGCAGGATTTCGCTGCCGAATGGTTCCAGCAGCACGGACATCCGGACGAAGCGATCCGGCTTGCATTGCGTATGCATGACACCAATCATGCGACGCGCATCATGGAGGAAGCCGGAGCGCTGCGTATCGAACTGCGTAGCGGAACTTCGATACCTGTGGGCGACGACCAAGATAACCATGGGGCGAATTTTCCGCTGGTATCTCTGGGGCGAATATACACTCTCGTTCGCACTGGTAGGCTCGCGACAGCCCGTAAGGTCTTCGAACAATTGCGCAAACAATCCAGCGAGTTTTCCAATTTTGATACAGGTGGTAATTCAGCGGGAGTCGTTGGGTTTGCCCGGATGATTGAAGCGATTCTCAACGGTTCGGAAGATCGCGAAGTTGACGAAAATTCGACGGTCTTGCTTGAGCAAGAATTCGCTGCAGCCCTCGTCGCCGATCCTATACTGGCGGGTGCCATTAGCTCGCTTCTCGCCCTGTCCTACATGTCGCTCGGTCGCACCGACGAAGCAATGACAATCTGTAACGTCGGGCTAAACCTTGTGCGCGACTTTGGCGACAATCCTGTGACCATCTTTCTGCTATTCCACCAAGGCAGAATCGCCATAGCACGCGGACAACTTGCAGATGCCGCCGCCCATTTTGATGCTGCTGCCAAGGCTTTGTCAACGAAACAGGCCGGCACTGAATACGAAGCTATTGTGGTTAGGGTGTTCCAAGCCGAGCTCGCCTACGAACTGGACGACCTAGAGACTGCCTCCCATCTCTTGCGGCCCGCGCTTCAGTGCATCTCACAGGTCAACGGCTGGTTCGAACTATACGCCTCGCTGTTCGGGACGGCAGCGATGATCGCGGCACTGACCGAAGGCCATGACGCTGCCAGCAAATTGCTGGATCTTTCCGACAATCTCGCGCGCCAGAGAAACATGCCGCGCCTATTGCAACAGACTGCGGTCGATCGACTGCGAGAGGCAACCCGGGCTGGCAAGCGCCGTGAGGCAGTGAAGCTGCTTGAGAAAGAGCCTTTAGCATCATTGATACGAGACGAAACGGACAGCGCTCCACTTTCAGCTTGGCATTTGCGTGTGCGAACTCCAGCGCTTATTGAGGCCTCGCGACTAATGCTCGACCTCGGACGGAAGAAAGAGAGCTGCAACTATCTGGCGCGGGTCAGGCCGGACTATCTCGAAAAAGCCGACATCCGCTTGCGGTTTGGATTTCATGTCATGGCGATGCAGACTGCCTTCCAGTTGCGGCGCTACAACGATGCCTTCGCACATTTGCAAACAGTTCTCGAAGAAGCGATCACACATGGCCTGAGTCGCCGACTACTCAATCATCGTTCTTCGATCATAAGTATGACCGACTGGTCATCACAGAACGGCCGTCGGTTGCCGTCCCACCTCAAAAACTTCGTCGATCATGAACTTCGCAACGTCGAAGATGCCCATGCTGTTCAGCAATCCGTGCCGCTGCGTAGTTCGAAAGGCAGCGGTGCAGTCCGCTTCGCGCTGAGTCCCCGTGAAACTGAAGTCATCTGCCTGATAGCAGAAGGATATCTCACCAAGGAAATCGCCTACCGACTGGGCATATCCGAAGGAACCGTCAAGACCCATCGCAAGAACATCAATGCAAAATTAGGTGTATCGAGCAGATCGCAGGCGATTCGCAGGGCACGGGAACTGCTCATTCTCTGAATTGACCGTAGCTAGCCTAGCGGCAGGCCGACCGAGTGACTTTCTTACCAGCACCACCATATTCTACCCCCTTTCGATGACTAGAGTCGCTGATGACAATCTTTAGACATGTTGTGGTCGTCTTCAATCACGGGAAAAATCTGAGAAAATATTCCGACTAAAATATAGAGGAAATATGGATGAAGCACATCGTTTTCGGGGTTTGTTTAACCGCTTTGCAACTGGTTTCAGCAGCGCCGGGTCATGCCCAGCGCAATGACCAGTCGACTGGTGCCGAAGCTGACGAGGGTTCCTTCGGGCAGATCATTGTCACGGCTCGCCGTCAATCAGAGAGCATTCTTGACGTGCCCGACACGATTCAGGCTTTTTCTTCCGACCAGATCGAACAGGCTGATGTCCGTTCGATCAACAATTTGCACGAGCTGGTGCCAAACTTCCAGATCGTAGAAGCTCAGCAGCCAGGTGTTGCACTCATCAATATCCGCGGCATAGGACAGGCACGCAACGGAGAAGCCCCGATTGCAGTCATCGTTGACGGCGTTCAGCAAAATTCATCATATCAGATAACCCAGGACCTGTTCGATGTCGAACGTATCGAAGTACTCAAGGGTCCGCAGGGTTCGCTCTACGGGCGCAACGCCATTGGTGGTGCAGTCAACATTGTCACTCGCGCACCTGGTGACGAATTCGAAGGTATGGCCGAAGCCACTTATGCGAGCGGCGACGAAATTCGCGCCCGGGCTTCGCTCTCCTTGCCGCTGACGGATAGTGTCGGGTTTCGGGTATCGGGAAGCTATATCAACCGCGATGGACAGATCGAAAATTCTACGCTGGGTGAGAATGTTGATTTCAACGAAAACACGTCGGTTCGCGCTGTTCTACACGCCGAGCCTTCGCCATTCGTCACGATTGATCTGCGCGGCTCGTATTCCGATCAAAAGGCCGGTGCTTCCTATTATGTGAGCGGTCTCGCCAATGCGCCGCGTGATCCGGTCGTCGGTAATCTGCTAGGCGTGGCAACCCGTGAGCTGGCCGATCTGTCATTGCGCGCTGAATTCGATCTTGGTGGGACCACGTTAACGTCAGTCAGCGCCTACTCCTGGCTTCAGTCGGGTCTGTTCGAGGAGCTAGACTGGGTTGAACTCGACCTGCTTGCCGCGACCCAAAACCTCGACAACAAGGCATTCAGTCAAGAGGTTCGGCTGTCGTCTGATAATGATGCAGCACGCCTCCGCTGGACTCTCGGCCTATACTATCTTCATATCAATCGCGATCTCGATACTGCAATCTTTCTGCAGCCTGACTTGAGCGGTGTGGGGGTTCCAATTCCTTTGCCGCCAACGCTGTCCACCGATAGCAATGACGCCTATGCGGCGTTCGGACAGCTGGTCTACGACGTGACCGATGAAATCGAACTAACCCTCGGGCTGCGCTACGATATCGACGACCGTAACCAGGTCGATCGCAACCCGCTGGTTCCAGGCGCCCCTGCTGAGTTCGATGCTTCCTTCAATTCTTTGCAACCAAAGGTTTCGCTGGCATACAGCTTTCCCAATGACAGTTTGATATATATGACCGTTGCCAAGGGTTTTCGCAGCGGCGGTTTCAACGCCAACGATGTGGTGACCCGGCAATATGGTGCCGAAGAGTTGTGGAACTATGAAGCAGGCTTCAAAGCTGTCATGGCAAACCGCAGCGTCATCTTGAATGGCGCAATTTTTTATACTGAAATCTCGGACCGGCAATATTACGGGCTCGACCTTTCAGCCGGTCCCAACCAGTTCATCGCCAACCCGATCCCCGAATCGCACATCTGGGGATTGGAGGTCGAATTGCTCGCCCAACCAATGGATGGGCTGAACCTGTCGGTTGCAGGAGGCTTGCTCGATTCAAAAATAGATACCTACGACCTTTCGGTTTTCGCCAATACGCTCGCCAACGGCGATTTTACGGGTAACGAGCTCAACCAGACGCCCGGTTATACCTTGAATGCGGCAGCACAATATGCCTTCGCACTGGGGTCCGGCGAACTGCTCACCCGCTTCTCGGTTTCGGGGTCCGGCGGCGATTATTATTGGGAAATCAACAATGAAGATCGGCGCAAAGCGGTTTGGACCGCCGACGCACGGATGACCTACACTTTTGGCAATATTTCGCTGACCGCTTTCGTGAACAACCTCTTCAACGAACGGCACGATATCGAATTTGTACCTTTTGAGTTCAGTGCCGTTATCACTGGCGCGGATATTGGAGCAGCCGTAAGCGAGAGCTGGGGGCCGCG
>DELZ01000001.1:0-234982 GCA_002354635.1 Sphingomonadales bacterium UBA2683
AGCTGGTGAGTTTCCTTCAAAGGTGAGACATTAAAATTACAAAATATGGCCCTGCCGAGAAATCGGCAGGGCTTTTTTGTAGCAAAATTGCATCAATTTGCCTGTGTATCGTGCTAAAATGGAGCAAAACTAGATGTTTCACGATTTGAGCCTGGACTTAATCGAGCGATTAGTTAAGTAATAACGGAATGGGGGGGGGGTGCGTAAAAATATCACTCTCCGATAAAATGTTGGGATTTGGGAGAGAGAAATGCGTAAATCGTTATTATTAGCCGCCACAGCTATATCTACAATGTCCGTACCTGCCATGGCGCAGGACCGTGATGATGGTACCATTGATAGCAATGTCATTATCGTGACCGCGCAGAGGCAGGCACAAAGTGCTCAGGATGTACCGATTGCGGTTTCCGCATTTTCCGGGGCAGCCTTGGAAGCCCAACAGATCGAGAACAGTTCCGATCTCCAGCTAACGCTCCCGAACATCACCTTTACCAAAACCAATTTTGTCAGTTCCAGTTTTACAATTCGCGGGATCGGCGATCTTTGTGTCGGCGCGTCGTGTGATCAGGCAACCGCCATTCACCTGAACGATTCGCCTCTTTTCGCGACGCGACTTTTTGAAACAGAATTTTTCGATCTCGAACGCGTCGAAGTGCTGCGCGGTCCGCAAGGCACGTTGTTCGGACGCAATGCGACCGCGGGTGTGGTCAATGTTGTCACTGCCAAGCCACAAATGGGAGAGTTCAAGGCATCCGGCGATGCCGAATATGGCAATTATAACGCGATCAAAGTCAAGGGCATGGTCAACATTCCCATCGGTGACAATATCGCATTCCGTGGTGCCGGCGTTTATGTAAAACGCGATGGTTATACCACCAATCTTAACGGCGGCCCTGATCTTGATGACCGGGATATGTATTCGGTGCGTGGTTCGCTGCGTTTCGAACCAACTGCGGATACGACGATTGACCTTTATGCTTCATATTTCCGCGAAGATGACAATCGTATGCGGATTCAGAAGCAATATTGTCAACGTGACCCTACAGGTATTTTGGGTTGTCTGAACAGTTCTCGCAATGCAGAATCGTTCAACGCGAACTCGACTATTGCGGCTACATTATCGTCGCGCGAATTCCTTGCAACTCAGGGTATTCCAACGGCTTTTGCTCTCGGTAGTCTTTACGGTCCAGACCAATATGCAGGTGTTTCCGTTCCCGCGGATCCGCGGACGGTCAACACGGCCTTCACGCCGGAATATTTTGCCAGCGAGTTGACGTTCCAGGGCAAGATCGAACATGACTTCGGGCCGATCAGCGCGCAACTTTCCGGTACCTACCAGAAGGTCAAGCTGGATTCTCGGCAGGACTATAACAACAATATTGGCCGTAGGGATATTTATGCAACTGGATTAAACACGCTTGCTGCAGCTGCAGCTGGTGCGATCCCAGGTCTTCCTGCAGCTTATTTTGCACCTCTTGCTTCTGCGATCATTCCGGATGGACCGAACGGCGTGCTTTGTACTTCAGATACTGATACCACCGGTCTCGGGGTATTTGGGGGCAACAGCATTTGCGACGCAACACCGCTTCAATTTGACCGGTCGAATCTGGATAACAGCAGTTGGTCCGTCGAGGCGATCATCTCAAGCGATCTGGATGGTCCGTTCAACTTCCTGGTCGGCGGTATTTATGCCGACTCTCATCTGACCGAGAACAGCTATTATGTGAACGCCTTCGGGCTCGATTATGGGGCAGGTTTGCTCGGTAGCTTCATTTCGCTTGCCGATGGCTTGCCGCCTTCATTCCTCGGCACGCCATATTATCGCAACCATTCGGATGATCTGACGGTCAAATCCTATGGCCTGTTCGGCGAAGTCTATTTCGATATCAGCGACAAGCTGAAACTGACGGGTGGACTGCGTTACAACAACGACAAGAAAAAAGTTAGAGCGCGTACAACGCTGGCAGACTTCCTTGTGCCATATAGTCAAACAACCGATGCGTTTGAATCACCATTCGTCGGATCTTTGGATGCCGATCCAGGTATACCCGGTAATCAACTTTTCCAGAATCGGGAGGTCAAGTTCAATGAAATCACTGGCCGTGCGGTGCTTGATTATAAAATCACCGACGACAATCTGATCTATGCATCCTATTCTCGCGGTTATAAGTCAGGTGGTATAAATCCGCCACTGCAGCCAATTTTCGCAGCTCCGGAATCCTTCCGGCCCGAGCAGGTCGATGCGTTTGAAATCGGATCGAAAAATACATTTGGCGATGGGGCTCTGCAACTCAACCTGACTGCATTCTACTATAAATATAAGGGTTTGCAGCTCAGCAAGATTGTTGCTCGGACCGCTGTAAACGAAAATATCGATGCCGATATTTACGGTGCGGAAGTCGAGGCAGTCATTCGTCCTGATCCGGACTGGATGATCAACATGGGCTTCAGCTATCTGCACACCAAGGTCAAGGGCGATACGTTTAACAGCGATCCGCGCGATTTTGGCGGAGGCCGGTCGGATGCGGTCATCATCCAGGATATTACCAATGCATCCAATTGTGCGGTGGCTTCCACGTCCGGAAATGCAGCTGGTGTAAATGCTTTTGTCAACACGATAAATGGTGCGATCAATGCCGGTCTGGTGCCGGGACTTGCACCTGGAGCAGGCCTGCAACCAACCACGGCATTCCCTGCTGATGGTGGCATTGCTTCAACCGGTGCCTTTGGTATTTGCGCTGTGCTGGACGCAGCGGCCCAAGGAGCTTTTGCTGGTGCAGGCGTTGTTCCGGCAGCCTTTGGCGGGATCGAGTATTTCTCTGCCGGTGTTCCCAAGAACATTCGTGGGAACCAGTTGCCACAGGCACCTCAGCTGAAATTCTCCACTGGCGTGCAATATACCATGAACTTTGACAATGGCATGAGTCTGGTCCCGCGTGTTGACCTTGCTTATACCGGTGAAAGTTTCGGCAGTATCTTCAACGGCAATGTCAACCGGATCAAAGGTTATGCGCAAGCAAACGCCCAGATTCAGTTGAACGGTACGGATGACCGCTGGTATGTTCGTGGATTTGTCCAGAATATTTTCGACAGCAACTCGGAGACCGGACTATATGTCACCGATCAGTCGTCGGGCTTGTACACGAATATCTTCTCACTTGAGCCACGCCGCTATGGTATTGGAGCTGGCTTCAAGTTCTGATCTGAAGCGACCATGATATGAAGAAAGCCCTGCCGGGAAACCGGCGGGGCTTTTTTTGATCATCTAAGATGCCTTTTGGCGAAAGCGCGACCTGATCCGGATTTTAGATATATCTCGAAATTGGCAGCCATTTTGCCATCAGGAAAGCCGTGCATGGAGACTAACTCCCAAGGGCGAGGCTTGCTGTAAGCGTGGCGAGGACCTTCCAATTACCCACAAGTCGTCGCACGTGTGATTCCATTGGCCGCGCGGACCTTGCTCACGTGGAATCGAGTATGATTCATCCTCTGGCACCTGAAATAGCTGACGGGGTGCACAATGGGGAATTCTGGTTTCGACGCAGTGAGATGGGCCGATGGGGAAGTTGATATCGGCGCATTTCGCGACAAGCGTCTGGGCGAGCGGCTTAGAACGATGCTTGCGCAGATGGCAGGAGCGATTGGCGCACCGATCCCGATGGCCTGTCAGGACTGGGCGAATACCAAGGCGGCCTATCGCTTTTTGTCGAATGAAGCGGTGAACGAAGGCAATATCCTCACTGGTCATTTCCAGGCGACCCGGGCGCGCGTTGCTGCGCTTGATGAGTTTATCCTCGTTCTACAGGACACCACTGAATTCTCCTATCAACGCCGCGCGCCGGAAAAAATCGGTGCAATCGGTCTGGCACCGAGCCGACGCGATAAAAATGGCAGGCTGCGGCTTCATACGGTCTGTGGTCTGCTCATGCATTCTAGCCTTGCGATCACGACCGAGGGATTGCCGCTAGGTCTGACAGCGGCAAAATTCTGGACCCGTACCAAATTCAAGGGCACCAACGCGCTGAAACGAAGGATCAATCCTACGCGTGTGCCGAACGAGGAGAAGGAAAGCTACCGCTGGCTCGAGAACATGCGTCAGTCGACCGCTATGCTGGGCGAGTCCGAGCGACTGGTCCACATCGGCGACCGGGAGAACGACATTTACGAATTCTTTTGCGAAGCGCAGGCACTCGGCACACATTTTCTGGTCCGCACCTGTGTCGATCGTCTGGCCGGTGACGGTGACCACACCATTGCCGACGAAATGAGCGAGGTTTCCGTGCAGGGCATGCACCGGGTCGACATCGACAAGGACGATCATGCCGACATTGAGTTACGCTATAGACGGATCCAGGTGTTGCCACCGATCGGCAAGCAAAAGCGCTATCCGTCTCTCAACCTTACCATCCTGCATGCCCGTGAGTGTAGAGCACCTGAAGGGCGGCCCCCTATCGATTGGAGGCTTATCACTGATCTGCCGGTAACAACGCCTGCCGAAGCGATTGAAAAGCTCGACTGGTACGCCCAACGCTGGAAGATCGAGCTTTTCCACAAGATACTGAACCACTAACCGGCTGATGCCGGTAGGTTCATGGCCTGGGGCTGAAGCCAGCGTTGTTTGGCTTGGCATGCTTATCCAGATAATTGAGGATGACGTCGTCGGTGATATTGCCCGAGGTGGTCGAGAAATAGCCTCTTTGCCAGAACCGCTGTCCCCAATAGCGTTTGCGAATATGCTCGAACTCCTGCTGTATCTTGCGCGATGATCGCCCTTTTGCCCGGCGCACGAAGTCGCTGACCGCAATGTGAGGCGGGATCTCTACAAACATATGGACATGATCACGCGACAGAGCGCCATGAATGATCTTCACACCCAGTTCGCTGCAAACCTGCCGGATGACCTCTCGCACCCGCAGGCGAACCTCCCCATGCAGCACCTTGAAGCGGTATTTTGGTGCCCAGACTATGTGATAACGGTGATGAAAAGCGGTGTGGCATCCGCGTGAATATGGCATAAGCACTATCCTCCAGAAAATGACTTCGCCTGCGAGCCGGTCATTTTCTGGAGGATAGTGCGGGGCAAACCAAAACGGCTGAAGCCTGCTACCAGCTATAAGCTGGTGGGTTTACTCCAAAGGTGAGACACTAAAATCCGGCTGTCGGGCTGAGGATGCACGGCTCCGGACTGCCGAACGACTTGTCAATCTGATCGCAATATTCTGCATCCTGTCTTGGCGCATCTTCTGGATGACCATGATCAATCGCGCCGCGCCTTCCGCATCACCCAGGCTCGCGCTGACCGATGACAAAATCGTCCTGATCGATCATCTTGTGGCTTCCAGAAAGAAGGTGCCCAGGCTCATAACCATATCCGATTACCTGTACGAAATCGCGCGGCTCGGCGGCTATCTCGCTCGCGCCCATGACCCGCCTCCAGGTAACATTGTGATCTGGCGAGGATGGACCCGCCTCATGGACATCAAAATCGGTGCCAACGCCATCCGTAAGACTTGTGGGTAATTGGAAGGTCCTCGCCACGCTTACGTGGGTGTGGCCCCTCAATACGTATCAATGTTGGGCAAGTGCACGCGGCCTCACATGGGCCGTCGGCATCCCGTACAAGCAGAAAGTCTATCCCGCCGACGTGGCGATGATTTTTCCCGTCGCCGGGCGTGGTCGCCCCCGCAAGCGGCACATTCCCGACGCTACATCCGTATCGGCGAAGGCGATGTTGGAGGTAGCAAAGTGGCGCAAGGTCAGTTGGCGGCGCGGAACCAAGGGGCTGCTCTCGGCACGCTTCGCCGCCGTTCGCGTGCGAGTTGCCGATGGCCCGCCTCAACGCATCCGGAACAGTGGCGCGCAACATCTGCCCGGCGAGGAAGTGTGGCTGGTCGGCGAACATCGCTCAACCGGCGAGCGCAAATACTACCTCCCCAACCTGTCCTCCGACACGCCGATCAAGCCGCTTGCCGGAGCCATCAAGGCCCGTTGGGTCTGCGAACAGGGACATCAGCAACTCAAGGAAGAGCTCGGCCTCGATCACTTCGAAGGCCGATCATGGAAGGGGCTTCACCGACATGCGCTGATGTCGATGATTGCCTTGGCCTTCCTGCAATCCCGCCTCCTCAAGCAGGCCAAGGGGGAAAAAAGAATCGCCGGGTCGCCACCACAGCCGAGCCTGCCGACGATCAGGCAGGCCATCATTGAACGCCTCGCCAAACCTCCTGATCTGACGTGTCCACAGTGCGGACACTGCATCTCTCATCGCTCGCTCACAAATCTGCCAAAGTAGTGTTAGAACTGGCCACGCAATGTGATGCCATAGGTTCTTGGTTCCGCAAGGAAAGCCGAATAGGTCTGCTGCGATGCGACAAATGGCGTGTTGAACGCAACCTGCGAATAACCAACATTGAAGACATTTTGTGCCCAGCCTTCGATCGCCCATAGATCATCCGGACCACGGATACCGATACGCGCATTCACCAGCGTGAACCCGTCCTGTTCCTTGCCATACAGCAAATCCGAACCGGTGTTATAGTCGCTGGTCGTACGAGCGTTCACATAGAATAGACCGGTCAGCCCGCTATTTCCGATTGGCGGGGTATAGGACAATGACGCCGTAGCAGTGATTTCAGGCGCGTTGGACAGATTGTCGCCTGGCAGCAGGCGCAAAGCCGGATCGAGTGGAGAGCCAGTATCACGGCCAACCAGATTATTTTCATAGCTGGTATCGGTATAAATCAGGCCCATCGAGATATTCACGTCTCTGATCGGGTTGATCGACGCTTCCAGTTCGACACCCTGCGCGACAACGCCATATTTGACGTTATCCGGGGTACAATTGCCCGTTGCGCCGCTGGCATCGCGATCCGCACCACCGAGATCATCGCTACACGCGTTTACATTCTGAACCACATAAGCGGAGCCATTGAACGTATTCAGCTGGAAACTGTCAAACTGCTGACGGAACGCAGCAACGCTCAGCGAAAATTCCCGGGTTGAGTATTTTCCGCCAATTTCAAAGGCGTTCACCGTCTCCTGGTCAAATTGGAGATTGTCGGTGCTGCCCGCCAATGCCGGATTGGCCAGCGTTGAACTGGTCAACGCAGACCGGTCGAGGTTGAAACCGCCAGCCTTATAACCGCGCGAATAGCTGGCATAAAGCATCAGATCGTCAACCGGCTTGTAAGACAGGATAGCCGTACCCGTGAATTCATTCTCGCTCCGGCTGTCACTCAAGGTGACCCCATCCAGTTCGGCGGTTGAGTTACCCTGACATGACAGACCGATCAGACCGGCTGCCAATCCGCCAAGTGCACTAGGGAGCAACGGTGTGAACAATCCCCGTTGAACCGGACACATCGTATTGTCGTTGGTAAAGGCAGCGTTAAAATCCTTTGTTTCATTGGTATAGCGCAGTCCCAAAGTCAGATCGAGCTTGTCGGTAACGTGGAAGATATTGTGGGTGAAAAAAGCAAAATTTTCGCTTTTCTGATTATATGTGTCGAGCACCGTTCCCTTGTCATTGATCTGAGCCAGATTGTCCAGACCGGCAAAAATCAACGGTGTCGCTGCACCGAATGCGCCAGCACCTCCATTTGCGGCTTGCAATGCAGCCCTGCCGCCAGCGCTTAGACAGCCTGTGCTGGTTGGAGATGCAAGGGCCGGGTTAACGGCATTGACGACACGGCATGGTGCGAAGGCACCATATTGCGAACCAAAGCGCAGATTATCTCGTACCTCAAGCTTTTCGTTGGCGTAAAAACCGCCGACCAACCAATCCAGCTTGTCGTCGAACGCCGAACCCTGCAGTCGCAGTTCTTGCGTAAAGGTTTTAAACTCACGAGCACCGGCATTTTCATTCGGCTCGCGATAAAGGATATCTACCTGTGTGTAATCGGTATCACTACCCTGAAAGTTGGAATATTCACGATATCCGGTGATCGACGTGAAGTTCATCTCACCCAGTTCGGCATTGAGTTCAACCGAAGCGCCAAAATCCTCGGTTTCACCGGCATATGAACGACCGGGTGTGACATAGATATCCCGGTTGAACGTACTTTGCGTAAGCGCGTTGCTGTTTTGACCGAGCGCCAACAGCACCGGTATGATCGGATTCGCCGTGTCGGTAAGAGCGGGCGCACCAGGCTGTGGAAGAGCGAAAGGATCAAGTCCCGGGCTTACTCTTGCCCGCTGCGCAAATTCAGGCTGGACGAACGTCGCTGCACAGCAGGATTCGTCTTTCTTTGAATAGTCACCAATCACCCGGACCGTCAGTCCATCCTTTGGCTCAAACAACAGCTGGCCACGCACAAGAAACCGGTCTTTGTTATTGACGTCGGTTCCGTTTACAACATCATTGTAAAAGCCGTCGCGCTTCAAATAAACGCCGTCGACGCGCGCAGCAATCGTATCGCTCAACGGGCCATTAATGCCCCCTTCCAGACGTATCTGGTTGTAATTGCCGTAGGATGCTGCGGCATGTCCTGAGAATGTAAATTCAGGGGCGGCAGTGGTAATGCTGATCATACCGGCAGAAGAGTTGCGGCCACCCAATGTTCCTTGCGGACCCCGCAGAACTTCGATCCGATCAATCGGGCCAAGTTCGCTGAGCGCATTACCACTACGCGAACGATAGACACCATCGATGAACACGGCCACGGAGCTTTCCAGTCCGGGGTTGTCACCCACGGTACCGATACCGCGAATACGGGCAGAGCCATTGGCTTCGTTTCCGGTCGATGACACAAGCAATGAAGGCGCAAGCTGGTTGAGCTCACGAATGTCGGTTGCCCCACTCTTCTGCAATTGTTCCGCGTTAATGGCCGAAACAGCAATAGGAACATCGGACAAAGCTTGCGACCGGCCCTGTGCGGTCACCACGATCACATTATTATCGACGGCACCCTCATCACTTCCGTCAACTTGGTCGGCGGCATCCGATTGCGTCTGTGCATAAACGGGGGCGGTGGTGATTGCTGCAAGTGCAAATGCGCACGCAGATAGATTCAACGCTAATTTCATAACATGCTCTCCTGAAAATTTATTTTTTATCCTCATTAATGTATAGCCTAGCCCGTCACATTTGATAGCCAAATCTCGCATCAATGCACCGTTTTCTGCAAACTGTGGCTTTATTGTCAGCCTATGCGGCACTTTTGGCGCAACAAATGAGCAGCCGATTTGCTTCCAACATCCAATGGCCCGCATCTTCTGGAAACAGAGAATAATTAATAAGAGCAGGATGACGTAGCGTCATAGCTGGCGCGGCCTGATCTCCCCGCATTTTGGATGGTTTCCAGGCAAATTTTTGGCCGTCCCAAACACTGCTTGGACCGAAACCGGGTCAATCACTATTTATCGGCCGTCGAGAGCGCAACGCCTGCGCCAGAGTCCCCTCATCGAGATAGTCCAGCTCACCGCCCACCGGTATCCCGTGCGACAGCTGACTGAGTCTCACGGGATAATTTTCCAATCGCTCGGCGATATAATGGGCCGTCGTCTGACCCTCCAAAGTGGCATTCATCGCCAGAACGACTTCGTCAATCCCGCCCTGCTCGACGCGCTTGATCAGCTTGTCGATCGCAATGTCTTCGGGCCGCACGCCGTCCAGTGCTGACAACCGCCCGCCAAGCACATGGAATTTTCCGGGAAACAGCCGCGGTGGGGCATAATGGGTAAAAGGAGTCCCACTATGTGACGACGCAAAGAGCCGACGATCCCGGCAGAGTTACTGGATCAACTATTGGCATGATCGGATGCAGCTTCTGCGCTGGATCAGGGAGGGTTGCTGGATTCGTTGAAGAAGGCGCTCGCCGAACGGGCGTTGAATGCCGAGATGGATCATCATCTGGGTGGCGATGAACAGGTAGGCAACAGCCGCAATGGCTATGGCCGCAAGCGCGTCATCACCGATAGCAGCAAAATCGAGATCGAGGTGCCGCGCGACCGCGAGGGCAGCTTTGATCCGCAGTTGATTGCTAAATACCAGCGCCGGTTCCCTGGTTTTGATGAGAAGATTATCTCAATGAATGCGCGCGGGATGAGCACACGAGAGATCACCGGGCATCTGCGCGCCCTGTACGGCATCGACGTATCGCCTGACCTGATCTCGACTGTCACCGACGGCGAGCATCGCGCCGTGCCGGGGGCACGGGAAGACGCGCAGCGCTGGAAGAAGTTACTGCCTGGCAGCAGCGGCCGCTTGATCCGGCCTATCCACTGGTGTTTTTCGACGCCATTCGCGTCAAGATCCGCGATGAAGGCATGGTTCGCAGCAAAGCTATTCATATCGCGCTTGGCGTCCGCGCTGATGGCCGCAAAGAGGTTCTCGGCCTGTGGATTGAACAAAATGAAGGTGCCAAATTCTGGTTGCGCGTTATGAACGAGCTTAAAAACCGGGGCACCGAGGATATCATGCTGGCAGTCGTTGATGGTCTCAAGGGCTTTCCCGATGCGATAACGGCGGTATTTCCCGAAGCCGTCGTGCAGTGAGAACGGCGGTGCAAAAGTCGGCCACGGTAGCGGCGGGATGAGCTTGCTGCGGGCGGTGTAAAAGTCGTCCACCTTTACCCTTTCTGGCGACAGGGAGGGCGGGAGGATTTTTACTGTGTATTTATATCGGAAGGTTCGGCTGGCCTGTGCTGAGGGCATGAGCCAGCGGGAGGCAGCGCGGCATTTCAACATCTCGCGCGACAGTGTAGCCAAGATGATGGCGTTCTCGGTTCCGCCGGGTTACCGGCGATCGGCACCGGTCAAGCGACCGAAGCTGGATGGCTTCACTGGGATTATCGACGGCTGGCTGGACGGCGATCTGGGGGTTCATCGCAAGCAGCGGCACACAGCGAAGCGGGTGTTCGACCGGCTCCGCGATGAACACGGGTTCACCGGCGGCTACACGATCGTGAAGGACTACATGCGGGAGCGCGAACGGCGCGGTCGCGAGATGTTCGTGCCGCTGGTCCATCGGCCCGGCCATGCCCAGGCCGATTTCGGCGAGGCGGTTGTCATCATTGGCGGTGTCGAGCAGAAGGCGCATTTCTTCGTCATGGACCTGCCGCACAGTGATGCCTGCTTTGTGCGGGCCTATCCGGCGGCAACGGCGGAAGCCTGGGTTGATGGCCACGTCCACGCCTTCGCGTTCTTCGGCAAGGTGCCGATATCGATCCTCTACGACAACGACCGCTGCCTGGTTGCGAAGATTCTTCCGAACGGAACGCGTAAGCGGGCCACGCTCTTCAGCGGGTTCCTGTCGCACTACCTGTTCCGCGATCGCTACGGCCGCCCCGGCAAGGGCAACGACAAGGGTAACGCGGAAGGGCTGGTCGGCTATTCCCGCCGCAACTTCATGGTACCGATCCCGCGGTTTGCGAGCTGGGAGGCGTTCAACGCCTATTTGGAGGAGCAGTGCCGCGAACGTCAGGCGGATGTCCTGCGGGGCCAGTCCGAGACGATCGGTCAACGCCTCGCGCGGGATCTGGCGGCGATGACCGGCCTTCCTGCGGCACCGTTCGATGCCTGTGACCAGGCAACCGGAAGGGTCAGTTCGCAGGCGCTGGTGCGCTACAAAACCAACGATTACTCGGTACCGGTCGCTTACGGCCACCGCGACGTCTGGATCAGGGGCTATGTCGACGAGGTGGTTATTGGCTGCAGCGGCGAAGTCATCACACGCCATCCCCGCTGCTACGACCGCGAGGACATGGTCTTCGATCCGCTGCATTACCTTCCGCTGATCGAGCGCAAGATCAACGCCCTGGACCAAGCAGCTCCCTTGGCTGAATGGAGCCTGCCGCCCGAGTTCGCAACACTGCGCCGCCTGATGGAGGCGCGGATGATCAAGGCCGGACGCCGCGAGTACGTGCAGGTTTTGCGCCTGCTCGAGACCTTCGACATCGACGATCTGCATGCCGCCGTGAAGAAGGCCCTGCAATTGGGGGCAATTGGCTTTGATGCCGTCAAGCACCTTGTTCTCTGCCATGTCGAGAAACGGCCGCCGAAGCTCGACCTCGATGTCTATCCCTACCTGCCGCGCGCCAATGTCGAGACCACATCGGCCGCCAGCTACATGGCCCTGATGACGGAGCCGGCGGAATGACCGACGCGCCGAAGATCCTGCTGGCCGATCATCTGAAGACGCTGAAGCTGCCGACATTCCTGCGCGAGTATGAAAAGCTCGCGCGCCAGTGCGCCGCCGAGGGGCTGGATCATGTCCAGTTCCTGGGACGTCTGGTCGAGCTGGAGCTGATCGATCGCGAGCGCAGAATGATCGAACGCCGTATCAAGGCCGCGAAATTCCCGGCCACCAAGAGCCTCGACAGCTTCGACTTCAAGGCGATCCCAAAGCTGAACAAGATGCAGGTGCTGGAACTGGCCCGCTGCGAATGGATCGACCGGCGCGAGAATGTCATCGCCCTTGGCCCGAGCGGCACAGGCAAGACCCATGTCGCCCTCGGACTTGGGCTGGCTGCCTGCCAGAAGGGCCTCTCGGTCAGCTTCACCACCGCCGCGACGCTGGTCAACGAGATGATGGAAGCCCGAGACGAGCGCCGTCTGCTCCGCCTGCAAAAGCAGCTGGCCGCGGTCAAGCTGCTCATCATCGACGAGTTGGGCTTTGTGCCATTGTCCAAGACCGGTGCAGAGCTCTTGTTCGAACTGATCTCGCAGCGCTATGAGCGCGGCTCCACGATGATAACCAGCAATTTGCCATTCGACGAATGGACCGAAACCTTCGGCACCGAACGTCTGACCGGAGCACTGCTCGATCGGCTGACCCACCACGTCAACATCCTCGAGATGAATGGCGACAGCTATCGACTCGGCCAAAGCCGTGCCCGGAAGGCAAAAGCCGCCACCTGATCCAGCCAATCCAGATTTGGCCCTGACGGGCCAAAGCGGCCAGTCAACCGCCAGCTATTTGGGGAGCGCGGCTGACTGGCCGCCGCCATTTTGCACCCATCACGCTCAACCAAAAACTGGTCTACTTTTGCGCCGCCATATGGCCTGATTTTACTCCGCCGTTGACAATCGCCAAGCCATATTGAAAAAAGAAACGTCCGACTATCCCTTCCATAAAGGCAATAGGCACAAACACTGCCAACGTGGCAAATGTCCCGGCAAGCACCGCCAATGCGACCCGCTTGGTTGCTATTGGTGCGGCCTCCATTGGATCAGCACCTTCATCGACATCGCTTTGCACGGCTTCAACAACGACGATAGCGTCATCAACAAGCAATCCAATCGCGACCGTCAGCGCCAATAATGTCATGAAATTAAGCGTAAAATCGAAGGCAGCAAAGGCAGCGAACGTGGCAATAACGGAAGTCGGGATGGCCAGCATAACGATAAAAGTTGCCCGCCAGCTGAGCAGAAAAAAGAACGTGACAAAAACAACCAATACCACCGCGATCATCAAATCAAACAGGACATCACCAATGGCCGATTCGATAAATCTCGCGGTCTCTCTCGTGACAACAATTTCAACTCCGCTCGGTAGCTGGCCCTTGATTTGCTCTATCTCCGCTTTGATTGCCCTGGTCATTGCAACCGTATTACTTCCAGATTGCTTGCGAACCTCAAGGACAACTCCAGGGCGACCATTCAACTGGGCATAGCTGGTTTCATCCTCGACCGAGTCTTCCACGCGCCCGATATCGCGGACCCGTGTGACCTGTCCGTTGGGCCGATAAGCTACCGCGAGATTGCCAAATTCCGAGGCTGTATTGGCTTCCGCCAATGTTCTGGTTCCATATTGCTTACTGCGACCATCAATCTCAAGACGGCCGCCCGGCAACTCGGCATTTTCGTTTCTCAATGCCGTTATAACATTATCCGCACTAACGGCGCTCGAACGCATCTTTGCAGGATCAAGCCAGACCCGCATTTCTCTTTCCCGCCCACCTACAATTGAGATAGAACCTACACCGCGAATACGCTGAAGCCTCTCTTTAACGACCTC
This sequence comes from Sphingomonadales bacterium UBA2683, assembly GCA_002354635.1. GTDB lineage: Bacteria > Pseudomonadota > Alphaproteobacteria > Sphingomonadales > Sphingomonadaceae > Parasphingorhabdus. The sequence goes on from DELZ01000001.1 coordinate 13,958, forward strand.
ATCTGCAAAGACTGTAAGTTCTCGGACCGGCGCATCTCCTGCTATCAGCAGCGACAATATCGGCGCTGCGTCCGGATCAAGCTTTTCGACAATAGGCGCGTCCGATTCTTCCGGCAAATTGCTTAATATGCTGGCCACCCGGTCCCTGACATCCTGAGCCTTCACATCGGCATCTTCCGACAACTCAAACTCCAACACCACCTGACTGACGCCTTCGGCGCTGACTGAGCGCATTTGCCGAATGCCCGAAACGCTGTTGACCTCTTCCTCGATAACGTCGGTTATTTCAGTCTCAATCGTATCTGGAGACGCACCGGGCAAAGTCGTTGTTATCGAAACATAAGGAAATTCGATTTTGGGGAACAGATCAACACCTAATCTCCCAAAACTCAACAGGCCCAGAACGACTAGCGAAGCAATCACCATTGTCGCGAAAACGGGACGCCGGATCGAGACATCAGAAATCCACATCAGCTTACCGTGCAGACTTTCTTTGCTTGCGCTCTACTTTTTGCCCATCGCGCAAAGTGGATGGTGGGTTTTGGATGATTTTTTCGCCGCTCTGAACGCCTTGGGTGACCTTGACCCGTTCGAAATCTATGCTTTCGACCTTTACATCCCTTTGGCGTGCAATACCATTCTCGAACAGGAATATATATGCGGCCGCGCTATCACCTTTGACAGCCGATTTAGGAAGAATAATTGCAGATTCTGGCGGCGTCTCGATTAGCGCCCGCACACCAAGTCCGCTACTGATCCGATAGTTCGGGTTTCTTATCAGGCAATCGCAATTCGACCGTCCGGGATTCCGGGTCAACCCGGTCATTGATGATGAACACAAAGCTGTCGAAAGGCTCATCAAAGCCATCAATATAAACCTTTGCCTTCTGGTTGAGCTTGAAATCATCAACCCGGGCCTGCGGAGCACTGACGATTGCTGCTACTATTTCTAATTCCTGTAGTTGCAAGGCTGCGGATTGTTCACCCATCGAAAAGCGATTGTTGAGATAGGACCCCTCGTCGACCAATCTGGCTGTAACGACGCCGTTATATGGAGCGCGGGCAACAGTATCGCGCAGCGCTTGTTTGGCCGTGGCCAGTAGCGATTGCGATTGAGAAACCTGCGCTTTCGCGACGATCAAGTCTGTTTCAACCCTTTCGACCTGTGCTTTCGATACAAAACCTCGCGGGGCAAGCGCAATTACGCGGTCATATTGGCGCTGGGCCTGTGTCGCCTGTGCTTCCGTCAGGCGTAGCGCCGCTGATGCTTCCGCGACGCGTCTTTTATAATCTGCTTGCCTGATCTGGAACAGCGCTTGGCCCTTCTTCACCCGGTCACCGACCGTCACAAACATGGTTTCGAGCGGTCCTTCGACGAGAGCGCCAATTGCGCTGCTTTGCTTGGCCGCAATCGTGCCAAAAACCTCTACGGGCTCGGCTAAAGGTTCGGATTTGGCTGTTAAAAAGTCTACTTCGAATGTCGCGCTTTTATGAATGTCATCATCATTGGCATTCTCGGTATCTTCGCTCGCGCAGCCCGAAACCAAGCCCAACATGACTAGAGACAAGAGCATTATGACTTTTTTGACAACCATCTACGTGCTCAAATATGTCCCGCGACCGCTAGCCACCAAGCGATCATCATCGTCGATAATGCGCGTGTCTGCGGTGCTTATGGTTTTTCCAAGCTTCACGACCTGCCCAAATGCAAGAAGCGGGCCGTTGGTGGCTGCCCGATGATAATCTACCCTCATACCCACGGTCGCCTTGGCAATACCCCCTGCAGCAATAATGGCATAAAGCCCGGTCAAATCGATCAGAGACGCCAATATGCCGCCATGCACGGCCCCAATCACGGGATTAGATACAAGTTCGTCCCGCCACGGCATTTCCAGTTCCAAATGATCGTTGTTTTGCTGAATAATTTTCAGACCCAACCAGCGATGGAAAGGCGCAATCTGCATTATGTCAGCAAGATTTTCGGTATTATATTTCATGCTGCGGCACCGCGACTGTGGGTCGCATTCAAGAAGGATATTATCGCCGAGCAAAACGCATCGTTGCGGTCACCAACAACCATATGGCTAGCGTCTGCAATGTCGGTTAAAAGCGCGCTAGGAACCAGCGTTTGGAAATGAGCTACGGCCTCTTCAGACACCATGTCGCTGGAACCTCCGCGTATGAGATGAACTGGCAGTGTCAACTTCGCGGCTGCCGCACTTAACCTGTCAAAACCATTGTCTTTTGCTTCGATAGAGTTGTCGCGAGTATGCGTCACGTGGTGAATAAAATTGGGGTCCCAATGCCAATAATATCGCCCGTCTTCCCGTTTACGTAAATATCGATCAAGCTTGCCTGTGCCGGTGCGTTTCTCTCGCTGCGGCATGTACTCGGCGATAATTCTGGCAGCTTCTTCTGGGGAGGAAAATCCATCTGTCATGTGGGCCTGCATGAACCCGACCACTCTCGACACTCCGACGGCTTCCATCTTCGGCGCGATATCAACCAGTGTCAGCGACCTAAAGCTAGTGGGAGCCAGTTCACCGGCCGCAATCATGCCCGCGATTCCGCCCAGTGATGCTCCCACTAACGCTGGAGGATTACTTAGCTGCTTGGAAATAGCGATTAGATCACGCGCAAAATCGCGCATATCGTAAGCGCCATCTGATGCCCATTCACTGTCCCCATGACCACGCATGTCAAGGGCCGTCGCGCGGTAACCAGCGTTGGCGAGTTCATCCAGCACCTTCGCCCAGGCATGACGGGTTTGTCCGCCACCATGCGCAAGCATTACCGGAAAGCCGGTTTTTGGCCCAGTCGTGCTTGCCGTGATCTGCAAGCCGTTGTGACCGGCCAAGATACTCTCTTCATGATCCATACCGATTTTATAGGCTGTATAGTGACAGACAGTAAAGGGCTTTATATTATATTAAATTGATGATATGGTCACTATCATGACAACGGAAACAGCTATAATGAGTGCCAACGCGCAGGACGGCTTCCTCAACGAGACCGATGAGTTTGCGTTTTTGCTGGAGGAAGTACCGCGAGTTCTGCGCAAGACATTTGATGAATCCATTGCCCAGTTCGGCTTGTCCCGCACACAGTGGAGAACATTGGCCTATCTGATCAAGACCGAGGGAATGACGCAAACCGAGTTGGCAAATTGCCTTGAGCTGGAACGCGCTACGATCGGATTAACGATTGATCATCTTGAAAAACTGAGATTTGTCGAACGCCGGTCCGCAGAAGGCGACCGGCGCGTCTGGCGGATATTCCTGCGTCCAAAGGTAATCGATATCATTCCACAACTTCGGAAAGAGGCTAACGCCGTTTATAAAAAGATGTTCAAAGGCGTTTCCAACGCAGACGTGGCCATCATCCGAACCGCGATGGAAAAAATGGTTGGGAATCTAAGGGAATGTTGAGTGTTTAATCTCCCAAAATTTTAGCGAGTTCTGATCCTTCTCTCCCGTTGGATCAGCTGGAGCGAGTGGCTGGGGCCACTCGCTCCCTTTTTTTTGCAGTCCAGGCCAATTAATTTAATAATTATCGGACGGTGAATTATACCGTTGATACCTGCCGGGACACCAATCAAATATGCGCTAGCGCACAAAAGTTGCTATCGCTGTGGCTAGCGGTTTCTCTGGTTCATGGAAACAGCTGGCGCGGACAAAGCTCGCGGCTTTGCCTTCACGTTCAAAACAACTGTTCGTGAATAGATCGCGCGAACCTACGGCTGGACGCAAATAACGAATGTCAATTGACTCTAGCTGCTGGCCGATCGAACTTTCACCGCCTGCCACACGGCCCTGGCATGCAGACATCAGCGCCGCAGCAACGGCGCCGCCATGGACAATATTTCCGCTTTCCCATCCCAAAACGGCCCGATTTCCTGCTGCAATTTGTGGAGAGTCTGGTGCGCCCGATAAACCCAAACTGGTGCTCATTGGTCCGGGCATTGCTTGAGGACTGAAATCACCGATCAAATTATAGTCGGCCGGAGCGCCCCCCGGGAAGCTCCCCAAACGAAACAGGCCTGTTGCTGTTCCGACGATATCTTTGGACGAGTTGGTTACACTGCCTGTTACAGTGGCAGATGTTTTCCCAACCATCACCGCTTCGGCGGTCAACGTCAATTCATCCCCCATCGAAGATCCTGATAAAAGTCCGATCCGCAAATCAAAAGTTGAAATTCCGATTTCAGCCGCAATCAGTCCTTTCAACGATTGGGACAATCCTTGATCGATAAAGCCCATGAGTGCCAGCGGATCAAGGTTTGGATTTCCCGGTGCTTTGGCAATCCGCCTATTGGCTTTCATTCGACTGATCGAACGCCCGCTGCTGCATTCCAGCAACTCCATGCCGAGCGTCAATTGATAGGGGGTTACAAGTCGAACCCGCATTTTCTCACCCGTCTGTCCATCTGGCTTGATTGCGCAGTCATCCATTTAACTTCCAATAAGGCATACTCAAAATTCCTTAGTTAGGCGTAAATTGCAAACAAACGACTCCGTTCGCCGGAGACGCGAAAATTGATGCCCGCAAAACCCGAACGGTGCAAGGTCATCATGATCTTGGGGAATGAGGTCCGATGATTGCTTTTACAATTCTGGCCAACATCCCCTTTGTCATTTGGTCATGTTAAACTAGCAGGGCAACGTTGAGAGGCGTAGGCAGCGTTGCGCGCGTCGCGCATTAGATATTCACCGTTGCGTCGATGCCATATGCGCGCGGTGTGTACATCGGGTGTCTGGGGAGACACTCTCTACCTGCGATTATAGCCTTTCCCGAAGCGCTTCATAGGGCGTTTGGCAAAACCAAAGACTCTTGTCTCGGCTTCGTCGCGCTCGCCTCATTCTTATTTGCGCCTCCTAAGCCGGTACAATCCTATCCCGCGGCTCCTCAGAGGCGCTCCTTAACGGCCTATCCAATCGAAAAACGCCTAAAACTACCCGATCAGGTAGTTGAATACCCCTCATATGCCTGTCTACTTGTTGCAGATAGGAATCGGACACGAAATTCGAAAAAGTCCGATCCATTTATGGACTAGGGATGCATTTGAAAGGTAGAACGGATGGTGAGCCACGCATTGAATAAGTCGCATCTAGATGGCGATGCGGCACTGAACTATGTCGACAAGAAAAAAGCACTATGGATACTCTCCGTTCTTTGGCCAGCAACGCCTCTGGTAGGCCTTTATCTCGTTTCGGAAACGGGCTGGAGCATCTGGTATGGACTGGTTCTGATCCTGTGGTATTTAATTATTCCAGCGCTTGATTTTGTATTTGGTCAGGATTACTCCAATCCGCCCGAAAGCGCGGTAGAAAAACTTGAAAAAAGTACATATTATCGCGTGCTTCTCTACCTTACGGTGCCAATACACTTCGCCGCGCTGATCGGCTGCGCATGGTGGGTTGCCACCCAGGATCTCAGCGCGCTTGAATTTATTGCGCTGGCCCTCTCGTTGGGTGTCGTCAACGGATTGGCACTCAACACCGGCCACGAACTTGGACATAAGAAATCCTCGTTCAGTCGCTGGATGGCAAAGCTTGTGCTTGCCGTTGTCGGCTACGGACACTTCTTCATCGAACATAACAAAGGGCATCACCGCGACGTAGCGACGCCGCTAGATCCCGCAACTTCGCAAATGGGCGAGAATATTTACATTTTCTCGCTGCGCGAAATTCCGGGTGCATTCAAACGCGCTTGGCATCTGGAAAAGGAACGCCTCGCCCGTTGTGGCAGTAGCCCCTGGACTCTCAAAAACGAGATTCTCCAGCCGATGGTCGTCACCGTCCTGCTTTATGGTGCGCTGATCGCCGCATTTGGCACGATCATGCTAGTCTTCCTACCGATTCAAATGGCGTATGGCTGGTGGCAGCTGACGAGCGCGAATTATATCGAGCATTACGGCCTGCTGCGCGAGAAGTTGCCGAATGGCCGGTATGAGCACCAGCAGCCGCGGCACTCGTGGAACGCGAACCATATCATGTCAAACCTGATCCTGTTTCATTTGCAGCGCCATTCGGATCACCATGCGCATCCGACGCGGTCCTATCAGTCGCTGCGTAATTTTGAGGATTTGCCGGCGCTTCCGCTCGGCTATCCAGGGATGTTTTTTCTCGCACTATTCCCAGCTGCATACCGGGCCGTGATGGACAAGCGTACCGTCGCTTGGGCCGGCGGCGATCTGAGTAAAATCCAGATACGCAAGGGCAAACGGGCATATTACGAAAGAAAGTTCGCGGACGCTGCGTAAAACTTTTCGGCGCAGGGTAGAGTCTCTTCCCACACCCACCCTGCGCCGTTCTTCCCAACCGAGTGGCGGTGCAGGTTTGTAGGGTCGAACGCTGTGAAAGCTTTGTGCCCAAGGTCACTGCGGTGTCCCACCGAGCGGTGCAATCCGCACCATGGCTCTCCAGAACAAATTACGAGGTTTATCGATGGCGAAATATCAGTGCCCTGATTGCGGTTATATTTATGACGAGGCCGATGGCGACCCTCATGAAGGTTTCGGACCTGGAACGCCGTGGAGCGAGGTGCCGGAAAGCTGGTCATGTCCCGACTGCGCTGTGCGCGACAAGATCGATTTTACTCCGATTGATGGAGGATCGCAGGCCGCCGAAGTTGGCGCAAGCACGCCCATCACCCCAGATGGTTCCACGACGACCAGCGCCGCTCCAGGGGCCCCATTTCGAAAGTGGGTCTGCATCACCTGCGGGCATATCTATGACGAGGCAACAGGCGATCAGCACGAGGGATTTGCGGTGGGAACTCGGTTCGAAGAAATACCAGACGACTGGTGCTGTCCCGATTGCGGAGCATCCAAGGGCGATTATGTCCTTGTGCGCGATTAAATGACGACAATTCAGATGAAAGCTTAATTTAATGGGAATTGCCGAAATTCTGAAACCAGCTGGATCTCCGGGCAATGCGATTAGAGAATATGACAACCTTTTAGCACAAATGAAGGCTACCCAGCTGGCGCATCGGACACAGTATAATCGAAATGCGCGGCTTGATGATCTTGAAAGGTTGCGTAAGGCTATGCTTGCGCACGAAACGCAGATCACTGAGGCCTGCGAACGTGATTTCCGCAAGCCTGCATCGGAAGTCAAGCTGACCGAAATATTCCCGGTCCTGCAAGAAATACGGCACGCGAAACGACATCTCAGGCAGTGGATGAAACCCCGTCGCGCGTCGTTGACATTGAGCATGGTCGGCACGCGGGCGCGGGTTCGCCCGGAAGCCAAGGGTGTGTGCCTCATTATCGCGCCCTGGAATTACCCGGTCAATCTTTCGCTAGCCCCTTTGGTTTCAGCGATCGCGGCCGGAAACAGCGTCGTGATCAAGCCCTCAGAACTGACACCGCACACGTCGGGCGTAATCGCCGACATCGTGCGCGAGGTCTTTTCACCATTGCATGTAGCTGTCGTCCAGGGCGGAATTGAAACCTCCCAGAGCCTTTTAGAGCAGCCGTTCGATCATATCTTCTTCACCGGTAGTCCGGCAGTTGGCAAGGTTGTGATGGCAGCAGCAGCGCGCAATCTTTCTTCGGTAACGCTTGAATTGGGTGGGAAGTCGCCGACCATTGTCGGCCCCGGGGCGAATATGCGCAAGGCGGTACAGAGTATCGTTTGGGGTAAATTCGCAAACAACGGGCAGACCTGCATCGCGCCCGACCATGTTTATGTTCATAGCAGTATTGCCCAAGAATTCGAGCACGCTGTCATCACAGAAATCTGCAGGGTCTACGGGAACGACAATCGTAATCTGAAGGCTAACCCCGACTATTGCCGGATCGTCAACGCCCGCCATTTCAAGCGGCTGCACGCCCTCGTAAAGGATGCACGCACGAAGGGCGGGGAGATCGCTTTCGGCGGCGAATTCGACTCGAGTGAAAACTACATTTCACCGACCGTGTTGAGAGGCATGAACCCTGACATGGACATCGCCGAAAAGGAATTGTTTGGACCCCTGCTCCCGCTCATTCCGTTCGATAATCTGGATGACGTCATTGCAAGGATCAATTCGCAGCCGAAACCTCTGGCACTCTATATCTTCGAGAAGGACCGGGGATTAATCGACCGCGTGATCGCGAACACCTCGACTGGCGGGATTGGAATCAATGTCACGGTCGCCCAATTTCTCCATCCAAACCTCCCTTTCGGCGGAGTGAACAATTCCGGGATAGGGGCCGCGCACGGCGAGTATGGCTTTCGTTCATTCTCACATGAGCGGGCCATCCTGGAAGATCGGTTTTCAATCCTTTCTTGGCTCTATCCTCCCTACACGCCGCGCGTACGCCGTTTGATCGACCTCGTAGTCCGGGTGCTGGGCTGATGCGTACATTCTGCAAGGAACAAGCGAACCATGTATGACTACATAATAATCGGGGCCGGTTCGGCCGGTTGCGTCCTCGCCAACCGATTGTCCGCCGATGGCAAGAAACGGGTGGCTCTGCTAGAGGCTGGCCCAAGGGACAAAAGCCCGCTGATCCACATGCCGATTGGAATCGCGCTTCTCGCCAACAACAAAAAACTCAACTGGGCTTTCGAAACCGAGCCGCAGGATCATCTTAATAAGCGGCGCTTGTTCTGGCCCAGAGGAAAGACACTTGGTGGCTCGTCCTCGATCAATGCGATGATCTATATTCGCGGTCATCCAGACGATTATCAATATTGGCAGGAAGCGGCAGGATCGGCTTTGTGGGGGTGGGACCGTGCGAGCGAACTTTTCCGGCGCATGGAGGACAACGAACGTCACCCGGCTGGAGGTTTTCACGGACAGGGCGGTGAATTGAGCGTCGGCGATTTGCGCACGGTAAACCCGCTCAGCGATGATTTCGTCGAAGCGGGGCGGGAACTCCAGTTCCCGGTCAATCCGGATTTCAACGCGGACAGCCAAGAAGGCCTCGGATATTACCAAGTGACACAGCGCAACGGTCGGCGATGGAGTTCAGCGCAGGCCTTTTTGCGCCAGGTCGAGGAGCGGGCGAACTTGGACATTATTACCGATGCGCGCGCCGAGCGCGTGTTGATGAATGGCAAATCGACCGTTGGCGTCGCTTACCGCCAGGCGCGCGAGTCGAAAAAGTTGAAGCTCAAACCGGGTGGTGAAGTCCTACTGTCTGGTGGCACCGTGAATTCTCCACAATTGCTGATGCTGTCGGGGATCGGGGATAGTGCTGTGTTGCGCCATAATGGCATTCCGATCGTACACGATTTACCCGAGGTCGGTCAGAACATGGCTGATCACCTCGACGTCACCATCATGAACGCAGCAAATTCGCGCAAGCCGATCGGGGTGGCAGCCAGCTTCATACCAAGAGCCCTCGGGGGGCTGTGGTCGTATATTTTTTCACGGCGGGGCTTTCTTACCAGCAACGTTGCGGAAGCAGGTGGTTTTGTCCAGTCTTCGCCTGACCGAGATCGGCCTAATGTTCAGTTCCACTTTCTGCCTACTTATCTCAAAGATCACGGGCGAAAAGTTGCCTTCGGATATGGTTACACGCTTCATATCTGCGATCTGCTGCCGAAAAGCCGCGGTTACATTTCCTTGAAATCATCTGATCCAATGGCCGACCCGCTGATCCAGCCTGGATACCTAGCCGATCCTGATGATCTCAAGACAATAATCGCGGCATTCAAGATCGGTCGGCGCATTCTGGATGCGCCGGCGATGGCCGCTCATAGTGCTGCTGAGGTGCATCCCGGGCCGTCGGTCCAGACAGACGATGAAATTGCCGCGTTTATCCGCGACACTGCCGAAACAATTTACCATCCCACGGGCACCTGCCGAATGGGTGCGGATGCGGAGTCCGTAGTCGACGCCTCGCTTCGTGTCCGGGGTATCTCAGGCCTCCGGGTCGTGGACGCCTCGATCATGCCCAGCCTCGTGGCCGGTAATACCAATGCGCCGACCATGATGATTGCAGAGAACGCCGCCGACATGATTTTGGGCAAGGTCGGTACGTTGGACGCAAATGCTGCCTGAGGCCGCTCGGTCTCAAGAAAACTCCGGCGGTGCCCGGAGAAATTAGTGAAGCTGGGCCTGGCCCGGACAAGATAACTGTATCTGGGAGAGAAGAAATGAATCCATTCAATGTAAAATTCCCGACATCCTGTTGTGTTCTGGGTCTGGCTCTCATGTGGGGGAGTGCGGCTTCAGCCCAAGATGGCGGCATGTATAAACGCGGGGATTTCGTAGTCGCTGTTTCCGCGTCAGAGGTTTTGACCAGTGAGCAGTTGGACGAGGTTTCGGTTGGCGGGGGTGACCTGCCGGGAGCAGGCGTCTCCATCAATAATGACGAAACGGTCACTTTCGACCTATCCTATTTTCTGTCTGACCGGATTGCGGTGAATCTGTTCGGCGGTATCCCTGCTAGCGCGAGGCTGCAAGGAACCGGCTCTATCGGAGGTCTTGCGCTCGGCTCGACTGATTATGGACCTGCGGTGTTGTCGCTTCAATATCATCAGCCGATCGGGAGTAACGTCTCTCTTTATGCAGGGGGAGGCGTAGCGCGCCTGCTATTCCTAAACGAGAAAGACGGCGCAATTGCCGAATTCGATGTGCGCGACACTTGGGCTCCCGCGCTGCAGGTCGGAACGCGTGTAGCTCTGAATTCGAGCCTATTGCTCAACCTCGATACCCGCTATATTCCTTTCAATGGAAATATCAGCGGTAATCTTGGCCCCGCGCGAGTCAAGGCCAAGGTCGGCGTGGACCCAATTGTCGTCAATATTGGCCTTGCCTATCGCTTCTGACGACACTCCTGATCCGCATTCCCGGTACGGCAAATTCAATTGCCGGGACAGATAAGCAGCGGTCGGTGCCGCCGAAGTTAAGAGGAATCATTATGATGACAGCGGGTGGGGTCGACGGGAAAACGCCGCTCGGGCAAGAAGGGCTCGACCCCACCTTGCAGTTATACAACAGACGCATGGCCCAGCGCAGGCACGTTTTTGCTCAGTCTGCCATCCGGCGCGAGCGCCTCTCGCATGAGGCCCATCAAGGTGCGAAGGCGCTCGTCTACTGCGCACCCAGCGGCTTTGGGAAATCGACGCAGTTGGCGATCATGGCAGAAGATGCAGGTTCCGGGAACGCAGCTTACCTTAGCCTCGCTGAGTTCGAAACTGCGGAGGGCAGCGATGGTTCGTGTGTAGAACGTGTGATGCAGGCCATCCTCGATCAGTTGTCGGGACCGGATGCGCCGCAAACAAAGGGCGTGCACGAGGGAGAGGCTGTACTGTTCGCCCGGCTTTGGAAAACCGAGCAGCCAATCTTGTTGTGTTTCGACGAATTTATACCGGCTTTTGCTGACTTGGCGGAGCGGATTATCTGCGAGACGCCTTCCAGCGTCAAACTTGCCTTCGCCCCCATTGGCGTGGAGTTTTTGTCACGGCTCGCTCTTTTGCCCGGGGTCGTAAGAATGCGGTCGGAAAGCTTAGCATTCAACGAAGCCGAGATAGATGAACTTGCCCTTCTATCGGGGGCGCCATGGTCCACTGAACGCGCTTTGGAACTGACTGGCGGCTGGCCCGCATTGCTGCGTTTCGCTGTCGACCGAGCCGAGCCATTATCTTCGCCCATACAGTGGCCAGAAGTGCAGAACTTCTTGCATAACGACGTGTTTGCCAAATTGACCGTCGAAGAACGGGAAGTTCTGCGTAACGCCTCAATCTTGCAAACGGTTACACCGGAAAGCTATCGCTATGTTTTTAAAGCGAATTCGGACCTAGAACATTGGCTCAAGCGCCTGAGCGCTGTCCATGGTGTGCTGGTTGCAGGGCTGGCGAATGATGGGGAGAAGTTAGTAATGCTCCCGGTGCTCCGCGATTTTCTGCGCGAGGAGTTGCGCGTACTCATGCCAGACCGAATTTCCTATTTGTTGAAGCGCATCGCCTACTGGCATTGGCGACAAGGCGAATACCGCGAGACGATAACTGCTGCTTTGGATGCCCACGACCATCGCTGGGCGCACCGGGTAAGCGCAGGCGTGCTTATCGATATTGCATTACGACAGGGAGAAATTGCGGGTCTACGAGAATGGTTCGCTTCGGTTCCTCGTGACCAGTTGAATCGCCTGCCAGCCTTGGCATTCGGCTATGCCTGGACGATGTATTTCAGCCAGCAGGCGCAGGTGGCAGACGAAGTGCTCGAAGGCATGGCCGCAACTGAATACGCCGGCCAGAACCTCTACGGCCAACCCAGGGGTTGGCCCGAACTCGTATTCGCTATTGGCAAGGCGACACATGATGAATTGGATGAAAGCACCAGACTATGCCACCAATGGATCGATAGTTTTGGAGAGGATAACGAGGTTGGCGCAGGCGCGGCTTATACCTGCTTAGCATTTATCGCTGCGAGCGAGCGGCAATTCGAAGATCTGTCGAAGCTTTCTCGGAAGGCTTTCTCAATCAATCGATACGCGCGTCAGCGTTACGCTTCGGGTTGGCTTTCGGCCACCAACGTGCTCGCGGCGATGCGGAGCGGCGAGATGCTACGGGCTCGTACACTCGTAAAACAATCGCGCGAGAGCTCTGATATCGCTGTTGAACGTTCGCCTTTCGCGTCAAATCTCCTGCAGGCGTTCGAATATCAACTTTGCGAGGAGATCAAAGAAGGTGTCATGCCAGAGGGGCTCGAACACGACGCCATTAATTTCGCAATGGAATATGGGGTGGTGGATGTGCTCGCCGGAGTGACCCAGGCTGCGGCAAGGCGGATGGCGTTGAAGGGACTAACAACTGAGGCATTTGCCCTGATGGAAAAGGTCCGCGCCACGGCTCACCGCCGCCAATTGCCCCGCTTACGTTATCTGGCGGAAATCAATCTCGCCGAATTTCACTTGCTGGAGGACGGAGCGGACGCAGACGTTAATCTGCCCAAGCCCAACGCTGCGATCCTTTCGGCCAACCAGCTCCAGGCGTTGGATGCGCGCCTCGCCCGTGTGCGAGCGCTCATCGAGATCGGCAAGTCGCGTTTCGGGCTTGCTGAACAGCACGCCCGTCTCGCGTTGCGCGAGGCGGGCACAATGGGCGACTTGCGTGCGGCGGCCGCCGCCCAATATTGTCTCGCTACGGCGCTTGTCCTGCTGGGTTCGACTAGGGACGCGGAACGTGCTTTTCGCGAAGCGGAAGAACTCGTAGCACTGAATGGCTGCCGCACGACACGTGAGTGGATGATGGCACTGCTCCTTCGCATCGTGCCAGAAACGATACAGTTCTTCGATACAATCGGGCGTAAGGGCGAAGCGCTTCATTCGATGGAGCCGAGCGTCGGCTCCTCAGATAAGGGCCTCGTGCCGGTTCTGGCAGGGCGGCTTACCCGCAAGCAATATCTTGTCCTCCAATATATTGCCCGGGGCATGACGAACAAGGAAATCGCAGCACAACTCTCGATCAGCGAAAGCGGCGCGAAATGGCATGTCAAGCGGCTGTTCGAACGCTTCGGTGTCTCTAAGCGGAGTCAGTTGGTCGCCACCGCGCAGGCAAAAAACTTACTATAGGTACAAGGAAAATACTTCATGCAATCAATTAAGAGAATTGTAATCATTGGGAGCGGGACTGCTGGGATCAATCTAGCGCTAAATCTGCGCCAGAACGGTTTCGCAGGGAATGTCACGGTATTTGGTACCGAGCATCACGATCCCTATCAACGTCCGCCGCTTTCGAAGAACTGGTTGCTATCCGATAACGATCCCAGCCCCATTCCGTTGCGTCCAGCGAGCGCTCTTGAGGAAAATGAAATCGTGCTCAGGCTGGGCCAGGAGGTTGCCCTGATCGACCGCAAACGTGCTGTGATTGTGACCGAAACTGGCGAGGAAATTCCTTATGATAGGTTAGTATTCGCCACGGGTGCCGCGCCGCGTCGGCTCGACGTGCCGGGGGCGGATCTGAAAGGTGTTTTCTATTTGCGCAGCCTGGATGATGCTGCGGCGCTGCGGCGCGCGATGCGCGATAATTTGTCGGCCGAAGCGGTCGTTGTAGGCGCTGGGGTGATTGGCCTTGAAGTCGCCTCGGCATTTACCACCCTTAATAGACCCGTGACGGTGGTCGAGGCGGGTGCACGCGTCCTTGCTCGGGTCGCATCGGTTTCGGTCGCGGCGCAAGTGACGCAACGACTGGAAAAGGCGGGCATACACTTCCTGTTTGAAAAGGCGGTCGCCCGGATCGAAGGCGAGTCCGGTTCGGTAAAAGCTTTGGAGCTAGCCGATGGAACTCGATTGCCCGCCCAGCTGGTTATCATTGGAATTGGAGCGGTGCCACAGGAAAGCCTTGCACTCAAGGCTGGACTTACGTGCGATGACGGTATACTGGTGGATGAGGAAATGCGCACGTCGGATGAGCACATTTATGCAATTGGTGATTGCGCGCGGGGGCCGAATGAATTCGCGCGAGGCAAAGTCCGGATCGAGACGATCCATAACGCTATGCATCAGGCGAAATTGGCGGCCGCCAGCCTGTGTGATAAACCCGCTCCCGCTCCGGCCGTGCCGCGTTTTTGGTCCGACCTTGCTGGCATGAAGCTTCAGGGTCTCGGCATTCACTCCGATTCGGAAGTGATCGAGGAGCAACATGGGGAGAGCGAGGATACCGGCGAATATCATCATTTCGAGAACGGCCAACTCGTCGCGACCGAAACAATCAATCTCCCAATGCGGCAGAACGAGTTCGCCTCGCTTATCGTATCCCGAGCTCGTGCTGACACCGAATAGTCTGTGAGTTGTTCCCCGTCAGCACTTATGTCACCAAATTGATGTTGTGATTTAAGGAGTGTTTTGGTTTCATCGTAGTGACGAAGGAACGAAGCTCACGGCAAATCAAACTTCATTTCGAACGATGTTGGATGATCATCTGAAAGAACGAGCAACAAAGATGTTGGGGCAAGATAAAATGTCGAAAGAGGCCATATCGGAAGCATTGGGCTATACCGACCGGACCAGTTTTAGCCATGCGTGCAGACGGTGGTTCGACATTTGAGGGCCACCTCGAAAACCAGGCCCTTCCCTTGGGGATTAAAATCCGGTTCAAGGATGCTGAGGCAGCGAGGGAACTTGGATCATAGGCCAGCTGGGGTTTTTTGATTTGCAGCAGCGGCATTAAGGTCTGGACGCAAAGTCTGATCCTTTAGTGGCGATATTGGTAGCGGTGCCGTTTGAGCTGTTCCGCGTGAAGCTGAAGGCGGCCCTGGTGAAAAGCGGTCTACCCAAAACGGCGGATGATCGCAAGAATGCGGCGGGCCGCAAGCCTTGGGATGAAGTGCTGATCTTCAAGGCCTTGGTGTTGCAGGCGCTCTACAATTTGTCGGACGATGCGATGGAATATCAGCTGCGGGACCGGCTCTCCTTCATACGGTTTGTTGGCCTTGGCCTTGAGGACGCGGTGTCCAATGCCAAGACGCTATGGCTGTACCGCAAGGCGCTGGTCAAAGCGGGAGCGATTGAAGGCCTGTTCCATCAGTTTGACAGCACGCGTCACTGCTGTGAATGGCAGCGTGCTCAAAACATGTTATAGCAACTGTATCGTTCACGCTGTTTGCTCCATCCCGTTTATTTGTGAGCGACACAACGCGTTTAGTATCCGACGGAAAAAAATTTGTGGAATTCCGAAAGCTCTAGCTTGTAGCGTCGAGCGACGTCTTTGAGGTGATCCATCCGTTAATATCGCTTTCTAGCCACCTGACGCTGTAACCGCCTATTGAATGAGGCTTGGGAAATTTCCCATCTTCCATCCACCGATAGATGGTTGATCGTCCTAGTCCGACACGGTGCTGGACTTCTTTCAGACGGAGCAAACGTGCCGCAGGCGGATCTGGCAGTTTATTTGGCTCAATATCAAGCATATCCGCCTCCATGTGCGCGATCGAAGCCATCGCCCAGAAGCGTATCCTTCCGGGCGAGGTCGTCCATGTGCTCAGCGAGCAGTCGCGCGACGCGTTGAGCAGTCCCCTTCGCCCAATGCGGTTTGACACCGTGGAGGTGATCACCAAGCTGGGTTTCTAGGACATCTGGCAAATGGCGAACCAGTTCTTCAAAAAACAAGGCTAGGTCCGTTTGCATCCAGCGTGATGCCTTGTCCTGATCTGAAGCCAGATAAAGAAGCAAATGGGCATGCGGCGATGCGCCGCTACCATATAATATACGCAAGGCTTCACTTACGGTAGCTTCGCGCTTGCCTGCCAGAATACGGCGCATCGTGCCCCGGTCTATTTGAGCCTCGCTAGCAATGCGCACTTGAGAACGGCCTGATGTCGATGCTGCCTGATTGAGCAGCTTAGATACACCGGCCTTAATATGCGCTTCGGAAATTCCATTGGTTTCGGTCATGTTATTCATCCTGTCTTTAAGAGAACGAATCACCTTATATCTTGAAGGCGCACCTGTAGGAAAACAAAAAGAACATAAATAGAACAAATAGGAAATTACGAATCAACTGATCCGGGTTTCCTGTTCTGTTAAAAACAGCTTCTGTTTAAATGAGAACAACTGCTGTGCTGGCCTGAACAGTTCCGGGCAGATTAGCGCAATCGCTGTTCGGCTATGCCCATTTTCCTTCCAAATTGTCGCTTTTAGCTTGGGATACATCCAATTTGGCATTTCCTGTTTTCCTACAGGCGGGTCACTGACGCACATAGAACATACAGCGAACATATGCTGTTTCATGTTTCTCAAGCGAAAGTGATTTTCCATGATCAATACTACCCAAACAAACCGCCGCGCATCCGATTACCTCATTCCAGCAGCTATAGCGCTTCTCTGTGCAACGGCTGCCTATGCAGGCGCGGACAATACCTTTGATCCAGCGCTGGCAAAATTTACCGACTTTCTAGAAGGTTCTGGCGGTAAGATCATTACCGTTCTTAGCCTGGCAGCCGGTCTCATTGGATTAGCGTCTGGGCGTTTTTCCCTCGGGCAGATCGCCGTTCCCGTCGGCGTCGGTATCGGCGTAGGGACCGGCGTTCCCATCGTCACCTCTGTTGTCACGGCGGTCATTTAACGGCTGCGACCGGCAAGGAGGGTGGTACAAATGGCTGACAGATATCTTTTACCCCGGCGGCTTGATGATCCTGAACTCATCGGATTTTGGACAATCGACGAGTTTCTTGGGCTTATCGTCCCGTTCGCCTGGGGCATATTAGCGCAGCATATTTTTGTAGGAATTGCTTTAGCATTTGTCGCCTGGTTTGCCCTTCGAAAAGCAAAATCCGGCGGTGCGAGCGCGCAGCTCCTCCATGCTGTCTACTGGTATCTACCCGGATCGTTTCTGGGATTGAAAGCCACGCCGCCCTCCCACTGCCGACTTCTGGCCGGTTGAAGGAGGAGTAGATGGAAGCTCAAATAGCACATCAATCAGCGCAGCGCCTGCTCCGGCAGCGCAACTGGCTAGCCCTCTTAGCTGCGGGACTAGCAGTGACAAGTCTGGTCGCCATTGCAGCTGGATCAATGCAGCCGCGTGAAATCGTGCTGGTACCTGTAACCGGACAATCGCTGACTTTATCGAGCGCAGGCGTGTCCCGTGAATATTTGGAGCTCGTCACCCGCGATACCGCTCTCATGCTGCTCAACCGCAGCCCCGAAGGGCTTGATTACTGGATGGAGCAGATTCTCAAACTAGCCGATCCCAGCGCCCATGGGCGCCTCAAATCAGAATTGGTCAAAATCGTTTCCGAGCAGCGCGGCTCCGATATTGCCCAGGCATTTGTCATCCGTTCGCTTGTCATCGACCCAAAAGAACTCAAGTCTGAAGTGACCGGAACGCTCAAGACGTTTGTCGGCGCGCAGGTGATCGCTAGCGAGGAGCGTAAATTTGTCTTTAGCTGGACATATTCCGGCCTTCGGCTTGCGCTGACCGGTTTTGCGCAGGTCCCAACCGATGCCGACAAAAAGATCAATCAACAGCCCAATCAAAAGGATGCCTCATGATCAGTATGTTTTCATTCGCGCCCGCCTGTCTGTTCGGCAGCGGCATGGCGAGCATTAGCTGGGGAGCGACCAGACACCCGGACACCGGGCTCAAAACGCTCGGAGCAGCGCTTCTTGTCGCCGCCACCTCTCTCGCCGCTACCCCTGCACTGGCTGACCAGTTTGTCGAAGCGGCGGACAATGCGAAGATAGACTGCACATTATCGCGTGATGAACTCACCCGCATAGCGCTAGTTGGCGATGAATTTTCCAGCGTCTCCAAAATTGCTTCTGGCTACCCTTATAATGATTTTGGCGTAACGCACGAACCGGTGCGCGGCGATATTTATATTTCCGTGCCGCCGAGCTTTGCCGCAAACTCTCTAAGCTTCTTCGCCACCAGCAAACAGGGTTTTGTTTATAAATTCGTATGTCACACCGCTCCTGTCGAAGCGCATCAGCTTTTTGTTACCAATCCCGCGCTAGCCAAACCCGAGGCCGAGACATGGGAAAACGAGAGAAGCGAAGACCAGACCATCATCGCTTTGATAAAGGCCATGGCGGAGAGCGCTACGCCCCCCGGTTACAGCGTGTATCAGCGCATGATGCGCCCGGTTCGAACGGGCGATATCGAAGTACAGCTTATTACGGAATATCGCGGCGCTGGCTTTAACGCTCAGCAGTTTATTCTTACCAATCGCGGAAAAACAGAAATCAAGCTCAATGAAGCCGAACTCGCCCCCAAATCCGCGCGCGCCATTTCCATAACCCAAAACACACTTAAAGGCGGAACCAGCACATCGGCATATGTGGTCACCGCGACGCGGGGGGCCGTCCAATGAACGAAAACAAAACAAAAGCCCCTGTTCAAAATACCGATGAAAAGCAGGGTAAGGCACGCACGGGTCTCAACAAGCAGATCGCGCGGCGGCAAAATATGCTGCTTGCCGGTATCGGCAGTCTCGCTTTGATCGCAGGTGCCTGGTTTCTATTTGCCGGTGACGGCGATGATGCAGCTCAAGACGATAACGGCATAGTTACAATTGACGCTGGCAGTCTGGTTAACCGCAATCTCTCCCAGCGCGAGTTTGTCGCGGCTTATGAAAACAGGCTCAATAAACTCACGCAGGATCAAAAGGCGCTCAAGGAAGCGCAGCTCCCAACCGAAAAAATTGAAGAACAAATAGAAGCTCTTCGACTTGAAAACAGCGAAATGCGCGCCAACGGGCAAGCAGCCATCGATGCGATTTCAGCAGAAAATGCAGGCCTGAAATCACAGCTGGAAGAAAAAGCCGCGCCGCCGCCCCAAGCAACGCCGCCGACCTACGACCCGCAAAGCGGCGATTTTAGCCGCCAGTCTGCATCGCTCGGGTCACCCGAAGGTACAGAATTTTCACCCGGTGGCTCTCCGTCCGGCGCAGTAAAAATTCTCAATTTTTCCAGCGCAGTGCCAGGATCGAAATCGGCTAAGAAGCGCACATCTGAAACATCACCGCTGCTGGTTGAAGACAGCCCGGAATATCTACCACCCAATAGCTATGCACCGGCAAAAGTTATTGTTGGCGTTGATGCCTCGGTCGGGGTTGCCAGTCAGAGCGACCCCTTGCCGGTGGTACTCAGGATTACCGGCCCTGCCCGTTCGGTGGTCAAAAACGGCAAATTGCTTACGACAAAGATCACTGGATGCATCGTCAACGGCGCGGCTCGCGGCGATCTCTCGGCTGAAAAAGTTTATGTGAAGCTTGCGCGTATGACCTGCGATCAGCCCGGCGGGCGGGTCGCGGTCAGCGAGGTTAAAGGCTTTATCAGCTTTGCCGGTAAATCCGGCGTGCGCGGCCGCGTTGTCAGCCGCGAAGGCAATCTCGTCAGTCAGGCCCTGCTTGCCGGGATCGTTGGCGGGTTTGGGCGCGGCTTTTCGGCCAACGCCAACGGCATTTTTACCGGCCAGATTGGCACTGACGGGAAACGCGATAGCCTCTCGGGCGCAGACATATTGACCGGCGGCCTTGGCCAGGGCGCAGGAGATGCCGCCGATACCGTCTCCAAATATCTCATCGAACGAGCCGAACAATATCAACCTGTCGTCGAGATGCCGACCGGCATCGATGTCGAGATCGTCTTTCTCGACGGCGTCCATGTAAGGAGTGAACAAAAGTGAACTTTTCCAATTTCAAAACCGAGGTACGGAGTTTCAAGTCTCGGGCCGCCGCCATTACGCTCGCAGTCGCAAGCGGCGGGATGGTTTCCGGCCTTGTTGCTGCCAGCTTCATCTCGGTTCCAGCCAATGCCGCAGCAGTGCTCCAGGATGTGCGCACCGCTATCCAGCTGCGCCTCCCGAAAACACCCATTACCAGCCTCACCTGTCAGGGTTTTGGCGGCCTTTGCGAGGTCGTATCGGAAAAGACATTATTCTATATTGATGAACGCGCGCGCTATCTATTTGTCGGGCGTCTGTACGATATGGAAAGCCGGGCAGACCTGACGGCGGCAAAACTGCTCGAGCTTAATCCGCAGCTGCTGGTCGCAGGATCTACGGGCGCAAATGCCAGCAAGCAGAATACTGCGGAACAGCGCGCCAACAAACTAGTCTCCAAAGTTCCCGTCGCGGACTTAAAGCCATCGGGCGCGGTCCATTGGGGATCCAAGTCCGGGCCCAAGCTCATCGTATTTTCCGACTTCAATTGCAGCTATTGTAAGCGTCTGACGGCAGAACTCAAAAAAGCACGCGTGCGCGTCGAAGAGCGACCAATTTCGATTCTGGGCGAAAAGAGCCGAAAACTGGCCGAAGCGGTGATCTGTTCGCGTGATCCTGCAAAGGCATTGCACCAAGCCTATTCCGGCGAAACACCAAAGAAGCAAAAGTCATGCGACACCTCGGGTCTTGATGCCAATGAGGCCTTTGCACGCAGCCACGGTTTTTCTGGGACACCGGTCATGGTGCGTGCAAGCGACGGCGCGGTGCTCGAAGGGTATCGCGGCGCTGCTGAAATCCGCGCGTTCCTTGGCTCAAATGCAAAAGGTGCAAAATGACGGGCGCGCGCATTCCATTGGGCTTGTTTGCGCTTTCCTGCGTCTCACTGTCATCCTGCGCTAGTCTGGGCAGCAATATTAGCGGCAGTTTTGATTGCAAGGCGCCGGGCGGTAGCTGCGCGCCAACATCGCAAATTGATGCTGTGGCGAATGCGGCAATTCTTGAGCAATCTCCATCAAGTGGCAGGCGAGGTCTGATATCGGCGGCGCAAACCGTGCGGACCGGCGAGCGTGTGCTCAAGATTGTCTTTCCCGGATTTGTCGATGCGTCGGGCAATTTGCATGAAGCCCGCAGCATGCATGTAGTTGCACGGTCTCCCGACTGGGCTGCCACATTGGCTGGCGGGGACATAAATATCGCTCGGCAAATGGCGCGCGATATAGCAGATCAAGCCAAGCAAGCATCCAAAGACAATTCCGGCGACGCTCTTAGCGCAAACGATAACGCCAGCGAAACGCCGTCAGAATCGATTGAAGCCGCTGACCCATTTCTCAAAAGTTCATATAATTTGCCCTCGCGTGGTTCGTACCCCTTGACCGTGCGAGAGGCAATTGCCGGTGCAAACATGCCGGCAATCGAGGGGTTCGATGGGCTCCCTCCCCCAGCAAGTCGAACCCCTCACCCTGCTTTGGAGGCATTCCCCAAGGTTGGTCTGCCAAGCATCGAAGCCATCGAAGCTGCCAAGATAGGCGGGAGCAACAGATTGTCCAGCGAGGAGAAGGGACGATGAACTTCTCCATACAATCTGCGCGCGCCAAGCTGCTTTCGGGTCTCTTTGGTGATCACCAAACCGCTGACCATCAAAGACCAAGCATCGCGCTCGACATGCTGTCAGATTGGCTTCCCTACCGGGTTTATGATTCAGGACCGCGGCTGTATCGCAACGCGCGCTCCAAAGGATTTATATTATCCGCCGCGCCGCTGATTGGCGCGGATGAACGCACGGGTGAAATTTTGGGGCAGTTTTTCTCCGACGGCATGCCCGAAGGCGCGTGTCTGCAGATATTACATTTTGCTAGCCCGCGCATCGGCCGGGTAGTCGCCCCCTGGTTTGCCAAACGTTATGCGCAGGGCGGCGTATATGAGGCAATGGCGCGTCATAGATCAAAACGGCTTTATGATCTGGTCTGGGAAAGCGGCTCAGCCCATGCACCGTTTCATGCCCGCTGCCATAATCTGGTTATATCGCTGGGCGTTCCAGACACCGCAAATGTCGATGATAATGAACTCGCGCAGTGCCGTGAGGGATTGATCGGCGTGCTGACCTCGCTTGGCATCGATGCAAATGAAATGGAGCCGCAGGAACTCATCGCGCTCGTTGATGATCTGACCTCTCCTACGACGGCACCGCAAGAAGACCGCACCGAATATAATCCGCTCGACGACATTGCCAGCCAAGCTATCCGCCGTGATATTGAACTCGAAGTTGAAGATGACCGGATGATCCTGCGCACCGAACGGTTCCGGGAAATCGGGCGCAGCGCTGATGGCACGCCGGAGATCGGCGCTATTTATCCCGATGCCTTCGACATCCGGCATTTTGGGGTCCGGCAGATGCCCGAACGGTGGGCGCCTTGGGAATGCGCGCGGCTGATAGGAGACATGTTCACCGATAAATTGCGCTTCCCCTGCCCGGCTGCGACCATGCTTTGTCTGGTCTACCCCGACCGCGAGGGCGCTTCGGCAAAAGCCGGTTTCAAATTCATGCGCACCACCAGCCTCAGCCAATCCAAGAGCGCGCGGTTTCTGCCCAAGCTCGCCCAGCAATCTGCTGAATGGAGCCATGTCCAGGCAGAATTACAGGCTGGCAAAAGACTGGTACAACTATTCTACGGCGTAACCAGCTATTCGCCGCTTGGATTGGGCGATGCACATGAACGTTCGATCAAGGCTATCTACAAAGCCGCTGGTTGGGATTTGGCCGACGAGCGTTTTCTCCAGCTCCACGGGCTGATCGCCGCCATGCCCATGACACTGGCCGATGGCCTTGCCCATGATCTTAAACGTCTAAAGCGGCTTAAAACCATGCTTTCGACGAGCGCAGCTCACATTGCGCCGTTGCAGGGCGAGTTTCTGGGCGGGCCGTTACCACATCTGCTGCTGGTCGGCAGGCGCGGGCAGCCTTTTTACTGGTCGCCATTTGAAAATGACGCGGGCAATCATAATGTCGCGATCTGCGGTAAATCCGGTTCGGGCAAATCGGTATTGCTTCAGGAAATGTGCGCGAGCCTGCGCGGTGCGGGCGCGAAAGTTGTTGTGATTGATGACGGGCGTTCGTTCGAACATTCGGTTAAATTGCAGGGCGGGCGCTTTGTGGAGTTTACCCTCAAATCCGGTTTCTCGCTCAATCCCTTTTCGATGATTGATGATGTGCGCGCTGCCGAAGACGATGATTATAAACTCGACTGCATCGCGATGATCAAGGCGATTGTCGGTCAAATGGCGCGGCACAGCGACAAGCTTACCGATACAGAGCGCGGTCTGATCGATCAGGCAGTCACCACGGTTTGGGAAGCGCTTGGAAGCGGCGGCACCATTAATGATGTGGCTGCAGCATTCGCAGGGATTTCCAATCCGGTAGCGGATGATCTGGGCGTTGCCATCGGCCCCTATATGAGCGGCGGAAGCTATGGCGGCTTTTTTGAAGGTCAGGCCAGTATCGCGCTCGATGATGATTTTACCGTTTTTGAAATGTCTGATCTGGCAACGCGCGTGGACTTAAGATCCGTCATTCTCTGCGCGATCATGTTCATGACCAGCCAAGCGATGACCCAAAGCCCGCGCAGCACCAAGAAATTGCTTTTGATCGATGAAGCATGGTCGCTCCTCAAAGGCGGCTCAATGGGCGAGTTTGTGGAAACCTATGCGCGTACCGCGCGCAAATATGGCGGCGCGCTGGCAACCGCCACGCAGTCGCTCAATGATTATTATAAATCAGATGGTGCAACCGCAGCGCTCGAAAACAGCGACTGGATGCTGGTGCTCCAGCAAAAACCGGAAACCATTGCCGATTTCCGCAAAAACGACCGCCTCGACATGGATGATCGCACCGAAACGCTGATCCGCAGCTTAAAGCGTTCGGGCGAGGAATATAGCGAGGTTTTTATCAAAGGTCCGGATAGCGAAGCGGTCGGCAGACTGGTTCTCGATCCTTATTCCGCCTGCATCTATTCGTCTTCGCCCGATGTTTATGCGGCCATCGAAGCTGAGCAGGAAGCGGGTGCTTCTCTAGCACAGGCGATTGCCCGCGTGTCCGGTGTTGGCGCCGACGATGAGAAGAGCAGACACAATGCCTGACAAAACCGACACGCTATTTGATCAATATCTTTCCCTTGGGACAAGCAAGGACCGGCGCTGCAAACGCGCACCTTTTCCACTAAAGCAGTTTTTTCAAAACGCTTGCCACATCATACTGGAAGCATCGCTGTTCGCGATGAGCTCGGTATTGATGGCGCTCGGTCTGCCGCTTTGCTTTTTCCTTATCTTGTCAGGTTGGGACTTGCTCGGGCTGTTCACGCATCTTGATAATTTATCCGTTCGCTATCTTCAAGCGGACGGGGTGCGCAGATTGGCGTTTTCCAGCGATCTTAAAATCATATTCTTTGGGTCTACTGCTCTAATTGCGGCGCTGCGGATGCCAGGATTTATCACGCGGATAGCGAGTGATTTTCCCGAAAGGAGCAAGACATGAGCAAACTGGCAATTTCATCAGAGCATCTCCCAAGCGGGCGATCCATTATTGTGGTGCTTCTGGTAACGGCTGCGATATTGTGGATTATCTGGGTCAGCTTGCGTCTGATCGATCCCAATAAACAACAAATAGTGCAGGTCCGCATGTCCGAGATCATGCGGGATTTCGTTGATGCAGAAGCAAAGGGTGATGCTGATCCCGAAGTCACCCGCCAGGCCATTGCCCGGTATCTCAAAGCAACCGAAGCGGCCGTGGATGATTTGGGCCGTAGCGGGCATGTGATTTTGGTTGCCGAAGCAGTGCTTTCAAAAAATACACCCGACGCCACGTTGCAACTCAAAGCCAAAATCGCTCAAAAACTGGAAAACGTTAGCCGGAAGAAGCCGCAATGAACGCGCTCAAATCCCGCCTGAAACGCCCGATCATTTTAGCAATGCTGGTTGCCATCCCGTTTCTCTATGCGCCGATAGCCAAATTCAGCGACAACCATGCGTTACTCATCAACGCCAGCCCCAGCCTCCCCAACTGGGCATTCTGGCTGGACAAGAATTTTACCCCTTCTCGCGGCGCATTGATTTTTTTCGAGCCGCCACGTTCCAAACTGCTCATCAACCACTTTGGCGAGAAGCCGCAGGTTTTTGGCAAACGCATATTGGGCATGCCCGGCGATCGGGTTCGCCATGACGGCAAAAATGTCTTCATCAATGATCATCTTGTGGCGCGTACCAAACCAAAAACCCGCAAAGGGGCCGCGCTAACCAAAGGCCCTGAAGGCATCGTTCCGCGCGGCTGCTATTATGTCGGAACATCCCACAGACACGGCTTTGATAGCCGCTATGGTGAGATCGGTTTCATTTGCGCGCCCCGGATTATTGGCACCGGGAGGGCAATATTGTGAACAGACTATCGTTGCCTTTTCTCATTGCAGCCTTGCTGTCCTCACCGGCATTGGCGCGCGACTATGGCCAGCAGGGTACGCATTTCCCGATTATCGAACCGGATTTACTCGAACAAATTCAGTCGCGCCTTCAGGCCATGGACAAGAACGGTGACATCGACCGGATCAACCAGAAACTCAAATCCCGCACGATAGCGCGGGTAAACCGCCCCAAGCCAGTCGCGGGATTGGTGAGAGCGACAAAAGCCGCAACGCGCCTGTTCGATCCGACCATCACATTGCAGGCCGATATACTAGATCACGACAAACGCAGGATCTGGACCAAAGGAACCAGAGTAAATCCCCTCGATACCGTTCCATTGCGCGCGGCATTGATATTTTTAGACGGCGATGATCCAGCCCAGCTCGAATGGGCATTTGCGCAAAAACCAAAGACAGCAAAACTCATTCTGACAAACGGCGCGCCGCTTAAACTTATGAAAGCGCGCCAAAGGCGCTTCTATTTTGATCAGGGCGGAAAGCTGACCGAGCATTTCGACATCAAAGCACTTCCGGCGATGGTCGATCAAAAGGGCCGAATGCTGCGCATCCGCGAGTTTGCGCTGTCCGAAAAGCGGAGGTCAACCCAATGATAAAAGGCTTTTTGAATAGCTTCAGGTTGAAGTCCGTATTGCTATTGTTCCTGCTGGCATTCAGCCTGCTTGTTTCAGCGCCAGCGCGCGCCGATGCAGGCCCTGGCCGCTGCACCGGCAAATTTGTCAATCCAATCACCGATATCTGCTGGTCGTGTCTTTTTCCGCTTTCGATTGGCGGTCTTGATATCTGGCCATCGAGCAGACCTGATCCTAAAAACCCAACGTTGCCCGTTTGCCTTTGCGGTTTGCGCCCCGGCATTGCGATGGGGTTCTGGGAGCCAGTCCGGCTTGCCGACGTCAGCATGAAGCCTTGGTGCTTTGTCAATCTCGGCGGGCTCAAGATCGATCCCGGATTTGATATTGGCTATCGTTCCATCTCGGGACCGTCCGCAATTGGCGGCGCGAGCCAATATTATTCGAGCTGGCATGTTCACTGGTATGCCTATCCGCTGATCTACTGGATGGAGATTGTCGCCGATTTTCTCTGTCTTGAAGCTGGCTCGGTGGATATCCTGTATATCTCCGAGATCGATCCGCTCTGGCAAGACAGTGAACTAACCGCAATCATCAATCCTGAAGCAGTGCTGTTTGCCAATCCGCTGGCACTGGCTGCCTGCGCGGCCGATTGTGTTTCCGCCACGGTCAATCTGCCGCGCGATGAACTCTTCTGGTGCGCTGGCTGTCAGGGATCAATGTATCCAATGAACGGCAATGTCTCTGCCAGCATCGGCCATGTTCAAGCCTCGCGACTCGTACTGTCGCGCTTTGCTTTCAAATTACACCGCCAACTGGTGTCCTGGGGAACCATGGGCAAAAAAGGCCTGTGCGGTAAGTATCTCATGCCGATCATGCGCAAGCAACAATACCGCCTCCAGGCAACCAACCCCAACCCGGCGACAAAGGGCCGTTATGCTTGCCCGCCCATTGGAGCCTCCACCACCTTTCAATCTGCCGGACAGGTCATTCCCGCCATTGGCGAGGACATGGGCTATCTAGTCTGGCGCAAACGGAATTGCTGTGCATTATGAAGAACTTCGTTCTCTTTTCGTTTTTGTTCACGATCTCCGCATCCACCGGTTTTGCCGCCGCGCAAAGCGTGAACTCGGACGCGCTCGACATTGACGCCATTAGGGCGTCCGCCAAAACTTATTCCGCCGAGGCAGAAGCGCTGGCTGAAAATGTCCGCATGCGAAGCGAAGCTGTGCGAGATGACGCCCATCAAACACAAAACCAGGCACGGGCCAATCGCGAACGATACGCGAAGACTGTGACTCGGAAACACACAAACAACAACGACAACAAAAAAGACGAAGTCTTCGATTTCGACCGGATGATTTCGGATCATGCGAAAATGGCCGAAGCTAAACTAGGCGACGCACCGCGCTTCATTGCCTTTGCAAGTCTGTCCATGCCGCCGCAGTCTTTGAAAACACTTGTCCGCGACACCGCAGCCGCGGGCGGCGTTACGGTATTGCGCGGGTTTCCCGGAGGCAGCGCCAAACAGCTCACAAAAATGCTCGCCGCGATGGGACAGAATGGCGAGCAATTATCCGCGCTCGGTATTGATCCCCGGCTGTTCCGCGCTTTCGATATCAAGGCAGCGCCCAGTTTTGTGATGGCCTCTTCCGATTTTACTCTGTGCGATGGATTTGATTGCAAAGGCACTGTCCCGCCCCATGACCGGATGACCGGCAATGTCAGCGTGGAATATGCGCTTGAAACATTTGCAAGCGGCGCTGGTCCGGGATCGCGTCTCGCAGCGCTCCACCTTGAACGCCTCAAGCAGGAGCGCTGAACGATGAAATTGGTGCAATATTCCTTTCTCGCTCTCTCGGTCATCAGTTTCTCCACTGGATCACCCCTGGCGGCACAGGACCGTGAGGCTGCGAGAGAAGATGGCAAAGCTTTTGCTAGCGAACAACAACGACGAGCCCGCGCAAATGCAAGCACGCAGCCCGATGCGGCCCGTATTCCAGGCTACACCTCAAATCCGGCTGAGGCGGGTTATGCCGACAACCCGGAACGCATTGAAGGCGATGCAAGGGCCGCAGCGCGCAGCCACGAGGGTATGAAAGCGATCAAGGATTCCAATGCCCGGCGCGCAAAGTTCGAGGTAGAGGAAATCAAAGCGGTCACTGCGCGGTCTAAATTGATCAACGAAGACCCGCTCAGCTTTACCAGCGGAATGGAAATTGGCGGGGCACAAGGGCGCTGCGTTCCGCTTCCACCCTCTCCCGGATCGCCGGGCCGCTATACAGCAACCTGCAATAGCGGGGTAGCGCTGGAAGAAACAAATGAGAGTTGCAGCATCTATCTAAATGTAAGGGTCGAGCAGCGGACCCAATATCATTATCTGTGCAGCGATATCAGTCCTTACCAATTTGGCGGCGTCCCTTCTTGCGAGATATTTAACGCAAATGGATGCCGGAGGGCCGGAATACGTCCAGGCCCATGTTTGCAATGGGGCGGAAACCGTGAACAGGATCGATATTGCGTTGAACCCGGCGAGCCCTATGTCGAGATGAGCTGCAATGCCCCAGTTGCAGGAGGGACACCTTACGCGACGTCATCCGAAAATATTATTCAGGAAAACCTAAATGATGCCACCTGCCGAACTTTCGCTGATGATGCAGATTGCGAACAGGTAGCCGAAACTTGCAGCGACAGCGAACCTGTAACCCGCATCATAAACGGTGTGCCGGTTACAAAACCTTGCTGGGCATGGGAGCGGACCTATCAATGCAACGCCCGGCGCGCTGCCAATGATTGCGAGGAACTGGATAATGATCCTGCCTGCCAATTGCTGCGCGAAGATTGTTTAAGCGAAGATAATCCCTGCTCAACCACCGAACGGGTTTATGATTGCCCGCTTCCAGATACGCAAGGCTCGGGCAGCCAGTATATTTGTGACGGCGATGTCTATTGTATCGATGGATCATGCGAGACGATTGAGCGCGAAGCGAATGACGAGTTCAAAGATGCCGCTGTTGCGCTCCATGCGATGGACGATGCGCGCGGACAATTTGATCCCGATACATTGACCCTTTTTAATGGCGAGCGCGAAACGTGCGGCTCGAAAGTTTTCGGCGTGCTCAATTGCTGCAAGGGCAAAGGCTTTCCGCTCATTCCCGGTATCAGCCTGCTGGTTGCGCTGGGCTGCAACACCCAAGAGATCCTTCTTCACCAGCGCGATGCCAATGGGCTTTGTGCCTATGTCGGCAGCTATTGCTCGAAGAAAATCCTCGGCATCTGCATCACCAAGAAGAAAGCCTATTGCTGCTTTGAATCCAAACTATCGCGCATTTTGCAGGAGCAAGGCCGCGCACAGCTGCCCAAACCCTGGGCAAGAGCCAAAGACGAACAATGCGACGGCTTCACAATCGAGGAATTTGCGCGGCTCGATCTTTCCAGAATGGATTTTTCCGAAATTTACTCTGAATTTACCGAAGCTGCCCGCCTGCCTGACGAGCTCGAAGCAGCCAATGACATCCAGCAGAAAATTCAGAACTTCTACGAGAGATCAGGCCCATGAAAAACAATTTTACCCATAGGTTCCCACTGCCCTTGGCGCTCGGCGGCTTGGCCGTGCTTGTCCTTGCAATCATTTTTTTTATAGATGCGGCCATCAGTCCGGCATTTGCGCAAGGCGCTGCATCCAAGCCAATAAACCCAGCAACCTATGCGCCGCGAGCGAGTGCGGACGAACTTTACTGCGAGAAACGCAAACTGGGATACTGGTTCTATTGCAGCAAACCAAAGCCGCCTGAAACGGAATCGCTGCCGACAAAACCGCAGGCAAGCGCAAGCCAGCAACTCGATGCGGTCACAAAAGAACTGCGCGAGCTCAAAGCCAAAGCAATCCTCCAACCGACCCGCGAAAATGTTATCGCTTACATACGCTTCCAGCGCGAACAGCTTGACCGCGCGTCATTATTTTCAGACGTTTGGCAGCGCGCGATCTGGCAGCAACCGGATCTGGATTATACACTCGAGCGCCCGGTTTCGACGCTCGCGAAAAGGCAGTGGCAGGATGCGCGCAGTGCATCGCGTGATACGGCGATGGCCAACCTCGGAAAGCGCTACGGTTTGTTTTACTTTTTTGCGCAGAGCTGCGGGGCCTGCGAGGTCATGTCGCCAATCGTAAAATCGGTTTCCACCCGCTGGAAACTGACGATCCGCGCGATCTCGACCGATGGCGGACCATCGCGGCATTTCCAGAATTACACGGTCGAGACGGGGCAACGCGCGCGGATGGGATTGAAGCCCAAAATCACCCCTGCCCTGGTGCTCTGGGACAGCGCGCAAAGCCGTGCCATTCCCATCGGTTACGGCATTTTTTCTGCCGATGAACTGCAGGAGCGGATTTACCTACTCACCTCAAAGGATGCCGGACATGATTATTAAAAAGACCATTGCTGCGCTCGCAGCTG
Source organism: Sphingomonadales bacterium UBA2683 (assembly GCA_002354635.1). Taxonomy (GTDB): domain Bacteria; phylum Pseudomonadota; class Alphaproteobacteria; order Sphingomonadales; family Sphingomonadaceae; genus Parasphingorhabdus. Next base: position 44,551 of record DELZ01000001.1, read on the forward strand.
CAAGTCTGATCGGTACACCTGTTTCCGCCAATGTCGGAGACAGCATGGACCGGTTCATGGATGATATGGGCGGCGCTGCCAATGTCACGGGTCCAACCGCATTCGAAGGCCAGTCGGCGGGCTATTATAGCCTCGGCAATGTCTGGACCCGCTTTCCCCAGAAGACGACCAATATTGCTAACTTGCAGCTGCCTTCCGCCAAAGCGGGCTGCGGCGGGATTGATATTTTCGCTGGGTCCTTTTCCTTCATTAACGCAAGCGAAATTGTCGCGATGCTCAAAGCGGTGGCGAACAACGCGGTCGGCTTTGCCTTCAGCCTCGCGATCGACACCGTGTGTCCCGAATGCTCGAAGATCATGCAGGAGTTTTCGCAAAAAGCGCAGCTCATGAACAATCTCAACATCAACAGCTGCGAAATGGCGCAGGGCTTGGTGGGCGGTATCTGGCCCAAGAGTGATCTAGCTGACAAGGCAATCTGCGAGGCGATTGGCAACTCAGAGGGCGTTTTTACTGATTATGCTGCCGCCAAACATGGCTGCGGTACCAAAGGCCAGCGCGATTCCACAAATGCCGGCGCTGGCAGTGATTATGCCGACGTTCACCCAGGCGTCGCGCGCAACTACACATGGCATATCCTCAAAAAATCCGCCTTCTTCAATCCTGGCGGCAGCTTTGACCGTGAACTTGCCGAATATGCGATGACGCTCATTGGTACGATTATATACGTACCGCCCAAAGACGCCTCGCCGGGAAAATTTGTACCGTTCGCGGGCGATGCATCTTCCACGTTGGTAACTGCATTGCTGGACGGCACATCAGGTCAGACCATCAAGGTCTTTGATTGCGACGAACCCGATCAATGCCTTGATCCAACTTTTCGCAATATGAGCCTTGCTAGCTCTAAAGCCATTCGCCCGCGCGTGGCCGCGCTGATCACGAGCATGGTCGAAGCTATTCGCGCCGACACGGCGATCGGCACTGCCGAAAAAGAATTGCTGCAGGTGGCATCGGTGCCGCTCTATAAAATTCTTACCGTACAAGCCGCCTATGGTCGCGGCATGCCTACCGATGACCGCGAGACGCTTGCCGAGATCGCCTCGGTCGATCTGCTTTTTGCTGTGCTCGAACGGATTGTTGGTGAAGCGGGTCGATCCATGTCCACCTTCATCGGCGCGGACGAGGCCAAGCTCGCCATGTGGCAGGGTCAAATGAGTGAAGTGCGCCGCGCATTGGCCGATAGACAAGCAAATAGTCAGACCAAGGTCAGCGCTATCATGCAGATTATCGAGAAAACTGCGATGATCGAGAATATGCTCTCCGCTTCCATGTCGCCGTCCATGGCAGCAGCCCTTGATTGGTCGCGCGCGGTTCAAAACCGCTCGCTGACACCTTGAGTTGGGCATAAACAGATGGTCGAGATATTCACAATTGGCGGCGGCGAATATATCGTCAATGTCCTCAATGCCGTTGCGGCGTGGACCGGCGCGGGGGGCTATAAAAGCCTGATCCAGGTCGCCATGGTCATGGGGCTTGCGCTGTCGGTGATTGTCGTAGCGTTCAATCAGGATTGGCGCGCTTGGCTCCATTGGTTTTTAGGCGCAACGCTTATCTATATGTGCCTGATGGTGCCGCGCCTCGATGTCCATATCACTGACCGCATCAATCCATCACTGGCTCCAGCCGAAGTAGCTAATGTGCCTTTGGGCCTTGCTCTTATGGCAAGCTTCACCAGTCAGGTTGGCGACTATCTGGTGCGCTCCTCCGAGACAGTGTTCGGGCTTCCCACCGATCTCGATTATTCCAAGAACGGCATGATCTATGGCTCGCGGCTATTTGATGCGACGCGCAGTTTGCGCATTTCTGATCCTGAATTTGCCGCCAATCTCGACGAGCATTTTCGACAGTGCGTCTTCTATGATCTACTGCTCGGCCGCTATTCAATGAAAGAACTGTCGGCAAGTGATGATATCTGGGCGGTGATTGCGCCGGGAAGCGCAGCACGCGCGCAAAAGTTCCTGACCCGCAATCCCGATGACAGCGTCAGCGCCAATATCATAACTTGCCGGGCGGCTTACAATGATCTGAATTCCCAGTGGGCGGGTATGATCGATGAGATGGGGACAATCTTTGGCCGCCAGCTATATCCCAAACAAACCGCTGCGCTCGCCAAAGCCAAGCTGTTTGCTGATTTACCCATTGCATATAGTTATTTGAGCGGGGTTTCCAAAAACGCCAGCGAGATCTTCCGGCAAGTGCTGACCATCAACGCGATGAAACAGGCGATGCACGGAATGGCGGGCTCCAGCGGCACATCGAGCGTCGATGTTTTTGCCCAGACCCGCGCTGACATCCAGACTGAGCGCACATATTCATCGATTGCTCAAAATGCGATGAAATGGGTACCCATTCTCAACATCGTGCTGACGGTCGTATTCTATGCTTTGTTTCCGGTGCTGTTCCCATTGTTCCTCATGCCAAAAACCGGACCAACGGCACTGAGGGGCTATATTACAGGCTTCTTCTATCTTGCTGCCTGGGGGCCATTGTTTGTTATATTGCACATGATCCTGATGTTCAAAGGTGCATCTGATGTTGGCGGGGCCGCCGGCGGAGCAGGTCTTAGTCTGGCAAACTTCTCCGGCATGGTTGATGTGAATAATGATATCGGTATTCTTGCTGGATATCTTGTTGCCTCAATCCCCTTTCTTGCTGGCGGGATCGCAAGAGGTGCGCTCGCAATTTCTGGCCAAGCCACTTCCTATCTCAATCCATCACAAAATGCGGCAGAGGAAGCGGCACGCGAAGCCAGCACTGGCAATGTGTCGCTTGGCAACAGCAATATTGAAAATTCGAGCGTGTTCTCGAAGCAATTCGCCCAAGGGTCTATTGCGCCGAATATTTCTTATGGTTCGGCGCAAACACGCGGGTTCAGTGATAGCGGGACGCAAACCACGAGCTTCCCCGAAAATTCGTTCGATTCTGTTCCAAATTCTTCTTATCCGTTCACGCCGACTTTGGGACAGGATTTTACGTCCAGGCTGTCGACGCTGGCTTCCAACAGCCGATCACAAAGCGACACATTTTCCAATCTTGCCCAGCAATCAACCAGTTCGGCGGTCACGCGGTTTAACGAACTCAGAAACACTTATAGCCAGGGGAGTTCCTCTGAAACTGCGGTCGGTACGAACGAGAGCAACAGCGTCAACAAGGCGTTCAGCGAAGTGGATTCTGCATCAAGAAACTTGCAACGGCAATATGGACTGTCACGCAGGGCAGCCGACGATATCACTGTGTCCTGGTTCCTGAATGGCGATGGAGCTCTGGGCGTTAAAGGCGAAAAGGGAGCTGGAAGTGCTTCTCTAGGTATCAAGGGCGGACGCAACCAAAGCTGGACAGATAGCGACATTGGAATTGCTTCGGAAGATCGCAACCGGATTATGGGCAGTCTAAACCAGATTTCTGACAGTCGGAACTGGTCCAATACCCGTGATGGATTTGTTCGAAGTGTCAGTTCCAGCAGCAGCTCAGCGATATCCAGCAGCGCATCTGGTCTCACAACATCGCTTACGGAAGCGCAAAGCTATACAGTCGAAGCCAGACGCGCAGAAGAACTCGCCAACCGACTGGAAGATCAGGCTACATGGTATGAGAGCAACAGCGCCACCGGTTCGCTCAACCTGAGTCAGGCTTACCGGGAATGGGGGATGGCCGAGATGGAGAGTAATCGCGATTATTACGGCAATGCACGGTTTGATGATATTGATTTCCAGCTCAGCGCTGAAGGTCAGGAACTGCAAACACGCTTTGTCGCAGGCTATGCGGACAGGTTGCATGACGATATTGAAGACAAGCTGACCTTGCCGGAGTTTTCTCCGGTTCAACGACCAAATATCGGAAGTGCCTCGGATGTACGCGGAAGCGTCTCAACGGACGGCGGAGGTTCAGGATCGGTCGGTGCAGCGCCGGGTGTCGGCGCAATCCGGGATGAAGTAGCCGGCGCTCAATCACGCGGGAAGAAGCGGATAGGCACCGTCGAAAACGCCATGAAACGGAAAACCAGAAATGCGCGTGGTGCGAGCGAGAAGGCGGCAGACGATATCAAGGAATGGTAGGTGATTAGACTGATATCCAGCCTTCATAGATTGTTACAAAAATCGCAAAAGCGAACAGTCCGAGAAAAATCGTAACTAGCTTTAATCGTCCCCAAGGGTCTGCCCAAGTTTTTTTCCACGTATAGGCCGTCAAACGATTTTCGTGCAGCGCCTTGTCAATCTCCGACAAGCCGGGCCAGTTTTGTTGGTCATCAGATTGCCTGTTTTTATCCTCGCTCATTTTTTGTCTCCAAATTCTTGATTCACCTGGAACCAAGCCCCCTCTTCTCTTTGACGATAGCGGAAACGTCACTCGTCGTCATTTTGAAAATAACTGGTCAAAATCGGCCAATCCAATGTTCCAACTTGAGTTTGCAGCCAATGCGGTCATTATCTCCGTTCATGAAGTTAAGATATCTACGGATGAAACATGGGTTTAATAGGGCTGCTATTCCAAAGAGTAGTCATTCTCGATGCAGCCAGTTCATTCCAATGCACTCCTGTGTGGTTCTACGTGGGTAATGATCCGATCTAGTTGAAAGCAGTCATTCGAAAAATTGTTTCAATATGACCCCGAATGGGCCGAGGGACGACGGTCGGCTTCGGGGATTATGGGCAGAAAAAGCAGGCTCCTCAATCGGGGCAATCGAAATGGCCGCTTCCGCCCCAGTTTGCGATGTTCCAAGACCAAATTCGATCACCGCAGAGCAGTCAATGGCAGAACGACGCTCGTTTCCGTGGCGGTAGTGTAAACGAGAGACTTGAATCGCTCGTCACACGGCGCTGGCGAACTGCTTCGCCAATCAGCATCAGCGCGGGGCCCTCTCCCAAGGCAGATTTTGCCGATAGCGCCAACAGATCAAGGCGCGTGCTAAATTGGCGTTCTTCGGGCAGGCTGGCGTTTTCTATCAGAAGCACAGGGGTGTCTGCGGACAGGCCAGCTTCGATGAGCTGGCGTGAAATGGTCGCCGCTGCCGCGTTGCCCATATAGATCGCGAGTGTTGCCTTGGGATCTGCGAGTGCCTTCCAATCGAGATCGAGCTCTTCGCCCGCTTTTGCGTGAGCGGTTACAAATACCAGCTTGCGGGCAAGACCGCGCAAGGTGAGCGATATTCCGGCGCTTGCAGCGGCTGCTGACGCGGCCGTTATGCCTGGGCAAATATGACAGGCTATTCCATGTTCGGCCAGCGCATCCATTTCCTCTGCTGCACGGCCAAATATCCCCACATCGCCGCCTTTCAGCCGAACCACTCTTTCCCCCGCCAATGCGGCCTCAACCAGCATGTCGTTAATGCTGCACTGGTCTTTGGAATGGCGGCCAGATCGTTTGCCAACAGGAACAAGCCTTGCCGAGCGCGGTGCAAGCTCGAGAACGCCTTTGCCAACAAGTGCGTCGTAAAAGATGATGCTGGCGGCGCGGATCAGCTTTTCAGCTTTGCGGGTCAGCAGGTCTGGATCGCCTGGTCCGGCGCCAACCAGCCATATACTTCCGGGCGGGATGACAGTTTCGCTCATTCGGCGGCCTCCAATCTTGATTCCCGTGATTCAGCCAGCAATTTGCCAAGCGCGGGCCGGCAACTGCCGCAATTTTTTCCGGCATTTAACGCCGTGCCGATATCTTCCAGACTGGCGAGCGATTGCCCTGCAATCGCGCAGACAATCTGCTTGACGCCGACGTTGAAGCAAACGCACAGGATCGCACCCTTGTCGGGTCCGGCGACTTTCGGGCGTCCAGCGAGCAATGACGGTGCATCTGCCTGTTCCTGACTGACCAGCTGTCCCGCGATCCAGTCCCGCGACGGAAGCTGACCGTTGCGGGTTACGAAAAGTGCTGCCACCAGCTTGCCTTCACCATCGCGCACGGCAATCCGGCGCATCCCGCGTTTCATGTCTACGGCCTCAACGCGGTCGCCAACGGGCAAAAGAAGGTCCATGTCAATATTGCCTTTGCCCGACATTTCGGTGAGCCAGCCGCCGGCAATTCGCACGCTGGTCCAATAGAGCAAGGCCGGCAATGCTGGCCGTTTGCTGCTGACCAGAAAGGCCCGCCATTCCTCTTCAACAGCTGCGATATTGCAGGGATTGTTCTTAAATGCAGGTTGCCCCGAGATCGGATCGACCAATTGGTCGGGCAGCCGGTTGGCACGGCCACCATTGCTCATCTGATCGGTCCAGTGCATCGGGACAAATATCTCGCCTTTGCGCTGTGCCTCGGTAATCTCGACGCGAAAAATGCTGCTGGTTTGCGGAGTCGTGATCCGCGCCAGACGGCCGTCGTCGATACCGCGCTCCTTGGCATCGTGCGGATGAATTTCGACCCGCGCTTCGCGGCGGTGCTGTGACAATCGCGGACTGAGACCCGTGCGGGTCATCGTGTGCCATTGATCGCGATAGCGTCCGGTGTTGAGACGCAGCGGGAATCGGGGATCAGCCAGAGCAGAAGCGGGCGGAACAACGGCAACCAGCCGAGCCTTCCCATCGGCAGTGGTGAACCTGCTATCCGCAAATGGCGACGTACCGCCCCAGACTTTCGGTGCCCATTCGTCATATTCGATATCACCGGTGCCGGCCCATTCGGATATATCGAGTTTGCGCCGGCCGTCATTGCGAAATCCCGTTTGCGCGGCATATTCACGGAAGACAGCGGCCGGGCCGTCGAACGCGAATGCATCGCCAAATCCCATGCGACGGGCGACATCCTGCACTATCCACCAATCGGCCTTTGCCTCTCCCGGCGGCGCAAATAACGGTCGCTGGCGGCTGATAACCCGCTCGCTATTGGTGACGGTTCCGTCTTTCTCGCCCCAGGCCAGTGCCGGCAGTTTTACATCGGCACAGGCGGTTGTGTCGGTTTCGGCGATCACATCCGACACCACAACGAATTCGCAACGCTTCAATGCCTCGCGGACATAATCTGCATCGGGCATTGAGACCGCAGGATTGGTGGCCATGACCCAGATTGCCTTGATCCGCCCTTCGTGCACATCGCGGAACATGTCGACCGCCTTGCGGCCCGGTTTCCGTGCGATGGTCGGACTTTTCCAATATGCTTGCGCAGCCTCACATTCGGCATCGGAAAATCCCATGTGGACCGCCAGCATCGAGGCAAGCCCGCCGACCTCGCGCCCGCCCATAGCATTGGGCTGCCCGGTTATCGAAAATGGCCCCATGCCCGGCTTGCCGATCCGGCCCGTCGCAAGGTGCAGATTGATGATGGCATTGCCTTTGTCGGTGCCGCCGACGGACTGATTCGCGCCCTGACTGAACAGCGTAACCATTTTCGGATGTGCCGCAACAAGATCGGCCAGCCCCTCCAGCAACAGCGGGTTGACGCCAGCCAATTCCGCGTCACCGCAGATATTGTCCCAGAATTGGTCCGGCGCGTTGACATGGTCGCGCAGAAAATCCTCGTCGAGCGCGCCCCGACTCTTCATTTCCTTCAGAAGAGCGTTGAAAAGCGCGACATCGCCATCTGGCCGTATCGCTAAATGAAGATCGGCACATTCGGCTGTTTCGGTGCGGCGCGGGTCGATCACGACCAGTTTCGTGCCATGTTCCGCGCGCGCTTTTTCGATCCTTTGCCAGACAACCGGATGACACCAAGCCGTGTTCGACCCGACCAGCAGGATAAGATCGGCTGCATCTAGATCGTTGTAGCTGCAGGGCACGACATCCTCGCCAAAGGCACGAACATGGGCGCCAACCGCGCTGGCCATGCACAGCCGGCTGTTGGTGTCGATATTGCCGCTGCCGATAAAGCCTTTCATCAGCTTGTTGGCGACATAATAGTCCTCGGTAAGCAACTGTCCGGAGACATAGAATGCGACGCTATCGGGGCCATATTCGCGCACCGTCTCAACAAATCGCGTTGCGACCAGATCGAGTGCTTCGTCCCACTTGACCCGTTCGCCATTAATTTCAGGATGGAGCAAACGGCCGTCGAGACCGGCCGTTTCGCCAAGATGCGTCCCCTTGGAACATAGCCGTCCAAAATTTGCCGGATGTTGGTTATCACCGTTGATATTCACCTGGCGATCACCGGTGACGTCGGCCTTTATCCCGCATCCGACCCCGCAATAGGGGCAAGTGGTGCGAACCGTCTTCACACCGCTCCCGCCAAAGCTGCAGCTCTGTCGATATAGATGCGCCCGGCATCGATTTTGACGGGAATGACAGGAACACAGCCTTTGTCTTCGCCCAACGCCTTGCCCGTGACCAAGGAAATGCGCCAGTTGTGGAGCGGGCAGGTAACGCTGGTATCGTGCACGATCCCCTGGCTCAGTGGCCCGGCCTTGTGGGGGCACTTGTTGGCCAGCGCATGGATCGCGCCAGTCGAGGTCCGGAAAATCGCAATTTCCTGACCACCCCGTACCGGCAGCGTCCTGGCACCCAGCGCAGGCAGCTGCTCGACCGGACCGATATCAATCCATTTTGCGTCCGCCATCATGCAGGCTCCAGAACAGCAAAGGGCCGGATTTCGGCGATATGCTTGTGGAGATGACCCTCCGAGCCCGCCACGCGCTCCGCCCAGGGATCCTTTTGATGCACCGATTGCGCAAACAGGAAACGTTTCTGCAGCGCCTTGCGACCTTCCTCATCTTCAACAATGCGGCCCTTGATATAATCCATGCCGACCCTTTCGACCCATGGTGCCGTGCGATCGAGATAGCGCGCTTCTTCCCGGTAGAGCTGGATGAATGCGGCAATATATTCGAGCGCGGTCTCTTCAGTTTCGACCTTGCAGAGGAAGTCGGTCCCGCGCAGGTGGATCCCGCCATTGCCGCCGACGCTCAGCTCATAGCCGCTGTCGACACAGATAATCCCGAGATCCTTGATCGATGCTTCCGCACAATTGCGCGGGCAGCCCGAGACCGCGATCTTGAATTTATGAGGCATCCAGCTGCCCCAGGTCATCTGTTCGGCCTTGATACCGAGGCCGGTTGAATCCTGCGTGCCAAAGCGGCACCATTCGCTGCCAACACAGGTTTTAACAGTGCGCAGCGCCTTGCCATAGGCGTGGCCCGATACCATGCCGGCTGCATTGAGATCGGCCCAGATTGCGGGCAGGTCTTCTTTCTTTATGCCGAAAATATCAAGCCGCTGACCGCCGGTCACTTTTAACAGACGCGCCCCGTATTTATCGGCTGCATCAGCAATCGCCCGAAGTTCGCTCGGCGAGGTAATCCCGCCCCACATTCTGGGTACAACCGAATAGGTACCGTCTTTCTGGATATTGGCGTGCATCCGTTCGTTGACGAACCGGCTTTGCGGATCTTCCTCATGCTCCGTGGGCCAGGCACACAGCAGATAATAGTTGAGGGCTGGACGGCAGGAGGCGCAACCATCTGCCGTGCTCCAGTGCAGTTCCTGCATCACCTGCGGAATCGATTTCAGCTCTTTTTCGAGGATATTGCGCCGGACATCTTCGTGGGTGAAACTGGTGCATTGGCACATCGGCGTGACAGTGCGTGCGCCGCCATAATCGTCGCCCAGCGAGAGACTAAGCAGACTTTCGACCAAGCCGGTGCAGGAGCCGCAACTGGCGGATGCCTTGCAACCGGCGCGAACGCTATCGAGGTCACTGGCACCGCCATCGATGCAGGCCGCTACCTGTCCTTTGGATACGCCGTTGCAGCCGCAGATTTCTGCGTCAAGGGACAATGCTGCAACGGCGCTATCAGGGTCCAGCGTGGCCCCTCCTGAAGCAAAAGCCTGACCGAAAATAAGCGCTTCACGTATGTCGGATATATCTTCCTGGCGTTTCAGAAGATCGAAATACCAGCTGCCGTCTGCCGTATCTCCATATAGAACGGCTCCGATCAGCTGATTTCCCTTCACCACCACCCGTTTGTAAACACCGCGGGATGCGTCGCGCATGACAATGTCTTCGGTATCCTCGCCACCAGAAAAATCACCGGCGGAGAACAGGTTGATCCCGGAGACCTTCAGCTTGGTCGCGGTGACCGAACCGACATATCCGGAAGGATCGCTGGTCATGAAATCGGCCAGGGCGCGGCACATTTCCCACAGAGGCGCCACCAGCCCGTAACAGGCACCGCGATGCTGTACGCATTCCCCGACCGCCAGTATCGCCGGATCGCTGGTCATCATATTGTCGTCCACGACGATGCCGCGCTCGACTTCCAGTTCAGCCAATTTGGCAAGATTGATCGATGGCTTGATCCCGACTGCCATGACGACAAGGTCAGCGTCGATTTCGGTCCCGTCCTTGAGCTTCACGCCCGTAACATGGGCATCACCCAATATTTCGGCAGTGTCGGCCTGGGTAATGATGGTTTGCCCGCGACGTTCCAGCTCGCTTCTCAATAGGAAGCCTGCCGCCTCATCCAGTTGCCGCTCCATCAGGGTCGGCATGAGGTGCAGAACGGTAACCTGCATCCCGCGCAAGGCCAAGCCATGGGCCGCCTCCAAACCCAGAAGCCCGCCACCGATGACCACGACATTGCCGCCGGTCTCTGCCGCCGTTAGCATCTTGTCGACATCATCCAAATCCCGAAAGGTGATAACCCCCGGTAACTTGTGTCCGGGAACCGGGATGATGAACGGATCGGACCCCGTGGCGATCAGCAGGCGATCATAAGGCGTTACTCGGCCTGAGGCACTGACAACCTCTTTGGCTTCGCGTTTGATTGCGATAATCGCATCGCCGCTGACCAGTTCTATGCCATTATCATCATACCAGCTCTGATCATTGATGATGATTTCTTCAAAACTCTTGTCGCCGGCCAGAACCGGAGACAGCATGATCCGGTCATAATTGACCCGGGGTTCCGCACCGAAAATGGTGATGGCATAGCGGCTTGCATCGCGGGACAGAATTTCTTCCACCGCGCGACAACCCGCCATGCCATTGCCGATGACGACAAGCCGTTCGCGGGCCTGTCGGGAAGCATTGTCCTGCTTATCATCTATTGTAACCGGTGCGTTCATTGACAAATTCCAGTTGTTAAAAACTATATCCCAGCCGCAGCCAGAATTTCTCGGTATCGACAGCGAAGCTTTCGGCATTGTAATTGGCGTATTTGAGGCCGACGCTGATGACATTGATTTTGAAGTTAAGAGCCGCGTCAAATTCGGTGCCGTAATCGATGTTGCCGCTATCACTGCTGAAGTCGTGATAAGCCGCGCTCGCGGTGACGCCGCCAAGCAGGTTGACCTTCTTGCTCACGCTGACATATTTGTCCTCCAGACCTGCCGGTGGCGTGCTGAGAAAAACATCGGCCCAACCGTTGAACTTGTGGAGGGTGGCGAGCGGGGTCTGGAACCGATTGCCCGCGCCGTCGCTGCCCAGGCTCTCGTATCCCAGCACCAGTCCAAAACCGGAAAAGGATGTGCCAATAGACCCGGCAATATAATCGACGGAGTAATTGCCAGGGTTGGCCTTATAATCTTTTTGCACAGCATAGCTGCCGGCCAAGTCCAGTGAGAAACCTTCAGCGACTGGAAGCTTTGCCGTCGCGCGCAGACCATAAGTGGCGCTTGAACTCAGCGAAACGGGTTGGCCTGCATCAAAGTCGAGCAAATATGCGAAGCCTTTCAGATTGGCCGGGCCAACGTCCATGCCCGCTCCGAGAAAGATAAAATCTCCGTCAAAAGCTTCGCGTGTTCCGGCATCAGCGCCAAATATCGTGCGCTGGGAAATTGCATAAGTGGCTTCCAACGTCAGTGGTTTCAGCGCGGTAACAGATGCACTAACGGCATCAAAAGTCTGTTCATTTTGACGCCAGCCGACGCTGCCGACGAAGCGCTGGTCATCTATGTTGATCCTCTGACGACCAACGGTGAGACTGCCCTTGTCCTTTTTGGCGAACTTGAGCTGAATGCGGTTCAGTTCAATATTTTCAGGGTCGGCCACAACCGAAAACGGCTCGATACCATTGCCCACATTTGTATCGTTGAAATCGTTGCTGATCCCCAGCGTTGCCTCGCTTTCGACCAGAAAGGAAAAACCAATATCGCTGGCGAGTTCGATTCCGGCCCTGGTTCTCAAGGTCAGCGCATCTGCGTTTGTCAGGGGCTGATCAACATGTTCATAAGCCAGCCGGGCATCGAAAATGGGGTCTAACGTCAGCCCCTCTGCGATAGTGACGGGATCACCGGTTTTTGCCTGCACCACAGATGGAGTAAAAAGCACTGCTGACGACAACGTCAAATATCTGATTATATTTCTTTTTTTCATTTTCAACCCCTGGAAAGTTACATTTCTTATTTCGGGAACCCTCTCTGTTCAGGCCGCCTCTGCGGACGAGCCCTTGCTATTTCCATGTTCATATTCGGCGAGGAACCGGAGAACCTCCTGCCGGTAGGTGTAAAATTTCGGATGCTCGAGCAGTGCCTTGCGGTCGCGCGGGCGTGGCAGGTCCACTTCCAGTATCTTGCCGATGGTGGCGTGCGGGCCGTTGGTCATCATCACCACCCGATCGACGAGCAGGATTGCTTCATCAACGTCGTGCGTGACCATGACGGTAGTAACCTTTGTCCGGTTCCAGACTTCGATAAGCACATCCTGCAAATCCCAGCGGGTCAGGCTGTCGAGCATCCCGAAGGGTTCATCGAGCAGCAGTAATTTGGGAGACAGGGCAAAGGCGCGGGCGATGCCGACCCGCTGACGCATCCCGTTGGACATGTCTGCGGCCATTTTATCCATCGCATCGCCGAGGCCGACACGATCAAGATAATATTCGACAATATCGGCGCGCTCGGACAGCTTTGTGTGTGGATAGACGCGCTCCACACCAAGACTGACATTTTGTCTGGCTGTCAGCCATGGCATGAGCGAGGGTGCCTGGAATACAACAGCCTTGTCAGGCCCGGCGACGTCGATTTCCCGCCCGTCCAGTACAATTCCGCCATCGCTGATCTCATTTAGCCCTGCAGCCATCGTAAGCACGGTCGATTTTCCGCAACCCGAGTGACCGATCAGCGAGATAAATTCGCCCCTGTTCATCAAAAGATTCACATCCTCGACAACGGTGAGTGGCCCCTTGGGTGTAGGGTAAATTTTCTTGAGCTTGAAAAATTCAAGGTAACGGTTGGTAATCGGGCTTTTTGCCGCATCCAGATAAGCCTGCGGCAATGCTACGTCCTTGCCTTCCCGTGCTGCCGACAGGTCCAGCGGAGTGACATCAGGCAAATTGATCGTTTCGGTGGCCGTGGCTTTTTGATCGTGGCTCAAAAGATCCAGATAACCGACAATGCTATTGCGTAGCGTTCTATAAGCAGCGTCTTCATTCATCGCTTCACGCTCACGAGGGCGCTCGATATTCACATCGAATATCTTGCCGACGGTTGCTGACGGCGCAGGGGTCAGGATGGCAACGCGGTCGGCTAGAAGCAACGCTTCGTCTACATCATTGGTCACCAGAACAATCGTACGCTTTTCGTGCTTGCGGATCCGCTCGATCTCATCCTGCAATTTTGCCCGGGTCAAGGCATCGAGCGCCGATAGCGGTTCGTCCATCAACAGGATTTCCGGCTCCATCGCCAGAGCCCGGGCGACGGCAACGCGTTGCCGCATGCCACCCGATAGCTGCGCCGGTTTGCGGTCCATGGCATGGTCCAGTCCAACCAGTTCGATCTTCTGTTTTACCAGCGCCGCACGTTCTTCTTTCGATTTGTCCTGATGAACAGCATCTACCGCCAGCGCGACATTGGCCTGAACGGCCAGCCACGGAAAAAGCGAATAGCTTTGGAAAACGAGGCCGCGATCCTTACCCGGACCTTTGCACGGCTCGCCTTTGACCAGCACTTCACCTTCATTGGCTTCGGTCAGGCCGGCGATGCAATTTATCAATGTGGTCTTGCCGGCTCCCGAAAAACCGAGAATGGCGATAAACTCTCCATCGGCGACATCAAGGCTGATGTTGTCGAGCACATTGGCTCGGGTTCCCGAACCATCAACATATGATTTGCTAACGTTCTTGAGCGACAGGATGGGAAGGGATTTGGTCATGATTTTCCCTTCAAACCGTGCGATTGCGGCTGGCGAAATTTTGCAGCAGCATCATGATCCGGTCCAGCATGAAGCCGATCAGGCCGATCACGATAACCGCGAACATGATCCGGGCGAGAGACTGGCTGGATCCATTCTGGAACTCATCCCAGACGAATTTCCCCAGACCCGGATTCTGCGCGAGCATTTCCGCGGCGATCAAGACCATCCAGCCAACACCTAAGGACAGACGCATGCCGGTAAAAATATAGGGAAGCGCCGAGGGCAGTACCAGGCGGGTCAGCTTTGCGAACCAGCCGAGGCGAAGCACCTTGCCGACGTTGAGCAGATCCTTGTCGATGGAAGCGGCACCGATCGCGGTGTTGATCAGTGTCGACCAGAGCGAGCAGAGCATCACGACGATCGCGGAAATAACAAAGCTTTTTGGCAGGCTCGGTTCGGGATCGGTCATGGTGGCCGAAATCACCATCGTAACAATGGGCAGCCAGGCGAGCGGACTGACCGGCTTCATGATCTGCACGATCGGATTTATCGCGGCGTTGAATGTTTTCGATAGGCCGCAGATGAGGCCGATCGGAACAGCGACAATTGTGGCCAGGAAAAAGCCCAAAGCAACCGTCGCCAAGGACGTCCAGATCTGATCCAGAAAAGTCGGAGGACCGCTATATTCAAAATCCCGTGTTTCGCCGCCACTGGCAATTGCCGCATCATTGCGGGTGTCCTGAGCAGAATAGAATTCCGCTTTCTGATCCTGGGCGACGGACCATTCTTCAAACAGTGCAACCCCCTGGGCGGAGACTTCAACCGGTCCCGGCAAGCTGCCGAGCGATGTGTCCACCTGTGGGGCAAGCACGGCCCATAAAGCCAGGAATGCCAATATCCCTAAAGTCGGAGCCGCCAGGCCTTTTAGCCATGTAGTGATTTTCCTGGGGTCAATTGGCCAACTTTTTGAAGCCATGGGGCTGGCGTTCGCTGGTTCAACCGGAAGATCCGCGCCGCCAGCCGTCTTTTTTGCGGTGGACTGACTGCCGCTATCGCTGTGAAATTTGTCTACAATGACGGTCGCCATGGCCATATTTCCTTTATACATCAGAAGCTTAATTGACGCCGGAAGCGGTCACTTTTTGACCCTTTTTTAAGCCGATCGAAAATTTCGCGAGATAGGCATTGGGAGATTTCCCGTCATAGGTAATGCCGTCGATAAAGCCTGTTTGCTGGTCCTTGAAACCGTCGGTTTCCGGGATGCTGGCAGCAGGGATGGTACCCTCGTCTGCCAGTTTTTTTGCGGCAGCGAGATATAGGTCAGGTCGATAAACCGCCTTCGCGGTATCAAAATACCATTGATCCGTCCGGTCCTCGGCAATCTGTCCCCAGCGCCGCATCTGGGTGAGATACCAGATCGCATCCGAGTAAAAGGGGTAACCCGCATAATCGTTGAAGAAGATGTTGAAGTCCGGTGCCGGTCGCGTGTCGCCGGCCTGGAACGTAAACTGACCGGTCATCGAGGCACCTATAACAGCCTCGTCCGCACCAACATAATTGGATCGCGCCAGAATTTTGACGGCCTCTGCCCGGTTCTTTCCGCCATCGACGTCCAGCCATTGCTGTGCCTTGATAATCGCACGCAACATGGCGGCTGTGGTAGCAGGATATTTCTCGGCAAAACCCTTGCGCAGGCCGAGAACTTTTTCCGGGTTCTTTTTCCAGATTTCATCATCGGTAATCACTGGAACGCCGATTTTCTTTTGCACGGCCGCCTGGTTCCATGGCTCGCCCACACAATAGCCGTCAATCGTGCCGGCTTCCATCGTCGCGGGCATCTGCGGTGGAGGTGTTACAGACAAGGCTGCCTCTGCACCAACCGTACCGGCAACGTCGCCCGGTGTATAATAGCCGGGCTCGATACCACCAGCTGCCAGCCAGTAACGCAGTTCGTAATTATGCGTGGAAACCGGGAAAACCATTCCCATTTTAAACTGTTTTCCCTGCGCCTTATAGCCTGCAATGACCGGCTTCAGGACCGAAGCGCTGATCGGATGCTGCGGTTTCCCGTCCGCATTTTTCTTGAGGGCCGGTTCAATCTGGGCCCAGACTTTGTTCGACAGGGTGATCGCATTGCCATTGAGGTCAAGCGAAAGAGGCGCGATCAGATCAGCCTTGGTGCCATAGCCAATCGTTGCAGCAAGCGGCTGCCCGGCCAGCATGTGCGCGCCGTCCAGCTGCCCCCCGATGACGCCGTCAAGCAGTACCTTCCAGTTCGCTTGCGGTTCCAGGGTAACGTTCAGCCCTTCTTCGGCGAAAAATCCCTTTTCTTTGGCAATCGCCAGAGGGGCCATATCGGTGAGCTTAATGAACCCGAGCTTCAGGGCCGGCTTTTCAATCGCGCCGTCCACGGCTGCAGCCTTCACTGTCTCGCCGCTGTTCGATGTGCTTTCACCTCCGCTTCCGCAAGCTGATAAAGACACTGCACATACAGCCATGAGAAGAAAATTGCGGCGGTCAGATTTCATTACTCAATCCCTTTTTCTTTGCCGGGTAACGTCAGGGTGGAACGAAAAAACACGCAAAAAAACCGCCTCAAGCAGCAGTCGTTCAGACTGGCTTGGGCGGCGACATTGCCTATTCGATTGTATATCGTTCTACCGTGCGTTCGCCCGCCATTGGACAAACCGGTAAATATGCTGTCGGGAAATTCTCCCGTCCCGAATCAAATAACATTAGCGGGCTGGCAAAGGCAAGCAAAAATATTGCGCTGCAACAAATTTCAGGATTTCGGCAATGAATCCAGATATTTCTCGACTTCTAGCGGATCGAAAACACGACCATCGAAGAAGGGATTGGCACCCAAGGTCAACCGGCCCTGAGTCGAGCCCACCGGCATATTCCCGGTAACGCTTCCCTCGAGTTTGGCGTTGGCACCGGGCATTGGGGTGTCGAGTCCTTTTAGGGCCGTCCGGTAGACATTTGGCCGAAAAACCTGTTCCGCGCGCAGCTGGTCCTCCGCACGATATTCCAGATGATCCCAGCGCACCATTTGTGAATAAAGCCACGCGGCCTGGCTGGTCCACGGAAAGTTGGCCGCTTCCCGGTACTGAAACATAAAATCCGGGACATCGACTGGCTGGGCATTCGCCGTAAGCAATATCCGGTCAGATATGGCGCGGTTTATCAGCTTTGCCGAGCCGTCAAGATATTCACTGCGCGCCAGTATATTCGCATTGGCATCCCAATTTTCCGGATCAACGAAATGTTTCGCGGCAAAATGCAGCGCGCGAACCAGCCGTTCGATTTTTTCCCGCTCATTGTCCAGTCTCTCAGCGGGCATTGCAAGGACCTTTTCAACGCCTCTGCGCCATATCTGTGCGGTCACCAGCACAATACGACCGACCCCGCGTTCGACCGCGACGCTGTTCCACGGCTCGCCCACACAAATCCCGTCAACCTCCTCGCTGGCTAGAGCATCTGCCGCGAACGGCGGAGCGATCGTGACGATGTCCACATCTCTGTCCGGCACGATTCCGCATTGGGCGAGCCAATAGCGCAGCTTGTAATTATGGCTGGAATAGCGATGGACAACCCCGAACCGGACCCGGTGCCCATATGTTGCCCGCGCGGCGATTTCCGCCTTTAGCTTGTCGCCAACAGCGACCGGGTCGCCAAGCTTTCCATCCGGTGCAACCACATCGGCCAGCTTGTGAGACAGGGTGATCGCATTGCCATTCAGTCCCAAGATGAACGGCACGGACAGCGCCGTTGCTGGCCGGCCTCGGCCCAAAGTAGTCGCAATGGCGAGCGGCGCCAGCAAATGCGCGGCGTCGGTATGGCCGTAAAGCAGCCTGTCCAGTACCGATGCCCAGCTGACGTCTCGAATGAAGTTTAAATGCAGCCCCTGTTCTTCGGCAAAACCGTGCTCCTGGGCCAGGATTGGCAAGGCCGCATCCACCAGCGGCAGAAAACCGATATTCATTTGATCGACACTCACAGGCCGCCCCCTAATAATTGTTCTGCCGTGACAATCGCTTCTGCCACCTCCGCCATTCGTTTATTGCTGTTCATGGCGTGATCGCGCAGCAGTTTGTGGGCTTCCGGTTCGCTTATGTTCCGCTTCTTGATCAGGATTTTCTTGGCCTTGTCGATAATTGTTCGCTCGGACAACGCGTCGCGCGCTTCCTTCAGTTCTGTCTGCAACCGTGAAAATGCTTGGAAGCGCCTTATGGCCAAATCAAGGATCGGCTTCATCCGGCGCTGAGACAAGCCATCGACGATATAGGCCGAAACCCCGGCATCAATGGCCGCGCCAATCGTGTCATCATCTGATTGCTCGACAAACATGGCGATCGGTCGCGAAACCGCGCGACTGACGGCAAAATATTCTTCCAGCATATCGCGGGAGGGATTGCCCAGGTCGATCAGGATGACATCGGGGTCTATCGATTCAATCGCGCGCGCCATCCCGGAACGTTCGGAAATCACAAAAACATCGCGCTCACCCACTTCGGCCAGCCCGTCTTCAATTATAGCCGCGCGAACGGGGTTTTCATCGATAACAGCGATACGCAATTGCGACTCCGAGAAAGGGAGATTCTTTCCGCAGTGTAACGCCTTTTTGTTCGCACGTGCAACATGAACGATCAATCAATCTCGAGTTACCAATCGCGGCGGCCACTTTTCCTCTTTGGTACCCAAAACCAGACAGACCGCTTCCCACGCAGTTGTTGCCATTAGAGCGGGAGTGAACAGTGTGCGTGGAATGGCTGCTATCAAGCACAATCTTCGATCGTGGTAATGACGACAATGGGCGCAAACCGGATACGGACTTTACCGAATTTCAAACACCCAAATTTGGGTCAGAACGGATGGGCAAATTAGCGAAACAAATATGTACGGCGGTGCCCGCGCTATACATCCAAAAGTTTTCTAAGCTTTGATTCAAAGAACCGCTCACTCCAAAGGCTGAGGGATTTCTCTTCTGCCGGGCGCAAAAATCGCCGAACGTCATCGCTTGCGTCATCCCAATCAATGGATCGGATTTTGTCGGTCAGCTTGGATTTCAGCCAGTCTGTATTTACTACCAATGCCTTCTCGTCAGACCACGGTCCAAATTGTTGAAGCGCTGTTTCCAGATGCGGCAGATTTGGGAAAACACCTTGCGTGACATACCAGGAAAAATCGAACCAATCGCGACCTTTCAGATATTCACGGCAAAGCAGCGCATGGATCTTGAGCGCAAAATTGGACGCCATGTCCTGGTGGCGAACTTCGTAATCGACCGGAAAGTCGAGAAAGCTGTAATCGTCCGTTGAATATGCTGGTGGTTCGACGTCGATTTCCAGCTTGATTTTGAGTTTGCGGCGTGGATCATTGTTGGCAAATGACAAGTCTAGCTGATTGGCAATTGAATTATCCTTGATCACAGCCTGGCGAATACGTTTATCCATTTGTTCTCTAGACGCTGTTTCCGGTTTCAGACCATATTCTTCGAATGTCGCTGTCAGGATTTTAAGATACGGTTGCCAGTCAAAATCAGCATCTGGCTCAACCAGCATAAAATCCAGGTCTTCAGAAAAGCGAGGCAGTTTGTGCAGGATACGCAGGCTTGTGCCGCCCTGAAAAACAGCAACATCAAAAAACTTCGCCCGCCAAAGTCCATAGAGCGCGATTTCCTGAATGATCTCCTTGGTGACGTTTTCCTCTTCGATAGCATTTGCAGGTTTGTAACTCGCGAGACGGGTCTGGATTATGTCATTCATCGGGAAGCTTCTGTCACGAGTTCTTTCTGGCGCGCTTTCAAGTTAGTAAGTTCCTGTTCAAGCGCTCCCAGAAATTCGAGAACCTCTTTATGCTTATATACGTGCCGTAACGCGGAGAATTCTTTTTTGGGGATTTGCAGCAGAAGCTCCAAATCGATGCGCATACCGTTTGTGATCCATCCCATGCCGTCCCATTCCAGCTTTTTATAGGCAGCAATGTCGAGCAATGCACGCAGGGGTTTTGCGATCAGCACCGTCTGATCATTGATGGTATGGCGTTCGATACCGTTTAAAAATGCCAGTTTGTGATGCGCCAAGGGATGAAATGAAAAGCGGCCAAAGTCGGGATGATCAATTTCGGCCGATTTGCGCCCTGGTGTCACACTGACAACAGCAAAAACGGCTTCGGGAATCCACCCGTGAAAGGCCAGCGCGGTTTCCATCGAAACATAGCTGCCGACCTCCAGAGCCTGTGCCAGCCGAAACGGATGGACCGGATGGGTTCGGTACCGATTGGCCAGCACATATCGGCCACGCTTGATTCTGACCAGCGCTCCTGCTTGCAGGGCGCGCTTGACCAAGCCGTAGCGACTATCATCGCTACCACCCAGAATGCGCGCCAGTTGCCGTTCGGTAAGAACCCTATCAGCATATCCTGCGTCAATAACCTGCATAGCCAGTTTGTTCATAAACTTCTCAATACTGTCATATAGTGACAGTTATAAGAATTTATTATTAATATCAATGCAAAAAAATAAAACGGATCGGCAGACGGAAGCTATTTTTCTCTCTTGCTGCATTTTCGCGTCATACCGGCATTCGTCACGACCTTGCCTGCTTCATAGTCACCGAGATAGCGCTCCACCTTTTGCAGCGTCCTGAACCTTGGCCTCCTTCCTGCCCGTAAATCCAGAACAAACCGCGGATCGCCGACTGCCCGCCTACCAAACCGCGTCGGCGACATATGTGTCTCTTTCAGGTAAATTTCGATACGATCCAACAATTTCACATGAGGCCTCCTCGAATCATAAACTTCTTGTGTTCTTGTTATGCTCCTAGTAGGAAGATTGCATATTGTCTAGGATAAATCCTATTGAGGGGTTGAAAGGCACAAAAGATGGATAATGTACGAGAAACTCTGGATCGGCTGATCCGCGAAAACGGGGATGATTATTCCGGCCTCTCAAAAATGCTTGGCCGTAATGCAGCCTATATCCAGCAGTTCATAAAGCGCGGCACACCGCGCAAGCTGGACCCAGAGGACAGGCTTAGGTTGGCGAGCTTTTACGGTATTGATGAGCAACTATTGGGCGGGCCGCCGCCAACCGGAAGTGACGGCATGGTCGAAGTCCCTGTGCTTGATGTCAATGTTTCTGCAGGACATGGCGCGCTTGCGACAAGTGAGGATAGGAAAACGCGTTTCTCATTCGATGAACGCTGGCTGCGCAAACTGACACCGGCGAGAGGCGTCAGCCTATCGGTAGTCCGCGTCATGGGCGATTCCATGGAACCGACCCTGTCGGACGGTGATGATGTGCTCGTGGACGCTTCTGATCATGGTTCGCGGCTCCGCGATGGGATCTATGTGATGCGGGTTGATGACACGCTGGTGATCAAGCGAATTGCGCTGCGTCCTGATAGTCCCTTCATTACCATTGCCAGTGATAACCCGACCTATCCGACCTGGGAGGATGTTGATCGCAGCACCGTCCATATCGCAGGTCGCGTGCTTTGGTTTGGTCGCGCGCTTTGAGAGGAATATCGCTCTGAGCTATTCTAAATCCCCATATCCAATGGCTTGCTGTGCTCTTTCTCAAGTTCTCGCTGGTCCTGTTGCGGTTCTTTGGGCGCAAGTTCATTTCCTTTGGCAAGCCCCGTGGCAGCGGCTTTACCAAGACGCTTGGTCACTTCGAGCGCCGATGTTTTTGCGCCGTCATTCTTTTCAACCGCCGTTTCCAGTTTCTCGCGGTTATCAACAATTAGCGTCAAACCATCCCGCAATCTGGTAATCGTAACCAGAAACGTCTGCTTGTTGGAAAGATTGCGTTCACGGCTATCCATGACGGCGATCCCGCGATCTGAGGTTAGCCCTTGAGCCATATGGGCATTGAGCGCGTAAGCCAGATCAATGCGTTTGAGCATCGGATCATCATGGCGGAGCCGGTGTTCGATGCCGGAAGATGTTCGCAAGCTAACATGCTTGGCATCAATGTCTGTGATGCTTGCCTGATCCGCATTGAACAATCCGCGTTTGTGATCGCTATCGGTCCAGCGGATTTTATCACCGGCATAAATATCAAGATGCTTCTTTTCATATAAAGCGATCTGATCTTCAGATGTATTTGCGCGAAGTTTGCCAACCTGGAAGCTCCGCTCCCTGCCCTTGCGATCTTTAAGAACAAGCTGCTTTGCGTGCTCATCGACCGAGACCACATCATATTGCCCTTTCCCGAAGCGCTGGCTTCTGTCCGGAGCTTTAAGTTCAATCATCATGCCCGTCTTATAGCTGTGAATATAACGCAGTTCCTCGCGAGTGCTGTTGACGCGAGAGAATGTTTCGAGGTTCAGCCCGCGTTTTCCCAGTTCCTTGTTTGCTCTCAATCCGTTCTGGACCGCTTCATTGACGGCTGTGCGCAGTGCCCGTCCAGATGCATAAATGGCGGTGGATTGCCGTTCCTGCGGAGAGAGTGCAAGCCAGCGCTCGGCGGCGATCAGGGCGCTACCCTCTTTGGTTTCGATAATATGGTCCTTCAAATAGGACATGGCCTCGCCGATATTTCCGGCCTGGGCTGAATATTGCGCGCGGCGTAATATTTTATCACGCGCGCGCAAATTCGTGATCATTTTTGCAGTATCAATGCCTGCAGACTGTACAAGCGCGAAGGGCTTGCCGGCATCAACAGCGCCCAGCTGCTTCTTGTCACCGATCATCACCAGACGGTCGACCTCGAGCAGGTTTGCGAGCCGGACCAGCTTTTCTTTTTCGACATTGGAGACCATCGAGGCCTCGTCGAGCACCAGCACATGGTTTTTCATGGCGGCTTTGGCTTCCTTGAGAGCCTTTTTGTCGGCTCCCTCCTCGAGAAGGTTTTTGTGACTTCCTATGAAGCGCGCCAAGGTCATCGACGCAATCCCGGTATCGCGCTCGAGCATCTGGACGAGCGTATTCTGGACGGCGAGACCCAGAACCGTTTTGCCATTCTCGCCAAGAAGCTGCGAGACGGGTTTAAGAAGGCTGCTCTTGCCTGCCCCTGCAATGCCCTGCACCGCGATAATGCGATTGGACGATGATAATATCATCCGCCCTGCGGATTCCTGACCTTCGTTAAGTGTCATTCCAAAATTTAGCCCCGCGACGGCCTGCAGCTGATCGCCTGCCATGCCCGATGACAAAAAAGGCTCTGACTTGCTCCTGCCCGCTTCTACCTGTCCAATTATGCGCTGCTCGATTTGCAAAGCATCGCGGGTGGTGACAAAATCACGATCGCATCCCTTGCCCCGAACGAGTTCCCCTTCCCTGACCAGCGCCCGCACGCGGCGTTCGACATGGGCAATGGAGGTCGGGAGGCCAAAATCCAAAGCAGTCTTATAAACATCATAGACCCCAAATGCTGCTTCGCGCTGCGCCAGATGGCGAATGGCTGAAGCGGTCGCCTGCGCTGCAGCTATCTCTTCGCGGGGTTTGTTCAGGATATGCACTGGCACCAAAGGATCGGCGGAAGGCTTTGGACCAAATCCCTGAATTTTTTCTGCAAACGCGCGCAGGAAAATCATCCCTTTTTGCGCCAGCGACAGATTGGGATTTTTATCAACCTCCAAACCAGCTGCGCGAATGTTCGCTTTGTCGATCAATCCGCCAAGATCGAGATCCATCGCCCGTGCTGCTTCCTGCCATGTTGTAGACAAGGCATCCCTGTCCTTTATGGCTTCTTTGGGCGCACGGGTGGCCAGAGCGGCAATCTTGCCAGCTTCCAGTCCTGGTCCCCGGCGAGCATCAAGCACCTCCTGTCGGCGCGTAGAAAAGGACATAACCGCTTCGCGCGATATACCTGCGGCTTCGAAATTACCATGTTTGCCTTGATGGGCGGGCTGATATCCCAGTTTTTCAACTTCAAGACGAAAGCGCGCCATCGTCATGCTGTTCAGAAGCGTGTTGTTCGACCATAGTTTGTCATTACGAAGCGCCCGCCATTTTGCGTCCGGGCCTTGGGTGATATTCGCGACAACCGCGTGAAAATGAACATTGGGTTCCTGATTGCGATTGGTATCATGCTGAAACAGTCCAATCGTCAGATTGCCCGTTCCAATGGCCTTAATTTTACCACATGAAAAAACCCGTGTTTCGGCGACATTCTTCTCGGCCCATTGCAGCGTCTCGGTCACCGCTGTCCGGTACGCATCGATAATTCGCTTATCGCCGCCAACCAGAGCGATCAACGACCAGCTTTTGGGGAGCGAGAAAGTAAGATCGGTTCCGGCGCGGTGATATTGTTTATCGCTGCCAACACGCTCGCCATTTGGCAATTCACCGCGCAGCAAAGCTTCAAAGCCGCTCGCGTCCACTTGGCCCTTTAGACCTAGCCGCTCCGCTCCTTCTCCAATCCACTGGCCAGATCTGTCGGCATCGGCTTTGGTATAATAATTATCCGCTGCAAAATAGGTGGCAGCGCCGCCCGCAGAGCGGACATTTGAGGCAGAGAGCATAGTCAATTCCCATCATTAGGGCGCGCCCTCCACCGCGCAGGTTTCACATGTCATATTCGCCGATATCGCGGTCCGGCTCATCGCGCACAGCGCCCTCGCGAAGATCCCGGCCAGCATCACGCGGCAGACCGCTCAGCGACCGGGCCTTGTTTGCAGGATCGGATGGATCAGGCGGATCAGAGCGCTGCTGTTTGTCATCTTCGGGAGACGGTGATGGCGCCTGCTCATCCTTGCCGAGCGATTTAATCGGACCATCGGTAGCCGGATCCGCTGTGTTGCCCTTCAGTATTTTATCTTGAGGCTCATCAGGCAACTGGTCGTCGGTGATTTCTTCGGGTTCGCGAAAGACAAATTCCTTCTGATCGACCGCAGATTGTTTGACGCCTTCTTCATTGTCATCGGAGTCCGCTGGAGGTTCGGTTTCCCCGCCGTGGCTATTTTTATCTGTTCTGTCAGGCTTGGAAGACGGCAGTGGTTCTTTCCGAGGTGCACTGGATTGACCCGTTTCATCTGGTTCATCAAATGCCCGCGCAATAAATCCTTCGGCCATGCTGGGCCAGGATCGCGGGATCAGTTTAACCGGCGCAGCGGGGAAGCCATCGGGGAATTTAATATAGCCGTTGAGGCGCGGCAAGTTCATAAACTGATCGGGCAGTAGTAACGGCTCGATCTGTCTTCTGGGGGTTAGGCTGACCGCATCACGGGCATTGTTATAGCCGTAACTATAGCCTTCTTCCATGTCGCGAATTTGCCGGTGACCGATAAAGTCAGAACACCATGTTGCTGTTTCACGGTCAGCCGTCGCAAGGATTAATTTGGTGCGCACAAGCGAAGACAATGTCATCGCCATATTTTCTCCATACACCTCCTTGAGTTTGGCAAATGCGTGGATACCGGTGACAATTGCGCCGCCAAAATTGCGGGCCGTTTGCAAACCTTTTTCCAATGCTGGTAAACGGTGCAATGCGCCCAGCTCATCGATCATGAACCAAACCCGCAAATCGGATGTCCGGCTCATCGACATGAGAGTGTTCATCGCAGTGTCCATCCACAAGGTTAGCAGCTTGGAACAGATACTCATGTCCACATAACGCGCGGATATAAATATGATCCCGCCGCGCGCGGATTCATCTTTTATCCAGTCGCGGATTGAGAACTGCGGGCCATCTTTGGGCAATAGCATGAGTGCCTCGGCATTGGCATTAAACACAGCCCGGATCGAAGTTGCCATGCGAGCCGCTTTGGGCGCGGTGAGTTGCTCCGCTACTGTGCCTTTCAAAAGCTTGTGCACATCTGTCAGGTCAGCAGTAATGAGCTTCTCGGCCAGCGCCTCGTTGGTGGGCGTTCCGGCTTTCATCAGTTGCATGCAGGATTGTACAAAGAGCGATCGCGCACCGATAATCCAGAACTGATCATCACCGCCACCATCTTGCGGCACTATCGCTTCAGCCGCGCTGTGAAATTCGGCAATGCTGCTGCAATCATTGAACACGCTCCATTGCGGACAGCGGGCATCAAGCGGGTTTAATATGACATCGCGCGAGGAGTCATAGAAATGTTCGATAAAAGCGCCGGTCAGATCGAATATGACAGCCCGTTGTCCCTTTCTGCGGGCCTCGTCTATCATCTCCAGCAGGGCAACGGTTTTACCGGTTCCGGTGGTTCCGATTAGCATCGCATGGCTCTGTTCAAGCCGCCAGGGATAACGAACCCCTGTAATTGCAGAGGGCGTATAATAACCCGCCGCATCGAGCCCACGCTGCCCTGCCAGTCGCCAACGCCAGCCCAGTTCTGTTTTCATTTCTCGTCCCTGTTCGGAGGCATTGTGCCGCGTGATTTCGGCTTGCAATTCAGGCAATGTTGCAAGCTGCGCGCCGCGTTCATGTTTGCTTTCTTTCGACCTGCCGCCAAAATATTCTGCGACCCAGTAGAACAGGATAAAGGCAGGCAGGAACAGCAATGCGGAGATGGCCAGAGCCGTGCGGAGCGCTGTCCATAATGCTTCCATTGCGCGCTCAACGGGAGGAAAGTTCTGAACCGCTGAAATAACCATTTCAATGCTGGCATCGCCCGCAAGATCAAGATTAACCGGCTTGGTAGGATCAAACTCCATGAACCCGTAGAGCGATGCATAAAGGTTCATGCCGGCAAGGTAGCGCTGATGGTCGGTGAGGCCAGATGTTACCTGCCAATAGGACATACCTACCAGGAGAATAGCAGCGATAATGAGAGGGGCTTTGAGCCCACTTGCGAACATGAATCCAAAGTGCCCGAGAAGCTGGCTACCGCGCGTGAAATTGACAATATTACGCTTCATCATGGCCTCCATTCGAAGAGGAGGGAGCAAGCCCTAATCGCTGTAAACGCCGGGCATAAGCATCATGTGTTTTTTGCCGAAGCGAACTATCCGGATGGGCAGTCAAAATGGCATCAAGCGCTACGGAGGAAAATACAATCTCGCGGGCTTTGTCGAAGTCGTTTAGAGTGTCGCTGTTACCTTCATCCTGCGCAATATACGCCGCCATGACAAGATCGCGAATGAAGACGCTGACACATTCCCCGTGGTCGTCAGCTTCCGATCTTACCCACTGTGCGAGCGGATAAGAAAGATAGGTTTGTAAGCAAATATGGTTGGTCATACTCAGGTTCCTTGACGTTCAAGAACCTGGTTCACCCTTCGAAAAGCCCAATAAGAATAAATCGTGAACAAGTCTAAGTCAAATAGTTATATATCTCTATTTATCAATAACTTGTGGCGATATGATTGGGGTGAGACTTGGCAAAAACCCACCAAGTCTTAGAGGATTTGTCTATTACATCAGTCGATTTTGGAACTTAAACAACTGATATCAAAGAAAATAACCAAGGCAGCGAGCTGCGTACGGTGTGCACTCTTTTGTTCCCAGCTCGGCAGTAAATTTCCAGGAATTTTCTCGATTACATCATGTGGCGTTATGCCACGTGGATAGCATGGATAAAAACGCGCGCTGATGCTTGACATCAGCGCTCCACAATTACCCCATGGCTATAATTTCAAACTAAAGCACGAGCAAAAAATAAGGGCAGCAGAATGGGGATTCCGCTGCCCCTATGTCACCCGATTTGGGTGTTTTCCATATCAACGCCAGCCCGGGTCGCAAATGGCCAGAATCGATACGGAAATTCTGAATAATCTTTATTCCTGATAGTTAGCAACTCGATGCCTAGAATGATTGTATAGAATCGACTTTCGGCAAAGTACCTTGTATTTCTCCCTGTTAGGTTTAAGCCAACCGACAGTGCAGAAAATGTCTTTCAGGCCGACGGTCGGGGGGCTAGTTTGAAAGACATTTTCGGCGCTACCACTTTCCGAAGCGAACAAAAATAGTGGCAGAGACCGTTTCCGGCCCCTGCCCTGTGTGCCTTCCTTAGAATTCATCCAGCAGCGCCCCATGGACAGTATGGACAACCCGGTTCATTGCCCATGTCGGTAGCGCGTTATAATCTCCTTCATCCAGTGCTACATAACCCTGGTCGTCGTCCTCAACCACATGTTGATCGAAGAAGCTATGAAGAGCCCTTCGTTCCGCTGTTTCGACTGCCGCAAAATAGCTTTGTGCATCAAATACCGTATCAATTGCCTGTGTCATGTTTACCTCCTGAAATTTGTCAAAATGACGACAAGTCTCGTGATGCGTGGAGGGCTACCGGGTCACAGGACCGGCTGGAACAGGCGGCCGCGAAGCGGCGATGGGGGAAACGATTTTATCGCGCAGGGCGGCGCAGCCGCCGGCGCGGTAAAATGGTGGGGCCCCGTCGTCCTTTACGCGGTGGCCCTTCGCGCATCATACTTGGACTTCAAGTGAGCAACCCCTCCCCAAATTCGTATTCCACATCCAGATTACATTCGCAAAAATCATTTTCCTACAGGTGGGACAATATGCCATTACGGAGTTTCAAGGGGTCAACACTGAGAAAAAGGAAATCTCATGACCAGAAAAACAGGCGCGCTTGCAGCGCTCAAGAAACTTGAAAGCGAACGCGCAAAACTCGACACAAAACAGCAGGAGCTGGAGACCAAAGCGGCAACCGAACTTGGACGGATACTCTTGGGAACCGGCGTCGAAACGTTCAGCGCAAAAAGTCTCAAGCGCATGGGAACAGTTCTTGGAAAAATGAACGAAGAGCAGGCGCTAGCCACACTCAAAATTGGAAATTCCACGTCAGCGCGCTAACTTCCCCAAACACGCATAAAAACACAAAAAAGGCCCCGCCGGAAAACCGGCGAGGCCTGATTGTTTAAGCATGAAGATCAAGGATCATTCATCGATGTCGGGTGCATCCTTGTTATCTTGAGAAGCACCGCGGGTGAGAAAGTCCACCTTGTCGGCAAGGATTTCGCAGCCGTAACGTTTGATTTTGTCGGCATCTTCCCACTGCGTATAGTGCAGGCGCCCCTCGATCGAAATCATCTGGCCCTTGGTGCAATATTGGGCAACGTTTTTGCCCAGACCGTTGAAGCAAGTGATACGGTGGAATTCTGCATCTTTGACCGTAAAGCCTTTTTCATCCTTGTAGGTCTTGCCTTCACTGTTGCGGGCTGGCCGATCGGTTACGACCGAAAGATTTGTAACCGTTGTACCACCGTTTGTTTCCCGGCTTTCTGGATCGCGAGTGACACGTCCAACCAAAACTACGATATTTGTCATGACATTTCTCCTGATGTTAATCTTCAAACCGGACCATTCCGGCTTGCGAACATCCGTTAGAAACAGGGAGAAGCGGGATTGCACCGAAGGGAAACCAGCTTTGTCCGGGTGGTGCGGGCAGCACCTGAAAGGTGCAACACGGCCGGTAACAAAGCTGGTTGCAATGCGGCTGACCTGGTTCAGGAAGGTTCGCGAAAAAGCCGAATTGGTCACGGTTGATTTGATCTTCAGGAGACGCTGACAGCGCGTGTTTTGGATCCGTCAATCACGATTGAAGCAAGCATGTTTAACGGCTGGCTTAGTGGTTATATATTGGGAACCCGCCTGCAACACCGGCACACGTAGTACGGAACAGGCTGCGCGTGAAAAAGCCTTACGCCGCCATATTCGCTTCAACGGCGACGAGCTTTGGTTGCCCTCGCATCATCCAGGCCTGTGGTTCGATCAGCCGCGCCCAATCCGCAAACGAGGGGATGGTTCCCAAATCTTCCATGACATGCTGTTCGCCGATCAGGCGGACAGGAACCTCGCGGCCATCGGCGTTAACAATGGTCGTACCGAAGAGTGATTCAGCCATGAATATGCCTTCGGCATGATGCCGGAGCGCCCGGTGCCTCGGGTCCGCCAGTATTTCTTTCGATTTATCGAACCATTGGTGCAGGGTTAGATAATCGCTTACCTCCCCGCCCCATTTATGCACCGATGAAAGCGCATGATAATGACAATGCGACATTATTCCTCTCCGCCGATTTCTGTTTCGGTATAGTCGGTGCTCCGAAGACTACAGCACAGTGCCATCGTACCCTCTTCAACCTCGATCCTGAAGATGCCATAGGCTCCTTCATTGATTTCCCATCCCGGATGATGAACTTCCAGCGCATCATAAGCGAGAGTTTCAAGCGCTTCTGCCAGTGGCATGGATTTACGCATGATCATGGTCGAACCAATCTCAAAAATTTCAATTGCAACTTTGGTATCGGAACAGTCGATTGGTTTGTTATCGTTCGAATAATAGGTAGCACCTTCCAGACAACCACTATCGCCCATACCGTCATAGTTGAGCTCAACGCTCGCTACATTTGCTTCTCGCAGCCCATCAAGAATAGCTGACTTGTTGCGCTGAAAAGACTGGATCAAACGCGCATTGCGGGTTTTCTGTTTGTCGAAATAGTCCGTCATCCATTCCCTCGTTTCCATGATAAATACCTCCGGTTCTGTTTCAGCCGATCACACCGTGTGTCCGGCTCAGGGAAACCAGAACCTCCTCCCCTCTTACTGAAGAAAGCCAGCACCGCCAAAGCGGTGCTGGCTCGGACAGCCTAGCTGCCTGTATCGGTTGGCTTTGTCTTGGGGCTGACGCCAAGAGGCCCGCGCCGATCAACGACCGTGATACGCCGTCTCTTGGCTTCGATGACCAAACGTTCCAATACGCCATTCCCGGGAAATGCAATGACGTAGCGAGGAGCGAGCCCCAGCATCTGTTCATTGCGTTTGAAGCCTGCTCGTGCGCCCAAATGGCGATCCAGCGAAAAGGTAAGCTGCGCAACGCCGCGACGCTCAGCCCAAGAGGCAGCTAAACGGTCGGCACCCTTGCCATCTCCGCCATGGACCAACACCATGTCACCAACGGAATTATGCACCTTGTCGAGCGTGGCCCAGACATTGTTGGCAAAAGTCTTCGCATCTTCAGTACTGTCTTGCTTGTTGCGGCCACCAGCAAAGATTATTGGCGCACCCTCGGGCATCAGCGCTTTGCGTCTGGACTGGCTGCGAGCTTTGAGAAAATCCCGCCCCTGAATGACGGCAGAGGTCAGCATCGCCCCGTGGCTGGCGCGGGAACTGGAAACTGGTTTCCAGGAGCTGTGCGTTTCATCGAGATAGAGCGCTGCTGCAACCTCGCGCATTTCTTCAAAGGCGACCATGGAGGCTTCTGCGGCTTGCGCGCGTTCTATCTGCTCTTCCAGGTTGCTGGTATGAACTTCCGATCCATCAGCAGATGCGATGAGTGCCCGGACCTCATCCGATGCACGGTCAAGCTGCTTTGATTTACGCTGCGCAGCGCGGTGGAAGAGATTGACGAAGCCCCATCCGAGATCTTCAACGTCGGCTTCAAGAGCGGTATCGGTAAAGACAGCGAATAAATCCGACCAAACAGCTGCAAGTGTCTGCGAGATAGCATCCTGAGCTGGAAAATCCGATGATATAAATGGGGAACTGCTGATCGTGAGACCGGAAAGGTCAAGACCAGCAAGTTGCTGTTTGAATAAATTGTCCATGATGTTCTCCTGATATGCGGGAGATGTTCGGCACCTTGCCGCTTTATCCCGCAAGAGCCCGAAAGGAACGTCAGGGCGCATGACGCACCGCTTGCCCAAGCGGGGAACCTCGCGAGACAAGGCTGGCGCGGGCCACACGGGCCGCAGTCCTCGCGGGGTTGCGTCAAAGCCCTGATGGTCCAGGGCCTCTCTTGCGGGGAGAAAAAACGGCTGGATGCTCAGTCTACCATCAGGAGATTATGGGATCAGTGTCCAGGCGAACTTGGTAGTCCGAAAATCTTCGGTTCAAAGGCGTAGCTTCCCCCGCCCGGAAAAGCCGCAATGGCGTTCAGTCGCCCCTGCTCAAAACGGAAATGCCAGGTCTGGCGATAATCCGGTGTCTTCCCGGCGAATATGGACGGGTCAAATATCGCGCTATTATATCCAGCATCCGGATCTCGCACCGAGACTGTGCGAATAAGCTGCGCATCTGCTTTGCGAGCTACATCAGCAAATTCCTGACAGGTTTTGTATTCGTTGGGATGCACCCAGTCTGATGCTTGCGCGTCAAATGGCGGCCTGGAAAGATCAACCGCGCGTAAGGTCGAAACAGCAACGGAAAAACTCAGATGCTCGCTGGTCCGGTTCCCCGGCACAAAATCCGGTGATCGGCTGAAAAAACGCAGTCGCCAATAGGCAGTCTCTGCAATCGCTGTGGCTTCGGCCTCACTGGCATAGAAAATGCCGGGACGCTCATTCGCCCGCCGGAACCGGCTCAGACTTTTATGACCGTATCGAAAGGGTGAAGCGAGAAGATAATGCAGACCCTGAGCAGACTTCGGAAGGTCGGGTTTTGCTGCTTCGGCAAGCTCTTCAAGGCGTGCCTGATCTTCGAAGGTTTCCGCCAAGCGATTGGTCGATATACGGTGCTGCGCTTCGACCACCCGCCAAACGGTTTTGCGGTAGCGGCGAAATTCAGACGCGAGCGCGGTGGGCGTCCACATAGTCACATACCGTCAAAAGTCCCTTGAAACTGTCGATGAGATCAATCGGCCGCGCCTCGAGATCAAGGTTATGCGATGTCAGCCAGGATTTGGCTGCATCATCATCACTGCCCATAAGCGCGTCCAGACTGCGGAACAGCCGCAGGAGAAACTGCCCAGCTTCAAAAGATTTGGATGCAGGATCCAGAAATGTTTTCCCGGAACGAAGCCGGGAAATAGTTGCTTCCGATAGACCTAGTACCGCACTTAATTTGACATTGCTCAGGTTCCAGAATTCTGCAACTCTACCAATTGCAGAACTTAGCAACCTATCATCGCTCCGTTCTATTTTGAGTGCCCGTTTAGTCATTTTCATTTCTTTCTAATGAACGTACTTTACTATAATATTTCATTTGCAAGATTGCAAGTTTTTTGCTCAATCATGCGGCATCGGATAATTCACCAGGCTCTTGTTGCACATAACCGCCAAGGCTCAACAGTAGATTTGACGCCTCTTCCGCGCGCGCCGCCGCTGTCAGTATAGCGCGATCATCCTTTTTGAGCAGCTTTAGCCAACTGGCGATATAGCTTGCATGATTGTCCAGATGTCCGACCGGAAGGCCAAGCTCCGCGCCCAATATGGCACTGGAAAGCTCTGCGACCAGCTCCTCGACGGCATAAGCAGCACTGCCAAAACGGTTCTTGAGATCACGATTCAGGCGCGACTTATGGCCTGACCAGTGACCAAGTTCATGAGAAAGGGTCGCACAAAATTGGTCATAGCCATCAAACAGACTGACGGGCGGCATCGTAATGCGGTCAGCTACCGGTTCATAGTAGGCGCTGCTGCCATGCTCGCGGATATTGGCACCGATATCCCCAAAGAACTGGTCGAGCTTTTCCGTTCGTCCCTCCGGTTCGATATCCAATACTTCAGCCTTGGGATGGTAGCGTTCGGGCAGACCGTCGCATTGATCGGCATTGAATATAGCATAGGATTTGAGCACGCGGCGGGTTTCCTCCTGCGCTTCACCATGATCCGCAGCTTCGACTTCTTTGGTATAGCTTTTGTAGAATATGGCGATGGACGATTTTTCGCCCTTGCGAACCTGACCGCCAAGCGATGCGCATTGCCGGTAGGTCATCCAGTATGGCGCGCTATAGCCGTTCTCTTGCGCCATCATCCAGAGCCAAAATACATTCATTCCGCGATAGGGCGTACCGCAACTGCGCAAGGGCCGTGAGACTGGAAGTCCTCTCCAGGGCTGGATCCAGGGCTTTGTTCCAGCTTCCAGTTTTTCAATGATGGTTGCTGTAATTCGCGCTGCGGGCGATATTTTGGGGGATTGGCTTTGTTTCCGGGGCATGTGTTTTCTCCTGAATATCTCCAGCGAAATTACTGGATCAGACAGGCCCAAGCCCCCTATCCTCTCTCATTCGGAAGTCAGGCTCTCAATATATCTTGCAATTCTGGAACTCTACTCCATAAATACAAGGATGATCGACCGCCGAATCCATGATATTTTGATCGAAAGACTGGATGAAAGCCCTGCTGTTGCTTTGCTTGGGCCACGTCAGGTGGGCAAAACGACTCTAGCCCAGGAAATTGGTGAAAGCAGTCCATCCATCTATCTTGATCTGGAATCGGATGCTGACCGGTCCCGATTAAGAGAACCGGAGCTTTATCTCGGCAATCATGAAGACAAACTTGTAATCCTCGACGAAGTTCACCGTGTTCCGGATCTTTTCCAAAACTTGCGCGGATTGATTGACAAAGGGCGTAAAAAGGGAAGGAGAACGGGCCGGTTCCTCCTGTTAGGATCAGCATCTCTGGACCTGATGCGCCAGTCGGGCGAAAGTCTGGCGGGCCGCATCTCCTATCTGGAAATGCGGCCACTTGACCCTCTGGAAATTGATCCAGGCGATTTGAATGAACTTTGGGTAAGGGGTGGCTTCCCGGACAGTTATCTTGCCAAAAGCAATCAGATGAGCCTACGCTGGCGCAGGGATTTTATCCGCAGCTATCTGGAGCGGGACATCCCGCAACTGGGACCGAGAATTGCCGCTGAAACACTAAGGCGTTTCTGGGTCATGCTCGCACATCATCAGTCCGGCCTGTTAAATGCTGCCGACTTCGCAAGGTCATTGGGGGTCGATGGAAAAACGGTAGCATCCTATCTTGACTTGATGGTTGACTTGCTGCTCGTTCGGCGTCTTGAGCCCTGGCACAATAATACCGGAAAAAGACTGGTCAAATCTCCGCGTGTTTATGTTCGCGATAGCGGTATTGTTCACGCGCTACTCGGCATAGACAGTCTCGAAGCCCTACTTGGCCATCCGGTCGCCGGAGCCAGCTGGGAAGGATTTGTCATCGAAAGCCTGATCGCTGCCGCACCTGAAGCTACGCTGGCTAATTTTTACAGGACATCGGCAGGAGCGGAAATCGATCTCCTTTTGACGCTGCCCACAGGCAAACGATGGGCGATTGAGATCAAGCGAAGCTTGACGCCAAAATTGGAAAGAGGCTTTTACAACGCCTGCGACGACATAGGTCCGGATCGCAAGCTTGTGATATATCCAGGTTCCGAAAGCTATCCTCATTCCGTCGACATTGAAATTGCATCGCTGCCGGAAGTAGCCCGTCAACTGGCCGCGATCCGGTAACCGCCTACTGCCATGATTTTGATGAAAAGAAGCGGCTTGCCCCCGAAAGGCAAGCCGCTTCAGCCAGAAGACCACCTGTCAGGAGGAGGATCAGGCAGCCTTGTCGGCTATCTCTGGAATATCTTCTGATGCGCCGGCTTCCGAAGCTTCATCTTCCAAAACTTCAACACCCGTTAGCGGATCAGCAAAGCGCATCGCCTCAGGAACCCAACGCGCAGCTTGCTGTTTAACTTCAGCCTCTGCGATGAAGTTTCCGGAGAAGATGCGTTCGGCGGTTGCTGCAAGATCGGATTTTTTGGACGCGCCGTAGCGGTTTGAAAGCTCCAAACCGCCGACCTCATGCATGCCGTCAAGCGTTTTGGCCTTGGGTACACGGTCAAAATAATTGGCCGCAGTCGGTCGCCACCAAGCCGCCATATCGATTTCCAAGATACCGCCCAGATAATCGTGCATTGAAACTTGGCGATCGCCTTCAACATTCAGGCTCGCAATCAGCGTTCGCGAGACAACATGGCCGAGCCACGCGCTGCGCGCGTCATCGCTGAGCTCCCGAAATGCCACGAAACGCTCGACATCGGTAGTGCTAGCTTTCCAACTTTCATCCAGCGATCCGCGCAATTCCGCTAGGCTTGCACTTGCCGGTGCATCCTTTGCCTCGAAATTATGCGCCGGACCATTTGCAACAGGGCCTTTCAGCGTCGATGCCTCCTGTGCCCGCCAGTCATGGCTGTCGCTATCCGCAAGCGTAAAGATCATAAAATCGAGCGCGAGCGCCGGATCGCTTGCCACATGAAGCGACAAAATATCGCGCCGCTGCATCGCCAGTTCATCAACAAGTCGTTTGGACAGAGCCGCGCGCTTGGGTTTGGCGGCCTCACCTTCCTCAACCAGCTCAACGCCTTCATCTTCAACCGGCGCATCTGCCTTGTCCGTATAATATTGCGGAACCAATGTCGGTACCCCGTCGTTACCAAGCGCCAGAAAAGCGCCTGCTTCGCTGCGAAGCTCATCGGCCAGAACCGGCTTACGATCATTGAGCGCGCGCATTTCCTGTTCTATTTCCGACACGCGTTTCTCGGCCGCGAACACATCATCTTCGCTGCTGTCTTCATTTTCGAGGATCGAAGCTTCGCCATCATATTCGATCTCCAGTTCAGACAGACGCGCGATTGCTTCCTCGCCAAGCGGTTCGAGCTCGGTAGGAAGCCGGTTCAAGCCTTCGATCAACTCATGCGAAACATAGCAGTCAAGCGTCGGTTTCACCCAGGCAAGGCCATGCTGGTCTTTGATCTCATCGGATCGCCATTCCATTTTCTCAGCGGCAAGACGTTCAAGAAGAGCAACGTCAACCCAGCTTTCGCTTTCATCATCGTCAAAAAGTTCCCGGTCGATCTTGCCGCCTGCCTCGAGATAAGCATCGCGTCCGACCAGAACGGCACGGGGATCGCTAGCCCGGACACAGGCGTCCAGAACCATGCGCCGGATGCTGTCAGGTGTAATTTGATAATAAGCCCCCGACACTTCCTCGAATATCTGTGCCTGGCGTTCGACATCCGAGGTTGCGCCGTAAGCTTTCGCAATATCAAGCGTGATGTCGCCGCTTGCCAAAGCCTCAAAAACCACTGGTGCGAGCTTGGCGAGCCGCAAACGCCCTTCGACAAAGCGAACCGTCTGACCAAAGCGAATGGCGACATCTTCAGCACTTGCGCCATCGTTCACAATATCTTGAAACGCTTCGGCTTCATCGGCAGGGTTGAGTTTTACCCGCTGAAAATTCTCAGCCAGACTGATTTCGCGAATTTCATGCGCTTCGCCGTTTTTAACCAGACATGTGATGGGCTCTGTCTTCTTAATCGCCTTGTCCTTGGCAAGAGCCTTCAACTGTTTGAGACGGCGGCCACCTGCCGTGACCTCAAATTTGCCGCGCGCAATCGCGTTAACGACCAGATTTTGTAACAATCCTCGCGCTGCAATGTCCGCCTTCAACCATGCATCGGCTGCCGGATCAGAACGCTTGCGGACATTTTTCTTGGATTCAACGAGCTTGTTGAGTGGAATAGATTTGAACATTTTTTAACTCCTGAAGAAACGAACCAACGATTTTCGGCGACCATCGCCAAAACCGGGTTCAAAAGAGCCAAGCCTCCTCCCCTCTCATTGCTAGAGATCACGCGGTCGCTTTCGGGTGGTTTGAAGTTGAGGGCGAACGACAGCACTCAGGTCGCTAGTTTTTCCAGTATCTGCGCTGCTTCATTGACCGGCACAAAAAGGCGCGTGCGATAGCGGATGATCTCGGTGAAACAGCCTTTGGATTTATACCAGTCGAGACGCTCGGCTGAAAAGCCCGTCAGTTCCAGACGCTGGCTGCCATTGACCAACGAGCGTTTGGCCATCAAGTCATCATGGCTTTGAACTGAAAACGGCTTGCCGCTTTGCATCACCATTTCTGCAATCCGGGGTGGATTGATTGTCTGATCAAGATCGAGACCAAAGGCCCGTGCGAGATCAGCCATATCGAGTTCGGAAATTTCGCGGCCAATGATTGAACGCCCGTCGTGTGCTGCAATGCGGGTGACACGGACAAACTCTCCTGGAATTTTGTTCCAGACTGGCAAGAGCAATCCGGTGGCAAGATGGACGCGTTCATGGGCCGTTTCGGACGCCGCTTGTTCTTCCTCCTCCAACCAGCCTTTTCGAAAGCTTTTGAAATCGACCTGCTCCCACAGGCTTTCCGACAAGGCTTCGAGTGTCCAGTTTACCGTTTTTAGCGGCCTGATCAGGCGGCGGCGTTCGATTGTCTCTCCCTCATCGGTGATCATACGCCGGGCGGGAACAGATAAGGCAATGCCGCCGGAACGCCCATTGCGCAGTAGATTGATGTTCGGAAGGCTGAAATCGTAAAGCTTGTAAAGCCTCTTGAAGCGAAGCGGTTTGAGCGGGCGCTGGGTTTCCAACGTCACAAGATGTGTGGTTGCCCCAGAGATGCTGTCGGTTCGGAGCAGCTTGTCCGACATAATTTCAAATGTATCAACCGCAATGGTTTCAACGCCCATATCCAAGGTTCCCGCTTCGCGCGCGGCCTCGACCCGTGCTTCGATCAGCGACAAATATTCATCAAATATTGCATTCTGCAAAGCGATGGGCAGCGCCAATATCCGGTTTAGCCAGCGCTGGATGGTTGGTAGTTTTTCAGCCAGATCACCATCGGGTGTTTCAAGCTTAAGGCCCGTGACATCCTGAAAACGGTCCAGTGATACGGCATCCAATTTACCTGCATAGAGCAGGTGGAACCAGCTGGTGAGCGCATCGCGGGCATATTCGCTTTCAAGATTATCAGCCGGGTTAAACAGGTTTTGCCCGCCGGTCTGCCTTTGGCCGCGGGTCAAGGCGCCAAGACTATCGAGCCGCCGAGCGATGGTGGAGATAAAACGCCTTTCGCCTTTGACGTCAGTGGTTACAGGCCGAAAGAGCGGCGCGGATGCCTGATTGGTGCGGTTGGTGCGTCCCAGACCCTGTATAGCATTGTCGGCCCGCCAGCCCGGTTCGAGCAGGAAATGCACGCGGCGTTGCTGGTTTTGCACATCAAGATCAGCGTGATAGGACCGGCCTGTCCCGCCTGCATCGGAAAATATAAGCACGCGCTTCTCGCCGTCCATGAAACTCTGGGCTTCGATTAAATTCGACCGCGCCGTGCGGCGTTCAAGGCGTTGACGTCCGTCGCTGCCATTTACAAGCCTGCGGGTCCGGCCCGTCACTTCGGCAACATGATCCGTTCCAAAACGTTCTATAACTGCATCGAGCGCCGCCCAAATGGGAGGAAGCGCGCACAGCTTTTCGATCATCGCGTCTCTTGCCTGAACCGCGCGCGGACAAAGCACCGGATGGCCTTCAGAAGTGGACATAGGCTCTGATCGTAAATTGCCATCATCATCGCGGAACACCTGCATCAAACGGACCGGAAAACTTTTGGCCAGATAATCAATGACATATTCGCGCGGGGACAAGTCGATATCAAGCTGTTCGCGTTCTTCGGCGCTGAGATCGGCAAGTCTGCGATTGAGCATGGCCTCGGCGGTCGAGACAAGCTGCACAACGGCGGAATGTCCTTCTTCCAATGCTTGTTCGATCGCCGGGAGCAGGCTGGGAAGTTTCATGGACAAAAGCAGCTGCGCGAAAAAGCGCTGTTTGGTACCTTCGAATATCGAAAGCGCCGCCGCCTTGGCATTTCGGTTAAGCGTATCACCGCTATCCTCATCAACGATCCGCGTGGCTTCGAGCGCGGCCTCGAGATTTTTGTGAATAATCGCCCATGCCCCGGCATAATTATCATAAACCGATATCTGCTCTGTGGTAAGTTCATGCTCGAGAAGTTCATATTCAACGCCCGCAAAGGACAAGGCGCGGGCGAGATAAAGCCCCTGGGATTTAAGATCGCGCACAACCAGTTCCATCGCAGAAATACCGCCGGCGCGGATATCGCTTAGAAACTTATCATAATTTGGAAAGGCGGTTTCCGGTCCCCAAAGACCAAGGCGCGCCGCATAACCAAGGTTTGCGATATCCGAAGCTCCAGTTGCCGATGCATATAATACCCGCGCGCGGGGAAGAAGATTTTGGAGCCGCAGACCCGCAATGCCCTGTTCGGATCCTTTGATCTTACCGCGGCTTCCCGTTCCTCCTAATGCATTCGCCATTGCATGTGCTTCATCAAAGGCAATGACGCCGTCAAATCCCTCCCCTGCCCATTCTAATATTTGAGCAAGTCTAGTCGTATCCATCCTCCCCGAGCGCAGCGTTGGATAAGTGACGAATAAAATCCCGCCTGACATTGAGATCGGCCTTCCCAGCTTCCAACCCGATAGCGACTGGATATCAAGCGGTAGGCCGCCAAGCGCTGACCAGTCCCGGCGGGCATCCTCAAGCAAGGTCTCGTTCTTGGTAATCCAGATATGGCGGCAATGGCCCTGCAGCCATCGGTCCATGATAACGCTGGCAATCTCGCGGCCCTTGCCCGCGCCGGTTCCGTCTCCGAGGAAAAAACCAGTCCGGTAACAAGAACCATCTTCGGACGGTTCCAGCCCGGAACCTTCGTTGATTGGCCTGTAAGTTCCAGGCAAATCGCGGGCGAAGGCATTGACTGCATAAATAAGCGTTTCGCACTGCGCATCGGAAAGAAGCTGTTTCTCTCTCCAATCTGCTGGAACCACCGGCTGATGCTGCGGGATTGGTGCAGCAACAGACCCCATCGCCACCGATTCCACCAGCGGTGTCGGGTGAACAGGAGCATTTTCGATTGTTATCCGGCTTGGCCGGTAGGCTAGATAAATGCCTTTTTGCTCCGGCGTTGGTGCCGCATCGTCGAGAACTTCAAAGATGAGCTTTTCGGATATTTGCATGTCTGGTGAGGATTTTGAAACTGGCGCGACCGGGCGTTTGGAACGGTAGCTCGACACAAGCGCGAGTGGGTTTGCTTTGGGTCTGGAAGTTTGCGCAGTGGATTTTGAGGCGGCGCGCTCGGGCAAAGCGCAGCAGGCGTCGTACAAACCTTCAAAATCGGCGATGTCGATTGGCTCTACGCATTGCGCGGTAGCAATTTTGTCTAATACCACCAAACGCACGGTAATGCCCGTTCCTCGGCGCGCAAAAAATCGTGTGATGCGCGCATCCAAGCGAAGCGCACATGATCCAAGTTCGTTTTTGGCAAATTCGGTCGCGCTAAAGCCTTCGGGCATGATCGCAACAAGCCGGTCGCCTGCCGCAAGACGCCGCCAAGCGGAGCGCAAGTGCCGCAGGGCTGAGCGACCATCTTTCCCGCGTTCGGCGCTACGGGCGAATGGCGGGTTCATAAGGACAAGATTTGGATTGTGGCGGGATGGAAGCAACTCGTTGATTAACTCCCCATCGTAGGAGGAGATTGGAGCGTCGGGGAACAGCTCGCTTAGACACGCACTGCGCAGGTCGTCGACTTCATTGAGGATCAGCTTCGCGCCGACAATGTTTGGCCAGATGGCGAGAGTTCCCGTTCCTGCGGATGGTTCGAGTACGATATCTTCAGGCTGTACGCCCGCTGCCAAAGCCATCGCCCAAGCAAGCCGGGTGGGCGTCGAAAATTGTTGCAACGAGATCTGTGCATCATGCCGGTTATGTTGTGGTGGAAGGGCTTGCTCAAGGGCTACAAAACATTTTTCGGCGTCCTTAAAATCAGAATTGAGTGAAATGCCGGAGTACTCGCGAAGCCAGAGCAGCTCAGCCAGTTCGATGGCACAGCCGGTCATTTTTACCGACCAGCCATTGGTCGCATCGCTGCTTCCGGTGAGGGTCTTGAAAATAGCGTTGATGTCTTTTCGTGTGACTTGCAAACCTTCACCGAGCCGACCTGCTATTTCGTGAGCGGCCTTGATTACTGTACCGCTTGCAAGGTCCTGTGCATCGTCAAGTTGCAACTGTGAGTTTTGTAGAGTCATGATGGCTTTTCTCCGTTAGGCACGGACAGACCTCAGACGGCCTTCTCGTGCACAAGCAGGAAAAGGCCCCCTTTCCTCTGGGTCACAGGTGGGCCGGGTTAGGTGGAAGCTGCTGTTACGCGAAACAACTCGTCATTCCAGTCATCGCCCCGCCGATATGGTCGGCGCGGTATTATCGACCGGCCAGGCATCTGGAAATGTTCGCAGGCCTTGGCCTCGGCAAGATCACCGCCAGCGTCATGATCCACGAAGAGATAAAGCTGCTTCACGCTTTCGGGGATGGTGACGATCCCGAAGCGTTCATTGCCCAATGTTGCCCAGGTAGGGATGCCGGTAAGCTGGGTTGCGGACATTGCGCTTTCTGTGCCTTCCGCCAATCCCAGAACTCCATTTTTGGCCGCAAAAAGACGCACCGCACCGGTTCCGAGCGATCCGAGTGCGCGTTTGGGTTTGATGAAATCAGCCTGGCATGAACCATCGGGAAGTAGGAAAGTCCGGTGAATTGCCATAATATCGGAGTCAGTGCGCACCGCAGCCAGCATTGCTGGTAAGAAGCGGACATTGCCCTTGGGACCCAGCGGCGTGCGTTCGAGGAAGCGCAGTTCTGGGGAAGTAATACTAATCAGGCGCTTTTCGAGATAGGTCTGGCCAATGGTTTCTTGAAGGCACCGGGCCTGCCGCCAGAGCCGCTGAGCATTGGCGCTCGGCTTTATCTCTTTAGTTGGCGCAGGAGGAATAGAAACCGATCTTCCACTGAACAGACTGCGTGCGGGCACACCTTGGCGCTCAAAACCCGCAAGCACCTCTTTCTGCGGACACCCCGCAAAACAGTGAAAGAGAATCGCGTTTCGGCCGATACTGACGGCAAGTGACGGCGTATTATCATCATGTGCCGGGCAGCAGCACATTCCTTTGCTATTTTTCCAATAGCCTGAAAATTTTTCACAAATCTGTCTGGCAGTATTCTCGAGGGATAGTGTGGGATTATTTAGGACGTTGCGGGACATTTAGGAGTTCCTTGCATCTGCGCCAGTTCTCCCCTTCCCGGCAGCCTCCCCTCTCCAACACCCAAGAAAATGCTTTCCTACAGCTATATGTTCTATTTATGTTCTCATCCGATTCGATGCAAGATGGAGATGAATTTTGGCAAAGAAGCTATCCTTAGGACTGTTTACGATTGCGTTGTGTTCGAGCGTGGCATGGGCACAGGACGTGAGTCTACAGGAAAGCAATGGCGCTCCTGTAACGAAACTTGGGGATCAGCAGGCAGATGGAAATTCAACGTTTCAGTTGTTCCAACACGGGATTTGGCAGCCAGAAAACCAGCAAAAACCCTTGCTCGGAGCATCGGCAGTTCATGAAGGTGCCAGAACCAATTTACAACAGAGAAAGCTTACAGGACTAAGCCGATCAGCCTCGTCCAGGCGGTCTATCTACCTAACCTCCATCCGGGCAGCCGAAAGAAAACACGCCCTACCCTTTGGGTTGCTCGACGCTCTAATTTGGCAGGAATCTCGGTACAATCCTATGGCTGTTAGTCCAGCCGGAGCCGTTGGTCTTTCGCAACTCATGCCAGGGACAGCTTCGGACCTCGGAGTGCGCAATCGTTATGATCCCGTTGCAAACATTAACGGTGGCGCGCGCTATTTAAGGCAAATGCTCGATAAATTTGGCGGAATTCACTTGGCGCTGGCAGCATATAACGCTGGCCCCAACGCTGTGCACAAAGCCAAAGGCATTCCCCGATATCGGGAGACGCGGAATTATGTGAAGAAGGTTCTTGCGCGCTGGACAGAATCGGGTCTGTAGGACAGAGAACGCTCAATTATGAACCATTCAAACTCAAACCGTCTACGGCTCACTGGGAAACTCATCAAAGGGGACCGGCGTTACGTCCTGCAATGTGATGATGAAAGTGTATGGAAACTGGATTTACAGGATATCGAAATTCCCGAAGATAGTCGCATTATTTTGGTTGAGGGCGTAAAAACTGGAGTGGATTCGATCACGGTTGATTGGGTTGGTGATACCAAATAGCCTACTGTGTGCTGCAGTCACAGATACGAACAAGGTCATCAGACCAAAGTTGCAACGCCTCGCGTTTTTCATCCATCCAGTTGTATCGTTGGTAAACCTTGACGATCCCAGCCTGAGAACCGCTGATGTGGTTGAGAATTGCTTCAGTCACTTCCAGCCTTACTCCCAGCCGCTGCAGGTTTGTAGCAACAGTCCGCCGGATGTCATGTAAGGTCCAATGTAGAACCGGACGTTGCAAATCAGATTGAATGTCGGCCCTCAAACGTTGCAACAATTTTGATATACCTGACGCACTAGTTTTTGGATTTGTGGCCGAAGGGAACAGCTTGCTGCTACCATCAGTAACCGGGCAACCTGAAATGACATGGCAAGCTTCGACGGAAAGTGGAATGATTACAGCGTTGCTATTTTTTGCGCTCGACGCTGGTAAGTTCCAGACTTTTTCTTCTAAATCAAACTCCGCACGTTCAGCTCCAAATACCTCGCTTCGCCGTGCAGCGGTGAACAGCATGAGTTTCAAACTATGCTGCCAAGGAAATGG
Organism: Sphingomonadales bacterium UBA2683; assembly: GCA_002354635.1. Lineage (GTDB taxonomy): Bacteria > Pseudomonadota > Alphaproteobacteria > Sphingomonadales > Sphingomonadaceae > Parasphingorhabdus. Next base: position 88,701 of record DELZ01000001.1, read on the forward strand.
CTGATTTTCAACAGCCTTCCAAAGGCTTTTCAATTCTTCATTCGACAAAACCCGATCACGAGGTTTCGGTGCTGGTGGTCTGCTTGCTGCTGTTACTGGGTTGTACGCCAAAGTTTCTACTCGTGGTAAAACCCAATTGAAAAACACTGACATTTGCGCAGCAACAAGGCGGGCCATTACCGGCGCAGGACGCTCGCCATAAGCGATGCCATCAATTAACCGAGTAACATCCGTGCGCGTTATGGTGTCCACCGGACGACCGCCAAGCTCCGGTAAAACGTACTTATTGAATATTCGCTTTATTTCCTTTGCAGATCGCTTGTTCTCAACGCGCTGCTGATCATAAGTGTTCCACAATGCTGAAACCGTTTTGTTCGATCTTTTGTCAGGTTTCGCTACCTTTCGACCGCTCTCAATGTCAGCGCAAGCCTGGAGCGCTTTCTGCCTAGCCTTGGCCAGACCAATCCCGGGATAGTCTCCCAGAGTGATCTTTCTGAACTTTCCAGCAACCCGTTTTCGAACAATCCAACGACATTTACCTGTCGATCCTTTTACGAATCTCAACCCAACGCAATCACTATCTGCGAGCTCAACTCGACCTCGCAACGGTGCTTTCACCGCTTTCAATTTAGCATCAGTAAGCTTTATTTGATTTGACATTTTGTCCTCTGAAAAACGTGCTACCCGGGTAGCGTTTCGAGAGGATACTATGGGATTATCTGGAACATATCAAGAACATAATTTTTCTATTATCTAATTATTTCAGATGTTTAGGGAAAATGTGGGACATCAAAAAATCGACTTAAAAAAACTTTTAATCAGTAGGTCGCTGGTTCGAACCCAGCAGGGCTCACCATTCCAGTAAATTCAACGAATTGGATGGTTTGGCGGCGTGGCCGGCTTGCATGCTGGTCTCGGACAAAATTCATCATCCCGCTCATTGATCCAGACGCCGAGATTTGTTCCGTTGACCAAGACAGGTGCACCGGCACTTCAGCCCCGGCGGTCTCCTCGCCGCAAGGCTGGTGGACCGGATGTTCCGATCAGGCCCGATTTGACTTGACCAGCTTGGTTCGTTACCTTTCTAGATACTTGCTGGGGGGATAAGGCATGCTGCGTTTGGTCAAGGCTACACTGGTAATGTTTATCGGTCTTCATGCCCTTTTCTACGCTCTACAGAACATGGCCAACCTTTCGGCTGCACATGGAGCTCTGGTATATGTGATGAGCGGGGCAGACCATGAGGTATATGCCAATTCGCTTTTTCTCAAACTGGACGATCCGGCGCTTGCCTGGGCTGCGCTCGGCCTTGTTCTGGCTGGAGAGCTTGCTGTCGCGTTCTTCGGGATCAAAGGCGGAGTGGATCTGTTCAAGGCCCGAACGGGAACAAACGAGGAGTTCCATTCAGCAAAACATGCCGGCGTCATCGCTGCCGGCTTGGCACTTTTGGTCTGGTTTGGCTTTTTCATGACCTTTGGTGCGGCCTTCTTTCAGATGTGGCAAACCCAGGTGGGCACCGGCTCGATGGAAGGAGCATTCATGTATGCCATGGCTTCGGCCATCACCATGCTATTCGTCTGCTTGACTGACGATTAGCATATGCGACGCGGTCTCGCTGAGGCCGATTTCCCCCCGATACGGCCCCGAACCCGCCGATTGAGACGTGCTTGAGAAACGGCTTGTCGGGTGATGTATCCTGACGCCCCAGGCTTGCAGTTCCCATGCACAATAGCAATTTCTGTGGGGAGCGAAATTTCCAGAACGTGCCGGAATCAATGCAACGCAACCGTTCAGAGATCATCAACTGATCGACAGAAACAGCCGACATTCGCGATCCGGTAACGGGGTTCGCACGATGATGCGGAACGCACGGCCACGTCGGCTTTCAGTCCAGGTCTCCCAAGATTGGCCTTTGCCACAGTCACTTTTTGTGGGAATAGCGCCTTGTTTTGGGGATTTCAAACGGGGAACTGGTATGGACAAGCAGACCGAAGAGGCTGAGAATAGTGCCGAGCAAGTCAGCCCGGAAAATACCAATGTCCCGACTCAAACCTCGCCCGCCACAACCACTGAATCAGACAAGACCGACATCAACTTTTCGCCGGGGCTGGCGGCATTTCTGGCGAGCAGCAATCTCTCGATCGGCTTTACCTCTTATCAGACCGGGCGCCTCTACCTGATAGGCCACGGTCAGGACGGCAAACTGGCCCTGCACGAAGCGGTCTATCCGCAGGCAATGGGTGTCACTGGTGATGCCGATCGCATCTATCTCGGCACATTGACGCAAATCGTCCGGATGGAAAATGTCCTTGCCCCCGGCCAGCGCGCCAACGAGGTGCACGACAAGGTCTATGTTCCGCGCAACATGCAGACGACCGGCAATATCGATGTTCACGAGCTTGGCATCCGCGACAATGGCAGGATTGTCTTCGTCAACACCCTATACAGCTGCCTGTGCGAGCCCAGTATGACGCACAGTTTCAAGCCGATCTGGAAACCGGAATTCATCAGCAAGCTGGCTGCCGAAGACCGTTGCCATCTCAACGGTCTCGCGATGGTTGATGGCCGGCCCAAATATGTCACTGCCGTGTGCCGGTCGGACGTGGTCGACGGCTGGCGCGACCGGCGGCAAGATGGTGGGATCATCATCGATATCGACAGCAACGAAATCATGGCCGAAGGCCTGTCGATGCCGCACAGCCCGCGCGTCCACGACGGCAAGCTTTGGGTTTTGAATTCCGGTTCCGGTGAACTGGGCTGGATTGATCCGGCCAACAAGGCATTCATGCCTGTTGTCTTTTTTCCGGGCTTCCTGCGCGGTCTGGCTTTTCACAATGATCATGCCTTTGTGACCCTTTCAAAACCCCGACACGGGCGGTTCGAAGGTCTGGAACTGGACGAGAAACTGAAGGAAAAGGATGCGGACGCATGGTGCGGTATCCAGATCGTGTCATTGTCCAGCGGCGATGTCGCGAATTGGCTTCGTTTCGACGGGACGATCACCGAACTGTTCGATATCTGCGTGCTGCCCGGTGTCCGCAACCCGATCACCCTAGGCCCGCAATCGGTAGAAATAAGAGACTTTCTCACCATCGAGGATCCGCAGTGGTGACCGGCGGGGAACAGTGGGTTCGAGCATCGATTTGCGGAACCGGACATCGTTGCAGGCGACGGCGATTGATCCCATAGGGCGGCTCCCTGGCACGGGAAAACCTCCTTCCCTTCCCCTGTCAATCAAACTATGCTGGCAAGCTGTTCAAATGCGATAAAATAGGCCGACAGGAGAGAATATGACCAAGATGAAAACAATCGTTGCTGTAGCTGCCCTGTCCACCTTGACCGCAGCCTGTGCGGGGGGCGGCTCTGACTCAGGTCAATCAGCCCAAGGCTCAACTGAAGCAGAGGCAACCGGGCCTGTATCAGAACCGGAAGAGACGGCTGCACCCGCCGATCTCCAAACCCCGGCTGCCGATGATTCAAGCACCAAGGATGGTGTTGCATTTGCGAGTCTGACTGGTGATCCGGCAGCGGGCAAATCGGTGTTTGCGCAATGCCGTACCTGCCATGTGACCGATCCCGGCATCAATAAAATCGGGCCGTCACTGGCGGGCATTGTCGGCCAGCCTGCGGGTTCGGTCAAAGGCTTCAACTATTCCGAAGCGAACAAGAACAGCGGCATCACCTGGACCGAAGAAAAGCTGTTTCAATATCTGGAAAATCCGCAGCGGATCATTCCGAAAACGAAAATGATTTTTTCCGGCATTCCCGACGCACAGAAGCGGGCGGACGTTATTGCCTATCTGAAAAATCCGAGCTGAGACTGCGTTCGACCCGACATCGCCATCCACGTTGCATTCGAATAAATGCCACTCATCGCAGCCCCCTAAGGCACGCGTTGGCGATCCGGCTATCGGCGCGAACTATGCCGCACAGCGGGTCGGCACATCATATTGTGCGAGTTGCTGCGGATCCCGATCATAAACATCCGGGAAATAGGCAACATTGCCATCTTCCGTACCTTCTGCTGTAAAATAAGCTACATAGACGGGAATCGGCCTGGGCAGAGCCAGTCTGGTGGTTTCCCGGCTTGCCAATATAGCGTCAACCTTTGCTGGCGTCGCTGATCCCTCCAGCAATGTTTTCGCCAGATCGATTGCTCCGCCGACCCTGATGCAGCCGTGACTGAAAGTTCGCACGGATTCGGAGAACAGATTCTTGTTCGGCGTGTCGTGCAGGTAGATGCTGTAGGGATTGGGCATGACCAGCTTCATCTGGCCGAGAGCATTGGCGGGTCCGGGCCGCTGGCGGTAGCGGCCGTTTTGAACCACATAGCCTTTGCGCCGCGCTGTCGCGGGATGGTTGCGGACCAGTGCCCCGATGCTCTCGGCGACTATCGATGATGGAATCTCCCACCAGGGGTTCAGAATCACGCCGCTCACGGTAGCGTCGAAAACCGGCGTCGGCGATTTTGTCTTGCCGACGATATTCGGCCACGTCCGGACTTTCCTGTCGTTTTCCCAGAGCGTCACTTCAAAGCTGGCGGCGTTCACCAGCAGATATTTTTCCCCCATGACCAGCGGCATCCAGCGCCACCGTTCCAGATTGACCGCGAGTGCGGCGCGTTTCTGTTCATCGGTTTCCGCAGCATAGGCTTTACGCAGCGCCTGATATTGCGGATTACGCGGCCTCAGTGCGTCAAAATAGGCGACAAGGTCATCGCGAACCAGGGCCTTCAGCAGCAATTGCTGCGTGTCGATATAGCGGTCATCGCTGTTGATCCGCCATTTTGCCCGCGCAGATGCGGGAGAACAGCCCTCCAGATAGGCTTTCATCAGTTCGTTCGCGGCCACCGTCGCGAGGCGCGAGCGCCGGTGCGGATCGGTCGCGGAATTCGGCGGACTGAAATCGGTGATCGAACAGTCTCCCAGTCCCTCGGCTACTCGTGCATCTGCCAATTGCTGCAATTGACGCAATTGCGGTTCGGTCCAGATCAGGTAATTGTCCTCGGGATCTTCTGTCCGGGCGAGAACCGACGTCGAAAGCAGCAGTCCGCCCAAAATAGCTAGTAATATTCTCATGCCATCCCTCTTCCTTCTATTGGCAAGCCGGACAATCAGTATTAATACTTAATCCCTCATACAGGTAATAGCTGCTATCGCGAGATGATGAAGAGACGACATTTTATCACCGCCGGTTTGCTGTCCGTCACCAGTGCCGCCTATGGTCTGGGTTCCCGGTCACAGGCAGCGAGTGGCGGGCCCAAGCGCATAGCCGCGCGTCCGAAGATAATAACACCAGCCGGACCGCCCAGCTTGATCGAACGTGCCAAGGCCGCGATGGCGACCCATCAATCGTCGCTGCTGCACACGGACAGGATAGGTATTGCCGACTATTCGCTGCATTCGGCAAAAGAGCGTTTTCATATTCTCGACCTGGCCAGCGGAACGAGCCAATCGTTCCTCGTCGCCCATGGCAAGGGCTCGGACCTGAGGCACACCGGCTGGCTGCAGAAATTTTCCAATGTACCCGGATCGGAGGCCACGTCGGGCGGCAGCTATATCACCAGCGAAACATATACCGGCAAGCACGGTACATCCCGGAGGCTAATCGGTCTCGACCCGAGCAATGACATGGCCGCAGCGCGAGCGATCGTGATTCACGGCGCATGGTATGCGGAACCGGAGATGATCAGTGCACACGGGAAGCTGGGGCGAAGCCAGGGATGCTTCGCCTTTTCCGAAAACGATCTCGCCACCATATTGGATCGCTTGGGAGAAGGCCGCCTCCTCTATGCCGACCGGGTCTAGATCAACGATTTCTCGGAAATCGAGCGACTCCGACCGACCCTGAACGGGACAAATCTTTCCGCCAGCTTTGAGCAAATGCACGGGGGCCGACAATGACCTACATCGACGACTATCGCGCCCGCCTGACGAGCGCTACGGAAGCGATGCAAGGACTGAAGTCCGGGACACATATCGCAATGGGCATGGCAACTGCGGAACCGCCCGCCCTACTCGGCGCGATCGCGGACATGGCGGAAAAGAGCGCGATCGACGATCTCAAACTTTGGTATTTTCACTCGATGGATCATGCCGCTCAAACGGTGCTGCGGCCAGACCTGCTGGGACGTATTCGCCCGCGCTGCATGTTTCTGAGCGCGATTGAACGGAAACTGCTCGGTGCACAGCCAGCCGGATCAAAAAGTCCGATCGAATTTGTTCCGGTCGCATTCAGCGATTCTCCCCGTCTTTTTGCGGAGCAGGTCTCGCTCGACTTTTTCGTGACAACCGTGTCGCCGATGGACAAGCATGGCTGGTTCACTTTTGGCACCAGCAATGACTATTCCACCACCGCTGCGCGCAATGCCAAGAAACTGGTGGTCGAGGTGAACCCGAACATGCCGCGTGTGTTCGGCGCCTCGCTGCTGCACGTTTCGGAAGTCGATGCAATTGTGGAAAGCGAAACACCGCTGGCCGAAGTTCATGCACCGGATACATCACCGGAAGTAGCGGCGGTCGCCGAGACGATTGCCGCCATGATTGATGACAGGGCCTGCTTGCAAATGGGCATAGGTGCGCTTCCCGGTGCAGTTTGTGCCCTGCTGAAAGACCGCAAGGATCTGGGCATCCATACCGAACTGATGAGCCCTGCCCTCGCCAGCCTGGTCCAGTGCGGCGCGGTCACCAATCGGGCAAAAACGACCTATCGGGGCCGCAGTGTTTTCACTTTCGCGCTCGGCGATCGGGCCTTGTATGATTTCCTCGACGACAATCCGGCGATGCACAGTGGTCCGGTCGATATTGTGAACGATCCAAGACATATTGCGAAGAACAAAAATGTCGTTTCGGTCAATGCAACACTGCAAGTAGATCTCGGTGGCGCGTGCAATTCGGAACATATGCTGGGTCGCCAATATAGCGGCTCGGGAGGTCAGCTCGATTTTGTTCGCGGTGCCAATGGATCCAAAGGCGGCAAGTCGATTATCGCATGCCAGTCCACGGCGCGCAACGGTACGGTCTCGCGCATCGTCCCCCGACTGGATGGACCGGTCACCACCCCGCGCAATGACACGCATATCGTGGTGACCGAATATGGCTGGACCGACCTGAAAGGCAAATCCCTGCACCAGCGGGCGGATTCCCTGATCGCACTCGCCCATCCTAAATTCCGGGACGAACTCGCAAACGCCCTGTAAGAAATTTTGTCCTTCCGCTAGCCGGATACTATTCGGGCAGAGGGCGTCGGCCCGGCGTCAACCGCTGGCCTTGGTCTGACCGTAGCCCTGAATCACCGGAAACAGTGCATAAGCAATTTGGCCACCCAGCCCAATGCGATTTTCGGGCAAATCGAACATCATGAAGAAGTCCGTTGCCCGCCCATCCTGCAACTGAACCGCCACCAAAAATTCCCCCACCATCAGACAGGCAAAGGCGATGAGCCCCATCACCAGACGTCCCGATATGTCGGACGGGATTTCCAGCTTTTCGGTGAGTAGCCGGCAGAGATGCCAGGCAAAAAGCAGCATCAGCGGGATTTCCAGCAGTACGGCAATGACCGGCCCCATATAGGCCACCAGAAAAAATCTGCGCAATGCGCCCAGAATGAAGCCCATGGCAAATACACCAAGAAAATAGAAAAATCCCGCTTTCAGTACAGGGGTCATGATCCATGACTAGGGCGGCTCACGGTAACCGCAATATACGTAATCTCCCTAATGTTGTCGCCGCCAATCGCCGTTTACCCTGCCGATTTTCCGATCACGGCAAGGCCACCATTGAAGCATTTTCACATTCCGATCATGGCTCATCATACCGAAACCACAGTGGCGGACAGCACCGGGCTTTCGGTGGTCTCGATCACCAAGAAATTTGGCAGAAAAACGGTGCTGGATAATGTTTCTATCCGTGTCGGGCGGTCGGAGGTGGTCGGTCTGCTCGGTCGGGACGGAGCTGGCAAGACGGTGACATTCTATTCGATCCTCGGATTGCTGCGGATCAATGCCGGCCATATTTTCCTCGATGGCAATGACATAACCGGGCTGCCGCTTGACCGGCGATCGCTCCGTGGCCTCGGATATTTGCCGCAGGAATCTTCGATATTCCGCGGGCTGACAGTGGAACAGAATATCATGACGGTGCTCGAACTGTTCGAGCCTGATCCGGGATTGCGAGCACAAAAGCTGGATGATCTTCTAAACGAATTCCATATCGAATATGTCCGTCACGCGCCCGCGCGGGCGCTGTCGGGTGGCGAACGACGGCGCTGTGAAATTGCCCGGGCGATGGCGGCAAATCCTACGATCATGCTGTTCGACGAACCCTTTGCCGGGATCGACCCGCTGTCCGTAAGGGATATCAAGGCAATGATTGGCGAATTGGAAAGCCATGACGTCGGCATTCTGATTACAGACCAGAATGTGCGGGAAATGGTCGATCTGCTGGACAGGGTCTATGTCCTGCATCAGGGCCGGATTGTATTTAACGGCACACCCGACGCGATGCTGGACGACGAGGTCGTCCGCCACCTGTATCTCGGCGAGGAATTTAACAGCACGAATAGGTAACACTACGGATGGCTCACCAATCGGCTTTCAGGCATCTGTGAAGATGGCAACGCCATGAACGGTGTCTGCAACGACATTGGTCGTGCAGCATTTGTCGGGAGGATATCAAACGGAAGAGGCAATATGAAATCGGTGCTTTTTTATGTGAATGAAGATTCCGGGTTCGACGCCCGTTATCAGGCAGCGCTTGATCTGGCGCGCGCGCTGGACGGGCACTTGCATTGCCTGCGCGTGAATTCATACCAGCCGCAAATGGCTTATGACGGCGTCTCCGGCATGTCCGTCTTTTATGATTTCAGCAAATATGCCGATGAAGTCGACGCGCAATTGAAGGCCGAAACTGAAAAGCGGCTGGCGGGAGAAGACGTCCCGTGGGATTATCGGCAAGCCAATGCAGAACCCGCCAGAGGGCTGTCGCGAAACGCCGCATTGGCCGACATCATGGTACTCAGTTCCGGCAGCGCCAGGAAAGACAGCAGGCAGGCGCTCAGGCTTTTGGGGGACGTTATTTTCAGCACCAATGTTCCGGTGGTCATACAGCCCGATAGCGTCAAGAAATTCGCGGCCAACGGTCCGGTCATTGTGGCATGGAACGGCAGTTTCGAGGCAGGCAATGCGCTGCGTGCAGCGGTGCCGCTGCTCAAACTGGCCAGCGATGTCCATATTGTCGTCGTTGAAGAGGACAAGGACCATGACCTGCCGCCTCTGGACGCGTCCGAATATCTGTCGCGATATGGAATAAAATCGCAAATCCATGATCTTGCGGCGGACCAGTCATCGGTTCAGGCCGTCCTGCTGTCCACCGTCGATACGCTGCAGGCAAGCTATATGGTGATGGGGGCCTATGGCCACAGCCGGGCCCGCGAGTTCTTATTCGGCGGCGTAACGAGAAACCTGTTTCGGGATTGCCCGGTACCGCTGGTGGTAGCGCATTGACCATAGGCGCTGACTATCCTCGAGGAAGACTAGAATGAGCGATGTAACCCTAAAATTCCATGGCGCGGCTGGGACCGTTACCGGTTCCTGCTTTGAGATAACGGGTGCGGGCAAGACCATATTGGTCGATTGCGGGCTGTTCCAGGGTACGCGCTCGCTCGAGGCATTGAACCATGAAAAGCTTCCCTTTGACCCGAAAAAAATTGATGCCGTGCTGCTGACGCACGCGCATCTCGATCATAGCGGCAGGCTAGCCTATCTCTATGCCCGCGGATGCAAGGCCAAGACCTACTGTACGGCACCAAGCGCCGATATTATAAAGCCGCTTTTGCAGGACGCAGCCAAGTTGCAGGCCGCGGACGTCGAGCGCCGGAACCGCCGCGCGGACCGTGCGGGATTGCCACCATTCACTCCCCTGTATGACGGCAAGGATATTGCCAAGCTGCACAAAAATGTCCGGAAGGTTGCCTTTTGTGAGGAAGTTTTTCTGGACAATGGTGTCTCGTTTCGCTTCTGGGATGCGCGACATATCGTCGGTTCTGCCTCGGTTGAAGTCAATATCGCCGGTCAGCGGATACTTTTCTCCGGCGATATCGGCCCGGGTCGGGCGATCAACTGTACCGCGTCCGCACTCGGCGGATACGACCATATCATCTGCGAATCCACCTATGGCGATCGGGATCGCGATCTGGTGCTGGTCAGCGAGCGCCGCGAGACTCTGGCGCGGCATGTCGAGGACGTGATGGCGGCAGGCGGCAATCTCCTGATTCCCGCGTTTGCGCTGGAACGCACGCAAGCAATACTCGAGGATTTTGACGCCCTGTTTGCCAGCAAACGTCTGCCACCGATAAATGTGTTTCTGGATTCACCGCTGGCGCAGAAGGTCACGATGGCCGTGATGCGTTATCGGGACAGCGGAACCGACATGCTGAAGCGGACCAATATTCGATTCACCCAAAATACGGCCGAATCCAAAAAACTCAATCGCATGAGCGGGATCGTGATCATTGCGGGATCTGGCATGTGCGAAGGTGGTCGGATCAGGCATCATCTGATCCATAATCTGCCGAACCGGCAATCCCGGCTTCTGCTATCGGGCTATCAGGTTGCCGGGACTTTGGGTTCAGTACTCAGGGACGGGGCAAAGCGCGTGAGAATTTCCGGCCTTGATGTTTTGGTCAAGGCACAGGTCGATACTCTGGAAGGCTATTCCAACCACGCCGACCGCAGCGGGCTGGCGGAATGGATCAAGGATCGCACTCCGGTCAGAGGATCTATCTTCCTGGTCCATGGTGAACGAACCGCACTTTCCTCTCTTGCCGAAACCTTGGCCACCATTCCGGACTTGCCTCCAGCTATCGTTCCGGCTTTGGAAGAGACTTGGACCTTGCATCCCGGCAAGCGGGCAACGCTGTCCGCAGCTGGTCGCCCTGATGCATCCGACTTGACGGCATCGCGGGACTGGGTTTCCCGCCTGACCATGTTGCGACAGGAAATGGAAGAAAAGCTGTCTGAACAAACCTCCAATCGGGATCGGGAAAAGATGCTCGCAGCGCTCAAACGCGCGCTGGAAAGCGTCAATTGAACCACGCCATCAGATTGCCACATCACCAGCCGATGAGCACTGGGCTATCTCGAGATATTGGCTGGACTGCGGCTAGTACAACCGGGCTCTTTTGAATTCCGCCTCCAGCTCGTTCAGAATGGCGGGGTTGCTTATCCACCTGCCGAGCACCTTCCGCGGTTCGGCGCTTTCCGAAAAGCCGGATCGCTCCGCCAACAACCGCCAGGCTTTCCGCGCTTCCTCTTTTTCATTCAGCCTCGCCGATGCCAATATATAACTGATTTCCAGCCCTGTTGCGGCACCCGGAACAAAATCCATATATTTTGCAGATAGTTCCTGCGCGCCCTTCGCATCTCCGCGCCACAGTTTTTGAATCGCAACCGTGGCTGCAATGTCCAGATCCGCATTGGCATCCATTTCCCAGGCTCGCGTCGCATAGGCTTCGCCTTCCGGCATTCCGCAGGCCAGCATATATATGCCCAAATAGCCCAAGATCCGGGTATTTAGGGGATTGAGGCTGACGGCCCGTTCACCCCATGAGACACCCCTACGACAATCCCCTTCATAAAATGCGCTTTGTGCAACCGCGAAGGTCGCGGTGGCACTATCATTGTCCAGTTTGGTAGCCCGCAACGCAAAATCCTTGCCGGCACCGTCAATTTTATTCGCAAGGTTTGAATTTTCTGCAACATTTTTGGCAATCGCCAGCATGCTCATCAAATAGGCATCATTGGAAAACTGTCGTGCCGAGGAATCCATGCACGCCAAAGCCGGCTCCAAATTGGCAGGATCGTGATGACGTATATATTGATGAAACTGCAGCAAACACGGATAGCCGGGCGAATAATCACCCCGATATTTGGACAATTCATGCTGAGCAATTTTGCCGTATGAGCCCGCAATTTCGATCACAGCCTTGTCGAGATCCGCTTGCCGCAATGTTGTCGTGCCCGTCTCGATTCTCGTCGACCAGATAACCTCTCTGGTGTCGGCTGCCACGAGACGCAGCTGAATACGATCGGCAGTGTCATTCAAAATCGACGTTTCCAGAAAATATTGCGACCGGCTTGCCGGTTCCGCGTCTTCATCAAAGATACGCAGCTGATCGAAATTTTCCAGCGCGCCGATAAGATAGCTGTGGGCCATTTCCATTTTGTCCCGGGACGCAGAACTGGAAAGCCCTTCAGCCGTTTTTACAATGACCGAGGGATAAGTGATGTGGGTCGCCATCTCGCTTTCTACCTCTTGCAGATAATAGATTGCACCGAGGGCAGCTACTATCAATGCAGCAACAATCGCCAGAAGATAGGCGTGACCAAGAAAACCCCTGCGGTCGGCAGAATTGCTGGCAGACTTATCACCCAGAGAGGCCACGGGCGGAGTTTCCGTATCGGTTGCTCCTTCGTTTCTCCCGAGAATAATTTCATAATGTTGATAGGGTATGAAAAGCCGCTTTTCGCTTTTCTCCCGTAGGTAGAAATGGTCGAGCATTCGGCGCAGTCGCCCGATCTGGACCCTAGGATAGCTGTCGATTTGCGTATCGAAACTGTCATTGCGGCCGAGACCATCAACTGCAACGGTATAAGCCGTCAAAGGCTTGCCTGCATCCTCAATCTTGTAGTCAACCAGGAACCGAAGAAGCTTACTCATGGTGGGCGAGCGGGCAAATTCGGGACTGCAAAGCAGCCGATCGCGCTCCAAGCAATATTGTAGCTTTTCTGCTTCAGTCAGAACTGTCAAAATTCCCCCATCGGAAATGCTGATCGAACCATGTAATTGCCAATTCACGAGCGTTGCACAAGAATCTTACCTACCGACAACCTCGGTGATAGTTGCCCGATAGTCGATATAATATTGAAACATTATGCGAATTTTCGGTCCTCTGGCTTGCTGAGATCAACAAAACAGCCAAAAATTCCCAGAACGCCGCCATCTCCACCTATTTGGCACGTACCCCGGGCCAGCACGGGAAGTTCGTTGTCGTTTTCGGTTAGAATCCGCGCGCGAAATTCAAAATCCTCACCTTCATCCAATGCTCGTGAGACCGCAGTTTCTACCATCGCCCGGTCATCAGCATGATAATAACCAATCGCATGTTCGAGCGGAGGGTTCCCCAGCGAATGGCGGCGTTCATGCATGTCGAACACATAGTCCGACCATTTGAGGACATTGGTCCTCGCATCCAGATGCCAGGAGCCAAAACGACCAACATCTTCCGATATCTCGAGAGTCAGCCGGCAGCGGTCAAGTGCAAGCCGTGTATCCCGCAAATCAGACCGCAGATTCCTAAGTCGAAAGGCCAAATATCCACTTATGAGAATGAATAAAAACGCCAGCAAATAAGAAAATAATTCCAATAATATCACGACCAATATTTCCCTGATTCCCCCTAGGATGCGACGCTCTATAAGATTGATAGATGATATAAATCTAGAGAAATGAAACTATTAGCAAATTAATAACAAGATTCCGGTCAATTTTTTGCCTTAGCAAAGGTGAGCTGCGTCTGTCTAAATAGCAATCGACGGTTGCTTTTGTCAGGCCTGCCAAGCTGTCCTACGCGCGAAATTCGCCGTTACATATCCAAGAGTTCCGATACTCTGCAGAGACGCTTGCAACTATGTGTTGAACAGACCGGTTCGATCCACAACCTTCATGATATCATTGAGCAATGCCGGGCTGGATATCCAACGGCTGAGCACTTTCCGTGGCGGTGTAGATTCCGACAACCCATAGCTTTCGGCGAGCACTTTCCACGCTCGCCGCGCTTCCGTTCGATCCTTTAACATTGCAGATGACAGAATATAGGTCAGTTCGAGTGCCGGCTCATTTTCGAGAGACGAATCCAGATACCGGGAAGACAGTTGCCGGGCCGAGACGGCATCGCCGCGTTTTAGCATCTGGAAGGCCACAGCTCCGGCAATTGTCAAATCAGCATTTGGATCAGAATCGAGCGCGCGAACAGCATAGATTTCGCCTTCGGGCAAATTGCACGCGATCATGTAAAGTCCGAGATATCCCGATATCCGGGAATTCAGGGGATTCAGTGCGATGGCTTTTTCGCCCCACGCCACGCCGGTTGCACAATCTCCAGCAAAAAAAGCGGACTGCGCAATTGCAAAATTGGCCGCAGCGCTATCGTGATCCAGCGCTTCCGCTTTTCGCGCAAGAACCATCCCCAAACCCTTGACGTTGGAATCAGGCTCGGAGTTTTCTGACATGTTTTGCGCAAAGGCCGCAATGCTCAACAAGTGCGCGTCTTGCGGGAAGCGCTTGACTGATTTTTGCAGACATGTGCGTAGCGGTTTCAATTTTTCCCGTTCCCGATAGCGGACATAAAGATCGAATTGCAGCAGGCAGGGATATCCTGCGGAAAAATCATTTTCTACCTTTGCTATTTCCGACTGGGCAATTTCGCCATAATTGCCCACCAGCGAGACAACTGCCTTATCCAGATCCTGCTTCCATGCCTGTTCACCTGCAGTGTCAATTTCTCTCGACCACAAAATCTCACCGCTGTCGCGATTCAAAAGTCGCAACTCGATATAGTCCTCCTCGGAGTCCATGAAACGGAGCTTGATAACATAGCCGGAATTGTCCGGACGTCCGGACTTGATATCAAACACCCGGATCCCGCCAAAACCTTTCAATCCGCGAACCAGATGATTGCCGATAGATTCCGAGAGTACATTTCCGGACGAGCCGACGGCGGCATCGGGCAAGTCCAGCGCCACTCTGGGATAGGCAATTTCATTTTCATCACGACTGATATCCGGAACAGGCCAAAGCTGATGCGTCAGAATACCCGCCAAGGTTGCAAGGATTACTACTCCCAAAAAACCAATCGATCGCCGGTGCGAGGCACGGCGATCAATGTTATTCTTTTCAAGTGGTGGAAGCGTTTCCGATTCAGTTGGCCCGGCCCCTTGCCGTTCCTCGGCATTAGACCCCGTGGATTGTCCGACCAGATCATTCCCGGCCTCAGCGCTTGGTACATTGGGTTCCAATGCGATTGCATATTGCTTCGGAGCGATCGCCAATCGATTTTCGCCACCCTTGCGCAGGTAGAAATTGTCGAGCATATGACGCAAGCGCCCCATCTGCACCCGGGGATAGCTGTCTGCCTGTGCATCAAAATCTGCATCACGACCAAGCGCGTCTGTCGCAATTGTATAGCTTTTTAACGGAACACTGTTTCCGGACAATTTGTAATCCACCAGGAATCGCAAAAGCTTGCACATGGTGGGCGAACGAGCAAATTCAGGGTCGCTCAACAATCGATCGCGTTCCAAACACATTTGCAGTGCGGTTGCATCATCCATCTGTTGATTGATATCCTTTTCCGAATTTTTCGCGACTGACGTCAATATCCAGGTAAAATTTGCCCTTACGAAGTTAGTGTAACTGATTGTAACATAGTCTGGGATGAAAAATCATTCAAACGTTCAAATCCGGATTAAATTTGGATTCGTACGTCGACTTGCTGGATGCAGCCATCTGCTCGACAACAGGGGATATTGCAGCTCGCAGGCCGGATCTCCGGTGCCGAGTGGAACCCTGGCCATCGCTTCAGGTCCAGCGGAAACCGGTATTTCGTTCAGGCGTGACAAATACGACCGGTTTTGGCGACTCTCGCATGGGCTCCTGCCCGCGGGTACTGTCATATCCACTGGACTGCCCGGCGGCAAAGCCAGTTTTCCATTTCGCGGGATTTAGAAAACAGTCAGTCTCGTCCAACTGCAAGGGCTGCGGAGAAAATTCTCATCCGGAGCAGCCGGTTCCAAAGCGTAGCTTGCAACCGGGAAAAGCCTCTCAAAGGGCGTCACAATATTTCAACGGGTCCCAGTTTTTTGACGAAAACGGGGCTGTGCCGACCCTGCATTCAACTTGTTCAGGCAACCTTTTGTCTGGAGGCCAACCGCTCTTCAGCAAATGCGCTCAAGACAATCGAGCCGATCGACAGCTCGACATTGTCCGCGTTTCTTATGCTCACCCTGTAAAAAAACTTCGAAGTAGCTTTGAACTGGGTCAGAGCTTCGGTTGCTGTATCTATGGTATCGATCAATATTTCCTTCCCGAGATCGTCATGTCCGATAACCTGAAAAGGAAGAGAATTTACTGCCAGATCATCCGCTTCATGACTCTCGTTGAGGACCGCCAGTTCATCGGTGTCTATTCTGGCTGCTCGATAGAATGTGGACAACCATACCATCAGGTCATCAAGCGGGAGCCTTTTCGAGAACACGATTCCGACCCGGTTTCCTGATTGCCACCGCACGGAACCATTTATGTCCAGCAAGTCCGGCACTGAAAGTCGCAAACTTTTGCCAATCTCGAAGGTAAAGTCCGTTGCCACGCAAATACCGGCGGGAGAGATGTCGCAAATATCAGCACGAATGATCCGAGATCCCTGATAGAGATTGATCGGATGCTTCATTTCGATGCGCGGCAGACGCGAAACCCGGCCATGCTTGGCATCACAAGGTTTGGCCAGAACCTGACCAATATCAATGGGCGAGAAAAACTCGATGCCGGCCAGCGCCTTTTTACGCCACCTGACTTTTCCGGTCAGCTCCTGCTCCTCGGTTAAATGAGCAGAGACATTGTCTCCCAAATCAAAATTCGGATGCACTTCCACCATCATCCCGGTGGCCGAGAGATTCTTGATAAAACCCCAGCCCTCACCGGATTCTGCCTTGATCTTGGCCAGGCGCAGCATCGCGATATGCCGGTCTTGCTTTCTGCGGTCTTCTTCGGTCTGGATATTATCCATTGTCTTCGCGGTGGAAGCACCAGATTCGATCATATTTTTCATCTACTTGACCTTCATTCTGTAACGAAAAGAAAACCGTTCACTGTGGCCGCTTGTTGCTAGCAAAGTGCCGCGCGGCCGGAGTCTGATATGTGTAACATTGGCGTCGAAACCGTCGGGATCGGCGACAGGGACATAGTCGAATGTTTTGCCGCCATTGCTGGAGAATTCGACGGCATCATCAAGACTGGAAAGGCCGTCAAAGCTGAATTCCAAACCGCTGTCATAATCGCTGAACGTAGCTGGACCGCTGCCGGTCATCTCCAGATCACCCACAAAAAGCGAAAGATGGTCCGGAACCTTGTCGCTGATCGCGAAAGATGTGGCAGGCGTACCGCGCCCTGAAGGCCCGGTTACGACAACAGAAAAATCAACAATGGTTCCCGCTACCACGGCAGATGCTGCACCCTGCCCAGCCAGATTTCCCGCGATACGGCTTGAAAGCGAGATGGCGATGTTGTCGCCGGGGCCGGATTGAGCAAATGCTGGCATGGGAACGGCAACAAGTATGGACGCAACCAACAGAGAACCGATCCTTGGCCTTGAGGCCGGACGACGACGGCATCGATCTTCGCGAACCGCAGAGGCCAGATATTTTGGATTGGATGTCGACATCATATATTCCTGTTGAAAACTATTTACCGCGCCGCTGATTCACCATGGGGACCGTCATAATATTGCATCGTTGCCTCCATGTTCGGGTTCCCTGTTCACTGCAATTCGATCAGGCGAAGTTCGCAAGTTGCCTCTGCAACCTGATTACCGTCAGTCCCCAGGATCGCTTGGCAACTGCGAACCGTCGAGCGGCGCAACACCGTGATCGCTGAGTCGCGCGCGGCGCTTCCAGGCTGTACTGCGGAATCCAATTTGAAGGGTTTGACCACCTTCGCGCCTGCAACGGCAGTTGCGCGTCCATCTGGCGCCTGCTCTGCCGGGCCGGTCGCCAACGCTTCCGACTTCAACGCAGGCCATATACCGATGATCATGACACAAAGGATGAATAGTGATGCTATGCCGGAATAGAGGGCAGACCGAAAATAATCGGTTTTCCTGTTCCACGATGCTGAACCAACTGACTGCATAACGCATCCCACAAATAATTCGCAAGCGGGAGGTTTCCAGACCTCAGTCCGTTGATGGAGCGGACGGACTAGCCATCCGCTCCACCGGGAACAGTTGGTACGATATTGACCAGAATATCGTACCAGTGCCGGGACAACTGTGGCGCTTAATTGGGTTACCACAGGCAAAAGCCGAATTGCCCCACTTGCCCATCATTTGTGCCCTAACTTGACGAGAAAGGGCAGTTAGATACGGCTAATGTAACAGTGTGATACGGTTGCACTTCCATAAGCCACTGCTTTTAATGTATTTTTTGAGAAAGGCAGTGAAGATGGATTTGAGGCTTTAATGGTTTCTAAAGAATAGTTAACAAAATCCTCGCAATTCTTTACCCTTGCACAAAGCAATCGAAGAGCAAAAAAACGGATTTTATAGAGTAACGACCCTCTGAATCACCAAAAGCAGCTATCTGCGGAGCTATATACAGCATTGTCACCAATGTGGAAAGCCCATTTGTTGCATCATCAGCATTCCGGACAGCCCGCATTTTGACAGCAGAATGTCCAGCTACGGAACCGAGAGCATCTCTATTCCACAATTTTACTCATTCTGGCAGCCTCGCGGTGACGCTCATTCCGCCGCCTGTTCTCCGGCATGATCCCTGACGATGCTGGCCAGAACTGATTCGGCGAAGCCGCGCAATGTGTCATCTCGTGCGCCCATGATAACGATCCGGTCGCCTGGCCTTGCCAGCTTCCTGATTCTGTCACCACATTGCTCTCTGACTGCTATATGCTCAGCCTTGCCTCCCGCTGCGACGATTGCGTCCACAATCGAGTCGCTGCCGTGAGATCGGTCCACCGTACCGCCAAAATAGACCGGATCACATAGGATGACACGATCTTCTTTCCCCAGACTTTCTGAAAAAACAACCGCAAGCTCCGAACCCATTTTCTTGATCGGTCCGAAGCCATGCGGCTGGAAAAATGCTATGACCCTGCCCGGAAAAGACTTGAGAGTTTGCAGCGTGGCAGCGATCTTGTCCGGGTTGTGGCCAAAATCGTCGATTACCGTGATGCCATTCGCGGTTCCGACAATATCAAAACGGCGGGCCAGGCCCCGAAAGGACCCGATCGCGGAGATTGCCAATTCGATCGGCACTCCGATCGCGCAGCTCGCCGCGATGGCAGCCAGTGCGTTGGCGATATTATGCCTGCCCGGCACTTGCAGCAAAACTGGAAAGCCCGCCTCGCCCCGGTGTAGCGTGAAGCTGCTCCCGAGAGCTTTTTCCTCAACGTTTAGAGCCCGGTAATCAGCACCTCCAGAAAATCCGAAACTGCTCGTTTTGACCGGATCCAGAGAATCAACGAGCGCGACCGATTCCGTATCATCATGATTCCAGATCGCATGGTCTGATTTCGAAATAAAATCACCGAACAAGATTCTAAGTTCTGCGAGACTCTTGTGATCCAGACTGACGTTATTGAGCACGGCAATTTCCGGATTGAAGAGAGCAATGGAACCATCGCTTTCATCCACTTCACTCACCATCATCTCGCCGGCTCCGACGCGGGAACTGGCAAACGGCGCATCCGCATCTGCAAAATTTTTCATCACCGCGCCGTTCATGATCGTCGGGTCGCGGCCGGCCTCAGTCAGAATCCAGCCGATCATTCCGGTGACAGTCGATTTGCCGCTGGTACCCCCAACGGCAATGCTGCGCGGCGCACCATTGAAATGCTCCGCCAGCAGTTCGGCCCGGGTCATTCGCTTGCAGCCCAGCGCAATTGCGCGCGCGACATCCGGCACCGTTTCTTCGATAGCCGCAGAAGCGATCAATATTTGCCTGCCGTCAACCAGACCACTGCCATCCTGCTGGAAAAGGTCGATTCCCCGATCATTCAGCCATTGAAACTTGTCTGCCAGTCGCCCCTGATCCAGCGCCCGGTCAGAGCCGGCGACCCGCGCGCCCGCCGCCTTGACTATCATCGCCAGCGGCAACATGCCGGAACCGCCGATCCCGCAAAAATAATAGGATTTGTCTTCACTCATTCTTTCGCGCTATTGCTTCTCTATCTGTTTGGCAATGGCGCAAGGAACAAATTCCATCTCCCCACATGTTCGCATCGGCATTTGCGCGCCATCAACCCCCTTTACACGGGACGCCGCCGCTCGCGTCACGGCGCTTGCAGCAGAGAGCCACCCTCAGGCCGAACTGATTTTTGACGAGCAGTGTTTTTTTGTCGAAGGCCATTTTGCCGGCAATGACCGGCAACGCAGTGACAGTTTCGTCGCCCTGGCCAACGACCCGAGCATTGATGCCATATGGTTCGCACGCGGTGGCTATGGAGCCGCACGCATGGCGGAGGCGGCCATCAGACAGCTGGATAACGACGCCAAAGGCAAAATATTTCTGGGATATAGCGATGCCGGGAACCTGCTCGGTGCTCTCTATCGTGCAGGCATTGGCAATGTCGCACACGGCCCGATGCCATCTGATATTGGTCGGGAAAACGGAGAACCTGCAGTCCGCAGAGCGCTGGATTGGATTGTGGACCAAGATTCAGGGGCAGTAGAACCGGGACTGGCCAATGGCAAGAAACATGCTGCGTTCAATCTGATGACCCTTGCCATGATGACCGGCACCGAGCTGATGCCGGATCTGCGGGACCATATTTTGATTGTCGAAGAGATTTCCGAATATCTTTACGCCTTTGACCGCGCCATGTTCCATCTGTGCAGCAACCTTGCCGGGCACGGCCTGACCGGTATAAAATTGGGCAATGTCGGCGACATTCCCGAAAATGACCGGCCGTTCGGCGAAAGCCCTGATGAAATTACTAGGCGATGGTGCGAAAGCAGGAACATCGCCTATCTGGGGCGCTCGAAAATCGGGCATGATATCGAAAACAGGATCGTGCCATTCGGGCTGCTAGAATCCTGACCGCCTAATCAGCAAACTCTATGCCTTCGCTCATTGAGTATTTTGCCGTCAGGAGGCTTTTATGATTTGATCATTGTCCCGGCCATGCTCAAATTCCGGCACCAGAGATTTCAACATTGTAACCGCAAGCTTAGGGTCGCGACAATTGAGGATATCCGAAATCAGATCATTCAGGACCTCGGACGGAAGATAGGTTTCGTGGGCCTTCATTATCCGCGGATGCAAAGTTTTCTGTGGATTATTCCCGATAATCAATTCTTCATAGAGCTTCTCGCCAGCACGAAGTCCAACCTCGACAATTTCTATATCACCATCCGGGTTCGCTGCATTGCGTATGGTCAGCCCTGAAAGCCGCACCAGTGTCTCTGCCAAATCCAGTATTTTGACGGATTTGCCCATATCCAGGACAAATACTTCACCGCCCTTGGCCATGCCGGCCGCTTGAATGACCAGCTGCACCGACTCGGGAATAGTCATGAAATAGCGATTCACTTTTCGATCCGTCAGCGTTATCGGACCGCCCTGCTCGATCTGCTTGCGAAACAAAGGGACCACGGAACCGCTGGATCCGAGAACATTGCCAAATCGCACCATGGAGAATGTCGTATCTCCGCCACTGTCAGCGAAATTCTGGACTATCTATTCCGCAGCGCGCTTGGTCGCGCCCATAACGTTGGTCGGACGCACGGCCTTGTCGGTACTGATCAGGATGAAATCCTTGACCTGTGACGCTTTCGCCGCGGCGGCCAGTGTCTTTGTTCCCAAAATATTGTTTCGGATTCCCTCTACGGGATTGGCTTCTACGAGGGGCACATGCTTATACGCCGCTGCGTGGAAAACGGTCTCCGGACGCCACATCGCGAATATTTCGCTCAGACCGTCTGCATCGATGACCGAACTCAGAACCGGAACCATTTCCAACGTCATGCCGGGCTGGCTGGCAACCAGCTTCTTCAGCTCTTTCTCGATTTCGTATAGCGCGAATTCGGAAATATCCAGCATGATCAGACGTCGCGCGCCCGACTTCGCGATCTGCCGACAGAGTTCTCCGCCGATCGAACCACCGGCGCCGGTCACCAGTACTGTCTTCCCGACGATCGTTCGGCCAAACAGCAGCTCGTTCGGCGAAACCGGTTCTCGTCCAAGCAGGTCTTCGATTTCCAGTTCACGGATATCGCTGAATGCAATCTTGCCAGAGATTATTTCGTGCATGTTCGGCAAGGTTTGAACGTGCACTTTGAATTCGCGAACCTGCTCGACAATCGCCCGGCGTTTCCTGCGGTCAATTCGCGGCAAGGCCAACAATATATCGGTGATATTTCGCTTTTCGATAAGGTCCCGCAGATTGCCGCTCCAGAACACTTTGTCCCCGTCCAGCCTTTGGCCGTCCAGCCGCTGGTCATCATCGACATAACCGCATAGCCGCATACCATGTTCTGACCGCATGGATGCAGCAAGTTGCTGACCTGCACTGCCAGCGCCATAGATAAGAACATTTTTGACCTCACCGTCGAACTGGTTTCTGCCAAGAAGATCGACCATCAAATATCGTGCGGTCACTCTCGAAAAGCCGACCAGAAACAAGAACACAACCGGCTGGATAACCCCGATCGTTCTTGGAACGCCGTCGATCCCGACCACGACAAAGGTAAACCCGATCAAGACGGAATATATCGCAAATGCGCGCACCAATATTTTCATCATACCGGTACCGGCATATCGGAAAATCGCGTGATAAACGCCGCTCAACACAAAAACGGGGATCATCAGCAACAGACAAACCAGAACGATTTTCTGGACGGCGATATCCCATAAAACCCAGACGCCGATACGAAGAGAATATGCGATCCAAATCGACTGCACGCAAAGCAAAATGTCGAGCAAAATCACAATTGCCCGTTTTTTCCATCGTGCCAGTTGGGCAATTTTTTCTAAAGATGATGTAACGACGTCGGTGATATTCTGGACCATTTCGCTCTCAAAGCTAACTTCAGGTTATCAAAACTGCGACGCCGGAAGGGACATTTACAGAACGGAATCGGCTTCGCCAACCAAATTAAAAAATATTTACCGCCCAATATTCATGAAATCGCAATGTTCAAGCCGAAATTGGCGATTTATTGCCCTCGTCCATCGGTGTAAAGACTGGGGTGATTGCATAGGCAAGGCCAACAACATCGAACTGATGCAACCTTGACCTCTTGCAGCCAACGGGCCACAAGCCGCAAAATTCTGCATGTCGAAATAGCCAATATTTGAGGGAATTGAATGAAACTTGCAATGATAGGTTCTGGCTATGTTGGCCTGGTTTCTGGTGCCTGCTTCGCCGATTTCGGCCATGATGTGGTTTGCGTCGACAAGGACGAGAAAAAAATAGCGAACCTCGACAACAATATCATGCCGATTTACGAACCGGGACTCGCCGACCTTGTGAAGCGCAATGTTGAAGCGGAACGCCTGTCCTTTTCAACCGATCTAGCCGCCTCCATCAAGGATTGCGATGCTATTTTTATTGCGGTGGGAACGCCCTCACGACGCGGCGACGGCCATGCCGATCTGAGCTACGTCTATGCGGCGAGCGAAGAAATAGCCGATTCCATCGTCAAGCCGACTGTCATCATAACCAAGTCGACGGTACCGGTCGGAACCGGGGATGAAGTCGAGCATATCCTGGCAAGGAAACAGCCGCGCGAACGGTTTTCTGTCGTCTCAAACCCCGAATTTTTACGGGAGGGCGCTGCCATCCGGGACTTCAAACGCCCCGACCGCATCGTCATCGGAACAGAGGATGACTGGGCGAAGGATGTGATGACCGAAATCTATCGTCCGCTTTTTCTCAATGAATCACCGATTTTGTTCACTGGTCGGCGCACGGCGGAGCTTACCAAATATGCTGCCAACGCGTTTCTGGCGACGAAAATAACCTTCATCAACGAGATTGCCGATCTTTGCGAAAAAGTGGGCGCGGATGTTCAGGAAGTATCCCGGGGCATAGGTTTGGATAACCGGATCGGATCCAAATTCCTGCATGCCGGACCCGGCTATGGCGGCAGCTGTTTCCCCAAGGACACACTGGCGCTGATAAAAACAGCCCAGGACAATGATAGCCCCGTACGCATTGTCGAGGCCGTAGTGCAGGTCAACGACCAGCGCAAACGTGCGATGGGCCGCAAGGTCATTCACGCCCTCGACGGCGACGTGCGCGGGAAGAAAGTGGCCTTGCTTGGCCTTACCTTCAAACCCAATACCGATGACATGCGCGATGCTCCTTCGATCGCGATCGCGCAGACTTTGATAGACGGGGGGGCTGAGGTCTCGGCTTATGATCCCGAAGGAATGGCACTGGCACGGGGAATCATGCCGGCGGTCGAGATGGCCGACAGCAGCTACAACGCTGCGAGAGGTGCGGACGCAGTGGTCATTGTGACCGAATGGGACGCATTCCGTGCTTTGGATTTGAAGAAGCTCGCCGATGCAATGAAAGGCACGGTACTGGTCGATCTAAGGAATATCTACAATCCGTCAGAAGTGGCGCAAACCAATTTGAAATACACCAGCGTAGGGCGAACTTAGTGAGCGATATCGGCATAGAATGAAACTGAAGAAGAAACTCGTCGAAAAGCCCTGGGGCCAGGAAATTCTGCCAGACATTTTTAATGGCGGGAACGGAAAGAAAATTGGCGAAATCTGGTTTGAAGCGCCAGACGGCGTGACGCCGCAACTCATGACCAAATATCTTTTCACCAGTGAAAAGCTCTCCGTTCAAGTCCATCCTAATGATCGGCAGGCGCGGAGAATTGGATTTGCGCACGGGAAGGAAGAATGTTGGTACATTCTCGATGCAAAACCAAATTCTGTATTGGGTCTCGGCCTGAAGACAAAGGTCAGCGCCACAAAGCTGAAGACCGCCGCGGTGCTGGGAGAAATTGAGAATCTGATTGATTGGAAACCTGTCAAAGCAGGCGATTTTTTCTTCGTTCCGGCAGGGACGATTCATGCCATCGGCCCCGACATCTCGCTTCTGGAAGTTCAACAAAATGCAGATATCACTTATCGGATTTACGACTATGGACGCCCGCGCGAACTCCACCTCGATGAAGCGATCGCGGTAGCCAAGCTGGCATCTTACGACATGAAAAATTTTTCCGAGGTACCTGCCGACAGTTCAGCCACCCTCTTCATTGGCTCTCCCTTCTCGCTGTTCCAGATTTTAGGGACAGACGATGGGCCAATTTCAAGCACCGCGGGCAAGGAATGGCAAGTCATACCCTTGGAAGGGTCGGTTTCCGTACGCGGAAAAGAAATCAAGGCCGGGGATTGTGGAATCTGCCCGCGATTTTCCGACATAGATCTTTCGAAAAACGGCAAGTCGCTTATTGCTTGCACCACGACATGAGATTCCGACCATGACACAATCAACCCCGATCACGCCCGTCATCTTGTCCGGGGGGTCCGGAACACGGTTATGGCCGCTTTCGACACCGGCAAAGCCCAAACAGTTTCTCAACCTGTTCGGTCCACTCAGCATGTTCCAGCTTACGATTCAGCGCTGTGCCGACGAGGCCTTGTTCAAAAAGCCTCTCATTGTGGGCTCTTCGCAACATGTGGAATTGATACAGGAACAGATGCAGGAAGTAGGCGCAATCTCCAGCGCGATCATCTTGGAACCCTGCGCCCGCAATACCGCTCCCGCGATAGCGCTAGCAGCACTTGCTGCGGAGCAGCCTGCTGATCTGCTGCTGGTGATGCCCAGCGATCATATCATCAAGAATATCACGGCTTTCCATCAAGCCGTGCAGGCATCGATTCCTGCAGCCCTATCCGGCTGGATGGTGACGTTCGGGATCGAACCCAACGGACCCGAGACGGGCTATGGCTATATCCAGCAGGGTGAAACGATTGACGGCACGACCCGAAGCTGGTCGGCACAAAGATTTGTCGAGAAGCCGACCGAGAAAAATGCCGAAAAAATGCTCGCGGATGGCGGATATCACTGGAATGCCGGGATTTTTCTTTTTCGGGCTGACACCTATCTCGCCGCAATGGAAAAACATTCTCCCGAGATGCTCCTCGCATGCAGAGCAGCCATGAGCAGCAAGCGCATGGAAAACGAGCTTTGTTTTCCGGACCCGGGGTATTTTTCGTCCGCACCATCTGATTCAATAGACTATGCGATAATGGAAAGAGCAGAAAAAGTAGCCGTCACTCCCGTAAGCCCCGGCTGGTCGGATGTGGGCAGCTGGGATTCCCTGTTCGATATCAGTGACAAGGACGGACAATCAAATGCCATATTCGGCAAAGCCACTGTTATCGATTCAACCGACAATCTGATCCATAGTCAGGATCTGGAAATTGCAACTTTTGGCGTGGAAAATCTCATCATCGTCACGCATGCAAACAAGATTATGATCCTGCCCCGTGGACAATCGCAAAATGTCAAAAAAATAGTGCAGAAGCTCAACGGCAACGACTAAACCGACGGGCTATCGCCACCCCGTTCGTCAGACCTGTTATCAGGACCATATTTGTCGGCAAGCCAATGCGGCCAAAATCTGGAAATTAGGAGTAAAATCGTCGGCAGCAGCAGCGTGTTCGAGATATCCCGGACGGCTTCATCCAAATATATATTGTTCCGATCCGACGGTATTTCGGACACGAAAGATAAGTCATAATATTCGTTGCCGCATGCTGCTACGACAACGAACAGCCAGGGAATGACACTGGCGAGCGAACGGCGGAGACATATTGCAACCGCCAGTTGCAGCCCGACACCCGCATATATGTGGAGGGAGTCTCGATCCAGGCCTGTTGACAGTTCCAGCCAGTCTTTGAATTCGAACCACATCATGCAAATGCGCTTGGGCTAGCCGGGTGCAAGGGTCAACGCCTTTTGCAAGGGATATGATTATCAAAATTTTAGCCAAAGGCGGTTAAGCAGCCGGAATGACAGAGCAGAAGACAACAAAGCCGAAAATACTGACCATTTTTGGGACCAGACCGGAAGCAATCAAACTTTTTCCGGTGGTTCAGGCCTTGTCGGCGCGCAGCAGTCTCGAGGCATTGACATGTGTAACCGCCCAGCACCGACAAATGCTCGATCAGGTATTGCAGATTGCCGACATCCGGCCTGATTTCGATCTCGACCTGATGACCGCAAATCAAAGCCTGGACGACCTTACCGCCCGGCTGCTGACCGGCATCGGCAACATACTGGATAAAACGAAACCCCAGCGGGTTGTGGTCCAGGGAGACACGGCGACCGCCATGTGCGGGGCTCTGGCGGCCTATTACCGGCAAATTCCGGTCAGTCATGTCGAGGCCGGCCTGCGCAGCTACAATATCTATCACCCCTGGCCGGAAGAGGTGAACCGCAAGATCATCGGCACGATTGCCGACCAGCATTTTGCTCCGACACAAACGTCTGCAGATGCACTAAAAAGCGAGAATATTCCCGCAGAGCAGATATATGTGACTGGCAACACCGTGATCGATGCTCTGCTAATTACTGCCAATAATACGAATATATCAAGTGATTTAAATACAACTCTTACGAGACTTTATGAAAAGTATAATAGTCGCAGGATCATCGGGGTTACGAGCCATCGGCGGGAAAATCTCGGCGACGGATTGACTCATATCGCCAGCGCGCTTCGCGCTCTGGCCGAACGGGATGATGTCGCCCTGATTTTCCCTGTGCATCTCAATCCCAAGGTGCGGGCGATCATGCAGGATGCGCTGGGAGATCTCGACAATGTCGCGATGATAGAACCACTCGACTATCCCAATTTTGTCAGTCTGCTCAAACAATGCCACTTCATGATGACCGATAGTGGCGGCGTGCAGGAAGAAGCGCCGGCGCTTGGCAAACCGGTACTTGTCATGCGCGACACAACGGAGCGACCAGAAGGAGTGGCAGCCGGAACCGCCAAGCTGGTCGGGACGGACAAAGCCGTAATCCTCGCGGAAGCCACCAGGCTGCTGGATGAGCAAGATCATTATCTTGCGATGGCGCGTGCGCACAATCCCTTTGGTGACGGAACAGCAAGCCGTCAAATAGCCGACATAATGGAAAAAAGCCTTGCTGCCTGAATATTGCGGCCGTGAACAGACTGTTACCTAAATATTTACACTGATTGACTAGTTTCCCGGCAGATGAATCGCGCCGGATCGGCGCCCTGCGGAGTGGTTTCACACATGTTATCGGATGAAAAACCAAATGTTTGCGTCATGGGACTGGGCTATATCGGCCTGCCAACGGCAGCCGTTATCGCGCGTTCGGGCTGCTCCGTTCTCGGTATCGACATCAACGAACAGGTCGTCAAGACCATCAATTCGGGCAACATCCATATCGAGGAAGTGGACCTGGACGGGCTGGTACAGGGTGTGGTGTCCCGCGGGACGCTGCGCGCGTCGCTATCGGTCGAGCCAGCCGATGTGTTCGTGATTGCCGTACCGACCCCGTTTGGCGACAATCATATCCCCGACACCAGCTATGTCATGGAAGCGGCAACCAATATCGCCGCCGCCCTCAAAGCGGGCGACTCGATCATTCTGGAATCCACATGTCCGGTCGGCACCACAGAAAAAATGCGGGACCTGATCGCGAAATTGCGACCTGATCTCAAGATACCTGGACTGGTGCATGAGATTCCGGACATCGCCATCGCCTATTGCCCGGAGCGGGTACTGCCCGGGAAAATCCTCGAAGAACTGATCCAGAATGATCGCAGCATCGGCGGCATCACGCCGCGCTGCGCGCGCAAGGCGCTCGGATTTTACCGGCGCTTTGTCCGCGGCGAACTGGTCACCACATCGGCCCGCGCTGCGGAAATGACCAAATTGGTTGAGAACAGCTACCGCGATGTCAATATTGCTTTCGCCAACGAACTGTCGATCATCGCCGATCACATGGAGCTCGATGTCTGGGAGGTCATCCGCCTCGCCAATCGCCATCCCCGGGTCAATATCCTCCAGCCAGGTCCCGGAGTCGGCGGTCATTGTATCGCCGTCGATCCGTGGTTCATCATCCACAGTGCCCCCAAACAATCACCGCTGATCCGCATCGCCCGCGAGGTGAATGACGGCAAGACCGGCCATGTGCTGGAACAAGCCTCGCTGCTGATCGATGAACTGCCCAGCGTATCGATCGCCTGCTTCGGACTGGCGTTCAAGGCCAATATCGATGATTTCCGGGAAAGCCCTGCCCTCAAGATTGCCGCGAAGCTGGCGCGACGCTATGGCGGGCGGGTGAAAATTGTCGAGCCCTACGCCAGCGAACTGCCCGCGGCCTTCGAAGGCACCGGTGCCGAACTGATCGATATCGATCAGGCGCTGGAAACCTGCCCGATCATGATCACCCTCACCGATCACGACATGTTCAAATCAATTCCGCTCGACGAACGCGCCGGCAAGGTGGTCTATGACACACGCGGAATCTGGCCGGATCAGCCGGACAATCGGGAAGCCGTAAGTGGAATACGGTTGGCGAGTTGAACTTTCTCTAATTGCTCTCAATATCTCTCAATATTAGGCAATCCAACCCGACTTGCCTGGCGATGTAGAACCCAGGATTTCCTGCTTTTCACCAGATTGGGTAGCAGGCGATTCCCGGAATGCTATTCACTTTGGATTTCGCCTCAAAAATATCAAAATTGCGATCACTATCGGTCAAAGCGTAGTGATTTTCCAAGATCGCCGTAAACCGGGCATCCCGTTTGAAAAAATCGGTCATTCGGAACTGAAGCGGTGATATCCCATAGGGAAGCTGCCTGACATTCACATAAATATATTTCGGTGAATGGCAGGAGATGTCTTCAACCATTTGACTGCGGATTTGTTGACCTATGACCTCCAGTTCTGCGCTCGACTTGCCGGAATTTTCAGCTTTGGCTATCGCAGATATCATCCAGTGAGCAAAATGCCGTGATGTCCACTGTACTTTCTGTTTCTCAACATGGGGAAACACCAGACGCGGATCGCCAGTCACGATCATAACAGAATCGCCGGGCGACCATCGGCTATAGTATTTTTCCAAACCGCCACGCTGGTTTTCGTAAGTCCCATGGGTCAGGCCAACGAGGATATAACTTATGGCCAACGCAGTTGGCAGCGGTTGCACCGCGAATTTTTGGAGCAACCCTTTTCCCAATGCAACCGGTGCATGCAAAATATGGATGACCATTGCCAACGATATGCAAACGGTTGCAGGAATAGCGTGATATTGCCATCCTTTTTGCTGTGCAAAATAGGCCACCATGAAACCGAGGGATGCAATAACCAGAGCGCGTAACAGGGGAAGCGACGGAGCATCGGGCCGACGCCACCAACTGCAACCAATCCAGGCCAGGCAGCATATCCAAATAAGCACTTCGCTACGCAGGATCTGCAGAAAAAAAGACCGCTCGTAGCCGTGATAGGCGGCGGCAACCAAGGGAACGATATTTGTGAAGAACTCTGGCGTGTAAATCAATATAGCTCCACCATATAGAACCGCACATAGCCCTAAAGCGGCAGTTTCCCAGCGGATTGGCCGCCAAGTTCTCCGAATTTCGAATAGCAGCCAAAGTTCCAATGCAATTGGCACCAATATGAAATAGTGCTTCATCGCAATACCAGCAGCTGCGCCGATCCCGATCCCCACGGCAAGATACCAAGCAACGGGCTGCTGACGTTGCCTGCGGGCGATCAAAGCAATATAGGGAATTACGCCGATGGCGGTGAGTTGTTCGCGTTGACCGAAGTCATACATCGGTGCGACCAACAGCAACCCCAGCACCAACAATGAAACGGCCATGGACATGTTGTCCTCAGCCAAGGCTGCCAGGCGTGTAAAGGCAATCGCGGCGAAAAGCGCCCACATCGTGACAAGCAATATATATAAATTCAGCGGCCCAATATTCAGATGCTTGGCCACGAAATCGATGCCGGCCGCCATCCAGAACCAAAGTGGCGGATTTATTTCCATCAAATGCCCGTAGAGTGGTGTTCCTCCATTCATTTGGCGAGCAAGCCAGAACTGCCATGACACATCATGCGTCAACGGCGTATCAATGAAAATCGGCAAAAATATAAGAACGCAGGCAATCGGCGCAACTATCGCCCGGTGTTTCGACAGGCTCGCGGCGACACCTCGTCGGGGGCCAAAGTTCCGACCTTTCTTGTCCGGTCGATCGGTTGCGCGAAAAACGACAAAGTGCGAGAGCAGATAGAATGTTATTGTGTAAGCCGTCATCGCACCAAGATGCAGAATCGGACTTTGCAACAATCCCATTTCACGCCCCATCACAAGCACGATGATATTGACAAGGTAGCTAACAACAAAGGCGCCGAGAAAGGAGGATGCTTCTCGAATATTGGGCTTTGATTGCACCCGAAAAGACCAACTGCGATTTACGAAATAGGAAAACACCAGCCCGACGACATAGCCCAGAAAATTCGCTCTGAAATCCCCAAGCCCCAACCAAAGCCCCAAAAGGATCACTGAATATCCAACGGCAGTATTGTAAAGACCGGTCAGCGCGAAGCGCGCGGCGGAACCCTCTTTAATCGACTGCAAGGCCATAGATATCATGGCCGCGCATCGAGAGAATATTGCCCACCCAATGGCAGCCAGGCAAGGATGGATTCCATGGGACGCAATGCCGATAGCTTTTCAGGAAAGAAGACATGGTAGCGTGATTTAACCGTGGCAAATCCGGCGGCCTCGAACCGGCGCTTCATTTCCTGCGCGGTGATCAGAACTGCATGTTCGTCGAATGGGCAGCGCTTCACCGCCAACTGGGTTAAGGGGTTGTAGGGATTGTGCTCGAAAAGGATGAACCGTCCATTCGCACACAGACATCTGCGAATTTCAGAGAGCAATGCAATATGATCAGCTTCCGGAATATGGTGGAATACACAGGCGGTGAAAGCGACATCTATCGTGCCATCCGCAAAAGGCAGGTTTTTTCCATCATAAGCATGGGTTGTCATATTGCTTACACCTTGCTGCTCGCAAAGCTTCAGGGATTCTTCGGACACATCCAGACAATTTATAGCGGCCTTTGGAAACGCATTGCGAAGGGGCTTTAGTGAATTACCAATACCGGCTCCGAAATCGAGAATGGAACCAGGATTGAGCCCCTCATTTCGACATATCTTTGCCAGTTCTTCAATCTTGTACCGGGCAAAATAGTCCAGATCTTCACTCATGAAACCAACGGATTGTGCATGTTGACGTCGGTAATCTGCGACAACTGCATCGAATTCAGCCTCAATCATTGACCAACTTCCTTATATCTTCAAGATATTGATGCACGGGATTCTCGCACACTTCCTGACGATAGACCTGATCAATAATGTATAGCGGCCGCTGCTTGGTTTCCATGTACATCCGACCGAGATACTCACCGAAAATTCCAAGAACCAGCAGTTGAACACCTCCCATTAACAATATGATAGAAGCCAGACTGGCCCACCCCGGAACGGTATGCCCAAGTAGAAAATTGACTGCCACCCAGCCAAACATTGTCAATGCGATGAGCGAACACAGCAATCCCAAGTGGGAGGCAAGGCGCAGGGGAACTGTCGAAAAGCTGGTTACCGCATCCACTGCGAAGCGGATCATCTTCTGGAGAGGATAATGGGTCTCACCAGCAAAACGTTCATCCCGTCTATACGGAACCGCGGTTTGCTTGAAGCCAATCCAGCTGACCATACCGCGAACGAAGCGAAATCGCTCAGGCATGGCATTTAACTGGTTCAACACACGGCGCGTCATGAGCCGGAAATCACCAGTATCTCGAGGGATCGAAACATCTGAGAGCTTGTCGAGCACCCGGTAGAATATGGACGCAGAGAACCGTTTGAACCAAGTCTCACCCTCTCGATGAACGCGGGTCCCGTAGGCCACATCATAGCCCTCCGCCAGCTTTTGTCTCATTTCCGGCAACAATTCCGGGGGATCCTGCAGATCCGCGTCGAGAATAAAGATCTCTTCACCTTGGCAAATTTCCAAACCAGCCGATAACGCCAGTTGATGTCCACAATTTCTGGAAAGATTAACCCCGACTATGGATTTGTTGGCATCCGATGCTCTGGTAATCATATTCCAAGTCTGATCGCTCGACCCATCGTTGACCAGAACAATCTCATACCCCCCCGGAACCGCTGTCTCGCAAACCGAAACAAGACGATCCAGAAGGGCCTCCATATTATCCTGTTCATTGTAGCAAGGGATGACAACTGACAGGATCAGGCCCTTCTCGGTCTGTCGATCAATACCCAATGTCATTCTCCCACCCTCAAAATAACCGTCAAAATTGTCCTAAAAGCCTATGGTTAACAAAGCGTATATATCCTTAGATTAACTGGCTTTGCGTCAGCTCGTCCAGATGATACGGTCGCTTCATGACCGACAAAAAATACCGCCCCCGCCGCTCCTGCCTCTACATGCCCGCGTCCAACAAGCGCGCGCTGGAAAAGGCAAAAAGCCTGCCCGCCGACACAATCATCTTCGATCTGGAAGATGCCGTGGCGCCCGACGCCAAGGAGGAAGCGCGCGACAATGCCTGTACCGCCCTGCAATCGGGAGAATATGGCGACCGGGAGCTAGTCGTGCGGGTCAATGCCATGGACACCCCCTGGTTCGCGCAGGATCTCAAGCAGGCCTGCCTGAGCCAGGCAGACGCCGTGCTGGTGCCGAAAATATTGAACGCGGACGATATCATCCAGATCACCGATTTCATGGAAGACCGGGATGCCAGTCTTGATACCCAGCTATGGGCGATGATAGAAATGCCGGAGGCGATCTTGAAACTCGGCGAGATTGCCGCCCTTGCCGGTCAACAGCGGCTGACAACCTTTGTCATGGGCTTCAATGATCTCGCCAAGGAAATGCGGGCAGACCATGATCGCGCGATCTTCGGCCCGATCATGACCCAGACGGTGATCGCGGCGCGCGCCTATGGGCTCAACGTCATCGACAGCGTCTACAATGATTTCAACGATCCCGACGGGCTGGCGGCAGAATGCGCGGAAGCAAAGAAACTGGGCTTTGACGGCAAGAGCCTGATTCATCCGGCACAAATCGAGATCGCCAACCGCATTTTTGCGCCCGATGCGGACGAGATTGCGGCCGCAGAGAAGATCATCAAGGCCTTCGCGGATCCAATCAACGCCGGCAAGGGCGTGATCGTCGTCGAGGGTAAAATGACCGAACTGCTGCACCTCAAGCAGGCCAAGCAGCTGGTCGCAACGGCGCAGGCGATCGGCATGTTGACCGAGTAGCGGGTTCACCCTCGACAAACCGCCAAAAACCCGTTTAAGTGGTCAATTGAAATTGATAATGGCTGGGCGATTGCCGCCCGGCCTCCGGGAGAGCGAACATGGAAGCCTTGGAAGCCGCAGCTGGCGAAGTCAGCAAAGACGAAATCATGAAGCTGTTTCAGGCGCAGCGCGACGCCTTTCACGCTGAATTGCCGGTCAGCTATGATGCGCGCATGGACCGGATCAACCGCACTGCGCAGATGATCATCGATCATCAGGACGTGCTGTGCGAGGCGGTATCCAGTGATTTCGGCCATCGCAGCAGCGTTCAGACGGTAATGACCGACCTGATGTCGGTCGTCGGTCATGCCAAGGATCACAAGAAACATCTCAAGAAATGGATGCGCCCCGAAAAGCGCAAGATGGACTTTCCCCTGGGCCTGCTGGGTGCCAGCGGACAGGTGGAATATCAGCCCAAGGGCGTGGTCGGCGTGATCGCGCCATGGAATTTTCCGATCAATCTCGCCTTTGATCCCGCGATCGGCGCCTTTGGTGCAGGCAACCGGGTGATGATCAAATTTTCCGAATTCTGTCCCGAAACCGGCGAACTGGTGAAAAAACTGGTCGCCGAATATTTCGCGCCGGAAGAAATGACGGTTATCACCGGCGGGCCGGAAACCGGCAAATCCTTTTCGGAGATCCCCTGGGATCACCTGATTTTCACCGGCGGTGGCGGCATTGCCAAACATGTCATGGCCGCCGCTGCTCAGAATCTGACACCGGTTACGCTGGAACTGGGTGGCAAGTCGCCGACCATTGTCGGACCGGACGCCGATATCCAGAAGTCGACCCAGCGCATCGCCATGGGCAAGATGATGAACGCCGGCCAGATATGTCTGGCCCCCGACTATCTGCTTGTTCCTCAGGACAAGGAAGACGCCGTCGTTTCCGGCATAGCGGCAAGCGTCGCCGCGCAATATCCGACACTGATCGCCAATGACGACTATACGTCGGTGATCAACGGCAGGCACAAGGAGCGGCTGCAGGGCCTGATCGACGATGCGCTCGCAAAAGGCGCAAAGCAGACCGTCATCAATCCCGGTGACGAGGATTTTTCCAACACCAACAGCAACAAGATGCCGTTGACCGTGCTGCAGGACGTCAATGACGACATGCGGGTGATGCAGGAAGAGATTTTCGGTCCGATACTGCCGGTCAAAACCTACCGTAACCTTGACGAGGTGATCGACTATGTGAACGATCACGACCGGCCGCTCGGGCTCTATTATTTTGGTGAGACCGAGAGCGACAAGCGCCGGGTACTCGACAAGACGATCTCCGGCGGCGTGACCGTGAATGACGTGATTTTCCATATCGCGCAGCATGACCTCCCCTTTGGCGGGGTCGGTCCGTCCGGCATGGGCGCCTATACCGGCCCCGACGGCTTCAAGGAATTCAGCCATGCCAAGGCGGTCTATCGTCAGCCGAAGATCAATATCGCCAAAATTGCTGGTTTTCTTCCGCCTTATGGTGCGGCTACGGAAAAGACCATGAAACAGCAGATGAAACTCTAGCGTCAGGCAAATATGGCAGAATTTCCGTTAGCGGGGCTCAAGGTCCTCGATTTTTCGCGCGTTGTGGCCGGCCCCTATGCCACGCGTATGTTATCCGACCTCGGAGCAGACGTGCTCAAGGTGGAACCGCCGGAAGGGGATGTGACGCGCAAGCTGGCCAAGCGGGAAAGCGGTGTCAGCGGTAATTATCTGCAGCTGAATATCGGCAAACGCAATATCTGCGTCGATCTGAAGGCGGATGGTGCCCGCGAGTTGATACACAAGCTGGCAACGCAGGCCGATATCGTTGTCGAGAATTTTCGCCCCGGAGTGATGGATAAATTCGGCGTCGGCTGGACAGACCTTTCCAAGGCAAACCCGCGGCTCGTCATGCTTTCGATTTCCGGCTACGGACAAAATGGCCCGGAGCGGGGGCGAGCGGCCTATGCGCCTGTTCTCCACGCGGAAAGCGGCCTGATTGCCCGGCAAGCCGAAATGAGCGGTGCCAAACCGACAGATATCCAGTTTGCCATGGCGGACAGTTACAGTTCCCTGCACGGGATCATTGCGATATTGTCGGCCTTGCGCGCACTCGACCAGACCGGTGAAGGCCAGCATATTGATCTTGCGATGCTGAATGTACTGCATTCGGCCGATGACTATGCCCATTTTGCGCTGGACAATATTTGGCCCAAAGCACCCGAAACGCTGGTCTGGGAAGCCCCTGGCGATCGTCAGATCCTGATCACCGGGGACATGAAATGGCTCTGGATCATGTTCTCGACGAAAGATGGTCTGCAGGACCCCACGCCCAAAGGTTCGGATGTCGCGACCAAGGTGCGCTTGCGACGCGAGGCGATGGAGCAGCATATACTGTCGCACGAAAGTTTCGATGCGCTGACGGCAACGCTGAACCGGCTCAACCTCGCTTGGGGTGAAGTATATCCGTTCGGACCGGACGTCTATGAACAAACCAGTATCAAGGCGCTGGGCACGATCGTCGATGTAACGGATGACGACGGCAATGCCCGGCGGACCGTACAGTCGCCCTACCGTTTCTCGAAATCGAAAAGCGGCATTGATAGCACCGCCAGAACCGCAAAGCGCGGCGAGCATAATGTCGCCGCGCTTCAGGATTGGTTGGATATGGACGAAAGTGAAATCAGCGCGCTTGCCAAAAGCGAGGCGCTCATTTCGTCATAGGCTAGGCGTCCGCGTTGCGTGCCTGACGGCGCTTGAACGACTTCGCGCCATTGTTCCAGTGCTTGGGTCCATCACTCTTGGCGCTCGAACCCGGTCCGCCACGACCCGACCCGGTGCCGCCGCCGGGGCGACCCTTGCGCGAACTGTGCTTGTTCTTCGGAGGTCCGCTGCGGGTTGGTGTCGCACCATAGCGTTTCGGTTTCTGGCCATAGATACGCGGCGCCACTTCTTCGCGTGGCGGTTCATCATAGCCTTCCGGCAATGCGACCACGTCGGGTTTCACACCGGTCAGCTTAACGACATCACGCAGAAACTGACGCTCGTCGGGAGCAACCAGCGAGTAGGAAATGCCGCTTGCTCCGGCCCGTGCTGTCCGGCCGATGCGGTGGACATATTGCTCGGACACATTGGGCATGTCGAAATTGATGACATGGGTGATGCCGTCGACATCAATCCCGCGCGCCGCAATATCTGTGGCAACCAGAATGTTGATCTTGCCCGACTTGAAGTCACCCAGAGCGCGTTCGCGCTGCGGTTGGCTCTTGTTGCCGTGGATCGCGGCGGAATGGATTCCGACCGCCATCAGATTTTTCACAACCTTGTCTGCGCCATGTTTCGTCTGGGTGAAAACCAGCATATGGTCGGGATTTTCATTGTTGATGAAATCCTTCAGCAGACGCTGCTTGTCGTCCTGATTGATATAGGTGACCTTCTGGTCCACCCGCTCGGCGGTTGTCGATTGCGGCGCAACCGATACCTGGACCGGATTGGTCAGGAACTGGTCGGCCAGCTGCGAGATCGTTTTCGGCATGGTCGCCGAGAAGAACAAGCTCTGACGCTGCTTGGGCAACATCGGAACGATCTTCTTCAACGGGACGATGAAGCCGAGATCAAGCATCTGGTCGGCTTCGTCGAGCACCAGGATTTCGACCTTGGACAGCGTCAGGTAGCGTTGATCAATCAGATCAAGCAGACGGCCGGGGGTTGCGACCAATACGTCAACACCACGTTCCAAAATGCGCTTCTGCCGGTTGATCGGTACACCGCCGAACGCAGAAGTCACGAACAGACCGAGACCCTTGGAATAACCGGTCATGCTGTCGGCAATCTGCCGTGCGAGCTCGCGGGTCGGCGCCAGAACCAGCATCCGGCATTCGAAGCGGCCAGCGCGACGTTTGTCATTCAACAGGTGATGGATCGATGGCAGCGAGAAAGCGGCGGTCTTGCCAGTACCGGTTTGAGCGATACCGAGAATGTCCTTGCCTTCCAGCGCCGGCGGAATCGCCTGCTGCTGAATAGGGGACGGAGTGGTATAGCCGCCTTCGGCCACGCGCTTTTGAATAGGTTCCGCGAGTGCGAAATCAGAAAATTTAGTCAAAGATAATACCTTAAAATAAGCAGCCAGTGGGCGCAGCACGAGATTCACTCATGCGCGCGTTCGCCGTCGGTTAAGACGACCCGCGTGATCAGGCTGCCGGAAAGAAAGAAGCAATGAAGGCGATAGGTTCGAGATGATCTTGTCACCTCTCACGCAGAACTCTCGCCAGACGGTCAATTCATATTGCCGCCTTTGCTGCGATGCAACATAGGTGGTTTCGTATT
The DNA here is from genome assembly GCA_002354635.1 of Sphingomonadales bacterium UBA2683. Taxonomy (GTDB): domain Bacteria; phylum Pseudomonadota; class Alphaproteobacteria; order Sphingomonadales; family Sphingomonadaceae; genus Parasphingorhabdus. The sequence goes on from DELZ01000001.1 coordinate 127,188, forward strand.
TTTGTCAAGCCTTACAGTGAACCTCCAGCATATCTAATCGATGAAATGATCAAATGTTACGCTGTCGTTTGACAACCCCCCCGGTTTCAACGATGATTTTGTAGGGCTCCCCCTTTGCCTGCTCACGTCAGGGCAGAACCTTGGCATTGTCATTTTAAGGAGACTTTACTCATGCGCCTCCCCCTCGCTGTCGTGGTTCTGGCTGCAACCGCCCCCTTGCTCGCACAATCCGCCCCGGGAATACCAGGACAAGTGGATGCCTCGCGAGTCGTCGCCGGCACCTATACAGCTGATCCCTCCCACTCACTGATAGCATGGGAGGCCAATCATTTTGGCTTTAGCGATTATATTGGACTGTTCGGCGATGTGGCCGGTACGCTGAAGATCGATCCCGCCAATCTGACTGAGGCCAGAGTTGACGTGACTATTCCGATTTCCAAGGTGACGACCGCGAGTGCCGGACTGACTGAACATCTTTTACGCGCAGGCAAAGACGGAGCGAAGCCGGACTTCTTTGGCCCAGATCCCATCGATGCCCGTTTCGTATCAACCAGCGTGAATGCCGCAGGCAATGCCGCGATAATCGACGGCAACCTGACGCTAAACGGGATTACCAAGCCGGTGACGCTCGACGTCGAATTCAGCGGTGCAGGAAATAATCCGTACAACAAGAAGCTCACTGTCGGCTTTTCTGCGACGACGACGATCAAGCGTAGCGAATTCGGTATAAATACCGCCATCCCTTTGGTGTCGGACGAAGTCGAGCTCGAAATCCATGTGGCATTTGAAAAGAATTGATTGGGTCTGCAATCATTCGAGACCGGTTTGTTTCGTCCGATCGCCTACTTCTCAAACCCCGGCCCATTACCCATTGCATCCGTACGAATGCGGATTTTCAAACATGGACATCTCCGTCCTTCGCACTTGAAGCAGAAGTCAGAGTGTCTAGAGTGATTTTTTTGGCGTCTTCGCTAGCAGCGCGACGCTTTTCCCAGCAGGACGGATGATATCATGCGCAATCTAATACTATCTTCTCTCTCTTTGGCGGCCATGGGATTGAGCCCAGCAAACGCGCAGGAAACAAATTCCGAGCAGCCCGTCCTGGAGATCGGCAGCGGTGGTCGCCCAGTTGGCGAATCTTGGTCGCGAAGTCCCGTCCATGCCCAGCATGGCATGGCGGCGACCGCCCATCCGTTGGCCAGCCAGATCGCCATCGATATCTTGAAGAAAGGCGGCACAGCGGTTGATGCCGCAATTGCCGCCAACGCGGCGCTTGGCCTGATGGAGCCGACCGGCAATGGCATCGGCGGCGATCTGTTCGCAATTATCTGGGATCCGAAATCACGGAAACTTTATGGTCTGAACGGGTCGGGCAAAAGCCCGATGGGGACCAGCTACAAGCAATTCATCAAACAGCTCAAGGGCAGCAAGACCATTCCGCCCTTCGGCCCGATGCCGGTGACCGTTCCCGGCACAGTCGACGCCTGGTTCGAAATGCACGACCGGTTCGGCAAGCTCAGCATGGCCGACATTCTTGCGCCGACCATCAGCTATGCCCGCGAGGGCCATCCGATCGCGCCGGTGATCGGCTATTATCTGAACGGCAACCTCAGCCGGTTCGAGCAAAACCTCGACATGATCGGCGAGTTCGACAATGCGCGGAACACCTATTTCAAGGACGGTCCGCCCAAGGCTGGCGAGATTTTCAAGAATCCGGACCTCGCCGGCACATTGAGCAAGATTGCCGCAGGTGGCCGCGATGCATTCTACAAGGGCGACATCGCCAAGACCATCGACGCCTATTTCAAGCGGATCGGCGGCAATTTGCGCTACGAGGATTTCGCCGCGCACGACAGCAAGTGGGTCGAACCGGGCTGTGTGGTCTATCGCAGCGGCTATGAATTGTGCGAACTGCCTCCCAACTCGCAGGGGTTCGCGGCGCTGCAAATGGCGAATATCCTGAAAAATGTCGATCTGAGCCAGTGGCCGCGCGGCAGTGCCGAGGTGCTCCATTATATCACCGAAGCCAAAAGACTGGCGTTCGAGGATGTCGCTCGTTTCTATGCCGACCCCGATATTTCTCCTGCCCCGCTGGATTGGCTGCTTTCTGACGCTTATGGCAAGGAGCGTTTCGCCTTGATCGATCCGACAAAAGCCAATCCGGCGTTCGGTCCGGGCGAGCCCAAGCTGGAAGGCGAAGGCGACACAACCTACCTGACCGTTGCCGACAAGGACGGCATGATGGTCTCGCTGATCCAGTCCAATTATCGCGGCATGGGCAGCGGTCTGGTCGCCGATGGCCTCGGCTTCATGTTTCAGGATCGCGGCGAACTCTATTCGCTCGATGCCGATCATCCCAATGTCTATGCTCCCGGCAAACGCCCGTTCCAGACGATCATTCCGGCCTTCATGAAAAAGGACGGCAAACCCTTCATGTCCTTCGGCCTGATGGGCGGCGGCATGCAGCCGCAGGGCCATGTGCAAGTGATGATCAATCTGGTCGATTATGGCATGAACCTGCAGGAAGCTGGTGACGCCGCCCGCCTGAACCATGATGGCGGACGCCAGCCGACCGACGATCTCGCTGGAACCGGCGCCGATTTGCTGGGCGTTCTCAATGTAGAGCCGGGCATCTCGACAGAAACCGTCGAACGGCTCAAGGCGATGGGCCACAAGGTCGAAATCGTGAGCAACGGCGCAATGTTCGGCGGATACCAGGCAATCACGCGCGATGCGGACACCGGCGTCTACACCGGCGCCACCGAAATGCGCAAGGATGGCCAGGCCATCGGCTACTGACTCTGCGTCACACCTGACTCACCTATCAACAGAAACTGGAACAGAAAAATGCGAAAATTCGGTCTTGTCATGCTAATCCCGCTGCTCACTCTGGCGCAACCGGCATCGGCGCAAATGGAAAATTTCAAAACCGGACCGGTGTTTGAGGATTTCGGCCCAACGGCGCCAGTGCAGATGGACGAGCCGGTTGCGACCGACGCACAGTTCAACCTGGCGTTTGACGTCGCCACGGCGGCCGAACCGGACAAGATCAACCGCACGATCGAAAGCGCGGCAAGGTTCATCAATATGCATGTTGCCGCAGGCATTCCGGAGGAGAATATCAATCTCGCCATCGTTGTCCATGGCGGTGCCGCCTTCGACCTGACCCGCCAGGAATTTTTCGCGGCACGCAAGGACGGCAGGAAAAATACCAGCGCCGCCGCCATCGCGCAGTTGCAGGAGCATGGTGTTAAATTCTACCTGTGCGGCCAAAGCGCCGCAGCGCATGGCATTGGCAACGCCGACCTGCTTCCCGGTGTGATGATGTCGCTGTCGGCGATGACCGCGCACGCCCTGCTGCAGCAGCAGGGCTATACGCTCAACCCCTTCTGATCCAGCAAGCAATCCTTGATGTTGAAGGTCGCTAGTTACAATATTCACAAAGCCATTGGCACGGATCGGCGGCGCAATCCCGGCCGGATTGTCGACGTGCTCAACGAGATCGATGCCGATATCATCGCCTTGCAGGAAGCGGATCGCCGGTTCGGAGCCAGGGCCGCTGCGATACCGGAAAAATTGCTGGAAATGCACAGCGACTTTCGCGCGATCCCACTGGACGTGCAGACCGATTCCATGGGTTGGCATGGCAATGCCCTGCTGGTGCGCAAATCCGTCGAACTGCTCGAGCATGACATAATGCACATCCCCTGCCTGGAACCGCGCGGTGCGATCATGGCGCGCTTCGCGATCGATGGAAAGGAACTGGCGGTGTTCGGCATGCATCTTGACCTGTCTGGCCTTTGGCGACGGCGGCAGGCGGCGGCGATCATCAAACACGCCCAACAAAAGGAACGGGACGTACCGGTCGTGCTGATGGGTGATCTGAATGAATGGAGCGCGGCCAGCGGTTGCCTGAAGGATTTTTCCCGCGCTTTCCAGATGGTCCATTGCGGCCGGAGTTTCCATTCGCGCGGCCCGATTGCCACGCTCGACCGGATCATGCATTCCGATGGAATCAGGGCCATCGCTGCCGGCGTCCATGACAGCCCGGCCGCACGCAAGGCATCCGATCACCTTCCGGTATGGGCTGAAATCGCTGTCAAATAGCGGTCATTATCCCGCCGATTTGCTTACTACGTAACTCTACCTATATGGCCCCGCCGCTTCCGCTGGTAGCGCCCTTCCTATACATCGGGGAAGGACGTTATGGACAATTTACTGGTTAGAGCCGGCGGCTGGCTGCTGCTCGTGTTTTTGGCATTTGTTGCAATGGTCATGGCCGCCGACGGTGGCTTTGCCGTGCACATGGGCATTATCATGGCCGCCTGTCTGATCGCGCTGTGGGTAACGATCAGCAAGGCGGACTATGCCGCCATCGGCCGCGGAATATTGAAAGCGCCCGCCGATCCGGGAAAATATGATGATGATCCTATCCGCTGGGGCGTAATCGCCACTCTTTTCTGGGGTATGGCAGGATTTGCGGTCGGGCTTTTCATAGCCCTACAACTGGCCTTTCCTGTGCTCAATCTGGGCCTCGAATATACTACTTTCGGACGGCTTCGTCCGCTGCACACTTCTGCCGTCATTTTCGCATTCGGAGGCAATGCGCTGATCGCGACGAGTTTTTACGTCGTCCAGCGCACGTGCCGGGCGAGGTTGGCCTTCCCCGGCCTCGCCCGTTTTGTTTTCTGGGGCTACCAGCTGTTCATCGTGCTGGCGGCCACCGGCTATTTGCTGGGCGTCACCCAGTCCAAGGAATATGCCGAACCGGAATGGTATGTCGATATCTGGCTGACCATCGTCTGGGTCAGCTATGCTGCGGTGTTCATCGGCACGATCGTCAAGCGGTCGGAACCGCATATCTATGTCGCCAACTGGTTCTTCCTCAGTTTCATTCTGACCGTTGCGATGCTGCATCTGGTCAACGGCCTGGCGATGCCGGTCAGCCTGCTCGGCGCAAAAAGCTACAGCGCCTTCGCCGGGGTGCAGGATGCGCTGACCCAATGGTGGTATGGCCACAATGCGGTCGGCTTTTTCCTGACCGCAGGTTTCCTCGGCATGATGTACTATTTCGTACCGAAGCAGGCCGAACGGCCGGTCTACAGCTATCGGCTGTCGATCATCCATTTCTGGTCGCTGATTTTCCTCTATATCTGGGCCGGACCGCATCATCTGCATTATACCGCCCTGCCCGACTGGGCGCAGACATTGGGCATGGTCTTTTCGATCATGTTGTGGATGCCAAGCTGGGGCGGAATGATCAACGGCCTGATGACACTCAACGGCGCATGGGACAAGATTCGCACCGATCCGATCATCCGCATGATGGTGCTGGCCCTCGCCTTTTACGGCATGAGCACGTTTGAAGGCCCGATGATGTCGATCAAGGCGGTCAACAGCCTGTCGCACTATACCGACTGGACCATCGGCCATGTCCACAGTGGAGCGCTCGGCTGGAACGGCATGATCACCTTTGCCGCGCTTTACTATATGGTACCGCGCCTCTGGGGCCGCACCCGGCTTTACAGCCTGCGGATGGTGAACTGGCATTTCTGGCTCGCGACCATCGGTATCGTTCTCTACGCTGCCTCGATGTGGGTTGCCGGGATCATGCAAGGCCTGATGTGGCGCGAATATGGCGACGACGGCTATCTGGTCTACGCCTTCAGCGAAGTCGTTTCGGCAATGTTCCCGATGTATCTGATCCGCGCAACCGGCGGCCTGCTCTATCTCGCCGGCGCAGTGGTGATGGTCTACAATGTCTGGATGACGCTGGCCGGCCATCTGCGGGATGAAAAATCGATGACCGAAACACCTCACGACGAGGCCGCTGACAAGCCGCTGGTCGCGGTTCCGGCAGAGTGAGGGAGACAGGATCATGACCACATTCACGCAAAAACATAAGAAGATCGAGCGCAATATTACTCTGCTGGCAGTCCTCTCGCTGGTTGCCGTGACCATCGGCGGTATTGTCGAAATCGCACCACTGTTCTGGATCGACAACACGGTTGAGAAAGTCGACGGTGTGCGGCCATATACGCCGCTCGAGCTGGCCGGACGCAACATTTATGTGCGCGAAGGCTGCTATACCTGCCACAGCCAGATGATCCGGCCTTTCCGCGACGAGGTGGAACGCTATGGGCACTACTCGCTGGCTGCGGAATCGATGTACGATCACCCGTTTCAATGGGGGTCGAAACGCACCGGACCGGATCTCGCCCGGGTTGGCGGGCGCTATTCGGACGAATGGCATGTCCAGCATCTGACCGATCCGCGGGCAGTTGTACCGGAATCGATCATGCCTCCATACGCTTTTCTGGCACAGAAGGACCTCAACCCTGGGGACATGGGCGCTCACTTGCTGGCGCTCACCCGGGTTGGTGTTCCCTACACCAAGGAAGCAATTGAAAACGCCAATGCGGATCTGCTCACCCAGAGTGATCCGATGGCCAGTTCGGCAGACCTCGAAAAGCGCTATCCGAAGGTTCAGGTCCGCGATTTTGACGGCAATCCGGACAAACTCTCCGAAATGGACGCGCTGGTCGCCTATCTGCAGATGATTGGCACATTGGTCGATTTCGAAGCGGGCGAAGCACAGGAGCAGCCGCGATGAACTACGAAGCACTGCGCCATTTTGCTGACAGCTGGGGATTGCTGTTCATGACTGGCATATTTCTGACGCTGGTCGGCTGGACCTTTCGTCCCGGTGCCGGAAGCAGTCACCATGAAGCGGCCCACATGATTTTTGACGAGGACAAGAGCGATGTCTGAGAAAAAACGCGTTGACGAACCCACCGGAACCGAAACCGTCGGCCATGAGTGGGACGGTATCGAGGAGCTCGATACACCGATGCCACGCTGGTGGGTGTGGACCTTTTACGCCACGATCATCTGGGCGATCGGCTATGTCATTCTCTATCCCGCCATTCCCTTGGTCAATTCGGCAACGGAAGGCGTGTTTGGCTGGAGCAGCCGGGGGGATTATGCCATGCAAGTGGCGGCGCGGGAGAAAGAGCTCGAACCGATCCGCCAGGCGTTGGTGTCGACCGACATTCGCAAACTGAACGGCAGTCCCGAATTGCTGCAGCAGGCCATCGAGGGCGGACGTTCCGCCTTCAAGGTCCATTGCGTGCAATGTCACGGTTCGGGTGCGGCCGGTTCCGCTGGTTATCCCAATCTCAACGACGATGACTGGCTGTGGGGCGGCGATCTGGAAGCGATCGAATATACGCTGATCCACGGCATCCGCAATCCGGATCACGACAACACCCGTTTCTCGCAAATGCCGGCTTTCGGCAGAGACGGAATATTGCAGCCAGGACAGATTGCCGATCTGGTATCCTTCGTACGAACATTGTCCGGCAAGGAGAAAAGCAGCGCGGCAGCCGGCCGTGGTGCCGGCTTGTTCGCCGAAAATTGCGCCGTCTGTCATGGCCCCGACGGCAAGGGAAGCCGTGATCTGGGCGCGCCGAATCTGACCGATGCGATCAGCCTGTACGGACTGGATCGCGCGTCGCTCACCAACACGATCACCAACAGCCGCTATGGCGTAATGCCCCGCTGGGGCCAGCGACTTGACCCCGCAACGATCCGTATGCTCGCCGCCTATGTCCATTCGCTTGGCGGCGGAGAAACTTTGCCGGCGCTGGAAGACGTAAGCGAGGACACTCTCGACCAGGTCGGGGATGGGGCTCGAAACATCGGTACCGGTAATGAACAATCCTGAGAATTTTCCTGACCCGGAGGTCAGGCTTTATGAAAAGCGCAAGGCTGTTCATCCGCAGCGCATAGACGGAAAATTCCGACGTTTGAAATGGGTGATCATGGCCCTCACGCTGGCGGTCTATTATATCACGCCCTGGATTCGGTGGGATCGCGGACCCTATGCACCCAATCAGGCAGTGCTGGTCGACTTGGCCAACCGCCGCTTTTACATGTTCGGTATCGAGATCTGGCCCCACGAATTTTATTATGTTGCCGGCCTTCTTGTCATGGCGGGAATCGGGCTATTTCTCCTAACATCGGCCGTAGGACGGGCATGGTGTGGCTACGCCTGTCCGCAAACCGTTTGGACCGACGTCTTCCAGCATGTCGACCGGTTCGTTGACGGCGACCGCAACGCGCGCATGCGTCTCGACAAGGCTCCCTGGACAGCACATAAAACTGTCCGCCGACTGTTCAAATGGAGCATCTATCTGTTCATCGCTTTCTGGACCGGCGGCGCATGGATCATGTATTTTGCCGATGCACCCACCCTCGTCGTCGATTTCTGGACCGGTCAGGCCGCTCCCGTTGCCTATGCCTCGGTTGCCATACTGACGGCGACCACCTTCATTTTTGGTGGTTTCATGCGTGAACAGGTTTGCATCTACATGTGCCCATGGCCGCGCATCCAGACCGCGATGATGGACGAAAACTCGCTGACCGTGACCTACAAGGATTGGCGCGGCGAACCGCGCGGGAGCCTGAAAAAGGCGGAAGCCCACCCGGGCAGCTTTGGCGACTGTGTCGATTGCAATCAGTGCGTGGCGGTTTGTCCGACCGGGATCGATATCCGCGAGGGGCCGCAAATCGGCTGCATCACCTGCGCCTTGTGCATTGACGCGTGCGACCGGGTGATGGCGCAAGTTGGACGTCCCCGCGGCCTGATCGACTATGCGACACTGGAAGATTCCGAACTGGAAATGGCAGGCAAGCCGCATAGTCCCATCCGGAAGACCCTGTTTCGGCCCCGGACCATTCTCTACACATCGATCTGGTGCGCGATCGGACTGGCAATGCTGTTCGCTCTTGGCAACCGCACCCGGATCGACATCAGCGCCAATCATGACCGCAATCCAGTCTATGTCCAGCTCGCCGACGGCCATGTCCGCAACAGCTACACCGTTAACCTGCGCAATATGGAAAACAGGCCGCGGGAAATGATCATCGGAATGACCGCGCTCGAAGGCGGCGTAATATGGTCCAACGAGGGATCCCGCGAGGGTGCAGGCCAGCGGCTGACCACGACGGTTTCGGCCGACAGCGTAGCGAGATTGCGGGTCTATGTCGCAGCTCCGGGCACAGGACCGGAACGGGAGGATTTCGCACTGACGGTCACCGCCGCCGATGATCCGGAGGCGCGGGATATCGACGAAGTATTTTTTGAACGGCCGGAGACAGACTAATGAGCAAGCAAAAATCCGTCCGCAAATTTACCGGCTATCATGCGACGATGATCATTGTCGCTTTTTTCGCCGTGGTCGTCGGAGTCAACATGGTCATGGCCCGCTTCGCGCTGTCGACCTTTGGCGGTACGGTTGTCGACAACACCTATGTAGCAAGCCAGAAATATAACGAATGGCTGGAACAGGCCCGGGATCAGCGAGCTCATGGCTGGACCGTTTCTCCTGTCATCCGCTCGGGCGACCGCGCCCTCCTGAACATTTCGGATGCCGATGGCGCGGCCTTGCGAGGGGCCAGCCTGGTCGCGGTGGCTGAACATCCCGTCGGTCGTACCGAACCGTTTGAAATCACTTTCTCCGAGCTTCGTCCGGGTGAATATCAAAGCGTCCAGATGATACCGGACGGTCGCTGGAAACTAAAACTGCTCATTTCGCAGACTGACAAATTCATGCGGGTGCTGCAGGATATCCAATGAACGCTGTTGCCCCCTTCCACAGCGGCCAGTCGCAATCACTCGTATCTCGCTTTGCTGTGCCCGCGATCCGCTGCGCCGGTTGTATCTCGAAAATTGAAAATGGTCTCAACACCGACCCCGGCATAATCTCTTCGCGGGTCAATTTTTCTGCCAAACAGGTGGCTGTTACGCATCTGCCGGAACTGGATGATCACCAGCTCAAGGGCAAGATCGAGGCGCTGGGTTTCGAGGTCCAGATCCTTGCGGACAATCCGCTGGCCGAGGAAAAGGGCAGCACCGGCAAGCTGATCCGCGCGCTGGCAGTTGCCGGTTTCGGGATGATGAACATCATGTTATTGTCGGTCAGCGTATGGTCCGGCGCCACAGGAGTTACCCGGGACCTGTTCCACTGGCTCTCCGCGCTGATCGCCGTTCCGGTGATCGCTTACGCGGGCCGTCCGTTTTTCGCTTCCGCTGCCATGGCGCTGCGCTATGGCCGGACCAATATGGATGTGCCGATTTCAATCGGCATATTGCTGGCAACCGGCCTCAGCATATATGAAACCGCAACCGGCGGTGCCCATGCCTATTTTGACGGCGCAGTCATGCTGCTCTTCTTCCTGCTCGCCGGGCGGGTGCTCGACGGCATGATGCGGGACCGGGCGCGCGAGGGTATCGGCGCATTGCTCAAGCAGACCGCTCCCGGGGCGATGGTTCTGGCGGACGGCGGCAAAACCCGCTGGATCGCTTCCGGCGCTCTGCGTCCGGACATGCGGATGATGGTGGCAGCCGGCGAAAGCTTGGCGGCAGATGGTGTCATTGAGGCGGGTGCGAGCCAGTTCGACTGCTCGCTGCTGACCGGCGAAAGCGAACCGCAACCGAAAGGCAAAGGTGACCGGGCGCTGGCTGGTACGCTCAACCTGTCAGCGCCGGTGACCGTGCGGGTTACCGCTACCGGCGAAGATACAACCGTTGCCGACATCGCCAGGTTGATGGACGAGGCTGGCCAGCGCCGTTCCTTCTATGTCCGTATCGCCGACCGCGCCGCGCGTTTCTATGCACCGGTCGTCCATAGCCTCGCGCTGCTTGCTTTCGGCTATTGGATGCTGGCCGGTGCAGGCTGGCACCAATCCTTGCTGATTGCGGTCGCGGTGCTGATCATCACCTGCCCCTGCGCGCTGGGACTGGCAGTACCCGCAGCGCAGGTCGTGGCTTCGGGTGCCTTGTTGCGCAAGGGCGTGATGGTCAAGGACGGCAGCGCCCTGGAGCGCCTGGCAGAGGTTGATTACGCGCTGTTCGACAAGACCGGTACCCTCACCCTCGGCCATCCGGTTCCGGTCAATCTCGACGCCCTGAGTCTGGCGCAAAAGCAGATCACTCTGGCGCTCGCCCAGGCCAGCCGCCATCCGGTAAGCAAGGGCATCCGTACGGCCCTGCTTGCGCTGGAGATCGAACCGGCGGCACTGGACGATATCCAGGAAGTGCCCGGCGAAGGGATGACCGGTAGCTGGGGCGGTGTATCGGTAAAACTCGGCAAGCCCGAAAAATCCGAAGACCATCTATCCAGCCAGCTGACCGTCGGCAGCGATACCGTCCTGCTCCAGCTGCAAGATGATATCCGTCCGGACACCACCGAAGCCATCGCCGGTTTGCAAGCGCTGGGACTGCCCGCGTCGATCATTTCCGGCGACAATGTGCGATCGGTTGCGCATGTGGCCCGCGCCATCGGCATTTCCGCACAAGCCAGCGCCTCACCACAGGACAAGGTCGAGGCCATCACCCGTCTGACCGCAGGCGGCCGCAAGGTGCTGATGGTCGGAGACGGTCTGAACGATGGCCCTGCCCTCGCCGCCGCCCATGTCTCGATCGCTCCGGGTTCCGCCAGCGATGTCGGCCAGCAGGCCGCTGATGCCGTCTTCACCAGCGCGTCGCTGATGCCCGTCACGCTATCGGTCAAGGTCGCGCGCCGCACCATGCAGATTGTCCACCAGAATTTCGCGCTCGCCATTGGCTATAATATCTGCGCCGTGCCGCTGGCGCTGACCGGGATGGTGACCCCTCTGATCGCCGCGATTGCCATGTCGCTCTCGTCGCTGATCGTCGTCGGCAATGCCCTGCGCCTTAACGGTGCCGCGAAATGAGCGGACTGGCGATCCTGATCCCGGTGGCACTGCTGATGGGACTTATCGGCCTGGCCGTCTTTTTCTGGGCGATTCGCAACAACCAGTTCGAAGATCTCGACGGTGCAGCCCAACGGATATTGATTGAGGAGGAAGACGAAACACAATGATCATCAGGGTCAGGCATTCGCGGCTCAGCCAATGGATCATTACCTCCGTAGCGCTACCGCTTGCTTCCCTACCGGTTTCCGCAAGCCCGGAGGGGATGCAGATTCAGCTATGCTCTGCCGATGGTGCGGCAAAAACCCTGACCATTCCTCTCGACCGGCACGATGGTAATGACTCGTGCGCCAAGCCCTGTCACGCCTGCCTCAATCGCAAGAAGAATATCAAAAGCCGCTAGCAGACGACCCGTCACTCGCCGGGCATATCCTGTTCATGGGGATCCTCGGCTGCGAAACCGATGCGCAGCGCCTCCGCCAGACTGCGCACGCGCAGTTTTTCCATCATATTGGCGCGATAGATTTCCACGGTGCGCGGCGAGATACCGAGATCATAAGCGATCGTCTTGTTGGGATATCCTGCCATCAAACCCTCGAGCACATCCTGTTCTCTTCCGGTCAGGCAGGCCAGCCGGACCTTGGCTTCGGAAGCGGCCATTTCCTTCAGGTCGCTGTTCTCCAGACGGACGAATGCCTCCTCCATTGCCGCAATTAGCGCTTCCTTCTCATAGGGCTTTTCCAGGAAGTTTATCGCGCCAGCCCGCATCGCCTGGACCGCGATTTCGACGTCGCCGTGGCCGGTCAGTATAACCACGGGCATATCGATGCCGTCCTTGATCATCTGCTGCTGCACCTGCAAACCGTCCATGTCGGGCATCCGCACATCAAGCAGCACGCAACCGCGTTCTGCTCCTTTCGCCAGTTTCAGAAACGCCACACCGGATTCGACCGGCTGAACCTTGAAACCCGCGTGGCGCAGCATGAATGCCGCAGATCGCCTGACGGAATCATCGTCGTCCACTACATAGACCAGCCGCTCACTGCTCATCATCTTGCTCCTGCGTAGCTTTTTCCAGCGTGAGCCGGAATATGGTTCCTCCATCCGGATTGGGTTCCGCGCGGATGGTGCCTCCATGCGATTCTATGATTGTCCGGCATATCGAGAGACCGAGGCCCATGCCGTCTCCCTTGGTGCTGGCAAAAGGATCGAAAATCCTGTCTCCCAGTTCCAGATCGATACCGGACCCGGTGTCCGACACCGCGATTTCGATCAGTTCCTGATCGAGGGAACGGACACCGATATGTAGTTTTTTATGCGGGCTGTCTGCCATTGATTCTATCGCATTGCGCATCAGATTGACCATAACCTGCTGAATTTGCACTCGATCGACAAACACATGATTGGTATCCGGTGCGATGTCGATCGAGAATTCAACCCCTTTTTCCTGCGCCCCGATCATACCCAGGACCGTCGCATCCTTCACCACCTGAGCGATCGACAATATGCGCCGGTTGATCTCGCCGCGCGATACGAATTCCCTGAGCCGCCGGACGATGGTTCCTGCCCGCAAACTCTCGGCCACGCTCTCTGCAAGCGCCTCGCGGAAAAACTCCCGGTTGGCTGACAAATCGCCATCCATCATGTCCCGGGCGGCCGACAGATAATTGGCGATGGCGGTCAGAGGCTGGTTGATTTCGTGAGCGAGTGAAGATGCCAGTGTACCGACCGCGCTCAGGCGAGAGGCATGTGCCAAATCCGCCTGCAACGACTGGAGCTCGGCTTCGGTCCGTTTCTTCTCGGTCAAATCGACTATGAAACCGGTAAAATATCTCTGTTCACCGATCTTTGCTTCCCCGACTTCAAGCTGAATCGGGAAAGTGGTACCATCCCTCTTGCACCCGACAACAGTTCTGCCGATTCCGATAATCCGCTTCTCACTCGTCTGCAAATATCGCTGGATATAGCCGTCATGCGCATCTGTGTAAGGAGCCGGCATCAGTATTTTTACATTTTGACCGATTATCTCATCTTGCGCATATCCGAACATTTCTTCGGCCGTCGCGCTGAACGAACTGACCAGGCCGGCTTCGTCAATCACCACCATGGCATCGGGAACCGTCTTCAGGATCGATTTCAATATGGAATCGGCCTGACCCAATCTGCCTTCAGCATCATTAAGCGCGACAATGTCCTGAAAACTGATCGACACCGTGTCGATTTCACCTCCCGGATTGAACAGAGGTGCGATCTTGCATTCTGTCAGCAGCGAGCGGCCATCCGGCAGTTCCAGTTGAACCTCGATTGGCATGTTGACCATATCGTGTCGCCCGTCAAATGCACGCAGCAGCGCTTCCCGAAAAATTGGCCGGTGATCGGGGGAAACACAGCTTTCAAGCGCTCCGTCCGGTAACTCCGCGATGCACGAAACGCCGAGAAGATTCAAAGCGGTGACATCGCAGCCAATGTTCCGCAGATTGCGATCCACAATCATGATGCATTTCGGTAGCCGGGACAGAACGGATTCCAGATAGAGACGCCGATTCGTGTCAGAGGCCTTTGTTTCACGCACTTGCGATATCTGTCCTTTGGCTGCCCGGTCGCTTTCCGCGAATGCTGGAACCCTACACAAAATGCAGGTATTGCCACAAGAACATATGTATCGTCGCTAAGGAAATTGTCGCTCATTCAGTGGGAAACAACCAACGGAATGTGGCAGTCTTTGAACAGGTTGCGCGTCACACCCCCGAACAGGAATTCCCGCGCCCTGCTGTGACCATAAGCTCCCATAACCAGATATGCGGCGTTCAGCTTCTTCGCTTCCGCCACAAGTACCGCATCGACGGAACCTTTGTCCGCCGATGGGCTGTGAATTACGGACTTTATGCCGTGATAGGCAAGATATTCTGAAGCCGCGAGCTGCGGCAGATCGTGGTCCTTGTCCTCCTCCACCGTCAGGATATGTACGTCGCTGGCCATTTTTAGCAGCGGTACAGCGGACCGGAGGGCGTTGCCGGACTCGAAGCTGCCATTCCACGCGACCAGCGCAGGCCCACAGGCGTCAAATTTCTTCACGGAATCAGGCTGTACGACGACGGGAGACGTCGCATTGAACAATACATCGCCCAACAAGCCCAGCGGCAACGCGTTATCCCTGTCGCCACTGGCGGAGCTCAGAATAATCAGATCAACCAGCGCAGATTGTCTGGACAGTCCCCGTGAGGGATTGTCATTTTCTTCCCGATAGTCCCATGAAACATCTTCACCGGCGAGCCGTTTTTCGATGTCGGCGCGTAGCTTTTCATCCAGTTCGCGCGACAATTTGCTGATATCATACATCACCGACATACCGGTAACGCCATCGAACGCCATTTGCGGATTGTAGGGATTTGCACGTAGGCAATGGAGATGCCCATCCAGCGAACGGGTTAGATCCAGCGCCGCCTGAAGCCGGGCCTCAAGGCCAGTATCATCGGCAATATATAGCAGCACGGATTTCATTGACTGTCTCCTGTTTTCAAATCCCCATTTGCAAATGGGTGTTCCAGCAGCATTAGCTGGCAAAAATCTTGCTCTATATAAGGGTTTATACGGATAGGGATGAGGCCCAGGTCAGTCCCCCGCGGCGCCATGGGCCGCGATTTTCTCTAGCCACCGCGTGCGGTGCCTTTCGCTACTATCAACATTGCCGATCAAAGAGGTCGTCACTGGATTAATGCCGGTGAGTTTCAATATGTTGCGCTCGAAACTGCGCACGCTGTGAGCAGCAAAATAGGCACGATAGAACAGTGCCGGCATGCCCATGCTGACGATCAGGCGTGCCGACCGACCGCGCAGCAATTTCTTCGGCATTTTCCTGCTACCCTCCTCGCCATAGTCAAGAGCGAAATTGGGACGGAAAGCCTGCTCGATAAATGCCTTGAGCAAAGCGGGCATGTCCCCCATCCAGAGCGGATAGTAGAAAACGATATGTTCGGCCCATTTAATCGCATCCTGCCCCGGCCGGACGGCGTCGGGCACATCCTCTTCCAGCCATTGCTTGCGACTTTCTAGCATCGGCATATTCTGGCCAGCCAGACGAATTACCCGCACATCATGCCCGGCTGCACGGGCCCCGTCGGCATAAGCGGACACGATCGCATGACCAAAGCGGCTGGGGCTTGGGTCGGGATGGCCATCGATCACGGCAATACGTTTCATGGTTCCGCTACGTCTGTCGATGCGCCGGTCGGCGTTTGCCACTGGAACGCCTTTATCAATTCCATAATCGCCTCTTGCGCGGCAGCGTCGATTTCCTGTGGATAGGAAGCCGTCAAACGGGCGTCCCAAAAGCCATAGTCCAGAGCCGTCACACTGAAATGCCAGGGAATTCCGTCCTTGTCGCCATCAAAAATACCCTGATAGGCGACAATATCGGGACGACCGGAGACAAAATAGTCCCCTTCGAAAACAACTGCGGGGTTGGAATAGCCGGACAATATGTCCGGCTTCACGATCAGGTAATGATCCTGCGCATTCAACTGTTCGAGATGGATTATGGAAATTTTGACTTCGATCTCATGGTCGTCAACATCCCGCACATATCCAATTTCAAAATTGTTGCCTGAGAAATCGGTTGTCATTTCACATTCGCGGCGAAACCCCTCGATGGCAGCCGGGAAAACGAAACTGCTCTCCTTGTGGATAATCGATCCCGGCTCCTTATAAGCTGTGAATGGATCAAACAGCGGCTCTGCCCCATTGACACATTCTGCAGCGGCAGGGCTGCAAGTCAGGGCCAGCGCTCCGACAGCAAGGGACAGAAAGCCGGTAAGCTTCATACTCTTCTCCATATTCTCCCTTTCTGTCAGATTCTTCAGCTATTCGTGACAGCTGATGACGCGAAACGGCAACTCGCTGCCATCCGTTTCCGTAATCGTCAGATATTCTCCGACCTTCAGCGGATGATCCTTCAGCCGAAAAATGGCTTCATCATCATCATCGCCGACCTTGTAGGAAAAGGCCCATCCCTTTGGCGTTGCAATCACGACTCCGCTCTGATCGGCTTCCCCAGGCCAGAAGCGCCGTACGACAGGCCGTTTTTCGGCCTCTTTCAGCACCTCCGGTTCAATGAAACCTTCATCGTTCAGGGGAACGCGAAAGACATAGGCATGGGCTGACGAGCCATCGGGATGGTCAGCGGTTCGGGCCAGTTCAAGGCGGATTGTTTTCCAAGTCATGCCGGTGGTCTGAACGAGTGTAAGGGTCCGCGCGATACGCAATATTGCGTAGTCGCCATGAGGCGAAATCAGCATTCTTTCCTACATCTAACCAAATAGGTTATATCCTGCTTTTCAACACGGAAAGGCGATTCCCCATGGACCAGTATCCCGACTTAGAAAACCTGATCGAAAAGATCATCATTCTGGAAGGCGATTTTGCCAATCATCCAGCCGACCGCGGCGGCCCGACGCGATGGGGCGTTACAGAAGCGGTAGCCCGAAGCCATGGATATGACGGGGAGATGCGTGATTTCCCGCGCGAGCATGCGATCGAGATTTACAGACGCAAATATTGGCAACGCCCTTCTTTTGACAGGGTCGCCCGGCTTGCACCGCAAATTGCGACTGAACTGTTTGATACCGGGATCAATATGGGAACCGGGACCGCAAGCGGTTTCCTCCAGCGCGCGCTGAATGCACTCAACCGCAACGGTCGGGATTATGATGACCTGTCCGTTGATCGCAAGATTGGACGCAAGACCCTCGCGGCACTTCGCACGTTCCTCCGAAAACGGGGGGCCGCAGGCGAAACCATACTGCTGAAAGCTATCGAGGTGCTCCAGGGCGCGCGCTATATCGAGATCGCTGAAGCACGTCCGGCCAATGAAGCCTTCGTATATGGCTGGCTCGCAAATCGGATCGGATAAACCCGCCCGAACCGAATTTTCCTGTAATCTTGTAAAGTCTGTCAGCAACAATGGAGCCCTTCAGACTCTTTCTTCATCCCCCTCCCCGCAAAAGCCGGTTTTGGCCCTAACTTTGACTAACTTTGAAATCCGACAACCCCGAAAGGAAAAGCCAGAATGTCTATTCTCTCCCCCCTCATCGCACCTGTATCTAAGATTATCGATAAGATCATTCCCGACCGGGAAGCAAGGGATAGGGCCAAGCTCGAACTTCTCGAACTGGAAAGCAGTCGGGAATTGGAAGAAATCCGGGTGCAGATGTCAGCCATATTGGCCGAAGCGCAATCGACCGACCCTTGGACCAGCCGGGCGCGGCCCAGTTTCCTTTATGTCATGTATATCCTGTTGCTCTGGTCAATCCCGATGGGCCTGATTGCAGCCTTCCGTCCGGCGGCAGCGAGAGCCATAGCCTCTGGCATGAACGAATATCTCTCCGGCATGCCGGAGCCGCTCTACGCGCTCTTCGGCACCGGTTATCTTGGCTATACAGTTGCCAGACAATGGGGAAAGATCCGGGGCGTCGAGCGGTAATATCCGATAGGAGCCTCCCGACCCACGCCAATGGCGTTGCACACGCTGGCCAATTCGAAAATAGTCCGCAATCTGCCAGATTAATGCAATATTTACGAAATAGGCTTGCCATGCCCGTATCTTTCCAGATAAAGGGGCAAGTCTAGTTCATCCAAAGGGGATATTATAAATGACTACCGAAACCAACTTCCGCAAAATGCTCGCTGTAGCTGGCGGCCTCGCTCTTGCTGTTCCTGCTCTTTCTGCTTGTGCAGAACCAGCTGAAGACGCTGCTGCTGTAGCTGAATGTGCAGCTGAAGAAGCAACCTGTGCTGCTGAAGAAGCAACATGTGCCGCTGAATGCGCCGCTTGTGCCGCTGGTTGTGCTGCTGAAGAAGCAACCTGTGCAGCTGCTGATGCAACTTGCGCAGCTGCTGAAGAAGTTACCGAGTAAGCTCAGCTTATTCTGCATTGGAAAATGCACTGGAAAGGCTGTTTGAGCTTACGGGCCGGATAGCTAAAGAGGGCGTCTCGCTAGTACCCAGGGTGGTACCGGCAGACGCCCCTTTCGTTCAATATCAGCATTATCCCAAAGGGGATTGCATCGCGCCTGGCAACAAGTCGCGCTGGTTTTACCATGCGCACAAGCCGGAAGAGCGCGAAGCAGGTGAACACGGCCATTTTCACCTGTTCCTGCCGCTCGCCATGTTTGACGGTGTCGAGCCCTATTACCAGCCCCCTGCGAAGCTGCCCAACGGCAAGAAAACCCAGGGTGTAGTCCATTTTGGTGCGTTGAGCTTTGGTCTCGATGGCATGCCGCTCAGCTGGTTCACGACCAACTATTGGGTCACTTACGAATTTATGATGCCGGCTGAAGCCATTGCTTCGCGATTGCGCAGTTTCGATATGGCCGGAGCACCGGGCGATCCACTGGTCAACGACTGGCTAACCGCCGCTGTCCAGCACTTTCACGATCCGATCATCGAAATGGTCCGCAAGCGCGACGCGTTGCTGATGGAAAAGAAACAGGAATTGGGATCCGCTGTTTTCGAGAACAAGACAGTCGAGCTTCTCTCCCGCCAGCCGTTTGATCTCTAGTGATCAAAACCCGGGTTGGTGCGCTGCAATTTTCGCATCAGGCCCGGCCAGATCAGATTATCCCCAAATCCCTTCTGAAACGCCGCCGCAGCCTGTTGGTGCACGCGATGCCCCATTTCCACGTTCTCCTCATGGAGATGCTCTTCCCCGCCGACCGATTGCGCCAATATCTGGGTCTTGCAGGCATTTTCGAGGATATACATGCGCAGAAAGGCAATGGCGCAGTTCTCACCCACCGTTAGCGTACCATGATTCCGGAGGATCAGCAGGCTCTTCTCACCGAGATCATTGATCAGGCGGTCCCGCTCGTCGAGATCGAGCGCGATACCTTCATAATCATGGTAGGCCAGATCATCATGGATTTGCAGGGAAAATTGCGTGTAGCGTCTCAGTCCGGCCTTCTGGACAGACACGGCGATGCCATAGGGTGTGTGAACATGGATGACGCAACCCGCATCCTCCCGCGCACTGTGAACAGCACTGTGAATGGTAAATCCCGCAGGATTAATAAAATAGGGTGTGTCCTGCTTGATATTGCCATCAAGATCGATCTTCACCAATGCCGATGCAGTCATCTCGTCAAACAACACGCCGTAGGGATTGATCAGAAACCGCTCCTCGCCGTCTTCGTCCGGCAAGCGAGCGGAGATATGGGTGAACACCAGATCGGTCCAGGCATGCATGGCACAGAGCCGGTAGGTTGCCGCCAGTTCACAGCGGATCTGCCATTCTGCGTCAGAGACCTTGCCGAGCAGGCTTTCGATATCATGCGGATCAGGAATCGAAAATCCGGCACCCACACCCAGTGCGGATTCATGGGTTTGAATCGCTGTAGCCATCGTCAATTCCTTTGCCTGAAAATTTCTCGTTTTAGCAATCTGACATGCATTGCCGATATTCGCAACCAAACTATCAGGTGGACATCCCGGCTGGATCAGTTCTGGCTTTGCGATCATGCATCCCTGCGGACATCATGCGGAAACTCGCCCCCGTCCTGTCTTCGAATTTGAAAAGCCAGGATTTCCAGCGCCCGCAGAATGCGGCTTTCAGCTGTGCGGTAGAATGATAGCTCCTTCGTGGCTAGGACATCAACAGCTCGGAGAGAGATTGGGAGACCGACAAGCCGATCAAGACAATTGCCAACGTTCCGATAGTCAGAATTGCCAAAATGGCCATTCGTGGCGCGGCACCCCAATTGCCTTTGGCTTCGGCCAGGAGTTGCGGCCAACTGCTGGAATCATGCTGGATATCAACTTCACAAGGGAGTGGCACGACATCCAGCATATATGGTTTTGAATGTTTTTCTCGCACGCCTTGAGCGGCGGCAAAAGGGGCCACCGGATCGACTGTTATCCGATCATTGCTTCCGGAAAGCCTCGCGTATAGCTGCGCGGCTTCATCTTGATTGGACACACTGAGCACCCGACAGGCACTCAAGAGGCATTGATCGACTGCCGGCTTTGAAATCTTCAAAATTCGGGCAATTTCCGTTGCCGATTTTCGACGCGCCACGAGACGAAGGCATGCTCGATGCCGTGCCGTCAAATGCTCGACGTGCGAAAACTCTAACTCAATATCTGCCATGGCTGGTCCCATGTCTCCCGCTTCTTCCTACCGCGTCAAATCATCGAGCGCAACCAGCTCCGCTCGCTACGCAAGCGCTGGCTCGAAGTAAGGACAAATCTGTTCGAAACTCGCTATGAAGCCGAACATTGGCTAAAGCCGAAATGATGAGAATGTGCACTCAAATGGTCGCTTCAAGACCCGATATCGGGAATTTCCGGTTCAGCTGTTCAATGCGTCAAAAACCGGTTCTTTCCATTCTTCTCTGCAGATTAGAAGGTCTGGCATGTAGGTATCCTTCTGATTGTAGACGAGCGGAGACCCATCGATACGAGAACAATGCAAACCATAGGCTGCAGCGACCGCTACTGGCGCGCAACTATCCCACTCGTACTGACCACCGGAATGGAGATATATTTCTGCTTCCCCCTGCACCACCGCCATTGCCTTCGCACCAGCCGAACCCATCGGCAACAATTCGCCACCCAGTCGCTTTGCTACAGACAATGCCTCCGCAGCAGGTCGGGTTCGGCTGACAACGAGGCGCGGTGGCCCCTGATGGGCAGGAAAATCGTCGGTTCTATCGGAGCGCAAAACCAGGCCGCCAGCCAGTCCCGGCAAGGCTACAGCACCGACGGTAGCGATGCCATCAACGGCCAGTGCGACATGCACCGCCCAGTCCGACCGGACTTCTCCATATTCTCGCGTGCCATCGACAGGATCTATGATCCAGACCCGTGATTTGTTCAGCCGCTCTTCGGTGTCCTTGCTCTCTTCGGAAAGGAGACCATCTTCAGGACGCTGGTGGCGCAGGGCCTGGATCAAGAATTCGTTCGCGGTCAGGTCGCCCGCTTTGCCAAGTGCTTTACCCTCGAAGATGCGACTGTTTCGCACTGCGAGCAATATACTCCCCGCCGTTTCTGCGAGATCGGCGGCAAGATCAGCGTCAGTCATAATATCACTCATTTCAGCGGCATGATTTGATGGACAATATATTCGGCGGCTTCTGCCGGCGTCATCTCCACCGTATTGACGCGGATTTCCGGATTCTCTGGCGACTCATAAGGGCTATCTATCCCGGTGAAGTTTTTCAGCTTGCCACTGCGGGCTTTCTTGTAAAGCCCTTTCACATCTCGCTCTTCAGCAACCTCCAGCGGCGTATCGACAAAAATCTCGATAAACTCTGCGTCGGGCAACATTTCACGCACCATTTGGCGCTCAGCCCGAAAGGGACTGATAAAGGCGGTCAGGACAATCAGTCCGGCATCGGTCATCAACTTCGCTACTTCGCCGACCCTGCGAATATTCTCGATCCGGTCCGCCTCGGTAAACCCTAGGTCTTTGTTGAGACCATGCCGGACATTGTCACCGTCAAGCAGAAACGTATGACGATTCATCAGATTGAGGCTTTTCTCGACCTCATTGGCTATCGTCGATTTACCGGATCCCGAAAGGCCCGTGAACCAGAGGACGCGCGGCGTCTGATTTTTCAGGAAGGCATGATCTTCACGAGCGATGGTCGTGGGCTGCCAATGGACATTATCGGCCCGTCTCAGGCTAAAATGCAGCATGCCGGCAGCCACGGTCGCATTGGTGATCTTGTCAACGAGAATGAAACCGCCAAGCTCAGGGCTTTCGCTATAGGCTTCGAACACGATCGGCTTGTCGGTATGCACCTCGGCGACACCAATTGCGTTGAGCTCGAGCGTCTTGGCTGCGAGATGTTCCATGGTATTGACATTGATTTCATATTTCGGCTCGTGCACCGTTGCACTCACCGTTTGCGTGGCCAGTTTGAGCCAATAACCGCGACCGGGTTTGAGGGCCTCATCACTCATCCAGACTATTGTGGACTCGAACTGATCGGAAACCTCGGGAGGGTCACCAGCGGTCGCAATCACGTCCCCACGCGAGCAATCCACCTCATCCTCCAGAGTGATGGTGATGGATTGCCCCGCGACCGCTTCGTCAAGCATGCCATCCATAGTTACGATATTTTTGACTGCACTGCTCTTGCCGGAAGGCACGATTCGAACCGGATCCCCAGGCTTGATGGTCCCGCGGGAAACAAGACCTGAAAAGCCCCGGAAATCGAGGTTGGGTCGGTTAACCCATTGCACCGGCATACGGAATGACTTCTCCTGCGCCGCCGTGGCCGCGATCGGAATATTCTCGAGATGGGCAATCAGTGCCGGTCCATCATACCATGGCGTGTTTGCAGAGGGCGCCTCGGTGATATTGTCACCCCTGAACCCCGAAATCGGAATCGCAGTGAAGCTTTCGATGCCGATCCCGTTTGCAAATTTGCGATAATCCTCGACGATATTGTCAAATATCTCCTGGCTGAAATCGATCAGATCCATCTTGTTCACCGCGAGGATCAAATTCTTGATACCCAGAAGATGGGCCAGATAGGAATGCCGTCGCGTCTGGACCAGAATGCCCTTGCGTGCATCGACCAATATCACGGCGGCGTCAGCAGTCGAAGCACCGGTAACCATGTTGCGCGTATATTGCTCGTGACCCGGCGTGTCGGCAACAATGAACTTGCGCTTCTCGGTCGCGAAAAAACGATAGGCGACGTCGATGGTTATCCCCTGCTCGCGCTCGGCAGCGAGACCATCGACCAGCAGGGCGAAATCGATCTCCTGTCCCTGTGTGCCGGACTTTTTGCTGTCCGCTTCCAGCGCAGCGAGCTGGTCCTCAAAAATCATCTTGCTGTCGAAAAGCAGCCGGCCGATCAATGTGCTTTTGCCATCGTCCACGCTGCCACAAGTAATGAAACGGAGCAGTTCCTTGTTCTGATGTTGCGCAAGATAGGTCTCGATATCGTCTGAAATGAGCGCTTCGGTCTTGTAGCTTGATGCCTGGCCGGTCTTTTCGGTCATCAGAAATAGCCCTCCTGCTTCTTCTTCTCCATCCCGGCGCCGCCTTCATCCTTGTCAATGACCCGGCCCTGCCGTTCGCTGGTAGTGGTCAGCAGCATTTCCTGAACAACCTCCGAAAGCGTCGATGCGTTACTCTCGACAGCGCCGGTTAGCGGAAAGCAGCCCAATGTCCGGAATCGGACCGAGCGCGTTGTTATGTCCGGTTTTGTTCCGATGACCTGTTCAAGGCGTTCTGGATCGTCCGCCATAAACAGCCCGCCTTCATGGATATAGGTTGGACGAGGCGCGGCAAAATAGAGCGGCACGATCTCGATGTTTTCCGCCATGATATATTGCCAGATATCAAGTTCCGTCCAATTGCTGATCGGAAACACCCGGATACTCTCTCCCTTGGATTTCTTGGCGTTGTAGAGATTCCACAATTCGGGTCGCTGGTTTTTGGGGTCCCAGCCATGGCTCGCGGTGCGGAACGAGAACACACGCTCCTTTGCCCGGCTTTTTTCCTCGTCGCGGCGCGCGCCACCGAACGCTACATCAAAGCTGTACAAATCCAGTGCCTGCTTCAGCCCTTCGGTCTTCCACATATCGGTATGAAGCGGGCCGTGATCGAATGGATTGATACCGCGTTCCTTAGCTTCGGCATTTTGATGAATAATCAATTCCATACCTGCATCCTGGGCCGCCTTTTCCCGCAAGGCGTACATGTCCTTGAACTTCCATGTGGTATCCACATGCAGGAGCGGAAAGGGAGGCGGTGAAGGATAAAATGCTTTCTTGGCAAGATGCAGCAGTACCGCGCTATCCTTGCCTACACTATACATCATCACCGGCTTTTGAGCCTCGGCCATCACTTCGCGCATGATGTGGATCGCTTCGGCTTCAAGCCGCTCTAGATGCGTCAAAATACGGGTCACTACTCATTCCATTCCAGATCGTTTGCCCCCCTATTGCCCGCTTTCCGCTCGCATGTAGTTCCCAAATGGGATATAGTCGAAAAATGGCTGTTATTCTGGGCGAAGAACATGATCTAATTGCCGCACTGCACCGCGGCACACTTGGCGCGCCGCCATGGGAAGATTTTCTGGAACAATTACGCCGCAGAACCGGCGCAGATTATGCCCGCCTGTTTTTTCAGGGTGACCATGACTGGTTACAATCCATTCGGATTCCAGCGGTCAAGAATGGCGCCGCCGACATAAACGAAATTTACAATCAGGAATTCGGAAACACCAGCCCCCTTCCCCATAAGGCGATGCGACTCAACCGGGTCTATTCTCTGGATGACTTCCTCGACTTGAATGATCCACGACATATCCGCTTCAAAACCCTGGTCATGCAGGATGCTGACATCCGCTTTGCCAGGAATATGCGGGTCGCAGAGCCCAATGGCGGAGAGATCTGGATCTCGCTCGGTCGCAAGAAGGCCGATTTTTCCGCAAGCGACGGTGCGCTTCTCGGCTCTCTCGCCAATCATCTTGCGATTGCGGCCAGCACCCACGCTGAACTGGAGCGGCAAAGACTCAAAGCGGGTATCTCGGCGGATGCAATCATGCGGCTGAACTTCGGCTGGTTCATGCTCGACGCATCTGGCCGGATCATCGACATGAGCGAACAGGCAGAGGCCTTGATATTGGAGGCCCAGACGCTACGCAAATCCCCCGACGGCCGTTTGATCGCCGAAAGCGCCGACGCCCAAGGCACGTTGCGCAAATTTCTACAAATGCGGCAGGCTGGAGAAAATGTGGTCCGCACGGTCCATTTGTCCGATGATCCATGGCTGGATATGTTGCTCACTAACCCGCCAGCTGATCTTCCCAGCGCACTCCAGCCACTTGCGATCGCCTTTGTTCATGGCGAACGTTCCAGCAGCACCGAGCGTAGCCGGCACTTGGCAAATCTCTTCGGACTCACAATTCAGGAAGCCCGCCTTGCGCTGCATATCAGTCGCGGGGTTTCGATAAGGGAGGCAGCCATATTGCTCAGTCTGACCCATGAAACCGCGCGCCTGTATTCCAAACGCATCTATGCCAAGACCGGCACGCGAGGCCAGGCGGATCTGGTTCGCTTGATATTGGCCAGCATCGTGGCACTGACTTGATTGACATCCACACCCATCCCCATAGCGCGCTCAATTCGCTCCAGGGCAAATTTTCAAGTATCAGACATTTGTAGACTGATATATGGCCCCTGGCTTCGCCGCCCGGACCGATGCGGTAAGGACAGAGTGATTGGTGCGCCCGACAGGATTCGAACCTGTGGCCCCCAGATTAGGAATCTGATGCTCTATCCGACTGAGCTACGGGCGCATTGCGAAGCCGTGTTTAGCCGCATCGGCGGACGCATGCCACAGTCAATTTTTGGATTTGGGTGGCAAAACCGGCAAAGGCAACGGTAGCGCCGCAATGCCTTCGTCCGCCAAATCAGCGACTTCTTCCTGTGATGCTGTGCCGTGAATGGGTTTTTCGTCCGCATCGCCATAATGAATGTCCCGGGCACGAGCGGCAAATCTGTCGCCGACCCATTCGGAATTGGCGAGCATTTTTTCCTGTGCTTTGGCCAGTTTGCCCATAAGCACCTGATATTCGGTTGGCACGGACACTTTGCTACTGACCGGTGCGGCTCGAGACTCACTCTCCTGCTCCGCGGGCTTTGCTGCAACTGGCTCCTGGTTGCCTTTTCTGCCGAGATTTGGTGCCATGGCGGCCTTGGTAATATTCTTGCTGCCGCAGAGCGGGCATTCCAGAAAACCACGAGCCTGCTGTTCGGCAAAGTCTTGCGAAGATCCGAACCAGCCTTCAAATCGATGGTCTCGATCCGCGCACTTCAGGTCAAAGATTATCATGACGGTTTGGATGGCAATGCGAAACTTTGACGGTTGGCAAGCGCGGGAACCCGTGAACGCACGTCCCGGACCTTGCCCAAATCCAGATCACAGAAACCGAGCCCGGTCCCCTCGCCCATGTCGAGCAATATTTCTCCCCAAGGATCTACTACCATGGAATGGCCGTAAGTGGAGCGGCCGTCGGCATGCCGGCCATATTGCGCCGCCGCTATCACAAACGCTCCGGCCTCAATCGCGCGCGCGCGCAAAAGAATTTCCCAATGGGCTTTGCCGGTGGGGACGGTGAACGCAGCCGGGATAGACAGGATGTCGGCTCCTGCATTGGTCAAGGCTTCGAATAGCGCCGAGAAACGGAGATCATAGCAGATGGATAGTCCAAGCGTCGCTTCGGGAAGCGACGTCACAACGGCCTGCTCGCCCCTAGCGTAGGCAGAGGATTCCCGCTGCGACTCTTCCGGACCAAGATTGACATCGAACAGATGAATCTTGTCGTAACGCGCGGCGATCTCCCCGCCAGGATTGATCAGATAGGATCGGTTGACCCATTTTTTCTCCGGATCGTCCGAAACCTTGACAGCCAATGACCCCAGCTGCACCCATAGCTGATGCTTCCTGGCCTCGGACCGAACCGCAGCGAGGACCAAATCATCCTGTTCGGTGCGGATCACGCCCGCTGCACGCGATCGATCCCGGTCCAGCAACCCGCTCATCTCCGGCGTAAAAATCACCGCAGCGCCGCCAGCTGCGGCCTCGGCTATGAGCGAACGGAGTTGGGCGGCATTTTCCGACGGTTCAATGCCGCTGCACATCTGGGCAAGCGCGATTCTCAAAACGGATCAGCTCGCAAGAAGCGCATCAAGCTCACCGGACCGGTCCAAGGCGGCAAGGTCATCCGAACCACCGATGTGGCGTTCATTGATAAATATTTGCGGCACGGTCATCCGCCCACCGGAACGCTGGATCATCTCCTCGCGCTTGCTGCCGCCCATGCTGATATCGGTCTCTTCGAAACTCACATTCTTGTTTTCGAGCAAGGCTTTGGCACGGAAGCAGAAACCACAGGTGAACTTGGTATATATTTCGACTTTCGACATAATTCGCTCTTTCTACTATCAGACTGGAAATGGGCCGTCCGCCAAAGAAATTCAAGCAATCGCTGCCCGATGTGACAACCATCCATTTTCAGATTGGCTTATAACCCGCGCCCAGCAGAAAACGAGCACTTGTTCCGCTCCCGCTTTTTTGAGCAGCCGAGCGCACGCGTTGCTCGTCGCTCCGCTGGTGTAGACATCGTCGATCAGAATGACGGATTTGCCTGCGATCCTATCGTGCGCATCAACGGAAAGCGCAAATGCCGACCCGACGGTTCGTTGCCGCTGGGTACCGTTCAAGCCTCTCAGTGGAGGCGTAATTTTACAGCGAGAAATAACACTGTAGTCCATTGCAATCCCGGTACATCGCGCAAGCTCCCTACCTATCAGAACCGACTGGTTAAAACCGCGCCGCCAAAGACGCGTCGGATGAAGCGGCACCGGGACGATCGTCGCATCATCCGAATATTCTGCGGCAAATTTCTGCAAATGATCGGCGATCAATTTGGCAAGCCCCAACCGGGTTCCATATTTCAAGCGCATCGCAATCAGCGAACTGCGGTCGTCGTAGCGCACGACGGCCCGAACTCCATCGTGGATCGGCGGCTCCGTAAGACATTCCACACATAGGCTGTCTTCGGGAAGATCGAAGGCCAAGGGCAATCCGCAGGCAGCACACCATGGCTGGGCTAGAAAATCCAGTTGTCGCCAACACTCCAGGCAAAAGCGATTGTCAGCATCCACGGTTACTCCGCAGATTGGGCATCGAGGCGGCAGGGCAAAATCGACCAATGGCCTGAGCAAGGCTCGCAACGGCATTTGATCTTTTTACCCAGCGCTCCTAAAGCCGCAAAGCCCTATGACCGATACAGTCAATGTTCCTGAAGTTTTCAATCGTCAGCGCAGACGCACTGTCCGCGACCGCGCTTATGCGCGCGCCGAAGGTGCCGATTTTTTCTCGCAACTCATGGCCGAGGAAATTCTGGAACGCCTGAACCTGGTCAAGCGCACATTCCAGCGAGCCTTGATCATCGGTTTGCCCGCAGCAAGTCTTGGAAAAGAGCTTGAGAAACGTGGAATGAAAGTGGTTCTTGCCGATTCCAGCGCTCATCTCGCACGAGCACTGGGCGGCGTGGTCTGCGATGATGATCGCTTGCCTTTTGCCGATCACAGCTTTGATCTGATCGTGAATATCGGTTCTCTGGACACAATCAATGATCTCCCTGGTGCGCTTGTACTGATCCGGCGGCTATTGATTCCCGACGGGTTGATGCTCGCCGCCCTTGTCTGCGCCGAGAGCTTTCCATCGCTTAAATCGGTCATGATGCAGGCCGATGGCGACCGGGTCTCGGCCCATATTCATCCCCAGATCGATGTCCGTACCGCTGGCGACCTTGTGGCTCGAGCGGGATTGACGTTGCCGGTGGCCGACAGCGACCAATTGCGCCTGAAATATTCCAGTCTGGAACGCTTGATTGCCGACCTGCGCGACATGGGTGCAAGCAATATCCTCTCTGGCAGACTCACTTCCCTGCCGCGGAATGTCTATAATGAGATTCAGTCCTTGTTTCAGGCCCAAGCCGGACCCGACGGAAAATTCGCGGAATGCGTCACACTATTGTATCTCTGCGCCTGGGCACCGCATCCAGACCAACCGAAACCGGCGCGACGGGGAAGCGGTCAGATTTCACTCAGCACGACGCTTTCAAGGAATGGTGGCGCCTCATCCGACGATTAGACATTGTTGGTGAGGCGGTTAGACAGTGCATGAACCAGAGGACCATCGGCCGGTGGCATCGGGAGATGGCGAATCTCGTCCACTGGCAACCACCGTAAATCCAGCAAATCAGCGCTTTGGATACTTCCCGACCACTCACGGCAGATATATAGCAGCAAAATTAAGTGCTGGTCCTCAACAGCCTCGCTGGCGAAGGCAACCGGCTCCAAAGCCGGTCCCTCAACATCAATAGTCAACTCTTCATTCAACTCTCGCACTAGGGCCGCTTCTGGCGTTTCTCCCGGTTCGACCTTACCGCCGGGGAACTCCCAAAGACCCGCCATGGGTTTACCTTCCGGTCGCTTTTGCACCAGAATTCTGCCATTTCTATCGACAAGCGCAGCGGCTGCGACAAATAGATATGTCGGATTTTTTTCCATCATTTTGTCCGATGTAAGGATTTTGTTAATCCCTTTCTGTGAGACGGGTGTTGTTCACGACTTAGCAGAACTTTTTCCGCGTTGAGAGAGACATGATTGATTTTTTAAAAAAATTGTATCTTTCCAACAAGGGAGCGACGGCTGTTGAATATGGTTTGATTCTGGCTCTCATTGCGCTCGCAGCAATTGTTGCGATCAGTGGCGTGGCAAATGAAACCGTCTATATGTGGGATGACGTTGCCAATCAGGTAACCGAAGTTTCGTAAATAAGGCTTCCGCACTTAAATTTTTGGTAAGGTTTCTATTCTAGGCTGTTGAACATTGGACGTATTTTAAGTCCAATTGGGTAAGTGAAGTTTGTCAAATCTAGGAGACCAGACATGAAACTCGTACGTAAAATGTTCAAGAATGAAGAAGGCGCAACGGCTATCGAATATGGCCTTATCGCTGCTCTTATCGCTGTTGCAGCTATTGTTGCAATGGGTCAGTTGGGCAACACCCTCAGCAACACCTTCACCGAAGTCGAAAACTCGATGGCTGGTTAATCTTCGGATTATTCAACAAAAGAGGACGGCAGCCTAACGGCTGCCGTCTTTTTTTATCTTAGACGATCAATACGTGATGATTTTCACCTTTTGGCCTACCCGAACGCCATCGGTCGCGCGCAAACGATTCAGCACCAGAAAACGATCCTGCTGATAATCCTGATACGCCATCCGCGAAGACAGGCTCGCAATGGTGTCGCCGCTCTTGACCGTTATCACATCAACTTTGCGGGGCCTGATCGCGGCCGCTGCAGTCGCGGTAAGCCTGGTCAAGCTCTGATACATCGGAGTAAAAACGGCGGCACGCCCTGCAGGCGCTATTGTAGCAAAATGATAAGCACTGCTTTTCGAAAATTCATAAGCGAAAACAGTGACATCCACCGGGCCATTGTTGCTATCCACCCTTGCCATTGCATAAGAAGCCGGCAGCCCGTTGACGGTAGTTCTCTCTATAGCACCATGCGGGATAGTTTTGCCTTCACCGGCCAAGCGATTGAAAGCCGCATCGATATAAGTTGTCATATTCCCGTTATAGGCACCGGTCGTAAATTGCCCCTGACCGCCGGAACCGACCACTGTGACTGCCCGCGCGCCATTCTGCATAGAAAAACCATTGGGAATGCTGAATTTCAATTTCAGCTCCGGATGGAGAAAGCTGTTACCCTCGATCACCCCTTGCTTGGGATCATCGCCGTACAGGATTCCATCCAGGCTTTGCAAAAACCGATCGCGATTGCGTAGGCCGCCAGACTTCGTCAATTTGCTAGCGATCGTCGCGGCGCGCGACACTCGGCGCGCAGGATCCGGATGGGTGCTGGACCATTCGGGTGCACTCCGGGCATCACGCCCTGCCACGCGCGCATCGATCGCGGATTGCGCGGCAAGCGAATATAACATCGTCGAAAGTGCCTGTGGATCATAGCCTGCGGATGCCAGATAGCGAATACCCAGATCATCGGCTTCATATTCCTGTTTGCGCGAATATTTAAGCGTCAGCAATTGGCTGCCCGTGCCAAAAATTTCCTGTCCGATCCGTCCCAGAGACGAATCTCCCAAGAGAACCTGCGAACCAATCTGACCGAGGATCCCTAATATACTGTTCCGCGTTGCCGCCTTCTGTCGCTTTTCACTATGCCTTGCAGCAACATGTCCGACTTCATGACCGAGAACGCCTGCCATCTCCGCTTCATCGTTCATCAGCGCCATTAGTTGCCGGGTAAGATAGACATAGCCGCCGGGAATCGCGAATGCATTGTTTGCCGGGCTGTTCAGCAGCGTCACCGTAAAATCACTGCGAGCATTGCCGAGCCCCGATTGCACCGCGATATTCTGGCCTACACCGACGACATAGGCGACCTGAGGCCCTGTATAGGCACCGCCAAATTCTTCCAGTAATTGTGGGTGGGCTTGTTCTCCTTGTCGCTTCTCCGCAGCCGAAATCGAACGCGCCTCACCTGCCTGACTTCCAGCCGAATCCACCGCTCCGGCATCCGCTCCACTGCCGGTGCAGGACACCAATGCGATAACTCCTGCTACACTTGTCAGCTTTTTTGAAAAGTTCTTCATATCAGGCTCCCCATTGTCGCAATATAATAGAACCAATGATCCGGTAAATGGTTCCACTCGCAAGCGGATCTTTCAGCTGCGTCGGCCTGCGTGCTATTTCAATTCTCTGAACTAGAGCGCACCCATTTGCAGGAACTTTTCGCGACGCATTCGTCTTAGCATTTCGCGATCATGATTCTCGAGTTGCGACAATTCTTCTTCAATTGCTTTACCCAGAGAGGCGATAGCCAATGTCTGGTCACGATGAGCACCGCCCACGGGTTCCTCGATAATCCGATCAATAACCCCGAGTTTTTCCAGATTCTGAGCAGTGATTTGCATGGCATCTGCTGCGACATCCGCCTTGTCGCCAGTGCGCCAAAGAATTGACGCGCAGCCCTCCGGGGAGATAACCGAATAGATAGCATGTTCAAACATCAATACGCGTTCTGCCGCTGCCAATGCCACAGCACCACCAGACCCACCTTCTCCGACAATGATTGCTACCATGGGAACGCCGAGCGACAGGCATTTTTCGGTCGAACGCGCAATGGCTTCCGCCTGCCCGCGCTCTTCTGCCGAAACGCCGGGAAATGCGCCCGAGGTATCAACCAGAGTCAAAACCGGCAGTGAAAATCGGTCAGCCAGATCCATCAGGCGGATGGCCTTGCGGTAACCTTCCGGCTTTCCCATCCCGAAATTATGGCGCAAGCGACTTTCCGTATCGTCCCCCTTTTCATGGCCGATCACGATCAATCGGCGCTCTCCCAGCCGAGCGAACCCACCCAGAATGGCCTGGTCGTCACCAAAATTCCGGTCACCACCCAGTGGTATGAATTCGTCAAACAGGCCAGCGATGAAATCTTTGAAATGGGGGCGTTCCGGATGACGAGCAACTTGCGTCTTTTGCCACGGTGTCAATTTGGCATAGGTGTCTGCCAGCATTTTGGCCGATTTGGACTGCAGTTTCTCGATTTCCGTTTCGATATCGAGCGAGCCTTCATCCGCAGTGTTTCTCAGTTCCAGAATACGGGATTCGAGAGCCGCGATTGGTTTTTCAAAATCAAGATATGATGTCATGAAAAAGAGTTAGAACCGGACAGGCTAAACGTCAACGCGCGAGATCCACTTGGC
This sequence comes from Sphingomonadales bacterium UBA2683, assembly GCA_002354635.1. Lineage (GTDB taxonomy): Bacteria > Pseudomonadota > Alphaproteobacteria > Sphingomonadales > Sphingomonadaceae > Parasphingorhabdus. Next base: position 160,247 of record DELZ01000001.1, read on the forward strand.
TCAACGGATGACGATTATTCACCAGTTCTACCAAACGGGCACTGTCGATGTGGGTATAGATTTGAGTGGTACTGATATCGCTGTGTCCCAGAAGCGTTTGCAAAGCCCGCAAATCCGCTCCCCCCTCCAACAAGTGGGTGGCAAAGGCATGCCGCAAAACATGCGGGCTGATTTTTGCAGGATTGATACCGGCTCTGGCTGCATGTTCCTTGACGATCTGGAACAGCCTTATCCTGCTGATGTGGCCCGTTCTCGACGGGAAGAGCCATTTTTCCTTCGGATCGACAAGTTCGGCCCATCGGCGAACAGCAGTGCGTGCCTGTTGCGAAATCGGGACCAGTCGTTCCTTTCCTCCCTTTCCCTTGATTATAAGATAGGGTTTGTCCCCCGCAATAGATGATCGCTGCAGGCTGACCAGTTCGCTGGCCCTCAGTCCAGACCCGTAAAGCAATTCCAAAATCGCTGAAAGTCTGGCGACAGAAGGCTTTGGAGAATCATGGGCCAGTCCCTCGGAAACCTGCTTGAACAAGAGCGTGATTTCAGCATGAGATAAGGTCTTGGGCAATGATCGCACCATGCCGGGCCTCGGCAGGGCATCGGACGGATCATTTTCCCGGAACCCTTCTTCCACAAGAAAACCGAAGAAACGTCTCAAACTGGAAGACTTGCGAGCGACGGTGCTGTTTTGCAGATTGCGCCAATGCGAAGGAAGTTTCGTGATCATATCGCGATCGGCTCCGGACAATCGCCCTCCGCAGAGCAGCGAGGCCTGTTCCAAATCCGTCCTGTAGGCCGCCAAAGTATTTCGAGACGCGCCGGCTTCCGCAACAAGCATTTCCAGAAAACGTTCGATCAGATTGGCATCATCGTTCATATTGTGCACGATTAGACATCAAAATCATCAATGCAAATCCTATGTCCGTGTCAGCGCTTCCGCCGCGATCATTCGCGCTTCCGGCTCAAGACCGACCCGCTTCAAGCTTTGCATGATATGGTATAGGTGCAAAGGAGACATTGCCTGCCAGTTTCGCCCCTGCATTCCGACAGCGGCGAGCAAAGCCACGGTTCCCTGTTCTCCGCGCCGCGATGCCGACTGGATTGCTCTGGTCCATCTGCTGGTGCGGGTTAAGTTCACGTTCAAATCATTTGCGAAGTCGGAAATCGCCTGTTGATCGGCTCGCCCGAGGCCGGCGATCGCAGCCAGAAGATATTTGCTGCGCAACTTATCCTCGCTGGCGTCGGCGTCACCGAAATCATCCAGCGCACTATATGAAACTGGGCCTCTATTCGTCGGTGAAGCCACCGCCAAAAGAGCCCAGCTGTTGCTGCCCTCTTCCACTATATTGGTCCATCGAATGGCGCTGCGATCGAGACCGGCGGCAAGCATCGATGCAATCAGATCATAGCTCTCGTCACGCAGCACAGCCGCTGGCGGAATCTTGGCTGCGGCGCGAGCAGTCAAGATCATTGACGAATACCGCGTAAGCTCGTTGTCAGATCGATCCCATAAATCACGCATGGCCGCCAAGCGTGATTCCGCTGTATCATTGGCATAGGCCTGCCGCAAAACAGAGGCGCGCGCCTTCTGATCATCGCCTGTCTCCGGATCGTCATAGGCGGCGGCATAAAGATCAACCATCGCCTGACTTGAAAACACCCCGATTGCAGCTGCGGTATCGACTGCCTTCATGCGAGATGAGATCGGAAGCATTGGAGCCCGGGCGCGCCATCCCTGGACATGGGGCCCGGCCTGATCATACAGTCGGTCCGGCGGCTCCACTCCGGTGGCCGTGCCCAGACCAAAGCGCCAGTTGTTGAAAAATTCAATATCATCCCAAAGAATGGTTACTGCCCGGCGGCCTTCAAACCCAGCGCCTATCGTCTTTTCCGCCAGCAAATAGTCGATGCCCGTGGCAGCCCTATCCCGCCTCGCTTGCTGGAGAAGTCTGGTAGCGCGACTCTGCTCTCCGGCAAAGGAGGCGCAGATAGGTCGAAACATCACCCATGTTGGTGCATCGCTGACTTGGGCTCCTGCTTCGACGAGAGGACATATGCCCGCTGGATCGGCAGCAGCCAGATGAGCCTGCATCGCTACTTCATAGAGTCGCGGGGTGTAATTTCCGCCATCCACTTTCAAAACCAGCGAGCGGGCGGCATCGGCTTCGCCCATGCGCAACAACCGCCACGCGCGTTCGGCAGTCCAATCCGCCGGATTCACATTTTCGGGACTGGAAACCTTGCTGAGCAAAGCGCGTCGAAGCAATATCGAACCCCATCGAGACAGGATCGGGCCGTTCATGTTTTTGATCAGGCTGGTGAGATACAGGCCCCCTGCTCTGCCAAAGGCATCCTTGCGCAGACCTTTGTACCGCGGAGTCAAAACACCGATTTCATCCGTCGACCTTCGTTCGCCGGCGGTCAGCGCATATTGGGGCTGGAGCGCATCATCCAGGGCATCCAGATCAAGTTCTCCATCTTCATCCAGCGACAATAACGGCGAATCCCGGCCATTTACCGCAACATCCTGTCTTTCACCCGCCTGGCTTGATGGATCATTCGCCGGCGACGTAACCGGGCGCACTGAAACCGGACCGGGAGCCGGCGTTGGAGATACGGTTGGCGCAGGCCTGGGGGCCGGAGCCGGAGTAGAATCACTGAACCCTGGTGGCAGAAGGGATTCTGGAGAATCCTGGCCCAAAACCGGGATCGCCGCCAAAAGCGCACCCATGCTGACGGCGGCCAAAGATATATGCTTGATCCGCACATGCATCTTATTGCAGATCGTCACCGATAACCGGCTTTTCGACGGGTTGCAGAGGCTGTTCGACGTCCATCGAAGCCAAAAGCAGGGCTCCACCGATCAGAATCGCGACAAACAAAATAAGAAAAACCAATTGGCGCGGCATCAATATACTCAATCTTTTAAACGGTTAAAAACAGCATAGTCAGCATTGGAATTTGCACCCTTGGCCAACCGTTGTATAGCCTTTGCCCCAATGGACAAAAACATTAAAGCCTCTTTCGACAATTCAATCGGAAATTCCGGTGAATCGCCAGATTTCGTGCCGGACCAGTCGATCGTGTTGGTTGGCCTGATGGGTGTAGGCAAAACCACCGTTGGCCGGCGGCTGGCAAAACGACTGGATTTGGATTTTGTCGATGCTGACGAAGAAATTGAGCGGGCGGCAGGCCTTACGGTCGAAGAAATTTTTGATCGATTTGGCGAAGCCTATTTCCGGGACGGAGAACGGCGGGTGATTGCGCGACTGCTGGAAGGCAAAAGCCAGATTGTCGCCACCGGCGGGGGAGCATTCATGAACGAGGAAACCCGCGCGCTCATTCTCGAAAAAGCCATAGCAATCTGGCTGGACGCGGATCTTGATACGCTGGTGAAACGCGTCGCCCGGCGTGACACAAGACCCTTGCTGAAGTCCGGAGATCCCGCGAAGATCCTGGCCGATTTGGCGGTCATCAGAAATCCCGTATATGCCACTGCGCATATTCATGTGATGGGCAATGATTCGCCACACGAAACGACCGTCGAAAATATAATCGAGGCATTACAGCATTGACCCAGATCACTGTCGCATTGGGAGAGTATAGCTACCCCATATTGGTTCAGCCAGGCGCGCTGGAAAAGGCGGCCAAACATCTTGGTGGATTTGCCAGCAATCAGCGGCTTTTTGTGCTGACCGACGAGCATGTCGGATCACATCTGTTGCCCCGGTTGGAGCGGGCCCTAGACGGGAGTGTGATCGACCTTGTTGTGAAAGTCCTGCCGGCGGGTGAAGCAAGCAAGAGCTGGCGCCAATTGGAAATGGTGACCGACTGGCTGCTCGCCGAAGGCGTTGAACGATCCGATACATTGGTTGCCCTGGGCGGCGGGGTGATCGGCGATCTCACCGGTTTTGCGGCAGCCATCGTCAAGCGCGGCTGCGGCTTCGTGCAGATACCGACCAGCCTGCTTGCCCAGGTGGACAGCAGCGTTGGCGGCAAGACCGCTATTAACAGTTCGGCGGGCAAGAATCTGATCGGCAGCTTCAACCAACCCCGGTTTGTGCTGATCGACCCCCTCGTCCTGAACAGCCTGCCAGACCGGGAATTGCGGGCCGGCTATGCCGAAGTGATCAAATATGGCTTGATCAACGACAAACACTTTTTTGACTGGTGCGAAACAAATGGCAGCAGGCTGCTAGCCCGCGACCCCGATGCGCTGAGCGAAGCTATCATTCACAGTGTCCGCGCCAAGGCCCTGATCGTCGGGGAAGACGAGAAGGAACTCAGCGGGCGACGAGCTCTGCTCAATCTGGGTCATACATTCGGGCACGCGCTGGAAGCAGAGACCGGGTTTTCGGGCAGGCTCGTCCATGGGGAAGCGGTTGCGGCCGGCATGGCGCTGGCCTTTGGATATTCAGTGCGTAGAGGGCATTGCGCTGCAGCGGAAGCGGAGCGGGTAACGACCCATCTGCAGTCGGTCGGTCTCCCCTATAGTCTGGCAAGCGCGTCGGTTCGGGCATCCGGCCAACGGTTGGTGGATCATATGATGCACGACAAGAAGATGAGTGGCGGGACGCTGCCTTTTCTGCTTGCCAACGGAATCGGTCAGTCATTTTTGGCCAAAGACGTCGATCTGAGCGATGTCGCGTCGTTTCTCGACGAGACTGATTGAATCAGGCTTTCGGCGGGAGTCCGGTCCCGAATCTGAGTTCTGCACCGGCAAACATGTCACCACCAGATTTCATTTGTGCCTCCAGCCGGTCACAATCTCGCTGCCGGAATTCGTCGTCAATCTCGTCGATCAGCCTGTCGTCGATATCGATCGCGAACATCGTTTGCTTGGCAAGGTCGATCGCCGATTCGAACAGCTCCCGTTTCATGCCGACAATGCCCAGCCCTTTCAGCGCGATCAGCTGCCGCCGGTCGTAGACGCGAACCAGCAGCTTTGTTTCGGGAAAGGATTGCGCTATCGCGCGAACCTGTTCAGGGCCGAAGTCTGGGTCATCCATACAGAAGACGATAGCATCCGCTTCGGCGGCTCCGGCGCGGCGCAAAAGATCGACCCGCGTACCATCACCATAGAATACCTTGGCTCCGAATTGTTCATGGATATCAATTTGGTCCGGCTTGACATCGATCAGGGTCAACGGGATTTTGGCTCCGATCAGCATCTGCGAAACGGTCTGGCCGAAGCGCCCTTGCCCTACGATGATGACCGAAGCCCGGTCTGCTTCGCCAGGATCATCAAGCTTGGTGGATGATTTTCTTGCGCTGTTGCTGAAGCGACGAGCAAGCAGCATCAAAAAGGGTGTGGTCGCCATCGAGATCGTAATGATGGCTCCAAACAGACTGCTAGCTTCGGGCTCAATCAATAGCGCCTTTTCCGCTTCGGAAAACAGGACAAAACCAAATTCCCCGCCCTGGCTGAGCAACATGCCCATCGCCAGCGCCGAGTTGGTCTCCATACCGAACAGCTTGCCTAGTCCGAAAATAATCGCAATCTTGACCGTCACCAGCGCAATCGCTGCTCCCACTACAAAATACGGGTTTTCGATTACAACATTGATGTCGAGCATCATTCCGACAGCGAGAAAGAAGAAGCCGAGCAGCAACGACCGAAACGGATCAATATCCGCTTCCAGCTCGTGACGATACGGAGAATTGGCCAGCATGACCCCGGCAATGAAGGCTCCCAAAGCAGGCGAAAGCCCAATGAACTCCATCAGCGCGGCACTGCCGAATACGGCGACAAGCCCTGCGACGATGAATAGCTCGCGTTCGGCGATTCTGCCGATCACTTTCAGCAACGGCTGCAACAGATATTTGCCAACGGCGATGAGACCACCGATGGCCAGAACGGCATATATGGCAGTAAGCCAACCGGACTGCCCGCCAACGTCTTCCGGAGCGCGCGAAAGAGCCGCGATGATGGTCAGCAAGGGGATGATCGACAGATCCTGAAACAGCAGGATCGAGAAGGCTTTTTCACCGGTTGGCGTATTGATCTTGCCAGAGGATTGCAGCATCGGCAGGACCTGGGCGGTCGAGGACAGCGCCAGTGGCAGTCCGATGGCAATCGAAGCGGCAAGCGTGAAGTTGGTCGTCGCCATGATCAGCAGGAACAGCGCGATACCGCACAGCACGACCTGACTCAAACCAAGCCCAAAGATCGCCTGGCGCAGACGCATCAGTCGCGCGGGCGCGAGTTCCAGCCCGACAATGAACAGCAGCAGGATGATCCCGATTTCGGAAAATTCGAGAATGGTTTCGGCGTTGCTGATCAACTGGAAACCCTGCGGGCCGATCAATATCCCGGCGATCAGATAGCCGAGCACCGCACCAATGCCGAACCGCCGGAACACCAGCACCATGACGAGGGCTGCGCCAAGCATCACGAAGCCGCCCAGCAGCAAATCGGCCATATGGGTACCCGTCTCCACCGGTCAGGCCGCGTCTTGGCGGGTGGCGGCGTCTGCAAATGCCGCGATCACCGTATCATAGGGAAGCAATATCGCCGCGTGGCGGCCCTTGTGCTCGCGGGCTGAGGTAAATTTGTCCATATGCGGCCAATCCCCGGGTGTTTCGACTGTGCCGTCAAGAAATGCCGCGAGACGCGATCTGGTTCTTTCTATCTCCGAGACCGATTTCCCGATGGCTTGATCGCCCAATATCGCCGCCGAGGCCTGCCCTAGCGCGCAGGCACTGATCTCTAGACCCAAATCTTTCAGCAAACCGCCATCCGCAACAATCACGTCCGCTGTAACCTTGCTGCCGCATGTCCGGGAGCGCAGCTCTGCCGTGCCGTCGGGATGGTCCAATCTTTGCTGATGCGGGATAGAAACCGCCAACCGCAAAATTTCGCGCGTGTAGAGCACGCCGCTCATTCGCCGGTTACCGTTTGATCATCGGCTGATTGTCGCTGTTCCTGAACAAAGTCCACCATGGCTTTTCCGCTTGCATTCAGAAGTGGGTAAGTACGGGATTCTGCGAGCCACTCCGGTTTCGGTTCTTGCGCACCATAGATGCTATCATAGACCAGAACCACCAATAAATAGAGCAAGGTTGCACCGATTAGGCCCTTGATCATGCCAAAACCGAAGCCGAGCACGCGATCGATAGGCCCCAGAACGGATTTGCGCGACCGTGCCCCTATCGACCGGGCAATCCATCGGCCCAGCGCATAGGTCACGATGACGATTGAAGCAAAAGCCAGAACTGCTGCACCGCTCTCGCTGCCAACGGGATCGATCAACCGGTCTGCTATTGGCGTATGTAGCGCCCGTACGCCGAGGACGACTAATATCCAGGCCATCAGAGCTAGCGCTTCCTGAACAAACCCACGCAGGAAGCCAAGAACCGCAGCACCGCCCATCAAAATGAGCACAAAAATATCCAGACCGGTCATGAAGTCTAGCTAGTCACGGTCGAGCATATGGTCAACGAGATTGGCGAGTTTGGCAAATTGGAGCTGTTTCATGGTGCCACCGCTCTTTTCTCCCGAAGCTGGCAGCAGTGCGCTGCTGAATCCGAGCTTTGATGCCTCTTTCAAGCGCAGCGGTGTGCGGGAAACTGGTCGTATCTCGCCCGAAAGCGCAATTTCCCCAAATATAACCGCATCGCTGGGCATCGGACGTTCGGCATGGGCCGAAATCAGCGCTGCGGCGACAGCGAGATCAGCGGCAGGATCGGTCAGCCGATAGCCGCCGGCGACGTTGAGATAGACTTCCGCCCCCGAAAAGCTGAGGCCGCAACGGGCTTCGAGCACCGCCAGAATCATCGCCAGACGGGAACTGTCCCAGCCAACCACCGACCGACGGGGCGTCGCACCGCTCGCCAGTCTTACGGTCAGCGCCTGGATTTCGACCAGCACCGGTCTCGTACCTTCCAGCGCCGGAAAGACGGTAGCTCCGGTGACTTCCTCACTACGGTCGGTCAGAAACAGCGCGGACGGGTTGGATACTTCCGTGAGGCCCGCCTCCTCCATCGCAAAAACTCCGATTTCGTCGGTACCGCCGAAGCGGTTCTTGATCGCGCGGAGAATACGATATTGATGGCTGCGCTCGCCCTCGAAGCTCATCACCGTGTCTACCATATGTTCGAGCACGCGCGGACCGGCGATGTTGCCGTCCTTGGTGACATGGCCGACAAGCATCACCATCGTGCCATGTTCCTTGGCAAATTTGATAATCTCTTGCGCCGAGGCACGCACCTGGCTGACCGTCCCCGGTGCGCCTTCGATGAGATCGCTGTGCATCGTCTGAATCGAATCGATCACGACAAAATCCGGTGCATCGCGGCCCAGAGTCGTCAAAATGTCGCGAACCGACGTCGCCGAGGCCAGTTTGACGGGCGCCTTGCCCAAACCGAGCCGCCGCGCGCGGAGCCGCACCTGATCCGCAGCTTCCTCGCCTGAAATATAGGCCACCGAAAGCCCGGCCTCCGCCAGCCTTGCGGAAACCTGCAACAGGAGCGTTGATTTGCCGATCCCCGGGTCGCCGCCCATCAATGTGGCAGAACCCGCGACCAGCCCGCCGCCAACGGCGCGATCAAATTCGGCTATGCCGGTCTTCCTGCGTTCGGGCAGCGCAATCTCGCTGTCCAGTCCGACCAGACGCACCTCGCGGCCGCCGGTCTGCAAATTATGCTTGGACGCAAAAACGGTTTCGCCGGCTTCCTCAAGCAGCGTGTTCCACTCCCCGCAATCGCCGCATTGTCCTTCCCACCGGTGTGCGATCGAGCCACAATTCTGACAGACATATTTTCTTTTGGGTTTGGCCATGGTTTTATTTAACAGAACAAATACAGAACGCCAGAAATTTAAACAGGGTCACACGGGTCACTCCCCGCGCGAAAAAATGAATCCGGGTTGAAACGGCTCGTTCTGAGACAACTTCACCATCATGTGGATTGGAAGTACGGCCGGGTCATGGCTTCGGTTTAGCAGAGTGCCGCTGATGGAGGAAAGCGGGTTTTCGGATACAGACGTGCAAAGCGCCCACAACATGATGTTTCACGATCGACATTCCCTCATTCACGCTTGCACCCTCCCCGCCATCCTGTAGTTTAACGGGCATGCGGCAGAAAGAACTCAGACTGGCCTTGATCTGCTATGGCGGTGTTAGTCTGGCCATCTACATGCACGGCATTACCAAGGAAATCTGGAAACTGGCGCAAGCCAGCCGGGATTTTCATGATGGCACGCGGATCGACCAGTGCAGTCGCGGTATCTACTATGACATATTAGAATGGCTGGAACGGGAAACCGGAACCCGTTTGCGAGTGCTGCCAGATATTATTGCCGGTGCCAGCGCCGGCGGGATCAACGGCATATTTCTGGCTCAGGCGATTCTTTCGGGCCAGTCGCTGGACCCGCTGACTGACCTGTGGCTCGAGACCGCTGATGTCGACAAATTGCTTGATCCCGATGCGCGGCCGCTGTCACGCTTTTCCAAATTCTGGGCCGAACCGATTGCCTGGATGGCGCTGGGCCGCAAGGGTGGTGCGGTCGAACAGACGGTCTCGAAGGAAGCCCGCGAAGAGGTCAAGATGAAGTTGTCGCGGTTCGTCCGCGCCCGCTGGTTTGCACCCCCCTTTGGCGGCAAGGTGTTCAGTGGCCTGATATGGGATGCGCTTGCAGCTGTCCGCGCGACCGAACGCGGACCACGTCTGCTGCCGCCGGGCCAGCCGCTCGACCTGTTTGTGACGGTGACTGATTTCGTCGGTCACCCCGAAAAGCTGCAGCTGCACAGCCCTCCGGAAGCGCTGGAGATGGAGCATCGGATAACGATCGGTTTTTCGACAAAGGGCAAAAGAGACGACGCGATTGCCGATCCGGCGGCGCTGACCTTTGCCGGTCGCGCAACCGCCAGTTTTCCGGGAGCCTTCCCGCCGTTCACCGTCAGGGAACTGGACGAACTCCTTGTCGACCGCGACTATGTCTGGGAGGGACGATCGGCCTTTCTCAAGCGCATTTTGCCCGGTCAATTTAGCGCCGGCACAGCCGAAGATACGGTATTGATCGATGGTTCGGTGCTTGCCAATGCGCCCTTTGCCCAGGCCATAGAAGCACTGAAAAACCGGCCGGCGAAGCGGCAAGTCGACCGGCGCTTTGTCTATATCGACCCCCGACCCGATCTTGACGTGGCGAAAAGCGACAAGGCAATGCAGCGGCTGCAGGCGGCGCAGGAGGCAGAAGACGAAGCGCTGCCCGGTTTTTTCTCGACGATTTTCGGCGCCATTTCGAACATTCCCCGCGAACAGCCGATCCGCGACAGCCTCAATGCTATCGCCGGGCGCTCCAACCGGATCACCCAGATGCGGTTGATCACCGAAAATCTGCGTGGAGAAGTCGAGCAGCATGTCGAAAGCCTGTTCGGACGGACCTTTTTCCTTGATCGCCCCACGGCGGCGCGGGTCGCAGCTTGGCGGCGCAAATCCCGCGACAAGGCGGCCAAGCTCTCCGGCTTTTCGTACAGCGCTTACGGTCATCTCAGACTGGCGACCGTGATCGAGGATATTGCAAATACAGTGCGGCGGGCGAAGGCCGATCCCAATGCGCACGATCACCCGGAATTGCGCAATGCCCTGTGGGCCGAGATACGCCGACTAGATCTCGACAATATCGGAAAGAAGAGTGGCGGGCCAACCAAGCAGGCTGCAGAATTTTTCAGGCAGCATGATCTGGGATTTCGAGTGCGACGCCTGCGGTTCCTCGCCCGGCAGCTGGCCGAAGATCTCGATGGTGCCGATCCGGCGGACTATGCGCTGCTGGAGGGAATGCACGACGTCGTCTATGATTGTCTGTCGCTCTATATCGAGCGCGAGACGATCGATTATCTCGGCGAAGATTTCGTTGCCCTTGCCGAAAGGGCCAATGCGCAACCGGGTGCTGTGCTAGACGCGTTGGCAAAGGCCCGCGACCTGACGACGGCAGACGCGATTGTCGATGCCAGACTGGCGGCCGCGCTGGCGGTTGTACCGAAGGCGGAGAAGCGGTCGATGCTGCTCGCCTTTCTCGGCTTTCCCTTTTACGACATTGCCACTCTGCCGCTGCTGCAAGGCGAAGGGCTGGATGAATTTGACCCGATCAAGGTCGACCGCATCTCTCCCGAAGATGCCAAGACCATTCGCAAGGGCGGGGTCGCGGCGACGCTGAAAGGCATTGAATTCAACAATTTCGGCGCCTTTTTCAGCCGCAGCTATCGCGAGAATGACTATCTGTGGGGCCGTCTGCACGGTGCCGACCGGATGATCGATATCATCTTCTCCACCTTGCCGGAATCCAAGCGCCCCAACAATGCCATCGTGCTCGGGTTCAAGAAGACCATCTTCCGCGAGATCATAGACGAGGAGGCCCCACGGCTCACCCGGATCGCGCCACTGATCGCCTCACTGCGCGAGGAAATCGAGGCTACAACGCTCTAGCTAGTGCGCGTGATCCTCGGCGTGCGCCGGTTTCTGCAGACTTTTATAAACCGCCTCGACAAAGGCATCGCCCTTGATGAAGGCATCCGGATTGACGTCCCATTGCGCGGCCGGCTTCATCGCCTGCACTGCTTCGAGTGACTTGCCTTCGCCCTGCGCCTTTTCCACCGCTGCGATAACCGTCTGCACCATATCGCGATAGGCGGTCAAATCTGCCTTGTTCGCCATCGGTCCGTGGCCGGGGATAATTTTTGTATCGTCATCCACCATGGTCAACACCTTGTCTGCCGCAGCGAGGATGCCGCGCGCATTGCCGCCGCTGCTCAGATCGATGAAGGGCAAGGTGACCTTATTGAAGAACAGGTCACCCATATGCACGACATTGGCGTTCTTCCAGAACACGACGCTGTCGCCGTCAGTATGGGCATGTTTCATATGCTGGACCCAAACCTCGTCGCCGTTCAGATGCAACTTGATGCCATCATGATAGGTGATCACCGGCAGGGCTTCCGGCGCGGCGGGCGGGACTCTGTCGGTCCCCTTGACCAGCCGCTCGCGGACGTGGTCATGCGCCATGATCAGTGCTCCGGCCCGGCCGAGATTCTCGTTGCCGCCGGTGTGATCCCAATGCCAGTGGGTATTGATCAGATATTTGACCGGCTCCGCACCGAGATTCTTCACCGCAGTCTGGATCTTGCCGGTCAGCGGAGCAAACTGGTCGTCGATCAGGACCGTGCCGTCGGGACCATAAGAAACACCGATATTGCCGCCGGCACCGAACAATACAGCAATGCCGTCAGCCAGAGGTTCAGCCTTGATCTCTACCTTGGCAAACCGGTCGCTTTCCTGCGCATTGCTCTCGCTACAGGCGGACAGAACCAGCGGCGAGGCCGCAAGAAGAAGGGCCGCGAAGGTTCGGGATATCGGTTTTTGCATGGAAATGGTCTCCTGAATTTTTATCATCGGGCCAACCCTGTTAGCCGGTTACCGTCGGTACAGGTTTTCGGTCTACCATCGAAAACCGGTTGCCGCTATCCCTTCGCAAAAAACATCAAGTTGACCAGCCGGCCATCCTGGGGCGTCTTGCCGAAGGCCTGACCGCTGTTGTGGAACATCCAGGGACTGAACAGGATCAGCCGGTTGAAGCGCATCGGCACGGTCATCACCTTGGTCCATTTCGCCGGATGGTTGGTATCCTTGTTCACCACATCCTCGATCAGCGCGTTGATGTCGTTGTAGCCGGCTTGCTGAATCGACAGCATATCGGTTGGCACGCGCTCGAGGCCGGTGCGCTTATGGCGGAAAAACTCGGTGCCACCCTTGCAGTGCTCGGGCAGCGAGAGATAGAGAATACCGGAATAGAAGGCCGGATCGATATGGACGCCGCTGCGGCCCTTGTCGCCTTTCAGGGTGATCCGGCAATGGAGATGGCTGGTATTCGGTGCCGCCTTGACCGGCGCGTTGATGATGCCGGCGATGCGCTCGTCCAGTCCCTGGATTTCGAGCGGCTTGGTGGAAATATGGCCGGGATAATTGCCATGCTTGTTGCCGGGATCATAGTCGAGCGCCAGCGCCGCATTGCGCGCGGCCAAGGGGTCGGCAATGAAATCGTCGAGCACGAGCAGCGATGGCAGCATCAGTAGAATCGCCTCGAGTTCCGCCCCGCATCGTCCAGGAAAAACATCTGGTTCCTGATAGACTTTACAATCTTTACAGGGTTAAGAAAAAGAATCCCTGATTCCGTGCTGATGTCCAAAAACCTAGCCAACCAATTGGCAAGGCTGATAAAATTGAAGCGGGGTCGGGCAACAGTCATGGCGCAGCCCTATCACGAATGAGTGGCTGTAGGACATGTTTTTCTTGATGCCGTTCCTCACGATCCTTGACCGGCCGCGCCGGGCAGGATGATTTCAATCTGCCGTCTTCTGCCCCGCGAAACCCCCTTCGACGATCGCGCCGACCCGGCTCATGAACTCCATGCCATTGGCAATTTCCTTGTCGGTCAGCTCGTCGGAGATAAGCTCGATGAACGCCTCGGTCCGTTTCATCATGTCATTCACCGTCGACTGACCTTTTTTCGTCAGCCGGATGATTTTTTCGCGAGCAGAAGCCTTGCTCTCGCGGATAGAAATGAGATTGAGATCCTTGTCCGCCATCGCGCGCAGGACCTTGGAGATCGCCGGGCTGCCCAGTTCATACCATTCGCCGATCAGCCGTTCGATGGTCTTCCGGTGGATCGTGTGACCGCCCTCGCCCTTGGAATGGATGATCCACAGGATCACGGTCTGGTGCCGGGTCAGATGGGGGCCGCTCAGATGTTTCTCGACCGCCATGCCGACCGAATAATGGAACGGATAGAATAGCTTCAGAAAATTTTGCGGAGCGGTTTCCCGCTTGATCGGATAATCGATTCCGAAATCGGATTGCTGCGTCACTCGAAACTCCATCATGGGGCCAATCGCCCGCCTTGTTCGTCCCGCTAGATGAACGAATTTGGAGCGAGAGTCCAATCATCTGACCATCAAATTGCCGCATCAGCCGGAAGACTTTGGATTTTCCAGCCATCGCGACAGTCGGAAGGCAGCGACCAATTATTCCAATAATATCTTTAAAATCAATATGTTCTATTCACATCTTTTTGTCCTTTTCAGATCGGTTGACAAATATAATTTCCAATCTCTATTATGTCCTATGGACACTATGTCCCTACGACATATAAATGACAAGGATTGAGGATAGATGAAACCCGTGTTTAGCGTCGACCAATTGAGCCGGCCGGAAGTGATCCGGAATCCCTATCCCTATTATGACCTGTTGCGGGACCAATCGCCGGTTTTCGGCTATCGCGACTTTCCTCCCGGAACGATGCCCGGTGTCGATGACCCGAAGCCGTCCTGGGTGGTTCTCAATTTCGATGATGTCGCCGCCGTGGCCTGGGATCACGAGAGCTTCTCTTCACGCGACAGCTTGCAGGAAGAATCCTCTGCACCGACGCTTATGCTGGTCAATCACGATCGACCAGAACATACGCGGCTGCGCAAGATTGCCGCCAAGGTCTTCCAGCCGTCCTCGATCAAATCGCTGGCGTCCTCCGTGGATGCCCTTGTGACCGCCTGCATGGACGATTTTTTTGTACCGGATAAGCCGGTCGACGTCATGGCCGATTATTGCGCGATGCTGCCCAGCCGCGTGATGGCCTATCTGTTCGGTATGCCCCGCGATATGGACCGGGATGTCCGCAACTGGGCGACCGCGTTCATGCTGTCCGCCAATATCACGCCCGAACAGCGGCAGGCCCATAATAGGGAGGCCATGGCATTCTTCGACCGTCATGTCGGGGAGCAGACGGACCGGATCGCCAAAGGCGAGGACACGCCGGGGCCCTTGCTCAATGCGTTCATCCGCACCGAAGTGGATGGCGACCGCCTGTCTTTCGAGGAAATCGTCCGTTTCTGCATGACAGCCACGGTGGCCGGGGCGGAAACAACGTCCTTCTATCTGGGCAATCTGATCGCCGTGTTCGCCGATTTTCCCGATATCTGGCAGGAGTTTGTCGAAGACCCGGCGCTGTTTGACGCGATCTACAAGGAGACGCTGCGCTTTCACGGCCCGCCGCAGCGGCTGTTCCGGGTCGCCACGCGCGACATCACGATCGGCTCCGCCAACATCAGGCGCGGTGACTGGGTTGCCTGCTTTTTTGGCGCTGCCAATTATGATCCGGAAACCTTTCCCGAGCCCTATGCCTTTCGGCTGCACCGCAAGAACGCCAGCCGGCATATGAGCTTTGGCTATGGCATTCATCGCTGCCTGGGGGCGCCGCTGGCGCATCTCGAGGCCGAGTCCACCGCACGCATGCTGCGCGAACGGTACCGCAAGATCGAACGAACGGGCGAAGCGACCTGGCAGGATGTCAGCCTGCTCAATCATGGTCTGGCCAGCAATCCGGTGATCTTTCGCGAACGGGGATAGCAGGCCGATCATTTTCAAGAACAACGGCGGCAAAAAGGCGCCGAATGAGGGAGGACAAAATGAGCATACAGACCAGCAGACGGAAGGTGATGGCAACGGCAAGCCTGGCGGCGATCATGGCGATGCCCGCGCCGCTTCATGCCCAGCAGAGCGCAGATGACCAGGCGCAGGGCACCAGTGGGGACGTGATCATTGTCACCGCCAATCGCCGAGAAGAATCGATCCAGGATGCGGCCATGTCGGTATCCGCTTTCGGTGGCGACGAACTGGCCAGCCGTTCGATCACTGCAATCGAGCAGGTCGGCGCGATCGCGCCGGGGGTTCAGATCGCGACCTATCAGGGCGACACATCGATTTTCATCCGTGGTATCGGCACGCCGACGATCATCGCAGGGACGGACAGCTCTACCGCGACCTATGTTGATGGCGTCTATATCAGTCGTCCCGCCGCCATCGGCCCGCTGTTTTTTGATATTGACCGGATCGAAGTGCTGCGCGGACCGCAGGGTACGCTTTATGGCCGCAACGCCACCGGCGGAGCGGTCAATATTGTCACCAGTCGCCCGAAAGATGCCCTGGAAGGCAATCTGCAGCTGACGATCGGCAATTATGACCGCTTTCGGGTCGCCGGCGCGTTGAGCGGTCCGCTCAGCGATTCCATTCGCGCACGGCTGGCGTTCCAGTGGGAGGATCGCGACGGCTATGCGACCGTGACCCGGCCCGACAACAGCACCGAGAAGGTCGAAGACAAGGAAGACTATTCCGTCCGGCTCACGGTCGAAGCCGATCTCTCTCCCGATGCCATGCTCACGCTCACCGGCGACTATTACCGCGCAGACGACAAGGCCAATGCCTATTTCTACGCGAGTGCCGGCTATGCGGGCGAAATCCCCGGCTGGTACGGGACGCGCGAAGGATCACAGACGATTCCCTATTTCGCCATGAAAAATGCCGGCCGCGTTTCCGCCCCGGCGTCCAGGGACATTTATGCCGATGTGCCCTATTTCAACAAGGTCGAGAACTGGGGTCTGGGTGCAACGCTGGACTGGGACATTACCGACTATAATCTCAAAGTCATCGGCAGCTACCGGGATACCAATCCGGTTTCACAGAATGAATTCGATCTTTCCGACGCCTTTGTCAATGTCGTTGGCCGCGAAGAAGATCATTGGCAATGGAGCGGCGAAGTGCAGCTGAGTTCACCGGTGGACAAGCCCTTTTCCTGGATCGCGGGTGCCTATTATTTCGAAGAGCGCAATATCATCGACAATGATATTTTCGGCAACTTCTGGGAGCCGATCCTGATCCAGGGGTTCATGGACCTGCAGGCAGCGGGCGTGCTGCCGCCCTTCCCGGTGGTCTTCCCCGAAACCGACCAATGCTGCGAACTGCATCTCAGCGGCGAGCAGCAGACCAAGGCCTGGGCCGCCTATCTCGATACGCGGTGGGATGTATCGGACCAAGTCACCGTCCGGCTGGGCGGACGCTACAGCGAAGAACGGCGCGACGGGCGGCAGAATTTCGACCTGGTGATGCTGCCGGACATCCGGATTGCCCCGAACACGATATTTTTTCCCAATGCGATCAGCGAAGACCGCGCGGCGGCCCAGCCGGATCCCTTCGGCTTCATCATCGCCCCGGTCAACGGGCCAACAACCTTCCGCGCCTTCACGCCCAAACTGGGTATTGATTTCAAACCGGCTGATGACGTGCTGCTCTACGCTTCGGTGCAGCGCGGCTTCAAGAGCGGCGGCTATAATATCGGCAGCAGCCAGCGCGATCCGTTCGAGCCGGAGAAGATCTGGTCCTATGAAATCGGGGCGAAGAGCGAGCTGCTCGACCGGGCGCTGCTGCTCAATGCGTCGGCCTTCTGGTATGACTATACCAACCTGCAGGCGCAGGACAGCGTCGGCAACCAGCCGATCATCCGCAATGTCGGCAAGGCGCGGGTGCGCGGCTTTGAAGTGGAAACGGTGGTCAGGCCCACCGAGTTTTTCAAACTGGAAGGCGCGCTCACTTATGTCGATGCACAATTTACCGAAGGGCAACTGACCGAACCGCTGCGCCCTGCCCCGCTGACCCAGCCGCCCGGCTCGCTGCTGCGCGATCTCGACGGACTGCGGCTGCCGCGCGCGCCACGCTGGAAATTCAGCCTTGCCGGTCAGGTCGAGCAGTCGGTCGGTACCGCTGGTCATGTCACGGCCCGTGCCGAATATCACTGGCAGAGCAAGATCTGCTTCACCGTGTTCAATATCGATGCGGCCTCGCAGGAGAGTTACGGTCTGCTGCGCGCCAGTCTCGGCTTTACCAGCGCCGATGACCGGTGGAGCGTCCGGCTGTTCGGCGACAATCTGACCGGCGAGACCTATTTCACCAACCAGATACTGACCGGCACGGTCTACGGTGCGGAATTTGTAGGCCCGCTAGGCGCGCCGCGCACTTACGGCATCGATCTGAGATATAATTTCTGATCGGAGCCGGCAAAAAGCATAATGAAAAGCGAGATTGTCTATGATTGCCCCGATTGACGTGACGAAAAATGTTTTTACGGCCTTTGGTGCCCATGACGTCGATACGATTGTCCGGTGGCTGCATCCCGAAATACGGATCGAATTTTACGGTCCGGAGATCATACCCTATGCCGGCATGTACGACGGTCTTGATCAGGCACGGGGCTTTTTCGAGACGGTCCTGTCCTCGGTCGATATCCACCAGTTTGACCCCGAGGAGTTCATCTGTGAAGCGGACAAGGTTGTCGTCACCGGCCACTTGCGGCTGACGGCGCGCTCGACCGGCAGGCAGATCGAGTCCGACTTTGTCCATGTGATCACAGTGGCGGACGAAAAATGGCTGCTGTTCCGCGATTTCATGAACACGGTGAAAGCCGCGACCGCCTTTTCGCCATAGGGTCGGCCGCGCAGATTACTCGGTCAGATCTTCCCAAGCATCCTTCAGCTTGCCGAAAAAGCCGGTCGAATTGGGCGTCTCGTCGCCGGTCTCGGTGGCCTGGAAATCGCGGAGGATTTGGCGCTGTTGCTTGGACAGACGGGTCGGCGTTTCGACCTCGATCTGGACCACCATGTCGCCATGGCCCCGGCCGCGTAGGACGGGCATGCCGGCGCCGCGCTGGTGGATCTGCTTGCCGCTCTGGATACCGGCAGGAATACGGATGGCATGTTTTTCCCCGTCAAGGCCGGGAATGGTGATCTCGCCGCCGAGCGCCGCCAGCGTGAAGCTGATCGGGGCGCGGGTGAACAGGGTCGTGCCCTCGCGTTCGAAAATATCGTGCCGGATCAGGTGGATGAAAATATAGAGATCGCCAGCCGGGGCGCCGCGTGCGCCGGCTTCACCCTTGCCGGACAGACGAATCCGGGTGCCGGTATCGACACCGGCCGGAATTTCGACCTCGAGCGTCTGCGGCTTGTCCACCCGGCCTTCGCCGTAGCAGACATGACAGGGACTCTCGATCACTTCGCCGCGCCCCTGACAGCTGGTGCAGGTGCGTTCGACCACGAAGAAACCTTGCTGGGCGCGTACCTTGCCATGGCCGTGGCAGGTCGGGCAGCGCTGGACGCCGGTACCAGGTTCGGCGCCGGAACCGTCGCATTCGTCGCAGGCGACGGACACATCAATCTCTATTTCGGTCTGCTTGCCGTGATAGGCGTCTTCCAGCGTGATTTCCATGTCGTAGCGCAAATCCGCGCCGCGCGCCGGGCCGCGTTGCTGCTGCTGGCTGCCGAAGCCGCCACCGGCACCACCGCCGAATATGGTTTCGAAAATATCGCCGATATCATTGAAGGCAGCGCCGCCGAAACCGCCGCCGCCGGCATTGTTGCCGCCGCCGTTGGTGAAGGCCGCGTGACCGTAGCGATCATAGGCTGCGCGCTTCTGCGGATCCTTCAGAACATCATAGGCTTCGCTGATTGTCTTGAACTTGGCTTCTGCTTCGGCATCGCCGGGATTCTTGTCCGGGTGCCACTGCATCGCCAGCTTGCGATAGGATGATTTCAGCGTCGCGCCGTCACAATCGCGCGAGACGTTCAGCTGCTCATAATAATCGGTTTCGGATGCCATACTCATGCTTCCCCCAAAGCGAAAAAACCGCCGCCCCGGCGCAGGCCGGAGCCGCTGGCATCATATCCAGCGACCCGGCCCGCGTGCGAGCGGCGTGCCAATCGTTACTCAGCCGCCTTGGCGTCATCTTTCTTGTCATCGTCCGAGTCATCGACTTCGGAGAATTCGGCGTCGACAACATCATCGTCAGCCGCCTTGGCTGCCGCATCTGCTGCCGCTGCATCGCCGGCGTCGCCGCCAGCGGCCTGTTCGGCCTCATAGATCTTCTGTCCCATTTGCATGGAAACCTGGGCGAGCGCTTCCGACTTGGTCTTCATCGCTTCCGGATCACCACTTTCAATGGCTTCCTTGGTTTCCGTGACCGCCGCCTCGATCTGGCCCTTGAGTTCGGCGTCAATCTTGTCGCCGTGCTCGTCCAGCTGTCGCTCGGTGGTGTGGACAAGACTTTCGGCATTATTCTTGGCTTCCGCCTCGGCCCGCCGTTTCTTGTCTTCTTCGGCAAATTTCTCGGCGTCCTGAACCATCTGGTCGATATCGCTATCGCTCAGACCGCCGGAAGCCTGGATCTTGATCTGCTGTTCCTTGCCGGTGCCCTTGTCTTTCGCGGACACGTTGACGATGCCGTTGGCATCAATGTCGAAGGTCACGTCAATCTGCGGTACACCGCGCGGCGCAGGCGGAATGCCTACCAGATCGAACTGGCCGAGCATCTTGTTGTCCGCCGCCATTTCACGCTCGCCCTGGAACACGCGGATCGTCACCGCACCCTGATTGTCATCAGCGGTCGAGTAGACCTGAGACTTCTTCGTCGGGATCGTGGTGTTACGATCGATCATGCGGGTAAACACGCCGCCAAGGGTTTCGATACCCAGCGACAATGGCGTGACGTCGAGCAGCAACACGTCCTTGACGTCGCCCTGCAATACGCCTGCCTGAATGGCAGCACCCATGGCGACCACTTCATCCGGGTTTACGCCGACATGCGGTTCCTTGCCGAAAAATTTCTGCACGGTTTCGCGCACCAGAGGCATACGGGTCATGCCGCCAACCATCACGACATCGTCGATGTCCTTGGCTTCGACGCCAGCGTCCTTGAGTGCCTTTTTGCAAGGATCGAGGGTCCGCTTGACGAGATCGCCCACCAGCTTTTCCAGATCGGAGCGGCTGATCGTCTTGACCAGATGCTTCGGTCCGTTCTGGTCCGCGGTGATGAATGGCAAGTTGATTTCCGTCGTCTGCGCGCTGGACAGCTCAATTTTCGCCTTTTCCGCGGCTTCCTTGAGACGCTGCAGCGCAAGCTTGTCCTTGGTCAGGTCAATGCTTTCCGACTTCTTGAAGTCCGCGGCAAGAAACTCGACCAGCTTGGCATCAAAATCTTCACCGCCGAGGAACGTGTCACCATTGGTCGATTTGACTTCAAAAACACCGTCGCCGATTTCAAGGATCGAAATATCAAACGTACCACCGCCGAGATCATAGACGGCAATGGTTTTGCCCTCGCTCTTGTCGAGGCCATAAGCCAGCGCCGCAGCGGTCGGTTCGTTGATAATACGCAGCACTTCGAGACCGGCAATCTTGCCGGCATCCTTGGTGGCCTGACGCTGGGCGTCGTTGAAATAGGCAGGCGTGGTAATCACGGCCTGGGTCACGGTTTCGCCGAGATAGGCTTCTGCCGTTTCTTTCATTTTCTGCAAGGTATAGGCAGAAATCTGGGATGGGCTGTAATCTTCGCCGCCGGCTTTCACCCAGGCGTCGCCGTTGGCTCCCTTGACGATTTCATAGGGAACCAGCTCCATATCCTTTTTCGTCATCGGATCATCGAACCGGCGACCGATCAGACGCTTCACGGCGAAGATCGTGCTTTCCGGATTGGTGACCGCCTGACGCTTGGCCGGCTGACCAATCAGGCGCTCGCCATCCTTGGTGAATGCGACGACAGACGGGGTGGTCCGCGCGCCTTCCGAATTTTCAATTACCTTTGGCTTGCCGCCATCCATAACGGCAACACAGCTGTTGGTGGTGCCCAGATCAATTCCGATAACTTTACCCATAAATCCCTCAATCAATTTTCTAACATTAGCAAAATTGCCGCCCGGCCCTGTTCAATCGGCACCGTTACGGCTTCGACAAGCGATATAGGTGGCATTTTTCTTGGCACAAGACGTGAGTCCTTCTACATTTGAAAAATCAACGCAAAACACCCATATCGGGACAAATTTGAACCGGTTTAACGAGGTATCACAATGAACAAGATCGCCATCATGCTCGTCGCTTCCATATCATTTTTACTCGCATCCTGCGGGCAGGGAGACATACTTTATGCTGACAAGGCAGTGGTCAATCTGTCTCCTGTCGCCGCTCATCCGTCGGCCGGTTACATGAACCTCCACGGCGGCCCGGTCGACGTCGCGCTGGTCGGGATCACATCTGATGATGTCCTGCGCATGGAAATGCACGAGACGAGCGAAAAAGACGGCATGGCCAGCATGAACAAGCTCAAGGAAATACCGGTTCCGGCAGGAGATACGGTGAAGCTCGAGCCCGGCGGAAAGCATTTGATGATCTGGGGTGTCGGAGCAGGATCGAAGAAGCGCGGTCTGTTGAAAATGACTTTGATCTTCTCCAACGACGAACGCATCGAAATTGATGCAGTGATCAAAAACCCTGGCGAGGCGGCACCCGCTGCTGAATAATCGCGCGTTGCACGGATCCGGCCAATGACCGGTCGCGCTTTGACCCCTGATGAAGTCTTCCTGTGCCGATCGGTTTTCGGGCAAGCGATCAACTATGACGAAGTGACTGTGTTCAACCGCAAATGGTGGCCGTTCCAGAGTCGCCGGGTCACCATGGCACCGGACGGCAATCTCTGGTTTCACCCGAAGGGTAAACTGTTCTGCGACGACTTCTGCAGATCATCGCGCAATATCCAGGCCCTGTTTATTCACGAAATGGTCCATGTCTGGCAACATCAACAGGGCGTGTTCCTGCCGCTGGCCCGCTATCCCTTCTCCCGCTATGATTACGAGCTGCAAGCCGGCAAGGCTTTTGCCCAATTTGGCATCGAACAGCAGGCCGAAATTGTCAGTCACTATTTCCTGCTGAAAAGCGGATCGAGGCTGAAGAACGGCTACAGCCTTGCCGACTATCACGGGCTTTTGCCCTTCTAGAAAACCGTAAAGGCGGAAACGCAGATGATCGAGACGCGCGGCGTCCCGATCATCCTCTTTTCGGTCACTTTGGCCGTCGTTCAGAAACGGTAGGCGAGGCCGGCGCTGATCACCCACGGGTCAATCCGGTGGCGGGTCCGCAACACTTCGGTCTGTCCGGCAAACCAGCGAGCCGTTGTGTTGACGAAATAGCGCTTGGCATCGACGCTCAGGCCCAGCCCCTTGTCGTTCAGCGGCAAGTCAAAGCCTGCCTGCAGGGCGAAGCCGACCTTGTCGTTCATTTTTTGTCGCGTGGCACCTAGCGCCTGCGCCGTTGCTCCGGCCTTTTCATCGATAAAAATGAAATAGGTTGGTCCAGCGCCGATATAGGGCTTGAATCCCGATCCGGTAACCAGGTGATATTTCGCGGTCAGGGTAGCGGGAATGATATTGGCGTCGGACACCAGTCCCGCGCCGGCCAGCGGTCCGGTGCCGGTTACATCATGCTGGGTAACGCAGCAGATAGTCTCCAGAGAAATATTCGGCGTGAAGAAATATTCGGCGGCGATGGTGGGTACGAAATTGTCATCGGCCTTCGTCTGGGTCCCCGCGGGCAGTCCGATATTATCCAGTTCGATGGACGTGATCTTGCCATCCGGGGCGACCAGCGTGCCCATGGCCTTGACCTGTATCTTGCCATCGTTGGAGCCCGCCCATGCCGCTCCGCTCATTGCCAGTGCAGCCGCCGCAACGGCCAGTTTCAGTGTGTTTTTCATAAATTTTAGTCCCTGTGCGCGTGAGATCCGGTCGGTCACCAGCCTCTGACCGGAGCCCCTAGCCGGACAGCAAGACATCGGACATACGCAATATTCCTTATGGAACGACCGAACGTGCCCGTGCCGGCCAGGCTTCGCCCCTGTTCAGGCGCAGGCGATATTGGACCGGCGCTGGATCGCTGCGATCTTGTCCTTGATGCGCAGCCGATTGCGCTTCAGCTGCTGCATTTCATGCTGTCGTCCGGCAGCCTTGCAATTGTCGATCAGGCGATTCAGCCGGCGGTGCTTTTGCTTCAGGGTTTCGAGATAATAGTGCATGAGATTCTCCTTCCCGCCGTTGATAGACCGAACAGAAATATTGAACTAATCGAAAGAAAACTCGATTATCAATATAAATTATCTATCAAATGATTGGAGCAGTCTCGCCAGCGGTGGGATCAACAGAGCCAGCCAATTTACGGCAGCAGGCCCAGCCTTTCGCGCATCATCCAGCGTGCCAGCATCAGCACTGCGACGACGGCCAGTCCCCCGGCCAGTCCGGTCCATATCCCCACGCCCTCCCAGCCTTGCCAGAACGCCAGACCGGCTCCCAGGCCGATACCGATAAACCAGTAGCCCATCAGCGCGAACAGCATCGGCACGGTTGTGTCGTGCAGACCGCGCAGCATCCCTGCCCCGACGACCTGAGCGCCGTCGACGATCTGGAAGATCGCGGCAATCGCCAGAAAACTGACCGCCAGTGCCGCGACTTCCTCGTTGCCGGGCGCACTGGCATCGATGAACATCGAGATCAGGAAATCGGGAGCCAGCACGAACACAAGCGCCATCGCCGCCATGAAAGAGGTACCGAGGAGGAAGCTGACCCAGCCCGCGCGCATGATGCCGGCATTGTTTCTCCGGCCATATTGAATGCCGACACGCACCGTCGCTGCCTGCCCGAGCCCCATCGGGACCATGAAAGTCAAAGCGGCCAGTTGCAGGGCAATGGCATGAGCGGCGACGGACTCGGCGCTGATCAGGCCCATCAGCAAGGCGGCAAGGCCGAAGACGGAGCCTTCGAGGCCCATGGTGATGGCGATCGGCAGGCCAAGTTTCCACATCATCCGGAACCGCTGCCAGTCGCTGCGCCAGAAGCGCCCGAACAAGTGATAACGGCGGAAACGCTTGTGATATATGACGACCAGCGCCATTCCGCCAAACATCAGGACATTGGTCATGACGCTGCCGATACCGGCGCCGATGACGCCAAATTCCGGAACGCCGAACTTGCCGAAGATCAGCGCATAGTTGAACAAGGCATTCGCCAGAACGCCGATTATGCTGATGATCAGGGCCGTTACCGGCTGTTCCAGCGCGGAAATGAAATTGCGCAGAATGATGAAGAACAGAAACGGCAGGATCGACCACATATAGGCGCTTATATAGGTGCCTGCCATCGCCGCGAGATCGGGCTGTTGACCGACGGCCAGCAGAATGGCCTCGGTATTCCAGAGTATCAGCCAGAACGGCAGAATAACAGCAGTTGCAGACCAAATCGCCTGCCGGAAGGTGCGACGCACATCACGGACGCTGTTGCCCATGCGCCCGATTTCTGTTGCCATCATTGGCGCAGAGGCGGTGATCAGTCCCATGCAGAAAATTGCCGCACTCATCGCCAAGTTGAATCCGAGCGTGGCGGCGGCGAGTTCGCGAGCGCCGAGCCAGCCGAGCATCAGAACATCGGTGGCGCCGATCAGCGCCATAGTCAGGTTGGACAGTATCAGCGGCCAGGCGAGCGCCACCGTGACGCGCAGTTCATGCCGCCAGGGTTGTTGCTCGCGCAAGTCAAGGGACGCACCGGTCATCGGCGCGCGTTAGCCCAAGGTGCGCTGCCAGACCAGAGAAACCGCGCGTCTGGCTAAAAAATCAGATGATTATCTCGGATCGTCGGGATAACCGCGCAGGCCATAGCAGTCATCATCAAGTCGTCCGTTACGGTCATAGCCGTCGCAACCGTCATCCTTGTCGATGAAATATCCGCCAGCCGCTCCGGCCGCTGCGCCGATGGCCGCACCTTCAACCACATCGCCTCCGGTGAGGGCGCCGACCGCGGCCCCGGCTGCTGCGCCGATACCGGCACCTTCTGCAGCATAATTTTCAGCACAGGCCGTCAGGCTGAGTGCGGCTGTTGCCGCCGTCGTAGCCACCGCCAGTTTTCTAGTCCACATGATCATCGTCATTCTCCTGATATTATGGCTGATAGTATATAAAACGCGCAGACCGGTCGACGGTTCCTGAACGGATACCGATTGCAGGATAGAACGCTTCGCAGATACGACCGGTTGTTCGCGGGAAGAGATTGCGCATCTGCTGCAAAGCTGAATCAGCGATTTGCAAACCCGTTCCCGCTGACATGTGGCGCGACGGTGAAATTAGCAGTTGCACCGCTTGCTTGGCGTCTGCCATGAAACAGCGGTCAAGTTTCGGGGGACATTCATGCTATCGGCAATCGGACTTATCGGCGGACTGGCGCTGCTCATCTGGATGACGGTGCGCGGGGTGAATATCCTGATTGCCGGGCCGGTGGCGGCTGCCCTCGTGGCGCTGACCAGCGGCATTGCCTGGTTGCCCCCCCTGGCCGCTGCCGGCGCACCGGATTTCGCTACCGCCTACATGGACGGCTTTGTCGGCTTCTTCAAAAGCTGGTTCTTCATGTTTCTGCTCGGCGCAATATTCGGCGAGATCATGGGCGCCAGCGGCGCCGCGGCCAGCGTCGCCCACTGGATCATCGAGAAGATCGGGATCAAACACGCCGTTCTTGCCGTCGTCGCGGCCTGCGCGGTACTGACTTATGGCGGAGTCAGCGTGTTCATCGTCTCGTTCAGCGTCTATTCGCTCGCCGTTCATCTGTTTCGGGAGGCGGATCTGCCGCGGCGGTTCATTCCCGCGGCCCTGGCCTTCGGATCGGTCACCTTCACCATGACCAGCGCGGGATCACCGGAAATCCAGAATCTGATCCCGATGCAGTTTCTCGGCACGACCGCTTATGCCGGTTGGCAGGTGAGCCTTGTGATCGCCCTGTTCATGGCGGTCACCGGTCAATTCTGGCTGAACCACATGGTCAGGCGCGCGGTCGCCAAGGGCGAGCATTTTGTCGGTCGGGAAAGCGATGACCACAACACCGACTATGGCAATCTGCCGGCACCGTTGCTCTGCATCCTGCCGCTGGTCGCGGTGCTCGCCATCTTCCTGATCTTTCAATATCCGCAGGACATGGGGCCGCTGTCGGCGCTGTTGCCGCCGGAATCGCTCGACCAGTGGGCGCTGGTCGCGGCGCTGGGCACGGGCGCGGTGGTGGCGCTGATGGTTGGCTATCAGAAGCTGAAATCGATGCCGGATGCCTTTTCGCGCGGTGCAACCAGCGCGGTAGTCGCAATCACCAACACCTGCGCGGTGGTCGGGTTCGGCTCGGTTGCCAAGCTGTCACCGGCGTTTCAGGAAGCACTGGTGATGGTGCAGAATATTCCGGGCAGCCCGCTGATCGGCGCGGCCGTCGCGGTCACGGTAATCGCCGGCCTTACCGGCTCGGCCAGTGGCGGCCAGTCGATCGCCCTGCCGCTGATTGCGCCGCATTATCTGGACGCCGGCGCGCAGCCGGACGAACTGCACCGGGTGGTCGCCATTTCCTCCGGCGCGCTCGATAGCCTGCCGCACAATGGCTATGTGGTGACCACGATCCGCGCGGTCTGCGGGGAGACGCACAAGGATGCCTATGGCGCGGTCGGTGCCCTGACCGTGGTGATACCGGTGGTCGGCACGATCATGGCGGTGATTCTGTTCACGATGTTCTGATGCCTGTCTCCACGCGCATCTATCAGGCCGCCGACCGGCAGGCCTTCATCGATCTCAACCGCGACTGGATCGAGGAATATTTCGTGCTCGAGGACAGCGACCGCAAACAACTGGAAGAATTGGAAGCATCTATTTTGGGAAAAGGCGGGCAGATTGTAATTGCCGAGAAGGGCGGAGTGGTGGTCGGCACCGGTGCCATCCTGCCACCGCACGACGATCCGGGCGATGGCCGCAAATGGCTGGAGATTGTCAAGATGGCAGCGCGCAAGGATCTGCGCGGACAGGGTATCGGCCAGGCGGTGATGGCCGCGCTGATCGAGCAGGCGCGCGACATGGATGCCGATGCGATCTGGCTGGAAACCAACGCCGATCTGACGGCGGCGATTCGACTGTACGAGCGCAATGGGTTCCGGCATCTGGGTCCGGACGAACTTTGGCCGACCCCCTATGCGCGGTGCAATGTGCAGATGGTCCTGACACTTTCATCCGTCACCCCAGCGCAGGCTGGGGTCTAGACCGAGGGCTGTGAGA
Source organism: Sphingomonadales bacterium UBA2683 (assembly GCA_002354635.1). Classification (GTDB taxonomy): domain Bacteria; phylum Pseudomonadota; class Alphaproteobacteria; order Sphingomonadales; family Sphingomonadaceae; genus Parasphingorhabdus. The sequence continues at coordinate 187,995 of DELZ01000001.1, forward strand.
CCCACATAGGAGGGTCGGATGCCAGCCTTCGCTGGGAAGACAATGTCCTATTTCAGCCGTTCGATCCTGCTCGCCGCCTCATCGATGATTGCAGAGACATCCAGGATCTTGTCCGATCCCTTGTCCTCGTCGGCCAGCCGGATGCGGATCGCGCTTTTCAGATTGTGCATCGCGCGGCGGATAGACGCACCGTCACTGGCCTCGCCCATTTTCGCGACACCATCAAGCCGTTCGAGAATATGGTCGATATGCTCCTGCTCCTCGGCGAGCTTGCCCGAGCCCCGTTCAGTGATCGAGTAGATTTTCTTGCCATCCTCGCCGAGCGCTTCGCCGATCAGGTCCATTTCCGCCATCAGCGTCAGCGTCGGGTAGACGATCCCCGGACTCGGCGCATAATGACCTCCGGTCATCTCCTCGATCTGTCGGATCAGGTCGTAGCCGTGCCGGGGTTCCTCGGCGATCAGATGGAGCAGCACCAGCCGCAATTCCCCGCGCCGGAACATCCGGCCGCGCCTCTTGCCCTTGGCCCCTTCAAAGGCCGCCTCGGCAAAGGCGCGGGCAAATTTCTGTCCGATTTCCGCGTTCCAGCCGCGACCGCGACCGCCTCTGGGGCCGCCGGGTCCGAATTTTCTTCCGTGCATCATGCTATATCGTCTTTCTGTATCTAAGTTAGCTTTAAGATATATCTTTAAAAGATTCGCACAAGGGCAATTCTGTACAAAACCGGCAAGTTCCTGATTTTAAAATGGTCTTTCCTGGCCGGAAATGGCGGATTCCTTCCTCACAATGGCTAGTCGGCAGCGACGGGCACGGTTGCTAGGTCCGGTGCCGAGAGGAAAATCACATGGATCTGGGAATCAGCGGCAGGAAGGCACTGGTCAACGGCGGCAGCGCGGGACTGGGCCGCGGCGCGGCGCTGGCGCTGGCGCGGGAGAAGACGGAATTGTTCATCACCGCCCGCGGCGAAGAGCGGCTGATGGCGGTCTGCGAGGAACTGGTCCGCGAAACCGGCGCCAAGATCACGCCGATCGTCGCCGACCACAACAGCGACGAGGGCCGCGAGAAAATCCTCTCGATCTGCCCCGACCCGGATATCCTGGTCGCGACCTGCTCTCCCCCGCCCTTTTCCGGCGACTTCCGCACCGTCGACCGGGCCGACTGGGAACAGGCGCTGTCGCTGACCCTGCTCAGCCCGGTGGAGTTTATCAAGGCGGTGATCGACGGCATGGTCGAGCGCAAGTGGGGCCGGATCGTCAATATCGCGACCGGTGCGGCCAAATATCCGGCGGCGATGCGAGTCTTGTCGGGACCGCCGCGCGCGGCGCTGGTTAATTATACGGTAGCAGTGGCGAAGCAGGTCGCCCGCCATGGCGTGACGATCAACAATATCCTGCCCGGCATGCATCACACCCCGGGCATCCGCGGCATGTTCGACAGCCAGGCCGAAGCCAATGGCACCAGCTATGACGAGGAAGTCGCGAAATTCGTCAAGCAGGTACGGATCCCGGTCGGCCGCTTTGGCGATGCCGAGGACATGGGGATGTTTGTCGCCATGTTCTGCAGCGAGATGGCCGGCTATGCGACCGGGCAAAGCCTGGTGGTGGATGGCGGGATGGGGAATTCGATTTTTTGAGGGTGGTTTGGTACGCGCAGCAACCATGCTGAGCTTAAGCGAGTTTTAACTGTATCATCATATCTCCTGATGATGTCGACAACTACACCAAACTCCGCAATGCAGACCGGCCACATCTTCAGGAGTGAAGTTCTTCAGCAATGCGCGCTGGTGGAGAAATGGACAGTATCGATTCTGGAATCACCAAATGTTTTGGCACTTCGCAACGGAAAGACTCTGTTGCCGCGCCTATTCGGACAAAAACTAAGAGCCGTGAGCGATTTGTCTAAAGCAAATCCCGAACTGTTCCGAAAAAGTGAGCGGATCGATGTTCTACTCGACGAATTCCAGCCCTATGCGGATATGCGTTCAGAGCTTGCCCATTCGATCTTGTCTTGCGGACAACTTTGTGAAGAACCGCTGATGGTTTATACCAATACGGGCATGCACATTGCGCCGGACACCCCGAAACGCATCACGCTGAAAGAAAGCGAATGCAAATCGCTGCTCAGCAAACTGAAACAGCAAGTGAAGCAAATCCAGGATCAAAAACTAAAACTGCCCGCAACCGTCACCCCGGTGAAGGCTGGGGCCTAAACCAAGGGCGGTGAAACTCACATATGCGGATTGGATGCCAGCCTGCGCTGGCATGACGCGAGTTCATCCTCTCCCGGAGGGAGAGGCAAGCAAGACTTGAGAGCGAAGCGAACTAGTCGCGCTCGGTGAGGGGTTAACCCCCTTCATTGGCGCACACCGCCCGCCGGATTTCCTCGAGGACGCCTTCGAGATTATTGAACACATCCGAGTTCCAGAAGCGGATCACCCGATAGCCTGCAATTTCCATGACGGCGTCGCGATCCTGATCCGGGACGCTATCAGCATGCTGACTGCCATCCAGTTCAATGATCAGACTGGCTGCATGGCACACAAAGTCAGCGACATAATCATCAAATGGGACCTGAAACCTGAATTTTGCATTTTCCAGCTGGCGATTGCGCAGGTGCGACCAGACTATGGCTTCCGCATCGGTCTTGTTGCGTCTGAGTTTTCTTGCGACGGGAGTCAGCCGCTTTCTCATGGACGTTCCCAACCCCTCACCCACTGCGACTAAACGCCTCCGCTGAAGCTACGGCGTCAAGTCTCGTTGCCCTCTCCCTTTGGGAGAGGAAAATTATGCTGGCCGCAGCCAAAGGAACTGGAAATACAGCATGTTCAGCCGGAAAAGTCATTCCGCCTGCTTTATCACAGCCCAAACAAGTCAGTTAAATCACCTGTCACCCCAGCGAAGGCTGGGGCCCAAACCAAGGGTGGTGAGACTTACATAGGCGGGTTGGATGCCAGCCTGCGCTGGCATGACGGGGTATTTCATGCTCTCCCTGGGGGAGAGAAATGATCAACTGGCGCGGCTTGCTAACAATATTAGAAGCGAACGCGAGGCCTACTCCGGCTTCTTCGCCACCCCGACAAAGGCCGGCCGCAACAGCCGGTCCTTGATCACGTAACCGGCCTGCATTTCCTGCACGATGGTGCCGGGCTCATGCTCGTCGGTGGGGATTTCGACCATCGCCTGGTGCTGGTTGGGGTCGAGCGGCAGGCCGACCGAGGCGACGCGCTTGATGCCGTTTTTCTCGAACACCGACTGCAATTCGCGGCCGGTGGCCTCGATGCCGTTGATCAGGCCCTTCCACTTTTCCTCGTCCTTGACCTCGGCGGGAATCGCTTCGAGGGCGCGCTGCATATTGTCCATCACCGAGAGCATGTCGCGGGCAAAGCCGGTGGCGGCATAGGCGCGGGCGTCCTGCGCATCCTTTTCGAGACGGCGGCGGACATTCTGGGTCTCGGCCTGGGCGTAGAGCACCGCCTGCTGCGCTTCGGCGAGCGCGTCTTCCAGCGCCTCGATGCGGTTGTCCGAATTCTCGGGCTGCGGGCCTTCGCCGTTCTCGGCGTCGGCACCGCCATCCTTCATCGATTCCGGCACGCCTTCCAGCTCGGCTGCGGCGGCCTTGTCGGCGTCATGGTCCTGGGGTTTCTGCTTCTGGTCACTCATGTTCTAAATCACTCTAATAGCTGTCATTTGGTCAACAATCGCGACAGGGTTTGCGCGGTGAAGTCTACCATGGGTACGATGCGCGCGTAATTCAACCTTGTCGGGCCGATCACGCCGACCACACCGACCACCTGTCCGTCGCCGTCCTTGTAGGGCGCCGCTATCACAGATGAGCCGGAAAGCGAGAATAATTTGTTCTCCGCGCCGATAAATATTTTCGCCGCTTCGGCATCGCGGGCATTGTCGAGCAGCCGGGCGATTTCCTGCTTGCCCTCGAGTTCATCGAGCAACCGGCGCACGCGATCAAGATCGGCCAGCGCGCTGTTATCCTGCAGCAGATTGGCCTGCCCGCGCACGATCAGCACCGGCCGGTCGGAGGGATCGCGGCTCCAGGTGACCATGCCGGCCTTGACCAGCTCTTCCGACGCCCGGTCGATCGCCAGCTCGCCCGCGCTGATTTCCCGGTCGAGCTGCAACAGCGCCTGCGACAGCGTCTTGCCGCCATAGCGGGCGGTGAGAAAATTGCCGGCCTCGACCAGCGCCGATTCCGAGACGCCGGGCGGCAGGTCGAGCACGCGGTTCTCGACGCCGCCATCCTGGCTGACCAGGATCGCCAGCCCCTGCCCTTCGGACAGTTTGACGAAATTGAACTGCCTGAGCAGCGGTTCGCGCTTGGGTACCAGCACCAGACCGGCGCAGGAGGACAGGCCGGAGAGGATCGAGGTGGTGGCGCGCAGCGCTTCCTCGACCGGGCCCTGTTCGGTGATCTGCCGCTCGATCGCCTCGCGCTCCTGCTGCGACGGCTCCGCCGCCTGCATCATGCCGTCGACGAACAGTCGCAGCCCGAGCTCCGTCGGCACCCGCCCGGCGCTGGTATGCGGCGCGGCGAGCAGGCCCAGTTCCTCTAGATCCTGCATGACATTGCGGATCGAGGCGGGCGAGAGTTCGAGCCCCGGAGCCTTGGAGATGGTGCGCGAACCGACCGGGGTGCCGGTGTCGAGATAGGATTCCACGACGACGCGGAAGATGTCCTGCGCGCGGGTGGTCATTTCGGTGATCGGGGTGTTGGTCATGGGACTCAATCTAAGGTTTTTTCGAAAATTTACTACGGTAGTAGAGTTTTGAAGAAAATGGTGGCTCCAGTGGCATCAAGTCGATAATTTCCTGCACGATATCGGTCTCGTGGATCATTGCTTGTTTGCATTCTGGAGTAACATAATCCCTTTCAAGTTCATATGAGTAGACGGAATGCGCGACGACCAGCCCGTCTTTTTCCAATGACATAACAATGTCGGGTAAGCTGTCATGATGAATTTCACAATCAGGGTGGGGGTTAAATCCAGCATTTTCAACTTTTTCGAAATTTCCAGACCAATTGATCTGCTCGAACTTCTCTTTGAACTCCTTAAACAGCGGACCATCAAGCAAGATAGCATCTGTTCGATCGGCCTTTTCTGAATCGTGAAAACAACCATGGTCCCCTGGCTCACCGTCACGATTCCAAAATACAGACCCTTCTCCTTTTAAGTCGATTTCTATTTGAACATGAGAAGTGCAGTATTGGTCTGAAACTTTGTCAGGCCCAGTGATATCGGCAGCGAGAAAGAAGCTGTTTACGCTAGAAGCATCAGGAGCCTGTGATGATTGAGTATTATTCAATGAACATCCTCCCAGTATCATCGTAGTTGCCAATGCCACCCTGTAATTTGTTCCAAATTTCACTCCTTCACCCTCCTTGAAACTCAAAAAGACCATACCCGCTGCTACTCTTAAAGCCAAAGAAGAATCCTTCCCCTCCTCTCCCGTCGGGAGAGGTAACCGGAGGTTGGCATCTTTGATGCCTAGCGCAGGTCGGTGAGGGATTTTCCCTGTCGAGAGGGAGCAACCCCTCACCGAGCGCGACTAACCCCGGATTGCATCCGGGGAAGTCTTGCTTGCCTCTCCCTATGGGAGAGTATGACGGGTGCTGATGGCTGTGCAATTGAGGACTTCCGTGCTCCGCACTTGATGCGGAGCTGGCTAGGCGATAAGCACTCTCCACCTCCAGAGCACCGCATCAAGTGCGGAGCACAGTTGTTGCCTCTCCCCCTGCGAGCGGTTAAGGACGCGCCAACTCAAAAAAAGGAACATCACATGCGACCATCGGGCCGTGCGCCGGACGAAATGCGCGCCATTTCCATCGAAACCGGATTTACCAAACATGCCGAGGGATCATGCCTGATCAGCTTTGGCGATACCCGGGTATTGTGCACCGCCAGCGTTGAAACGAGCCTGCCGCCATGGATGCGCGGCAAGGGTACCGGCTGGGTGACCGGCGAATATTCGATGCTGCCCCGCGCCACGCATACTCGTGGATCGCGCGAAGCGGCGCGCGGCAAGCAGTCGGGCAGAACGCAGGAAATCCAGCGGCTTATCGGGCGCAGCTTGCGCTCGGTCGTGGATCTGAAGAAGCTCGGCGAGCGGCAGATCACGCTCGATTGCGATGTCATTCAGGCCGATGGCGGCACCCGGACCGCTTCGATCAGCGGCGCCTGGGTGGCGCTGCGGCTGGCGGTCAACGGCTTGCTCGACCAGAAAGTGCTCAAGGAAGACCCGATCCAGCAGAAGATTGCAGCGATCAGCTGCGGCATCTTTGAAGGCACGCCGGTGCTCGACCTCGACTATGCCGAGGACAGCAATGCCGGTGCCGACGCCAATTTCGTGCTGACCGGCGATAGCAATATCGCCGAGGCGCAGGCGACTGCCGAGGGTCAGACATTTGACGAGGAACAACTGATGCGGCTGATGCGGCTGGCGAAAATTGGTTGCGGCCAGATTTTCGAGGCGCAGGATCGGGCGGTTGGTATTGCCTAAATGCCGATCGATGGGTATATTTGATCCATGGAAATCCGGTCCAAAGAAATTCAGGAGATCGTGAGAGATCAGGTTCAGTCGTTCGAACTTGAACAACTGAAGCGTGATGTGGTTCGATCTTACGACAGATTGAGCTTCATCCGCACGCTTATACATGGCGCCGGATTATTGGCTCTGGCAGCGTTTCTCTATGTTCTGTTTTGGAATTTGGCCGGAGATTTTCCCTTTTTGCTGGCCTCCGGGTCGAAATCTGGAGGGGATATTCAGGACTGGCTGGCGCTAGCCCCAATCGGTGCAAGCCTGGTCATCTTCTGGTCGGCGCATCGCCGGAGCATGGAAGTGGCAGAAATCGAAAATCGGATAATTCTGGACGAAATCGAAGCCCATCAATCCTCGTCCCTTGGCTAGGCATTCCATCACCGATCAGATCCGTCATGTCTCGGTTGCGGATGCAGAATGGGCCAACTGGCTAGCTGACTTTCCCTATCCACCGCCGCTGGACGAATATTGGTTCAACAGATTTGTTCGCCAGATTCAGATTCATCTGGCACGCACTCCCGACAAAAACCTGCTTTCGCCCGATGAGCGATTTACAGTGGCCCTGCTGTTGAATGACTATTCCTATCAACTGGTGCGGAAAGAGAAAGAATCTGTTGGCAAGTCCTTGGCCGAAGGAACCATCTTATTTGCATCGGGGGTCGGCGCCTGGCTCGACATTGCGCTGATGACGCCCATTTCATTAATTATGTCCGCTGGCTTGTTGGTCAAAAACAGAGCCGATGCATGGCGGTGGAGAAACCGAAAAATGATATTGGAAGACATTTCCGACTGGATCCGCGAGCTGGTTCGATGACCAAGCATCGCAAACTATCCCCTGGACGGCTGATCATCGCCAGCCATAACCAGGGCAAGGTGCGGGAAATCCGGGCACTACTGGAGCCTTATGGCATTGAACCGGTATCAGCAGCCGATCTGGGATTGCCGGAGCCGGAAGAGACCGGCACGACCTTTGCCGAGAACGCCTTGCTCAAGGCGCGGGCGAGTGCCGAAGGCGCGGATTGCGTGGCGCTGGCGGATGACAGCGGGCTGTGCGTCGCGGCGCTGAGCGGCAAGCCAGGGGTCTATACCGCCGACTGGGCCGAGCGGCAGTGGTTCGAGGGCGAGCCGGGCCGCGACTGGTATATGGCGATGGGCAAGGTCGAGGGATTGCTGGCCGAGCAAGGGCCGGATGTCGACCGCAGCGCCCATTTTGTCTGCACGCTGGCCTTGGCCTGGCCGGATGGCTATTCGGAAATATTTGAAGGCCGGGTCCATGGCAATCTGGTCTGGCCGCCACGCGGCACATTGGGCTTTGGCTATGATCCGGTGTTTCAGCCGGTCGGGATGGAGCCGACCTTTGCCGAGCTCGACCCGGCGCAGAAACAGGCGATGAGCCATCGGGCGGATGCGTTTGGGAAGCTCGTTGCTGGCTGTTTTTAGAGGCAACCGTTTGTCCTGAGCCTGTCGAAGGACGCTTTTTCGCACTAGGTGCTTCGACAAGCTCAGCACGAACGGAACCGCGGCGGGTTTTCGGGCTATAGGGCTCCGCATCAGGTGCGGAGCGCGAGCGTCACCCCTTCAGCGGGTCCCGACCGACAATATTGCCTGCCGGACTGTAGCGGCAGACCAGGAAATCGTTGCTGGCGTTGCTGGCCACGGCGCAGCCGATGCGCTGGCTGGTCGGCCAGATGATCTGGGTATAATGGGCGACATCGCCCCAGTTGCCGGTGCTGCTGCTGTCGGGGAACAGGCCAGGCTTGAAATAGCGGTCCTCGTCGACCCAGGCGCCGACCATTTCGCCATAGCTGTAGGCATCGCGCGTCCCCATCCAGAGATTCTCGCCCTGCCGGGGGCTGCGCCCGGTTTGCGGATCGTGGGCGAATGTTCCGGTGCGGGCCAGGGTGGCGGCATAGACGGCGGCATCGTTCGCCAGCTCCGCGTTCCAGACCAGCTTTGGCGCGCCGACTTTCGCCCGCGCACTATCATGGGCGCGCATGACCGCGTCCTGCAGACGGCGGTCGCCGCGCGGTTCCGGTGCCATGCTGGGGCGCGGCTCGACAACGGTGGCCGGAGACGGGCTGTGCGAGGGGGCCGGCGAACAGGCGGCAATGGCTGGCGTGATCAGTAGGATGACGCTAAGGGCGCGGATGATATGCATGAACAGGCCTCTACCATTGGAAAAATGAACAGGAGTGATATGGGGCCGCTGGCACTTTATATCCACTGGCCATTCTGCGTCTCAAAATGTCCCTATTGCGATTTCAACAGCCATGTCCGCGAGCAGGTTGATTTTGCGGCCTGGCAGGAAGCACTGCTCGCCGATATGGCGCATGAGGCAAGCCTGACCATGGGCCGCCGGCTGTCGAGCATATTCTTCGGCGGCGGCACCCCCTCGCTGATGCCGCCTTCACTCGTTGCAGCGTTGATCGCGGCGGCCGAGCGGCACTGGGGCTTTGCCGACGATATCGAGATCACGCTGGAGGCCAATCCCTCTTCGGTGGAAGCGGCGAATTTTCATGATCTGGCCGGAGCGGGCGTGAACCGGGTGTCGCTCGGTCTGCAATCGCTGGATGACCAGACGCTCGCCTTTCTGGGCCGGGCGCATGATGTCCATGAAGGCCTCGCGGCGCTCGATACCGCGCAGCAGGCGTTTGACCGGGTCAGCTTTGATCTGATCTACGCCAGACCCGGCCAGTCGCTGGCCGACTGGCAGGCGGAACTGGAGCGCGCGCTTAGCTTTGGTACCGGACATCTGTCGCTCTATCAGCTGACGATCGAGCCGGGGACGCGGTTCGAGACTTTGGTGCGGACCGGGGCGCTGGTCCCGGCCGACGATGACCATGCGGCCGACCTGTTCGAGCTGACCCGCGGGCTGATGACGGATGCCGGTCTGCCCGCCTACGAGATCAGCAATCACGCCAGACCGGGGCAGGAAAGCCGCCACAACCTGACCTACTGGCGTTACGAGGACTATATCGGCATCGGCCCGGGCGCGCACGGACGGCGGCTGGACAGCGCGACCGAGCGGCACAAGAAGCCGGAGAATTTTCTTTCGGGCGTGACGCGCAATGGTCATGGCGTGAAGGTCGAACAGGCGTTGTCGCCCGAGACCCGGGCGATGGAAGCGCTGATGATGGGGCTGCGGCTGGCCGAGGGCGTGGATCTGGAAGATCTGGAGGCTAAAACCGGGCTGGCAGCGGCGGCGATGGTGGATGGTGGTGAGGTGGCGAAGCTCGCGGCGCTGGGCTTTGTCGAGCGACGGGGCGAGCGTCTGGCCGTCCTACCAAAAGGCATGCCTCTGCTGGATGCGCTGTTGCCGAAAATTATCGCGGACATCTGAAAATCAGGCCGTTTTCTATCGCTTAACAGCGTTGAATATTATCTGCTTAGCTGTCACAATCTTCTCCGATAAGGAGAGACAGCATGGGCCTATTCAGCGTGATCAAGCGGGAAGTCGCGTTTACCCGGTCGCTCAAGGGGCTGATGAAGCAGGTGCAGGATATTGACCCGGCCGCCCCGGTGCTGATCACCGATGATATCGAAGCCACCGTCGCCGCCTATCCGGACAATGTCGCCTTTCATTTCGAAGGCGACACGGTCAGCTATGCCGCGTTCGACGCGCGCGCCACCCGGATTGCGCACTGGGCCTTGTCCGAGGGCTATCAGGCCGGGGATACGGTCGCGCTGTTCATGGAAAACGCGCCCGATTTTGTCGCGGTCTGGTTCGGCCTGTCAAAGGTCGGCGTGGTGACCGCGATGATCAACTGCAATCTGGAGGGAGCGGGCCTCGCCCATTGCCTCAATATCGTGTCGACCAGGGCGGTGATCAGTTCCGCCGATCTGGCGCCGAAGGTGAAGAAAATTGCCGGTCAGCTGGATGGATCACCGGTGCTGTGGGACTGGGATGGCGCCGTCGGCAAGGACCTGAACGCCGCGCTGGCCGCGCTTCCCGCCGAGCAACCGGACAAAAGCCACCGCGCCCATCTGACCGGCAACGACCTGTTTCTCTATGTCTACACATCGGGCACGACCGGCCTGCCCAAGGCCGCCCGCATATCCCATGCCCGCGCCCGGCGCAGCTTTCGCATCGCGATACCGAGCTGTCCGATCACGCCGGATGACCGCGTCTATATCACTTTGCCGCTCTATCATGTGACCGGCGGCTTCCTGGGCCTCGGCGGGGCCTTGCTGAGCGGGGCCTCGGTCATCCTGCGCCGCAAATTCTCGGCTTCGCAATATTGGGATGATGTGGCGGATCATGGCGCGACAGTGGTGGTCTATATCGGCGAGCTGTGCCGCTATCTGCTCAACCAGCCGGAACATGGCAAGGAACGCGCCCACAAGTTGCGGGTCGGCATTGGCAACGGGCTGCGCTCGGATATCTGGCAGCAGTTTGTCGACCGCTTTTCCGTGCCCAAGCTGCTGGAAATCTACGGGTCGACAGAGGGCAATATCTTCCTGATGAATTTTGACGGGAAGATTGGCGCGGTCGGCCGGATCCCGAAATATCTCGAAAAGCAGTTCGGCGACGTGCGGATTGTCAAATTCGATGTCGCGGAGGAGCAGCCGATCCGCGGCGATGACGGATTTTGCATCAAGGCCGACTGGAACGAAGCGGGCGAGCTGATCGGACGGATCGATGGCGGCGGCCCATCCGATTTTTCCGGCTATCAGGACAAGGACGCGACCGAGAAGAAGATTCTTCGCGATGTGTTCGAAAAAGGAGATGCCTGGTTCCGCTCCGGCGACCTGATGAGCCGCGACCGCGCCGGCTATATCTATTTCAAGGACCGGATCGGTGACACATTCCGCTGGAAGGGCGAAAATGTCGCCACCAACGAGGTCGCCGAAACCCTATCGCAATATCCCGGGATCAGGACCGCCAATGTCTATGGCGTCACGGTGCCCGGCACCGATGGCCGCGCGGGCATGGCATCACTGACCGTCGCCGAGGATTTCGATATCCAAGGTCTGCGCGATTTTCTGGCAAAGCAGTTGCCGCCCTATGCCGTGCCGCTGTTTATCCGGATCGAACCGGAGGCACAGACGACCGGAACCTTCAAATATCGCAAGGTGGAACTGGTTGAAGAGGGATTCGATATCGGGCGGGTCAGCGATCCGCTCTGGTTCGGGACGCCGGGTGCCGACGACTATGAGCCCCTGACCGCGGCGCAACATGGAAAGATTCTGGCGAGCGAATATCGGTTGTAGAAGGCGTGCTCCACATTTGATGCGGAGCACATTCCACATAAATTTGGAGATTGATTCGGGGTCTGCTAGATTCCACAAATGGACACCGCCAGCGCCCTCATCAATGACTTTGCCGCCTACCTGCGCGATGACCGGCGGCGGTCAGTGCATACGCTGCGGGCCTATGTCACCACTGCTGAACGCTTCTGCGCTTTTTTGATGGACCATATCGGCGGCGGCGTTGGCACCGCCGAGCTCAAGGCGCTCAAGCAGGCGGATATCCGGTCCTATCTCGCCTGGCGGCGGAGGGACGGGCTGACCAACAACAGCGCGGCGCGGGAATTGTCGGCACTGCGGGCGTTTCTGAAATTTGTCGGCGGCGACGAGGCGCAGATACCCAAGATCAAGGGTCCCAAGGTCAAGCGCGGCGTTCCCCGCCCGGCCTCGCCCGATGATATTCTGGCGCTGGCCGGGGACGCACAGGACAATGCTTCCGAGGACTGGATCGGCGCGCGCGACTGGGCGGTGCTGCTGCTGCTCTATGGATCGGGCCTGCGGATCAGCGAGGCGCTCGACCTGACCGGCGATGCCCTGCCGCTGTCCGACACGTTGCGGGTGACCGGCAAGCGCAACAAGACCCGGATCGTGCCGCTGTTGCCGCAGGTGCGCGCGGCGATCGAACATTATATCGATCTCTGTCCCTATCCGATTGCTCAGGATTTTGCGCGCTGCAAGGACGACCGGATCGGCGGCTCGCCGCTGTTCCGCGGCAAGCGCGGCGGGCCGCTGTCCCCGAACATGATCCGGCGGGTGGTGCAGCAGGCGCGGACCAATCTCGGCATCGCCGACACCACAACACCGCATGCGCTGCGCCACAGCTTTGCCACGCATCTGCTGGCGGGCGGCGCGGATTTGCGGAGCTTGCAGGAATTGCTGGGGCACGCGAGCCTGAGCTCTACGCAGGTCTATACGGCGGTGGATGCGGCGCATTTGCTGGACGTCTATCAGAATGCCCATCCACGGGCGGGCTAAGATCGATGTCGATCTCATGTGTGTGCCGGGCACGCCGTTCATTCCGGCCTGATGCCCAAAATACCCGCCGGAGTTCGCGCGGCATTTCCGGTGGACGGCCCATAGTCTCTCCTGTCGAGGCAAGCATATACGTACTGACCCTGATTTCAATCAGCTGGAAAACGGCTAGTTTTATCGATCAGGGACAATCCGCCAGCCCTGGCTGCGAGGGTTGATGCTCAAACACAAAATGCAAGGGAGTTATTATCGCCGTGTCGATGCAGATTTTGATAGCCACCGATCTGACAGCGAGAGCAGATCGACCATTCGCGCGCGCCAAGATGCTCGCCGATATCTGGAACGCAGATCGTACGTTGCTGTTTGTCAGCAGCCCCAAAACCGAGGTCGACATCGAGAAAGTCGAGGCCCAGCTGCGGCGCAACTACGGCGCAGATGCCGAAGGCTGCAATCTGGCGATCAATTACGGAAAGCCTCCCCAGGTGATTGCCGATACAGCGGTACAATTGGGCAGCGACCTGATCATCGTGGGCGCGGCGCGCCATAACAACATCTCCGATTTTTTCCTGGGTACGGCGGTCGACCATCTGGTCCACCATGCCAAAGCCCCGGTCCTTGTGGTCAAGGAACGGCCGCGTGCCATTTACGGGCGCATATTGGTCGCAACCGATTTTTCCGATTTTTCGGCTCATGCGCTGCGTTCTGCCCTGACCCTGTTCCCCGATGCAAAAATCGAACTCGTGCACAATCATCATGTCGCTTACGAGGCCTGGCTGAAATCGGACGGGGTTACGGCGGACATGCGGTCCGATGCGGAAAAGGAATTGCAGGATTTCATGACCGCTCTGAACCTGTCGGAGAGTGACAGGTCGCGCGTGACCGCCCGCCTTGTCGAGGGCAATCTTCACCAGTCGATATACAAGATGCTCGATACAGGTGAATTCGATCTGCTGGTACTCGGAACGCACGGAAGAAGCGGCTTTGTCATGGCCACCATCGGCAGCCGTGCCAGCGAAATGATGGGCTGGTCGCCGGTGGATGTATTGATGGTCAGAAAAACTCACCAGGCAAGCTGAAAGCAGGCCGAACATGATCCGCCGCGTGGTGCAGCAGGCGCGGATCAGGCTCGGCATCGCCGACCCCACCATGCCCCATGCCCTGCGCCACAGCTTTGCCACGCATCTGCTGGCCGGCGGCGCGGATTTGCGGAGCTTGCAGGAGTTGCTGGGCCATGCGAGCCTGAGCTCGACGCAGGTCTATACGGCGGTGGATGCGGCGCATTTGCTGGATGTCTATCAGAATGCGCATCCGAGGGCTGGGTATCCACTTAAAATAATTTTAGCGTTAGCTATAATTTCAGAACTTAACGTTCGAGCCAATTTCATTCGGGCGAGCAAAAACTACTCACCTTTGCTTCACAATAGCATCCCAGATCATCCCCGGCGTATCCGTCCAATTAAACGCCTCAATTGCCACAATCCCAATCGGTGAGGTTACGTTTATCTCGGTTAGCTATTCGCCGTCGATGACAGCAAGCCCCCCCCTCACCCCTCCTTCGGCCGCCAGAAAATAATCCGCCAAACATAGACCAGCACGATCAACCCGATCACGCCCAGCGACACCGGCCCCAGATAATCCCCGATATCATCGACATTCTGCTGCAGCTGGTAGCCGGCGTAAACCAGGGCGCTGTTCCAGACGGTGGCACCGGCGCTGGTGGCGAGGATGAAGCGTTTGCGGGACATGCCGAACAGCCCGGCGGGCACCGAGATCAGGGTGCGGATATTGGGGATGAAGCGGGCGACGAACACCACCCATTCGCCGTGATTGTCGAAAATCCGGTCGATCCGGTTGACGGTGGCGATATCGAGCGTCAGCCAGCGGCCATGGCGACGCACATAGCCGCGCAGGTCATCCTCGTCCCAGTGACGCCCGACCATGAACCAGAAATAATTGCCGATCAGCGAACCGATCGTGCCGACCAGCACCAGCGCCACCGGATGGAAGCGCCCCTGCCCCACGCCGACGCCGCCGAGGCCCATGATCAGCTCGGACGGGATCGGCGGAAAGATATTTTCCAGCGCCATCAGAAAGCCGATCGCCCAGTAGCCGGCCTGGGCGATCAGGTCCGAGATCCAGCTGTTCAACGCGCAAAGCCGGCTGCGCGATTATTTTGCGGCAAGACGGCGCTCGATTGCATCCCAGATCATGCCCGGCGTATCGGTGCCGTTAAATTTGTCGATCGCGACAATGCCGGTTGGCGAGGTCACGTTAATCTCGGTCAGCCATTTGCCGCCGATTACATCGATGCCGACGAAGATCAGGCCGAGCCGTTTCAGGTCGGGGCCCATCGCCGCGCAGATTTCCTTTTCGCGTGTCGTCAGTTCCGCCGCCTCGGCATAGCCGCCCTGCGCCAGATTGGAGCGAAATTCGCCTTCGCCCGGTTTGCGGTTGATCGCGCCGGCAAATTCGCCGTCGATCAGCACGATGCGCTTGTCGCCCTGATGCACTTCGGGGAGGAATGGCTGGACCATATGCGGTTCCGGCCAGGTCTGGTTGAACACCTCGAACAGGGCGCTGAGATTGCTGCCGTCCTCCGGCACCAGGAAGATCGCCTTGCCACCATTGCCGTGCAGCGGCTTGACGACGATGCCGCCATGTTGCTTCTGGAAGGCGCGCACTTCGTCGAGGTCGCGGGTGATCAGGGTCGGCGGCATAAACTGGGCATAGTCCAGCACATAGACCTTTTCCGGCGCGTTGCGGACCGAGACGGGATTGTTGACCACCAGCGTCTCGGCTTCAATGCGCTCGAGCAGATGGGTGGCGGTGATATAGCCGACGTGGAAGGGCGGGTCCTGCCGCATCAGCACGACGTCGACATCGCTGCCGAGATCAAGTTTTACCGGATCGCCAAAGGTAAAATGGTCACCCTTCACCGGCCGCACCGTCACCGGGTGGGCGGGCGTGGTCAGTCGGCCATTGGCGTGCAGGGTTAGCCCCTTTACGTCATAATGAAATATCTCATGGCCGCGTTTCTGTGCGGCGATCATCAGCGCGAAGCTGCTGTCACCGGCGATATTCACGCTTTCCATCGGGTCCATTTGTACGGCGATTTTCAGGGTCATGCCTATTCCTTAGAGATATTCGAGCCCGCTTACCGTTCGTCTCGAGCGTAGTCGAGACACAATGGCATCGCGGCAGACGTCTCTCGACTTCGCCCGGGACGAACGGGAGAGATGCGTTTCTAGCCGCTAGTGGCGAACCTGTCGAACCACAGTTTTGTTTATCACGGCAAAGGAAAATTGCGCCCACTCTCCGTTCGTCCTGAGCCTGTCGAAGGACATCTCTCGGCCGGAAACGCAGTTCGACAAGCTCTCTACTGACGGACAGCGGCAAATCCGCCTCAAAACCCGTGCCAGACATTGGGCAAATGGACCGGCAAGCGGCGCGGCGCGACCAATATGACGTCGATCCGCGCGTCTTCGCCCTTGGTACAATATTGCGGATAGAGGATTTCCACCGCATCGGCGACGCGCTGCAGGCGCTTCAGATCAATCGCCTGCTCCAGATCTTCCAGCTTCGTCCGCGCCTTCACTTCGACGAACGCGACGAGTCCACCGCGCCTGGCGACCAGATCAACCTCGCCGCGCGGGGTTCGGACGCGCTCGCCCAATATCCGCCAGCCTTTCAGGCGCAGGAAGCGGGCGGCGGTCTTTTCCGCTTTTCGCCCCCGCGCTTCCGCAGCCTTGCGGGTCATGCCGTACCGTCGGCCTTCCAGCGATTGGCCATTTCATACAGCGCCTTGCGGTCGGTGTTGAAGCTGCGGGCCACCTCTCCGGCCGCTTTCGAGGCGGGCAGCCTGACCAGCGCCTCCCGCAACGCCGTTTCGATATCCTGCTCGCTGGCCGCTTCCGGCGGGCCCGGCGGACCGATGATGACGACAATCTCGCCCTTCGGTTTTTCCATGCCATAGCGGTCGGCCAGTTCGCTGAGCGGACCTGCCACGCTTTCCTCGAACCGCTTGGTGATTTCGCGAACAACAGCCGCCTTGCGGTCACCGAACACCGCCAGCGCATCGGCGAGCATTGCGCCCAGTCGCGAACCGTTTTCGTAGAATATCAGACTGGCGTTGAGCGCCTTCAACGCGCCAAGCGACTCGGTCCGGGCCTTGGTCTTGCTCGGCAGGAAGCCCTCGAACAAAAAGCGGTCGCTGGGCAGGCCGGACAGCGTCAGGGCGGCGATGGCAGCGCTGGGGCCGGGAATCGTCGTGACATAGAGACCGGCGGCCTGTGCATCGCGGACCAGCTTGTAGCCGGGATCGGAGATCAGCGGCGTCCCCGCATCGCTGACCAGTGCGACAATTTTGCATCGAATGGCATCCAAAATGAACGCCCGGTCCGCCGCCGACTTGTGATCGTTATAGACGACCATCTTTGACTTTTTACCGATGTGATTCAGAAGCTTGCTGGTGACTCTTGTGTCTTCGACCAAGATGATATCGGCAGCGGCGAGCGTGGCTTCGGCGCGGTG
Organism: Sphingomonadales bacterium UBA2683; assembly: GCA_002354635.1. GTDB lineage: Bacteria > Pseudomonadota > Alphaproteobacteria > Sphingomonadales > Sphingomonadaceae > Parasphingorhabdus. The sequence goes on from DELZ01000001.1 coordinate 205,295, forward strand.
CGACAAATCTCCAAGGTTGCCGATCGGGGTGGCAACGATATAGAGACCGGATTGGGCAGGAGTGGACATATGACGGTCATGGCAGACAAGACGCATCTAGGACAAGATCAAAGCGGGCGACGCCGCCTTCTGAAATGGGCGGGCATATCCGCATTCGCCTTCCTTGCCGGCTGTTCCACGGTCATTCCGCGGGGCGCAGAGCCGCCGCGCACCGAAACCCCGGCACCGCCTCCGGTCACTGCCGGACTACCCGACGACCAGAAACATCATCGCATCGCCCTGCTGGTGCCGCTGTCCGGACAAAATGCCGGGATCGGCGAGTCGCTGGCCAATGCGACGACCATGGCGCTGCTTGACACCAAGGCGGAAAATATCCGCATGACCAGCTATGACACGGCCAGGGGCATAACTGCCGCCGCGCAAAACGCCATTCGGGACGGCAACAAGCTGATCATCGGCCCGCTGCTCAGCGATAACGTCGTGGCGACCGCCAATATCGCCCGCTCGGCCGGTGTACCAATCCTGAGCTTTTCCAACGACAGCGGTGTCGCGGGCAACAATGTCTATATATTGGGCCATATCCCGGCGCAATCGATCAGCCGCGTTGTGGACTATGCCAGCTCCAAGGGCATGAAACGCTTTGCGGCACTGGTGCCGAACGGGATCTACGGCCAGCGCGCGTCCTCGACCATGCTGCGCCATGTCAAGGATGTCGGGGGCACCATGGTGTCGATCCAGACCTTCAACCGCGATTCCCAGTCGATCGAGGCCGCGACCAAGAAACTCGCCCAAAATGGCGAATTTGAAGCGGTGCTGCTGGCTGACAATGGCGATATGGCGATCAGGGCCGCGCCCTATATTCGCAAGAACGCCAGCGCCACCGCGAAAATACTGGGCACGGACCTGTGGAACACGAGCAGCAATCTGGCCGGTGCGCCGTCGATGCGCGGGGCCTGGTTCGCCAGCGTGTCCGACAGCCTGTACAAGCAATATGCCGACCGCTACCGCGCCCGCTATGGCAAGGCGCCGTTCCGGCTGTCCAGCCTGGGCTATGATTCGGTGCTGCTGACGGTCAAGGTCGCACGCAACTGGAAAGTGGGATCACCCTTTCCGATCAACCAGCTGACCGACAAGGGCGGATTCATCGGGCTCGATGGCGTGTTCCGGTTCCAGGCCGACGGCATCTCGGAGCGCGCGCTCGAAGTGCAGGAGATCCGCACCGGCAGTTTTGCCGTGATTGATCCGGCACCGAAGGGGTTTTGATCGGTTCATGCTTCGCACCTGATGCGGAGCCCGACTCCATCGGGGGCTGATTAACGACAGCGCTCCGCATCAAGTGCGGAGTAAAACGTCAACCGATATTCTGGCCCGTATCTTTCCAGTCCTTCAGGAAGCCCTCGATCCCCTTGTCGGTCAGGACATGCTTGAACAGGCTGCGGATGACGGCGGGCGGCATCGTCGCCACGTCGGCGCCGATCCGGGCTGATTCCAGCACGTGGATCGGGTGGCGGATCGAAGCGACCAGAATTTCGGTCTCGAACGCATAATTGTCATAGATTAGGCGGATATCCTCGATCAGCGTCATGCCGTCGAGGCCGTTGTCATCGTGCCGGCCGACAAAGGGGGAAATGAAGGTTGCGCCCGCTTTGGCCGCGAGCAACGCCTGATTGGCCGAAAAACAAAGCGTCACATTGACCATCGTGCCTTCGCCGGTCAGCGCCTTGCAAGTCTTCAGTCCGTCGATGGTCAGCGGCACCTTGATCGCGATATTGTCGGCGATCTTGCGGAGCACTTCCGCCTCTTTCATCATCGTTTCATGATCGAGCGCGACCACTTCGGCCGAGACGGGGCCATCGGTCAGGCCGCAGATTTCCTTGGTCACCTCCATGATGTCCCGACCCGATTTCTTGATCAGCGACGGGTTGGTGGTAACGCCATCGACCATGCCGGTCGCAGCGAGGTCGGCGATTTCCGCGGTATCGGCGGTATCAACGAAGAATTTCATCGGTCTGGCTCCAGAAACAAGGAATAAGGCGGCCTTCGGCAATTGCCTATCCGCTTTCCCCGCGGCGCGAAACTGCCACCCGGTCCTTTCCGGCAGAAAGCTGTGGATAAAGTGGGGGAAAATTTGCGCCTGAGCCAGCGCGAGCGGTTTGTGACGCCGGCAGGCCTTGTATTTGGCAAAAGTCCTGCTAGTGACTACAAGTGTAGTTGAATAGGAGCGAAGCGGAAAATGCGTCTTGTGACCCTGAGTGCGATAGCCATGCTGGCCAGTTTTCCCGCCGCCACGCAGGCGCAAACAGACCCGCCTGCCCTGGCCAATGATCAGCGAGTAACGGCGCAAACCGAAGAAGCGCAACTTCTGGCTCTCGAGCAGACGGCGCAGCAATCCCAGGCAGATGCAGTGGCCGAGTTCGAGAAGGAACGATTTGCCCCATCCTACAAGGCAGCGACGACGGCGGAAGCCCGGCGCAGCCTGCTGGAAAAAATTCGCACCGCTGCCGCACAGGCCGGAGGAGTCGGGATCGACCGGGACGACGACGGCTATGTCCTCACATTCGAGGGACCCGCAACCTATCTGGTCCGCGTTTCCCTGGCCGAGGAGCCGTCCTATGCGATTACCGCCCTGTCGATCGAACAGATGAAAGAGGCAGCCACTCTGCAACCGGCCAGGCTGGAAGCCCAGATTGACTCGCTAATGACCGAAGCCGGCGGGTCGGGAATTGCCTATGTGATGATCGACGACAAAGTAGCGCTGGAAAAAGCCTATGGCACGGCCAATGCTGCTCTGGGCACGGCCAACAGGATAGATACCATTTTCGGAATAGGTTCCCGGCCGATCGATTTTACCACCGCGGCGATCTATCTTCTCGAGCAGCGCGGCAAATTGTCGCAGGATGACAGTCTCGACACATATTTTCCCGATGCGCCCGCCGATCGCGCTAACATGACAATCCGCCAGATGCTGACCGGCCAGTCCGGACTGCCAGATTTTCCTGCCAATGAAAGCGACCGGGATGCCGACCTTGGCTGGATTGATCGAACCGAGCTGGAACGACGCACCATGGCCACGGACCTTCTGTTTGCACCGGGCAACGGCAAGGCCCATTCGCATTGGGCCTTCGGGTTGCTCGCGGCGATTGTCGAGCGGGTAAGCGGCCAGGGCTATTATCCCTTCCTCCGTGAGAATTTCTTCGGCCCGGCGGGGATGCAGCGGACAGGGAATTACGGCGAGAGCCGCGACCTGAAGTTGACCGATTTTGCTGCGGGAGGCGGCATGCAGGTCGGCCTGCCCAATATCCCGCCAAACTGGGGACCGACGTCATGGCTGGTGATGGGCAGTGGCGGCATGTATTCGACGCTTGGCGATCTACGGCGCTTCTACAATCTGATAACGCAGGGCGACTTGCTCGAGCCGAACTATCGCGACCATTTTCTGGCGACCAGGGCCAATCTGGATGGCTCCGACCGGGGCTTCGAATTGTTCAGCTTCGCGGACGAAGAGCGCAGCGACCAGGCCTATGTGTTTCTCAACAACGGAGGTCCAAAGGCGATGCGCACGCTGATGCGCCCGTTGATGAACTTGCTGAAGGAACATTAGGCGGGACAGACAAGAGGTGGGTCAGGATTACGATGACCGCACAGTTTTGGGGTAGCATCGGAGGATATTTCTGATTAGGTGACCGTTTTCGCCGGTATAAGGTTCAGCAATGCCAGCACTTCTTCGACTTATTGCTGCTCCGGCGGTTCTGCTTGCCGCGCAGGCTCTTTTTGTTGATCCTGCCGTTGCGCGCGATGACGAGGCCCAGCTGTGGATATTGCCCACCGCAAAAATCCCGCTGAATCCCGATTTGGCGGTGATTGCCGAGAGCGGCATCCGCTACAGCGAAAGCGCGGACGGGCTGGCGCAGATATTTGCGCGGGCTTCGCTGCAGGTGAAAGTTGCCGACGATCTCTCCTTCGCGCTCGGCTATGGCCATTTTCAGAATTACAAGGCCCATCGCCGGTCGGGTACCGAGGAACGGGCGTTCCAGCAGTTGAACTGGGCAATGGGCAAGACGGCAGGCGGCGAATGGAGCAGTCGCACCCGACTCGAGGAACGGATGTTCAGCGGATCGGACCGCGTCGAATTCCGCTTCCGCGAACGGATCGGCTTTCGCGGCAAACCAATCGGCAACAGCGGCATCCGGCCGGATTTCAGCGGTGAATTGCTGCTCAACCTGAACCGGACAGGCAGCGGCCAGTCCGCCGGCATCAATTCCATCCGCGGCAAAGCCGGACTATCGGCGCCGCTCGCCGAGCATCTCGACATTTCACTGGCCTATATGGGGCTCTATGTCCCGCGCTCCGGAGAGGACCGCATGCTGCACATCGCGATTACCGGCATGACCTACCACTTCTGACTTCTGGTATCAGAAGGCTTTTCCTGCTCCGAGAACCGCGATCAGCAGGGGATCATTGGTGGTGCGCGGATTGGTCCGGATGGCCTCTTCCTGGGCACCGATGGACCTGTAAATCGCATCATTGACCTTGTTGGTCACATCGCGGCTGATGCCGGTAAAATCAACATTGGTGGCTTGCGACAGCACAAGATTGATAATCTCGTTGTCGAATAGTCTGAGGCCACTGCCTATGCCCGGCAGCATACGCTCGACCAATGTATTGCCCAACTGGCCCTGCAGCAGCGCGGTGGCTGCGCGCGGGCCGCCATTGATGATCGCCACAGCGTCCGAGATACTCATGTTGCGGATGGTTTCGGCCACGATCGGCGCCGCCAGTTCCGCACCTTTTTCCGCTGCGCGGTTAACCTGCTTCAGCAACCGGTCCTGGACCGGCTTCGAGCGCAGCAAGGCGGTTGCGATGCCCGTCACCCGCGAACCGCCGAGCGAATCGGGTACCGCGATACGGGCCACCTGGCTGTCGAAGAAACCGTTCGGCTGGAGCAGCTGGGCAAAGGCATTTTGTGACGAGATGGTCAGCAGCCGCTTGACCGCTTCGGTCAAGCTCAGGCCCGGCAGGCTCGAACAGCCCGGCAAAGCAAGCAATCCGGCGGCAGCGCCCAGGCCCAGAACCGACCTGCGATGATAGTTCATTGAGTCTCTCCTGTTTTCGCCAAAGCAGCAATGACGAATGATGATAAGCTGCCTATAGCATGAATATGAATCGCGTTCGTGTACTCCTCCTTAACGCCGCTCTGGGTCCGCTCGATTACCGTGTTCCGGAGGGTATGCAGGTCGAACCGGGTTCGGTCGTGATAGCGCCACTTGGTCCGCGCAAGCTTCCCGGCGTCGTGTGGGAAGCCGAAAGCTTTCCGGTCGAGGAAATCGATCCGAAGAAATTGCGCCCGCTGCTGGAACTGCGCGATGTCCCCCCGCTCCGGGCGCCGTTGCGGCGGCTGATCGAGTGGACCGCAGATTATTATTTTGCCTCGCCGGCAGCGGTGCTGCGGATGGTGCTCTCGAGCGGTGCAGCTTTTGCCGACAACCGGCCGATCAGCGAATATCGGTTGAACGGGACACTTCCGGACCGGATAACGCCACAACGTCAGCAAGCGCTGGAAAAGCTGGCCAATGTGCAGGGCACGATCAGCGAACTGGCCCATAAGGCGGGCGTATCGGTGGCCGTGATCCGGGGACTCGAAAAGCTGGGAGTTTTTGACCGGGAAGCGGTGTCTCCCTTCGCTGTCACCGCCGATCCCTCACCCGATTTCGGCGCGGTCGATCTCAGCGACGATCAGCAGAATGTCAGCAAAATTCTGATCGACGCGGTAAGCGCCGCAAAATTCAGACCCTTTCTGCTCGACGGGGTAACAGGATCGGGCAAGACCGAGGTCTATTTCGAGGCAATTGCGGAAGCCTTGCGGCAGGAGAAGCAGGTTCTGGTGCTGCTGCCGGAAATTGCCCTGACCGAGCCGTTTCTTGATCGTTTCGAAGCGCGGTTCGGCGCCGAACCGCTGGCGTGGCATAGCGGCATGAAACAGTCGGAACGCAAGAAGAACTGGCGGGCGCTAGCGGAAGGCACGGCGAAGGTCATCGTCGGCGCCCGCTCCGCGCTGTTTCTGCCTTATGCCAATCTCGGCCTGATCATCGTCGACGAGGCGCACGAAACCAGCTTCAAGCAGGAGGATGGCGTCCGCTATCATGCCCGCGATGTCGCGGTCATGCGCGGGCTCTACGAACAGATTCCGGTGATTCTTGCTTCGGCCACACCGGCGATCGAGAGCCAGCACCAAGTCGAACAGGGTAATTACGAGCTGCTCGAGCTGCCTGCACGTTTTGGCGGAGCGACGATGCCGGATATCGAGGCGCTGGACCTGACGCAGGATGTGCCGCCGCGCGGCAACTGGCTGGCCCCGACGCTGGTCAACGCGCTGGAAGAAAACCTCGATCGCGGCGAGCAATCTCTTTTGTTCCTCAACCGAAGGGGCTTTGCACCGTTGACGCTGTGCCGGACCTGCGGCCACCGGATCGACTGTCCCAATTGCACTGCCTGGATGGTCGAGCATCGCCTGACCCGCCGCCTCGCCTGCCATCATTGCGGCCATGTCATGCCGATCCCGGAAAAATGCCCCGAATGCGGTGACGAAGACAGTCTGGTTGCCTGCGGCCCCGGGGTTGAGCGAATCTGCGACGAGGTCAAGATGCTGTTTCCGCAGGCACGAACGGCGATTGTCACCTCGGACACGATCTGGTCGCCGCAGCGCGCTGCCGATTTTGTTCACCAGATGGAGACCGGCGCGATCGATATCGTGGTCGGGACGCAGCTGGTGACCAAGGGCTACCATTTTCCCAATCTCACGCTGGTCGGCGTGGTGGACGCGGATATCGGGCTGGAGGGCGGCGACCTGCGCGCCGCCGAGCGCAGTTTCCAACAGATCGCGCAGGTTGCAGGACGGGCCGGGCGAGCGGAAAAACCGGGTCGGGTCTACGTCCAGACCCGGATGCCGAACGCACCAGTGATCCAGGCCCTGATCAAAAATGACCGTGAGGGCTTTTATGCCGCCGAAATCGACGCGCGGCGCCAGGCCCTGGCCCCGCCCTTCGCGCGCTGGGCGGCGATCATTGTCTCGTCCGAGGACAATAAGGAAGCAATGGAGACGGCGCGGCTGATCGGTCAGACAGCGCCGAAACTTGACGGATTCTCGGTCTATGGCCCGGCCCCTGCCCCGCTGGCAATGCTGCGCGGGCGGCATCGGCACCGGTTGCTGGTCCATGCGCTGCGCTCCGTGGATCTGCAGAATATCATGCGCGACTGGCTGGAAAAGCTGGAATGGCCGCGTGCTGTGCGCGTCGGCGTCGATGTCGACCCCTATAGTTTTGTTTAGGCAAATGTGCTCCACACTTGATGCGGAGCTTCGGGTTGAGTAGCGCTCGTTCCACACAGGGCTCCGCATCGGGGGCTCGATACACAGAATTGAAGGTCGCTCCATGAACCGCATTCTAGCGCTATTTCTTTTGATTGCTGGCTCTCTGCTGGCCGGTCCTGCCCAGGCTGATCCGACCGATATCAGTGCTGCCAGCCGATCCGTTGTAAGGGTTGTGTTGGCCGCGAAAGACGGCAGCAAGGTTGCCTTCGTCGGCCACGGCAGCGGTTTCGTGGTGGCACCGGACAAGATCGTTACCAACGCCCATGTGGTCGAAATCGCGCGACAGGAACCTTCGGTCGTTATCGGTATTATCCCGTCGCAGGGCGGAACCAGCTACGGCGGACGAATCCTGGCTTATTCACCCGGCAACGATCTTGCTCTCATCCAGGTGCTGGACGGCGGACGGCTGCCGCCGATGACAATATTTGGCGGTCCGGTCGACGATGGGGCTGATGTGGTGGCGATCGGCTACCCCGGGTCGGTGGACCGGGCGCAAGGTCTCGATCTGGATGACCTGATCAACCCGATGTCACCGGTCAAGACCACCGGCACAGTTTCGGGTGGTCGCACGACCAAGCAATTTGACACGCTGCTCCACACCGCACCGATTGCGTCGGGCAACAGCGGTGGGCCGCTGATCGACAATTGCGGCCGTGTGCTGGGCGCGAACAGCTTCGGCTCGATCAGCGATGGCAATGATGCAGAATTCGGGTTTGCGGTCTCTGCCCGGGAAATATTGAGCTTTCTGCGCAAGGCAGGCGTGACGGTCGGCGCGACAGCAACCCCCTGCCGTTCGGCGGCGGAGATAAGCGAGCAGGAGCGGCGCCGTGAAGCCGCGGCACGCGCCCAAGTGGCCGCCGCAAAGGCCGCGGAATCGGAGAAGCGCGAACGGGCCGAGAGCAAGTTGCGAACAACAATATCGCAGGATATTATCGGCGAGCGGGAAAATCGGATAGCCCTGGCCGCGCTGATGCTGGCGCTGTCGTTACTGGCCACTGGTGGTGCGACCGTCCTTATCATTCAGGGCAAGCGCACCCCGGGCATTGGTACGGCGGGAGGCGCGGGCATCCTGTTGCTCGGTGCGGTCATAGTCTTCCTGTCGCGTCCGGATTTCAGCGAGATTGATGACCGAGTTGCCGCCGCGATGAACGACAAGACAGCACCGGGTGGTTCACCACCGACAAGCGTGGCCTCGTCGGGCAAATATCAATGCAGTATCAACCCCCAGCGCAGCCGGATCACTGTGTCACAACAGGATGAATTGCTGCTCGACTGGGCCGAAGGCGGCTGCGTCAACGACCGCACCCAATATGGCCGCGATGGTGCCAAATGGTCGCGGATATTCGTCCCCAATCAGGAGCAGACGGTTACGATCAGCAGCTTCCAACCGGACAGTTCCGAATTTACCGAGGAACGCTATCTGATGGGGCTGGACGCCATGACCAAGGCACGGGCAATCCGCGCCCAATATGGCAACAAGGCCTGTACCACCGACATCAAGGCGCTGACCGATATCGAGAATATGGTCAAGGCGATCAGAGCGGAGCTCCCGGGCCAGGCGAACGAGAGGCTGGTGTACGAGTGCAAGAGAGTTGCGGACTGAATGAGATTGCCTCGCGGCGCGTTCGCGGAGACCGATATTCATAAAATTTGGTTTCAGTTTAAGTGTTAAAAACATCACTGTCGCCAGCAAAAGCTCCGGCGCTTGCGAAACCGGATTGACCGCTGTGCAAAACTTGTATCTTCCTTAACCCACGGACCGGAGTCTGTCCGGGCGATTTTGCTCAAGACACGATCCGCATTTCTATAAAATATATTTGTTTGGTTTTGGTTTTTTCGGTCTTTTACTCGGGGGGGTTAAGCTATGACACGAATCCGCAATATTTCTGCGCTTTTGCTCGGCACAACGGCGCTGATCAGCACCAATTGCGCCTTTGCACAAACCAATGATGGAACCACTGACGACGAGAATATCATCGTTGTTACCGGTAGCCAGATTCAGGGTGCAAAAATCAATGACGTTCTGCCTGTAACGGTTCTCGACGAACAAGCGATCGAGGCCACCGGCGCGGCTTCCGGGGAGGAACTTTTTGCGGCTATCCCGCAGGTCGGGACGACAGCCTTTAACGAACAGAATACCACTGGCGGCGTGAATGGTGCGCGCGGCGATATTGCGTCGATCAATCTGCGCGACCTTGGCACGGGCAATACATTGCTGCTGATCAACGGACGGCGGATGAATCTGCATCCCGGTTTCCAGACCGAATTGCTGGTTCCGGTGGTCTCTCCGGACACGAATGAAATTCCGCCCGGCAGCGTCAAGCGGCTCGAAATATTGCGTGATGGCGCCTCTGCTGTTTACGGCGCAGACGCGGTTGCCGGTGTTGTGAACACCATTTTGAAGGGCAAGATGACGGGCGGCTTTATCGAAGCCGACTGGCGCGCATCGGACGGGACGAGTCTCTACAGCACCAGTATTTCTGGCGGCTACGGTTTTGATTTCGCGGAAGGCCGTGCCAATATTACCGTTTATGGCAGCTATTTTCATGAGAATGGCGCGCCGGTAACGATCCGTGATTATGCCGCGTTTGATGATCGCAGAGCATTGTTGGCCGGAACGCCGTTTGAAAACGACGCTTCGTTCAACAATCGTTCGACCAGTTCGCCCTACGGCCAGTTCGATATCCAGGCCCCGTCATCGCGGACGCCGATCGGCGACGACGATTTCTATTTGCAACCTTCGACTTTCCCAGGCTGCCGTCTGGATTTCGGCAACGGCATTTGCGCCCGCAATGGCACGACGCCGGCAACCGATGTTCGCTACAATACCAATTTCGGCGTCGATCTGTTTTCGCAGAAAGACCGCTACAACGCCGCACTGCTGTTTAACTATGAATTAAGCGACTCCGTCGAATTTTACCTGGAAAGCAGCTATTACCGGTCGGAGAGCCGCCGCGCGAATGAAGCGAGCGCCCTGCTTTCGGCCGTTCCGGTGGGAATTTCACGCACCGCCTATTATAATCCGTTCGGTCCCGTTGGCAGTCCTAACCGTCTTCCCGGTACCACAATCGCCGCTGGCGGTGCTGATGTCATCATGGAGCGCATGCGCTTTGTTGATGTTGGCACCCGCGATGTTTCGGTCAACAAGGACAGCTACCGCATTGTAGCCGGCCTGAAAGGCAATTTTGGCGAATGGGATTTTGATACCGGCTTTGTATATTCGCAGGCCAACAGTACCGATCTCACACGCGGCCGGATTTCGCTGACCAAGCTGCAGGATGTTATCAACCGCACGACGCCGGACGCATATAATCCGTTCAACGGCGGCTGTATCGAAAACCAGGGGACGGGACCCAACAACGGCGATTGCACCCCGAACCCGCAATCGGTGATTGATGACATCACCATCGATGTATTCCGCAAGGGTGAAACTACCCTGGCATTGGCGGACTTCAAGGTGTCACGCGACAATCTGTTCACGCTTCCGGGTGGTGATGTCGGTATTGCGACCGGTGTCGAATTCCGACGCGAGACCTTCAGGGATGACCGCGATCCCCGGCTTGACGGCACGATTACCTTCACCGACAGTGTCACCGGCGATTTCAATGGCAGCGATGTTGTCGGTTCCAGCCCGTCTCCGGACACCAGTGGCCGTCGCGATGTTTTCTCGGCCTTTGCGGAAGCCTTCATTCCTCTGGTTTCGGAAGACATGAACATCCCGCTGATCCGCGAACTGAATGTTCAGATTGCTGGCCGAATGGAGCATTTCAAGGATATCGACGAAACGGCGATCGTCCCGCGGGCAGCCGCGTCGTGGACGCCGTTGCCCGGTATCATCCTGCGGGGAGCCTGGTCCAAGGGCTTTCGCGCGCCAAATCTGGTACAGGTCAATGATGCCGGAACCACACGGTCCAACACCCGTGACGATTTCGTGACCTGCCAGGCGCAGGTGGAGAAGGGGATCATCGCAAACCTCGGTGCATGTAGCGGGACCGGCACCGTCAGTTTCCGGTCCGGAACGGACACTCTCAATCCCGAAAAGACGGAGAGCATCAATCTGGGCGTGGTCCTAGAACCGGAATTCATTCCCGGCTTGACCCTGACCGCCGATTATTGGCGCGTCAAACAACGGGGCATTGTGGGTGTTTTCGGCGATGACAATGCGATTGCACTCGACTTGTTGCGCCGCCAGAATGGTAGCACCAATCCAAATGTTCAGCGCAATGCTCCGGATGCAGACGCGATTGCCCTGTTCACCGGTACCAGCCTGACTCCTGCTGGCAGTATCATTCAGGTACTCGATCCCTATCTCAATCTCGACAGCCGTGTCTCGAAAGGCTGGGATTTCGGTCTGTTCTACAACGTACCTGAATTTGGCATAGGGGATATTCGCCTGCGGCTGAATGCAGCACGGCTGCAATCCTTTGTCCAGTCTGCCGGCCCGGACGGGCAGGAATTGCTGGACGCCATTGCGGCAGGCACCTTGCCTACCGACGTCGGTGTTGGCGGATTGGGCGAATTGCTGGAAATCGAAGGGCGTCCAAAATGGCGGCTGAGCGGTTCGGTGAGCTGGGGCAGCGGTCCGGTGGATGTTACCCTGTTCGGGAAATATATCGGCAAGGTATATGATACGAGTGTCACCCGGGACGTGCTGATCGTTTCCGACAATCCCAATGCGAACTTCTACCAGGTCAGCGACCAGTTCACGATGAACATGTCGGTCAGCTATACGATCAACAACGATACCGCCCTGGACGGAACCCGTCTGAAATTTGGCGTGAACAATCTGTTTAACGAGGATCCGCCGCTTGCCGATGAATCCTATGGTTATTTCAGCGAATTACACAGCGCGCGTGGACGACAGTTTGTTGTGGAACTCCGCAAGAAATTCTAAACGAAATCGCGGGAGGCGCTTTGACGAAACATCGCGCCTCCCACAAATGAGGAAGGGACGGGAACAATAAAAGGTCGGACTGCCATCGGACGCCATTCCTGGTTCCTCGTATCGCTTGTCGCCGTCGCCGGCTGTGCCACAATCCGCGACCAGCCCGAGGCGATCGTCGAACAAGGACGATGCGAGACAGACCGTGTTACAATCGACACGGATTTCCCAACCGGCAATTTCGCTTCCTGTGAAGCGACAGGGGCAGATCGGGTCACGATCAAGATTGCACCCGAGGACGCTCCGCCGATCAACTGCAGCGCCTGGTATGCCTTTCGGCTCAATCCGCGGAATGCAGGCATAATCACAATCAAGCTGGATTACGAATTTTGCGGGCATCGCTATTGGCCGAAAACAAGCGCAGATGGCCAGACCTGGACTTCAGTGAAACCGGACGCCGTCGTCATTTCCGAGGTTGACGGTGTAAGACAGGCAAAAATTACATTGCAGCATGGCAAGACGCCATTGTTCGTCGCTGGTCAGGAAATTGTCGCGCCATCGGATTATCAGACATGGATCGCCAAGGTCTCGCAATCTCCGGACGTGGAACAGCGGGTGCTTGGCCAGTCGCTGGAAGCGCGCAATATTCCGGCCATGACGATCAAGGCGCCCGGCACCCAGCCGCGCGAGCAGATCGTCCTGATTGGCCGACAGCATCCTCCGGAAATTACCGGCGCGCTGGCCCTATTTCCTTTTGTCGAGACATTATTGTCGGATGAACCAGTCGCCATTCGCTTCCGCAAGCGGTTTGAAACCATTGTTGTTCCGATACTGAATCCGGACGGTGTCGTGCGCGGGCATTGGCGGCACAGCACCGGACACAAGGACCTCAATCGTGACTGGGGCCCGTTCACCCAGCCGGAAACCCGGCTGATGGGTCACTTGCTGGAAGAGATTGCAGCGGCCCCGGCCCGGGACCTGCGCTTGTTCATCGACTTTCATTCCACCCAGAAGGATGTGTTCTACACCATTCCTGATGACTATCCGACCAACCCGCCGCTGTTCATCAAGAACTGGCTGGCCCGGCTTTCGGCGGCAATGCCTGATTATGCAATCCATCGCGATGCCAATCACAATCTCGACCAGCCCAATTCAAAAAATCATGTCTATGGAAAATATCGGGTGCCAACGGTAACCTTTGAAATCGGCGATGAAACCGATCGGCCGTTGATTGCACGTATCGGCCGGGAAGCGGCATTGGCAATGATGGATGAGCTTCTGGCAACCGAACCGGATTTGACAGCGAAATAGCCGCATCATCGATTGCCGGCCGTCGATCCAGCCGGACTGTCAATAGTCGGGCTCCTCTCCCCGCAAGACCCGCTCGGTCTGCTCACCAAGCCATTTCATAGCCGCTGCCCAGGGCTGGTGACCGTGACTGATACGGGCAACACCCAGGCGGGCGAGTTCTGCATGACCGGGCCCGTCCGGGGAGCGGAGGACATTGACCGGCAAGGGAGAATCATCGCAAATTGCCCTTATGCAGCCGGCATCGCTCAGGAAGGGCACAAACAGACTCCCCGCCCCGGCATCCGCATAGATTCTTGCCCGCTCCAGCACCTGCTCCACCAAGGCGCCGCCATCTACCTCTGCTGATCGACCGCGAAACACATCGCAGCGGGCGTTTACCCAAAGTCCGGTCGAGACAGCCGCGGCCAGGCGTTCGGCGTAAATATCCGGTGCAAGCAAACGGTCTTCTCCGGGCATGCGGTCTTCCATGTTGATGCCGCTTGCACCCGCATCACGGGCGCGTTGCACCGACCGGCGAACCTGCGCCGCATCCTGTCCATATCCGGCTTCCAGATCGATACTCACCGGCAAATCGGTGACCGCAATGATATGTTCGAGACTGGCAATCGCAGCATCCAGCGAAAAGGCCTCCCCGTCCGCGATCCCCTGCGCACCAGCGACGCCATAGCTGCCCGTCGCCAGAGCTTTGGCGCCCGCCGCTGCCACCGCCCGGGCGCTGCCAGCGTCCCAGATATTGACCAGAACGAGCGGGTCGCCCGGGATATGAAGGTTGCCAAAGGTCTCGATTTTATCGTTCATGTCTCTTCCCTTTCCAGCAACTGGCGCTTGATCTCCAGACCATAGGCATAGCCGCCCATTGTGCCATCGCTGCGCACAACCCGATGACAAGGAATCAGAACCGCAACATTATTGGCACCATTGGCGCTGCCCACTGCGCGCACCGCCCGAGGCTTGCCTATGGCAGCAGCGATATCGGCGTAGCTGCGGGTTTCGCCTTCAGGAATTTTGCGCAATTCCTGCCAAACGGCTTCCTGAAAGGCAGTGCCCTGCACATCGAGCGGAATATTGTGCGGGCGACCCGGCGCTTCGACCTGCGCGACCACCTGGTCCAGCAGCATCTGAAAATCATCCCCGCCCTGTTGCAGTTGCGCCTTCGGGAAGCGTTCGTGCAATTTTTCTTCGCTCTCGTTGAAGGACAGGCAGCAGACACCCTTGTCGGTCGCGGCGACCATCATCGGACCGAGCGTGGTTGCGATATTGGCCCAGTGCACCGTTGCCCCTGCCCCACCATTTTTCCACACGCTTGGTTTCATGCCCATTTTCCGTTCCTCGTAAAAGCGCGAAGCCGATCCATAGCCAGCATCATAAATGGCTTCGGTTACGGTCGCGCCGCTGGCCAATGCGTCTTTGACCCTTTCGGATCGCAAAGCTCTTGCATAGGCAGCCGGTGACAGACCGGTCTCGCGCTTGAAAATGCGCTGGAGATGCGCGGGCGAATATCCGGTCAGATCGCCCAGCTCCTCCAGCCTTGGTGCGCGCTCGGCTGTACGAATTGCATCGATAACAGCTTTGACCGCCGCCTCGTCGCGCGCCACGTCATTGGGGCGGCAGCGCAGACAGGCCCGCAGACCGGCTGCTTCCGCCTGTTCGGCCGTCGCAAAGAAGCGTACATTCTCACGCTTGGGATGGCGGGCGGCACAGGAAGGGCGACAATAGATTCCGGTGCTCAGCACGCCGGTGACGAATTTTCCGTCAAAGGAGCGGTCGCGCGACCGCACCGCCACCCAGGCCTGTTCGCTGTCCACTATTTCGGGGCTCATGTTTCAAACCTCTCTACCCGCGCAGCGAAACATCCGTGCGCCGCATTGTGGACATCTATATAGGCAACCTCTTCCAGCTCAAACAGCTGTCGGATGATCTTGTCCGCCTCGCCCGGCATCGCCAGGCATGCGGATTTCAGCATCGCATCGGAGCCGAAGGCCCGCATGCCCAGTGAGCGGTCCGCAAATATCGGCGGAACCGCATCGGTATATCGCGCGGCGGCTTTCGCACTGGTACGGGCAAAAATAGCATAGCCGCTGCGATAGGGCGAATCCACGTCATGCGAAATATGGTGGAACAGGAGCAATTCTTCACCGGGTTCTGCATCTTCCAGCGTGACACGACACGGAAATCCGGGCTTGCCCGTTGCGCGAACGCGGACGGTGCCCGGCGCGTCTGCGATATCTCCAAGCTGATCCGGGCTTATCCCGGTGATGCGGTAAGTCATGCTCATTATCCGTCCATTGATTTATTGCCCAATAGTCGGGGAAAGCCATGTTCTGCTTCCCGTATCTTGCGGTCAAAGCAATTTATCCCCGGAGAATATCGAAAAGCACCAAAATCCGGTGTTTTACCCTTTCTCGAAAATGATTCCCAAAGCCATCTTGCATCGCAGCAAAATGGTTGCTAGACGCCGCGCATCCGTGGGCGGAATCGCAGGATTTCCGGCCATTAAGCGGACCATTTCATGAACGGTTTTCAGACCCAATCGACGGTCAGGGAGAAGCAAACGCGTGGATCATTCCAGCGGCATCAGGGCGAGTTTAGCGGGGCGTTACGCCACCGCACTGTTCGCGCTTGCAAAAGAAAATAACAGTATCGACGCGGTGCAAGCCAGCCTCGACACGTTGAGCGCCGCCATGGCCGAATCGGACGATCTGAGGGCGCTGACCAGCAGCCCCGTTCTGTCCCGCGAAGATGCCGGCAAGGCAATTGCAGCAACGGCCAATGCCCTCGGTCTCGACCCTTTGTCGACCAATGTGCTCGGCGTTCTCGCGGCCAATCGCCGGCTTGACCAGATACACGCGGTCATTCGCGCATTCGCGACATTGGCATCTGATCATCGCGGCCAGATTACCGCCGAAGTGACATCCGCACATCCGCTGGATGACAAGCAGATTGATGCGCTCAAGGCGCAGCTCAAGAAACGTGTGGGAAGCGATGTTAGCGTTTCCACCGCCGTTGATTCGTCCATATTGGGCGGGCTGGTCGTGAAAATCGGCAGCCAGATGATCGACAGCTCGATTAAAACCCGTTTGAACACCCTATCGCAGGCCATGAAGGGCTAAAGGAAGATACACATGGATATTCGCGCCGCAGAAATTTCAAAGGTCATCAAGGACCAGATCGCCAATTTTGGCAATGAAGCCCAGGTTTCCGAAGTCGGAACCGTGCTCGCCGTCGGTGACGGTATCGCCCGTATCCACGGCCTTGACCAGGTTCAGGCCGGTGAAATGGTCGAATTCTCCAACGGTATTCAGGGCATGGCGCTGAACCTCGAGGCCGACAATGTCGGCGTCGTGATTTTCGGCTCGGATGCCGAAATCAAGGAAGGCGATGTCGTCAAGCGGACCGGCACCATTGTGGACGTTCCGATCGGCAAGGAATTGCTCGGTCGCGTCGTTGACGGTCTCGGCAATCCGATCGATGGCAAGGGCCCGATCAAGACCACCCAGCGTAGCCGGGTTGAAGTCAAGGCGCCGGGCATCATCCCGCGCAAATCGGTGCACGAACCCGTACAGACCGGCCTCAAGGCGCTCGATGCACTGGTTCCTGTTGGCCGCGGCCAGCGCGAATTGATCATTGGTGACCGTCAGACCGGCAAGACCGCTGTCGCCATCGACACGTTCATCAACCAGAAGACAGTCAACGCCGGCGACGATGAAAGCAAGAAGCTCTACTGCATCTATGTTGCCATCGGCCAGAAGCGCTCGACTGTTGCCCAGATCGTCAAGAGCCTCGAAGAAAATGGCGCAATGGAATATTCGATCGTGGTTGCTGCAACCGCTTCGGAGCCTGCACCTCTCCAGTATCTCGCGCCGTATACCGGTGTGACGATGGGTGAATATTTCCGTGACAACGGCATGCACGCCTGTATCGTTTATGACGATCTGTCCAAGCAGGCTGTGGCCTATCGCCAGATGTCGCTGCTGCTGCGTCGTCCTCCAGGACGTGAAGCCTATCCTGGTGACGTTTTCTATCTGCACAGCCGCCTGCTCGAACGCGCCGCGAAGATGAACGAGGACAATGGTTCCGGCTCGCTGACCGCGCTGCCGATCATTGAAACCCAGGCAGGTGACGTTTCCGCCTATATTCCGACCAACGTGATTTCGATCACCGATGGCCAGATCTTCCTCGAAACCGACCTGTTCAACCAGGGCATCCGTCCCGCGATTAACGTGGGTCTGTCGGTGTCCCGTGTTGGTTCCGCCGCACAGACAAAGGCGATGAAGAAGGTTTCCGGCTCGATTAAGCTCGATCTGGCGCAATATCGGGAAATGGCGGCGTTCGCCCAGTTCGGTTCGGACCTTGACGCATCGACGCAGAAACTGCTCGCCCGTGGCGAGCGTCTGACGCAGCTGCTGAAACAGCCGCAGTTTTCGCCGTTGCCGTTCGAAGAGCAGACCGCGTCGATCTATGCCGGTACCAACGGCCATCTCGACAATGTCGCAGCCAGCGATGTCGTTCGTTACGAAGAAGCCATGCTGGCCCATATGCGCAGCGAGCATGCTGGCGTTTTGAAGACGATCCGCGAAAGCGGTGATCTGGCAGATGACACCAAGGCGGCCTTGGAAGAAGCTTTGACCGCATTTGGGAAGACGTTTGCCTAAACACTCGTCATGCTGAACTTGTTTCAGCATCTCCCGAGATCCCGAAACAAGTTCGGGATGACGAAGATTGGAGTATGTGACTAGCTATGGCCAGTCTTAAAGAACTGAAAGATCGGATCGCGTCGGTCAAGTCGACCCAGAAGATCACCAAGGCCAAAAAAATGGTGGCCGCTGCCAAACTGCGCCGGGCGCAGATGGCGGCGGAAGCCGCGCGCCCTTATGCCGACCGGATGGAAAAGGTGATGGCGAGCCTCGCCTCCAAGGTTTCGATTGACGAAAATTCGTCGAAACTGCTGGCCGGTACCGGCAAGCTGGAAACGCATCTGCTGGTTGTCGCCACTTCGGACCGCGGCCTGTGCGGCGCGTTCAACGCCAATATCGTCAAGGAAGCCCGCGGCAAGGCCGAAAAGCTTGCGGGAGAAGGCCACAAGGTCCTGTTCTACATGATCGGCCGCAAAGGCATTCCGATCATCAAGCGTTTCTACCCCGGCCAGATTCTGAAACATTTTGATACGTCGACGGTCAAGGCACCCGGATATGAAGAAGCCAAGGCGATTGCCGCGGACCTGACCGCATTGATCGAAGAGGGCAAATATGACGTTGCCCATCTGTTCTTCGGCAAGTTCAAGTCCGCGCTGGTGCAGGAACCCACGGTTCAGCAGATCATCCCGATTGCTGTGCTGGACGGTGCTGTCTCCGAATCCGAAGGTGCAGTGGACTATGAGCCGGACGAAGAAGAAATTCTCGCAGAACTGCTCCCGCGCAACCTGACCACCCAGATTTTTGGAGCATTGCTGGAAAATAACGCGTCGGAACAGGGTGCGTCGATGACCGCCATGGACAATGCAACCCGCAATGCCGGCGATCTGATCGACAACCTTACGATTATTTACAACCGCAGCCGTCAGGCCGCGATTACCACCGAACTGATTGAAATCATCGCTGGCGCTGAAGCGCTCTAAAGCACGTACGCAAGGAAACGGAAAAATGGCAAAAACCAAAAATGTAGGCCGCATTTCACAGGTCATCGGCGCTGTTGTCGACGTCACCTTTGATAACGAGATCCCGGCAATTCTCTCGGCTCTGGAAACCGACAACAACGGCAACCGGCTGGTGCTCGAGGTTGCACAGCATCTCGGCGAGAACACGGTTCGCACGATCGCCATGGATGCGACCGAAGGCCTGACCCGCGGTCAGGAAGTGACCGACACCGGTTCGCAGATCATGATGCCGGTTGGCCCTGAAACGCTCGGCCGGATCATGAACGTGATCGGCGAGCCAATCGACGAACGCGGCCCGATCGGCAACAAGACCACCGCGCCTATTCACGCGGAAGCGCCTGCTTTTGTGGACCAGTCGACCGAGAATGAAATTCTGGTGACCGGCATCAAGGTTGTCGATCTGCTCGCACCTTATGCAAAGGGCGGCAAAATTGGCCTGTTCGGTGGTGCCGGCGTGGGCAAGACCGTGCTGATCCAGGAACTGATCAACAATATCGCGAAAGGCCACGGCGGTACATCGGTGTTCGCCGGTGTTGGTGAGCGTACCCGCGAAGGTAACGATCTCTATCACGAATTTCTCGACGCTGGCGTTATCGCCAAGGATGCCGACGGCAATCCGAAGTCGGAAGGTTCGAAAGTGGCGCTGGTCTTCGGCCAGATGAACGAACCTCCCGGCGCGCGTGCGCGTGTGGCTCTGTCCGGCCTGACGCAGGCGGAATATTTCCGCGACGTCGAAGGCCAGGACGTGTTGTTCTTCATCGACAACATCTTCCGCTTCACCCAGGCCGGTTCGGAAGTGTCCGCACTTCTCGGCCGTATTCCTTCGGCTGTGGGCTATCAGCCTACTCTGTCGACCGACATGGGCGCATTGCAGGAACGGATTACCTCCACCAACAAGGGTTCGATTACATCGGTTCAGGCCATTTATGTTCCTGCCGATGACTTGACCGACCCTGCCCCGGCAACATCCTTTGCCCACTTGGACGCAACCACCGTTTTGAACCGTGCAATTTCGGAGCTCGGTATCTACCCGGCTGTGGATCCGCTCGATTCCACCTCGCGTGTTCTTGAACCCCGCGTTGTCGGCCAGGAACATTATGATACGGCGCGTGCTGTTCAGGAAACACTGCAGAAATATAAGTCTTTGCAGGACATCATTGCCATTCTCGGCATGGACGAGCTTTCGGAAGAAGATAAGCTGGTCGTTCAGCGTGCCCGCAAAATCCAGAAATTCCTGTCTCAGCCCTTCCACGTTGCGGAAGTCTTTACCGGCATCCCCGGCAAGTTCGTCGATCTGGAAGACACGATCAAGTCGTTCAAGGCCGTGGTCGATGGCGAATATGATCATCTTCCCGAAAACGCCTTCTACATGGTCGGCGGCATCGAAGAAGCGATCGAAAAAGGCAAGAAAATGGCAGCTGAAGCGGCCTAATCCATTAAATCCCTCTCCCTCGCGGGAGAGGGCCTAGGAATAGAAAAAGACATGGCAGATCTGCATTTCGAACTCGTAACCCCAGAGAAACTCGTCCGGTCGGAAGATGTGTTCATGGTGGTTGTACCCGGCACCGAAGGTGATTTCGGCGTTCTGGCCAATCATGCCGGCGTGATGTCGACGATCCGCGACGCCGACCTGCTTATCTATGCCAGCGAAGGCGCTACGCCGGAGACAATTTCGGTCCAGGGCGGCTTTGCCCAGGTGGATGAAAAGGGTTTGACGGTCCTCGCCGAAGCTATAAGCTAATCGCGCTATCGCCGTTTTGGACGACATTATTGGATTGGGCCCGCTGCCATGTCCTGCCATGCCGACAACTGCCAAATCGGCAAATGAATGCACCTCGCAGTCCCACTGCGGAGAACAGCTTTCCAACCGCTGGCGGAATTGCAATTTGGCCAATGGGCCAAATAGGTCAGAAATTTCTGCGCGCCATGGATGATCTGGCAAGCCGGCATCCATCGGGCAACTTATGAACAGCTCGGCACCAATCGTTCATTTCCTATACCAGCCGGGCACTGGCGGGCTGGACCGCGTTGCAATTTTGCTCGCCAACGGCATGGCCAAACGCGGTGTTCCGGTTGAATTATGGCTGACGAAAGCCACTGGCCGCGTCGCTGATCTAATTGCTGCAGAGGTGAAGGTCCGGATGGTTCCAACACCCCAAGTTGGCGGGCGAGGATTGCAGTTGTTCCTTCAGATTCCCGCGCTCGCAAGGATGATCCGCAAGCACCGGCCACAAGTGATTTTTTCGGCTGGTAACCAGTCGAACCTGTCCCTCGCCATCGCGGGCAAGCTTGCCGGTCAAACCCAGACAAAGATCATCCAGAAAATTACCAACCCGATCCTGCGCCCGGGATCCGGCAGACGGCCAAGATGGTTCCGGAGATGGCGATTTGGCTTCACCGCACGATTGGGTGATGTCACTCTGACACTTAGCGCGGCGGATGCGGAACAATATTCGCAAGTCTATCCGCACGC
This sequence comes from Sphingomonadales bacterium UBA2683, assembly GCA_002354635.1. Classification (GTDB taxonomy): domain Bacteria; phylum Pseudomonadota; class Alphaproteobacteria; order Sphingomonadales; family Sphingomonadaceae; genus Parasphingorhabdus. The sequence goes on from DELZ01000001.1 coordinate 226,980, forward strand.
CGCAGGAAAGTTTCTTGCGATTCCCAATGCCTATGTCACCGACTCAATGCTGGTTTCGGGAAAGGCGCGGGGCCCGCGTGATCCAGCATTGCCACCGCGGCTGCTAGCGGTCGGACGCGTCGCACCGCAGAAAGGCTATCGCACGCTAATCTCTGCCCTGGCCCACATTGCGGATCGTCCTTGGTCGATGACAATATTGGGCGATGGTCCGCTCCTCGAAGATGCAAAAAATTGGGCCTCGAAATCGGACCTGACCGGCCGGATCGAATTCCGGGGATTTGTCAGTGATGTAACCTCCTATTTCGCGCAGTCGGACATACTCGTCCTGTCCTCACAATGGGAAGGATTTCCGGCGGTCCCGATCGAGGCCATGGCCTCGGGCTGCGCCGTTGTCGCCACCGATTGCTCGGCAGGCTTGACCGCGTTGCTGAACGAGAACGGTCAAAACACAGTCCCTATCCAGAGCCCCGAAGCGCTTGCCAGGGCGATTGCGGATGAGATGGACTGCCCGCAGCAGATCGGGACCATATGGGCCAGTGCAACCACCTATTCTGTCGAAAACAGCGTTGACGAGCATCTCCGGCTTGTGGATCGCCTGTGCACGACACCCTAGGCCTCCAGAACTGTACTTACCCGTCGCGCGCTGCGCCAGAGCAACAAACCGCTGAAAATTATCAATAGCCCGCCCAGCATTGCGGTTCCGTCGATCGGATCGCCAAAGGCGAACACGCTGATTGCTGTAGCGATCAGCAGCTGGATATAGACAATCGGAGCAATCGCGGCGGCAGTCGTTCGCATCGTTGCCATGAACAGCAGGAAATGGCAGCCGGTCGCGGTCAGCGCCACCAGCAGGCAGCGCAGGATGACGTCCCAATCCGGCGCACCGGGAATAGCCATGGCGGGCACCAGCCAATTTCCGAACAGGGCGGCGAGTATCAGGAAGGCAGCCGCCCAGAACGCAATGTAAAATTGCGCGGCGAAGATCGAGCGCTGGGTCGACACCATGCGGTTGAGGATCAGCATCGCAGACATGGCAAAGGCCGAAATAAGTGGCAATATCGCAACCCAGCCAAAGGCGGAAACATTAGGACGGAGCATTATCAGGACCCCGCCAAAGGCGATGATCGTGGCGACCCAAGTCCGGGGAGGCATGTTTTCTTTCAGAAACCAGCCGGAAAACAGGGCTGTAAGGATCGGGTTGACGAACGATATCGCCACCGCATCAGCCAGAGGCATGACATAAATGGCCGAAAAAAAGCTTATAGTCCCAACGAATAGCGCGAATCCGCGCGCCATGTGAAGCCAGGGCCGGTTGACCTGAAACCCGCGACGGCCTTCACGTATGAACAGGATCGCGGCCAGCGCCAGCGCACCGATCGAAAAACGAAGCGCCGCGACAGCCGGGGCTGGCCAGTCTCCGGCCATCGACTTGATCACGGCATCGCCAAGCGGGAAACCGGCAAACGCAACCAGCGCCAGCGTGATCCCCCCTGCGGCAGCCCGTTCACGGGAAGGGTCAGCGGCCAACATTTCTCTTTCTGTGCATTTTGATGGCTTAACGGCTGCTCCGGGCCGCACAAGTCACAAAAAATGCTTACGCACTTATCCCTGCAGAATCCTTCAGATTTACCAGTTTATTAACCATTTTCGGGGAAAGAGGGCATTGATCCTATGATTTTAGACATATCGGACAGAAGAGCATGAGCGCATTTGGCAAGAAAAATGGACTGGGCGGCGGCAAACCATCCTTTGGCGTAGCGAAGCCGATGACCGGAGGTAGCAAGAAAACTGCCGATACCGAGAGGCGCGAGAATACGCAGGGTGGCAATCAGTTTCCACCGCTGGAATCCGTTCCGCTTCCCGGCGACGAAGCACCATCCGCTCCGGCTCCCGCTCAAAGCGAAGCCATGGCAAGGCTCTCCGAACGCTCGCAACCTCTGGCGGAAGGTGCCGATAAGGATGAAGGTTTCGGCGCTTCTGTCCACAAGATCAAGGAACAGGTCCTGCCGCGCCTGCTCGAGCGCGTTGACCCGGAAGCCGCGGCGACGCTGAACAAGGAAGAACTGACCGAAGAATTCCGTCCGATCATCATGGAAGTTCTGACCGAGCTGAAGCTGACGCTCAACCGGCGCGAACAATTTGCGCTGGAAAAGGTGCTGGTGGACGAACTGCTCGGTTTCGGACCTCTGGAAGAGCTTCTGCAAAACCCGGATATCTCGGATATCATGGTTAATGGACCCGAACAGACCTACATCGAAATCAAGGGCAAGCTTGAAATCGCCCCGATCCAGTTCCGCGACGAGGAACATCTTTTCCAGATCGCCCAGCGGATCGTGAACCAGGTCGGCCGCCGCGTCGACCAGACCACACCGCTTGCCGACGCCCGTCTGAAGGACGGTTCGCGTGTGAACGTAATCGTGCCACCGCTGAGCCTGAAGGGCACGGCGATCTCGATTCGTAAATTTTCAGAGAAGCCGATCACGCTCGACCTGATGAAGGGCTTCGGCTCGATGTCCGACGAAATGTGCACAGTACTCAAGATCGCCGGCGCCTGCCGCTTCAACGTCGTGATCTCCGGCGGTACCGGTTCGGGTAAAACGACCATGCTCAACGCCATGTCGAAGATGATCGATCCCGGCGAACGCGTGCTGACGATCGAGGATGCTGCCGAGCTTCGCCTGCAGCAGCCACACTGGCTGCCGCTCGAAACCCGGCCGCCGAACCTCGAGGGCGAAGGTGCGATCACCATCGGCGACCTCGTCAAGAACGCCCTGCGTATGCGTCCTGACCGGATCATCCTTGGTGAGATTCGCGGCGCCGAATGTTTCGACCTTCTCGCCGCGATGAACACCGGCCATGACGGCTCCATGTGTACGCTTCACGCCAACAGCCCGCGCGAATGTCTCGGCCGTATGGAGAACATGATCCTGATGGGCGACATCAAGATCCCGAAAGAAGCTATTTCGCGCCAGATCGCGGAATCGGTCGATCTGATCGTCCAGGTGAAACGTCTGCGTGACGGTTCGCGCCGGACCACCAACATCACCGAAGTGATCGGAATGGAAGGCGATGTGATCGTCACCCAGGAACTGTTCAAATATCAGTATCTCGACGAGGATGCCGACGGCAAGATCATCGGCGAATATGTGTCCGCCGGCCTGCGTCCCTATACGCTGGAAAAAGCCCGCCAATATGGCTTTGACCAGCCGCTGCTGGAAGCCTGCCTCTAGTCACAACTCATCCGGTCGACAGAATGCCAAGACCAAAGGCTATAGATATGCCGAAGGTCAGCAAGGCCAGAGCCGTGATCGTCGACCAGGGCATGAATCCCACATCATCGATATTACGCCGGTTGCTGCGCCGGCGATTGCCTATTTCTGCAATCACCGCCACCGTGCCAGACAGACCGCACAGAACCATCCACAGCGGCGGCATGGGAAATCAGCCCTTGTCCAGCATGGCGATGATGCCGGAGAAATCCTTGCCGCCCTGCCCCTGTGTTTCAGCGTATCGTTCATAAAGTTTCGCGGCTTCCACACCCATCGGCACGTCCGCGCCGGCGCTTTGCGCCGCTTCCATCGCCAGCCGCAGGTCCTTGAGCATCAAGGCAGCAGCAAAGCCGCCCTCATAGCCATTGTCGGCCGGGCTTTGCGGTCCCACGCCGGGGACCGGGCAATAGCTGGTCATCGACCAGTTCTGGCCGGAGGCCTTGGAGGAGATGTCGTAGAAGGTCTGCAGGTCGAGACCCAGTTTCTCCGCCATCTTGAACGTCTCGCAGGTCGCGATCATCGAGGCGCCGAGCAGCATGTTGTTGCAGATTTTCGCTGCCTGCCCTGCCCCGTTGCCGCCCGCGTGGATTACCGCCTTGCCCATGTCGGACAGAATCGGTTCGGCGCGTTTGAAGCCCTCTTCGCTGCCGCCGACCATGAACGTCAATGTACCGCCATTGGCCGCAGCGATACCACCGGATACCGGTGCATCAACAGGAACCAGGCCCTTGGCTTCCGCCATGGTCGCGACATCGCGGGCGCTGTCAACATCGATGGTCGAGCAGTCGATCACCAGGGTGCCGGGATTGGCATTGATGATGATTTCATATTCATAGACTTTGCGGACATGGGTGCCGGCGGGAAGCATGGTCACCACGGCTTCCATATTCTGCACGGCTTGGGCCGCGTCACTGACCGGATGACAGCCCGCCTCGCCCGCGCGGGCCAAGGCTTCGCCGGACAAGTCAAAGGCATGCACCTCATGTCCTGCTTTCGCGAGGTTCGCGGCCATGCCGCCGCCCATATTGCCGAGGCCGATAAATCCGATTTTCATATTGTAAGCTCCGTTCAATTTTCTTTGTCTTGCTTCAGCTTCGTCAAAACGAATGACAAGCTTACGAATATCAATGCTAAAATTGGCAAAATCCAAAAAGCAACCAGCCACCAACAGATTTGAAGCAATAGATTGCGATCATCATAGGAAACCCCCGTAAAGTGGACGAGGGCGAACATGGAAACATGAGTTCCAAGCAGAATAGTAGCAAAAATCAATGTCTGACGAAATGTCATCAAATTTCCGGGTATTTCTCGATTACCGGCCTTTCCATTGGCCTTCGCGCTTCTCGATAAAGGCCGCCATGCCTTCTTTCTTGTCTTCCGTTGCAGTCAGAATCTGGAACAGCCGCCGTTCGTGGACCAATCCCTGCTCTAGATTATTCTCAAAGGCGGCATTGACCATTTCCTTGTTCACCTGTGCGGCCATCGGCGGCATCGAAGCGACGAGAGCGGCGGATTTCATTGCCTCGTCGAGCAGATCGTCATGCGGGACGACGCGGGCCACCAGACCGGACCGTTCGGCTTCCGCGGCATCCATCATCCGCCCGGTCAGGCACATTTCCATCGACTTGGCCTTGCCGATGGCGCGGGTTAGCCGCTGCGAACCGCCCATACCGGGCGCGACGCCAAGCTTGATTTCCGGCTGTCCGAATTTCGCCTTGTCGCTGGCGATGATATAGTCCGCCATCATCGCAAGCTCGCAGCCGCCCCCAAGCGAGAAGCCGTTGACCGCCGCGATCCAAGGTTTGCGGGTCGCCTTGACGATATGGCTGGTCCATTTGGCGAAGAAATCCTCAAGATAGAAATCCGCCGCCGACTTGTCGTACATTTCCTTGATATCCGCGCCGGCAGCGAAGGCCTTGTCACCGGAACCGGTCAGCACGGCACAATGCTGTGTATCGTCGCCTTGGAATGCAGCGAAAGCGTCGATCAGTTCGTCGAGCACCTGGCTGTTCAGCGCATTGAGCGCTTGCGGCCGGTTGAGCGTGATCAGGGTGACCGCACCCTTTTTCTCGGTCAGGATGGTTTCATAAGTCATAACGGTTTCCATTCTTCCTTGGCCGGTAACGGCGCGAAAATATTGTCGATCCATTCGGTAGTGACGTCCTCGGGCGTCGGCGGATTCCATTTCGGGTCATTGTCCTTGTCGACGATCAACGCCCGTACGCCTTCGAGAAAATCGTGCATCACCAAGACATGATAGCCGATGCGATATTCGTTGCGCATTTCATCGGCAAAACTCTCCATCGCCGCGCCTTCCTTCAGCTGGCGCAGGGCGACCTTGCAGGTCTGCGGGCTTTTGGTGCCGAGCGTGTCGCGCTCCTTGGCGGCCCAGTCGCTGTCATCGGCTTCCAGAGCGGCCAATATGTCTTCAAACCGGTCCGAGGCAAAAAACTTGTCGATCTTGTCGAGATTTTTGGCGATCCGCGCTTCCGGAAGATTGCCCGACAGCTGACCCAATATGCCTTCGATACGGTCCGGCTTTTCAGAAATCCGCTGCTTGGCTTCCTCGAGAACATCCGATTCCAGATAATGGGTGGCGATACCGACTTCCTTGCACTCGGCACCGTCCAGACGCGCGCCGGTGAGCGCCAGAAACTGCCCGAGTCGCCCCTCGAGACGCGACAGATACCAGCCGCCGCCGACATCCGGGAACAGGCCGATGCCGGTTTCGGGCATGGCAAAGCGGGTATATTCGGTCGCGACGCGATATTTGGCCGGCTGCGAGATACCGACTCCGCCGCCCATGGTGATGCCGTTCATGAACGCGACCACTGGCTTCGGATATTCGAACAGCAGATGATTGAGCTGATATTCCTTATAGAAAAACTCGCGCCCCTCTTTGCCATCGGTCATGCCGGATTCGCGCAGCATGGCGATATCTCCGCCGGCGCAAAAGCCGCGGCCCTCGCTATGGTCGATGATCACCGCCTCGACTTCGTCATCGTCGCGCCAGGCGAGCAATGCGTCAATCATCCCGAGACACATATCGAGATTGAGCGAATGGATGACCTTGGGCCGGTTCAGGCTGATATGGCCAACCCGCCCGGTTTTTCTGATGATGAGATCTTCTGTCATAAATTCCCTATTGGCGGAGCAGTTCCCGCGATACGATCATGCGCATGACCTGATTGGTACCCTCCAGGATACTGTGGACCCTGAGATCGCGCCAGAAGCGTTCGATCGGATAGTCCTGCAGATAGCCGTAGCCGCCGAAGAGCTGCAGTGCGTCGTTGACGATCTTGCTGCCGTTATCGGTGGCCAGTCGCTTGGCCATGGCGGCGAATTTGGTCTTGTCAGGCGCGCCTTCGGTAACCTTGGCTGCAGCGAGATAGAGCAGCGCCCGCGATGCCTCCAGGTCGGTTGCCATATCGGCAAGCATGAACTGGGTATTCTGGAAATCGCTGATCGCCTTGCCGAACTGCTTGCGTTCCTTGGTGTAGGACACCGCTTCGTCGAGGCAGCGCTGCGCACCGCCGAGCGAACAGGCCCCGATATTCAGACGGCCGCCGTCGAGGCCGGCCATGGCGATGCGGAAGCCCTCGCCTTCATCGCCAACCCGGTTTTCTGCCGGTACGCGAACATTGTCGAAGTGCACCTGCGCCGTAGGAGAGGCATTCCAGCCCAGCTTGCGTTCCGGGGCACCGAAGCTGACACCCTCCATGTCCTTTTCGATAACCAGACAGGTCACGCCTCTGGCACCATCGTCGCTGGTGCGAACCATCGTCACATAGAGATCGTTGACACCGGCACCGGAAATGAACTGCTTGCCGCCATTGACGATATAATCGTCACCGTCCCGTCGCGCACTGGTCTTGAGCGCGGCAGCATCCGATCCGCTGCCCGGTTCGGTCAGGCAATAGCTGGAAATTTTCTCCATCGATATAAGGTCGGCCAGAAACTTGTCCTTGACCGTCTGCGATCCGAAACAGTCGATCATCCAGCTCGCCATATTATGGATCGAGATGAAGCTGCTGGTCGCCGGACAACCGTAGGCCATGGCCTCCATGATGATTGCGCTTTCCAGCCGACCCAATCCGATACCGCCCGATTCCTCGCTGATATAGATACCGCCGAAGCCGAGATCGGCGCTCTGCTTGATAACGTCGCGCGGGAAGATATGCTTTTCATCCCATTCTGCCGCGTGCGGTGTAATCGCATCGGCGGTAAATTTCTGGGCCATTTCCTGAATGGCAAGCTGGTCTTCGGTCAGGGAAAACTGGGTCATATCTATTTCTTGTTCTTCGCTATTTGTGCGGCGGTTGATTCGACGCCCCGCATTACCCGCAAGATATTGCCGCGCGCAATCTTTGCGAGATCGGCAGCGCTATAACCGCGCCTTGCCAGTTCGGCAAACAGCACCGGATAGGTCGAGACATCGCCGAGATCGGCGGGTGTGAAGGTGATGCCATCATAATCACCGCCAATACCGATATGGTCGATACCGGCGACCGCGCGGATGTGATCGATATGATCGGCGATGTCCTTGGCGGTGGCCGGCGGCATCGGATGGGCGTCGTGCCAGTTCGCGAGATAGGCAGCTCGCGCTGCTTTGTCGCCTGGATATAAGGCCGCTGCACGGGCTTCTTCGGCCTTTTGCGCGGCATCCCAGTCCCGGTTCTCGACATTGACATAGGATGGTACGAACGTGACCATGACCACCCCGCCATTGGCGGG
>DELZ01000001.1:235084-559962 GCA_002354635.1 Sphingomonadales bacterium UBA2683
CCCCGCCATTGGCGGGTAGCCGCTTGAGGATTGTATCCGGCACATTGCGAGGGTGCCTGGTTACTCCATCGGCAGAACTGTGGCTGAACATCACCGGCGCCCTGGTTGCGTCGAGGGCATCGCTCATTGCGGCTTCGGAAACATGGCTGAGATCCACGATCATGCCGAGCCGGTTCATTTCCTGCACCACCGACACGCCAAATTCGGACAGGCCGTCGCTCTTTGGTGCATCGGTTGCGCTATCCGCCCAGTCGAGCGTTTTCCAGTGGGTCAGCGTCATATAGCGCGCGCCGAGCGCATAGGTTTGCCGAAGCACAGCCAGCGAATTGCCGATCGAATGGCCGCCTTCCATACCGATCAGCGATGCGATGCGGCCCTTTTTCTGGGCTGCGTCCACATCCGCTACGGTCAAGGCCAGTTGCAGGTCGTCCGGATATTGATCGACCAGACGGTGCACGATGTCGATCTGTTCGATAACCCGCTGCACCGCCTCGAATTTCGGCAACTCCGGGTCGATCCAGACCGACCAGAATTGTCCGCCAACCCGGCCCTGCCGGAGCCGCGTCAGGTCAGTGTGCATGGGTTTCGAACCCGACCCCATGGTCGGGATGGTGTCTTGAAAGTCGAACTGTGAAAAATCACTGTCGAACCGTTCGGCAATCTGTTCGGGGACGTCATTATGTCCATCAATGACAGGACTTTTTGCAAGCACCTGTTGAGCCATTTGTTCCGGCGTTTGCGCCGATGCCGGAGTCAGGCCCGCTATGGCCAGAGCAAGCACCAGGTTACGAATATTTGGGACTATCTTCATCCGTTCGGGTCTAGTCGCGCAGCACCCGCTCCGCAAATAGCTTTTTTGCTACTTTTTGATCGTTGCGCTGATACCAGCGCTTGCCGATATGGAGCTCTGCGGCCAGCATCTGGGTGCGGGTGCCGTCGGCGAAATCGACATCGGGCTCCATATAGGCGATCGGATCGCGATAGGCCTCGTCGGCGGTGACGATCGTCCATCCGTCCGCCTTGAGTGCTGCCGCCAGATCATCGACAAACATCGCCGCGAGATCGGTCTCGTGCAACAGGATCATCTGCACCGGAGCCCTGCCCAGCGTGCGGCGCGCCAGATCGTCGGAAAAGTCGGCGGATTGGACGTAGGATTCGACGTAGAGGTCGCGGAGCGCGTTCCAGTCCATCAACTGGCCGGAGGCCGCGGCGGCGATCGCCTGTTCTTCCATATACCAGTCCGAGGCATCCACGGTCACGTAGGCATTCATCAGTCCGCGCTTTTTCAGACCGGCGCGGACGGCATTGCGCTTCACCTTGTCCTTGCGACCCTCGTCGAAAAAGGGGAAGCGGAACCACGGTCGGTAATTGGGCTTGTCCGTCAGCCAGGCTTCGGCGGCGTCTATATCGGCGAGGAATTTTTCCGCAGATACGGCAGACAGCTTGAGATGATGAGCGGTGTGATTGGCGAGCAGATGGCCTGCGGCGGCATAGGCCGCGATATCGGCGGCATCATTGTCATAGGCGGTGATCCGCCCCGGATTGACGAAGAAGACCGCCTGTTCGATGCCCGCATGTTCGAGCGCCTCGATCAGCAACTTCGGTCGCTCGTCCGGCTCGAGAAAGGCCCCCTTGCCGCGCGGGGCGTCGTCGAAGCTGAAGGCGATGCGCTTGTCCGAAGTCGCCACCGAAACCGGCAAGGCGACGGTGTCGACTGCCACATATCCCGCACGCAAGAAGGCCAGCAATGTGATTGCCAGCAAGAGCGCCGGCAGGAACAGCCGGGGCGACAGCGCTAGCAACGCGGCACCAGGATCAGGATCGAGCAAGCCCTCATGGCCACTGCTTTGGCCCAAAATCCTCGAAAATCCAGCATTTTGGGCCGATTGTCCTGATTTGGAACTTCAGCGGGACCAGAGCTTACCGCGCTGTTACCCCATCGTCGGAATAACAAACGCATCCTTGTTGCCGCCATCGGCGGTGCCGTCGGGCCAGCGCTGGGTGATCGTCTTGATCTTGGTCCAGAATTTCACGCCTTCCATGCCGTGCTGGTTGGTGTCGCCGAACGCCGAACGCTTCCAGCCGCCGAAGCTGTGATAGGCGACCGGCACCGGGATCGGCACGTTGATGCCGACCATACCGACCTGCACGCGGTTGGCGAATTCGCGCGCCGCGTGGCCGTTGCGGGTGAAGATCGCGACGCCGTTGCCATATTGATGCTGGCTGGGCAGCGCGAGTGCTTCCTCGAAATTCTTGGCGCGGACAATCTGCAGCACGGGGCCGAAAATCTCTTCCTTGTAGCTTTCCATGTCGGTGGTGACATGGTCGAACAAGGACGGTCCGATGAAGCAGCCGTCTTCATGGCCCTGCAGCGAGAAGCCGCGGCCGTCGACGACCAGTTCCGCGCCTTCGTCGACGCCGGTCTGGATCCAGTTTTCCACGCGCTGCTTGTGCGCCGGGTTCACGACCGGGCCATAATGCGCCTCTTCATCGGTGGAGATGCCGACGCGCAGCGCCGCCATTGCCGGGATCATCTTTTCGCGCAGCCGTTCCGCCGTATCTTCACCGACCGGCACCACGACCGGCAGCGCCATGCAGCGTTCGCCCGCCGAACCGAAGGCGGCGCCGGAGAGATCGTTGACGACCTGATCCATGTCGGCGTCGGGCATCACGATGCCGTGGTTCTTCGCGCCACCCATTGCCTGCACCCGCTTGCCGGCGGCGACCCCGCGCTGGTAGACATAATGGGCGATATCGGAGGAACCGACAAAGCTGATACCGCCGATTTCCGGATGATCGAGAATCGCGTCGACCATTTCCTTGTCGCCATGCAGACATTGCAGGATGCCTTCCGGCAGGCCGGCCTCGAGCATCAGCTCGACCAGCCGTACCGGCACCGAGGGATCACGCTCGGACGGCTTGAGGATGAACGCATTGCCGGTCGCGATCGCCGGACCGAACATCCACATCGGGATCATTGCCGGGAAGTTGAACGGGGTGATGCCAGCGCCAATGCCGATCGGCTGGCGCATCGAATAGACGTCGATGCCGGGACCGGCTCCCTGGGTATATTCGCCTTTCAGGACGTGCGGGATGCCGCAGCAGAATTCGATCACCTCCAGCCCGCGCTGCACATCGCCCTTGGAGTCCGCAATCACCTTGCCATGTTCACGGCTCAGCAATTCGGCAAGTTCGTCCATATGCGCTTCGACCAGTTCCTTGAACTTGAACATCACCCGCGCGCGCCGTTGCGGATTGGTTGCGGCCCATGCGGGCTGCGCGGCCAAGGCCGCCTGCACGGCGGTTTCGAGCACTGCGGCATCGCCCAGATCGACCTTTCCCTGGATGCCGCCATTATTGGGGTCGAAGATATCACTCTGGCGGGACGCGGTCGCGGTTCCGCCGGAAGCCAAAACGTGGGTTACGGTGCGCATTGAAAGACTCCTGATTGCTTTTGCGGGCTATATGCTATTTACCGCAGCAATGCACAACCGCTGTTCCCCTATCTTTAGTAGCAATATCGCGTGAATGACGGCAATCTCGTCGGGCAAAACCGTCCTATGGCGGGCATCCTAACCCGGCTGGGTGCGATGTTGTCGCTGGGGATCATGTTTGCCTTTGTCAAACTGGCCGGCCTGCAGGGCGTGCATGTCACCGAGAGCCTGTTCTACCGCCAGCTGACCGCGATGCCGCTGATCTGTTTTCTGATCTGGCGCAGCCAGCGTGGCTGGCCTTCAATTGTCTCCAACAAGCACCGGCTGCATATCCTGCGGTCGGTGCTCGGCATATTTGCAATGGGCCTCAATTTCTGGGCGATGACGCTGCTGCCACTGGCCGACGCTACAACGATCAGCTTTACCGTACCGATTTTCGCGACCCTGTTCGCCGCGCTGATCCTGCAGGAAAAGGTCGGCATCCGGCGCTGGTCGGCAATCCTGATCGGTTTTGTCGGCGTGCTGATCGTGGTCCAGCCGGGCGGTTCGCTGATTCCCGCCTTTGGTGCGGCCGTCGCTTTGACCGGCGCGCTGGTCACAGCTGCGGTGACTTTGGTAATCCGCATGCTGGGCCGCACCGAGACCAGCATTGTCACCATCTTCTGGTTCTCCGTCTATACGCTGCCGGTGCTGACCATATGTGCCTTCATCTACGGTGGCGGCCATGATGCCAAGACCTGGGGCTTTCTGCTCGGCATCGGCATATTCGGTGCGCTGGGCCAGCTGTGCATCACCCAGTCACTGCGCTATGCGCCGGTGTCGACGATCGTACCGATGGATTATAGTGCGCTGATCTGGGCGACCTTTTTCGGCATCATGATCTTTGGCCAATTTCCCGGCCTGTCGATCTGGATCGGCGCTCCGATCATTATCGGGTCCGGTCTGTTCATCGCCTGGCGCGAGCATGTCAGGGCAAGCAAGCTGACGGTTGCCAAGGCGGAACCAAGCGCATAACCTCCTCCCACAAGGGGAGAGAAACATGCTGAAATTCATATCGTCCATCGGGGCGGCTCTGGCGCTGCTGTTGGCCAGTGGCGCGCAAGCCGAAGAGGCGCCGGCCAGTCTTTCCTACCCCGAAGTGACGGTTTTTGAAGCCGCCAGGATCATTACCATGGAGCCCGGCTTTCCCGAGGCCCGCTATGTCGCCACGTCGGACGGCATCATCCTCGGTCTTGGTCAGACTCTGGAAGAATTGGAAGCATGGACGCGGGACCGCGAGTTCACCGTCGACCGGCGTTTTGCCAAGCAGATATTGATGCCCGGCTTTATCGAACCGCATGTCCACCCGATGCAGACAATCATGATGCTGCCTATTCCGTTCATCAGTCCCGAGGAATGGCAGCTCCCCGGCAAGACCTATCCCGCCGCCCGCGGCAAGGCGCAATATGAGCAGCGGCTGCGCGAGGAACTGGCGAAGAACACGGACGCCCTGTTTATCACCTGGGGCCATCACAAGCTGTTTCACGGTGATATGGATCGGGCCGAGCTGGACCGCATTGCCCCGGACCGGCCGGTGGTAATCTGGCAGCGCAGCTTCCACGAGATCATCGCCAACAGCAAGGCGCTGGACCTGCTGGGCATCGGCACGCAGGCAGCCTTTACGGCGGAGTTCGACAAGCCGACGATCGACCCGGAACACGCCGACTTCGCCACCGGCATCATTCACGAGACTGCCCTGTTCGGCGGCATCGAGAAGCTTCGCCCCTATCTCTTCTCGCCCGCCAAGGTGCAGCAGGGCCTGGCCGACATGCGGCAGATGATGCTGGAAAATGGTGTGACCACCAGCGCCGATCTGGCCTTCGGCGGCTTTGGCGGACCGGAAATGGAATCAAAACTGTTCAAGAGCCTTTACGACCAGCCGACCACGCCATCCCGTATCCTTGCTATTCCGGTGGCGCCGCTGGTCACAGGCGATCCCAATGTCTGGCTCGCAGAGATGATGGCCAAATATGACAGCAGCAAATTCTTCTTCTCCAACCGGGTCAAGCTGTTCGCCGACGGCGCCTTTTTCGCCCAGTATATGCAGATGAACCCGCCCGGCTACAGCGACGGCCACCAGGGCAAGTGGCTGACCGAACCGGAGGAGCTGCAAAAACAGACCGAGCGTTTCTGGGACACCGGCTGGAATCTGCACACCCATGTCAACGGTGACAAAGGGCTCGATGTCGTGCTCGGCATTACCGAGAAACTCACACCCAGAAACGGCCAGCATATCGTAATGGAACATCTCGGCTATTCGACCGAAGCACAAAACCGGCGGATCGGCGAAATGGGTCTCTATGTTTCGGCCCAGCCCAATTATATCCGTATTCTCGGCGATGCCTATGCGAAGACCGGCATGGGTCCCGACCGGGCCGCGCAGATGAGCCGACTGGGTTCGCTGGAGCGCAAGGGCGTGCCGCTAGGCCTGCACAGCGACTTCAACATGGCGCCGATCGACCCGCTCTATCTTGCCTGGGTGGCGAGCAACCGGATCACCCTCGACGGCAATGCGAAAGCACCGCAGGAACGCCTCTCGCTCGACAAGGCACTGCGCGCGATCACCATCGAGGCGGCGCAGGTGATTGGCCTGGACGCGATGGTTGGCAGCATTGCCACCGGCAAGAAGGCCGATTTCACCGTGCTGGACCGCGATCCCTATCAGGGCGGTGCGGCGAAACTGCGGGAAGTCGGGATCGAGGGCGTGGTGTTTGAAGGGCAGTGGTTTCCGGCTCGGTAGCGAATTGCCGACTCGATCAAGGCAGGTTTTGCATTGTCGCGGTATATCGGGTGCCAGTGCTGCCGGATTGGCAATCCAGCTCGGCCTTGGCCATCGCGGCAAAGGCAACGAGAAATCCACGGCCCTGGGCACCGTCGCGAACATCTTCGGGCAGTCCTATACCGTCATCCTCGATCGTCAGAACAGCTTTCTCGTCATTGCCGGTCAGGGTGATTGCAATCTCCCCGGTTTCACGACCATTAAACGCATGTTTCACCGCGTTGGTCACGACTTCATTGATGAGCAGTCCAATTGCCGACGCGCGGTCGCGGGACAAATGGCAGGGCACGGTTTCCATCCTGATTTCGATTTTCCGCTCGAGCGCCAGAGCATTGCTGATCTCTGAGCACAGCTGGACAATGAACTGGTCAAAGCGCACGACGGCGATATTGTCGATACCATAGTGCAGGTTTTCATAGGCTTTCGCCAAGCTCAATACCCGGCCAACCGCTCTCTCCAGCGCCTGTTTGGCAATTTCGTTATCAGTCTCATTCTGTTGCAATCGCAGCAGACTGGTCAATATCGCCAGATTATTCTTCACCCGATGATCAACTTCGCGCAGCAACATGTCGCGTTCGACGATCCGCTGTTCACGTTCATGCAGCAAATCCCTGACATTGCGTCGCGCAAGTTCCGCCAGAAACACCAGCAGCAGACCGGTGAGAACATTGACAAGCGTGCGGGGACCGTCCGACGCTTCGGCAAAGGCAAAGCTGCCCTGAAAGGGGACCACCTGATACCAGGTAAAGACGGATGTCAGCCCCAGCACCAGTAATCCGCCACGCAAACGACCCACCAGAGTTGCCAACAAGATCGCCGGAACATTGATGGCATAGGGCGCGGCCCCCGGGTAAGCCATATCCACGAGCCAGCGCATTCCCATCGCTATAGCGGTACCAAGGATACCGACCAGAGTCTGCGTGGCCCAGTCAGGAAATTTGGGAGCGAAGTCAATCGCATCCAGCTGGGTAATCCTCAGCATTTTTCAAGAATAGTCGCAACAGGAACGATCAGCAAATTGTAAATTCTGTGTAGCGACTGAAAATATCATGACACGGATTTCCAGTCCCAGACCGGAACTTTTCATGTTTTGGCTTGTTGATTTTATATCATCGCAGAAAACATGAGGAGAATGAATCATGGCAGACGATATCAAAGAGCCACGCTTTCGCTATGGCTGGGCCTGGGCAATCATCACAATCGGAATGTTTCTCGGTCTGGTTCTCTGGGTTTTCAATCTCGGCGACGAATTGAACGATACGCCGCCGACGGTCGAGCAGGAAGTGGCCTCCCAACCCGAGAACCCGCAGCCGGTAACGGATGAAGCGAAACCGGACGAACAATGATCTGGCGACAGCCCCTTTCCCTGACCGGGACGGTTAGGCAAACAGCTTGTAGATCATCCAGACGGCCATGCCGATCATGAACAGGTTCTCGGTCAGCGAGATAAAGCCGAGTGGCACATTGCTGTCGCCGCCGACGCAGGCGCATTTGAGTTCGCGTTTCTGGATATAGACCGCGTAGAATACCGAGACCGCGCCGATCGTACCGATAAACAGCGCGACCGGGATCGCCAGCCATAGGCCGACGCCGGCGATCATCAGCACGCCGGCCAGTCCCTCGCCGAACGGATATAAATAGGAATAGCGCACCCAGCGGCGAGCGAGCAGATCGTAGTTGAGGAACATGGTCGAGAAGCTCTCGATATCGCGCAGCTTGAGATAGGCTAGACCGCACATCGAAAAGGCGACGAACCATTCTGCGGTCCGCACGGACAGCCATGTGCCGGTGGCTACGAAAGCGGCGCCAAGCGCCATCAGGAATGTCATGGTGAACAGTGCTATGACCGGCTGATAGCTGGTGTCGCTGCGTGCGTCTTTCGGCTTGTCCTTGCCGAAATAGACACGCAATGCATCATAGCCGCCGATCCGCTCGCCATCGACAAAGGTCTGCGGCGTGGTATCGACATCGTGCTTTTCCTTGAAGGAATCGGTTTCCTCGCGCGTCGTCAGATGATGGTCCTCGAAGGAAAAGCCCTCCCGCTCGAGCAAATCTCTGGATTTCAGGCCATAGGGACAGACATGGTTTTCCATCACCATGCGGAACAATCTAGCGGTCTTCTCCTCGCTCATAATTCACCCTCAAAATCTGGAACAGGACGCGCGGCAGCGGCGGCAGCGGTGGTTGCCTTGCCGTTTTCCCGAATATCTTCGATCAGCCATTGCATCTCCTGGATCTCCTTGCGTTGAGCCTTGATGATCCCGTCTGCCAGTTCGCGAACTCTCCGGTCCTCGATATTGGCGCGCTCGCTGGTCAAAATCGCGATCGAATGGTGGGGAATCATGGCGTTTTGCCAGGCCTGGTCGGAAATCGTATCCTGCGAACGGACCAGATAGAGCGAGCCGGCGAACAACAGCGCCGCGCCGCCCAGGATCAAGGTATTTTTGCGCTTGTCATCATACATGCCAAGCATGAACAGCAACATGATGATGGCCATGGCACCGCCCATGTAGAGTGCCATCCAGGTACGTGTTTCACTGAAATAGACGTGGCCGAGCGCGTAGGTATTGAGATACATAAGCCCGAACATGACCAGCGTAGCGGTGATGATCATTACGATGAATCTGGTGTATTTTGACAATTTTGCCTCCTCGTCCGATGGATCCGAATCAATATCTGCCAGAGACAATTTACGTCTGGCGAGGCGGAAGGTTCCCTGATGATCCTGACCGCACAGGGCCGGTTCGGCCAATGGAGACTGGCTAAAGTGACTTGTGCCGGAGCCGCAGCGCGTTCCCGATCACCGAGACCGAGGACAGGCTCATCGCAGCGGCGGCGATCATCGGGCTGAGCAATATTCCGAACCATGGGTACAGGAGACCTGCCGCAACGGGTACACCCAGAGCATTGTAGAAGAAGGCGAAGAAAAGATTCTGGCGAATGTTGCGCATGGTCAACTGGCTGAGCCGCCGCGCCTTGGCGATACCGCCCAGATCGCCCTTGACGAGCGTGATGCCGGCGCTTTCCATGGCAACGTCGGTTCCGGTACCCATCGCTATGCCGATGTCGGCCCTTGCCAATGCCGGCGCGTCGTTGATGCCGTCACCGGCCATCGCTACCCGTTTGCCGGCATCCTGCAATTCGCTGATCACCCGGTGCTTGTCTTCCGGCGAGACATTCGCGTGAATTTCGTCGATACCAATCATCCTGCCGACCGCTTGCGCAGTGGCTTCGGCATCCCCGGTCAGCATCACCACATGGATTCCGGCGCGGTGCAACGCCTCTATTGCTTCGACGGATGTCGGCTTGACCGGGTCGGCGACGCCGATCAGGCCCGCAGGTCTGCCATCGACGGCAACGAACATCACCGTTTGGCCCTGCGAGCGGCCTTCATGGGCTTTCTCCGCCAGCGCAGCACTGGCTGCGCCCAGGCGGTCCATCATCTTTTCATTGCCGATCGCCACCCGCTGGCCATCGACCGTTGCCTCCACGCCTTCGCCGGTGACAGACTGAAAATCGCCCGCGGTTTCTAGCGTCAGCTTTCGGTCCCTTGCGCCTTCGACAATGGCGGCGGCCAGAGGATGTTCGCTGGCCAGCTCGATCGCCGCAACCCAAGCCAGCAACTGGTCACTGCCAAAACCGCTTTCCGGTTCAACCGAGACCAGCCTGGGTTTCCCTTCGGTAAGCGTCCCGGTCTTGTCGACCACGATTGTGTCGATCTTCTCGAAAGCTTCGAGCGCCTCGGCATTCTTGATCAGGATGCCGTTTTGTGCACCTTTGCCGGTGCCGACCATGATTGCCATCGGCGTCGCCAGGCCCAACGCACAGGGGCAGGCAATAATCAGAACGGCAACGGCGTTGACCAGCCCATAAGCGAGCGCCGGTTCCGGTCCCCACAGCGCCCAGACGGCGAACGTTATCAACGCAACCAGTATCACGAAGGGAACGAAGTATCCTGCCACCGTATCGGCGACTTTCTGGATCGGAGCCCTGCTGCGCTGGGCATCGGCAACCATCTGGACAATTTTTGCCAGCAGCGTATCCTTGCCGACGCGCTCTGCGGTCATCACAAAGCTGCCGGTCTGATTGACGGTTCCGCCCGTCACCGAATCCCCCTCGCCCTTCTGTACCGGGATCGGTTCGCCGGTAATCATTGCCTGATCGACGGTGCTCGATCCGGCCGCGATGGTCCCATCGACCGGGACTTTCTCGCCGGGACGGACACGAAGACGGTCGCCCGGGCGAACCAGATCAAGCGATATCTCTTCTTCCGAACCATCGGCACCAATCCGGTTGGCCACCGGTGGCGCCAGTTCCAGCAGCGCGCGCAGGGCGCTCGAGGTCTGGCTCCGCGCCTTGAGTTCGAGGACCTGCCCAAGCAGCACCAGCGTGGTGATAACGGCTGCGGCTTCAAAATAGACCGCGACATCGCCGCCATGGCTGCGAAACGCAGCCGGAAAGGCAGCGGGAAAGAGCGTCGCGACCAGGCTGAAGCCGTAGGCAACAGCGACGCCCAGTCCGATCAGCGTAAACATGTTGAGATTCATGGTCCTGAGCGATTGTACGCCGCGGACGAAAAAGGGCCATGCGCCCCAGAGAACGACCGGCGTTGCCAGGGCAAGCTGAATCCATGCCGCATTGCCGGGATCGATCAGGGAGTGAAACGGCTGGCCGGGGATCATGTCTCCCATGGCATAGAGGAATAGCGGCAGAGAGAAGGCTGCACTGATCCAGAAACGTCTGCGCATGTCGATATATTCGGGATCGGGACCGCTATCGAGTGAAAAGGTTTCCGGTTCCAGCGCCATGCCGCAGATCGGACAGGAGCCGGGTCCCTGCTGCCGGATTTCCGGATGCATCGGACAGGTATAGATCGTGCCTTCGGGCACCGCTTCGTTTGCTGCAGAGGCATCTGGCGAGAGATAATGTTCGGGATCAGCGACAAATTTGGTCCGGCAGCCGGCAGAGCAGAAATAATAGTCCTGATCGCCATGATGTGCATGGTGATCGGTCTTGCCGGGATCGACTATCATCCCGCAGACCGGGTCCGTGACGGAAAGGGCCGCCTTTTCATGCCCGCAATGCTTGCCCTCGGACTCGGTCATTCATTCACCGCCATCTTTCCTGAAATCCACCGCTTGATCGGAATAACGACTATCGCGATATACCAGCCGTAGGCAAAGCTACCAACAGCACCCGCGAGAAAACCGGTGAAGGTCAGCCATTCAAATCCCGGAAGTAACGGCGCCCAAGCCTTGTGCATATGCATCGAAGCCGGAACCAGTAATCCAAAAACAATACACAGGACATAGGACAGAAGCAGGAACAAACTGAGCGTCCAGCCCCACAGAATAATGGATGGTTGAACAGCTTTCCTGGTCATCGCGACCTCCTTTTCGTCCATATCAATATACCCTATAGGGGTATAAGGCTTTATAGCGGCAGAGTCAATATCCCGATATTGCCCGACTGCAGAGCTTCCGGCGATATCACGAAAAAGCCCCATGTCGCTCAGCCGGCGACATGGGGCCTGTTTGCATCCGGCTGGTACCGGTTGACGGTGATCCCGTCCTAGTTGGGTTCGGCGGCCGGGGCTTCAGGCTGCGCCATCTTCGAATGGTCCATCTTGCTGTGGTCCATCTTGCTGTGGTCCATCTTGCTGTGGTCCATCTTGCTGTGGTCCATCTTGCTGTGGTCCATCTTGCTGTGGTCTTTCATCCGGCACGCCATTTTTCCGTCCTTGTCCTTCGCACAACATTTCATTTTGCCTTCTTCGGTCTGCTCGCACTTGTGGCCGTCATGACCGCCCTCATGATGGGCGGCGAAAGCCGCAGCAGGGGTAGAAAGTGCAAAAATGGCAGCGGCTACCGGGAGGATATATCTGTTCATTGTCAGTTCCTTTTATGGTGGTTTAATTATAGCTTGCGAAAACGCGCTGACCCTTTGGGCCAAAAGCAATCACCTGATAGGGTTGCTTCATATCCTGATATTCCATGCCGGGCGAACCAACGGGCATGCCGGGCACCGCGAGGCCGATCACATGTTTCGGCTTCTCGCGCAGCAATTTGCGGATGACTTCCGCCGGGACATGCCCCTCGATCACATAGCCCTCGACGATCATCGTGTGGCAGGAGCGCAGTTCGGTAGGGACGCCGTGCAGGTCCTTGACCATCTGCATATCGGCATTTTCCGCTTTCACCTCGGCATCAAGTCCCTCCGCAGCATGATCCGCCCATTCCAGACAGCAACCACAGCCGGCGTCCCGGTACATCGTGTAGCTTGCCGCCTGCGCTGCGGTCGAGCAAGCCGCCAGCGACACAAGAAGCAGTCCCGCGGCGCTGGTTTCCCGCATGGATTTTGCAATAGCTGCGATCATCGTTTTTTCCTTTTCAAAGGGATCAATCTTGTCCTCACCGTTTCACCTTTTCAAACAGGTCGACAAGTTCATCGAATTTTTCTTTCTGCTCGACCGGGCTGCCGGTAGCAATCGCTTCGCTCACGCAGCAGGCTGCATGGTCTTTCAATATCTGGCTCTCGACCTTGGCCAGCGCGGATTTGACCGCCTGCACCTGATGCAATATGTCGATACAATAGCGGTCGTCGGTGATCATCTGGGCGATGCCGCGCACCTGCCCCTCGATGCGGCGCAGCCGGTTGATTTTCTGATCCACTGCCCCTTTGGCCATATTTTCCCTCTTGTTCTGGTACCCTATAGGGGTATATATGAACCCATGCAGAAATCCAAGATGAAATATTCCCGACGCACCATGATTGGTTCCCTCGCTGCGTTGAGCGGCGCCGTCACCCTGCCCCTGCCCGCCTGGGCCACCGGAAGCATGGGCAAAGGCCATGGCGGCGCCGTCCGCAAGGGCATGGACCAGCTTTCAGGGGCAAAAATCGACCTGCATATCGGCGAAGGCCGCTTTGTCACCGGCGGACGCTCCGGCCATGCTATTGCCGTCAACGGCACCATACCGGGGCCGCTGATCCGGTTGAAGGAAGGCGAGCCGACCTTGCTCTCGGTACACAATATGCTGGACGAGGACAGTTCGGTACACTGGCACGGGCTGCTGCTGCCGTTCCAGTTTGACGGCGTGCCCGGGGTCAGCTTTCCCGGGATCAAGTCGGGTGCGCGCTTTGACGTTCCGCTGACCCCGCGCCAGTCGGGCACCTACTGGTGGCACAGCCATAGCGGCCTGCAGGAACAGGTCGGCCATTATGGCCCGCTCATCATCGACCCCGCCGGCGCAGATCCGGTGCAATATGACCGCGAGCATATCATCCTGCTGAGCGAATTCACGCCAATGCACCCGCATAGCATCATGAAAAAGCTGAAGGTTGCCGAAGGCTATTTCAGTCGGCAGAAAACCAGTGCGAGTGACGATTATCCGCTGAGCACGGAAGAGCGGCTGATGTGGGGTCGGATGCGGATGATGCCGACCGATATCGCCGATGTCTCGGCCCCGACCTATAGCTATCTGATCAACGGCCACGGGCCGGAGGACGGTCTGGAGCTGCCGTTCACGCCCGGCGAACGCGTCAGGCTGCGGATCATCAACGGCAGCGCGATGAGCTTCTTCAACATCCGCCTGCCCGGCCTGCCGATGACGGTGGTACAGGCGGACGGTCAGAATGTGCAGCCGGTCGAAGTCGACGAATTGCAGATCGGTGTTGCCGAGACTTATGATGTGATTGTCACGCCGACCGAAGCGGGGGCTTTTGCGATTGCCGCCGAGAGCATGGACCGCAGCGGCATGGCGCAGGCCTCGCTGAGCTCGCAGCCGGGGCGCAAGGCCGCCTTCCCTGCCCTGCGCGATCCGCCTTTGTTGTCGATGGTCGATATGGGCCATGGCGGGATGGATCATGGCAGCCATGGCGCCAAGGCCGATGTACCAGCGGATTCGGCGACCATGGATCATGGCCAGATGGATCATGCAGCCATGGGGCACGCGATGCCGGCACCGGCCGCCACAACCGGCGGCGATGACATGGCCGCGATGGACATAAGCGGCGGCATGAACATGCGCGATACCAGCCTGTTACCCGCCAGCGTCAAGGTTGGGCCCGGCATCGACATGGTGGCAATGAACCCGCAGGACCGGACCGGCTATCCCGGGTTGGGCCTGGACAATGTACCGCACCGTGTACTCAACTACCGGATGCTGAAGTCGTTCAAAATGGATCATCACAAGCGCGCGCCGGACCGGGAGATGGAGTTGCATCTGACCGGCAATATGGAACGCTATATGTGGTCGTTCGACGGCAAGAAATTCAGCGCGGTGGGCGATGATCCGATCCGCTTTGGCTATGACGAGCGGGTGCGGGTGAAGCTGGTCAACGACACGATGATGGCGCATCCGATTCACTTGCACGGCATGTTTTTTGAACTGGTCAACGGCCAGGGCCATCATCAGCCGAAAAAACACACGGTGATCGTCCAGCCGGGCAGCAGCGCGACTTTCGATGTAACCACCGACGAGCCGGGCGACTGGGCGTTTCACTGCCATCTGCTCTACCATATGCACGCCGGGATGATGCAGACGGTGAGCGTTGCCTTTCCCGAAGGGGCAGCGTGATGCGGTTCGCGATTGCAACATTATTGGCGACCGCCACCGCGACGACACCGCTGATGGCGCAGGATCATGATTCGATGGATCACAGCACGCACCAGAGGCCTGCTGCGTCTGAAGAAGCGCCTGAGATCGATCACAGCCAAATGGACCATGCAAAAATGGATCATGGCGCGGTGGACCAAGATATTCCTGCCGCGCGGCCAACACCTGCGCCCAATGCCCAAACCGGCCCACCCAATGCTGCCGATCGTATCTGGGGTGCCGATGCGATGCGCGCTTCCCGCGAAGCCGTCTATCAGGAACATGGCGATATGCAGATGTTCTGGTTCCAGGGCGACCGCGCCGAATATCGGATGCGCGACGGCAAGGATGGCTATCTGTGGGATGTGCAGGGCTATTATGGCGGCGATCTCGACAAATTCTGGTTCAAGAGCGAGGGCGAAGGCAGTTTCGGCGAACCGGTCGAGCAGGCCGAAATACAGGCACTCTACAGCCGCGCGATCGCGCCTTTCTTCGATCTGCAGGCGGGTGTCCGGCAGGACCTGACCGGTCCCGACCGCACCCATGCGGTGATCGGCGTCCAGGGCCTGATGCCCTATATGTTCGAAGTCGATGCCGCCGCATTCCTGTCCAGCAAGGGCGATCTGACCGCGCGCATCGAGGCGGAATATGACCAGCGCATCACCCAGCGCCTGATTCTGCAACCGCGCGCCGAGGTCAATCTGTCGGCACAGGATATTCCGGAACTGGGCGTTGGTGCCGGCATCGACAATCTCGAGCTGGGCCTGCGCCTGCGCTACGAAATCGTGCGGGAATTCGCGCCCTATGTCGGGATCGAGCAGGAATGGAAGATGGGCGGCAGCCGCGATTTTGCGCGGGCGGGCGGCGAGGATGCGAGCGTTACCAATTATGTGGTGGGCGTGCGCTTCTGGTTTTGAATTGTCCAGCCAGGCCGAGACCAAATAAGGAGCAATCTACCGTTTTTTCCGGGAACTTGAGCCCGACTCCCGCGTAATTGCATCGACGCTAGGAGGAAACATGCTGCTCAAGAAAATCAAGACACCCGGCCTGTCACATCTCTCTTATCTCATCGGATCAGGGGGCAAGGCCGCCGTCATCGATCCCAGACGAGACTGCGATATTTATCTTGAGACGGCACGCGCCGAAGGGCTCGAGATCACCCATATCTTCGAAACCCATCGCAACGAGGATCTGGTTTCTGGTGCCCCCATTCTTGCAAATATGACAGGTGCCAAAATATTTCACGGTCCCAATGCGGAGGGAGACGTCGTCTATGCGGCAACCACCCGTGAGGGAGACCGTTTCGAAATCGGCCAACTCGCGATCGAGGTCATCGAAACCCCGGGCCATACCGATGATCATGTTGCTTATGCGGTTTATGACTCGGAATATCCGGACGGCGCTGTCGGCGTGTTCACCGGAGATGCACTGTTCGTCGGAGATGTCGGCCGGACCGATTTCTACCCGGATCGGAAACGGGAAGTTGCCGGGCTCTTGTTCGATTCCCTGCACAAACTCCTGGCTCTCGGCGATCAGGCAATGATTTATCCCGCCCATGGTGCCGGATCAGTCTGTGGGTCGGGGATGGCCGAAAGGGAGTTTTCCGCCATCGGGCATGAACGGAAAAACAATCCCCGGCTGCAAATCGAGAGCCGCGATGATTTTATCGAGGCCAAGATCAGCGAAAACCATTATCAGCCCCCCTATTTCCGGCTGATGGAACGGCTCAATCTGGAAGGTGGCGATCCTGCTCCGCGGGTGGCCAAGCCAAAAAACCTGAGCCTGTCGGAACTGGACGACTGTTCTGTTACCCATCTGGTCGATGTCCGCGATCCGATGGCCTATGCCTCGGGTCACTTCCCGGGATCAATGTGCCTGCCGGTCGGCATGATACCGGCATTTGCCGGATGGTTTATCGGTGAGGGTGACAGTGTTTTACTGATTGGTTCCGACGAAAGCGAGCTTGCCGCCGCAACAGAGCATCTCGTTCGGATTGCTCTCGACAATATCGCGGGCGGTTATACCGGCATCGTCCCGGCGGCGGCTGCAGGGAAAAACTTGGAGCAAATCCCGATGATTGAGACGGACGAAATCCGCAAACGTCTAAAGGATGATCGCAGCGACTGGACCTTGCTCGACGTGCGCGATGCGGATGAACGAAGCGAAATCTCAATTGATGGCTCGCAGCATATCTATGTTGGCGAATTGAACGAACGGTGGAAAGCGCTCGACAAGGCGCGTCATTATACATTGATGTGTGCCAGCGGCATGCGGGCGACGGTGGCCGCAGGTTGGCTGGCCAGCCGGGGATTTGAAAATCTCGATATTTACCTTGGGTCGATGGGGGCGTGGAAAGCCTCCCGGACGGAGAACTAGGGAACAATATTCGCAGCAGAAAGCGGTATCGACAAATTTTATTCCGTCGCCGGACGCTTCCGTTTCGTGCTCCAGAACAATTTTCCGGCCAATATTCCGAGCAGGATCGCAACAATGTCTGCCACAAAATCCATCCAGTCGGCGTCGCGTCCAAATCCCATAGCCAGTTGCAGAAGTTCTATGCCGCCGCCGAAAGCCATCAGCATCGTGAACAGGGCCGCACCATTGGTCCGCATCCAAAGCAGCCGGGCCATCATCGACAAGGTGAAAAATGCAAGGCCATGGTTGAGCTTGTCGTTGGCAAATACCGTCGGCGCGTCTCCGGCTGGCATGATCGACACGGCAAGAATGATGCCGAGCAAAAGCCAGAACAGGATGCGGAATATTTTTGGGGCGGTCATCGGGATTTGCTAACTGGCACAATATGACCTGTCGGTTAACATATAGAAATCGAATTTGAAAAGAGCCTCACTTTGCGGCCTGTTTCCCGGCTGCGATTATTCGGCCGTTGTGCCGAATCAATGGATGCATTCAAAATAGCCTGGAAATCAGTCCCCGCCAGAGCTGCGCGCGCTGTGCTGATGTAACTAAGCGGTGTAATCAATCCATTCGGCATGGCGTGACCTGCCCCCGTTTCCACTATCCAGCCAAATGCCACATCACGCTATCGGTATTTCACGCTGGTGGCCAGACGCACAATGGGAGGAGATTCGCCGGACACTATCTGCCTCGAATCTGCCATCGCATCATCGTCATTCGGAAGACCATATACGGCCCGCGATTGGCTCACCCCCTTGGCGCTCTCGATATTTTGCTCACCGTACTGGCTGTCGCCGTCAACACATTGTCTTCGTTGTAAACATGGCCTTCCATGAAGACAATTTTATAGCCCTCCTTTATCGACCAGCCTTCCACCCGTAACTTTCCCGCCCGGGTTGGTTCCAGATATGTGGTCTTTATTTCCAGCGAAGACAGGCCGACAATATCCGGATTGTGTAAGAACATCGCGTGGCTCATGGCAGCATCGAGCATAGCGGTAACAAAGCCGCCCTGGACAATGTCTATCGAATGGCAATAGTCTTTGCCGATATCAAATTCGAATGTGCAAGCGCATTTTTCAGCATCGACATCAACCAGCTTCCCGCCCAGCAAACGGATGAACTTGGGACTTTGCTGATTTCTCTCTTCGATTATTTGTTCTTTGTTTTTCATAAATATATTCCGCGCCGACCGTTGATGACGACGCTCCATTGACCTGAATAAGATTAAGTTATGGAGTCGATTGATTGAGCGCGTCTGCCCAAAGGAAGCATTGACTACCCCCCCTGCTTGCAAGCCCCTCGCTCAGTTCACCCCGCGATCATTGCCTTCCCAATAAGGCGCGCGCAATTCCCGGCGCAGGATCTTGCCACTGGCGTTTCTTGGCAGGTCCGGGATCACGTCGACCGTTTTCGGGACCTTGAAACCGGCGATGCGTTCCTTGGCCCAGGCGATGATGCTGGCGGTATCGATCTCTCCGGCGTCCGGCTTCGGCGAAATCACTGCTTTTACCGCTTCGCCCCATTTGGCATCGGGGATGCCGATGACCGCGACCTCGTTGACCTGCGGGTGGCCGAAGATCGCGTTCTCCACCTCCGCCGGATAGACATTCTCGCCACCGGAAATGATCATGTCCTTGACCCGGTCCTTGATATAGAAATAGCCGTCCTCGTCCATCACCGCCGCGTCGCCGGTATAAAGCCAGCCGTCGGCGTCGACCGTCTCTGCGGTCTTCTCCGGATTATTGAAATAATGCAGCATGTTGAGGCCGGAACGTGTGGCGATTTCTCCGATCGTACCGGGCGGGACCTCTTGCCGGTTTTCATCGACGATCTTCAGTTCGACGCCAGGCAGGGCTATACCGATGCCGCGCATCCGCTCGTTGCCGGCGGGGTCATGATCCTCGGGCGGCAGGATGCAGATGGTGCCGGTGGTCTCGGTCATGCCATATTGCTGGCAGAAAAGCGCCTTGGGCATGGTCTGGATACACTGGCGCAGCAGCTCGAGCGGGATTGGCGCGGCACCATAGGTGACGCTGCGCACGCTGGAAAAATCCGTGTCCTTGGCGCGCGGCCAGTTGACCAGCATCTGCAGCGCGGTGGGGACGAGAAAAAACTGGTTGAGCCCCTTGTCGATACAGTCGAGCACCGTGTCGGGATGGAATTCCGGGATCACCATCATCGTCGCACCATTGTAAAAGGCGATCGGGCCGATACCGGAGCCGGCGATATGCGCACAGGGCATGACCGCCAGCGTGCTGTCGCCCGGCTTCAGGTCGATCCAGGCATGTTCCGGCTTGTCCTCGACCAGCGGGCGCAGCTTGAACAGATTGTCGCTGGTCAGCACCGCTCCCTTGGGATTGCCGGTGGTCCCGGAGGTGTACAGTTGCAGCACGCCATCGGCCGGGTCGGTTTCGGGCAGCTCTCCGGGCGTGGTGTCGGCAACAAAATCGGCCAGTACCGGCAGATTTGTGCCGGACTTTGTGCAGATGATGGCCTTGGTATCGGGCGCTTGCTGCGCGGCATTTTTGGCCGTTTCGGCAAATTCCGGTTCGCAGATCAGCAGCGGTGCACGCGTGTCTTTCAACACATAGGCGACTTCCGGGGCGGCGAGACGCCAGCCGATCGGGGCGATCACCATGCCGGCGCGGCTGGCGGCGGCGAACAGGGTGAAATAGAGGCCGCTATTCTTGCCCAGCCAGCAGATGCGGTCACCCTTGCTCAGGCCGGCGCCGGTAAAGGCGCGCGCATATTCGGTAACGCGCTTGTCGAGTTCGGCGTAGGTGACCATGCCTTCGGCGTCGTCGATCGCGATATTGTCGGGGGTTTTCGCTGCCCAGTGAGCAATGGAAGATCCCATGCAGCGCCTTGTTTCCGTCATTCACCCGCTCCTTGTCTATTTTCTTCCTCGTTAAGCGGGCGATTAAGACATGGCAAGAGGGATGGGCTGGAGGGCCAACTTTAGCTCCTCCTTTTCGAAGGAGGGGCTTAACGGTGTTTCCTGTAGACCAATGATATATTGTTGGCCGGCATCTCGATCAGGCTTTCGCGCGTGAAACCGGTGCTCGTCGCCAGCCCATCCATATCGGCAACGTCGCGCAGGCCCCATCTCAGATCGCGACTTTTCAGGCTGCGTTCGAAGGCGAGATTGCCGGGCGCGGTTTCGACATCCGCGCGCAGATAGGGGCCGTAGAGATAGAAGGGCGCGCCCGGATCCAGCAGACTGGCGGCCCTTTCGAACAGGCCGATGCTGGATTCCCAGGGGCTGATATGGACCATGTTGATGCACAGGATCGCCGCCGGTTTCGGTACATCCCAATGCGCGGCCTGCGCATCCAGTTGCAGCGGCGGCAGCACATTGGGCACCGCTTCACGTTTCGTCCAGGCCGCAATCGACTGGCAACAGTCGGGATCCGGGTCGCTGGGCTGGAAGGTCAGCTCGGGGAACTGCAAACCGAAATAGACGATATGCTCGCCGGTACCGCTGGCAATTTCCAAGATGGTTCCGTGATCGGGCAGGATATCGCGCAACACCTCGACAATCGCATCGCGGTTGCGAAGCGTGGCAGGAGCGTGACGCTGTTCGCCGGAAGCGTCATCGTCGATCGTCCATGGTTTCGGATCAGTCATTGCTATGGCTCTCAAGTTGCGTGTGCGTCGATATTGGGATAGTGATCTGGGCCATGTCGAAACTGTTTCGCCTCGAAAAAGACAGCGCGCAAGTGAAATTTCCGCCGCCGCTGGTATATCTAGGTTTCCTGCTGAGCGGATTGCTGCTGGACCAGCTGAGCGGCCGGGTTCCCGACTTCATTCCGGTATCGCCCTGGATAATGATGGCCGGCGGAGTCACGATTTTGGCGGGCTTTTCTATCATGATCGCCAGCACAAGCCGCTTCAGAAAGTTGGGCAACAATCTTGAACCGTGGAAACATGCCAACCAGATCGTCAGCTCGGGCATCTACCGTTTCACCCGCAATCCGATGTACCTGGGCATGGCGCTGGCTTCGCTTGGCATCGCATTGCTGTTGCGGAGCAGTTGGGCTGTGATTCTGCTACCGGTCGCCCTCGTGGTCATCCGTACGCAGGTGATCGCGCGGGAAGAGCGCTATCTGGCCGCGAAATTTGGTGACGAATATCTCGCCTATAAAGCCAAGGTTCGCCGTTGGATCTAGTCCACATCGCCGGTCTGCTGACGTCGCCAGATTGCGGCGAGGAAGCTGCCGATCACGACATGATAGACGGCGGATATCGCGCTCGGCACCGGCGCAAGCGCGGCCTGCATCGGGGTGGCGAATTGCGCGGCGAAACCGGGGGTCGAGGCCAGGCTGGACCCGAGGCCGCTGTTCTGCATGCCGACCTCGATGCTGATCGTGCGGCGCTCCTCCTCGCCAAAGCCCAATATTCGGGTGATCAGATAGCCCAGGCCGAACCCGAACGCGTGGAGCAGGAATATCGCCAGCATCAGCACCCCGAAATGGGCCTCGATCAGCGCCTTGCTGTTGGCGATGATGCCACCGACAATCAGGACAACGACGATGACCGAGGCGAGCGGCGAAACAACCGCGATCTTGTCTGTCAACCTCGGCAAAAAACGGTTGAGCAGAACGCCGGCAATCACCGGCAGCATTACGATCGACACCATGTTGATGAACAGATTCCACTGGTCGATCTCGACATATTTTCCGGCGAGCAAACCCGTCAGCAGCGGCGTCGCAACGACCGCAACCAGCGTCGAGGCCATGGTCATGGTCACCGACAGCGCCAGATTGGCATTGGCGAGATAGGCGACGACATTGGACGCGGTGCCGCCAGGACAGCAGGCAACGAGAATCAGACCGACCGCCAATCCGGTCTCCAGACCAAAGACCATGGCCAGAACAATCCCCGCCAACGGCATCACGGTGAATTGCAGCGCCACTCCCGCCCCGACGCATTTCGGGATTTTTGCAATCCGGCGGAAATCGGTGAACGACAAGGTCAGGCCCATGCCAAGCATGATCACGCCCAGCAGCACGCTGACCAAGGGCTGGCCGAGCGGCCGGAAGCGGCCATCGACAACCCAGATGAAATGCTCGGGCACAAACCATGCCCAGGCTGTCCCCAAGACTGTCCACAGGGCGAAAAGATTGGTCAGACGGTGGATCACCCTTCTTTCCTCCCTGCGGCGAAGCCGTGGGGAGGGGGACCATCCGAAGGATGGTGGAGGGGGCCGGGCCCCTCCGTCTGCCGTTCCGGCTGCCACCTCCCCATTGCTGCGCAACCGGGAGGATTGAGAGTGCCCAACACCCTGCCCCCTTATTCCGCCGCTTCGGCAAAATCCTCCGGCTCCGTCCAGACCAGTGCCGGCTTGCGCGCGGCCTGCGTTTCGTCCAGCCGGTGGCGCGGGGCGAAATGAGGAGCGGATTTGAGCAGTTCGTCGCCGGCCTTCGCCCGCTCGGCAACCGAGCGGAACGCGCCAACGAACTGGTCGATCGCGGCCTTGCTCTCGGTCTCGGTCGGCTCAACCAGCATCGCGCCATGCACCACCAAAGGAAAGTACATGGTCATCGGGTGATAGCCCTCATCGATCATGCCCTTGGCCAGATCAAGCGTGCCGAGGCCGTTGGTGAAGCCCTTGTCGGAGAACAAAGCCTCGTGCATGCAGGGGCCGCTCTTCCCGAAAGGTGCCTCCAGTATATCGTCCAGACTGCGCAGGATATAATTGGCGTTGAGCACCGCATCCTCCGAGACCTGTTTCAGACCGTCCGCGCCATGGCTCAGCATATAGGTCAGCGCGCGGGTGAACATGCCCATCTGGCCGTGAAAGGCGACCATCCGGCCAAAACTGCTGCTGTGATGCTCTTCGGCGGTTTCCTCCTCGATCAGATGAAAATGGCCATTGTCCATTTTCTCGACAATTGGCAGCGGCGCGAAGGGCGCCAGCGCCTCGGAAAAGACAACGGGGCCGGAGCCAGGACCGCCGCCGCCATGGGGTGTTGAAAAGGTCTTGTGCAGATTGATGTGCATGGCGTCGACGCCGAGATCACCGGGCCGGACCTTGCCGACGATGGCGTTGAAATTGGCACCGTCACAATAGACCAGACCACCGGCGGCGTGCACCGCATCGGAAATGGCCTTCATGTCCGGTTCGAACAGGCCGCAGGTGTTGGGATTGGTGATCATCACCCCGGCAACATCAGGCCCCAGCCGCGCTTTCAGCGCTTCCAGATCGACCCGGCCATTGCTGTTGGCGGGTATATCCTCGACCTTGTAACCGGCAAAGGCCGCGGTTGCGGGATTGGTGCCATGGGCGCTTTCAGGTACCAGGATCACTTCACGCGCATCGCCGCGGGCTTCCAGCGCCGAGCGGATCGCCAATATGCCGCATAATTCGCCGTGCGCGCCGGCCTTGGGGCTCATCGCGACCGCTGGCATGCCGGTCAGCAGCTTGAGCCATTCCGCCAGCTCGTGGATCAGTTCCAGTGCCCCCTGCACACTTTCCATCGGCTGCATCGGATGGATATCGGCAAAGCCCTTGAGCCGCGCCATTTTCTCGTTGAGCCGGGGATTATGCTTCATCGTGCAGCTGCCGAGCGGGAACAGGCCGACATCAATCGCGTAATTCTGGCGGCTGAGGCGGGTATAGTGCCGCACCATTTCGGCTTCGGACAGGCCGGGAACGCCGATCGGGGCCTTGCGGTCGAGACCGCCAAGACGGCTTTCCACCTCAGGCGCATCCGGCAGGTCGACGCCGCTGCGGTCGGGCGATCCGGTTTCGAAGATCAAGGGCTCGTCGACCATCAGCGCGCGATTGCCGGTGTGGGTGGTGATGGCATCCTGCGTGGGCATGGTCAGATTCTCTTCCTGCTTGGTGGGGCGGCCTTCGCTGAGCATGTTCATGCCAATGCTCCTTCCAGGGCCACGGCCAAGGCCTCGACATCCTCGTCGCTGACGGTTTCCGTCACCGCCACGATCAGACCGTGGGCGAGCGACTCCTCCTCGGGATAGAGGCGACCGAGCGAGACACCGGCAAGGATGCGCTGATCCGCCAGAGCGCGCACAATCGGGCGCGCATCCTTGTCAAGAACCAGCGTGAACTCATTGAAAAAGCTGTCGTTCAGCAATTTCACACCGGAGATGGCTGACAACCGGCCCGCCGCCTGCACTGCCTTCTTGTGATTGAGCGTCGCCAGCTGGCGCAGGCCCTTTTCCCCAAGCAGGGTCATGTGCGCGGTGAACGCCAGAGCGCACAGGCCGCTGTTGGTGCAGATATTGGAAGTGGCTTTTTCGCGGCGGATATGCTGTTCGCGGGTGGAGAGCGTCAGCACGAAGCCGCGCTTGCCCTCGGCATCAACGGTCTCGCCGCACAGCCGTCCCGGCATTTGCCGGACATATTTTTCCTTGCAGCCAAACAGGCCGACATAGGGTCCGCCGAATTGCAGCCCGACGCCGAGGGACTGGCCCTCGCCGACCACGATGTCCGCGCCCATTTCACCGGGCGACATGATCGCGCCCAGAGCAACGGGCTCGGTGACCACAGCGATCAGCAGCGCCTTGTGCGCTTTCGCCTTCTCCGCGAGCGCGGCCATGTTATCGATACGGCCGAGAATATCGGGATATTGCACCACGATGCAGCTGGTATCGCTGTCGATCTGGTCGAGCAGCCTCTGGCCATCGGTGGCAGCGTCGAGCTGCGGCGCGTCATAGACCAGCGTGTCCTTGGTGAATTTTGCCATGGTTTTGGCAACCGACACATAATGTGGATGCAGGCCGGAGGAGAGCAGCGCCTTGCTGCGCTTGGTGATCCGTCGCGCCATGGTGATGGCCTCCCAGCAGGCGGTCGAGCCGTCGTACATCGAGGCATTGGCGACATCGACACCGAACAGCCGCGCAACCTGGGTCTGGAATTCGAACAGGGTCTGCAGCGTGCCCTGTGCGATTTCCGGCTGATAGGGCGTATAGGCGGTGAGGAACTCGCCGCGCTGGATTATGTGGTCGACGCTGGCCGGAACATGGTGGCGATAGGCCCCTGCCCCCAGAAAAAAGGGCATGTCGCCAGCGGCGTGATTCTTTTTCGCCAGCGCCTTCATATGTGCTTCCACCGCCATCTCGCCGGCGTGCATCGGCAAGCCTTGGACCGGACCGGTCAGCCGGGCTTCCTCCGGCACGTCGACAAACAGATCGTCGACCGTTTGCGCGCCGATGGTCGCCAGCATCGATTGCCGGTCTTCGGGAGTTAGCGGGAGATAACGCATTTTGTCTTCCTTCATTTTAGCCCCTCCTTTTCAAAGGAGGAGTTGGGGGGGGTTGATGCCGCTTGTCGCTTGCGCGCGCTATGCTGACGCATCGCCACCACCCCTTGATCCCCTCCTCTGAAGAAGAGGAGGAGAGATTGGTTACAAACCGTCGACGAATGCCTTGTAGGCTTTCTCGTCCATCAGCTCTTCGAGCTCTTCCTTGTCCGAGAGAGTCAGCCGGAAGAACCAGCCGTCTTCCTCGGCCGATGAATTGACCAGACCGGGTTCATCTTCCAGCGCCTCGTTGACCTCGATCACTTCGCCGGACACCGCGGCATAGACGTCGGAAGCGGCCTTGACCGATTCGACCACGGCGGCATCATCGCCCTGCTCTAGCTCGGTACCGACTTCCGGCACTTCAACAAACACGATGTCACCCAGCTGTTCCTGGGCATAGTCGGTGATGCCGACGGTCGCCGTGTCGCCCTCGACCTCGACCCATTCATGTTCATCGGTAAAATATCGGCTCATGGTCGTTTCCTCTTCCTGTCAATCTATGGCTTGGGTTTGCGGTGATAGTGATGCGGTACAAAGGGCATGTCGGCAACGGTGCAGGCAATTTTTTTGCCACGCTGCTCCACAGTAATCGCGGTGCCGGTCCGGGAAAGCTCCATCGGCACATAGGCCATGGCAATGGGCCGCTGCAGCGTTGGCGAAAAGCCGCCGCTGGTGACGGTTCCGATGGTTGCGCCCGAGTCATCGACGACCGCAGCGCCTTCACGAATCGGCTGGCGACCGTCGACGAAAAGTCCGACCCGTAATTTCGCAGCCTTGTCCGGATATTGAGCCAGCACCTGTTCGGCACCGGCAAAATCGCCTTCTTCGCGGCGCGCCTTGGACAGGGCAAAGCTCAGATTGGCTTCGACCGGAAGAATATCGGGGTTCATGTCATGACCGTAGAGCGGCAATCCCGCCTCGAGCCGCAGGCTGTCGCGAGCACCCAGACCGATGGGTCGTACTTCCTCGAGATCGGTCAGGGCATTGGCCAATGTCACGGCATGCGCGGCGGGGATGCTGATTTCGAACCCGTCTTCGCCGGTATAGCCGGAGCGGCTGATTCCCAGCGGTATGCCGTTCCATTCGAACGGTCCGGCTTCCATGAAATAGAGCTTGGCCGCATCCGGTACCAGCTGTGCCAGCGCGGCACCGGCTTTTGGCCCCTGCAGCGCGAGCAAGGCTGCGTCCTCCAGATGATTCAGCGAGAGACTGTCCGGCAACTGCGCCTGCATATAGGCAATATCTTCGTGCTTGGTCGCGCCGTTGACCACCAGATAGAGGTGGTGGCCGGTGTTGGTGATCATCAGGTCGTCCAATATCCCGCCATCCGGAGCGAGTAGCAAGGTGTAGCGGATTTTTCCTGGGGCAAGCGCCGACAGATTGCCTGGCGTGATTTTCTCCAGTGCCCCGGCCGCGCCCTCACCGGTCAGCTGCAGTTGGCCCATGTGGCTGACATCGAACAGGCCCGCCTCACTGCGGGTCCAGATATGTTCGGCCATCACGCCTTCATATTGCACCGGCATTTCATAGCCGGCGAACGGCACCATCCGGGCACCGAGGCCGCGATGCCAGCCACCGAGTGGCAATTGTTTCAGATTTTCGGCAGTTTCACTCATATTATTTCCGCATCGAGAAGACAGCCCGCAGCAAAGCCCTGCAAAACTGCCCCCTCTGTCACGGAACCTGAGAGTTTCATCCTCCTTTGCCACGGCTTCGGCGGACAGGTCCGCCATCGCGATAGCAACGAAAACTTACCCCTTCGGTGGGGCGCCGGTCATTGCGACCATCCACCCTCTTTCCAGAGTGCTTGTGAGACGGTTGCGGTCCGGTGGCCTGAGAGTTTCCGGGGCGGTTGCTCCTTCGGCGGCTTTTCGGTCTGTTGGGACAGAAAAACACTCTCCCGCAACGCCTCATGATACTTGCCCGAAGACAGTTGTCAAAAAGCAGTCTCTTGAGTGGATCAGCGGATGGTTGGAGTCAATGATTCTGTTGTGCAGTGCAGAAAATTATCGGCATCGCGCGAACAGGCTGCTGGCCCGGCACCTGTGCCGGAAAATAGCCGCAGCCAGTGCCCGTTTGCGGATCCGGAACTCCGCTGGCCGCCTATCCCCCGGACTGCATGTTCGTAAAGGCGTTGAAACTGGCGTCAGGGAGCAGAATTTCAGCAATATCGCGAATGACTTTCTGACCATTGTCGCCATTGGTGAAAATTACCGCTCCATTGCCGGTCACGGGATTGAAATAACCCAAGGTATGCTCCCCATCATCTCCGCCGCCATGCATTACAATCAGGTTCTCCGGTGTATCGTAAACCGTCCAGCCGGCGGTAAAACCGAGGCTCTTGGGGCAGAGTGGCAGAGGGACCCGGCCTTCCTGACAAATCTGGTATTTCAGATTGTCGCGGGGTATCCAGTAGGTGGCCGCACGTTCGCTGTTCACGGGATTGGCCATGACCCAGATCATGAACCGGGCATAATCGCCGGTGCTGCTCCAGACATCGTCAGCAGCATTCCAGTCGGTTCGGCGCGGCGCAAATACATGCTCACCGGACTTGGTCTTCGACTTCGCGATGCGGCCGTCCAGCCACGGTTTGTCGGTAAAGGTGGTCTCGGTCATGCCCGCCGGTTCGAACACCGTTTCTGCCACCAGTTCCTCGAGCGAGCGGCCCATCTTCTTTTCGATGAAGCGGGCAACATATTGCAGCCCTTCCCCGGAATAGCCGAATTGCGTGTCGGGATCATTCTGGAATTTCAATATGTCGTCGGTCTGATACCGCCAGTTTGGCAGACCCGTTCGATGTGTCAGAGCCAGCCGCGGAGTCAGCAGCTTGTGGCGCGGATCATCCTTGATGTCCGGATCAACCCAGTCGCTCGCCATGCTGTCATCCATGGAAAAAGCGCCGCTCTTTGAAAGCCGCACTACTGTCTCGGCGACGATCGATTTGGTCATCGATGCGATATTATAGAGGGTCTCGGGAGTCGCCTGCTTGCCCGGTTCCGATTCGCCTTCAGCATAGGTCCAGACCAGCTCGCCGTCTGCGATATAGGCGATTGAAACACTGGGCACGCCATTTTCCGCGAGCGATGGACCGGCCTTTTCAGCCACTCTGTTGCGCAGATCCCGGGCTGGTTCGCTGTCCGAGAGAATTTGCCCGTTGCCATCTGATTGCGCCTTGGGTTGCGCCATGATGTCAGATGAAAACAGGGACAGAATGCATGCCGTCCCAAAGAAAAATTTATTGCCCACGTATCGCCTTCCTTTATTGTATTGGTGTTGTATTACAGCAAGACAATCGAGTTACAAGTCGATTGGCACGCATTTCTGGATTGTCCGCTTACGGTCCGCCGAGCACTCAGACCATCGCCCAGATCGCGTCATTCTCGTGGACATGGGTTCCCGACAGCACGTTCCCCATCAGCGCCACAATCGCATCCGCAACATCGCTGGCCAGGATCGAGCGGTAGCGGCGGAATTGCCCGTGCAGCAGCAAGTCGAGCACCGGGCTGGCGGCGATGGCAAGGCTTTCTCCCAAGCGGCTATCGGCCACCCGCTCACCGCGCAGCAGGCCGGGACGGATGATATCGAGCCGATCGAATTTCTGCGCGCGGAGCAGATCTTCAGCCTCGCCCTTGGTTTTGAGATAGAAGCTGGAGGCGCTGCTATCGGCCATGGTCGAGGAGATGGCAATGAACTGCCGCGCCCCCGCCGCCTTCGCGGCTGCCGCCACGGCGCTGACCAGATCGCGGTCGACGGCAGCGAACTCCTCCTTTGATCCGGCCTTCTTCATTGTCGAGCCGAGGCAGGATATCGCGATATCGGGCTTGATCTTCGCGATCGTCGCCGGCCAGTTTTCCTGCAGCTGGACATGAATTTTTGCCTTTCCGACATCCTCCCGATAGGGCCGCCGCAGCAGCAAATGCATCTGCTCGTCCGCCCCCTGCCCGACCAGCTTGCGGGTCAGCAGGGAACCGATCAGGCCGGTGGCACCGACGATCAGGATTTTATCGGCCATGGTCTGGGTCTCCGCAATCTGGCTGTTGATTGGCCATCATAGCAGCGAAGACTGCTATCCAAACCAATATTTGCGAGACTCGCAAGATCTGGCTGGGGCCCAGCCTTCGCCGAGCGGGCGATTTCACCGCCGAACGGCAGGATCGCCGAAAATTTGCGCATGCCGGTTGCGGGCATAGCGGTCGGTCATCCCGGCCAGAAAATCGGCAATATGGCGGATTCGCGCCGGCTCCTCCTCGGGCAGCGCCGCAGCCCAGTCCCCGGGCATCAGCTCCGGTTGCTCGCGATAGGCGGAGACCAGATCGCCGACCATCATCTTGCCCTCTTCTGCTGCCGCCATCTGCCGGGGGTGATGGTAGAGATTTTCGTACATGAAGCCCTTCAGAGCGCGTTCCTTTTCCGCCATGACGTCTGAAAAACCACCGATCATCTGCCCCGCCTGCCTCACATCCGCTGGCGTTTGCACGTCCAGCCCGGCAATCCGCGCCCTTGTCGTTTCGAGCACATCATTGACCATCAGCCCGATTTGGTCGCGGATCAGTTCGGGCAGCAACCGGTCCCGCGACACGTCCGGAAAGCGGTCACAAATCATCTGCCAGCGATCGGCGATAAAGGGCAGTTCGAGCAGCTGATCCAGCGTCAGCAGCCCGGCGCGCATGCCGTCGTCAATATCATGATTGTCATAGGCAATATCATCGGCAATCGCCGCTACCTGCGCTTCCAGCGACGGCCAGCTGTGCAGATCGAGATACAGCGCCTCATTTGCCTCCGCCAGCGCCCAGGTCGGCTGCTCCACCGGTCCGTTATGCTTGGCGAGCCCCTCCAGCATCTCCCATGTCAGATTGAGACCGTTCCAGCGCGGATAGGGCTGCTCCAGCAGGGTCAGAGTGCGGATGGTCTGGGCATTGTGGTCAAAGCCGCCATGATCGGCCAATGCCTCTTCCAGCGCATCCTCGCCGGCATGGCCGAACGGCGGATGACCAATATCATGGGCAAGGCACAGCGCTTCTGTGAGATCTTCGTTCAGACCGAGCGCGCGGGCAAGCGTGCGGCCGATCTGCGCCACCTCGAGGCTGTGCGTCAGCCGGACGCGGTAATGATCGCCGTCGGGCG
Source organism: Sphingomonadales bacterium UBA2683 (assembly GCA_002354635.1). GTDB lineage: Bacteria > Pseudomonadota > Alphaproteobacteria > Sphingomonadales > Sphingomonadaceae > Parasphingorhabdus. The sequence continues at coordinate 265,742 of DELZ01000001.1, forward strand.
CAACGAAGACCTGGGTCTTGTGGCGCAAGCGGCGAAAGGAAATCGAGTGGATGATGCGGTCACGATCGCGCTGGAAATCGTCGCGCGGCCCCCGCGTGACATCCCGCTTTTCATCATGCAGCCGCCCCCGGCTTTGTGCCGGGTCGCTGGCATAGCTTTGCAAGGGGTTCATTTGGTCAGCTCGTTGACCTCGACACCATCGGCGCTGGCCCAGGCAAAGCCGTCACCGCCGCCCTTGCGATAGTCCGCTTCAAACGCCTTGGCCGCCTTGAAATCGTCAAAAGGGCCAACGACCAGCCGCCGGGTTTGCCCCCATGGAGACGTCCATCCCTGTTGCCCCTTGAACAGCTCCGGCTGTTTTTTCGTCATCCTGCGATAGTCAAACTTCAGCGCATTGAGATTGGAACCCGTTGCAATCTGTACCCAGTAGCGCTTCGGATGCTCTGGCGCTTTTGGTTTGACCGGTGCTTTTTCTTCCGGTTTGGCGACAATTTTCGGCCGCGGCTTGGCCGGCTCTATATCGTCGAGATCGACCGGAACCACCTCGCTCCTCGTCTCCTGCTCCGGAATGTCAATTCCCCGGATGATATCGGCGAGCGGCCTGCGCCGCGGTTCCGCAGCCGCCACAGCGACGGACGCGGACCGCGATTGCGCGAGATCGAAATTGATCAGATTGACAGGTCCGCCGGTGCTGGGATCCGTTGCTGGTAGCGTGACAGCCTGCGGTACAGGCTGGCGCTGGGCAGCGGGCTGACGACCGGCGATTTCAACTTTGCGCTCAATGCTCTGCGACACCAGTGCGGGTGGCTGGCCGACCCCGAGCGTCGTTGTGAATCCCGGAGTAGAGCTGCTGCCGTCCGGCCTGATTTCGGCGGTCTTGACGGGGTCGGGCAGGATTTTTTCTGGTGCTGACTCCGGTTTCGCCTGCGGCGGCGGTACAAGAGGCGGTCTCGCCGCCGGCTTGGCGCTGGCAAATGTCGTCGCGCGACCGGAGCGTTGACCGGTTGGCGGCGGCAATTCCGTTGCGGCCGCTTGCACGGCCTCATTTTTCTTCACACGCCGGGTCGATTTCCGTTCCGGTATTCTGCGGTCGGCTACACCGGGACGGCGGCGCGGTGACTTGTCCGGCATGGCCAGCACGCGAGGACGATCGCTATTCGGGCCCAGTGCCTCGCCGACCGGGATCAGGCCAGCGTCCGCTCCATCACCACCCCTGGCGGCCATTGACGAAGCCAGTTGCACGGCCGCGACATCGACACCGATATTCTCGCTGGCAGGAAAATGGCCAAAATGGACGGCGGCTGCCTTTTGCGCCGCCGTCAGCTTGGGCATGCGTTCAAAGAAGGGCTTGATTGCTTTCGCCATCCGCCGTTCCATGGTCTGCTCGACGATATCTTCCGCATCCTTCTTCCTGCCGTTCATGGCATAGATGAACGCGCGATTGCGCCAGGCATCACGATCGCTTTTCATGAGCAGCGGGTTGAGCTGGGCTTCGGCCAGATCCACGTCACCGCTGATCCCGAGCGAAATGGCATAACGTCCGATGAGCTCATCGGTACGGCCAGAGCGCAGCGCCAGTTCATAATCTTTCTGGGCATCCCGGTTCCGCCCGATCAGATCATAGGCAAGCCCGCGATCGGCGGCAATTTCGCGTGGCGATATGCCATTGGCAACCGCCTGGTCGAAATAGCGGAGTGCGCCAAACGGATTTTCCTCAGCCAGCAGCGCCCTGCCGAGTCCGGCTTTGACCCTGCCACTTGTGTCATAAATCTGGTCCGCCTTGGCCAGAAAGCCGATCGCCGCCCGCAAATCGCCCATTTCAAGCGCCGCCAGACCAGCATCGGCAAGCGCCGAGGAATCATTGGAGTTAACCGCAATGCGGCGTAGCGCATCCTGCAGATTTTCGCTGTTGGACTGCGCGCTGGATTGAGCAACGGCCGACCGGTCCGGGACAACCGTACCCGCCAACATAGCCGACAAGGCCAGCACAAGTTTGAATCTATGTTTCACAAAATACATAAAGGAAGGATTGGGCATGAAATCAATCGTTCCCGTTGTCCAGCGAGGCCAGTGGTGGCACGCGAAAGACAAACTCCCTCGCGTCCACCGGTCAGCCGGTCATGCCATATGACCGGGACCGGATATTACTGATTATTCTGCCGGTTCAAAAACCGCGGGATGTCGAGTGGATCGCGAGACTTGTCGTCATCGTCTTCGTCGTCATCATCGCTTTTCGAACCACCCCGAGTGAGATTGGACATCCGCTCGAACAGCGTTCCGCCACCCGTGGCAACACGGGGTGCTGGCGGTGTCGGACTGCTGGCAGGTGCCTCTTCTTCTTCATCGAGTTGAGCATCGTCACCCAGCACCAGCTCATCTTCTTCGGGAGCCGGTTGGGCCGCTGCAACACCAGGCGTCAGAGAAGCAAAGGACGGCGTCCCGACCATATCCTCGTCGTCGTCATCGCCGTAGGTTGCGACAGGAGTAACCGGCACTTCAGGAGCGGCTTCCACTTCTTCCTCTACGCTGGTTTCGGGTTCCATTTCGGTTTCGGGTTCCTCGGCAATTTCCGCTTCGCTGTCATCGCTGGCGATCGAGGAAGCAAAGCTGGACGGTGCGGGCGTTTCCTCGGCTTCTCTAGACGAACTGCCCATGGCAAAGGATGCCGGCGGTGCGGTCGAGGACATGCTGCCGTCGCTGTCGATGCCCGTGGCTACCACCGACACGCGGATACGGCCGTCCAGATTCGGATTGAAGGCACTGCCCCAGATGATATTGGCGTCCGGATCGACCAGTTCGCGAATATGGTTGGCGGCCTCGTCGACTTCCATCAGGCGCATGTCTTCGCCGCCGGTGATCGAGACAATGACGCCCTTGGCACCCTGCATCGACACGCCGTCGAGCAGCGGATTGGCGATCGCCTTTTCTGCCGCTTCAAGCGCGCGTCCGTCGCCTTCCGCTTCCCCGGTTCCCATCATCGCCTTGCCCATTTCGTGCATCACGCTGCGCACGTCGGCAAAGTCGAGATTGATCAGGCCGGGCATGACCATCAGATCGGTGATACCGCGAACACCCTGTTGCAGCACTTCGTCAGCGAGCAGGAAGGCTTCCTTGAACGTGGTATTCGGATTGGCGACCAGGAACAGGTTCTGATTCGGAATGACGATCAGCGTGTCGACATTTTTCTGCAGTTCCTCGATGCCCGCTTCCGCCGATTTCATCCGGCGCGTGCCTTCGAACGTGAATGGCTTGGTGACCACACCGACTGTCAGGATGCCGCGGTCACGTGCTGCCTTGGCAATCACCGGCGCAGCGCCGGTACCGGTGCCACCGCCCATGCCGGCTGCGATAAAGCACATATGCGTTCCGTCCAGCGCCTGTTCGACCAGATCGATGGTTTCTTCGGCAGCCGCACGACCGACTTCGGGGCGCGATCCGGCACCGAGACCTTGCGTAATATCCGGCCCAAGCTGGATACGCCGTTCTGCCGTCGAGCTGTTGAGCGACTGCGCGTCGGTGTTGGTGACAATGAAATCCACGCCTTCGACCTGGGCCGCAATCATGTTGGCAATGGCGTTGCCACCAGCTCCACCGACTCCGATGACCGCAATTTTCGGCTTCAGTTCTTCGACTTCCGGTGGCCCAATATTGATACTCATCTCACTGTCTCCCGAGACATTTTATCGTGCTGTAATATTTGTTTCATGCTTTGCACAAATTTCACGCCGGAATCACCCGAAAAGTTAATTTATTTTCATCAAATTTCTAAAAATTTCCTCGTATTGCCGACATCAGCCGCCCGATTACCGCTGATCCGCCATATTTGTGGACATTCTGATAGCTTCTCGACATCGAGCGCAGGTCCACGGGATCCTGCGATGCATAAAGCGCCAACCCGGCAAGACCGGCGAAGGCGGGACCACTATGGGCCTCGGGCAGCGCATTCAGTCCCGTCGGCCGGCCGATACGGACCGTGCGGCCGAGCGCAGACTGGGCATAATCGGCAATGCCCTTGAGCTCCGCCCCGCCGCCGGTGAGCACGACCTGCCGGCCAACCGGCCCGGTAAAGCCGAGGTCCTTCAGCGACCGGCCGATTTCGCCGATCAGATGGTCCAGCCGCTGGCGGATGACCGCGATCAGCTGGGCGCGGGTGATCCGGCCGTCATCTTCGGGGCTTTCGCTGGTCTTGTCGAGGTCAAGGTTGATCACGTCATGATTGTCGCGCGGGCTGGTGGTAGCCGACCCGTAAAAACATTTTATCCGCTCGGCCTGCGCGCGCCGCAGACCGAAGGACGAGGCAATATCGTCGGTAATATCGGCAGCACCGTAAGGCAGTGTCGTCAGGCCAACCAGCATGCCACCGGCAAAAAGCGAAACATTGGTCACTTCCGCGCCCATTTCGACCAAAGCCACGCCCAGCTCGCGTTCTTCCCTGGACAGGCAGGCGGTACCGGCTGCGATTGGCGAGGCGACAATCGATTTGACGTTCAGATGGGCGCCGCGCACGCTCATCTCGATATTGCGGACCGGCGAGGCTTCGGCAAGAATGACATGAATGTCCACGCCAAGACGATCGGCGTGCAGGCCTTTCGGCTTCTTCACCCCGTTAAGGCCATCGAGCGTGTAGAGAGCGGGCTGCGCGTGCAGCACCATCTTGCCTCTGGGGTCGATGCTGTTACGCCCGGCATCGAGCAGCAGGTCGATATCGTCCTGCTCGATCCGGTGCCCGCCCAGTTCGGTTTCAACCGAAGTCAGCAGGCTTTGCAGCCCACCGGCCGAAAAGCTGACCCAGACATCGTCGATGTTGGTGCCGGCAATCCGTTCCGCCTGTTCGACAGCGTCCCGAACGTCCATTTCGGTGGTCTCGGTGTCAGCGATATAGCCGCGTTTCACGCCCTTGCTGGCGCGCTGGCCGGTGCCGAGAACGGTCAGTTCGCCATTGTCCATCCGTCCGGCAATCATCGCCGAAATTTTCGACGAACCAATGTCCAGGGATGTGAAGATTTTATCTACCCGTGCCGCCATGATTCTAGCCCTTCCCCACAATCAATATCATCAAAAATTCGTCAACTCTCCGGGTCTACCGGCTCCGGTTTCGGCGGCATCCGCAGATAGGCACGTTCGGCGTCCCGCAGGTCGAAATGGACAACCCCGCGCCCAAGCAGACGATTGACGCCGTCCATTCGCGCGAAATTCAGCAGCGCCGCCGATGCTGTCTCCTCACCCTCCGGCAGGGCGAGCGTCTCGCCGCTGTCAAATTCCAGGTCCCAGCGCCGGTTGCCGATCCAAGTGGCACCGGTCACCATCGGGCGCAGCGCCGGTGCAACATCAAGCAACGCGTCCAGCTGGGTGAATTTCAGATTGGCCTTCTTGCCGACAATGACCGGCAGGTCGGGAATTTCTTCGCGGGTGATCGTCTCCAGCGGATAGCCGGTCTTGTCGATCAGCGACAGCTGGCCCTGATTCTGCCAGACCGCCACCGGCTCGCGCTCGATAATGTCCACGACCAGTGTATCAGGCAACCGGCGGGAAATGCGGGCGTCCTTGATCCAGCCATTGGCCATCAGATCGTCGCGCACCTCGTCGATATCGACCAGCAGCATCGAACGATCCTTCTGCGCGAGGGTGATTTCGTAGACTTTCAGCTCGTCGATGCGATTGACCCCGGTCACCTCGACCCGCTTCACCTCGAAACCGGCCTCGCCGACCGCTGCCGCGACCTCGATCTTGATGCGGTCGTTGATGCCGGAATAATGGGCAACGCTATAGGCGCCGAGAATGAACACCGCTACCAGTCCCCAGGTCAGGCCCTTTTGCACCTGTGCTTCGGTGACCGGCATGGCGCGTAAAATTTTGTCGAAGATCGAGACCTGCCTGACCTTGCGCCTCGCCTGTTTGCGCGGCTTGCCTTTCGGCTGCCGGCTGGTGCGTTTCCGGGTCCCTGTCATAGTGCTTCTCTCACGATTATTTCGACCAGCTCTTCATAGCTGATCCCCAATTGCCGGGCCTGTTCGGGAACCAGACTGAGCGGGGTCATGCCGGGCTGGGTGTTGGTTTCGAGCACGAACAGACCGGCCAGGCCCTGCTCGTCATCCCAGCGGAAATCCGTCCGCGACGTACCCTTGCAACCCAGAATATTGTGGGCACGCAGGGCATAGTCGAGGCAAGCTTTCTCGATATCATCCGGAATTTCGGCGGGGCAGACATGTTCGGTCAGCCCTTCGGTATATTTGGCGTCATAATCATAGAAACCCTGCGCGGTCTTGAGCTCGGTAACGCACAGTGGCTTGTCGCCGAGCACGGCGGTGGTCAGCTCGCGGCCGCGGATGAACGGCTCGGCGAGCAGCTCGTCAAATTCCTGCCATGGACCGACCGCGTCGCGGCTGATCGGATGGCCGTAATTGCTGTCGTCGGTGACGATCGCGACCCCTACCGAGGAGCCCTCGTTGACCGGCTTCAGGACATAAGGACGCGGGAGCGGGTCGGCCTCATAGAGGCTGGCGCTGGAGACAATCCTGCCCTTCGGCATCGGGATACCGGCGGGGACCAGCTGCTGCTTGGTCAGTTCCTTGTCAATCGCGATGACCGAGGTGGCGAGTCCGCTATGCGTATAGGGAATCTGCATCAGGTCGAGCATGCCCTGGACGGTGCCATCCTCGCCGGGGACACCGTGCAGCGCATTAAACACGACATCGGGCCGGATGCCGTCGAGAATGATCGCGATATTGCGATCCATATCGACCCGGCTGACCTTGTGGCCGTTCTTTTCCAGTGCATCGGCGACGCCCTTGCCGCTGCTCAGCGACACTTCGCGTTCTGCGGACCAGCCGCCCATCAGGACCGCGACGTGGAGTTTATTTGTCATGCCGCCACCTTCGGTTCATATAATGCTGGTTGCTGCTCAATCACATCTTCAGAGCAGCCTTCATCCCATGGATACAGTCCATCAATCGCTCCCGGCCAGACCAATTGAAACACCTCCGACAATTCAAAACCAAATTCTCGCCGATGAAACCACATAGATGAGTTGAAATATCCGTCGTCAATCTGACTGGAATGCACACGCCGCGCGATGCAGTCAAAGCCTTCGATCAAATCAGAAATCGCGACTCCTTCTGATAGCCCCAGGCCGTCTTCTTGGCACTGCCTAAGCGTTTCGTTGATCATGGAAAGCATCAATTCCCTTTTCAGGCCGAAGATAATCACCTCCGGCTGATCAACGGTTTTTCGAAATCCGACAGAATAGGCAAAATCCGGCTCAATACCCTTGTCATCAAATACCCAGTTAACCTGGCAACCATGTTGCTCAACATTATCGAGCAGTTTTTGCTCAAACTCATTTAGGATGGGATCGACGGTCATGCTTTCTGTCCCACGCGCTGGATTTCCCATTGCAGTTCGACGCCGCTGTGCGCCTTGACCCGCTTGCGGACTTCTTCGCCCAGCGCCTCAATATCGGCAGAGGTCGCGCCACCGAGATTGATCAGGAAATTGCAGTGTTTTTCCGAGACCTGTGCCTGGCCGATTTGCAAACCGCGACAACCGGCTTCGTCGACCAGTTGCCAGGCCTTCTTGCCTTCGGGATTCTTGAACGTGGAACCGCCGGTCTTGGTGCGCAGCGGCTGCGAGGCTTCACGCTCGTCGGCGATGCGCTTCATTTCAGCCCCGATGAGAGCGGGATCGCCGCTTTCGCCGACCAGCGTGGCGCTCACGACGATCGAGCCTTCGGGAAGGTCGGAATGGCGATAGGTATAACCCATGTCGGCAAGCGGGATCTTCACCCTGTCGCCATTGCGCAGTATCACGTCCGCACTCTCGAGCACGTTGCAGACTTCGCGGCCATAAGCGCCGGCGTTCATGCGGACCGCGCCGCCGATCGTGCCGGGGATACCGCGCAGAAATTCCATTCCGGCGATGCCCTGGTCGCGGGCCTTGCTGGCAACAGAAATGCCGGGAGCCCCTGCCCCGCACGAAATCCGCAAGCCGTCCGTTTCGATGCCGGCAAATGCCTTGCCCAGCCTGACCACCACGCACCGTATGCCCCCGTCGCGGATGATCAGATTGGATCCCAGACCCAGAGGCCAGACAGGCAGAGAGGGGTCGAGATCGCGCAGAAATTGCTGCAAATCGTCAATATCTTTCGGTTCGAACAGCCACGCTGCGGGTCCGCCGCTCTTGAACCAGACCAGCGGTGCCAGCGGCGCATCCTCGGACAGCTTGCCGCACGTTTCGGGCAAGGTGGCAACGGCGCTCATTTCCGCGCCTCCGCGATATTGTCAGCGAGAGCAGCAGCCCATTTGGTGATATCGCCTGCACCCAGGCAGATGATCATGTCTTTTGGTTTCGCCGTTTCCGCCAGCCGTGCTGCCAGCGCCTGTTCGTCTGCCACCGTTTCTGCCTGGCGATGGCCGCGCACTTTCAGTCCTTCGACCAGCGCTTCGCTGTCGATCCCCTCGATCGGGTCCTCGCCCGCAACATAGACCGGCGTGGCAAAGACCATGTCGGCATCGTTGAAGGCGCCCTGGAATTCCTCCATATGGTCGCGCAGCCGGGTGAAACGATGCGGTTGGACGACGGCAATGACTCGCCCCTCGGCACCTTCGCGAGCCGCTGAGAGCACCGCCTGAATCTCGACCGGATGATGGCCATAATCGTCGATGATGGTGATGCCGTCGATTTCGCCGACCTTGGTAAAGCGCCGCTTGACGCCGCCGAAATGGTCAAAGCCCTTGGCGATCTTGTCATCGCTGATCCCCATTTCCAGACCGACCGCCACCGCGGCAATCGCGTTCTGGACATTGTGGCGACCCGGCATCGGCAGTTTTATCCCGGTAATCGTCCTGACACCGCCGTCACGGTCACGGATCGCGACATCGAAGCGATTGCCGCCCGGCACCGGCGTGACGTTGACGCCCTTGACGTCGGCCTGGGCCGAAAATCCGTATGTGATGATCCGCCGGTCCCGGATACGCGGCAATATCGCCTGGACCTCGGGATGGTCGATGCACAGGATCGCGGCACCGTAAAACGGAACATTTTCGATAAATTCGACAAAGCTGTCCTTGATCTTGTCGAAGCTGCCATAATGGTCGAGATGCTCGGCATCGATATTGGTGACAACAGCGATCGTGCCGTCGAGCCTCAGGAAGCTGCCGTCGCTTTCGTCGGCCTCGATCACCATCCACTCGCCGGCACCAAGCCGGGCGTTTGAGCCATATTGGTTGATGATGCCGCCGTTGATAACGGTCGGATCAATACCGCCGGCATCAAGCATCGCGGCGACCATAGACGTTGTCGTGGTCTTGCCATGGGTGCCCGCGATCGCAATGGTCGACTTGAGCCGCATCAGTTCGGCCAGCATTTCCGCCCGGCGAACAAGCGGAATCCGGCTGGCGAGTGCCGCCTCCACTTCCGGATTGCCGCGCTTGACCGCGGTTGAAGTCACCACCACGGCGGTGCCTTCGACATTTTCCGGATTATGACCGATCTTCACGTCGATGCCCTTGGCGCGCAAGCCTTCGACGACATAGCTTTCGGCAATATCGCTGCCCTGCACCTTGTAGCCGAGATTGTGCATGACCTCGGCAATGCCGGACATGCCGATGCCGCCGATGCCGACAAAGTGAATCGTGCCAATATCAGTGCCGACGCCTTTCATTGTGCAACATCCTTGGCCAGCGCTTCCTTGCGCGAAGACAGCGGATTCGACATTTCTTTCTCGGCCTTCATTGCCTTGCCGAGCGGTGCTGTGCCGAAGCTTTCAACCAGATCGGCGAGATCATTGACCGCTTCGGGACGCCCGCATTTCGCCGCAAAACGAGCCGCATTCTCAAGCGCGCCGGGCTGCAGGGCCATTTTCTGCATCTGCTTGGCCAGTTCCTTGGCGGTGAAGCGGGATTGCGGGATTGCCCGCGCGCCGCCTGCTGCCACCATTTCCTTGACATTATAGGTCTGGTGGTCGTCCATCGCGCTTGGCAACGGAATCAGGATGGCGGGTCGGCCGGCGGTGGTCAGCTCGGCAATGGTCGAAGCTCCGGCTCTTCCAATCACCAGATGCGCCCAGCCAAGCCGTTCGGGCAAGTCGGGCAAATAGGTCGCTAGCTCCGCCGGGATGTCGTGCTCGGCGTATTTCGCCCGCACCCGCTCGATATCGTCTTCGCGGCATTGCTGGGTGATCTGCAGGCGGCGGCGCAAATGCATCGGCAGCATTGCCATCGCGTCCGGCACGACATCGGACAGGATCGACGCGCCCTGGCTGCCACCGGTCACCAGAACGCGGAAGATGCCTTCCTCGGACAGCGGCGGATAGGGTTCTTCGCGTAACGCGACCACTTGCTCGCGCACCGGGTTGCCGACGAGATGGACCTTTTCCTGATATTTCGGCTTGATACGCAGGACATCGGGATAGGCGGTGGCAATAGCATTGACCGAACGCGCGGCCAGCCGGTTGACCCGCCCCAGAACCGCATTCTGTTCGTGCACGATCGTGGGAATATCGCGGCTGTTTGCGGCGAGCAGGGCGGGATAGGCGGGATAGCCGCCAAAGCCGACTACGGCTGATGGCCGAAATGTTTCGTAAAGCTGCATCGCCATCCGTCGGCCCTTGAGAATGGCGCGGATGCCACCCGGCCAGCTGCGCGGATCCTTGGTGATCCGTCCGGCGGGGAGCACATGAACCTGCCCTTCCTCGACCATGCCGGGAATTTTCTCGCCGCGCGCATCGGTGATCAGCGCCACCCGGTGGCCGCGCAGCACCAGCTCTTTGGCCAGCGCATAGGCCGGGATCATATGACCGCCGGTGCCGCCTGCTGCCAGCACATAATGTTTCGAAAAACTCATACCGCTATCCGTCCTCGCTCGGGCCAGGCCGAGACATATTGTGAACGGTCAAGATACGGGTTCCGGCGGGTAAATGCGAGCAAAAGTCCAATGCCGATGCACAGCGCGAGAATGGACGAACCGCCATAGCTGATCAGCGGCAGGGTCATGCCCTTGGAAGGGAAAAGCTGCAGATTCACCGCCATGTTGATCAGCGCCTGACCGCCCAGCTGGGCAGTCAGGCCGGTCACGGCGAGAATGATGAAATTATCCTCTTCGTCGAGCAGACGCAGAAACACGCGGACGATGATCGCCAGATAGACGAGCGCGATGGCCATGCAGGCGAGCAAGCCGAATTCCTCGCCGATGACCGAGAATATATAGTCGGTATGGGCCTCTGGCAGCTTGAACTTGGCGGTACCGAGTCCGGGTCCGGTACCGAGCAGGCCGCCGCCGGTCAACGCCTTGTGGGCGAACATCACCTGGTCATATTCGCCGCCGCCAAACAGCCACGCATTGATCCGCTGGGTCGCTACGGGATAGAGGAAATAGGCCCCGACCAGCCCGCCTACGCCCGCGGTACCGATCGCCGCGATCAACCGCGCGGAAAGCCCGGATACAGTCATCACGGCAAACCAGATGCCGCAAATCAGGATAGTCTCGCCGAGATTGGGTTGCATCATCATCAAAATGGCGATGATGCCGGTGAGGATGACCGATAATGAAATCACCGGCAGGGCCGGATCCTTGATCCGCAGCGACAGCAGCCAGGCCAGTGCCACCGCATATAGCGGCTTGAGAAACTCGCCTGGCTGGATCGTGGCGAAGCCATAACCGATCCAGCGCTGTGCGCCGTTGACCGATTTGCCGAAAATAGGGACCAGAAACAGCAGAATGAAGGCAGCGACGGCAGCCAGGATGGCGAAGCGCCGGGCCTGTTCCTTTGGCAGCATCGAAATCACCAGCATTGCCGGGACGCCAACGATCACCCAGCCAAGCTGCCGGTAAAAATAATAGAGCGGCTCGACCGTAACCGCAGCGGTGCTTTGTTTCAGCGCGGTCACCGGGGACGCGGCCGCAACGGCGATCAGTCCGATCGCAATCAGGGTCAGGATCAGCCCGAGCAACACCCGGTCCAGTTCCCAGAACCAGATCGCCAGCGGCGACCGGTCGCTGCGCCCGAGACGGGATTGCAGCTGGAAGCGCTTCTTCTTGAGGCCGACCGCGATTTCCGGATTCGGACCGGCTGGCTGTTCGGATGCGCTCATTGCTTTGCTTCCCTCTTCTCAGAACCGATCAGATCGTTCTCGATCACCGAAGTCACCGCGCAGCGGAAACAATTGCCGCGTGCTTCGAAGTCCCGGAACTGGTCGAAGGAGGCACAGGCCGGTGACAGCAATATCACGTCACCGGGCTCGGCGTTGGCCGCCGCCCGCTGTACAGCGGTCAGCATCATCTCGCAGGATTCAACCGGAACATGGTCGGCCAGCAATTTTCCGAACAGCGGTCCGGCTTCGCCAATGGTATAGGCACGAACGACATTCGGGTAATAGGGCTCGCACTCTTCCAGGTTGTCACTCTTGGGCAGGCCGCCCAATATCCAGTGGATTTTCGGATAGGCACCGAGTGCCGGACCGGTCGAAGCCGGATTGGTCGCCTTGCTGTCGTTGACGAACAACACTCCCCGGGATTCGGCGATGCGTTCCATGCGGTGCGGCAGGCCGTTGAAGGACGCCAGCGCGGGACGCCACTGCGCTTCGACAATGCCCAGCGCCTCGACGGTAGCGATGGCCGCTATCGCATTTTGTAGATTGTGGGGACCTTGCAGCGACGGCCAATCCGGTTGCCCGGCAATATCCGCGGAACTGGTGTCGACTATGTTGTTTACCCGGCCGAGGTCGCGCAGTCCGTGCAAAGCGAGTTGGGTCTTTTCATCGTTGCTGGCAAAAATCGCGTTGTGGTCGGAACCCAGCATATCGAACAGGCGCGCCTTAGAGGCGGCATAGGCATCGAACCCGTCGTAGCGATCGAGATGGTCGGGACTGATGTTGAGCAGCAGCGCGACATCGCAGTCGAGGCTATTGGTCAGACCAATCTGGTAACTCGACAGTTCCAGCACATAGACGCCACCCTCGGGCAACGGTTCCTGCGACAGGATCGGCGCCCCGATATTGCCGCCCATTACCACCGGCATGCCGGCACTGGCCAGGATATGGTGAACGAGAGCGGTGGTTGTAGATTTGCCATTGGTGCCGGTGATGCCGACAACCCGGTGGGCCGGCAGCGATGCACGGGCTTGGGCAAACAATTCGATATCGCCGATGATCGGCACGTCGTCGGCCATCGCCTTGCGCGCGATGGGATGGCTGTTGAGCGGCACGCCGGGTGAGACAACAATCGCGTCATAGCCGGCCAGATCGCTTTCCAGAGGGTCGCCAATCACGGCCTTGTCCGCAACGCTCTCCCGCAATTCTTCCCGATTGTCCCATGCCAGCACTTCGGCTCCGCTCGCATGCAGGCTTTCCAGCACCGCCATGCCGGACCGGGCCAGTCCGAGGATGGCATAGCGCTTTCCGGCAAAGGCGGGGGATATGATCATCTCAGTTTCAACGTTGCCAATCCGGCAAGCGCGAGCACCAGACTGATGATCCAGAAACGGATCACAATGGTGGATTCGGACCAGCCAAGCTGCTCGAAATGGTGGTGGATCGGGGCCATGCGGAAAACGCGGCGGCCGGTGCGCTTGAAGAAGAACACCTGGACGATGACCGAAACCGCTTCAAGGACGAAGAGACCGCCGACCAGCGCCAGCACGATTTCATGATGGATCGATACGGCGATCGCGCCGAGCGCGCCGCCGAGTGCCAGACTGCCGGTATCGCCCATGAAAACCGCTGCCGGCGGCGCATTGAACCACAGAAACGCAAGGCAGGCGCCGATTACGCAGGCGCAGAAAATTGCCAGTTCTCCGGCTCCGCGCACAAACGGGATGCCCAGATATTCGGAAAAGACGGCGTTGCCGGAGAGATACACGAGAACCAGGAAGGTGGCGCTGGCTATAACGACCGGCATCGTCGCCAGACCATCGAGACCGTCAGTCAGGTTGACCGCGTTGCCCGCCCCGACAATCACGAACATCGCAAAGGGAATATAGAAATAGCCGAGGTCGATCTGGACGTCGTTGAAGAAGGGCACGTAAAGGCTGGTGCCGATCTGCTGGACGATCAGCCAGGTGGCAAAACCGGCAACAGCAAATTCGAGAAGCAGCCGGACCCGTCCCGGAACGCCCTTGTGACTGGCTTTGCGGACCTTGTCATAATCATCCATGAAGCCGATGGCCCCGAACCCGAGCGTGACAAAAATGCAGGCCCAGACGAAGATATTGCTGAGATCCATCCAGAGCAGCAGCGACAGCACCACCGAAATCAGGATCATCAGTCCGCCCATGGTCGGTGTGCCTGCCTTTTTGAGATGGGTGATCGGACCATCCTCGCGGATCGGCTGTCCCTTGCCCTGCCGCATGCGCAGCATGTTGATGAACTTGGGTCCGATCAGCAGGCCGATGAACAGGGACGTCGACACGGCGGCACCGGAGCGAAAGCTCAGGTAGCGAAAGACATTGAAAATGCCTTCGAATTCAAGCCATTGGGCCAGCAAATAAAACATCAATACTCCCCGCTTGCCAGCGCGGAAACCGCGGAGGAAAGCCCCAGATAATTTGAACCCTTGACCAGCAGGATATCCCCGTCGCTGAGCAATTTTGCGACCTCGGTCAGCGCCTCCGAAGCGTTGGCGGCATGTGACATTTTGACGCCCCGATCAAGGCCCTGTTCCAGTTTCGCGGCAGTATGTGCCATATCGTCGCCGACCAAGATGATGGCTTCGGCACCGGACGCCAGAATATCGTCGGCCAGGGCGGTGTGATAACGGGCTGATTGCTCGCCCAGCTCCCCCATTGCTCCCAGCAGGACTATCTTGCGACCGGCATTTTTTTCGCCGGAAAAATGGCGTAGCGTGGCCTTCATCGATGCCGGATTGGCATTGTAGCTTTCGTCGACCACCGTCGCCGTGCCACCGGATTTGAGCGCGACCATATGGCGACGCCCGCGACCGTCGATGCCGCTCATTTCCGCCAGCGCAAGACCGGCTGCAGCGAGATCGCCGCCAACGGCACGCACAGCGGCGAGAATGGCGAGCGAATTGGACACCCAGTGCAGCCCCGCTTCCGCGATCGTGAAGCAGAGGCTTTGATTGTCAATCCTGGCGGTGACCAGCGAGCCCCCGCGGGGCGCAGAGACAATATCAATCGCGCGCACGTCCGCACCAGCTTCAAAGCCGAAGGACAGAACAAGGGCGGCGTGACGTTCCGCCTTTTTCTTGAGCCGCTGATAATGGGGACTGTCGTGCGGGATGATCGCGGTGCCGTCTGACACCAGGCCTTCGAAAATTTCGGCCTTGGCATCGGCAATCCCCGCCTCGCCATTGGCAAAATTACCGATATGGGCCGGCGCGATAGCGGTAATGATCGCGGCATGCGGTCGCACCAGTCGGGTCAGCGCCGACAGTTCATGGGCGTGGTTCATGCCCATTTCGAATATGCCATATTGCGTGTCCTGCGGCATGCGCGAGAGGCTGAGCGGGACACCGACATGGTTATTATAGCTTTTCACCGAACGGTGCGCCTTGCCCAGGGAACACCGGTCGAGCGCAGCATATAAAGCTTCCTTGGTACCGGTCTTGCCAACCGAACCGGTCACCCCGATGATTTTGGCATCGGTGCGGGTCCGTGCTGCAGTCGCCAGCGCGTCGAGCGCCCGGGCGGTATCGGACACCAGAATATGGGGACCATCAACCGGCTGGCTGACGATCGCACCGGACGCGCCCGAGGCGAAGGCCTGTTCGACGTGAAGATGGCCGTCGCTATGCTCGCCCTTCAAGGCGACGAACAGGTCGCCCGGGCCGATTTCGCGCGAGTCAAAGGCCACACCATTCACCGAGAACGCATTGCTCGCCTGACCCGAAGTCGCGTCCGCTATTGCTGCGGATGTCCACAGGACGCTCATAGCGCCTGCGCTCCAGCGCATTCTCTGGCTACGTCGACATCGTCAAAAGGAATGATCCGGTCGCCGACGATCTGTCCCTGTTCGTGGCCCTTGCCCGCGAGCAGGATGATATCCTGCGGACCGGCCATGCCGATCGCCTTGGCAATAGCCGCGCGCCGGTCGGCAACATCCTCGGCGCCGATTGCACCAGCAAGGATTTCCGCACGGATGGTCGCCGGTTCCTCGCTACGCGGATTGTCATCGGTGACAATCACGTGATCCGACATCTCTATCGCGATCCGGCCCATTTCGGGCCGCTTGCCCTTGTCCCGGTCACCGCCCGCACCGAAGACGGTGATCAGGCGGCCTGACACATGGGGCCGCAGCGCCTGAATCGCCGCGCGCAGAGCCTCTGGCGTATGGGCATAGTCGACATAGACGGGCGCACCGGCGCGGGTAATGACGGCCCGCTCCATGCGGCCACGCACCGGCTGTACCCGCTGCATATGATCGAAAATATTTTCCAGCTGTCCGCCCGTCGCCATCACAATGCCTGCGGCGCACAGGATATTGGCAGCCTGATAGGCACCGATCAGCGGCAGCGCGATGCGGTGGGTCTTATCCTGCGCCTTGACCATCAGGACCTGGCCCAGATGGGTCGGCGTCTGCGATACCAGCCGGAGCGCCTCGCCCCTTTCCCCCACCGTCAACAGTTCGAGCCCGCGATCCGTCGCATGCTTTATCACCTTTTCCGACCACGGATCATCGTCGGCCCAGACGACCGCCGCTCCGTCGCTTCCGACAACCTCGTCAAACAGCCGCATCTTGGCTTCGAAATAGCTGTCCATATCGCCATGATAATCGAGATGGTCGCGACTCAAATTGGTAAAAGCTCCGACCTGCACCGGCAGGCCTTCGATACGATATTGTGACAGTCCATGGCTCGATGCTTCAAAAATCGCGTGGCTGACCCCTTCGCGCGCCAGACCGGACATGTTGGACAGAAAGGTCACGATATCCGGTGTTGTCAGACCGGTTTTGACCTGATCATCGGCGGTGGTGACACCCAGCGTCCCGATCGAGGCGCTGTTAAATCCATCCATCCGCCACAACTGGCGGGTAAGCTCCGCGATCGATGTCTTCCCGTTGGTGCCGGTCACGGCGGCCACATGGGCCGGTGTCGGCGTAAAATAGCGCGCGGCCATCTGCGCAAACAACCGCCGGGGCTCATCATCAGCAATATGGACGGCGCCCTCGACCGGCGCCTCCGGATGGGCGACGATCGCTATCGCGCCGGCCTTGACCGCCGCTTCGATAAAATTCTCTCCATTGAATTTCGTGCCGCGGAATGCACCGAATATATTGCCCGGCGCGATCTTGCGATGATCGATCGCAAAGCCGGTGATATTCTGCTCTCCGGCATCGCCATCAAGGCCCGGGACAAGACTATTCAGTCGCATGGCTTTGCTCTTCGGACGCGGATTTGGGTTTCCACAGCAACGGCGTCAGTTCTGACACATCGACATCGCGATGTTCGTCGGGAATGATCCCGAGCATCGGACCGACACGCGATACCAGCTTGCGCACGATCGGTGCCGCGGTCCAGCCTGCGGTGCGCTGGAAAGAGGTTTCTGCGGTTCCCTGCGGTTCATCGAGCATGGCGATAACCACATAGCGCGGATTGTCCATCGGAAAGGCTGCGGCAAAGGTCGATACCAGCGATGTCTTGTTATAACCGCCTTCCGAGGGTTTTTCTGCCGAACCGGTTTTGCCACCAACCCGGTAGCCCGCCGCATCGGCTTTGCGACCGGTACCATCCGCGACAATCATCCGGAGCAGCTGACGCATCCGGGCGCTGGTTGCGGCCTTGAACACCCGGCGCCCTTTGGCCTCCTTGCCCGGCTCAACCTTCAGCAAGGTTGCCGGACGCCATATTCCACCGTTGACCATGGCCGCATAGGCGCTGGCAAGATGCAGCGGGGTAACGGCGATGCCATGCCCGTAAGCGACGGTCATATTGGTCACCCGCCCCCAGTTCCGCGGCCACAGCGGCTTGCCCCGTTCAAACAGTTCTATATGGGGACGTTCGTCAAAACCCAGACGGCGGAACATTTCTTCCATGGCTTTCTGGCCAAGATTGTCCGCTATCCGCGCCGTGACAATGTTGGAACTGTGGACCAGCGTTTCCGGCACATTCAGATAGCGCCCCTGGCTATGGTCGTCCTTGATTGTGAAGCCGCCAATCTTGATCGGTTCCATCGCGTTGTAGCGGACCGCCAAGTCGGTGACGGTACCGGCGTCAAGCGCAGCGGCAATGGTCAGCGGCTTGAACGTTGACCCCAGCTCAAACACGCTCTGCGTCACTTCGTTATTCTGATGCTTCATCGTCGCCCGGCGAATCTTGTTCGGATCGAACAACGGCAGGGAGGCAAGCGCCATGACTTCCCCGGTTTCCACATCCAATATGATTCCCGCCGCACCGCGCGCTTCGGTCATCAGCATGGCATCCTGCAGCTCGCTTTCCAGCGCCGCCTGCGCCCGGCTGTCGATCGACAGTATCGCGGGAGTACCACGCAGGTTCGGTGCGACGAGGCGTTCGTTCAGCGCACGTTCCATGCCCATCACACCGTCGCCGTCGGCGTCGACATAGCCCAGCACATGCGCCGCCAGTTCGCGCTGGGGATAGAGGCGTTCATCCTCGCGCGGAAATTCGATACCGATTTCTCCCAGCGCGTGGATTTGCTTTACCTCTTCGGGCAGCGCCCTGCGGCGGAGATAGGTTGGATGGGAGCCGTTCAGCTTTTCCAGGAATCGTGCAGCGCTGGTGTCCGGAAAAATCGAGGCCAGTTGCCGTGCCAGCACTTCCTTGTCACCGAGCACCCGGGCCGGAACCACACGAACGGCATAGCCCCGCATCGTTCGCGCCAGAGGCACGCCGTTGCGGTCAACAATATCGCCGCGTGGCGGGACAAAAGCGCTGCCCAGCACGCGATAGGGGGCCGCATCTTCCAATATCGTCAGACTGATCAGCCGCCCCACGATAATCGTGAAGGCGGCGAGAAATACCAAAAGCAAGATCATCAGCCGAAAATGGGCGCTCGCGGCGATTTCCTTGGCTTTTCCCGAAAATTGCACCTTCTTGCTGTTGGCCAGAAGTGTGGTCATTCGGCCATGCTTTCAATTTTCTCCGCCATGGCCTTGCGGCCGAGATCCCGGACGAGACCGTCATCGAGCAGCTTGTCCTCGATGTGCGCCACTCTTGCAGTGCGCGCCTGTGCTCCACCGCCTGCCCACCGCGATTCGCCGTCCGTCGCAGTCCGCCCGTAACTTGCATGGCTTCCGATAGCGCTGCCATCGGGATTCCGGTCCTGCGCCTTGGCTGTACCGAAAACCGAACCAATGATGCCGGCCGGCTTGATTCCGTCCATCGAACTGATCACCGCGACCTGCACAGGTTTGCGCAGGTCCTTGCCGCCGAGATTGGCCAATGCGCGCTCGCCATCCAGATATTGCGCGGCCTGCGGCGAGGCATAGCCGAATTCGAGCTTGTTCCATTCCTCCAGCTGACGCAGATTGGCACGCGCGCTGAATTCGGTTTCGAGATAGCGGATTTCCTTCTTGGCCTCGACGATCTCGAGATCGGTGCGGGCAAGGTCGCTGCGCAAGGTAGCGACGCTGAGCGACAACGGATAAAGCAGGATCGCCACCAGAAAAACCAGCGCGAGCCATCCTATTCCTTCCAGACGTTTGACTACTAGCTTCACTGCTCTCCACCGCCACTAGGCGCGTCGGTGCGCACCGCTGATCGAAGGGTGGCGGAGCGGGCTCGGGGATTAAGGGCCTGCTCCGCCCCGGCCGGACGCACCGCTTTGGCTGGTTTATGAAAGGTGGGTGCCGGCCGTGTCTCGTTAACCTGGGGTAGATGCCGCGAGCCGGCGGACTGCTGTCCGCTGCGGTCGCGCAGAAAATTTTTGACGATGCGATCTTCAAGGCTGTGGAATGTCACCACCGCCAGACGGCCGCCGGGCTGCAGCAGTTTCTCTGCAGCGGCGAGACCGTCTTCGAGTTCGCCCAATTCACGATTGATATGGATGCGGATCGCCTGGAACGTACGGGTCGCCGGGTCCTTCTTGTCGCCGGCGCGATGGCCAAGCGCCTTCCGGACGACCTGCGCGAGTTCCGCAGTCCGGGTAAGCGGCCGCGCCTCGACAATCGCTCTGGCAATGCGCCGCGAGCGGCGTTCCTCGCCATAGCGGTAGATGACATCGGCAATCATTTCTTCATCGGCTTCGTTGAGAAAGTCGGCCGCGCTTTCGCCATCGCGGGCCATGCGCATGTCGAGCGGTCCGTCTTTCTGAAAGGAGAAGCCGCGCTCGGCCTGATCCAGCTGCATCGACGACACGCCGATATCCAGAGTAACGCCGTCAATGTCCTCGTCGATCAGCACGTCCGCCATTTCCGAATAGCGGGCGTGGTGCAGGCTCAGCTTGCCGCCAGACTCATCGACCATCGCCTGGCCAGCAGCGATGGCATCCGGATCCTGGTCAAAGGCATGAACCTTCGCGCCTGCCTTGAGCATCGCGGCGCTGTAGCCACCGGCTCCGAATGTGCCATCGACATGCGTCTCGCCAGGGGTAATGGCGAGCGCGACGACTACTTCATCAAGCAGGACGGGGACATGGCGAGCGGCGGTGGCGGCGGTCATTTCGCTTTCCCTCCGCCCTTCTGCCCGGCTTCCTTCAGATGATGCTCGACCAGACGCCGATCGACCGGGACATCGTCGGTGGTGTCGAGCAAGGTCTGCGGATTCCAAAGACAAAAAGTCGTACCGATGCCGTGGAACAGGACATTGCCGTCCAGATTGCCGATCTCGCGGAGTTGCGGCGGCAAAATGAATCGGCCGCTGGCGTCAAAGCTGAGATCCTGCAGCGAAGAAAATTTGCGGGCGCCGGCGGCATCCTTGTCAAACGACTCGCCGCGAGCGATCGCCGCCTCCCATTGCTTGTCAATTTCGGCGAGCATGTCGGCTTTGCGGCTGAGACCGAAACCGACCAGGCAATCCCATTTTTCATGTGTACCCAGACAGACCGTCCGGCCATCGCTGCTTTCAATCAGATTTTTGCGCAGGAATGCAGGAACCGACAGCCGGCCCTTATCGTCTATCGCCGATATAGCAGAGCCTGAATATGCAAACGCACCTGACACAGCGAAAATCCCCAATCCGAACCGGGGGCAATAATCTCCCCGATCCAGAAGTGCGCGTGCCAGCGCCCTTCCGAAAACAGAATCCCGGACAGGAAGAAAACCCCGATAACAAATCAGGGTTATCAGGGGATCGCTGGGGAGGAAAGGGGATATTAGGGGATTTTGCGGGCAATAGTAATTAAGTTACTGAATTATTTACCTTATAATTTCAGCCTCAAAATCTGTCGTTCACATCATTGGCGCGCAATCCCTAGAAAAATGGAAAAGCTTTTCATCGCTTGCCGTCATCCGGTTGGAATCGATCCTGCATCAGAGAGTCGAGAAACCGCACAGCATCGCTTTTTTGCGGGGAACGGCGAGCGTTTTCCGACCAAAGCGCGGCGTTGAGAAAGTCGGCATCAGCCACAATTGCGGCCTGCCCCTGTCCGATCTTGCATCGTAGGAAGGCCCTGCCCTTATCCGTGTCGCAGCGTACGTCGGAAGAGGGAGCTGCGGCAATCGGCTCCAACCGACCAACTCCCCGGGTAGCGAAGCCATATTTTCCAAAACGCAATTTCACGATATCGGTGCTGCTTTCGGCGTCGGTGACGAGTTCCAGACCCCAGTGACCGAGAAGCGGCGACAGCAGGCCGCTGGCGAGCGGACGCCGCGGATCACCAAGGGGCAAGGCGGACGGCCAGACCAGATCCGGATCGGTCAGGATGATGGCAGTGCCCCCGGCGCGAACCCAGGCGTCGAGATCCGCCAGATCGGCGGGCGCCATGGCGCGCGGCTGGGCCAGAATGACGATATCCGGTTTTTGGTCGGCGAGATTTTCCAGACTGTCGACCGCCGCTATATCATATTGGCCCTGCCAGTAGCGGAAGATCGGTGCGGGCTCGGCCTCGCCGGAGAGGATCGACTCCATCGAAGCCCCCTCGCCCCAGACCAGCGGCAGGCTGGTCATAAGCTGAACTCTCGTCTCGCCGTGGGGATGATCCGGCCGTGACTCGGTAGCGGTACATTGCGCCAGAGCCAGCAGCGCCAACAGGGCCGACGGGATCGTCTGCCGGAAGTCGGCCAACTAGCGTCGCTCCCGGTCCATCGGCGCGTCCAGGTTCGGATCCGGCTTCAGATCCGGGACCGTCTGTCCCGGCAAATTTGTCGCCGGTTTCGGGACATCGGGCTTGCCCGCCCCCGACTCTGGTGCCGGGGTGATGCCCAGTTCCGCCAGCGGTTCGGCAGGCTTGCCTTCCGGATTGCTGACCAGCGGCGGAGCGCTCCCCTCGTCCGCTTCCTGCAGTTCCTCGATGACGGTCTGCTCGTCGCTGGCCCGCTGGATCACGAAATTGGCCACACTCACCAGCAACAGCACCGCCGCCAGTCCGATCACGCCGACCTGAATCCGCTGCATCGTGTCCTGACGACCGGAATTCTGGTTCCTCTTATCCATTCTGGTCAAGCCACGGGAAGACCGGCAGCCCTTTTTCCTTGAGCCAGGCCGCGTTGTAGAGTGAGGACAGATAGCGGAATCCGGTATCGCACAATATCGTCGCGACCCGGCTGCCTGGCCCCAATTCCTTGCCCAGAGCGATCGCGCCGGCCACGTTGATGCCCGAGGACAGGCCGAGGCACAGCCCTTCTTCCATCAGCAGCCGTTCGACCCAGACCAAAGCTTCTTCGTCTGAAATCCGGTATTGCCGGTCGACCGGTGCATCTTCCAGATTGCCGGTGATCCGGCCCTGGCCAATGCCCTCGGCAACGCTGTTGCCCTCGGACTTGAGTTCGCCATGGGCATAATATTCATAAAGCGCCGCGCCATGCGGGTCGGACAGGGCGATGGTCACCGTCTCGTCCTTCGCCTTCAGGCCCATGCCGACGCCGGCAAGCGTGCCACCGGTGCCTACGGCGCAGGTAAAGCCGTCGATCCTGCCCTCCATCTGGCTCCAGATTTCCTCTGCGGTCGTTTCGATATGGGCGCGGCGATTGGCAACATTGTCAAACTGGTTGGCCCAGACGGCCCCTTCGGTCTCTTCCGCGATCCGGCGCGACTGGTGGACGAAGTGGCACTGGCTCGAATAAGGCGCGGCCGGAACGGTGATCAGCTCCGCACCGAGCGCGCGCAACGTGTCCATTTTCTCGCGGCTCTGGGTTTCCGGCATGACGATGGTCGATTTATAGCCCTTGGCATTGGCGACCAGAGCGATACCGATCCCGGTATTGCCTGCGGTACCCTCGACAATCCGTCCGCCGGGTTTCAACTGGCCGCGGTCTTCTGCATCCTGAATGATGTAGAGCGCGGCACGGTCCTTGACCGATGCACCGGGATTGGCAAATTCGCACTTGCCGAAAATATCGCAACCGGCTGCTTCGCTCGGGCCGGCGAGGCGGACGAGCGGGGTGTTGCCGATCAAGTCGAGGCTATTTTGAATGATAGTCATAGTCATTTAATAGGCACGCCAGCGGGGCACCGCAAGCAGGGCTTGCTTGTCCGGTAAAAAGCAGGGCTTTGTCCGATCTGTCTCACGCCCCGTTCTAGCCACCAAGATCAAATTTCTCCGGCACCATTTTTGCCAATATTTTGTCGCAGCCTGCGTTGTTGCGCTGGAAACAGTCATGCGCTTTCATCGCTTGATAATGGGCGACCAAGGCTGGCCAACGGGATTTGTCGGGCAGACCGGCGAGCATATCGGTCTGGGCGATCTGGCTGGCAACGGCGATATCGGCGATGGTGATTGAGTCGCCGATAAAATAGGCGCGCCCGTCGAGATATTGTTCGAGATAATCCCACAAGGGCGGCAGCTTTTCGTTCCATGTCTTGCGCGCCGTTTCGAGGTCGGGCTCCTTGCGCTGGAACAGGTTGAACAGGATCGGGCGGAACAGGCCCATGCCTCCGGCCATCGCCATGCCGGTGTCGGCATATTCCTCCAGCCACAGCGCCCGGCCATGGTCGAACGGATCGGCGGGATAGACGGCGGGGTCGGGCTGTTTCTTTTCCAGATAACCGCAGATCGCGGAGCTGTCGGTGATCGTGCCTTCGGTCCCTTCCTCGGCGATTGTGCGGTCGCGCAGCGAGGGAATGCGGCCGAGCGGGCTGATCTGCTTATACCATTCCGGCATGACCATGACACTGACATCCTCGCAGTCATAATCGAGCCCCTTGAGCGCCATCACCGCCTCCACCTTGCGCTGGAAGGGAGACAGGGGCGAGCCGTAGAGTAGGTAGGATGCGGTCATGAGTGGGGATCTCCGATAGGTGGGGTTCTAGTATGAAAAATTCTCGTCAACCGTGGCCTCCGACAGGGTCCACAGCTTCTCCGCGTTACCGGGATCAACCGCATAGGACCGGACGCTGCCGCTGGGGTCTTCATCATTGACGTCGGCGACATGGCAGTCTTCCAGATAGACACTGCCCTTGCCCTCGAGCTCCGGTGCCGTCGCCGCATAGCAGGTTGTCGCGGCGCCTGCCTCCACCGTCTTGAAGGCAAAATTCCCCTGGCTATTGTCTTCCATGCGCTTCATCAGCGCCGCAATGTCATCCTCGGTCAGATGGCGGCCGAGATTCGTCTGGATGCCGCCCGGGTGGACGGCCAGCGAATGGACGCCCTTGTCCGCCAGCCGCTTTTCCAGGCCGACGCTGAACATGATATTGGCGGTCTTCGCCTGACCGTAGGAGGCCCATTTGTCATAGTCCCGCGTCTCGAAATGCGGATCGTCGAAATGCACCGTATCAAAATGATGACCGCGCGAGCTGAGATTGACGATGCGGACATCTCCGCCGGCTTTGGCGGCTTTGACAAGGGCCGGCGTCAGCAGGTTGGTGAGTAGGAAATGACCGATATGATTGGTACCGAACTGCATTTCCAGCCCGTCGGACGTGGTCATATGCGGACAGGCCATCACCCCGGCATTGTTGATCAGCAGATCGATCTTGTCATGCTGGACCAGAAACGCCTTGGCGAAGGCCCGGATGCTGGCCATTTTACCAAGATCGCATTGCATCAGTTCGATCTCGGCATCGGCGACTGATGCTTTGATCGCCGCCACCGCGGCTTCGCCTTTGGCCATGTCGCGCACCGGAATGACAATATGCGCGCCTTTCGCCGCCATCGCTCGCGCGGTTTCCTGGCCGAGGCCGGAGGCACCGCCGGTGATAACCACCAGCTTGCCCGACAGGTCGATACCGTCGAGCACTTCGTCTGCGGTAGTCGTGGCGCCAAAATTATCGCGGGTGGTCATCGGTGTCTCCTATGGGTCGGCTATCCCGCATGATTGCGGCGATGCCGCTATTCGTCAAACACAATCTGAGGCCCCCTTTCCCTCGGAGGACGAGAGTTGCGCAGATCTGGCAGCTTGCTGCCTGGTCGTAGCTGGATGAGGATGTTCTGCCATTCGAAGCGCAGTACACCCTCATCCAACGCCGCCTAGCTTCGTTCCTCAGCAAGGCTTTGTATCCTTCTCCCTCAGGGGAGAAGGTAGATAGAATTTGTCAAATGCCACGACCACAAACATTGCTTCTAAAAATTCAAGCCTGCGAGACGTTGCCGGATTCCGGGGTCATTATCGTCTATATCGAATGCTAGTTCGTAGTAATCTTTAGCCTTTTGAAGGTTACCCAGACTTTCATATAATAGCCCGATGTTCCGGTGAACCGATTGCGCTTCAGGGTTAATTTTCAGTACTTGCAAATAGTCTTTTAGAGCCGATTCAACGTCGTCCAGCCGGTCAAAACTCAGACCGCGCATGAAAAGAATATTCTCAGCGGCCTCAACTTCGCTCAATACCTTGTCGAAGCACAAGATCGCTTTTCCAAACTCGTCGGTGTAGAAATAGGCATATCCAAGATAGGCTTGATATAGCTTGGTTTTTTTCCAATCAGATTCAGCTGACAACAAATGATCAACAGCTTCATCGAATTCCTTGGAGTCGATCAGATTTGCCGCTCTCTGGATGCAGGCATCATATGGCTTGTTCTCAGAGATATTCGATCCCCACCGCACCCGCTGCCTTCTTCGCCAGCGCCCGCGCTGCATCGCTATCCGCGCCTGTGGCCAGCGCCACCGCCATCCGTCGATACGGCCTGGTCACCGGTTTGCCGAAAATCCGCACATCGACTTCTGCCCCTTCTCGGCCCAGCGCCAGTGCTTCAGCGACGCCGGTGAAGGCAAAATTCTCGCTGTCCCGGTCCGCCAGGATCACCGCGCTGGCGCTGGCTGGTGCGGTTAGCGCGATATGCGGGATCGGCAGGCCCATGATGGCGCGGGCGTGGAGGTCGAACTCGCTGAGATTCTGGCCGATCAGCGTGACCATGCCGGTGTCATGCGGCCGCGGGCTGAGTTCCGAGAAGATCACTTCGCCCTGTTTCGTGACGAAGAACTCGACCCCGAACAGACCCCAGCCCTTGCCGCCGCCGGCGAGATTTTCGACGACCTTGCGCGCCATATCCTGGGCCGAGGCGAGCGCCGCGTCGGTCATTGCCGCCGGTTGCCAGCTTTCCTGATAGTCGCCGCGTTCCTGCCGGTGGCCGATCGGCGGGCAGAAGAGCACGCCGTCTTTTGTCCTTACAGTCAGCAGGGTGATCTCGTAATCAAAGTCGATGAACTGCTCGACAATTACCCGCGCCCGGTCGCCGCGCATATTGGCGACGGCATAGTTCCAGGCGGTCTCCAGATCGGTGTCGCTGTCGACCCTGCTCTGCCCCTTGCCGGAGGACGACATGACCGGCTTGATCACCAGTGGCAGGCCGATATCGGCGGCGGCGCTGGCGACCTCGGCAAAGCTTTCGGCATAATGATAGCGCGATGTGGTCAGGCCCAGCTCTTGTGCTGCGACATCACGAATGGCATCGCGGTTCATCGTCAGCTGGGTGGCGCGGGCGGACGGCACGACGTGGAAACCCTCTGCCTCCATATCGGCGAGGATTTCGGTGCGGATCGCCTCGACCTCGGGCACGATCAGGTCGGGCTGATGCTTTTCGATCGCGGCGCGGAGCTTATCGCCGTCGAGCATCGAGAAGGTCTCGCTGGCATCGGCGACCTGCATCGCCGGCGCATGGTCATAGGAATCGCAGGCGATCACATAGGCACCGAGCCGCTTGGCCGATATGGTGAATTCGCGGCCCAGTTCGCCGGAA
The DNA here is from genome assembly GCA_002354635.1 of Sphingomonadales bacterium UBA2683. GTDB lineage: Bacteria > Pseudomonadota > Alphaproteobacteria > Sphingomonadales > Sphingomonadaceae > Parasphingorhabdus. Next base: position 292,919 of record DELZ01000001.1, read on the forward strand.
CCGAGGAGGAGAATTGTCTTGGTGAAGGTCATGAGGTTCTTATGTTAAGAAGGGAAGAGCGGTGCAAGTCAATATATCCTTCCCGAAGCTAAGTTTTGGGGAAGGGGGCCGCGCGCAGCGTGGTGGAGGGGCCCCTCCGTCAGCCGTTCCGGCTGCCACCTCGCCATCGCTTCGCGGCAGGGAGGAAAGATTGTCTCCACCTGCCAAAGCGGCTTTCCTATCCCATCAACTGCAATTTACAGCAAAATTCATTCGGTTCGTCGAAGCAGGGCAAAAATAAATTGTTATATTATATCATAACTTCTACGTGACGGCCTGAGATTGATGTTGTTCCTCCAGCCAAATGAGTATTGCCTTGAAAAAACTACTGCCAATATCCGCCGCAATTCTGGCGCTGCCCGCCACCCCTGCCCTCGCCCAGCAAGACAAAATACCGTCCGAGCGGGCGGAACGCGGGCTGGAGGATGATTTTCACAATGATGACATGATTGTGGTCACCGCGCCCTATGTCGAACATCTCGACATATTGGCCGGAACGTCGGTGCTGTCGGGGGACGAACTGGCGGAAGATCTGCGCGGTCAGATCGGTGACAGCCTGACCGGTCTGCCGGGCGTGTCGTCAACATCCTTTGCACCGGGATCGTCACGCCCGGTCCTGCGCGGGTTTCAGGGGCCTCGGGTGCGCGTGCTGACCGACGGCATCGGCTCACTGGACGCGTCCAACACCTCGGTCGATCACGCAGTAACAATCGACCCGCTGACCGCCCAGCGAGTCGAGGTGCTGCGCGGTCCGGCGGTATTGCTGTTCGGCGGCGATGCGATCGGCGGCGCGGTCAACGTGATCGACAAGCGCATCCCGCGCGACATTCCCGATGATGCCGTCCATCTCGACGCGGTCGGCGGCTATGGCAGCGCTGCCAATGACTGGAGCATCGCCGGGTCGGTCGATGTACCGCTGACCCCGAAGCTGGTGATCCATGCCGACGGCAGCTTCCGCGATACGGATGATGTCCGGGTGCCGGGCTTTGTGCTGTCCCCCGCCCTGCGCGCCGAGGTGCTTGCCGCAGCTGCGGAAGAGACCGAGGAAGGCCATGCAGACGAAGCCGCCGAACTGACCGACACCGCGAATCTCAGCGGCCGTGTCCCCAATACCGCCAGCCGGACCGAGACCGCCGGTGCCGGAATTGCCTTTATCGACGACGGCGGCAATCTCGGTTTCTCGGTCAGCTATTATGACACGGACTATGGCGTTCCTGCACGCCCCGGCAGCGGCCATGCGCATGGCGGGGAAGAAGCGGAAGGCGAAGAGGAAGGCCCGGTAACCATCGGTCTCAGGCAGATCCGGGCCGATCTGCGCGGTGGCGTGAACTTGGGCGGCTTTTTCGAGGCGCTGAATTTCCGGGCGGGCTATTCCGACTATGAGCATACCGAATTCGAAGGCGACGAGATCGGCACGGTCTTCTCGGTATCCGGGATCGAAGCGCGAGCCGAACTGGTGCAGGCCGAGCACAATGGCTGGCGGGGCGTGATCGGATCACAAGTTCTGGTGCGCGATTTCAACGCCATTGGCGCGGAAGCCTTCGTGCCAAAGAACAGCATTGAAAGCTGGGCGCTGTTTGCGGTGCAGGAGGTCGATCTGGGGAACTGGGAAGCGGAGGGCGCAATGCGCTTCGACCAGACCGGCATTTCTGCCAACAGCATCGGCTTCGATCGCAGTTTCAATACCCTGTCCGGCGCAATCGGCCTCGCCTATGCCCCGGACGACAGCGCGATCAAAATCGGTACAAATCTCTCGCGGTCCGAACGCGCGCCCTCCGCCGAGGAATTGCTCTCAAACGGTCCGCATATCGCAACCCAGGCCTTCGAGATCGGCAATCCAAATTTCATTACCGAAAAGAGCTGGGGCGGCGAGCTCTACGCACGCTGGGACAGCGATGATGTCCAGTTGAGCGCGACGATCTACGCGAACCTGTTCAACGACTATATTTTCGAGGCGGAAACCGGCGCAGAGCAAGACGGATTGCCGGTTTTCCAGTATCTTCAGCGCGACGCGACCTATTATGGATTCGAAACATCCGCTTCGGTGGTATTCGCGCGGGCCGGCGGCTTTGACTTTGTTGCCGACGGCGTGGCCGACTATGTTCGAGCCAAAATCGATAATGGCGGCGGCGCAATCCCTCGTATCCCGCCGCTGCGCCTGCTCGGAGGACTGAAGGCCGAGAGCGACCGGCTGGATCTGCGGGCCGAAGTCGAATGGTCCGCAAGTCAGAACAAGGTCGCTGCATTCGAAACAACGACCGACAGCTTCACCATGGTCAATGCCTCGGCTGCGTGGCGTCCGTTTGGCAAGGATGGCAATATCACGCTGCTCGCCTCGGCCAACAATATCTTCGGCGTCAACGCCCGTCGTCATGCCTCGTTCACTAAAGACTATGTACCCTTGTCAGGACGTGATATTCGCGTCAGTGCAAAGTTCAGTTTTTAGGATATTTTGAAATGCAGAAAATTACCGTTGCGATCTTGATCTCTTCCATGCTTGTTTTGAGCGCCTGCAACACCGTCAAAGGTGCAGGCCGGGATATTGAATCTGTAGGCGAAGCTGGCGAGAGAGCCATTGATTGATAACCATTAGGCCTGAGTGTGTCGAACGACGGTCCTGACAGACAGGCGTGGTTCGACAGACTCATACCAATGGATCGAACCACCGGACGAATCAGGAAGAAACGATTTCGCTTTTCTTCCTGCGGTCGGTGAACCACATGATCAACAGCGAGACCTCGTAGAGCAGGATCAGTGGGATCCCGAGCATCAGTTGCGATACCACGTCCGGCGGCGTGAGGATCGCGGCGAGCGCGAAAGCCCCGACAATCATATAGCGGCGCATACCCTTCAGCTGCTGACGGCTAACAATACCCGCCCGGTTGAGCAGCAAGAGCAGGACAGGCAGCTGGAAGCATACCCCGAACGCAAGGATGAACTGCATCACCAGCGACAGATAATCGCCCATCGCCGGCAGAGCTTCCTGTTGCAGGCCACCGACCGTTCCTTCAAATCCCAGAAAAAATCGGAACGCTGTAGGCATCACGATGTAATAGGCGAGCGATGCCCCGGCCATGAACAGCAGGGGCGTTGCAATCAGAAAAGGCAGGAATGCCTTTTTTTCGTTGGCATATAGACCCGGCGCCACGAATGCCCAGAGCTGGTTGGAGATGATCGGAAAGGCCAGGAAAAAGGCCGCGAACATCGCAACTTTTATCTCGACGAAAAAGGCTTCGTAGAGTTTGGTGTAAATCAGCTTGCCCTCACCCGCCGGAAAGGCATCGGTCAGCGGCTGTACCAATATGCCGAAAATCTCGTCGGCGAAAAATATGCTGATCAGAAAGGCGACAGCCAGCGCGGCGACCGACCAGAGCAGCCGCTGGCGAAGCTCGATCAGATGCTCGATCAGCGGTGCCTTGCTGTCATCGAGATCGGGCTTGCTTGGATCATTCATGGCTTGGCGTCGCCGGCAGGCGGCGGTTCGGGCCGGTCATCGACAGGGTCCGATGGTTCGGATGTGTCCGCCGATGGTCCGTCCAGCGGCTCCATCTGTGGCTCCTGACCTTCGCTGTCGCCGGGAATGGCCGGATGCTCGCGCATGATGCGGTCATTTTCCGAGGCCCATTTCTTTTCCATCTCCTGCAGCTCGGCTTCGCGGACCATGGCATCCAGCCCGGTGCGGAAATTGGCCATGACGCCGCGTGCTTTGGCCATCCATCTGCCAGCGGTCGCCAGCGCCCGTGGCAATTCCTTGGGCCCGATGACAACAGTGGCAACAATCGCGATAATCGCGATCTCGGATATCGAAAGGTCAAACATTATCTATGCGGCCCTCAGTCCAAAGGCCAGCCGGATCAACCGGCCGTCTTGTCAGCGGTTTTGCTGGTCTCGGCCGACGTGTCGCCGGTCTTGCTGTCAATCTGCTGGGCGGGCTTGGTAGCGTTCGCTTCTTCCTCGGTGATGCCCTGCTTGAAAGAGCGAATGCCCTTGCCGACGTCACCCATCATTTCGGAAATCCGGCCGCGACCGAACAGAATCAGCACCAGCGCCGCTACAATTAAAATCTGCCAAATACTCGGTTGCATGCGATATTCTCCTTATGCATCCTATTTAAGCGCTTTCGTTCCGGTTTTCCAGCAAAACACCGTCATCGTCAGCAAACTCTTCCACAGCGGGCTCCTCGGAACCCTGATCGGAGTCGGTTTCCGCCTCGGCTTCCAATTCCATCTGCTCCAGCACGAGGTCGACGGGATCAAGCAGTCCTGCAGCCCTCAGATCATCGATACCGGGCAGATCCCTGCGGCTTTGCAAGCCGAAATGGGTCAGGAATTCGACCGTCGTCGCGTAGATCAGCGGTCTACCCGGAACTTCCCGACGGCCGGCAGGGCGCACCCAGCCCGCTTCCATCAGCACGTCGAGCGTACCCTTGGCTACCTGAACGCCCCGGATAGCCTCTATTTCCGCGCGGCTGACCGGTTCATGATAAGCGATGATGGCCAGCGTCTCCATGCCGGCGCGGCTGAGCTTGCGCAACTCCGCGCGTTCGCGGCGCAGAAGGTGCGAGAGATCCTGGGCGGTCTGGAAATGCCAACGGTCGCCGGTTCTGGTCAGAACGATTCCGCGATGCTGAAAATCGTCCTGCAGGTCTGCCAATATCTGCCTGATATCCAGTTCGTCTCCGACATAGGCCTTGATATCGGCGATGGTCATCGGTTTTTCCGATGCAAACAGCGTCGCCTCGACGGCGCGCTTGCCGATATCCATGTCTCCGGCTTCCGGTTCGATCAGGCTGGTGTCTTCCATATCGTCCTTACCCATGTGTCGTTGCCTTTATGCGTAGCGGCGTAAAGCTGCCTTCCTGCTGCAATTCCAGCTTTCCCTGCCGGGCCAGTTCCAGTGTTGCCAGAAAGCTGGATGCGAGCGCCGATTTGCGCAGCTCGGGCGGCGCCCCGGGCGGCAGAAAATGGCGAATATCCATCCAGTCGATCGCTTCGCCGAGCATCAGCGATACCCGCTGCAGCGCATCTTCCAGTGTCATAACCATGCGTTGCCGGACAATGTGGATGGCGGGTGCACTGCGCACCTTGACGCGGGAGTAGGCCGCGATCAGGTCGTAATATTCCGCCTGCCACTGCCGCTCCTTGACCACCCGCAGGCCCTCCGGTGCGCCGCGTATGAAGACGTCCCGTCCGACCCGGTCCCGGGCCAGCAGCCGCGCCCCCGATTCCCGCATCGCATTCAGCCGTTCCAGACGCATCTGCAGGCGCAGGGCCAATTCCTCGGGTGAGGGATCAATCTCCGGATCCCGCGGCAGCAGCAGACCCGATTTGAGGTAGGTCAGCCAGGCTGCCATCACCAGATAATCCGCCGCCAGTTCCAGGCGCAGGGTCTGGGCGCTGGCGATATATTTGAGATATTCCTGCACCAGCTCGAGAATTGAAATCTCGCGCAAATCCACTTTCTGGTTGCGGGCCAGCGCCAGCAGCAGATCAAGCGGGCCTTCCCAGCCGTCGATATTAAGCGTCAGCGAATCATCATCGCCCGCCGCCGGTTCGGGAGGAAAAAAGAAGCCCTCCTCCTTCGGCGCCCCGGTCATGCCGCAGCCGCCATCAGTCCGTCGCGCCGGGCGAGCAAGCCGGCCAGCTCGTCCTCGGCGCCCGCGATCATGGTCTCCGCGATCGTCGCCATCGCCCGGTCCAGCCGCTGCCGTGTCTTGTCCGACATTGGCGCCAGCTGTTCGGCAATGCCGGTCATGTCATCCATCTTCGCCCAGCAGTTCAGCGCAATGTCGCAGCCTGCCTGCTGTGCCCGCAGGGCCCGCTCCGGCACGGTTCCGGACAGCGCTTCCATATCGAGATCGTCGGTGAACAGCAGGCCGTCAAAGCCGATCCGGTCCCGAATGATATCCTGAACCACGGTTTTCGAGAGCGTCGAGGGAGTCTCAGCATCCCAGGCGGTGAACAGCAAATGGCCGGTCATGCCCATCGGCGCCTGGTTCAGCGTCTGGAACGGGGCCAGATCGAGCTGCAATTCCTCGTCGCTGGCCGTCACCGTCGGCAAGGCCTTGTGCGTGTCGACGCTGGTCCGGCCGTGGCCGGGCATATGTTTGACCACGCCGACCACGCCGCCGCGCTGCAAACCATCAAGAATGGCCCGGCCCAGTGCCGCGACCCGCATCGGTTCGCTGCCCAGCGCGCGGTCGCCGATGACATTGTCAGCGTCCGGCTGGCGCACGTCCAGCAGCGGCAGGCAATCGACCGTGATCCCCACTTCGCGCAGACTAACGGCAATCGCCTGCGCGTTCAGCCGCGCCGCCTCGATCGCCGTTGCCGGCGCGATATCATAGAGCTTGTCGAACACTTCCCCAGCCGGGAATTTCGGCCAGACCGGCTCCTGCATCCGGGCCACGCGGCCGCCTTCCTGATCGATCAATATCGCCAGATCGTCGCGACCATGGATTGCGCGCAGCTCATCGGTCAGCGCCCGGAGCTGAGGCTTGCTCTCGATGTTTCGGCCGAAAATAATATAGCCCGCAGGGTCACATTCCCGGAAAAACGCCTGCTCCGCAGCGGTCAGGGTCAGACCCGAGATGCCAAAAACCGCCGGTGTCATAGCCATGATAGATATTTCTCACGCAACATGTCTTATACTTGCGCCGTTTCGCAGCCGGGTAAAGGTGAAAGCACCCTTATCCACAGCGCTTCAACCATCAATTGCCGCAAAACTAGCGAACGACGAGGCAGCTTTCCCCAGCAGCCTTGAGATTGTTGCAGATTTGCTGGGCCGCCTCACGGCTCGGTGCCACCGCATTCAGCCGGTAAATCGTGCCGCCATCCAGACTGCCGGGAAGAATTTTCTTCGGCAGCGCTCCGATCGCCTCGAACCGGCGCGCATAGCCTGCCCAGCTGCTGTCGGCTAGACTGGCCGAGCTGAAGGCACCTAGCTGGATCAGCGCGGTGCCTGCGGCGTCAGCTGCGGGAACGGTCTCCGGCTTGCGGAGCGGCGCTTCGGTTGCTGCGGGAGTGCCCAGCTGCGCCGGTGTCTCCTGGCCTTCGCTGGCGGCGAAGCTGGCATCGCCCTCGCCTTCGAACTGCCGGGCTTGCGGGTCGTCGGGACGCACCTTGTAATCGCCTTCCTGCGCGGCGATCAGTTCGCCGGTACCGTCAAGCCCGCCGCCATCGCGGCTCTGCATCCAGTAAATGCCGCCGACAATCGCTGCCAGCAGCAGCAAACCCGCGCCTACGAAGAGCGCTACCCGCAGCGGAGAATATTCTTCCCCATCGTCATAGTCTTCGGCGGATTCCAGCCAGGGCAGACGCTCTTCGTCGTCCAGATCAAGACTGTCGCTTGTGGTATCTGACATTGCATGCTCCGTTAGCCAATAGGACCGATCACATCGATTCTGCGGCCTCGACGCCCATCAGCGCGAGACCATTCTTGACAGTCTGCCCGATATTCTTGGCCAAGAAAAGCCTCGCCGATGTGGTTGCGGGGTCGTTAACCATCAGGATCCGCTTCTCAGGCCGGTCATTGCCGAGATTATAAAAACTGTGAAAAGCGGCCGCGAGGTCGTTCAGATAGAATGCGACTCGGTGTGGCTCCCGCGAAGCCGCCGCCGATTCGATGATCCGCGGAAATTGCGCCGCCATCTTGACGAGGTCCATTTCCTCTTCGCCAAGCCGGTCGAGATGGTCGGAGGAAGGAGTCAATCCTTCGTCCGCCGCCTTGCGCAGCGTCGACTGGATCCGCGCATGGGCATATTGTACATAGAAGACCGGATTGTCGCGCGAAGCCTCCATCACCTTGGCAAAGTCAAAGTCCATCTGGGCATCGGCCTTGCGCGTAAGCATGGTGAACCGGACGGCGTCCTTGCCGACTTCCTCGACCATATCGGCGATGGTGACGAAATTGCCCGACCGTTTTGACATTTTCTCGGGCTCGCCGTTGCGCAGCAGCCGCACCATCTGGACCAGCTTCACGTCGAATTTGGTCTTGCCTCCGGTCAGTGCCGCAACCGCAGCCTTGATCCGCTTGACGGTACCGCTGTGATCGGCACCCCAGATGTCAATCAACTCGTCTGCGGACTGGGCTTTCTGGAAATGATAGGCGAGATCGCCGCCAAAATAGGTCCAGCGCCCGTCGGATTTCTTGATCGGCCGGTCCTGGTCGTCGCCAAATTGGGTAGACCGGAACAGCGGGAGCTCGACCGCTTCCCAATCCTCGATCACCTTGCCCTTGGGTTGCTCCAGAACGCCGTCATAGACGAGATCGCGGGACCGCAGCTCCGCTTCGGCTATGTCCGCCTTGCCGGCTTCGTGCAGTTCGGCTTCGGACGAGAAAACATCGTGCCGGATACCGAGCTGCGCCAGATCCGAGCGGATCATGTCCATCATCCGGGCGACCGCCGCCTTGCGGAAGATCAGTAGCCATTCGGATTCCGCGGCATGCTGGTATTTGTCACCAAATTCGTTAGCCAGAGCCTCACCGACCGGCTTCAGATAGTCGCCCGGGTATAGCCCCTCGGGAATCGTGCCAATGTCCTCGCCGAGCGCTTCCCGGTACCGCAGATGGGCGGAACGGGCGAGCGTGTCGACCTGCGATCCCGCATCATTGACATAATATTCGCGGATCACTCTATGCCCGACCGCCTCTAGCAGATCGGCCAGCGCATCGCCGACAACCGCGCCGCGGCAATGGCCCATATGCATCGGGCCGGTCGGGTTGGCGGAGACATATTCGATGTTCACGGTGACACCGGCATGCTTGCCGGACCGGCCATAGGCGCCGCCCAGACGGTCGATTTCGAGCAATTCGCCAAGCAGTACGGCGGGCGCAACCCGGAGGTTGATAAAGCCGGGACCGGCGATATCGACCGATAGCACATCGTCCAGCGCAGCCAGCTTTTCCGCTATTTTCTCGGCCAGGTCGCGCGGCTTCGTCCCGGCGGCTTTCGACAGTACCATCGCCGCATTGGTTGACAGGTCGCCGTGCGAAGGATCGCGCGGCGGCTCCAGGGTAACATTGGAACGGTCGATCCCGGCAGGCAAATCCCCCGCTTCAGTCAGTTCGTCCAATATTGTATCGATATGGCTCTGGAAAATATGGAACAGCATGATTGGTTCAATTCGTCATAGGAAAAAGGCCCGAGTAGTTCGGGTGCACTGGTGTTTCAATTCCGGCGACCCTTATCGGGTGGCGTTATACTGCAACTGCGCCGCGGTGAGCTGGAAACCGACAAGCAACTCGAACGAGGCGCGGGCAACGGCGGCCTTGATAGCGGGATCGGCCAGCGGGTCGAGCGCGGCGTCGGGATCGCCAGGTTTGCGCTTGCGGGTCAGACGTTCAATCACTTCGTCCGGCAACCGCGCCGCATCGGCGTCGACATAGGCTCCGGCCTTGCCCGACCCGGTTGCCCGATAGGCACCGTCGGCAAATTGCAGCGTGACATTGCTGATCCGCTTCGCGACAACCGCGGTACCGCCCTGAACGACCGTCGAATAATAGGGAATGGTAACGGTGCGGGCACCGTCCGGACGGGTCCGCGATGCATAGACATCAAACGTCGCCTCGGAATATATCCGGGCGCCTTCGCTGTTGCAGGTCGAGCGGACATTGGTGATGTTCGCAACCACATCAATGGCACTGGCATCGGTGCTGGTCACCGGGTTGAAGATCGTGATATCACCGGTGTAATCGGGAACCGCTACCGCCGGGCAACCCGAACGGGTTACCGAAACGCCGACGCCGGAACTGACATCGAGCGCACCTTCTCTGGCACATCCACTGACGGCCAGGACCGTGACCGCTGCCAAAACCATATTTTTCAACCGGCCATTCGCCATGATTTTCAATCCTTGCCTTTGATCACGGACAACACACATAGGCTCCGTGCGCACCGATAAAAATTTCGCAACCCTTATCTGGGCCTTTAATGCGGTGCAACCGTCCATAAGATGAACAGACGGGCTTTTCGCCGCTGCAGTTATTCCCTAAAGGATTAAACATGATTCATTCCGATAAGCAGAAACGGCAGATAGACTTGCTTGTGGCCACGCCTCGCGGCTTTTGTGCGGGTGTCGACCGGGCGATAAAAATTGTCGAACTGGCGATAAAAAAATATGGCCCGCCGGTCTATGTCCGGCACGAAATCGTCCACAACCGCTATGTCGTGGATGAATTGAAAAAACTGGGTGCGATATTTGTCGAAGAGCTGGACGAAGTGCCCGACGGTGTCCCGGTGGTCTTTTCCGCCCACGGCGTACCCAAGGCGGTGCCGCATAAAGCGGAAGAGCGTGGCCTTGAATATCTTGATGCGACCTGTCCGTTGGTGTCCAAGGTGCATCGTCAGGCCGAGCGGCAGAGCGACGCCGGCCGGCATATCATTTTCGTCGGCCATGCCAATCATCCCGAGGTCATCGGCACCTTCGGGCAGGTTGCGGACGGTCAGATGACATTGGTTGAAACATTGGCCGATGTAGCGGCGCTGCAACCCGCGGATCCCGAGGCGCTGGCGTTCCTGACCCAGACAACGCTATCGGTCGATGACACGCATGCGATTGTGGAGGCGCTGCAGGCCCGCTTCCCCAATATCGTCGGTCCGAAGGGCGAGGATATTTGCTACGCCACGTCCAACCGTCAGGATGCGGTCAAAAAAATAGCCACGGAATGCCAGCTTGTCCTAGTCATCGGTGCTCCGAACAGCTCCAACAGCCTGCGCCTGGTCGAAGTTGCCGAACGCAGCGGTGCTGCTGCCAAATTGATCCAGCGGGCCGATGAAATCGACCTTGACTGGTTCGACGGCGTCAACACGGTCGGATTAACCGCCGGCGCATCGGCCCCGGAAATATTGGTCCGCGAAGTGACGAGCCTGCTCGAGGAGCATTTCGAAATTCGCATGGAAAAGGTCAAGACCGCCGAGGAAAATATGGTTTTCAAACTGCCCCGTGGACTTGAAGCGGCCTGATGGCTGTCTATACCAAGGTCAGCGCAGAGGAAATCGGTCAGTTTCTGACCCGGTTTGATGTCGGTACATTGGTGTCCGCAAAGGGCATTGCCGAAGGCGTGGAAAACAGCAATTATCTGCTGGAAACCACGCGGGGCAAATATATTCTGACCCTTTACGAAAAGCGGGTCGATCCTGCGGATTTGCCGTTTTTCATTGCCTTGCTCGATCATCTCGCGGCGCACGGCTGTCTGGTACCGCCGATGATTGCCGACCGCGAAGGCGAAAAAATCCAGCAGCTTTGCGGTCGCAGCGCTTGTCTGATCGTGTTTTTGCCGGGAGTATCGGTTAGTCACCCGACCGAAGCACAGGCCCGGTCGACCGGCCATGCCCTGGGGGACATGCATCGTGCGCTTGCGGATTTCGAACCGGAACGACGCAACATCCTGGATCATGATGGCTGGCGAGCGCTGGCGGGGCAATGCGGTCCTGACGAGCTCGACAATATCGCTCCCGGCCTGGCCGGGACGGTTGCCCGCGAGCTTGATTATCTCGATGAATATTGGCCGCACGACCTGCCGCGATCGGCTATACATGCCGATCTGTTCCCCGACAATGTGCTGATGCTGGGCGATCAGGTGACGGGGCTGATCGACTTTTATTTTTCCTGCACGGACATCCGCGCATACGATCTGGCGGTGACTCACGCCGCCTGGTGCTTTTCCGAGGATGGCAGCGATTTCCACGACCCGATATCGCGCGCGCTGATCGACGGCTATGCAACAGCCTTCACCATCAGCGATGCCGAACGCCGGGCGCTTCCCCTGCTGGCCCGCGGCGCGGCGCTCCGCTTTTTGTTGACCCGGGCCTATGACTGGATCAATACGCCGGCCGATGCGCTGGTGACACGCAAGGAACCGCAGGCCTTTCTCCATCGGCTGCAATATTATCAGCATCATCCGGAAATTTTCGAAACATGACCGAAACCAAAATTGTGGAGATCGCGACCGATGGTGCGTGCAAGGGCAATCCCGGTCCGGGCGGATGGGGCGCGCTGATACGTCACGGCAACAAGGAAAAGGAAATCTCCGGCGGCGAACCGGATACGACCAACAACAGGATGGAACTGCGCGCCGCGATCGAGGCGCTCAATGCATTGAATCGTCCCTGCAGGGTCAAGTTGTCGATTGACAGTACTTACGTAAAAGACGGTATTACCAAATGGATATTCGGCTGGCAGAAGAACGGCTGGCGGACTGCGGCAAGGAAACCCGTCAAGAACGCCGATCTGTGGCAGGATCTGCTAAAGGCGGTCGAGCCCCACCAGATCGAATGGCACTGGGTAAGGGGCCATGATGGCGACGCGGACAACGAGCGAGCCGACGAATTGGCCAGCAATGCCGCACTGAATATTGCCCGCAACTATTCCTAAAGTCGGCTTCTAGCTGTTGTCCTCGATCTCGGCATCCGGACCATATTCCAGAATCGAATTGATCGCGCTTCTTGCACCGGCTTTGCTTGTATACCCTTCGGTCCAAAAAATAACTTCGCTATTATATTTGAATCGAACCCGAAATTCGCCTTTCTTGTCTTTCCATATTTCGAATTGATGCGCCATTTCTATTCTCTCCTATGTTGAGCGACAGAAATAATAGAGCAGAAGGCGATCTGTGCAAGCATTCACATGTAACATGCTGCTGCCTAGGAAAAGCGTGACGCTGCGTAGCGGTTGGCGTCAATAGTGCGCAGGCTTTCATCCGGCGATTGCGCCAACAGGATCGAGCGAGCCAGTTTCGACGCGGCCGGGGCTGTCTGGATACCGAAACCGCCCTGCCCGGCGAACCAGAAGAAATCATCGGCCCGATGGTCAAAGCCGATCACGGGCAGCCGGTCGGGTGCAAAGCTGCGCAGACCGGCCCATTTTCTGCTGACCCGTTTCACGCGTACATCCAGCACTTTCTCAAACCGGTCGATGGCGATGGCCACGCTCAGTTCGTCGGGCGCGACATCGCCGGGCTTGGACGGAATTTCATCATGCGGACTGAGCCAATAGCTGCCACCCGCTTCAGGCTTGAAATAGAAGCTGCCATCCAGACCGACCACCAGCGGCATCTCCGGCGAAGATGGCGGGTCGGTCTCGATCTGGACCATGTTGCGGATCAATGGCTGGATTCCGACGGGTTTGACACCGGCCAGCTCGGCGATGTTGTCCGCCCAGGCGCCGGCTGCGTTGACCAGAACAGATGCCTGATAGGATTCTCCCGCCGCGACCAAGTTCCACAAGCGGTCCCGTTTGCTGATCTGACTGACAGATGCCCGGCATACCAGTTCCACCGCCTTGCGTCTGGCGTCTTTCAGATAGGCGGCATGCAGCGCAGCTACATCGATATCACAACAGTCCGGTTCATGGATCGCGTGGCTCCACACAGACTTCAGATCGGGAATAAGCGCCGCTGCCTGGGCCCAGGACCAGCGCTCCATGGCGAGCCCGTTGTCGGCAAAATCGGCCAGAAACCGGTCGGCCAAAATCTGCTCTTCTTCGCGGGCGATATTGACCGCACCGCGCGGCCGAAGGAACCCGGACGGCGAAAACTCTGGCGGCGGATTGTCAAGGAATACACGCGAAGCGGACGTCAGAGGCTGCACCAGCGGTCCGCCATAGCTTTCCGTCCAGAATGCAGCCGAACGACCGGTGGCATGGTAGCCGGGATAGTCTTCGGCTTCGAGCAACAGCACCGATCGGTCGGCGCCGATTTCAGAGGCGATGCTGGCTCCGGCGATACCGGCCCCGATGATGGCGACGTCAAAATGTTTCATCTTTTGGGTGCCACTCGGTCAAGAAAGGCGAAACAACTATTGATCGCTTCGTTGCGCACGTCATCCACTTCCCGAAATATTTCATGCGCGGATTCCGGACCGAACAGCTTCATCTCGGCCGCGGGCAGAAGATGCACAGCCCGCTCGATCGTTGCATGATCGACCAGCTCGTCGGTTGCTGTCGCCAGCACCAGCAGCGGAATATCCATCCGCGCCAGCTTCTGCCGGTTGCGCAGCAATCGGGTCGAGGCATAGGCCCGCTCCACCCAACGCCAGCTGGCCGGCCCCAGGCGCACGAACGGCCGTTCGCGAAACCAGAAAAACTCGTCCGAATAGCGGTCGGCATCATGCGTCAATAAAGCCTGCCGGGGTACATAGGGTTCGAGCGGATTTTCGATCGGTTTCCAGGCGCGCCTGCCACCCCGACCGATCGCGCACATCAATTTGGCGATGCAATGCGCCGTCCATTCCGGCATGCCGCCTCCGGCCGGAGCGAGCATCGGTGCGCTCAATATGGCGGCATCGGGATGGATATGCTGCTCGGCCAGGGCGCGCAGCACGAGATGGCCTCCCATGCTGTGACCGATCAGAACATGGGGACCCGGATGGCTGACCCGCCACTGTTCGAAAAACGAAACGAGATCGCCCACCCAGGTTGCGAAATCATCGATATGACCGACATGCGGATGCGATCCGCAACGGCCCGATCCGCCCTGCCCGCGCCAGTCGACAGAGGTAACATTCCATCCCCGCGCGTGGAAATCGTGAAATGTTTCCAGATATTTTTCATAGAAATCCGCGCGTCCCGTCATGAACAGGATCGAACCTCTCGCGCCTTCGAGAGACCCGTTTTGGCGCCAGTCCAGCTCCCGGAATTTCCAGCCGTCCGGGCCTGTCCACGGCGCTTCTACAGCAGATTCTGGAACGGACCGCCGATCGAAGCACTTGTCTTTCAAGTCTGTCATATCACGCTTTATCGTTGTCACTCGGTCGGATGAAAAATCGCTCCGGGAATCGTGGTTACTATTTGGTAAGGCAAATTAACTAGACGTCGGTCCATGGATAGCGAAACCTTCATCTACTTGCTCTGGGGCGGATTGGCAATTGCACTGATAGTCGCAGCGGTTACCGATCTCACAAGACGCCATATTTCAAACTGGCTGAATCTTGGCATCGCCCTCGGCGCACCGGTTTTCTGGATATTCAGCGGCATGACATTCTGGCCGGAAATGGTCGGACAAATCGGTTTGGCTGCCGTTATATTTACCATATTTGCGGGGATGTTTGCGATCGGTGCCATGGGTGGAGGCGACGTCAAGCTACTGACAGCGCTGGCCTTATGGATGCACTGGCTGACATTTCTGGAGCTGCTGGTGATCATGTCAATCGCCGGTGGCCTGCTGACGCTGTTAATGATGATCAGCAAACAAATTCGAAAGACCGAAGGGCCCATAAAGGTGCCCTATGGGGTCGCGATCGCCTTTTCCGGGCTTTGGATGATCTCGGGCATCGCAGGGCTAAGTTCACAAACGATATTTTAACCATTTTACTCGAAAGAGACAGTGACCGCCAACGGAACCATTTGGGCGGGGGGCATTCAGGAGGCGTGAGACGTCATGGACAAGAAAAAAATCATTTTGCTGATTGGTGCGCTGATCGTGGCTGCGGTCACGGCTCTGCTCGCCAAGAATATGTTTGACGGGGCATCCGCACCGCAAGTCGCAGCAAAAAAAGCGGAAGTGGTTGGCGAGGAAGTCCTCGTTGCAACCCGCGCACTGCCCGTTGGCACGATCATCACACCCGACAGCTTCCGGTTCCAGCCGTGGCCGAAAGATCTGATCGAAGATGCCTATTTCATGAAGGAAGGCACCAACGTGGAATCGCTCGCCGGTACCGTTGTCCGGAATCCGGTCACTGCTGGCCAGCCGCTCACCAAGGGCGCGCTCGTCGCACCGGGTGACCGTGGTTTCCTGGCCGCGGCGCTCGGCCCAGGCATGCGTGCCGTCACCATTCCCGTATCCGGCCTGACCGGCGTTGCCGGCTTTGTATTCCCGGGTGACCGGGTCGACCTGATGCTGACCCAGTCGGTCCAGGGCGAAGGTCCGGAGCTCAAGGTATCCGAAACCGTGATCCGCAACTTGCGGGTACTGGCCACCGATAACCGGGTGACCGCGACCAAGAATGAAGAAGGTCAGCAGGTTGCCAGAACGGCAAAGCTCGTCACGCTCGAAGCCACGCCCAAAATTGCCGAACAGATTTCTGTCGCCCAAACTCTGGGTACATTGAGCCTGTCACTGCGTTCGCTGGCCGATAGTGCCGCCGAACTGGAAGAGGCCATTGCCTCCGGTGCGATCAAATTGCCCAAAACGGATGATCCGGTTGTCGAAGCCGACATGATCCGCTCGCTGGCTGCGCGGCCAACCAGCACGAAATCAACCTTTTCGACTGGCGGAGACGTATCGCGCTTTGAAACGCGCTCACCGCCGCCGCTGGCCGCAAAGGAAAAACCCAAAGGTCCGGTCGTCCGCGTCGCACGTGGCAATTCGGTCAATGATATCGAGTTTGGAGACAAGTAATGGCCTTAGATCATGCACAGCGTAGCCGTTCGGCGAAAAAGGCGATGGGCGTAGCCGTCGTCGCCACCCTCGCCCTGGTTCTGGCTGCCAACAACAGCACCGCGCTGAACGCCCAATCGGTCAGTATTTCGCAACCCGATTCCCGCATTTCTGTGGCGGTCGGTCGCGGCAAGCTGATTACTTTGCCTTCGCCGATCGAGGATATTTTCATTGCCGAGAACAGCATTGCAGATGTCCAGGTGCGGTCACCGCGCCAGATCTATATCTTCGGCAAAAAGGGCGGCCAGACTAGCTTTTACGCCACCAGTGCGACAGGCAAGGTCATCTACTCGGCTGAAGTTGCGGTCGGCGCAGAAATTTCCTCGATTGACCAGATGCTGAGTCTGGCCATGCCGGAAGCCAATATCGCGGTGAGCACAACCAATAATTTCGTCCTGCTGACCGGTACGATTGCCAATCCGGATGATGCGGAAGAAGCGGAAAGCCTGGTGCAAGCCTTTGTCGGCGATGCCACCCGTGTTGTCAGCCGCCTGAAAACCGCTACGCCGATGCAGGTCAACCTGAAGGTTCGTTTTGCGGAGGTCAGCCGTTCGCTGGCCAAGGAAATTAACGGCAATCTCCTGACCCGGGACACAACCGGCGGTTTCCAGTTTGGTGTGGCCCGCGGACGGAATTTTGGTTCCATCACCGATTTCAACACATCCGCCTTCCCCAACCTGGACGCTTCACAGCTGTTCGGCCTGCCGGCCGGCTCGATTTCACTGCCGTTCAACCCGTCGACCGGCCAGTTCGTCACACCGGGTGGGACCGCGTTCAACTACAATCAGGGCAATTCCGGCCTTAACACCATTCAGGCGGCCGGTCGCCTCTTCGGTCTCGACATTGCAACCGCATTCGACGTTTCGGAGCGGGTCGGTCTGGTCAGCACTCTGGCCTCGCCCAATCTGACAACCATTTCGGGTGAGACGGCAACCTTCCTTGCAGGCGGTGAATTCCCCATCCCGATGTCTACCGGTCTGGGTGAAGTTTCTGTCCAGTACAAGAATTTCGGTGTCAGCCTTTCCTACACGCCAACCGTGTTGTCCAATGGCCGGATTTCGATCCGCGTAGCGCCGGAAGTTTCGGAAATCTCGTCCAACGGCGCGGTCATTCTGAATGGCTTCAGCATTCCGGCAGTATCCACCCGGCGGGCGGAAACTACCGTCGAACTGGGCTCGGGCGAAAGCTTCATGATCGCCGGCCTGATGCAGAACAGCTACAACTCGGCCATCGACAAGACACCCGGGCTCGCCGACGTTCCGATCCTGGGGTCGCTGTTCAAGTCGGACGGATATCGTCGCAACGAAACCGAACTGATGATCGTGGTTACGCCATATCTGGTGAAACCGGTGAACGACAGCGAGATCGTATTGCCGACCGACGGCTTCAAAGCCGCCAACGATGCGGAACGGTTCCTGATGAACCGCAACCATTCCGGTGCAGGGGGCGATCGACCCAAGCCGAGCATGGCACCGGCGACACCGGCAACCCAGAGCTTCGGCAGTCTGGAAGCCCCCGTTCCCGCCAAATCGGCCAAGAAATCCAAGAAATCCGGCGGCACCGCTCCCGGTTTCAGTTTCGACAAATAAGCTGGATCAGGAGAACAGATCATGCGTATCATATCAACCGCACTCATCAC
Organism: Sphingomonadales bacterium UBA2683; assembly: GCA_002354635.1. Taxonomy (GTDB): domain Bacteria; phylum Pseudomonadota; class Alphaproteobacteria; order Sphingomonadales; family Sphingomonadaceae; genus Parasphingorhabdus. Next base: position 310,971 of record DELZ01000001.1, read on the forward strand.
CGCCCTCGGACTGTCGGTAACCGCCTGTGGCAGCACCACCGCAAACCGCAGCGTCTACAGCGAACGCCAGCCGGTCGTTTCGAAATCGAATTTCGTGCTGGATCTGAGCGCCGGCAATGGCGGACTGTCGACGGCCGAGCAGAATCGACTGGCAGGCTGGTTCGAAGCTCTTGAACTTGGCTATGGCGACCGTGTTTCAATCGATGACCCGGGCTATTCGGCAAGTTCGGTAGCAAAAACAGCGGTCGAGAACATTGTTGCAAGCTACGGCTTGCTGATCAGCGAGACAGCCCCGGTCACAGAAGGCTATGTTCCGGCTGGCCAGTTGCGGGTCGTCGTGACGCGCACCTCCGCATCGGTGCCGGGATGCCCCGATTTCAGCCATCGCAGCCACACCGATTTTCAAGCGCGGACAAGCGCCAACTATGGTTGCGGAACAAATGGCACCCTCGCGGCTATGATTGCCGATCCGGAAGATCTCGTTCGCGGCCAGAATGCCGAGGGCGAGGATCAGGCACGGGCATCCAAGGCTATTCGTGCCTATCGTGACAAGAAAGTTGGAGGACAATAATGAACGCTCCCTGGAAAGCCGGTTCGATTGGCGGTCGTGAACCGTTCGCGGCATTTGTATGCGACGACGATACGCTCGAGATGCTCCGCCCGGTGGCCGAAGAAATGGGCTGGTCGATCGACAAATGTCACAAGGGTGGACTGCGCAATGCCGTCCAGACCCTATCTGTTTCCGCCAGCCCCAACATATTGTTGGTCGATCTGTCGGAATCCGGCGATCCGTTGAACGACATCAATTCACTGGCCGAGGTCTGCGAACCGGGCACCGTTGTGATTGCCATGGGTCAGGTGAACGACGTACGCCTGTATCGCGATCTTATCGTCAGCGGCCTGCAGGACTATCTGCTGAAACCGTTTAGTCCGGACCAGCTGCGCGACGTCCTGTCTCAGGCGCAAGCGGTCCTGAATGCACCGAAAAACGATGATCATCAGGCCGAAAAGCCCCATATCTCGACCGCTGTGATCGGCACGCGCGGCGGCGTCGGCGCATCGACGATTGCGACCTCTTTGGCCTGGCTGCTCAGCCATGACCGGGAGCGCTTGACCGCGTTGCTTGACCTCGACGTTCATTTCGGCACCGGAGCTCTTTCGCTGGACCTGGAGCCCGGTCGCGGCCTGACCGATGCGATCGACAACCCCAGCCGGATTGACGGCCTGTTCATTGAACGCGCCATGATCAAGGCCAACGAAAAACTGTCTCTGCTTTCTGCCGAGGCACCCATCAATTCGCCGATCATGACCGACGGCACCGCCTTCTTCCAGCTGCAGGAAGAATTTCGCGCCGCGTTCGATTGTACGGTCATCGATTTGCCACGCGACATGCTGATCAACTATCCGCATCTGCTCGGCGATGTAAATGCTACCGTCATCGTTACCGAACTGACGCTGGCATCGGCGCGGGACTGCATTCGTTTGCTGTCCTGGCTGAAATCCCATGCCGCGCAGAGCAAGGTGTTTGTCATCGCCAACAAGGTACAAACCGCCAATCTGGAAATTGGTCGTCAGGATTTTGAAAGTTCGATCGAGCGCAAGATCGACCTGATGATTCCCTACGATCCGAAAACCGCAGCACAGGCGGCGAAACTCGGCCAGGCCATGGTGGAAGCGGGCAAGTCCAGCAAAGCCTCGGCAAAAATTATCGAACTGGCAAATCTCGTACTTGGTTCGGTGAGCGGCGGAGAAGGCGCGGATGCAGCCGGCGACAAGAAGTCCCTGATGGACAAGTTCGGTGACTTCAAATCGTTCTTGCCATCCAAAAAAACCAAAGAGGATGCTCCTAAAGTCTGAAGCAGGCGCAGATTTTCTTCGGCTTTAAAGGAATAACACAATGGGTACGATGCAAATTGCAATTTTGGGTGCTGGCATTCTAGCGGTTTTGCTGCTGCTCATCTTTGCCTTGTCCGGCCCATCGGAAGCCAAGTCGATGGCACGGCAGCTGACCAAGCTCAAATATCGGCATTCCGATAGCGACAATGTGCGGGTCGAGGCACAGATGAAAAAAGCGCTGTCGGCGCGGCGCAAAACCACTCGTCCCAAGGGCGAGAATATGACCAAGCTGGAGATTCTGGCGATCCGGATGGAGAAGACCGGCAAACACTGGCCACTGTCCTATTTTTTCTATGCGATGGGCGGTCTGTTTGTGGTCGTTGCCGGCTTGTTGCTGTTCAAGGGTGCACCGCTTCTGCTGTGCCTGGCTGTCGGACTTCTGGTTGGAGCCGGATTGCCGCATTTCGTCGTCGGCTTCCTGATCAACCGGAGAATTTCCAAATTTACCGCATCCTTCCCCGATGCCATCGAATTGCTGGTTCGCGGCCTGCGCTCCGGCCTGCCGGTCACCGAAACGATCGGTGTGGTTGCCAAGGAAATTGGCGGTCCCGTCGGCGAGGAATTCCAGAAGGTCGTTGACCGGATCAAGATTGGCCAGACCATGGAAGATGCCCTTCAGGAAAGCGCAAAGCGCATGGAAACGCCCGAATTCAAATTCTTCTGTATCACTCTGGCGATCCAGCGGGAAACCGGTGGCAACCTGGCCGAAACGCTGTCCAACCTGGCCGATGTGCTGCGCAAGCGTGGCCAGATGAAGCTCAAGATCAAGGCCATGTCTTCGGAATCCAAGGCTTCCGCCTATATCGTTGGCTCATTGCCATTCATTGTGTTCGGGCTGGTTTATACCGTGAACCCGACCTATCTGGCCGGATTTTTCTATGAAGAACGGCTGATCATCGCTGGCCTCGGCGGCCTGTGCTGGATGAGCATCGGCGTATTCATCATGGCCAAAATGGTCAATTTCGAGATTTAGCATGAAGGTACGAGGCAAATGACCAACGGCGGCGGACCAACATTAATGGGCGTAGATGTCCTCTGGGTGGCAACCATATTGGCTGCTGTCGCGGCTGTGGCTGTATTCTTCGCAATCTATGCCGCAGTGACGGTACGCGACCCAATGGCGAAACGCGTCAAGGCCCTCAACCAGCGCCGGGAGCAGTTGAAAGCCGGCATCATGGCTTCAACCACCAAGAAGCGGGCAAAGCTGGTACAGCAAAACGATACCACCGACCGGATGCGCAACGTCCTGTCGTCGCTCCAGGTCCTGCAAGATACGCAGGTCAAGGAAGCGCAACAAAAGCTCGCCCAGGCTGGTATTCGTTCCAAGGATCTGGCCTTCCTGATCATTTTCAGCCGGATGGTGCTGCCTATCGTCCTGGGTGGCGGGGCCGGGCTGGCAATATACGGATTCGATTATCTCGGAGACTGGTCCGACCTCAAGCGCTTTGGTGTTTTCGCCGGTTCGGCCATTTTGGGATATAAAGGGGCCGATATCTACGTTAACAACCTGATCTCGAAACGGACCGATTTGATCCGCAAGGGCCTGCCGGACGCCATCGATCTTCTGGTTATCTGTGCGGAAGCGGGTCTGACGGTTGACACCGCCTTTGCCCGGGTTTCGAAAGAACTGGGCAGCGCCTATCCGGAACTGGCTGACGAATTCTCGCTGACCTCGATCGAACTCGGTTTCCTGACCGAGCGACGCCAGGCCTTTGAAAATCTGTCCTACCGGGTTGCTCTCGACCATGTCAAAGGCGTGGTCACGACGATGATCCAGACCGAAAAATATGGTACGCCACTCGCATCAGCACTGCGCGTACTGTCGGCGGAATTCCGAAACGACCGGATGATGCGTGCCGAGGAAAAGGCTGCTCGTTTGCCCGCCATCATGACGGTGCCGCTGATCCTGTTCATCCTGCCAACGCTGTTCATCGTGATCCTCGGCCCTGCGGCCTGCTCGATCTCCGATGCGATGATGTAGCGGAAAATTCTTCCGGACAATCAAGAGAGCGGCAGTCACCTGCCGCTCTTTTTTTATGCCCTGGCGATAGTGTCGGCGGATTCCTTGATCTTCGCCAGCATTGCGGAAAGCTCCGCTTTTTCTTCTTCGCTGAGCACCGCCATGATTTTCTTGTCCATGGCCTGGGCCGCCGGCATGATCTGGCCATAGAGGTCGCGTCCCGTATTGCTCAGCAACAGGTGGTGGGAACGTCCGTCGGCACTGTTGGGACTGCGATCGAGCAAGGCGCGATCGACGAGCGTTTTCACCGCCCGATTGACGGTTACCTTGTCCATCAAGGTCGCCTCGACCAGATGCCGCTGAGTCGAGGCGCCGCGCGTCCCGAGCACAGCCATCACCCGCCATTCCGGAATTTTGAGGCCGAAGCGGCTCTTGTACTCGCTCGCGATCAGATCGCTGACGGCGTTGGACGCCGTCGACAGCTGGTAGGGTAAAAAATCGTCAAGAAGAATGGTCATGAGTAATATTTATTCAATCTGGACGCGAAGTCCAATCCAAAATGTCCGCGGAAAGGTGCGTTCTATTATTCCGTTGCTACTGATAGCAGCCTCTACCCGGGCATCGAAAAGATTTTCAACCCGTGTTTCGACCAAGAGACGATCACTTATGGCCAGCGTCATACGGCCATCGACGGTGAAGGCATCGGCAAGGCTGAGCTGGTTGACATCATCCTCAAACTGTTGGCCGATATAGCGCGCCGACAGGCTCGCTCCGCTACCATCTGTTCCTTCCCAGCCGATTGTACCCGAGGCATTGTGCCGGGGGACCTGGGCGGGCCGAAAGCCGTCGATCGGGGCAGCAGCGCCGACGCCGTCAACCTCGGCATCGACATAGGAATAGCCGGCACGGAAAGTCAGGCCGTCGACCAGATCTCCGAGATCAAACAGAGCGTCGATTTCAACGCCTTTGGACCGGATCGATTGCAGATTCTGGCGCTGGCTGTAGGTCGCGCCGGCCGCAACAAAGCCAACGCCGGGGAAGAGGCCCGGCCCGTTGGCCAGAGTCACATTGGCAATGGCATTGTCGAGCTGGTTGTAAAAGGCCGTGATACCCAGCTTCACGGTGCCATTGTCCCAGTCCAGCCCGAGCTCGGCGCCCTTGACCCGCTCCGGTTCGAGCAGCTCGTTGGCGGCGGTTGCGTCGGCGCCGACACGGAACGGCCGGAACAACTCATTGAGCGTCGGCAAGCGCCAGCCGAGATAGGCAGCCCCGCGCAGCACGAGTGCATCGGTCAGATCATAGGCAAAGCCGCCGCGTCCGGTAAACTCACTGCCGCTGCGATTGGCAAATTGCTCGTCGCTACGGACCGAACCCGGGAAGGGATTGATCAGTTCGACTTCCTTGCGAAATCCACCATCGATCGACCAGAAATCCACGCGCCCGCCGCCGGTCAGGACCAGCGCGTCGCTCGCCTGCACGCTGGCCTCGACGAAAGCGCCATAGGTCGCGGTGCTGCCCCCAGCCCTGCGGCTGCGGCGCGGGGTATCATTGTCGGCAAAGAAGAAATTTTCCTTGGTTTCCCCCTCGGTCCGCCGCCAGTCCCCACCGATGCGCAGTTCGATGGCATCGCCTACCGGAGGCCGCACCTCAAAGCGCGCACCCAGACCGGTGGAGGGTACATTATATTGCTCGAACACCCGGCTGACCGAATTTCGATCATCGGCGACACCGCCAAAGCTGACATCAAAATTGCGGATCTGGACATAGCCAAGAGCGGACCATTGCCAGTCAGAGCTGCGGTTGACCAGCCGGATGCTGGCATCCGCGCCGTCATTATGGTTTTCGCTGAAGGCAAAGCCGCGCTCGCGATCATCGGTGAAAGCGCGGACATTGGCCTGCAATTCGGTGCTGTCCGTTAGCGGTGCAACAAAGCGCACCGCGAGCCCGGCCTGTTCATATTCTGCCGGCCGGTCGACCGAGCCGCGCTGGCCCTCGATAATCGGAATGAAGCCGTCGCCGCGCGCGTAATTGGCGGAGATGGTCAGCTGCCCCTGCCCCAGTGCGCGGCCGAACAGCAGGTCGGCATCCACACTGTTGCGGCTGCCGTAGGCAGCGCCCAGATCGATCAGATCACCAACATTGTCGCTGAACAGTTCGATGGTGCCGGAAATAGCCCCCTGGCCTTCTGCGCCGCTGCCGCCACCACGGGTTATCCGGGCGCTTTTCAAGGCAAGTGCTTCATAGCCTGGCCAGGCGACCCAGCCGCCGAACGGATCCGCCTGCGGCACGCCATCGAGAATCAGCAAGGCACGGGACGAGGCATTGCCACCCAATCCGCGGAGCGTCACGCCCTGACTGGTCGGGTTGGCAGACCGTGCGTCCGATCGGCGAAACTGTTGAAACCCGGGCACATCGCGCAATATATTCTCGACCGGCTGTGCGCTATCAATCGGGATTTCTGTTGAACTATAAGCCTTGTCGCCCAGCGAGTCGGGCAATCCGGTGACGATAATCTCGGACAACCGGCGATCGGCGATGACGATGCTATCGTCGTCCCCGCCGGTTTGTTCCTGCCCCCAGACGGGAACATGCATGGCCAGCAACGGCAGCGTCAAAATCCATTTTTTCATTATTCTGGCTTTACTGCTTCCGGAGCCGCTTTCTGAAACGCCTCCAGTTCATTGCATGAGGCATCGATCCGCACGAGCCTGGGAAACGGGCCCAGATCCGTTGCGAAGCGCCGGGCATTGGCCATTTGCGGGACCAGGCAGACATCGGCAAGATTGGGGCGATCGCCGCCGAAAAACCGGCTGTCAGGCGCCATTGTTTCCAACGCCGCAAAGCCTTCCCCGATCCAGTGACGATACCAGCGGTCGATCGCGTCCTGTTCCTGCCCCAGCTCGTCCTTGAGATATTTCAGGATCCGCAGGTTGTTCACCGGATGGATATCGGCAGCAATGACCATGGCCTGGGCCAGCGTGTTTGCTCTCTCCAGCGGATCCCGGGATACCATTGGCGGGTCGGTATATTTCGCATCGAGATAGTCGATGATCGCCAGCGACTGGGTCAGGTCATGCCCGTCGATCACAAGCATTGGGACAAAGCCCTGTGGGTTGCGGGCGACATAGGCCGGTGCCTTTTGGTCACCATCAAGCAGGCTGGTGTTCACGGATGTATAGGATACGCCCTTGAGGTTGAGCGCAATGCGTACGCGGTAGCTCGCCGAGCTACGCCAATAGTCAAAAAGTATGGTGTCTGTCATCACACGGCTTTGACGTTTGGGCAGCAGAAAAGCAAGTACTGCGATCCTCTTCCGAGCCTGAACGCCTATGCTACCGAACCGCCATCGATAGAAATATCACCCTGTGGTTCGACCGATGGGGTGCGCCCGGTCCGCTTCGCCAGTTCCTCCAGCAGCGTCGGTGACAGTTTGTTCGCTACGGCCGGGTGTACGGCGAGCCGCAACAGACCGTTACCACGGTCCCGTTCCGCCTGCCGAAGCAATTTGAGCGCGGCATTGGTCGCACGACTGGCCTGCATGATTTCCAGCACCGATGGCCGGGTCTTGCGGCTGACGATCTGCAGGAAACCAAAGCCGTTGATCGCGGTGCGTTCGCATTTGGCGGTCATATGGTCATCAAAAATCGCGGTAATCGCAGCGCGTTCCCCCTTGGCCTGCAGTGTCGGGAAGTCGACACCGATATTACCGCCGATATCAAGGCGCACCAATGCCAGAGCGATCTCCTTGGCGGCCCGTTTTGCCAGCTCGAATGACGGCAGGGGGCCGTCGACATCGATCAGGGTCATCGCCGGAGTGAGCGAGATCAGGAGGCTGCCGCCCTCGAAATCGATCCGTCCGGTTTCCGCCTGTTCGACGGCTTCGTGCCAGCCAAGTTGGGCGAGCATGTCCGGATCATGGGCGTGAACCGGCTTGACGGGAAGACCCGTGGCCTCGATTTCCGCCAGCAAGTCGGGCCCGCTGCCCACGGGGCGGTCCTCGTCCGCCGGCCGCGCTCTGGCGCGCTTGGCCTGGCCACCGCGCTCGGTCATCGCCGCCCGCACGATTGCCACCCGCACCATAGCCCCTTCGGTCGCTCCATCGGGCAGCGGCTGCAGCAGCGCCTCCTCCCCGTCCGGCAGCGTCACGATTCCGGATTTTCCGGCAATCCATTGCCGGATGAATTTTGCCTCGACGATCGCACCGGGCCTGGCGCGGCCATCGGCTCGCTCGACCCGGATTTGCGCCAGCTCGCCCTGTTCGATGCGCAGCGCGCGATTCTCGCCGATCCCGGCTTCGTAAAGCCAGCCCTGCGTGAATTCAGCCAAGGGGATAGCCCGCGCTGATCAGCAGGTTTCGCGTTTCATACAAGGGCAATCCCATAATTCCGCTATAGCTGCCCGACATCCACGTTACAAAGGCTTCCGCCTTTCCTTGAATGGCATAGCCGCCGGCCTTGCCCTGGCCTTCGCCGGTGGCGACATAGGCTTCGATCTCGCGCGGCTCGAAGCGCTTGAATTTGACGATACTGTCCGACAATTTGCTGCGCACAGTGCCATCGGCCGCGATCACGCAGACCGCGGACATCACATGATGCCGCCGCCCGCTGATCAGCTCCATGAAAGCGCGCTGTTCCGCTGCGTCGGCGGCCTGTCCCAAAATCCGGCGGCCAACCGCGACGGTGGTATCGCCCGCGACCAGGATTTCCTGATCTTCCCGTTCGACCGCCACCGCTTTTTCCTGCGCCATGCGCAAAACATAGTCGCGCGGCAACTCGCCCTTGCGGGGGGCTTCGTCAATATCGGGAGAAACAATCCGGTCGGGCGTCACACCCAGACGACCAAGCAGTTCCAGACGGCGCGGACTGGATGAGGCGAGGACCAGTTTCATATATTAGCTTCCGTCATGCCGAGCCGAAGACCAGCGCAGCCAACTCGATTCAGCATCCAGAGCGTGAAATCGCAAGCACAGTTTTCTGACAACGCCGGATCCCGCATCAAGCCCGGGATGACGAGCCATGGCTCGTCACTTGAAACGGTAGGTGATGCGACCCTTGGTCAGGTCATAAGGGGTAAGCTCGACGAGCACTTCGTCGCCAACCAGCACGCGGATGCGGTTCTTGCGCATCTTGCCGGCGGTGTGTCCCAAAATCTCGTGGCCATTTTCCAGCTCGACCCGGAACATGGCGTTGGGGAGCAGTTCGCGAACCATTCCCTTCATTTCCAGTAATTCTTCTTTTGCCATATGGCGGTACATTTTCCCTGCTATCGCGATAAATCCGCGTGTTGCAGTGCGCCATAACGGCAAATACGCAAAAAGGGAAGGATTAGCTGCATCTGCCAGAATGATAATATCTATGGCTGGAGCCGCCATTTCCCTGCGACAATTTAATACAAAGAAATTATACCATTAGCGCGGCCTGCATGGCACTTCGGACATCTTCTCTCCGCCATTTTTCCAGCTAGTGATCCAAGACATGACATCCTCCCCCCGATCCCTTTTTATCGCTTCTCCTGTCGTTTTGGCAGGCCTGTTGCTCGCACCGGCGGCGAGCGCGCAACTCGCCAATCCGGACGCCGATTATCCGGACGAGGAGATTGTCGTGATTGCTGAACGGCCGCGCGGTGCGGTCGTTACCGAGGTACCGCCCGTGGTCGAACTGAGCGAGGCGGATATTGCCAGCTTCGGCGCTTCGTCGGTGCAGGACCTGCTCGAAGCCATCTCCTCGCAGACCAGCTCGAGCCGGGGACGCGGCAGCGGCCGGCCGGTCGTGCTGATCAACGGCCAGCGCACCTCCGGATTTCGCGAAATCCGCGACCTGCCGCCCGAGGCCATTCGCACCGTGCAGGTGTTTCCGGAAGAACTGGCGCTGCAATATGGCTATCGCCCCGATCAACGGGTGATCAATTTCATCCTCAAGGACAATTATACCGGAGTCAGCGTATCCGCCGAATATGGCGTGCCGACGCAGGGGGCACAGGGGCGGACCGAGCTGGAATCGACGATTACCCGCATCGGCAAGAACAGCCGGGTCAATATCAATCTGGAATGGCAGAACAGCACCGCGATCACCGAAAGCGAACGCGATATCATCCAGACCGCAGCTGGTGATCTGGTCGATCTCGGGGATTTCCGCACATTGGTGGCACCCTCGGACAATGTCGAGCTCAATACCAATTACAGCCGGACCTTTGACAACGGCATGGCGCTGTCGCTGAACGGGGGCTATGTCTATGACAAGTCGCGCGGTCTCCAGGGCCTGCCGAACGGGACGCTGCAGGTAGCGGGCAACCCGCTGTTCCGCTATTTCACTGAATATGGCCCACTGAACCGGATCCAGGAAACCAATACTGTGCAGGCCGGGCTGACACTCAACGGCAATCTCGGCGAATGGCGCTGGTCGCTGACCAGCGACTATACACGCCAGCAGGTCAACAGCGACACTGACCGTTCCGGCGATATCAGCATGTTGCAGGCAGCGATCGATGCCGGGACAGTCGATCCGCTGGCCACCAGCTTTGGTAATCTGCTCGGTGCACCGGTGACCGACAGCGCCCGGGTTGTCGACCAGACGATCAACAATCTGGCGACCGTTTCCGGCAGCCTGCTCAACCTGCCCTCCGGCACGGTCACGACCACCATTCGCGCCGGCTATACCCGGGAAGATCTGACTGGCTGGGAAACGCGCCGAGGCATCCTGACCACCACCGACCTCGATCGCGACAAGCTGAGCACGGGCATCAATATCGATATCCCGCTGGCCGACGAGAATATCGATGTCGTCGAAGCGATCGGCAAATTTTCGATCAACGGCAATCTCGGCTATGCCGACCTGTCCGGCTTTGGCGGCCTGGTGGAATTCGGCTTCGGCCTCAACTGGGAACCGCTTGACGGGCTGGTGTTCACCGCGTCCGCGATCGGCGAGGAAGCGGCCCCCGCTATCACCCAGCTCGGCAATCCGGTCATCATCACCCCCGATGTCACAACCTTCGATTTCGTCAATGGCCAGACCGTGCTGGCGGCGATCACCACCGGCGGCAACCCGGCATTGCTGGCGGAAAAGCGGCGGGATATCAAGCTGGCGGTCAACTATCGGCCCGAATGGCTGGACGGGCTCAGCTTCCTCGGTGAATATTTTCGCAACAACAGCGACAATGTCGCGTCCAGCTTCCCGCTGCTGACTCCCGAAATAGAAGCCGCCTTTCCCGACCGCGTCACCCGCAATGCCAGCGGCCAGCTGATCGCGATCGACCGGCGACCGGTCAACTATGCCAATGTCAGCAGCGAGCGCATCCGCTATGGCATCGATTTTTCCAAGCGCTTCGGCGAACAGCGCGGCGGCGGTCGAGGACGACCGGACCGCGCCTCGCAGTCAGCGGATGACGCTGCATCCGGTGGCGAAGCCCGGGACAAAAAACCGCCGCAAGCTGCCAAAGGCGAACAGGCAGCACGGCCTGCGGGCCAACGCGGCGGCCGCGCTGCAGGCGGTCGCCCCAGCGGCGGACGCTGGCAATTGTCCGCCTATCATACGATCCGCCTGCAAGACCGGATTCTGATCCGGCCCGGCGTCGACGAGCTCGATCTGCTGGGCGGTTCGGCGGTAGGGTCCTCCGGCGGCAGCCCGCGCCACGAGTTCGAGATCAACGGCGGCTGGTTCAACAATGGCATCGGCTTCCGCCTCGACGGCAAGCATCAGGTCGCGACGCGGGTCAATGGTGGGCTGACCGGTTCTGATCTCCGCTTTTCCGACCTGACCACCTTCAACCTGCGGCTGTTCGTCAATCTCGACGATCGCGGCAGCCTGACCGAGAAAGTCCCGTTCCTCAAGGGCAGCCGCATTGCTTTGCGTGTCGACAATATCTTCGACGATATCCAGGCCGTCCGCGACGGCAGCGGCCTGGTCCCGCTCAGCTACCAGACCGGCTTTGTCGACCCGGTCGGGCGCTATGTCGAGATTGATTTCAGGAAGCGCTTCTAGGGAAATAAAACCTCCCCGCTCGCGGGGAGGTGGCAGCCGGAACGGCTGACGGAGGGGACTCCGGCCCAGGCGCAGCCCTCGGACGCACGCCCCGTCCACCACGCTACGCGTGGTCCCCCTCCCCGTGCCGGGGAGGATTTTGCGAACGGTCTATTTACCTCAGGTCCTGAGCCGAAACCGCCTTCGCCCGGAAAATCCCGATCTCCGGCCGCTCGCCCACCAACTCGGTCAGCCGCTTCACAAATTCCCCCGATTCCGGCACCGCAAAATGCGCCGCAACCGCCGCCGCGTCCCGCCACTCCTCGTGAAAGAACAGCCGGTTGGGATTCTCGCAATCTGCATGGATATGGTGCGAGAGACAGCCCGGCTCGGCCCGCGACTGGGCGCTGTGCCCGGCGCACAAGGCGATAATCTCTGCCCGGTTGTCGGCCGGAGCGGTGAAGGAGGCGGATATGATGATCATAGCTTCAGCGTCGCCCGCGTCGTGCTCTTCGACATGAAATAGGCCAGCACCGCAGCGATGATGGTGACGATCGCGGTAAAGACCAGCGGTGAAAAGCGCAGATCCGGGGCCACGCCCTGCAGCACCACCCCGATCAGAATCGCCGGGATCAGCGTCAGCATCAGATGCTTGAGCGCCAGCAGAAAGGGCGCAAAGCCGACGCGCCTATCGGCGGGCAGCCCCGGCGTGACCTTCCCCGATTTGCGCTGCGACACGGTGATCGGATAGACGATCAGCGTCAGCAGGATGCTCATCAGCACCGCAATACCGACCAGCGTCCCGCCCAGGCTGGGATCGGTGTCCCCGACCGGCAGCGCCCCCGGCACAAAGGCCAGATCACGGGTCAGCCAGTAATTGATCCCGCCCGCCAGCACGATATTCACCACCGCATCGGCGCGCGCCTGCTTCTCGATAAAGGCGTCCATGCTGATCGGTGCTGCGGCAATATTGGTGGCCATATTCTCTCTCCCGTTTTTTTGGGAGAGAGTGACGCCGGCCGGGGGAATGTCAAGCGGGATTGGTAATTGGTTAACCCGCGGCGCCAAGCTTCCTCAGCACCCGCCAGGCAAATGCCTTCGCCCTGTTCCGCGCCGGGAAGCGCCCCGGGGCCTTGGGCGTCACCCCCCGCTTGCGCAGCCAGCCGTTGAACGCTCGCGCGTCCGCTTCTTCAAAGCTCCAGTCCGATCGCCAGGTGATCGAGAGCGAGATGCTGGGCTCCGGCCCGACCTTCACGAAATGCGGCGCCATGACCGGGACAAAGATCGCCTTGCCGGGAGTCAGATGGTGGCGGGTGCCCTCGGCCTCGAAATCATCCTGCCAGACCAGATTGCGGTGGCCGCCAAGATGATAGCCTTCGTGGATTTCATCGGCGGCAAAACGATAGTTGCCGGCGGGAAAAGTGGTCATCCATTTCTCGCCGCGCAACTGCAGCAGGATATTATGCTCGGGATCGAAATGATAGGGTGTCACTGCATCGGGCGAGGATACGAAGACAAAGCCTTGCGGCTTGAGCATCTGCCCGGTCTTGGCCTCCAGGATCGGACGGATTTCCGCCAGCAGTCCATGCAGCAGCGCCTCATATTCCGGCATCTGTTCGATATTCTTGAGCACCGCCCAGCTGGCTGACTGGTCGATCGTCCGGATCGTGTCGCCGATGGTCATGCCGTTGTCCGGCACATCCTCCGGCCTGATCCCGACCGGCAGGTCTCCGGGATTATATTCGACGCTCTTTGCCGGCAGCGCCGTGCCCAACTTTGCCAGCGCATCGAGCGTCAGCAATTCGTGCGACAGCATATTGTGATCCAGCACCGCCGCCTGTTCGGGATAGCAGGCATCAAATTGCCGCCGGCTGTCGTCGCCGAAGACTTGCTGCCGAAAGACGTCCTTGCCGCTAATCTGGTTCATGGCTGCGCCTCCGTCGGATCAAAAATGTCTCGCCCCCTGATTTTTCCCATCAGGTCTTCGCCCAGCCGCAGACCGTAAAAAATCGCACGGCGGGACATGCCCTTGAGCTCGATCGAGAAACGGCCGATATGGCGGCGGTCGGACCACAGGCTGTCGATCATCGGATGGTTCTCCGCCGCGCAGCTGTCGATCCACTGCAGTGCGCGCAGGTCGAGAAATTTCAGATTTTCGATCTGGAGCAGGACCCCGGGCGAGAAGCGTGAATATTCCTCGTCGAAGGCGGTCTTGAAACCGAAGGCGCCGGGGGATGACAACAAGTTCACCAGCATCGCCAACGGTTTTCCGTCAAGACGGATATCGCGGCGTTCGAGCTGGCCGGCAGCCGCCGCGCCTGTGATAGCCTGCCTGAAAAACGCACCGGTTTCCGGAGCGCTGTCCAGCGCCGAGCCATTTTCGCCTTTCCAGCCGGCGCTCTCCAGTTCGAGGAATTCGTCGATCCACGGTGCCAAGTCCTGATCATCCATATGATGGCCAAAGGTCACGTCGCCCAGCTCGCCGAGCCGTTTTCCGAGACGCCGCCATTCCTTGCGCTTTTTTCCCCGCAAAGTGGCTTCATGATAGGCAGTCGAGCTCAAATCGCTCTGCAACAGCGCCCGCGCTTCGCTTTGCACGAGGTCGCAGCGGCGTTTCTGCGCGCCGCAAACCGCGCGCAGGGCCTGATCCAGCGGACCGCCGATGGTCATCCCGTTGATGTGCAGAAAGCCCGGCCAGTCGCTGTCGTCGACGGCGTCCAATAGCTGCTCCCAGAACGGTCGCTCGTAGCCGCTTCGCACCAGCGGCGTCCCGAGGAAACAATTGTGATGCATCCAGTTCTGCACATGCGGTACCGGCCAGCGTCCGAAGCGGCTGACAGGACCAAGCGGGAGCAGCCCGAGCAGGCGGGAATGGAATGGCTCTCCGGCCCAGAGCAGGAACAGCCGCAATTCGGCCTGATGATCAAATTGGGATAGCCCCGGACGCAGGAACCATTGTTCGTAGAAAGCATTGGGTTCGCTCGCCTCGCGCGCCAGATCGCTCCAGGCTTCGACCAGATTGGCATCGATGTCTGCAACTGGATGAAAAACCGCCTGGAATACAGGCGTGGACAGTCCTTCACGTAACCGGCTGGCTCCGATATCCCTGCCCTGTAATTTCTGTAGCCCGCTTAAATCCATTGCCTGCTCGCACCAATCTAAATTCCGGCACAAGAACTAATGGAAAAGGGGTAATATGTTATTAACGACAGACGGACAAAAACCGGCGGATATCAGCCATAAAAAACCCCGCCGAAATCGCTTCCGGCGGGGTCTTGCTTGAGACCAATGGTACAGCGTCCTAGTGGATGCCGCCCTGCGCCGCGTAGAGCGCCGCCAGCAGCAGCAATGCGACGATATTGGTGATCTTGATCATCGGGTTGACCGCTGGACCTGCGGTATCCTTGTACGGATCGCCCACGGTATCGCCGGTCACCGCAGCATGGTGGGCGTCTGAACCCTTGCCACCATGATTGCCGTCCTCGATATATTTCTTGGCATTGTCCCAGGCACCGCCACCCGCTGTCATCGACAGGGCAACGAACAGGCCGGAGACGATTACGCCGAGCAACAATGCGCCGAGAGCGGCAAAGCCGTTGGCCTGACCCGCAACCGCCGTGATTGCGAAATAGACCACGATTGGCGCCAGCACCGGCAGCAGCGACGGCAGGACCATTTCCTTGATTGCCGCCTTGGTCACCAGATCCACGGTCCGCGCATAGTTGGGACGCGATGTGCCGGCCATGATGCCCGGATCATTGGCGAACTGATCGCGAACGTCGATAACAACGTCGCCAGCGGCACGGCCAACGGCGGTCATGCCCATTGAACCGAACAGGTAGGGCAGCAATGCGCCCAGCAGCAGTCCGACGATCACATAGGGGTTTTCAAGGCTGAAGCTGACTTCAAGATTCGGGAAGAACTCCTTGAGGTCGGCTGTGTAAGCCGAGAACAGCACCAGTGCGGCAAGTCCGGCAGAACCGATGGCATAGCCCTTGGTCACGGCCTTGGTGGTGTTGCCGACAGCATCCAGTGCATCGGTCTTGTTGCGAACGCTTTCGTCCAGACCCGCCATTTCAGCGATGCCGCCTGCGTTGTCCGTCACCGGACCATAAGCATCGAGCGCCACAACCATTCCGGCGAGCGCCAGCATGGCGGTTGCGGCAAAGGCGATACCGATCAGGCCAGCAAGCTGGAACGCGATAACGATGCCGACAACAATCACCAGCGTTGGCAAGGCCGTTGCTTCCATCGAAATCGCCAGACCCTGGATCACGTTGGTGCCATGGCCGGTTTCCGATGATTTGGCGATCGACCGCACCGGACGATAATCTGTGCCGGTGTAATATTCGGTGATCCAGATGATCAGGCCGGTAACCGCCAGACCCACCATCATCGACCAGAACAGGGCCATGCCGGTAAATCCGCCGGTGCCGTCAAGCGCGGTACCGATCGGCGTGTTCATATCGCCCAATGTGCGCATGGTGACATACCAGATCGCCGGGATCGACAGCACGGCGGTGGTGATGAAACCCTTGTACAGCGCGCCCATGATGTTCGTACCCTTGCCCAGGCGCACCATGTAGGTGCCGATGATCGAGGTCAGGATACAGACACCGCCGACAATCAGCGGCAGCGACATCAGGTCATAGAGCATTGCGCTGCCAACCAGATCGCCGAAGAGCAACGCCAGCAGCACCATGGTGGCGCCAACGGTCACGACATAGGTCTCGAAAAGGTCAGCCGCCATACCCGCACAATCGCCGACATTGTCGCCGACATTGTCCGCGATGGTCGCCGGATTGCGGGGATCATCCTCGGGGATGCCCGCTTCCACCTTGCCGACCAGATCGGCACCGACGTCGGCAGCCTTGGTAAAGATGCCGCCGCCAAGCCGTGCAAAGATCGAAATCAGCGAAGCGCCAAAGGCCAGAGCGACCAGTGAATCAATGACCGTGCGGTCATTCGCCGCCATGCCCATCTGGGTGGTCAGCACGTAGAAGAAGATCGAGATCGCCAGAAGCGCAAGGCCGGCAACCAGCATGCCTGTCACCGCACCGGCGCGAAACGCGACGGTGAGACCGGTTTGCAGGCTTTCGCTCGCCCCCTGTGCCGTTCGGACATTGGCGCGAACCGAGATGTTCATCCCGATATAGCCCGCGACGCCCGAAAGGATGGCACCGAGCAGAAAGCCCACCGTTGAAATAGCGCCGAGAAATATGAAGACCAGGACCGCGACGACCACGCCGACGATACCGATCGCGCGATACTGGCGGTTCAGATAGGCCTGAGCCCCTTCCTGAATCGCGCCTGCGATGGATTGCATTTTTTCGTTCCCGGCCGGTGCATTGAGCACCTGGCGGCTGGTTATGAAGCCATATAATATGGCAACAAAACCACATAAAATTGAAATGGTGACAACCGTCATCGCTGCATTCTCCCCTATGGTTTTATAATAAAACGCCCCGTATGCTCGGGGCTATTGAGCTCTCGGCTATAGTGCGGGAAACGCAAATCGTGCAAGTGCTGATTTCGACGGCATCGGGGATAGTGTCGTAATGCTATTCTGGCGGTCCGGCGGAGGCCGGGTCAGGCGTGCACAAATCCCAGATGTTCGGGCAATTGCAGCCTTTCGCCGTGGCTGTGCAGCGCGACGCCGGATCCCGGCCGGCAGATGCCCACGCAGGTCAAGGGCACCGACAATACGGTTTCGGGGCTGGCGGTAAGCAGCAACTGATAGTCATCGCCTCCGGTCGCTGCCTTGATCCGCGCATCCTTGTCGTTCCCGACAAGGGTCTGGAACGGCCTCGACAAGGGTACTTCCGCGAGATCGATTTCGATCTGCACACCGCTGGCCGCGGCAATCCGCGACGCATCGAGCAAAAGGCCGTCGGAAATATCCATCATGCTGCTGACCAGGTTGGACAATATCCGGCCCTCTTCCAGTCTGGGCGTTGGACGCGTGTGGGCCTTCAGCAGCGATGCCGTTGTGTCGATATCCGCTGACCGCAGCGAACCGGAAGCAATTTGCAGTCCGGCCCATGCATCGCCGGTGGTGCCCGTGACATAGACTGCGTGCCCCGGTTTCGCATTGCTGCGCGAGGGCACGATATGGCCCTTGGCTTCACCGATGGCGGTCAGCCCGAAGGTTCGCGGTGCCTGTTCGCCCATCGCCACGGTATCGCCGCCGAGCAGCGGCACCGCAAAACGGTCGATCGCCTGTTTCAGGCCCTCGACAAAGGCCGCGTCCCATTCATCGCCGGACGTTCGGCCGTAGCCGAGCAAAACGCCGAGCGGCTTGGCGCCCTTGGCCGCCAGATCGGAAAGGTTCACCGCGACCAGCTTCCACGCCACGTCGGCGGGATCGGCGTCGGCAAGAAAATGCACGCCCTCGACCATCATGTCATGAGTCATCACCAGCTTGTGTCGTCCGAACGGCATCATCGCGACATCGTCGGTCAGTCCGCGCGCGGCCGGGTGGGTGGTGATCGCCTTCAGCCGGTCGATAAAATCTAGTTCGCTCAAGACAGGGCGTGCTCCAGTGCCATTCTGATGGAAGCGTTGGCGCGCTTGCTGACCGCTGCCTGCGGGGCAAATCCGTTAAATCCGTGCGGTGCGCCGGGGTAGATAGCCAGCTCAACCGGAACACCGGATGAACGAAGCCGGTTGGCATAGGCAATATCTTCGTCGAGAAACAGGTCGAGGTCGCCGCACATGATATAGGCCGGTGGCAGACCCGAGAGATCGGCCGCCCGCGCCGCCGCTGCATAGGGGCTGGCGCCTTCTTCCTCGGCATAGAGCGACCAGGCGTGCAGCGAGGTTTCGCGTGTCCAGGTGGAGGGCGGGATGTCCATTCGCCCCGACGGCGTGTCGTGCTGATCATCGATCATCGGGTAGATCAGCAGCTGGAACGCGATATCCGGCCCGCCCCGGTCGCGGTTCATCAGCGCCGCGCTCGCCGCCAGTCCGCCACCCGCGCTCGGCCCGGCGAGAATGATCTTGCGCGGCTTGCGGTTTTCCGCCACCCGCTCGATCACCGCGCAGACGTCGCGGGCCGCAGCCGGCGCGCGATGCTCGGGCGCCATGCGGTAATCGACCGAGATCACGGGTGCGAGCGTGGAATAGCCCTGCGCCGACAGATCATCGGCGCTGCCCATCACATAGCCGCCACCGTGCAGCCAGATGATCACGCAATCCGGGTAGAGCAGGTCGCGCGCACGATATTCGATCACCGCAACGTCGGGATCACCGTCCAGTCCGGGCATGTGATATTCGTCCTTCTGCCCGTCATATTCAGGCAAATCGACGGCAAGCTGCGCGAACAGCCCATCCAGGGCGGCGCGGGCAGCGGCCACGTCCGATTTCAGAATCTCGAATATATAGGGCCCTTCCGCCGCAATCATGTCGCGAAATGCGGGATCAAGCCGGTCCAGAAAGTCAGACAATTTCTTCCCCCGTGCGAGACGGGGTTCGATTATCCCCGTACCTGTTTTGCGATGCTGTCCAGCAGGCCGTTTACAAAACCGGCGTCCTTCTTGCTGAAAAAGGCATGCGCGACATCGAGATATTCGTCAATCACCGTTGCGACCGGCACGTCCTCTTGTGCGACCAATTCAAAAGTCCCGGCGCGCAGGATCTGGAGCATGGTCTTGTCAAGCCGGCCGAGAGTCCAGCCCGAGGCCAGTTTTGAAGCCACCAGCTGGTCGATTTCCTCGAGCCGCGAGGTTACGCCGATGACAAGGTCATCAAAAAAGTCACGCTCGGCCGGATGATATTGATCATCCTCGATTTCCTTGCCGAGCCGGTGGTCGTGAAATTCCTTGAGCAGCTTCGGCACCGGAGTCTTTTCCATCTGGTGCTGGAACAGCGCCTGGACGGCGGCCAGACGCGCGGCGGATCGGGATGTCGATTTCGCGGTCATGCTCTTTTCATCCGCGGCATGCCGATAAAATCCATCTTGCCGATCTTGAAGCCGCGCTCGCGCAGCAGGTCATAGGCGGTTGTGGCATGGAAATAGAAATTGGGCTGGGCAAAGCTCAGCAGGAAATGTTCCGCGGTGAACGGCATCACCGTATCCTTGAAGCGAAATTCCATATGCTGGCCGACAAAGCCCTCCATTTCCGCTTCGCTGACCGCTTCCAGTCCGGCCTTTGCCTCGTCCAGTTTTTCGTACAGACCCGCCCAGTCATTCGGCGGCGCCACCAGGCTCGGCGTAAACACGCCCTCTCTCACCGCTTCGATCGCGCCGAGCGAATGTTCGCGGCAGCATTTCACCTGATAGGAAAAGGGCTGCATGTCCTCGATCAGCCGTGCACCGATAATCTCCTCGGCCGCCGTGCCCTCGGTTTCGCAATGGGCCTTGGCCTTGTCGACCAGCCCGCGAACCGCGGCAATGATCTGCAGCTGGCTCGGAATTACGGCATCATATAGGGAAATCGTCATGATATTTGCTTTCTGTTGATGGTCAGCGCCGGCCCAGCCGCTTCGCGATGCTGGCGGCATGGGCGGGCAACCCTTCTGCTTCTGCGAGGGCGACTGCCGCCGGCCCGATATTGGCCAGCGCCTGTTCGTCGCAGCGGATGAAGCTCGTGCGCTTCATGAAGTCGGTCACGGACAGCCCGGACGAGAAACGCGCCCGGCGGCCGGTCGGCAGGACATGATTGGGACCGGCAACATAGTCGCCGACCGCTTCGGGTGTAAGGCGGCCCAGAAACACCGATCCGGCATGGCGGATTTTCCTGAACAGTGCGTCTGGATCATCGACCGCCAGTTCCAGATGCTCGGCGGCCAGCCGGTCAATCAGGGGCAGCGCCTGCTCGAACCGGTCGACGACGATGATCGCGCCATTGTCTTTCCAACTGGTCGTCGCGGTTTCGGACGTAGCCAAAATAGCCAATTGTTCATCTATTTTTACAGCAACTTGTTCAGCAAACTTGCTACTATCTGTGAATAATATCGACTGGCTGGTCGGATCATGCTCGGCCTGGCTGAGCAGGTCCGCGGCGATCCAGTCCGGGTCATTCTTGCCATCGGCCACCACCACGATTTCCGACGGACCGGCCACCATGTCGATGCCGACAACACCGAACACCTGCCGCTTCGCTTCTGCGACCCAGGCATTGCCGGGACCGGTGATGACGTCGACAGATCTGATCTTTTCCGTACCATAAGCGAGCGCAGCCACCGCCTGCGCGCCGCCAATCCGCCAGATTTCGTCAACGCCGGCCAGTTCTGCCGCCGCCAGCACCAGCGGGTTGATATAGCCGCCCGGTGCAGGCGTCACCATGATGATCCGCTCGACGCCGGCGGCCTTGGCCGGGATCGCGTTCATCAGCACCGAAGACGGATAGGCCGCGCGGCCACCGGGAATATAGATGCCGGCGCGTTCCACCGCGTTCCAGCGAGCGCCGATACGCACGCCAGCGTCATCGATATAATCCCTGTTATCAGGCAGTTGGCCTTCATGGTAATCACGAATTCTCAAGGCCGCCAGCTCCAGCGCCACGCGCAAAGATGCTTCCAGATCTTCCAGTGCCGCCGCCGACTCGGCCTTGTCGACGCGCCAGCCGGTCTGCTCCAGATCATGCCGGTCAAACTTGCTGGTCAGCCGCGCGATAGCATCATCGCCTTGATCGCGAACATCCTGAATGATCGCCCGGACATCCGCCGACACATCAGCATCCGCCTCGCGCCGGGCATTGACTAGCGCGTCAAAAGCCTGAGCGAACCCGGTGTCTGAAATCGAAAGTCGAAGCGCCATCTTTAGCCCCTCCTTTTCAAAGGAGGGGTTGGGGTGGTTTTGTACCGCTGGTCGCTGACGCCAGCGATGCCAGAGCATCGCCGCCGCCCCTTGATCCCCTCCTCTGAAGAGGAGGGGTGAATGAATCCAACCAACGCCACTAGACCTGCTCCGCCAGCTCGCGGAACTTCTGTACCAGCGGTGTCAGTTCGGCGCTGCGCATCTTGAACGCGGCGCGGTTGACGACCAGCCGGCCGGAAATTTCCAGAATCCGGTCGGTTTCGACCAGATCATTGGCTTTCAGCGTGCTGCCCGATTCGACCAGATCGACAATATGCCGCGACAGGCCCAGCGACGGCGCCAGTTCCATCGCGCCGTTCAGCTTCACGCATTCGGCCTGGATGCCCTTGCCCTCGAAATAGCGGCTGGTGAGATTGGGATATTTGGTGGCCACCCGCAAATGCGAGATATTTGCCACTTCTTCCGCATCGTCCTTCGGCTGTGCCAGCGACAGGCGGCAGCGCCCGATGCCCAGATCCACCGGCGCGTAAAGCTCGCTATAGCCGAATTCCTCGATCACATCCGAACCGACAATCCCGATTTGCGCGGCGCCATGGGCAACGAAGGTCGCCACGTCGAACGCCCGCACCCGGATGATCGCCATATGCGGCAGATTGGTCGCGAATTTCAGACTGCGGTTGGACTTGTCAAAAAAGGCATCCTCTGGCACGATCCCCGCCTGCTCGAGAAGCGGCAGAGCATCGTCAAGAATCCTCCCTTTCGGAATCGCAAAGATCAGTGGTTTGGCCATGATGGCCGCGGCTTTAGGGCTTCACAGGTGAAAGGGCAACGAGTTATGGACATTTTGGATGTCGAAGATATCGCGCAGGGAATGCGCGGCCAGGCCGAACATTGCCTGCGCAACGACGCACCGGTGACCGCCTCGATCATCATCGCTCAGCTGGCGCTGATCGACGGCCCGACCGCCTGCGGGCAAAAGATCGCGCACTGGCCGGGAAAACCGCTGGAAGACGCGATGCCCTTGCGCCTCACCGGCGGCCTCCACTATCTCTATCTGAGCGGCAAGGAACCGCGCCTCGGCGACATTTACGAAGGCCGGATCACCGATCAGGATCAGATCGACCATCTGGTCGGACAGGTTGTTGCCGATCATGACGCCGATCTGCTGCCCTGGTTCGACAGCCCGCCACAGACCAACGAATCCGGCCGCTCGGCCAGTTTCATGGCGGGCCTGTTGTGGCTGTCGGTTCGTGTCGGCCGGCGATTCGAACTGCTGGAGCTGGGGGCCAGCGCCGGGGTCAACACGATGATGGGGCGCTATCATTATGATCTGGCCGGCGTCGAGGCCGGACCGGCGGATTCGCCGATGCGGATCAAGCCGGAATGGCGCGGCCCGCCTCCAACCGAGGCACCGGTCGAGATCGTCAGCGCGCGCGGCTGCGACCAGAATCCGATCGACCTGACCGACGACGAAACCGCCGCGCGGCTCAAGGGCTATATCTGGCCGGAAATGCCCGCCCGCTTCGAGCGGATGGAAGCGTCGATCGCGCTGGCCAAGGCGGACCCGCCCGATCTGGTCAAGGCCGATGGTGCCGACTGGGTTGAAGAGCAACTGACCCAACCGCAGGAAAGCGGCACCACCCGGGTGCTGATGCACTCGATCGTCTGGCAATATCTGCCACAGGACACCAAGGACCGGATCACCGCTGCGATGGAAACGGCGGGCAAGGCGGCAACTCCGGAAAAGCAGCTGGCATGGATATCGCTCGAAACCAACCGCAAGACCTTCAGCCATGAACTGGTCATCCGTTACTGGCCCGGCGGCGAGGAACCGTCGCTGCTGGGTCGCGCCCATGCCCACGGCGCGTGGGTGGAGTGGTTTGAAGACTGAAACTGTGCTCCGCACTTGATACGGCGGTCGTGCTCCGCACTTGATGCGGAGCTCTGGCGTCGTCAGCGCCTGCCTCCCGGGCTCCACATCAGGTGCGGAGCACAAGTGCTAATCCGTGACCGTCTTCGGCCGCCCCTCGGGTAATGGAATATACTCGTCGGGATCACCCGGCACCACCGGAAAGCGCCCTTCAAGCCAGTCGGCCTTCGCCTGCTCGATCCGCTCCTTGCTGGAGGAAACAAAATTCCACCAGACATGTCTTTCAGTGGCAAAAGCCTCGCCACCCAGCAACATCGCGCGACCTCCGGCGTGCGATGAAAGCGAGACTTTCGCACCCGGCGCGATAACATAGAGCAGATATTTTTCCAGCGGCACACCGTCCAGTGCCCCTTCGCCATCAACCAGCATCACCGCCCGTTCGTCGGCCTCGGCATCGATCGGGATCGCGCCCTTGGCCGACAGTAATATGTCCGCATAAATCGTCTCTGCGTGGCAGGTGGTCGGGGCCGTCTGCCCCCACAGGCTGCCCATGATCACCCGCGCCTCGGCACCGCCATCCGCGATGACCGGCAAATCGTCTGTGCCGACATTCTCGAACGCCGGCTCGATTTCTTCCATGCCGTCGGGTAGCGCCAGCCAGGTCTGCATCCCGAACATCGGTTTTGGCAAATCCCGTATCTCCAAGGGAGAACGCTCGGAATGGACGATCCCCCTGCCCGCGGTCATCAGATTGACCGCACCCGGACGGATCGTCTGGAATGTACCCAGGCTGTCGCGATGATCGATCGCGCCCTCGAACAGATAGGTCACCGTTGCCAGATTGATATGCGGATGCGGGCGAACCCCCATGCCCGGCCCCTCCGGCAAGGTTGCCGGGCCAAATTCGTCGACAAAGATGAACGGCCCCACCATCCGGCGATGGCGTGACGGCAGCACCCTTCGGACCTTAAATTCGCCCAGATCATGGGTGGTAGGGACGATGGTTTGCGTGATGTCGATCATAGCCTGTCCAGATTTTCGACGGTTTTCTCTGTTATAACATTGCCGGTATTAAGCGTCGACTTCGGTTCCAGCAGCAGCACATGACATTCGCCGCCCAAGGCTTCCGGACAATGCTCGACGCCTTTCGGGACAATGATGAATTCCCCCTCGCCCACATCAATATCGCCGCTGCGCAACCCCATGCGCATCGTGCCTTTGATCACCAGAAACAGTTCGTCTTCCTGTTCGTGATGATGCCAGTCGAACTTGCCTTCGAACTTGGCGAGCTTCACCTGTGCATCATTGATATCCCCGGCAACTTTCGGCGACCAATGATCGGAGAAGCTGGCAAAGGCATCGGCAAGATTGACTTTTTGCAGCGTCACTCGCCCGGTGCCCTTGCCCTGATTACCATCGCATGCACTTTGTCCCGCATCATGTCGCCCAGCGCCTTGTTGACCATGCGCTGCCGGTTGAGGCGGGACTGGCCGGCAAAGGCCGCACTTTCAATCTCGACAGTGAAATGCGATTCTCCGCTGCCATCATCACCCGCATGGCCATGATGGCTGGCGCTGTCGTTGATCACGTTGAGCGATGTTGGCGCGAGCTCGGCGACGAGCCGCTTTTCAATCTCGCAGTGGACTGGACCTTTGGGCATCGAATCTCCATATTGCTCGTTCACTGAACATATTAGCCGTTCGCCCTGCGCTTGTCGAAGTGCGTTTATGGCTTTCAAATGTCCTGCGACCAGCGCGGGCCAACGGAGCGATTTTGAGCCTTCCCCCGAAAAGAAAAACGAACCGCTTTCACGGCCGCGTCGAAACCGAGGGCCGGTCCTGTGCGATTGAAGGTTGCCCGGAAAGCGGCGAATTTCGCGCGCCTCCCCTCTATGGCAGCAGCCGCAGTTATGACGGCCCCGGCGAATATCGCTGGCTCTGCCTCGACCATGTCCGCGAATTCAATCAGGGCTATGATTTTTTTGCCGGCATGGATCACGAACAGATTTTCGAGGCGCAGCATCCGGTGCGCGGCTGGGACTCGGGGCGGCGAATCTATGATGCAGGACCCAGTGTACCGCCGGCATGGTCCGATTTCGCCGATCCGCTCGACGCCATTGGCGCGCGCTTCGCGGGCGGCATCCATCGCCGCCAGAGAACCGGCCCTGCGCTCTCCGGCGCCGACGAGAAAGCGCTGAAGACGCTAGGGCTTGGCGGCGACGGCTCCCCGGTCATCGGCCGCGGCGATATCCGGCGGGCCTATTCGGCGCTGGTCCGCAAATATCATCCGGACCGCAATGGCGGCGACCGCAGCCACGAGAAACAGTTGGCAAAAGTGATCGAGGCCTATACGCAGCTGAAGGAATCACCGGATTTTCGATGAGAATCCAATTCCCGTTGGTCCTGACCTTGTCGATGCACGTTTCACGTCCTCGACGCCTGTCGATTTTGATGAACGTAGTTCGACGGGCCCGATGATAGGGGTTTGGATCAGGGGATGAGCAATTTCGAAGGGCGAACATGACTGAAATACCAAATACCAATCTCGACACCAGCGGCGAAACCATCATGGATGCACCCGACAAGATGGTCGATGCGCGGGAAATATTCGGGATTGATCTCGACATGCAGATACCGGCGTTCAGCCAGAAGGACGAGCGCGTACCCGACCTGGACCCGTCCTATGTTTTCGATCCGGAAACCACCACCGCAATCCTCGCCGGCTTCGCCTTCAATCGCCGGGTCATGGTACAGGGCTATCACGGGACCGGAAAATCAACCCATATCGAACAGGTCGCCGCTCGCCTCAACTGGCCCTGTATCCGGATCAACCTCGACGCACATATCAGCCGTATCGATCTGGTCGGCCGCGATGCCATTGTCCTGAAGGACGGTCAGCAAGTTACCGAATTCCGCGAAGGCCTGCTGCCCTGGGCGCTGCAGACGCCAACCGCATTGGTGTTTGACGAATATGACGCGGGTCGCCCCGATGTAATGTTCGTGATCCAGCGTATCCTGGAAGCGGAAGGCAAGCTGACCCTGCTCGACCAGAACCGGGTGATCCGTCCCAACCCCTATTTCCGTCTGTTCGCAACCGCCAACACGGTCGGCCTCGGCGACACCAGCGGCCTCTATCACGGCACCCAGCAGATCAACCAGGGCCAGATGGACCGCTGGAACATCGTGGTGACACTGAACTATCTGCCCGCCGCGACCGAAGCGAAGGTGATCCTGTCGAAAGTGCCGGATGCCGGCGACGACACGGTCGAGAATATGATTAAGGTCGCCGACCTGACGCGGCAGGGTTTCATCAACGGCGATATTTCGACGGTTATGAGCCCGCGTACGGTCATCAGCTGGGCGCAAAACGCCGCGATCTTCAACAATATCGGCTTCGCCTTCCGCCTATCCTTCCTGAACAAATGCGACGAAGCTGAAAGGATGCTGGTAGCGGAATATTACCAGCGGGTGTTTGGCGAGGATTTGCCAGAAAGTGTTATGGGCGGGTAAGTTCAAGGCACCCTGACCATATTATCGAAGGCGAACTGAAATAAAAGTAATCCGGAAGTGGATGTTCATCGACCGGCAATTGCCGTTCGAATATTTCCGCTCGCTTATGGCGTATTATTTTTGTAATACAGCAGCTGATGCTTGATCGACCTCCTTCTGAAACCCGGAGACGGCGCTGGTATTGGCCGTTCGGTAACCGGAAAACCGTCGAAACCCGATTTTACGAGCCCTATGGCGATGCAATCCCGCCCCGCATCGATGAACCCTTGGCTCCGCTCAGAAAAGTGCATGGCAAATGGTGGTGGGTCAGCCGCGGAACAGCGGCGATGCTGTTCATATTCTTCCTGATCATAGCCTATCTTGCGATTACGGCACCGCTGTCGAAATCCCTGCAGCCGGTCGCGCCACCGCAAATCACCTTGTTGACCGCCGACGGCCAGCCTTTCGCCCGCAATGGCGCGGTTGTCGACGACCCGGTGCAGGTTTCTCAATTGCCCGATCACCTTATCGAAGCCTTCATGGCGATCGAGGACCGGCGCTTCTATTCGCACTGGGGGGTTGATCCGCGCGGGCTGGCGCGGGCCCTGTGGAGCAATTTCTCCGGCAGCGGGATAACCCAGGGCGGCAGCACGATTACCCAGCAGCTGGCCAAGACCACATTTCTGACACCGGAGCGCAGCCTCACCCGTAAGGCGCGCGAAATGCTGATCGCTTTCTGGCTCGAGGCCTGGCTGACCAAGGATGAAATACTCGAGCGCTATCTTTCCAACGTCTATTTCGGCGACAATGTCTACGGCCTGCGTGCAGCCTCGCTGCATTATTACTATCGCCAGCCGGAAAATCTGACACTGGAACAGGCGGTAGTGCTGGCCGGTCTGGTCCAGGCACCGTCCCGTCTTGCCCCCACCCGCAATCCGGAACTGGCAGCAAAGCGGGCCAACCTGGTCAAGTCCGCCATGGTCAGCGCCGGTTATCTGACCCGGCAGGAGGCCGACAGGCTTGGCACAGCCCGACTGGATGTTCGGTCCAGGAACAGCCTGCCCACCGGCACCTATTTCGCCGACTGGGCAATGCCACAGGCCCGGGCGCTCACCGACCTGAGCTACGAGAAACTGACCCTCACCACGACGCTGGATTCGCGGATGCAGGAAATTGCCCGCCGTGCGATCGCCCGCGCACCGCTCGGCCAGGCGCAAGTTGCGCTGATCGCGATGCGGCCGGATGGCGAGGTCGTCGCAATGATCGGGGGCAAGGATTATGCAAAATCCGCCTTCAATCGCGTGACCCAGGCCAAACGCCAGCCGGGATCCACTTTCAAGCTGTTTGTCTGGCTGGCGGCGCTGCGCTCCGGGATGCAGCCGAGTGACATGGTCGACGACACCCCGATCACCAGGGGCGGCTATCTGCCCAAAAATGCCGGAGAAAATTATCGGGGCTCGATCACCCTGAAGGAGGCTTTCGCCAAGTCGAGCAATGTTGCAGCGGTACGGCTGTTCGGTCAGCTGGGCGACCGCGCCGTAATTCGCGAAGCACGCAATCTGGGGATCAAATCGCGACTGGCCGAGGATGACCCAAGCCTGGCCCTCGGCACATCAACGATGACGCTGATGGAATTGACGGCGGCTTATGCAGGGGTTGCGGGCAACACATGGCCGGTCGAACCCTATGCCTTTAAAAAAGAGACCCAGAGCTGGACCGAATGGCTGTTCGACTGGCCGGGGCGTTATGAATCGAGAACCCATACCAATATGGAAGCGCTGCTGCGGTCTGCCGTCAACGAAGGCACCGGTCGCCGCGCGATGCTGTCGATTCCCAACTACGGCAAGACCGGAACCAGCCAGAACAATCGTGACGCCCTGTTCGTCGGCTATGCCGGTGACGGCGAGGACCGGCTGGTGGTCGGCGTATGGATCGGCAATGATGACAATAAACCGCTGAAGGGAATCAGTGGCGGCAGCCTGCCCGCACGAATCTGGAAGGACTTCATGCAGCAGGCGGTCCAGTTCAGAAAGCCCGCCGGTATCGGCAAACCTGCCAGCAAGCCGGATCCGGAAGGTCCGGTCACACCGCTTGATCTGCCTGAAATCACCGACGGTCCAGCGGAGGCGGGCGATACCGAAATCCGGATAAACGGCGATTCCGGGGTCCGGATTGGCACCGATATTGGCGGTATTCCGGTCGATGTGAAAATCGATGGCGATGGCGTGGCGATCGAACGACGGCAGGAAGGAGCGCCGTCCGGACAGTGACGCCGGCCGCGGGCTTTGCCTAACAAAAATGCAGGAAATTAGGCCTTTGATTCCCCTCGCCTTTCCGCTTAAAGCTGTTCGCTTCTATGGCTGACCGTTCCAAACTTGATGATCTGAAAGACGTGCTCGGTGGCGCGGCGCGATCGATCGCCCGCGACCCGGACCTGGAGCTCGCTTACACGGCCGAAGCCCCGTCCCAGTCCGGCCAGCATCTCAAGGTGCCGATGCCGGCGCGCGACCTGCCACCGGCGCAGGTCGCCGAAGCGCGCGGCTTTGCCGACAGTTTTTCCCTGAAATTACGCCACCATGATGAAGCGACGCACCGGAAGAATGCGCCGCAGGAAGCAATTGCGCGTGCCTGTTTCGACGCGCTCGAACAGGTGCGCACCGACGCGCTGGGCTCGCGGGGCATGACCGGAGCCAAAGACAATCTCAACGCCGCGCTGGAAATGCGGATGCGTTCCGATCCGATCGCGCGGGCGCAAAATCGCGACGAAGTTCCGATTTCTACCGCTCTGGCATTGCTGGCGCGGGAAAAATTGACCGGACAGGCACCCCCGGCGGGCACGGTCAAGGGTCTCGACATGCTCCGCGAGTGGATCGAGGAAGGGGCCGGCGCGGACCTTGACGGCCTCAATCTGACGCTCGACGATCAGAACAGTTTTGCCAAATTGTCGACGCAATTGCTGCAGCATCTGGATCTGATCAAGAGCGATGATGAATCCGAAGCCGAGGACAGCGAGGACGACAGCGAAGAGGACAGCGACGACAGCACCGACGACGGCGCCGACGAGGAAGCCACCGGCGATCAGGGTGAATCGGAAATGCGGTCGGAACCATCCGACGACGATAGTCAGGACGGTGAAAGCGACCAGAATGCCGAGGAGCTGGAAGAGGGCGCCGAAGAGGAAATGGGAGACGCCGGCGACGATGGCATGATGCCGGTCCGTCCCAACCGGGCAATGTCCGACCTGCCACCCGGTTTCAATTATACCGCCTGGACCGAAAAATATGACGAGGTCATCAGCGCCACGGAACTCTGCGACGAAGAGGAACTGACCCGGCTCCGCGCCTTCCTTGACCAGCAACTGACCAGCCTGCAGGGTGCAGTCACCAAACTCGCCAACCGGCTGCAGCGCCGTTTGATGGCGCAGCAGAACCGCAGCTGGGACTTCGACCAGGAAGAGGGCATGCTCGATGCGGCCCGCCTTGCCCGCGTGGTCAGCAACCCCTCGCACAGCCTGTCCTACAAGATCGAACGCGAAACCGATTTCCGCGACACCGTCGTGACCTTGCTGATCGACAATAGCGGCTCGATGCGCGGGCGGCCGATATCAATCGCGGCAATTTCTGCCGACATCATGGCGCGCACCCTGGAACGGTGCGGCGTCAAGACCGAGATTCTGGGCTTTACGACCCGCGCCTGGAAGGGCGGCCAGACCCGCGAGGACTGGCTGGCGGCCGATCGCCCGGCCAACCCCGGGCGGCTCAACGATCTGCGCCATATCGTCTACAAGAAGGCCGACGAACCCTGGCGGCATGCCAAGAAGAATCTCGGCCTGATGATGCGCGAAGGGCTGCTCAAGGAAAATATCGACGGCGAGGCCCTGCTCTGGGCTCACAGCCGCCTGATCGCCCGGCCCGAAGAACGCCGGATATTGATGGTCATATCGGACGGCGCCCCGGTCGATGACAGCACCCTGTCGGTCAACCATGGCGCCTATCTGGAAAACCATCTCCGCAAGGTGATCGAATGGATCGAAAGCCGCTCGCCCGTGCAACTGGTCGCTATCGGCATCGGCCATGATGTGACCCGCTATTACAAGAAGGCCGTGACAATCATGGATGCCGAGCAACTGGGCGGGACAATGGTCGAACAGCTGGCCGGACTTTTTGATGAGGACTGATTCCATGAACGTCACCGAAGCCGTCACGTCTCGCCGCTCTGTCCGCCAGTTTCTCGACAGGCCGGTCGACCGGGCGACGCTCGAACAGGTGCTGCAAACGGCGCAACGCGCTCCATCCGGCGGCAACACGCAGCCTTGGAACGCGATCATCGTGGTCGGCGATGCGCTCGAGGATATCACAGCGAAGATCAAGGAAAAGGCCAAGGCGGCACCGATGGGTGAAAATATGGAATATGCCATTTATCCCAAGGATCTGGACGGCCGCTACGAGGAACAGCGGCGGGCGGTGGGCCGCGACATGTTCGATAGCATTGGTCTGGCGCGGGAAGATGGTCCGGGCCGTGTCGCGCAGATGGCGAGGAACTGGGACAGTTTCGGAGCCCCGGTGCAATTGTTCACTTACACCAGGAAATATATGGGCCCGCCGCAATGGTCTGACATGGGCATGTGGCTGCAGACCGTCATGCTGTTGCTGCGCGAAGCCGGGCTGGACAGCTGTCCCCAGGAAATCTGGGCGATGTACGGCAGCTATATGCGGGAACTGCTCGGCATCGATGATGATCATATCTTCTTTTGCGGAATGGCGATCGGTTATCGCGACCCGGATGATCCAATCAACAATTTTGAGGTCCCCCGCGTTCCGATTCGCGATGCCATAGAGTTTCGTGGCCTTTAACGAGCGAAGCCTCTGAATTTTTTCGAAATTTCCAAATTACGTCCCTGAATGCGACAAAAACCGCCCAATCGGACGACCGTGTCGTTATTTTCCTATCGGGGACTCGGAATCCATAGGAAGATGTAGTAGCAAAATATATATTCCGGGTCGCGAACGTCGCTGGTCATGTCTGAGGGGACTGGTCGGCACACCAATTTTTATGGGGAAATTTTCGTGCGC
Organism: Sphingomonadales bacterium UBA2683; assembly: GCA_002354635.1. GTDB lineage: Bacteria > Pseudomonadota > Alphaproteobacteria > Sphingomonadales > Sphingomonadaceae > Parasphingorhabdus. The sequence continues at coordinate 342,972 of DELZ01000001.1, forward strand.
CGGACAGGCATTTGCATCATAATATCGGCGATAGCCCTGACGACCATTCCCGGAGCGGCCACTGCCAATTCGTCCTCCCCGATATTGCGCGACAGCTTTCCCATCGGCAGCAGCGATGGCATATTGTGTCAGGTTCAGGACCGCAGCATCGAAAACAAGGCCAAGAACAATATGTTCGACCGCAGTTGGGCTGTGGTTTGCCGTGATTCGGCGCGACCGGTCGGTTTTGTCTATTCGTCCCGGTCAGGGGAACAGGATCTGCTCGCACGGATCAGCCCTCATCGCTCGGAACCGGTAACCTGCTCGGCGACCGAAGTCCGGGCAAAGGTCGGCGATTTTCGCCATACGGCGTGTCGGCTGGCCGCCGAGCCGGTTGCCTATTCGCTGGTGGTCGGATCTCAAGACGGCACTTCCTATGTCGCCGAAGGTCTGGCTGCCTATGACAGTGCGACCCTGCTGGCACTCAAGTCGATTTTGCAGAATACGATCGCAGAAGGCAAAATTGACGTCGCTTCGACGTCGGTGGAAGATCCGTTCGCCTTCGCCCGCGTGCAGGCAGCGACGCTCAAGCCCGACCAGGCGCTGGCGGAAGGCTATAGACGCAACCTCAGCGGCAATTATGCCGAGGCGGCCGCCTTTTTTGAAACATTGCAACAGCGGACGTCGGGCATGAAGGGGGAAGATATCAATCCCCACGAATATTTGATCAACCGGGCATTGCAAAAATCCAATCTGGGCGAGTTCGCCGAGGCAGACGAGCTGTTCGAACAAGCCAATGCCCTGAACAATGTTGATCCGGTAACCGAGAGGTTACAGCGGAATTTTGAAGCGATGCATCTGCTCAATCAGGGCCTGTTTGGTGCAGCGATCGAGCGGCTCGATATGCCACTCGAAACGTCGCTCCAGGAGCAAATGGCGGTGACCGAACGTCTGGAGATCACAGCGCCGATTTCGAGCCGGATCAACGGTAGCGTGCGGACCCGCAACCTGCTCGGATTTGTTGACGAAACCAAATTGAGCGCCCGGGAGCGGGCCGAGATCATCGATGCGCAGGCATTGCAGCTTTCGGGCACGGCGCAGCGGCTGAAGGGCGACCGCGAATCAGCCCGGAGATCCCTTGTCTCGGCCTATAATCGCGCTGTTGCCGTTCGGGATGGCCGCGTCACATCGATCACCCGGCTGAGGGCCCAGACGCTTGCTGAATTGTCCCTGATTTCAGAAGCCGACGGCGATTTGCAAGAGGCCGAGCAACTGCTCCGCGGCGGGCTGGATCTGCTGAACATTCAATATCCGGAAACACGGGCGGTTAATGGCGCCAAGGCCCGACTCGCTGCCTTTTTGTTGCGGAGAGGAAAGACAACGGAAGCACGCCGATTATACGGCGAAGTCGTGGAAAGTTCGCTGGGCAAACGAAGCGCGATTTCCGGGCTGGCCAACCAGTTGGCGCCCTATTTTCGCTTGTTGGCCGAGGATGACACAGCGACCGAGCAATTTTTCAAGGCTTCGCAAATTTTGATTCGTCCGGGCGTTGCGGAAACCCAGGCCGTGCTTGCGCGCGAACTCAGCGGCGGGACCGATGAAGCCGCGCGCCTGTTCAGGCAATCAACCAATCTGGCGCGCAATATCGAACGATTGCGGATGCGCTTTGCCGCGCTGAGCAGAGTCGAGCAGACCCCATCGGTCGCCAGACAGGCCGCGGATCTCGCGTCCGAGATCGAAACATTGGAGAAAAGCCAGCAGTTCACCCAGGTGAAGCTATCCGAATTTCCGCAATATCGGGTGGTCGGCGATCGTTTCCTCAGCCTGGCCGAACTGCGCGCGACCATGCAGCCCGCTGAATCCTACATGCGCATGGCAATTATCGGCGGCGACATTTTCATGTTCTACACCGACAAGTCGGCAGCGAATGTTTACCGGGTTCCGCTGGATGAGGCGGCGCTGGACCAAAAGGTCGACACCCTCCGCGCTTCGATCTCGGTTTTCGAAAATGGACAGAATGTCACCTATCCTTTCGACATTGAAGCGGCGCGCGATCTCTACGGCGCGCTTTTCGGACCGGTGGCCGACCGGCTGGCTCGCGCCCGGCATCTGATATTCGAGCCGGATGGTGCCATGCTTCGCTTGCCGGTCAACTTGCTGGTGGCCGATGATGCGTCGGTTGCGCAATATCTTGCCCGATCAGAAGCCCCCGACGCCGATCCGTTTGATTTCACCGGGGTCAATTGGCTGGGCCGGGATCTGGATATCAGCACCGCGGTATCGTCCCGGGCGTTTGCCGATGCCAGGGCAGCACCCCAATCGGATGCCTCGCAACAATATTTGGGAATGGGCAGAAACCAGCCGGTTTTGGGCAGCATCAATGTCGCAGCCCTGCGCGGCGGTGAACAGGATGAGGATAGCCAGTGCCTATGGCCGCTGGGCCAATGGAACGCTCCGATATCCGATCGCGAATTGCTGATGGCGGAGGGGCTGATTGGCGCGGAAAACTCGGAGCTGATCACCGGTGCGGCCTTCTCCGATAGCGAAATCCTGTCCAAAAATGATATCGACGATTTTCGCATTTTGCATTTTGCCACCCATGGTCTGGTAACCGCACCCAATCCGTCCTGTCCGGCAAAACCGGCATTGGTGACCTCTTTTGGCGACAATGGCTCGGACGGGTTGCTGGCCTTCGATGAAATTTTCGATCTCAAACTGGATGCGGACATCATCATCCTTTCGGCCTGCGACACCGCAGGAAAGGCCAGCGTAACCGCCACCCGCGAGGCCGGTGTCAGCAGCGGTGGCGGCACCGCTCTGGATGGTCTGGTCCGGTCTTTCATCGGTGCCGGCGGACGCTCGGTACTCGCCAGCCACTGGCCGGCTCCGGATGAATTCCGTGCAACGGAGCGGCTGATCAACGGCTTGTTCAGAGACGGACAGGGCCAGTCGATTGCCAAGGCGCTGAGACAGTCCCAGCTGCACTTGATGGATGACCCGATAACATCGCATCCCTTTTACTGGGCTGGATTTGCCCTGATCGGCGATGGTGAACGATCCTTCTTGCCGGCCAGCGCGGACACGTCAGCCGATAATGCAGCGGATGCGGCAGCGACAAAGGCGGCTCTGAAATAATGTCAGAAACGGCCGCATCGACAGACCCGGACACAAACAACCGCGATGTAAAAGAGGGAGCCAAGGGCGTCCTGCAATCCCTGCGCCGGCTCTTTGATCAGCTGGGCCCGATCCGCATGGGATCGACCATATTGTTCATGGTCCTCGCGCTGCTTGTCGCCCGCTACAGCTGGACGACGCCCCTGATACAGGAAGCCGAGCGCGCGCTATACGATCTGCGCGCGTCCGTGTTCGCGCCGGAAGTTGAAAAAGACGAAGACATCGTGATGGTCGTCTACAATGAAGATACGTTGAAACTGACCGGGCAACGGTCTCCGGTCGATCGTACAATTCTGGCGCAGGCGCTGGAAACGATTGACGCAGCCAATCCCAAATCGATCGGTATCGATATTTTGTTCACGATGCCGCAGGATGACGACCCGCTGCTGATATCCGCCTTCAAGAATATCCGGACGCCTACCTATCTCGCTTATGCTGACCCGAAGGAAAATCCGGAAATCGCATTTGCCGAGCATGAATTTCTTCAGCAGTTTTTCCAGACTGTCCGCAGCGACACCGTAAAGCCGACCAATATCAAACTGGAAACCGACAGTGACGGTGTCCAGCGTCGATGGACACCTCATAGTCCGGGAGCGCCGCCATTCATGGCTATGGCGCTGACCGGCCCCAATCCGAAATTTGCCAGGAATGATGGCGCCATCCGTTACCATGTCCCGGCAACAACCGATATGCCGGTGTTCGACAAATTCCCGATCGAGAGTTTTGCCGATCCGGAAATAGCAGAAATGCTTGGGTCCTTCATCGCCGGCAAGCATGTTCTGATCGGCGGCGACTTCATTGACCGGGACCGATTTGAAACCCCGGTCGGCGGGTTGGCCGACATCAAGGGCGATGACGGCAAGATGATCGGGCTGGAGGTGCATGCCCATATGCTCGCCCAGCTGCTCAACGACGATCTCCCCGATCCGATTCCTTCCTGGACCCTGTGGATTGCGGCCCTCATCGTCGCGATCTGCGGTGGCCTGTCCGCCCTGATCGTTGGCAAAGCCGCAAAAGTCGGTTTGATTCTTATTGGCCAGTTCGCGTTTTTTCTGGTCTTTCCTTTCTTTTTGCAAAATATCGGCGTCGATACACTGTCCCTGCCCGCCTTTGGCTGGGGCGTGGGGTGGTTGCTGGGCTACGCCTCGGTTGGTTCCGCCGCCCGGACTGTCAATTCCAAGCAACGGGCCTTCGCGCAAAGCGCGCTGGGCAAATATCTGCCCAAATCCATTGCCACCGAGATACTGAAGGATCCGGAAAAACTGGCATTGCATGGCGAGAAGCGGAAGATTTTCGCAGTCTTTACCGATCTCGAGGGCTTTACCAAATTGACCCATGCGATCGAACCGGAAATGGTCGCAACCCTGCTGAACGACTATCTCGACCGGCTCAGCGAAGTGGCGCTGGAATATGGCGGAACCATCGACAAATTTGTCGGCGATGCCCTGGTAACCTTCTGGGGAGCGCCGATTGCCTATCCCGATGACGGTGAACGGGCGGCCAAGGCGGCCTATGCCCTCTATCTGGCCGGCGAGGAATTTCGCAAGAATGTCCCCGAAGGCGTGCCGCCGATCGGCAGAACGCGGGTGGGCATGCATTATGGGGATGCCATTGTCGGCAATTTCGGCGGGGAAGGCCGAATTCAATATACCGCTCTGGGCGACGCGATGAATACCGCTGCACGACTGGAAGCCGCCAACAAGACGCTGGAAACGAAAGTCCTGCTGAGCCGGGAGGCGATGGAGCGCACCGGTCTCGACTGGTTCCGGCCGATGGGCCGGATTACGTTGCGCGGACGCTCCACGCCTGTCGAGGTATTCGAACCGGTGCCCGACTGGGAAGAGAAAGATCGCGAGGCAGTGACCGCCGTCATAGCGGGCCATGAAAATGGTGATATCGCTTCAGTTCAGGCACTCGGTGCCATGATCAAGCGATATGGCGAAGACATGGGTCTCGCCAATTTGCGAAAACGACTGGAAAAGACAAAGAATGGAGAAAGCTATGTACTTGGATAAAGGTAAGTCGGCGCAGTCCGGCAAAATCGCATTCCGATCTGTGAAAGTGGCGCTCGGCGTGGCTCTGCTATTCGGAGTTGGCAGCACCGCCATGGCGCAGAATATGGTTGTGCGCTCGACCGGCCCTTCGGCCAGCAGCTACCCTGCCGGTAAAAAAATGGCGAACGACGCAAAGGTTACGCTGAAGGCCCAGGATCAGGTGACCATCCTGACCAAGTCGGGAACGCGAGTGCTCAAAGGTCCGGGAACCTATTCGCTCGCGCAGGGCAGCGGATCCGCATCAAGCGCCACCGGCCGGCTGTCGAGCTTCATCAATAACCGGGGTAGCAGCCGGGCAAGAACCGGAGCAGTCCGTTCTGCTGTTAGCACTGCGGTTGTGACGCCGAGCAATCCCAATCTCTGGTTTCTCGACGTAACCAAAGGCGGAAAATTCTGTGTCGCGGATGCAGATGCCCTGGTGCTCTGGCGGCCCGACTATACCGGATCGGCTACAGCCTCCATCGTTGAACCCTCGGATGGCAATGTTACCGAAATTGCATGGCGCAAGGGCAGCGCGTTAAAGGCATGGCCAAAGGCTGTTCTGCCGGTCACTGACGGCGCCAACTATCGTCTGCTCGGATCCAGCGTGTCGCAGTCTGTCGAGGTGAAATTTGTGGTTCTGCAAAATCCGCCAACCGACCTTGATGATGCCGCATCCGTATTGATCGAGAACGGATGCGAAAGCCAACTGGATCTGTTGGTCGAAACTGTAAATGCTAACAGTGGCGGCGCGCCTGATCAGGGCTAGCCAACGAACTGTTTCTGCCGGCCTGATCGACGTACGGACGGCAGAAACCGCTATTTGGCGATTCACTGGGTGACGCCGGAATCGTCGCAACACGGGGATATATATGTCGCGCGCGCGCACTACGTTTCGAACTACAGCTTTGATATCCTGCATGGCCCTTTTTTCGTCGACCCAGCCGGTCTGGGGCCAGTCTTCCGTTGCGGCGCCCACCAGGGAGGAAATCCAGCGCGGCGTCATCGACAAGGCGCTGGAGGGCCAGGCCCAGCCACTGGCCGTGGACGGAGACGTTGAACGTTCCGCCTGCCCGTTGGCCGGACCGGAATTTTCCGACGTGCGGTTCACATTGCGGTCGGTCGATTTTAGCGGGCTGATTTCGGTTGACCCCGCGTCGCTGGACGCATCCTACGCAGAATATGTCGACAAGGAGGTGCCGGTTTCGGTGGTCTGCGACATCCGGGACCGCGCGGCGACGATCCTCCGGAGCGACGGCTATCTGGCCGCCGTGCAGGTACCGCCACAGACCATTGATCAGGGCATCGTCCGCTTTGATGTGCTGATGGCGCGGATGACAGCGGTACAGGTCAGGGGCGATGCCGGCGCTTCCGAACGCTTGTTGCAGAAATATATCCGGAAACTGGCTGCACAACCGGTTTTCAATATCAACACGGCAGACCGCTACCTGCTGCTCGCGCGGGATATACCGGGGCTTGACGTAAGGCTGTCGCTCCGGCCGGTTTCGGCGGAATCGGGAGGGCGCCCCGGTGAAGTCGTCGGCGAGTTTAATGTGATCCGCACTCCGGTTTATGCCGACGTCAATATCCAGAATTTCGGATCGGAAGCTGTGGGTCGGTTCGGCGGTCTGGCCCGGGTCCGATTCAACGGACTGACTGGATTGGGTGATGAAACCGTGATCAGCGGCTATTCCACTTCCGATTTCAAGGAACAGCAGGTCCTGCAAGCCAGCCATGAGTTCCGGGTCGGTGGCGAAGGTCTGAAATTCGGTGGCAATTTTACCTATGCATGGACAAAGCCGGAACTGGCCGGCGGCTTTGACATCCGGTCGGAAACGCTGGTCGCAGGTGCTTACGCAAGCTACCCGTTCATCCGCAAGCAATCGCACAATATTTTTGGTACCGTCGGGCTCGATTATATCGACCAGCGAACCGACATATTGGGGACACGCACCAACGAGGACCGTCTGAGCGTTGCTTACGCGCGACTGGACTTCAATCAGATAGAGACGGGCAGCATTTCCGGGATAGGTGGCTATTCCGCTTTCGAGCCGAAATGGGGCATCGGCGGTTCACTGGAGATCCGGCAGGGAATGGATATTCTCGGAGCCAGCGAGGGCTGCGGGCCGGCCTTCGCCAATTGCATCGGCCAGACCGTCCTGCCGACTCGCGCCGATGGTGACCCGACCGCTCTTGTCATTAGAGCGCAGGCGAAAATCGACTTCCGTCCGACCCCGCTGCTGGCGTTCACGCTCAAACCGCGGATGCAATATTCACCCGATGCTTTGTTCTCCTATGAAGAAATTTCCGGCGGAAATTTCACGACCGGTCGCGGCTATGACCCCGGGACGATCATCGGAGACAGCGGCTATGGCCTGCAGACGGAAGTGAGCTACGGTTCCTTGCAGCCCGATTCCGTCGATGGCATCGCGGTCCAGCCCTATCTGTTTTTCGACATGATGGGTGTCTGGAACAGGAATATTCCGGGAGACCCTCAGAAACTCTATTCTGCCGGCGGCGGGGTGCGTGCGACCATTGGCCAGCAGGCGAGCCTGGACCTGGTCACCGTGGTGCCGCTCAAACGGGCCGGATTCCAGACACGACGGGACAGCGCCCGGGCGCTGCTCTCTCTCACCGTCCAGCTCGCTCCCTGGCGGCGCAGATGACGCCACCCAGCATTTATCAGCCGAAGTTTGAATCGAGGACAGCCATATGACCAGCGGCTCGCAAGATATGCAGCAAGGATCCGGAACAAGGCGATCCAGAAAATTATACTGGCTTTCAGGCAGCTCGCTGGCGGCGGCGGCATTTCTGATGGTGTCTGCCCCGCAAGCGGCCCAGGCGCAGTTGCGCGCGCCCGGCCTGATTCAGGACAATGCCCCGCATCGCAATAATGCGGACATCCCCCGGCCCGATCTAGCCCAGAACCAGCCCCACAATCGCGCACCCGGTCTCCTTGCACGCGATATCAGAATTTCCGCACCGGTCACCCCGCTGCCGGTCAACGACATACGCATTTCCTCTCCCGCTCCCGCGAATCTCAGCAACACAAGCATTTCTTCGCCTGCTTCCCTGCCGGCAGCTTTCCAGCCCCATCAAACCCTTGCCGATGTCAGTGTCAGCGATGTCCGTATTTCTGCGCCGGCAGGGCTGGATCTGGACAATATCCGGATCAGTTCTTCAGCGCTGATGCCGGGTGCCAATCAACCGCAAGCGCCCGCTGGGCTCGTCGCCATCAATCAACCCCAGGCGATTGGCGCTCGGATTTCCAATACTCAGGCCTTTCAGGCAAATGGTGTTTCTGCATCTGCCGTTACGACAGTTTCAAGAGCGGCCGATGCCGATGTCGTGACCGTGTTTGGGGCGGAAACGTTCATTAATTGGGCTCCCCTGGATACGGCCAATAACGATAATTTGATAAATATTCTCCCCGGTGGCACTTCCCTGACCTTTGTCGGACCGGTTGCCGGATATACGATATTGAACCGGATTTTGCCGACCGGAACCACCGTTTCCGGTGACCCCCGCGGCATTGCCTTTAGCGGAAATGTGTCAAGCCATTTGGGCGCCAACGATGGACCCACCGGTGGCAATATCTGGTTCTATAGTCCGGGCGGGATCGTGATCGGCGCGGGTTCGACATTTGACGTCGGCGGACTGGTCCTGACCACCAATGATATCGATACAACGGGCGGGCTGTTCGGCGCAGGCGGCGAAATCCGATTCCGGGGTGTCGCTGACAGCCTTTCCTCGGTCACCATCGAAAATGGCGCGACGATCAACGCCTCGAACAATGGTAGCAGCTATGTCGCGATGGTGGCTCCGCGCGTCGTTCAGGGTGGCACGGTCAGCGTCAACGGCTCGGCTGCTTATGTCGCTGCGGAACAGGCGGACCTGACGATCAACAACGGCCTGTTCGACATCGCCATCGGCGTGGGAACAACCGATGCCAACGGTGTCGTCCACAGCGGGACGACGACCGGTCCGTCCTCCACCCCGATATTCGATGCGTTCGGCAATACCACCAATGCCGACGCACAAGCCATCTATATGGTTGCTGTACCCAAAAATGATGCGCTGACCATGCTGGTCGGCGGCGCGCTCGGCTACCAGGCCGCTGCCAGCGCCGCAGTCGTCAACGGCAATGTTGTCCTCAGCGCGGGCGCCAATGTTGCTGCGACCGGCAACGTGACCAACGCAAGTTTCGCCTTTGACAAGACCGCGGCAGATTCCGACTCGAATATCGAGTTGCAGAATGTCGCCTTCGGTTCGTCAGTTTCAACCTTTGCGACAAACGGGATAATCGCGTCCACCACGTCACAGACCGATTCCGTTATTGCCAGCAATACGCTCGGCACGCAGAATATATTGCTGGAAGCAAGAAACCGGATCGACATCAATGCCCGCGGGGGCGGCGTTATACGTTCAGCCGGTAATTTAACCTTGCGGGCCGGGACCGACGGTATTGGCGGAACGATCAATATCGATGCAGATCAGACTGGCGTGGTCGGCCCAATTGTCAGCGGACTGATTGCAGACGGCAATCTGTTGGTCGACGCGAGCGCCGCCGGGCTTGATGACTTTTCGAATGTTCGCAACAATGGTGGCACGGGCATAGGCCAGAACGCGGTCGGCGGTACGATCAATATCGATATCAATGGCGGCGGCGACCTTGTGGTTGGCGGCACCGCGCGATTCATGGCCGACGCCCAGGGGGGCAAGGGTGAAACTCAGAATGGTTCCGCTCAGGCCGGAAACATCAACCTCGATATTTCTAGTGGGACATTCAATGTCACCGGGACAACCTTTTTCGGCACCCGGGCTATCGCGGCGCAAAATCTGAAAGCCCTGGGCAACGGTCCCGGTCTGGTCGGCAGCGACAGTGTCGGCGGCAATGTCAATATGGCGCTCTCCGGCGGCGTCGTAACCACCGGCAATATGTTTGTTGATCTTGGCGCGGTTGCCACGGCAGGCGAATCCGCGGGAGGGGTACAGAGCAATGATGCGACCTCCGGCGCTTTCGATCTGACCGTCACCGGCGGGTCCCATGTCATCAATGACCTCAGCGTCAATGCCTTGGCCGATGCCAGTACCGGCTCTTTCGATGCTGCGGGCACGGGAATTTCCGGGTTCGCCCGATCGGGCGGTGCCAATTTTCTGATTGGTGGCGGCAGCCTGACCATCAATTCCGACCTGACCACTGGCTTCAGTACTTATGGAATCTCGCCCGCGAGTGCAGCGGACCGGGTTAGCGTGACGAGTCGGAATGGAGGTTCACTGACAGTCACAGGGACCCTGGGCATCAATACGATAGCCTTGGATGGTGTTGACACTGCCATCAGCAACAGCGGATCCATCGCTATTCTGGTGGACAACGCTGCCTTGACCACCGGTGGTCTGAATCTCAATTCCTCTGCCAGACCAAATAACCGTTTCTCGTTCTTCTCTTCTGACGAGGGGCGAGATTTCCAGGCAGGCGACATCAGTCTGATCGCCCAGAATGGCGGCACATTTGCCTCCGGCTTCTCGAGCTTCTCCGCAAATGCCACGGGCAACGATACCAATGGCGGCAATGGCACGGGTGGCGATATTTTCATCCACGCCAATAATGGTTCGATGAACTTTACCAACAGTGTGTTTATCGATGCCAGCGGTGTCGGCGGTGTCGGGGGCAATAGCGGAAACCCTTCCAGCCTCGGAACCGGACAAGGCGGAGCTATTAATTTGCGGGCGGAGGGGGCTAGCGGCGTCTTGTCCTTCACCAATCTCGACATCAATGCCGACGGATCGATAGCCAGCGACGGTGAAGGCGGTGCCCCGGCCTTCGAAGGCGACGGGGGCTTGGGATTTGGTGGCGCCGTCACATTTGACATACTCGGCGGCACATTCACTGCCAATGATATTGCGGTGGGCTCCGACGGTTCGGGCGGCCGTGGCGGTAATCTGGTGACACTGCCGGCTCCCGGCCTGGCGCCATTGTCAGCGTCTCAAGCGCTGCCCGCAGACCTTACCGTCGTCAACTCGCCACAGGCAGGCGGCGTCTCCGCGGGCGACGGAGGAGACGGACAAGGTGGGGATGTGACATTCAATCTGAATGGCGGCAATGCCACGGTCACCAATCTGACGATTTCAGCCAATGGCTTCGGCGGGGACGGCGCGTACGGCGATATAAATAATGGTACGGCCGGCGGCAATGGTGGCCGGGGTCTGGGTGGCAGTACAACGTTTAACGCCCTGTCGGGCACCCTAACCGTTACCAGCACGCTGACCGTGTCTGCAGACGGAAACAACCAGAGCATCGCGCCTTACGGCTCCAGTGGACGGGGCGGATTTGGCAACGGTTCGGATGGCGGCAGCGGCGGAGCGGGCACCGGAGGAACCGCGACTTTCAATCTCGACGGAACCGCCACCATCAATGCCGGCCAGGTCGTGGTCAGCACCAACGCCAGCGGCGGACGGGGAGGATCATCCAGCTATTCCTTCGATGCGCTGTCCAATCCCATCCAGGCCGGTATTTCCGGCAACGGAGGCGACGCCACCGGCGGCAATGCGACCTTCAACAACAATGCCGGTACCCTGAATTTTGGTCAGCTCTCCGTTACCTCGACAGGAACCGGCGGCAATGGCGGCGAGGTTTTTGGCATATCTACCGGCTATGCCGACAATATAGCGGGCAATGGCGGTAGCGGAACAGGCGGCAATGCCACCATCAACATCAATCAGGATGATCTGGGAAATCCGGTTTATGTGGTTGATGCCAGTGGTGCTGGCGGCGATGGCGGTGATGGACTGGATGGCGGTTCCGGGGGCGCAGCCTTCGGCGGCATAGCGGCGATCAACATCAACGGTGCAACGGCGATTTTGGATGATCCCACGATCCGTGCCAATGCAACCGGCGGGAATGGTGGCCAGGGCAAGTTCGACGACGCCACCTTCACAACGGGCCGTAGCGGTGACGGCGGCAATGCCACAGGCGGCACTGCCAGACTCGAAGTCACCGGTGCGGGCGGCAATATCGATCTTGGATTCATCTCTCTGCAATCAGACGGAATCGGCGGACAGGGCGGCGCCGGCTCGTATAATTTTTCCGGCGACGGTGGCGATGGCGGTAGCGGCGGCGATGCTGCAGGCGGTCGTTCGGAACTGGTTACCCGCACAGGCGGTACAATCAACCTGACCGCAGGCACGTTTGATTTTACCAGCACGGGAACCGGCGGTGCCGGAGGCAGCGGCGGGAACACTTATGCAGACGCTGCTGGTGACGGCGGTGACGGCGGTTCGGGCACCGGCGGCACATCGCTGTTCCTGGCTCAGGGCGGCACCATCACCGGGCAAGACGTCAACTTTACGGTGGCCGGCAATGGCGGTAACGGCGGGACCGGGGGTACATACGGAATTAGCGGCACCAACGGGGTAAGTGGGATCGGCGGCACGGGATCTGGCGGGACCGCAGCCATCGAGGTACAAGAAGGCAGCCCGGGCGTTATAACCGTCGCCAATGTCACCATGTTTGCCAACGGCTATAATGCAGGAGATTTGGCAGGTCTGCCAACCGGTCTGGGCGGCAGAATCGAAATAACCGACACATCCACCGATCCGGCAGGATTGATAAACTTGGCATCGCTCAACGTGCAGGCCCTGAATGCTGGGGGTGCGCCAACCGGCGGATTTTTTGTTACCGGCAACAGCGACGCGATTGCCATTGCAGGGAATCTGACGGTCAACGTCGCAGGCAATATCGAATATGATTTCGATGGCGACGGCCAGATGACGGTCGGCGGCAACGCGACGCTAAACAGCGGCCAGCAAATTTTGATAAATCACAGCAATAATCTGGCACCGGTCAACTCGATCGATGTGGCAGGTACCTTCGCAGCCACCGCCCAGGGCAATTTTGTCAGCACTGCCGGTTCCCGCATCGGCGCGGGCGGAACCGCAACCGTACGATCCGAACAGAATGCAACCGTTGCCGACATCGCGGGTGTAGGTCTGGTAGATGTTTCGGCCCTTCAAAACGTACTGCTCGTTAATGGGGCGGTAACGGGAACCCCTGTTGTGGTGAACTTTGGTGCCGGTCCCGTCGTCACTGGTCCGCAGTTGATCGTTCGCGCTGGCCTTGATCCCACGGGCACGCCAGCTCCGACCCCTACAGCAAGCTATGATCCTAACTTTAACGCCACCATTAGCGGCACCGTCACCTCGACCGGCAATATCGCCGTCAACGCTGGCGGCAATGCGATTTTTGCGACCGGCAGCAGCACGATTTCGGACAACGGCCTGACCGTTCAAACCGGTGATGACATCATCATCCAAACCGGTGCCAGTCTGACAGCGGCGAACAATCCGGCGGCGACACCAAGCGCCGCAACTCCGTTCACCGATTTGAACAATCTGGTGCTGGCAGCTGGAGCACTGACACCGCTCGGCTCGGCACCGTTGACCCCGATCTCGTCGATCGTCGCACAAGGCGATCTGGATGCGAATGGATTCGCGGTGGTCTTGTCAGCCAATGCGATTGACGGTCTCGGCGGCACGATTACCGCAAGCTCACTGTCGGCAGACATCAACGACGCCCCGTCCAACGCCGTCATCGCGGCTACCGGGCAGTCCGATGACAATGGATTGCTCAGCGCACAATGTGTCGAGGGCAATATCTGTCTCGGTACGATCAACGCGGACAATCTGGTCTATATCGGCCAGGCAAGCAACAACGACGTAATTCAGGGAATAGTCGAGTCCGGCACGATTTCCACCAGCGACATTCTGGTCTCCACCCGCCGCGATATCATCATGGGCACGGACGGCATTGCGACGGTCCTCGATGCAACCAACCAGTTTCTGGTCCAGAGTACCGAAGGCAATGTCGATCTGCGCAATGCTTCCGCGAGCAGTGCCAGTGTGCAGGTCAGCGCCATCAATGGCAGCCTGCTCGGCAGCGGGTCGCTTACCAGCACCAATGATATCGGGATAACAGTGGGAGGAGATGTCAACGCGGCATCGATCAATACCGATGGCCAGCTGACGACCATTGCTCTCGTTGGCGGCGGGCTCGAATCCTCTTATTCAGTGCCGGGCAGCATCTCGGTCAACAGTCTGACTCAAGCTGGGGCAGTCAATGTCAATATCATTGCCGGTGGCAATATCAATTTTGGCCGGATCAATCTGCCCACAAACCGTTCCATAACGCTGACAGCGGCAAATGGGGATGCCTTCCTGGGCAGCAACAGCAGCGCAACCGCCATCTCCATGCTGGGCAACAATGTTGGCTTCAACACGCTACTGTCGACCGGCAACATCACGCTTAATGCGACCACCGGCAATCTGACCGGGTCCGGTCCAGGCGATTTATCAGCCAATGGCGCAATCGATCTTGATGCTGGCAATGATATCAGCTTCGGCAACGGGACTTCACCCACCGGCTTTTCTGCCAATGCGGGCGGCGCGATCAACTTCGGCAATATCACCGGACGCGACATCCAGTTTGCGGCGGCCGGCAATATAACCGGTCTCAGTGCGCTTTCCCCGACATCCACCGGCGGGGTGTTTGACCGCGTGGTGCTGAATGCCGGTGCCAATGTCACTATCACCGCCGCCGTCCAGGCGATCGATGTCGTTGATATCGACGGAATCAATGTTAGCCTTGGCTCGGTCAATTCCAATGCCGCCAATGTGCTGGCAACGGGAGTCGTGAATATTGGCTCTTTGCTGGGCGGCACCCAAATCATTCAGGGCGCTGCGGTGACGCTGGGCACGGTTAATATCAATTCCGCGAACACGGCTACGGTTACTGCAACAGCGGGCAACATTACTGCCGGAAACCTGGCTGGCGGCAGTGCCATATTGAATGCTGCCGGAAACGCCACAGTTACCGATGTTTCCCTGACAGGCCTGCTGGATATCGATGCGACCGGTTCGATAGGTTTCGCGAATGTCACCGCGCGGGATATCCAGCTCACAGCAGGTGGCAACATCGCCGGTGCAACCGCGATATCGCCGAATACGACCGGCGGCGTGTTCGACCGGGTTGTCCTGAATGCCGGCGGTGATGTCACCGTCACCGGAACCGTTCAGGCAATTGATATCGTTGATGTCGATGGCGGGAACGTGACGATCGGAACCCTTGATTCCAACGACGGCGATATCCTGGCGACGGGGGCGGTGTCCGTCGGGAATATCACCGGCACCACCCATGTGATACAGGGTGGCAGCATAAATCTGACATCCGTTGCAATAACCGGCTCCTTGACCGCAAACGCAACCACAGGATCAATTACGTCCGGCAATATTGGCGCCAGCACCACCAATCTGGATGCGGTGGACGCTATCGCTCTGGCAGATGTCACCGTAACCGGTGCCCTGTTCGCGGATGCGGGTGGTGCTGTTTCCTTCGGCACGCTGACAGGTCGTGATATTCAGATCAATGCCGGCGGCACCATTGCCGGGACGAGCGCAATTTCGTCCAATGCAACCGGCGGCGTGTTCGATCGTGTGGTGCTGAACTCGGGCAGCAATATCGATATCGCAGGATCGGTTCAGGCCGTTGATGTGGTGGATATTGACGGAGCCAATGTCACACTGGGTTCCGTGAACTCAAATGCCGGTAATGTGCTGGCAACCGGATCAGCAGACGTCGGCAGCTTGCTGGGAGGCACCCATGTCATCCAGGGCACGAGCGTAATTCTCGACAGTAGCAATATTGCTGGAAATCTGACGGTGACCGCCACAGCCGGCAACATTTCCGGCGTTGCCGGCCTGTTGGTCGGCGGCACCATCGATTATGATGCCACCGGCTCCATCGGGTTCGGCAGTGCGACGGCTTCCGTCATCAATATGGCTTCCGGCGGGAATATTGCCGGCGGTGACCTGACCGCCGCCAATGCGCTTGATCTGAACGGCGGCAATATCGCCATCGGTGATGCCAGCGCCGCCAGTATCGCTATGACCAGCGGCTTGAATATCCTGTTCAATTCCCTGACCTCGCCCAACACGATCACGCTCACCGCTGCCAGCGGCACCATCGGCATGAACAGCGGGGCCGGAGATATCGGCAGCGGTGGCAGCGTGGATCTGACGGCGCAGGCACTGAACCTCGGAGACGTGACTTCATCAGGCTCGGTCAATGCCACGGCGACCGCGGGCGATGCCGGCTTCGGTACCGTCGATGCGGCAAATGACATTGTCATCTCGGCAACCGGCACGCCGACCCTGGACAAGGCAATCAGCGGCGGCAACACCAGTATCACGGGTGCGTCGGTCACGTTGAATAACGGCACTATCGGCGGCGATCTGGCGCTCGATGCGACAGCCGGTGACATCAATGGAACGGGTACGGTTACCGTGGGCGGTGGCATCGACCTGGATGCGACCGGGAATGTAGGCTTTGGCAGCCTCGATGCCCAGGGCGGCACCTTCACCGTCGATGCCGGCGGCAATATCAATTTTACCAGCGCCGCGAGCAGCGATGATATGACGCTGAACGCTGGCGGCGCGCTGGTTGCAGACAGTGTCTCCGCTGCCAAGACAGGTTCGGGATCGGTCTTCATCAGTGCGGCAAATGGAATTGATCTCCGCAATGTTTCCGGAAACAGCATTACGCTGCAGGCGTTCAACGGACTGGTGAATGTCCGCAACAATGTCGATGTGACCGAAATACTGGTTGCAGAAGGTGCGTCCGTTTCGATCGTCACGCAGCAGGACATGGCGGTTATTTCCGTAGCCAGTAGCGGCGATATACGGCTGTCCTCTGCCGGAAATCTCGATGTTCAGGGTGCCGAAGCCACCGGCGACATCACAATAAACGCCGGTGGTTCCGCAACCATCAGCGACACCTTTGTTGCCGGTCAATCCGCGCCGATCAATCTCACCGGTCCGCAGAGCGCGGTTTCGACAGGTGGTGACATTTCCATCACCGCCGCCGACAATGTTCTGATCAAAAGTCTCTTAAACGCGCAGAACGACCTGCAGATCACCGCAGGAGGGCTGATCGATATTCAGGCAAATGTCGTGGGCAACGCCATCATGACAACCAGTTCAGACATGAATATCGGTTCGGCCGGAAGCCTTGGGCAAACAGACTTGACCAGTGATATCCAGATCTTCTCCGATGGCACGACACAGATGGTCCTGGGTGGAGCCACTGATCAGACCGGGGTCTTCTCTCTCGACAATGATGAATTCAGCCGCATCCATTCCGGCGGCGATCTGACCCTGACCGCCTTGTCTACAGGCATCGGCGGATTTGACATGGTGCTGCAGGATTTGAACGTGCTTGTGGCAAACAATGTCAGCGGCCCGCAATCGGCCAATATCGGACTGGGCAATAATCTCAATTTCGTATCCGGACAGTCGATTGCCGTGACCGGCTTTGTCGATTTCGGCAATGCCAATGCAAATTCCGGTCTGAATTTTACGGCCGGTCAGGACATGTTTGTCGACGCCGCCAGCGGCATCATCCAGATGACCGACGCGAACGGAAGTTTCTCCGGCAGCGGCAGTCTCTCGATCAATGCCGCCAGTATCTTCGCAATGACCAGCCAGGCACTGGACGATATCGCAGGCCTGTCTGCGGCGGATATCGACAACCGCCTCGCAAGCAACGACGGCATTGATCTTCCCGATGGCCTGATCCGGGCGGACAATGTCCAGATAGCGGTGACTGACAATCTGCTCATTCAGAATACGGCAAACGGAACCGAATTCGCCGATCGGCGCGGGTTCAATGCAGGAAGCTTGTCCATTGTAGGCCCCTCGACGGGCAATACCACTATCGTGATCAACGGTATTGTGAGTACTGCAACCGGCCTGGATACTATTCCCGCCACCAATGTATCGATCGGTTTTGATCCCGCCTCCACGATCAATGGCTGTGTGATCAACAATCCGGCCAGCTGCAACCCTACGCCAACTCCGACGCCGACGCCTGTCCCGGAGACACCGGAAATCGATGATCCGGTAAAGGATGTGATCGAGGAAGAGGTGACCCCGGAAAGATATGAGGCAGATCCGTTTGCCAGCAATCCCATCGAGATAAAGGAAAACGAGCAATTGGCCGAAGACCCCCTTATCGATGAACCGGTAACGGGAGCAGGCAATGACGATCTGTGGACCAGCGGTTCGGATTGCGAGCGGGATAACGCAGGAAATTGCCAGCCGGACGACGAAGAGGAAGAAAAGGAAAAGGAGCCGGCAGAATGATGTCGCCGATCAATTGATTTGTTGACCTGCCGCGCGGAAAGCCATTAGGCGATGGGCGATGAATGACAATGCCGCACATCCGCTCAAACTCTTTAACAGCCTCACTCGCCAGCTGGAGGACTTCGTGCCCGTCCATGCAGGCGAGGCACGGGTCTACACCTGCGGGCCGACCGTCTATAACTATCCCCATATCGGCAATATGCGGGCCTATGTGTTCGCCGATCTGCTGGGACGCACACTGAGCTGGAAGGGCTACAAGCTCACCCATGTCATCAATATCACCGATGTCGGGCATCTGACCGATGATGCCGATACCGGGGAAGACAAGCTCGAGAAGATGGCGGCCGAGAAGGCCCAGTCGATCTGGGATATCGCGAAACATTATACCGAGGCCTATTGGCAGGATATCAAGGCGCTCAATATCCGGCAGCCGGCCCACTGGTCGATCGCCACCGACTATGTTCCGGCGATGATCGACTACGCAAAGGGCATCGCCGACAAGCATTGCTATGAGCTCGACAGCGGCCTCTATTTCGATGTCTCCACCGTTACCAATTACGGTACGCTCGCTCGCGCAGCGACCGACGACGGCGAAGGACGCATCGACGCTGTCGAGGGCAAGCGCAACGCCGCCGATTTCGCGATCTGGCGCAAGACGCCGCCCGGCGAGAAGCGTCAGATGGAATGGGACAGCCCCTGGGGCAGGGGCGCTCCCGGCTGGCATCTGGAATGTTCGGTGATGTCGGAAGCGCTGCTCGGCCTGCCGTTCGATATCCACACCGGCGGCATCGACCATCGCGAGATCCACCATCCCAACGAGATCGCCCAGAACCAGGCGCACAGCTGCTCCGACCATTCGGGCGCGAAAATCTGGATGCACAATAATTTCCTGATCGACCGGACCGGCAAGATGTCGAAATCTTCAGGCGAGTTTCTGCGGCTGCAACTGCTGATCGACAAGGGCATCCCTCCCCTCTCCTATCGCCTGATGTGCCTGCAGGCCCATTATCGCAGCGAGCTGGAATTTACCTGGGACAATTTGCTCGCGGCGCTGACCCGGCTGAAACGGATTGTGATGGGCGTGGAGCGGCTGGTCGAAAAAGCCGCTGCAAAAACGGAAGCCGTCACACACCCCGCACTGCTGCAGCTGCGGGAAAAGTTTGACGCTGCTCTTTGCGAAGATCTGAACAGCTCGAAAGGCTTGCCATTGCTCGAGGAATTGCTGGCGCTCAAGAAAGTGTCCGCCGAACAACGGCTCCAGCTATTGTCCGACATGGATTCCGTTCTGGGGCTGGCCCTGACATCGGTGGAGCGCAGCGCCCTCAGGGTCCGGCCACTTGCGGCCAGGACAGACGAAACCGAGATCGAAGCAAAGCTGGACCAGCGCCAGCAAGCCAAATCGGAAAAGGACTTTGCAACCGCCGACGCCATACGCGACGATCTTATCGCGCAAGGCGTGGAATTGATGGACGGCGATCCGCTGCGCTGGGAATGGAGAATAGACATATGACCAACAAACCAAAAGCCGCCATGGCATCGCTTGTCCGCCCGCTGGTCGAGCCGCATTGCGGAGATCTTGACGTCACCTGGTTCACCAGCACCGAGGAAGCGATGGCAATCGCGCCGCATGCCGAAATTGGCTGGTTCGACATGTACGACAAGGCCAAGATGGCCGAGATCATATCCGCCGCTACCAATCTTAAATGGCTCAACAGCATTTATGCCGGGGTCGAACATTTTCCGCTTGCCCAGCTCAAGGAACAGGGCACGATCCTGACCAATGGCGCGGGCCTCAACAGCGCGCCGATTGCCGAATTCGCAGTCATGATGATGCTCTCCGCCGCCAAACGCAGCGATCTTATCGTGGACAGCCAGCGCCAGCACCAATGGCTGGAAACGCCGCCCGGAACAACCGAAATTGATGACAGCAAGGCGCTGATCATCGGCTATGGCGGCATCGGCCAGCAGATCGCGAAAAAGCTCGCCGGCTTTGACATGGAGGTGACCGCGGTCAGGCGCACCGCGACCGGCGAGCCCAATGTCATCGGCCTCGACGACTGGCGCGACCGGCTTGGCGAATTTGACTGGGTCTTCGTTTCAGCTCCGGCAACCAGTGACACCAGACATCTGCTCGGTGCCGAAGAGTTCGCCGCGATGAAGGACACCGCATGGCTGGTCAATGTCGCGCGCGGAACGCTGATCGACCAGGACGCGTTGCTGACCGCGCTGAACGACAAGGTGATTGGCGGCGCGGCGCTTGATGTCACCGACCCCGAGCCATTGCCGGCCGACCATCCGCTGTGGGATGCGCCCAATTGCATCATCACCATGCATTTGTCGGGCACCGCGCAAACCCGGATGTTCCAGCGTGCCGCCGCCCGCTTCGTCGAAAATCTGAAGCGCTACCGGAGTGGCGGGGAGATGATTGCCGTGGCAGACTTTGATCGCGGATATTGAGGGGGTGACACCTCAACTATTTTAACTTATCAACCAAGAACATAGGGGTAGAGTGAGTCTTGTTCTTGAGGGGGATTGAGGGTCATTTGGGTCGTTACCATTTACTCGCACCAGCACTGATCATCACGATCGGGGAAGGACCCACATGACCAAAGCATCCGATCTGTTCGTAGAATGTCTCGAAAACGAAGGCGTTGAATATCTGTTTGGCGTACCCGGCGAAGAGAATCTCGACATGCTCGACAGCCTGTCGCGCTCCAAGAAAATCAAGCTCATCCTGACCCGTCACGAACAAGGGGCCGGTTTCATGGCCGCCACTTATGGACGGCATACGGGCAAGACCGGCGTCTGTATGGCGACATTGGGGCCCGGTGCGACCAATCTGGTGACCGCCGCTGCCTATGCGCAACTGGGCGGGATGCCGATTTTGATGGTCACCGGCCAGAAGCCGATCAAGAAATCCAAGCAGGGCCGGTTCCAGATTCTCGACGTGGTCGACATGATGGGCCCCATTACCAAATTCACCCATCAACTGGCATCGGCCGACAATATCCCGAGCCGTGTGCGCGAGGCGATCCGTCTGGCCGAGGAAGAAAAGCCCGGCGCCACCCATATCGAGTTCCCCGAGGATATTGCCGACGAGGAAACCGACTCGACCCCGATCACGCCCAGCCTGACGCGGCGTCCGGTTGCGGAAGCAAAGGCGGTCCGTGCTGCAACCAAGAAAATTGAAAATGCCAAGTCTCCGATCATCGTTGTCGGCGGCGGTGCCAACCGGACGACCACCGGACGCATGCTCACGCAGTTTATCGAGAAGACCGGCATACCCTTCGTTACGACCCAGCTCGGCAAGGGCGTGGTCGACGAAACCCACAAGGAATTCATGGGTTGCGCGGCGCTGTCGGCCAATGATTTTGTCCACCGGGCAATCGAATCGGCGGATCTGATCATCAACGTCGGGCATGACGTGATCGAAAAGCCGCCATTTTTCATGGCGACCGGCAGCACCGAAGTCATCCACGTGTCGATGAACAGCGCGGAAGTCGACCCGGTCTATTTCCCGCAGATCGAGGTAATCGGCGATATCGGCAATGCGATCTGGCAGATGAAGGAAGATATTGTCCCTTCCGGCAGTTGGAATTTCGACGCGATGTACAAGGCGCGCCGGGCCGAGGAAGAGCATACGGATACGATGGACGACGACATGCGTTGCCCCATCTACCCGCCGCATCTGGTCAAGGTTGTCCGCGACGCCATGCCCGCAGACGGGATCATCTGCCTCGACAACGGCGTCTACAAGATCTGGTTCGCCCGTAATTACAAGGCGCGGCAGGCCAATACCGTTCTGCTCGACAACGCACTGGCGACAATGGGTGCCGGCCTGCCATCCGCAATGGCGTCGGCCATGGTCTATCCCGATCGCAAGGTCATGGCGATATGCGGCGACGGCGGCTTCATGATGAACAGCCAGGAAATGGAAACCGCAGTCCGGCTGAAGCTCAATATCACGGTGCTCATTCTGAACGACTCCAGTTATGGCATGATCCGCTGGAAGCAGGCAAACATGGGCTTCAAGGACTGGGGCCTGACCTACGGCAATCCCGATTTTGTCAAATATGCAGAAAGCTATGGCGCCAACGGGCACCGGATTACCAGCGCCAAGAATCTGACGGAAACGATCGACAAATGCCTGAACACCGAAGGCGTTCACCTGATTGACTGTCCGGTTGACTATTCCGACAATGACCGCATTTTGAATCACGAGATCAAGGAACTCAGCGCGAAGGTGTGAGTGAGGCCCCTATGACCAAGTTAAAAGACGTCTATCCGCTGTATCTCAACAATGAGGCAGTGCAGCCCAATACCGATCTGGAAGTCACCGACAAATATACCAATGAAGTCGCCTTCCGCACCGCCCTTGCGACGCCCGACGTTATCGAGGAGGCGATTGCCGGCGCGGTCGCGGCAACCGAACCGATGGCAGCGATGGCCAGCTACGAGCGGCAGAATGTGCTGCAGCATTGCGTCGACCGGTTCAAGGAGCGGTTCGACGAGCTGGCCTATTCGCTGTGCGTGGAAGCCGGCAAGCCGATCAAGGACGCGGAAGGCGAAACCACCCGTCTGATCGACACCTTCCGGATCGCGGCCGAAGAATCCGTGCGCAATTATGGCGAGG
Organism: Sphingomonadales bacterium UBA2683; assembly: GCA_002354635.1. GTDB lineage: Bacteria > Pseudomonadota > Alphaproteobacteria > Sphingomonadales > Sphingomonadaceae > Parasphingorhabdus. The sequence goes on from DELZ01000001.1 coordinate 365,985, forward strand.
TCCAGCCGCTCGATATCTCCGCGCGGGCCAAGGGCTATATGGGCATGTGGAAGCGCGTTCCGATCGGTCCGTGCAGCTTCATTTCTCCCTTCAACTTTCCGCTCAATCTGGCGGCGCATAAAATTGCGCCGGCGATTGCCGTAGGTTGTCCGTTCGTGATGAAACCGGCAAGCAAAACGCCGCTGGGCGCGATCATCATGGGCGAGATACTGGCAGAAACCGATCTGCCGAAAGGTGCCTTCTCGATTCTGCCCGCAAGTCGGGACGGCGCCGATCTGTTTACCGTTGACGAGCGCCTGAAGCTGCTTTCGTTCACCGGTTCGCCGGGGGTTGGCTGGGATCTCAAAGCCAAGGCCGGCAAGAAAAAGGTCGTGCTCGAACTGGGCGGCAATGCCGCCGTGATTGTCGATCATGATGCGGATCTCGACGATGCGCTGGAGCGGGTCGTGTTCGGCGCATTCTATCAGTCGGGCCAGAGCTGTATCGGCGTGCAGCGGATCATCATTCATGAAAATATCTACGACAAGTTCAGGGACATGCTGGTTGCCAGGACCAAATCCCTGATCTCGGGCGATCCGAAGGAACGCGAAACATTCATCGGTCCGATGATTTCCGAGGGCGAAGCCAAGCGTCTGCACGGCTGGATCGAAAGCGCTGTCGCCGGCGGCGCCAAGCTGCTGTGCGGCGGCGACCGCAACGGCAATATGCTGGAAGCTACATTGCTGGAGAATGTCGACACCCGGGCAGACGCCTATCGCGAGGAAGCCTTCGGTCCGCTTGCCCTGCTCTCCAAATTCAGTGATTTCGGTGCAGCGCTCAATGAAGTCAATGACAGCAAGTTCGGGCTGCAGGCCGGCATTTTCACCCGCGACCTGTTCAAGACTCTCGATGCCTGGGATCATCTCGATGTCGGCGGTGTAGTGATCAACGACGTGCCCTCCTACCGCGTCGACAACATGCCTTACGGCGGGGTCAAGGACAGTGGTCTGGGTCGCGAAGGTATAAGATTCGCCATGGAAGACATGACCGAAATCCGGAATCTGGTGATTCGCCGCAAGCCAGGCTAGGCCAACAGCCGATGACCGTTGCCCATGCGCCACACTGTGCTCGGACTGGCGCATGATTCCATCAGCAAGACCCTAGAAAATAAAAGAAAACGGGCGATTTTCATTTGCATTGAGCAACGGATGGGCGATAGATAGCCTTAGCCATATGGTGATGGGGAGCCAATTTCGCCATAGGGAACAGCAAGGGTCGCGTCGTGCTGAATGAGGGGACCGGTGTCAAAACCGGATTGGGCAACGATGCAAACGAAGAAAAAATTTTCGTGGGTACCAGGCTGGCCAGTGCTGGCCGCTAGCCTATTCTGTTCGGCCCTGGTCGCAACGGCATTGGTCATCTCGACCATGGCAAGTACGACACCGGTGGCAGCCGCCACTGATGGTCCTGGCGGCACCTATCTGGGCGTGGCCACCTGCGGTGGCACAACCTGTCACGGGCGGCAGGAAGCTGACGGCGAGATTGTCCGGCAGGACGAAATCATGCGCTGGCAGGAAGAATCCACACCCGGCGGCGCCCATAGCCGCGCGTTCCGCGTCCTTCGCGAACCGCGCAGCATTGCCATTGCCAAGCGCTTGGGTCTTAAGGATGCCGCATCCGCTTCAGAATGTCTCGGCTGTCACAGCACGGCGGCATCGAGCAAGGGGCCACGGTTTCAACTCAACGACGGCGTCGGCTGCGAATCCTGCCACGGCGCGTCTTCCGGATGGCTGTCCAGCCATTATGCTGTCGGTGCCAGCCATGCCCGCAATGTTTCAAAAGGACTGGTCCCTCTGGACAATCCCAAGGCGCGGGCCAGTGTCTGCCTCGACTGTCATTTCGGCAGCGCCAAGAAGGGCCAGTTTGTCGATCACCGGATCATGGCCGCCGGACACCCGCGCATCTCGTTCGAAATGGACCTGTTCTCGACGTTGCAACAGCATCATGACGAGGATGTTGATTATGTCCGCCGCAAGGGACGCACCAACAGCGTCCAGTTCTGGGCCGTGGGTCAGGCGATGGCGCTCGAACGGTCACTCAACCTGTTCACCAAGCCGGCCATCGCCACCGAAGGCATTTTTCCTGAATTCTATTTTTACGACTGCCACAGCTGCCATCGCCGGATTTACGATGATCCGTCGGCCCGCCCGACCTCGATCAACAATCCCGCGCGATCCATCCCGGAAGGCATGCCGCCGTATAATGACGAGAATATGATCATGCTCAGCGCGGCAATCAAAGTGGCAGCCCCCGACATCGCCGGTGAATTTGACAGCCGGTCCAGGGCGTTTCACGCCGCCATGGCGCAGGGCCGTGAACCGGCCGTCCAGGAAGCCGCACGACTGCGGCAATATGCGACCCAGCTTGCGGATCGCTTTTCCCGCGCCAGCTTTGGCAAGGCTCAAACGTTCCAGATCATGGAAACCATTGCCGGCGAAGCGATTTCGCCGCGCTTCACCGACTACGAGGGCAGCGTCCAAGCGGTCATGGCGATTGATACCCTGCTCAACGGACTGGTGAATCGTGGACAGGTCAGCCCGTCCGCAGCCGCCAGCCTGCGCGGACAGATCAATGTCGCCTACGAGGCGGTTGCCGACCCCAATGACTACCAGCCACTGAAGTTCCGGCGGGCGCTGGGCAGTGCCGTACGCACCATACGGTCGCTCAGGTAGGGATATTGGTGATGCGCAAACCCATGTTCACAACCGCCATTTCGGCCGCTGCCCTGATCTTGACCTCTTGCGGTGGCGGCGGTGGCAGCAATGATTTTGGCGGCACGCCTTCGCCCGCGCCGGCTCCAACACCCACCCCTACACCCACGGGTTTCGTCGCGCCGGCACAGCGATCGCTGACGGTCGCGGATGTCCAGACAATTATCGCCCAGGCCGCCGGCGAGGCGCAGGCCCGCAATCTTCCTTCGGTGATCGCCGTGGTCGATCGCGTCGGCAACGTGCTGGCAGTATTCGACATGAACGGGTCGAATAGCGGATCGAGCGAAATCGCCGTCAGCTCCAGACAGATCGGTGGCGTTGCCGGTCCGGGGAACACCGTCGGCCTGCAAGGCGCGATGGTGCCAGCTTCAACGGCCGCGATAGCAAAGGCAATAACCGGTGCCTATCTGTCCAGCGGCGGGAACGCCTTTTCCAGCCGCACGGCCAGCCAGATCGCGCAGGAACATTTCCCGCCAGCACCAACCACTGTCGGTCTGGAGAGCGGACCGCTGTTCGGCGTCCAGTTCAGCCAGCTCCCCTGTTCCGACCTGTCGCAGCGATTCAACACGATGGGCGGAGCCGGATCCATGATCGGACCCAAACGGTCACCGCTTGGCCTGGCGGCCGATCCCGGCGGTTTGCCGATCTACAAGGACGGCGTCGTGGTTGGCGGCATCGGCATCATGGGTGACGGCGACTATGCTTTTGATCCCAATATTCTCGATGTCGATAACGATGCCGAAGAAGCGATTGCCCTGGCCGGAATCCAGGGCTTTGCACCGCCGGCATCAATTACCGCCAACCGCATTTCGGTTGACGGCACCTCGCTGCGGTTCAGCGATATCGTCGTCTCCGACCTGTCCCCGCTGCAGGGCAATTTTGCCGCGATAAACGGAACGCTCGGGAACCTTGTGTCCGTGACCGGCTATACGGATGGTTCGATTATCGCCGGCACGGCCTATGGCACGGAAGCATCCGGAATCCGCGCTTCCAAAGCCAGCGAGTTTTCCAATTCCGATGCCTTTGTGCTGACCGATGGCACCGGCGCCAACCGCTTCCCGATTCGCGCCGGTACAGACGGTGCAGCGATCACAACGCCGCTCACCGCTGCGGAAGTGCGCGCCATTCTGGAAGAGGCATTCATCATCTTCAGCCGCGCCAGAGCACAGATTCGCCAGCCGCTGGATAGCCGGATGCAGGCTACCGTCAGCGTCGTCGATACCTATGGCCAGATACTCGGCATCGTGCGCACACCGGACGGTCCGATCTTCGGCACCGACGTATCGCTGCAAAAAGCCAGAACGGCCGCCTTTTTCTCCAACGCAGCAGCGGCTCAGCAATTGCTGAATACACCGGTGGTGCCCGGCATCACCAACGTGCCCGCCTATGTGCAACGCGTCCGCACCTTTCTGGGTGATCCCAATGCCCTGACCGGCACGGTGGCCTTTGCCGATCGGTCTGGCGGCAATCTGTCCCGGCCCTATTTCCCGGATGGCGAGGTCGGGCGACCGCCCGGCCCGTTGTCGGTCGCACAGTCTTCGCAATTCAGTCCATTTGCGGTGGGTCTGCAACTCGACCTGGTGGTGCCCAATATCGGGGCGCATCTGGAATTTGTGCGCTCCAATGGTGCGAGCGCCGACACCCCGCAACGCTGCACGCAAGTGCCGGCAATAGCGGGAACCGGAGGACAGGTCCGGCTTGCCAATGGTATCCAGATTTTTCCCGGCAGCGTGCCCATCTATCGCGGTGACAAGCTGATCGGCGGGATCGGCGTGTCGGGTGATGGCATCGACCAGGACGATATGGCCAGCTTCCTTGGCCTGCACAACGCGGGTGTGCGCTTGGGTAGTATCGGCAATGCACCGAAAGCGATCCGCGCAGACAATGTCGTGGTCAATCTCGGCAATGCGAATGTCCGCCTTCGTTATGTTAACTGTCCCTTCGCGCCTTTTCTTGACACGAATGCACAAAATGTCTGCGAGGGACTGTAGGACGGATGACCGGACTCTCCGCCTCTTTTGTCCCGATCCTGGCCGTGATGTCAGGACAGGCGGAGCAGATGGAAGCTCAACGCGCCTCAGTCGAGGAGATGGAAGCGTCCTTGACAGCTTTGCTGGCTGGAGAAAAATTTGCCTGGATTGGTAAAAAATCTGCTGATTTCGGACCACAAACGGGAATGGGCGGACCAGATCTGGAGGCAGAAGAGACAGAAGCGGGCGACAAAGCGGCAGCCACTGCCGGGAAGCCAGAAGATGCTTCCAATTCTTCCAATTCACCCGTGTCGGAAGGCCCGGACCAGCTCGATACGGATATCGATGTACTGAATGCCGATGACGCGCTGATCGATGGCCGGCGCCGGCCTGGCGTGCAAAAAGAACTGCCGGACCCGATCACTCAGAATAATCCGGGCGCGGTCAGCGCCCCTCCGCCGGAGGCCTTTCCCACCGATGAATTTCCTGTCCCGGATCGCTGGCGGATCATGCAGAGCCTGTGCCCGGCAAAGGGCGGCGATGACTCGATCTATACCTTGTTCGGCGCCTTGCGGAACAATTGCCACAGCACGCTCAACCCCTACAACCAGAATGTACTCAAAGGTGACAAGCCGATCCCTGCCGACAAGAGGCCGGGATTTCTGAAGGGCGATGACTGGTTCTTTGTCGCCAATGTCATTTCTGATACCGTGATCGAACCGCGCAGTTTCCCTATTCCCGTTGGTGTGCAGACCACAGAACGCCCGAACAGCATCGACGTATTCGGGCGCTCCGGTTCGGAAGTCTATGCCCAGACCTTCATCACCGGTTTTGCCCTGATCAAGGGATCAACCGCCTACAAGCCGCCAGACGTCGAATATCGCCTGACCCTGGCAACACAGGTCAATCATGTGAACGTGCCGGAACGCCGGGTATTGTTCGTCGAACCGTCGAAATCCTCGCACCGCACCGACTGGTTCGTTGGCGTGCAGGAGGCTTTTTTCGACTATCATATCCGCAACACATCGGCGCGCTATGATTTTGACAGTTTCCGGATCGGCATCCAGCCGATGCAGGCGGATTTCCGTGGATTCCTGTTCCAGGACAACCAGCTCGGTTTCCGTCTGTTCGGTACGCGGGACAACAACCGGATCCAGTATAATCTCGGCGCCTTTGTCCAGCTGGAGAAAGACACCAATTCCGGGCTCAACGACATCACACAGACGCCGCGCGAAAGCTATATTTTCTTTGCCAATCTTTATCGGCAGGACCTACCCTTTGTCGGGCTGACCAGCCAGTTCAGCGTGACCTATAATATGAACCGCGAAAAATCCGATGTCGAGATTGACGACAATGGCTTTCCGGTCCGCCCCGCCCTGCTCGGAGATTTACGCGGCCGGGCTTATGATGTGGTCTATCCGGGCTATGCCTTTGACGGTCGCATCGGACGGATCAATCTGACCGGGCAGGTCTATGGTGCCTTTGGCGAGGACCGGAACAGTTTCTTCACCAGCGAACCAGCAAATATCGCCGCCTATTTCGGCGCCGTGGAAGCCAGCTATGATGTCGACTTCCTGCGCTTTCGCGCCTCCGGCCTGTTCGCCAGCGGCGACGGCAATCCCTATAATAATACCGAAGCCGGCTTTGACGCGATATTCGAAAATCCGATTTTTGCCGGCGCTGACACGAGCTACTGGATCCGCCAGACGATTCCGTTTGCGGGAGGCGGCAGAGTGATCTCGATCAATGGCCGCAACGGTATTCTCAACTCGCTTCGCTCTTCAAAGGAGCAGGGACAAAGCAATTTCAACAATCCGGGCACGATATTGGCCGGTGTCGGCGTCGATGCTGATCTGACGCCGGACTTCCGGATTTCGGCCAATGCCAATCATCTCTGGTTCCACAAGACCGAAAGCCTCGAAGCCTTGCGGGTCGAAGGCTCCATACCGAAGGATATCGGCTGGGATCTCTCCGTAGCAGCAATTTACCGGCCCAAGGCTACACAAAATATGGTATTTCGACTGTCAGGGGCGGCGCTATTGCCGGGTAAAGGGTTCAAGGATTTGTTCGATCAGACAGACAAGCGCGACTTTCATTATTCCATCCTGCTCAATGCGATACTGGCCTTCTGATGCATTGGCGGACCTTCATGACCAACAATAGCAAATCGATCCTCACAGGCTTGGGTGCCTTGGCACTTACCCTTGCTCCGGCGTCCTTGCTGCTCGCTGCGGGCAAGGAAAAGCCGCAAAAAATCGATTATAGCTTCACGCCCCCAGCTCCACAAAACCAGACCTGGGACGAAGCGCAGGTGAAAAGCAGTGGTTGCCAGTCCTGTCACACCGACAGCGATCAGAAGACCATGCACGAAACCCCGGCCGTGGTTCTGGGGTGCGTCGATTGTCACGGGGGCGATGCCTCGGTTACCGGTGACAACAGATGGGGCAAGAACAGTCTGGCCTATATGGATGCGCTCAAGAAAGCGCATGTTCTGCCCAAATATCCCGAAAGCTGGCATTGGCCTTCGTCTGCCAATCCGAAGCGAAGCTATTCGCTCTTGAACGCGGAATCGCCGGAATTTGTGCGCTTTGTCAATCCGTCGGACTATCGGGTCGCACGGGAATCCTGCGGCGCCTGCCATATGGAAATCATCGAGGCTTCGGAACGGTCGCTGATGGCAACCGGCGCCATGCTATGGGGCGGTGCCGCCTATAATAACGGCATCGTGCCGTTCAAGAATTACGTATTTGGAGAGGCTTATACGCGCGACGGTGAAGCAGCGACGATCAAGTCGCCCGGCAGTCCGCACGGCACGGTAACCGAAGCCGAGAAGAAGCGCGGCGCTCTGCCGATACTCTATCCCTTGCCGACCTGGCACACGGTGCCGCCCGGCGATATTTTCCGCGTGTTCGAACGCGGCGGCCGCAATATCAACACCCAGTTCCCCGAGATCGGGTTGCCCAATATCGGCGGCATCATCCAGCGGCTGGAAGAGCCCGGACGCCCCGACCTCAAGCAGTCCAACCGCGGACCCGGAACCGGCCTGCGCGTCGCCATACCGGTGCTGAATATCCACAAGACGCGGCTCAACGATCCGTTTATGTGGTTCATGGGCACCAATGACCAGCCCGGTGACTATCGCCAGTCGGGCTGTGCCGGCTGCCACGTCGTCTACGCGAATGACCGCGAGCCCCGCCACAGTTCGATCTGGGCGAAATATGGCCGCGACGGCCAGACACAGACCATCGATCCGACCATCCGCAACCTCAAGGAGGGCGAACATCGCTTCGGCAGCTATGGTACATATGATGCGTCGCACGGGGCGAAAGGCGGACATGGCGACGGTCATGAGCCCAAGACGGTGTCACATGGTGAAGATACCGACCACGGCGACGATCACGCTGACGAAACAGATCCTGCCAAACGCGAAAAAGGCCATCCGATACAGCATGCCTTCACCCGCGCCATTCCGACCGCCCAGTGTATGAACTGCCACATGCACCAGCCGAATATCTTTCTGAACAGCTATCTCGGCTACACGATGTGGGATTATGAATCGGACGCGCCCTATATGTGGCCGGGGCCAGACAACAAGACACCCAAGCCGGAAGGCATGAGCGACGCTCAATATCAGCAGAAATACAAGCAGCAGAAATATCCGACGGCGGAGGAGGTGCGGGCGGTGCTCGACCGGAATCCGGAAGGCGCCGCACCGAAAGGGTTGTGGGCCGATATCGATTTCCTGCGCAATGTCTACGACATCAACAGTGAAGCCAAAGATACGCAATTTGCGGACTATCATGGCCATGGCTGGAATTTCCGCGCTATCCTGAAACGCGATCGGGATGGAAATCTGCTTGATGCCGAAGGCAACCAGGCGAGCTACAGCACCGACACCGACAATATCGTTGCCAACGATGATCCGGAAAAATTCCGCAAGGGTGATGAAGGCCAGTTCGTGGAGCCGGGGATCAACCCGGGCAAATCAGTCCATATGATGAGTATCCATGCCGAGGTCGGCATGCAGTGCGCCGACTGCCATTTTGCCCAGGACAGCCATGGTAACGGCCTGATCTACGGCGAAGTCGCTAATGCAGTCGAAATCAGCTGCAAGGACTGTCACGGCACCGCCGATGCCTATCCGACCCTGATGACTAGCAATCTGGCGGCGCGGCCAAAGGGCAAAAACCTGGGTCTCCTCCGCAACGCAAATGGCGAGCGGCGCTTCGAATGGTTCAAGGACCCCGACGGCCAGCGCGTATTGATCCAGCGGTCGATTGTCGATCCAAAGCTTAGCTGGCGGGTCAGTCTCGTCAAAAACAGCGTCGATCGGTCACACCCCGATTTCAACCTCAAGGCGGCGCGAGCGAAGCTCATGTCCAAAAGCGGTGCGGAAACGGGCAAATATGCTTTCGGAAGCGGGGTGGCGAAAGACGACCGGGCGCATAAGGACGAAAATATGGTCTGCTTCACCTGCCATCTCAGCTGGACGACCAGCTGTGGTGGGTGCCATTTGCCGATCGAAGCGAACTGGCAGGCGGACAGCCACAAATATGAAGGCGGCACGACCCGGAACTATGCAACCTACAATCCGCAGGTCGCCCGCGACCAGATGTTCCAACTGGGCCGGCACCAGACCAGCAAGGGCAATGTCATTGCTCCCGTGCGGTCGACATCCGCCTTGATCCTGTCCTCGACCAACATCAATCGCGAACGCATTTATGTCCAGCAGCCACCGATCTCCGGCATAGGCTTTTCATCGCAGGCATTCGCGCCGCATTTCCCGCACACCGTGCGCAAGACCGAAACCAAGCAATGCTCCGATTGTCATGTCAGCGAGGCCAATGACAATAATGCGATCATGGCCCAGACACTTTTGCAGGGGACGAATTTCGTCAATTTCATCGGCCTTCACGCTTGGGTAGGCTTGGAAAAGGGCTTCGAAGCGGTCCGGGTTACGGAATGGGATGAACCGCAGGCGGTCATCGGCTCCTATCTGCAAAAATATGCCTATCCCGACTATTGGCGGATGCATGTCGAGGATCATGACCGTGAGCTGATAGACTGGGTGCGGGGTGAACGACTCGACAAGGATCTCTCCGGCGAAACCAAGGCGCTCGAAGAGTTCAAGAATGTCGTTCAGGGAACCGGTGATGCGGTCCGCTGTCTTCAGCTTCGCGGCGAATATATGTTTGTAGCGGAAGGCAAAGGCGGATTCCGCGCCTATGATGTCGCTTCGATTGGTAACAAGGGCTTCTCGGAACGCATCATCAAGGCTCCCTTCTCTTCGCTGGGTCATGACACCCATGTCGACACCAAAAACGCGACCTGCATGGCGCTGGCCACCAACCAGCCGATCGCGCCGCTGCGCAACACCAAGGAGCTGCGCGAGGTCAATCAGGAGCAGGCTTTCCATCCGATCTACGATTTTGCGGTGATCACGGACAGCGAAGAGGGACTGATCCTGGTCGATATCAATACGCTGGCCGATGGCGAGTTTCGCAACAATTTCTTCAAGCGGAGCCTCACCTGGAACGAAGGCGGCGTGCTGGACGGCGCGCGCCATATCACGCTGGCTGGCCATTATGCCTATATCACCACGGCCACCGGACTGACGCTGATCGACCTCGACGAGCCGCTCAAACCCCGCCATGTCGTCACGATCCCGATGGCCGATGCCCGGGCTTCCGCGCTGCAGTTCCGTTATCTCTGGGTTACCGATGCGGATGGCGTGAAGCTGTTCAATGTCACCGACATGGAAAATCCGGTGGCGGTTCCATCCGGCACAATTCCGCTACGCAACGCCCAGCGGCTCTATCTGGCCCGCACCTACGCCTATATCGCGGCCAAGGACGAAGGTCTGGTCATCGCGAATATCACCCGGCCGGAATCGCCGACCGTCTATCTGAAAGAAACTTTTGGTGGCAAAATGACAGATGCGGAAGATGTCATCGTCGGATCGACCAACGCGACCCTGTTTGCCTATGTCGCCGACGGCCGTAACGGGTTGAAGGTAATCCAGCTGACGACGCCTGACAGCCAGAAAAACTATTATGGCTTCTCCCCGGCACCGAAACCGGAACTCATCGCCTTTGCCCGCACGCCGAAACCGGCGCTTGCCTTGTCCAAGGGGCTGGATCGTGACCGTGCAGTGGACGAAACCGGCGGCCAGATGGCGGTCTTCGGTCGACTGGGATCCCGGCCCTTTACCCGCAGCGAAATGCAGCGCTTCTACCTGAACAGCAAGGGCAATCCCTATTTCGTGCAGGATGAACCGGATATTGCAGACTGGATCGGACCGGTTCCGCCGCTGCTCGCCAAACGATAAAAGGAACGGGGGCCGGGCTATTACGCAGCCGCGACCCCCTGTCCCCCAATACGCTACTCGGGGGAATGGCTTACCCTGTGCACCGGAGCACGCAGAGTTTTGTTAAAATTGGTAAAGTGGCAATCAGGTCAGCAGTTGCGGTCGATCGCGCGGCCGGCCAACGCACCGACGGCACCGCCAATGATCGTGCCTTCGGTTTTATCACCGCGCCCGGCCACTTCGTTGCCAAGCAGACCACCGGCAATCGCGCCGATGATTGTGCCGCCAGTCCCACGGTCGCAACCCCGATAGCGGCGGTCACTATAATAGCGGTTGTCGCGATAGCGGCGCTGGTCCCGATAATACCGCCGGTCCCGATAGCGGTGGCCACGATAGGTATCACCGCGCCGATATTCGCGATATCCGTTGTCGCGGACCTGTTCGTAATAGTCGCCATTATAATAGCCGCCACGCGCTTCTGCCGGTGCGGCAAAAGCCATGGTTCCGACAGCCGCCGCTGAAATTACCAAACTTCCCAATATCTTGTTGATCATCTTGTATACTCCAGAAGGATTTCTATAACCCAAATCAATTGCTACCCAACGAGTGTCTTTCTAGGGACGCTGGGTTGACCAGATACTGAATGGCGGTTTTATCTCAGGTTCATGTTCAGAGCCTGTTTTCTGAATAGACCGGGGAGAAGCAAAGCGACTAGCGATTTAAGCCATTGTCGGGTTGCAACCGGTCGGATAGCGATTGGCACAGACAACAAAGAGGAATGGCGATGAAACTGAAGGGCAGAACAGCAGCGATTACGGGCGGTACAGCGGGTATCGGTCGCGGGATTGCAGAGGCGTTTCTGGCGGAAGGAGCCAATGTTGCGCTGATGGCGCGGAATCCGGAAAAAGGTGCCAAAGTTGTCGCGGAACTGGGTGTTGGAGAGCGGGCGATCTTTGTTGCGGGTGATGTGATGGAGCAGGACCAGGTCGAGGGTTTTATTGACCAGACCGTCCAGCATTTTGGCGCTATTGACATTCTTGTCAATAATGCGGGCGGCGCGGGCGATCTGGCGCCGCTGGTCGACCTGACCGACGAAGCCTTTGATATGGCTATGAAATGGAACATCTATTCGAGCTTCTGGGCAACCCGTCGCGCGCTGAAACCGATGATCGCGCAGCAATGGGGCCGGGTGATCAACATCAGCTCGACCGAAGGCAAGATGGGCAAGCCGACCTTCGCCCCCTATACGATCGCCAAGCACGGCATCAACGGCATGACCAAGGCGGTGGCCCAGGAAGTTGGCACATCGGGGGTCACGGTCAACGCCATCTGCCCCGGGCTGATCATGACCGACCTGATTCTGGACAGCGGGCCGGCGACGGCGGCGGGCATGGGCATGACCTTTGACGAGATGATCGACATGTTCTCGCAGGAAAGCGCGCTGAAACGGCCGGGCAAGGTCGAGGAAGTGGCGGCGATGGCGGTGCTGCTGGCCTCGGAAGCCGGCGCCGGCATCACCGGAGCCACTTTGAGCGTCGACGGCGGCACCGCGCAATATTGACGCCGGCCGGCCAGGCCGCGACAGCGGTCCGGATCAGGGCAGCAGCTCTTTGCGCTTCGCGGCGGCCGCCTTCATCCCCGCCCAGCGATCCTCCGCCTCATCGTCTGTCCCGGACGGTCCGGCATCATCGATATGCGCCCAGGGGTCCGCAACCTTATGCCCGGCCTTGGCTTCCGCAGCAGCATCCGGCGCGGGCGCAACCTTGGCCGGCGGATCGGCGGCGACGCAATAGGCGGTAACCAGCACCATCACCGACCACCACAGGGCGTTGGCGCGGCTGGCAAAGACTCGGGAGAGACGCTGTCCGAACATGGGGCCGGGCTATCAGCCCGATATTAACAAGCCGTCGACAGTCCTCGATATCCGCAATCCCAAATATTGGGGCTTTTCCCCATTATTCAGTTTCCGTTCATGTTGGCCTATGATGTAAATATGGCTATCTAGCTGATATATCTAGATTTTCTGAAACTGGCACGGCCTGTGCATTGCTATGGACAACTTCGCGAAACAATTTGTGAAGATCCGTTTTAACCAGAAGGAAATTCGAAATGACCAACGCCAACATCCAGAACCAAGTCGCCGCCGCCTTTGCCGCTGTTTTCGCAGCCGCTGTCTTTGTCAGCGCCAGCATCGGCCCCGCCGTCAACTCCGCCGCCTCGCTGGTAGCCTGAGCAACCCATAAAGGAACCCCGACCATGTTGTCCCCCAAATTGCAAAACCGTCTCGCCGCAGCCTTCGCTGCCTTCGTTTCCGCCGCCGTCCTGCTGACCGCCTCGATCGGTCCCGCAGTCCAGAACAGCGCATCCCTGGTCATCTGATGACCGGTGATGTCGCTGGCGGCAAGCGCGCCACGCGCCCTCGCTCAATCTCCCCAGCAGTTTAGTCTCCCTTAATATCTTCCCGCTATTTTCGAGCCGGTGAAAAAGCAGAAAATAGCGCCTTTCCCATCGCGCCGACAAAGCGATGCGTTGCACCGGGCGAAGCGCGGTCCCTTCCGGCCAATCGCCGCCAATGCCGGGTCCGGCGACACAGTCCGCTGGCCCGCCTTCATCATCATCACCGCCGCGCTGTGCACGGCTTTGTTCCTGGCGATATTCCTGAGCGGCGGCCCTGCCGCGACCAGCGCTGCCGTTGGCCAGGACCCGCTCGAGGGCAGTTTCGGGATCTGCTTTGGCCCCGACCGCTACACCTGCGTCGTCGACGGCGACACCATCTGGTTCGAGGGCCGCAAGATCCGCATCGCCGATATCAACACCCCGGAAATATCGAAGCCGGGCTGCGCGTCCGAAGAGCGGCTCGGCCAGCGGGCCAAGATGCGGCTGCAGGCGCTGCTCAACGAGGGCAGCTTCTCGCTGCAGTCGATCGATCGCGACCAGGACCAATATGGCCGGGATCTCAGGATCATCACGCGCAACGGCGAGAGTCTGGGCGAGATACTGGTCGCAGAAGGGCTGGCCGAGCGCTGGCAGGGCTATCGCCGCAACTGGTGCTAGGCCGCCTGCCCCGCCTTGCGCGAGAGCAGCCAGGCGACGGCGAACAATATCATGAACAACCCGTCGACCATCGCCCCGACAAACACCGGCCCGGTCGCCACCCGGCCCTGCAGCCACAGCAAGGTCACCGGCAGGAAGAACGACAGTTTTTCCAGCACCGAAATCGGGATCAGCGCCCGATAGCGCCCCGGATCGCTGGCGATCAGCAGGAAGATCAGCTGGAACACCAGCGCAATGCCGATAAAGCCGTAATAATATTCCGGCCGCGGGCCCGCTTCCGCGAACAGGCCGGGGACCAGCGCCAGAAAGCCCCATGCGGCGGCGAGCACAAATATGATTCGGACCAGTTTCATCATTCCCTCCCGGTGATCATTGCAAAAATATGTCCAGCGCATGTCGCAGGATCTGTCTTCCAGCCTGCCTATCAGTTTGGGTCGCCGCAGGACAGAGGGCGATGCGCAAAATCACGGGATGGCAAATCCGGCCAGCCGTGATATCCGGCGAACATGAACCAATATCGCATCTATGTCGGCTGGGGCGCGATCGCCGTCGCGGCGCTCAATTTTCTCCCCCTGCCGCTGCCCGCGCTGCCGCCGATGCTGTCATCGGCAATGTTCCTGCTGCTGCCCGGCCTGGGTCCGGTGCTGATGCTGCTGTCCCCGATGCTGCTGTTCGCGGCCGGTATCGGGCTGGTCCGGGGCTGGGACGGCGGCCGCAAGCTGTTCGTCGTCTGGGCGGTAATCGGCGGCCTCGCCGCCATTGCCGGCCTGTCCTACATCCCGTTGGCGGCGACGGTCGATCTGGCGGTGATCGCGGCCTGCCTGGCGGTGGTGCTGTGGGGCGACTGGCGGCGGCTGTTGCCGGGACGGTGAGGTCAGCCGCGAAAGCGCACCCTAGCCGCCATAAGCGAGCAACAGGGACAGCGTCCAGGTCATGCCGTCTTCGCTGTCGCCGGTCACATCATCCAGTTTCCAGCCGCTGCGTTCCTTGATCCAGTAATAGCGGATTGCGGTCGGGCTGGCGAAATTCTGGAATGAGGCAATGATGATCTTGCGGTCAAACTGGTCCACCGCCGCCTCACCATAATCGCGGATCGGGACATCCACGGTCTCGAACGCCAGGTCGGTTATCAATGCGTCCTGGCCGTTGACAATCCAGTCGAAATCCAGTCGACCAACCGGATAGCCACTGGCCTCCAGATAGTCACGTTCCAGCAGGAACAGGGTCTCGAGCCGCTGCGTCATCGGCAACGGGCTGCGGTCGGCTGTATCGGAATAGAGCGCCGTCACCATCGCTTCCGGGTCAGAGACAGCCGGTTCTGCCGCCTGCGCACCATCACCGGACTGCGCCATCGCGGGCGGGACCAGCAGCGACGCGAGGATCAAGGCGGAGATATATTTGACCATGAATTTTCCCCCGGATTTGAAGGAAAAGACTAGCTCTCGCCAGCCGGGGCGTCAATCCAGGTGGCAGGGGTAGCGCCTGTTTCCCTTTCCCTGTCATTTCCGCGCCAGCGGGGATTCAGTGAATAGACAGAGCCGCTGCGCGACGTTTTTGTTGGACTGGATTCCCGCCTGCGCGGGAATGACAAGCAGCGGAGCCATCGAAGGGTTTTCTAGCGCCCGCGCCAGGGTTCGCAGGCGATGCCGTCATTGTCGCGGTCGAGCGGGGGGCGATAGCCGGGATCGCCGCGATAGAGCGGCGCGGCACCGGCGCGGCGGGCGGCGGTGCAATTGGGGTAATAGGCATAATGGTCGACCTTCGCCATGGCCGTCTGGACGCCGGAATTGAGAGAGTCAGCGGAATCATAAAAATACACGCCGCAGAAGGTCAGCGCGACCAGCTGGAAAAACCCGATATATTGCAGGCTGTCGCCAAAGCTTTTCTTGCGCGTCTTGTGCCGGAAGACGGCGCGTCCGGCATAGGCGCCGCCGATGCCGCCGAGCAGCGCCAGGGCGAGGAGCTTGCTCTCGCTGACCCGCCAGCCACCCTGCTCCGCCTGCAGCTTGTCCCAGCCGAACAGCGCGAAGGTCCAAAGATTGAGCGCCGCCAGAGCGAGCAGCAATGCGAGGAAGAAGCTCATCGCCGGAGAATGGCGCGGCGGGGTTAAGAACTGGTGAAACGCAGTTCCGGCGGCGGTGATCGCCTGTCATTCCCGCGCAGGCGGGAATCCAGTGCATGAACAAAGCCGCTGCGCGACATTTTTTCGGACTGGATCGCTTGGCTTTGGAAGGTTTCCCCGAAACCTTCGTCGCTTACGCCATTCGCGGGGATGACATTCGGGGGGATGTGACCCGGCCGGCGAGCGGGGCGCGGGGTGCGCTGCCTGCCGACCGGGTTGCAGTCTATATTTTTAGCGGCACTTCAGCCCGCCGCGGTCGATTTCGCGGCCGAGCAGGGCGCCGCCGGCGGCGCCGAGGATCGTGCCGACGGTGCGGTCGCGGCCGCCGTCGAGTTCGCGGCCGACCAGCGCGCCGACGGCGCCGCCGATGATCAGGCCGGTGGTGCCATTGTCGCGCTTGCAATAATAGCGGCCGTCGTCGCCGCGCCAGATGCGGTCGCTGCGGGTCAGCCGCTGCGGCTCGTAATAGCGGCCGCGGTCGTCATAGCGGCTCTTGTACTTGTTCTTGTAATAGCCATGGGCCTTCGCGTGGCGCGGCGGATCGGCCAGCACGGCGGCGGATGGCACAACCAGCGAGGCGGCGGCGATGGTCATAAGAATATTGCGCATGATGAATTCCCTTGGCTTGTTGCTGTTATCTGGGGCGGTTTTAGGGACGGTTATCTGAACCGGCGATGACGGGAATTGTCAGGATTGGATGGGGCGCCGTTGCGCGAGAAGGGTGGCGCGGATTTCGGGAATAGCGGGTGAGGATGTGGGGGCATGATGGCGCTCCCCTGTCATTCCCGCGCAGGCGGGAAACCAGTGAATGAACAAAGCCGCTGCGCGACATTTTTGTTGGACTGGATCGCTTGGCTTTGGAAGGTTTCCCCGAAACCTTCGTCGCTTGCGCCCTTCGCGGGGATGACAAGTCGGGAGGTTGGTGAAATTAGTGCACTGTCACCGTAATTAAAGAGGACTTCTATGACCGAGAAACCAAAGAGCAATCAGACCAGTGTCAACCAGTCGCAGCGCGACGATTCCCAGGCCCAGAAAGTGGCCGAGCAGGCGCAGACGCAGACCAGGGCGAAGCTGGAAGATGTCTCGACCAGCCGCCGCGACGACCACAGCGATCCGGCGCAGATCATCCCCGATGATACGCAGGACACGGTCGACCATATGAAACAGATGGCGGAAAGCGGCCGCATCGAGGAAGGTGCCTATGCCGGCGAGCGCAATGATGATGACGAGGAAAGCGATCTCGGGATTTTGGATGAGGCGGAGGATGATGCGCCGCTGAGCGAGAAGGGTGGCGCGGATTTTGGGAATTCGGGCTGAGGATATTGGGGCGTGATGGCGCTCCCCTTGTCATTCCCGCGCAGGCGGGAATCCAGTGAATGAATAAAGCCGCTGCGCGACGTTTTTATTGGACTGGATCCCCGTTTGCGCGGGGATGACAATGTGGGAATTATTGCACTGGCACGATAGCTAGTCGTCATCCTGAACTTGTTTCAGGATCCTTCACGGTTCGCGCGCTGTCTCACGGATCCTGAAACAAGTTCAGGATGACGAAGATGGGAATTAGTGCATTTAGTAAACTGTCACTATGATTCTAGAAAGAGTAGTTAGGAAACCTTTTTTCTAACTTCTCGAGCCTCATAAATATTTCAGATAAGTAACCTAAAGACTGATTAAAATCTGGAAAATAGTCTGTTGGATGAGCGCACTCATTTCGTTTCGAAAGCATTCCAAACATAGCTTTTTGTTCAGCCTTGCCCACAACCGACATTATTTTAAGAACATCAACTACTGCATGCTCAGTGTAGTTTTCTCTCAAGTCTTCAATCGAAGAAATCGACCAATTCGGTCTTGCAATTGCTAACTGAGTAAAGCCATCACTCTCAAGCAGTCTATAGATACAATTCATATACCCGCACCACGCCATAATATGTGCAGCTCTGAAAACTTCCAACTCAACGCACCTCAAGGCTTGCCGAAACAGCTCATCCTCCTTCAAACTGAGCTTAGATAGTTTTGTGTAACTATCACCTAATGTGAACCTGCGTTCTTTGGAGTTTTCCATATGCGAAAAATTAGAAACTGTTTCAGCATGAAATCGTCCGAGCCTGTCTGCCCAAAATTCAATCGGTGTCTGTTTTGACATCAATCAAATGCTTCTTCATAGATTTAAAAAAGGCATCATAGACTTTCCCCGTTTCATCCGGCGGCAATGACAACTCTATATTCAAGTTGACAGCCATCCCCGAATTAGAGAGCATCGGTGTGGTAACTACGGGGGGCTGAACCGGAGGAGGCGTGTAAGCGTTATCCGTCTGTGGTTTTTTCTCCACCACTCCCTTAGAACTCTCAAAATCACCAAACTGCGCAAGCGCCTTGAAAGTAGCAACCATCATTTTTATCGCAGCATCACCAACATCTGTCTTCGCTTTAAAGAAATTAGTTAATGATTCGCTGTCTTTTCTTTCCGCATCAGGAAATGTTTGAAACAGGGACTTGTACCCCGTCCGAACACCGGTCGCCGTAGCCTGCTCAGGTTTTGTTCTAGCTTGTCGCCAGAGTTCGGTAGGCGAGCCCGATTGATCCAGAAACCCTATAAACTTCAGAACTCCAACGATTGCGCGATCGTTACTACTTTTATAACCCCACACAGGAAGTTCTTTTGTAGTAAATTTATCGGGAACTCCGTTGCTTCCGATAGATTGGATTAGATTTGTCAGGTTTCCTGTATTTTGAGTATAAGGATACATGTTATTTCCTCGCCTGTGAGCGGGCAAGGTGCACCAAATGATCAGTTGTTGTCAAAAGCAAACTATAAATAGTTGTTGATTTGTTGTTAATAAATACATGTCAATATTCACCATTCACTCCGCAGCAACCCCCGCCTCGGCAAACATATCCGGCCCGTCATCCGCCGCCACATCATCCTCGTTCGCGACCTTGCCCTTGCGCTGGTCGAAGCTCGACCAGACATCGTTCCATTCGCCCTTGGTCGCGCCCTTTGAATATTCGGTGGCGCGGGCCTCGAAGAAATTGGCGTGCTCGACGCCGTTGAGCAGCGGGGCGAGCCACGGCAGCGGGTGGTCCTCGATCATGTAGATCGGCTGGAAGCCGAGCTGGCCCAGGCGCCAGTCGGCGATGTAGCGGATGTAGCGCTTGATTTCCTTGGCGGTCATGCCGGTCACCGGGCCGTCGCTGAACGCGAGGTCGATGAAGGCATCTTCCAGCCGCACGGTCTTCTGGCAGCAGTCGATGATATCGTCGCGCACCGACTTGGTCAGGCAGTCGCGTTCCTCGACGAAGGTGTGGAACATCTTGATGATGCCCTCGCAGTGCAGGCTTTCGTCGCGGACCGACCAGGAGACGATCTGGCCCATGCCCTTCATCTTGTTGAAGCGCGGGAAGTTCATCAGCATGGCGAAGCTGGCGAACAGCTGCAGGCCCTCGGTGAAGCCGCCGAACATCGCCAGCGTCTTGGCGATATCCTCGTCATTCTCGACGCCGAACGTGCCCATATAGTCGTGCTTGTCCTTCATCGCCTCATATTCGAGGAACATCGAATATTCGCTTTCCGGCATGCCGATGGTGTCGAGCAGGTGCGAGTAGGCGGCGATATGGACGGTTTCCATGTTCGAAAAGGCGGTCAGCATCATCTTGATCTCGGTCGGCTTGAACACCCGGCCGTACTTGTCGTGATAGCAGTCCTGCACCTCGACATCGGCCTGGGTGAAGAAGCGGAAAATTTGCGTGAGCAGGTTGCGCTCGTGGTCGGTCAGCTTCTGCGCCCAGTCGCGGCAATCCTCGCCGAGCGGCACTTCCTCCGGCATCCAGTGGATCTGCTGCTGGCGCTTCCAGAAATCATAGGCCCAGGGATATTCGAAGGGCTTGTAGGTCTTGCGTGCTTCCAGAAGGGACATGGTGGTTCGTTCTCCGCTTTATACTCAGTTCATCCTCTCCCCCGGAGGGAGAGGATAGTTAGACTTGGCAGCTTGCCTGCCTAGTCGTTCTTGGTGAGGGGGCTGCGACCAGACGCCACCCCTCACCGACTCCGACTAACCGCCGCCGCTAACGCTGCGGCGCCAAGTCTCCGTTGCCCTCTCCCTCAAGGGGAGAGGAAAATGCTCCTTAAACGTCCGAATAAAACGGTCCCCTCCCAAAAGGAGCAAAAGGGAGGGGACAGTGGGCAAAGTCTGTGCCGCGCCTACTGGCAGGCGAGGCATTCGTCATAGTCCGTGGTGCCCGCGGTGGTCATCAGTTCGACCGTTTTCGGGTCGAGCGTATTGTCGGCTTCAACGCCGCCACCCACAGGCTCGCTCATCATCGTCTCGCCACCGGCGAAGCCGGCGCGCTGGATCGATTTCGAGCGCAGGTAATAGAGCGACTTGATGCCGAGCTCCCAGGCGCGGAAGTGGAGCATCAGCAGGTCCCACTTGTCGACATCGGCCGGGATGAACAGGTTGAGCGACTGCGCCTGGTCGATGAACGGGGTGCGGTCGGCGGCGAGTTCGAGCAGCCAGCGCTGGTCGATCTCGAAGCTGGTCTTGTAGGCGTCCTTTTCCTCGGCGCTGAGGAAATCGAGATGCTGGACGCTGCCGCCCTTCTCGAGGATCGAGTTCCAGACATTGTTGCTGTCCTTGCTCTTTTCCTGGAGCAGCTTGAGCAGATGCGGGTTCTTGACCACGAAGCTGCCCGAGAGCGTCTTGTGGGTGTAGATATTCGCCGGGATCGGTTCGATACAGGCCGAGGCACCGCCGCAGATGATGCTGATCGAGGCGGTCGGCGCGATCGCCATCTTGCAGGAGAAGCGCTCCATCACGCCCTGGTCGGCGGCATCGGGGCACGGTCCGCGTTCCTTGGCCAGCATCATGCTGGCTTCGGACGCCTTCGCCGAAACATGCTTGAAGATCTTGAAATTCCAAGATTTTGCCAGAGCGCTTTCGAAACCGAGGCCGCGGGCCTGCAGGAAGCTGTGGAAGCCCATCACGCCGAGGCCGACGCTGCGCTCGCGCTCTGCCGAATATTTCGCCCGCGCCATTTCGTCGGGCGCACGGTCGATATAATCCTGCAGAACATTGTCGAGGAAGCGCATGACATCCTCGATGAAATTCTTGTCGACCGACCACTCGTCCCAGGTTTCGAGATTGAGCGAGGACAGGCAACACACTGCGGTTCTGTCCTCGCCCAGATGATCGCGACCCGTGGGCAGTGTGATCTCGGAACAAAGATTGGAGGTGGACACTTTCAGCCCCAGATCGCGGTGATGCTTGGGCATCATCCGGTTCACCGTGTCGCTGAAGATGATATAGGGCTCGCCGGTGGCCAGCCGCGTCTCGACCAGTTTCTGGAACAGGCTGCGCGCATCGACGGTGCCGCGGACCGAACCGTCCTTCGGCGACTTGAGATCGAACTCGGTGCCGTCGCGGACCGCTTCCATGAATTCGTCGGTCAGCAACACGCCGTGATGCAGGTTCAGAGCTTTCCGGTTGAAATCGCCGGAAGGCTTTCTGATTTCGAGGAATTCCTCGATTTCGGGATGGTTGACATCGAGATAGCAGGCGGCCGAACCACGGCGCAACGAACCCTGCGAAATCGCCAGGGTCAGGCTGTCCATCACCCGCACGAACGGGATGATGCCCGAAGTCTTGCCATTCAGGCCGACCGGTTCGCCGATACCGCGAACGCTGCCCCAATAGGTGCCGATGCCGCCGCCGCGCGAGGCGAGCCAGACATTCTCGTTCCAGGTGTTGACGATGCCGCCGAGACTGTCGTCGACGCTGTTGAGATAGCAGCTGATCGGCAGGCCGCGTCCGGTGCCGCCATTCGACAGCACGGGAGTCGCCGGCATGAACCAGAGCTTTGAAATATAGTCGTAGAGCCGCTGGGCATGCTCCTGATCGTCGGCATAGGCGTCGGCGACGCGGGCGAACAGATCCTGATAGGATTCGCCGGGCAACAGATAGCGGTCGTTGAGCGTTTCCTTGCCGAAATCGGTCAGCAGGTCATCGCGGCCGGCATCCAGTACGATCTTGAATCGACGTTTTTCAACGCTGTGACTGTCGCGCTCGGCCTTGAGTTCCTTTTCGTCATTGGCCTTGGCCGAAGCCGCTTCGGCAGCCGCCTTCTTGCTGACTTCCGGTTCCCTAACCGGCCCTGTGTTTTCGGCTTTGCTTTTTGGCGTATCCAATACTTCAGCGCCCATGTCACTCTCACTCACATCTGTTCCAGACCCACTCTCGTTGTCGCGGCCGTCTCTAAAATCCATCAAAGCCCCCTAAAATCACTCCACTAATCCAACGATCACAACGGCCTGCCGACCGATTGATCACCATGATCCTGTCCGGGCATTTGTTCCTGTCTTGTTCGACTCGGGCCGAAGCTCTCATCCTAACAGTTTTCAAGCCCGGGCGGGCATTTTTTTCTTGCCCGAATCCGGTATTTCTCATTGGCTTTTGGCAAAAGGGGAGCCGTCCACCGAGTCGGCGTTCCATAACGACTAACACTATAAGTTGGTATGCCCCCTTGGCCGAACCACAACCTATAGTGGCTGAATCAAAATTTTATGCAAGGGGGTAAATGACATTTTAACGACTCTGTTCGTCGCATAAATGAATCGGTTCGTCGAACGCCGATTCATGCTGCAGCGCAGCGACGCGTGGACCTCCTAGGGGTCGCGAGAAGTGCAAGAGTCGATGTGGAAAATTGGAAGAAATCTATCCACAGATCATTCACAGGGGCATGTGACATTATTGTGACGCTATATCTGGTGGATCAGGTCTCCACCCCCGGCTCGGCCAAGCATCAATTTGCCCACGGTGATGAGCCGGACCGTTGCTTGGCATTCGGCCGCCGCCGGTTGCCCGAATTGCGGTCCTTCCGGTCAGCGAATTCTGCTTCCCAATCCTGCCCCTGAACATGCGGCCGGAAAGGTCCCTATGTTGGCGCACAGCGGACGCTAGGAAAATGGCCGCAACCGGGCTATGGTCGCTTTGGAACGGGAGTGATGGATGGGTGGCAATGACAATCTGCTTTTCAGGCTGAAGTTCAGATCGACCCGTCTCTATGTTGCTTGCCTGTTCGCTGGCGTTGCGGTCATTCTCTCCGCGCCGGTGCCAGCGCCGGCTCAAACCCCGCCGAAATCAAGCACGACGACAGCGCAGGTGGAACAGCTCCTGTCGCTGGCAACAGAGCAACAGACCGCCGGAAACTATGGCCAAGCGGCCGATCTGGCAGAGCGAGCGCGCACTGTCGCCGAGGCGGCGCTTGGGCCGGACCACCCTGACACGATCACCGCCATCAATGCGCTTGCGGACAATTATCGCAGACTCGGCCGCTACGAGGAAGCCGAACCGCTTTTCTTGCGGGCGCTGCAGGCCCGTGAACGATTGCTGGGGCCAGACCATCCCGACACGCTCGACGTGCTCATCAATCTTGCAATCTTATACGCGCGTCAGGGGCGCTTTTCGGACGCCGAACCGCTTAATCTGCGAGTTGTGGAGGCCGCGGAGCGGACTTTGGGGCCCGATCATCCCGATACCCTCAGATTCACCAATATTCTCGCCGTGCTTTACATTCGCCAGGGCCGCTATGCGGAGGCCGAGCCGCTCAATTTGCTTGCGCTGAAGGGAACAGAGCGAACTTTGGGAGCTGATCATCCCGATACACTTCGCTCCGTCGCCGTTCTCGCAATGCTCTACGTCGATCAGGGTCGCTACGCCGAAGCGGAGCCCCTGTATCTGCGCGCACTGGAAGCGCAAGAAAAGACGCTGGGGCCAGACCATCCAGAGACACAGAATTCGATCAACAATCTCGGCGTATTATATTGGCGTCAGGGCCGCTACACCAAAGCCGAACCCCTATATCTGCGTGGACTGGAAACGCGGGAACGGACCTTGGGTCCAGATCATCCGCGCACGCTTGGCTCGGCCAATAATCTTGCCATTTTGTACAGAGAACAGGGTCGCTATGCCAAAGCTGAGCCATTGTACCTGCGAGCGCTGAAAACCCAAGAACGAACCTTGGGGGCAGATCATCCAGACACCCTGAGTTCTCTGAACAATTTGGCGGTTTTATACAGGGATCAAGGTCGCTTTGACGAAACAGAACAGCTTTTCCTGCGTACGCTCGAAGCGCGAGAGCGCATATTAGGCGGGGAACATCCGGCTACGCTCGTAACCCTCAACAACCTGGCATTGCTGTACAGCGATCAGACCCGCTTTAGTGAAGCAAAGGCACTTTTTCTGCGCGCACTGGAAGTCCGCGAACGAACCCTGGGGCCAGATCATCCGGACACGCTCGGTTCGGTCAATGATCTGGCGATCCTGTACCGTATCCAGGGCCGCTATGCCGAAGCGGAATCGCTGTTCCTCCGCGCGCTGAAGGCGCGAGAGCGTACATTGGGCGAGGAGCATCCCGCCGCTCTCGCAACGCTCAACAATCTGGCGTTGCTGTACCAGTCCCAGAACCGTGTGAAGGAGGCCGAGGCGCTCTATCGCCGGGCACTCGATGCGAGCAATCGTGTGAACGGGCCCGAACATCCCCGGACGCTGACACTTATCAACAATCTCGCGAGTTTGCTGATCTCGCAAGGGCGTCATGCGGAGGCGCAACAACTTATGGGGCGTTCACAGACTGCCGCGGAAAAACGGATGGGGCCAGAGGCACCTGAAACGCTAACCGCCGCCAACAATTTGGCCGTTTCGTTGCAGGAGCAGGGCCGATACACCGAAGCGGAGCTGCTCTTTCGCCTTGTGCTCGAAAGCCGCAAGCGGACTCACGGCTCCGATCATGAAGAAACGGTTGCTGCCCGGGTGAACCTGGCCACTGTTCAGCACCTGGAGCGCGGTCTGGCCGGAGCGAGCGGCGGCGATGCGGGCGGGCGAACCTGCATGATCGTGACCGATATCGTTATTATCGACGGAACGGAGACGAGAATGCCCGGGCGCCTGTGCAAAACACCGCCTTCGGCACGTTGGCAGCCCGCCTGATAGTCCTTCCGGCCGGGGCGCGCTCTGCCTTTCGCCAGGCGGGTCGCCACAAAAACTTGCCCGGGCGGGTACTATCCGCCAAAAGGCTGCCGGATCGCCTTTTGCCGCTATTCTGGAGCATTCATGACCACGACCATCAAGACCGCCGACCTGATCGAGAGCGTCGCTGACGCGCTGCAGTTCATTTCCTATTATCATCCGATGGATTATATCCGGGCGCTGGGCAAAGCCTATGAGGCGGAGAAATCGCCGGCGGCCAAGGACGCGATCGCGCAGATCCTGACCAACAGCCGGATGTGCGCCGAGGGGCACCGGCCGATCTGCCAGGACACGGGCATCGTCAATGTCTTCGTCAAGTGGGGCATGGATTGCCGGCTCGATGACACGTCGCAGTCGATGCAGGAGATTGTCGACGAGGGCGTGCGGCGCGCCTATCTGCACCCCGAGAACAAGCTGCGCGCCTCGATCCTGGCCGACCCGGCCTTCACCCGGCGCAACACCAAGGACAATACGCCGTCGGTGCTGCATGTCGAGATGGTGCCCGGCGACAAGGTGTCGGTGGATGTCGCGGCCAAGGGCGGCGGCAGCGAGAACAAGTCGAAGTTCAAGATGATGAACCCGAGCGACAATATCGTCGACTGGGTGCTGGAAATGATCCCGCAGATGGGCGCCGGCTGGTGTCCGCCGGGGATGCTCGGCATCGGCATTGGCGGCACCGCGGAACGGTGCGTGCTGCTGGCGAAACAGTCGCTGATGGACCCGATCGACATGGGTCAGCTGAAAGAGCGCGGGCCGCGCAATGATATCGAGGAAATGCGGATCGAGATTTTCGACAAGGTCAATGCGCTCGGCATCGGCGCGCAGGGCCTGGGCGGGCTGTCGACGATCCTCGATGTCAAGATCAACGACTGGCCCTGCCACGCCGCGGGCAAGCCGGTGGCGATGATCCCGAATTGTGCCGCGACGCGCCACGCGCATTTCACGCTGGATGGCAGCGGTCCGGCCTATCTCGAGCCGCCGAAGCTGGACGAATGGCCGGACGTCAACTGGACGCCGTCATCGGAAGCGAAACGGGTGCATCTGGACCAGCTGGATGCGGCGGAAGTGGCGACCTGGAGACATGGCGACCGGCTGCTGCTCAACGGCAAGATGCTGACCGGCCGCGATGCCGCGCACAAGAAGATCAGGGATATGCTGGACGCCGGCGAGGAGCTGCCGGTAGAGTTCAAGGGGCGCGTGATCTATTATGTCGGCCCGGTCGATCCGGTCGGCGAGGAAGTGGTGGGACCTGCTGGCCCAACCACGGCGACGCGGATGGACAAGTTCACCGACATGATGCTGGAACAGGGCCTGCTGGCGATGGTCGGCAAGGCGGAGCGCGGGCTGGACACGGTCGGCTCGATCAAGAAGCACAAGAGCGCCTATCTGATGGCGGTCGGCGGCAGCGCCTATCTGGTGTCGCGCGCGATCAAGGGGTCAAAGGTTGTCGGCTTCGAGGAGCTGGGCATGGAGGCGATCTACGAGTTCGAGGTGCAGGACATGCCGGTGACGGTGGCGGTCGATGCCGAGGGGCAGAGCGTGCACCATCTGGCGCCGCTGGTCTGGCAGGAGAAGATCCGGAAGGAAGGCTTGCTCGAAAGCGCCTGAAATCGCTGAACAAGGCCAGCGGAAGCAATATCCCCGGCTGTTGAATGGCGAAAGGGACGGCGCGCGCATGCGCCGCCCGTCAGAGCCGGATCATCCCTTGTGCACAAGGCGGATTCGAGCCACCTGCACGGCGCCCGATCGGTAAGGCTAAATTTCGCGTCTTGTGGTGGTGGTTGTCGTCTCTCCGACAGCGCCATCCGGCGATACGTCGCGGGTGCGGGTGCGGTTGGTGGCCGACATCAGGCCGATTCCGACCAGGATCACCGCTCCCACCGCGATATAGGTCGGCGGAGCGCCCAGCAGAAATGCGCCATAGGCCAGTCCGCCAACAAATACGAAAAAGCCGATCATATAAAGCGAGAAAGACGACATAATAGATACTCCTGTTACGCCAGACGTGCGCCCGGTAACGGATATACGCCCGGCGCGGCCCAAGGTTGCACTGACCGCGCATTGTTGAGCGGCACAAACTGCCGGCAGAATTTGAAGCGATCTGGAAGAGCGCGTCCTGCGGGCCTATTTCGCGCTTCGGCGGCAACGCTCCGAACAATAGATCACATGGTCCCAGTCGCGCGCCCATTTCTTGCGCCACTTGAACGGCCGCTCGCAAACCGGGCAGATCTTTTCCGGCAGGTTCGGTTTCCGGTGCGCGATCAGTCGTCTCGCCGCGTTTTTCTTTCTGCCCGCATCCGCTCTGCCCAAAGCTGGACATCGCCCTCGTCGTCGCCTTCGTGGCGGGGGGCATATTTTTCGAAGGCGCCGTAAACCTCGTCCCAGCGCTCTTTCATGCGCACGACATTATAGGGGTGGCTGACCAGATAAAATTCACCGGCCTGCATCTGCTTGAATATGATCGCCGCAAATTCGTCGGTATCCATCGCCGCGTCCGCCTGCAGTTCGGACAGTTCCGACTTGACCCAGCCGGGAAGAATGAGGCCGAGCTGGATATTTTCCGGGGCCTCGCGGCGCAGCACGTCCATCAGGCCGAGCACGGCGTGCTTGCTGGAAACATAGGCACCGCCGCTTTTCGGCAGGGCGTTGAACAGGCTGTTTTCCGAGCCGACGGTGTAAATCGCGGAAGGCAGACCGTCGGCCTTGTAGCGCTTGCCGAAGGTCGAGATGCCGTGCCACACGCCCCAGAAATTGACGTCGTACAGGCGACGCGCCTCTGCCAGTTCCATGTCGATCACGCTCGCCCGCCCGCCGCCGACACCGGCATTGTTGATGATGATGTCGCCGCGGCCGTTTTCGGCCCAGGCGAAATCGGCCAGTTCATCCACCTCTTCCGGCTGGCGCACATCGCCGACAAAATATTTTGCGTCAATATCTTCCCCGGCGAGGGCTTCAACGGCTTCCTGCAGACGGTTTTCGCGCGGTTCGAACAGGATGATCCGGGCGCCCGCCCTGCCCAGTTGCCGGGCCAGCGCGAAGCCGATCCCGGTTGCGCCGCCGGTGATGACCGCCGTCTTGCCTGCAAAATCCATGTGCCGCTCCTTCGCCTCTGACTGGCAGATTGTTTTTCTGATCATATGACAATGGCAGCAAATGGGCCTATATTGAAGCCATGTATATTTTCATTATCTTTCTGTGTGGCATCGGCAACTTCGCGATGCACAAGGCGATGCTCGAGAGCAATCATCCGATCATCACCGAAGCGCGCGGCAATTTCCGCAGGATGCTGGGTCCCTACGGCAGCTATATACTGGAATTTTTCATGCTGGTCGCGGCGATGATTTTCGCCAATATGGGCATGCTCACCGCGGTGATATTCTATTTCGTCTACACGCTCGCCAATTGCGCGGCCGCCTGGGTGCTCTTTTCAAACAAACATTAAGATAGAACAGCTTACAGCGAATATCCCGCGAAGCAGTTCATCCGACCACAGATGTGGTTTGTCGAAAGCCGGTATCGGCTGCAACCAATCGGGCATAGCAGCGCCCCATCAGAAGCAAACGACGTCGGGGGAGAATATCTTGCATCACAGAAAACGGATCTGGAGCGGCATTGCGACAGCGGCGATAATCGCCTCGACCCTGCTCCCCGTTGGAGCACTGGCGCAGACGGCAAACCTGTCTTCCTTGCAGCCCCGCAGCGAAGACGGACGGCAGATTTATGAATCAGGCCAGTTTGCGCGTTTCAATCCGCGCACGGCGCTGGACATGGTCCGCCAGGTCCCCGGCTTTACCATCGACACCGGCGATGATGACGAGCGCGGTCTGGGCCAGGCCGACGAGAATGTCCTGATCAACGGTGCCCGCATTTCCGGCAAGAATATCGACGCCTTCACATTTCTGGGCCGGATTTCCGCTGGCAATGTCGTCCGGATCGAGATTGTCGACGGTGCGACGCTGAGCATCTCCGGCCTGTCCGGGCAAGTGCTCAATCTCGTCACCAACGCAAGCGAAGCAGGCGGCCTGCACGGCAATTTCAAATGGGAACCGCGATGGCGGCGGTCGGGCAACAACTGGCTGGCCGGCGAAGCATCGGTCAGCGGCAAGCTCGGTCAGGGCGATTTTACGCTTTCGCTTGAAAATGATGCTGCGCGTAATGGCGTTGAAGGTCCGGAACAGATCACCGACCGTTTCGGGGGCCTGCTGTTCGAGCGCGACGAGGTCGCCCGCTATCTTCAGGACCGGCCGAAAATCAGCGGCTCGTACAGCCGGACCAGCGAGGGTGGCGCGCTGTTCAATGCCAATGCCGCCTACCAGATGTTCCGGAAACGGGAAACCGTCGCCACGGACCGCACGCAGTTCGGCCAGCCGGATATTTTCGAGCTCTATTCCAGCAACGAAGACGAATGGAATACCGAATTCAGTGCGGATTATGCCTTTGATCTCGGCGGCGGGCGGCTGAAGCTTATCGGTCTGCAGCGCTTCGAACATAGTCCGGTCACCGATTTTTTCGGCCAGACATTTTTTGATGGCATCACCCCGCCCAACGGCAGCCGGTTCGACCGGATCACCGATGAAGGCGAGTCGATCCTGCGCGCCGAATATGGCTGGAAGACCGCTGGCGGCACCGACTGGGGCATCAGCGTCGAAGGCGCCTATAATTTCCTCGACAACGAAGGCAGGCTGGCGGTGCTCGATCCGCAGGGCGTATTCCAGCCGGTCGCGCTCACCAACGCCAACAGCAAGGTCACCGAATATCGCGGCGAGATCATCACCTCCTACGGACGGCCGCTGTCGGACAACGTGGCCCTGCAGGCAACACTCGGCGGTGAGTATAGCAAGATCAGCCAGACCGGCGCCAGAGGCGAGAGCCGGTCTTTCGTGCGGCCGAAAGGATCGGTCTCGCTGGCGTGGAAGCCCGAGCCCGGTCTCGATCTCAGCCTGAAAGTGGAGCGGTCGGTCGGCCAGCTCAATTTCTTCGATTTCGTGGAATCGGTCGATGTTTCGCAGAATACCGGCAATGCCGGCAATCCCGGACTGGTCCCGCCGCAAAGCTGGCGCGCGGAGCTGGAAACTACGCGGAAGCTGGGGCCGTGGGGTTCCCTGACCGTCAATATCTATGGCGAGAAATTCAGTGACATCGTCGATTCCATTCCGATCACGGCGACCACCGAGGCACGCGGCAATCTGGACAGCGCCACCAGCTACGGGGTGGAACTGGTGACCAGCATATTGTTCGATCCGATCGGATGGCGTGGCGCCAAGCTCGATTTTGAGGGCGAATTGCGCAAGAGCTCGCTGCGCGACCCCCTCACCGGGATCCACCGGCGCATCAACGACGACAAGATTTTCACTTATGAAGCCACCCTGCGTCACGATATTCCCGGCAGTAACTGGGCCTGGGGCGCAGGGGTCGAGGATTTTCGCTATTCGAAATTTCTGCGGCTGGACCAGAGCACCCGCTTTCGCACCGGTGCGCCCTACAGCTGGATCTTTGTCGAGCACAAGGATGTGATGGGGCTAACCGTGCAGGCGAACCTTGGAAACTTATTGGGACGCAGCGAGAATTTTACGCGGACGGTCTACGCCGACCGGCGCGACGGCCCGATCGCCTTTGTCGAAGATCGCAGCCGGCAATTTGGTCTGATCTACAGGCTCACCGTCAGCGGCAGTTTCTAGGCGCACCGCGGTGGTGCGCAACCAAGCCGGATAGACTTTCACCGCGGGCATCCCTACATCCGCAGCCATGCCACCCGATTATGCCACCGAGGGTCAGATCGATCCTCCGATGATTCCCACGCTCAAGCGGTTCCTGCCCTATCTCTGGCCCAAGGGCGAGCCGGGCTTGCGGTTGCGAATCATCATCGCCGGGCTGCTGGTGCTGTGTGCCAAGGCGGCAATTCTGACCATGCCGTTCCTCTACAAGGCGGTGATCGATGGCATGTCCGATGATGCGCTCGGCACCGAACTGACGGTCTTGCTCGCGCTGGTGGCGGCCTACGGGGTGGCGCGGTTCGGGCAGGTATTGTTCGACAATATGCGCAACATCGTTTTCGAAAAGGTCGGCCAGGAAGCGGCGCGGCGGCTGGCGACCAATGTTTTCACCCATTTGCACAGCCTGTCGCTGCGGTTTCATCTCGGCCGCCGCACCGGCGAGGTTACCAAGGTCATCGAGCGGGGCACCAAGAGCATCGACGTGATGCTCTATTTCCTGCTGTTCAATATTGCGCCGACGGTCGTCGAGCTGGCCGCGGTGCTGATCATCTTCCAGATCAAGTTCGGTTTCGGCCTGGTCGCGGCGACGTCGGCGATGGTCGCGATCTACATCATCTTCACCCGCAAGGTGACCGACTGGCGCAACGCGCTCAGGGCGCGGATGAACGACATGGACACGCGGGTGATCGGCCGGTCGGTCGATGCGCTGCTGAACTACGAGACGGTCAAATATTTTACCGCCGAACGCCGCGAAAGCGAGCGCTATGACAAGGCGATGCGGGACTGGGCCGATGCCGCGGTCAAGTCGGAAAACTCGCTCGGCCTGCTCAATATCGGCCAGTCGGTGATCACCAACCTGACGATGATCGGGGCAATGGCGTTCAGCGTCTATGGCTGGAGCCAGGGCGATTTGACGGTCGGCGATCTGGTGCTGGTCAATGCGCTGCTGATGCAGCTGTTCCGGCCGCTCGACATGCTCGGCATGGTCTATCGCACGATCCGCCAGGGTCTGGTCGACATGGACGCGATGTTCAAGCTGATCGACACCGAACAGGAGATTGTCGACAAGCCGGGGGCGAAGCCGTTGCAGGTTTCCGATGGCACCGTCCGGTTCGAGAATGTCGTGTTCAACTATGACGATGACCGCAGGATCCTGCACGGGCTGGATTTCGAAGTGCCACCCGACGGGACGCTGGCCATCGTCGGGCCGTCCGGTGCCGGCAAGTCGACGATCGCGCGGCTATTGTTCCGTTTTTATGATCCGCAGGCCGGGCGCATCCTGATCGACGGACAGGATATTGCCGAAGTCACCCAGCACAGCCTGCGCGGTGCCATCGGCATCGTGCCGCAGGACAGCGTATTGTTCAACGACAGCATCGGCTATAATATCGGCTATGGCCGCGAGGGCGCCACCCAGGCGGAGATCGAGGAAGCGGCGCGCGGCGCGGCGCTCGACGGCTTTATCGCCAAGCTACCCGACGGCTATGACACGCAGGTCGGCGAGCGCGGCCTGAAATTGTCCGGCGGCGAGAAGCAGCGCGTGGCCATTGCCCGTACCTTGCTGAAAAACCCGCCGATCCTGATCCTCGACGAAGCGACCTCGGCGCTGGACAGCCGCACCGAGGACGAGATCCAGGCGACGCTGGCGAAGATATCGGAACGCCGCACGACGCTGATTATCGCGCACCGGCTGTCGACGATCACCCATGCCGACGAGATCATCGTGCTGAGCGACGGCCGTATCGCCGAACGCGGCAGCCACCGGCAGTTGCTGGTCAAGCGCGGGCTCTATGCGGATATGTGGAAACGGCAGGCGGAGGACCAGCGGGAAAAGGTGTGACCGCCCGTGCCAATTACAATTTCGGTCATTTCCGCTTTTGCGGTTTCGCATCCTGCCATGTCTGGCTAGGGAAAGATGCATGACCGAAGCCCTTCTCCCCCTGCTCAAATCGACTTTCGGCTTCAGCAATTTTCGCGGCATGCAGGATGCGGTACTGCGGCGGGTGATGGCGAAGCAAAATACGCTTGCGGTCATGCCAACCGGTTCCGGCAAGTCGCTCTGCTACCAGTTGCCCGCCCTCGCCAATAAAGGCACAACGATCGTGATCTCGCCGCTGATCGCACTGATGCACGATCAGTTGCGCAGCGCCGAAGCGGTCGGCATCCGCGCGGCCACCCTCACCTCTGCCGACGACAACCGTGCCGAAACAATTGCCCGCCTGAAGGCTGGCGAGCTGGATCTGCTTTACGCTGCGCCGGAACGCGCGTCGCAGCCGCATTTTCGCGAATTGCTGGAACAGGCCGATATTTCGCTGTTTGCCATTGATGAAGCGCATTGCGTCTCCGAATGGGGTCATGATTTCCGGCCCGACTATCGGCTGCTCCGTCCGCTGCTCGACCATTTCGGTGCGGTACCGCGGCTCGCGCTCACCGCCACCGCCGATGCGCATACGCGCGACGATATTCTGGTGCAGCTGGGAATCGAGCAGGATGGTCTGATCCTCGCCGGATTTGACCGGCCCAATATCCGCTACAGCATCAGCCCGCGCGCCGGGCTGGCGCGGCAGATCGAAGATCTGGTCGAGCGCACGCCGGGGCCGGGTATAATCTATGCGCAGACGCGGGCAGCGACTGAGAAAATGGCCAGCAAGATCGCCAGCACCGGGCGCAGCGCCCGCGCCTATCACGCTGGTCTGCCACCGGAAGTGCGGCAGCAGAACCAGCATGATTTTGTCGCATCCGAGGATATGGTGATGGTCGCGACGATCGCTTTCGGCATGGGCATCGACAAGCCGGATGTGCGCTTCGTCGCTCATGCCGGGCTGCCCAAGTCGATCGAGGCCTATTATCAGGAAACCGGTCGTGCGGGGCGTGACGGCGATCCGGCGGAAGCCCATATGTTCTGGGGCGCGGAAGATTTCGCCAAGGCGCGGCAGCGGCTGGGCGAGGTCGACCAGAGCCGGCTGGACAGCGAACGGACAAGGCTGGCGGCCCTCGGCGGGCTGGTCGAAACCGCCGGCTGCCGCCGCGCCGTGCTGCTGCGCCATTTTGGCGAACGCCCCCCCGAAACCTGCGGCAATTGCGACAATTGCCTGAATGCGCCGGAAACGCGCAATGTCACCGAACTGGCGCGCAAATTCCTGTCGGCCGTCTATCGCACCGGCCAGAGTTTCGGGGTGACCCATCTCGAGGCCGTGCTGACCGGGCGGCAGGAGGAGAAGATCCTGTCGCGCGGGCATGACAAGCTGTCGGTGTTCGACATTGTAGGCGAAGAGGAGGCGCCGCTGATCAAGGCAGTGTCCCGGTCGCTGCTGCTGCGCGACGCGCTGCGCAACACCGATCATGGCGGACTGATGTTCGGGCCCGAGGCGCGCAAGATCCTCAAGGGCGAGCAGGAAATTGCCATTGTCGAGCCGCCCAAGCGGGTCTCGCGCAAAGGGCGCGGCGGTGGTGCTTCGCCCAATCCCTTTGGCGATCCGCTGTTCGAGGCGCTGCGCAAGAAACGCATGGAACTGGCGACGGAACTGGGGGTGCCGCCCTATGTCATCTTCCACGACAGCGTGCTGCGTGATATGACCGGCCTGAAACCGACCAGCCTGACGGCGCTCAGCGAACTGCCCGGCGTCGGTGCAGCGAAACTGGAGAAGCATGGCGACGCGTTTCTCGCGGTGATCCGCGAAGTGACCGAGGCGGAGCAGATGAATATATGAAATTTTTCTTGGCAATCGTACCCATGGCCCTGATGGGCTGCAGCGCCGCCACGGCAAGCAACACAAATGTTCCGACAGAGGAGACCCAGAGCATGTTCCGGAAAATCAATGATAATATCAGCGTTTCGCCGCAAATCAGTCTGGACGATATTGCCGCTGCCAAGGCCGACGGGGTCACCCTGATCATCAACAACCGGCCGGATGGCGAGGATCCGTCGGCCCCGCAAAGCGCGGACATTGAAGCGGCAGCGCACGATGCGGGCATGAAATATATCGCGATCCCGATCACCCACAGCGGCTTTTCCGGGCCGCAGGTCGATGCGATGATCGCCGCGCTTGCCGATGGCGACAAGATCCTGGCCTATTGCCGCTCCGGCACCCGGTCGACGCTGCTCTGGTCGCTGGCACAGGCCAAGCAGGGCGTCGCGCCTGACGAAATCGCCCGGCTCGCGGGCAATGCCGGCTATGACATCACGCCGGTGCGCGCGATGGTCGATGCGCTGGCGGCGGGGAACTGATCGCGGCATCTGGACAGCCACTAACATTCGTGTAAATAGTCGGTCATTATGGAAAGCCTGCCATCCCCGACCGACTGGGCGGTCCCGTTCTTCATCATCACCGTCGCCATGGAATGGTGGTGGAGCCGCAAGAACAGGAAAATCCGCTATGAAACCAAGGATGCGCTGACCTCGCTGGCGCTGGGGACGGGCAGCGTTGTCGCGGGCCTGCTGACCGGCGGGATCGTGTTCGCGCTGAGCCTGTGGGTCTATGAATATCGGTTGCTGGATATCGCGATCAGCTGGCCGAGTGCGCTGTGGATCGTACCACTGGCCTTCGTGCTGGACGATCTCGCCTATTACTGGTTCCACCGCACCGCGCACCAGGTCCGCTGGTTCTGGGCGGCGCATGTCATCCATCACAGCAGCCAGCATTATAATCTGACGACGGCACTGCGGCAGACCTGGACCGGCTTTTTTGCGCTCAGCTTCCTGTTCCGCCTGCCGCTGTTCCTGATCGGCTTTCCGCCGGCGCTGATCTTCTTTCTCGCCGGGCTCAACCTGATCTATCAATACTGGATCCACACCGAGGCGATCGACCGGATGCCGAAATGGTTCGAGGCGGTGATGAACACGCCGTCGCATCACCGCGTCCATCATGCCACCAATGCGCGCTATCTCGACCGCAACTATGCCGGGGTTTTCATCGTCTGGGACAAGCTGTTCGGCAGCTATGAACCGGAGACGGACGAAGAGGAAATCCGCTATGGCATCATCAAGAATCTGAACAGTTACAACCTGTTCTGGGCGGCTTTTCACGAATGGATCGGCATTGCCAAGGATTTGTGGTCGGCGCCGTGGCGGCACAAGTGGAACTATCTGGTGAAGCCGCCGGGCTGGAGCCATGACGGCAGCCGCGAAAGCAGCGAGATGATCAAGCAGCGCTGGAAACAGGGGCTTTAGGGCAGACTTCCCCCAGATTACATTTTTGTGACTATCCTTTGCCGCAAAAAACGGGCAAGCGCGATTCAGAGGGTCGAGGACCCCTCCAGTCGTGCATGATTCGCACGCGGGTCGCGCATTGGAATCCACTTGAAATTTTCAAAGGCACGCAGCCGCCATTCGCGCGCGCTGACCCATCGCAGCACCTGCTGCACAGATGCTTTTTGCGCTGGATTCCGCTCATGGACATGAGCGACGCCCGCGCTATTCATCATTTCGACCAGCAGCCATCCCGGTCCAGGATTGTGCCGACCAGCTGGATATTGGGTCTGCTGGCCGGCAGTCTGCTGATCGTCATTGCGATGATGGGCTGGGCCGATCTGGGCATGGATTTCCTGAAAGCGAGCAATGCCAAATATCTGCTGGCGCTGATGCTGCTGGCGGCAATCCGCTATGTCTTGCGGCATCAGTCAAGCGGATGGCAACGGGTTGCGCGCGACTTTTGCGAATATGTCGGATTGTTCCTGTTTATCAGCCTGCTCGGTGCCACCGCCACCTATCCCGCCGCCGCCGCGACCAGCGGCTTCGCCGATGCCGCCCTCGCCCGGATCGACGCGATGCTGGGCTTTGACTGGATACGCTGGTATATGCTGGTGGTGGACAATCCCTGGCTGCAAACCGCCGGAAGCCTGGCCTATGCCAATATCTACATGTCACCGGTGCTGCT
This sequence comes from Sphingomonadales bacterium UBA2683, assembly GCA_002354635.1. Taxonomy (GTDB): domain Bacteria; phylum Pseudomonadota; class Alphaproteobacteria; order Sphingomonadales; family Sphingomonadaceae; genus Parasphingorhabdus. Next base: position 402,798 of record DELZ01000001.1, read on the forward strand.
GCTCGGCGGGCTTGCGCTCAGCGGGGAACGCGCCCGCGCGCAGCTGTTCCTGGTCAGTTTCTGGCTGGCCGCGCTGATCACGATGCTCCTGTTTCTCGCCATGCCTGCGGTCGGGCCGCTGGCCTATGTGTGGCAGGGACCGATCCCCTATATGCCGACCAGCGCGCTCTATCAGGCCGAATTGCTGCCGCTACTCAGGGACAATATGCTGGGCGCGGTCGATCTGGGCGCGCTCCAGGGCCTGGTCTGCGCACCGAGTTTCCATACCGCGGCGGCCGTCATCTATATCGCGATGGCCTGGCAATGCCGCTATCTGCGCTGGCCATTGCTGGTCATCAACGGCGCGATGCTGCTCTCCACCCCGGTTGAAGGCACCCATTATCTGGTCGACATGATTGGCGGCGCCATGGTCGGACTATTTGCACTGTGCACGGCCGGTGCAATACAATATAGCCTCCCCAAATTGCGACAAACGCAAAGATGGAGAGAGACAAGAATATGGCAGAATTTGACATCATCGTCATCGGCGGCGGTTCCGCCGGCAGTGCAGTCGCGGGACGGCTGAGCGAAGACGGCAAGCGCAGCGTCTGCCTGATCGAGGCGGGCGGACGGAATAATAATTTTCTCGTCAAGACGCCGGGCATGATGCCGTTTCTGCTGAAAAACGCCAACTGGAAATTCGACACGGTCCCGCAAAAGGGTCTCAACGGCCGCACCGGTTATCAGCCGCGCGGACGGGGTCTCGGCGGGTCGAGCGCGATAAACGCCATGGTCTATATCCGCGGCAACAAATGGGACTATGACAATTGGGCGGCTCTCGGATGCGACGGCTGGTCCTACGACGATGTCCTGCCCTATTTCAAGAAATCGGAAAGCAACGAACGCGGCGGCGACGCCTATCATGGTGGCGATGGCCCGCTGTCCGTATCCGACCAGAAATGGCCCAATCCGGGTAGCGTTGCCTTTGTCGAAGCGGCGCGCAATCTGCAGCTGCCGATTGTCGATGATTTCAATGGCGAGAAGCAGGAAGGCATGGGCCTGTACCAGGTCACGCAAAAGGGCGGCGAACGCTGGTCTGCGGCGCGCGCCTATGTCGAGCCGGCCCGGGATCGGAAAAATCTCACGATCAGGACCAAATCGCTGGTCGAGAAGCTGATCGTCAAGGACGGCCGGGTCACCGGCGTGCAGATCAAGCGCGGCTTCGGGCGCGAGACGATCAGCGCGCGCGGCGCGGTCGTGCTGTCCGCCGGCGCGTTCGGGTCACCGCATATCCTGCAGCTTTCGGGAATCGGACCCGCCGCGCATCTGAAGGACAAGGGCGTCGATGTGGTTTGCGACAAGCCGGAAGTCGGTGCGAATCTGAAGGATCATATCGATTTTGTTTCCGGCTATCAGACCGAGTCCAAGGAACTGATCGGCGATTCGCTGCAAGGCACGGTGCGCATGGCCAAGGCGATCCTCGAGCACCGTTTTAAGCGCACCGGGATCATGACCACGCCTTATGCCGAGGCTGGCGGATTCTGGAGCAGCGGTCCGGACGTCCCGGCGCCCGATATCCAATATCATTTCGTGCCGGCGATGCTCGAAGATCACGGGCGCGAGGCAGTCAAGGGCCATGGCTTCAGCTGCCACGCCTGCGTGCTGCGGCCGCACAGCAAGGGCAGTGTCCGGTTGCACGACGGCGATGCGCAATCGGCGCCCGCGATCGACCCGAATTTCCTCGATGACGACCGCGACATTGCCACTTTGCGCAAGGGCGTCCGGCATATGAAACGGATATTGGAAACGCCGCCGCTGACCGAATATTCGCCGACCGACCGCCATCCGATCAATATCGACGATGATGCCGAGCTGGATGCGCTGATCCGCAGCAGGGCCGATACCGTCTATCACCCGGTCGGCACCTGCCGGATGGGTGCCGACGATGCGGCAGTGGTCGATTCGCGGCTGAAATTCCGGGGGCTGGAAGGTCTCTATATCGCCGACGCCTCGATCATGCCGGAAATCATCAGCGGCAATACCAACGCGCCGAGCATCATGATTGGCGAACGGGCGGCGGAATTTATCGAGGCCGATCTGGCGGGCTGAACGGCCCCTGCCCCCGATCGCAAGGCCTAGAGGCGTGCGAGAAGGATCGAAGTCAGGATGATCGCAAGGGTAAGCAGGGTCAGCCCTGCCGTCACAAGGACGATATAGGGCGGAGAGACCTTGTCGGTTTGCACGGCAAAAGCGCGGCCGGCGAGCGGCATTTTTCGCGACAGAAGCGACAGAGCGAGGGCGACCGCAACGGTCACGACCAGTCCGATCAGGTTCCACCACATCCAGAACAGTCCGGGCTGAAATTGCCAGAAATAGAGATTGAGAACCAGGCCGGCCAGAAAACCGATATTGGTACTCAAGACGGTCCGGCGCTGCCACAATATGGCGATCAGGAAGACCCCCAGAACGGGACCGTAGAGAGCCGAGCCGACCTTGTTGATCGCCTCGATGACCGTCGCCGATATGTCGCCGGAATAGAGCGAAAAGAACAATATCAGCCCGCCCCACAGCAGCGCCAGCAGGCGCGCCAGAATGAGTTCCCGTTTTTCGTCCCGGGCGTGGATGCCGAAGCTCTTCAGATCCTCTATCGTCACTGCCGACAGCGAATTGACTGCGGAACTGAGCGTCGACATCGCCGCCGACATGATCGCCACCAGCAGCAGGCCGATCACGCCATTGGGCAGATATTCGATGATGAAAAACGGCATCAGATAGTCCGGACTGTCCTCCGGTATGAGCGCCATGAAGGCGCCGTTGCCCGTCGCGATTACCCCGATTGCCAATCCGGTGATGCAATAGAGGAGCGTGACCGGAAAGCGCAGCAGGGCGTTGGCCATGAGCAGTTTGCGGATGTCGCCGAGGCTTTTTGCCGAGAGCGACCGTTGCGCCTGGGTCTGGTCGCAGGCGTAATAGGAAACATAGAGCACAAATCCGCCGAACATCATCGGCAACAGGGCGAACTCGTCGGTGACCAGCCCGGCATAGCTCCACTCGACCACCTGCAGGCGCGCCGGATCGATGCTCGACCAGAATATCTCCCATCCGCCGATAATCGATAGCGCGGAGACCAGGCAGACCAGCAAGCCGACAACGATCAGAACCATCTGGATCGCATCGGCGTAGACCACCGCGCGGATGCCGCCGAGGAAGGAATAGAGGATGGTGATCAGGCTGATCGCGAGAATCGACTGCAGGAACGGCACCCCGAGCACCGCCTCGATGATCAGGCCGGTCGCGTAGACCATGATGCCGGTGCCGAAAGCGCGGACAATCTGGAACGACAGGCTGATAAAGAAGCGGGTCGAACGGCCGATCCGCTGTTCGAGAAAATCGAAGATGCTGATCACGCCGGAGCGATAGAGCGGCGGCATGATCACGAACATCACCAGCAACATGGCCAGCGGCACGGCAAATTCGAAGGTCAGCCACTTCAGGCCGCCGCCCTCCCGCAATCCGACAAATGCGGGCGCCGAGATGAAGCTGATCGCCGAGAGCTGGGTCGCCATGGTGGACAGGGCCAGGGGAAACCAGCTGATCGCCTTGTTGCCCAGAAAATAGTCGCCTTCATCGCTTTGCTTGCTGAGAAGCAGACCGAAGACCAGCATCGCGGCGAGATAGGCGATGATTACAAGATAGTCGAAGCCGTTCATGCGCGGGAATATTGTCCTATTTGATTTTTTCCTGAAAAAAAAGGCCGGGATGCTTTCACATCACCGGCCGTAAAGTTGTTTGTTCGCAGGAGGAACAATGTGAGGCGCCGACCGGATTTGGGAGGAGAAGGCCGGCGCCAAACTCTAGAAATCAGTAGTTATAGGCACGCTCTCCGTGTTCGCCGAGATCGAGGCCTTCGCGCTCGACTTCTTCGGTGACACGCAGGCCGGTGACCAGCTTGGCGATAAACATCGCGATCGCGGTACCGATGCCAGCCCAACCGATGGTAACCAGGACACCGATGATCTGGGTGATAACCTGTGCACCCATCGCGGTGGAGCCGTCGCCGGGTCCGCCGAACATCGGCTGGTAGACAATACCGGTACCGATCGCACCGACCATGCCGCCGACACCGTGGATGCCGAAGGCGTCCAGCGAGTCATCATAGCCAAGCCGTGGTTTCAGGAACGAGACCGAATAGTAGCAGATCAGCGATGCGACCGCGCCGAGCACGATGGCGCCGAACGGCCCGCTGTTGCCGGCTGCAGGCGTTACCGCAACCAGGCCGGCGATCACACCCGAGCAGAAGCCCAGAGCCGAACCCTTGTGGCCGCTGAGCTTTTCAGCGAGCATCCAGAACAGGGCACCCGAAGCGGTGGCAACAAAGGTGTTGATCATCGCAAGGCCAGCCGTGCCGTCTGCTTCCAGTTCGGAACCGGCGTTGAAGCCGAACCAGCCAACCCAGAGCAAGCCGGTGCCGATCATGGTCAGCGTCAGGCTGTGCGGAGGCATTGGCTCTTTCGGATAGCCGGTGCGCTTGCCGAGGATGAGAGCGGCAACCAGCGCCGATACACCGGCATTGATATGCACAACCGTACCACCGGCAAAGTCGAGAGCACCCATTTCAAACAGCAGTCCGCCGCCGGCCCAGACCATATGCGCGATCGGGAAATAGACGATCGTCAGCCAGATAGCGCCGAACACCATGACCGCGGAGAATTTCATCCGCTCGACAACCGACCCGAGCACAAGCGCCAGGGTGATGGCCGCGAAGGTCATCTGGAAGGAAATAAACACATATTCCGAGATCACTTCGTCGGAGAATGTCGCCGCCGTGCTCGAACTGTCCACGCCAGCCAGGAAGAACTTGCCCCAGCTGATGAAGGAATTGCCTTCGGGACCGAAGGCCAGACCGTAGCCGTACATGACCCAGATCAGCATCGCGAGACAGGCCGCGGCGCCGATTTGTGTCATCGTCGACAGCATGTTCTTGGTCCGGGTCAGACCGCCGTAAAACAGGGCAAGACCGGGAAGGATCATCAGCAAGACCAAAATGGTTGCCGTCATCATCCAGGCGTTATTGCCCGGATTGGCGACGGCCGGGGCCGCCTCGACGGCCTCTTGCGCAAAGGCTGGGACGGACATGCTGGCGAGCGCCGCCATCCCCGTCACTTTTGTCAAAATTTTTCTCATGAGTATCTGCTTCCCCGAATTATATTGCTGTATCGCCGGTTTCACCGGTGCGGATGCGGACGGCGTCTTCGAGACCGAGCGTGAATATCTTGCCGTCGCCGATCGATTCCGTGCCCGCCGCGGTCTGAATTGCCTCGACCGCCTGCGCAGCGACATCGCTGCTGCACGCCACCTCGATTTTCAGTTTCGGCACCATGTTGGTGGTATATTCCGCGCCGCGATAGACTTCCGTCTGGCCCTTTTGCCGACCGAAGCCTTTGACTTCGGTTACGGTCATGCCGGTTACCCCGACACCGGTCAGCGCTTCACGAACATCGTCAAGCTTGAACGGTTTGATTATGGCTATGATAAATTTCATTACGCCCCCTATAGTTGTTGCCAAGGGACGCCTCGCAAGGCTCGTGCCAGAATCGGAATGCGCTGGATTCAAAGGATTTTGATGAAATCGGCGCGCTTAAGAAAGAGTAAATTTTGTGCATCGCAGCACAAATGCACAATAATTAGGCATCACAATTAGGCAGCCTGCTCTGCCAGCCGGGCCAATATTTGCGGGATGACCTTTTCGGTTTCGCGGCGGCCGATATCGATCAGTTCCTCGGCGCGGGTGAAATTCTGGATATCGATATGGCCGACCGGTGGCGACATCGCGAAATCGGGTGGATCCAGCGCCAGCGAATAACGGCCGAGATTGCGCAGCGACAGGCCGATCGAGGCCTTGACGATCGCCAGGCTGTTGGGCTCGCGGTTGCCGTTTTCGGCGATTCCCGCGGCGACCGAGCGGTTGAGAAAATCGTCCTGCAGGTTCACCGACAGGCACAAGGCCTCGGGGGCCAGTTCCCGCACCGGCGACACCGGCACCGGCAAGGCGGTGCCGCCATCGACGAGCAGGCGCCCTTCGTGCTGTACCGGCTTGAAAATGCCCGGCAGCGACATCGAGGCGCGGATCGCGGGCACCAGATTGCCCGACTTCATCACGATCGTGTCACCGGTGCGCAGGTCGGCCGCCACCGCCGCGATCGGAAAGGGCAGATCCTCGAACCGAAGATGGCCGAATTCGGTCTCCAGCTCCTTTTCGATATTGCGCGCGCCCATCACCGCGCCGCGCTTGAAATGCGGGTCCATGAACCGCAGCATGTTGCGGAAATTGATGTTGCGGGCCATGTCTTCCAGATAGTCGAGCTTGCCGACCGCGTAGCTGGCACCGGTGATCGCGCCGATCGAGGTGCCGGCAATGGCGGCGATTTCCAGCGGGGATTCGTCGATCGCCCTGAGCACGCCGATATGGGTCCAGCCGAGACCGGCCCCGCCGCCCAGCGCAAGGGAGATTTTGCCGGCACCGCTCACAGCGAGACATCCTCCGCCAATATGGCTTTCGCCGCGGCCAGATCCTCTGCCAGCACCATCACCCGCGCGGGCAGCGCGATGCCGGCGCCTTCGACAATATTCACGCCGCTGTCGAAACAGACCGCGCCAATGCCGGCCGCTTCCAGCCGGCCCCGGATGATTTCCGCTTCCACGCCGTGCATGTGCCGCGACAGCTCGACCAGACTCATCGCCGTCTATCCACCAAAATAGCGGTCCGTCGCGCGGGTCGGCAGACCGTCGATGCTTTTCACCCGCCCGGCGGTCTTCTCCATCCATTTTTCGGGATCGGCCTGGCGGTGATATTTGACCAAAGTCTCGCGTTCGGCTTTCATGTCCATCTGCGGCACGCCCCAGCCGCAGCTGGTCTGGATATTGTCGACCTTGATATCGAAAATCTGGCGGGTGCCGGGGAGAATGTCGAAATGCGCGGCCAGGTCTTCCCAGCCGGCGTCCTGCGGCAGCACCGGCCGACCGGTGCCGTAGAGCCGCATGATCAGCGCCGGGTTGGCGAAATTGTTGAACATGATGGTGATGCGGCCGTCGGCGACGAGATGGGCATGGGTCTCGTTGCCGGACCCGCCGAGATCGAGATAGGCGACCCGGTCCGGGCCGAGCACCCGGAAGGCATCATAGCCCTTGGGCGACAGATTGATCCGGCCGTCCGCCGCTGCAGTGGCAACAAAGAACATCGGCTGCTTGGCGATGAAGGCGACATGATCGTCGTTCAGCGCATCAAAAAATTCCGCCATTTTTCAACCCCTTTCAGTAAAACGGCCCGCCAAGCAAAAGCTTCCAGGCCAGAACCAGCAGCCAGTGTATCCCTATCACCGGCCACAGGGACTGCGACTGGATCCGGATATGCGTCAATACAATGCCGAGGATGAACGTAGCAAACAGAAATGACGGTTGCAGGAAAATTGCTGCCCAGGGCGGTCCGAAGGCCAGCGCCTGCAGCGGATGCCAGAGGACGAACAGCGCGATCGACAGCCAGTTGCCGAGACGCTGCGAGTATTTTGCGAACCAGGACAATAGCAGACCGCGGAAGACCAGTTCCTCGACCAGGACCGGAATGAAGAAGAGGATCAAGGCGGCGATCAGCGCTGCTTGGAGATCGACGACGGGTTGAAAGCGGAGCCAGCCGCCCAGAAATCCGCAAAGGGCGACAAGCGCCGCTGCCGGGAGCGCGATGGCCATGGCGGATTGCCAGTGGCGGACATCCGGCCAGACTTGCAGCGCGCGCCATGTCTGTCTTGCTGCCATAGCCAGCATCGGGCCTACCAGCTCGCCCCGTCTTCGATCGCGGCCTGCTCACCGGGACGGAATTGCCGCCCCAGAATCGCGTTGCGATGCGGGAAACGACCGAATTTCGCGATGATATCGCGATGCTCGTTGGCGAATTTCTCGTTGCTACCGAGCCTGGTGAACAGGGTAACGGACCGGTTCTGCAGATGCAGATCTTCGGCGTGCATGAACGGCATGTACAAGAAGGCGCGCTGCGCTTCGGGTAGCTTCTGGTCCAGTTCCCGATCCACCGCCTGTTCGGCAATCTGTTGTGCCAGATGGTCGGTGGAAAAGGCGTCGGCGCTATCGCGGAACATGTTGCGGGGCATCTGGTCGAACAGGATCACCGCCGCCAGAGCAGTTTCGGGCGACCGGAGAAAGGCATCGGCGGTTTTCGATTTCTGCTCTTTCCAGAGGTCGAGGAAACGGGATTCGCACAGATCGTCCACGGCATCGCTTTTGCTCCACCAGTCTTTTGAATCAAGTTCCTCAAACCAGAAGGTCAACAGCGCGTCGGGCCAGTCCAACGACATATCGCTCACCCTGTCATGCCAAACGTCAGCGTCAAGCCGTCCCCCCGACGGTGAGGCCTTCCACCAGCAGGGTCGGCTGGCCGACGCCTGCGGGCACCGACTGTCCGCCCTTGCCGCACATGCCGATACCTTCGTCGAGCGCCATGTCGTTGCCGATGCCGGCAACCTTGGTCAGCACGGTCGGACCGTCGCCGATCAGCGTCGCGCCCTTGATCGGGGCACCGAGCTTGCCATTTTCGATTCTATAGGCCTCGGTGCAGGAGAAGACGAACTTGCCGGAGACGATATCGACCTGGCCGCCGCCGAAACTTTTTGCATAGATGCCGTTCTTGACCCGGTCCATCAGCTCCGCCGGATCGTCCTTGCCGCCGCGCATGAAGGTGTTGGTCATCCGCGGCATGGGCGCGTGAGCATAGCTTTCGCGCCGTCCGTTGCCGGTTGCCGGTACGCCCATCAGCCGCGCGTTCAGCCGGTCCTGCATATAGCATTTCAGGATGCCGTCCTCGATCAGGACATTTTCCTGGGTCGGCGTGCCCTCGTCGTCGATGCTGAGCGACCCGCGCCGTTCCTTGATCGAGCCATCATCAACCACGGTAACGCCGGGAGCCGCCACGCGCTGGCCGATCTTGCCGGAAAAGGCGCTGGTGCCCTTGCGGTTGAAATCACCCTCGAGGCCATGACCGATCGCTTCGTGCAGAATGATGCCGGGCCAGCCGGGACCAAGCAGGACGGTCTGCTCGCCGGCCGGCGCATCGACGCTTTCCAGATTGACCAGAGCCTGGGCCAGCGCCTCGTCCACGGCGCGGTTCCAGCGCGCCGCTGTGAACAGATCGTCGTAGAGGTAGCGGCCGCCCATGCCGAAGCTGCCGCTTTCGCGGCGGCCGTTCTGTTCGGCGACGATTGAAACGTTCAGCCGCACCAGCGGGCGGACATCGGTGGCGACAAAGCCGTCCGGCCGGACGACCTCGACCACGCTCCAGCTGCCGGACAGACCGACAGACACCTGGGCCACGCGGGGATCGCGGGCGCGGGCGGCGGCATCGATCTGCTGGCACAGCGCGACCTTTTTCGCGAAGGGAATCGCTTCCAGCGGATTGGCTTCGCCGTAGAGATGCCGGTTGTTGCCGCGCGGCGGCGGGGCTTTTTCGCCCTTGGCCGGATCGAGCAGTTGCAGGGTCTGGGCCGCGCGCTTGATCGCCGCCTCGCTGATTTCGTTGCTATGCGAGAAACCGGTCATTTCACCGGAGACACCGCGCAGGCCAAAGCCGCTGTCGGTGCTGTAGTCGGCGGTCTTCAGACGGCCGTCGTCGAAGCCGAAACTCTCCACCGCGCTATATTGCAGATACAGTTCGCCGTCGTCGCAAGCCGACAGACTGTCGGCGACCAGCGCCTTGGCGCGGTCCGGGTCAAGGCCGTCGGGACGGTAGAGAAACGAGCGGGGATCAAGAATATCTATCATCCCATCCATATAGAAATGAATCGGGGGCCTTGCACCCCCTATGTCGGATTATTCTGCGGTCTCGGCGTGGGCGACGTCGGCGGGACCACCGACCAGAACGAATCGCCGGTCGCAATAGCCGCAGTCGACATAGCCTTTTTCGTCGATTTCAAGCCACACGCGCGGATGGCCAAGCGCCGCGCCGCCGGCAATATCGGTGGCACCATCGCAAGCGTTGCGTTTTTTGGCTGTTCTGACAATTTCAGGAGCGTCTATCATGCCAGAGCGATTAGCAACGGATCGGGTGCCGCGCAATCCTGCAAATGTCAGTAATAGTTCATCGTGATCGGAAAACTGGCCTCATAGGTCCCTGCCTGCTGGTTCGCGCCGACATCGAGTGTCGCACCAATGCGAAGGGTAATCACATTCGTGCTGGTAATACGGAACAGGCCGGGAAAAAAGACCGGTGCCAGATTGTCCGCCTGCAAGGTCAGCGCACGCATTCTCATATTGGCACCACCGCCAACCCGGTCGAGCCGGTAGCTGGACGAGGCCGTGCTGATATAGACGAAGCGGTTGCGCGATCCGTAGCCCTGAAATTCCGCGTTGCCCACAGTCCCGCCAGCCGCGACAACCGAACCGGATACGGTCCGGATACCTGCAGGACTGATGACGACGGTTCCGCCTGTCTCACCGGGAATCAGACTGCCAAAATTCAGATCCTCGACCGGAACCAGCGAAAGCGGACTGACGACGACAGCATCGGTTTCACCACTAGCCGATTGGGCAAAAGCCGCCGGCGCGCTTGTCAGCAATGCCAGGACAAGCAACAGGCCTGCGATCAGTCGTGGAAATATGGAGTATCTGGTCATAACAATGATGCCTAGACCGGATAGGGTAATTAACCATGTATCCGCATGGTTAATTTCGCGGTAACAATCTGATGACCGCTATGCAGCTTATTGATAATCAATGTTTATATTGAAGCTTCCGACATAGGCGCCGCCAATCTGGTTGGGATTGATCGTCAGCCGTCCGCCAAGCTTGTAGGTAACCGACCCGCTGGCATCGAGCGCCCGGTTGCGGGTGCCATTGCCGCCGTCAAAGCGCAATTGATCCACCCGCATCGTTTCCGTACCATTGATACGAGTCAGATCAATCTGGTTCTGGCTGACGGTCATCCGCACGGTTTCTAGCGGGGTACCGAAGGCGGTAAAGGATGCGGCTGTCCGCGTTCCCCCCAGGGACAGGGCGTCGCCGCTCAGCTGGACGATGGTACCGCTGTCGGGATCCATTCTGAACCGGCTCTGCGCCGTACCGGCGGCAAAATCGCCAAAATGCAAATCGGCATTCTTGGTGATGTTCACTCCCTGATTGACGGTGGTCCGGGATTGACCGCTGCCCGCCGCTGAGTGTGCGACCGACACCGGCAAGCAGACAGCTGCAGGCAGCAACAGCCCCCATCCCAATCTGAACCCCGCAAGCCGCATCGACGAATCCTTGTCTTTCAAGCGTCAGCTGATAGCGGACAAATAGCTAAATATTGTTGAATATCAGGGTTAAATTCTGCTTTACCATTGGTGCGTCCGGGTCCGCGAATGCCCAGAAAGTCCTGAAAATAGATACAGCAAAGCCTTTGATTGTCCCCGACAAGATGGTTATGCGGAGCGCATGACAAATGCAGCGATCTCGATCCAGAATCTTTCGAAAACCTATGCTGGCGGCAAGCAGGCGCTGGATGATGTCAGTTTTGACGTGCCGCGCGGCTCGATCTTCGGACTGCTGGGCCCCAATGGCGCCGGCAAGTCGACGCTGATCAACATTCTCTCCGGCATGGTGCGCAAGACCGGCGGCAGCGCCAGCATCTGGGGCTTTGATATCGATGACAGCCCGCGCAACGCCAAGGCCTCGATCGGGATCGTGCCGCAGGAGATTATTTTCGATCCTTTTTTCACGCCGTTCGAGGCGCTGGAGGTGCAGGCCGGGCTCTATGGCGTTGCCAAAGCCAAGCGCCGGACGATGGAATTGCTGCGCGCCGTCCATCTGGAGGACAAGGCCGATGCCTATGCCCGCACCCTGTCGGGCGGGATGAAACGCCGGCTGCTGGTGGCCAAGGCAATGGTCCACTCCCCGCCGATCCTGGTGCTCGACGAACCGACTGCGGGCGTCGATATCGATCTCAGGCAGCAGCTTTGGGAATATGTGCTGGACCTCAACAAGGCCGGCGTGACGATCGTGCTGACGACCCATTATCTGGAAGAAGCGGAGAATCTCTGCGACCGCATTGCGATCATCAATCACGGCAAGCTGATCGCCAACAAGCCCACACCGGAACTGGTCGACATGGCGCGCGAGAAGCTGGTCGAGCTGACGCTGGATCGCGATATCAGCGAGGCGCAGGATGCGGTGTCCTTTGCCAATGACCTGTTCGAGAAGGCCGAGATTATCGGTCCGCGTACGGTGGCGGTCACCTATAACAAGGATCGCACCAACGCCGGCGGCGTGATGGCTGCGATCCAGGAACGCGGCTTTGCCATTGTCGATGTGACCACCAGGGAAGCGGATCTCGAGGATGTGTTTCTCAACCTGACCCGCGCCAAGGCGGCGTGAATCACGACGTCATCATTGTCGGGTCCGGCGCGGCCGGGCTGAGCGCGGCCATAACGCTGGCGCGCACGCATAAAGTGCTGGTGCTGGCCAAGGGCGAACTGACGGGCGGGTCAACCTCATGGGCGCAGGGCGGGATTGCCGCCGTGCTCGATGCAGGCGACACGTTTGAAAATCATATCAATGATACCATGGTCGCCGGTGCGGGGCTGAACCGCCGCGAAACGGTTGAATTTGTGGTTGAGAACGCCCCCGCCGCCATCGCGCGGCTGGAAGACATGGGCGTGCCCTTCAACAAGGAAGCGGAAGTCCTCCACCTCACCCGCGAAGGCGGCCACAGCCACCGGCGGATCGTTCATGTCGATGATGCAACCGGCTGGGCGGTGCAGGAAGCCTTGCAGAATACCGCTGCTGCGCACCCGAATATCACACTGCGACCGCATATGGTGGCGATCGACCTGATCGTCGACCGTCATGCGGAAAACCCGACCGGCGCCAGAAATGTCTGGGGCGTCTATGCGCTCGACAACGACAGCGGCCATGTCGAGACGCTGACCGCGCGCGCCACGATCATGGCCAGCGGCGGTGCCGGGCGTACCTATCTGTTCTCGACCGCACCGCGCGGCGCAACCGGTGACGGCATTGCCATGGCCTGGCGCGCGGGGGCGCGGGTTTCCAATATGGAGATGATGCAATTCCACCCGACCTGCCTCTATAATCTGGAGGTCAAGAATTTCCTGATCACCGAAGCGGTGCGCGGCGAAGGTGGGCATCTGAAGCTGCCGGATGATGCCGGGGATGAAGCCGGTGACCGTTTCATGGCGCGCTTTGATCCGGAACGCATGGAGCTGGCACCGCGCGATATCGTGGCGCGCGCCAATGACCACGAGATCAAGCGGCTTGGGCTGGACTATGTCGATCTCGACATCTCCCACCGTGATCCGGAATTTGTGAAGGGCCATTTCCCGAACATCTACGAGAAGCTGATCGGGCTGGGCATCGATATGACCAGGGAACCGATTCCGGTGGTGCCGGCGCAACATTATACCTGCGGCGGAATCCTGATCGATCTGGCGGGTCGCACCGACCTGCCCGGCCTCTATGCGGCGGGCGAAGCGAGCGAGAGCGGTCTGCATGGCGCAAACCGGCTGGCCTCGAACAGCCTGCTCGAATGTTTCGTCTTCGGCGATGCCGCCGCGCGCGATATCGCCGAGCACTGGGACGACATGCCAGCGCCGCCGCCGATCCGCGCCTGGGATGAAAGCCGCGTTACCGACAGCGACGAAGAAGTGGTGATCAAGCAGACCTGGACCGAAATCCGCCGTTTCATGTGGAATTATGTCGGCATTGTCCGCACCACCAAGCGCCTCGAACGCGCCCAGCACCGGATTGATCTGCTGCGCGGCGAAGTGGAAGAATATTACGGCAATTTCCGAGTGACGCAGGATCTGATCGAGCTGCGGAACCTGATCGAGGTCGCGGACCTGATCGTGCGGTCCGCACTGGCGCGGAGGGAGAGCCGGGGGCTGCACTATATTACCGATTATCCAGATTTGGCGGACGAGGCGGTGGATACGGTTCTGGTGCCCTGACACTATTTCAGCAGGAGGAACTTATGGGGTTGCAAGTAATAGGTTCGGGCTTTGGCCGCACCGGGACAATGTCGATGAAAGTGGCACTGGAACAGCTCGGCTATCTCAAGACCCACCATATGGAATATGTGCTGAAAAACGCCGACCAGCGCGCCTATTGGCATGATGTCGCAACGGGAGGGACGCCCGATTGGGAAACAATTTTCGATGGTTATCAGGCGAGCGTCGATTTTCCGTCGGCCTTCTATTACAAGGAATTACTGGAAGCTTTTCCCGATGCCAAGGTCGTGCACACGGTCCGGGACGTTGATCGCTGGTATGAAAGCGCCAGCGAGACCATCTATGCCATGGGACAAGCATCCCCGGCCTGGGCACAAAAATTCATTCCTTTCGTCCGCAAGAACAAGGAAATGGTCAATGGCACCGTCTGGGACCGGGTATTCCACGGGCGGTTCGAGGACGAGGCCTATGCAAAGCAGATTTTTCGCGACTATACCGATCAGGTGAAAGCCGATATTCCGGCAGACCGGCTGCTGATCTTCGAGGTGAAGGACGGCTGGAAACCGCTCTGCGCCTTTCTCGGCAAGGAAGTGCCCGACACGCCCTTTCCCCATGTCAATGATAGCGCCAGCTTCCGCAAGATGATCCGCAATGTTAAATTGGTTTTCGGCGCGGTGCATGTTTTGCTGGCTGCGGCGGTTGTGGGGTTGGGTTGGTGGCTGTTGGCTTAGGAGCCCAGTCGCGCTTGTTTGTGGAATGATATTGAAAACCGGCTCATTCAGAAAGCGGAGTTTGGCTTTGGTTGCTCAATCGAAATCAGCGAATTTCCGGTCGAATCCAGGTGAGCTGAGGATTTTCGACGCACCATTCCAGCAAATCCAGTTCTTCTGAGGACGCGGCCCGTGCGGACTTGAATGTCACGACAGTTTTGTCTCCACGGGGGTAGACAGATAACCGCGAACCATCCTGGTCGATATAGACTGAACCAGTGCGGCGATAGACTCGGCCAACCATTACGTATTGGAATTGCGCGAACACCCGGCTACGATTTCCAGACGTCAAACACCCCTCGACTTCGGAAAATGAAAAGCGAGACTCCCGATCAAGCCGTGTTTGCGGTTCGATCACTGAGTTTTGGTGCGCAATAGCGAACCATGTCGCGACAGCAAGCCCCGCACTGCTGAGACAAACAATGATCGTCGCGGTTATCCTATTCAAAAGTTCTTCCTATTGCTTGCCGCCAAGGCTCCGCGTCGAGCGCGGAGCACATTATTTCTGGTCGCTGCGAACCACCTTGTCGCTCGCCTTGTGCTGCTCCAGATCCTTGGGATCAAACCACACCGGCTTCAGCTTCTTGTCGACAAACAACTGCATCTGGTCGGTATAATGCGGCGAATCCGGGCGCGTCGTGGCGGCGCCGAAGGGCTGGATCGAGCGGGAGTGGACCTTGCCGTCTTTCGTCCACTCCATGAACATGATGAAGCTGTCGCCGTGGCGCACGCTCAGGCGGCCGTCGTCCTCGACATCCCACAGGGTCGAGGCGCGGATCGTGTCGTTGCCGCCGTCGACCGGCAGGTCGACCGTGCCCTGTCGCATCCGCAGCACATCCAGCATCGGCGGATCGATCCTGCCGAAATATTGCGTCAGATGATCGACCGTTTCCGCCAGTATCTGGCGCGGATCGGGCATTTCGCCGCGGTTGTAATGCGACTTGTTGGCCGGGCGCAGCACCATCAGCGCCAGCGCGTCGGCTGCGCCCTTGCCGTCGAGATTCCAGTCCCATTGGCCGATCAATTGCTGCGCCTGGAGCAACTTTGCGCTATCCTTCAGGTCGAGCGCGGCGATCCTGTCCAGCCAGTTTTTGGCATAGCCCGCCTTCTCGTAACCCGTGTCATATTTGACCGCCCACAGTTCGGCGTCGCTGATCTTGCCATCGGCATTGGCCCGTTCCAGCAAGGCGATCGACCGGCGCGAGCGGTTGGTCTGGTCATTTTCGATGCCCAGCAAGGGCGAGAAACTGTCCGCTTTCAGTTCGTCCCCCGGTCCGGCGGCGATATAGGGCGTGTTATTGGCGTTCATGACATAGCCCGAGGCGGGATTGACCAGCGCGGGGACGCGCGTGAACGGCAAGGTTTTCTGCCACAGCGCCTTTGACGTGTCGCCGGGCAGAATCCCGCGCCAGTCATAGCCTTCGGGCCGGTCAGGGAACATCGCGTTATAGTAAAGCCCGATATTGCCCGCGGCATCGGCATATATAACGTTGATCGCGGGCACGCCCTGCCCGGCCATCGCCGCCTGCCATTCGTCGAAATTCGTTGCCTTGTTGATCCGGTAATATTGGGTGGCCATGTCAAGCTGATCGATGCCGGCATAGCGGATCGCATAGGCACCGCTATCATTGATGATCACCGGGCCGTGGATCGAGCGATAGGCGACCTGCGGATAGGGAATGACAAAGGGACCGAATTTGATCTTCAGCCAGACGCGCTTCTTTTCGAGCGGCTTCCATTCGCCGTCAAAGCGATAGGCATCTTTCGCATCGTTGAGCGTCAGCTCGTAGATGTCGATCAGATCGGGGCGGTTGACCGTGTTGGTCCAGCCGAGATATTTGTTGTGGCCGAGGAGCGGGAAGGGCGAACCCGGGAAATTGGCGCCGGCAAAGTCCCAGCCCTGCTCGCTGTGCACAACCAGCTCGTACCAGGCGACATTGCCGCGTAGCGGCTGGTGCGTGTTTGAGACCAGGCGGGTCTTGCCCTCGGGCGAAAGATCCGGTGCGAGGGCATAGGCGTTGGAGCCATTTTCATCCGGGTCGGGACCGACCGGCGTGGTCGTGTCGTCTTCGATGATCTTGTCCGGGCTGAGCGGATGGATGGATTTCTTCGCCGGTTCATCCGAAAGGCGCGGCCCGCCCTCGCGCGGCAGGGGCTTGTTCTGTACAAGCGCCTCAATCGGATTGTTGAGGCCGAAGAAAAAGGGCGAGCGCAACACGAAACCCGCGGCAATATCCTGACCGGTGACGGGAAACAGCTTGGCCAGCCTGACCTCTTCGGGACGGTCGGCAGCATAGGCATTGAGGCCTGACGCATAACCGTCGAGCAGCGCGCGGACATCGGCGGGCAGATCATCATATTGCCGGGTCACGGTACCGCGCACATCGAGCAGCGCACCGATATAGTCGATTGGCGCGCTGTCCGCGCCCTTCAGCGTCGCCATCCGGCCACGCACCATCGCGATGACTTCCTGCAGCGTCCCAAAATCATCCTCGGAATGGGCGTAGGCCACACCATAGGCGACGTCGGGATCGGTCTTGCCGAATATATGCGGGACACCGAATTCGTCGCGGACGATCCGCGCTTCATAGCTGCCTTCCGGCGGCGGCGCGGATTGCTCGGTGCTCAGCGGTTCCCAGACCGTCAAACCGATAGCTATCACCACGACAAGAAGGATCAGCCCGATCGCCGCACGCTTAAGTGATTTCACGTATATTTTCCTCTCCGGCAGCCTCTTAAGCTGGATGCACTTTTACTCCGGGAAGCGCTTACCATATAATTCAGAAGGAAAAAGTCCCGAATATGGTTGTGTTGCCCGACTACAACACCATATTCAGCAAAAGACATTGAGATTAAACAGGATGAACCGATGAACCTTGAGAAATTCACCGACCGCGCCAAGGGATTTTTGCAATCCGCCCAGACCGTCGCAATCCGGATGAGCCATCAGCAAATCACTGCGGCGCATCTCGCCAAGGCCTTGCTAGAAGACGATCAGGGCATGGCAGCAGGCCTGATCACCAAGGCGGGCGGTGACGCCAAAAAGGCGCATCAGGAAATTGACGCCGCTCTGGCCAAGATTCCGGCGGTTTCCGGCGGCGGCGCCCAGCAGACGCCGGGGCTGAACAATGACGCGGTCCGGGTGCTCGATCAGGCTGAACAGATCGCCCAGAAAGCCGGTGACAGTTATGTCACCGTGGAGCGGCTGCTGCTCGCATTGCTGCTCTCCAAGGACACCGCAGCCGGCAAGGCGCTGCAGTCCTCCGGCGTGACCGCCGAGGCCCTGAACAGCGCGATCAACGAGCTGCGCGGCGGCCGTTCGGCCGACAGCCCCTCGGCCGAGGAGAGCTACGAGGCGATGAAGAAATATACCCGCGACCTGACCCAGGCTGCGCGCGACGGCAAGCTCGACCCGGTGATCGGCCGCGACGAGGAAATCCGCCGCACGATCCAGATATTGGCGCGCCGGACCAAGAATAATCCGGTGTTGATCGGCGAACCCGGCGTCGGCAAGACCGCCATTGCCGAGGGCATGGCGCTGCGCATTGCCAATGGCGATGTGCCCGACAGTCTGAAGGATCGCCGGCTGATGGCGCTCGACATGGGATCGCTGATCGCCGGTGCCAAATATCGCGGCGAATTCGAGGAACGGCTGAAAAGCGTGCTCGACGAGGTGCGCGGCGCCGAAGGCGAGATCATCCTGTTCATCGACGAGATGCACACGCTGATCGGGGCGGGCGCGTCGGAGGGGTCGATGGACGCCTCCAACCTGCTGAAGCCGGCGCTGGCCCGCGGCGAACTGCACTGCATCGGCGCGACCACGCTCAACGAATATCAGAAATATGTCGAGAAGGACGCCGCCCTTCAGCGGCGGTTCCAGCCGGTGTTCATCGGCGAGCCGACGGTCGAGGACACGATCTCGATCCTGCGCGGGCTGAAGGAAAAATACGAGCTGCACCACGGCGTGCGGATCACCGACGGCGCGATTGTCGCCGCCGCCACCCTTTCGAATCGTTATATTTCCGACCGGTTCCTGCCGGACAAGGCGATCGACCTGATGGACGAGGCAGCATCGCGCATCCGCATGGAGGTGGAATCGAAGCCGGAAGAAATCGAGACGCTCGACCGGCGGATCATCCAGCTCAAGATCGAGCGCGAGGCGCTGTCCAAGGAAAGCGACGACGCCTCCAAGGGACGACTGGAAGCGCTCGAAAAGGAGCTGGCGGATCTCGAACAGGAAAGCACCGAACTGACCACGCGCTGGCAGGGCGAGAAGGACAAGATCCACGCGGAATCGCGACTCAAGGAAGAACTGGACCATGCCCGAATCGAGCTGGAGCAGGCCGAGCGGGCGGGTGATCTCGCCAAGGCCGGCGAGCTGAGCTACGGTACCATTCCCAATCTGGTCAAGGCACTCGAGGAAGCCGCCGGGGCGAGCGAAGGGGCGATGCTGCGCGAGGAAGTGATGCCCGAAGACATCGCCGCTGTCGTCTCCAAATGGACCGGCATCCCGATCGACAAGATGCTCGAAGGCGAGCGCGAAAAGCTGCTGGCGATGGAAGAACTGATCGGCAAGCGCGTGATCGGCCAGAAAGACGCGGTGGCAGCGGTATCCGCGGCCGTCCGCCGCAGCCGCGCCGGCCTGCAGGACCCCAACCGGCCGCTCGGCAGTTTTCTGTTCCTCGGCCCGACCGGCGTCGGCAAGACCGAACTGACCAAGGCGCTCGCCGGATTTCTGTTTGACGATGACCAGGCGATGGTCCGCATCGACATGTCCGAATTCATGGAGAAGCACAGCGTTTCCCGGCTGATCGGCGCCCCTCCGGGCTATGTCGGTTATGACGAGGGCGGTGTGCTGACCGAAGCCGTGCGTCGGCGGCCCTATCAGGTGATCCTGTTTGACGAGGTCGAGAAGGCGCATGGTGATGTGTTCAATGTGCTGCTGCAGGTGCTCGACGACGGGCGCCTGACCGATGGCCATGGCCGGATGGTGGATTTCTCCAACACGCTGATCATCCTGACCTCCAACCTCGGAAGCCAATATATGGCGAACATGAAGGATGACGAGACCATCAAGGACTTGGAGCCGCAGGTGATGGAAGTCGTGCGGGCGCATTTCCGGCCCGAATTCCTCAACCGTCTGGACGAGATCATCCTGTTCCACCGGCTGGCCGAAGAGCACATGGCTCCGATTGTCGATCTGCAGGTGCTGCGGGTGCAGAAGTTGCTCAAGGACCGTAAGATCGAACTGGACCTGACCGATGCAGCGCGGCGCTGGCTCGGGCGGGTCGGCTATGACCCGGTCTACGGCGCCCGACCGCTGAAACGTGCGATCCAGAAATATCTTCAGGATCCGCTGGCAGACCTGATCCTGCGCGGAGAAGTGCCGGACAACAGTACGGTCAAGATCGACGAAGGCGACGGGGCGCTGGAGATGGAGCCGGTGGCGGCCGTCACAGCTTAGGCTTGCACTATCCGCAAGTGACGGGCAGATAACGGCCATGAACCTAGCCGCGAGAGAAGCCGAGATCATCGGCAATGCCGACTATCTGGCGCATCGTTATGACGAAGTCGCCGATGGATATCGCTTTGTCCATGTGCCGCGGGAAGTCCATCGCAGTTGCACGTTTATCACCGACGAACATCTGCCTGATGTCGACCGCTACAAGCTGATCAGCCGGGCCAGCCTGACGCAAGTACCGGCACGAACGGCGCCGATCCATTTCATATTCCATTCGGCTTATTGCTGTTCGACAATGATGGCTCGCGCGTTCGATATTCCGGGCGTTTCAATGGGTCTGAAGGAGCCGGTTGTTCTGAACGACATGATCGGCTGGCGACGTCGTGGAGCGGACAAGCAAAAGCTCGCAACGGTCCTCGACACATCGCTCGATCTGCTGGCACGACCGATGGGGGATGATCGGGCGGTGATTGTCAAGCCGTCGAACATCTGCACACCGCTTGCCATTCCCGCCCTCAAATTGCGTCCGCAAGCCAAGGCGTTATTATTGTACGCGCCACTGGAATCCTATCTCCAGTCGATCGCGAAGAAGGAGATGTGGGGCCGAATCTGGGTGCGCGATGTGCTGATCGGGACGCTGAAAGACGGTTATGCTGTAGGCGGCTTTTCACCGGAAGAGCTGTTGCAGCTTACCGACCTTCAAGTCGCAGCGATCGGCTGGCTTTCTCAGCATGCTGCCTTTGCCCGGATCATCGGGACGATAGGGCCGGACCGGGTCGCAACGCTCGACAGCGACAGCTTTCTGGCGAACCAGCAGACAACCGTAAGCGCGTTGAATCGCTTTTTCGCTCTCGATATGAGCGACGAAAAAATATCCCAAATCCTCGACGGACCGGCATTTACCAGCCATTCCAAGCTTGATCAGGCCAAACGGGGCGCGGTTTTTGATGCCAAGGCCCGAAAAGAGGAACAAAGCAAGATGGCCGCGTTACACGGATCGGAAATCAACATGGTCTGCCAATGGGCAAAAGCGGTGGCCGATAGTCAGAAAATCAAACTGGAAATCGGAGACCGACTATTCGACCAGAGCTGAATGCATCAGTTGTTGCCGGCGATACCTGTCTGCATATCCTCGACAAACTGATTGGCGTCGCGTGACCCGGTGCGGGTAAACTGAACCCACTCGGCATTGGTCATGCAAACGCGCTTCTTTTTGGTCAGCGAGCCGATGACAGGTTCGGACCGGCAACGCACATAATCCGGATGTCGGCGATCGGTGATTTTCTTGGGCTTCTTCGCCTTTGCTTCAGACTTGTCCGAATCAGCGGCAAAGGCAGCAGGTGCGTTCAACGCTGTCGTGGCGAGCGCGCCGATGATGAGGGATTGAACGAGAATTTTCATAGATACTCCACTGTTTCTGGAAGGTTGATTGTTGGCAAGGATGACAGGAAAATCGATCTATTGCGGCTGAAGCATGAATCCAGGCTGATTGTCATCAACAAATTCTTTCGCGTTGCGAGAGCCCGTTCTGACATATTCCGCCCATTCGGCGTTGGTCATGCAAACACGCCTCTTTTTGGCAATCGATCCAATCACCGACTCGGACCGGCAACGTACATAGTCCGGATGCCGGCGGTCTGTGATTTTACGGGGCACCTTCGACTGCGCTTCGCTTTCGTCAGTATCGGCGGCAATTGCGGGCGGAACTACAAAAACCATCGCGGCGACTGCCGCTATCATTAGAGTTTGAACAGATCTTTTCATAGATATTTCAGCCTCGCCGCCGGTATTGAACAGAAACCAGCATAAAATTCAAGAACATGGCCCTTTATTGAATGCCAGCAGCTTTCAACTATATGTTGGGGGGCAATGTTCGCACCTGCGATATTTATAACATAACAGCGGCAAGACCTCAACATCACAACGAAAAAGGGCGGACCAAATGGCCCGCCCTCTTTTTCAGTCCTGATCTAACGATTAGAACTTGAACTTCACGCTAGCAGCATAACGACGACCCTGTGCGTCATAAGACGATGGGTAGATGTTACCGCTGTTGAACGAGGTCGAACCGATGGTCGAACCAACAACTGTCGGCTTGTTATCGAACAGGTTCTGCGCCGTAAGCGTAAGCAGTACGTTTTCGCTGACATCCCACTGGAACGACAGATCGAAATAATGTTCTGCCGGGATTTTGGTGAAGTCAACGTCACCGAACAATGGCGAATTACCAATGAACGCTGCACCATTGTTGGCGATATCCAGAGGCTCCTGCTCAACACCACTCAGGTAGCGCCAGCGCAGGGACAAGGTGTAATCCTCATCAATGGTAACCGACGTACGCTGAGAGAATGCAAACTCGGACTGTGGATTACAGTTGACCGAGTAGAAGCCCACACATTCGCGGTTGATTGCAGTTGGCGATGCCTGGAACAGATTCTTGTTGGTCCAGGTTCCGTCAAACGACAGTGCCAGACCGATATTGTCCGTCAGGTCAGCGTTATAACGAAGGCTGACGTCAACGCCGTCGGTTGCAATCGTACCCAAGTTGCTCTGTGCCAAAACCAGACCCAGAGTGTTTGCCGGATCTCCGTCAAGGCCACCCGTGTTCGGGTTACGCGAGATGAACGCGGAACCACAGAACGGATTGGCACCACTCGGAGCATCGAAACAAGCCGCGATAGCGTCACCAACGGTTGGCGCGGATACAGCACCATCCACCTTGATGTTCCAGTAATCGATCGTAACCGAAAGTCCTGGAGCAGCGTCAGGCTGGAATGCAACACCAACGGTCCACGTTTTAGCTGTTTCCGTGCTCAGGTTCGGGTTGCCGCCTGTGGTGATGTTGATCTGTCCAGCAGCCGGTGGAAGAACCGTACCGTTCTGAACAGCAGCCGCACCGGGCGATCCAGCTGGAACCTGTGCCAAGCAAGCTGCGAGCAGATTGCCGGTTGGAGCAACAGGGCCCTGGCAAGGGTCGTTGGCAAGGTTGCTGAGGCCCGTTGAAACCGGCGCAAACAGTTCACCAATATTTGGTGCACGTGAAGAGCGCTGATAGTTTCCGCGGAAGGTCAGGCCAGGAATAACTTCCCAGCTACCGCCAGCTTTCCAGGTGAACTTGGTACCTGCAGTGGAGTAGTCCGAATAACGGGCACCGAGATCGATGGTCAGGCTTTCAGCGAAAGATTCACCTTCGAATACCGGAATGCTCAATTCGCCGAAGGCATCATAAACATCATAGCTACCGAAAATGTCCGGAGCGGCACCACCGGCACCAACAACGGCACCCGGGGTTTTCGTTGCATCATCCGAAACACGTGTTGCGGTGAAGGTACGATATTCGCCACCGACAGCAAACTGGATCGGGGTTTCAGCCAGACCGAAGCCCAGATCACCGGTAACCGTTCCGTTCACTGTTGCAATTTTGGTGGACGTGATGACCTGCTGGGTCAGACCGCCAACATAAGCAATGGCAGCAGCCGAACCGAGGTTTCCTTCAAGACCGAACAGATTGATCGGTTCACAACCAGCGTTACCCGAAATACAGGTTCCATCTGGAAGCGCATACAAGGAGTCATCCAGACGGCTACGACGGAAGAATCCGGTCTGAGTCTGAATGCGCTCGCTTTCACCGTAGGTACCCGAAATATCATAGTTGATATTGTCGGTGATCGCGCCACGTGCGCCAACAACCAGGTTGAACAGGGTCGATACATAGATCGAGTCGCGCGTACCGGCTTCGATCGAGCGGCGACGAACCTGAGTATTGATGTTCACGAAATCAGGGTTCGGGTTACCATTAGCCAAAGTCGGGCCGAATGGAGTTGTCTTACCAGCCTGACATTGTGCAGCAGTCAGCCCGAGACCGGCGCAGAACTGGTTGGCAATGCCATCCGGAATGGTCGGGTTGTTCAGGTTGATGTTATAGTTGTTAAAGAACGATCCGCCTGGTGCGATAATGGTCGCAACACGGTTTTTCGAGAATACGGCCTGAGAATAGATCTCAACATTTTCGTTAATTTCATAACGACCCGAACCGTAGATGTTGAACCGTTCGAAAGGAGTCAGGAAGATGTTGAACGGGTTGAAGTTGAAAGGACGATCAAAAACGCCGCTCAGAACAGTCTGCCCGTCGGGAGCAATCTGACCGAAGCCACCTGGGATGGGGCCAACGATCACAGCCGGAATGGCGTTGGAAGAGCCGCCTGCATTACCGGAGAAGGAGTCAACGTTGAATTCGCCGAAAGAACGGTCGCCCTGATAGATAGGGTCCTGATCCTGATAGCCAACGCTCAGAACAACGTTACCGCGTCCGTCGTCGAAATTCGCACCGATGGTGACGTCAGCACGGAATACGTTGCCGTCGCCCTGCTCGGTGATCTGCTCGGAAGCGTTGATTTCAACGCCAGCAAAGTCGCGCTTGGTAATGAAGTTGATAACGCCGGAGATTGCGTCCGCACCATAAGTGGTGGTTGCACCGCCGGTCAGAACATCCGTACGCTCGATTACCGCCAATGGGATGGCGTTAAGATCGACACGACCGGTTGTGTCAGCAGGAACGAAACGACGTCCGTCAAGCAGAACGAGGTTACGCTGCGAACCGATGCCGCGAAGGTTAACGAAGGACGAACCGCCGTTACCGTTGTTCACTGCAGAACCGGTTGATGGAATAGCCGATGGCAATTCACGCAGGAACTGTTCAGCGGTGTTGGTCTGACGCAGTTCGAGTTCTTCGGAAGTCACAACACCAACCGGGCTGGAAAGCTCCAGGTTAGGGTTGCTGATACGCGAACCCGTAACAACGATCACGCTTTCGGATGCTGCACCAGCTTCCTGAGCGTCCTGGTCCTGCGCGAAGGCAGGCGTAGAAACCATAGCGAGTCCGAGCACCATTGGTGCAGCAGATGCTTTCAGGTTTGAAAATTTTCTCATGTTATTCCAGTCCCTTATTCTGGAGAGGCGGGTCACCATGACCTGTCCCCGATTGTTGACCGATGGCAATCTGCACGCCCCAAACGCGCGGATTCGACCACCGAGTTGGCCGTCAATTGCAACAAGGCCGGTTGCCTGTAAAGCTTCTGTTCAGAAAAACCGGCGGATTTTGTAGAGATTGTAACTATTTTGTCACAGTCTGGACAGCGTGGAATTCGGGCGAATTCGGATCGCTGACGTAACCGATTCCGTTTTCAGTCTTTGCGCGACGGCTCGCAGAACAATCAATTGCCTCTGATGGCGCTATTGCTTATGTCATCCGACAGAGAGAATTAAATGACAGGAAAAACGGTAATGGTTAGTTCAAAATGGTTCTTCACCGGCGTGCTTTCAGCAACCGTCGCGGTTGCAGCCGGCCTCTGCAGCCCGGCGGCGGCGCAAGAAATTGACCGGAGGAAAATGCTGACGGCACCACCGGCAATCTACACCGACTTGATAGCTTGCCGGGATATTTCCGAGGCGACTGCGAGGCTGGCCTGTTTTGACGAGAAAGTGACCGCCCTGCAAACCGCGCAGTCGGAAAACCAGGTGGTTATTGCCGATCGCGAACAGGTTCGCGAAGCGCGGCGCGGTCTGTTCGGCCTGACGCTGCCCAGGATCAAGCTGTTCGACGGCGATGGCGATGAAGGCGACGAAATCGAGGCGATTGACGGAGTCATTCAGTCCGCTCGCAAGATTCGCAACGGCAAATGGCTGATCCAGCTTGAAGACGGCGGGGTTTGGCAACAGTCCGAGCCCCCGCGCAGCACGATGCGGCGTCCCAAGCCCGGCGACACCATCACCATCGAGCGGGCAGCGCTGGGGAGTTTTCTGGCAAAAGTGAACGACGGTCGCGGATTCAAGGTCAAGCGCGTCGTCAACTGAACGCTGAAAAATCCGGAGCTAGTCCATCGGTCCGGTCAGCAGGATCGGATCGATCCGGGCGTCGTTCCATTTCATCGACCAGTGCAGATGCGGTCCGGTGGCGCTGCCGGTTGAGCCGATCCGGCCGATCGGTTCGCCACGCTTCACTGCCTGCCCTTCTTTGACCAATATCTCGGAACTGTGCAGAAAGGCACTGTTCAGCCCCATGCCGTGGTCGATCATCAGCAGATTGCCCTCCAGCGTGAACGGGCTGGATGCGGCCAGCGTCACCACACCGTCGGCGGGTGCGACATAATAGGTACCGGTCGGCGCGGCGATATCCACGCCGCTGTGATAGCTGCCAGGATCGCCATTATAGATGCGCTGCGAGCCGAACTGGCCAGAGATGCGGCCCTTGGTCGGCCAGACGAACGTCTGCCGCCAGCCCCTGCTGCCGCTGTCGAGGGCGCGCGCGGCACCGATTTTTGCCAGCTCGGGGCCACGGCGTGCCATGAAGGCGGCGCTGCGCGTGGTCGCCCGGCGATTGATGCTGACATGCTCGATCTTCCAGTTGCGCGGGGCGATATTGATAAATTTGCGGACCGTCTGGCCATCGTCGAGCGTGGCAACCAGATTGGCAGCCTGACCGGCATCGCGGTTGAAGGCGATGATGAACTTGCCGTCCTCGTCGATCGGCACGGGCATGCCTTCGAAACTGAGGCTGCGGGTTCCGGCAGGCGCGTCGCCGATCATCACGCCGCCCTGGATCGCTTCGCCAGTAAAACCGAATTTGACCGCTTCGCGGAAGGCCGACTGTTCAGTGTCATCCGTTTCGGCCTGAACGAACGTCGCAGGCACGGCGACCGTGGCAACGGCCAACAGGCCAAGGACAATCCCGAATCGCCGCGTCACTGTTCGCCTTCGGGCAGATGGGCGTGGGCCGAGATCTGGGCCGTGGCATAGGCTTCCTGCTTCTCGACGCTCCAGTAGCGGAGCTCATCGAGCGGGATCGCCTTGCCGGTCACCGCGCAGAGGACATGGTCGCCCGCCGACAGCGGCCGGAAGCCGTTCGGCATATAGTGCAGCTTTGCCACCTTGTTGCGATTGGACATTAACATGGGACGCTTTTACTCCTTCAACCCTTTACCTGCGATTTACCGGGCCCTCAAATCGTCACCCGGTCCAATATATCGCGGAATTCCCTAGAATAAATCCTGCTGCCTGTCATCCGCCGGTTTTTTGTTGCGGCTCGACGGGCTTTTCGGCGCAGATTTGGCGACCGTCCGGGATTCGGTGACCTGCGCGCCGATCGTGCCGTCGGCGAAATGCAGGCTGAGACTGCCGGCCTTTGCCGCAGCTTTCCGGCTACCGACCAGCGCACCATCGGCTGCGGACACACGGGCATAGCCGCGTTTGAGCGGACCGTCGGGCGAGACCTGCTGCGCCAGCCGCCACAGCGCGTCGAGCCGCTGCTGCGCGTCGCTCAGCGGCCGCTGCACCAGCGAGACCGGCATGTCCAGCCGCTGGAAACGCTCCTGGGAGCGTGCCAGCCTTTGCCTGAGGATCGAGGGCCTGAGCGCGCCGGCACTGCTGGCGAAGCGGCTGCGGGCCTGGCCGATATTCTGACTCATGCCATATTTCATCCGTTCCGAGATTTCGTCGACCCTTTGCTGGTGCGGGCGCAGCAGATCGGCGAGCGCCGGCATCACCCGGCGCTGCGTCTCCAGCCGTTCCTGCGCCGTCAGCAAGCCGCGCTGCACCGCGCGGGCCATGCGCGATTTTGTCTCGCCGAGCGAGACCAGCCATTCAGTCCGTACCGGCACTGCCATTTCCGCCGCTGCGGTTGGCGTGGGCGCGCGCAGGTCAGCGGCGAAATCGCACAAGGTGGTGTCGGTTTCATGGCCGACTGCCGAGATGACCGGAATCGTGCAATCTGCGACCGCCCGGACCACGATTTCCTCGTTGAAGCTCCACAGGTCCTCGATCGAACCGCCGCCGCGCGCGACGATCACCAGATCGGGCCGCGCCACCGGACCACCCGGCTGGATATCGGAGAAGCCGCGAATGGCATGCGCAATCTGTTTCGCTGCGCCCTCGCCCTGGACCAGCACCGGCCAGACGATGACGTGGCTGGGGAAACGGTCCGCCAGCCGGTGGAGGATATCGCGGATCACCGAACCGGTGGGCGAGGTGACGACGCCGATGGTTTTCGGCAGGAAGGGAATGCGTTTCTTGCGGTCCTGGTCGAACAGGCCCTCGGCGAGCAGCTTGGCCTTGAGCTTCTCGAACAGGGCCATCAGCGCTCCCTCGCCGGCCAGTTCCATCCTGTCGATCACCACCTGATATTTCGAGCGGCCGGGATAGGTGGTGAGCTTGCCCGAGACGACGACCTCGATGCCATCCTCCGGCCGGAACGGCAGCCGTCCGGCATTGCCCTTCCACATCACCCCGTCGATCACTGCCTTGTCGTCCTTGAGCGCGAGATAGACATGGCCCGAGGCGGCGCGCTTGAAGCCCGAGATTTCGCCGCGAATCCGGACATAGCCGAAGCGGTCCTCGACCACCCGCTTGAGCGCGCCGGATATTTCCGAAACCGACAACGGCGGGGCGTTGTCACCCTGCCCGCTCTCGGCTAGGAGCTTCGCGTCCAGAGAAAGGGAATCGTCCATGAATATCCTGTTGATCGGTTCGGGTGGCCGCGAACATGCCTTGGCGTGGAAGCTGGCGCAATCCCCTTCGCTCGAGAAATTATACACGACGCCGGGCAATCCCGGTATCGCCCAGCATGCCGAGCTGGTCGAACTCGACATCAGCGACCACGCGGAAGTCATCCTGTTTTGCGGCGAGCAGGACATCGATCTGGTCGTAATCGGCCCGGAAGCACCGCTGGTTGATGGCCTCGCCGAGAGCCTGCGGATCGCCGAGATTTTCGTGTTCGGTCCGGACAAGGCGGCGGCGCAGCTGGAAGGCTCGAAAGGCTTTACCAAGGACCTGTGCGCCCGCGCCAATATCCCGACCGCCGGTTACGTCCGCGCCACCAGCGCTGCCGATGCGATGGCCGCGCTCGACGGCTTTGCCATTCCGGTGGTGATCAAGGCCGATGGCCTGGCCGCCGGCAAGGGCGTGATTATCGCCGAGACCCGCGCCGAGGCCGAAGCCGCAATCACCGACATGTTCGACGGCAGCTTCGGTGAAGCCGGCGCCGAAGTGGTGATCGAGGAATTTCTGACCGGCGAGGAAGCAAGCTTCTTCGCGATCACCGATGGCGAGAATGTTGTCCCCTTTGGCACCGCGCAGGACCACAAGCGGGTTGGCGACGGCGATGTCGGCCCCAATACCGGCGGCATGGGTGCCTATAGTCCGGCGCCGGTGCTGACCAAGGAGTTGCAGCAGCAAGTGATGGACGAGATTATCCGCCCGACCGTCACCACCATGGCGGCGGAGGGCACGCCCTATAGCGGGGTGCTGTTCGCCGGGCTGATGCTGACCGAGACGGGGCCGCAGCTGATCGAATATAACGCGCGGTTTGGCGACCCGGAATGCCAGGTGCTGATGATGCGGCTGGAAAGCGATCTCGCCAAGCTGATGATGGCCACCGCCAGGGGTGACCTCGCCCAGACCAGCGCCCCGGTGTTCGCGCCGGAAACCGCGCTGACCGTGGTGATGGCGGCGAAGGGCTATCCGGCGACTCCCGAGAAAGGTGGCAAGATCCAGAATCTGGCCCGGGCCGAGCGCGAGGGCGCCAAGATATTCCATGCCGGCACCGCCGAGGTCGACGGTGCGCTGGTTGCCAATGGTGGCCGCGTGCTCAATGTTACCGCGCTGGGGGCCAATGCGACCGAGGCGCAGGCCAGGGCTTATGCTGCGGTGGACCAGATCGATTTCGAGAGCGGCTTTTGCCGGCGCGATATCGGCTGGCGCGAGGTTGCGCGGGAGGCGGGGGAGTAGTTTGGCTCGTCGCGTTTGAGCTCCAAAGTTAGTCAAACTTAGGGCCAATGATCGGATCTCACATGCCCGTTCGCGGGGAGCGGGTTTATGGGACTCGCACGAAGACACGAAGGCACGAAGGGATTGTGCTTTGTGTCTTTGTGTAAGCCTGACCATTTCCCGGTTGCGCGACATGCTTGACAGTTTGCGCTGTTTTTATTTTCTGTGACCTTTGCCGTAAAGCCCCAGAATTTTGGCATTTGTAGGGATTCGACAGGCCGTCTAGTGTGACCTTTCAAATCGTCTCCCGAACAAGTCCGCTGGCCAAATGCACACGGCGGCCACCGCTGCTATCATATCCAGATTGTCAAAGAGCCCGTCCCGCGCATGGCGCGGGAATGGTAGAGATAATAAACGATGAGGTCGGATGTAGGACAGCGCTTTTTCCACCTTCTCCCGAGAGGGAGAAGGATACGAAATCTTGCCGCCGGAGCGTCAGCGCAGGTGGCTAGATGTAGTTGGATGAGGGTGTTCCGCTGGTGGGGTGCTGTGCCACTACTGTTCGGTACACCCTCACCCAGCTCCGACTAGGCAGCAAGCTGCCAAGTCTGCACATCCAGTTTGGTTCGGCTTCAGGTCGAAGCGATCCCCCGGATCACTTCTAAAACATGCTGGGAGCATGTTTTACTTGCAGCAGAACGAAACTCCCTCAAGGGAGAGGGAACTCATCACTTCACCGGATCGCTCGCCAGCAAATCCGCCACCAGCAGGGCGGTGCGTTGCGTCGCCTGCTGGAGGCTGGTCAGGTCCATATCCTCCTTGACGGTGTGCGCGCCGGTGCCCGAGACGCCCAGTCCGTCCATGCTGGGGACATAGGGGGCGACGAAGCTGATGTCCGCGGCGCCGCGGCCTTCGGGAGGGAAGGACTTGGCGGGTTCGAGACCGAGACGCGCGTGGACTGCGTTGAGGCGGTCGAGCAGCGCTTCGTTCGCCTTGGTCAATTCCATCGCGGGATATCGGTCCTCGAAGGTGATCGTTGCCCGGGTCAGCGGCAGGCTGTCCTCGACAATCCCGCGCATCAGATTTTCCGCGGCGCGCAATTGTGCGTCGTTCATGAAGCGCAGGCCGCCCGAGGCGATCGCGGTTTCGGCGATTACGTTATCCTTGCCGCTGACCGTCACCGCTCCGGCGCTGCCGACCGGCTCGATCGCCGAGCCTGCAACGACCATGCCGGGGTTGAAGGTCAGTCCGTGCGGGCCGCGCACCTCGCCGTAGAAGCGGTTCAGGATGCGCGCCATTTCGAAAGCGGCACCGGCGCCGCTGCCGTCGCTGAAAATCCCTGAAGAATGAGCGCGCTTTCCCGTTACCTCGAGCTTCCAATTCGAGGACCCGCGCCGGCCAACCACGGCCCACTCGGGACTGCCGCCTTCGAAGTTCAGGGCATAATCGGCGGCCTTGCCGGCCGCGATCAGGTCCTTGCGCGCCTCGGCAAGCGGGGTACCGGTGCTCTCCTCGTCACCGGTGAAGAATATCGTCAGCTTGCCGCCCCTGATCGCGTCAGCCTCGATCAGCGCCCGCACGGCATAGATGACCACCGCATTGCCGCCCTTCATGTCAGAAATGCCCGGGCCGCGCAGCGTGTCGCCGTCACGCTCGAAGCGCTGGAACGGGCTGTCGGGTTCGAACACCGTGTCGAGATGGCCGATCAGCAGCAGGTCGGGGCCCTCGCCAAAATCCCGTTCGGCGACCAGATGACCGCCGCGCGCCATCGATTCCGGCATGTCGATCCAGCGAACCGCAAAGCCGATATCCTCCAGTTCGCGCCGGTAGATTTCGCCGACCTTGCGGACTCCTTCAACATTGAGCGAGCCGGAATTCTGATTGACCGTCGCTTCGAGCAATTGCAGCTGCTCTTCGCCATTGGCGGCGACGGCGTCGAGAATCGGCTTGTCACTGGCGCTGGCGCTGGTGATCGGGACCGTGATCGCGGCGAGCAGCAGGCAGGCGGACGTGGCGGCTTTCAGTATCGCGAACATGGTGGAGGCCTTTTCTCTTCGGTCATGGATATTTGTAATGATGGTTGAAACTAGCGACCCGGCGGTCAACCGCAAGGGGGCATCTGTCGCCAGCATCCATCACACCAAGCTCAGTTACACAGCACGCAATCTTTCCGAGACGGCAGTCGGCTTTTCCCTGGATTTCGGCTTTTAGAGTTCATTCCTATGGCGCGCCGTCATCGCCGTCGATTCGGTGGCATGACGGGGCGGCCCAAGATATCCGCTTCACTCGGCCAGCGTTTTCAAAATCCAGTACCAGTGGTCCAGTCCGCCGTAGAAGGACGCAACCGGCTGGCGCTCGTTGAGGCCATGGGCGAACATGTCGGAGGCCTTCATTGCCGCACCGGACATCGCCACCGTATCATAGCCGAGCGTCCGGTAATGCATGCCGTCGGTGCCGCCGGATTCCATATAGGGCAATATGGTCAGGCCGGGATATCTTTTGTCGAGACTGGTGCGCAAGGCCGCCCTGACATCGTCGCGCAGTTTTGACTCCGGGCTTTCGGTGACGTCGGTGATCAGCTTGAACGCGACATCGTCATTGCCGACGACCTCCTTCAGCCTGGCCTCGGTCGCCGCGGCGCCCTCGCCCGGAAAAATCCGGCAATTGACGGTCGCGGTTGCCGATTGCGGCAGGGCATTTTCGGCGTGACCAGCGGTCAGCATGGTCGCGATGCAGGTCGTGCCCAGCGTGCCGACCATTGCCGGATTGGCCTGCAAGGCAGCGATGGCCGCAGCGTCGGTCGGATCCTCGGCAAAGCGGACCATCGCCTCGCCGATCGCGCCGGGTGTCAATTTGCCGGCGGTGGCGAAATAGCTTCGGGTCAGGTCGGTGGCGCGCACCGGGAACCTGAAAGACTGGATCTTGCCCAGCGCCGCAGCCAGTTCGTAGATCGCATTGTCCGACCGGGGACGCGAGCTGTGGCCGCCGGGATTGGTTATCGTCAGTTCGTAGGTGGCAAAAGTTTTTTCCGCCGACTGCACGCGGAACGCGACCGGTGTGCCCTCCTCGGCTAGCGCAATGCCGCCCGCATCACTGTTCAGAACATATTCGGGGTCGATATTCTCCGCGACATAGGCGGCCTGGGCCCGGGTCGAAATCATCCCGGTTTCCTCGTCGCCCGAGAAGACCAGCACAAGATCGCGCGATGACTGCCAGCCTTCTGCCTTGAGGCGCAGGAAGGTGGATGTCAGATTGGTGATGCCATATTTGTTGTCGGCGGTTCCGCGGCCAAAGAAAAAGCCCTCTTCCTCGACCAACGTGAACGGCGGCCGGACCCAGTCCTTGGCCAGCGCGTCGACCACATCCATATGGCCGAGCAAAACGATCGGCTTGGCGGTGCTGCCCGGTTTGGCGCGATAGGTGACCATCAGTCCCTGGGTTTTCTCGCCCTCGCTATCATAGTCGGTGACCTGGATATCATCATCGCTGAATCCGGCTGTTTTGAACCGGTCCACCAGATAGGCGACCATCGCCGGCACCTGTTGCTGCCCGCGCGCGGTGCGAAAGGCGATGACATCGCGGTAGATGTCGCGGGCCAGTTGCTGGTGCGGGGTGAGCACAGCGCTATCCTGCGCAAGGGCGGGCTGGGCGGAGAGCCCGGCAGCCAGCGCAGCAAGAGCGATCCGGCCCGCCCATTTGCACCGAACCTTCGAAATCGCCTGCACCATCATCGCCAAATCCCCCCAAAAAATTCAATCCTATCTGATGGATAGATAAAGTAAATCTCTTTATCCGAGCCGGAATGCCCCCTTGCCTCATCTGGCGCGTCGGAACATGCCCGCGATATTAACCGTATAAATTTACCCATTGTTCCAAAAGAAGACAGTTCGTGCCGGAATTCGCCCGGCCCGGCGATCAGCCAACTGGACTCACGCGGCGTTATCCGTCATTTTAGTCTATCATTTCGAAAAATGGCCATGGGCCGCAAAGGACTGAGGGTAGCGGATGGAAAGC
Source organism: Sphingomonadales bacterium UBA2683 (assembly GCA_002354635.1). GTDB lineage: Bacteria > Pseudomonadota > Alphaproteobacteria > Sphingomonadales > Sphingomonadaceae > Parasphingorhabdus. The sequence goes on from DELZ01000001.1 coordinate 436,781, forward strand.
GGAAGCAAGATTTTGACCGGCATGGCGGCCACCGCAATCCTGGCCCTGGTCGGTCATGTCGCGACGGGCGACACGTTCATTGCGGGTCTGGAACAGAAGGCACAGACCGAGCTGGCGGCGCGGGGACTGGATGCGGCAACGGTCAGCCTGGGTCATGCACCGCTTTCGCGAGAAGCTGTTCTCGACGGCGACCTGCCGGATACCGCCAAACAGGACGCCCTGCAGGTGGTCATGGCGATCCCGGGAATCTCCAGCGCCAGTTGGGAGGGGATGCCGGTAGTCGCAGCTGCCGATGGCGATCCAGCCGCGGCTCCCGCCGACCGGGACAGGATTGCCAAATGCCAGGCCGGAGTCGACACGATTGTCGAAGCCAGAAAAATCAACTTCCGCTCCGGCAGCGCCTATGTGTCGCTCGAATCCCGGCAGATCCTCGACGAGCTCGCCAAAGGGCTGAAGACATGTGACGGGCTGTCGATCGCAGTGGAAGGCCATACCGACGATAATGGCAACCCCGATGTCAACCGGGTGATGTCGCAGGAGCGGGCCGACCGCATCAAGGCGGGACTGGTCGAGCGGGGCATCCCGGCAAGCCGGATCACCGCAACCGGCTACGGGTCGACCCGGCCCCGCGCCGAGGGTACCGATGCCGCAGCCGATGCGCAGAACCGCAGGATTGAATTCCGGATCGGTGCCGCAAGCGGGGCGCCGCAAAATGATGCCGAAGCGCAACAGGGAAAATAATCGATGCCACTTTTACTTGAAAATCTGTTGCTCCTGCTGATTACTTTTGCAATTGGCCTCGCCATTGGCTGGCTTGTCTGGGGTCGCACCAACGAAGAGCATTAGCCAATCACGGCGAAGAACGGAAACCAGAACGGGGTTTTGAGACAATGATTACGCTGATTACGGCCAATTGGCTGCTCTATCTGATGGCATTGCTGATCGGTATCGTCACCGCTTTCTGGGTCTGGGCGGCAACCGGTCGGGAAGCCTCGATCGGCGAGACATTCTCTGCCGATGACGGCCTGCTCGAAAAAGCCGGTGAACCTGTTCAACCGGCGGAGACCGCCCCCGAACCGGCGAAGACGGCGGAACCGGCACCGCCGCCGCCATCGGCAAAGCCGGTCGTTGCCGCCGCTGCGCCCAAAGCCAAAGCCAAGCCTGCTGCGGCGCCAGCAGCCGCACCACCGCCGTCAGGCAAGCCCAATATTCCGGCAGCGGTCGGAGAAGCTGACAATCTGCGTCTGATCAAAGGCGTCGGTCCCAAGCTGAATACGCTGCTGAACAGTCTCGGCGTGACCCGCTTCGACCAGATTGCCGAATGGAAAGAGGCGGAAATCAACGAGGTCGACCAATATCTCGATACGTTCAGCGGACGGATCACCCGCGACGCGTGGATCGATCAGGCGAAATTTCTCGCCAGGGACGATATCGCCGGGTTCGAGAAGAAATACGGCAAGCTCTAGGGCCTGACGCCAGTCAGTCTATTTCGGGATTGCTCGCGCGCACGATCAGCTTGTCGATCTTGCGACCGTCCATGTCGACAATCTCGAAGATCCAGTCCTGGTCTTCAAAGCTTTCGCCCTCCTCCGGCAGATGGCGCAGCTGCGACAGGGCATGGCCGGCAACCGTTGCATAATCCCGGTCTTCCGACAGCCGGATACCCAGCTTTTCGGCCAGGGCATCAATCGCCATCGCCCCGGAGACCAGGAAACTGCCGTCAGCGCGCTCGATCAGGCTGCGCTGGGTCTTCTCGTCCTGGTCCGAGACAAATTCACCGGCGATCGAGCTGAGCAGGTCATTGGGGGTCACGATGCCCTCGAAATGACCATATTCGTCGTGCACCAATATCATCGGCACTTCGGTTTCGCGCAATATTTCCAGCACATCAAGCGCGTCCAGCTGGTCGGGCACTTTTTCCAGAGGGCGCATCAGCTTGCGCAGGTCGAGCGGATCACCGCCGAGTTGCGCCGCGACAATGTCGCGGGCCTGCACCACACCCCTGATCTCGTCGACGGAATGTTCGGCAACCGGAAACCGGCTGTGCTGGGATTCCATCAGCAGCTTGTGAATATCCTCGCGCTTGGCATCGATATCGAGCCAGTCGATCTCGGTACGCGGCGTCATCACCTCGCGGATCGGCCGATCGGCCAGGCGGACAACGCCAGCCATCACGGCGCGCTCATGCTCCTCGATCACGCCGGAACGGGTCGCGTCGGCAAACACCATCTGCAATTCTTCTGCGGTAACGTGGTTGATCTGCTCCCGCTTCATCCGCATCAGCCGGAAAATCAGGGCGCTGCTATTGTCGAGCAGCCAGACCAGCGGCGCAGAAATACGCGCCAGCAATTCCATCGGCTGGGCCATGATCAGGGCGATACGTTCCGCAGAACGCAAGGCGATCTGTTTGGGGACCAGTTCGCCGACTACCAGTGATGCATATGTCGTCAGGCCGATCACCAGCACGAAACCGAACGTACCCGACAGTTCCCGGCCCATGCCAAGCGCCTGCAAACGCTCTGCTACCGGACCGCCAAGGCTGGCGCCGGAAAAGGCACCGGCGAGAATGCCGATCAGGGTGATGCCGATCTGCACGGTGGAGAGAAACTTGCCGGGATCGCCGGCGAGGCGGAGCGCGGCTTTGGCGCGCTTGCTGCCCTGATCCGCCAGGCTGTGCAGCTGCGCCTTGCGCGCGGAGACGATCGCCAGTTCCGACATGGCAAAAACACCATTGATCAGCACCAGTACGATTATGATTGCAACGTCAAACCAGGGAAAGGGTGTCATATTGTCCATTGAAAGGGCGAAAGGCCATGAGTCCTTTAGCAGCAAGTTATACAAAATCTCAAGTTTGCTGTCAGTCGCCGTTCATTTAACATGCGATAAGCGGAACCTTCTGGACGACAGGGGGTTACCTTGTTCGAAGAGGAATACCTAAAAGGGAAATAAACATGCGGATGAACAAAAATATAATTGCAGCGGCCTCGCTGAGTGCCCTGGCACTTACAAGCGGCTGCGTGACCGATCCGGAAACCGGAAACCGGACGATCTCCAAGGCAGCCATCGGTGGTCTGGGCGGCGCTGTCGGCGGTTATCTGCTCGGCGATGTTCTCGGCGGACGCAATGATCGCACGGCCAAGATTGTTGGCGCCGGTCTCGGCGGCCTCGCCGGTGCAGGTATCGGCTATTATATGGACGAGCAGGAAAAGAAACTGCGCGAGCAAACCGCCGGCACCGGTATCGATGTCACCCGCGAAGGCGACAACCTGATTCTCAACATGCCGTCGAACGTGACCTTCCCGGTCGACAGCAGCGCGATTCAGCCAGCGTTCCAGACCACGCTTGGCAATGTCGCCAACACGCTTGCCCAATATGAGAAGAGCTATGTCGACGTCCTCGGCCATACCGACAGCACCGGCAGTGACGCCTATAATCAGGCGCTGTCAGAGCGGCGGGCGGACGCGGTTGCCAATTTCCTGGCCAACAGCGGCGTCCAGCGCGCGCGTCTGGCAACCAGAGGCTATGGCGAAAGCCAGCCGATCGCGACCAATAGCACCGAAGAAGGCCGTGCGGCCAACCGCCGCGTGGAAATCAAGATTGTTCCAATCGCACAATCTGACCTGAACAACTAATTTAGCCCTTGCGCTAATCCGGTCATAACGGGCATCTCCTGCAAAAATTTGCAGAGGATGCCCGGATATGACCACCGTCAATTTTTCAATCGATCTTACAGGACGTACCGCCATTGTGACGGGCGCGTCCGCTGGCCTCGGGCGGCGATTCGCCAAGGTGCTGGCGGCCTGTGGCGCAAAAGTTGCGTGCACGGCGCGGCGCAAGGACAAGCTCGACGATCTGGTCGCCGAGATATCTGCCGAAGGCGGCACGGCGCAGGCCTTTGCACTGGATGTGCGCGATGCGGCGCAGCTCCAGGCGATCATTCCGGCTGTCACCGAAGCACTGGGTCAGCCCGACATCCTGGTCAACAATGCCGGTATCGTCGATGCCGAACATGCCACCCGGATGTCGACCGAGCTGATCGACGATGTGCTGGATACAAATCTGCGCAGCGTGTTCATCCTGTCGAACGAATTTGCCCGTCCGCTGATCGCGCAAAAAAAGCCCGGGCGGATCGTCAATGTCGCGTCCATCGCAGCGACGAGCTACAGTGGCGGCGGGGCAGCGCTCTATTCGACGACCAAGGCCGGCGTCGTTCGCATCACCGAAACCCTGGCGGTAGAATGGTCAAAATTTCATATCAATGTGAATGGCATTGCGCCCGGCCTGTTTGCCACCGACATGGCTGATGGCATGATCGAGCGCGCTGGCGATTTTTCTGTCCATTTCCCGCGCAAGCGTGTGGCTCAGCCGGAGCAAATGGATAGCAGCTTGCTTTATCTGGTGTCGCCTTCTTCGGACGCGGTGACCGGAACCGTGATCAAGATCGATGACGGCCAGGGATCTCGCTAAAACCGGGGTCTAGACCAGCTCGCCCCGAAGCAGCTTGGGCAGATCGCCGGTTTCGCCTTTCGCTTCCGCCATGAACTGTGCCTTGAGCGGCGGAATCCGCTGGACCAGACCGATGCCCATGCGCCGGATCTTTGACGAGGTTTCACCCGGCAGGCCAAACAGGCGGGTCAGCAGATCGGTGGACGCAGATACCATCATATTGTCGAGACTGCGCCAGCGGTCATAACGCGCGAGTATCTGGGTTTCGCCAAGATCAAGACCGGTGCGCGCGCCCTCGACCAGGCATTCGGTCAGCGCGGCAACGTCGCGCAGGCCGAGGTTGAGCCCCTGCCCCGCGATCGGATGGATGCCATGACCGGCGTCACCAATCAGAGCGAGGCGATCGGCGGTCAGATGGGAGCAATGGTGGAAACCCAGAGGATAGGTCTGGCGATCCGTGAGCAATTCCATGTCGCCAAGAAACCCTCCGGTCTTTTTCATCATTTCGGCGACAAAGGCCCGCTTGTTGATCTTCGCATAAGCAGGCCCGTCCTTTCGTGAAACCGTCCACACCAGCGCCGAACGGTGCTTGCCGTCCTCATCATCGAGCATCGGCAGGATCGCAAAGGGTCCGGACGGAAAGAACAGTTCGTAGGCGGTGTTGCCATGCGGCTTTTCATGCGTAATTTTGCATACAATAGCGCTGTGATCATATTGCCAGTGTGCCATGATGATCCCGGCTTCCTCGCGCATCCGGCTGCCGCGGCCGTCGGCGGCAACCAATAGCGGTGCGGATAGCTGCTCGCCGTTGTCGAGAGTGATTTCGACGCGATGTTCTTTGCGATCACAGGAGGCAACCTGGGCCGGCAAGTGGAGCGCAATGTCGGGATTGGCCTGAACGGCCTGAAACAAAAGCCGGTGAAGGACGGCATTTTCGACCATGATGCCCATCGGGCCTTCATCATCACCCGGCACAAAATCCAGTGCTCCAGGCTTCAATCCGTCGTTGACCAGTATCTTCCCGATATCACAGCCGTGCGGTCGCAGTTGCCCCGCGAGGCCAATGGCATCGAACATATTCCAGCTGGCGCTGTTGATTGCCGAGACCCGGCCATCGGTTTGCGGGTTTGGCAGGTTGGCCGGCTCAACACGGTCGATAATCGACACCCGCAGTCCGTGGGCAGCCAGCGTCAGCGCCTGGGTCAGGCCGATCATGCCCGCCCCCAATATGATGATATCGCTATTCCGAGAATCGAATCCCATGGAGACCGCCTTTCCGAGCCACAAATCTGTACACTAGGTAGGCATCGGCGGCGGGGAAAGAAAGGCAAATCCGGTAAAATATCGCCAAGAAACTTGACGGCGAGTCCCCGATTCGCGCAAAGGAGCAGATAGTTAATGCGTGCCTTCGGCTGGGGCGACGCACGGGAGTATATCATGGCGCAAAAAGCCAACGAAGCGAACTGGCGCGAGATCATGCGCCTCAGCCTGCTGCGCAGTGGTGCCCTGATCGGGGCCATCGCGATCTTTCTGACGACCGTGTTCCTGCTGCTGGCGCTGGCCAGCTATTCCCCCAGCGATCCGTCCTTCAGCACCTCCGCCGGCAGCGTCGACCATAATTGGATGGGGATTTTCGGCTCCTATCTGTCCGACCTGACATTGTTGCTGATCGGGCTGCCTGTGGTGATGTTCCTGCCGCTGCTGCTGTTGCTCGCCAACCGGCTGTGGCGCGACATTCCGCAGCCCGGCTGGAAACAGCAATTGCTCTGGTGCCTGCTCGCTGCCGTGCTGGTCGGAACCGGTCTCGCCCTGTGGGTTCCGGAACCGCAGATGGAACTGCCTTCCGGTCTGGGCGGTCTCACCGGCATGCTGCTGGCCAACGGTATCAGCGCCGGCCTCAACGCCATTTCGACGAGCTGGAGCGGCCTGATTTCCGGCCTGCTGATCGCCCTCACCCTGTCTGGCGGCCTGGCCCTCGGCTATTTCAGCCTGCGGCTGGACCGGCCGCTGTTCTCCGGTGCATCCTTGAAAATCCCGGCAATCAGAAGTCCGTTTGGGCCAAAGGAAGACGATCTGGTGATCGAACCGGACCGGTCCGGCATTGCCAAGCCCAAGCCGGAACCTACTCCGCGCAAGTCCGTCCAGCCCGACACCCGGCCGCCGCCGGAGATCAGCGACCGGGCACTGCCACCGAAGAAAGCCAGCGCCAGCAAAGCCAAGCAGGGAGACTTTTTCGGACCCTATGTGCTGCCGTCGCTGGACCTGCTGACCCCTGCGCCCCAGCAGAACAACAATGTGATCGACAAGGCCGGCCTCGAACGCAACGCACGCCTGCTGGAATCGGTGCTCGACGATTTTCACGTCAAGGGTACGATCAACGCGGTCCGGCCGGGGCCGGTGGTCACCATGTACGAGCTGGAACCGGCGCCGGGCATCAAGGCCAGCAGGGTGATCCAGCTGGCCGAGGATATTGCCCGCAACATGTCGGCGCTGTCGGCGCGCGTCGCCGCCATTCCCGGCCGCACGGTGATGGGCATCGAGCTGCCCAACGCCAATCGCGAAATGGTCGTGCTGCACGAGATGGTCGGTAGTGACAGCTTCGCCGAGCAGACCGGCAAGCTGCCGATCATCCTGGGCAAGAATATCTCCGGTGATCCGGTGATTGCCGATCTCGCGCCAATGCCGCATCTGCTGGTCGCCGGCACCACCGGCTCGGGCAAGTCGGTTGGCCTCAACTGCATGATTCTCTCTTTGCTCTACCGGCTCACGCCCGACGAGTGCAAGATGATCATGATCGATCCGAAGATGCTCGAACTGAGCACCTATGACGATATCCCGCATCTGCTGTCGCCGGTGGTGACCGAACCGGCCAAAGCCATTCGCGCGCTGAAATGGGCGGTCGAACAGATGGAAGAACGCTACCGGATGATGTCGTCCCTCTCGGTCCGGAACCTGGCCAATTACAATGAAAAGGTAAAGGCCGCAAAGGCCAAGGGCCAGCCGCTCGGCCGCCGCGTCCAGACCGGCTATGACCCCGAAACCTCGCGTCCGATCTACGAGGAAGAGCAGCTCGACTATGAAGTGCTGCCGCAGATCGTGATCATCGTCGACGAGCTGGCCGACCTGATGATGACCGCGGGCAAGGAAGTCGAATTTCTGATCCAGCGGCTGGCGCAAAAGGCGCGCGCCGCGGGCATCCACCTGATCATGGCGACACAGCGGCCCTCGGTCGATGTCATCACCGGCGTGATCAAGGCCAACCTGCCGACCCGGATCAGCTTCCACGTCACCTCGAAGATCGATTCACGGACGATTTTGGGCGAACAGGGCGCCGAGCAGCTGCTCGGCAAGGGCGACATGCTGTACATGCCCGGCGGCAAACAATTGACCCGCGTGCACGGGCCCTTTGTCTCCGATGACGAAGTGCGGCGGGTCGCCGACCACTGGCGCTCGCAGGGCCAGCCGGACTATATCCAGGCGGTCACCGAAGAGCCCGAGGACGGCAGCTTTGCCCTGGACGGCGCGGATCTCAGCGACAGCAAGGAAGACCGGCAATATACGCAGGCCTGCCAGATTGTCTTCGAGAGCCAGAAAGTCTCGACCAGCTGGCTGCAGCGGCAACTCAGGATCGGCTATAACACCGCCGCCCGGATCATCGACCGGATGGAAGAGGACGGGTTCATCACGCCGCCCAACCATATCGGTCGCCGCGAGGTGTTGCGCGATCAGCACGGCGAACCGCTCTAGCGGCGACGAATCGTCGGTTTCCTGACAGAGTGATTAAGCCATCGTTCAATCGCCCCTGGCTAGGCGGATAGCTAGTTAATCTGGAGTTTTTGTAATGTTGAAATATGGTTTCGCCTTGATCGCTGCGCCGCTGGCCCTGACAGCAAGCCTGCCCGCCACCGCGCAGCAAAGTCCGACCGACAGCCTGTCGAAAATCTCGACCCATTTGCGGTCGATGTCGACGATGACCGCGAATTTCACCCAGACCGATCGCAGCGGCCAGATGCTGACCGGAAAGCTAACCATCAAGCAGCCCGGCAGGATCCGTTTCGAATATCAGAAGGATGCCAACTTGCTGATCGTCGGGGACGGCAAGGCGCTGACCCTGATCGACTATGACGTGAACCAGGTCCAGCGCTGGCCGATCCGCAACAGCCCGCTTGCCGCTCTGCTCAATCCGGAACGGGACCTGTCAAAATATGGCAAGATCGTTCCGACTCGCAATCCGGCGGTGCTGAGCGTCGAGGTCAGCGATCCGAAGCGCCCGGAATATGGCGTGATTACAATGGTTTTCACCAAAAAACCCGGCGCGCCCGGCGGACTGATCCTGGATGGCTGGGTGTCGCTGGATTCGAAAAACAACCGCACCTCGATCCGGCTTTCGAACCAGAGATTCGGCGCCGCGGTCTCCAACAGCACGTTCAACTGGGATGATCCCCGGCGGAAAACCCGTCGCAAGCGGTGAACCGAGACAGGTTGCCGATCAGCAGAACAGGATAGCTGTTCCGTTCATATTCGCGACAGAAATGCCAACGTATAACTGATCACAGGATGAGAAGAGACAGTCAGGTTTTCCCCCTGTTACCTGACAAAAAAAGCTTCATCTCATCTTTTGCGTGACGAACGCGAGTTAGCCCCCACCTCCCAAATGCCCCCGGAGGTGGGGGTTTTACTTTCTCCACCTGACAAAATTACCCGCCGCCCGATTGCCTTTGGGCTTGGGTTTCCGCGCGAGCGTGGCTATCAGGCTCGACATGAGTGATAGCCTGAAAATCGTCAGCTGGAATATTAACAGCATCCGTGCCCGACTCGACATCGTCGAACGCTTTCTGACCGAGGAAGCGCCCGATGTTCTGTGCCTGCAGGAAACCAAGGTCCGCAACGAGCAGTTTCCCGAAGGAATGTTCCGGCGCCTCGGCTATAATCACCAGATCCTGAACGGCCAGCCGATGCACCATGGCGTGGCAATCATCAGCCGCGTGCCGCTGCACAAGGATGAACGATTCGACTGGCAGGACAATGGCGAAGCCCGTCATGTCGGCGCGGTGCTGCAGAACGGCGTGCGGATCGAGAATGTCTATATCCCGGCCGGTGGTGAAATTCCGGACCGCGACCTCAATCCCAAATTTGGCCAGAAGCTCGACTTCTTTGGCCGGATGACCGAGTGGTCGAAAAATCTCAAGGAACCGACGATCCTGATGGGCGACTTCAATGTCGCGCCGCTCGAGTCCGATGTCTGGAGCCACAAGGCCCTGGTCAAGGTCGTCAGCCACACCCAGATCGAGATCGACCATCTCTACCGGCTGCGCGATGCGCATGGCTGGGTCGATGTCGGTCGCAAGCTGATCCCCGATCCGGAGCGGCTCTACACCTGGTGGAGCTACCGCGCCAAGGACTGGCGAGCCTCCGACAAGGGCCGGCGGCTTGACCATGTCTGGGTCAGCCCGGAACTGGGCAACAAGGCAGTCAGCCATTCTGTCCTCGAAGACGCACGCAGTTGGGGCAAGCCGTCCGACCATGCGCCGCTGATCACGGAATTCGAATTTTGAACGCAGTGCCTCTTGACGAGGCCCGCAAGGCTGCTGCCCGCCGCGCAGCCCGCGCGATCGATGCGCTCCGCCGCGGCTGGCCGGTCGGCGTCGAGCCAGGCGGTGAGCGGCTGAACCTGCTGCCGGTCGAGACCGGCTCCCTGGACGCAGCGCTGCCATCGTCGGGCACCGTCTCCCTGCTGATTTCGGCGAGCCGGGCCGCCACCCTGAAACTGCTCAACCAGCTTGCCGCTGCCGACCCGAACCTGCCGATCCAGATTTCCATTCCGGCACCGGTCACCGCGGCAGAGATTATCGCCATCGTCGACCCGGTGCTCGACATGCAATATCCGATGAAGGGGCCGTTTCGCAGCGAGCCGCTGACCAATCCCGCCGCTGCCGAGGCGGCGATGGAACTGGCCCGCCATGCGGCATTGCTGCCCGCCTTCCTGATCGTCGACCAGGCCGAGGATGTGGTCGAGGCGGATGATGTCGCTGCCTATGCCGATTCCAGCGCACTGACGATCAGCGCCCATGCCCGGCTGCCGGTCGCGGCCAATGCCGAGGCGCATATCTACGGCTTTCGCAGCGACGCCGACGCCACCGACCATGTCGCACTGGTCGTCGGCAAGCGCGATGCCAGCACCCCGGTGGTGCGGCTGCACAGCGAATGCCTGACCGGCGACGTACTGGGCAGCCTGAAATGCGATTGCGGCCCGCAGTTGCACGCGGCGCTGGAGCAGATGGCCGAGGCGAGCTGGGGCATATTGCTCTATCTGCGTCAGGAAGGCCGCGGTATCGGACTGATCAACAAGCTGCGCGCCTATGCGCTGCAGGACCAGGGGTTCGACACGGTCGATGCCAACCAGCGGCTCGGCTTTGCCATCGACGCGCGCGATTTTTCAACCGCCGCCCGGATGCTGGAACTGCTCAATGTACCGAAGGTCAAACTGCTCACCAACAATCCGGAGAAAGTCGCCGGACTGGAAGGCTGCGGCATAACCGTCGAGAAGCGCCTGCCGGTCAAGATCGCCGCCAATCCACACAATGAATTTTATCTGGATACGAAGCGGGACCGGACCGGGCATCAGTTGTGAAATTCTGATGTCGGCCGTGGCTGCAGAGGCGAATGATAGCGATAGCTGACGGCCATTTCGCATTGAGTCGATGGACTGGCCAGACCGGATATGCAGCTACCAACTCTGGAATGACGGTCTGTTGCCCCTGGATATTTTAACCAAACCGCGTTCAGCCCTAATTCGGAAATAAGCTAGCAAGGTCACGCTCTGATACTCGAATAATCGTGAGACTGGCTCTGTATTTAATGCAAAATTTACCTCGGCTTAACTGTGAGAGACTACGATCACCGTGTTGATTAGTGATTGTACCAAGCGGAGTGAGCTTATTTTTTTCGAGGCAAACAATATACGCCGAAGTAAATACAGCTTACCAGCAGAACGGGTTTGAGCCATGATGAACTCGACTGAAATCAAACAGATGCTGGACGCGTTGCCGCTTCCGGTCTTTGCCAAGGCTGAAGACCATCGCTGGATATACGGCAATCAGGCTTTCGTCGAACTGATCGGTCTGGACGACTTCATCGGGCGGGACGACACCAGCCTGTTTGACGAAGAGCAAATCGCTGTCTTCTGGAGAGAAGACGATCTCGTGTTCAGTGGTGAGGCAAGTACGAGTTTTGAGGAAATCGGCGAAGGTACATTCGCGCTCACGCGAAAATTTCCGATAACGCTCGAAGATGGAAAGCCCGGTCTTATTGGCCTGATCATCGAAGCCGTGGCAAGCCCGGAAGATCTCAGGAAGATGCGCTCCGAGTACAAGACTGCCCAGGAAAAAAGCAATCTCCTGTTATCGCAATTGCAGAGCGAGGCGGACGACCACGCCTTGCGATACGAAAGACGTCTGCGAGATCTTGAGCGTGAACGCGAGACTGCCCAAAACCTGGCCCAGACCGATCCGCTGACAAAAGTCCGGAATCGCCTCGGCTTCCAGGCGGACCTGCAGTGGCTGTCCAAGCGTTATGAAGAGACGTCCAGTTCCTTCACACTTGCGTTCATCGACCTCGACGATTTCAAACATATAAATGATACATTCGGACATCAGATGGGGGATCGTATCCTGAGCAAGGTGTCTGAAAGGCTGAAATCTTTTGGTACCATTTTTTCGGTGTCCCGACTGGGTGGCGACGAGTTTGCCGTACTGCTGGAGTGCCCCGGGTGGTCAACACAACAGGTTGAAGAACAGCTTCAACGGATGGCAGATTTTGTTTTCCGGCCTGTTACCGAATTCAGGCGGGAAGTAGCCGCATCAGGCTCGTTAGGCTTCACAAGATACCCGTTCGACACAAAGAATCTCAGCGAGTTGAAACGCTTTGCCGATCTTGCCTTAATGAAGGCCAAGAATGCCGGTAAAGGCCGTATTCGAAAATTCGAGTTTTCGGACCATTCCGATGACTTGCGGCTGCGGCAACTTGAAGCGGGTCTGAGAACGGCACTCGAGCAACGCCAGATCTCCGCTGTATACCAGCCGATTTTTGATGCGCGTGAAGGAGGAATCCAGGGTGTAGAAGTCCTGGCCCGTTGGACGCATCCGGAACTGGGGCCCATTTCACCCGACGAGTTTATATTTATAGCCGGACGAATGGGTTTGCTGGTGCATGTGGATCAAATTATCCTCAGGCACGCATGCAATGAGCTGGCCGGGTTCGTCCAAAACGGCAGTATCGAATATTTCTCGGTCAATGCGAGTCCCAGCGATGTGGCTTCGCTCGGATATGCGAGGAATTTTCTCGATACGCTCTGGGAATTCAAAATCGATCCCGGCTCGGTCATGATCGAGATTATCGAGACCGCGGTCATGGAAAAATCGCAAACTGCCCGTAACAACCTCGAAGAATTGAACGCCGCCGGCATAAAAATCGCACTGGACGACTTCGGGAGCGGCTATGCGAATTACAGGACATTGCTGGACCTTCCCGTGAATGTCCTGAAAGTTGACCGCTCTTTGATCAACACGATCAACGATAAGCCGCACCTGATCGATTTTCTCGTTTCCATTCTCCATATGGCCCAAGCTCTCGGCGCCAGCACCGTATGCGAAGGCATCGAGACCAAAGAGGAGAAGATACTCGCGGAGACGCTCGGATTTGATGCGTTGCAGGGGTTTCTGGTCAGCAAGCCAATCGGCATTGCGGACCTGACGAAAGCGATCCAGTTCCAGAAGGAGAACAGGACGCCAACTGATCGGCAGCATGCCAGGTCGGCTAGCTGACTTTCCCGAGATTGTAGCCTTCGCCGCCACGGCCCGATACAGGCCAATATCGGCTTTCTGCCTGACGGATATTGTACCGGGTGGTAGCAATTGTGGCAGGGACAGGGATCGGAAAATCGCGCAAAATTGCCCGTTACGACTCCGTGACCACCAGACGGTATCCCACGTCAAGGTCTTCCAGTTCCATCAGATATCCGTAGCGCTCTTGCCATGCGCCGGAAACGAGATCCCGTTCCAGCCTTGCCAAAGCGCTCGACAGATTATCCAGCTTTGAAAAGGTGGATATCGCGGAACGAACCTTCGGATCGAGATAGGCGTGCGGGCGCCGCCAATAGGCACCCAGAAAGCCGTCGGTGCAATCGCGCGGAACCGGGACAATGCTGACTTGGGTATTGCCCAATATCCGATCGAATGTCTCCAGCCTTGGCATGATCGGCTGGTCGAGTTCTATGATTTCCGGGAAATAGTCCGCCAGCCAGAAATAGGGCGAAGCCGGGTCGAAGGTCAGTATCACCAGACGACCTCTGGTGACGCGGCGCATTTCGCGGAGGCCGGCCTCGAAATCCGACCAATGATGAACCGTCAGTACCGCCATCGCGGCATCAAATTGATCCTCGGCGAAAGGCATGGCTTCCGCTGCTCCCTGACAAGCAGGAGCAGAACCGGCGGTACGTTGGCGAATCATTTCGGCAGAGGGTTCCAGCGCGGTGACCATGCGATCATCGGGTTCATATGAGCCGGTGCCGGCCCCGACATTCAATACCGATCGTGCATCGCCAAGAGCAGCATGGATCGCTCGCACAATCCTGCTGTCCGGCTGGCGCTGGTGCGCATAACCGACACCGATCCGATCATAAACTGCGTTCATAGACATGAACTAGCAGTCCAGGACTGTGATTCACCAGCCGATTTCGTCCACTTGGCGATGGACACAGACGGCACTCCGAAGAACCAGCGAAAAACCTAGAACGGAACGTCGTCGTCGAGATCGCTGTCAAAAGCGCCGCCACCCTGGCCGCCGCCGGAGCCGCCGGTCTGGCCCCAGCCGCCGCCGGAACCGCCGCCACCCGATGGTGAGCCGCCGCCCTGACCACCGCCCCAGCCATCGCTGGAGCCGCCGCCCTGGCCACCGCCGCCGGGCTTGCTGTCGAGCATTTCCATTTTCGCGTCAAAACCCTGCAGCACGACATCGGTCGAATAGCGGTCATTGCCGGACTGGTCCTGCCATTTGCGGGTCTGCAGCTTGCCTTCGAGATAGACCTTGCTGCCCTTGCGCAGATATTTTTCGGCAACCCCAGCGAGGCCCTCGTTATAGATCGAGATATTGTGCCACTCGGTCTTTTCCTTGCGCTCGCCGGTCTGCTTGTCCTTCCAGCTTTCCGAAGTCGCGACGCTGAAATTGCAGACCTTGCCGCCATTGGCGAAGGTGCGCACTTCCGGATCCTTGCCCAGATTGCCTACGATGATGACTTTGTTGATGCCGCCGGCCATTCAATATTTCCTCTGAATTTTGTGTGTTTTTCGAGTCTCTGGCAACTCTTTACAAGCCGAGCGCGATAGCAGTCCAGTAAGTTATGCCCGCAGCCAAATATGCCAAGCCAAACAGGTATATCACCATGAAGGCCGGCCAGCGCCAGCCGTTGGTTTCGCGGCGGGTGACCGCGATGGTCGAGATGCACTGCGGTGCGAAGACAAACCAGGCGAGGAAGGCGAGCGCGGTCGGCAGCGACCAGCGGCTCTGCAGGCGTTCGGTCAATGATTTCGCTTCCGCTTCCTCGTCCGGCGCATCGATCGCATAAGTGGTGGCGAGCGCGGCGACCGCCACTTCCCGCGCGGCCATCGCCGGAATCAGGGCAAGCGCAATGTCGCGGTCGAAGCCGACCGGCTTGACGATTGGCGCGATGACATTGGCAATGCGCCCGGCCGCGCTATAGTCGACCTGGCTCATTGCACTGTCTTCGGGCACTTTCGGAAAGGTGAGCAACAGCCACAATACCACTGTTGCAGCGAAGATGATGGTGCCGGCACGGCGCAGAAAAATCCAGGCGCGTTGCCACAGGCCGATCAATATGTCTTTCATCAGGGGCATCTGATATTTCGGCATTTCCATCAGGAAACCGCTGTTCGGTCCCTTGGTGACAGTGCTGCGCAGCACCAGCGCAACGACCATCGCGCCGACAATCCCGAACACGTAGAGTCCGAACAGCACCAGGCCCTGCAGGCCGATGCCGGGACCCACACGGGTCGGCGGAATGAATGCGCCAATGATGATCGCGTAGACCGGCAGCCGCGCCGAACAGGTCATCAGCGGTGCCACCAATATCGTCGTCAGCCGGTCCCGGGAATCGGAGATACTGCGCGTTGCCATGATGCCGGGAATGGCACAGGCAAAGGAGGAGAGAAGCGGAATGAAACTGCGGCCGGACAGCCCGACGCTGGCCATCATCCGGTCCATGATATAGGCCGCCCTGGTCATGTAACCGCTGGCCTCGAGCAGCAGGATGAACAGAAACAGGATCAGGATCTGCGGCAGGAAGACGACCACCGATCCGACGCCGCCGATTGCTCCCTCGATGATGAAATCGCGTATGAATCCGGACGGCAAATTGGCCTCCACGGATGCGGCAACCCATTCGCTGGCGCTTTCGATCCAGCCGATCGGCGCCTCCGACCAGGCGAAGACCGCCTGGAACATGACGAACAGCACAGCGAACAGAATCAGCGGCCCGGCGAACGGGTGCAGGAACAGCGCATCGGCCCGTTCCGACCAGCGCCGGCCGGCGGTTTCGGAGACCACTGCGAGCCTGGCGATCCGCTTCGCCTGCATGCTCAGGCCATGATCGCGATCTTTCGGAGTGACCGGCTCGACATTCTCCGGCTCGTGCAGCAGGCGACTTTCCAAAGCGGAGGACAGATCCTCCAGTCCGCGACGCCGCACGGCGACGGTGGGAATCACGGGAACCCCGAGCTCTTGCTCAAGCCTTGCCGGATCGAGCGTCAGGCCATCCCGCTCCGCCAGGTCCATCATGTTGAGCGCCACGACGACCGGCTGGCCGAGCGCGATGACTTCGAGAGCGAAGCGCAGGTGATTGTCGAGATTGGCCGCATCGAGCACCAGGATGATCGCGTCGGGGCGGCGTTCGCCTTTCTGCAAGCCCATGATCACGCTGCGGGTGACTTCCTCGTCGGGGCTGGTCGGATCGAGGCTGTAGCTGCCGGGCAGGTCGACCAGTTCGGCGGGCCGGCCGTCGGCAAAGGCAAAATGACCGGATTTGCGCTCGACGGTCACGCCGGGATAGTTGGCGATCTTCTGCCGCGCGCCGGTGAGCGCGTTGAACAGGGCACTCTTGCCGGAATTGGGGTTGCCCGCAAGGACAATGAGAGGCGCGATTTCCGACATCGATCAGGCGGCGATCGTCACCGAGACGGGGCTTACCGATATTGCCCGGGCGTGTGATTTGCGCACCGCGATCATCATCCTCCCGACCTTGAGCGCGATCGGATCATTCATCCCGAACATACCCTTGTACAGCTTTTCCACGGACACGCCGGTGTCGATGCCCAGCGCCCGCAAACGCCGTCCCTCGTTGTCGGAAATGGCCGTCCAGTCGATTGCTACGATTTCCGCGCGTTGCCGGAGAGACAGCAGGTCCAGGGTGGTGGATGGTGGCATAAATATCGAAACTCGAGCTTTCTAGTTGCGATTGATTATCAATATTGATTAGATTTGGCGAGTCTTTTTGTCAGATCATGATCAAAGCGAGTTGCGAAGCCGCGCACGGCTGCTGCTGCAGATGAAGTCAGGCTCCGCGATACCGCAGGCGGCCGATGAAGCGCGCCACGCTGAACCGGTCGCCGCCGCGGCCGGTGACCCTGGCCTTGACCTTCTCGAACTGCATGACATTTTCGATCCGGCGATCGAGGAAGGCGCGCGTTTCGGCAAAATTTTCGCTGTCATCGTCCAGAAAAACGCTGATCGTGCTGCCATAGACTCCGGAAAGCAGGGTGCGCTTGGTATAATGATTAAAGTCGGTGGCGGTGTCCCCCGCGAGACGCCACATCCTGTCGGCCGCCCGCCAGCCCATTTTGGCAGCGCGGCGCAAATGCGGCGGTGCCGCCAGGATCGCCAGCGCACGCCGCAGCCCTTCGCGATGTGCTTCCAATGCTTCCAGCCGCGCTTCGACCAACGCCTTGATCCGCAGCCGGATTTTCATCGCGGCCAGTTCGTCGGCGCTATATTTGGCCGCCATTTGCTCGTCAATCGCCTGAAACCAGGCATCAATCATGTCGACCGGCCCGTCATTGAAGGCCAGTCTGGCAAGGTCGGTATCTACCCCGGCGAGGTCGGCAGCGGCCAGCACCGCCTTCTCGTTCCAGCCGTCGAATGCCGCCTGCGCCGCCAGTTCGGGCGCGAGAAAGCTGCGCACCTCGTCAAGGGTCGGATCTTCGGGAAGCGATGCGGGCATGGGAGTTCCTTTGAAATCAGAGCTATCGATATAGACAGAAATTGCTCGGTTTCAAACCATTGCATTTGCTCCTGCGGTCTCTTAACTGTCTGATTAACAATCCATGCCTCTTCTTTCAGGGAATTCCATCTTGACCACATTATTTGATCCGATCACTCTTGGCGCCATCGAAGCCCCGAACCGCATGTTGATGGCACCGCTGACCCGCTGCCGCTCCACCATGGAACACGTCCCGACACCGATCATGGGCGAATATTATGCCCAGCGCGCCGGTGCCGGTCTGATCATTTCGGAAGCGACCGGAATCAGCCAGCAGGGCCTGGGTACGCCTTTCGCACCGGGCATCTGGAACGAGGCGCAGACCGAGGCCTGGAAGCCGGTGATCGAACAGGTCCATCAGGCCGGCGGCCGGATCATCTGTCAGCTCTGGCACATGGGGCGCATCGTCCATTCCGACTTCCTGAACGGCGAAAAGCCGGTGTCCGCTTCAGCGACTACCGCACCAGGCAGCGTCCGCACCTATGCCGGCAAGCGCGACTATGTCGAAGCACGGCCGCT
Source organism: Sphingomonadales bacterium UBA2683 (assembly GCA_002354635.1). Classification (GTDB taxonomy): domain Bacteria; phylum Pseudomonadota; class Alphaproteobacteria; order Sphingomonadales; family Sphingomonadaceae; genus Parasphingorhabdus. Next base: position 455,073 of record DELZ01000001.1, read on the forward strand.
GGAAATCAGCGAGATTCCCGGCTTGCTCGACGATTATCAAAATGCTGCGGAAAATGCCAAAAAGGCCGGCTTTGACGGGGTACAGCTGCACGCCGCCAACGGCTATCTTATCGACCAGTTCATCCGCTCCGGCACCAATCTGCGGACCGATGAATATGGTGGGTCGGCGGAAAACAGGGTTCGCCTGCTCGGCGAAGTGACCCAGCGGCTGGTCGATGTCTGGGGCGGGGACCGCGTGTCCGTGCGGCTGTCTCCCAATGGTGACTCGCAGGGTGCGGACGACGCGACGCCGGTCGAGACCTTTACCACCGCCGCGAAACTGCTCGACAGTATCGGTATCGCGTTTCTCGAGTTGCGCGAGCCGCCTGCCCACGGCACCTATGGCAATACCGATGTACCCGCGGTTAGCCCGGACATCCGGCCGGTGTTCAAGGGCCCGCTGGTGCTCAACAGCGACTATTTCTACGAGAATGCGACGGCAGCGCTGGCCGAAAACAAGGCTGACGCGATCAGCTTTGGCCGGACCTTCATGACCAACCCCGATCTGCCAGAACGCTTTCGCAGCGGCGCAGAGCTCAACCCGATCGATTTCACACCGACCTGGTACAGCCAGGGTGAGGAAGGATATACCGATTATCCGACGATGGAGGAGAAAGCGAAGGTCAGCGCCTGAGCGGTTTCCGGCCGCCTCGATTGCAGCCTAAAAGGAGCTTTTGAGGCGGCGGAACATATCCTGGACAGCTGATTCGGCTTCCATTTCCCGTTCCATATTCATCGAGAGGCGTTGCAGGCGCTGGAACAATTCTTCGCTGGCCAGGACAATCTGGCGCGCCTCTTCCGGAAACCGGTCGGACATCGAATGGTCGGTGACGGGCGAACTGCCGAGCGCGCGGTCATGGTTCCAGGTTTCTCCCGCAGACAGCTCTCCGCTGTTCACGGCCTTCTGGTTCAAGAGCCACGCGATGCAGTGCATCAGTCTGGTCGTCACCTTCAGCGACTCACAGGAAAAAGAAACGGCGAGCTGGTGGTCCGGATCGGACTCTTCGTGGAAACGGCCCGATTCAAAATAGGAACGCGCTTCATCCGCAAGCAGCATAGCTTCGGTATAAAGTGCGTCGATCAATTTCATTGTCAAAAGCGATTCACGAACATCCATTTACGTTTCGTAGCAAGAAACCGGCTTGGATTGACAGTTAATTCTGGGCACCGGATCGCCCCGAAAGACGTTTGTTCCAAACTGACACGCGGGAGATTCCGGGGTTAACTGGTGGACAGTTCTGGTTAACGTCTGGCTAGGCCGCAGAACCGCAAGCAGATCAGGCAATGATGTCGGGAATGAGCTGGTTCTCGAGCATGATGATACGATCGCGCAATTGCAATTTTCTTTTCTTGAGTCGCGCTGTCCGGAGCTGATCCGGACTGCCTGCTTTGACCAGCGCGGCAATGGCTTCGTCGAGGTCGCGATGTTCAATTTTCAGCAGTTCGAGCCGCGTTTGCAACTCCTCATCGCTCATCCCCATTCTGGATCAATCTCCCCCTTGCGCCGGTGCAACAAATTTGCAATCTTAACCCTATTCATGGTTCAAGTCTAAACCAAGACAATTTAACTATGAAGCCGGAAGCCAAGGCCTGTTGGCCAAATCTATCAGGAAAGGAACTTTGATCCTCTTTCATTTTCAGAAACACCATTTTTGAGGAGACTTTAATGATTCAGAATCACCTGTCAGCATTGCGCAAAAAGCATGAAGCCCTGGACCGCAAGATCAACGAAGAAGAAACCCGGCCCCTTCCCGACACGATTCGAATCCATAGTCTGAAGAAAGAGAAGCTCAGATTGAAAGAGGAACTGCTGGATTAGCCAGGAGCCTGCGACGGCAACACGACTAGCCTGATAAATATAACATCCATTTTGGCGCAGACGCATTTATTCTGCATCGCGCTCCCGCGGCCTTTCTGCTAGGCGTAAATCATGCCAACAACAGACCCTTCGAGCACCAAGACTGCCCGCAATATCCTGACCGGCCTCAGGACGATCATGGCGTCGCGCGGCAACGCCCAGACCAAATTGAACAGGGTGGTGAATACTATCGCGAAAGCGGTGAACAGCGAGGTCTGTTCGATATATCTCCGCCGCGAGGGCGTACTGGAACTGTTCGCCACGCGCGGGCTGAATGCCGAAGCGGTCCATGTCACCAAACTGGCCATGGGCGAAGGGCTTACCGGCTATATCGCCAAGAATGTCGAGACGCTGAATCTCGACGAGGCGGCGAGCCATCCCGATTTCCAGTATCGACCCGAAACCGGCGAAGAAAAATTTCACAGCTTTGCCGGCGTGCCGATCATCCGCAACCAGCAAGCGATCGGCGTCCTATGCGCCCAGCATGTCGAACCACGACGCTATTCCGAGGTGGAGATCGAAGCCTTTGAAACGGCTGCTATGGTACTGTCGGAACTGATCTCCAGCGCCGATTTTGTTGATGACAATCTGGCAGAGGAAGCCGCTTCGCTGGACAATGGCGCCAATCGTCTGAGCGGGCTGCAACTGGTCAAGGGCAAGGCCAGCGGCCATGCGGTCTTTCACCAGCCACGGGTAAAAATCGAACATACGGTGGCGGAGGATACCGAGGCCGAACGGCACCGCGTCTATTCGGCTTTCGACAAGATGCGCGACCAGATCGACCAGATGACCAGCCAGGCGGAATTCGGGGTCGGCGGCGAGCACGAGGAGGTGCTCGAGACATACAAGATGTTTGCCTATGACGAAGGCTGGAGCCGGCGCATCAACGAGGCCATCGACAGCGGCCTGACGGCGGAAGCGGCCATCGAAAGAGTCCAGCAGCATACCCGCATGCGCATGCGGCAGATCGACGACCCGTTGCTGGCAGAGCGCATGCATGATCTGGAAGATCTGGCCAACCGTCTGCTACGCATCGTTTCCGGACAGATGGGCACGGCGGCCAAAATGGGGCTGCGGGAGGACACGATCCTGATCGCGCGCAATCTGGGCCCGGCGGAACTGCTGGAATATGACCGGCGCCGGCTGAAAGGCGTTGTGCTCGAAGAAGGCTCGCTGACCGCCCATGTGACGATCATTGCCCGGGCGATGGGTATCCCCATCCTCGGTCAGGTCAAGAACATCCGTCAGGTCGTACGGGAAGACGATCACCTGCTGCTCAATGTGGACGAGAATGTCGTTTTTGTCCGCCCCGGCCCCCCGGTGGTCGAGGCCTTTGAAGCGCAGCTGGAGCTAAGCCAGAAAAAGCGCGCCGCCTATTCCGAACTGCGCGACAAGGAAGCGATCACCAGGGACGGCGTGCGGATCACGGTCAATATCAATGCCGGCCTGCGGGACGATCTGGCCATGCTCAGCCTGACCGGTGCCGACGGCATCGGACTGTTCCGGACCGAATTGCAGTTTCTGGTCGCCGCGAACATGCCGGGACGGGCGGGCCAGACCCGTTTCTATCGGGATGTACTGGATGCGGCCGGCGACAAGCCGGTCATATTCCGCACCATCGACATCGGCGGGGACAAGCCCCTGCCCTATTTTCAGACGAGCGACGCCCGAGAGGACAATCCGGCGATGGGCTGGCGCGCGATCCGTATCGGCCTTGAACGGGATGCCCTGATGAAGGTTCAGGCCCGGGCGCTGATAGAGGCAGCAGCCGGCCGCAAGCTGAACGTGATGTTTCCGATGGTCGCCGAGCCCTGGGAATTTGACCAGGCCAAGGCGGTATTCGAAAACCAGCGCGCCTATCTGCTCGGCCAGAAAAAGCGACTGCCTTCGCAAATCCGCTATGGTGCCATGCTCGAGGTCCCGGCGCTGGCGGAATGCCTTGACCTGATGGCGGGCCGGCTCGACTTTCTCTCCATCGGTACCAATGATCTCACCCAGTTTCTGTTTGCCGCAGACCGCAGCAACCCCAAGCTGGCCGAGCGGTTCGACTGGATGAGTCCGGCCATTCTCAGGTTCCTCAACCGCGCATCAAACAATGCTGCGCTGTTCGAGATTCCTCTCGGCGTTTGCGGGGAGATGGGCGGCCGCCCGCTGGATGCTCTCGCGCTATTGGGACTGGGCATCCGCAGCCTTTCGATCACACCGGCTTCGGTTGGCCCGATCAAGGCCATGGTCCGGTCACTGGATCTCGCTCAGGCCAAGCTCGAGATCGAGGCGATCTTGAAGGAAGCACCCGAGGAGCCAAGAGTGCGGCTGGAAAAATGGGCAAATCAGCACGATGTCGATCTGGGTTGATCAATTTCCATCGGATCGGCCGGCAATTTTTCCGCAGATGCACCGAATTCGATGAAATGCAGCAATTTCGCCATGATAGCCATTGACTTTTGCTGCCCAAACTGGCTTTTTTCAGGGGAATATCCGGGGAGTGCGAAAAGGGTCGCAAATTGATCCGGCCAAGGGAGTTTCGAGTGGCCGAAGATAGTAATGACGACGAAAATGTTGAACTGAATCTGCATAACACAGGTCAATTGTTGCGCCGTGCGCGTGAGCAGAAAGGCCTGTCGCTGGAAGATATTGCCAAAAAAACCAGAATCCCGCACCGCCATCTGGCGTCGATCGAAAGCGGTGATTTTGAAGCCCTTCCCGGACGGACCTACGCCATCGGCTTTGCCAAATCCTACGCGAGAACCGTCGGTCTGAGCGACGCATCGATCGGCAGCCAGTTGCGCGCCGAAATGGATGAACAGGGTCATACCGCATATCCGGCCGAATCCAGCGGATATGCTCCGGCCAACCCTTCGAGTATTCCGCCACTCTATCTGGCATGGACCGCCGGCGGCATCGGGATATTGGTGCTGGTCGGCTATCTGGTTTGGCGCACCCTGATCCTCAATCCGGATGATATAGCGCCGCTGGCAGAAACCGAAAATGCCGCTCCGGCTGAATCGGTTCAGACGGATTCTGTTCCGCAGAATGTCCAGGAAAGTGCGACGACCGCTTCAATTGAAGGCACCGTCGTTCTGACAGCAACCGAACCGGTATGGATGCAAATCTATGATGCCGAGGGCAAGCGCCTGTTCGAAAATGAAATGGCCGCCGGCGACACGTTCACGGTTCCGGCAGACGCCGACAATCCGCAGATTCTTACAGGGCGCCCCGATGCTCTGACTGTTACCATAGACGGCCAGGTCGTCCCGCAACTGGGTACCGGGGAACGGACAATCAAGGACGTCGGGGTCAGCGCAAAAGCTTTGCTTGCCCGGGACAACATACGCAATCCGGCAGCTGACCTGTCGCCCGAATGAACAATGCATCGACCGGCAGGCGAAGCGGCGGACGGGTGCAGCGGGCCAGTTCGCCAGCATAATTTTCTTTACCTTTCAGACTAGTATATGGTTAATGCAAGAGAATTCAGCGGAGGCCTCGATGACGAAATTTGGTATCACAATCCTGCTCGCCGGCTTGCTTGTCAGCGCGCCCGCATCGGCTCAGAACGCGAATGTAGACGTGCGTGTAGACAGGCTGGAGCAGGAAATGCGCGCTGTTCAGCGCAAGGTTTTTCCCGGCGGTTCATCCCGCTATTTCGAACCGGAAATTACGGCAGAGCGTGATCCGGCATCGCCCGCGACGTCGATCACGACATCAGCGGTCAGTGACCTGATCGCACGGGTCGACGCGCTGGAAGCCAGCTTGGCCAATCTCACCGGCCAGGTCGAGGAAAACGGGTTCCGGCTGAAAAAAATCGAGGACAAGTTGGCCGCCGCAGAAGCAGTTCCGGCCAGCCCCACGGCACTGCTCCCCACCCCCAAACCTTCTGCACAGGCAGCGGATGCTGCGCCAGATCCCCAGCGCGTCGCCGCCGTCGCAGCCATCATCATGCCCGATTCCGGCGATGCGGCGGAAGACGCCTATATTTACGGCTATCGCCTGTGGGACGCCAAATTCTATCCCGAAGCGCAGATGCAGCTGAAAAAGATGGTCGAGGAACATCCCGGCCATCGACGCGCCAGTTTTGCCCAGAATTTGCTCGGTCGCGCCTATCTCGATGACGACAAGCCGGCACTGGCGTCGGTAGCCCTGTACGAGAATTACCAGAAAAGGCCGCGGGGCGAACGCGCGCCGGACAGCCTCTATTATCTCAGCACGGCGCTGGTCCAACTGGGCAAGAAAGACGATGCTTGCCGGGTTCTGGCGGAAATGCAGGATGTGTATCCCGAGGTTGCCGGCGGCCGGCTCGCGGATAGCGTGGCATCAGGCAAGGCCGCCGCCAACTGCAAGTAGATCATGGATGACGATGTCGCCTCGCTTCACACACGGTTCGAGGAGGCGCTTGATCGACTGATTCCCGATTTTCGATCCAATGACCAGAAACTGGGCCTCGCGGTTTCCGGCGGCCCAGACAGCCTCGCGCTGCTGCTGCTTGCCTTTGCGGCCTGCCCGGACCACATTGCTGCGGCGACGGTTGATCACGGCTTGCGGCCGGCCGCGCGCGCGGAAGCGGAGTTTGTTGCATCCCTGTGCCGGGAACGCGGTATCCCGCACAAAATCCTGCGGCCGGTGGTTCCGATCCGCGGCAGCATCCAGAGCGCGGCACGACGGGCTCGCTACGGATTGCTGCACGACTGGATGAGGGAAAACCGGATCCAGTGGCTCGCCACCGCCCATCACGCCGATGACCAGCTGGAAACGATGATCATGCGGATTTTGCGCGGCAGCGGTATCGACGGGATGTCCGGCATCCGGGAAAAACGGACCAATATCATTCGGCCGCTGCTGCATTTTCAAAAAGCCGAGCTGGAATCCTATGTCGCTGGCCAGGGCATCGAGGCGGTCAACGATCCGTCCAATCACGACCAGGGCTACGACCGTGTGCGGGTCCGCAACGCGCTCCACGATCTGGAAGGATTTGACACCAGGCTAGCGAGCCAGAGCGCCAGCGCTTTGGGCGCGGCGCGCGAGGCGATCGAATGGATCGTGGAACGGCTGGCCGCCGACCATATCGCCACCAGTGAGCCAGGCTGCACGCTCTCCCGGACGGAGTTTCCGCCCGAAATCCGGCGGCGGCTGTTGCTCAAATGCCTGCATATTTGTGACCCTGCCCTGTCGCCGCGCGGCAGCCAGATCGATCAGACGATTCTGGCCCTGGAAAAGGGCGAAACCGTCACACTGGGGGACATATTGTGCCGGGGCGGCAATAGCTGGCGCTTCCAGCCCGCTCCAAAGCGGCGGAACAGCTGAATTTTTGGTCGAACAATGGTTTGATCCCGGTCCAATGACTGTGATCGGTAAAAACATTGGTCCGTATATTGTCATCCGCCGCAAAAGGCCTATCTTTAGAGGACTGATAAAATCGCGGCGGGATGCCTATCATCCGCGGCGACCATGATGACAGGACAAGATGCGTAATGAATGACGAACAGGATCCCAAAGAAAATCCTTGGATGAAGAGCATGTTCATCTGGGCCGGCGTCATCGTCGCGCTTTTGCTTACCGTTTCGATGTTTGGCGCTGGCGCTGCCTCAGAAGCCGGTACCGGCATTAGCTATTCCTCCTTCCGCAACAAGGTCGAAGAAGGCAGCGTGAAGAGCGTGGCCATCGCGCCCGACAAGATCACCGGCGAACTCACCAACGGCGACATGTTCACCACCACCCCGGTTGGCAGCGATCCGTCGCTGGTGACGCTGCTGGACGAAAAGGGCGTCGAATATAGCGGCAAGGCACAGGAACAGGCCAGCATCTGGCAGATCATTCTCGTGCAGTCCCTGCCCTTCCTGCTGATCCTCGGTATCGCCTTCTTCGTGCTGCGCCAGATGCAAAAGGGCAGCGGTTCCGGAGCAATGGGCTTTGGCAAGTCAAAGGCCAAGCTGCTGACCGAAAAGCAGGGCAAGGTTACGTTCCAGGACGTGGCGGGTATCGACGAAGCCCGCGAAGAGCTGGAAGAGATTGTCGAATTTCTGAAAAATCCGGGCCGCTTTGCCAAGCTGGGCGGCCAGATTCCGAAAGGCGCGCTGCTGGTCGGTTCGCCGGGTACAGGTAAAACTTTGCTGGCCCGCGCCATTGCAGGCGAAGCCGGCGTTCCCTTTTTCTCCATTTCCGGTTCGGATTTTGTCGAGATGTTCGTCGGCGTCGGCGCCAGCCGCGTCCGCGACATGTTCGAGCAGGCCAAGAAAAACGCACCGTGCATCGTCTTCATCGACGAAATCGACGCCGTCGGTCGCCATCGTGGTGCCGGACTCGGCAACGGCAATGACGAGCGCGAGCAGACGCTGAACCAGCTGCTCGTCGAAATGGACGGCTTTGAAGCCAATGAAGGCATCATCATTATCGCCGCAACCAACCGTCCCGACGTGCTCGACCCCGCGCTGCTACGTCCCGGCCGGTTTGACCGGCAGGTCGTGGTGCCGCGCCCCGACATCGAAGGCCGGGAAAAAATCCTGGCGGTGCATATGAAAAAGGTGCCGCTGGCTCCCGACGTCGATGCCCGCACGATCGCGCGCGGCACGCCCGGTTTCTCCGGTGCGGATCTCGCCAACCTTGTCAACGAGGCAGCCCTGATGGCGGCCCGCCGCGGCAAGCGCATGGTCGCGATGAGCGAATTCGAGGATGCCAAGGACAAGGTCATGATGGGCACCGAACGCAAGTCGATGGTGATGACCGACGACGAGAAGAAGATGACCGCCTATCACGAAGCGGGCCATGCGATTGTGTCGGTTCACGAAGATGCATCCGATCCGATCCACAAGGCGACGATCATCCCCCGCGGGCGCGCGCTTGGCATGGTCATGCGCCTGCCCGAGCGGGACAATTACAGCTACCACCGCGACAAGATGCATGCCAATCTGGCGGTATCCATGGGCGGCCGCGTCGCCGAGGAAATCATCTTCGGCCATGACAAGGTTTCTTCGGGTGCCTCCAGCGATATCCAATATGCCACCAAGCTGGCGCGCGACATGGTCACCCAGTGGGGCATGTCCGAGGAGATGGGACCGCTGCAATATGAAGAGGAGCAAGGTGAAACCTTCCTCGGCTACTCGCAGTCCCAGCGTGTCCATATGTCCGACGAGACCGCGAAGAAAATCGATCTGGAAATCCGCAAGCTGATCGACGACAGCTACGCACGGGCGAAGCATATTTTGACCAAGCATGATGACCAGTTGCACGCACTCGCCAATGCCCTGCTCGAATATGAAACCCTGTCGGGCGACGAAATTGACGAACTGGTCAAGAACGGAAAGTTCCACCGGCCGGGTGGCGATGTCATCAAGCCGGCCGCGGTACCGACAATCGGCACGACCATCCCGAAAGCCGGGCGGAAAAAGAAAGGACCGTTTACCGATCCCAAACCGCAGGGCGCCTGATCCGTCCGTCACTGACGCAAACGAATTCAAGGCAAAAGAAAAGGCCGCTCGGGAATATTCCCGGCGGCCTTTTCTTTTGTCTCCAGCAATTCTGCCGCGCTATGCGTGCAGTTTAGCGGCGGCCGTAATCTCCGGCGACTCCGGCACTGCGTGGCGGTGCGGCAGCCGTAAGACGGAGCGCTTCTGCCGACTGGCTGATCGAACCGATTTCGTCCGGCGTATCGTCGTCGTCGATCAGAACCTTCTGCAGTGACTGGACCAGGCTTTCTTCCAGATCCTTCGGCTTGATCGTTTCCTCTGCGATTTCGCGCAGCGCAACAACCGGATTTTTATCGCGATCGCGATCGACGGTCAGCTCTGCGCCGCCCGAAATCTCGCGTGCGCGTTGCGCAGCGAACAACACCAGATCAAACCGGTTTGTAACTTTATCAACGCAATCTTCAACCGTAACGCGAGCCATAAGGCGCTCCTGATTCTGCAAACTTTTGGAAAGAGGCTGTCATTTAGGGAGATCGGCGGAATTTGTCAACAAATCCGGACGCGCTCCGGCATGCGCCGGCAAACCCGTTGGCAATCTAATGGTTTGTCGCTGCGCCGATGTTATTCTATGTCCGGACAGGATGGAAAACACCAAAGTGAAAGCGCAACGGTCACAACCCGATGCACCGCAATGGTTTGAAGTCGGCAGCAACCGGCTGCGGCTTTTTCACCAACCGGCAGAGCGCCTTGCCGCACTGGTAGAGACGCTTGATGCGGCGGAACAAAGCCTCAAACTGTTCTTCTACATGTTCGAGGATGATCGCCTGGGCCGGATGGTCCTCGGCAAACTGATTGCCGCCTGTGAACGGGGCGTGGCGGTCGAAATGATGGTCGACAGTTTCGGGTCCAACGGGACACCCCGGAAATTTTTTGATCCGTTCATAGGGGCAGGCGGCAAATTCCGGATATTCAGCCCCCGCTTTTCAACCAGCTATTTTGTCCGGAATCACCAGAAAATGGTCATCGCCGATGACCGCCGTGCCCTGCTCGGGGGATTCAATATTGCCAATGAATATTTCAACATGCAGGAACCGGACGATGACGGGAATCCGGTCGACACCAGCTGGGAAGATCTCGGCCTGGCGATCGACGGACCGGAGGTGGCCAATCTTGCCAGCTACTATCGCGTTCTTTCCGACTGGGTGTACCAGCAAAATGGCAACATGCGTTCCCTGCGGAAGATGGTCCGGCAATGGGATGCCGGACAAGGGCGGTTCCGATGGCTTCTGGGAGGCCCTAGCAACCGCCTGAGCCGCTGGGCCGGTGCGATCAAGAAGGATCTTGAAAACGGCCGCAGGCTGGACCTGGTCACCGCCTATTTTTCGCCCGGTCAAGGGCTGCTGCGGCGGATTGGCGGCCTGTCCAAACGCGGCGGCCAAAGCCGGCTCATCTTGCCCGGCAAAACCGACAATGCGGCGACCATCGGGGCCAGCAGACTGCTCTATGGCTATCTGCTCAAGCGACGCGCGCGGATTTACGAATTTCAGCCGCGACTTCTCCATACAAAATTGGTGATCGTCGACGATGCCGTCTATATCGGATCCGCGAATTTCGACTTGCGCAGCCTGTTTATCAATGTCGAAATGATGCTGCGCATCGAAGATGCCGGCTTTGCCGATCATGCCCGCGCCGTGATCGATATCTTGCAGAAAGAAGCGGAAACGATCACGCCGGAGCTGCACGGATCGCGCCGGTCACTTCTCAACCGCCTGCGCTGGACCATATCCTATTTTCTCGTCAATACGCTCGACTATCGGATCACGCGCCGGTTCAATTTCGGTTCCGGGAAATAGGGATTGCTTGATGGAGACAAGCGCTTCGGCAAACGGGCCGGGGCCATCCGTCGCAACAGATGAATCATTCACCGCAAACGGTCATTTTCCCCCTGTTCAGACAGCGGTGCCCGGTTAGAAGGATTTATGAACATTCCAACAGCAGGCAGTCGACATATCTTAAGGCATTTTCGGCATATAGGAATGATATTGCTGTCCGTCAGCTTGACCGCCTGTGTGTCTGCGCCCAACCGTCCGCAACCTCAGCAGGCCAAGGCGCCACCGCCGATATATCAGAATCGGCCGCCGTCCGGACCGACGCGCATCGACGCGGCGCGTGAACAGCCCAATCCTGCTCTGGTCCGGGAAATCCAGGAACTTTGGCGGACGTTTCCGGGCAAGACCGGCATCGCCGTCAAGCGGATCGACGGGGAATGGGAATTCGGGTTCCGGTCTGATGAATTATTTCCCCAGCAGAGCGTCTCCAAGCTTTGGGTAGCGATGACCCTGCTCGACAAGGTCGACCAGGGCAAGGCATCGCTGTCCGACGCAATTCGCATTGGCAAGGACGACCTGACAGTCTTCCATCAACCGATGGCAGCGGAAGTGCAACGGAACGGCGCGGTTACCAAAAGCGTCTATACATTGCTGGAGATGGCGCTGGCGAGCAGCGACAACACAGCAAATGACGCCTTGCTTCGTCATGCCGGCGGACCCGAAGCCGTCCGGAGCTTTGTCGCCAAGAACTCGCTCGGAAAAATTCGCTTCGGACCCGGCGAGCGATTGTTGCAAAGCGGCATTGCCGGGATGGAGTGGAAGCAGGACCTGTCCTACGGTCGGACATTCTATGCCGCCCGCGCCAGAATCCCGGTCGAGCAGCGGCGGCAATCACTTGATGCCTATCTCGCCGATCCCGTCGACGGTGCCAGCCCGATTGCAATCGCCCGCGCTCTCGACAAACTGGCCCGCGGCACGCTGCTCTCCGTCAATTCAACCAAATTGCTGCAATCGATATTGAAACGCACGCGCAGCGGCCCGAACCGGCTGAAGGCGGGCGTGCCCTCAGGATGGGAATTTCTGCACAAAACCGGAACCGGGCAAGTGCTGGGCCCCGTTGCAACCGGGTATAATGATATTGGCATCATGACCGCGCCGGACGGCACGCGCTATGCGGTGGTTGTGATGCTGGGCGATACGACCGCCTCGATTCCCGAGCGCATGCGCCTGATGCAGGCGGTGACCCGGGCCGTGGGCCGCTATCACCCGGGCTAACGCCTATTCGCTGGCAGCTGGCTCGGCATTCTGATTCTCGATCGAAGGCGGCGGTGCATTGCGTTCGTCAAGCATTTCTGCCGCTTCATCCAGCGCCTTGGCTTCGCCGACGGTGACGCCGCCGGGGCCTGGATCGTTCTGGGCCGGGCCGCAGGCGACCAGTCCGGTCATAATCGCGACACTGAACAGGTTTCTCATGACTTCTCCATAAAAGCTATTCCGCCTGGACCAAAGACAAAAAAAAGGGCCGTCCGAGGACCGCCCTTTTTCTTAAAAGAATCAGAAAGCTTATTCAGCTGCTTCTTTAACAGCATCTGCAGCTTCACCAGCGGCATCAGCAGCTTCGTTAGCAGCATCAGCGGCTTCTTCGGTTGCTTCTACAGCAGCTTCGCCCATGGCGTCTGCAGTGCCTTCAGCAGCATCCATGGCATCATCAGCGGCTTCTTCAGCGGTTGCTTCGGTGCCTGCTGCGTCTTCTGCGCCAGCTTCAGCATTGTCAGCGCCGGAACATGCGGCCAGGCCGAGTGCAGCGGCGAAAACGATTGACGTTGTAACTTTTTTCATTGGGATAACCCTCTATTATATTCCTCAAAAACCACACAGGCCGGAAGTACTTTGCCTCCTTCGGCCTGCGGTGCGTATCTTTAGCGATATCCCGTAATGAACGCAATGAAGAACCTGTTCAGCCACTTTCCTGAATTGGGAATTGTAGCGGATCGGTGCTCTCCGACAAAAGCCGAATGGCAAAATCTAGCTGATTGACCAGATATAAAGATTTCTTTATATAGGCTTTTGTCATGGACGATATATTGAACATTTTCAGGGCGCTCGCCGACCCGACCCGTTTGCGAATCATGCTGTTGCTGCAAAAGATGGAACTGGCGGTCGGCGAGCTCGCCCAGATTCTCAACCAGAGTCAGCCGCGCATCTCCCGGCACATAAGAATTCTGGACGAGGCCGGACTGGCGGAGCGTCGCAAGGAAGGCAGCTGGGTGTTTCTGAAGCCCGGGCCAGCGGTCGAGCTGGAAATACTGAGGCGCGTTTTTCGATCAACGAAGGTCGCGAAATCGGAGCAAGCGATGCAGGACCAGGCGCAGCTGTCGCTGGTCCGCAACGCGCGTGCCGAAATGGCGGAACGCTATTTTGCCGCGCATGCCGATCAATGGGATGCGATTCGGTCCTTGCATCTGCCGGAGGCCGAGGTCGAGCGCGCGATGCTTGCGCTGCTCAAGGACGCGCGCCTAGGCAAGATGCTGGATATCGGGACCGGCACGGGGCGGATGGTCGAACTTTTCGGCGCCGCGGCGCAATCTATCATCGCGATCGACAACAGCCCCGAAATGTTGCGGCTGGCGCGCGCGAAGCTGCTCGAAAGCGAGAGCGCCAACGGATCGAACCTGATCAAGAAGACCGAACTGAAACAGGGCGACTTCAACAATCTGCCGCTGGCCAATGGTGCGGTGGACAGCGCCATTCTCCATCAGGTCCTGCATTATGCGCAACATCCCGAGGCCGTTCTGGCGGAAGTGTCGCGGGTCCTGAAATCCAACGGCATCGTTTTGATTGCCGATTTTGCTGCCCATGATCGGGAAAATCTGCGGACGGAACATGCGCATGCACGGCTTGGCTTCAGCGATGAAAGCATCAAACACTGGCTTGCCGCATCGAAGCTCGAACTCGTCCAGACCCGGACTCTGGACGGCGGCGAGCTGACGGTAAAGATCTGGGTTGCCAGAAAACCCGCCATTCCAAGCCTGCATCCCGACGCCGACGCGTTGCCCTCCCGAACCGATAATTTGAAAAGAGCATCAGCATGACAAATCCAACAAGGCCGCTGGCGCTCAGCGAGCTCGAAGAAGCCAAGCGCGCGCTCGATGTTCCGCTGTTTGCGGGACTGAACGGGGATGCAGATGTCTCTTTTGAATTTTTTCCACCCAAGTCCGAAAAGATGGAGCGAACCCTGTGGGACAGCGTGGTAACACTCGAGCCGCTCAGCCCGCGGTTTGTTTCGGTGACCTACGGGGCCGGCGGCACGACCCGCGAACGCACCCATGCAACGGTTGCCAGAATTGCCAGGGAAACCAAGATCCCGGCTGCGGCGCATCTGACCTGTGTCGGTGCCAGCAAGGCGGAAATCGCAGACGTGGCCAGATCCTATTGGGAAGCAGGGGTTCGCCATATCGTTGCCCTGCGCGGCGATCCACCGACAGAAGGCCAGGCGTTCGAACCGCACCCGCAGGGCTATGCCAGCGCCGCCGAACTGGTGAAAGGCCTGACGGATATTGCGCCGTTTGAAATATCGGTGGCCGCTTATCCGGAAACCCATCCCGAAGCCGATTGCCCGCAAAGCGATCTCGACAATCTGAAGCGCAAGCTCGATGCAGGCGCGAGCCGGGCCATCACCCAGTTTTTCTTCACCCCCGAGGCCTTTTTCCGTTTCCGCGATGCCGCGACCGCGGCCGGTATCGACGCGGAACTCGTTCCCGGCATCCTGCCGGTCTCCAATGTCGCCCAGACCCGCAAGTTCGCGGGCATGTGCGGCGCGGAAATCCCGCCCTGGATGAATGATCTGTTCGAAGGCCTGGACGACCATCCCTCCGCCCGGCAATTGATCGCGGCCACCGTGGCGGCGGAACTGTGCCGCAAGCTTTACGCCGGCGGCGTTCGCCAGTTCCATTTCTACACGCTCAACCGGGCTGAACTCAGCTACGCCATTTGCCATTTGCTGGGCAAGCGCCCCACCGGCAACCGACAGGAGAAAGCGGCATGACCACAGCGCGTGAAAAACTGCAGCAACTCGCCGCAGAACGCATATTGGTGTTTGATGGCGGCTATGGCACGGCGATCCAGAACTATCGGCTGGGAGAAGACGATTATCGCGGCAGTCTCGACCTCACCGATGACCAGAAGGGCAATAATGACCTGCTCAGCCTGACCCGCCCGGACATCATTGAAGCAATCCACACGTCCTATCTCGAAGCCGGCGCGGATATTATTGAAACCAATACATTCAGTTCCACCGTGATCAGCCAGGCCGACTATAGCTGCGAGCATCTCGTGCGCGACCTGAACGTCAGGTCGGCGGAAATCGCGCGCGCCGCCTGTGACAAGGCGGAAGCCAAGGACGGCCGGCCGCGTTTTGTCGCCGGTTCCATCGGTCCGACCAACAAGACGCTGTCCCTGTCCCCCGATGTCAACGACCCCGGTTTTCGGGAGATTGACTATGACTATCTGAAGGGTGTCTATCGCGAGCAATGCGATGCGCTGATCGAAGGCGGCGTCGACTTTCTGCTGATCGAGACGATATTCGACACGCTCAACGCCAAATGTGCCGGCATGGCGGCAATGGAAGCCGCCGAGGCGAGCGGCCGCGATGTGCCGCTGATGATCTCGATGACCCTGACCGACCTGTCCGGCCGTAATCTGTCGGGCCATACGGTCGAGGCCTTCTGGCATGCCGTCCGGCACCTGAAACCGCTGACCATCGGTCTCAACTGCTCGTTCGGCGCGGACCAGCTCCGGCCGCATCTGGCGATGTTGGCGAAGGAAGCGGATGCCCTGATCATGGCCTATCCCAACGCCGGCCTGCCCAATGATCTCGGCGAATATGACGAAATGCCGGAAGAGACCGCAGAACTGATCGGCGACTGGCTGAAAGATCGCCTGGTCAATATTGTCGGTGGCTGCTGCGGCACGACGCCGGACCATATTGCTGCCATTGCTGCGGCCGTGGCGGAACAGGAGCCACGCCAGATACCCGGCATCACGGTCCGTACCCGCCTGTCAGGGCTGGAACCGTTTACCATGGCGGCCTGAACCGTCCACACAAGCTTTCGCTTCGCGCGCCACGCGACAAGAACGGCGCAAACATATTTGTCTCCCGGAATAGCCCGGACCAACGGATACCATCGCAATAATATGACCAAGACCTCTTCCACCAATTTCGTCAATATCGGTGAACGCACCAACGTCACCGGCTCGGCGCGCTTCAAGAAGCTCATCCTCAACGATGACTATGAGGCCGCCGTCGAAGTCGCGCGCCAGCAGGTCGAAAACGGCGCGCAGGTGATCGATATCAACATGGACGAGGGCCTGCTCGACGCGCATCACGCGATGACCACCTTTCTCAAGCTGATCTCTGCCGAACCCGATATCGCCCGCGTGCCGGTGATGATCGACAGCAGCAAATGGTCGGTGATCGAGGCGGGGCTGAAATGCGTGTCCGGCAAGCCGATTGTCAACAGCATCTCGATGAAGGAAGGCGAGGAAGAGTTTCTGAAGCACGCCCGCAAGTGCATGGCCTATGGTGCCGCCGTCGTCGTCATGGCCTTTGACGAGACCGGACAGGCGGATACCAAGGAGCGCAAAGTCGAGATTTGCGAGCGGGCCTACAAGCTGCTGACCGGCATCGGCTTCCCGCCGGAAGACATCATCTTCGATCCCAATGTGTTTGCGATTGCCACCGGCATCGACGAACATCGCCGCTACGGCATCGATTTTATCGAGGCGACGCGGGAAATCCGAAAGCGCTGCCCGCATGTCCATATCTCCGGCGGCCTGTCCAACCTGTCGTTCAGCTTTCGCGGCAACGAGCCGGTGCGCAAGGCGATGCACAGCGTCTTTCTCTATCATGCGATTCCCGCTGGTATGGACATGGCGATCGTCAACGCCGGCCAGCTGGATATCTACGATGATATCGACCCCGAGCTGCGCGAGCTCTGCGAAGATGTGATCTTCGACCGCCGCGACGACGCCACCGACAGGCTGATCACGCTGGCGGAAAAATTCCGCGGCACCGACGAGGTCGCCGAAAAGGCGGCAGCGGAATGGCGTGGCTATGAAGTGCACAAACGGCTGGAGCATGCGCTGGTCAAGGGTATCGACGCGCATATTGTCGACGATACCGAGGAAATGCGCGTCGCGGTCAAGGATCGCGGCGGCCGGCCGATCGAGGTGATCGAGGGGCCGTTGATGGACGGCATGAATATCGTCGGCGACCTGTTCGGGTCGGGCAAGATGTTCCTGCCGCAGGTGGTCAAGTCGGCGCGGGTGATGAAAAAGGCGGTCGCCCATCTGTTTCCCTATATCGAGGCGGAAAAGGACGAAAAGGCCAAGGGCAAGGGCAAGATCATCATGGCCACGGTCAAGGGCGACGTGCACGATATCGGCAAGAATATCGTCGGCGTCGTGCTGCAGTGCAACGGCTTCGAGGTCATCGATCTCGGGGTGATGGTGTCCTGGACCGACATCCTGAAGGCCGCCAATGAAAATGACGCGGACATCATCGGCCTGTCCGGGCTGATCACGCCGTCGCTGGATGAAATGGTTACGGTTGCCGAGGAAATGGAGCGGGCAAAAATGCAGATGCCGCTGCTAATCGGCGGCGCGACCACGTCCAAAACCCACACCGCTCTGCGCATCGAACCGGCCTATAGCGGCCCGACCATCCATGTGCTGGATGCGAGCCGCGCCGTCGGTGTCGCCTCCCAGCTGGTCAGCGACACCCAGGCGACCGGTTTCATCGCCAAGACCCGCGAGGACTATGAGCAGGTCCGCATTGCGCGGGCCGGAAAGACCGGCAAGAAACTGGCCACGCTGGGAGAGGCGCGCGCCAATGCGGCGGAAATCGACATGGCGCTCAAGGCACCAGCGCCGGCCAAGCCGGGCCTGCATGTCTACGAGGACTGGGATCTGGGCGACCTGCGCGATTATATCGACTGGACGCCGTTTTTCCGGGCCTGGGAACTGGCGGGCAATTATCCGGCCATCCTCACCGACAAGATTGTCGGCGAAAGCGCCAGCGACCTGTTCCGCGATGCGCAGGCGATGCTCGACACGATCATCGAAGAGAAATGGCTGACCGCAAAGGGCGTGGCCGGTCTCTGGCGGGCGCGACGGGAGGGCGACGATATATTGGTCTCGCCGGAAAACGAGGAATTTTCGCTGCCGATGCTGCGCCAGCAGGTGGTCAAGCGCGGTGGCAAGGCAAACAACTGTCTCGCCGATTTCATCGACAGCAATGATGACTGGATCGGCGGTTTCGCGGTCACCGCAGGCCATGGCATCGAAGAACATGTGCAGCGGTTCGAGATGGACAAGGACGACTATAACAGCATCCTGCTAAAAGCGCTCGCCGACCGGCTGGCGGAAGCCTTTGCCGAACGTATGCACGCCCATGTGCGCCAGGATCTCTGGGGCTATGCCGCAGACGAGAAACTGAATAACCAGGACCTGATCCGGGAAAAATATCAGGGTATCCGCCCCGCCCCGGGCTATCCTGCCTGTCCCGACCACAGCCTGAAACCGATCCTGTTCGATATGCTCGATGCCACCGAAAATACCGGGATCGAGCTGACCAGCGGCTTTGCGATGACGCCGACTGCCGCGGTTTCGGGCTTCTATTTTGCCCATCCGCAGGCCGAATATTTCGGTGTCGCGCGGATCGGCGAGGACCAGGTGGAGGAATATGCGATCCGGCGCGGTGTCTCTGTCGACCAGGCGCGCCAGTGGCTGCGGCCCAATCTGAACGAATAACCCAGCCAGATTAACCCGTTAACTTCTGTCGCTCAGCCTGAATTCATCTGGGACAGCTATAGCTTTGGGATTGTTTGACATCGCCGCCGGCGATAATGACACTATCCGATACACTCGAGTCAGGATGACCGAAATGACCTTCAAATCCCCGTTGATAGCGGCAATGCTCATGGCGACGGTCGCCGGAACCGCAGCCGGGGCCCAGCCCGGTCCGCCGTTTACGGTGAAGGAGACCGGAGCCACCTTTTCCCGCCTCGCGGATGCAGTCAAGGCGGTCGGCGGCAACAATGCGACGATCGTCATCGCTCCGGGCACCTATGGCGATTGTGCGGTGCAGACGGCGGGCCGGATCACCTACAAGGCTTCGGTCCCGGGCCGGACGATCTTCGATGGCGGCATCTGCGAGGAAAAGGCGACACTGGTGCTGCGCGGCAAAGCAGCAACGGTTGACGGTATCATTTTCCAGAACCAGCGTGTTCCGGATGGTAACGGCGCCGGTATCCGGATCGAGCGTGGCGATCTCTATATCTACAACGCGATGTTCCGCAATGCCGAGGAAGGCATTTTGAGCGCCGACGATCCGAGCGCGGAAATCGTAATCGACCGGTCGACCTTCCAGCGGCTCGGCCGCTGCGATCGCGGCCTGTCCTGCGCGCACAGCATCTATATCGGTGATTTCGGATCGCTGAAGGTGACCAACAGCCGGTTCGAGAAAGGCAGTGGTGGCCATTATGTCAAAAGCCGGGCGCCCCGCGCAACGATCACCAACAACAGTTTTGACGACACTCAGGGCCGCACCACCAATTATATGATCGACCTGCCTGCAGGCGCCACCGGCGTGATCAGCGGCAACGTGTTCGTGCAGGGCCAGAACAAGGAAAACTGGAGCGCATTCATCGCCATCGCGGCCGAAGACAGGGACCACAGTTCCAACGGTCTGAATATCCACTCCAACAGCGCATCACTGGCCAAGGGTGTCCGGCGCAACACCTGGTTTGTCGCCGACTGGAGCGGCGACCAGCTCAGGATTGCGAACAACAGTCTCGGACAGGGCCTGACGCGCTACCAGCGACGGTAGCAGCGCCGCATTATTCGCAGCTGTTTGCCGGTCCACCGTCGATATCCAGACATTTTCCGTCGATGTCGGCTGCCGGGATTTCCAACCCGACAAGCGCACCGAGCGTGGGCGCGATATCGACCGTCATCACCGGCATGGACTGCTCGAAATGCTGCATGCCCGCCCGCCAGAACAGGATCGGAACGCGGCGGTCATAATCCCACGGGCTGCCATGAGTCGCGACATAGCCACGGGCGGTGGTTGCAATCGGCGTGACCGCCTTTTTCAGCAGCACGATGAAATCGCCCGACCGGTCCGGATGGAAGGAGGCCTTGACCCGTTGCGCCAGAGTCCATGATTCCGGCGACCCGTCAGGAATCATAATCCCCTCCAGATCTTCGCGATCGAGCACGGCTTCTACCTGCGCATGGGCGGCGATCAGCGCCATCGCGCTGTCCTTGACCCGCTGCCGCTGCTTTTCGGTCAGATCCAGGCTGATATAATAGTCGCCGAAGGGAGAGTCGGCATAGAGGACCGGCTTGTCACCCGGGATATTCAGTTCCTTGGCCACGATGGTGCCAATCGCCCCGGCATTGAGATTGGGATCGATTCGCTGGGCCGCCGGTACACCCTGAAGACTCATCCGCTCGGGCAGGTCCAGCCCGCCATGGTCGGCGGTCAGCATCACCACATAGTCAATGCCATCGCGGTCCAATATGTCAAAAAACTGTCCGAGCGAGCGATCCAGCTCGGCCATCTGGATACACATTTCAAGGCCCCCGGTACCAAAGGCATGTCCGATATAGTCGGTTGCGGACAGGCCCACCGAGATAACGTCCGTGGCTTCGCCCTGCCCCAGCTTCAGCTCGTTGATCACCGCGGTTGCCGCCGCCAGTATCGAGGAATCGAAATCGGGAGATCCCCGGTAAATGCTCGAAGCGCCTTCCGGACGCTGGAACGCATAGTCCCCGACAGACTTGTTTTCGCCATGCATGATCCTGGCGTTGTGGGCGACACATTGCGCCGGTATTGCATAGGCAGGGCGCGCCTTGTCGATCTGCTCCCCGATCGCCGCGTTCAGCGCCGCTACCGACGGCAGGGTCTTGCGCCCTTCGAGAGTGGAAAATCCCTTGCCTTTCCACCAGTAGATCTCGTCGACATTCTTGCCGCCCATCATCAGCGCGGCCCGGTCTTTGCCGGCCACCGCGACATTGCGGGATTCGGCCGAGATTGCCTTCAGCCGTTCGCCCAGCGTGGGCACCAGCAAATGCCAGGCCGAGGCAATATAGTCGCCCTGCATGGCGGCGGTGATATCACCGAAGCTGGTCCCTTCGATGCGCTCGTCTTCAGCGCAATAGACGGTCTTGTCGTCGCGCTTGATCGACAGATCGATCCAGTTGTTGGCGATGATCCCGGCGCGTCCGGAATGCACGCCGGTCATGATTGTCGAATGGCCCGGGCAGGTTTCGGTGGCGGCATGTGATTGATAGCCCGACGGGAACACGACGCCATCCGCCAGACGTTTCAGGCCACCGGTAAAGCGGCCGCGATATTCATCGAACAGGTTAGCGGAAAGCTGGTCGACCGAAATGGCAACAACCAGTTTGGGCTGCACCGCTTGCTGCTGGTTGTGATCTTCGGCATTTGCGGCCCCTGAAAACAGGATAGACGCGGCCACGGCTGTAACGAGAGTCGACTTTTGCACGAATGGTCCTCACTGATGAAACCCGCTATGGAAAGCGGTCTGCCAATAGCCTAATGGGACTAAACAGGAAATGGTGAGTTTTTATGACATTTGATTTTCGTATCTTGGCGATCATGCTGGCATTTGTGGCCCTGGCTGTTGCGCCGGCCGCCGATGCGCAGAACCGGCTCGGCAACACCGAACTGAACGTGCCCGCCACGCTGTTGGCGGAGTCGCAGACGGTCGAGGCCGGGCAAAGCGTCACGCTTGCGTTCCATATGCAGCCCAAGCCAACATGGCACGGCTATTGGGAAAACCCTGGCGATGCCGGGATCGGCATGAGTTTCGACTGGAAGCTGCCGACCGGCGTGACTGCGGGAAAACCGCAATTTCCTGTCCCGGACACGCTGCTGATCTCCGGCATCATGAATTATGTCTACAAGGGCGACTATGCAGTTCTGGTCAATCTGACCCTGCCCAAAGACGCCCGGCCCGGTCCGCTGCCGATCTCCGTCAAATCCGAATGGCTTTCCTGCACCGACGAAATCTGTGTGCCCGAACAGGACGAGCTGTCGATCACCCTGCAGGTCGTTGCCAAAGGTGGCGCAAACAGACTGGATGAACGTTTTGATGGTTTCCGCGCCGCTCTGCCGAGACCTTTGGGCAGCGAAGCGCGCTTTGCCGTCAGCGATGGTCTGTTCCGCCTGTCGGTACCGCTCCCGGCCAATGTCGATATCGACAAGCCCTATTTCTTCATCAAGGAAGATGGCCTGGTCGACTATGGCGCGCCGCAGACATTCAACCGGGATGGCGACCGCCTGATCCTCGAAACCGGCGCGCGCGGGGATGAACTGGATACGATCACCGGTGTTTTGAAAATCGCCGATCACACGGGATTTTCCTTCAGTGCGACGAAAGGCGAGGTCGCGATGACCGGTCTGCCGCTGGCCAGTGACGGAGCGAAATCAGAGGGGAACGCCACGCTGCTGTTTCTGGCCCTCGGCGGCGCCCTGCTCGGCGGACTGCTGCTCAACCTGATGCCCTGTGTCTTTCCGATATTGAGTCTCAAGGCGATCAGTCTCGCCAAGGCCGGTGGCAATGAAGCCGAAGTGCGGCGCGATGCGCTGGCCTATACCGCCGGCGTGGTGCTGGTCGCCACGGCGCTTGGTGCCATCCTGCTCGGACTCAGGGCCAGCGGTGCCGCGGTGGGCTGGGCGTTCCAGCTGCAGGATCCGCGGATCATCTTCGTATTGCTGGCGCTGGTGACCGCGATCGGCCTCAATCTTGCCGGCCTGTTCGAACTGCCCAATGTCAATTTCGGCAACAAGCTGACGCAGAGAGACGGTGCAGCCGGATCCTTCTGGACCGGCGCTCTGGCCGCCTTTGTCGCCACGCCCTGCACCGGTCCGTTCATGGCGGCCGCTCTGGGTGCGACGATTGTCCTGCCGCCGATTGCCGCGCTGGTGATTTTCGCCGGCCTCGGCGTCGGCCTCGCCCTGCCCTTCCTGCTGCTTGCCTTCGTCCCTGCGATCCGTAGCCGGCTGCCGAAACCGGGGCCGTGGCTCGACGGCTTTCGCAAGGCGATGGCCATTCCGATGTTTCTCACCAGCATTGGCCTGATCTGGCTGCTTGGCCGCCAGATCGGAACCGATGCGCTTGGTCTGTCGCTGGTTTTCCTGCTTACCGTTGCCCTGATCCTTTGGTGGTTCGGAGGCGGACAGATGAAGGGCCTGTCGCGCGGTGCGCTGACCAGCGCCGCGATGGTTGCCGCCGTTATTGGCGGTATCTTTGCCTTGCCCGGCGAAGACGCGATGAACAGCCAGAAGCTGGCCAATACGTCCGCCGCGACCTTGCCGAGCGAACCGTTCAGCGAAACGCGGCTGTCGGAATTGCGCGCATCGGGCCAGCCGGTATTCGCCTATTTCACGGCCGACTGGTGCATCACCTGCAAGGCCAACGAAGCGGCCGCCATCCAGCGCAGCGAAACCGCCGAGGCGTTCGAGGCCGCCGACGTAGCCGTCCTGATGGGCGACTGGACGCGGCCCGATCCGGCCATCAGCCGGTTTCTCGAAAAACACGGACGCGCCGGCGTCCCGCTTTATATCTATTACGGGCCGGGCAAGGAGCCTATGATATTGCCACAAATTCTGACAGTGGCGACCTTGACCGAGCTGGTGAACGGTTCACTACAGAGCGCCATGGTTGATCAATCCCTCTAACCAACGGAGAATGAAAGTGCGTAATCTTTTTTCTGTTACTGGTACGATGATCGCCGCGGTTTCTCTGGCCACCCCTCTGGCGGCGGCCCAGAAAAACGGCACAATTTCCCAGGATTTCAAACTTACCGACGTCAATGGTAAAACCGTCCAGCTGTCGCAGTTTCGCGGCAAGACCGTCATCCTCGAATGGCATAATCCCGGCTGCCCGTTCGTCGCCAAACATTATAACAGCGGCAATATGCAGGCGACGCAGAAAGCGGCCCGGCAACAAGGCGCGATCTGGCTAACCATCAACAGCGGCGCGAAAGGAAAACAGGGCCATATGACTGGTGCCGAGGCGACGGCGCTGATCGACCGTCAGGATATCCAGTCGTCCAACTATCTGTTCGACACCAAGGGTGTGGTCGGCAAGGCCTATGGCGCGCGGACCACACCACATATGTATATCATCGATGGCGAGGGCATTCTGGTCTATCAGGGCGGTATCGACGACAAGCCGACAGCCAATCCGGCCGACATCAAACAGGCGCGCAATCATGTGCTCGGCGCGCTGAAAGAGATGAAATCCGGAGACACGATCAGCATCGCACAATCGCGGCCTTATGGCTGTTCGGTCAAATATGCATCCTGACGAGACAGGAATTGGCAGGACTGGCGCGCAAACTATACGCGCGCACCAGCCCTGCACCCATGGGTCTGGAGAGAAGACGGCGACATTCGAATCTCCCGAAAGCCGCCTGTCCACCGATCCCCATACCCAATAACGCAACGGAAGTTGGCCGCCCCAATTCAGAAGGTCGGGAGCAGATCCAATACACAACCCGGACCTGCCCCCGCCTCTGTTCCGACAGCGTGCGACCCTACCTGTAGGCGCCGCCGGTCAAACTCTTGCCGTCCGCCAGTCAGCTAGTGCCGGCGGAAAAGGAAATTCATGCTTTTTGATGCTGACCTCAATCTGTTCCAGTGCGTCGGAATATTATTGCCGGGTCAGTTCTTATCACTGCAATCTCTTTGCCGGTCCTTTAGCTAACCTGACATGAACAGTCATGTAAACTACAGTAACAACTGGTAATCCACTGAAATATTATTACAATTTTTTGTAACTTATGCACAATTCGTCATCGAGCGATCAGCTCGAAACGGCGGATTTTTGCGGCATCGAAAAAATCTCTTATTTTTCATATCGTTACGAATGCGACCGATTCGCGCCCGAGAATCTCCGCAGTAACGATATCCGGATTGCTAATCGGGCTTGCGAAACCGCATGACAAAGCGACTGGTTTTGCCGCGCACGGCTGGATCGAATACATTCTTCTCCAGATCATCTTCGGGATTGGCAAACATCTCGCTTTCCCCGTCCAGCACAAAGCCGGCCTTTACAAAATCAGCCCGGACGGTTGCAGGGTCAATCCGGTGGGTTTTCTCGACCACAGCGCGGGTATCTCCCGGCGCCCCGACATGGTCGATCACCGCCACCACACCACCGGGCTTCATACCGGCATAGAGGTTCGCCAGCACCACAGCAGGATCCATTTTTTCAAATTTGAACTTTTCGCTCTGCCAGTAAAAATCATGATAGATCAGGTGGAGCATGGCAAAATCGATGCTGTTCGCGGCCGGTTTGTAGTCCGGCAATTGCGACGGCACCATGGTCACATTGGACTGGCGCGCGGTGACGCTGGCCCATTTTGCCTTGGACTGCTCGCTGGTAGTGAACTGTGGCGGATTGACGGCGATAACCGTGCCATCGGGACCGACAGCGCGGGCCAGAATTTCACTATAATAGCCACCGCCTGCAAAAATATCGAGCACAGCATCACCGGTTTCGAGACCCATGAACGCCAGCAGTTCGGCCGGCTTCCGGCTTTCATCGAGCGCGACATCCGCTTCATCCCGCCCCGGAGCAGTCACCGCCGCCGCGAAATCAGGTGCCGTATCTTCTGCAGCAGCGGCCGATACCGGCGTCGTCTCTCCCGCACAGACCGGAGCGGCAAGCGCCAATGCAGAGGTCGCCAGTGTCAAAAATATCGAAGCACGCATGATGTCTCTCCCCAAAATATTGGTGGCAACATGGACCGATAGAAAGTTTCGCACAAGCGGTTGCCAAACCGTTGGTCTACAACTGCATGCCGTTAATCGAAACGGCAGAGTTCACTACATCTTCCGCTGCACCTTCCCATAACCCATTTTCCGCGTCCCCGGTCTCCCCTCGGTCGACCTGCCTTTCGGCTGCGCAACCTGCAAGTCGGCTGGCAGTCCCAGCTCTTCCGCTTCCAGCTTGCGGATTTCGTCGCGCAGGCGGCCGGCGGTTTCGAATTCCAGATCGGCCGCAGCATCGCGCATCTGTTTTTCGAGGCTTTGGATATGGGCACGCAGATTATGGCCAACGAGTGGTTTGCTGTCCTCATCGACCGCGCCGGTGACCATATCCTTGGCCGTGGCATGGGCGACAATGTCACCGATATTTTTCTTGATCGATTGCGGGGTGATGCCGTGCTCGAGATTATATTCGACCTGCTTTTCGCGGCGGCGGTCGGTCTCGCTGATCGCGCGTTCCATCGACCCGGTCATCCGGTCGGCATAGAGAATGACCCGGCCGTCGATATTGCGCGCAGCGCGGCCAATGGTCTGGATCAGCGAGGTTTCGCTGCGCAGGAAGCCTTCCTTGTCGGCATCCAGTATCGCCACCAGGCCGCATTCCGGAATATCCAGCCCTTCACGCAAAAGATTGATGCCGACCAATACGTCATAGACGCCGAGACGGAGATCGCGGATCAGCTCGATCCGTTCCAGCGTCTCGACATCGCTGTGCATATAGCGAACCTTGATACCGGCCTCGTGCATGAATTCGGTCAGATCTTCCGCCATCCGCTTGGTCAGCGTCGTGATCAGCGTGCGATAGCCCTGTGCCGCGACCTTGCGGCATTCGTTGATCACGTCATCGACCTGGTCCTCGACCGGCTTGATCTCCACCGGCGGGTCAATCAGACCGGTCGGGCGGATAACCTGTTCGCTGAACACCCCGCCGGTCTGCTCCATCTCCCATTTACCCGGCGTCGCTGAGACGCTGACCGTCTGCGGCCGCATCGCGTCCCATTCGTTGAACCGCAGCGGCCGGTTGTCGATACAGCTGGGCAGCCGGAAGCCATATTCGGCCAGCGTGATCTTGCGGCGGTGATCGCCCTTTGACATCGCTCCGATTTGCGGAATTGTCTGGTGGCTTTCGTCCACGAAAAGCAAGGCGTTGTCCGGCAGATATTCGAACAGGGTCGGTGGCGGCTCGCCCGGAAGGCGCCCGGTCAGAAAGCGGGAATAATTTTCGATACCGGCGCAGCTGCCGGTGGCGGCGATCATCTCGAGATCGAAATTGGTCCGCTGCTCGAGCCGCTGATGCTCGATCAGCTTGCCCTCGGTTTCCAGTTCCTTGAGCCGCACACCAAGCTCCAGCTTGATTGCCTCCATCGCCTGTTTCATCGTCGGACCCGGCGTCACATAGTGGGAATTGGCAAATATCCTGACCCGGTTCAGGCTGGCGCCTTTCTTGCCGGTCAGCGGATCGAATTCGACAATCTCCTCGATCTCGTCGCCGAAAAAGCTGATCCGCCAGGCCATATCCTCATAATGCGACGGAAATATCTCCAGATTATCGCCGCGCACCCGGAAATTGCCGCGCGCGAACGCCTGGTCGTTGCGCTTGTACTGCAGCGATACCAGCTTGCGGATAATATCCCGCTGGTCGACCGCCTGTTCCTTTTTCAGGTCGAAAATCATCGCCGAGTAGGTCTCGACCGAACCGATGCCATAGAGACAGGATACCGACGCCACGATGATCACGTCATCCCGCTCGAGCAGCGAACGGGTGGCACTGTGGCGCATCCGGTCAATCGCTTCGTTCACGGAGCTTTCCTTCTCGATATAGGTATCGGAACGCGCGACATAGGCTTCGGGCTGATAATAATCGTAATAGGAGACGAAATATTCGACGGCATTGTCGGGAAAGAAGCTTTTGAACTCGCCGTACAACTGCGCAGCGAGGATCTTGTTCGGGGCCAGAATCAGGGCCGGACGCTGCAGTTCGTCGATGACCTTGGCCATGGTGAAAGTCTTGCCGGAGCCGGTGACACCAAGCAGCACCTGATCTAGTTCGTCCTCGCGCATGCCAGCGACCAGTTCCCGGATTGCATCGGGCTGATCGCCTGCCGGTTCAAAATCGCTGACCAGCTTGAACCGCTTTCCGCCTTCGGATTTTTCGGGGCGGCTGGGCTTGTGCGGAACGAAATCCTTGCCGGTTTCCGGCTCCGCCAGACCCCTTCTGATCACCAATTCTGTCATAAGATTGATATGGAACAAAAAGGGTCCAATGTCATCCCCGGAATATCCTTTTGTCAGCACATGGTTGATAGAAAATTTACATCTGCAACCCTTGGGTTTATGATTGGCTGCAAGCGAACTTAATTTAGAGGAATTCGACGTGAAAAAATTACTAGTTCCAGTGGCGACCATATGCCTGCTAGCCGGCTGTTCTGACAGGGGTGCAGACCATGATGGCGACGGCAAAATCACCGCTGACGAAGTCGCCGCCGAGATGAACCGGGTCACTCTTGAACCCGGCGAATGGGAAAACACGGTCGAGATCGTTGACGTAAAAATCGAAGGCCTGCCGGAAGGTGCGCCGACCGGAATCATGGACAGCATGAAAGGCAAGGTCACGACTTCAAAGTCCTGCATCACCGAGGAACAGGCCAAAAATCCCGGCGCAGAGTTTTTTGCCGCGCAGGAAAAAACCAATTGCGAAGTCAAGAAATTCGATATGAGCGGCGGCGCTGTATCGTCGGAATTGTCCTGCAGCAATATGGGTGGAGCGCCCGGCAGCATGACCATGGCGATGGATGGCCAATATGGACCGAGCAGCTATGACATGAAAATGAACATGACTGGCGGCGCATCCGGTATGAAAATGAACATCTCTGCCAAAAGCAACGGCAAGCGGATCGGTGACTGCCCCGCCGGCTGAAATCCGCCTTACCGGCCATAACAGACAGGAAGGCAGGGGCGTATCGCCCCTGCCTTTTTTGCTGGACGCTCGCCTCCCCATTTCCGGAGATGACCCCACAGGTCATTGCATCTATTTCCCTGACTGATAGGTTTCATCGCGCAACCGAATCAGGAGAGAATGAATGATCGCCTACACCATGCTCGGCACCAACGACAAAGACCGGGCTTTCGCATTTTACGATACTCTGTTCGCCGACACCGGCATCAGGCGCCTGTTCAAGACCCCCGCGGGCGGCCAGTTTTATGGCAAGGCACCGGGCGAACCGATGTTGTGCATCACGTCTCCCTATGACGAAGGTGATGCCTGTCATGGCAATGGCACGATGGTGGCGCTGCAATGCGATTCCACCGAAGAGGTTGATGCCTTCCATGCCCGCGCCCTGGCACAGGGTGCAGCCAATGAAGGCGATCCGGGCTGGCGCGCGCCGGACATGTTCTACGGCGCCTATTTCCGCGACCTCGACCAGAACAAGATTTGCGTCTGCAAGACCAACTTTGCCGCGATACCTGTCAAAGACTAAGGAGAGCATCATGATCGGATATGTCACACTGGGTACCAACGACCTCGACAAGGCGCGCGCTTATTATGATGCGCTGCTCGGAGAGCTGGGCGCAAAACGGCTGATGGAGCTGGAGGAAAACGGCTTCACGCTTTACGGCATCGATATGACCAAGCCGTCAATCGCACTGACCCAGCCCTTTAACGGGGAAGCCGCGCAGCCGGGCAATGGCAATATGATAGCGTTGCAGATGCAGGAGCGCGCGCAGGTTGATGCCCTTTACAAAAAAGGCATTGCGCTGGGTGGCAGCGACGAGGGTGCACCGGGCGTTCGCGGCGACGAAGGACCGATGGCTTTCTATGCCGCCTATTTTCGCGATCCGGAAGGCAACAAGCTTTGCGCTTTTCGTCTCGGTCCGGCATAGGTTGACAAAATACAGGGGAAAAACATGAAACATCTTTTGGCTTTGGCGGCGACGACCGCCTTTATCTGGGCTGCACCGGTTTCGGCACAGAACAGTTCGACGTCACCCGACCTGTCCGCTGCCATCGCGGCGGATTATGACCAGCAGCTCGAAGCCCTGTTTCTCGATTTTCATAAAAACCCCGAACTTTCCTACAAGGAAACCCGCACCGCCGCCATCATGGCGAAAAAATGGCGCGACGCGGGATATACGGTCACCGAGCAGGTCGGGGGTACCGGCGTCGTAGCGGTGATGAAGAATGGCGAAGGCCCGACGCTGATGCTGCGCGCCGACATGGACGGGCTGCCGCTCGTCGAGGACAGCGGACTCGACTATATGTCGACCGCCAAGCAGGTCAGCATCGACGGCGAGGAAAAGCCGGTCATGCATGCCTGCGGCCATGACGTACATATCACCTCGCTGATCGGTACCGCGCACCAGATGGCGGCCCGCAAGGACCAGTGGGCCGGCACGCTGGTGCTGGTTGCGCAACCCGCCGAGGAACGCATCGGCGGCGCCAAGCTGATGATGGACGACGGCCTCTATACGCGCTTTCCCAAGCCGGATTATGCGCTCGCCTTTCACGTTTCCGCCGATACGCCGACCGGCAAGCTTTCGATCGGTGAAGGCATTGAAAGCAGTTCGTCCGACAGCGTCGATATTATCGTTCACGGCGTCGGTGCGCACGGTGCTTCGCCGCACCGGGGCAAGGACCCGATCGTGATGGGCGCGGAAATCATCATGGCGCTGCAGACCGTCGTCAGCCGGGAAATCGCGCCGCTCAAGCCTGCCGTGATCACCGTCGGATCGTTCCACAGCGGCTTCAAGCATAATATCATTTCCGACAAGGCGGTGATGCAGCTGACGGTGCGATCGGATGACGAGGACACGCGCGCCAAACTGCTGGCAGGGATCAAGCGCATCGCAACCAATGTCGGCCGGATGAACGGCATGCCCGAAGACAGGTTGCCCGAAGTGCTTGTGTCGCATGAATCAACCCCGGCCAATTATAATGACGCGGCGCTGACCAAGCGGGTGAAGGGCGTTTTTGCCGCCCGCTTTGGCGAAACCGTATTCGACAACCAGCCGCGCGAAGGCATGGGGGCAGAGGATTTTGCCTATTTCGTCGAACCCAATACCGATGTTCCCGGAGTCTATTTTTCGGTCGGCGGCACACCGCAGGCTGATTTTGACCGCGAGAAAGCCGGGGGGCCGCCAGTGCCCTCGCACCACTCGCCCTTTTTCAAGATTTCGCCACGCGAATCGGTGACGCTTGGAACCGAAGCGATGACCGCGGCGGCGCTGGATCTGCTTTCGAAAAAGGATTGATCCGGTGACCCATCGGCGTCCGATGCGCTCTATCCTGCTTTCGGCAGCATTGCTGCTCACCACCTCCTGCACGACGGTCACCGAAACCGACATCAAGCCTGTCGCCGAAGCGCAGTCCTTTGATATCCTGATCGACAATGGCCTGATCTTCGACGGCAGCGGCTCCGCGCCCTATGTCGGCGATGTCGCGATCCGCGATGACCGCATCGTTGCGGTTTCGCCGGAAATAACGGGCAATGCCGAGCAGGTGATCGACGCGCGCGGTCTGGCCGTGGCGCCGGGCTTCATCAATATGCTCAGCTGGGCCCCCGATGCGCTGATCGCCGACGGTGCCGGCGAAAGCGATATCCGGCAAGGTATTACCCTCGAAGTATTCGGCGAAGGAACGTCGGAAGCGCCACTGACCGACAGCATGGCCAGGACCGAGGAAAGCCGCCAGGGCGACATCCGCTATCCGATCAGCTGGCGCAGTCTGGATGAATATTTCGACGCAATAGAGAAGCGCGGTATCGCGCCCAATGTGGCGTCATTCGTCGGCGCGACGACGGTGCGGATCAACGAGCTCGGCTATGCAGATATCGATCCGGATACCGCTCAACTCGAACGAATGCGCGCGCTGGTCCGTGAAGCCATGGACGATGGCGCTATGGGGGTCGGCAGCTCGCTGATCTACGCCCCCGCCAGCTATGCGGAAACACCGGAACTGGTCGCGCTGGCCACCGAATCCGCGCGCTGCGGCGGCATGTATATCAGCCATATGCGCAACGAGAGCGATGACGTGCTCGCGGCGATTGACGAGCTGATCGAAATCGCGGAAAAATCGGGTGGCCCCGCCGAAATCTATCACCTCAAACAGGCCGGCAAGGACAATTGGGGCAAGCTAGACCCCATTATCGCAAAGGTCGAGGCGGCGCGCGCCAGCGGCCAGCGGATCACCGCCAACATGTATACCTATACCGCCGGTTCCACGGGTCTTGATGCGGCAATGCCGACCTGGGTCCAGGAAGGCGGCTACGAGCAGTGGAAGAAACGCCTGCAGGACCCAGAGATACGCAAGCGCGTGCTGGCCGAAATGAGCGGCAAGCCCGATGGCTGGGAAAATCTTTTCTATCACGCGGGACCCGACAAGGTCTTGCTGGTCGGGTTCAAGAATGAAAAGCTGAAACCGCTGGCCGGCAAGACCTTGTCAGAGGTGGCAGCGATGCGCGGCACCGGTCCGGCGGACACCGCCATTGATCTGGTGATCGAGGATGGCAGCCGGGTGCAAGTGGTCTATTTCCTGATGGATGAAGAGAATGTCGCGCGGCAGACCGCCCTGCCCTGGATGTCCTTCGGTTCCGACGCCGCCGCTCTCGCCCCGCGCGGCGTCTTTCTGAAATCGTCCACCCATCCCCGCGCCTATGGCAATTTTGCGCGGCTGCTGGGCAAATATGTCCGCGAGGAAAAGCGCACCGGCCTGGCCGATGCGGTGCGGCGTCTGACCAGCATGCCGGCGGGCAATCTCGGGCTGAAGGATCGCGGCAATCTGGCCACAGGGCAATTTGCCGACGTCGTGATCTTTGATCCTGCCACGATTGCCGACAAGGCCACCTACGCCGAGCCGCAGCAATTCGCGGTCGGCGTGCAGCATGTGCTGGTCAATGGCCAGCTGGTTCTGCAGGACGGCACTATGACCGGCAAGCGCCCGGGCCGGGCGGTGCGCGGACCCGGCTGGAACAATTGCCCGGCGCCCTGAGGCCGGGACAAGCAGATGGACGACGGACTGAACAGCGAACAGATCGATCAATTCCGGCAGATGCTGCTCGAGCGGCAGGCCGAGCTGAAGGCCCGCGAAGCGGACGGTGCCGGCTGGCGCGGACCGGTCGAGCTCGACCAGCAGAGCGTCGGCCGCCTGTCGCGGATGGACGCGATGCAGCAGCAGGAAATGGCCCAGGCCGAAGCGCGGCGCCGGCAAAGCGATCTCGCGAGAATCGAAATGGCTTTGGTCCGGATGGCTGAAGAAGAATATGGCTGGTGCGCCGAATGCGGCGAACCGATTGCCCGGCGGCGGCTTGAAATCGATCCGGCAGCCGCACTGTGCGTCGGCTGCGCCCGCTAGCCCAACGGACTCAATTTCGCGGCGAACGGAATATCGGGAGATTTTTCGAGCTTTCCCCGCTTCGGTCAGGCGGCTATTGTCTCAATGTGACCGATCTTACCGATATCAAACCGCACGACGGGCGCTTCGTCAGCGGAAAACATTATTTCGCCTGCCGCGTCTATTTCGAGGACACGGATTTTTCCGGGATCGTCTATCATGCCAATTATCTGCGCTATATGGAACGGGCCCGATCGGACATGCTCCGCCAGCTCAATATGGACCAGCATGGCGCTTATGAAAGCGGCGAAGGCGTCTATGCGGTCGTCGATCTGACGATGAAATATCTGCTGCCCGCGAGACTGGATGATGATCTGCTGGTGATCAGCACGGTCGAAACCTTGCGCGCCGCCAGCGTGATCATCGACCAGACGATCGTGCGCGGCGGTGACGTGATTACGTCAGCTTCCGTTCACGCCGCCTTTCTTACACCGGGCGGACGGCCCAGACGCCAACCGAAAGCGTGGACAAAGGCATTTGCCGGCGTCATGGACCAGACCGATACGAAATGAAGGATAACCCATCTTGCTAGATCAACTATCCCTAGGGGCGGCCGCCGGCAATTTCTCTCCGTTCATGCTCTTCATGGAAGCCGATATCGTCGTCAAGGCGGTGATGATCGGATTGCTGCTGGCCAGCGTCTGGACCTGGGCGATCATCGTCAGCTTCGGCATGACCATCTCGCAAACCGCGCGCAAGTCGGAGAAATTCGAACAAGCCTTTGCCCGGACCGAAAATATCGACAGATTTTATGACGAATATGGCAAGTCTGCCCTGCCCAGCGCGCGGGTGATGGTCGCCGGTATCAAGGAGTGGCGGCGTTCGACCTCCAAGGGCCCGGTCGACCGGGAAGGCACAAGACAACGGCTGGCCACCGCAATGAATTCCACCATCGCGCATGAAGTGGACCGGATCGCCGACCGGCTCAATTTTCTGGCCACGGTCGGCAGCGTCGCGCCCTTTGTCGGGCTGTTCGGCACGGTCTGGGGAATCATGCGCAGCTTCTCCGCGATTGCCGCGGAACAGAACAGCTCGCTGGCGGTCGTCGCGCCGGGTATTGCCGAGGCACTGTTTGCCACCGCCATTGGTCTGTTTGCCGCCATTCCGGCCGTTATTGCCTACAACCGCTTCTCCCATCGCCTGAACAAGCTCGAGGCCCGCATGGGCCGCTTCGCCGATGGTTTCCACGCCACGCTCAGCCGCGAACTGGAGCTGGGAGACTGAACATGGGCATGAATATGGGATCCGGAATCGGGAGACGCAGCGGTGGACGCGGACGTGCACCGATGGCCGAGATCAATGTCACGCCCTTTGTCGACGTGATGCTGGTGCTGCTGATCATTTTCATGGTGACCGCCCCGTTGCTGGTCAGCGGTGTACCGGTCGATCTGCCGGAAAGCCGCGCCAATGCGCTGGAGCAGGAACAGGAGCCGGTACAGATTTCGATCGACGGCGAGGGCCGCGTGTTCATCGAGGATGAGGAACTCAGCCGCGGCGCGCTGGCATCCCGGTTGCGCGACATTGCCGCGGACCAGAACCCGGACGATCCGCGCCAGATCATGCTGCGCGGCGACAAGACGCTTGATTATGGCCTGATCATGGGGGTGATGGGCGAACTCAACCGGGCCGGGCTGAACCGGGTGTCGCTGGTCACGACAGGTTCATCAGAGACTCCATAATGATGGTCGGCTGATATGGAGAGAGCTGAAAAAATTGGCTTGGGAATAGCGGCTGTGGGTCATGTGGCCCTGTTCGGCGCGCTGTCGTTCAGCATATTGAGCGACACCAATGACGCGTTTCGCAACAAGCCGATCGAGGTGATGATCGCCGACGAAGTCGGTCTCGAGAGCGCCGCACCCGATTTGGCCAAAGTCACGCCCGCCACCAGCATTGCTCCGGAACTGGGCGCACCTGAAGAAAGCAGCTTTGTCGAACCCGAGCCGCTGCCGGAACCGCCGAAAGCGGAGGCCAGACCAAAGCCTGCCGCCATCCCCGCCCCGGTATCGCGTGAATCCCGCCGCAGACCGGACAAACCGGCCAGCGTCGCTGCCAAACCGGAGCCCAAACCGAAGGCGCGCGGCTCCCGTCTCGGCGATGATTTCCTGAAAGGCGTGACCGACGCATCTTCGGTCAGCCGCAACCAGAATATCGCGGCAGAAAAAGCTTCGGCTTCGGCCGTTGCCTCGCTCGAGCGTGAACTCTACCGGCTGGTCAAACAGAAATGGCGGCCGCCGACCGGTGCCGATGCCGAACTTCTGCGCACCACGGTGACCGCCCGTCTGGATAGCAGCGGACGGATTGTCGGCAGGCCGACCGCAACGACCACCGGCATAACCCCTAGCAACCGGTCACAAGTCGAAATCCATCAGGAACGCGCCATTGCTGCGGTCCAGCTGGCTGCCCCCTTTACGACGTTCCCCGAAAAATATTACGATGAATGGAAGGTTATCGAACCTGTCCTCTACCTTGGTGTCTAGGAGACCCGCCATGCAATCCACCATCCCGTCTATTCGCAACCTGTTCCTGGGCCTTGTCGCCAGCCTCAGTTTGACTGCAACGGCGCATGCCCAGCTGACCGTCGATGTCGACAATAGTGCATCGGAAGAGCTCGTCATTGCCGTCCCCGGCCTGCCCACGCAGCAAAGCATCGACACACCGGCTGGCAGCACCAGCGAACTCGGCGGCAAGATCAGCGACGTGATCGTCAGCGACCTGCGCTCCAGCGGCCTGTTCAAGCCGATCGGACGCAACCAGGTGCGCGGAATCAGCTATACCGAAGTCACCGCGCCCCAATTTCCCTATTGGAGCGGTACCAATGCCTCGGCCCTGATCCAGGGTTTCATTCGGGCCAATGCGGACGGCAAGCTGACGGTAGGCTGCTATCTCTATGATGTCGCGCTGGAAACCGAACTGACCCGCCAGGGCTTTGTCGTCGAACCGCGCGACTGGCGCAGGGCCGCGCACAAATGCGCCGATGCCATCTATTCGCGGCTGAGCGGGGAATCGCCCTTTTTCGACAGCCGCATCGCCTATATCGCCGAGACCGGCCCCAAGGGGAACCGGGTCAAGCGGCTGGCAATCATGGACAGCGACGGCGCCAACCACCGGTTCATCACCAACGGCCAGGCCACGGCCCTCACCCCGCGCTTCTCACCGGATTACAAGAGCATCGTCTATCTGAGCTTTCTTGACGGCAATCCGCGCATCTATATCTACGATATCGGCACCGGCCGGCAGCGGCTGATCACGCAGAGCACCAACCCGACCTTCGCGCCGCGCTGGTCGCCCGACGGCAAGTGGATTCTCTATTCGATGGCGATTGCCGGCAATACCGACATCTACAAGATCTCGGCCGCGGGCGGCAGCCGGCCGCAGCAGCTCACCTTTTCGCCCGGTATTGATATCGGCGGCAGCTTCTCGCCTGACGGCAGCCGGATCGTTTTCGAAAGCGACCGTTCGGGCAGCCAGCAGCTCTATGTGATGAACGCCGACGGCAGCAACGAACGGCGAATCAGTTTCGGCGGTGGACGCTTTGCCACACCGGAATGGAGTCCGCGCGGCGACCTGATCGCCTTCACCAAGATGGCGGGCAACTTCCGCATCGGCGTGATGACGCCCAGCGGCGGCGGCGAACGGTTGCTGACCAACAGCTGGCAGGACGAGGCCCCGACCTGGGCACCCAATGGCCGGGTGATCCAGTTTTTCCGCACCACAAGGGGCAGCGGCGGCACCGGAATCTGGCAAGTGGACCTGACTGGACGCAACGAGCGGCAGCTGCCAACTCCGGTGAACGGATCGGATCCGGCTTGGGGGCCCTTGCTACCCTAAATTCAAATCGCGACAAGATACTGAAAAAAGGCTATATCTCGCCGAAGGGCAAAATTGAATAGGAGCAAAATGATGATCAAATATGCGACCCCCCTCCTGATGACCGCCAGCCTCGCATTGGCGGGCTGTGCGAAAAAGCCACCCGAAGAACTGCCGCCGGCACCGGTTGGCACCGCGCCGACTCCGGCGCCGACCGGTCCCGCCGGCCCGGGCTATGCGCCGGGTTCCCAGCAGGATTTCCTGGCCAACACGATGTCCGACAGAGTGCTGTTTGATACCGACCGATTCAATATCGATCCGCAGGATCAACTGGTCCTGCAGAGCCAGGCCCAGTGGCTGGCGCAAAACCCGAGCGCGCGGATCACCATCGAAGGTCATGCCGACGAACGCGGCACGCGCGACTATAATCTCGCGCTTGGCGAACGCCGTGCCAATGCGGCGAAGAACTATCTCGCCTCGCTGGGTGTCAGCCCGACGCGGATGACCACGGTCAGCTATGGCAAGGAACGGCCGGAAGCGCTTGGCTCCAACGAGAGTGCCTGGGCGCAGAACCGCCGCGCCGTCAGCGTTGTGGTCCGCTAGACCGGTCTGCGAACAAATAAAAAGGGCCGCTATCCCAATGGATAGCGGCCCTTTTTTGTGACTTGAAAATCGATTATTTCTTGGTGCCGGTCATCGCCATTTCACCAAAGGCACCCGCCTTGACCGAACCGGCCAGCTGGCCATCGGTGATCGTGGCATCGCCTTCCAGCTTCATCGGCATGGGAACGGTCATGTTCATTTCCCAGGTGATGTGATTGCCGTCGACCTTGCCATTTTCAACGTCCATCGATCCCATCGCACCGGCATTGGTACCGGTGAAGGTGTCGCCATCGGTGACAATGGTGAATTCCGAAGTCTGGTCTCCCATCGGGGATTTGGTCACACAAGCATAAGTTCCATCAATAGACATTCCATTCTCCTTTTATGTCAAAGCCCTGATTCGGCTCGCGCCAGCGATCACTCGCTGTCAGCCGCCGAATCGTCCGAACTGCTATCACTATTAACAGCAGTGTCACTAGCTTCATAGCCGCGATATTCGATCGGCATGTCGAGCGCATCCAGTTGCGGCTTGATCTTGGCGACATCGCCGACGATCACCCAGGTAAACTTGTCGGGGTCGATCGCCTCTGCCATTGCCTCGTTCACATCCTCGACGGCCAGCGCCTTGTAGCGATCGGCGACGGTTTCCGCATAATCGGATGGCCGGCCGAACATCACGTCACCCTGCATCTGGCCCAATATGCTCGGAGTGCGTTCGAATTGTCCCGGCAGCTGCCGGACATTGCCGTTGACCGTGCGTTCCAGCTCTGCGGGTGTAACGCCTTTTTCACCGAGGAAATCGCGAACCTGGGCATCGATGGCGGCCACGGCCGGACCGGTCTGGTTGGTCTGGACCGGTGCGCGCATCGTGTAAAGTACCCGGCCTTCACCGCGCAGCACGCTATTGCGCGTCCCATAGCTCCAGCCCTTGGTTTCCCGCAGGTCCATATTGATCCGCGAGAGGAAATTACCGCCCAATATTTCATTCGCCGCGTTAAGCGTCAAAAGGTCGTCCGACCCCTTGTAGGGCAGGACCTGGCCGGCAAGAATCATCGATTGCGGCGAATTCGGCCGGTGAATGACAATGATCCGGCCTTCCGCTTCCGGAATTGCGGCATCAAAATTTTTGTCCGGCGCAGCCTTTCCGGTGCCTTTCCAGCGGCCGAAGCGCATCTCAAGCTTGTCCACCAGCTCCTGCTTGCCGATATTGCCGGCAGCGAAGATGGTGGCCTTTGCCGGATGCATCCACTGGTGATGGAAGGCGGAGAGGTCATCGCGGGTGATTGCCGACACCGTTTCCTTGGTTCCGTTGCCCGACAGGCCCCGGCCGTAAGGATGCTCGGTGCCGAAGACCAGCGGCGGGAGTATGTTGCTGGCAATACTCAGAGGATCGCTTTCCTCGCGGTCGATAGCGGTCAATTGCTGAACGCGTATCCGTTCGATATCGTCGCTGTTGAAGGCCGGGTTTTTGACGATATCGGCCATCAGATCGAGCGAAGCATCGAGATTGGGATTGACCGCGCTCAGATCGACATCGGTGCGATCGCGCCCGCCGCCAATGTTGATATTGGCACCAAGACGTTCCTGCTGTTCGGCGATCTCGATAGAGGTCAGACTGGTCGTCCCCTCTTCCAGAATCTCGGTCGCGAAATTCTGCAACCCGAGCTTGTCGCTGGAATCGGAGCTTGTGCCGGCATTGAATGATAGGGTCACCCGGGTCATCGGCACGGCATCCCGGCGCGCGAAATAGACCTTGATGCCGTTGGATAAAGTTGCGGTTTCGACGTCCGGAAAGTCGACGTTCGGAATCTCGCCTACCGGCGGCAGGGATGACCGGTCGGGAGCCGTCACGGTACCGCCCTGATCGTCCTGCATATAAAAGGCGGGAGCGGTCAGAACGCCGGTCCGCGCGCCCTTGCCTGCGCCGACTTCCTGATATTCATCGCGCTCCCCCGGGACCACCCGGATGCCGACCACCGGCCGGGTCAGCCATTTCTGCATCGCGGCCGTTACCGCAGCCGGCGTGGTCGATGCCAGCCGTTGCAGCTCCTTCTTGTAATATTCCGGGTCGTCCGAATAGAGCTTGCCCTGGGCCAGGGCGACTGCCTTGCCGCTGAATCCGCCAACCTGTTCAAGCCCGGCAATCCGTGCCGCAGCATCGCGCGTCGCGACCCGCTGCACCTCGTCTGCGGTCGGACCATTGGCGATAAAGTCGGCAATAATCTCGTCGAGCCGCTTGGCCACGACATCCGCATCTTCACCGGGTTTCACGTCCGCCTGAATATTGACGAGACTGCCATGGACAAACGGGATGACATAGGCGGACACGGCAACCGCGTTTTTCTCTTCGCGAACCATGATATTGTCGAGCCGCGAACTGGCCAGCCCGCCGAGCACGGTCATGCCGACATCGAGCGGGGTATAATCGGGGTCGTTCAGGCCGGGCACCACCCAGTTCCGGTAGATGCGCGTGGTCGCGACCTTGTCTTTCATCACCTCGTAGACCGGCGCGTCGAGCGTCGGCAAGGCAGGGTCGAGCTGGGCAATGGGCTTGCCACTGGGAATCGCGCCAAACCATTTGTTGACCAGCGGCTTTGCGGAGGCCGCATCAATATCCCCGGCCAGCACCAGGATCGAATTGTTCGGACCATAATGATCGGTGAACCATTGCTTCATGTCATCGAGGGAAGCGGCCTCCAGATCTTCCAGCGAGCCGATGGTATCATGGCCGTAGGGATGATCTTCGGGGAACAATAGCTCTGTCTGGCGGTAACCGACCAGACCATAAGGCTGATTGTCGCCCTGACGCTTTTCATTGGATACGACGCCAATCTGGTTGTCGAGTTTTTCCTGTGTCACCGCGCCGAGCAAATACCCCATCCGGTCGCTTTCGAGGAACAGGGCTACCTCCAGCGCGGATGTCGGAACGGTCTGGAAATAATTGGTCCGGTCGAGCCAGGTCGTGCCGTTGAGATCGGTCGCGCCAATCTGCCGCAGCGGGTCGAAAAAATCACCCGGGGCATTTTCGGATCCGTTGAACATGATGTGCTCGAACAGATGGGCATAGCCGGTTTTGCCTTTCGGTTCGTTGGCGGAGCCCACCCCGTACCAGATCGAAACGGCAACGATCGGCGCCTTGCGGTCAGTGTGGACCAGCACCTTCAACCCGTTGTCGAGCGTGAACTCTTCATAGGGAATATCCACTGCGGCAACCAGTTCGCTGACCGGGGCCGGCTCGGCCGACTCATGATGCTTGGCCAGTGCCGGCCCTGCAACGGTCAAGGATGTAGTGGTCAACGCCAGCAGCAGGGCGCGGGACAGTCGGGACATGGGATATACCTCTCAGAATAATGCGTTCAATATACTCAAACATGACGGAAAACAGCGATCAGGCCATGGTCAGGTTCGACCAACTGCATATAGCGGTCGACCAACGGCTATTTCGCTTTCCATCCCCAGAACAAATGGCAGGGCAATATATTCCAGACCGAATAGCCACTGTCGATATGCTCGAAATGCGGGGTCATGAAGTCGCGTGCCTTTTTGACAAACTGGTAGACCAGAAAGGCTCCCCCCGGCCGGATAGCATCATAGGTCTCCTGGGCAATCCTGGGACCAAGCTGATCGGGCAACGTCGAGAATGGCAGGCCGGAAAGGATATAGTCGGCTTTCTCGTGCCCGAGTTCGCGAATGATTTTCTGTACATCGGCGGCCGAACCGTGAATCGGGTAGAAGCGGCTGTCGCGAATCGACTTGCCGAGATAGTCGATGAAATCGGGGTTCAGGTCGATTACGATCAGGGTCGCTCCGGGCTTCATCCGCTCGAGCACCGGACGGCAGAAAGTACCCACGCCCGGCCCATATTCGACGAACAGGTCGCACTCGTCCCATTTTACCGGTTCGAGCATCTTCTTGATGGTAATGTCCGAAGACGGAATGATCGAGCCGACCATCACGGGATGCTTCAGAAAGCCCTTGAAAAAAACGCCCCAGGGGCCAAGGCGACGCTCCAGTCCGGATTTGACACGGTCCACAAATTTCGTTTTGGCGATACTGTTAGTCAATGCGGTCCTCCAGTGGCGTGTGAAACTGTCTTACTAGGGCGTTACAGCGCCGGTGACAAATATAATAGCGGTTGCCCGGTACAATCGAACGGCTAAAAGTGCGCTATGCAGCTTCATCCAAAAGATTCCATCGCCGTGATTTTTTGCGCACAACGGACCGGTGCGGATGAAGCCGCCTATCAGGTTGCGGCGGCAGAGATGAGCGAGCTGGCGGCGCGGCAACCGGGCTATCTCGGCGAGGATCATGCAAGGTCAGGGGACGGTTTCGGCATTACCGTGAGCTACTGGCGCGACGATGCCAGCGCCAGGGCGTGGCGTGATCATCCGGATCATGCCAGGATTCGTGATCAGGGGCGCGACAAATGGTATCATGCCTACAGCCTTCATGTCGCGCGCGTCGAACGCGGCTATGACTGGCGGAAATAGAATGGCATAGGGACGCCTATGGCCGATTCTCCCGATTTTGAACCGCTGACCCGAAAGGTGACGTCCTTTCCCGATGCCCAGCCGATCAACAGCACCCGGATGGCGGTGCTGTTTTCGGTGATGCTGGTCACCGCGTCCGGCAATACGGCGATGCAATCAATCCTGCCGACCATCGGTACCCAGCTCCATATTCCGGATTTCTGGGTGAGCGCGGCGTTCAGCTGGTCGGCCCTGCTCTGGGTCTATACCGCTCCGAAATGGGCGCGCCAGTCGGATCATCGCGGCCGCAAGGCGCTGATGCGCCTGGGCATGATCGGCTTCACGACCTCCTTCGCGCTTGCCGGTCTTGCGCTGTTTCTGGGTCTGCTGGGCTGGTATAGCGCGCTTTGGACCTTTGTCCTGTTTGCCCTGTTTCGCAGCCTCTACGGCGGTCTGGGGTCGGCCGCACCGCCAGCCGTGCAGGCCTATGTCGCTGCGCGGACCGCGCGTGCGGACCGGACAAAGGCGCTGTCGCTTATATCTTCGTCCTTCGGTCTTGGCACGATTGTCGGCCCCGCCATTGCGCCTCTGCTGATCATTCCGTTTCTGGGTCTATCCAGCCCGATGTTTGCCTTTGCCGGCATCGGCATATTGGTGATGGTCGCACTGGCGCTGAAACTGCCCAACGACAATCCCGGCTATCAGGCGCGTGGTGTCGTGACATCGGAGCCCTATAGTTCAGCGCCCTCATCCAACAGCCTGAAAGACGAGGATGACAACAGCGACGGCGATGATGAAGCCACATTGCCGCCGCAGCTGCGCTGGGGTGACGAGAGAATCAAACCATGGCTGGTCACCGGTATATTGGGCGGCAATGCCCATGCGCTGATCCTCGGCGTGGTCGGTTTTCTGGTGCTCGACCGGCTCGGCTTGCGCGGCGATCCCGAGATGGGCATCCAGATGACCGGTATCGTGCTGATGTCGGGGGCGGCCGCGACCCTGCTCGCACAGTGGGGGCTGATCCCGTTGCTGCAGATGGGTCCGCGCTCGTCAATCTTGTGGGGCATGGTTCTCGGCGCCACCGGCTGCCTGCTGATCGGCTTTTCCCACGACCTGCACGGTATCATCATCGGCTTCGCGGTGGCCTCGCTGGGATTTGGCCTGTTTCGCCCCGGCTTCACCGCCGGCGCATCGCTGGCGGTGAAACGTTCGGAACAGAACGGTGTCGCCGGCATCGTCGCTTCGGTCAACGGCATGGCCTTCATCGTGTCCCCTGCCATCGGCGTGCTGCTCTACACCTATGCCGGTCCCTTGCCCTTCTGGCTCGCGACCAGCATCTGCGTGTTCCTGTTCGGCTGGGGTTTCAAGACCCTCAAGCTGGACGAACGGCTGGACAGCGACCGCTAGCAGCAGGTCCTAATGCTTGCTGTCCTTGACCGGAGTCAGCATTCCCGGAGCAACAAAACCGATCGGCTCTGCACGCATCGCGTTTTGCTTCAGCTGCGATTCCATTTTGGAATATTCTTCCTCCATTTCCGGCGTCACCGAAGCGCGGCTGTCCTTCAGCGCCTTTTCGAAATGCTTCATCTGGACGGTCTCGACCAGCCCGCCATATTCCCGCAATGCATATAGCCCCGCCCGACGGACCAGATCTTCGAGATCGGCGCCGGAATAGCGATCGGTGCTTTCCGCCATCTCGTCGAGGTCGACATCCTTGCCGAGCGGCATTTTCGCGGTATGGATTGCCAGAATCCGGCGGCGACCGGCCTTGCCGGGGACCGGTACATAGACCAGTTCATCGAACCGGCCGGGACGCAGCAACGCCGGGTCGACCAGACCGGGACGGTTGGTCGCGCCGATCAGGATCACCGACTGCATTTCTTCCAGGCCGTCCATCTCGGCGAGGATCGTGTTGACCACCCGCTCGGTCACCTGCGGTTCGCCCATGCCGCCGCCACGGGCCGGGACCAGGCTGTCGATCTCGTCGATAAACAGGATCGTCGGCGCAACTTGCCGGGCCCGGGCAAACAGGCGGGCGATCTGCTGCTCGCTCTCGCCATACCATTTGGACAGCAGGTCGCTCGATTTGGTGGCAATGAAATTGGCTTCGGCCTCGCGCGCAACGGCCTTCGCCAGCAGCGTCTTCCCGGTACCCGGCGGGCCGTAGAGCAGGAAACCCTTCGCCGGCCGGATCCCCAGCCGTATAAAGGCTTCCGGGTTTTTCATCGGCAGCTCGATGCCTTCTTTCAACCGCTGCTGGGCGTCGTCGAGTCCACCAATATCTTCCCAGCGGACATCGGGTGCCTGGACCATCACTTCGCGCATCGCGGACGGCTGGACACGCTTGAGCGCCTCGACAAAATCATGGCGCTGGACGACCAGCTCCTCCAGCACTTCCGGTGGCACCGTTTCGGCCTCCAGATCAAGCTTGGGCATGATCCGCCGGACCGCCTCGATCGCTGCCTCGCGGGTCAGCGCCGCCAGATCGGCTCCGACAAAACCGTAGGTTGTGCGCGCGAGTTCTTTCAGGTCAACCGCCTTGTCCAGCGGCATGCCGCGGGTGTGGATGCCCAGAATTTCGCGGCGCCCGGCAACATCCGGCACACCGACGATGATCTCGCGGTCAAAAC
This sequence comes from Sphingomonadales bacterium UBA2683, assembly GCA_002354635.1. Classification (GTDB taxonomy): domain Bacteria; phylum Pseudomonadota; class Alphaproteobacteria; order Sphingomonadales; family Sphingomonadaceae; genus Parasphingorhabdus. Next base: position 499,958 of record DELZ01000001.1, read on the forward strand.
GGCCGGGACGGCGCAAGGCTTCGTCTATCGCTTCGGGGCGGTTGGTCGCGGCGATGACCACCAGATTGACCCGCGATTCGAGCCCGTCCATCAGAGTCAGCAATTGCGCAACCAGCCGCTTTTCGGCTTCGCCCTGTACCTGTCCGCGCTTCGGCGCAATCGAATCGATCTCGTCGATAAACAGGATCGAAGGCGCGGCCTTGGTCGCTTCTTCAAAAATCTCGCGCAGCTTCTTTTCGGATTCGCCATAGGCCGACCCCATGATTTCGGGGCCGTTGATCAGGAAAAACTCGGCTTCGCTTTCATTGGCCACCGCGCGGGCGAGCCGCGTCTTGCCCGTCCCCGGAGGACCGTGCAGCAGCACGCCGCGTGGCGGATCGACGCCCAGGCGTGTGAACAGTTGCGGATAGCGCAATGGCAATTCGACCATTTCGCGGAGCTGGTCGATCGTTTCCTGCAACCCGCCGATATCGTCATAGGTGACATCCGCGCGGCGATGTTCGGTTGATTCTTCATATTCCGGCCGCAGTTCGACTTCGGTTCCTTCGTCAATATGGACGATGCCCTTGGGCAGCGTCGAGACGACGTTGAGACGGATCTGCGTGAGAGAAAAGGCCGGCGCCGCCAGCATTTGCCGCAATTGCGGCGGCATGTCGCTGCGATCCACCTGTTGCTGGCCATGAGTCGCGACAAAATCACCGGCCTTGAGCGGCCGTCCCATGAAGCTGCGCTTCAGGCCGCCGCCATTGCCTTGCAGCCGCAAGTCCTTCTGCGCCGGCGCAAACACGACTTTCTTGGCCGGCTTCGATTCGACCTTGCGAATTTCGACAAAATCGCCGGCGCCGACGCCGGAATTGGCCCGTTGCAAGCCATCGAGGCGGACAAAATCCAGCCCTTCATCTTCCGGATAAGGCAGGACCGCCCGCGCCGGAGTCGCCTGCTTGCCGATAATTTCGACGACATCGCCCTCAATCAGCCCCAGTTTTCCAAGATTCTCCCGCGACAGTCTTGCGAGTCCGCGGCCGCTGTCTTCCGGTCGGGCATTGGCAACTTGCAGTTTCAGCTGTTTGCTATCGCTTTCGGGCTTGTCTTTTGGTTGCGCTGGATCGGACACGGGGGCGTATCTCCTCAATATCGTTTCGGTTGTTTCCAACAAGATAGGGATAGCAATGCCGATATACGACCCTGATTTTTGTTTCCGGCAGTGCCTGGGGCAATTTGGCCAAAAAAAAGGCCAGTTCCGAAGAACTGGCCTGAAAAGTTTTTAGGAGAGGATGCCTGAAAGGCTCATCCTAAATGCATCGGAACCGGCTATTGTGCAAGTGCGAAAAGAACATTATAGATTGCAAGGAATGCAACTTATCATTATTGGCAGTGTCTGATTTCTGCCAATCTTAAATATCTAATCCCATTTTGCGTTGCACAACACCCATTTAGTCTTGATATTGGTTATTCTATGCGCCGTCTTCCTCCCCTCCGCGCCCTCGAGGCCTTCATCCGCGTTGCCCGCCTGGGTTCATCCAAGGCTGCAGCAGCCGAACTGGCGCTGTCCGCGCCGGCGCTCAGCCGCCGAATCAAGTCACTGGAGGACCATATCGGCAAGCCGCTGTTCGAACGGCGCAACCAGTCAATGGTGCTGAACGAGGATGGCCAGATTTTGCTGGAAGCGGTTGCTCCGGCGATGGAAACGATCGGCGAGGCTGTGGACCAGATGACCGTCACCGGCGGCGACATGCGCCTGCATCTGGGCGTGCTGCCGCTATTCGGTGCCACACGCTTGCTGCCGCGGCTTCCGGAACTCAAAAAGCTCTATCCCAAGCTGCATATTGACGTCGATACGTCGGCTCATGCCGAAAATATGCTGGGCGATGCCGTGGATGCCGCGATCATCATCAGCGATGCCGTTGATCCCCATCTCTATGCCGTGAAGCTGGACAGCAACAAGGTCTACGCAATCGCCTCTGTCGAACTGACCAAGGGGCCGAATGCGGTCAAGCATCCGGAGGATCTGAAGAACCACAATATCCTGATCCACAGCAACATGACCCGGGCGTTTGACCAGTGGAAGGAAGCGGTGGGCCTGCCAGATCTGCAGCCGGCAGGCATCGACCATCTCGACAGCGGTCCGCTGATGCTGGAAGCCGCCGCACAGGGACTCGGCATAGCGATCATGCACGGCGGGCATTTTTCGGATGCCAATGATGCGCGGCTGGTGCGCCTGTTCGACCACGAGGTCGACAGCCCCTACAGCTACTGGTTCGTCTGCCGCAAACGCGAGATGAAAAACCGCGCGGTGCGCATTTTCCATGACTGGGTGGTAAAAGCGGGCCTTTAAGGACCTGCGCTAGCCAGCGAGATCGGGATCAAGCGTCAGATCGTCGTCGAGCTGCACGCCGAAGCTGTTCAGCATCATCGACACCTGGCTGTATTGACCGACCGTCATCACCAGATCCATGCGCTGCTTTTCGGTCAGTTCCGCCAGCGCCTTCCAGGTCTCGTCGGCAATATGGCCATCGCCGGTCAGTTCGTCGGTCGCCCGTAGCATTGCCCGTTCCAGCGGTGTCCATGCCGGTGCATCCGGCCCGACCTTGATCTGCTCGATCTCCTCGTCGGTCAGGCCGCAATCCTTGCCGATGCGGACATGCTGCGCCCATTCATAGCCGGATTTCCAGTTGAAGCCGGTGCGCAGGATGATGATCTCGCGCTCGCGCGGCGCCAGATCATTATGGTCCGACAGGATATAGCCGCCCCACCACATGAACGCCTTATAGGCTTTCGGGGCCTTGATCAGGGTCCGGAAGATATTGAGAATCTTGCCGGCCTGAAAGCGCTCGCCCAGCATCGCCTTGCTCTTCTCGTCAAGGTCTGACTCGGCGAGCGGGGCGATCCTGGGTTTGTCTAGACGCATGGCGTGCGATCAGCCGAGGGTTACGGACTTGATCGCGCCGGGCTTTGCCGGTGGTTCGCCTTTTGGCAGCGCGTGAACCGCTTCCATGCCCGAGGTTACTTCACCCCAGACGGTATATTGACCGTCGAGAAAGCCCGCGTCGTCGAGGCAGATGAAGAACTGGCTGTTGGCGCTGTTCGGGTCCATCGTCCGGGCCATCGAGCAGGTGCCTTCGACATGCGGTTCCTTGGAAAATTCCTGGGCGATATCGGGCTTGTCGCTGCCGGACATGCCGGTGCCGGTCGGATCGCCGCCCTGCGCCATGAAACCGTTGATGACGCGATGAAAGACAACACCGTCATAAAAGCCTTCGGCGGCCAGCTCGGTGATCCGCGCAACATGATTGGGCGCAAGATCGGGGCGCAGCTTGATTTCGACATCGCCGGTTTCGAGGTGGAAAGTCATTTTTTCGTGAGCCATCAGGCTGGTTCCTTTTCGTTCATTGAATCATTCTTGAGGCGCATATAGGCAAGCCGCTCGGAAAAATCACCCTGCCTTGCGATAAATGTCACAAAAGATTGCAATTGCAACGTTGCACCGACTAGTAAGCAGCCAAACGAACGCAGAAAGGGAGCATCGCGATGACCGAGATCAACGACGCTCCGGACGCCGCCATCGAACGCGAGGACGTGCTCGACGAAGACAACCGGTTGACCGACGAATTTGTCCGCTCGGTCTCCGACGCGGTCGAAGACAATAACAGCGCCCTGGCACAGGAGCTGGTCAATCCACTCCACAATGCCGACATCGCCGATCTGTTCGAACTGGTCGATGCGGACGAACGGGCGCCGCTCGCCGATGCGCTGGGCGATCTGGTGAGCGCCGACGTGCTTGCCGAAATGAACGAGCACGTCCGCGAAGACGTGATCGAAGCGCTCGACGCTGGCCAGATTGCCGACCTGACCGAACAGCTCGACACCGACGACGCGGTTGCGATCATCGAGGATCTCGAAAAGGGCGAGCAGCAGGCGGTTCTGGCCGAACTGGACGCCGAGGACCGCGCCGCGATCGAGAGCGCCCTCACCTATGAGGAAGAAACCGCCGGCCGGATCATGCAGCGCGAATTTGTTGCGGTACCCGAACATATGATGGTTGGCGACCTGATCGACTATCTGCGCAAAAATGATGACCTGACCACCGAATTCTGGGAAATCTACGTGGTCGATCCGGCGTTCCGGCCAATTGGCACATGCCAGCTCAGCTGGATCCTCCGGACGCCGCGCGACATCGCCATTGCCGACGTGATGAAGCGCGAGCAGTCGCTGATCCCGGTCAATATGGATCAGGAGGAAGTGGCTTTGCGCTTCCAGAAATATAATCTGATCTCCGCGGCAGTGATCAACGACGACGGCCGTCTGATCGGGATGATCACGGTCGATGACATTTTGCACATCGTCGAGGACGAGGCCAGCGAAGACGTGCTGCTGCTGTCCGGTGCCGGCGACGGCGATATCAACGAACCGATCCGCGACAGCTACCAGGCACGGGTGCGCTGGCTGATCGCCAATCTGGCGACCGCGCTGGTCGCCAGCTTTGTTATCTCGATCTTCGGCGCGGCGATCGAACAGATGGTTGCCCTCGCCATCCTGATGCCGATCGTGGCCTCGATCGGCGGCAATGCCGGGACCCAGACGATGGCCGTCTCGGTCCGCGCGCTGGCGATGAACGAGCTGACGCGCTCCAATACCCGCCGGATCATCGGCCGGGAATTCCGCATTGCCCTGCTCAACGGCGGCACAATCGCCATATTGGTCGGACTGGGCACCGGGCTGGTTTTTGCCAATCCTGTGCTCGGCGGGGTTATAGCGCTGGCGATGCTGATCAATATCGTGATTGCCGGATTTGCCGGAATCTTTGTTCCGGTAATGCTCGACCGGATGGATCAGGACCCGGCTCTGGCCTCCTCGGTCTTCGTCACCATGATCACCGACACCATGGGCTTCCTGGCCTTTCTCGGCCTCGCCGTGGGTAGCGGAATGGTCAGCCTCTAGAACATCCCGTGATCGAAACAACCCGCCTGTTGCTGCGCCCCCATATCGCAGATGATTTCGAAGCTTGCCGCGCCATGTGGCAGGACCCTGCGGTGGTAGAATATATCAGCGGCACGCCCTCCATCGAAGCCGAAGCATGGCTGCGGTTTCTGGGCTATTTCGGGCGCTGGGACATCATGGGCTATGGAATGTTCGCGCTTGTCGAGAAATCGTCCGGCCGTTTTCTGGGAGAAGTGGGTTTCAGCGACTTTAGGCGCGGACTCGGGCCCGATTTTGATCCTTTCCACGAAGCCGCGTGGGTTCTGTCGGGAGCCGGACATGGCAAGGGCTATGCGCGGGAAGCGATGACGGCAGCACAAGACTGGCTGGATAGAAAATTCAGCCCTGAAAAGACGGTCTGTATCATCAGTCCCGAAAATGCGCCATCGATCCGGCTTGCCGAAAAACTTGGTTTTCACTCCGTCAGGGACGCCACCTATCATGGGGACACGGTCAAGATGTTCGAACGGCTAAAGCCTGCGTGAAGGGAGCATGCCGGAACGACGGCGGACTTGGGCAGCGTCGACAATCGGACCTATCCCGGCCCGGTCGCTGCCGGAGGATTGGTCAGCCTGCGGGTCCGGCATAGGCGGCAACGAAATTGCACAGGTCGGTGAATATCCGCTCCCGCTCGTCATCGCCGATCATTTCACAGGTGAGCGCGTCAAAGGCGGGCCGGTTTCCTCCGGCTGCCAGCCGGATAGACGCGACCAGCCACATTTCATCCGGGGTGACCTGCGCGCAGCAGGGGCGGCCGATCTGGAAGGGTTCGGACCAGGCGAAGCCGATCGTCTCGGCCAGGATCAATATCCGCGTGGCCGCAAGCTTTCCGCCCAACCGGTCCGACAACTGTTCACCGCAATCATAGTCGTTCTTGTAGGCGGCCACTGCCAGGCGGAAGGCGATGATCAATCTCGCCTCGACCGCGGGCATCGTCCTGATATCCGGCAGCGGCACCAACAGTTTTTCCAGAATCTCGCCCAATCTTTCTCTCCTCAAACATCCGACTCTCTCCATAATATGATATTGATAATCATTTGCAATTAGAATCTCGGCGGATGCAGAATTTATCCCGACACATTGGCCGGCATGGTCTGGAACATGCTTGACTAAAGCGGTCGCCCCCCACAGATACCGACCATGCCACTGAACATGACCAAGATTGCCTATCGCAGCGAAAGCCCGGCGACGCTGCGCCAATGGCTGGAATCGCATCGGGACAACAAGGAGACGCGCGGCGAAGCGCGACTGACCACCCGCTATCTGCCGAAACGGCATGAAGAAATGGTCGGCGGGTCGCTCTACTGGATCCACGCCAAGAAAATCGTCGGCCGGTCGCCGATCATCGGCTTCATGGACAATGGTCAGGGGCGGCAATGGATCCGGCTGGAACCGCGGCTGATCGCGGTCCAGCCGATTCCCAGACGCGCCCATCAGGGCTGGCGCTATCTCGAGGAAAAGGACGCGCCGGCCGATCTTGGCGATGGCGCGGAAGGAGCGGAAGAGATGCCCGCCGAAATGCTCGGCGAGCTGGCCAGTCTGGGACTGGTCTAGATCTTCGCGAACAGGGCTTCGCACCCCGTTCCAGCAAGAACTGCGTTGACCTGCGCCTGGCTGTCCGCCGACAATCCGGAATGAGCCTCGCGCAGCGCGACCAGACATTTGGCCTGATAGGGGAATGGCGGTTGTTGCCAGTGCCGCCCGTCGATTTCTGTTTCGACATTCTCGGCACCGGCCTGGACGGCCTGTGCGTTGGCGATCAGAAAAGGGGCATAGGTTCGGCCGATTTCGGTCAGCAGGCCGTTGAGCGAACCATATTGCTCTTCCGCCAGCCACTGGCCCTTCTGCTGACCGGACAGATCATCCATCCGGTCCACCCAGGCCCGCACCCGCAGCGACAGCTTCCTCGATATTGCCATCGCAGTCGGCTCGACCTGCGTAAGTTGTGTCAATTGCCCGTAAAGGGCGAAGTCGCAAGCGGAAGGCCGGCCACCCAGCACAAAGCCCTGCTTTTCAATCAACCGGTCGAGCAGAGCAAGCAGGCGGATATAGCTGTCCTCGATGGTTTTGGCGGTAATCCCGTTTGACCCGACAACATAGAGGCGGTCAATCTGCCGCTTGGAAAATTGCGCTGCCATCATGCCAACCTGGTTGTCCGGCAGATTGGGATTGGCCCAGTGGATCAGCAACGGCCCGGCATGCTCGGCGTCCGCCTCGAACGCCCAGCGGAAATGGAACATCACCTTGGTCAGCCACTCATCGGCATAATCCTCGATCAGCAAATCCAGAAAGCGCAGCACTTCATGGTCGGGAATGACCGACGGACCGGGATATTGGCATTCGAGCCGCCTGATGATCGGCGTGCTATCGACCGCGGCCTCCAGCTTGCCTTCGCCATCACGAAAATAGAAGGTCGGCAGCAATTGCACCTTGGGCTTGGGATAGCCTTCCGGCGCGCCGGTCACGCCACCCCAGATCATATTGTACGGGATATGGCGAAAACGCAGCAGCGCCAGCATCTTTCTTGTATAGGGCGAGCCCGGCGCACCCGTCAGTTCGAGCCGCTCGGTCATTGGGTTTTTCCGTCCAGCCAGTGCCGCAGCAGATCATGGGCAATGGCGAACGGCGGCGGCGCGACAAACGGTGCGCCTGCATCCCCGGCCATCGCCGCCTTCACCTCGTCCAGCGAAAACCAGGCCGCTTCCTCGATTTCCTCTTCGTCGAGCGTCAGGGTCGGATCATCGGTGACGCTGGTGCAGGCTATCATCAGTGACGACGGGAACGGCCACGGCTGGCTGGCGACATAGCGGACATCCCGCACCTTGATACCGGCTTCCTCGAACAGTTCGCGTTTCACGCACCCCTCGATGCTTTCGCCCGGCTCCAGAAAGCCGGCCAGCGCGGAAAAGCTTTTCGGCGGGAAGCGGGGCTGACGCCCGAGCAGCACCTTGCCCTCGCATTCCGACAGCATGATCGCCACCGGGTCGGTGCGCGGAAAATGTTCCGCTCCGCAACCACCGGTTTCCGGATCGCACAGACGCGCCCAGCCGCCCTTGCGCGACTGGGTCGGCTTGCCGCACTGCGCGCAAAATTTGTGGCGTGCATGCCAGTCGACCAGACTGCGCGCGGTGGCGTAAATGGCCGCCTGATCGGCGGGCAGGCTGCCCAAGGTCTGCCACAACGCCCGGTTTGCAGCAGGCCCGGCATCGCCGGCGCCGTTCAGCTCGGCAAAATAGGACGTATCGCCCTCGATACCGAGCAGCAGCAGATCATGGTCTGGCGAAGCATCAAAGGCCGCGCCCCAGGCCAGATCGCCATGATCGTCAAAAACCGGGTTCAGGCCGTCCAGCTTGAGCAGCTTTGCCCGCGGGTTCATCATCGCGGCGCGCAGCTTGTCCGGGTTGACCCGTACCTGATCGGCACGGTCCAGCGTCCCGCCGGCAAAGGTCGGCACTATCGTGTTTCGGTCTGTCAGCATTTTCTCTCCGGTATATTATTATCTTTGCCGCCTCCCGTCCGGAAGGCGATCGGGATCAGGGACTGGTATTGCCCGCGCCGGTCTGGGCACTGCCGATCAGGTCCGCATAGACATATTTCGGGAAATCCGACTGGAAGGGGTAGCTGTTCGACGGAATATATTGCGTATAGCCGCCGGCGCGGAGTCCACGTACGGTGTCGACGAAGGCCGATGTTCCGGCCGCGCCGCCCCAGCCGAAGGTTCCCGCCGGACTGACCTCTGTGCCAAGACCGGAGCGCCCGCCCGCGCCAAAGCCGTGATTGGCGACCCATGTGCCCTTGGTGCTGGCGGTTTCCGGCAGCAGATTCGACATGCCGAGCTTGACCGTCTCCGGCTTCATCACCCGGACATTGCCGACCGTGCCGAAGCCGAGCAGCATTTGCAGGAACTTGTCATAGTCGCCGGCGGTGCCGACCAGCCCGGTGCTGCCAAAGGCAAAAGCGGGCTTGTCGAGAAAAATGCTGGTGGCGCCGGGATCGATCGGGATCAGCGCGCCGGCGAACGGCGCATAATTGTCGGCGAGATCAGCGGCCCGCTCGGCGGGCACATTATAGAATATGCTGGTCATGCCCAGCGGTCCGAACATCCGCTCCTGGAGAAACTGGTCGAGCGGCTTGCCGGACACTTTCTCGATCACCGCGCTGAGCACATCGTGGCTGAGCGAATAGCTCCACTGGGTGCCGGGCTGATAAACCAGCGGCAGTTCCGAAAGCCGTTTGACAAAGGTCATGATGTCCGGCGTAGGCGCACCGGCGTCCAGGCCGGGGATCGGATTGCGGCTGACCCGTCCGGGCGTCAGGCCCGCAGCGAGATAGGCTTTCTGGATCGGTCCTTTCGAGATGATCGTATAGCCCAGACCGGCGGTGTGCGTCTGCAGCTGGCGGATCGTGATCGGAGCCTTGGCCGGCTCGACATTGTCCAGCGCGCCCTCGGGATCGACCAGAACCTGCATATCGGCAAATTCGGGAAAGATATCGGACAGCGGCTGGTCAAGCGAGAGCAGGCCGTCTTCGACCAGCATCATCGCCGCCATGCCGGTGACCGGCTTGGTCTGCGAATACATCCGCCACAATGTGTTGCTGTCGACGCGCTTTTCGCCGCCGAGCTGCAGCGAACCGGCAGCGATTACCTGCGGAGGCGCCTGGCCGAAACCGATCATCGCGAGCATGCCCGCAACCTTCTTGTCCGCTACATATTCGTTGATGATCCTGGTCAGTCCCGGAAAAGCGGGGCCCATTTCCTTGGCGAAGGCAAGACCGGGCATGCCGGCAAGCAAGGCACCGGTGCCGATGCCGCCAAGCACGGAGCGCCGCGAAAAGGAGGAGCCGGGCGACAAGCTTGCAGATTTTTCGGCGATCATGTTTCTTCCTTCAGTTTCCATTTTACCGCCTTGGCATAAAGCGTTGGCAATCCCGCATCCGCTATCCCGTCGAGCGGCCACCAGAGATCGTGATCCATATCAGTAACGATTTTTCCATCCTGATAAACTGCCAAATCGACCTCAAGTGAAAAATGGGTGAAGCTGTGCTGGATGATATTGTCGTGCACCCGCCATTGGCCGGCGATCGGCGGCTTCGCATGACCGTCATTGCCCGCTGCCCAGCCATCATCCGGCAATGCCCGCATCCCGCCAAGCATGCCTTTTGGCGGCCGGGTGGCGAGCAACAGTTTGTCCTGCTGCTCGATCCAGAAAAAGCGTGCCCGGCGAACCGGCTTCGCCTTTTTCGGTGGCTTGACCGGAAACGATTCCATGGTGCCAAGCGCATGCGCCGCGCATTGTTTACGGACCGGACAGATATCGCATTTGGGATTTCTTGCGGTGCAGATGGTCGCACCCAAATCCATGCAGGCCTGGGCGAAATCTCCCGCCCCGCTGTCAGGCGTGATCGCATCCATCGCCGTCCGTATCTCGGTCTTGCCCCTGGGCAGCGGTGTATCGATGGTAAACAGCCGCGCCACCAACCGCTCGATATTGGCATCCACCACCACCGCGCGTTCGCCAAAGGCGATCGCGGCAATCGCGGCTGCCGTATAGGTGCCCACGCCTGGCAGGCCCAACAGTTCAGACTCTTTCTGAGGAAAGACTCCATCCAGTTTTTCAGTGACATGCACGGCACATTTGTGAAGATTTCGCGCCCGCGCATAATAGCCGAGCCCGGCCCATGCCGCCAGCACGTCCGCTTCCTCCGCAGCTCCCAGTTCCTGCACGGTCGGCCAGCGCCGGGAGAAGGTCTCGAAATAAGCTTTGACCGCCCCGACGGTGGTCTGCTGGAGCATGATTTCGGACAGCCAGACATGATAGGGATCGGGCAAATCGCCGCCCGGCGGCGACCGCCACGGCAATTTTCTGGCGTTATCCACATAATGTGCACCAATATTGGCAGAAATTTTGCGTGCCTTGGCGGAGAAACTATCGACGGCCATGGCCGCGCCATGCCATAAACAGTCATTATGGCGAAGAAAATTGGCACAAATGGCGATGAAAAGGCAAAAACCGCGCACGGCGGTGCGGCCGCGCCCAAAAAACCGCCAAAAAAATCGCCGAAACAGACAACCCTCCGCAAATATCAGAAATACCAGCGGCCGCGCGGCGGTCCGGCGAAAAGCATATCGGACCTGATGCCCGAAATCGGCCGCGCTGCTTTTCGGCGCTATGGTTTCATCCAGTCGTCGGTGGTCAGCCGCTGGCCGGAAATCGTTGGCGAACGCTATGCCGCCGTGTCCCTGCCCGAATCGATTCGCTTCCCGCGTGGCGAGAAAGAAGGCGGTACGCTGCATCTGCTGGTCAGCGGCGCCTATGCCACGCTGATGCAGCATATTGCGCCGGATATCATCGAGCGCGTGAACCGGTTTTTCGGCTATGGCGCTGTCAGTCAGATTCGATTCAGACAAGGCAATGTAACGCCCAAGAAAGACAAGGAAAAAAGGGTCTCTCTGCCCGCCTCGCTCAAGCCCGCACCGATTCAGCTAGGCGAGAATCTGCGCGATATTGGCGATCCGGAACTGAACCGGGTGCTCGAATCGCTGGCATCGGCAGTTGCAAAGGCGGAGGCGGACCCTAAGAACGATACCAAATTGAGCATAAAGGTCGTCGGCAAAATCGGCGGCGGCGAGAAAAAGAAGGACCAGACATGAAGTTCAGAAGCGCGTATCTTGCTTCGGCAGTGATGACAGCAGCGGTATTGATCCCGCCGGCATCGGCCCAGCAAACCGACTGGACCAAACGGGTCACCGTGTCGGCCATGGGCGGCCATGTCTTGGGCAACCCGCTCGCGCAAAACCGTCTGGTGGAATATGTCAGCTATACCTGCAACCATTGCGCGGACTTTGAGGTGTCATCCAATGGTCCTTTGAAAACTGGCTTTGTTGCAAAGGGCCATGTCAGCGCGGAAGTGCGAAACTATGTCCGCGATCCTCTGGATTTTACCGCGGCGATACTGGCGCGATGTGGCGGCCGCACCAAATTTTTCGGCAACCATAATGCGCTGATGGCCTCTCAGTCTGTCTGGCTCAAGACCGCCCAGTCCATTTCTCCCGACAAGCAGAAAGTCTGGTACCAGGGCGAAATCATCGACCGGCTGAAAAAAATTGCGACGGATATCGGTTTTTACCCGATCATGGCCAAACGCGGCATCACCAAGGCGCAGGCAGACACGTGTCTCGCCGACAAGAGCGCCCAGGACCAGATTCTGGCGATGAGCAAATATGGGTCAGATACCGTCAAGATCACCGGAACACCAAGCTTCACAATCAACGACAAACTGCTAGACGGGGTGCATAACTGGCCCGCACTCAAGCCCAGGCTAGCGGCCCTTCCGCAATAGCGATTCGAACATTTCAGGAAACAGGAACAGAATATGCGCACATTGAACTACATCGCTCCGCTGGCTTTGGCTCTGGCACTGGCCGCCTGTGGCGAAGCAACCGAAAGCGAAAGCGGAGCAAGTTCCTCCGATGCCGTCGAAGCGGTGGAAGCCCCGGCCGGACAAAAATGGTCAGAAACAGTATCGAAAACCGATGCCGGCGGCATTGTCATGGGCAATCCGGACGCACCGATCAAGCTGGTGGAATATATGTCAATCACCTGCTCGCACTGCAAGGATTTCGGCGAACAGGCCTTTGTCCCGCTCCGCGACAATTATGTCGACAGCGGCAAGGTCAGTTTTGAAATCCGCAATTTCGTTCGCGATCCGCTGGATCTGTCTGCTGCCATACTTTCCCGCTGCGGCGGCGAAGCGCCGTTTTTTCCGCTCACCGAACAGGCGCTGAGCTATCAGGGCACGATGTTTGAAAAAGCCCAGTCCATGGGCGAAGCCACCTATAGCAGCATCTTGCAATCCGCACCCGAATCACGCTTTGTCCGCCTGGCGGAGCAGCTCGGCCTGATCAGCTTTTTCCAGCAGCGCGGTATTTCCGAAGACCAGGCCAAGGCCTGCCTGGCGGATACGGCAGCGGCTGAAGCATTGATGAACGATACCCAGGCAGCCGCCGAGGAATATAATATCGAGGGCACCCCGACTTTCCTGATCAACGGTCAGAAGATCGAGGGTACCAACTGGATGATGGTCGAAACCAAGCTGAAGGAGGCCGGCGCCCGATAGGCGCTGGTCCAATCGCCAGAGGGGGCGCGATTTGAACGGGGTGAATGACAAGATTCGCATGGGATCCAGACCATGCAGATAAAGAAGCTCCGACTTTCGGGCTTCAAGAGCTTTGTCGACCCCACCGAACTGCGTATTGAAAAGGGACTGACCGGCGTTGTCGGCCCCAATGGCTGCGGCAAATCCAACCTGCTCGAGGCAATCCGCTGGGTGATGGGCGAAAATTCCGCCAAGTCGATGCGCGGCGGCGGCATGGAAGACGTCATCTTCGCCGGTACCCAGGATCGGCCCGAGCGGCAATTTGCCGAAGTTGCGCTCACCGCCGAGCGGGAAACCGATGATGTGACCTCGCTGCATGTCGGTGACAATGACAGCGAGCTGGAGATCGTCCGGCGGATCGAGCGCGGCGCCGGCTCCGCCTATCGCGCCAATGGCACCGACGTCCGGGCCAAGGATATCGCGCTGATATTTGCCGACGCTGCCACCGGCGCGCACAGCCCGGCGCTGGTCAGCCAGGGCAAGATTTCCAATATCATCTCGTCCAAGCCCGAAGCCAGACGGGAAATGCTGGAGGAAGCCGCGGGCATCTCGGGCCTCCATGTTCGCCGCAAGGATGCCGAGCAGAAATTGCGTGCGGCCGAAAAGAATCTGGCCCGGCTCGACGACATATTGGGGGACATGGAACAGCGCGCCGCCAATCTGCGGCGGCAGGCCAAGCAGGCCGAACGCTACCGGAAGCTGAGCGCCGAAATCACCCTTGTGGAGGGCCGGCTGATCTACGCCCGCTGGCAAGAGGCTGCCGCTGCATCCGATCTTGCCAAGGCCGAGGCGGAAGCCGCCGAAGCCAGGGTCGATGCGGCGCAGAACGAGCAGCAGGCGGCCGTCGCGGCCCAGAACGAAAGCGCCAGGGCACTCGGCCTGTTGCGCGCGGAGGTGCAGCGGGCGCGCGAGGAAGCCAGCGAGTCCAGCCACCGGCTGCTGACCCTGACCAACGAACGCGACAACCTGAAATCCCGCCTGTTCGATCTGCAGGCACAGGCGCAGCGCATCCATGATGACAATGCCCGCGAGGACCAGCTGACCCGCGACGCGATGGAAGCCCTTGACCATCTCGAACAGGACGAAAAGCGGCTGGCCACGGAATTGTCCGAGCTGAACCGGGAACGGCCCGATCTCGAGCGCGCCGCCGAACGCGCCGAGCGGAAGGCCAGCGAGGCCGAGGTGGAACTGGCCAAGGCGGTCGCCGAGGAGGCGCGCATCCAGGCCGAGTTAAAGGTTGCCAATGCCGCCGTCGACGCCGCGCAGGCCCGCCATGACCGGCTGGCGGTGGAACTGGGCCGGCTGGATAGCGAACGCGCCGAAATGGGCGATGAAACCGAGCTTGAATCCACTCTTGCCGAAGCGATTGCGGCGCGGCAAGCGGCGCAAAAATCAGCGGAGAGCAGCGGCCACAGGATTGCCAGGCTGGAGGAACAGCGGATCGAAGCCACGGCCACCCGCGACACCGCGCAATCCGCCCTTGCGGCGCTGAAGGCGGAACTGGCCGGGCTGCAATCCGAACATGATGCGCTCAACCGCGAACTGTCGAGGACGGAGAGCACCAACAAGGCGATCGACCGGATCAAGCCCGCGGCGGGCTTTGAACGGGCACTGGCAGCGGCGCTGGGCGATGATCTGCTGGCCTCCGTTGGCGAAGAGGGCGACCGCTTCTGGGGTGGTGGCGAACCGGTCGCCGCCGGCAACGCGCCGGCAGGGACCGAGACCCTGCTCGACAAGGTGCAGGCACCGGCGGAATTGCACGGTCGCCTGTCACAGATTTTTGTCGCCGATCACGACGAGGGCCAGGTTTTGGCCGTTGGCCAGCGGCTGGTGACAAAAGGCGGTGCGCTGCGCCGCTGGGACGGCTTTGTTGCGCGTGACGACGGCAACGCCAGCGCCGAACGGCTGGTCCGGGCCAATCGCCTGCGCGAACTGCAGGAGCTGCTGAAACCCGCCGGCGACCGGGTGGCAGCGGGCGAAACCGCGCTGGCCAAACAGCGCGACGCCATTTCCACCATCGAAACCGAACTGTCCGAAGCCCGCAACGCGCGGCGCGAGGCCGAGGAATCTCTCCGCCGGACACTGCGCGAAGCCGATCAGGCGGAAGAAGCGCTGGCCTGGCTGCGGAAACGGACGGCAAGCCTCGCCGAACGCGATGCAGCCCTGAAAACGGAAACGGCGACTGCGCGCGCTGAACTGGAAGCTGCGCAACAGGAACGCAGCAGCCAGCCCGACGGCGCGGCCCAGGAACTGGCACGATCCGCGCTGCAGGACCAGCGCGATACCGCGCGCGGACAGGTGATGTCGGCGCAGGCGGCGCTCTCTGCGATCGACCAGAAACTGGCACAGGTAAAGGAACAGAAGGCTGTCGCCAGCGCGCAGATCCGCTCGTGGCAGGATCGCTCCGGCGAGGCCGAGGCGCGAATGAAGGAAATGGCCAAGCGCGGCGCGCTGATTGAGGCCGAGGTTGGAAATCTCGCCGATCGTCCGCGGGTGATCGAGGTGGAAGTCACCAGGCTCACCGAACAGCAGGACGCGCTGAACACGGCAGTGAGCGAGAAAGACGCGGCGTTGCAGGCCGCCGAACTGGCCCAGCGTGACCACGAGGACCGGCTCGCCCAGGCCAGCGAGATGCTCAGCCAGGCCCGCGAAACGCGCGCCGGCGCCAAGGCCCGCGCCGAGAACCAGGACCTGCGCCGCATGGAAATGGGCCGGATATCGGCGGAAAAATTCGAATGCCCGGCGCCGGTGCTGCCGAAGAAGCTGGAATTCGACGAAGATACGATCGGCGATGCGTCGCAGGAATCGGCGGAGCTGGAACGGCTGTCACTGAGCCGCGAGCGGATCGGGCCGGTCAATCTGGTCGCCGCCGACGAGCTGGCCGAACTCGAGACCGAGTGGGAGAAATCAACGAAGGAAAGCGAAGAGCTGAACGAAGCGATCCACCAGCTGCGCGGATCGATCGGCAGTCTCAACCGTGAAGGCCGCCAGCGCCTGCTCGCCGCGTTCGAGGAAGTCGACCGCCATTTCCAGCGGCTGTTCGCGACCCTGTTCGACGGCGGCAAGGCGCATCTCGAGATGATCAACAGCGACGATCCGCTGGAAGCCGGCCTCGAAATCATGGCGCAACCGCCGGGCAAGAAACTGACCTCGCTGACTCTGCTGTCGGGTGGCGAACAGGCTTTAACCGCCGTGGCGCTGATCTTCGGCCTGTTCCTGACCAACCCCGCCCCGATCTGCGTCCTTGACGAGGTCGACGCGCCGCTCGACGATGCCAATATCGAGCGTTTCTGCGACCTGCTCGACAAGATGGTCGCCGAAACCAGCACCCGCTATCTGATCGTCACCCACAATGCCGTGACCATGAGCCGCATGCACCGGCTGTTCGGCGTGACCATGGTCGAGCGCGGGATTTCACAGCTGGTCTCGGTCGATCTGGATGCCGCGGAAGAACTGCTGGCGGCGGAGTGAAGACTGCGGGGGCCGACAAACGCCCTTCGACAGGCTCAGGGCTAACGGTCGTCATCGTCCCCCAAGCCCGTCACACTCCTATTTCCGGCCCTGCCCACCGGCCAGTACCCCGGTTTCCGGCGTCGAATGGCGCGCCGGCGGGATATTCTGGAAGCTCCCCTTGTCCGCGCTGTCCAGCTTCTCGCGCCGCAGGATACGCCAGATCGAGAACAGCAGGATCAGCAAATGGGCACCCATCATGGTCACGAACAGCGCCAGCGGACCGGACAGGGTGATCGCGAGGCCGCCGATAAACGGCCCGATGATCGAACCAATGCCGAACACCAGCAGCAGCCCGCCGCTGGTAGTGATATAGTCGCCCGGACCGGCATGGTCGTTGGCATGGGCAACCACGATTGGATACATGGCGTAGATCATCGCGCCCAGCGCCGCGCCCAGCAGAAGATTGGCATTGGCCGTTTCCGGCCGCATCAAAAGAAAGCCGCTGCCCGCCGCTATCGCGATCAGCGCCGTCAGCACCAGCACCTTGCGCCGGTCGAACCGGTCCGAGGCGCGACCGACCGGGATCTGGGCAACGGCGCCGGCCAGTATCGGCAGACTGCAGAACAGGACCACCGTGGTCAGGTCGAGGCCGATTCGTTCGGCATAGACCGGCGCCAGCGCGCCAAAGCCGCCATTGGAAATGCCGATCATCAGCACGGCAAACACCGCAACCGGAGAATTTTGCCACAGCCGCAACATCTTGAGCTTGACTTCAAACAGCGGCGCTGGCGCTCGCCGCGTGCTGATCGCGGTGGGGATCAGCGCCAGGCAATAGAAGATCGCGGCAAGCATGAAATACCAGGCGGTCGAGACATCCGCACCGATCAGCAGCAATTGCCCGCCGGTCGACCCGGCCAGATTGATCATCGTATAGGTACCGAAAACCTGGCCGCGGATCGAGGAATCCACTTCCTCGTTGAGCCAGCTTTCGACGATCATCGCCGCTCCGGCAAAGCAGAAACCGGAAACGGCGCGCAGCGGAATCCAGACCCACGGGTTCGGGAACATCGACGACAACAGAATGACGATGGCCGCCGTCGCGGCAAGGACGCTGAACACCCGGATATGTCCGGCGCCGGCAACCAGAACCGGCGTGTAGACGCAGCCGAGTACATAGCCGGCGGCCCATCCGGTACCCAGCAGCCCGAGCGAAAAGGCGCTGAAACCCTCGCTCAACCCACGGATCGGCAGAATTAGACCATTTATTCCACCAGCAATCAGCAGGAACAGGGAGCCAAGCAACAGCGCGCTGAGAGGAAAGAGTCTGCTAGTCATGTCCGATTGCTTCCTGCTCGCTATCTCCGTCCCTGTCCAGAGAAGGGTCTGCTGGCTAACCGGAACCGTTCCACCCGCTACCCGAGAAATACGCAGCCAATCTCGATCTTGACGGCATTTTTCAAATCCAGTCCCCCAGCACCAGCTGCGGCCAACAACCGGACACTGCACGGAAAACGCTAGCAATCGCCTCGTTTCTATTCGAGGATTTGGTTGGATTTGACCTTTTCCTGTTTGGCGACAATGGCAGCGCTATTCGGTGCCAGTTTCGCCAAAATCCATGCCCCTATCGTCACAAAAATGGCGATGAACATACTGAAAATGAGGCAAATGGCCGTAGAGACAAGGACGGCCGCCAGACCATATACATTGGTTTCGTTGAACTGCACGGCATCATAGCCCGCAACACCCAAAGCGCTGACAATCGCCCAAAATGGCGCAAACATCACCAATGCGCTGAAGAATGTCAGCTTGAAGATCGAGCGTTTCTTCATGTTTCCAACTGATATTTGCATCTGGTTTTCCATATTATTGATCCCGCAGTCATATTTCGCACAGGACATTGTTTTCCGCCAGCCCTCAATCCCCCAGCACCAGCTGCGGCCCCGGTCCTTTCAGTCCGGCCCGGTCTTCCGGATTGTAAAGCCTGCATTTCTTCAGGCTCAGGCAGCCGCAGCCGATACAGCCGTCGAGCCGGTCGCGGGTGCGCTCCAGTTCGGCGATCCGTGCGTCGATAACCTTGCGCATCGCCTTGCTGATCCGGGTCCAGTCGGCCTGTGTCGGCGTGCGCCCGTGCGGCAGTTTCGCCAGTTGCCGCTCGATCTCGCCGATACTCAGCCCCAGCTGCTGGGCGATCAGGACAAAGCTCAGCCGCCGGATATCCGAGCGCAGGAAGCGCCGCTGCCCGCCGCTCGATCGGAATGGTTCGACCAGCCCCTTCTCCTCATAGAATCGGATCGCCGACACCGACAGCCCAGTGCGGGCAGCCAGCGCGCCGATGGTCAGGGCATTGGTTTCGGGCATTTTTGGTTCCTTCCATATGTGCTCCGCACTTGATGCGGAGCCCGGACGTCGTCAGCGCAGACCTCCCAGAGCTCCGCATCAAGTGCGGAGCACATTCTCAAAATATATCTTGACCTCAACTTAGCTTGAGGTTGTACGAATCGCAAGCATGGAGAATTGGCGGGCTCGAACAGCCAGCTGCAAGGCGGCAAACATGCTTCCAATTCTTCCAGAAAACGAATGCTCTCATTGCGAGGAAACACATATGAAACTCAATCAGGTCACCGTCGGATGCCTGGATTATGATCGATCACTCGCCTTTTATCAAAGGCTTGGCCTGACCCAGATCGTCCACTCCCCACCCCGCTATGCCCGGTTCGAGACGCCGACCGGCGAAACCTTCTCGATCCACGCGGTGGAAAAAATCGGAACGCCTTCGACCCTGATCTATTTCGAATGCGACGAACTCGACGCAAAAGTGGCGGACCTGCAATCTGCCGGCATCGCCTTCGCCACCCGGCCCACCGACCAGAGCTGGGGCTGGCGCGAAGCGCGGCTCCGCGACCCGGCGGGCAATCCACTCTGCCTGTTTCACGGCGGCGACAACCGCCGCTTCCCGCCCTGGCGGATCAATCATCAACCCAAGGAAAAAGGAAATGAACCATGAAGATCGGAAAACTGGAGCACGTCAACATCACGGTCAGCGACCCCCAGAGAAGCGCCGCCCTGCTGCGCGATCTGTTTGGCTGGCATATCCGGTGGGAGGGGCCATCAATGTCGGATGGCCATACGATCCACATCGGCACGGATGATAGCTATATCGCCCTCTACACCAACCCCGAGGTGCGGGCGGCTGATCCCGCCTTCCGCAAGGGCGAGCCGATGAACCATATCGGCGTCACCGTCGATGATCTCGATGCGGTAGAGGCCAAGGTCGTCGCCGCAGGCCTCAAGCCCTTCGGCCATGACAACTATGACCCCGGCCGCCGTTTCTATTTCTTCGACTGGAACGGCATCGAATGGGAAGTGGTGAGCTATGGGTAGCACCCCGTCATCATGAACTCGTTTCACGGCCCAGAGCGGCAACCGTCCCATTGACGCTTTGCCGCTCTCGACCCCGGATCAAGTCCGGGGTGACGAATGCAGATTGCAACGCGCTATTTTCTGCACGGCCGCGGATAAATTCTAACCATATGCCCATTGCTATCTGCGTTGACGGGGTCGCCGATCCTGCAGCCACGTACCATCGCTATTGGCACGCTCTTTCGACCTACTTCGCCGTCCGTCGCCAGAGCGACGACGACAACCCTGTCAGCTTTCGACGGACCCGGGCGGCTGATGTCATGTCCAAAAGCCGAAATATTTGCCTTGATAGGCAAAAAGGTTCCACTGGTTCGTTGCCGATTTAGTGACGAGAAGTAAATCGCCCCCAAGAACAGGATCAAGATTGCAACAATCAATTTCCATTCCGGGATGAGCCATTTACTAATCACGCACAGTTCTTACAAACTAGGATTAACCAGCACCTTCTCGCCGGTCGCCTTCTTCTCGTAGCCCTTGGCGATCTCCGGATCGATCATGTCTATCAGGCTGATCTCGCTGGAATAGTCGCTCTTGAAGATGCCGTTGCGCTCTTCGACGGTGTACATGCGCATTTCCATCATCCGCTCGCCGCCGACCTTTTCGAGATGCGGGGTCAGCAGCCAGCCGCCGACGCCCCAGTAGAGCCCAAGACCGCCGCCGAGGATGGTTTCGCCGGTGTCGAGACGGCCATAGATATAGACCTGTTTGTTGA
The DNA here is from genome assembly GCA_002354635.1 of Sphingomonadales bacterium UBA2683. Taxonomy (GTDB): domain Bacteria; phylum Pseudomonadota; class Alphaproteobacteria; order Sphingomonadales; family Sphingomonadaceae; genus Parasphingorhabdus. Next base: position 520,677 of record DELZ01000001.1, read on the forward strand.
CGGTCGAACCGTAGACGCTGAATTCCGCGCCACGCACCGCCGCCGCCTTTTCCATCGCGGTCAGGATATAGCTCGCCATCTTGCCGCCGCCGATCGCGTCGAAGCCCAGCGTCGCGCCGGTTTCCGCCAGGGCAGCGATCAGCTTGTCCATGAAATCGTCCTTGCTGCTGTCAATCACATGAGTCAGGCCGATATCGGTGAGGATTTTCTTCTGCGCATCGCTGCGGACGATGGCGACCAGATCGACGCCTTCCTTGAGGCACAGCTTGGCCAGCATCTGCCCGAGGTTGGACGCCGCCGCGGTGTGGACCAGCGCTTCATGACCCTCGGCGCGCATGGTGTTGAGAAAGCCCTGCACGGTCATCGGATTGACGAACAGCGATGCGCCTTCCTTGGCAGGTGCGCCTTCGGGCAATGGCACGCACATCATCGCCGGCATCACCCGGTGGGTACGGTACATTTCGCCGCCGACAATGGTCACGACCTTGCCCATCAGGGCCTGCGCCGCATCGGACGAGCCGGCGGCGACAACCGTACCGGCGCCTTCGTTGCCGGCAGCCAGTTTCTTGCCGGCGCGGCCCTTGAAGAAAGGCTGCATCGCGGGTTCGACATCGGCAACCAGCGCCGGATGACCATCGACCGTCTCGCTGCGCACCGTGTCCATATTGGCAGCGGCGGTCAGCAGGCCGAGATCGGACGGATTGATCGGAACGGCTTCCATCCGCACGATGACTTCATGCTCCTTTGGTTCGGGCACATCATAAGGCTCGACCGACAGGATCGACTTTCCGTCTTCGGTAACGGTGGTGAACAGCTGTTTTGCATCGGGAAATTGGCTCATAGGGATATTCCTCTCTCTTGTTTGTTTCTAGAATTCTTGTGCGGCGCTGTGCGCGCCCAGTCGTTCGGTGATCGCGAAAAATTCGGCCACCGTCTCATCGATAATCTGTCTGGCAGTTTTTACCTCGTCGATCAAACCGGAAGATTGTCCGGCGAGGCCGACGGATGCTTCCATGTCGCCGCCGAAATAGACGTCCATGATGCCCTTGAATGTATCGGCCGGCATCAGGCCGTCTTCGTAGATCTTGGCGGTGCGCTCGGTCTTCAGCGCGCGGATGCAGGGCGAAGCCTTCTTGTTCAGCACATAGGTGCCGGTTTCCTTGGCATCGAGTATCGCCTGCTTGTAATTATGGTGCACGGGGCTTTCCGCGCTCGACACAAAGCGCGTGCCCATCTGGATCGCTTCCGCGCCCAGCGCGAAGGCCGCCGCCATACCCTTGCCGTCGGCAATGCCGCCGGCAGCAACCATCGGGATATCGGTCTGCCGGCGGATTGCCTGCAGCAGCACCAGCGTCGACACTTCCTCGGGATTCTTGAAGCCACCGCCTTCTGCGCCCTCGACAATCAGGCCATCCACACCCGCTTCAACGCAGCCCATCGCCGCAGCGACGGTCGGAACAGCATGATAGACGATGATCCCCGCCTCCTGCAGCGGGCCGACAAATTTGCGCGGGCTGCCCGCCGAAGTGGTCACGAATTTCACGCCCGATCCGCAGATATGGTCGAGGATCGCGGGGTCCTTGAGGAACATGATCGGCAGGTTCACGCCAAAGGGCGCCTCGGTCAGATCCTTCATCTTCTCGATTTCGGCCATGCAGGCTTCGGTTTCGCCGGACGAAGTCTCGATGATACCGAGCCCGCCGGCATTGCACACGGCGGAGGCGAGTTGCGACCGCGCAATCCAGCCCATCGGCGCCTGCACGATCGGATATTTCGCGCCACTATGTTCGAGAAATCGGTTCATAAGCTGTCTTTCTTCCCTGGCACCTGCCGATCAGCCCATCGGATACATGATTTCCCGGCTGATCTTGTATATCCGTTTCATGATCTCGTCGCTGAGCACCAGATCGGCGGCGGCGAATATCTCGGGCAGCTGGTCGGTATGGGTCGCGCCGACGATGGTGGAGGCGACAAAATCATGCTGCTTCGACCAGGCGGTCGCCAGCGTCACCGGCGCCACGCCCAGTTCGTCGGCGATCGCCATGAAGCGCTTGGTCGATTCTTCCGACTTCGGATTGACGAACCGCTCGGCCATTTTCTTCTGCCGGCCACCCATGCCGAGATAGGCCGAGAAACGCGCACCTTCCGGCATTGCGCCATCATTATATTTGCCTGACAGGGCCCCGCCGGCGAGCGGCGAATAGGGAATCAGGCTGACCCCTTCCTGATTGCAGACCTGCGCCAGCTCGTCCTCGAACCGGCGGTTGTTCATGCTGAAATTGTTCTGGATCGTACAATAGCGGGTGACGCCCAGCCGTTCCGACGCCTCGAGCGATTTCATCAGGCCCCAGCTGGTTTCGTTGGAACAGCCAATGGCGCGGATTTTGCCCTTGCGGATTTCCTCGTCGAGCACTTCCATGGTCTCGTCATAGGCGGTGCCATGATCGGGCCAGTGGGTCTGGTAAAGATCGATATAGTCGGTCTGCAGCCGCTTCAGACTGGCATCGAGCGCGCGCACAATATTGTGCCGGTCCATCGCCGTCATCCCGGCGCGCTGCGAGGAGGCGATCCAGCCATGGCTCGGACCCGAAACCTTGGTCGCGATGATCAGGCTGTCGCGATCCTTGCCCTTCATCCAGCGGCCGACAATATTCTCGGTTTCCCCGGCCCATTCCCGCTTGGGCGGCACCGGATAATTTTCCGCCGTATCGAAGAAATTGATCCCGGCCTCGACCGATTCATCCATGATCCTGTGCGACATGGTTTCGTCGGCACCGCTGCCAAAGGTCATCGTTCCCATGCAGATTTCGGATACATAGATCGGGCTTCGGCCCAGGCGGCGTGTTTTCATGCAAATATCTCCGGGAGATTGGCGGTGGCTTAATTGTGCGGTTAATCAGCATAGCCTTTTTGGGTTGCGAAACGCAATCCAATTTCTCGGCTGCCTAGCCCGCTTGGCCAAGCACCAGGCAGGCAAGGAACATCAGCAGACCGGCAAAGCGGTTCGAGCGGAACTTGGCCAGCGCATCATCGCCGTCATCGCGGTTCAATGTCACCACCTGCCACAGCAGATGCAGCCCGAGAGGAACCAGTGCCAGCAGCCCCAGCCATTGCGGACGCAGCAACCAGAACGCGGCCGCCCAGCTTGCCAGCGCCGTGACATAAAAGGCCAGCACGCCGAACCGCACATTTTCCCCCAGCCGCAGCGCACTGGACCGGATGCCGACCAGGGCATCGTCCTCGCGGTCCTGCAACGCATAGATGGTGTCATAGCCGATCACCCAGAATATCGATCCGGCGTAAAGCAGCACCATCGCCCAGTCGAATGCGGGATCGATTGCAAGCCAGCCGACCAGCGCACCCCAGCTGAACACCAGCCCCAGCCAGGCCTGCGGCCACCAGGTGATCCGCTTCATGAACGGATAGGCGGCAACCAGCGCCAGGCTGCCCAGTGCCACCAGCTTCGCGGTTCCGTTGATCTGCAACCAGGCCAGCAGCCCGATCAGACAGAGCATGGCCAGCCAGATCCACGCCGCCTTCAGCGACACTGCGCCGCTCGCGACCGGTCGCGAGCGGGTCCGTGCCACCTGCCGGTCCAGGTCCCGGTCGACGATATCATTGTAGACACAGCCCGCGCCGCGCATCGCGATCGAGCCGAGCAGCAGCCAAAGCAGCAAATCCCACCGTTCGATCGCGCCTCCGGCCAGCGCCACACCCCAGGCGCAGGGCCAGAACAGCAGCCACCAGCCGATCGGGCGATCAAAACGCGCGAGCAGGGCAAAAGGCCGGGCGGCGGACGGCAAAAGGCCGATGACGCCGCCATGTTGGGAATCGGGGACGGTCTGGTCTGAGTGGTTAGACATGTCAGTCGCTTATCGTCATTTCTCTTATTCGTCATCCTGAACTTGTTTCAGGACCGCGATCGAGCATGGGCTTTTTTTCGCGAAAGCGGCTGTATCAAATTCAGCATGACGAGACCCAAAGGTGACGCTAGACAGTATTGATGCCCGCGACCCCTGCCTATCCCCCGCACAGCGCCCCGCGCCTGTTCGTTGACACCGAACTCGGTGAAGGTGCCGAGATTCGTCTGGACGGCAGCCACGCCCATTATCTGCTCAAGGTGATGCGGATCAAACAGGGCGATCCGGTCAAGCTGTTCGATGACCGTACCGGCGAATATCTGGCCCGTGTTAGCGCATTGGGCAAACGCGATCTGATGCTGTCGATTGACGGCCGGACCCGCGACCGGGAAAATGTCCCCGATCTCTGGCTGTGCACCGCACCGATCAAGAAGGACCGGTTCAACTGGATCGTCGAAAAGGCCACCGAACTGGGCGTCGCGAAAATCATGCCCGTGCAGACCGAACGCACCCAGGGGCAAGGCCTCAAGCCGGAAAAATTGCGCGCCCACATGATCGAGGCGGCGGAACAGTGCGAGCGCACCGCCCTGCCCTCGCTCGATCCGCTGACCAGATTGACCGCCTTGCTCGATCAATGGCCGGCAGATCGCCATCTGTTCTTTGCCGACGAGCGCATCCATGCAACCGGCGAAGGCAGCTTTCGCAAGGCGCTGGTCGCCCATGCCGGTCCGGCCGCGATCCTGATCGGACCGGAAGGCGGCTTTTCCGATGCGGAAAACGAGCGCATCCGGGCCTTGCCCCAGTCCGTAGCGGTATCGCTAGGCCCCAGAATATTGCGCGCCGACACGGCGGCGATTGCGGCGATCAGCTTGTGGATGGCAGGCCGCGGCGACTGGAATCCCGCCTAAACTCTGGCCACAGCCATCCCTGTCCCGGCCCCTCGTCCACCGGCCAGCAAAACATCCTGAAATCCCTTCAAACCCGGATTGTCCGTGCACTGTGGTTAACGATTAATTAGCCCATTCCGGATAGGGAAAACCATGATTTTGGGAAAATCTTTCGGGGGCCAGAGCCGATTGACATTCCGCAGTATCCTTCGGGGATGGCTGTGCCTGTGTCTGATCGCGCTCATTCCCGCCGGAACAGCCCAGGCCCAGACCGTCACCACCTACAGCAACACGACGACAGCCGCGATCAACGGCTCGACCACCTGCACGGCGCCTCTCGTCCGCAATTTCACGGTCGGCACGAGCTATGTGGTGTCGGATGTCGATCTGGGAATCATCGCCAGCCACAGTTGGCGCGGTGATATTGGCCTGACCCTGCAATCACCGGCGGGCACCAGAGTGCAGCTGGTTACCGGAGACACGACCAATGGCGGCAGCGCAGACAATCTCAATGTCCGCCTGAACGATAGCGGCACCGAAGTCGTCAACGTGACAAACAGCAATCACAACACCAACAATCCGCCCTATGCCAATAATTTCATCCCCAATGCGCCGCTCAGTGCTTTCAGCGGAGAGAATTCGCTCGGCACATGGCGGCTTGAAATTTGTGATAATTTTCCAGGCTCTGATGACGGTTCCTTCCGTCGTGCCGATCTGTACCTGACCAGCACGCCGGCCAACTATGCGGACTTGTCACTCACCAAGACATTTGGCGCGACATCGGCCAACACCGGAAAATATACCCTGTCGGTAACCAACGCCTCGGCATCGACCTTGTCTGCGACAGGCGTCACCGTGATTGACACATTACCGAGCGGGGTGACGCTGACCAGCACGTCCGGCGTCGGCACTTTCAGCGGTGGAATCTGGACTTTGGGTACAGCGATTGCTCCGGGACAGACGCTGTCGATCGATCTCAACGTCACCATCACCGCGACGTCGGGCACGATCACAAATATCGCACAGATCCGTTCCTCTTCCGCTGTCGATATCGATTCAACTCCCAACAACGGAGTCACCACCGAGGATGACTATGCCAGCGTCAGCTTTACCGCCGGCGGGCGCCTGCCGGGCTATGTCCCGCCCCTGACTGCGGTATGCTCGGTTGCCAATCAGATCAGTTTCAGCTGGGCCTCGCCCACCACTTGGTCGCCTTCGGGTTCGTTCAGCCACAGTTACAGCGTCACGGGTCTGGGCAATCTGGTCTTCAATGTTACACAACCGCCGAACGGATTCGCCAACAGCACGCCGGCCATCACAACCGACAATAGCGGCGGCGGCGCAGCCGGCACCCAGGCGCTCTATTTCTATATGAACAACGGCAATGAAACGCATGTTTCCAGCACCACTTTCACCCTGCCAACCGCGGTGCCGGGTCTGCAGTTCAAGATTTTCGACATCGACTATGCCGCCAACCAGTTTACCGACAAGGTGACAATAACCGGCACCTACAACGGGGCCACTGTCCTCCCGACCCTGTCCAACAACACCGCCAATTATGTCAGCGGCAACAGCGTGATCGGCGATGGCGCATCGGGCGCGACCGACCCGTTCGGCAATGTCGTGGTGACCTTCACATCGCCGGTTGATTCCGTGACCGTCATATACGGCAATCATCTGCCGACAACCCCGACAGCCTCCGGTAATCAGGCGATGTCGATCCATGATATCACCTTCTGCCGTCCTTCGGCGACCGTGAGCGTCACCAAGATCAGCTCGATCCTCAGCGATCCGGTCAATGGCACCACCAATCCGAAGCGTATTCCGGATGCGGTCGTGCAATATTGCATACTTGTCAGCAACAGCGGTTCGGCGACCGCCAATTCGCTTGTCGCAACCGACAGTCTGACCGGTCCGTTCACCTATACGCCGGGTTCGATGAGAAGCGGCAGCAATTGCGGATCGGCGGCGACGGTGGAAGATGACGATGCGACGGGCACCGACGAAAGCGACCCTTATGGCGCGTCTCTGGCCGGCTCGACGATCACGGCGACCGCGGCAAGTCTGGCTCCGGCAAGCAGCTTCGCGCTGACATTCAAGGTCACGCTCGACTAGTCGCGGCGTTTCAGCCGCACCAGGATTTCATCCAGAGACGACAGAAAGCGGGACCGGTCGGCCTTGCTGAACGGCGGCGGACCACCGATATTCTCTGTCCCCATCCCGGCGCGCAAATCGGCCATGATCGCCCGTGTCGCTACTGCGGCTCCGATGGAGTCGGCGGTAAACGGCTTGCCGTTCGACCCGAGCACGGCCGCCCCCGCCTTCACGCAGCGATCCGCCAGCAAAATATCCGAGGTAATGACAACCGTACTGTCGCCGGTCCGCTCGGCGATATAGTCGTCGGCGGCGTCAAAGGCATCGCTGACCACGACCCGGCTAAACAGCGGGTGATCCGGCACCCGGAACGGACTGTTGCTGACGATCACTACCGCCACATCATGGCGTTCGGCCACCCGGTAGACTTCATCCTTTACCGGGCAGGCATCCGCGTCGACGAGGATGGTGATCGAATCCGCCATCAATCGGTTCAGTCGGCTTTTGGACCGCCGGATCTTGAGCCTTCAAACGGGCGTTTGCCCCGATGCGGTTTCTTGTTGCCACCGGCGAAATTGCCCTTGCCGCCGGGCTTGCGATCGCCCTTGAATTCGGATTTCTTCTTGAAGCCGTCACCAAAGTCACGCTTTGGTGCGCCGCCGTCAGATCCACCTTCACCATCGGGCTTGCGCTTCTGGTAGGGCTTGCCACCACCCGGCTTGTCGCCGAATTTCTTGTCGCCGAACTTGTTCTTGCCAAATTTCTTGCCGCCGAATTTCTTGCTGGCATTGCTGTAATCGCGTTGGCCGCCAGCATTGTCGCCGCGCCCGTTCTTGCGGTTGCGCTTGGCTTCATCGCGCGGCTTGCCTTCGAACTGGGTGATCGTGATATCGTCGGTATCGTCCCCGCCGGCTTCCCGTTTCTCGGCAATCGCCGCGGTGAATTTGTCGACCACACGGCGCGGAATTTCGAACAGCGTGTCGTCGCCGTTGATCCGGATCGCGCCGATTTCATTCTTGGTGATATGGCCGCGGCGGCACAAGACCGGCAGCAGCCAGCGGGCATCGGCGCGCTGGTTATGGCCGACATTCATCTTGAACCAGACCGTATCCTCGAAACCGGGACGCGGACCACCGGGTGCCGCTTGCGACTGGGCCCCGCGATCGAGCATCTGCTCGGGAGCGGGCATTTTGGCGCGGTGCGACTGCACCAGCATCGCCGCGATTTCTTCCGGCGTTTTTTCCGCCATCAGGCGTTTGGCCAGCGCCATATCGTCTTCATCGATCTCGACCGGCTGTAACAGGGTTTCGATCAGCCGCTCGGCATCATTCTTGCGAATATCGGCGCGCGTCGGCGCGTCTTTCCATTCGGCATTGATCTTTGCGCCGCGCAGCATCGATTCAACCCGCTTGCGCCGCTGATAGGGCACGATGATAACCGCCGTACCCTTCTTGCCCGCCCGTCCGGTCCGTCCGGACCGATGCTGCAAGGTTTCGGCATCACGCGGGATTTCTACATGCACGACTAGGCTCAGCGTCGGCAGGTCGAGGCCGCGGGCCGCGACATCGGTCGCGACGCAGACGCGGGCACGCTTGCTGCGCAGGGCCTGCATTGCCTGGTTTCGTTCGCTCTGGGTATGTTCGCCGGACAGCGCCACCGCGCTGAAGCCGCGATCCACCAGGCTGGTGTGCAGACGGCGGACCGCTTCGCGCGTGCCGCAGAACAGCATCGCCGATTCCGCTTCGTGAAAGCGCAGCAGGTTGACCACCGCATTTTCTGTATCCGCGGGTGCGACGGTGATCGCCTGATAGGCGATATCGCCATGACCGCGATCTTCGCCAACCGTGGAAATGCGCAGCGCATCATTCTGATAGCGTTTGGCAAGATTGATAATCGGCTTCGGGATGGTCGCCGAGAACATCAATGTCCGGCGATTCTCGCCGGTCGCGTCGAGTATTTCTTCGAGATCTTCGCGAAAGCCCATGTCGAGCATTTCATCGGCTTCGTCGAGCACCGCTGCACGGAGATTTTTGAGATCAAGCGCGCCGCGTTCGAGATGATCGCGCAAACGGCCCGGGGTGCCAACGATGACATGTGCGCCGCGGCGCAGCTGACGCCGTTCCTTCGAAGCATCCATACCCCCGACACAGGTTGCAATCTGGGCACCGGCGGGCTGATACAGCCAGGTCAGTTCGCGACTAACCTGCAGGGCCAGTTCGCGGGTTGGCGCGATGACCAGCGCCAGCGGTTCAACCAGAAACGGAAAACGCCCGTTGTCGTCGAGCAGTTGCGGCGCCATCGCCAGACCGAAGGCAACGGTCTTGCCGGAACCGGTCTGGGCAGAAACGATAAGGTCGCGGCCTTCCGCTTCGGTTTCAAGCACGGCGGCCTGAACCGGAGTCGGCTTGTCATATTCGCGCGCCGTGAGCGCCTCTGCGAGAAGCGGGGAAATTTTCGAGAAAGGCATAATGTTTGTATTCCGTGGCAAAAGTGAAAGCCGCGCGGAACTGCCAGTCGCCTGCGGTTTATGAAGATCATGTTGTTATTAAACGGTCCGTGTCGGGGATCATATTGCCTTACCGGCAGCATGGCCACTCGCCCAAGCCCATTGAAAATTATAGCCACCGAGCCAGCCGGTGACATCAACGGCTTCGCCAATAGCATAAAAACCGGGTACTTGCCTAGCTTCCATATTTTTGGAGGATAATTCCGCCGTACTGATGCCGCCTGCGGTGACTTCGGCCTTGGCAAAACCCTCGGTTCCATTCGGCATGAAGCGCCAATGGGACAGGCGTCGCGCCGCCTCATCCAGCTTCTTGTCGGTCAGATTGCCCAATTCGCCTTCCAGCGCGATCCGTTCGATCAAAGTCTCGGTCAAACGGGCAGGCAGATGCGCGTTAATCGCCTTTTTCAGGGAAAGCCGGGGCAATTGCTGCTTCGCTTGGCTAAGCCAGTCCCCAGCCAAATCTGGCAGAAAATCAATTTCAACCGATTCGCCATGCTGCCAGTAAGATGAAATCTGCAGGATCGCAGGCCCCGACAAGCCTTTGTGCGTAAACAGGGCCGCTTCCCGGAACGCGGTTTTTCCGCATCGCGCGATCACCGGTGCGGATACGCCGGACAGCGAGCGGAACAGGGTTTCTTCCCCACCCAGAGTCAGTGGCACCAGCGCCGGTCGCGGCTCGACAATCTTCAAGCCAAACTGGCGGGCCAGATCATATGCGAACCCGGTTGCGCCCATTTTCGGAATGGACGGCCCGCCGGTGGCCACCACCAGCGACGGAGCAAAGGCAGTCTCCCCGCCATATTCCACCCGATAACGCCCGTCGCTATGGCTGACCGCGGTGATCGCCTTGCCCAGCGACAGGCTGACCGACTCGGCCGGACATTCATCCAGCAGCATCGCGACAATCTGCCGCGCGGAACCGTCACAGAAGAGCTGTCCCAATGTTTTTTCGTGCCAGTCGATGCCGTAACGATCAACCAGCGCGACAAAATCATTCGCCGAGTAGCGGCTCAGGGCCGATTTCGCGAAATGCTTGTTCTGCGACAGATAGCGGTCCGGCGCAGTACCGATATTGGTAAAATTGCAGCGTCCGCCGCCGGAGATCAGGATTTTCTTGCCCGGTTCGTCGGCATGGTCGATCAGCAAAATCTTGCGACCGCGCTGTCCAGCCACGGCAGCGCACATCAGGCCGGCGCCACCGGCTCCGAGTATGATTGCGTCATGATGGGTTGGGACTTTGGGCATGGATTGGCGTTAGCTCACAAATATGTCGAAAAACAGATTGCGAGTGCCGCCCATTTCGGGCCCGTTGCTTCTGCTCGGGAATTTTTTTGTCGCCCGTGCTCCCGGGCGGACTGCCAACCGTAGCTCGCGAAGCGAGCGAAGGTTGGTGGAGCCTAGCGGGATCGAACCGCTGACCTCTTCGCTGCCAGCGAAGCGCTCTCCCAGCTGAGCTAAGGCCCCATTTGAAGAGCGCCTTTAATCCAGACGCCCTCCAATATGCAAATCAAAAATCAGGTGTCGGCCGGTTCGTCGTCACCTTTGCCCTTGCTGACGCCCAGATCGTCGTCACCACCGAGGTCAACTTCATTGTCCGGCGATGGATCATCGTCATCAATATTGATGTCCAGATCATCATCGTCGACCGAATCGGCTTCCTTCTTGGCGTCCTTCTTGGGCGCGGCTTCAAATGGCATCGGCTGCTTGGATTTCAGCACCGCTTCCGGCACAAAGCTTTCACCGCATTCGACGCAGGTCGCCGGATCTTCCTTGCCGAGATCGTAAAAGCGCGTTCCACATTTCGGGCATGTGCGTTTTGTGCCCCATTCCGGTTTAACCATGGCTGGTGTCCAAATCCTGTCTAAATCAATTCGTTTATAGGTAAGTCTGCTCTGCGGCGATTCAAGTCTCGCCAAAATCAGCCGCGAAATCCGGCGCGCCTTGCCATAGCTTTGCGGCGCTGTCAAAAGCCGTTTGATATTCCTGCACGAATCATTTGTGCGTTCCGCTAACAAAGCTCTGACATGACCAGCAACACTCCACAGCCAGCCACGTTCAAACCGTCTGGCGCGCTTTCCGGCAAAATTTCGGTTCCGGGCGACAAATCCATTTCGCACCGGGCCTTGATATTCTCTGCCCTGGCCGTTGGCAAAAGCCGGATCACCGGCCTGCTCGAAGGCGAGGATGTGCTGGCGACCGCCGACGCGCTGCGGGCGATGGGCGCCAGAATCGATAAAAAGGATGATGTCTGGACGGTCCATGGCGTCGGTGTCGGCGGCCTGATGCAGCCGGATACCGCGCTCGAGATGGGCAACAGCGGCACATCGACCCGATTGCTGATGGGATTGATTGCCTCGCACGCGATCAGCGCCACCTTCATCGGCGATGCCAGTCTGACCAAGCGCCCCATGGGCCGGGTGATCGAACCGCTGTCCCGGATGGGCGCAGACATTCAGGCGCGCGAGACCGCCGACCACAAGGCCTGCCTGCCGCTTACGGTAAGAGGCATTTGTCCTGCTATCCCGGTTGCATATCGCCTGCCCGTGGCATCGGCCCAGGTCAAATCCGCAATCCTGCTCGCCGGCCTGAATACGCCGGGTATCACCCGAATCGTCGAACCTGTGCTGACGCGCGATCACAGCGAAACCATGCTCCGGGGCTTTGGCGCGCAAATCAGCGTCGAAACCGATGCCGAAGGCTGCCGGGTGATATCCCTGACCGGCGAGGCGGAACTGGAACCGCAAAAGATCAAGGTGCCGGGCGATCCGTCATCTGCCGCATTCATGGTGGTTGCAGCGCTGATCATTCCCGGATCGGATATCATCATCGAGAATGTCGGCATCAATCCGACCCGCGCCGGCCTGTTCGACGTTCTGCAGAATATGGGCGGCGATATCAGCTTTGGCAAAAAGCGCACCGTGGGCGGCGAACCGGTTGCCGACATTCGCGTCCGGCACAGCCTGCTCGCCGGCATCGACGTGCCGGCCGCCATCGCCCCCAGCATGATCGACGAATTTCCGATATTGTTTGTCGCCGCGGCTCTGGCGGACGGCGAAACGACCACCCGCGGCCTGCACGAATTGCGGGTCAAGGAATCCGACCGCCTGTCGCAAATGGCGAAAGGCCTCGCGCTTCTCGGCGTGAAGCTGACCGAGAATGATGATGGTCTGGTGATCGAAGGCAGCGGTGGCAAACCGCTGACAGGCGGACAGGCGAAGCCGGTAATCGAGACCGCACTGGATCACCGGATCGCGATGAGTTTTGCCGTCGCCGGCATGGCAACCAAAGGCGGGCTTTCGATCGATGATATCAGGCCTGTCGAAACCAGCTTTCCCGGGTTTGTGGACCTGGTGATGAAATTGACCGCCAAATGATCGACGGATTTACAGCCAATGTCATCGGTATATTGGGGAGCATCCTTATCGTTGCCGCCTATGCCTATAATGTCTACGCCAAGTCGGTGAATGCCTTTGTCTACAACGGCACAAACCTGCTCGGCGCGCTTTTGCTCACCCTCTCGCTGCTTGTGCATTTCAATCTGGCCTCGCTGCTGCTCGAAATCGTCTGGATCATCATTGCCGTGGGCGGCCTTGTCAAAGCCTCGAGGGACCGAGCGAGACAAGCATCATGATCATCGCCGTCGACGGACCGACCGCTTCGGGCAAGGGCACGATCTCCAAGCAATTGGCAAGGCACTTTGCGCTGCCCTTCCTCGATACCGGCCTGCTCTATCGCGCCGTCGGCTGGACGCTCAGCGAACAGGGCGGCGACGCCGACAATGCGGCTGATGCGCTGGCGGCCTGTGATTTTGCTGGCAGCCTGCTCGACAATCCGGACCTGCGCAGCGAAGTCATCGGTGGTCTGGCGAGCCGGGTTTCGGTCCATCCGCAGGTCAGACAGGCGCTGGACAAGCGTCAAAAGGATTTTGCCTACCAGCCGGGGGGCGCCGTTCTGGACGGTCGCGATATCGGGACGGTCATCGCCCCCGATGCCGATGTAAAGATATTCGTGACAGCCTCTGCCGAGGCGCGTGCGGTCCGGCGTTACGAGGAGATGAGGCAGCGCGGCGAACAGGTCAATTTCGACGATATTCTTGCTGACATATTGGCACGGGACGAACGCGACCGGAACCGCGCCACCGCCCCGCTCAAGCCCGCCGAAGATGCAGACTTGCTTGATACAACCGATTTGACTATAGACGCCGCCATTCAGCAGGCAATCGCCTTGGTGAATGCGAAGACAAGCGGCCGGCGCGACAAAGATCCGGCATAGCAGACAAATGATGCGCTAGACGGACTGGTCAGGAACCGGTTCGGTCTTGGCGCAGCTTTTTCTGTTTGTGCTTAGCCTTGCATCTACCAATTATCGGCGGTTTTCTGATGGATGCGGCGGTCACATGCGGTGGCCGCGGCAATTTTGGTCCAAGACCGGCGGAACCAACCGCCTGGCCAGAAAAATTGACTATCAAGGATTGAACCATATGGCCTCAACGGCATTTCCAACCCGCGACGATTTCGCGGCAATGTTAAACGAATCACTCGGTGGCGAAGACCAGGGCTTTGAAGGCCGCGTCGTCAAAGGCACCGTAACCGGCATCGAAAATGACATGGCTGTCATCGATGTAGGATTGAAATCAGAAGGCCGTGTGGCGCTGCGCGAATTCGCCGCCCCCGGTCAAAAAGCCACTATTTCCATCGGTGACGAAGTCGAAGTCTATGTCGACCGCATCGAGAATGTGAATGGCGAAGCCATGCTGTCCCGCGATCGCGCCCGTCGCGAAGCAAGCTGGGACAAGCTGGAAAAAGAATATGACGAAGGCAATCGCGTCGAAGGCGTGATCTTCGGTCGGGTCAAGGGCGGTTTCACCGTTGACCTTGACGGCGCCGTGGCCTTCCTGCCCGGTAGCCAGGTCGACGTCCGTCCCGTCCGCGACGTGACGCCGTTGATGGACATCGCGCAGCCCTTCCAGATCCTCAAGATGGATCGCAAGCGTGGCAATATCGTTGTCTCGCGCCGCGCCATTCTCGAAGAAACCCGCGCCGAACAGCGTTCGGGCCTCATCGAGAGCCTGGCCGAAGGTCAGGTTACCGAAGGCGTGGTCAAGAATATCACCGATTATGGTGCCTTTGTTGACCTTGGCGGCATCGACGGCCTGCTGCATGTTACCGATCTTTCCTACAAGCGGGTCAACCACCCGAACGAAATGATCAACATCGGCGACACGCTGAAAGTCCAGATCATCAAGATCAACAAGGACACGCAGCGTATCTCGCTCGGCATGAAGCAGCTGGAAAGCGATCCGTGGGACAGCGCGACCGAGAAATATGCGGTTGGCACCAAGCTCACCGGTTCGGTCACCAACATTACCGAATATGGTGCTTTCGTCGAACTGGAGCCAGGCATCGAAGGCTTGGTCCATGTTTCCGAAATGAGCTGGACCAAGAAGAATGTTCACCCGGGCAAGATCGTCTCCACCTCGCAGGAAGTGGAAGTCATCGTTCTCGAAGTCGATACCGAAAAGCGCCGCATTTCGTTGGGCCTCAAACAGGCTCAGTCCAACCCCTGGACCGACTTTGCGGATACGCATCCGGTCGGCAGCACGGTTGAAGGCGAAGTCAAGAACGCGACCGAATTCGGTCTGTTCATCGGCCTCGAAGGTGACGTCGACGGCATGGTTCACATGTCCGATATCGCATGGGGCATCTCCGGCGAAGACGCGCTCAACCTCCATCACAAGGGTGAGCAGGTCAAGGCGATCGTTCTCGACATCGATGTCGAAAAGGAACGCATCTCGCTGGGCATGAAGCAGCTTGAAAAAGGTGCGCCCGCGATGGGTGGGGCCGACACCGGCGGCCTCAAGAAAGGTTCTGTGGCAACCGTCACCGTACTGGAAGTCCGCGACGGCGGCCTCGAAGTCCAGATGGGCGACGATGGCGCAACCGGCTTCATCAAGCGCAACGATCTGGGCCGCGATCGCGACGAACAGCGTCCCGACCGCTTCCAGGTTGGCCAGAAGCTCGATGCGATGATCACCGGTTTCGACCGTTCGAAGAAACCGAATTTCTCGATCAAGGCGCACCAGCTGGCGGAAGAGAAACAGGCTGTGGAACAGTTCGGTTCGACCGATTCCGGTGCGAGCCTCGGCGATATCCTCGGTGCTGCACTGAAAAAGAAGGAAGAATAGTCCTTCGTCCCACGGGACCGGATTACCAAGAAGCCCGCGCCTGCAAAGGGGCGGGCTTTTTCTTGGCCCTGTCCCATTTCACATCAGTTTTCCACTAAACTGCCAAGACCATTGAAAATAGACGTGTTTTCTGGCATCTATCGACTCTAAAAAATAAAAGGCATCAAGATCCTTGGAATTTCCAACAAGGGAATCCAGTGGGTCGACCCAGAATCGGAAAGGCGCACCGATGATACGTTCTGAACTACTGGACAAACTTGCAGAAGAAAATCCGGAACTGAAACCGGATGAAATTGAAAAGATCGTCGACCTCTTCTTTAGCCAGATCAGCCAGAAACTGGCCGAAGGCGGCCGCGTCGAATTGCGCGGGTTTGGCGCGTTCTCGACTCGCCAGCGCAAGCCGCGCATCGGTCGCAATCCACGCACCGGCGAATCGGTAGAAGTTCCGGCCAAGCGCGTACCTTATTTCAAGCCCGGCAAGGAAATCCGCGAGCGGCTGAACAAGGGCTAGTTTCCGGAATATTCCGAAATAATGCGTCTCCGCACTTGACCGCGCGCGCGCAATAATGCTTGTCGCTAGTCTCCGGCGGACAGTCGGAGCTACCGGTGCGGACGTGGCGAAATGGTAGACGCAGCAGACTTAAAATCTGCTATCCGAAATGGGTGTGCGGGTTCGAGTCCCGCCGTCCGCACCAGCTTAGAACCATATTTATCAGGATGCGATTGCACAGGTCGCAAATCCGTCCAGCATCACAAGACAGGTCGGCTGAGTAACTCGCGTCCTCGGCAAAATACACAGCCCCAGAGTTAAGCTTTGTCGGACCGGCAAAACCTTCTAGACAGACGCGATGCGCTACCTTGCCCTTCTCTGCACGATGCTGATGCTGCTATCCTGCGACAGAGATCCGGCAATCGACACTGCCCCCGGCTCCGACCAGATCGTCCGTCTGGCCGATTCTGAGATCAAGGGTCTCGACCCGCAGAAAGTCTCGGATCTGTCTTCGCTTCGCGTGGCTGCCGACCAGTTCGAGGGTCTGACCCGTCTCGATGCGGTCGGCGAAGCGGAACCGGGGCTGGCCAAAGACTGGCGAATTGCGCAGGACGGGCTGACCTGGGATTTCACCTTGCGGGAAGCCCTGCGATTTTCCGACGGCACGGCATTTGACGCGACGCTTTTTCCGGCCCTGATGGACCGGC
This sequence comes from Sphingomonadales bacterium UBA2683, assembly GCA_002354635.1. GTDB lineage: Bacteria > Pseudomonadota > Alphaproteobacteria > Sphingomonadales > Sphingomonadaceae > Parasphingorhabdus. The sequence continues at coordinate 537,405 of DELZ01000001.1, forward strand.
TGCGGGACCCGGAAACCGCCGCACCGGCGCAGGCGCTTTTCGCCAATATCGTCGCTGTCGAAGCTGTAAGCGCAAACAGTGTAATCGTCCGTCTCGCTTCGCCAGACCCCGCCTTGCCTGCCTTGCTGGCCCATCCGGCGATGGCGGCGATTCCGCTCCACCGGATTCGCACGGCGGGCGACCAGTGGACCTCGGACCGGCCGATGATCGCAAGCGGACCCTATCAACTGTCGGAATGGAAACTGAACGACTATGCCCGGCTGGAGCGCAATCCCGAGTGGCACGACGGAAAAGCACCCACGGCGACGATCATCTGGAAACCGATGGAGGACAGTCTGTCGGCGCTGCGCCTGTTCCTGTCCGGCGGCGCGGATATCGCTGCGGACTATCCGCCCAGCCGCCATCAGTGGCTCAAGGACAATCATCCAGCGGTGACGCACAGCGTGCCCTATCTCGGTAGCTATTATTTCGCCTTCAACACCCGGATGCCTCCGTTTGACGACCCCCGGGTCCGGACCGCCCTGTCGATGGCCGTCGAACGGGAATGGATTGCCGACAAGGTGATTGGCGTCGACAATATCCCGGCCTGGGGACTGTTGCCGCCGGGACTGGAAGGACAGGAACCGCTGCGGCCGGAATGGGCCGATTGGCCGCGGGAAAAGCGGTTGCGCTCGGCTCGCGGGTTGCTGGCGGCAGCCGGCTATGGTCCGGATCGTCCCCTGCGCTTCGAAATTCGCTTCAACAGCTCCGCCGAGCATCGCCGCGTCTCCGTCGCGATGGCGGCAATGTGGCAGCCGCTTGGTGTCGAGGCCAGCCTGTTCAATAGCGAGGCGGCGCTCCATTTCGCGGCGCTGCGCCGGCATGAATTCGCGCTCGCTCGCTCCGGCTGGATCGCCGACCTGCCGACCCCGGAAAATTTTCTGCTGGTCCATCAGCAGGCCAATGGCGCTGGCAATTATTCGGGCTACGCCAATCCGGACTATGACCGGATACTGGCGCAGGCCATTGCCGAACCGGATCCGCGGCAGCGCCAGCAACTGATGCGCAAGGCGGAAGCGCAGCTGATCACCGACATGCCGATCCTGCCGCTTTATTTCTATGTGACCCGCAGCCTCGTGGCCGAGCGGATTGCCGGGTGGGAAGATAATATTTCCAATGTGCATCCCAGCCGCACTCTGCGTATAAGAGCCCGATGAATTCCCGCGCAAGATTCTGGCTGAACGGCATCGCCGCAGTGCTGACCATAGCGATGCTCAGCGCCTGCGGCTTTTCCGGAGACGAAGATCAGGTCCGTGCGACGGTGGTCGCAGACGGAGAGACGCGGATCAATCCGGTCGGGACGCGCCTGAATTTTGCCTCCTCGACCATGCGCGCGGCAATCGCCAAGGGCCTGGTCGGACTTGACGAGGAAGGCCGGGTGGTTCCAGCGCTCGCGGCACGCTGGATCGTCACCGACGATGGTCTGAGCTATATTTTCCGGCTGTTCGATGGCAAATGGGACGACGGTCGCCAGATCACGGCCGAACGCGTGGCGCGATTATTGAACGAACGGTTGTCGGAACTGCGCAACAGCCGCTTGCGCGATGATGTCACGGCGGTGGACGAGGTCGTCTCGATGACCGGGCGGGTGATCGAGATCAAGCTCAATGCGCCACACCCCAATTTCCTGCAATTGCTGGCCCAGCCGGAAATGGGCCTGTTCCGCGCCGGTCACGGCGCCGGTCCGATGCGCGTGCTGGACGAAGAAAATGGTATCAAGCTCGGCCAGTTCGATCTGCCTTCGCAGGATGAGCAGGAAGCTGCTCCGGAAGACGATCGATGGGTGTCGCTGCGCAGCGAACCGGCAGCGGTCGCCATTGCCCGTTACCGGGCGGGCAGCGCCCAGATCGTCCTCAACGGCAAATATCATCACCTGCCGCTGGTCGATGCGGCGGACATAAGCAGTGGAGACTTGCGGCTTGATCCGGTGGCCGGATTGTTCGGCTTGCGCTTTGTCCGCGCCAATGGCTTCTGGGCGGTGCCAGCGAACCGGGAAATTTTGGCGATGGCGATCAATCGACCGGCGCTACTGACATCCTTTCCTGCGGTCAGCGCCTGGCAGAGCCGGCTCAAGATCGTTCCCGAAGCGCTCGATGTCGAGGGGATCAACACCTATCCCGACTGGGCCAGCATGACCATGCAGGACCGGATCGCCTTCGCCAGAAACCATGTCAGCCGATGGAAAGCCTCGGAAGGACCGGTGATCCCGCTGACGATCGCGCTGCCCGAGGCAGCCGGCGCACGCATCCTGTTCAGACGTATCCGGTCCGATCTCAGAAGGGTCGGCCTCGACGCCAGAATGGTCCGCAGCAACCAGGCCGCAGATGTCCAGCTGATAGACGAGATCGCCCCCTATGACAGCGCACCGTGGTTCCTGAAACAGTTTACCTGTGTCAAAACCCCGGTCTGCCTGAACGATGCCGATGCCCGGATCGCGGAGGCCGATGCCGCCACCAATCTCCAGATCAAGGCGCGCCTCTACGCCGAAGTGGAGGATTTGCTCGTCGACCATTATAATTTCATCCCGATCGCGGTTCCCATCCGCTGGTCGATTGCCCGTCAGGGCCAGCGCGGCTTTGCGGTCAATCCGCGTGGCTGGCATCCATTGAACCCGCTGGTCGGCATCCCCATATCCTGACTGTAGTGTTGGTATATGACAGGGAGGTCCCATGGCCATTTCCGAAGAACAGTTAAAGCGTCTGGCCGAACAATTGCCCGACGTCAGCCGCGATCCGCAAACGGTCCGCACCCGCGTGGAAGCGATGGAGAAAGTGCTGGAACGCGCCTTCGTGATCCCCGGCGTCAACCGGCCGATCGGCGTCGATTCGATCGTCGGTCTGATTCCCGTGGTCGGTGATATCGTCACCGCGCTGATGGGTGCCTATATCGTCTGGGAGGCCCGCAATCTTGGTATGTCGAAGCTGCAGCTGACCCGCATGGCGGCCAATGTCGGCATCGATACCGCGCTTGGCGCGATCCCCCTTGCCGGCGACGTCTTCGACTTTTTCTGGCGCTCGAACACGAAGAATCTGAAGATCATCCGCAAGCATCTCGACAAACATCATCCGGGCACCCGGACGATTGAAGGTTAGGCAGCCGGAAACCGGGCCGCGAAATCTTCAAGTCCGACGGTTGCGCTGTTGGCGACAAAACTGACCGTATGGTAGGTTCCGCACAGCGCCATGATTTCCATCTGCTCTTCCTTCGACCAAAGCCGCCGAAACGCTGCAAGATTCTCTTCGTCCATGACTCCCGAGCGGCATAAATCATCAATGGATGCCAACAGGGATTTTTCCTGGTCATTCCACACCGGATCGTCGCAGTTGCCATTTTTTGTAGCGACAACCTGCGCTTCGGAAAACCCGGCAGCGGATGCGAAGATGGCGACATGGACACCCCATTCATACTCGCAATCATTATTTGCGGTCGTCCGGAGAATCACGATTTCACGCTCGCGGATCGGTAAGGGGCTGCCCTTGTCGAGCAGATTGGGCACCGCTTTTTTCGCAAAGCGCACGCTGTTTGCGAACACGCGAAACAGGTTCAGCAAATAGCCTTCCTGTTGCGGATATTGTTGCATCACCGCGGTCAACTCGGATGAATATGGGGGCATGACAGGGGCCAGAATATTGCCCATGGTTCGACTCCTTGCTATAGTTTCTGTAGCATCGATATGCTACTAATTATGTAGCGTCAAGAAAGGATTCGCCTTGAGCAGTCAGAAAAGCAATCGCCCGATCATGATCCTGCTGGATTCACTGGGAAAAAGATGGACCTTGCGGATCATGTGGGAATTGAGAAACGGGCCGTTCACGTTCCGCGCCTTGCAAGAATCATGTGACATGCTGTCCCCGACAACGCTCAACGCCCGGCTTGGGGATTTGAAAGCGTTGGGAATTATCGATCATCAATCTGCCGGATATCAGTTGACTGCCAAAGGTCTCGAGCTGGCGAAAGTCATGATCAGTCTGACCGAATGGGCAAACAGAGAAATTAACCCCCGCGCCAGATCTTGACCGGGCTGTCCGCCGGTTCCGTCCGCATATAGGCCGGGCAGCGCTGCGGCCGGAAACTCTGGCCCAGACAAAGCTTCACCTCCTGCAACCAGCCGCGTTCGTTCACCTTGAGCCGCAGCATATCGGGCATCAGCCCGTCATTGGCCGCGGCAAAGGCGTTGCGGAACTGCGCGGCGGTCAAAGGCTTGCGCGACAGCCGGTCCATATCGGGAAAGCGCACCGCATCGAACATGATCCGCGACACCCGGAAATAGGTTTCGGGCCGCCGGGTCATGCAGGTGCCGTGCTTCGCCCATTCGTGCGCCATCATCTTGGTCGTCGGCATCATGCAGAAATTGCGTTTCACCACCGCCGGTGGCAGCGGCTTCGTCGATGCGCACCACTGCGGATAGGCAGGACCGTTCGTTTCCGGCCACAGGCCGTGGAGGATGAAGGCAAAGCTGCCATCCTCACCGCTGCACTGGGTCCTGTCACGCGGGCTGTCCTTGCGGGTGCGGCAAAATTCCGGCGACCAGCTGAGGGCGAGTGTGTAGCCGGTGACGGGTTTGACGCGGCGGGGTTCGGAAGAGGGTTTGCGTTCGGCGGGGGCGCTCAGGCCCGATGGTGCGCGGCATTGGTAGGATTGGGCGTAGGCGGGGGTTAGAGCTAGCGTTGAGCTTAGCCCCAATCCCAGTGCCGATATAATGGTGCTCCGCACTTGATGCGGAGCTCTGGATTGGAAGAGCTGTTCAGGCCTCGCAAGCTCCGCATCAAGTGCGGAGCACATCAGCTCATCGGATTCAAACCTGCTCAAAATCCAGCCCGATATCTGCCGCAGGCGCGCTCTGCGTCAAACGCCCCACCGAAATAAAATCCACCCCGGTCTCCGCCTTGTCGCGGATCGTCTCCAGCGTCACGCCACCGCTCGCTTCGGTCTTAACCCGGCCGCCAATGAGCGTCACCGCCCCGCGCAGCGTCGCCGGCTCCATATTGTCGAGCAGCAAGTGGGTAGCCCCCGCCGCCAGCGCCGGTTCGATCTGGTCGACCCGGTCGACTTCGCAGATGATATTCTCGACGCCAGCGTCCCTTGCCCGCCGAACCGCTTCGCCGACCGACCCCGCGACCGCGACATGGTTATCCTTGATCATCGCCGCATCCCACAGGCCCATGCGATGATTCTGCGCGCCGCCCATCCGCGTCGCATATTTCTCCAGCACCCGCAGCCCCGGAATGGTCTTGCGGGTGTCGAGCAATGTACAGCCCGTTCCGATAATCGCCCGGACATAGGCGTTGGTCATGGTCGCAATACCGGTCAGATGCTGCACCGTGTTGAGCGCGCTACGCTCGGCGGTCAGCATCGCGCGGCCCTTTCCCTTCAGGCGCATTATATCGGTGCCAGCGGCGACCGCCTCGCCTTCCGCAACCAGGATTTCAATCTCCACATCGGGATCGAGATGGCGGAAAAAGGCCTCGGCGATCGGCAGCCCGGCGATCACCGCATCATCGCGGCTGTCCATCACCCCGGAGAAAATCGCATCGGCGGGTATCACCGCCTCCGACGTGACATCGCGGCCGGTCGGACCGAGGTCCTCGGCGAGGGTGACGGCGACGAAAGCGTCGAGATCGAAACGGTCAAGGGTGAAGGCCATATAGCCTTCTAGCCATTCCCGCGTCCGGCTCAAGACAAACCGTGAATGGCCGAAACTGTCATGGCTTGTCGCGGCGGATCGCTTGTGGTAACTATGTGTTTCACATATGATACGGCATGGATTTTGAATTTGATCCAGCCAAGGATGCGATCAACCGGACCAAGCATCATCTGCCGCTATCGTTCGGCCAGCGGATTTTTGATGATCCTTTTGTCGATATCCTGCCATCGTTCCGGCCGATTGACGGCGAAGACCGGTACAAGGCGGTTGGCATGCTGGATGGCAAGCTTTTTACAGCCATTTATGTCGAGCGCGGATCTGCAACAAGATTCATTTCGGTAAGGAGGAGCAATGGCGCAGAACAAAGAGACTATGATCGCGATCCCCGCTGATCCTGATGATCCCGAAGATTTCGATGTCAGCGTCGCGGCCCTTGAGCGCGCCCATATGGGCCGCTTCATCCGCGTGTTGCGCTACGACCTCGGCATGACCCAGGAAGAATTTGCCAAAACCTACGGCATCCCGCTCGCCAATATCCGCCAATATGAAATCGGCCGTCATATGCCCCCGCCAGCGGTCCGCGCCTATCTCAAGGTCATCCGCGCCGAACCGGAAGTGGTGAAGCGGGTGATGGCGGGGTAGGTATTTTTTCCTCTCCCTTAACGGACAGGGTTGCGCAGACTTGGCAGCTTGCCGCCTAGTCGTAGCTGGGTGAGGGTGCACTGCTCTCGATAGTGAGGAACACCCTCATCCAACTGCGCCTAATCCTGCGGATAAGGCTCCGTATCCTTCTCCCTCACGGGAGAAGGTCAAAGACCGTCCGAAAGTGACAATCCGTTCCACCGCTTTGTCATTCCCGCGAAGGCGGGAACTCAGTTAGAACAGGCCATGCCTCAGAGCTATCATGTCTATATTCTCGCCAGCAAGCGCAACGGGACTCTCTACATCGGCGTCACCAACAATCTGGCCGCCCGCATCTTCGCGCATCGAAACGGCAGGGGTTCGGCGTTCACCAAGAAATATAGGGTCACAAGGCTGGTTCATATCGAGCCTTTCGCCGATGTTCGCGATGCAATCGCCCGTGAAAAAGCTCTCAAGAAATGGAACCGTGGCTGGAAATTGCGGCTGATCGAGGAAAGCAATCCCGGCTGGGATGACCTGTACGAGACACTTAACCGATGATCAGCCCAGAAGAGAGCGCCAACTGGGTCCCCGCCTTCGCGGGGATGACAAGGGGTTGTGGTCTCGACCAATTGTGTCATTCCCGCGCAGGCGGGAATCTAGAGCGTCAAAATGGGCCAAACAAGATTAGGATTCAAAATATCCAGCAACGGTATCTTCGCCAATCTGGATTATTTCAGCGACCGGAATCGAGAAGAATCCGCCTTGAGCGTCACGCCAGATTTCAATACCCTCGCTTGGATCAGGAAATTTTGCATTCGAACCTGAAAGTTTCGACACGCTTTGATCTAAGGTTTCCCTTGATACTGGCAAATGTGGGGACTCCGTTCCCCCCCGAGGGTCAGCGTAAGTTATGCCAATCACCGAAATGTGGAAAACTTCCATCTCATCGTCACCGGCACCAATTTTTTCAATCTTTTGTATCTTCAGCAAGGAACCACTGTCCTGTGATCGATTCTTATATTCCCACACTTGTCCCACCGAATAGTTCAATTCACTAGCATTCCCGTTACTGGACAGAACAAATAGTGCGGCAAAAAGCTTTAGAATTTGATTCATTCACCCCTCATGCGCCAGATCGGTCGGCCCCAGATCCCCCTGCCCGACCGTCGCGCTCGCCATTTCCATCATCTTGTCGATCGACTTGCGCGCCTGCAGCCGCAGTTCCTCGTCCATCTCGATGCGCGGCTCGAGATCGCGCAGCGCCACATAGAGCTTCTCCATCGTGTTCAGCGCCATATAGGGGCAGATATTGCAGTTGCAGTTGCCGTCCGCTCCGGGGGCCCCGATGAAATTCTTTTCCGGCACCGCCTTTTCCATCTGGTGGATGATATGCGGCTCGGTGGCGATGATGATCGTGTCGCCTTCATATTCCTTGGCGAATTTCAGGATCGCGCTGGTCGATCCGACCATGTCCGCATGATCCAGAATATAGGCCGGGCATTCCGGGTGCGCCGCCACCGGCGCGCCGGGATGCTGGGCCTGCAGCTTGAGCAGCTCGGTCTCGCTGAATGCCTCGTGGACGATGCAGACACCGGGCCAGAGCAGCATGTCGCGGCCGGTTTTCTTGGCAATATAGCCGCCAAGATGCTTGTCGGGTCCAAAGATGATCTTCTGGTCGAGCGGGATTTGCGAGAGAATATGTTCCGCCGACGAGCTGGTGACGATGATGTCGCTGAGCGCCTTCACCTCGGCCGAGCAGTTGATATAGGTCAGCGCGATATGGTCGGGATGTTCGTCGCGGAACGCCTTGAACTTGTCCGGCGGGCAGCTGTCCTCGAGGCTGCACCCCGCATCCATGTCCGGCAGCACGACAATCTTCTCCGGCGACAGGATTTTCGCGGTTTCCGCCATGAATTTCACGCCGCAGAATGCGATCACATCGGCATCGGTCTCCGCCGCCTTGCGCGACAGTTCAAGACTGTCACCGACGAAATCGGCGATATCCTGAATTTCCGGCTTCTGGTAATAATGGGCGAGGATGATCGCGTTGCGATCCTTGCGCAGCTTGTTGATTTCCTCGACAATATCGACCCCGGCCAGACTGCCGCCAATTCCACCACGTGCGTCCATTATATATTCCTTTTGAAAAACTTGGCCTCGCTATGCCACTGCAAGGCGGTCCAGATCAATTGCTGATCCGGAATTTGACGATCCTGTCAGTCACTTTCTGCTCGGCATCCATGCCGCCCAGGATATAATAGTCGTGGCCGGCCTTGGCGAGACCGCGATGATCCATGCTCGGTTCGGCCAGCCGCCCCAGTTCGACCCATTGATCCTTTTTCAGATCAAAAACGAAAAAGCCGCCCGAAGGTTTCGCTGGCACCCCGTCATAGCCGATACCATCGTAATTATAGGGATTGTCGCCGCCGCCTGCAAATATGACCTGGTGACCGGCTTCGTCGCCCACCGCCGCCATCCGATATTGTGCCGAACCGGCATGCGCATCGACCCCGCGCCAGCTGATCTGCGTCGGGTTTTGCGGATCAATATCGCCGCGCCAGCTCAGCTTCGCTGCAACAAATTTGCGCTTGCCGTCGGCAAAGACGGTCGCGACGCCGTCCGAGACGATGATGCTGTTGCCCGCTATGCCGCCGGCATGGCCGAACACCGGCGTCCCCGGAAAGGGGGTCGCCTCGGTCCAGGCGCCGGTCATTGTATCGAACATCTGTACGGTGCTGACATTGCCTTCGTCGTGCCAGCCGGAGATCACGTAGATGAACCGGTTCTGGTAGGGCACGATCACCGCGTCATCGACCGGTGTCGGCATATCAGATTTTTGCTCGTAGCGCCCGGATGCTGGATCGAAGGCAAAAACCTCCGGCGTGGAGACTTCGTCGCCATTAGCGGCGACGGTATAGCCGCCGAAAATGTAGATTTTCCCGGCAACGGATACCGCTGCACTGGCCAGCCGCCCTTCCGGCACCGGCACAGACGCAATGATCTTGCAGGATTCGGTGGCAATCACACAGGCATAGGCGGCGTTGCTGGTATCTTTCCAGGTCTTGCCCGCTTTCAGGCCGTTGAAACTGTAAAGGGTTGGTCCGTCCGGTCCGTCGGCCACCGCAACCGCATTATTGCTGATCGCTTCCGGCAGGACGAAACCGGCGGTCTGCGAGAGCGGTTCCTGCTGCGGGCGGCGCTCGCACCCGGTCAGGGTCAGCAGCACCGCCGCCATGGTTATGATCGGCAATTTCATTGCGCCTCTTCCCTCTTTTGCTGCTGCTCGGCCAGCACCTCCCGGATCGGCCGCGAATAGTCCCAGCGCTCCTTGTAGCGGCTACGCTCATAGGGGAAGAAGGCGTCGATCTTCGCCTCCACGCCCGCCGCCTGCAACGGCACCGCGAAATTGTGGCGCACCGCCCGGCGCGCCGCTTCCCTCGCCAGCCGTATCTGCACCGGATTTTGCGCCTGCCGCGCCAGTTCCTCGACGCCTTTCTTGCGATTGGCCTGATCGAGGACATTTTCCGCATCGGTCAAGGCCATCAATATGCCGCCGTCATCATAGGTCTGGATCTGGTCGATATGCGCCTCCGGCCGGGCAATTTCGATCGCCGGGATCTCGACATAGAGCGTGTCGTCGCGGGCATCCCAGCGGACATTGTCCGCCTTGAGCTTGGCCATATCCAGTTCGTAGCGCACCGTGCCGGGCATGATCAGGGTCTTGCGCGCCGAAAGGCCCAGCTTCGTCAAAGTCGTGGTAACAGTGGCATTATAGCTCGCCGAAAAAACCGTGAGCCGGTTCTGCTCCTGCATATGGCTCAGGCTGGTATTGACAATCGAGACCGGGTCGGGGCTGATACGGCTCTCGACACGGTCGAAGAGCAGCCAGGCGAGCGCTCCCAGAAGGACAAGAAAACCGCAAATGATGACCGCGGGTGCCCAGCGATTGCGGTAAGGGCTATCGTTCACTCGGCCATGCTCCAGACCTCGCCCGAAAGGGTTACGACGCCGCGATCCACCAGATCCAGCAGATGGGCGCGCACCGACTGGCCGGCGGCTCCCTTCAGGCGGGGATCGAGGCCCTTGTACATTTGCGGAACCATATCGACGATGGCGGCCGGACCGGCCTGCAAAAGCTTCACTATCTGCCGCTCGCGCTGTTTCCGGTGTCCCATCATGCCGCGGACCAGCTGACGCGGATTGGGAACTTTCTTGCCGTGTGCGGGATAATAGACCTTGTCGTCGCGCTCGTAGATTTTCTGCAGGCTCGCCATATAGTCGGCCATATTGCCATCCGGCGGCACGATCACGCTGGTCGACCAGGCCATCACATGATCACCGGTGAACAGCGCGCCCGATTCCCGGACCGCCAGGCACAGATGGTTCGACGTGTGGCCCGGTGTCGCCACCGCCTCGATCGTCCAGCCATCGCCGGCCACCGTCTCGCCGTCGGCGAGTATCCGGTCGGGCCGGTAATGCTTGTCAAAACTCTCGTCGGCGCGCGGGCCGTCGTCTGCCAGCACCAGCGGCGCGCAGCCGATGATCGGCGCACCCGTCCGCGCTGCCAGCGGCGCTGCGGCGGGGCTGTGGTCGCGGTGGGTATGCGTGCACATGATCGCACTGATCCGGGCGTCGCCCACCGCCGCCAGGATCGCGTCGATATGCGCGTCAATCGCCGGCCCGGGGTCGATGACCGCGCGATCTGTCTGGTTACCGACGATATAGGTCTGGGTACCGGTATAGGTATAAGGGCTGGGGTTGCCGGCCAGCACACGGGCAACGAGCGGTTCCATCTGTTCGCACAGACCGGTCGGATATAGCGAAGGGTCAAAGTCCATGGCTATGATGTGGCATATCCCGCCCATAAAACAACCATGAAAAAGGGCGATCCGTGAAAACGAACCGCCCGGTCACCGTTTGATCAGGGCTCGCTGGCTCAGGTCATCGACAGCTGCGCCTTCACTTTTGCGATGCTATTGTCAAAATCCTTGAGCTTTCTGGTGCGATTGGCTTTGCTTTCGGTGCATTTGGCCGCTTCGGCGCGACCCTTTTCGAGACCCGACAAGGTCGCCTTGAGCATGGCCGTCTTGTCGATCTTGACTTCAAAACCGCCGCAACCGGCAACAACAGCCCAGGCCTGACCGGTGAGGCCGTTCGTTCCGCCCATCGCGATCTGCTTGTTCATCGCCGTGCAATCGGGTCCGCTGACCTTGGAGCCGGTGACAAAGGAAATTGAAGAAATACGGGCTTCCTGCCGGGTTTGCTCTCGTGCTTCGCGTGCAGCCTCACTGGCTTCCCGTTGCGCCTCGCGGGCTTCCTGCCGGGCTTCCCGCCTGGCTTCAAGTGCCTCGCGCTGGGCCTCGCGCACGTCCTGTTGGGCTTCCCGCAACTCCTGCTGCATTTCGATTCTGGCCTGTGCCAGTTCCCGGTCGACCTCATTCATGGTCGCGCGCATCTGCTCCCGGTCCCATCCGCTTTCACGCAGCGCCCTGTCTGCCTCCAGCCGGGACTTTTCGGCTTCCGCAACCATCTTGCGAATTTCCTTCTCGCTCAGCACCTTGTCGGTCCGCAAGATGACGGTTCTGCCATTATGCTGTATCTTGTGGACATAGTCGTTTGCCGGGTCATAATTTTTGCGACCGTTGAGCATGGTGATGTTGGTAACGTCGCCCACCGCCGTCGGAGCGGATGGTGCCGACGGAACCTCGGGAGCCGAAACCGCCGATGGAGCCATCGGAGCGGCAGGCGCTGCGGGTGCCAGTGGTACCTCGGGAGCCGACAGATCGACGGGATCTACCGCTTCGGCATAGGTGACGGTGGCGGTGAGCGGCAGCGCAATCACGGTGCCGACAGCGACCAATCCGGCGCCCAGCCTGCTGCGGAACCGCGACTTTTCCGACTGGCCCAGCATTTTGAGCCGACCCTTGATCTTGTCCTTCTGGTTCAACGGACTGGCCAGTCCCAGCCGGTGACCGGAAGCCGACTTGGCAATGGTCCGGCCGTAAACGGCCCGCACTTCATGACCGCTTTGCGCCAGTACCCGCGCATCGCAAGCCGTTTCCTGATCCTGTCGAAACGCGATCCAGGCGAACCAGGCGATCGGGTTGAACCAGTGCAGCGACAATATCGAAAGGCCGACGAAATTGGCCGCCAGGTCTCCCGACTCATGGTGCGCGATTTCATGCTCCAGCGCGAGTTTGCGTTCCCGGGGGGCATAATCGCGGAAAAAATTGGTCGGAACGGCAATATATTTGTCAAACAGGCCGAAGGCGAGTGGTCCGCCAACAGCGGCCGTTTCCAGGATTTTGATGTTGCCATGGCGACTGATCAGACGACCGTCAGCCACGATATCTTCTCTAAACTGCAGATAGGACGCCAGCTTGCTGATAAACAGCAGCCCCGCGCCACCAAGCCAGAGAATGAGCGCAATCATCATCCAGTCGAGCGAAGCGAGCGTACTGATTGCACTGCCTTGGGCAGGAACGGCAGCGACCAAATCCGAACCGGCGACTGCCGGCACGTAGGCCGCCATCGGCTCGACTTCCGCCGGTGCCTCAAGGGTCAGCGTCGGCATGAACAGGCGCGCCACTGGCAATATCCACAACAGATAGGCAATACGAGCGCCGAAAAAATGGCTCACCGGCCTGCGGATTGCCAGCACCAGCACCAGCAGCAGGGTCATCGAGAACATGGTATCCCAGATCCATTGGTTCAATTCGCCACTCATTTCTTCAACTCCCTCAAAAGCCCCTCGATTTCGCGGATGTCGTCAGCGCTCAGTTCATCGGCCTCGGCCAGGTGCGCAACCAATGGCATGACTTTTCCCCCGAAAAGCCGATCCACAAAATTTCGTGACACGCCGGTCAGATAGGCATCGCGTTCCACAAGCGGTGAATAGAGAAAACGACGACCGTCGCGCTCGGTGCCGACAACCGCTTTTGCGGCCAGCCGGGATAGCAGGGTCTTGACGGTCTGCAGTGACCAGTCCTTTTCCTGAACCACCTGATCGGCCACTTCGGTGGCGGTCAGGGGCGCGCGCTTCCAGAGGACTTCCATAACGGCATGTTCGGCATCGCTAATGCGTTCGGTCACGGTTTGTGTCCCTCCCTCGAGAATCGTCAGTGACTACATGTGTAGTTTCATCGACCACGCGTGTAAACAACGAATTTGCCCGCGGATGTCGTTCGTGGATCGTCTGCGGTTGTTTGTCGAAAAACAGGCGTTTGTCGAAAAATTTTACAGGCCTGCAATCCTTAACAGAGCATCAACCATGCAAGTGATTGAATTAGAAGAATTTTGAAAAACTGGCACGACTGGTGCAACATGATATCCATATTCTAGGCTTTACACCCAAAACCTCCTTGCAGGAGGAGACAATGAGGGGGACAATCGACTGGTCTCTGTTGCCCCACCTCATAAAAATTCGACGAAGCTTACCCCAAATAAAAACGGCCCGGTCCTCCTAGACCGAGCCGTTTTTTATGTCTTTGCCAATTCTGTAATGGCCGGCAAGCGTTCAGGCCTCGGCGGGGGCGACCTTTTTCTCGGCCATCAGTTCGCCAAGCTCGCCGGCTTCGTACATCTCCATCATGATATCGCTGCCGCCGACAAATTCGCCTTTGACATAAAGTTGCGGGATGGTCGGCCAGTCGGAATAATCCTTGATCCCCTGACGAACCTCCATATCCTGAAGCACGTCGAACGAGTCAAATCCGACTCCGAGATGCTCCAATATGGCAACAGCGCGACTGGAAAAGCCACATTGCGGGAACAGCGGCGTGCCCTTCATGAAGAGCACCACGTCATTGCTGTTCACCACCGCTTTGATTTTTTCATTCACGTCGGTCATCTTGATTCTCCTAGTCGGGAACGGAAGTGGTCAGTTGCAACGCGTGCAATTCACCACCCATTTTTCCCTTCAGCGCGGCGTAAACCGCCTGATGCTGTTTCACCCGGTTCATATTCGCGAACGCAGCGGAGCTAACCTTCGCGGCATAATGGTCGCCATCTCCGGCCAGATCGGTAATCTCCACCGACGCATCGGGAAAGGCTGCCAAAATCATGGCCTCTATATCTGCGCTTGCCATCGGCATCGCGGTCAGGAGGCCTCTTCGATAAACTGGCGACGGGCTTCCACCATTTTCTCGGCCAGGGCAGTACGGATACCCGCATCGTCCATTTCGACACCCGCCGAGGTCAGATCGCCGAGCAGCTTGCGGATGACATCTTCATCGCCCGCTTCCTCGAAATCGGCCGCCACAACTTCCTTGGCATAGGCATCGGTTTCTTCCGATGTCAGGCCCATTTTCGCTGCGGCCCATTGACCGAGCAGGCGATTGCGCCGCGCGGTTACCCGGAACTGCATTTCCTCGTCGCGCGCAAACTTCGTCTCAAACGCGTTTTCGCGATCCTTAAAATCTGTCATGAGCTTCCCTTGAACTGAGTTGTTGTAAAAATAGGCATGATCGCCCGCTCCCGCAAGTGCTGCGGGGCAATCAATCTGCGACCTTTACCACCAATTTGCCGATAGCACCGCGATCGGCCATTTTCTGGATCGCCTTGCCGGCATCGGCAAAAGCGAAGACCTCGGATACGCGGGGCTGGATAAGCCCCTCGTCCCAAAGCTTGAACAGCCGATTGATATGGGCGCGATTGCCTTTCGGATCGCGTGCCGCATAAGCCCCCCAGAACACGCCGCAGACATCGCAGGATTTGAGCAGGGTGAGATTGAGCGGCAGCTTGGCAATGCCGGCCGGAAACCCGACCACCAGAAAGCGGCCTTCCCAGGCAATCGAGCGCACCGCCGGTTCGCTATAGTCGCCGCCGACAGCATCATAGATGACATCCGCGCCATTCGGCCCGACGGCTGCCTTGAACTGGGCGGCCAGGGCCTTGGACTGATCCTTGTCGAACGGCGCGCGGGCATAGACCACGGCTTCATCCGCGCCAGCCTGCTTGGCAAATTCGGCCTTTTCCTCGGACGATACCGCCGCAACCACGCGCGCGCCGAAGGCCTTGCCCAGTTCGACGGCGGCGATACCGACGCCGCCGGAGGCACCGAGCACCAGCAGGGTTTCCCCTTCCTTGATATGACCGCGATCCAGCAGTGCATGAATCGACGTGCCATAGGTCAGGATCAGTGCCGAGGCGTCTTCAAAACTGACGCTGTCGGGGATCTTGAAGGCGCTGTTCTGGTCGACGACGACTTTCTCGACGAGACCGCCATGGCCGGTGGTCGAGGCGACACGGTCACCGACCTTGAGATCCTCGACGCCCTCGCCGACAGCGGCGATGACACCGGAAACCTCGCCGCCCGGCGCGAACGGCCGCGGCGGCTTGAACTGGTACATATCCTGGATGATCAGCACGTCGGGATAGTTGATCGAGCAGGCCTTTACATCGATCAGCACCTGCCCCTTGGCCGCAACCGGGTCGGCCACATCCAGCATTTCGAGCGTGTCCGGTCCGCCCACTTTGGTTGACATCAAAGCCTTCATTTCATTCCCTTCCCTGGAATTATTCTGATCCTATGCCGCAGCAGGCTTGAGCCAGGGCTGCGCAGAATCACTGGTTATTTCGTGCCGCTTTATGGCATCGGCCTTTGCCATTGTCAGGTCTATTTCGTCCAGACCCTCGATCAGGCACTGGTGCCGGAACGCATCCATTTCAAACGGGAAACGATCCTGGAACGGGGAGGTGACACTCATGCTTTCCATATCGATAGTGACCGGATCGGTTTTGGCGACCTCCATCAGCCGGTTGATCGCATCCTGCGGCAAGGCAATGGCCAGCAAGCCGTTCTTGAATGCGTTACCAGCGAATATATCCGAAAAACTGGGCGCGATCACCGCCTTGATGCCCATGTCATCCAGCGCCCAGGCCGCATGTTCGCGGCTTGATCCGCAACCGAAATTATCACCGGCAATCAGAATCGAGGCACCGGCATATTCCGGATCGTCGAAAATATTGCCTTCCTGCTCCCGGATCGATTCAAACGCGCCGGCACCGAGCCCCTCTCGGGACACTGTCTTCAGCCATTTGGCCGAAATGATGACATCGGTATCGACATTTTTCTGACCGAAGGGAATGGCGCGACCTTCAACGCGCTTGACCGGATCCATCCTTATTCGTCTTCGCTTTTATTGGTGAAATCGTCGTCGCCATCGTCATAGTCATAATCCGGCTCGTTTTCATATTTCGGCAGCGGCTTGTCCTTGGCCAGCTTGAAATCATCATGTTTTTTCATCTGGTGCCGACCGGCATAGAGCAAGGCGGCCGCAACCGCAGCCGAACCGATAGCCGCGCCGACCTTGGCACCGGTCGACCATGATCCGGATTCACCGCCCTTGGCGGCCTTGGTCTTGCCGGGGGCCTTGCCGGGCTTTTGCTCGGCGCCATTGTCGTTTTTCGTGTCGTCGCTCATTTCAACCTCTCATCTTGTCAGTTCACGCACATCGGTCAACCTGCCGGTCACGGCCGCAGCCGCAGCCATGGCGGGGGACATCAGATGCGTTCTAGCACCGGGGCCCTGGCGGCCAACGAAATTGCGATTGGAAGTGGATGCGCAGCGTTCGCCCGCCGGCACCTTGTCCGGATTCATGCCGAGACAGGCCGAGCAGCCGGGTTCACGCCATTCGAAACCGGCATCGGTGAAAATCCGGTCGAGACCTTCGGCTTCGGCCTGCGCCTTCACCAGTCCCGACCCCGGCACGACAATCGCCCATTTGACATTGTCGGCCTTCTTGCGCCCGTCGAGAATAGCAGCAGCGGCTCGCAGATCCTCGATCCGGCTGTTGGTGCAGCTGCCAATGAAGATATTTTCCACCATGACATCGCGCAGGGCCTGGCCTGCCTCGAGTCCCATGTAGTCCAGCGATTTGCGGGCGGCATCCTGCTTCGACGGATCGGCAAAGCTTTCCGGTGCCGGCACCGTGCCGTTGACCGGTACCACATCCTCGGGGCTGGTGCCCCAGGTGACGGTCGGCGCAACATCGGCGGCGTTGATAGTGACGCTCTTGTCAAAGGTAGCGCCTGCGTCGGTCGGCAGCGTCTTCCAATAGGCGACGGCGGCGTCCCAGTCGGCACCCTTCGGTGCCATCGGACGACCCTTCAGATAGGCATAGGTCTTGTCATCGGGCGCGATCAGGCCGGCCCGCGCGCCCGCCTCGATCGACATGTTGGACACGGTCAGCCGCCCCTCGATCGACATCTGCTCGAATACTTCGCCGCGATATTCGATGACATGGCCGGTGCCGCCGGCGGTGCCGATCACGCCGATGATATGCAGGATCAGGTCTTTCGGGCTGATACCGGGGCCAAGCAGCCCCTCGACCCGGATTTCCATCGATTTCGAGCGGGTCAGCTGCAGCGTCTGCGTCGCCAGCACATGCTCGACCTCGCTGGTGCCGATTCCGAAGGCCAGCGCGCCCAGCGCCCCGTGCGCCGCGGTATGGCTGTCGCCGCAGACCATGGTCGTGCCCGGCAGGGTAAAACCCTGCTCCGGCCCAATGACATGGACAATGCCCTGGTTGATGTCGCTGGCACCGATATATTTGATCCCGAAGGCCGGCGCATTGGCTTCCAGCGCTTCCAGCTGCGCCGCGCTCTGCGGATCGGCAATCGGTATCTTGTTGCCCTCGGCATCCAGCCGCGCCGTCGTCGGCAGATTGTGATCGGGAACCGCCAGCGTCAGATCGGGCCGCCGCACTTTCCGTCCCGCCATGCGCAGCGCTTCGAACGCCTGCGGGCTTGTGACCTCGTGCACCAGATGCCGGTCGATATAGATCAGCGCCGTGCCGTCATCCCGCTGGTCGACGACATGGGCGTCCCAGATTTTCTCATAAAGGGTCTTCGGTTGGTTCATAAGCTCCTGACTTCCCATATGGGGTTTCGTTTAGTCAGATCAATCATCGGCGCAAGTTAGAATTGCCTTCAAAACCTGTCAAAGAGCGCCTATCTTCGCAACATGAGCATATTCGCCATCCTCGCAACCGTCCTTGCATCCGTCATCGCGATGGAATTTGTCGCCTGGGCGAGCCACAAATATATCATGCACAGTTTTGGCTGGGGTTGGCACCGCGACCATCATGAGCCGCACAATAATGCGCTCGAGAAGAACGATCTCTACGGCATCGTCGGTGCAGTGATGAGCATATCGATGTTCGCGATCGGCAGCCCGCTGATCATGGGCAGCTCCGCATGGGAACCGGGCACCTGGGTTGGCCTCGGCATCATGTTCTACGGCATCATCTACACCTTGATCCACGACGGCCTCGTGCATCAACGTTACTTCAAATATGTCCCCAGGGGCGGCTATGCCAAACGGCTGGTGCAGGCGCACAAGCTGCACCATGCGACCATTGGCAAGCAAGGCGGGGTCAGCTTCGGTTTCGTGTTCGCCCGCGATCCGGCAAAGCTGAAGGCGGAACTGAAGCAACAGCGCGAAGCCGGCACCGCCGTCGTCCGCGACGCGGTCGGCTAAGCCAGCGACTTGACCAAAATCTGCATTTTGACGGCGGCGCCCGACTATTTCGAGGACCTCGGCCCGGCCTGCGCCGCCTACCGGCGGCTGCTCGGCGACGATATCGCCTTCCGCCACTGGACCGACCCCGGCGATCTGACCGGCTTCGGTCTGGTGCTGCCGCTGCTGGTCTGGGGCTATCAAAGGGACTGCCCGCGCTGGTTCGCCTTGCTTAATCAGCTCGAACAGCAGCAAATAAAAATCGCCAACCCGGTATCGGTGCTGCGCTGGAACAGCAACAAATCCTATTTACTCGAACTGGAGAAGGCGGGCATCGCCATCGTGCCCACCCTGATCAGCGCCGCCCTGACGGCAAATGATATCGCACAGGCGGTGCAAACATTCGAGAGTGATCATCTGGTGGTCAAGCCGCCGATTTCCGGCGGAGCGGACGGCACCTACCGGCTGCAGAATGGCGACCCCCTGCCCGAATCCATCGCCGGCAAAGAAATGCTGATCCAGCCGTTCCAGCCCGCCATCGCCGAGGAAGGCGAATATTCGCTCTTCTATTTCGGCGGTACCTTCAGCCACGCCATCCTCAAGCGCCCTGCCAAAGGCGATTTCCGCGTCCAGGAATTTCTCGGCGGTTCGGAAAGCGGTGCGGATTGTCCCGCAGGCGCACAAGAACTGGCGGTACAGGCCCGGCAGGCGGCCGAGCAAATTCTGGGAACAGAAACCTTGCTCTACGCCCGCGTCGACATGCTCCGCGATGCCGAAGGCCGGTTCCGCCTGATGGAACTGGAACTGATCGAGCCCTCGCTGTTCTTTGAACATGCGGCGGATGGCGGCGCTATGTTCGCGCGCGCGGTCGAAGCGCAGCGATGTCGAGCGAATGATAAAAAGACTTCGAAAAGTGTTGGACTAGCCGGTGATGGCGATGAGATTCATGCGATCATTGGTGTTGAAGACGAATTTGGAGTTAAACTGGACGATGACGACGCTCCAAACTGGCATACCGCCGGAGACGTGTTCACCTCTCTCCGCAAAGTGTTGCCCGCAAATGAGGTAGATAGACCCGAAAACTGGACACGCTTTGCCCGAGCATTATGCGCCGAAACAGGAGTCGATCCCCATTCCATCGGTCCCAAAAGCCCTTTGCTTTCAGAAACATCGTTTTGGAGGCAAATCGCGGACCTAAATGCTGGCCTTTGGATTGGAATCCTTGTTGCGATAGTCGCCGTTACTTTGTTCGCTTACTTGTCTTAAAATCAAAAGATATCTTCCTCAGCTAGGCTTCGGCAACAACACCGGCCCGCCCAGTTCCACCGTCTTCTGATAGCCCGGCCGCGCCACCAGTGCTTCAAAATAGCGCGAGCAATTGGGGCGGCTGTCCAGCTGCCCCAGCGCCGCGCGCCCTTCGAGCATATAATGCAGGTTGATATCCGCGCCGGTAAACTTGTCCGCGACCAGAAAATCCTTGCCCTCCAGCTCGATCTCCAGATGGTCGAGCAGCTTGTCGACCTCCGCCTGCAGGAATCCGTTCAGCACCTCCGGCAGGCCGCCCAGCATCGGCGCGATGCCGGTGATGATGAAGCTCATCCCCATCGTGCCCTCGGCAAAATGCAGCCATTCGAGATATTTCGCCCGCTCCGGATGATCAACCGCCACGCCGAGCGCGCCATCGCTATGCCGCTCGATCAGATATTCGATGATCGCGCCGGATTCGACCATGGTCACGCCGTCCACGTCCACCGTCGGCGCCTTGGCCAGCCGGTGCGCTTCGGCCAGTTCCGGCGGCGACCGCCGGGTCACCGGATCGCGGTGATAGGTGACCATTTTATAGTCGATCCCGCCCTCCTCGCACAGCCAGATGATCCGGGACGAACGGGAATAGTCGAGATGGTGCAGCGTGATCATGGGGGTCTCCTGTAAACTTTGGAGCAAATGTGCGGCAAAGCCGCAGCAGCGTCAACAGGACAATGTGCTCCGCACTTGATGCGGAGCCCTGGAGGCTCAAGGAGGCGTTGCGACCGGAGGGCTCCGCATCAAGTGCGGAGCACAACTCTCGGGCCAACAGCCGCCGTGCCCTGCCGAAGGGCAGGGCCCAGAATGATCCCGTGCAATCGTCTGGACTCCGGCCTGCGCCGGGGCACACTCAAGCCCGAATATCCATGCCCCTGCGCAGACCTAGTGCCCGACCACGCCCAGACTCTCGAACGGCTTCTCATTCTCGCTATATTTCTCGACCAGCGTCGCGCTCGCCTGGTTCAGGCCGATGATCTCGACCGATTTGCCTTCGTTCTTCAGCCGCTCGACGATCTTGTCCAGAATCCCGGTCGCGCTGATGTCCCAGAAATGGGCGTTGTGGACATCGATGATCACGCTGTCGATCTCGTCCTCGTTAAACTCGATCGCTTCATAGAGCATATCGACCGAGCCGAAGAACACCTCGCCGGCGAAGACATAGCGGTGCGTTGTGACCTCGACAAAATCCTGGATGCGAACCAGCTGCCGCACCTTCCAGGCGAAGAATATCCCGGACAGCAGCACCCCGGTCAGCACCCCGATCGACAGGTCATGCGTCGCCACCACCATCACCACGGTGGCGATCATCACGACATTGGATGGCCAGGGATGATGGGTGATCTCGGTAAAGCTCTGCCAGCGAAACGTACTGACCGAAACAAAGATCATCACCGCAACCAATGCCGGCATCGGAATTTGCGCAACCCACTGGCCGAGCCCGACGATCAGCACCAGCAGCATCACACCGGCGACAAAGGTCGACAGCCGCCGCCGCCCGCCGGATTTGATATTGATCACCGACTGCCCGATCATCGCGCAACCGCCCATGCCGCCGATCCAGCCGGTGACAAAATTGGCAATGCCCTGGCCATAGGTCTCGCGCTTCTTGTCGCTGCGGGTCTCGGTCAGGTCATCGACAATCGACGCGGTCAGCAGCGATTCAAGCAACCCGACAGCCGCCATCGCCAGCGAAAAGGGCGCGATGATCTGGAGGGTTTCCCAGGTGATCGGAATCTGCGGAATATGCAGCCACGGCAGGCTGTCGGGCAGTTCGCCCATATCACCGACGGTGAACACATCGGCGCGAAAATACATGCTGATACCGGCGAGCACGATAATCGCGGCCAGCGGTGACGGCACCAGCGTGGTGATCTTGGGCAGGCCATAGATGATCGCCAGACCGGCCGCGATCATCGCATAGGTCTGCCAGGTAAAGGCTTCGCCGGTCATCTGCGGGATCTGCGCCATGAAGATCAGGATCGCCAGCGCGTTGACGAAGCCGGTGATCACCGAACGCGAGACAAAGCGCATCAGCAGGTCGAGCCGCAGCAGTGCGGCAATCGCCTGGAAAATCCCCATCAAAATCGTCGCGGCAAACAGATATTCGACGCCATGGTCGCGCACCAGCGGCACCACCAGCACCGCCACGGCAGCGGTTGCGGCACTGATCATCCCGGGACGACCGCCGATCAGCGAAATGATCACCGCGATCGAGAAACTGGCATAGAGCCCGACCCGCGGATCCACACCGGCGATGATCGCAAAGCCGATCGCTTCGGGAATCAGCGCCAGCGCCACCACCAGCCCGGCGAGAAACTCGGTTTTGGGATTTGACAGCCAGTCGCGCCGGAAATCGCTGTGAATAGCCATGGGCAGCCTCCTTCGGTTGAAAAATGCTGCGCCGCAACATCAGAAAGATGCGCCTTTGCCGTAAGGGCCGGTTTCAGTCAAGTTTGGCGGCCCGTGCTCCGCACTCGATGCGGAGC
>DELZ01000001.1:560071-605222 GCA_002354635.1 Sphingomonadales bacterium UBA2683
CTCCGCATCGAGTGCGGAGCACAAATCATGGCCCTACAGCTCCCGTTCCCTGCCGAAGGGCAGGGCCCAGAATGATCCCGTCCGATCGCCTGGACTCCGGCCTGCGCCGACGCCCTATCTCACCCGGTAATCCGCCGTCACCGTCGCCGCCGCCGCAATCTCCGCTTCATGACCAGCTTCGCGATGCGGCTCTGCCAGTGCCTGCCGCTCCCATTCCAGCATCGCCGGATGCGAGAGAATGCGTTCCACCCACGCCTGCCCGGCGGCACCGATATCCAGAGCGAACGACCGCACCCGATAGGCAACCGGCGCGTAAAAGGCGTCGACGATCGTGAACCGCTCGCCGGCCAGCCATGGGCCGCCAAAGCGCTCCTGCCCCTCCGCGAACAGCTCGCCGATCCGGTCAATATTGCGCTGCAGCGGCGTCTCTATCTGGTGCAGGGTCGCCCGCACACCGACATTCATCGGACAGATATTGCGCAGCCACGCAAAACCGCCGTGCATCTCCGCCGTTGCCGAGCGTGCCCAGGCCCGCGCATCGTCATCCGTCGGCCAGCAGCCCGGATTCCGCTCGGCCAGATATTCCGCGATAGCCAGCGAGTCCCAGATCGTCCGATCCCCGTCCTTCAGACAGGGCACCTGCCCGTTCGGGGCAAATGCCCGGAAACGCTCGTAATTCTCCTCTTCAAAATAGAGTATCTCGTCGGCAAACGGAATATCCAGCGCCTGCATCAATATCCAGGGACGCAGCGACCAGCTGGAATAGTTGCGGTTGGCGGTGATCAGGGTGTAGGTCATATTTCTGTTTTCTTTCGCCGCTAGGCGTTGGCATCATTGGAACCGGACCATAGTCCGATAACAGGAAAATTGAACCATGACTTTATCCCGAAGAGATTTCATGCGCTCCGCCCAGGCCGTCGGCCTGTTCTATGCGTCGGTCTCCCTCGCCGGATGCGCGCAGGCGCGTAGCACCAATCGTTCCGTCCGCCTGGTGCCAGACCCCGCAAAACGCCTCGATCTGCCGGAGGGCTTTTCCTACACCCTGATCAGCGAGACCGGCGGCACCATGTCGGATGGCTTTTTTCGCCCCGGCCGCCCCGACGGCATGGCCTGTTTCGCCGATCCGGACGATGCCGACAAATGTATCTTGATGCGCAATCACGAGAACTGGAACAGCGTCCCCACCGGCAGCCCGTTCGGCAAGGGCAACGAATTGCTCGACCGGGTTTCGGACAGCCAGCTCTATGATCGCAAGGCCGATGGCTCGCCGTTTTTCGGCGGCGTCACCAAGCTGGTCTATGACCTCAAGCACAAACGAATGGAGCGGGATTTTCTGGTGCTGACCGGCACCGCCGCCAATTGTGCCGGCGGACCAACCCCCTGGGGCAGCTGGCTGAGCTGCGAGGAAGAAATGCTCAAACCCGAGGAAGGCCCGGGCAAATATCACGGCTTCGTGTTCGAAACCCCGTCCGGTGCCGACGGCCTGATCGATGCCGTGCCGCTGAAGGCCATGGGCCGCTTCACCCACGAAGCCGCCTCGGTCGATCCCGCCACCGGCATCGTCTATATGACAGAAGATGCCCGTCACGGGCTGTTCTACCGCTTCATTCCGAACGTACCGGGCAAGCTGCAGCAGGGCGGTCGCCTGCAGGCGCTGGCTCTGACCAACAGAAAATCCGCGATCACTTCCAACTGGCCGGAAGACTGGAACGGCAATGGCGCGGACCGTTTCAAGGTCGGGGAAGATCATCTCGCCGAATGGATTGATCTCGACGATGTCGAAGCCCCCGAAGGCGATCTCGCCCATCGCGGCAATGCAGCGGGCGCGGCGCAGTTCATGCGCGGCGAGGGACTCGATTATGCCGTGCGCGCCGATGGCGAAACCGGCGACTTCTATTTCACCTGCACCGAGGGCGGGGTCCAGCGCGTCGGCCAGATCTGGCGCTACACGCCCGGCGAAGGCGCCGACGCAGGCGGCACCTTGCAGCTGTTCTTCGAATCGACCAGCGCCGATTCGCTCGACATGTGCGACAATCTGGTGGTCGCACCGTGGCACGATATCATCCTCTGCGAAGACGGGCGCGGCGACCAGTATCTGCGCGGCCTGGCAGCGGACGGCACCATCTACGACATCGCCCGCAACGCCCACAAGGACAAGAGCGAATTCTGCGGCGCCTGCTTCTCGCCCGACGGCACAACCATGTTCGTCAATGTACAGGAGCCGGGCTATACTTATGCGATCAACGGGCCCTGGGAGAGTTTGCGGCTTCGGTAGCCGGTGTCAACAGATCGCCCCGGACTTTTCCTTGGGGGAAATATAGGAGGGATCGTGCTGAAACGGCAATTGCTCGCCAGCTGCCAGAGCGGATAGAATCGCCGCGAAATCGGTTTTGCACCGAAAATCGAGCAGGCGCTCCATCTTTGACGGATCGTAGACCCGTTCGATAATGTCGGGGAGCACCCAGCCGCACTCATTATATAAATCCACCGCCTGCGGGAATTTCCGTGCGATGACAGCCTGCGCATCGTGCATCAGTTCCGCGCCCTCGGAGGGGTCGAATGGCGGTGGTGCGGACACAATGAATGTTTCACAGCCGAGACCGGTGATGTTCGCGAGCGCGCAAATATGGGAATCGGCCGCATCCTCGACAGTCAGCCGACGGTTCAGAAATTCATTGGCCTTGAGATTGAGGCCGCTGGGATGCGTCAGCGTATCGTCATCTTCCGGGAAAAAGCGGCTGGTCCGCAATATGGCCACGTCCATGCCATGCAGCTTGCTGTAAAGGCGGCAAAGATTCTCCGCCGACAGCTTGGTTATCCCGTAGATATTGCGCGGTTTCAGCGGCCCGAAATCTTCATCCAGCCAGAAGGTCTTGTCGGCACCACCGGATTTCCCGGCGCGTACCTCTTCGCTGATCATCAGGGAAGTGGTCGAGGTAAAGACAAACCGGTCATGGCCGGCTTTCGCCGCAGCCTCCAGCAGGTTCAGCGTGCCGGTCACATTGACATCGACGAACGCCTGCGCCGGATAGCGAACGATATCCGGCTTGTGCAATGCCCCGGCATGGATCACCGCTTCGACTTGGTGATCCCGAAAGACACGGTCGACGAGCTCCGGGTCCGCGACGGTGCCGACGACATCGGTGCAGGAACCCGCTGCCACATCGAGACCGGTAACCTGATGGCCCGCTGCCAACAATTTGGGCGCAAGAAATCGCCCCAGCCATCCCGACGATCCGGTCAGCAGGATGCGCATTCAGCCCGCCCCGATCAGTTCCCGACCGATCAGCATCCGCCGGATCTCATTGGTGCCAGCACCGATATCGAGCAACTTGCTGTCGCGCCAGTAGCGCTCGACCGGCCAGTCGGTGGTATAGCCCGCGCCGCCCAGCGCCTGGATCGATTCCTCGGCGACCCGCACGCTGTTCTCGCTGGCCAGCATCACCGCGCCGGCCGCGTCGAAGCGCGTGGTCTGGCCGGCATCGCAGGCTTTGTTGACATTATAGACATAGCTGCGGGCGCTGTTCAGCCGGACATACATGTCGGCGACCTTGCCCTGCATCAGCTGGAAGCTGCCAATCGGCTTGCCGAACTGTTTGCGCTCGCGGACATAGGGAATGACCGTGTCGATACAGGCCTGCATCAGGCCCAGCGGAATCGCCGCCAGCACCGCGCGCTCATAGTCGAGGCCGCTCATCAGCACGCCGACGCCGCCGTTCAGCGGCCCCATGACATTTTCTTCCGGCACTTCGCAGTCATCGAACACCAGTTCGGCGGTCGGACTACCCTTCATGCCGACCTTCTCGATCTTCTGGCCGATAGAAAAGCCCTTCATGCCCTTTTCGATCAGGAAAGCGGTAATCCCGCCCGAGCCCGCATCGGGCCGGGTCTTGGCATAGACGACCAAAGTGTCGGCGCAGGTGCTGTTGGTGATCCAGAATTTGGTGCCGTTGAGCACATAGCCGCCCTGGACCGCTTCGGCCTTGAGCTTCATCGACACGACATCGCTGCCCGCTCCGGCTTCCGACATCGCCAGCGCGCCGACATGCTCGCCCGAGATCAATTTGGGCAAATATTTTGCCTTCTGCTCCGGACTGGCCCAGCGGCGGATCTGGTTGACGCACAGATTGCTGTGTGCGCCATAGCTCAGGCCCAGCGCGGCGCTGCCGCGGCTGACTTCCTCGACCGCAATCGCATGCTCGATATAGCCGAGGCCCAGCCCGCCATCCGCTTCTTCCACGGTGATGCCGTGCAGACCAAGATCACCCATCTGCTCCCACAGCTCGCGCGGAAACCAGTCCTCGCGATCCATTTTCTGCGCCAGCGGCATGATCTTCTCCTCGGCAAAGCGCCGGGTGGTGTCGCGAATCTGGTCGGCCATTTCGCCGAGCTGGAAATCAAATTGGGGGGTAGCAATCATTGTCGGTCCTTTGCGTATCTGGTGATCGTGTAGCAGAAAATATCGGCGTTTCCAGTCCTGTGCTCCGCACTCGATGCGGAGCTCCGGAGGCCGGGCGCTGCCGCCGCGAAAAGCGCCGCTGCAAGTGCGGAGCACCATTGCGCGGGACCGACAGCAGTGCCATAGCCCCGCCATGCTCTACAATCTCGCCAAACCCTTCATCTTCCAGCTCGAGGCGGAACGTGCCCACGGCCTGACCATCGCCGGCCTGAAGACCGTACCGATGGGCCCGGCGCCCAAATCCGATCCGGTTCTGGCGACCACCGTCGCCGGACTCGACTTCGTCAATCCGGTCGGCATGGCCCCCGGTTTCGACAAGAATGGCGAGGTCCCCGACGCGCTGATCCGCATGGGCTTCGGCTTTGCCGAGGTCGGCACGCTGACGCCGCTGCCGCAGGCGGGCAATCCCAAGCCGCGCATCTTCCGGCTGGTCGAGGACAAGGCGGTGATCAACCGGCTCGGCTTCAACAACCGCGGCCAGCAGGAAGCCATCCCCCGGCTGCAGCGCATGCGCTCCCGCATGGGCAAGGGCGTGCTCGGCATCAATATCGGCGCCAACAAGGACAGCAGCGACCGGATCGCCGACTATGTCACCGGCGCAAAGAATATGGCGCCGCTGGCCGACTATCTGACCGTCAATATCAGCTCGCCCAACACGCCCGGCCTGCGCGCGCTGCAGGACAAGGGCGCGCTGGCCGAACTGCTCGCCGCGGTGATGACAGCGATGGGCCAGTCAAAAACCCCCGTCTTCCTGAAAGTCGCCCCTGATCTCGAACCCGCCGATATCGATGATATTATCGATGTCGCAATGGCAGAGAAAATTGCTGCGCTGATCATATCCAACACTACGATCACCCGGCCCGACCTGCGTTCCGCCAACCAGACCGAAACCGGTGGCCTGTCCGGCGCACCGCTCAAGGATCTGGCGCTGCAAAGGCTGAAGGATTTCCGGACGGCCAGCGGCGGCCAGATCCCGCTGATCGGGGTTGGCGGCATCGCAACCGCCGAAGATGCATATGAACGGATCCGCGCCGGCGCGTCATTGATCCAGCTGTATACGTCGATGATTTACGAAGGCCCGACGATCGCCGCTTCAATAAGTTGCCAGTTGGCCCGATTGCTCAAGCGGGACGGGTATAATGGCGTCGCCGAGGCCGTCGGCACGGCCTAGCTTGTCCGGCTAGTCGCCGGTCCCGACCAGCACCACGCCCTCGCGCCTCGGATCATAGCCGCCGTCGACCCTGCCATCGCGGATCATCACCGCGTGCACGCCGCTGTCCTCGCCCTGCCCCGGCTTGAGATCGATCCCGCGCGCAGCAAGACCTTGCAGAACCGCCGGATCAAACTTGTCCACTTCGCCGCCAAAATTCGGACCCCGCGCGACCAGATTGGGCAGCGCCAGCGCCTGCTGCATCGACAGGTTCCAGTCGATCGCACCGACCAGCGACTTGGCGACATAGGCCAGGATGCTGTTGCCGCCCGCCGATCCGATCGCACCGGCAAACTTGCCATCCCTGTCGAGCAGGATGGTCGGCGTCATCGAAGAGCGCGGCCGCTTGCCGGGTGCCACCGCATTGGCCGCCGGATTGCCCTCTGCATCGACCGGGCTGAACGAGAAATCAGTCAGCTGGTTGTTGAGAAAGAAGCCGTCGACCATCCGGCCGGTCCCGAAAATCGATTCGACGGTGGTAGTGATCGACACGACATTGCCCTCAACATCGCGGACGATGAAATGCGAGGTGCCCGCCGGCTCCATCGTATGATCGGCGCCGGCCTGCACCGCGCCCGGCGGCGTTCCCGCCTTCGGCGGAGCGGACGCGGTCTTGCCGATCAGCGCCGCCCGCGTGGCTACATAGGCCGGATCCAGAAAACCCTTTACCGGCACCGAAACAAAGGCAGGGTCGGCGACATATTGGTCGCGGTCGGCGTACATCAGCCGGCTGGCCTCGGCGAACAGGAACCATGCCTGCGGGTCATCGGGGCCGCGGTCGGCGATATCGGTCTTCTCCAGCATCGCCAGCAGCTGCAGCATCGCCACGCCGCTCGAAGGCGGCGGCGGTACGCAGACCCGATAGCCGCGATAGGGATTGCACAGGGCTTCCCGCTTGACCGGCTTGTAGCCCGCCAGATCGGCCAGCGTCATCCGGCCTTCCAGCGGCGCCGACCGGGTCTTGCTGACAATCCTGGCCGCCGTCGAACCGCGATAGAGCGCGTCCGGGCCATTGGCCGCCAGCCGCCTCAGAAAATCGGCATATTCCGGATTCCTGATCCGGTCGCCGGTGGTCATTCGCTGACCGTCCGGACCTGCAAAATAGGCGGTCGCGTCGGGAGTCGCCAGCTGCGGAAAAGGAATGGCGAGAAACCGTCCGAGACGCGGGCTGATGACAAAACCGTCCTCCGCGGTGCGTTCGGCTGCCGAAAACAGGCTGTTCCAGTCGAGCGATCCATGGTCTTCATGCACCATCGCCAGCATCGCGACCAGACCCGGCACCCCGGTGGCCCGCCCGCTGACGACCGCATTGCGAAAGCCGAGCGGCTTGCCGTCCGCTCCCAGAAACATCGTCGGACTGGCCTGTGCCGGCGCGGTTTCCCGCCCGTCATAGACCGTCAGTTTGCCGGAGCTGCCATCATAATAGGTCAGAAAGGCACCGCCGCCGAGGCCCGAACTCTGCGGCTCGACCAGCGACAGCATCGCCTGCACCGCGATCGCCGCATCAATGGCGCTGCCGCCGCGTTTCAGAACGTCCCGGCCCGCCTGCGCCGCGAGCGGATTGGCGGCGATCACGAACGGCTCTTCCTGCTGCGTGGCGGCGGTGGTCGCTGCGGCAACGGGAGCCGGTGCGGGCATCGCGGTCTGGGTACAGGAAGCGGTGAGCAGCGCTGCCACGGCAGCGACAAGTGGGAATATTTTCATATGGCGAAAGCTATAGACCAGGTCGAACAACGATGTCCATTGGCAGTGATTTCGCCACCCCGGATCGGCGCACCGCACCCCCTTCTCACCAAAATAATTGCCCGCTCGTTCGAACCGCGCTAGTCCGTCTGCCAATGATCCAGCCCGGCGCAAATCCGGAGCATGAGAGAGGAAGTGTCGCGTGGCCCGGAAAAAGGCAAAAAACCGTTATCTTGAAATCGATCAATACCAGAATCTGGTGTCGATGTTCTTTGACCGCGCCAGCCAGGGCGGTGACAAGCCGTTCCTGCACGCCAAGATCGACGGCGCCTGGCAGCCGATCAGCTGGGCCGAGGCCGCCCGGCAGGTTGCCGCGCTCGCCAAATCGCTCAACCGGATCGGTCTGAAAAAGGGTGACCGGGTGATGCTGGTCTCCGAAAACCGGCCCGAATGGTGCATCGCCGATCTCGGCATCATGGCGGCGGGTTGCATCACCGTGCCGACCTACACCACCAACACTGCCTCCGATCATCAGCATATCCTCGACAATAGCGGCGCCCATGCGGTGATCGTCTCCGACAGCAAGCTGGCGAAAAACCTGCTGCCTTCGGTAATCAGCTCGTCCGACGCCAATATCATCATCGGCATATCCGACCTGCGCATCGGCCAGTCCGGCGATTTCGATCTCTACCGCTGGGACGATCTGGTTCAGGGCAGCGACGAGGATGTCACCGAGGTGACCGGGGAAGTTGCCGGCATCACCCGCGAGGAGACCGCCTGCATCATCTACACCAGCGGCACCGGCGGCAAGCCGCGCGGCGTGATGCAGCATCATGGCGCGATCCTGCACAATACCAAGGGACCGGCCGAGGTGATCGAAAGCGACTTCGGCTGGGACGAGGAGGTGTTCCTCTCTTTTCTGCCGCTCAGCCACGCCTATGAACATAGCGCCGGCCAGTTTTTCCCGATCGGTCTCGGCGCCCAGATTTTCTATTCCGAAGGGCTGGAGAAGCTCGCCTCCAATATCGAGGAAGTGCGCCCGACGATCATGGTCGTGGTCCCGCGCCTGTTCGAGGTGCTGCGCGCCCGGCTGATCAAGACGGTCGAGAAACAGGGCAGGATGCCCAATTATCTGCTTGGCAAGGCACTGGCCATCGGCGAGCGCGAGGCGGACGGCAAGTCCCGCAAACGCGACAAGCTGATGGACCTGTTCCTCGACAAGACCCTGCGGCCCAAGGTCCAGCAAAAATTCGGCGGCCGGATGAAGGCGCTGGTATCGGGCGGCGCGCCGCTCAACCCCGAAATCGGCGTGTTTTTCCAGTCGCTTGGCCTGACGATGTTGCAAGGCTATGGCCAGACCGAATCCGGCCCGATCATCGCCTGCAACCGCCCGCGCACCGGTCTGAAAATGGACACGGTCGGCCCGCCGATGATCGATACCGAGGTCCGGATCGCCGAGGATGGCGAAATCCTCGTGCGCGGCGAGCTGGTCATGCACGGCTATTGGCGCAACCAGGAGGAAACCGACAAGGTGCTCAAGGACGGCTGGCTGCACACCGGCGATATCGGCCATATCGACGAGGCCGGACGGGTCGCGATCACCGACCGCAAGAAAGACCTGATCGTCAACGACAAGGGCGACAATGTCGCGCCGCAAAAAGTCGAGGGCATGCTGACCCTGCAGCCGGAAATCCTGCAGGCGATGATCGCCGGCGACCGCAAGCCCTATATGGTCGGCCTGATCGTCCCCGATCCCGAATGGGCGCTGGAATGGTCACGCGAGCAGGACGTGCCCTATGACTTTATCGAGCTGCAGGACAATCCGGCGTTCAAGACGGCGGTGCGCGAAGCGATCGACCGGGTCAACAACGACCTGTCCGTAATCGAAAAAGTCCGCCGCTTCGCATTCGCCGACGAGCCGTTTGCGATCGAGAATGAAGAGCTGACCCCGAGCATGAAGATCAGGCGGCATGTGATCCGGGAGCGGTATTTGGAGCGGATGGATGCGCTTTATAAGAAGTGAGGGGGTGGGTGGAAGAGGATTGCGGTGACGGTTTTAGGATGCTGTCAGGGCAGAAAATATCACCGTAGGAAAGACGGCGGCGGCAGGTGCTGGCATTGATGGCTTCAGAGCACTTATATTAATGTGGAAAGAGTGCACGAGCAATGGCATCTAAAAATCGTTATACAGATCTGGCTATAATACTCCTATCCACCTTATGTTTCATATTTCTACTAAACGTTGCAGATTATTTTCTACTTTTACGCAATGTTCCCGATCTACTGATGGGTGTATTTTTATTTCCCTTTGCTGAAGAGCTTTACAAATATTTCTTCGCGAGAAAAATGCAGCGCAAAGCGTTTGTAGCGATATTAATTTTCGCTGCATTCGAAGTATTCGTAGTTAAAATTCCTTTATTATATTTGTATGGTGATTCATTATCTTGGTTATTTTTGTTATCCATGACGCCTGCATTTATTTTTCACGTATTAACGGCTTTAAATTACACAAGTAATCAATTCTTAGAGAAACCAAAGATGGTTTTTTGTGCAATGATTATTCTTCATTTCCTGTTTAATTATCTGAGTTACTTGATAAATGATGATACCATATTCTTTTTATGCGCAATGTTATTTGCACTCACTCCGTTGGTTTGGATGCTTTTGTCAAACAGGGTATTGAGTAGAAACGCAGCATTAGGGTGACCGGGTACTCAATGCACAAATTCCCTCTCACTCAAGGGAGAGGGTTGCGCAGACTTGGCAGCTTGCTGCCTGGTCGGAGCTGGGTGAGGGTTTACCGGACCATGGTGGCACAGGAGCCCGCAACCCGAACACCCTCATCCAACTGCGCCTAATTCGCTTCGCGAACAAGGCTTCGTATCCTTCTCCCTCACGGGAGAAGGGGCACAACGCTTGGCGTCTTTCGCTTTGCGTCTTCGTGGCTTCGCGCGAGTCCGATGGGCGCTCCGTCACCGCGAACAGCGCAAGGGGAACTTTCCCCTCCGGCAGCCGTTGAAGCCCAGAGTCCCCCAAACCGGAGAGACACCCTGCCCCCCGCCTCCTGCCCCGTATCCAGCGAACCCCGCGCCCACCCCGCTCCCCAAGCACGGCCCCGCCGATGCGCCTGATCCTCTTTGTCATCCTGCTCGCCCTGCTGCTGCGCGGTTACGAATGGGTCCGGCACGATTACCGCATGCCCTGGACGCCGCTGTCGCTGGCCGCGCCGATCGGGCCGTTCACCACCCGCAAGATCGGTGCCCTTGCCGACGACACCCCACGCTGCCACCAGCTGCTCGAGGAGGCGAGCATCGGCTATTCGCCCTTGCCGCCGGTCACCGCCGGTCCGGAATGCGGCTATGCCAATGGCGTCACGCTCACCCGCGACCAGTCCCAAGCCATCGCCTACCGCCCCGCCGCCAAGACCAGCTGCCCGATGGCGGTCAGCCTGGTCCTCTGGGAAAAGCAGATCGTCGACGCCGCCGCGCGCGAACATCTCGGCACCACGGTCGAGGCGATCACCACCTTTGGCAGCTACAGCTGCCGGCGGATCGGCGGCGGGGAAAGCGGCAATTACAGCGAACATGCCACCGCCAACGCGATCGATATCGTTGCCTTCCGGCTCGCCGACGGGCGCACCGTCTCGGTCGCCGGTCACTGGGACGCGGATGACGAGCGGTCGCGCTTTCTGAAAGAGGTGCGGGACGGCGGCTGCACGCTGTTTGCGACAATCCTGTCGCCGGATTATAACGAGGCCCACGCCGACCATCTGCATTTTGACCAGGCGCGGCGCGGCGGCTACCAATATTGCCGCTAGTATCCACGGAGGAGAAGAGATCATGTTTGTTGCGGCATATTGGTGGAAAGTGCATCCGGGCAAGGAAGAACAGTTCCGGACAGCCTGGCGGCGCGGGACGCGGCTTATCCGGGAAAAATACGGCAGCCTGGGCTCCCGGCTGCACCGCGACAAGGACGGGCGGTTTATCGGCGTTGCCGAATGGCCCGACGAAGCCACGTGGCAAAAGGCCTTTGATGCCAAGATGGTCTATGACGAGCCGGACACCCGCGCCGCGTTCACCGACGCGGTCGCCGACACCGCCGACGAGCCGTTGCTGCTGATGACGGTGACCGACGATCTGCTGGAGCGGGATTGAGCGCGGCCGGCCCGCGATATCGCTCGGTCAAGCCCGCCTCAGTCCAAACCATTTGCCGCTTCAAGGGTCCCGGTGGAACAGGATCGCGTCCCGCACGTTGGTTGCACAGAACGAAAGCAGAAAAGGATATCCCCATGGTAGATAAGAGCGAAATCAAGGAACATATGGAAGTCATCGGTGCGGACGGCGTGCATGTCGGCATTGTCGATCATCTCGACGACAGCGGCGAGCGGATCAAGCTGACCAAGACCGACAGCCCGCAGACCAAGGGCGGCAAGGGCGCGTCCCATCACTATCTGCCGGTCGGGCTGGTGGCCGACGTCGAAGGCGACAAGCTGCGGCTGTCCGCCACCGGCGAAAATGCGGTGAATATGTTCGAAGAAGATAAATAGGCGGACCGACTCTATTGGTCAGAAGCCCCGGCCCGGCGCGGTCGGGGCTTTTTTAATGCAGTCGGCGAACCTGCGGCAACAGCTCAGCTGGCGTCCCTGGTATAAGGCACAAATTCACCAAAGGCGCAGCTGCCCATCGGCATGCGCGAGGCGCTGTCGGTCAGGGTGATCGCTTCGCCCTTGCACAGCGAGGATGTCGGCCGATCATAGGACAAGATGCTGCGGTCGGCGTTGCGGCAGCCGCCATAGGGCTTGTTGACGTAGATCGTCCTGGCGTTGCGGCGGGAAGCGAAAATCAGAATGTCGTCGCTGACCACCGTCATGTTGCGCTGGTCATTGCCGTTGATGCAGGATCGCGGTTCGCCAGCGGTCCGGCCCTCCAGCCGCTGGTCCAGCTTGACCTGCTGTTTTTCCGTGAGCTCGGGTTTCTCGCCGCTGATCGCAGGGGCAGCAAGCAGCATCGCTGCGGGAATGGCAAACATCAGTTTCTTCATGACCAGTCTCCTGTTTTCAGTCTCCGGAAGTGCCCTATTAGACAGGATGCGGGCTGAACCGGGCATGAAGCGGCGATAGAATGTCAGAAATTGTCCTTCGCCAGCCGCCGGGCGGCCAGCTCGGCCGCCGATTCCGCCCGCATGAACGGATTGGTGGCGCGCTCCTGCCGGATCGTGGTCGGCACCGTGGCCTCGCCGCGGGCGCGCAGGGTGAGCACCTCGGCCATCCGCTCCTTGAGCGCGAGATTGTCCGGTTCGGCGACCAGCGCATATTCGCCGTTGGCCTGGGTATATTCGTGGGCGCAATAGATTCTGGTGCTGTCCGGCAGCGCCTCCAGCTTGCGCATATTGTCGTACATTTGCGCGGCGCTGCCCTCGAACAGCCGGCCGCAGCCCATCGCGAACAATGTGTCGCCGACAAAGGCCACCTTCTCCGACGGGATATGAAAGGCGATATGGCCGGCGGTATGGGCCGGCACGTCGATCACCGCAGCGGTGACTTCGCCTAGCTTCACCGTGTCGCCTTCCTTGACCAGACTGTCGAGCGTCGGAATGCGCTCCTTCTCCGCTTCCGGCCCGGTGATGTGACAGCCGGTTGCTTCCTTGATCTCGGCGTTGCCGCCGGTGTGGTCGGGGTGCCAGTGGGTGTTCCAGATCTGGGTGATGGTCCAGCCGCGCCGCTCGGCCTCGGCCAGCACCGGCTCGGCCACCGCCGGATCGACGACCATGGTCTCCTGCGATTCCGGTTCGTGGACCAGCCATATATAATTGTCGGACAATACGGGAAGGCGAACGATTTCTAGCATGGCGATAAATTAGCCCGAAAATGTAAAATTGTCGATGCTTAACAGTAAAATAGGGGTTTGTGCTTATCCGGACAGCTTCTGCGGCAGAGATTTCAGGAAAGGGGTCGTCTTTTGCGCTTGTTGTTCGCGTTTCTGGCATATCTGTGTCTCTGTTCCCCGGCGCTTGCCGAGGTGCCAATGTCCGATCGCCTGTGCACACAGAGCAGCGCCATGGATATCAGCGTCGCCACCCTGCTGAAGTCGGGCAAGCCCTTTGACTGCTCTACCGACAAATATGCCGTCGAGGGTCCAAGAGTTTGGGTGAAATTTCCGTTTCTCGCCGATACGCTGCCCGGGGGCACCGTCGAGGTGCAGGGCGACAATAACGGGCTGACCAGCATGCAGGTACATGCCGAGCTGGATGATGGCACCCTGCTGTCGTCCAGCTTCTCGGCGCAGGAAGTGACGAAATACTGGCGGTCGAAAGGCTCCTATGGCCTGCCCGTCCCGGGTAGCGACAAGCCGGAGCTGCGCAAGCGGATCCGGACCGTCTATCTGGCAATCGATCGTCCGAAAGTGGTCAGCTCGATCTCGCTGATCCAGCTGGCATCAAAACAGAAATGGGATGACCTGACGCTGCCGCTGTCGATCATGTTTGCGACATTGTGCGGCATGGCGATCATGCCGCTGATCTACAATGCCTTCTTCTATGGGGCGATGCGCTACAATTTCATGCTCTGGCACAGCGTGATGATCGCAGCGACCGTCTGCTACACCTTCAGCTCCTCCGGTCTGATCTTTCTGGTTTTCCCCGAAACCAGCCTGATCACCAAGATGCTGCTCAATTACTGGACGCTCGCGATCGGGGTAAGTGCCGGCGGCTTTTTCCTGCTGCGCTTTGTCGAACCGGGCAAGATCGCTCCCTGGCTGAAAGTCATCATCACCGTAACGGCGCTGTTGCCGGTCATTGTGACGGCTTCGGTCATGCGGATCGACGGGGGCTACAGCATGGATGCGCGCAACTATTACCACGCCTCCTTCCTGCCGGTCTTTTTTGTCGTGCTCTATGCGATGGGGCACGCGCTGCGCCGGGGCAGCCGGGCCATCTGGTATCAGATCGCCGGCTGGACGCCGATCATCCTGTTCAGTCTCGACCGGGTGGCGCGCGGCATGGATCTCTATATCGGCTGGCCGATCCTGGACTATGGCCTCTATTTCATGCTGGTGCTGGAAACCATCATCCTCGCACTCGGTGTGGCCAATCGCATTTTCCGCCTCCGCCAGCGGCACGAACATACGTTGCGCCAGCAGGCCGAACTGACCCTGCTCGCCGATACCGACGGACTGACCATGTTACACAATCGCCGTTCGTTCGAGCGGGAATTCGACCGCAACCAGCGCGAGGGTCGTTACAGCCACCTGGCGATTATCGACATTGATTTCTTCAAACGGGTCAACGACCGCTATGGCCACGAGATCGGCGATACGGTGCTGCGGGTGGTCGGCAGCACGCTCAATGCAACACCGCATTTCGCTGCCCGCATCGGCGGCGAGGAATTCACGCTGCTGATACAGACCGACAGCCGGGACAAGCGCAAAAACTATCCGGCAAATGCGCTGGCCGATATCTGTCAGGCACTGATACAGGCGGTTGATGACGAGGTGCCGGAAATCCGCGAACCGGTGACATTTTCGGTCGGCGTCGCCACGATCGGCAGACGCGCCTCCCTGCGCAGTGTGATGGCCACCGCCGACCGGCGCCTGTACGATGCCAAGAACAACGGCCGCAACCAGATTGTCTGGATCGACCTGTCGTCGAACAAATCCGCAAAACCGGCCGGAACCGCTTCCCGCTGACGACCGTCAGGCGCCTACCACTCGCCGATATTTTCCATGCTCGCCCAGGGTTCCTGCACCGGCAGATTTTCTCCCTTCTGCAGCAGCTCGACCGAAATATTGTCCGGCGAACGGACGAACGCCATGTGGCCGTCACGTGGCGGCCGGTTGATCGTTACGCCCGCATCCATCAGTTTCTGGCACAAGGCATAAATATCATCGACCGCATAGGCGAGATGTCCGAAATTGCGACCGCCGCCATATTGCTCGGGCGCACTGCCGTCTTCGGGCGGCCAGTTGTAGGTCAGTTCGACCTCGGCAACGTCCTTTTGGCCCGGGCCAGCCAGAAAAATCAACGTGAAGCGCCCCTGCTCGCTATCGTAGCGACGCACTTCTTCCAGTCCCAGATGGCCGAAAAACTCGACGGTCGCCTCCGGATTGCTGACCCTCAACATGGTATGCAGATATTTTATGGTCACAGAATCTCTCCATTCGTCGCTATTCAGAAACGGTTCATCGCATATGTCGCAAAGCGAAGCCGGGTCATCTGGAACAGCCTAAGCGGCTTTTGAATTGAGGGAAAGTGTGATGAGCGAGAAATTTATCGAGAGCAAAAACAAGGTCTGGCTGGCGAGCGCCGGCCTTTTGACCATTGGCCTGGTCGCGGGCGGCTATCTGCTGGGTGACGGCCTGCTCCGCGCAAAAATGGCCGACCGCAGCGTTACCGTGCGTGGCCTTGCAGAGCGTGATGTGACCGCCGATCTGGCCACCTGGACGATTGCCTACAGCGCCCAGTCGACCGACCTGCAAAGCGCTCAGGCCGATATCGACCGCGACACGACGGCCATCACCGCTTTTTTCAAGGAACTCGGCTTCAAGGCAGATGCGCTCAAGCCGACCGGGGCCAATGTGAACCAGTATACCAACAACGGGGTTCCCCAATATACCATCCGCCAGCGGCTCAGCCTGCGCACCGATGATATCGACAAGGCCCAGGCAGCGGTCGCCCGGCAGTTTGATCTGGTCCGCCGCGGCGTGGTGCTCGAAGACGGTTCGGGCATGAGCTATACGTTCACCAGGCTCGAAGACATCAAGCCCGAAATGGTGGCAGAAGCGACGAAGGATGCCCGCAAGTCGGCCGAACAATTTGCCGAAGACAGCGGCACCGATGTCGGCGGTATAAAATCCGCCACCCAGGGCTATTTCAGCATAAACAGCCGGGACGGCGATGCCGGCGGCTATGGCGTGACTGATACGCCCTATAAAAAGGTCCGGGTGGTGACGACGGTGAATTTTTATCTGGATTGATTGCGCAACGCCCAACCGTCCGCTGGCTGGCCAGCGTTTCGCGAGGTCTATTCCTCCACGCTGGTCACCAGCTGCGACAGATATCGGGTTGCGGCCTTGGCGGACGGGCTTTCGGGTCCAAATTTGACCGCCTGCTCCCAATTGCTCCTGGCATTGACAACGTCTCCCGCTTCATAGGCGATATTTCCGGCTTCCAGCGCGATTGCCGGATCGGTGGCAACCAGCTTGGCAGCCACGGCAATGTCCGATTTTGCCTGCACAAGATCACCCATACGCCGCGCCAGCGTAGCCGACAGCAACCAGCCGAGCGGGTCTTCAGGCACAAGGGTGTGAACGATGGCAAATTCATTCTTCGCCCGATCATATTGATCCAGCGCCACAAAGACACGGGCCATATCAAGATGCACTTCGCCCTTGAGCAGATCATCAAGCGTATTTTGCGCCAGCGCCGATTCAAAATATTGCAATGCCGTCGCATGATCGCCCTGCGCCAGCGCCGCGTTGCCGGCCTGCGACCAGAAAATTGCGGCGCGTTCGTCACCCGCGGCCTTCGCCCCCTCGGCCGACTGCACGAATTCCGGAACCGCCTTGGTCCAGTTCTGCAGTTCCGCATAGGCAAAGCCGAGGCAATTGCGCGCCAGATAACCGCCGCCTTCGATCTGCCATTTATTCGCTGCGAGCAAGCCGCTGCCGGGGTCCTCTGCCGCCTGGTCGACGCACTGGTTGAACCGGATGTCCACAGGACTTCTTGCCTTTGCCGGCTGCGGCTCGACCGGCGCTTCCGGCTTGGCCTGCGATGGACGGAGCACCGGATCGATCGGCGACCCGTAGGGGGTTGCCGATTGCATCAATATGGGCAGGAGTAGCGACGAAATCATGGATGAAAAATCCGTTCAGGACTTGTGTTGATAAAGCCGGAATTCACCCCAGTCGCGCGACCACATCGATCAGCAGGGCAATATCCTGATCCCGCGACAGGCGGTGATCGCCGTCTTTTACCAGATGGACCTGCACATCATCTGAACGGATCTTCCTGGCCGTCTCAAGGCTGTATTCCCATGGCACATCGGTATCTTTCTGCCCGTGCAACAGCCGCACAGCGCCATCAAAGGCAATGTCCTTGTGGAGCAGGCGGCTGGTTTCGCCGGACTGCCAGAAAATCTGCGTGGTGACATAGGGGTCATCGGAATAGGCGCTTTCCTCTTCCAGCTTGCCCTCGCGCAAAATCGTCATTTTCTGCTCCTGGGTGAAACCCCAGTCGGTAAAGTCCGGTGCAGCCGCTACACCGACAAGATTTTTTACCCGCATCGGCCGCGACAAGGCGACCAGCAGCATCAGCCAGCCACCCATCGACGAACCGACCAGGGTGATCGATCCCGCGGTTACCTTGTCGATCAGAAACAGCACATCTTCGCGCCAGTCGAGCAGGCTTTGCGTCTCGAATGCACCGCCACTGGCGCCGCATCCGCCATAGTCGAGGCGCAACATCGCCCGGCCCTGCCCTTTGGCCCAGGCGTCAAGCGCCAGCGCCTTGCTGCCCTCCATGTCCGACATATAGCCAGGCAGGAACACCAGGGTCGTTCCTTTCACTCCCGGCCTGGGCGGCGTATAGCAATAGGCCAGCGAAGCGCCGCCAGGCCGGTCAAGATAGAGAATATCGTCTTCCATAAATATGTCCGTCTGTCTGTCCCCGCGGAGGCCGGGATCCGTCTGCAGCCCTATAGCCAAAAAATACAGGGAGAAAAGGTGCAGCGGCCAGAAGCCGGGTGGCACATACCGCTTTGTATCGCGGGAACGCGGCAGCCGTCGCCGCGCTAGGCGGCGGCAAAATAGACAATGGCCAGACAAAGAAACGCAATGATCAGCATGCCGATATTGGAAATCAACGGTGGCTTCCGGCGCGGAAGCAATGCAGAAAGTTCGGCGGGAATTTCACCTCTGAACCCAAGCTTCCATTTTGGTCGGTCCTTGATGCCGTCCTCGAGGCCGAAGACATGGGACTGGCCTTCCTTGCCGCGATACACCAGATCTCCGAAAAAATAGATCTCGCTGCGCCATAGCTGCTCATAGAGCAAAAAAGTCTTGCCAACGACCTCGATCCGCACCTGCCGTTTCAGGGCATTGTTGCCATCGATAAGCCATGCGTTCGCTGGATCAGACATGGCGGGAACCTAAATCAACTTTTAACCAAGCGCACGAAAATTATTCTTCTGGTCAGCCGGGCAGGAAAATCTGCTCTATGGTCATCTCGAACAGCGCGGCGATTTTGAAAGCCAGCGGGAGCGATGGATCATATTTTCCGGTTTCTATGGCGTTGATGCTTTGCCGCGAAACCTTGAGGTGGGCCGCCAGATCCGCCTGGGACCAATCCCGCTCCGCGCGCAACACTTTGAGACGGTTTTTCATGCGTTGAGTCCACGCCAGCGATAAAAGAAATAGCCGAGACTCCAGCTCCCCATCATCACCGCGACCAAATCGTCTCTGGTAATAGGAGGCAATAGATCAGAACCGATTTCCCAGATCATATTGACAAAAATAGTCGTGATGATCGCGATCACCGCCCCATTGGCAACCATCTGGAACATATAATCATCCAGATGCCGGCGATCGAGCTTTGCCCCCAGAGTCGCAAGCCCGGAAAGCATCACCATTGTGCCCATCAACAGAGCCAGTTTGGGGAACAGGGGCGGCGGAACAAACTGGAAGGCATCCGTCTTCAGCCCGTTTAATACAGCCAGCACGACACTGGCAAACAGCATGAACACGAATAGCCAATCCGGCTTGAGCCAGCCACTCATACGGGACCAGAGGTTTTTGCGCGGCTCCTGTTCCACGGAATTCACAGCGCCGACAAAAACAGGATCGCGAGCGCCGCCCACATGGCGATATTTTCATTGGGCGTCATCGCCCGGCCCGAACAGCGTTTGAATTTCATCATCAACATTCTCCATCAAGCTACATGTACATAATGTCATGCTTCCTTGACTTATATGATCGATTCGATCTGAAATGTCAAGCTACCATTACATAATGTCGATACTGCTTTCCGTGCACATACGAGCCTGCTTCTGATTTGGTTGACTTGGAACCCCAAAAGACTAAGTCAAAACCGACCCTGTGATGGCTGCTTTTCCAGCCTTCCCTAACGCCAATTCTAACAAAGCTTGAGATGACCTAAGCCCATGACCGAGATGATTAAAATCACCCTTCCCGACGGTAGCACGCGTGAAGTGGCCTCGGGCACTACCCCCGCACAGATTGCGGCAGACATCGGCCCGGGTCTCGCGAAGGCCGCGCTTGCGGCAAAGATCGACGGCGAGTTGCGTGACATCATGCGGCCGCTGGAGCTGGATACCGCACTGGCTCTGGTCACCTCGCGCGACGAGGAAGACGCTCTGGAACTCGCCCGCCACGACTATGCGCATGTATTGGCAGAGGCGGTACAGAATCTGTTCCCGGGCACGCAGATCACCTTTGGACCGTCAACCGATGACGGCTTCTATTACGATTTCGCTCCTGCCGGCGATCCGTTCACCGACGAGGATCTGCCGAAGATCGAAGAGGAAATGAAGCGGATCATCGCCGCCGACAAGCCGCTGCGCCGGGAAGTCTGGGAACGCGATGCGCTGATCGCCCGCTGGCAGAAGGATGGCGAAACGTTCAAGGCCGAATGGGCAGCGGAACTGCCCGAAGGCGACGAGATCACCGTCTACTGGTCGGGCGACGACTGGATGGACATGTGCCGCGGCCCGCATCTCGCCTCGACCGGCAAGCTCGATCCGCAGGCGTTCAAGCTGATGCGCGTATCCGGTGCCTATTGGCGCGGTGACCAGCGCAATCCGCAATTGTCGCGCATCTACGGTACCGGCTGGCTCAACAAGAAACAGCTCAATGCGCATCTGATGCGGCTGGAGGAAGCGGCCAAGCGCGATCACCGCAAGCTCGGCCAGGAGATGGACCTGTTCCACTTCCAGCACGAGGCGCAAGGCTCCTGCTTCTGGCATC
Source organism: Sphingomonadales bacterium UBA2683 (assembly GCA_002354635.1). Lineage (GTDB taxonomy): Bacteria > Pseudomonadota > Alphaproteobacteria > Sphingomonadales > Sphingomonadaceae > Parasphingorhabdus. The sequence continues at coordinate 580,398 of DELZ01000001.1, forward strand.
CCAAGGGCTATTTCATCTGGCGCGAGCTGGAACGCTATATGCGTCGCCAGCTCGACAGGGCCGGCTATGACGAGATCAAGACGCCGCAGCTGATGGACGTCAACCAGTGGGAAAAATCCGGCCATTGGGGCAAATATTCGGAAAATATGTTTGCTGTCCCGGACGAGGTTCCCGACGCCGAGGGTGACGGCCCCGTTGTCACCGGCACCGCCGGCATGATGGCGATGAAGCCGATGAACTGCCCGGCCCATGTGCTGGTGTTCAAGCAGGGCATCAAAAGCTACCGCGACCTGCCGATCCGGATGGCGGAATTCGGCTGCTGCCACCGCAACGAGCCGCATGGCGCGCTGCACGGGCTGCTGCGCGTGCGGCAGTTCACCCAGGACGATGCGCATATATTCTGCCGCGAAGACCAGTTGATCGACGAGATTGTTGCCTTTTGCGACTTGCTCGACGCGATCTACCGCGACCTCGGCTTTGCCGATTACCAGATCAAGCTGGCGCTGCGTCCCGACGAGCGCTTTGGCTCGGACGAAGAGTGGGACCGCTCCGAACAGATTTTGCGCGAGGCGGTCGGGAAAGCCGGCCGCGCGACCGCAGAATATGGCTGGGAAGAACTGCCTGGCGAGGGTGCCTTCTACGCGCCCAAGCTGGAATTCCATCTGACCGATGCGATCGGCCGGACATGGCAGGTCGGCACGATCCAGGCGGATACCGTCTTGCCGGAACGGCTGGACGCCAGTTACATCGGCGAAGATGGTGACCGCCATCGGCCGGTCATGCTGCACCGCGCCATTCTCGGGACGTTCGAACGGTTTATCGGCATATTGATCGAACATTATGCCGGCAAGCTGCCGCTCTGGCTGGCACCGACCCAGGCCGTCGTCGCCACGATCGTGACCGACGCCAATGCCTATGCCGAGCAGGTAGCCGAAAAACTGAAGGCCGCCGGAATCCGGGTCGAGGCGGATCTGCGCAATGAAAAGATCAACTACAAGGTGCGTGAACATTCGGTTGGCAAGGTACCCAATATTCTCGTGGTGGGCATGCGCGAGGCGGAAGAAGGCAAGGTCGCATTGCGCCGGCTGGGCCAGAAGGAACAGGAGTTTCTGACCGTCGACGAAGCCGTGGCCATGTTGCAGCAAGAGGCGCTGGCACCGGACTTGAAATCAGGCGCGCAGTAACGATATAACCGTCAAGCTGTTGCATTCAAACCACGGCTTGCGGGGCTTATATCTCTTTCGCTGTCAAGAAGGCTTTATTCCCGCAAGCTTTGCGGCTAATGAGCCAGCATAAACAACCACTCAGGAGTATTTAACATAGCTGCACCCCCTCGCCGTCCCACGCCGCCCGTCAAAGGTGGCCCGCGATTCAACGATCTGATCAATTCCGATACCGTCAGGGTTATCGACGACAAGGGCGAGAACCTTGGCGTCATGAAAACCAGCGAAGCGATCGAACGTGCAGCAGAAGTGGGACTCGACCTGGTCGAAGTATCGCCCAACGCGCAGCCGCCGGTTGCCAAATATCTCGACGTCGGCAAGTTCAAATATGAGGCCCAGAAAAAGGCCAATGCCGCGCGCAAAACGCAGAAGGTGCAGGACGTCAAGGAAATCAAGATGCGTCCGAATATCGACGATCATGATTATGACGTGAAAATGCGCAACGTGAACAAGTTCATCGACAATGGCGACAAGGTGAAGGTCACCCTTCGCTTCCGCGGCCGCGAAATGTCGCACCAGCAGCTCGGCATGGCCTTGCTCGTCCGGGTGCAGGAAGACATGAAGGAAACCGCCAAGGTCGAAGCCTATCCGAAGCTGGAAGGCCGTCAGATGCTCATGGTGCTCAGCCCGAAATAGGCCGCTCGTCTAGCGGGCGTCGATTCGGGCGATCCACAGAAACGCAAGACCGGTCAGAAGACCAGCAATTGCGATCAGGATTTCAAAATCGTGGTTTACCATTTTTTCCTCTGCGTCTGCCCTGCGTTATAACAGAGCCAAGCTAACAGCCGGTTAAATGGTGCCCGGTCTCAGGATACGGGCGCCGCCCGGTATTGGGTCGGAAAATATCGTTTCAGATTGGCAATTTTGGGCTTGTCCCAGCGGACGATATAGCCCTGGCGCGGGTTCTTCTGCATGAAATCCTGATGATAGGTCTCGGCGGGGTAAAAGGCCTTGTAGGCCTCGACCCGCGTCACGATCGGACTCTTCCAGTAGCGCCCCTTTTCCAGTTGCGCGATATAGGCGCGCGCCGCTTTTGCCTGACGGGCATTCATCGGCACCAGCGCGCTGCGATAATGTTTGCCGCGATCCGGACCCTGGGCGTTGAGCATGGTCGGGTCGGCGACAACCGAGAAGAATATCTGCATCAGCTTGCCATAGCTGACCTGCTTCGGATCATAGACCACGCGCACCGCTTCGGCATGGTCGGTGAGGCCGGCACTGACCAGCTTGTAGGACGCGCTGCGTTTGGTGCCGCCATGATAGCCGGACGATGCACTGATCACACCCTTGGTATGCTCGAACACACCTTCCACGCCCCAGAAACAGCCGCCGGCAAAAATGGCGACGGCACGCTTTCCCGGTTCGGCGGCATCTACGCGCGCTGCCGGGATGATGGTCGCCTTTTCCGCCGCATGCGCTTCCCCGACAAAGGAGACATTTGATGACCGGTCTGCGGGCACGGTGGACTGGATGCCGGCCCAGACCGCGCCAAAGGCCGCGAAGGCAACGCCAAAGGCTATGGTTCTGGAAAGGACCGGACTCATGACAGCCTAGCTCAGCAACTGGCTGGCGGTGCTGACGGTAGACGACAGATTCTCGTCGATGTCCGTATGCTGGTCTGCGGGCTGCATAAGAAACAGCATCAGCGCGCCGGCGATGAAGCCGCCGCCAAGACTGTAGGTCAAATCGGATTTGAATATTTTCATCATGCTCTGTTCCTTGGGGCTATCTGTTGATTCGCAACATCCCGCCTGTTGGTTACAGCTCTTAATATAGCCTTCCTGTCGCCGCTGTGAACCTGATCACAGGGGCATATTCAGTTTGCCGGCGAGAAGATTTTCTACTTAGCTCAAACGCCGGGCGGGCGCATATGTGCCCTTGGCTTTCGCGCCATAAGGCGCGGCGGCCGGTCGGCCTTGCCTCGGTTGGAGACTAGCCAACAGTGGGAGCGCCGATCCGATGCGAAGCGGAGGCAAGCGCGACTGCGCGCCGGGCAATAGCCCGCCCCGTCGGAGGCGTTCGCGCAGCGAACTGCCGCGAGACATAAAAGGGCGCGGATGCGCCCGCCCGGCGTTTGAGGTCTAAATCAAAGCCGCGCAGGCCCGCTGGATCCGCGTGCAGGCCTCGGTCAGCATTTCCTCGGAGGTCGCGTAGCTGATCCGGAACGCCGGCGAGAGACCGAAAGCCGCGCCGTGGACGGCAGCGACCTGGGCCTCGTCCAGAAAATAGGCGATCAGGTCTTCGTCCGTCTCGATGACGCCCCCCTTCGGCGTGGTCTTGCCGATCACGCCGCTGGCATCGGGATAGACATAGAAGGCGCCTTCCGGTGTCGGGCATTCGAGGCCGGGCGTGTCGTTCAGCATCGACACCACCAGATCGCGGCGCCGTTCGAAGGCAGCGTTGCGCTCGACCAGAAAATCCTGCGGACCGTTGAGCGCGGCCACCGCCGCCGCCTGCGAAATCGAGCTCGGGTTGGAAGTCGACTGCGACTGCAGCTTGCCCATCGCCTTGATAAGCCAGGCCGGACCGCCGGCATAGCCGATCCGCCAGCCGGTCATCGCATAGGCCTTCGAGACGCCGTTCACCGTCAGCGTGCGGTCATAGAGATCAGGGCAGACCTGCGCGATGGTCGCAAAGGGGAAATCGGCATACCAGATATGCTCGTACATATCGTCGGTCATCACCATCAGATTCTGGTGCGGCAGGATCACCTCGCCCAGCGCCTTCAGCTCCGCCGCGCTATAGGCGGCACCGGTCGGGTTGGAGGGCGAGTTGAGGATCAGCCATTTGGTCTTGGGCGAGATCGCCGCTTCCAGCTGCGCCGGCGTTATCTTGTACGCCTGGTCGGCCCCGGCCTCGATGATCACGGGCGTGCCGCCGGCAAAATTGACGATGTCAGGATAGCTGACCCAGTAAGGCGCCGGGATGATCACTTCGTCGCCCTCGTCCAGCGTCGCCACCAGCGCGTTGAACAATGTATGCTTGCCGCCATTGTTCACGGTGATTTGATTGGTCGCATAGGTCAGGTCGTTGTCGCGCTGGAACTTGCCGGCGATCGCGGCCTTCAGCGCCGGTGTGCCGTCGACCACGGTATAGTTGGTGTCGCCGTCGCGGATGGCCTTGATCGCCGCATCCTTGACAAAATCCGGTGTGTCGAAATCGGGTTCCCCCGCCGACAGGCCGATGACATCCACGCCCTGCCCCTTGAGTTCGGAGACCTTCGCCGACATGGCTAGAGTCGCGGAAGGCTGGATACGGCCGAGAGCTTTGGAAATATTGGTCATCGAAAATCCTGTTGCAAGGAGTTAGCGGGGGCTTGCCTAATCAGAAACGTGTTGCACTGCAACAGCGCTATTGGCCGCCGCTACGTTTTTTCACAAATTCGGCCCGCAGCACGAGGCCCTTGATACCCTCATGCTTGCAATCGATCTCCTGCGCGTCGCCGGTCAGCCGGATCGACTTGATCAAGGTCCCGCGCTTCAGCGTCTGGCCGGCGCCCTTGACCTTGAGATCCTTGATCAGCGTGACAGCGTCGCCATCGGCCAGAACATTGCCGACCGCATCAAGGACCTCCGGTCCGGCCGACCGCGCCGCCGCATCCTCCGGGCTCAGCCATTCGCCGCTTTCCTCGTCATAGACATAGTCGCCTGCACCCTCGGTCATCACAGCGCCTCCAGCGCTTGCGCCATGTCGGCGACAATATCGTCAATATGCTCGATCCCGACCGACAGCCGCACCACGTCCGGTCCGGCACCCGCGGCGACCAGCTCTTCGGCGGACAGCTGGCTGTGGGTGGTCGAGGCGGGATGGATGATCAGCGACCTGGTGTCGCCGATATTGGCAAGATGGCTGAACAGCTTGACCGCGCTGACCAGTTTCACGCCCGCGTCATAGCCGCCCTTCAGGCCAAAGGTGAACACTGCCCCGCCCTTGCCGCCGAGATATTTCTGGGCCAGCGCGTGATAGTCGCTGTCCGGCAGCCCGGCATAGGAGACCCACGCGACCTCGTCGCGGCCCTGCAGCCATTTCGCCAGCGCCAGCGCATTGTCGCAATGGCGCTCCATGCGCAGCGCCAGCGTTTCCATGCCGGTCAGGATCTGGAACGCGTTGAACGGCGCCAGCGCCGGCCCGAGATCGCGCAGCGACAAGGCCCGCGCCGCCAGAATGAACGCCATTGCGCCAAAGGCCTCGGTGAAGACCTTGCCGTGATAGCTGGGGTTGGGCTGGTTGAGAAAGGCGAACTTGTCGCTCTGCGTCCAGTCGAACCTGCCGCTGTCGATGATCAGGCCGGCGATCGAATTGCCATGGCCGCCGAGAAATTTGGTGCCGCTCTCGACGACGATATCCGCGCCATGTTCGATCGGGCGGCAAAGCACCGGCGAGGCCATGGTATTGTCGACGACCAGCGGGATACCGGCCGCATGGGCGATTTCGGCGATCGCCGCAATATCCTGCACCACGCCGCCGGGATTGGCGAGGCTTTCGATGAACACGCAGCGGGTGTCGGCGGTGATCGCATCGCGCACCGCATCCACGTCATCGGCATCGACAAAGCTGACGTTCCAGCCGAATTTCCTGACGCTGTGGCCGAGCTGGTTGAGCGAACCGCCGTAGAGTTTTTTCGCGGCAACGATATGCGCGCCGGGGTCCATCAGCACATGGAACACGAGCAGCTGCGCCGCATGGCCGGACGCCACCGCGAGCGCGCCGATGCCGCCCTCCATCGCCGCGATCTTGCCCTCGAGCGCGCCATTGGTCGGGTTCATGATGCGGCTGTAGATATTGCCAAAGGCATCGAGATTGAACAGGTCTGCGGCATGGGCGGCATCGTCGAACACATAGGAGGCTGTCTGGTAGATCGGCGTGATCCGCGCGTTGGTCGTCGGGTCCGGCTCGGTGCCGGCGTGGACGGCCATGGTTTCAAGACGGGATGTTTCGACAGGATCGGTCATTGCGGGACTCCGTTTGTGATGCAGGCACGGGCTATGGGATCGCCGCCCTTTTTACCAGAGGCTTTGTTCCGGCGTTTCGGCTGGCTCCCTGCTAGAGCAAACCCAGATCGCCCCGCAATTGCTTCACATGAACCTTGAGCGTCAGCAGGTTCGGACTTTCCTTGTCGAGCAGGGCCGCCGCCAGCGCATTGGCGAACAGTCGCGTGTTGTGCAGCTTGGCCAATCCTGGCTGCGAGGCAAACATCGCGTCCCGGGAGGCGAATGGCGCCGGATTTGCGATCCGCGCAAAAAGCGCTGCCCATTTCGCCTCCTCGATCAGCCCGCGATTGGCCGCGAACAGCACCGGACGCGCAAGCCGGCTCGGTTCGCCATATATATAGAAATGGCCTGGTGCAGCGCTGACCTGCGCAAAGACAGCGTCCATCATCATCTCGAGCTGCGTCACATCCACTGCCGGATTCATCGCCAGTTGCATCATCAGATCGCTGGCATGCGCGACGCCGTGCCGCCAGCCGGTCTGCTCGTCAAACCCGCGATAGTCACGAAGAGCAGCAAGATATTCTGATCCCGTCTGAACCAACGCCCTGCGCTCGGCTTCGGTCATGAATGGCTCTATACGATCGGCACGCGCCACTTCGGACAGCACCAGTATCGCAAAGGGCTTTTCAAAACCGCCGCCAGCCTCCGCCCCGCGCACCTTGGCGCTCTGCTGTTCCAGCAGCGTCCGCTGCATAGCCACCGACAGCCGCTGGTTGCGCAGCAGACTGGCGAGGCCGGCATAGCCGATTTCATCACGCAGCACCGGATCGGCGCTGGTCAGACATTGGCTCAACCGCATCGCCAGCGCATCGGACGACATTCGGTCCGGCGCGACAAAGCCGCTGTCCCGGATCGCCAGCAGTGCGGCCCGGTCCGGTTCGCCTGTCGCGCAACAGGTGCCGGACGTTTCTGCGCTCAACGGAGCGGGTGCAGCCAAGCCCAGCATTCCCGCCCACAGCAGCCCCGCAGCGACCGGTCGCCATGCGGTAACGGCAAGTGTCGCGATATCCTTCATCGATTATCCCCCGAATAGCCGAATTCGCTTCTAACCGATGGAAGTGTGAAGCGCTGCCCCTAATCGACAAAACGTCGACGGAACTGGTTCAAATCAGGCGGCACATGCCGCTATCGGTCAGGCCCTGTGCGCAACCCGCAGCGACGGGACTATGGACTTTGATACATGTTTGACCGAATCGGAATCCGTTGTAGCCTCCTCGACCCGCGTTGGCTGTTTTCGGCCGACATGTGCACAATGTTCCGACGCCCTCGTTTCCGAACCGGAGAACCGCCATGATCTTTCGCAAATCCGCACTATATTTTTCGCTGGCCGCCTGTTCCCTCGCCCCGATCGCCGCTCCTGCGGCGATGGCCGCGCTGCCAAGCGGGGCAAAGGCCATGGACTTCACCACCCAGGCGGTGCTCGGCGGCAAGCCGTTCACTTTCAATCTGAAAAAGGCGCTGAAAGACGGGCCGGTCGTGCTCTACTTCTACCCCAAGGCGTTCACCTCGGGCTGCACGATCGAGGCCAACCAGTTCGCCGAGGCGACCGAGGAATTCAATGCCATGGGCGCCACCGTCATCGGTATCAGCGCCGATGATATCGAAACCTTGAAAAAATTCTCGGTCGAGGAATGCCGCAGCAAATTTGCCGTCGCGGTCGGCAGCAAGCAGGTGATCAAGGCCTATGACGCCAACCTGCCGGTGGTGGGCGGCTCCAACCGCACGACCTATATCATCGCCCCCGATGGCAAGATCATCTGGAGCCATTCGTCGCTCAACGTGAAGGGCCATGTCCCGGGCGCCCTCGCAGGGGTGAAGGCCTGGCGCGCGGTGATGGACGGGAAATAGCAGCCAGCCAAATAACGCCGTGCTTGGGGGATGCCATAACCCCCAATGCATGCAACAAATCGCCCGCATGTGCGTTTTCCCCTTATGGCGGATATTCTTACCGGACCCGACAGCTTATCGTGGGCCGAGGCGCTGTGGCGGCTCGGAGCGGCGACAGTCTTGCCGTTTCTGATCGGGCTGGAGCGCTTCCTGCGGACCAAGCCGATTGACTTCCGGCCCTTTGTCATCATCTCGGTCGCAGCCTGCGCGCTGGCGATCGGGGCAATGGAATTGCTGGAAACAATCGCCGATCCGGGGAGCCGGATCGACCCCAGCCGCATTTTTGAAGGCGTGATCACCGGTATCGGCTTTCTCGGTGCCGGCGCGATATTCCGCGAGGGCAGCTTTGTCCAGGGCGCGGGCTCCGCCGCCTCGATCTGGGCCGCAGGCGCAATCGGACTGGTCTGCGGCTTTGGCGAGATCTGGCTCGGGGTGATCATCACCGCCATCGTGCTGACCGTGTTGATTGCCAGCGCCCCGTTTACCGCGCACTGGGACCCCGCCCAGCAGGAGAATCCGCCCGCCCCCTGAATTACGAACCACCCCAACCACCCCCAAGGCAAGAAGGAGATGACCTATGCCAGCCAAATCAAAAGCCCAGCAGCGCGCCGCCGGAGCGGCGCTGTCCGCCAAGCGCGGCGAGACCAGGGTCAGCGAACTGAAGGGCGCGTCCAAGGACATGTATGACAGCATGACCGAAGACGAGCTGGAGGATTTTGCCAGCACCGACCGCAAGGGCCTGCCCGACAAGGTCGAGGACGACGACTAGCGACCGGCGGGTGCCAAGCGGACACGAAAAAGCCGGGCGAAATCGCTTTCGCCCGGCTTTTTCCTTTATGTCGGTTCGCTGGTCCGCTTACCAGTAGGGGGTCACGGTCCAATATTCATAGACGCTGGTCTGGTAATCGCGGTCATAGGGACGATCCTCGTCCTTTTCGGAAAAGCGCGGGGCATCCATCAGCTGTTCCTTGGTCACGTCGATGCAATAGCCACCGCGTTCGGTGTCATAGTCGAGCTTCGACCAGGGGATGCTGTGCTTTTCATCGCCAATGCCCAGGAAACCGCCAGCGGAAATGATCACATCGGTGACATTGCCGCCTCGCTTGTCGATCAGCAGCTTGTCAACCTTGCCGATCTTTTCCTCATTCGCGCCATAGACGGTGGTCCCGTCGACGCGATCACTGCCGATTACGGCGTGGTTTTTCTCATCTTGTAACAACATCATTCTCTCCTCTCGGTTTCAGGGATAGCCCCATGGCGGCCCGCAGGGAGGGGGATGGGCCAGTGCCATGTGGCTACAGGGAATCAACGGACGGACGGGCAGATCGTTCCGGGGAATTTCCGAAAATTTTGAGGTGGAGAAAAGCGGGCGATTCGGTCAGCCGACGTGGCCGACCCGAACCGCCCTGAAAGTTTTAAGCCGCATCCTTGATTTCGCGAAGTGTCACATCGAAGGAAATATCTTCCCCGGCGAGCGGGTGGTTGCCGTCGGCTTTCACGAATTGCTCTCCTACCGCCACTACATAAAGCGTGACAGCAGAACCGTCTTGCTGTTGTGCCTGAAGGGCCATGCCCGGCTGCGGATCCGCTTCGGCTGGCAGGTTCTCGCGGGGAATATCGATGACCATTTCTTCGCGTCGAGCACCGAAGGCATTTGCGCATTCGATCGCGACCGTCTCCTTGTCACCGACTTTCATGTCAGCAAGCCTTGCTTCAACCTGAGGGAAAATAGCGCCTTCGCCGAGTTTGATTTCCTGGGGGCCGGCTTCTTTGGTATCGCCGACGACCCTGCCATCTCCCGTACGAACGGAATAGTCGATTACGACCGTATCACCTTGCTTTGCATTCTGCATATATATCCTTTCTGTGAGGGGGGAAAACGGTACCTTCAAACCGTCTTGCGGCTGCGCATCGAACTGATGAGCAGTGGTTGAATTGTCGCAACCGAGAGCTCGCTAGTCAAACACAATCTTTGGCGCCCGCCTCCTTGCTCCGACAAGGGAGCTCCAAATCGGGCACGAGGAATGAAGTGGTCTGGAACGAGGCGTGCCACGCATCTGCGTCCGGGATCGGGCCGATTGTCGGCCAACTGCCTATATTTTCGATCTAGCCAGTGCGAATGACCGAAGCTGCGGGGTTGGCAGGCATTGAGATTAGCGACTGCTAGTGTCTGCTGTGCCCTGACAAAGGACATTAGGGAGTGTCTTGTTTCGAGCGGTTTTGAGACATTCGCTTGGAAATATTTTGATCACAAAAGTGGCATTATGCCTATGTTATCTTTTTCGATGCCATCAATTTCGGTCAAGCATAGCCTCCAATTTCAACGTTCAGAAAGTCGATGAATTTTCGGACCTTCAGGGGTAGATAGCGACGACTGGGATACGTTAGCCATGCAGCTGTATCAAACTCCGAAGGCGTACAATCAAACTGTGGGAATAGATTGATCAGTCTTCCATCTTTCAGCTCGGGCGCGCACAACCAATCAGGAAGGATGGCAATACCAATTCCTGAAACAGCAGCAGCGGTCATGGTTAAGCCGTGAGACGTAATGAGTTTGCCAGTAACTGTAACTTCTCCCACACTTCCGTTTTTTTCACGAAAGCGCCATGTGCTGGTTTGTCCTGGCATTCGAAACACAATGCTGTCCAAGCCTCTGATGTCATCGGGGTGCGAAGGGCGTCCATGCTTTTGAACAAAATCTGGGCTTGCGCAAATGCGAAACCTTCGGGGCGTAAGTTGAGCGGAAACAAAATCACCCGTCGGCTTAAGGCCAAACCTGATGGAAAGATCGATTTCTTCTTTAATGATATCGACTTGGTGATCTGCCAACAGAAGTTCAATTATTAGATCAGGATATCGATCCATCAGCTTGGGCAAGAGCGGCGCCAAGATACGGGGACCGAAGGACGTACAAGCTGCAACGCGTAAATTGCCCTGCGGTTCATTGACCAAATCCTGAGCTTCTTGAACAGCAATATCAAAGTTCTCAAGAAGGCCCTGAATGCGTTCAAAATAAAGCGAGCCGGCTTCGGTGGGAGCTAACATACGGGTCGTGCGTTGAAGCAACCGAAACCCCAATTCGGCTTCCAAATTGGTGACTGATCGAGACACTGTAGATGGATCAAGTTCCATCTGACGAGCGACCGCAGCAAAACTTCCAAGTTCTACTGAATTGACGAAAATCCGAAGTGAAATTAAATCCATTCGTGCAATTACCTCATGATTATCGTGATATAATGTGCATTTACTACACCAATAATCATGCATACAGTCAAGTCACGAGCTTCAAAACAAGGAGTAGTCAATGCCACTTCAGTTCTCTTCCCAATTCTTCAAGACGCGCGCAGAGGTTCTCGACGATGTAAAAGCAAACGAGACCTGGCCCACCACGTTTGTCTCAGGACCATCCGATGCGCTGCCGGTGCATTGGCACTTGGATGAAGTGCATGCCTATATCATGGAAGGGGAGACTGACTTTCTGGACGCAGAGAGCGGCCAGCAAACCCCCGTTGTGGCGGGTGACAAAATCATAATCCCAGCGAGGACGCTCCATGCGGAGGGTGCTGTAAAAGATCGTGTTGTCTACATTTTAGCACTTCCACAACCTCTGGTGGGAGATGATTTTCTGGCTATGCATGATCCGGATACGATTTGAAAAGACTCTGTAGCAAAAGCAATCCAGTGACCTATTTTTGAGTATTTGAAGCCATTTTTCCAGTGTCCGCTTATGCGTCTATTCTGTTGAAAAACTCGGTGCGCGGTTTTTCAACAGAATAGACACGAAAGCGGGCTCAAACTTCGAGACACTGCATTTAGAACCATAGGCAAGCAATCGCGTTTGCTACCCTTCAAAAAACAACAACGGTCAAGTTTCACATGATGAGAAAAAACGCTCGTTTTCGGACGCAAACATAGCCCTGATCGAATCTCCGTCTGAAGGTTCTTCGATCAGGCTAACCGGGTCCCATTGATGTCGCTCGGTGGCAAAAAAGTCGCCATCGTAGATGTGAATTCCGCCCGTGAACTGCTGCAGCGGATTGATTACCGAATGTATCGCATTTTCCGGCAGCGCGACAACATCACCTTTGAACAAGCAGCTTGCCTCATATGCCTCAATCCCACCGTCACGGCGCCGCCAGAGGATGTTGTCCTCACGGCCTGTATAAATACCAATCAATGCTTTCATCATGTGATCATGTGGCAACAGGTTCATTTGCGGTGTCCAATGTGCGGCAAATATGGTGAACTTTGATGAATTATGCATAACATCAAGCCCAGCCTTCTTCGGACCGCCTAACGCATCAAGAACTGCGGCATGATTGGACATCGCACTCGCCAGCACCTCTTTCACGGCATCCATGCCATCAGCCTCATGTGCGGTGACACAATCTGCGACAAAGCGATCGCGATCAAACGCTGGACTTTTGGAGCTGGATATTGATTTGGCAGACGTCGCCATTGCAGATACCGCCTTTCCTGAAATCGTGGCAGCGGTTGCCATTCCGCCGACCAGTATAGCTCGGCGAGACAATGATGTGAAGGATCGTTTCTTGGGCATAACATGTCGCATAATCTGTGTTCAATTCTCCAGCTAGTCATAAATCTGGACTACCTATGGCTAGTTTGTAACAGTTCTGACATTATCGAGCAGAGGGAGTCAGACATGACATCACAATTTGGCCAGTTCTGCCCAATCGCGCTTGCATCAGAAGTGCTGGCGCAAAAATGGATGTTGCTGGTTGTCCGCGAACTCAATGCCGGTGCAACCCGATTCAACGAAATCCGTCGCGGAGTGCCGCGTATTTCTGCGACCCTCCTGAAACAGCGGCTGACCCAACTCGAAGACGCAGGAATTGTTGCGCGGCGCTGGGTGCAGCCTGATGGCCCGGACGAATATGTCCTGACCAAGGCCGGAACAGAGCTCAAGCAGGTTCTTTCGGCGGTCGGCACTTGGGGGCAACGTTGGGCGCGTAAAATAGAGAACGACGACCTCGATCCGAGTTGGCTAGTCTGGGCAATGCACCGACGGATTGACACATCCATGATGCCAAATGGCCGCACCGTAATTGCATTTCATTTCACAGATGCACCGCGCAACCACAATCTTTTCTGGTTCGTCTGCAAACACCCCCAAGTCGATATATGTGTGAAGCCGCCGGGTTTCGAAGAGGATGTGAGCGTGGTTACGGACACTCGAACAATGGCGGAGGTATGGCGCGGTATCCGTCCACTGCGACAGTCAATTTCAAATGGCCGTATCCAAGTCAAAGGCCGGTCTGCTCTGCAACGCAAATTCCCCGAATGGCTCATGCTCAGTGTGTTCGTAAGCGCAAAACAACGACCAAATTAATGTCCGCGCTAGGTCGTGGACGAAAAATGAAATCTCGAAGACGCAGTGGCTGCTTTTTGCACCCACTATAGAAATTAGATCGGACCAACGCGTACGTCTGCAAATGGAGCGGAGGCTGGCCGGCCGCTTTAATTTGCCATCTAATCGGGTCGAACGACCGAAAGTGGATCGGTCGCGGAATGGCAGGTTTTATAATGCGATCCTGGCTTAGCGGACATTCCGGCACGTAATAAGGGCCGGCAGAAACGTGCCAATTTCGGCCATTAAAGCATGCCGAGCGGTTCCCTGAAAGCTTCCGGATAGGAATCGGTATTGGGACTCAGAGGCCCGCGTTGGTCATTTCCCAATGAGGAACCGGCTCTCAGAGCTTCATTGGATCGCTGTTATTCCGGAGTTGTTGAACGGGAGAGAGAAACATAACATTTCTCGTGCTTTGCTGTGATCGGTCAGCGGCGCTACCGTCAATTGAGTTGTGCTCCATATCGTGGCTAACATGAGCAGCAATAGGGCAATGACCTGGCCCCGTAATATCTTGGCCGCGAACATGGTGACGAAATTGGCAGTAGTTTCCGGCAAATCCATGTAAATGCCAACCCCATAAGGAGCCTGACGCAGAAAGACAGGGCATAAAGCGCTTCAGTTCGCTTGGCAGAATCGGCTAAGATTGTGGGTGCCGTGAGATCGAGCAATCGATACCGAACCGGGCCGATTTGGTTGAAGCAGACGAATAGCGCCCATATCAACCTACCGATGCTACGGACTTACGCTGCATCCGATGTGATTGTTCTAAGCTGCCACAACCCGGAGATACTCTTGTGAAAGGAGTTGCTCAAAATCGCTTCCGGGCACGGGCTCCGAATAGAAATATCCTTGTCCCTCTTCGCATCCGAGACTGCGAAGAAACTCTACCTGCTCAACCGTTTCGATGCCCTCGGCGATCACCTCCAGCCCCAGATAATGCGCCATGGTAATCATCGGTCGAACGATCGCCGCTTCCGCCGCCTCGCCATCGCCAGAGATCGGAGCAATGAAACTGCGGTCGATCTTGATCCGACTGAGCGGATAACGCGTGAGGCAGCTCAGCGAAGCATAGCCGGTACCAAAATCGTCAAATGCCAATTTCATTCCCCTGGAGCTGAGCCGACGAAGCGCGGCAATTATGGTTTCGTCATGCAGCAGCGCTATATTTTCAGTGATCTCGATCTCCAGCAATTCGCACGGGAGCGAGTGCGCCCTCAGAGCTTCCGTTATATCTCGCTCCAACTGTTCGTCCCGAAATTGCGCCGGGAACAGGTTGACGCCCATACGTATGTCAGGAAGTCCCCTTTCTCGCCAATCAGCGAGAGTCCGACAGGCTTCGTTCAGTATCCAGCGACCACATTCGAGCGCGACCGAGCTGTTTGCCAGCGCGTCGAGAAACGCGGCAGGCTTGATCAGTCCATGCTCGGGGTGGTTCCAACGTAGCAGGGCCTCAGCGCCCACAATCGCGCTATCCGCAAGCCGGACCTGGGGTTGAAAATGCAGGACGAATTCCTGATTCTCGAATGCGCGATGCAATTGCATATCCAGCGAGCGCCGCGCCTGCGCTTGCGCGCGCATCATCGGCGTGAAGGCCGAATAACGCCGTCCGCCAGCCGCCTTGGCATCATACAGAGCGAGGTCTGCGTTCGCGAGAATCATCTCCGGGTCGACTTCATTGGACGCGAACGCAATTCCGGCGCTTGCGCCCATGGTCTGCCGGACACCAGCGATAACGAACTCTTTCTCCAGCGCTCGCAATATGCGCTCAACGGTAGTAGCAAGTGCCAGGGCGTCCCGTCCCAGGTCGAGTAGGACAAACTCGTCCCCACCCAGCCGATAAACCCTGGCTGACGGCCCGGCTTGTGCGAGAATGCGCTTGGCAACCTGCTGCAGGAGACGGTCTCCGGCGATGTGCCCTTCAGTGTCATTAATGTCCTTGAAACCGTCAAGATCAAATATCGCCAACCCGATCTCATGGTCTGCAGTCAATTTTGAACGCATATCGCCATATAGGCTGGAACGATTCAGCAAGCCGGTCAATTGGTCATGATGGGCCTGGTGTTCGAGCAGTTTTGCCGCCGTATGGCGTTCGGTAATGTCTTTCGTTACCTTGGCGAAGCCAATGATTTCACCTTCGGTGTCGTAGATCCCGTTGATGGCGACGGTGGCCCAGAACGTGCTGCCATCCTTGCGAACACGCTCGGCTCGCGTCTCGTAATGTCCTTCACGTTTTGCTATGGCGAGCGCCAACGCGGGAGCACCACTCTGCCTGTCGGCAACAGTATAGAAAGCCGACTCGTTCATACCAATGGCTTCTTCCGCCCTGTAGCCTTTGATCCGTTCTGCACCGGCATTCCAACTGGTGATGTTTCCATCTAGGTCGATCATGTAAATCGCGTATTCCTTGACGCTGTCGACCAGCATCCGGAAGCGCTGCTCCGTCTCTTCCAACTTGCTTTCGGCGCGGTCTTTATCAAGCAGTGCGTCGGGAAGGTGGCGGAACACCAGCAGCACCAGAACGCAGCACGCAGCGAGAACATTCAAAACCTTGGGTATGATCAACAGGCTCGGCTGGCTTAGTGCCAGAGCGAATGTTTCAGGAAAAATGCCATAGTTACCGCCCCAGAGCAGTCCGAAATATATATTTTCAACGATGTTGCGCATCGCATCGACTGCGATCACGATCAGGAGGAGACGGATCACTTTGCTCTGCCTTGCTCGCGGCAAATATTTGACGAAAACAAACAGGACAATAGTTGTCCATGCCGCCACGATCGGCCAATATATCAGAGCTGCAGCTGTATTCATCTCATGAGGATTTTCACATTATTGTAATTGTGTCATCCTTCATGCCTATTCGATATTAGTTTAGATGACATTAAGGCAATGGAAGGCTATTCCATGCCTGCAACAAGGCTTTAGCGGCGTTGGCTGGATTATGGTTCGAACCTTCACGGGACATTCATTGCGATCACAACATCGATGGGGAGACGGGTGAGATCGTTAGATTCGTCGATCCGGAATTCAAGATTCTGCAACAACAGATCGCCACGTGGCTTGGCGGTCGGCTGGTGCAGCATCAGTGCACTAATTTGCCGTCACCGCTGACACCAGCCCGCGCACACTATTCCCCACCAGAAACCCGTCCGCCAGATCCTCGGCCCGCAAGTCCGCCTCGACCGCCTGCCCGCTCTCCAGCAGTTCCGCGCGCAGCACGCCCGGCAGCACGCCGCGCGTCAGCGGCGGTGTCAGCATCTGGCCGTCGCGTTCGACAAATATATTCCAGATCCCGCCTTCGGTGACAAAGCCGTCGGCATCGACAAAGATCGGATGCACACCGTCCGCCAGTCCTTCGACCTTGTAAACACGCCGGTCGCTGGTCTTGTGGTGCAGGCGAAAGTCCTGCGCGTCGGCCTGCATCGGCACCAGCTGGCAGCGGACCGGCTCGGCCAGCGGCTCGGGCAGCGGGCGCAGCTCGATCGCGATCGCGCCGGACCGGCCGAGCATCAGCCGCACCATCGCGGGGGCTTCCTGGTGAAAGGTGATCGCCTGGATCGTGTTGCGCACGGCGTGGCGGTCGAATTCGAACTCCAGCGTGCGGGCGCTGGCCTTCATCCGCTCGAGATGCGCTTCCAGCCGGGCGATGCCGCCGGCGGGATCAAAGGCCATGGTTTCGATCAGGTCGACCCTGTGGCCATCCTGTGCGTTGGCTTCCACTTTCGCAAATCTCCCCTTGGCGAGGCATTCCCGCCACTCGTCGTCCCCGTTCGAGTCCGCCACTATGCCAGAGCCGAGGCCGATGGAAAGCGTTTCTTTGCCGACCCCTGTTCGGGGCGGGATAAAGAAGGTACGGATCGCGACATTGAAAGCGGCGTCTCCGTTCGGGTCGATCCGGCCGATCGATCCGCAATAGATTCCGCGCAGCCCACTGCCATCGGGCGCGCGTTCCAGTTCATCGATAATCTCCATCGCCCGGATTTTCGGGGCGCCGGTGATCGAGCCACAGGGAAATATCCGGCGGATGATGTCGACCGCATCAAGACCGTCCTGCAGCTGCGCGGTCACCGTCGAGGTCATCTGGTGGATCGTCGGATAGCTTTCGACATGAAACAGCTCCGGCACCGCAACGCTGCCCCGCCCGGCGACCCGCGACAGGTCGTTGCGCAGCAGGTCGACGATCATCAGATTTTCGGCGCGCTGCTTCGGATCGCTGTGCAACTGCGCCTGCACCGCGGCGTCCGCTGCCGGATCAGCCACCCGCGCGGCGGTGCCCTTCATCGGTCTGGCGGTGATCCGCCGGTCTTTCAGCGCGAAGAACAGTTCCGGCGAGAAGGACAGCATCCAGTTTTCGCCATCGAACACCACCCCGCCATAGCCGGCCTGCGCCCGGCCCCGGATCGCGGCAAAAAGCGCCAGCGGATGACCGGAAAAGTCCATTTCTGCACGAAACGTGAGGTTTGCCTGATAGATATCGCCGGAAAGGATATAATTTTGTACCTTCTGGAAGGCATGGTCATAGGCTTCGCGGGATATGGTTGGTCGCAAGCCGCCAAGCCAGGCACCGTCTCCGGAGGGCAGCCGGTCGGCCAGTTGCTCCGGCGACAAACTCTCGTAATCGCGGAACAGTCCGAACCACAGCAGCGGCGCCGGCTGCCGCTCGGGCAGTCGGTCCGCGAGCCGCGCTTCCAGCGCCAGTCCCGCTTCGTAGGACAGATAGCCCGCCGCATGCAGCCCCTCGGCCCGCGCCGCGGCAACCTGCTCCAAACATGCTTCCAATTCTTCCACTCTGTCCGCCCGGATCACCGCGACCGGATCCCGGTAAAGCCGCGCCGGAGCTGCGCCGCTGGCTCGCGCATCATCGAGCAATATAAAGGGACGGTCTGCAGAAAACATGGTCCCCTCTAATTGCTTTTGCCACGCTTCGTCCATAAACATCGCAAAACGGAACAGTGGGACGAATTTATGACAAGCAGATGGTTGCCCGGCTTACTGGTGCTCGCCGCGATGGCCGCGATGCCCGGACCGGCGCTGGCAGAGGATGTTGCCCCCAAGCCCGCGGCGCTGGTCGCCGACCAGATTCCCGCAGTGCCGCTGGCCATGGTCGAACGCACCCGGCCCTATATGGAATATCGTACCGCCAGCTTCGTCGACTGGGACCCGGAAACCAGGGCCATGCTGGTATCGACCCGCTTTGCCGATACCAGCCAGTTGCACCGTGTCGCTGCGCCGATGGGACAGCGCGAACAGCTGACCTTTGCCAGCGAACCGGTCTATTCGGCCCAATATGCGCCCGACGGATCGGCGCTGCTGTTCCAGAAAGACAGCGGTGGCAATGAGGTCAACCAGATCTATGCGCTGGAAGCCGGTCGTCCCAAACTGCTGACCGACGGCACCAGTCGTAACAGCCTCGGCCCCTGGTCGAGCAGCGGCAAGCTGCTCGCCTTTGGATCGAACAAGCGCACCGGACTTTACAATGACATCTACCTGATGGATCCGGCCCGGCCGGAAAAGGCCCGGATATTGATGACGTCCACCGGCGGCGGTTGGTTTCCGATCGACTTTTCGCCGGATGACAAGCAGCTGCTGGTGTTCAACTATATCTCGGTCAGCGACAATCAGCTCTATCTGATCGACCTCGCGGCGGGCGCGGCGCGCAAACTGACCGACAGCAGCAAGCCGGTCGGTTATGACGGGCTGAAATTCGCGCCCGACGGCCGGCTCTGGGCGGCTTCCGATTTTGAAAGCGATGTCAAACGCCTGGGCGTGGTCAATCTGGAAACCGCGTTGTTCGAACCGGTGGTCGACGAGAAGATCTGGGATATTACCGATTTCGATATCAGTCAGGACGGTCGCTGGATTGCCTTTGAGGTCAATCAGGCCGGTCGTTCGCTGCTCAAATTCTATGACACGCAAAGCGGCAAGGTCCGCGCCGTCGACAGCTTGCCAGCCGGTGTGATCAGCGGCGTCAAATTTGCGCCCTGGGGCGAATTGGGTATCACCCTCAACAGCAATCAAACCGGCACCGACGCGTATAGCGTCAATCCGGAAACGCTGGCGGTCACACGCTGGACCCGTAGCGAGGCCGGCGGTCTCGACACTGCCGCCAATGTCGCGCCGGAACTGGTCGAGATCGAAAGCTTCGACGGCGAGAAAATGTCCGGCTATCTCTACCGGCCCGATCCCGTCAGACACAAGGGCAAACGGCCGCTGATCATCAACATCCACGGCGGTCCGGAAGGCCAGGCCAAGCCGCATTTTCTGGGTCGCGGCAATTATCTTGTCAACGAGCTTGGCATCGCTCTGTTCTACCCCAATGTCCGCGGATCGACCGGCTTCGGCAAAAGATTTGTGGCGCTCGACAATGGCCCCTGGCTGCGCGAGAACAGCGTGCTCGATATCGGTGCCTTTCTGGACCATCTTCGAAAGGACCGGCGGGTTGACCGCAAGCGCATCGCCGTCACCGGAGGCAGCTATGGCGGCTACATGACGCTGGCATCAATGTTGCGCTATGGCGACAAGCTCGAGGCAGGGCTGGAAGTGGTCGGCATTTCCAGTTTCGTGACGTTCCTCGAGAACACCCAGGCGTATCGCCGCGATCTCAGGCGGGCGGAATATGGCGACGAACGTGTTCCCGAACAGCGCGCAAAACTGGAAGAAATCAGTCCGCTGATCCGGGCCAGCGAGATAGATATCCCGCTGATGGTCGTCACCGGCGAAAATGACCCGCGCGTGCCGGAGAGCGAAGCCGAACAGATCGTCTCCGCCGTGCGCGCCAACGGCCGACCTGCCTGGCATCTGCTGGCGGAAAACGAAGGTCACGGCTTTCGCAAGAAGGCCAATGGCGATTATCAGTTCTGGGCGAGCCTGTTGTTCTGGCAGAAATATCTGCTGGACGAGGCGAACCCGGAATGAGTTCCACGGCAAGGCGATGAACCAGCCCCTCGCCCTTGCCGAGGCAGACCCGCAGTGAAGCGGTCGATAACCCGGATTGTTCTGCTCTATGCGCTGCTGCTCGCGTTGGCCGCCTTCGCTCTGGAGTGGCTGCAGTATACATATTACACCAAGGCCTATTCGTTCGAAATCTATGTCGTGCTGATCGCGCTGGGCTTTGCGGCACTCGGCATCTGGGTCGGCCATCGGCTGACTGCACAGAAAGCGCGGGGGCCGTTTGACCGCAATATCGCCGCGCTTGAATCGCTTGGTATATCGGGACGGGAGCTGGAAGTGCTGGAAGCCCTGGCCGCGGGTCAGTCGAACAAGCAAATCGCACGTACGCTCGATATTTCGCCCAATACGGTCAAGACCCATATGGCGCGTCTCTATGCCAAACTGGAGGTCAACGGCCGGGTGCGGGCGATTCACGAAGCGCGGAACCTGCATCTGATTCCCTGAGAAATTCGGGTGATTCGGGCCCGATCACCCGTTCGGGTGATTTTCAACGGACGACAATGATGGCATAAGTGCCCTCTCGAGAGGGAGGAAAGAACATGCAGAGAATTGCCCTGACCTACGGAATATTGTCCGGAACCATCACGATTGTGACATTGATTCTCGGACTGGTGGTGAGCGATGGCGGCAGATTCCTGTCATCGGAAGCCTTCGGCTATCTGACGATGCTGGTGGCACTGTCGATGATCTTTGTCGGCATCAAGCGCTATCGCGACCAGGAGCTGGGCGGCGTAATCCGCTTTCTCCCGGCCCTTGCCATGGGGCTCGCCATCGCGGTCATTGCCGGAATCATCTATATGATGGTGTGGGAACTCTATTCGATGAGCACCGGCTATGCCTTTATCGACAGCTATGTAAACGGCGCGATCGAGGCGAAACGGGCCTCCGGTCTGACCGGCGACCGGCTGGCGCAAGAAATCACAGCGCTGGAAGCAATGCGGTCCAATTATGGCAAATTCTATTTCCGCATGCCGATGACCTTTCTGGAGATATTTCCAGTGGGACTGATCATCGCGATCCTGTCGGCGGCACTGCTGCAAAATCCGAAAATCCTGCCTGCGCGTCAATAGGCACATACAAGGAGAATGAAGATGAAACTGGGAGCCTTTTCAATCAGCCTGTCGGTCAGGAACCTGGGCCTTTCCCGGGCATTTTACGAAAAGCTTGGCTTCTCCAAGGTCCACGGGGAAGAAGAACAGAATTGGCTGATCCTCAAGAATGGCGATACGGTTATCGGCCTTTTCCAGGGCATGTTTCCGAAAAATACGCTGACCTTCAATCCTGGCTGGGATCAAGAAGCACAAGATCTCGATGACTTCGACGATGTCCGGGAAATCCAGAAATCATTGCTGGCCGCGGGCGTGACGCTTGAGACGAAAGCCGAAGGGGAAGCTGGGCCGGCCAATATCATGCTCATCGATCCCGATGGCAATCCGATCCTGATCGACCAGCATCGATAATCAGCTAGTTGCGCAAATTGGGATGGTTGCCGATGCTCGCGCGGATCGCGTCCAGCGCCGGCTTGCGCATCGCCGATTTCTGATAGGCATAGGCATGGCCCGGCAATTTCGCCAGCTGACCGGCCAGCGCAGTCGCCTGAGCGACCACCTGCTCCGGCTCGACCAGCATATCGAGATAGCCGGCCTCGACCGCGCCTTTCGGTTCATAGATAAACGCCTGGATCATCGCCCGGGTCTGGTGCAGCGGGCTGAGCCGGTCGCGCGCCAGCTCGACGGCGAACACCGGCAGCGTCATGCCGGTGATCGATTCATTCGCGCCCAGCTTGAAATCCCCGGCCGCTCCGATCCGCGTGTCGCAGGCCATCAGCAGGAACACGCCCATGGCAATGGCATGGCCGGTACAGGCGGCGACCACAGGAACCGGACCGCCGTAGAGACGGAGCACCAGTTCCGAAGCCCGGTCCAGTAGCCGGACGGAATCCTCGCGGGTAAAGCTGCCCATCATGCCAAGGTCGAAACCGCCGGAGAAGCGCCCTTCTCGGCCGGCCAGCACGATCGCCTTGGCATCCGCCTCAGCCTTGTCCAGCGCCGCATTGAGCTCTTCCATCAGCGCGAAATTGACGGCATTGGCCTTGCCATCGTCCAACGTGATCAGGGCCACATCATTCTGGATATCCACGGAAATGCTCATTGTCTGTTTTCCTCATGGTGAGTTTAATCGTTCAGTTAAACCTATGCGCAAAATCCGGCAGGTCAATGGCAAAATCGGCGACCCAAGGCGCGCCGCGACGGACAGGATGCGTGCAGGCGAAGATGCCGTAACGGCGGACGGCTCAGACCAGCTGGCCTAATATTTTTGACAAGCGGTCGACATCTTCCGGCTCATGATAGAGCGCGAAGCCGATCCGCAAGACATCCCCGCGGACATCGGTCATGACATGCTGGTCGCCCAGCGCTGCGTGGACAGCCGCTGCCCGGTCGCCCTGAAAAGCAAGAAATCGTGCATGGGGGCCACCGTCCAGCGGGTTGAGCAGGTCGAAACCCGCCATCGGACCGTGTTGCAGAAATTGGTCCTGCAGGCTGGCAACATGGTCGGAAATGGCGCCCGTGGCCAACCCTTCGCGACGGAGCAAATCCTGTACGGCATTGAAACGGTACAATCCCGAGGGATCGAAGGTGCTGCCCAGAAAACGCCGGCCATCCGGCGCATAGCCAACATCGCCGGGCGGCAGGGCGAGATCGTCAAACGCGGCATACCAGCCTGTGACCACCGGCCGCCCGGCATAGCCGGGTGGCGCGTGCAGGAAGCAGGCACCCTCTCCTGCCATCGCATATTTGTAACCGCCGGAAAGGTAGAATATCCGGTCGGCAATAGACGACAGGTCGGTTTCAACCGCCATGAAGCCATGATAGCCATCGATCACCACCCATGGCCCATCCGGTCGCGCCAGATCCGCCAGCCCTTCGAGATCAGCGAGGATGGTGCCGGAATTGAACAGCACATGGCTGGCGAAGATCAGGTCAAAGGATCCTGTTCGGGCGGTTTCGAGCAATGTTTCGGGCGGGGCCGTTTCCAGCCGCACTTCGCCTGCCTCCACCCAGCGTGTCATTTGCCGGCGAAAGCTGTGAAACTCGCCATCGGTCGCCAGCACCCGCAGCGGCCGCACCGGATGCGCCGATACCAGCCGCACCAGAAAATCATGCGTATTGGGTGCGAAGCAGAGAGTTTCGGGATCGGGCAGATTGAGCTCGTCGGCGACATGCTGCTGTGCCGCAGACCAGGCCGGTCCCATGATCTTTTCCCATTTGTGATCGGCCAGCGCCGCCGCGTCCTGCCAGGCAGCAAGATGGCCGGCATGGCTGGCATCGGGCCAGAGATGATGGCTGTGCGCGGCGAAATGCAGACGCTCGGGATTCGCGGCAAGAGATTGGGAAAACAGATGTTTCCAGCTCATAGCTGGGTTCGCAGCGACCAGAGTTCGGGGAAGGCGCGCTTGGCCACGGTGGTTTGCAGATAGGAAACGCCCGCGGTTCCGCCGGTGCCCATTTTCCCGCCGATGATTCGCTCGACGGTGAGGACGTGTTTGTGCCGCCAGGTCGCCATGGCATCATCCAGATCGACGAGTTTTTCAGCCAGTTGATAGAGTTCCCAATATTTTTCAGGGTTGCGATATACGTCCAGAAAGGCCGCCTCGACCTGCTCGGATGGCTCATGGGGCCTGGCAAAATCCCGGTCCAGCAAGTCCGGATCAATGTCAAACCCGGCCCGGGCCAGCGCCGCTATGGCTTCGTCCCAGATGCTTGGCTGTTCGAGCGCCGCCTGCATCGCTGCCTGCGCCGCTGGCCGGTCCTCCTGATATTTCAGGAAAGCCTTGTCCTTGAGACCGAGCATATATTCGACCGTGCGAAACTGGTCGGACTGAAAGCCCGAACTGGGGCCCAGCACATGGCGAAAGCGCGTATAATCGCTTGGTGTCATGGTCGAGAGGACATCCCAGCTCAGCGTCATCACCGCCTGAATACGGCTGATCCGGGCCAGCGCCTTGTAAGCGGGTACCAGCGCGTCCCCGCGAATCTGCTGCTTGGCAAAGCGCATCTCGCGGATGATCTGCTTGAGCCACAATTCCTTGGTCTGGTGGATGATGATGAACAGCATCTCGTCATCGAGATCGGAGCGGGGATGCTGGGCGTCGAGCAGCGTGTCGAGCGCGAGATAGCGCGCATATGTCATGGGTACAGGTTCGGTCATGCGCGATTGTAACGCCGCGATGCGATCATGGGAAGTACCAGCCTACCAGCGCTTCGCTTTCGCGTCTGGATATGCGGATGCCTTCTTCGGCAGTGGTCAGACCTTCGCGGACGAGGGCGCGGGCGGCCGAACCGAGATTGGGCTGGCGCAGAAATGCGTGTGAGGCAATCCGGGCCTCGTCGCCGCCGTCATTGAT
>DELZ01000004.1:0-308133 GCA_002354635.1 Sphingomonadales bacterium UBA2683
GCGGCCTACAGCTCTCGCTTACGGTTATCCTGCCGTTTACCGTTTTACGCCGGCTGGACTGCGTGCTCGAGCCGACCAAGGCTGCCGTCCTCAAGGAAGCCAGCGCAGACCGCCCTGAGCCCTTCTTGTTACGCGCGGCCGGGCATAGCTTCTTCAACCGCAGCCCACTTGATCTGGCCAAGCTGGTAGGCGACCAAGACAATATCGGCACTAACTTACTGTCCTATGTTCAAGGCTTTTCGCCCGAAGTGCGAGATATCTTCGAGCAGTTCGAGTTTGCCGCTCAGATCGATCGGCTGGCGAAGAACGGTCTGCTCTATCAGGTGACCGAGCGATTCGCTGGCATTGATCTCCACCCGGACAAGGTGGACAACAACCAAATGGGTCTCGCCTTCGAGGAGCTCATTCGCAAATTCGCGGAAATCTCGAACGAAACAGCCGGTGAACATTTCACTCCACGAGAAGTCATCCGCTTGATGGTGAACCTGCTGTTCGTCGAGGATGACGATATGCTATCCAAGCCTGGCGTTGTGCGTAGCATCTATGACCCGACGGCTGGCACCGGTGGCATGCTCTCCATCGCTGGCGAGTATCTGTTCGAGCATAATCCAGAAGCGCAGCTGACCATGTCCGGTCAGGAGCTGAACCCGGAATCCTACGCCATCTGCAAGGCGGACATGCTGATCAAGGGGCAGGATATTGCCAAGATCGTTCAGGGCAACACATTGTCCGACGACGGCCATCACGGACAGAGCTTCGATTACATGCTCTCCAACCCGCCGTTCGGCGTGGAATGGAAAAAGGTGCAGAAAGAGGTCAAGGATGAACACCAGCGGCTTGGCCATTCCGGTCGATTTGGCCCAGGGCTGCCGCGTGTGTCGGATGGTTCGCTGCTGTTCCTGATGCATCTGCTGTCCAAGATGCGGCCCAAAACGGAAGGCGGTTGCCGCTTTGGGATAGTGCTCAATGGTTCACCTCTATTCACCGGCGCGGCTGGTAGCGGAGAAAGCGAGATCCGGCGCTATGTGCTTGAGAATGATCTGGTGGAGGCGATCATCGCGCTGCCAAGCGATATGTTCTACAACACCGGCATAGCCACCTACGTCTGGATCCTGTCTAATAAGAAACCAGTCGCGCGCGCCGGCAAGGTGCAGCTGATCGACGCGAGCAGCTTCTGGCAGCGTATGCGTAAGTCGCTCGGCAGCAAGCGAAAGCAGATGAGCGACGAGCACATTGCCGATGTTACAAAGCTGTTCGGGTGCTTCGTTGACGCGCAGATGGCAACGCTCTTCGATGCAGAGGGCAAGGAAGTAGGTCGCGAGATCGTAACAGCGAGTGTATCCGCACCGGCCGCGCCGGAAGGCGGCAAGGTCAAGCTTGGGCCACTCTCGCGCATTTTTAATAACAAGAGCTTCGGTTATCGCACCATCACAGTGGAGCGGCCGGTGATGGATAACGGCGGAAACCCAGTGCTGGGCCTGAAGGGCAAGGCCACTCGAAGCTGGTAAAACGGCGATGCTTTATCCGGACGATCAACACATTAATCTCCTGCGCTATTCGTCAGAAGACGCGGAAGCGGTGGCGATCGCAATAGGGATTGCGCGTGCTCCTGTTGAAAAGCGCGGGGAGGTTGCCGTTTTGGCGCGAACGCGCGCCTTGCTGGAGCGGATGCATACGGCTTTGGTGGAAGCTGGGGTGAACGCGGCTATTGCCCAGCGCCGGGATGATTTTCGCTCGCCGCAATTTCTTTGGCTTGCGGCTGCTTTCCGCCTCGCATCACGCCCGTTGGACAGGCGTGCGCTGGACACTCTGACCGGTGCTTTCAATCGCTGGTTCGGCACCGATGCATTGTCAGATGACATTGCGGCCGCCTCGGAGATCAGCGGGCGCTCGCTTCTTACGGAATGGTCAGCCTCGATCGCAGCAATGCCCACCGATCAGGCACGAACATTTGCCGCGAAAGCTAAGACCCTAGGTGACCAGCCGAGCAGTTTCCGTAATTTTATGGACGAATTTATCGCGGGCCTTCCGCCTGAAGGCGGCGATGACACCATCGATATCGAAGAGGACCGAGCCGCATGGAATGCGCTAGTGAGAAGCATAGGCAAAGCCGTCGGTCGAGACGCGCCTTTGGAGCAATTTCTGCAGGAACTTGGGCTTCGATCGAAAGAGCCACCAGTGGGACCTAACACGGTCACTTTGATGACCATTCACGGCGCCAAGGGAAAGGAATTTGATCACGTCTATGTGATTGGTCTAGCCGAAGATGTGTTGCCAAGTTTTCAAAGTGTTAAAGCAGGCGAGCAGAGCGCGGAAATGGAAGAGGAGCGGCGCAACTGCTTCGTGGCCATCACCCGCGCCCGCGAATGGCTGTGCTTGTCCTATGCGGACCAATATCGGGGCTGGGCGAAGCAGCCCTCAAGATTTTTGACCGAAATGGGTCTATCCCTTCCACAAGATCCAGCTTCATAAGTCGCCAAGAACTATGCTTTTTTCGACGACGGAAGTAATCACTGACCCGCACCATATTACGCTTGCAGAGAATAGTCCAAAAGTCAGCCATACCAAACCCAGCAACGTCTCAGCATGCGAATTGAAGGATGCTGACTTCCTGCTCTTTATCTTGGGCTATCAGATAGTCTCTCGATGTGGCGGTGCGACTGTGCAAGCTGCACCAAGTTAAGGTTAGTATGCCAGCGAGTTGCCCTTAAGTTGCCACCGTGTCGCTAATCTTAACTGTGATATAAATAATCCTTAATATTTCAATGATTTAGTTACCATCGCCCTCTGATCAACGATCAGCGTTCCCTCGCGCGCGCGCGCGTGATCGTGTTTCATGGTGCATTTAGCGCCTTATGCAAAGCCGGAATTGCATCCTACAGTAATTTGCAAAAGGTCAGGATTGTTCAATCACGCTCCTCATTATAGGGGGCTTGGACCGAGCCATATCCATACAGACAGGTATCCTTTCACCCATTATTGTGCCTGTTCAGCCTCGCGCGCGCGCGTGATTGTCCTTCATGGTAATCGACTTACGTTCGGACTTTCATTCATTTACCCAGAAGCGGTCTGATGCTTTGCCTCGGGATGCCAGGATTCGCGCTACAACAGCCTCGCTGCCGAAAACTTCGATTGGATCGAAAATGTGTTTCCGCAACAACGCTTCGCCAATCCCTGCTTCGTCCAAACCCTCTTGGACTGCTTTCAGCCGGACCTTGAATCGTTCTTCAACGAACGCGATTGCCACAGGGAGAATACGTTCTAAGCGTTCGAGCGTTGCGCGATGCCAAGTAGTTTCATTGGTTGCTGCCGCTGGGACCCATCGACCATGAGCACTCGGAACCGCAAACAGAATTACCTTATGCCAGAGTCGATCTCCGACTTTGTGGTTCGGGTTCACGTGGGCCAAAGCTTGGTTTCGAAGCGAAATTAGATAGTCATGATCTTCTTTTTGCTCACTCGATAAGCTTTTCTTGCTCAATTGAATTGACCCTCGCTCTCCAGTTTTCCCGCTAGTTGATGTCGCTCGCGCGTAGAGCATGACGGCTGTCGTTTGCAGAGCTTTGATGACCGTTTGATCTTCAGGGTCATGCGATCTGTCATTCTGACCTACCCTGGCCCGCAGGCGTTCACAGCAATCCCTGGCCTGCAGGAGATCACCAAGGCAAGCTTCAGCACGCCACGCTTGAAGAAGAGTTTCGGTGATCTTTTTTTGCTTCGTGGTTCGCTTCAGATCTTTCGATAGTGCCAATAAATCTGTGAATGGCGGGTAGTTCATTTCGCGCCTCCTTCTTCTTTAGTTAGCCTGGCTCCGTGCTATACAAGTGGCATGCTCCGCTTCTCACGCCTCGACCCGCACCTGCTCGATCCGGTTTCCACCCCCGGGGTCTTCAACGCAACACTCAATTTCCACGGGACATACACGACCGAGCACTTCGTCCTCCGCCTCAGCCCCCGCGTGCACGAACTCGTCGACGCGATCACGAAGCGCGAGACCGACGGTCACGATATGGCGGACCTCATTCAGGCCTATTCGGTCTACCTTCACGAGACGATCCACTGGTGGCAGCACATGGGCTCGTCGGCCGGACTGATGCTCAGCCTCGCCTATCCGGCCCAGGTCTGCGGAAGCATGGCGTTCCTACAGCAGTTCGGCCGTAGTGCCGGGTGCGTCAAGCCGGTCAAGACCTGGGCGCACTGGGCAATGGTGGCCGGTGCCACGCGTTCCGATCCAACGCTCGCGGCCGCGAACATCGCAGTCAACAATGCGCTCGACATCGATTTCTACAAGAAGATCGCCCTGTCGCCGAAATACGCCCTGGAGCTGCTTCACACGCCATATTTCGAGAGCGTCGGCCACAGCTACCTCAAGGCCTACGGCGAGACCGTGTTCGCGATCATCGGCTCATGCGACCTCCACGAGGGCCAGCTTCCCAATCCGGCGGGCTGGGATCCTCACCTCTTCCGGCTGAGAGTCGAGCACGCGGAAGGCTTCGTCCACGGCTCGATGCCTCCAGCTGCCGAGGTCGGCCTAGCGGAGATCTTCGAAGGGCAGGCGCGCTTTTGTCAGCTCCAGTTCCTCGCCAGCTCGGGCGGGCCGGAATTGCTCGAGAGCTACCGGGAGAAGGGGCAGTTCGGGCCAATCTACGTATCCGCGTTTGAGCTGTTCCTGCGGCTGTTAGGGGCGGACTGGCCGGAGCGTTATGACGATCCCCTCGTCGGGCTCTTCCTCCTGATTTGCGACCTCGCCATCAACCCGACGCGGGGATACCCGCTCGAGATCGAGTCCTTCGAGGACTTCATCTGCGACGTCGACGCCGGCGCCCGTTTCACGCGCCTGTGCCTAGCCGCGGCCGAGGCGCCCGAACTCCAGAAGGCGATACAGCGCTTCTCGGCGGTGGAATACGAGTTCGTCGCCTCCCGCCTCGCCGACCGGTGCGGCTACGACCACCCTTTCGCGGGACTGGACGCGATCGTGGGCCTGATCGGCGATGCCGGCCCCATCGACGCCCTGCTGGAAGAGCACCGGACCTTCGGGTTCGGTCCCGTGAACATGCCCGTGAGGGTGATCTTCTCCCACCACATCGCGTTCGCGCGGGACAAGAGGGGGCGGCCCGAGATGTTCTGCTGGCCCGGGATGTGGCTGGCGGGCGAGCGGTGCTCCGGCGAGATCCAGAAGACGTTCGAGGCGCACCTCTCGCTGTTCCAGGACCGCAGCGAGACCGAGCAGATCTTCCCGCGGGCAATGCCGGGCAGGAGCGCGGAGAACATCAAAAGCCTGGTCAACGGCTTCTTCAGCGGCATGCTCGCCTTCGACCTGGCCTTGCAGTGGACGCTGTTTCCGGGCCCGTTCGCATACGACTTCAAGTGGCTGACGGGAAAGGATGAGAACAGCGAGCTCATCGCGCTCGCGAAACGACAGTTCGAGCACAACTACGAAGTGGATCCCGACAGAGTCGAAGTTATCGACCACGCCGACACCTAGCGCGGCACCACCGATGATCCGCATTGTCAGGCCCGACCACAAAACCGTGGCGCGAAGTCCACGTCGCGGTTACGATAGACGTATGCGAGAGATGCTTACCGACACGAAGAAGGCGACTGCGTATGGCCGGTAAGACCGCACCGGCAAAGCCGGCGGCGACGCGGCGCACCGCCACGAACGGCGGCGCGCCGGCGACCCGTCGAAACACCAAGCCGGGCAATCCCGGCTACGCGGGCTACGAATATCAGATCACCGTGACGGTCTGGGTCGCACTGGATCTGATGCTCGTGAAGACGGCGGCGACGGAGATACAGGTCGAGCCCCGCTCCGACGAGGACATTGAGGCGGCCGTCAATGACCCGGCCACGGGCCTGTCCGAAGCCTCGGCCAAGACAGACGCGATCGAACTGGTCATCCAAGCCAAGACGCGGTCCGGGTCGCCTTGGACTGCGCCGGCTATCGCGGACGTCCTGCTGGGCAAGGCACCCTCGGGCAAGGGATCGGGCGGCAAGCGGAGCCGGCCGCTGGAAATGCTCGAGGCCGATCCGGCCCGACGTTACGTCTTCGTGACGAACGAGAGCCTCGCCGAGGGGCTGCGGCCGCACGAGGGCGAGCACCTGCTGGATTTCCCCGACGTCGACAAACTGCCCCCGCACGCCCGCGCCAAGCGGACTATGGCGCAGCAGGCGGAGCTCGCGCCACGCATCGTGCTGCTGTCCGGCGTGACTGTAGAGACGCTCAAGTCGCGCATCGTCACCCAGCTCGAGCGGCACAGCCACGTCGCGAGCCCGGCCCACGAGGAATGCATCCGCGACCTTCGCGATCTTGTGCGCGACAAGATCCGGGGCCAGAACGACGGCGTGCTGACGCGGGACGAGGTGATCAACATCCTCGTCCGACACGGCGGGTCGATCGCTCCCACCCGCGACATGGACCACTACGTCCGTCCGGCCTCCTATGAGGAGATCAGCCGCCGGCTGAGGAAACAGCACGTGGTGGTGATTGCCGGGCCGTCCGGCACGGGTAAGACGCTGACCGCCGACATTCTCGAGCTCGAACTCCGTGCCGCCGCTCCCCCTTTCTCGGTGATCGGCGAGGAGAATGGCCCTAGCCAGATCCGAGCCAACCTGACCCGCGCCGACCCCGTCGTCTTCCACCTGCGAGATCCCTGGGGCGGCAACAGGCTGACCCCCGACGCGGATCGATGGAGCGGCGAGCTGCCGAAGCTGCTCCAGCAGGCGGGCCCGGGGCGGAAGTTCATCGTCACGTCGCGGTCCGACGTGCTCAGGAGCGCCGGTTCACAGGTGCTGAACGACCTCGACCCCTACATCGAGCGGATCGAGGTTGAGGACTACGGACCCGAGAAGATCGCCGAGATCTACGATGGGATCGCCTCCGACCTGCGGGGACACGCCCGCACCCTCGCAACCACATTCCGCGACGACGCGATCGCGTCGCTCGGCCGACCCTACGAGGTCAGCCGCTTCCTGGTGTCGCTCGGACGGGAGGACCCGGAAGAGCCCCGACCCATCGCGGAGCTAGTAGCCGAGTCCCAGATCGAGGCCATCTCGCACGTCGTGGCCGATCAGGTCTCCTCGTTTGGCACCGACGGCATCCAGGGCGCGGCGATCATATGGTCTATGCTCATCGCTAGGAGCGCGGTGCCGGACGACGTCTTCACGCGGCTTGCCCGCCGGCTCCGCACGATCGACCCGTCCTTCAGGCCAGACGTGCAGGGTCTGCTGGACTTCCTTCAGGCCGGTCGCAACCTGAAGCGCGATGGCGCCGCGCTGTCGTTCGCCCATCCACGCGTCGAAGACGGCCTGCTACTGGCGCTCCGCGCGAAATCCGGCGAGGCCGAGTTCTCGCTCGGCTTGGTCGTCCAGGCGCTCGTCGCATGGGACGCCGCAGGTCAGGACTGGGGACGCGAGACGGCCCTCGCCATGCTGCGGCGCGCGTCGGCCGTCGAGGAAATCGATCCGGAGATCCCGGACGCCACCCGCGACCGGTTACAGGAATTCCTGGTCTCGGCCGCGCTAGGGGACGGCGGGCGCCTTGACTTCGAGAGAGCGCTGCGGGACCTGATACGCTTCGGCTCGCCGACGCACCTGCCAACCAAGCTCGCCCGCATTCTGCTCGAGGGTGCGGAAAACACGAAGCGTCCCTCCTTCGGTCCGGGTTGGACCGCGCCTGAGATCACCGAGGAAGACGTGGCCAGCCTGCGTGCCGACCCGGCCACCGCGCCGCTCATCAAGCGCTTCATCGGCGAGATACTCCCCTTCACCCCGACCGACTACTCCACGGACATCGTCGATATTATCGACACGCTCGTGCCGGGCATCAGCGACGAATTCTGGGGCGCGCTGAGCAGCGTCGAGGGTCCCGGCGGTCCCAGTTCCAACATGGAGCCGATCCTCCGGGGCGCGCTGCGCGAGGAAGCGCCCGACTACGACCGTGCGATCGAGGCGTTCGCGAAGTCCGAGGAAAGTGCCGATGCCTGGATGGAGAAGTCCGCGGAGGGTCAGCTGGCCGCCGAGGAGCACGCGATGGACGCGGACGCCGCGGATCACGAGCTCGAGGAGCCGGGCGATACCTACCACAACGCGCGTAGCGGCTTGGAAAAGATCGTCGCGCTCCGGAAGGGCCGGGACGGTGTGGACTTCATCCACGGGCATCCGAGGGCGGAGCTGCTGACACGCGCGCTGGCCGAGGTGCTCAAGAACTCACCCGACGTCGACGTCGACGACCTGAGGCAATTGCTCGGATTGGCGGAGGGCTGGGTCCGCGACTACGCATGGGCTGCCGTGCGGGAGCATTGGGACGCGGAGCTCGAGCCGGATCTGATCGCGGAGCTCGCTCGCCCCGACATCGAGGGGTCTAGTCTTCGGGAGCGGCTGGTCGAGATCGCCACGCGGCACCGGCCGGTCGACCCCGTCCCGGTCCTTGAGGCCGCTGCATCGGCCGCGACGGTCGACCGCCGTCTGGAGCTGGTGCGGGACGTGATGACGACAAGCTGGGGCGACGGTTCGCGCGGCGCGGCTGGCGCCGAGACGCGGCTCGAGCGCGTCCACGCCTTGGCCGACAGCTATCCATCGGAGGAGCAGGCGCTCGCCCGGGCGCTCGCGGACGTCATGTCCGGGAAGCGGATTGACGAAGTCGCGGACGCCCTTGACGACACGACGCGCGGCCGGCTCGCGGAACGGCTCGCGCACGCATCCACCGACGTGGCGCAGCCGCTCGTTTTGTTGGCCGCGTTCGCGGGCGTGGAGGTGGGCGACGCGGTCGCCACCCTGCTGGCGACCGGGGACACCAAGAATGGCCAATTGGCCCTGCGGGCGTTGCGGATCGCGGACCCGGCCGACCTGCGCGAGCGCATGACCGACGCGCTGGGGCACAAGCGCTACAAGGTCCGACGCGAGGCGCTCCAGAGCCTCGTCCCAGACGCTGCAGATCCTGAGGAGCGGGAGCGGCTCGTGACCAAGGCGTCGGGCGACGCCAGCGCCGACGTGCGGCTCGCGTTCGCCGAAATGATGGCGGACCATCGCTGGCCCGAATCCATAGCCGCCTTGGTGACCCTCGTCGCCGACGACCGCAACTTCGCGACCAGCATGGGGATGGGGAACTCGTGGCCTCGGTTCGCAGTGGCGCGAGCCGCGGCGGCGGCACTTGGTAAGTTCGAAGCCCTGCCGACGGCCGCGATCGACGAACTGCTCGCGTTCGCCGCCGGCCGCTCGGTCGATCCCTTCGTGGCGCCGGCGGCGCTGCTGGCGTTGGCGAAAAAGGACGACGCACGGATCGCGCTGGCACTGCTGTCCTCGCTCGAAGCTCCGGGCCTCCGGAGCTCGCCAGCGCATCGCCCGGCGGCGCAGGGCGGTGCGTGGGCCTTGTTCGACAGGGCCTACGACGGCAAGATCGAGGACCTCGGATCCGCCATGGCGTTCGCGGCGAGCGACGGCCCGACCGTCGCCGGCCCCCTCCTGATGGCGGCGGGCATGCTGACCGGTCCCGGGCGGAACGCCCTGCTCGCCCAGCTGGAGCGCAACGGCCACCAAGATCGCGCGGTCCTGGTGAGGCTAATCGCCATCGCATCCGGGCGGGCCGACGGCCTCGACCTGGACGAGCGCGAACGGCTGCTGTCCCGCCTGGCCGGGGACGGTCCCGGGCTGTCCGACGATGAGCGTTCGCTGCTCGAAGACTGGAGCAAGGGGCTCGATCTCGATGGCGGCTTCGAGCCCTATGCGGCGTGGATCGCGAACAAGGCCCTCGACCTCCCTCTCGCCGGCGGCGTCGTCGACGTTCGCGCGTTCGACCTGCCGGACACTATCTCGGTAATGACGATGCGGTCCATGTCGCCGTATCGCGAGGAGCTACCGCCGGACGACGGACGCTGATCGGCGCGCAGCATGCTAGACGGCAAAAGAATTCCCACTTCGACATCCCACGGCTGTTTACCGAGGCGCCAGGCAGGGCAGCTACTGACAGGACCTGCCATTCAACATGTCGGGTGGGAACAGCAGGAAAGTCCGAGACTCTGACCTCTAGGGCGATTGGAAACCTTGTCCGCTTTCAGGCGATCGGCAAGCGAGCTCCAAAGACTGACATTGGGCGCGGAGCGGACACAAAATCGGGCAGATGTGCATGTCTGGAATTGGGT
Organism: Sphingomonadales bacterium UBA2683; assembly: GCA_002354635.1. Classification (GTDB taxonomy): domain Bacteria; phylum Pseudomonadota; class Alphaproteobacteria; order Sphingomonadales; family Sphingomonadaceae; genus Parasphingorhabdus. The sequence continues at coordinate 10,140 of DELZ01000004.1, forward strand.
GGTTAACCGGGTAAGAATCTCTTGGATCCTGTGAGTTTACGGACAGATTTCCCTCGCGCGCGCGCGCGTGATTGTCTTTCATGTGGCATTTAGCGCCTTATGCAAAGCCGGAATTGCATCCTACGGTAATTTGCAAGAGGTCAGGATTGTTCAATCAGGCTCCTCACTATAGGGGCTTGAACCGAGCCATAGTCACTGGCCTTAGGTTCCATCTCAGCTTGTCGTAAATTCGGAGATAGACGTGCCTAACCTGAGGGCTGCGTAAAGCTCGAACAGGTGCTGCTCGATCGGGCATTCGATCTGGACATAGCGAAGCTTCATCTGCGCGATCTGCTCTCGTTGTCGATCGAACTCGTCCTTGAAAATCGCATCCTCCATCAGCGCTGCGCGCGATCCTTCTGGTCGGTAGGCTGCGCACGATTTTCATCGTTTCCAGACTGACGGTGATAACACGCTGGAACAGTTTGAGCGGATAGGCCGGATCATCGACTGTTTCGATGGCGTAGTCCCATGCATCCTCATATTCCTGCGACATTCCAGGATCACGTTGGATAAAAACTATCGCGAGCCGTTCAAAATAGGTTCCCTGTGCACGCGGGTTTTTTGCAACATCACGATATTGGGCAAGCAACTTGCGAAGCGCACTGGTCATTCGGTTACCCTAAGTGAAGAAAATATAATCTTATGCCTCGACCGCTGGCTAGTTATCGCCAAGATTTTGCTAAATCATTGGGCAATTTTTTGAATTGAACCATCGGCGGAAACGAGGGGACGGAGCTTGGAGGGCTCTCGTTCAGGCTTAAAGACGCACAGGCTCGCATCTCACCACACCTCCGTAAAGCCGATGGCCTTCGCTGCACGGGTTACAAGACCCACCCTGTTTCCGTCCATCAAGATGATTGAGCCCTTCCGGACATAGGTCACCCCCATGACGCGCCTCCCTTCTCCCGGCACATCGTGGACCTCCTCAAACCTGACGTGGTTCAGGAATGTCGAGTATGCCGCTGGGCCCATTTTTTTCAGGAGCGCGTCGCGCATCGGCCGGAAGATTTCTGCTTCCCCCTCAGGCGCGAGGAGAGGTTCAGCCGGGGGCTGGTAGGCCCGGTCCTTCGGCGTTGCGGCCATACGGGCGTGCTCGTGGAAAATTCGGGCATCAAAGCGGCCAAGGGTTCGGGTGGGTTCGGAACTCTCGCTGATCATGGCTCGGATGGTGGGGAAGACGACCTTGTCGAAGTCCATTCCAGCATCACGCCACTTCCGAACAAAGCGAGTGGCACGCTGGATCTGATCAGGTGCAACGGGATTATGGCCAGATGCTGCTGCTACGGATTCGTAGAGGACTCGCAAGTCAGCCTCTTCCAACTTGCTACAATCATCATCTCGCCCCGCCCGACCTTCAGTTTCACGGTCTAGCCAATTCCCGATAGATTCATTGGGTTGGGTTAAGTTAGATTCTATTCTAGCCTCTTGACGTGCGCCCGGGGCTTGAGGGGGGGGTCGATCGCAATCCCCTAATTTCTGCCATTTTGTCGCCGTAGGTCTATTTTTTTTCTTTGAAAACTTGCTGATTAATTCGGGATTATCTCCAACTTTTTCTTGGCCTTCGACATTCGGACAAGGCGGTTTCTGGTTCGAAGCAGCCGATTTTAGTCCACCCACTTTACCATGTTCAACTGATGCCTTGTGCGAATTTTCTCGCTCGGTCCGCTCGCGTTCAAAACGCCGGTTTGAAATATACCCACCATCTAACTCGATCAAATGACCGTGATCGATCAGATATCGACGAACGGCGGTCCACTTCTGAATTGACACGCCAGTAATTCCACGGATAAATTTGGGACAGTCACGTAGCGGCCGATCCTGATCGTTCAGCATATCAATGATTACTGAGAAGACCCATTTGTGGTCGCTTGACGGGAAATCCATCGTCGACATAACGAAATCCAAACCGCTGCGTTTATACCATGGCCGTTGCTTAGACATTGAATTCGACAACTATGCTTTGGTTGCGGCGCTCCAATCGCGCCTGCCTTCCAGAAACTCGGCGAGGATTGATTTACGAAGACCAACTCGTCCGGAACTGATCTGCTCAAATTTCGGAAAGCGCCCCGCCCTTTGCATCCGGTTGATAGTAGGAAAAGATAAGGTCGTGATTTCACGAATTGTCGAGCGGCCGAGAAAAGGATCGATTTCATTGTTCATTTGATGCCTCATGAAGTTGATCGCCATTCAATGAACGATCCTCATTGAGATATCACCGATTTTAAACCCGGTATTTTTTATCACGCCGTTTCATCCGGTCCAAAATGGTTTCAGAACTGAGTTTATAGCCAAGAGAAATAGCTAACTCTTCGGCTTCGAGAGCTGCTTTTTCGGCAGCTTGCCGGGCTGGCATCCCTGCCTCTTTCAACATTAGCTTACGACGTCGTGCAAATCCGATAATTGCAGTGCGACGAGCCCACTCATCTTTGGTTTCGCGAGGTTTGCCTCTCTGCCTCTTACGTGTCTTTAGTGCGATCGCAATCATCTCAGCCGTTTCGACGCTGAATGTCACTTCTTTTAGATCAAAATAGATCGCTTCTTCTATCTGCTCAATTAGCCCCAATATTGCATCTTCGATGAGTTTGAAGGCATCGCCATCAGCGCCAATTTCTTCTCGAGGAAGGCGCATGGCGATGGCTTCCTCAACGTCGTCGGTATGTATAGCGGCCAATCGCGCGACGGCATCCACACTCACGTCCCGACAGCCCTAATGGGCACAATTTTGTCAGTCATCTGACCAATAACATGTTCTTGGATAAGGCAGTCCCACGCATTCAGAGCCTGTCTCCGGGGGCCAAATAGCTCGGATTTGTTGTAGGTGCGCATGATCTTAGATGTGGTCGCGGTGGCCACGTGATTCAGAATGCGGTCCGCTACAGCCGCATCCACATTCAACTCCTCACACGCAAGGGTGGTAAACGTCGTTCTTAAGTCATGAAAAGTCCAATGAGCCATCGGCTCAGGTTCTTCACCGGAATCGAAAGTTATCTTCGCGCGGTTCTGTTGAATTATTCTGTCCAGCCTCCGCTTGGCTTTTCCAAAACCTGAAACGGACGTCTTTCCCGTGGTGGTGAAGACGAACTGACTCTTCTTTGGCCGTCCCTCGTCGGCAATCGCTCCCTTGATAATTAGCCGCGCCAACGGTGAAAGCGGCACCCTCAGCGCATTGGCTCGTTTAGTTCTATCAGAAGGTAAGATCCAAACTCCTTCGATGGCATCATCGTCACCGAGGTCCAATTCCATTATGGCCAACGCCGCCAATTCCTCGCGCCGCATCGGCAGGACAATGAGAAGTAGGATTAGCGGGCCAAAAGGATAACCGAGATCCTCCGCTGCGGTCCAAATCTCTGCCAGCTCTGAAAGGGAATGGTGTCTGTCGCGGGGAACTTCCTGCGCAGGTCTAGGTATTAGGCGAGCAGGATTTTCCGCGATAATTTCTTCTACGACGCACCAGTTAAAAAACGCGTTAGCATAGGCTAACTGACGGTTCGCGGAAATCGGTGAAAGTCCCGCGCGCCGTCTTAAAACAGTTCGTATTTCTGACCGCGTAATTGATGAGGGTTCGCGATTCAGGAAATCCGTAAGCAGCCCACATTCGCCATCCAGTGCTCGGCGCGTTGCCTTCCCCCTTCGAAGACCGTCAAGCTTCTCCCGTTCGTATTGATCCAGCACCTCTAATAATGAACGCCGATTTTGCCTCACAATCTCGGCTTCTATCCGAATCCGATTCGCCTCCTCGGCCGGATCGATTCCAGCCCTAATTAGGGCTTTCCAGTCGATGGCTTTCCTGCGAGCATCAGCTAACCCCATCTCTGGGAAGGTGCCGAGAGTTCTGCGCGTAGGATTTGCGCTTGGCTTGAAACGCCCAAGCAAGACATAGCTGACCTGAGCGGCTTTGCCTTTCCTGCCACGGGCGTCACTCTCAACAGCGGCGTCTCCTACTCGCACACGAAAACCTTTCACATGCGTATCGGCGATCTCATAGCGCTTGCCAGGATCGGCAGGCATGAGCTTCTCAAGCCGTTTCGCAGTTAATTCTTCCTTTGGTGTCGACATCGCGATCTCACTCTGGGGCAACATAAGGGCAACACATTGAATAAGCTTCGTTGTTACCCCGTGAAACGTAATGATATGGTTAGGTGACAATAATGCAAGGTTTTTAGCGGTATTATGCATTATACTAAGATGAATTGAAACCTCATGAAATCTCATGACTGAGACCATACTTTGACTCTTAATCAGCGGGTCGTGGGTTCGAACCCCTCAGCGTCTACCATTTTTTCAACAGGAAACCATTCGGCGGATGGTTTCCTGTTTTCACATTCAGGGTCCGGTCTATGCACCGGACGGAACACCACGATCCTGGTTTTCGGGCAGGTCGAGCGGCGTTGCCGCGCAAATCGTGCGTAGCGCCTGCTTCAACCCTTCCTCGATCGTCGGATGATAGAAGGGCATTTCCAGCAGCTGCGTCGCCGTCTGGCGCTGCTGGACCGCCCATGCGAGCATGTGGGCGAGATGCTCGCTGGCCGGTGTGCACAGGTCGGCACCGATCAGCCGGCCATCGGGCGCGGCGGCATAGAGGGTGAGCACACCCTGGTTTATTCCTTCTACCCGGGCACGTCCCTGATCGCTGAAATCCGCAGTGCCGGTGACAACCCCCTGCTCCTCCGACTTGCCGATCTGGGCCACCGGCGGGCTGGTAAAAGTGATGCTGAACGGGGTGAAACGGTCGGCGGGACTCAATGCGGGAAAAGCCACGGCGTTGCGCCCGGCGATGGCACCATCTTGCGAGGCTTCGTGCAACACGGGCCGGTCGTTCGCGATATCACCGGCGAGGAAGATCGAGCTGTCCCCGCACTGCATGGTTTCTCGGTCATGCTCTGGCACCCCGTCGTCATCAAGCACAAGACCGGCGGCGGATAGATTCAGGCTGTCCAGATTGGGCGGGCGTCCGGTGGCGACGAGAAGATAGTCAAATTCGGCCTGACCCGATGATATCCCGTTCCAGGCAAGGCTGACACCGCCATCCTTCCGTTCAACCTTCAGCTCCACGGCTAGGCGCAGGGCCATATCCTCTTCGATGATCGCCTTGAGCGCCCCATGTACCCGGTCACAGCGAACGCCACCGAGCCGGTCGCCACGATCGAACAGGCTGACTTCGACGCCCAGACGAGCCATCGCCTGCGCCAGTTCCAGTCCGATCGGGCCGGCACCAATGACCGCCAACCGGTCGGGCAAATCTTCCAGATCAAACACATTCTCGTTGGTGAGCAACCGGTTGCCGAGGCCTGAGAATTCACCCGGTACGAACGGCGCCGAGCCGGTCGCGATAACGATACTGTCGGCCTCGATCCGGCGGCCATCGTCCAGCCCCAGACAATCTGGTGCAAGGAATTTCGCCCTGCCCGTCAACCGGACGCCCTCGGGGATATCCGCGATATTGTCGCGGGTCAGCCGGGCGAAGCGGTCGCGCTCGTCTCGGACCCGCTGCATCACCGCTTTGCCGTCAATCGAAACCTCCGCAACGGAGATTCCGAACATGTCCGTCGACCGTGCAGCATGGGCAGCATGCGAAGCCGCGATCAGCAATTTGGAAGGCATGCAGCCCACCGTCGCGCAGGTGGTCCCCCTATACTCGGGATCGATCAACAATGTGCTGGCGCCGTTGGAACGCGCAGCCCGTTCCGCGGCGAGCCCTGCGGTGCCGGCGCCGACAATGGCGACGTCGCAGCGCAACGTTTCCTTTATGTCAGGCCGCAATCGTAATCGCCTTCACATTGGCAAATTCTTTCATCCCGACCTCGCCATGTTCCCGGCCATATCCGGAATCCTTGACCCCGCCGAACGGCATGTCTGGCGAAGCGATCGAATAGCAGTTGATGTTGACCATGCCCGTGTCGAAACAGGTCGATGCCATCCTGACCGCGCGATCGACGTTCTTGCTGAAGATGCCGCCGCCCAGGCCATAGCGGCTGTCGTTGGCAATGCGCATGGCGTCCTCGTCGTCCCTGGCCTTGATGATCGAGGCAACCGGTCCAAAAATCTCGTCGTCATAGGCGGGTTGTCCGGGTGCCACGTCGACCAGCGCGGTCGCCGGGTAGAACCAGCCGGTCCGGTCCGGCAATGCGCCGCCGGCAACGATCTTCGCCCCCCTGGCCACGCTTTCCTCTACCTGTGCGTGGATCTGGTCGCGCTGGCCGCAGGACACAAGCGGGCCGAGCTGGGTGTCATCATGGTTCGGATCACCCATGACCACGTCCTTGAAGGCCGCAGCATAGCCCGCGACGAAGGCATCGTAATTTTTCTCGGTAACAATGAAGCGTTTGGCATTGACGCAAGTCTGGCCGTTGTTGAACAGTCTTCCCTGCACGCAGGTCTTGATCGCGAGATCGAGATCTGCGTCGTCGAACACCATATAGGCATCGTTAGACCCCAGTTCGAGAACTGTCTTTTTTGACACTTCAGCCGCCTTCTGGGCAACCGTGCGCCCGGCCTGGTCGCTGCCGGTCAGGGTCACACCGCGCACCAGCTTGTGCCCGATAATGGCATCGGACTGGTCATGGGAAATCAGCAACACGCCAAATAGCCCCTTGGGAAGACCGGCCCGTTCGTAGATATCGCGCAGCAACAGACCGCTGCCGGTGCAATTGGCGGAATGTTTCAGCAGCACGCCGTTGCCGACCATCAGGCTCGATATCGAATAGCGGATCGCCTGGTAGCAGGGAAAATTCCACGGCTGGATGCCATAGACAACACCGATCGGCGCATAGGTCACGAGCCCGCGGCCCTCTGGCACCTCACGCTCCTCGTCTGCCAGCATTTCCGGACCGTGTTTCGCGGTATAGTCGCAAATACTCGCGCACAGCTCGATCTCGTCACGGCCATCGCTGAGCAGCTTGCCCATTTCGTCGGTCATCAGCTGGGCAAACTCATCTTTCGACCTGCGCAGTTCGGCAGCGATGTCGGCGATCACGGCCGCGCGCTCGATCAGGCTTTTCAGCCGCCAGTCGAGATAGGCGTCGTGGCTCTTCTGTACGACATCCATCGCCTCGCTGTCGGACATCAGGGGATAGGTGGCCAGAACCTGTTCGGTCAGCGGGTTCACTGTCTGGATGGTCTTGTCGGTCATCGAGGATCCTTGTTTTTTGGCGTTGGGGGAATTGAGGGCATATATTCAGCCGCAGGTCTTGCGGTGATCGTCCAACGTGTCGGCGGCCTGTTCGAGGGCGTCCTCGATGGCCTCTGCAAAAGTCTCACCGGTCAGACGGAAATTGCCGTTGTGTGCGACGCAGGCGATTCTGGTATCGGCCCAGTCGCGGGCAAGACTTCTAGCCCAGGCAATATAGTCGTCGGCCGCACCGGGCCGCTTCTCCAGCGCGTCAGCAAGCTTCGGATGAAAACGCAATCGCGGACCCGGAACCAGTTTCTGTACCAGCGAAGGCAGGTTGAGGAACATGAGCGTATCGTCGACATGCACAATTCGGCTTTCGCGATGCCGGACGAGAACCGAACTGACGTGAACGCTGTCATCGTCGGGAACGAATTCGACGCCTGCAGGGACCGAAAAGTCGAAGATATCGGAAAATTCCTGCTGGGTTGCCTCATCCTCGATAGGCGCGGCGTCCCATGACAGACCCGGAATTTCGCTGTGATGGCGCCGCGTGCCGATCAACCGTGCGTGGGGCAGCAGCTCCTGCATGAATTTGCAGTGGATGGTGTGGAACGGATGGACGTTCAAAATCGCCTTGATCAGGGAACTACCATAGGTCAGCGCCATAAGCTCTTCGCGGTCGGCCTCGTCCAATTCGTAGGAATCAAGGAGGACGAAGCTCCCGTCCGGCTTTCGGACCAGTGACATCTGCGTGCCGATATTGATGACGTGCGAGATTTTGAAATCGCCGCGTATGCTCCAGAAATTGTCAGCCAGATGTTCGATCGCGGCGCTCCTGTAAAAAGCCGTGGGGGATGTCTGGATAACACCCTAGTGCGCCTTCGGTTCCGAAATAGGCGGAAAGGATCTGGCGCCGGCCGATCCATCATAACCCGGAAAGATCGCCGGTCAGCCGGTCGCCAGCGGATATATGAGCAGGAGACCGAGCCCCACTAGCGCGATCGCCAGCCATTTCCATCGCCCCATGCCGATCCAGGCTATCCGCAGCGGTGGTGCCTGATCGCCCCCGCTCGGCGGTCGACGCGCCAGCCGCAGCGCAAAAATGGTCACGCCCGAGACGCAAAGCATGGTCAGCAGGCACCCGAACAGGAACCATGGCAGTTTGCTCCAATAACCTGCAAAGGTGCCGAAGTGCAGCGGGTCCGCCGCTTCCGAAATACGCTGGTGCAACGACAGGTCCTCGCCGCGGCTTGTGGCAATGACCGTGCCGGTCGCCGGATCGGTCCAGACCGCATTGGCGCGGGGCCGCACCAGAATCGCTGTGGCATCACCTTCAAAGCGGAACGCCTGCCCCGGCTTGCCCGGAAAGACGACTCGTCGAATCGCCACATCCGGGGCCGCTGTTCGCGCGGCAGCCAGGCTGGCGAAAAAGCGCGAGACGACCTGCCTGTCCGTAACCGTATTTTCGGCCTGCGCGGCAATTGCCGGTGGTGCATCAAGACCGAGGCTTTCGGCCAGATACCACAAGCCGGTCAGCGAGATAAGCGCCACGAACCACAGCGACCACAGACCGGCAAGGCGATGAATATCTCCCCAAGCGGTACGAGCGTCGCGCCAGCGGATCGGCTTGAAAAAACCGCGCCACCATCGTTTATAGACCACCAGACTGGATATCAGGCTGGCAAGCATCAGGACGGCAAGAACCGAGACCAGCGGCACGCCGATATTCAGCGGAAGATTGAGATGACGGTGCATGTTGCGCAAGATGCGCTGTGCCCCGACCCAGGGCCCGACACCCTGGATCGCCCCGGTTTCCGGATGGGCGTAGAGAAAGGCCAGCCCGCCATCGCCGCGTGTGATCTGAACCTGAGCGGCAAAGGCGCTGGCGACCGGGGCATCAATCGACCGGATGCGGGCTGTCGCCGGGTGCGCGGCTGCCGCCGTGGCGATCCGGTCCCACTGCGGTTCACCGTTGACGGAAGACGGTGATACCCGCAGGCCGGGATGAAGCAGCCAGTCGATCTCGTGTGACAGCACTGCCAGCGTCCCGGTTGCAAAGACGAAGGTCAGCAAAATGGCAAGTTTCAAGCCTGCCCATTGATGGATCAGCCACCACAAACGGGCAGGCTTGACCCGCGCTTTTCCGGAAACGTCCGACCGGGGCGCCCTTTCCATCAGAATTTTCGAGTGACCTCGATAAAGGCGGACCTTGGTTCGCCCGGGAAGTGCCCGGTCCGGTCGATGAAACCGGACGACGCATAGGTCTTGTCCAAAATATTGTCGATGCGGACCATCGCCGTCCAGGGACCGGCCTCATAGATGATCGATCCGTCGAAGACCAAATAGGGCTTTACCCGCTGATCGCTGATCGACCGCCGCGCCGAGACATAGTCACCGCCCAGTGCAAAGGCCAGGCCAACCGGCCTGATCTGGTATCGGGTCCAGAAACCCAGTTGGTGCTTCGGCGCATTGGGAAAGCGATCGCCGATATTCAGGCTGAAACCGCTGCCTCCGTTGTCCTTGGTGATTTTGGTATCATTATAGCCGTAATTGACGGTCAACACCCAATCCGGCGTGATGTCGGCAGCAAGGTCGAGGTCGAAGCCCTTGCTGGTGACTTCGCCGAACGAAACAAAATCATCGACCCCGTCTCCCCCCGGATCGCCCGCCGGGTCGGCCTGAAGAACATTCGTACGCCTTATCTGATAGACCGACAGGCTGGACTGAACCCGTCCTCCCAACAAGGCCGTCTTCATACCTGCCTCCAGCATGTCGCCTTTCAGGGGCGAAAACGGACCGCCAGCAAGCACATCCTGTTGTGCAATGCCCTGCGGTTCAAAGCTGGTTGCATATTGGCCGAACAGCGACACATCCTCTCGTACCCGCCAGGTGAGTCCAGCGCGCCAGGTCCAGGCATTGTCGCCATAGGATTGCCCCTGCAATTCGTCCCGGAAATCATCATATCGTGCACCGACCACGGCAATAACCGGTCCGATTGTCGCCTCTTCAAGTATGTACAACCCGGCGCGGCGAGCGCTGGCCGGACGGTCATCGGGATAGATGAGCGTCAGATCATAGGTGGATGGATCGGTCACGCCATATTGCGGATTGGTGAGGCTGAGCGGCGTCGGAAGGCCCGCCACCGCGCTATTGGTGCCGCGCGCCCGATAATAGTTGAGCGAGCCGTCTTCCTGATAATAATCCATGCCTGCCAGTATCCGGTTGCCGATATCGCCAACGTCCGCCGACCAGATGGCGTTGGCTCCGAAGGACCAGCTTTCATAGGTGCGAAACTGATCGCGGAATTCTCGGATGCTGGAATCGACCTCGCCGTCGCCATCGGAGTCGAAAAGGCCACGGGGTTCATGATATTCCTGACTTTCGTTGGCATCAATGTAGCGCAGACCAAAATCAAGCTTCAGCTGATCGGTCGGCTCGACCGCGAGCAACGCCTGGGCAACATTGGATTGCAGCCTGAGAAAGTCAGTCGCTTCGTTATGGTTCCAGCGGCGATCAGCCAAAAAATTGCCATCATCATCAGTCGGCACACCGCGCAAGCGATTGCCACCCAGATCGATATCATAGCGCGTCGCCTGCAGCGTCAGCGTCCCGAAATCAAAATCGGTTCTCAGTCCGGCATCCAGGATCAACGTTTCATTGTCGGCATTCCAGCGAAAATTGTCGCTGTTTTCGTAGAAGACGGCCACGCGCCCGGCGATCTTGCCGGAAAGCGGCCCCGTCGCTTCGGCCGAACCCCCGAACCGGTCGCGCGTTCCGACAATTGCACGCGCCTCTATCGCAGGATCGAAAGACGGCTTTTTTGAAATATAGTTAAACAGCCCGCCTGGGGCTGACTGGCCATAAAGCATCCCGGCCGGCCCTTTCAGAAATTCCAGCCGTTCAATGTTGAACGTCTGGGGGACTGAAAAGCCGGAATAGGGGTCGCCGCGCAGTCCATCGAAGAAATTTTCTTCCTGCCGGAAACCCCGCGCCGTGACACCCGCATAGCTGAAAACGCTGACACCCGAGATATTGCGGTATAGATCCTGTGCGTCACGTGCCCCCTGATCACGGATCAGGTCATCGGTAATGACAGTGATGGACTGGCTTGATGCGAGCGGATCGGTCGGCAACTTCCCCGAACTTGTCTCCTCGACCCTGTACAGCCGCTCCGCCCGGCCAATAACAATAATATCGTCCTCGCGATCGACCTCAGCAAGATCTTGGGCGGCGAGAGGGGATGCTGCACCGAGGAGCATTAATAGCGAAATATTGCGTGTAAGAATCATAGGACCTCCTGTAGGCCCTAGCTTCTATTGATAATCATTTGCATTAGCAATAGAGACTGAAAATAAATTATGGACCGGCTCTGAACGGCGTTGGATCTAAGATCTGAGCCGACTTGGGCGATTTCCGGGGCGACCTTCCCCTTGGGGACCAATTGGTTGGCACTTATGATTGTATCGGAGCGCCACAGTGATTGGTACAAAGCGGCGCCGGAGTATCCGGTTGCTAATATTCAGAAAAAATAGAGCGGCAGGCTATCGTTCAGCGCAACTGGCTGTCCTTGCTACCGCGCCGGTTGATACCGGCCCTTGTCCGGGCCGCATCCCTCGACGACTGGCAGGCAACGCAGGTTCGGGTGCCGGGCAAGGCGCGGCGACGCGCTTCGGGTATTTCGTCTCCGCACTCGACGCAATATTTCGCCGCTTCACCCGTCGGCATATCGGCCCGCGCGCGTTTCACCGCGTCGGCGATCGTATCGTCAATCTGATCCTGCACCGCACCGTCGCGTGCCCAGCCGCCTGCCATGAAACCTCTGTATATTTTCTGCCTCGGAAGGCTTTAACCTAAGGTCGAAAAGCGGAATTTCAAGATCGGGCCCAGCGGATCGCCCATAGAAAAAGGCGGGCCTCTTTTTGAGGTCCCGCCTTATATTTCCAGAGCAAAGCGCGAAATAAAAATGGGGAGCGAAACTCTGCTCCCCGGTTTGGTGTTTAGTTGACGGCGTCTTTCAAGCCTTTGCCGGCTTTGAATTTTGCTTGAGTCGATGCTGGAATCTGCATCGGTTCGCCGGTGCGCGGGTTGCGACCGGTAGATGCTTTGCGCTTTGAAGTCGAGAATGTACCGAAGCCAACGAGACGAACTTCGCCGCCGCCGGACAATGCACTGGTGATGGAATCAAATACGGCGTCGACCGCTTTACCCGCGTCGCTTTTGCTGAGGCCGCTATGATCTGCAACGTTACTGATAAGATCCTGTTTATTCATTATGGGTATCCCCCCTTCTCTGATGGCAATTCGTTTGAATCGCGCCTTTGTCTTGCGGCAGTAATGCGAAATTATCCGGGTGAGTCAAAGGAAAACCGCCGTTTTCTGCGCCAGACCCCCATTTTTTGTGACAAATGAGACGAAATGAGACGAAATGAGACGAACGGCCCGCGAGCCGCATCGGTTTCTATTATTTTACAGCCACATTTCGCTCGCGTTTCGGAATCGCGACTCGCTGGCAACGGGCAATCAATGTCGCGCGACGGACCCCGCTTCGTCGGTGACCGGGGCCGTAGCGTGACTGGCAAGCTCGTCGGCATCGCTCCACTCGATCGGTTCCACTTTCTCGGTCAGCGCTTCGGCCAGCACTTCGTCGACATGGCTCATCGGAATGATCTTGAGTTGCGACGTAATGTTCTCCGGAATCTCCACCAGATCCTTTTCATTGTCTGCCGGGATCAACACCGTGGTGATGCCACCGCGCAACGCAGCCAGAAGCTTTTCCTTGAGGCCGCCAATCGGCAATATCCGGCCGCGCAGCGTCACTTCGCCGGTCATCGCCACATCACGGCGTACCGGGATGCCGGTCAGCGTCGAAACGATTGCGGTAACAATGCCGACTCCGGCAGACGGTCCGTCCTTGGGAACTGCGCCCTCTGGCAGATGGATATGAATATCCTTGCGGCTGAAGAAACTGGGCTTGATGCCATAGGAAGGCGCACGCGCCTTTACGAAGGACAGCGCGGTCTGGATCGATTCGTTCATCACGTCGCCCAGCTTGCCGGTCGTCTTGATCTGGCCCTTGCCCGAGACGGTAACCGACTCGATGGTCAGCAGCTCGCCGCCCACTTCGGTCCAGGCCAGACCGGTAACGGCACCAACCTGGTTTTCCTCTTCGCCGACACCGTGGCGGAATTTCTGCACACCGGCATATTCTGCCAGATTGTCGGGCGTGATTTCCACGCTCTTATATTCACCTTCCAATATGCGCCGCAAAGCCTTGCGCGCCAGCTTGGCAATTTCCCGTTCCAGCGTCCGGACACCGGCTTCTCTGGTATAATAGCGGATCAGGTCGCGCAGCGCGTCTTCGCGCAGCACAAACTCGCCCTCTTTCAGGCCATGCGCCTCGATCTGCTTTTCGAGCAGGTGGCGCTTGGCGATTTCGACCTTCTCGTCCTCCGTATAGCCTTCGAGACGGATGATCTCCATCCGGTCGAGCAACGGCTGCGGCAGGTTCAGCGAGTTGGCGGTGGTTACGAACATGACATCCGACAGATCGATATCGATTTCCAGATAGTGATCCTGGAACTTGTCATTCTGCTCCGGGTCCAGCACTTCGAGCAGAGCCGATGCCGGATCGCCGCGGAAATCCTGTCCCAGCTTGTCGATTTCATCGAGCAGGAACAAAGGATTTGAGGTGCCGGCTTTCTTCAGATTGGAGACAATCTTGCCGGGCAGTGATCCGATATAGGTCCGGCGATGGCCGCGGATTTCCGCTTCGTCGCGCACGCCGCCGAGGGACTGGCGAACAAATTCGCGTCCGGTCGCCCGGGCGATCGAACGGCCGAGCGAGGTCTTGCCGACGCCGGGAGGACCGACCAGGCACAGGATCGGGCCCTTCAGCTTGTTCGTGCGGGTCTGCACCGCGAGATATTCGAGAATCCGTTCCTTGACCTTTTCCAGCGCGAAATGGTCGTCATCCAGCACCTTTTCGGCCTGTTTCAGATCCTTCTTGAGCCGCGACTTCTTGCCCCAGGGCAATCCGAGCAGCACATCGAGATAGTTGCGCGTCACCGTCGCTTCGGCCGACATCGGCTGCATGCCCTTGAGCTTTTTCAGCTCGGCGGTCGCCTTGGCTTTTGCTTCCTTGGAAAGCTTGAGTTCCTTGATCTTCTTGCCCAACTCCGCGAGTTCGTCGCCCTCGCCGTCTTCGCCGTCGCCCAGTTCCTTCTGGATCGCCTTCATCTGTTCGTTGAGATAATATTCGCGCTGGGTCTTCTCCATCTGGCGCTTGACCCGGCCACGGATTTTCTTCTCCACCTGCAAAACGCCGAGTTCGCCTTCCATGAAGGCAAAGACCATTTCGAGACGTTTGGCAGGGTCACTCTCCATCAGCAGACTTTGCTTGTCGGAGACCTTGACGTTGATATTGGCCGAGACGGCATCGGCGAGCCGGGCCGCATCCTCGATTTCGCCCAGCTGCACCACGGTTTCCGCAGGCATTTTCTTGTTGAGCTTGGAATAATTTTCGAACTGTTCGATCACCGAGCGCATCAGGGCCGATGTTTCGGCACCCTCGGCTACCTGCTCTTCGAGCAGCTCCACATTCGCCAGCACGTAGCCATCTGACCGCTCTTCGAGCGACTGATGCCGGGCGCGCTGCTTGCCTTCGACCAGAACGCGGACGGTTCCGTCGGGAAGTTTCAGCAATTGCAACACGGTTGCTACCACGCCCAGATCATAGAGCTGGTCGCGAACGGGATCGTCTTCCGCCGGATCAAGCTGGGCGACGAGAAAAATTTCCTTGTCCGAATCCATCGCTTTTTCGAGCGCCACCACGGATTTGTCGCGACCGACAAACAGCGGCACGATCATATTCGGGAAAACCACGATGTCGCGCAAAGGCAGCAACGGCAGCGACTTGGTTTCAGGGGTGGAACTGGTTTCAAACTCGGACATTTTTACTCCAACATGTTGCACTGCAACAGCGCTTCTAAACACTATATGGTGGCTACCCGAGACACTTCAAGCGTTATGCGTCCGATCCACAGAACGGCCTAAAAAGGCAGTTTAAAACCTGGGGGTAACTGCATACCGCTGGTCATCTTGCCCATTTCCTCGCTGCTCACCGCATCGGCGCGATTGCGGGCGTCATTGAATGCCGCTGCAACCAGATCTTCCAACATCTGCTTGTCGTCTGCCTTCATCAGGCTGTCGTCGATTGTCACCGCCAAAACCCGTCCTTTTGCGGTTGCCTTGACCTTGACCAGCCCGCCACCAGCCTGTCCTTCCACTTCCAGACTGTCGAGCTTTTTTTGTGCTTCCTCCATCTGGGTCTGGACCTGTTGTGCGGCTTCCTGCGCCGCCTTCATCATTTCTTCCATCGATTTCATCGCTATGCGCTCCTTGATTCTTGTGGCCGGGGATCATCATCCTCCAGCAATATGGCATCGGGAAAGGCTTCAAAGGCCGCTTTGACCATCGGAGCGTCCAATATGGCCTGGCGCTCCGCGTCGCGGGCCTGCTGTTCCTGCTCGACCAGACTTGGCCTGGCCTCGCCCTGCCCTTCGCAGATCGTCCATTCCTGACCGGTTTCCTGCTTCAGCGCATCGGCTATTTTCCGGATTTCAATATCGGCAATCGGGCGCACCGGCTGAAACAGGATATGCGGCGGGTCAAAGGACACCAGGCGCATGTCGGCGATCATGATGCTTTCCAGCACCGCGGAGACCCGTCCGACGACCTTTACGGCATCGGTAAATTGCTGCGGCAGGCCACTCGATGGCGCCGGACTGGCTGCGACAGGCGCGGGAGCGGCTTGTGCAACGGGCTCGGCCACTGGTGGCGGCGCCGCGCTTTCCCTTTCGCAAGGCGGAGATGGCGCCGGCCCACGTTCTTCCAGCATTTTCGCCAGCTGCCCGGGGTCGGGCATATCCGTGGCACAAAGCACCCGCAGCAGCGCCATTTCGCAAGCTTCACGCGGCAAATGGGCCTGCTGGACCTCCTGATATCCCTTGAGCAGCAACTGCCACAGCCGGTGCAATACCGGATAGGAAAGCTGCTCGGACCAATCGGAAAATTGCTGCCTGGCTTCATCCGACAAGGTCGGATCGCTGGCTCTGCCGACCTTGAACAGGGTCACCTGATGCGAAAGCGACAGCAGCCCGTTCATCAGCGACAAGGGCTCGACGCCGATCTTATATTGTTCGGCAATCGCATCGAGCAGCGCCGCGGAATCGCCCTCAAGCAACTTCGCGAACAGCCGCCGGACCGCGCCGCGATCGGACAGGCCCAGCATGTCCCTGATCTGCGCGGCCTTCACTTCGCCATCGCCGTCCATGTCGGCATGGGCAATCGCCTGGTCGAGGATCGACAGACCGTCGCGGACCGAGCCTTCCGCCGCCTGCGCGATCAGATCGAGCGCTTCCTGCTCTGCGGTCACACCTTCCTTGCCGACGATCATCCCGAAATGGGCAGACAATTGTTCCGCGCTGATCCGCTTCAGATCGAACCGCTGGCAGCGCGATAGTACCGTGATCGGCACCTTGTGCACTTCCGTGGTCGCGAAGATGAATTTCACGTGCGGCGGCGGTTCCTCGAGCGTCTTCAACAGCGCGTTAAAGGCGTTTTTCGAGAGCATGTGCACTTCGTCGATAATGTAGATCTTGTAGCGCGCGGAGACCGATGAGTAGCGCACTGCCTCGATAATCTCGCGGACGTCGTCGACGCCGGTATGGCTGGCGGCATCCATCTCGATAACGTCGATAAAGCTGCCGGTCGCGATGCTCCGGCACGGTTCGCACTGGCCACAGGGATCAATAGTCGGACCGCCCTGCCCGTCTTCACCAATACAGTTGAGCGCCTTGGCAATCAGTCTGGCGGTAGACGTTTTGCCGACGCCGCGCACCCCGGTCATCAGAAAGGCATGGGCAAGCCGGTCGCGCTTGATCGCGTTGCCGAGCGTCTGGACCATCGCGTCCTGGCCAATCAGTTCGGAAAATTTCGACGGCCGGTATTTGCGCGCCAACACGCGATAGGGCTGTGCTGCACCGGGTGCGGGCTGCTCCGGCGCATCGACGCCGGTAGCGGCAAATATATCGTGTGAATCGGACATGAAGCTTCAGTTTAGGCGAGACATGCGATCTTGTCGAAGCCTTATCAGCGAATAGTGGCCCGTACGTCCAAAAATTGCTGTGAGTAGGAGCCGGGCGACCCGCAGAAAAATCGTTGCGGCTGCTTCCTTCCGGACCTGACCGGGTTGGCGATGACTACGTCCACCCGACTCCCGCTGCGCATATGGTGATAGTCCGGCCAAAATGCAAGCCGTTAGATGCGGCCTATGGAGCCGCTAAAGATTCTGCATATTGTGGCTCTCGATCGGCATATGGACGGTCAGGCCGTCCAGTTCCGCTGTCAACTCGATCTGGCAGGCCAGACGGCTGGTCCTGCGCGCACCGGCAGCCAGATCGAGCATATCTTCTTCCATTTCGGTCGCCTCGGGCAATCTGTCGAAATCCGCCGCTTCGACAATCACATGGCAGGTAGAGCAGGCCATCTGTCCCTCGCAGGTACCTTCGAGCGGCTGATCATGGAGTTGCGCCAAGGTCAGCAGATTGTCACCTTTCGAGGCTTCAACGGAAACGGTTTTCTCGCCGTCAGAACTGACAAAATGAACCGTTATCTTCTTCATGATAGCTGTGTCTCCGCTGCTTGGTTGATCAGGTGCCCTGCCCGCTCCACTTCTTCAATGCTGTTATAGCGTCCGAATCCCAGACGAATGGAAGATTTTATCTGCGCCGGCTCCAGCCCCAGCGCCGCCAGCACATGGCTGGGCCTTCCCGAACCGCTGGCACAAGCCGATCCGGCGGAAAAGGCGACACCGCGTGTATCAGACATCAACCGGGCGACATCGATCCCGTCGCGACGGATATTCAGATTGCCGGCATAGCGCTGGTCAAGCGAACCGTTCACGGTCCAGTCGCAGAACAGGCCGCGCGCCTTGTCAGCCAGGGCGGCGATATGCACCATATCCTGCTCCCGTCGCTCGGCGCATATTTTCGCTGCGGTACCCAGTCCCACGCAGAGCGCCGGCGAAAGCGTCCCCGACCGGATCCCCTGCTCCTGTCCGCCGCCATGGATCAGCGGCGGCAGCCTAATTCCATCCCGCACCCACAGCGCACCAATGCCCTTGGGCCCGTAAATCTTGTGCCCGGACAATGCGATCAGGTCCGCGTGCTGTGGGATATCGAGCCGGCCAAAGCCCTGCACCGCATCACAAAGAAGCAGTGCCCCTGCCCGATGTACCATTTCCGCGATCCGCGTGACCGGCTGGATGGTGCCGATTTCGTTGTTGACCAGCATCGCCCCGACCAGCGCGGTTTTCTCTCCCAAACATGCTTCCAATTCTTCCAGAACGACCAGCCCCTGCCGGTCAACCGGCAGCAAGCTGGTTTCGAACCCCTGCGTCCCGTACCAGAGCGCCGTGTCGCGCACAGCGGCATGTTCCGTGTCGATAACAGCAATCTGATCGCGCCCTTGCCGGTTTCGGGCCGCTCCCATGGCCAGATTGATCGCTTCGGTCGCGCTGCCGGTGAAAATCACCTGCCCGTTGTCCGGCAGCAGGGCAGCGACCTGGTCCCGCGCCACTTCGACGGCTGCGGCGGCCCTTCGTCCCAGGACGTGCGGACTGTGCGGGTTACCGAAATTGTCCTTCAGCCAGGGCAGCATCGCATCAAGCACTTCCGGTGCGAGCGGCGTGGTCGCCTGATTGTCGAGATAGATGGGGGTCATATTTCCCGCCTCAGACCCGTCGGGCTTCGGCAAAGATTGACTTCCATTTGTCAATGAAAGCATAGATCTGCGCCCGGCTGGTGTCGCGCCCGATGCTGACCCGGATCACTTCCCGCGCGACCTGCGGGTCGATGCCCATCGCTTCCAGCACATGGCTGGTCTTGAGCGTGCCCGAGGAACAGGCGCTGCCAGCGGACACCGCAAATCCGGCCATGTCAAATTTGATCAGCTGTGTATTGGCGGCAACACCGGGCATATGATAGCTGGCGATTGTGGCGATCCGCGGGGATTTGTCTGCGATCACTGCGCCGCCTTCCTTGCGGATCGCATCATCGAGATGCTGGCGCAGTTCCGCCGCGCGGCCTGCCCAGTTGGCTGGCGCTTCCAGCGCTGCTGTCATGCCCAGGATATAAGGCAGGTTCTGCGTACCGGACCGATAGCCCTGCTCCTGGCCACCATCGGCCTGAAGCAGTCGGAGGTCTTTGACCAGCAGTGCACCGACCCCGGGCGGCCCGCCAAATTTATGCCCGGCCACGACGATCAGGTCTGCATCGGGCAGCGGCAGCTTGCCCACGGATTGCGAACAGTCGGCGAGCAGATAGCTGCCCCGGTCCCGAACCACTTTTGCCAGCGTATCCAGATCCTGCATCACGCCCGTTTCATTATTCACCGACTGAATCGCAACCAGCGCCGGTCCCTCGACACCCTTCAGCAAGTGATTCAGGTTCGCCGGAACAACCATCCCGTTTCCATCGACCGGAATCGGCTGGGCATTTTTTGCAAATCTCGGCACCACGTCATGCTCAACGGGCGAGACAAACTGGATAGCGGGTTTCGACTTTGTCAGCGCGATCTGGATCGCTTCGCTCGCCCCGCTGGTAAAAATCACATCGCCCTGCCAGCCCAGCGCCTGCTTGAAACGCCGCCGCGCATTTTCCAGCATCGCCTGCGCTGCCCGCCCGTCGCCATGCGGGGAAGACGGGTTTGCCCACAGTTCGAACCCCTCCACGCAGGCCTCTTTGGCAGCATCAAGCATCGGTGCGGTAGCAGCATAGTCAAGATAGATGCGTTTGGTGTCAGTCACAATAGCGGCAAAATCTCTCTGGCTTGCGGGATTGAGTTGCGGATTTGGTCACTCTCCCTATATAGGCGCAGCATCCAGCGCAAAAGCTATTCTATAATCTCGCGCACTGGAAAATATAATTTTGATCGAAGAATTGAAAATCCATGCCAGATGTAATTTTTACCGGACCCGAAGGCCGCCTCGAAGGTCGCTTCAGCCCTGGACCCCGTGACCGCGCACCGGTCGCCATGGTTCTGCATCCCCACCCGCAAGCGGGTGGTACGATGAATGACCGGATCACGCAGGCGATCTACAAGACATTTGTGAAGCGCGGCTTCGCGACCCTCCGGTTCAATTTTCGCGGCGTCGGTCGTTCACAGGGCGTGTTCGACAACGGCATCGGCGAATTGTCCGACGCAGCGGCAGCGCTTGACTGGGTGCAGAGCTTCCATCCCGAAGCGCAGACCACCTGGATCGCGGGCTACAGCTTTGGTGCATGGATCGGCATGCAGCTGCTGATGCGCCGTCCGGAAATTCGCGGATTCATCTCCGTTTCGCCGCCGGCCAACATGTATGACTTCAACTTTCTGGCACCCTGCCCGTCCTCGGGCATCATCGTCCAGGGCGTCAATGACGAGGTCGTAACCCCCAGCGCAGTCCAGAAGCTGGTCGACAAGCTTCGCACCCAGAAACACATCACCATCCACCATGACGAGATTCCCCGCGCCAACCATTTCTATGAGAATGAGATGGAACTGCTGATGGGGTCGATCGACAATTATCTCGACATGCGTCTGGCGCCGGATTCGCCGATCAAATAGGCTCAGTCGTCCGGTTGCGACGCAACCGGCAGATTGTTCTCGGGCACGGGAATCGACCAGATCGCGACATTGGCGAACATGACGGCGGCGGCGACCAGCATCAGCCAGCCCTGCTTTCGGTTGATACCTTTCCGCAATACATAAATTCCGCCTGCCAGCAGCGCGGCTCCGGCCAGCATCAGCACCGATAAGATCAGGTTGGTCATGCCGCCACCGTTATCGTCGCACCAGCAAACTGACAATCAAATGTTTCGCCGATTGCGAGAATTGCTGCGTAGCGCGACCGGCAGAATTATCCCGTTCCGGCCACGCTGTTCCCCGTTGATTGCCAATATCATCCCGCTTTGATAGAACATAAAACGAACATATAGACAGGACCAAGCGGCATCGGATTCAACTTCGTGTATCCTCAACCTCCTCTGTTGATCATCGCTCCGATCGCGGACGATTTTGATCTGGTACAACTGCCCTGGTGTGACGCGGCCAGAGAGAAAGTCTCGGTCAATCGCGCCAAGTTCAAAAATCTGGAAATCGCGGAAGTCATTGTCGATGCCATGCCGCATCAGCTTACGCGCCTGACAGCGGACGAAACCCGCGAAAAATTGGCTTTTGAGAGTCGAGAACTGCTCGGCGGGAACCCGTCGCTTTCGGGGCAATCCGCGATCGCCGTGGCCCCCGGAGACAATTTGACCAGCGCCAGACACTTGCCCGAGGTTCACCGCCGTTTATTGTTGCTGGGCAAATGGATTGGCGAAAGCCTGCAGGCCACCGCCGCGGCATGGACGCCATCCCGGAAACTGGCGAGCTTCGCATGGTTTGACGGTGCCGTGGCCGCCTATCTGGCGGAAGACCGCTTTCCGTCCTTGTTCCACACGTCCTTTTCAGAAGTCGGCAGCGGCCAGTTCGCAACGAAGGGACTGAGCTATTTTACCGGCCAGGAAATACGCCTGACTTTTCCGTCGGACTATGACCGTGCCGACGTCAGCGAACGGATTGCGCAAATCATCGCCGATGTCGCTGCACACGGCCGGATAGACCAGCCATCCCGTTCGGAATCCCTGATTCTGGGAGAGACGCTGCTCTATAGGCCGGGCGATAATCCGGAACAGATCGACATCATCATCCGCCGCGATGAACAGGAATCATCGCGGCAGAGAGATAAGGCAGGCTAAGCGGCGTTTGGTGCGGCTTCCCGGACGTTCTGGTCGACATGTTCGGCAAATTGCTCGAAATTGTTGATGAACAGTTTGACCAGCTTTTGCGCGGTTTCGTCATAGGCGCTCGGATCCGACCAGGTCGAACGGGGATTGAGAATCGCGCTGTCCACGCCCGGCACCGACACCGGTACTTCAAAGCCGAAATTGTCATCAATCCGGAATTCGCCGTCGTTCAGGCTACCGTCCAGCGCGGCATTGAGTAGCGCCCGGGTCGCCTTGATCGGCATCCGGTTGCCCTCACCATATTTGCCGCCGGTCCAGCCCGTATTGACCAGCCAGCAGCGCACACCGCCCTTGGCAATCCGCTCTTTCAGCAAATTGCCGTAAACCGACGGGTGCCGGGGCATGAACGGTGCGCCGAAACAGGTCGAGAAAGTCGCTTCCGGTTCGGTCACGCCAATTTCAGTGCCGGCGACCTTCGCGGTATAGCCGGAAAGGAAATGATACATCGCCTGCTCTGACGTCAACCGCGAGATCGGAGGCAATACACCAAACGCATCAGCGGTCAGCATGATGATATTCTTAGGTACCGGACCCATATTTTCTTCCGAAGCGTTCGGAATGAATTCGATCGGATAAGCGCCGCGGGTATTTTCCGCCTTGCTATTGTCGTCCAGATCCAGTTCCCTGGTTTCCAGGTCCATCACGACATTTTCCAGAACGGTTCCAAACCGGCGCGTGGTCGCGTAAATTTCCGGTTCCGCTTCTTCGGAAAGCCGGATCATCTTGGCGTAGCAGCCGCCTTCGAAATTGAACACGGCGGTATCTGACCAGCCATGCTCGTCGTCACCGATCAACACGCGGCTGGCATCCGCCGACAGCGTCGTCTTGCCGGTTCCAGACAGACCGAAGAAAATGGCAGTATCGCCTTCCGGACCGATATTGGCAGAGCAATGCATCGGCATGACCGAATCAAGCGGCAGTAGGTAGTTGAGCAGGCCGAATACGGATTTTTTCATTTCGCCCGCATAGGCGGTGCCGCCGATCAGGATCAGCTTCTCGGTCAGGTTGACCGCGATGACGGTTTCACTGCGGGTGCCATGCCGCGCCGGATCGGCCTTGAAGCTCGGCAGATCGATGATTGTATATTCCGGAACAAACGCTGCAAGTTCGTCGGCATCGGGCCGGACCAGCATCGTGCGGATAAAAAGATTGTGCCAGGCCAGTTCATTGATGATCCGGACATTGACCCGGTGTTCCGGCTGCGAACCGCCGAACAGATCCTGTACGAACAACGTTTCCTTGTCGGACAGAGCAGCAATAAAGTCGGCCTTCAGCGCTGCAAAATGATCCGGTGTCATCGCAACATTGGTTTTGCCCCACCAGACGCTGTCTTCGGTTTCGCCATCACGCACGATGAACTTGTCATTGGCAGAACGCCCGGTGTGCTTGCCGGTCTCAACGACAAGAGGCCCATCTTTGGCCAGATGGCCTTCACCCCGGGAAACGGCTGCTTCAACCAAGGCGGGAGCACCGAGATTCCAGTGCTGCTCCGCCGAATTGGCAAATCCTTGATCATTTAATGACACAGACGAAACTTTTGACACTGATAATCCCCTAAAGCTTTAAACAGGTTGAGATCGCGCCGATCCGGCGAATTTGACATGGCGCTTACTGGACCCTGTCGAGTCGGTCAAATTTCTTCCCTATGACCGGATAAAATATCCGCCCGGTCAGATCACGGGTTCCCTCGCAGAGGGCACTGACGACAAGCTCTCTTGTAACCTATTATCCAATAAACTAGGTCACATCCGGCGTGAGCGGCAAAGGAAATGTAAAAAATGGCAGCCAATATTGCTCTTGTCGACGATGACCGCAATATTTTGACTTCGGTGTCGATCGCCCTGCAGGCCGAAGGCTTTGTCACGCGCGTCTATTCGGACAGCGAAGCGGCGCTTTATGCCATCTTGGAAAATCCACCGGATCTGGCGGTATTCGACATAAAGATGCCCAAGATGGACGGGCTGGAACTGCTCAGAAGAGTGCGCGAAAAATCCAATGTGCCGGTTATCTTCCTGACCTCGAAGGATGAAGAACTGGACGAGGCGCTGGGTCTGGCGATGGGCGCGGATGATTATATCAAAAAGCCCTTCTCCCAGCGCTTGCTGATCGCCCGTGTCCGCTCGATATTGCGGCGCACCGAATTCATTAAGTCGGTAGACGAAGGCCAGGATGATGAATCTGCCGAGCCGCTGGTCCGCGGCGATCTGGAAATGGATCCTGCACGCCATCTGGTCCGGTGGAAGGATGAAAATGTAACCCTGACGGTTACCGAATTCATGATTCTCGAGACACTGGCCCATCGCCCTGGTGTGGTGAAAAGTCGCAACCAGCTGATGGATGCAGCCTACCAGGACGACGTCTATGTCGACGACCGCACAATCGACAGCCATATCAAACGATTGCGACGAAAATTTCGCGAAGTTGATCCCGAATTTGACGCAATAGACACACTATATGGAGCCGGATATCGCTACACCGAATAAGGACGGTCAGAACGAGGAGAGTGGTCTGTCACTTCGCTGGTCGGCCCGGCTCTCTCTCACTACCCGCATATTGGTCGTCAATGTTCTGGCGATTGCGTTGCTGGCCGGCGGTCTGTTCTATCTCAACAATTACCGTGACCGGCTGACCGAAGAGCGTCTGGCACAGGCAAGGGTGCAGTTGACGATCATGGCGGATGCCCTGTCCGCCGGAGACGTGCAGTATAAAAAGTCGCTAATCCGCAGATTTTCCAATCATCTCGGTGCGAGATTGCGGCTTTATGCTCCGGATGGCACAAAAATCATCGACAGTTTCTCGCTGGCGGCCCCGACCTATGAATTTGTCGATCCGGAAACCGAGCCCTTGCGCAAGGACGCGGCCCGCCTTTTGGACCGGACCATAGAAAATTTCGTTTTCAGCGCGCCGATCCCGTATTTTAGCGAGCCCGCCGATGACATTCTCGGCGAATGGCCCGAGCTGATCGCCGCCGGCAATGCGTCACGTGCGGTCAGTTCGGTCAGTCTGGCACCGGACCGGACACCGGTCATCGTTGCCGGCAAATCGCTTCCGGATGGCACCGGGACGATCCTTCTGACCGCGAACGCACGCGATATTACCCGGATCGTCAGGGCCGAACGCACCAGCGTGCTGCTCGTCATACTGGTTGCCGCAACGGTATCCATTCTTCTATCGCTTTTTCTGGCCCGAACAATTGTCCGGCCCATCAGAAAATTGGCCCGGGCAGCTTTGCGCGTAAGGATGGGACACTCGGACGAGATCGCCATACCGAGAATGCCCGGCCGGCGCGATGAAATCGGCCAGCTGAGCCGGGCCCTGTCCGATATGAGTGCAGCCCTGCGCGACCGTATCAATGCCACCGAGGCATTTGCAGCCGACGTCAGCCATGAAATCAAAAATCCCCTCGCCTCGCTTCGCTCCGCGCTGGAGGGGCTGGAGAGGGTCGATGAGCCGGAGTTGCAGAAGCAGCTGCTTGATGTCGCCAATGACGATGTTCGCCGCATTGACCGGCTGATCAATGACATATCCGATGCCTCGCGGGTTGACGCCGAACTGGCCCGGGCCAAGTTCGAACCGATTGATATCGGCAATATGCTCGAGCAGCTGCTCGCCGCGCGCGAACAACGGGCCTCCAACCTCGGTGTGCATATCGCCTTTGCCCGACCGGCAAAAGATGTCGCCAGAGTGATGGGAGACGGTGGTCGCCTCGAGCGGGTGTTCAGCAACCTTCTGGATAACGCCGTATCCTTTTCACCCGATGGCGGTCTGGTCGAGATACTGGCAACGCCGGACGGCGATGAAATCGTCATCCATGTCGCCGATCAGGGACCGGGTGTTGGCCCGGAACAGCGCGAGGAGATATTCCAGCGTTTTCATTCTGCCCGCCCCGAAGGGGAAGCCTTTGGCAAGCACAGCGGTTTGGGACTGGCAATCGCCAAAACGATCGTCGAAGGTCATCAGGGCACGATCCACATTCTGGATCGTCCGGGTGGTCAATCGGGTGCCTGTTTTGAGATTCGTCTGCCGAAAGCACCGGAATGATGACCGATTCCGGAGACAATAACCGGGCCACACTGCACGCCACCGCCGTCGCTATCGCCGGCGCGGGTGTCCTGATACGCGGGGCTTCCGGTTCCGGAAAATCCGATCTTGCCTTGCGGTTGATCGACCGGGGGGCAACGCTGATCAGCGATGACCAGGTTGATATTGTTCGCGATGACAAGGATTTGTTGCTTAGCCCCCCTGCTCGGCTCGCGGGAAAATTGGAGATTCGGTCGCTAGGCATATGCGAACAAGAGTTTCTGTCCGGCGTGGAGCTAAAACTGGTTGTGGACCTGAAACATCACCCCGACCGCTTCCCCTTCGACAATCAAGTTATGAATTTGCTGGGAATAAAGGTACCATCCTGTACATTGGACGCTATGGAATCGAGCGCAGCAATCAAGGCGGAATGGGCCTTGCAACGCACAATGCAGGGCGCAAGAACATCATGAGCAAGAAGCTTGTCAAACCCGTCCTGCTGATGACCGGCCTGTCCGGAGCCGGCAAATCTACGGCCTTGAAAACACTGGAAGACATAGGGTGGGAGACGGTGGACAATTTCCCGTTCCGGTTGATTGAGCGCCTGCTCGACACACCCCCATCCACGTCCCGGGGCGACAGCGATCCACCCTTGGCGCTGGGATTCGACAGCCGCACGCGAGGTTTTGATCCCGACAAGCTGATCAAAAGCATCAAGCGTCTGCAAAAAAAGCAGGATTATCTGATTTCGACCCTTTACCTGGATTGCGCCGGTGGCGAACTGGAACGGCGCTACAGTGAGACGCGCCGGCGCCATCCGCTCGCGCTCGATCGTCCGGCGAAGCAGGGCATCGCATTGGAACGAACATTGCTCGCCCCCTTCCGTCGCTGGGCCGATCGTGTCATCGACACCACCGACCTGACCGCGAACGACCTGCAGCGTGAAATCCGGGAACATTTCATACTGGACAGGGATGCCGTGACAACGGTCACCCTTACCAGCTTCGGTTTCTCCCGGGGCCTTCCCAATAATATTGACCTGCTGTTCGATGTCCGCTTTCTCGCCAACCCGTTCTGGGAACCGAAACTCAAGCTGATGACCGGTCTCGATCCGGTGGTGGAAGATTATATCAGCAAGGATCCCGCCTATGCGGAAAGCATTGAAAAGATTCTCGATATGCTCAAATTCCTGATTCCCCGCTACCAGGATGCTGGCAAGGCCTATGTCAATATCGGTATTGGTTGCACCGGTGGACGACACAGATCGGTACATGTTGCCGAGCGCCTGAGCAAAGACTTGCGCGCCGCCGGCTTTTCCCCCAATGTCCTGCATCGCAATTTGGCTTCGAGGCCGATGGAAGCGCTGGAATCTATGCAAAAATTAAACGGGGACAGGGGAATTTAATCGGGATGATTGGATTGGTTCTCGTGACACACGGGCATCTGGCAACCGAGTTTGTCATTGCCATGGAGCATGTCGTCGGCCCGCAAAAGGCAATTGCCGCGATCGGGATCGGTGCGCGTGACGATATGGAAGAACGCCGTCAGGAAATCGCGGATTGTGTCGCAAAGGTGGATTCCGGAGAAGGCGTTATCATTTTGACCGACCTGTTTGGCGGCACCCCGTCCAATCTGGCCATTTCCCTGATGGAAAAGGGCAAGGTAGAAGTCATCGCCGGGGTCAATCTGCCAATGCTTATCCGCCTCGACGGGGCACGCAAATCGATGGATGTTGTTTCTGCCATCGCTGCAGCCAAGGAAGCCGGTCAGAAATATATCAGCGTCGCTTCTGAAATATTGGGTAGCGATGCATGAGCGAATTTCGCAAAACCGTCGAGATCACAAATAGCCGGGGACTGCACGCCAGAGCGAGCGCCAAATTCGTTACCTATGTCAGCAAATTGCCCGATGGTGTCATTGTCAGGGTGGCGAAAGACGGCACCGAGGTGACAGGAACATCGATCATGGGCCTGATGATGCTCGGGGCCGCCAAGGGCGACAGTATCGAGATCATCGTGAGCGGCAGCAACGCCGAGAGCGCGCTCGAAAAAATGGCAGGTCTGGTCTTCGACGGCTTCGGCGAAGACTGACCCCATGCGCCACCAGATTACCGGCTTTTCCAATCCGACGATAAAGCGGCTACGCAGCCTGCGCGAGAAAAAACATCGCAAACGCGAAGGACTGTTCCTCGCCGAAGGTCTGCGGATATTGACCGAAGCACTGGACAGCGGCAGAACCCCGAAAATTCTGGTGGTGGTCGAGGGTACCGAGCTGCACCCGCTCGCCCAGAAAATAGAGCAGGCCACGGTTGCCGCCGGTGGCGATGTCATCGAAACCAGCGAAGCGATCATTGCCAAGCTGTCCGGCAAGTCCAACCCGCAGTCAATCATCGGCATCTACCCCGATCACCCGGTCCCGCTCGACGAGCTCGATCGCTCCGCGGCCAATATCTGGCTGGTGGCGCAGGCGCTGCGCGACCCCGGCAATCTTGGCACGATATTGCGCACCGGCGACGCGGTCGGCGCTGGCGGCCTGATCCTGATCGACGATTGCGTCGACCCCTATTCGGTAGAGGCAGTGCGCGCCAGCATGGGCGCAATCTTCACCCAGACAGTCAGCCAGGCGCGCTGGCCGGAATTCCTGTCCTGGTTGCGCAGCGGGCCGGGCGAACTAGTCGGCACCAGCCTCAACACCGACAAGGACTATCAGGCGGTGCGTTACAGGGCACCAACTTTCCTGCTGATCGGCAATGAAGCGCAGGGATTACCGGAAGAATATGAAGCGGACTGTGACACGCTGGTCAAAATGCCGATGATGGGCAAGGCCGACAGCCTGAACGCCGCCGTGGCGGCCTCGGTCATGGCCTATGAAGTACTGAACCAGAACCGCCAGAGATAGCTTGGTGTTCCTGCCCTCTCTATGATAGCTTTGCGTCGGAGGGGAATATCATGAAAAAAACCATAGCATTGTCATCGCTTGCCGCACTGACGCTCACAGCCTGCGGAGAACCGGCAGAAAAACCGGTCATCGAGGAAAAACTGGGCGACTATTCCGCTCTCGGCACCGAACCGGGATGGGCGGTCGAGATCAAGGACGACGAGATCGCCTTTTCCTCGCAGAACGGCAAGGATTTCAAATTGCCGGTGGAACGGATGAAGAAAACAGACAGCGGCTGGGATGTCCGGGGCTTTTCCGATACCGACAACATCAACATTCATATCACCAGCGACCAGCAATGCAGCGACGGCATGAGCGATCGCAGCTACGCCGATACGGTTAAGGTGGAAGCGAGCGAAGTCGGTACGATAAACGGTTGCGGCGGGGCGGTGACCGAAGGTCCGGACGGCCCGCCCTAGTTTCTATTCCGCCGCCTCGTCGCTGATCTCGCGATCATCCTCGATCAGCCTTTCGGTCACCGAGTCGCTATAGCGGGGCAGCGCCTCGATCTCCGGGACGGGTTCGAGTTCCTTCTTGCCGGTCTCGATCTGCAGTTCGGCGAATTTGCGGCCGGTGGCCATCACGTTGCGCTCGAAGCTGCCGACGAACTTGTTGTAATTGCCGACCGCGCTGCCCAGCCCCGAACCCATCCTTTTCAGATGTTCGCCGGCGACCGCCAGACGGTCATACATTTCTTTTCCGAGCTGCCCGATCTGCTTGGCTTCAGCCGCCATCTTTTCCTGCCGCCAGACGCCGGCGACGGTCCGCGCGATCGCCACCAGATTGGTCGGCGTCGCCAGCAGCACCTTCTTCTCGAACGCATGGTCCCACAAAGTCGGTTCATGCTCCAGCGCAGCGGCGAGGAAATGCTCGCCGGGCACGAACATGATCACATAATCGGGCGCGTCCTCGAACTGGTCCCAATAGGCCTTCTTCGACAGGCCATCGATATGCGCCTTCATGCTGTTGCAGTGGCGCGCCATGGCAAAGCTGCGCGCGGCCTCGTCATCCGCCTCGAAGGCGTCCTGATAATCGTTGAGCGAGACCTTGGCATCGATCACCAGCTTGCGCCCACCGGGCACATTGATCACCGCATCGGGACGCAGGCGCCCTTCGTCGGTATCGATGCTCTGCTCGGTCACAAAATCGGTATGTTCGGACAGGCCGCAAGTCTCGAGAACATTCTTGAGCTGCTGCTCACCCCAGCGTCCGCGCGACTTGGGCGCATTGCGGAGCGAATTCACCAGTCGCGCCGCTTCCTGCTGTACCCGGTCCTGCCCCTGCCGGACCTGTTCAATGGTGGCGGTGATCCCGGCATAGGATTCGGTCCGTTCCTTCTCGATCTTAGTGATCGAGGCTTCATAGGTCGCCAGCCGTTCGTGCACCGGCTGCAGCAATTTGGCGATCTTCTCGCCACCCTTTTCATTGGCCTGGTCAAAGCGCTGGTCGGCGCGTTCGAGAAACTGACGCTGGGCAGTTTCCAGCATTTTCGCACCAATTTCGGAAAATTGCGCCGACAACGCCTCTTTTGCTTCCAGCAACTGCTGCATCTGCTTGTCATGATTGCGCGCATCGGCCTGCAACGCCGCCAGTTCGGTTTTCGCCGCATCGCGCTCATCGCGGACGCCATCCAGCGTGATCCGCAGCGCATCGGTCGCCTGAGCCGCGTCCTTCACCGGCTTCCCGCCGATGAACCAGCCGAGCGCCAGACCGCCCAGGAGAGCGAAGACGATGGCGATAATGGTGATGACAGGGTCCAAAATGACTCTCTTTCCGGTAAGAACGAAAAGAGAACCTAGAAGCGTTTATTGGAATAGGCAATACTCGTCACAATCGTCATCCTGAACTTGTTTCGGGATCCATTTATCCACACGAGGTGTCGGCAATTGCCCAACTGTGGATGCCGAAACAAATTCAGCATGACGAAATGAGCAAGCCTTAAGCCGCGATCCCGTGTTCCTTGCGCAGCTTCGCCAGCTTCTTGAGCACCATCTGCCGCTTCAGCCGCGACAGATGATCGATGAACAGGATCCCTTCAAGATGGTCCATCTCGTGCTGCAGACAGGTCGCGAGCAAGCCCTCGATCTGCTCTTCATATTGTTTGCCGTCCTCGTCCTGCCAACGTGCGGTAATCGTGGCGGGGCGTTCGACCTCGGCATATTGGTCGGGCACCGAAAGACAGCCTTCGCTGTAGATATTCAGATCCTCGGACGGATCGAGAATCTCCGGATTGATGAACACCCGAGGATCGTTGATCACGCCATGGTCATGATCGCAATGTTCGCCATGTTCATGTTCATGCGGGGCCGGTTCCTGCAGATCGATCACCAGCACGCGCTTGGGCACACCGACCTGGATCGCGGCCAGCCCGATGCCCGGCGCGTCATACATCGTTTCGAACATGTCCTTGACCAGCGTTTTCAGTTCGTCGTCAAACACCGTCACGGGTTCGGAAACAGTTTTCAGGCGCGGATCAGGCACCTCGAGGATCGGTAATATAGCCATGGTCCAAATTTAGGGATTCCGGCGGGATTCGTCAAGCTGCTCGCCCCCCTGCCCAGGCAAAGAAAAAGGCGTGCGATCCCTTTGGAACCGCACGCCTCGTTGTAATCGGAGTCTGTGGCTGGATCTAGAAGCGGCCACGCACCGTGATACCATAGGTTCTTGGCTCTGCAAGGAACGCCGAATATGTTTGCTGCGATGCAACAAATGGCGTGTTGAACGCAACCTGCGAATAATCGACATTGAACATATTCTGTACCCAGCCTTCGATCGCCCATGCTTCATCCGGACCACGAACGCCGATCCGCCCGTTGACCAGGGTGAAGCCGTCCTGTTCCTTGCCGTACAGCAGATCCGAACCGGTGTTATAATCACTGGTTGTCCGCGCGTTCACATAGAACAAGCCGGTAAGCCCGCTGTTTCCGAGAGGCGGCGTGTAGGACAGAGATGCCGTCGCCGTGATCTCCGGAGCGTTGGACAGATTGTCACCCGGCAACAGACGCAGGGCCGGATCCAGAGCGGTTCCGTTATCCCGACCAACCAGATCCTTTTCATAGCTGGTGTCGGTATAGGTCAGGCCCATGGTGACGTTGACATAGTTGACCGGATTGATCGACGCTTCCAGTTCGACACCCTGCGCGACAACACCATACTTGACGTTGTCAGGAGCACAGGCGCCCGTAGCCGCGCTTGCATCGCTGTCCGTTACGCCCAGATCAGCACTGCAACCATTGATATTCTGGACCAGGAAAACCGAGCCGTTGAACGTGTTGAGCTGGAAGTTGGAGAACTGCTGACGGAAAGCCGCGACGCTGAGGGAAAATTCCCGGGTCGAGTATTTTCCGCCGATCTCAAAGGCATCCACTGTCTCCTGGTCGAACTGGAGATTGGCAGTGCTGCCGGTCAGAGCCGGATTGGCCAGCGTTGAACTGGTCAATGCAGAACGGTCGAGATTGAAGCCGCCCGCCTTGTAACCGCGCGAGTAGCTACCATAAAGCAGCAGGTCATCGGTTGGCTTGTAGGACAGGATGGCAGTACCGGTGAATTCATTCTCGCTCCGGCTGTCCGCCAGCGTCACACCATCCAGTTCGGATGTCGAATTACCCTGACAGGACAGACCGATCAGGCCGGCTGCCAATCCGCCAAGCGGTCCACCGAGCAACGGCGTGAACAAGGCCCGCTGTGTTGGACACATGGTATTGTCGTTGGTGAAAGCAGCCCTGAAATCTTTCGTTTCATTGGTGTAGCGCAGCCCCAGCGTCAGATCGAGCTTGTCTGTGATGTGGAAGATATTGTGCGTGAAAAAGGCAAAATTCTCGCTGGTCTGGTTATAAGTATCCAGAACCGTGCCACGGTCATTGATCTGGGCAAGATTATCCAGACCGGCAAAGATTAGCGGCGTAGCGGCACCAAATGCCCCCGCTCCGCCATTTGCGGCCTGCAATACTGCACGACCTCCTGCGCTCAGGCAGCCTGTGCTGGTTGGCGATGCAAGCGCCGGATTGACGGCATTAACGATCCGGCAAGGTGCAAAGGCACCATATTGCGAACCGAAACGGATATTGTCCCGTGTCTCCAGCTTTTCGTTCGCGTAGAAACCACCGATCAACCAGTCGAGCTTGTCATCGAAAGCCGAACCCTGAAGACGCAGTTCCTGCGTGAAGGTCTTGAACTCGCGGGCACCGGCATTTTCATTCGGCGCACGATAGAGAATATCCACCTGCGTGTAATCCGTGTCGGAAGCCTGGAAGTTGGAATATTCCCGATAGCCGGTAATCGACGTCAGGTTCATATTGCCAAGCTCGGCGTTGACCTCAACCGAAGCACCGAAATCTTCCGTTTCGCCGGCGTAGGAGCGGCCGGGTGTCACATAGATGTTGCGGTTGAATGTGCTCTGGCTAAGCGCGGCGGGATTTTGACCCAGCCCCAGCAAAATCGGAATGATCGGGTTGGCAGGGTCGGTCAGTGCCGGTGAACCGGGTTGCGGGACCCCGAATGGATCGAGCCCGGGACTCACCCGCGCTTGCTGGGCGAAACTGGGCTGGACGAAGGTCGCAGCACAGCAGGATTCATCCTTCTTGGAATAGTCGCCAGCCACGCGCACGCTCAGACCGTCATTGGGTTCGAACAACAATTGCCCGCGCACCAGAAAGCGATCCTTGTTATTGACGTCCGTTCCATTCACGACATCGGTGTAAAAGCCGTCGCGCTTCAGATACACGCCATCAATGCGGGCCGCGATCGTATCGCTCAACGGGCCGGTAATGCCCCCTTCCAGACGAAGCTGGTCGTAATTGCCGTAAGTTGCGGCACCATAACCGGAAAGTACAAACTCAGGTGCGGCCGTAGTGATGCTGATCATACCGGCAGAAGAGTTACGCCCGCCCAATGTGCCTTGCGGACCGCGCAGAACTTCGACGCGTTCAATCGGACCCAGTTCGCTGAGCGCATTGCCGCTGCGCGACCGGTAAACACCATCGATAAACACGGCCACGGAGCTTTCCAGGCCAGGATTGTCGCCGACCGTGCCGATACCGCGAATACGGGCAGAGCCGTTGGCTTCATTGCCGGTGGATGAAACGAGCAGGGATGGAGCAAGCTGGTTGAGTTCGCGAATGTCGCTGGTACCACTTTGCTGCAGCTGTTCCGCACCGATTGCCGATACGGCAATCGGAACATCGGACAGGGCCTGCGAACGACCCTGAGCGGTTACCACAATGATATTGTCATCAACGGTTTCATTTTCGTCGACCTGATCGGTGGCATCGGATTGGGTCTGGGCATAAACGGGGGCGGTAGCGATAGCCGCAAGTGCAAAGACGCACGCGGACAGATTCAAGGCTATTTTCATAACATTCTCTCCTGACAGTTTCTTTTTATCGGCTTCACAAATAGCCGGAGATTGGAGATTTGAAAGCCCAAACACGCCGGTTAATCACGGTTTTCTGCCAACTGTGTCTTAATTGTCAACATTCCCGATCAGGGACGAATCATTCGCTGTGGACCGGCCTTCTCGATCGCAGCGCCTGCGCCAGCGTACCTTCGTCAAGATAGTCGAGTTCGCCGCCGACGGGTATACCATGCGACAGCTGGCTAAGCCGTAACGGAAATTTTTCCAGACGCTCGGCAATATAGTGGGCGGTTGTCTGACCTTCCAGGGTGGCATTCATCGCCAGAACCACTTCGTCGATGCCGCCGGCCTCAACTCGCCGGATCAATGTATCGATTCCGATATCTTCCGGACGCACGCCGTCAAGCGCAGACAATTTGCCGCCAAGCACGTGAAATTTGCCCGGAAACAGTCGCGACTTGTCCAGCGCCCAGAGATCGGAAACCTCTTCGACCACGCACAGTGCCTTTTCATCCCGACGGGGATCGGTGCAGATCTGGCAGGGATCCTGGGTATCGACATTGCCGCAGATGCCACAAATCACGAGCCGCTCGTCGACTTTGCTCATCGCCGCCAGAATCGGCTTCATGGCCGTGTCCGGACGTTTCAGCAGATAGAGCACCGCTCGCCGCGCCGAGCGGGGGCCCAGACCGGGAAGCTTGGCCAGGGCCTGAACCAGATTTTCGATCTCTTGCGATGCCATGATTTGACCTTTAGGGACATATGCCGTCGCCTGCCAAGAGCTTAGCCACATACAAGCGAGAAATTATGCGTTTAGCCTTCATGGGAACACCGGATTTTGCCGTGCCGGCGCTGCAAGCCTTGCACGCAGCCGGGCATGAAATCGTTGCGGTCTATTCGCAGCCGCCGCGCCGCGCCGGTCGCGGCAAGAAACTGTCGCCCTCGCCCGTGCAGCGCTTGGCCGAGGAACTCGGCGTCGAGGTGCGCACGCCGGTTTCGCTGAAGAGTGAAGAGGAGCAGGCCGCCTTCGCTGCGCTCGATCTCGATGTCGCGGTGGTCGCTGCCTATGGCCTGATCCTGCCGCAGCCGATCCTGGATGCACCAAAAATGGGCTGCCTGAATATTCACGGCTCCCTGCTCCCCCGCTGGCGCGGCGCGGCGCCGGTCCAGCGCGCGATTCTGGCCGGTGACGCGGAAACCGGGATCACTATCATGCAGATGGAAGCGGGACTGGACACCGGACCGATGCTGCACAAGGCATCGACTCCTGTCGACGGCAAATCCGCGGGCGAACTTACCGGAGAGCTGGCCATCTTGGGGGCGGAACTGATGGTCCAATATCTGGCATCGCCATCCGACTATACCCCCGAAGCGCAACAGGATGCGCTTGCCACCTATGCAAAGAAAATCGAGAAACAGGAAGCGCGTCTGGATTTCAGCCAGTCTGCCGAACAGGTGGAGCGCCAGATCCGGGCCTTCAATCCCCATCCGGGTGCCTTTTTCGAATATGAGGGAGACCGGTTTCGTATTCTCGAGGCCACGACAGGCGTTGCGCGCGCAACTCCTGGCAGCATAGTGGACGACCTGCTGCAGATCGCTTGCGGCACCGGGTCGATCCGGCCCGCAATCATCCAGAAGGCAGGCAAGCCGGCCATGGATCTCAAATCCTTTCTCAACGGCACACAGATACCCGCCGGCACGGTGTTGCCATGACCCGCTTTGCTCTCACGCTGGAATATGATGGCCGTCCGTTTATGGGCTGGCAGCATCAGGACCACGGCCCCAGCGTCCAGCAAGCGGTGGAACAGGCTATCCACAAGATCACCGGACAGGATGTGCGTGTTTTTGCCGCCGGCAGGACCGACGCCGGCGTCCATGCGCTGGCGATGCGCGCGCATTTTGATCTCTACACGAAGCTGACCCCTTTCCGCCTGCGCGAAGGCATCAACGCGGGCCTGCGGCCTCATCCGGTTGCCGTGCTCGCCTGCGATATCGTCGATGATCAATGGCACGCCCGCTTTGCTTGCGAAGGCCGGCGCTATCTCTACAAGATTACCAACCGCCGGGCACCGCTGACATTTGACCGCGGCCTGAGCTGGCAGGTGGCCCAGACGCTTGACGCCGAAGCGATGCACAATGCCGCGCAGGTGCTGACCGGCCAGCATGATTTTACCACCTTCCGCTCGGCCCATTGCCAGGCGCAAAGCCCGGTCAAGACCCTCGACAGCATATCGGTCAGCCGTTTCGGTGAGGAAATCGAGGTCGAGGTGGGCGCCCGCTCTTTCCTGCATCACCAGGTCCGCTCGATTGTCGGTTGCCTGAAGCTGGTCGGCACCGGAAAATGGACCAAAGCGGATCTGCAGAATGCGCTGGCGGCAAAAGACCGCAATGCGCTCGGCTTCAACGCGCCGCCCGACGGTCTCTATTTTGTCGAAGCCATCTATCCGGACTGATTCTTCCCCGGCTTTCGCTGGATAACTATTACCCGAACAAGCGCGAAAGTGACTTGTCGAGCATCAACAGCTGCCACAGCAGACGACTATTGTCTGACCGACCGGCAATATGGTCCTCGGCGATCCCGCGCAGCGCCTTGCTGTCAAACCAGCCGGTTCGCGCCAGATTGCCACCGCTCGCTATGTCCCGGGCGATGTCGGCAAGCGGTCCGCGGAACCATTGCGCGATCGGGGTCACAAAGCCCATTTTCGGTCGGTACAATATGTCTCCGGGAAGATAGCGTTCCATCGATTTCTTGAGCAGATATTTTCCCTGCCCCCGGTGCACACGCAGACTTGTCGGAAGCTTTGCCGCAAATTCCATCAGCTTGTAGTCGAGCAACGGCTCGCGCGCCTCGAGACTGACCGCCATGCTGGTGCGATCGACCTTGGTCAATATGTCGCCCGGCAGCCACATCTTCATGTCGGCATATTGCGCCTGGTCGAGCCCGTTGCGCGCCGGCGCCCGTTCCATCAGGTCGATCATCCGCTGCTCGGCCCGATAGTCACCCAGGTCGCGCTGCATCGCATCGGAGTAGATGCGGTGGCGCCCCGCTGCTGTGGTCACGCCGACCGCTTCGGCATAGCCTTCCGGTCCGGTACGGGCGAGCGACAAAAGCGTCGACTTGGCGCGAAACGGGCGCGGAGCCCAGTCGGCCTTGGGATAGACCGAGCCCAGCCAGCCAAAGGCGGGTCCGCGAAAGGATTGCGGCAAAAGCCCCCTCACCCGCTCCTCGGCATGGTGGAAGACATGGCGGCGATATCCGGCCATCGCCTCGTCCGCTCCGTCCCCCGACAGGGCAACGGTGACCGTCTCGCGCGCCAGTTCGCTCACCCGGTAGGTCGGCAAAGCCGACGCATCGGCGAATGGCTCGTCAAAATGATCCGCCAACGTGTCGATCAGTCCGAAATCATCCGCCGCCACAATCCGTTTGCGATGGTCGGTCCTGAACCGTTCTGCCACCTGTCGGGCGTAGCCGGTCTCGTCCAGCGACTGCTGGTCGAAGCCGATCGAACAGGTCTTGACCGGCCGGCGGCTTTTCTCTGCCATGAGCGCTACCACTGCACTGCTGTCCACGCCGCCGGAGAGAAATGCACCCAGCGGCACGTCCGCGATCATCCGCAGACCCACGGCCTGCTTCAGCAGATCGACCAGTTCTTCTTCGAGAGCGCCCGCAGACGCCTTGTGCCGCTGGCTGAAATCCATATCCCAATATTGAACAGGTGCCGGCTCCGGCTTGCCCTGCTCGAGAAGCAGATAATGGCCCGCAGGCAATTTCTTCACGCCCCTGAGCAGCGATGTCTGGTCCGGCACATAGCCAAAGGCCAGATAGTCATCGACCGCCCGCAGACTGGGCTCGCGGCGCAGCAGCGGATTGGCCAGCAGGCCTTTCAGTTCCGAGGCAAACAATATACTGCCATCCGACACGGGCGCGTAAAACAGCGGCTTCACACCAAGCCGGTCGCGAGCCA
This sequence comes from Sphingomonadales bacterium UBA2683, assembly GCA_002354635.1. GTDB lineage: Bacteria > Pseudomonadota > Alphaproteobacteria > Sphingomonadales > Sphingomonadaceae > Parasphingorhabdus. The sequence continues at coordinate 48,452 of DELZ01000004.1, forward strand.
GAAACAGTTGCCTGGTGCGCTGGTCATAGAGCGCAAAGGCGAACATGCCGTTCAGGCGCTTCAGACAATCCACCCCCCATTGCCGCCAGGCATAGAGAATGACTTCGCTGTCGCTGCTGGTCTCGAACTGGTGGCCAATCGCCTCCAGTTCGGCGCGGACATCCTGAAAATTATAGATTTCGCCATTGAAGCTCAGCACTTGCGCTTCGTCTGCAGTCAGCATCGGCTGCGCACCGCCTTCCAGATCGATGATCGAAAGCCGCCGGTGGCCGAGACCAACCCCTGGAGCGGTCCAGATTCCGGATCCGTCCGGTCCGCGATGGGTCAGACTGTCGGTCATCTTGCGCAGACGCGCGGGATCAACCGGCTTGGCCGTCTCCAAATGAAAAATACCTGCAATTCCGCACATGGGTGCGCCCTAGCGCAGCCCCGCCATCGCGTCAGCCAATTTATCAACCGGTCCCAGATCGGAGAGAAAGGAGTCGATCGCTTTCAGCGGCGTTGTTCCCCGGCTTGTCTCGGCCGAAATCAATATGGCCACCGCTTGCTGCGGACCACCGAATATATTGTTCTTCAGCGTCTCCAGCTTCACCACTGAGCCGCTGCCGGTCAGCTTGCCGCCGATACTGTAAAAGGAAACGACCTCGCGCACCACCGGCCCCGGCGCCATCAACTCGACAGCCGCCGCCCTATCCGGCGCGTCCAGCATACGATTGCGAGACCAGCCGGAATCGGGGACAAGTTCTCCCTGCCCGTAGCCGACCATTTCCCGTCCTTCACCTTGACGGTCATAGACGGCGACCGCAAGATCGACCTGTTCACCGGTCGCCCGGTTGCGATAGCGACCGAGAAGCTGATGACTGGCTCCGTCAAATTTCGGCTCCCAGGGATAGAGGGGCTGATAATCGACACGCTCCCAGCCGGTAACGTCCGGCAGCGCGATCTTGTCCGGGACCGGCGACTCCTGCGCAGCCAGAACCGAAGTCCAAAGCACCGGAAGCAGAATGATGGCGGCCATTGCAGCCAATATGATCGCCGGCTTCTGCACAACGCGCGGCGAAGGATGGCTCTGCCGCAAGGCCTCGCCATCGATCATCGGATCATCAATGCTGCGATCAAAAAAGGGCCAGCCGATGGCCATCACCAAAATCAGGACAAAGGCGAAAAAAAACCAGCCGTAGAAAATATGGTCGAAGCCCGCGGCAAAATCGGTCGTCGTATGATGCGCGATATACATGGTGCCGAAAGCGCGAACACCGTTCGCAATGACCGGAACTATCACGGCGGCGGTCATGAACAGGAACCGGCGCTTCCAGCTCCGGAAGCAGACATTGCTGACCAGCGCGCCATAGGCGAGCATGGCGATCAGGAACTTGATCCCCGAACAGGCCTCGGCCACGCGGAAATAGCCGGTCGGGGTCGATATGAAAATCCCGTCGATATAGGCCGGAATATTGGCCCATCCGAGAAAGACCATCGACAGTTTTGCGGTGACCATCTGCAGAAAAGGAACAAATTCCTCTCCGAACGGCACCAGAAAGAAGCTGAAACCCAGCGGAAAAACAAGCCCGCGCGCCACCGTCGGTCCGAGCAGCGTCAGCACTGCCCCCTGCAGCATCATCAGCAGGCCCAGATGCCGGGCAAAGGCCACACCGGCGGCTTCGCCAAGCAACCAGCCCGTGGACGCAATCGCGATCCAGAACAGGCCGGGCAGCCAGAACACTGGCGTCAGCTTGATCAACTCTTCCTGTCGCTGCTGCACCAGCCAGAAGAGTATCGGTACAATCAGGAGGCAGTGATTATAGGTGGAGACCGTCCACCACGTCCGGACAATGTCCACAGTATCACGCCAGAAGATCGTCAGGATCGCGAGGGTCGTAAGCGCCAGAAATTTTAGATGGGCAGACCAGGGCGAAGCCGCCACACTGTCTGGCTGACTGCTGCCGACGGCATCGACCGCTGCGCTCGTCATGCCACAGCCTCTGCGACGGGCGTTTTCGAAAAACCGCACAAGGTCGGCAGTTCGGCAATTTGGCGGTCCCATGAATATTGCGAATGAATCAAGTTCTGCGCCTCCGCACCCAGTTGTCCGGCTCGCTGAGAATCGTCAAGAATCTCGCACACCAGACTTGCCTCTTCTGCTATCGAATCGGCGACCAGAAAATGCTCGCCGCTGATCGCATCAATACCCTCGGCTGCACATCGCGATGCAACCACCGGCTTGGCCATCGCCATTGCTTCCAGCACTTTGTTCTGGATGCCTCTGGCAATCCGCAGCGGTGCGACAACAATATCGGCAGCCTTGATCCAGCTCCGGATATCATCCACCGGTCCGGTGACAATCGTCCCGTTCCTGCCATCGAGTTGCTTGACCTTTTCCACCGGCGCCCGCCCGACGATCGCAAAATGTGCATCTGGAAAGCGCGCAAGAATATCCGGCATGACCTGAAGGCTGAAGCTATCCACGGCCTGCACATTTGGCTGATAATCCATCTGTCCGGTAAACAGGATCAGCGGGCCACGATCTTCAAGGTTCACGGGCTGCACCTGCACAGGATCGTAAAACTCCAGGTCGATCCCGTTGCCAATCGCCTTGACGCGGTCATCGGACAATCCCGATCGCTCACGGAACAGCGCTGCTTCGGCGTCGCTGACAAGCAGGCTATAGTCGGCCCGTTTGGCGATCTTTCTCTCGAAGGCGCGCAGCAAGCGCCCTTCCCGGCGATGGACCCAGGCCATCGGCCCCGCCCCCTCTTCGGCATAGCTTTCAAATTTGGCGCTATCGACATCGGCAAAATCCATCACCACCCGACCGGAAAAATCCGCCGGGATGAACTGAGCCATCTGTCCGGAAAATACGAAGATACATTCGATCGGTCGCGTCGCGAGGACATTATCCACATAGGCATGGATTGCTGGACTTTCGAACGATGTCAGCGAGACCGGCTTGCCGGAAAACAGCGCTTCAATCCCCGCCTGCCATTGCGGCTTGTGCCGCAGCACGATTTCACGGGACGCGAGTTCACTTTTGCGCACCCAGCCGGTTTGCCGTTCAGCTTCATCCTCTGCAAAACAGGCCATATGCACCGGCGCGCAATCCATCAGTTTCTGCAGGAAATGATGCGAACGGATCTTGTCGCCCCGGTTCGGTGGCCATGGCACCCGATGCGCCAGAAACAGGATCTCACCCATCAGCCGAGACCCTTCGCGATCATTGGTCCGATCCGGTTGGCAATCGACAAGGGCAATCGCTGCCACAGCGCCACCTGTGCCCGATATTTCGGGCTCATCGGATTGACATCACGGGCTGCTTCGCCATCCGCAGTGCGCGTTGCATAGCTCAGAGGCTGCGGTTCAAATCCCCAGTTCTTCTTGAAGGAGAAAGCGCCGGTTCCGTACTTGGAACGCCCAAAATCGAATAACCCGCATCCCCTTTCCCGGGCGTGGTTCATCAAGGCATAATACATCACGTCATTGGCCCTGAGCCGGCGGGCATCCCATGACCCGCCTCCCCAATAAGGCATCACCGTTCCGCCATGATAGAGGCTCAGAACGCTGGCTACCGGTTCGCCTTCGTGCAGCACGGTAAGAATATCTGCATCCTCGCCAAATCCGTCGAGCACGGCGTCGAAGAGGGCCTTCGGAAAAACCGGAGTTCCGAGATTGCGGACGCTCTCCGCATAGACGGCATAATGATCGTCCCGATCCTGCGCGGCTGTCCCGATGCGCACGGTCAGATCGCCTTTCAGGCCCTTGCGGACTTCTGCCCGTTGCTTGCGCGGAATCGCGAGCAGCTGGCTTTCGTCATCATCCGCGAGCGCGGTCACAAAACCGGCATAAACTCCCTGATTGTGCTGCCATTGATCGTCGGGCACGGCCCCTCCGCGCAATTCGACAGTCGGGAAGCTGTGGCGCTCGGCAAAGCGCCACGCTTCGTCCGCCAGCAGCTGGATGGCTTGATCATTGTCAGAAACGATCCCGCCGCCCACGGCGAAACCCGAAGATACCAGTGCGCGGCCGAACAAGGCAGAATGGATCAGATGAAACGGGAGGATGCCCGACAATGTTCCGTCACCGTCTTCGGCAAGCAGATAGCGCCAGGCATGGCCGCAGGCCTTGCTCACCGAAAGCACCCAGGCCGGTCGATGAAACGGCGTGGCTTCCGGCGATGCTGCAATGAAAGCATCGATCCGTGCCAGTTCATTGGCGTCGGGGCGATCCAGAACACGTATCGACAAAGGCTGCGGCTTGAAGCGCATGTTCATCGCATCAACCCCGCTTCCAGTGCCGCCAGTTCATCCACCCTGCCCCATTTGAAATCCCGCCCGGCCCGCAACAGCTTCGCGCGCATGGCTTTCAGATTCGTATAGTGCCGGATTTTTGACCGGACCGGTGCATTTTTGACCCGGGGCTGCTCGGGATCGATTTCCCAGGGGTGAAAATAGAAGATTGCCCCGTGCCCGTCGTCACGCTGCATTTTCCGGATGGATTGCTCGTACAGGGCGTAAGGCAGCAGTCTGAAAAAACCGCCCCCACCGGCAGCCAGTATCCGGCTACCAAGTTTGACGGTCGTGACCGGCAATTCGATGAAATCGGATTGTTCCACCGGCTTCCACGCGAAGCGCGGCGAACCGGTCCAGCCATAATGGTCATGGTGTATGGGAGCGACGCTGGACGAGTAGGCATAGCCCTTTTCGGCCAGTATTTCATGCGCCCAGGGTGTCCGCTGATCAATCGAAAAGCTCGGTGCCCGATAACCGGTCACCTTCTGGCCGGATGAATCTTCCAGCAATTTGTGGCTGCGATCCAGATCTGCGCGAAACTGGTCTGGAGACAGGTTGAACACGCGGGCATGATCATAGCCATGATTGGCGATTTCATGTCCGGCAGCAACAATCTGCTGCATCAGGGCAGGATAGCGCTCGGCCACCCAGCCCAGAATGAAAAATGTTGCCTTGATCCCTGCCTCGTCGAACAGCGCCAGCACGGCCTGGCTATTTCGCTCTACCCGATGCTCGAGCCGATCCCAGTCGGCACGGTCAATGACCGTCTCAAAGGCTCCCACCTGAAACCAGTCCTCGATATCAACCGACATGGCATTGAGCAAAGCATCCGCTTTTCTCGCCGTTGTGAAGGATTCAGGCCGCGCGTCCTGCATTGACATAACTTTCCTTGCTCCGGACATCACTCTCGACCCATTCCACGAGCATCGTCAACACGCGGTGCAAATTTTCTTCCTGACCGTTCATGCGCTTTTCCAGCGAGGACAGCCGCTCTGCTATCCGGTCGATCCGGTCGATGGTCTCTTGATCGGCGACTGGCTGGGGTAAAGGCTTTGAACCGCTGTCGGAGGCGGTTTCAGCATGGGCTTGCGCAGACTCCTGCACTGGCGGCACCGGAGGTTCTGCCGTCCGCAGATTGACCACTTCGTCTTCCGGCGTTGATCCCGGCCTTGTCGGTGCTACTGGCGACTGGGGCCAGGTTGCTTGCGCTTGTTCCGCGATCGCATCGAGTTTCTTTTTGGGCTTTTCCCACAGCGGATTTTTGCTGTCGGTTTCCGCAGTTGGTGGTGCAGCAATTTCGACATCTTCGCCTTTCAAATCGGCAAGCACCCTGGCAACCAAACTCTGCTCTATCATCTCGGCATGTTCGATTGATCCCATCAGCAAAATCCGGCTCATTAGCGCGTTGATCTTGCGGGGAACCCCATGGGTTTCTGCATAGAGCATCCGGAATACACTCGAGGTGATCTTGGGACGCCCCGACCAGCCGCTTTTGGACAGGCGGTGAGTGACATAGGGCTCGATTTCATCGGCGCTCATCGGTTCGAGATGATGATGCGCAATAACGCGTTGCCGCAATTGCTCGAGCTGGTTGGAATTTTGCAGCATATCTCGAAATTCCGGCTGGCCGAGCAGGAATATCTGAAGCAGCGCCTGGCCGCCGAGCTGAAAATTGGACAGCATCCGCAACTCTTCCAGCGCGCCCGCCGGAAGGTTCTGCGATTCATCCACAATCAACAAACAGCGCCGGCCGGCGCGGGCTTCGGCATGAAGGAATTCTTCAAATGCGCTTAGCAGCTGAGCCTTGTCCATATGATCGGTATCGATATCGAAATGATTGGCCGCGACACGCACAATATCTTCGCTATCGAGCTTGGTGGTGACGATGTTGGCAGCCGTCAGACGCGCTTTGTCGATCGTCGCCATCAGATGGCTGACGAGCGTGGTCTTGCCGGCGCCTACATCGCCGGTGATGACAATAAAGCCTTCGCCCTGAGCGAGACCGTAGCCGAGATAGGACAAGGCCTTGCGGTGTGTCAGGCTCTCGAAATAGAAATGTGGATCCGGGGTCAGCTGAAAAGGCCGGCCATTCAATCCATAAAATGTATCATACATTCGCGTGTCTCCGATCATCAACCGTGATGACGCTCTTAAAAGTCATATCTGAGTCCCAGCAGCGCGGAAGCTGTGATTTCGCTGTCGAATCCGTCCTGCTGGAAACTGTCCAGACCCACTGCGGCCGTCCCCTGCAGTCCCGGCAAAATCTGTCGGTAATAAGCCGCATTGGCACCGATCCCCAAGACGTTGGGGGCATTTGCAAAACCGCTGTCCAGCAGATTGGCGTACACATTCGCATCGAAACTGGAATAGGTGTCCAGTTGCCGGCCAATCGACAGGTTGGCATAGTAATTTTCGTCCACCAGACCGTCGACGGCAGAAACAGCGCCGAGTTGCGACGCGAAATAGCGGCGACGGGCATAGCCTACCCCGAGTCCCGCATTCCATGCACCGGTGGTATATGTATACTGCCCGTTGACCCCGCGCGCGCGGAAAGAGGATGAGGCCGCCGACTGCAGCACGTCATTGAAACACAGACTGCTTGTCTGGCCAAATGCACAACCGTTCAGTTCGCCGCTCAGAGGATTACGCGTACTGGAAAAACTGGTGCCCAGATTTGCAAGATTATCATTGAGCAGATTGCCAAAACCGGACACCGTATCATAGACCGAAATATTCAAGGCCGTGTTCTGGTTCGGCTGGTAGCCAAAGCTGCCGAAATAGGTTTCGCTGCCGTAACGCTGACCGACGCGCGCCTCCAGCGAGGTACGACGGCTAGGCCGCCACAATACACCTGCATCCCAGATGATTCCATCCTGATCATAGGACAGCTGCCGCGGAGAGCTTTCGTCGGTGACAAGGCGACCGTCATCACCGATTACCGGATTGCCATTGATGTCGCGTACCGCGTCGCGCTCCGAAATCTCGATATCCTCGTAACCGACGCCACCAACCAGTGCCAGGTTGGAGGAGACAGGCACCGTCACATCGGCGCGCACATATTTTCCTTCGAAGCGCTGATCAAGCTGGCCCCCGTCTTCGCGTTCCCAGGCTCCGCTCACCGACCACCCAAAGGGAAGGTCGCCCGGCTGCATACCGACACTGGCACTCGCCGAGTGGCTAACGCTGTCATCGAAAACATCGATCGGCAGCTGACCCGGAGGCAAGGTGCCGGTGCTTTTGTTTTCCACTTTGGTATAGCCGACACGGTAGTTTGCATTAACATCCAGGTCACCCACCCGGGTCGATAGATTGGGTCCGGCATAGACAGAATAGACCTGCGTCACATTGTCAATATTGCCGACCGTATTGGAGGGCGCTTCGCCGCGCAAATCGATCCGGCTGCGGGTTGCAATACCGCCGGCTTCCAGTGACAGGACATTGGGTACAACTTGCACCGCTCCGCGGGCCAGACCGGTAACGATGTCATCGTCACCGAGATTGTCCTGATAAAAAAACCGGCGCTCATAGCGCAAATTGACTTGCGCTTCCGCCCCTCGTGTTCGGACAGAACTGTCAATACCGGCAGCGACCGACGTATAGGTCAGCACGTCGCTGCCGTCCTTCACATCGGCAACCAGTACCTGCTGTATTTCAATGTAGGGAGCGATGTCGGCTTTGCGTTCGCGAGCCTCCGCTACTGGCGCGACCAGTCCAAGCAACGGCAGCATTGCCGCGCCATATTTGAAGACATTTCTGGTCAGATTCGAGGTCATGGCTTACTCTCCATATCCGTAATAGGATCCAAAGCGCCTGCCCGTCGGCGAGAATTTCGTGCCATTGAGGAGCAGCTGGATATGCTCGCATCCGCCCATCAGACTGAGTGCGTCGCGCAAGGCGGATTCGGTTGTTTCGTCTGCTTTCACCACCATCAAGACCTGTCCGACATGGGTCGCCAGAACGGAAGCCGGAGATGCCGACAAAGCAGGTGGTGAATCAAAAATCACAATGCGATGGGGATTATTCTGGGTAAGCCGGTTGAGCACCTGCTCGGTTCGGGCCGATGCCAGATATTCGGTATCGGCATTGGTCTGATCACCGGCGGGCAAAATCGCCAGACCCGGGATATCGGTATGAATGATGCAGTTTTCGACCGGCAATTGCGGATCGGCCAGCGCGTCCATCAGACCTTTGCTACCTTCAAGGCCGAGGCTGGAGAGGATGCTGGGCTTGGCAAAATCAGCATCCACGAGCAGGACCTCATTATCCTTCTCCGCGGCAATGGAGAGGGCCAGGTTCAGAGCACAGAAGGTCTTGCCTTCGTCAGGGTGCGCCGAACAGATCAATATCCGCTCTCCGCGCGGTATTGGCATCGATTTCTGACCGCCCTTCGCGGCGAGCAGCAATTGCCGCTTGATGATCCGGAATTCTTCCGAGATGCCGGTTACCGGTCCGTCAGGAACGATAAACCCTGCTTCCCGCAACTTGTCCCGATCCACAAGGACATGCGGCCCGTCGTAACGTTGAACCGGCTGTGCTGTAACCCGGGTGACTTGCCCGGCCGGAGATTCCTGCGGCTTGGCTTCCGCGCGGCCCTCCTGCCGTTCCCCGGTACGGACAGCGGGAATATAGTCATAGATTTCCCCTGCCCGTTCGAGCAAAGATGCCGGTTTTCTGGGAGGATTATATTGGTTCATGCTTGCTCCCTCAGGCGACCATGCCGCGCTGGATAAATTCGACGACCATCAACATTCCAAAAACACCGAAGAGTGCGCCGCTGGTGCCGTAGAAAATACGAAGTTTCTTCCTGTTTATGGCGCGCTGCGCATTGGTCAGAATCTGAGAGACTGAACCGATGACCGGCAGACCACTGGCTTTCTCCAGCTTGTCTGCAGTCGGATAGCTGGTTTGCAGTTGACCCATCGCGAACGCAGCACCGACCCCGCCACCGATTCCGGCGATCAGAACCATCGCCAGCAACAAGGGCCTATTTGGTGCAGCCGGTGATCGCGGACTGGACGGGGGATCAATGACGCGGAATTTGAGAGAGTCGGTTTCGGACTCCACCTGGCCGCGCAACTTGATCTGCTCGCGGTCGGCAAGCAGCTTGTCATACTGGCTTTTCAAAACCTCATGGTCCCGATTGATCCGCGACATTTCCGCAGCCACGCCGGGCTCCAGCGTCTGCTTCGAAGCCAGTTGCGCCATGTCTGCCTGCAAGGCGTTTTTCCGCGCTTGCAGCGCGGCAATGCTTGCCTGGCGTTCCGCTCGCATGCTTTGCAAGGAACTGTAGGCCGGATTGGGGGTGCCATAGGCACCGCCGCCGGCTGGTTCTTTGGACGCCTGCCTCCGCAACGCGGCAATTTCGTTTTTCATCGAGACAACATCAGGATGGCTGTCGGTCCAGCCACGTGCTCGCGCCGACGCCAGTTTGGCCTCGGCCTGTGCCAGTTGGCCGCGGGCACTGCCGTCTCCCGCACCGCCGAAGCCCGGCGTCGCGATCGTCGCTGGCGTGCCCGACAGCTGGCCATTCAAGGCGGCCAGCGATCCGGATGCCTGGCTTAACTGCGAATCGATTTGCCCCAGTTCCGCCCTGGCAGCCTCCATCCGTTGGCTGATGGAACCGATACCAGGCAGCAATCCCAGATTTTCCGTCTCGAATTGCACCCGTTTCTGCTCGACTTCCTGAAGCTCTTTTTCCCTCTGGGCGAGCTGGGCATCGAGAAATTTGATCGTCTGGCTGGTTTCATCGCGGTCCCCGGAAAGATTTTCTTCGACAAAAATATCGATCATTTTCTGTACGATATCGCGGGAAAGAACGGCATTTTCGGCATCGGAAAAATTGCTGGCCGAGGATTTTGCGGTAATCTCGAACAGATTGTCTTTTTCCGATTTTATTTCGATATTCTTGCGCAGCATCTCAACCTTGCTCGCCAGTTCACGGTCCGAGGAGACCGACCGGTTCAGCGCTGTTCCCCGAACAACCTTTTCCAGATTGATCGTGGAAGCCAGCGTTTCCTGAACGCGTTCCATGCTCTTCTTGCGCTCGCGTGCGTCAACACCGACCTTGTCGGACAGGATCGACTGCATTTCCACGGAAATGCGGGCTTTCGATTCATAGCTGTTGGGAATTAGCGCAACCACCAGCCAACCCACCAGGCAAAGCCCCCAGGCAACAGCCAGAGCGAGCCAGCGACGATGCCAGACGCTGTGCAATGCTATTTTGAGTTCGTCGTAGAGACCGTTCATATGCCTATTCAATTCCTGTCTTTGGAAGCCAAAAGCGGATCAAAACATGCTTTGCGGAATGATGATCACGTCGCCCGGACGCAACATCACATTGGCGTTGGTTTTACCCTTCTTCATGAGATCATCGATCCGCAGGGCGAATTCCTTCTGCTTGCCGGTGCCGCGGTCGAACCGGATCAGCCTTGCCCGGTTGCCGGAGGCAAATTCGGACATGCCGCCCACCGCGATCATCGCGTCAAGCAAGGTCATGTTGGCGCGGTAGGGGATGGAGGCCGGCTTTTCGGTTGCACCCACGACCCGGATTTGCTGGGAAAATGTGCCGGAAAAATTGTTGACGATAACCGAAACCAGCGGTTCGTTGATATATTGCGACAATTGCAGTGTCAGATCCTCTGCCAGCATCGATGGTGTCTTGCCTACTGCGGGCATGTCGGTGATCAACGGTGTGGTAATCCGGCCGTCGGGACGCACCTGGACCTTCGCGCCCAGTTCGGGATTGCGCCAGACGAAAATTGTCAGTTCGTCGAGCGGACCGATCACATATTCTTCACCCGGCCCTTCCTGCATCGACACGAAAGATGCCGTCGGCAACTGCGGGCCGCTGGAACTGCCGGAACAGCCGGCAACCGCGAGTGACGTCATTCCGGCACCGATCATCAGCTTCGCCAAGTGCTTGTTTTTGATAGCAGAACGCATTTTCTCACCTCGTTTAAACGCTAAGCTGAAACACCGCTTTTCCGCAGAAAACCGGCAATTCACGCAAAGTCACGAGATGGCTATGCTAGAAAATAGTGAATATAGCGTTAGGATTAGCTGAATTTGGAATGAACAAACCTCGCGCGGCCAAGGCTGCCAAGATATTGAACCTATGCGACCAGAATCTCGCGGGCCGCGCCCTGACCCAGAAAATTGGCAGGGCTTGCCGTCGCACCATAGGCCCCTGCACAGAAAATCGCGACAATGTCTCCGACGCTCGCTGTCGGCATCGCCGCATTGTCATTCAAACGGTCAAGCGGCGTACAAAGGCAACCGACAACTGACACCGTTTCGTCCGGCTCCGCTCCGAATTTGTTCGCGATGGCAGCCGGATAATTGCGCCTTACCACGGTTCCGAAATTGCCGCTGGCGGCAAGCTGGTGATGCAGGCCGCCATCGGTGACCAGAAAAATATGCCCCTGGCTTTGCTTGCGATCGACAATCCGGGTCAGATAAACACCCGCTTCGCCGACAAGATAACGTCCCAGTTCGATGGCAAATTGGGTTGATGACAATATGTCCGGCAATCGTGCCAGCTGGTCGGACAAAGCCTGCCCCACCTTCACTATGTCGAGCTGCTCATCACCGGGAAAATAGGGGATCCCGAATCCGCCGCCGAGATTGACATGATCGGGCGAGCGCCCGATTGTCTTGGCCAGTCGCGCGGCCAGTTCCAGCGTATGGGCCTGCGTTTCGATAATGGCATCGGCGCTAAGCGCCTGCGAGCCGGCAAAAATGTGAAAACCCCGCCATTCCGCTCCGGCATCCAGCAATTTTTTCACCGCGGGCGCCACCAGATCGATATCCATACCGAACGGCTTGGCTCCACCCCCCATTTTCATACCGGATCCCTTGAGATCGAAATCCGGATTAACGCGGATGGCAAGTCTCGGCTTCTTGCCGACAGCCTTTCCGATCTGCAGAGCCCGGTCGCATTCGCCGGGGGATTCGATATTGATAGTAACACCGGCCTCGATGGCCTGCCGCAATTCGTCATCTCTTTTCCCCGGTCCGGCAAAGCTGATCTTTTCCGGCGCGGCTTCCGCCTCCAGCGCCATCCGCAATTCGCCGCCGGATGCGATATCGATGCCATCGACCAGACCCACCATGTGGCGGAGCACCGGCTGGTAGGGATTGGCCTTCATGGCATAATGGAGATGCAGCGCATCGGGCATGGCGTCTCGCAATTGCGCCATCCGGGCATCAAGCCGGCCTGCGGAATAGACAAACAGCGGCGATCCATGTTCCGTTACCAGCGCGCTGGCCTTCTGTCCGCCGATTGCGAGTTCGCCTGCGATTGTCTGATATCCCGGCGGGATCGGTCCGGTAGGTTTGGTCTTAATCATTCTACATCCATGCTGGCCAATAAATTGCGATCCAGTTTCCCGTTGGGGTTCTTGGGAAACTCGGAAAGCAGGATGATATCTCTCGGGTGCATAAAATTCGGTAAATTCTGCTTTAAATAGTTTGCCAGCTCTTGCGTGACAGATTCATTTGCCGACCCGCAGTCCGCCTGCCTGACGAACAGCCGGATCGCCTGACCGAGCCGTTCATCCGGGACACCGAGCGCCACCGCTTCCGCAACGAGTCCGGATTCAACTGTAACTTCCTCGATTTCCGTCGGACTGATCCGGTTACCCGAACTTTTGATCATCGCGTCATCGCGGCTGACGAAATAGAGCAATCCGTCCGCGCCGCGCTTGACCGTATCACCAGAGAATACCGCGGTACCGCGATAACGGGAGGCATCCGGGGCATTTTTGAATCGTTCTGCCGTTCGTGCGGGATCCTTCCAGTAACCCTGTGCCACCAACGGTCCGCTGTGGACCAGTTCGCCCGCTTGATCCGGACCGGCAATAGCCCCTGTTTCGTCGACCACCAGAATTTCGGCAAACGGGATCGCAGTACCCATGCTTGTCGGATTATCATCGATCAGAGCAGGGTCGAGATAGGTCGACCGAAACGCCTCGGTCAGTCCATACATCGCGTAGATATCGGTTTCCGGTCCGAAGATCGTCCGCAATTGCTTGACCAGAGTCGGGGTCAATGCACCACCGCTATTGGTTAGCCGCCGCATCGAAGCGACCGCTTCTTCTGGCCAGTCATGCTCGACCAGTTGCACCCAGAGTGGCGGCACTGCCGCCAGGGTCGTGATCCGCTCACGCGCGCAGGCTTTCATGACGTCACGCGGCGTGAGATAGTCCAGCGGCACCGCGCATCCACCCGCGGCCCAGGTCGACAGCAGCTGGTTCTGGCCATAGTCAAAGCTGAGCGGCAACACACAAATGGTGCGGTCATCGGCAGCGAGCTTCAGATATTCTGCTACGCTGAGCGCACCCAGCGTCAGATTGGCATGGCTCAGCATGACCCCTTTCGGCCGCCCCGTAGACCCGCTTGTATATAATATCGCGACCAGATCTCCGGTGTCAGTACCGGTCGCGCTGGGCTCCAGCGGCGTTGTAACAGAGGAAAGAGCATCCTCCACATTCTTGTCCTCGAACAGACCGCAATTTGCATCGAGGCTGCTGTCTTCCAGTGTTTTCAGGCGTCCCGCATTGCTGATCAGCAGCCTGGCGCCGCTGTCCTCGACAATATAGGCAACCTGGGCCTGCTTGAGCAGCGGATTGACCGGCACATGGACCAGACCGGCCCGCGCCGCCGCCAGCGGCATCAGGCATGCCAGTTCGGTCTTGGACAACCAGGTGGCGACCCGGTCGCCCTTGTCGACCCCCTGCTCCAGCAACCATGCCGCCAACGCACCGATACGATGATTTAACATCTTGTAGCTAAGGGTGCCTGAACGCGTCACCAGAGCATCCGCATCCGGATTCTTCCCTGTTGCCAGGTGGTCCAGCGGGAATGCGGCGGTTTCGGGATTGGTGTTCAATGTTTGACCTATGGGAAAAAGAGAAGATTTGTGACAGATACGACTTTAGCCATGACCAGCGAATATCATAGCAATTTTCAGTCGGTGCAAGCCATAGCCGGCGAAAAGCTTGGACGATCGGTCCAAAAGTCCCTGTTCGACCGGATCGAATGGCTCAAGCCCTTGCATGAGCTGTGCTTGCCGGACAACTCGCCCTTGATTGTCCACAGCCAGGAAGGCGAAGCCGAGGCTTGGATGTTCCTGATGAAAACCGGTCTTGGCCGCCACGCCGCTCTGGCCAACTGGTATAATTTTACCTTTCGTCCGATTTTTCTGGGCGACTATGACGAGGTCACGAAATTGGCGTTGCTCGCCAAGCTCGCCAAAAAGCTGAAATCGAGCTCTCACCATATTGAAATAACGCCAGTACCTGATGAGGACTCAGCGGCAAGCCTGACCCAGAGGGCGTTCGAGCAGGCCGGCTGGGTTGTTTTCCGGTCAAAAGCGGACGACAATCACATATTGAACGTCAAGGGCCGCACATTTGATCAATATTGGAGCGAACGCCCCGGTCAGCTCCGCAATACCGTCCGGCGCAAGGAAAAGAAAAATCTGGTGTCCGTCAGGATTGAAACGGAATTTTCAGACGAGGACTGGAACGACTATGTCTCCGTCTACGAACGCAGCTGGAAACCCGAAGAAGGCAATCCCGAATTTCTGAGAAAACTGGCTCGACACGAGGCCGCCGCAGGATGCATGCGCCTTGGCCTGGCCTATATTGACGGCGAGCCGGTTGCCGCCCAGTTCTGGACCGTGGAAAACGGGGAAGCCCTGATCCACAAGCTGGCACATGTTGAGGATGCAACCAAGTCCTCTCCCGGCACCTTGCTGTCGGTGGCAATGTTCCAGCACGCAATCGATATCGATCACGTCAAGCTGATCGATTTTGGCACCGGCAATGACGGCTACAAGCGCGAGTGGATGGAAGATGTCCGGGACCGCTACCGGCTGGAGTTTTTCTGGCCCAACCATCCCCTTTCATGGCTACCAATTTTGCGACACTATCTCTCCGGCCTTGCCGGAAAGCGCGCTTCGCTCTAGGGAAGCGCCGTTATCGGGATTCGGGGGTTTTGAATGCATAACAAGGTCGAGTTAACGCCGGAAGCTGCCGTGCGTGCCGTGATGCGGGACATTTTGGGTCTCAGCGAAGAGCAAGTTGCGGAATTTACGGCGGAAACCGAGCTTTTCGGGGCGCTTCCGGAACTGGACAGCATGGCCGTGGCCGGATTGCTCACCGAACTCGAAGATCGTCTGGATATCATGATCGAAGATGATGAAGTTGACGGCGAACTGTTTGAAACCTTTGGCAATCTGGTTGCCTTTGCCGAGATGAAAGTCACGGAGTGACCCCTGTACCCGCATTCGTCGACTACGAATTTGCGGGTCGCAAGGAGCTTTGTCTGTGCACCGCCACCCGGTCATCTCGCCGGGTATTGATCATCCCTCCCCTGTTCGATGAAATGAACCGCATGCGCAAGATGCTGGTCGACGTCATGCTTGCTCTTGAAAGCCTGGATGTGGCCAGTTTCCTTCCCGATCTGCCGGGCACCAATGAAAGTCTTGTCGCACTCGAACAGGTTACACTGACCGACTGGCAGGACGCGATTGCGGCCTGTGCACAGCAGCATCACATTTCCGATATCGCCTCCTTTCGCGGCAGCGCCCTGGCGGTTGCCGCGCTGCCAAAGGCGAGGCACTGGATTTTCAGCCCGGTGAAAGGCGCGACAATACTGCGGACGATGCTGCGGACCCGGGTCGCGGCAGACCGGGAATCGGGACTGAACACTGGTCTGGCCGACCTCTCCGCCCAGGCCGAAACCAGACCGATCGAGCTGGCTGGCAACATCATCGGCCCCGAACTGTTTGCACAGCTGAATGCTGCCGATATCCCCGATAGGGAGAATCAGCGGATCGTCCGGCTGGAATCGGACAACAAGCCCGCTGATGCGCAGATCCCCGGTTCCGCCCTCTGGCTTCGCGCCGAGCCGGATGATGACCCGGCCATGTCCTCGGCCATCGCCCGCGATCTTGCCGGATGGATGGGTCCGCAATGACCCGGAGCTTTCATCATATCCCCTGCGCAGACGACATGGTGGCAGCCACGTTCGATTCCGCAACAGGCTCGACCGCCTTGCTGATCGTCAGCGGCGGGAATGAAATCCGTTCGGGCGCCCACAGCGGCATGGCGCATCTGGCTGCACGAATTGCAGAACACGGTTTTCCCGTGCTTCGCTACGACCGGCGCGGCATTGGCGAAAGCACGGGCCGGAACAACGGCTTTCTGGGCAGCGCGGCAGACATTGCCGCTGTCGCCGCATTTCTCAGACAGGAACAGAAGGCCAGAAAGATCATCGCGTTCGGTAACTGCGATGCCGCCACTGCCCTGGCCCTGTTCGGCCCCGAAGCCGGCATCGACGGCTATATACTGGCCAATCCCTGGGTGATCGAAACAGAGAGCCAGGCGGAAACGCAGGAACCAAGCATCTCGTCCGCGGCGATCCGGGCGCGCTACTGGGACCGGATCAGAAATCCGCGATCGGTGATCGATCTGCTGTCCGGAAAGATCGATTTGAAAAAACTGCTGAAGGGACTCCGGCAAGCCGCCCAATCAGAAGACAATAGCGCGCTTTCCTTGCGGCTGCGCGACGCGCTTGCTGGACTGGAAGACAAGACCGAAATTCTGCTCGCGAAACGCGATACGACCGCCCGCGCCTTTCTTGCGGCCTGGAACAGCAGGGATTTCGAGCAATTGCGTCGAACCAATGCCATCGCCACCAAAGCGCTGGACAGCGCCTCTCACAGTTTTGCGGATATCAACGCCAAGAACTGGCTTACCGACAGAATTTTGGCGGCATTGCGCAACGGCTGACTATTCGGCCGCCATCAGTTCGAATTGCTGTTCGGCCAGAAACCGCTCGGCATCCAGCGCGGCCATGCATCCGGTACCGGCTGCGGTCACCGCCTGCCGATAGACATGGTCCATGACATCGCCGCAGGCATAAAGGCCCGGAATCTTGGTTTTGGGCGTGCCAGGCTCAACCTGGATATAGCCGCCGTCGATCAGATCGAGATGGCCCTTGAAAATCTCCGTTGCCGGTGCATGGCCAATCGCGACAAATGCTCCATCAACCGGCAGATGGCTGGTATCGCCGGTCTCGGTATCGACCAAGTCCAGCCCGATCAGGCCGAGCGGCTCGCCACCGCCGACAAAGCGTTCGACATTCTTGTTCCACAGCACCGATATCTTGGGGTTGGCAAACAGCCGGTCCTGCAGAATTTTCTCGGCGCGCAAGCTGTCTCGGCGGTGAATTAGCGTCACATCATCGCTGTGGTTGGTCATGTAGAGCGCCTCCTCGACCGCGGTATTTCCGCCGCCGATAACCGCCACTTTCTTGCCGCGATAGAAAAAGCCATCGCAGGTCGCACAAGCCGAGACGCCCTTGCCCGACAACTCTTCTTCACCCGGAAGGCCCAGCCATTTGGCCTGCGCACCGGTCGCGATTACCAGCGTGTCACCTTCATAGATATCGCCGCCATCGCCAGTCATCCGGAACGGACGCCGGGAGAAATCGACGTCGACAATCGTGTCGAAGATGGTGCGGGTGCCCACCTTTTCCGCCTGCGCCTGCATTTCCTCCATCAGCCACGGGCCCTGGATGACGTCGCGAAATCCCGGATAATTTTCAACATCGGTGGTAATGGTCAACTGCCCGCCCGGTTGCAGGCCCTGAACAACGATTGGCTCCAGGCCGGCGCGGGCGCCATAAATGGCGGCCGACAATCCCGCAGGTCCCGAACCCAGAATGAGCATTTTTGTGCGATGCGTTTCGGCCATGTTCCGTTCCCGATGATGATTCTGTTACATGCAAATAGGGATGCCTGACGCAGGTAGGCAAGAGCTATCACGGCAAAACCGGCGAAGAATAGTTTTGACCGGTGATAGCCGCTTTTTAAAAGCCCCTGGTTACGGAATGCGAGTCAGGCCATGATCGCATATTTGGATTGCCCGGCGCCGCGACACATCTGCTTGGATACCCGTGTCTCTTCCCCGTCGATAATCGCAACATCGGTGATGGTCAGGCATTTGCGGCCATTGGGTTCGGTGTTGAGCGCCGTAACTGTCGATGACCCCGAAACGCCGCCGCGGGTCGGGCTTTGCCAGTTGGCGACGGCGCCGACTTCTTCCTGTTCAACCACCGCGATTGTGGCTTCGGCTGCTTTTTCCTGTTCCTTCTCGCTCAATTTGCATGCGATCTCGCCAACCAGCACAGCACCGGCGACGCTGGAAATCAGAGTTCCAATCTTACCAAGCCCGGCGGCCGAACCCACGACGCCACCGAAGATACCGCCCAAAAGGCCTCCACGCCCCCTGGATTTCTTGCAGGATTGATTGCCGCTCGCCTTGCCCTTGCGCGAGCCTTTGCTCGCTTTCTGCTTGGTCTCCTCGACTGGTTCGCCGCTGGCGGTCACCATATTCATGAAACCGTAATTTTCCGGAACGGGGTAGCCGCCACAACCGGTATTGTAGCAATAGCGGTCGCTCAGGTAATTGCGGTCGGCATTGTACAGCTCCACCGCAGCCCGGTAGACGGCCATGTTTATACCGTCTGGGTCGGAGTTGGCATGTTCCTGCCGCATGTCCTTATAGAATTGATCTCTACTGGCTGCAGAATATTCCATTCTACCGGCAACTTTTTCTGTGTAAATCTGCGAAATCTCATTCTGAAACTCGTTCATTTGCTTGCGATATTCCGTCAGCACATCGTTGTAATAATTGTCGAGGCGAGTCGTACATTGATTGATATTTATCGCCTTGTCGTGGGGGTCGGGCAGATGCAAATGATCTTCCCGGCAGTCGGGATAGTCACCCTGCAAGAGCACGGGCGCCGGTGGCAGCTGCGGCAATGGCGGCTCGACTTGTACCGGCGGGACATAGGCCTTGTCTTCCGGCGCCAGAGTTACAGCATTTTCAGGATCGTCAGTGCCGGCGGCCTCCGGACTGCCATCCTGCGGTAGCCCGCTACCGGACAAGCCCTCCGCCTCCATTGCCGTGTCTTCATTTGCATCGGCCTGCGATTGCAGCATGTTGCTGTCCTGAGATGGTTGTCCGTATTCCGACGCTGGCAGGGGAACCGGTTGCGGCCCCGCTGCAGCCGGCGGCGCTTGCCACTTGAGAATCTGTATGTTGCAATTGGGTTGTCCCGGTTCGGAACTGTAGAGACAGTCGCGATAGGCTGTACCGCGGCTGGTCAAAGCGCTTGTCCGGGAACCGGCGGGGTCGGAATGACAATCTGAGCAGGCAATCCCGGTATTGGTCGCGATGGCAACCGTTGCTTCAACCGGACTGGAGGACAGCATAAGCACACCCGCTGCGGCCGCACCGATCGCTCCGACGACACCAACGGCAAGCGCTTTTTGAACCTTGCTCAAATTTTCCTCCTGTTTTCTGCTCCTGGCCAAACGCCTACGCCTGCCCTGACCAATATGGCCAGCGGAATATTGGCTGATCCGCCTTGGGCAGACTTTTACAGCCTCCTGCACCCTTCCATATGATCTGGATCATAGTCTCCTGAAATCAAATGAATCAATTTCTTTTTGAAACCCGCGCCCTCGCCGTGCCGGACACGGGATACCGGGCGGAAAACGGAATAGGCCCATTGGAGAATTGCCGCAGCTATAGACTCCTTCGATAGTGGCTGGAATCTGATGCCTTTTGGGCTAGACCAGTGTCTGTAATTTCTCACCGTTATAACCTGTGCCGGAGATCATCATGTCACATCAAAAGTCATTTTTCGTTCTGGGATCGATCCTTTTCCTGCTTGGGCTGCTGACGGGATTGGCAACGGGAATATTGGCAAATCCCCGAATGGCTCTGTCTGCTCACCTGCAGGGACTGACCAATGGCATATTTCTTCTGGTGGTCGGTGCGACGTGGAGACACATTGAATTAACCAACCGCTTGGCGGCGGCAACATTCTGGCTCCTCGCCTACGGCACTATTGTGAACTGGCTTTCTACAACCCTCGCAGCATTGTGGAACACGGGTGCGCTGACACCGATACACGGGCCACAGCCGACAGCGACTGAGTGGCAAGAATCCGTCGTGACCTTCGGCCTGGTGTCTCTGACGATCGCGATGATCGCTGGCACTGTCTTTCTATTGGTAGGATATGCCCGCAAATCTGATGGAATGTGAGAAAATCACAGAATCGATGGCCGTGCCATCAAATTTTGGTAGCGGAGGAGGGACTCGAACCCCCGACACATGGATTATGATTCCACTGCTCTAACCACCTGAGCTACTCCGCCAACCGGTTCCGGCGATGACCCTGATCATCGCGAAACACACTCTGGACCGCGGCGCTATAGTCACAGCGTCTGGTCCGGTCAACAAGCTCGATCGAGAAAATACGCTAAAACTTGCACGGCCAATACGATCCGCGCTAACAGCGCTCTCCGAGCCGATATGAGGCACCAAGGGGCAGATATGAACGCATTTTATGACATCTTGATTGTTGGCGCTGGTCACGCCGGCGCGCAGGCAGCGATTGCGTTGCGTCAAAAGAAGTTTGAAGGCTCGATCGGACTGGTCGGGAACGAGAAATATCCACCCTATGAGCGCCCGCCCCTTTCCAAGGAATATCTTGCCGGCGAGAAGCCGTTTGAACGGATATTGCTGCGACCGGAAAGCTTCTGGGGCGAACGCAATATCGATCTGCTCACCGGTCGCCGGGTATCCAGGCTCGATCCTGTGGGCAAAACGGTAACCTTGGCCTCCGATGATGAAATCGGCTATGGCAAGCTGATCTGGGCGACCGGCGGTTCTCCGCGCATGCTCGATTGCCCTGGCAGCCAGGCCCGCAACATTCATGCCGTCCGCTCGCGGGCCGACGTCGACCGGATCATGGCGGCGCTGCCCACGGTCAACAAGGTTGTAGTGATCGGCGGCGGCTATATCGGTCTGGAAGCGGCCGCCGTTCTGACCAAACTGGGCAAGCAGATCACCGTGGTCGAATCGCTGGACCGGGTCCTTTCCCGCGTCGCCGGCGAAGCCCTTTCGCGGTTTTTCGAAGCCGAACATCGCAGCCACGGTGTCACCATCGAACTGGAAGCAACCGTTGCCGGCTTTGAAACCGGCGAGGACGGCATTGCCACCGCCGTGACGCTCGCGGATGGCCGCAGGCTCGAGGCGGACATGTTCGTCGTGGGTATCGGCATCATCCCCGAAACCGGACCGCTGGTGGCCGCCGGCGCGGCGACCGGTAATGGCGTCGATGTCGACCAGCACTGCCGCACCAGCCTGGAAGATGTCTACGCGATCGGCGACTGCGCCGCGCACAGCAATGCCTATGCCGACGGCGCCATGATCCGGCTGGAATCAGTGCAGAATGCCAATGACCAGGCGAAGGTTGCCGCGCTCGACATCCTGGGCGAAGAGGCCGAATATGATGCCGTGCCCTGGTTCTGGTCGAATCAATATGATCTGAAGCTGCAAACCGTGGGACTGTCGACCGGCCATGACAGCTATGTCGTGCGCGGCGATCCGGCCTCGCGCAAATTTTCGGTGATCTATTACCGGGACGGCAAGGTCGTCGCGCTCGACTGCGTCAATGCCACCAAGGATTATGTGCAGGGCCGCAAAGCCGTCGTGGAGGGGTTGAATCTCGACAAGGACGAACTGGTCAACACCGATATCCCGCTCAAGGAAGTCGGCATCCACTAGGGGCTGTCTAAGTGCGCGCGCAGCGTGGGCAGGACGGCCATCCCGAGCGGACATCGCCGATCTTCACTAAGGGCGCATCTCCCGTCCTTCTCCCGTGAGGGAGAAGAAAAACTGGGTCCCTGCCCTACAAAGCCGTATCTTTTTACCTCGCTGCAACAGCGACTAACGCCCGCGAAACGGCCAGTTGCCGATGTCCCGCCAAGGGCCGTCCAGATAATAATGCAGCCCAATGCCGTGAATGACAAAGGGACGCGGCTCGAACGTGGCCGAAAGCTCGTCAAACAGCCGCTTGGCTTCACTTGGTATCACCTTGTTCTGCACGGTGATATGCAGCCTCGGCTTCTGCTGATCCTGCGCGGTCAGCAAGCCGGCGAAGCGGTCCGCCAGGTCCATCCTGAGCGCCAGCAGTTCCGGCGCATGCAGCTGGTAGGCGACGCCGCGCCCGAGATGGATCAGGCCCGATAGCGTCGCGCCCGGCTTCGGCAGCTCTGCTGTCAGCGCCGCCACGGTCGCCTTCACCTCGTCCAGTGCCTGCGGCGGCAGATGGTGGAACAATGTGACATGGGCGCTGATCTGGTTGCGCTCCGGCGGGAAATAGCGCCTGCGCAGACTGTTCGCCCAGGCAAAGTCGGCCGCGCCCATTTGCGCCGTCATGATAATGGGTCTGTTGAGGCGCTCCATGATTCTGGCCTATCACACAAAATAAAACCGCGAGCAATTTCTTGCTCGCGGTTTCATTCGGGGGACAAAACTTGCCTAGGCGGCTTTGCGTTCCGCTTCGTTTTCATCAAGCCAGTTCAGCAATTTTTCAGGCGTTGATTCGACATATGGATCATTGTCGACACCGCTGTCATTGATACCCGGCTCTTCGAACCAGGCACTGACGACTCCATCATCGGCAATCATCGAATAACGCCAGCTGCGATCACCAAAACCGAGATGATTTTTCTTGATCAGCATGCCCATGCGGCGCGTGAAGTCACCCGAACCGTCCGGCAGCAGCTTCACTTTTTCCAGCCCGAGCGACTTGCCCCACTGGTACATCACGAACGCATCATTGACCGAGATGCAATAGACTTCGTCGACGCCGCGCGCCTTGAACTCGTCATAGAGACGCTCAAAGGCCGGGCACTGCTCGTTCGAACAGGTCGGGGTGAAGGCGCCCGGCAAAGAGAATACGGCGATACGCTTGCCGGCGAACAGGTCCTTGGTGTCCACGTCCTGCCAGCGAAACGGATTTTCGCCGTCGACGGATTCGTCACGAACGCGGGTTTTCAGGGTTACTTGGGGGATATTTCTACCGATCATCTTGGGTTCCTTTTGATTTCTGTTGACGGCTCACTGCCACTTGCCGGTTAATCGATCAAATTGCTTTTATACGACAGACTGATTTACATAATCGATCAATGAGCGGTTTCGCTTGAAACTTGTTTGCACCGCTCGCAAAATTACCGAACAGGATAAGGGAGAGGGAGAATGAATATGACGGATCAAGCCAAATTACCGATCTGGTTCTGGATTGTCGGAGTGGTTGCTCTGCTTTGGAACGGCATCGGCGTACTTGCCTATTTGCAGCAAGCCTTGATGAGTGCAGAAGAATTTGCCGCGCTACCGGAGCTCCAGCAGAATTTGCTCTCGACGCAGCCTGTATGGGTGACGGCGGCCTTTGCCGTCGCCGTCTTTGCGGGTTTTGTGGCGTCGATCAGCTGGCTGCTGAAAAAACGCATCGCGGTGCGGCTGTTTCTGGTGTCCTTGCTGGCGGTGATTGTCCAGTTCAGCAGTTATTTCATCGTCGACGGCTATATGGAATTTGCTTCATCTCAGGGCTGGCTGATGCCGGGCCTGATCCTGCTTTTCGCCGTCGGCTTGCTGCTGCTGTCGCGACAGGCCGAGCAAAAGGGGCTTTTGCGATAGTTCAGGCCGATGTGCTGAACGGCGTGAAATCGGTGTCTTCATCATAGATGTCGACCCCTTCGCGCCGTTTCAGACAGCCCACGACCAGATAGGTCACCGGCGTCAGCACCGCTTCCCAAAGCACCTTGAGCAGCCAGTTGGTCACCATCACGGTGATCACTGCGGAAGTTTCCCATATGCCCAGAAACGCCAGCGGATAGAAAATCAGGCTGTCGACGCCCTGCCCGACCACCGTCGAACCGATCGTCCGGGTCCACAGGGCCTTGCCCTGGGTCCAGACCTTCATCCGCGCCATCACATAGCTGTTCACAAATTCGCCGGCCCAGAAGGCGATGATCGAGGCGCCGACGATTCGCGGTACCTGCCCGAACACGCTTTCATAGGCGGCCTGCCCTTCCCAGCCCGCTGCCGGAGGCAGGGAGACCACCACCCAGCTCATGAAGGCCATGAACAGCAGCGCGGCAAAACCGGCCCAGATGACCCGCCTGGCCCGCGCATAACCATATACCTCGGTGAGCACGTCACCGATCACATAGCCAAGCGGGAAGAACAAGATCCCCGCGCCATAGATCCACTGCTCGCCGCTGATCATGATGAAGGTCGGCTTGGCCGCCCCGATGACGTTGGACAAGAGCAGCACGGTCACAAAGGCCGCCATCACGAAATCATAATAGCGAAAATGATGGCCGGTCTGGCTGGAGGCGGACGTCCGCTGGATGGAGCTGTCTTGCATCGCCAGACCTTAGCCCAGTCCGGATACAATTCAACAATTATGGCAGCGCCGACAGATCACGGTTTGCAGCCGGTCAAAAGATCGCTAATGCCCATGAAATCGTGCGCCCGTAGCTCATCTGGATAGAGCGCGAGACTTCTAATCTTGAGGCAGCAGGTTCGAGTCCTGCCGGGCGCACCATTTTCCTATTTTTTGAATCCGCGCTGGACAGCGTCCATCGGCTCCGAAGTAATCGGATAGCCGATGCCCTCGGGAATGCACAGATGCACCCCGTCATCGCGTTTCTCCAGACTGGGAGAGACCAACACCGAGGGATGCTGCTGGACATGGGCCACTGCCTCGTCGAACGAACCGAATTGCGCCAGCCGCTCGAGATTGCGCTTGGTCGGAAAGATGATCTTCACCTCGCCCGCTTCGGCGCGATCCAGCACCGCCTGCGCATTGCCCCAGAACAGATTGTAATTCTCGGTTTCATCGACCGTCGCCTGCGCCTTGTGGTCATCATGCGAGATCATGTAGAATCTTGTGTCGAACACGCGCTTTTCCGCGAACGGCGGGCACCAGCGCGAAAAGGGGATCAGCTTCTCCAGTTCCAGCTGCCAGTCAAACTGGTTGCAGATATCGGCGAGATTGGTTCCCTGATGCAGTGCATGCCTCGCTTCGGAAACGCGCTTCGCATCCAGATTGCCTTCGACCGCAACCGCGATTCCGGTTTCCTCGATCGATTCCCGAACTGCGGCAATGCGCGCACCATATTCATCAATGTCCTCATGCCCCAGCGCCCTGGCATATTCGAAATCCGCATCATCGATCCGGCCACCGGGAAAAACCGCGGCACCGGCGGCAAAGACCATTTTGGCCGAGCGTTCGACCATCAGCAGATCGGGGGCGTCACGACCCGGCTGGTCACGGAATATGATCAAGGTTGAGGCGGGAATGGGCTTTGGCATCGGCTTGCCGGTGATTGCATCCAGTGCTGGGGTTTGTTCGGTGTTTTTTGCTTCGGTCATATTTTCATATGAACAGCAAGCACCGGCATTGCAAAGTCTTTTGACCGTTGCCCCGCTTTGCAAAGCGAATTGCCAAATAACTCCGTGCATGGCAGGATCATCCGATGGGAATTGTCGAGCTATTGGGGCTGGCCGGTAGCGTCAGCCTGATATCGGGCTGGCGGCTCTACCTGACGGTCTTCATTACCGGCCTGGCGATGCGGCTGGGCTGGATCAGCCTGCCCGAAAACCTCCAACTGCTAGATGCCTTGGCCAATCCCTGGGTGCTGGCAATCAGCGCGCTGGGAGCGCTGGCCGAGTTTTTCGCCGACAAGATTCTCTGGCTCGACTCGATCTGGGATACGATCCACACCGCTATCCGGCCGCTGGGCGGAGCCCTGCTGGCGCTCGCGGTGGTCGATGCCGGTGATCCCGTCTGGCAGGTCGTGGTCTTTCTTTTGGGCGGCGGTGCCGCGCTGATGAGCCACGGCGCCAAGGCCGGGGCCCGCGCCCTCGTCAACACCAGTCCGGAACCGGTGAGCAACGCGGTCGTCTCCACCGGGGAGGATATTGCCAGTGGCGGCCTTCTGATTCTGGCTTTCGCAAACCCGATTGCGGCCTTGATTATCGCGACGGTGCTATTGGTCCTGTGCTTGTTGCTGGTCTACAAGGGCTACAGGCTGTGGCGAAGGATCGTATCCAGCGGAAGCTAGACCGGAATCGAACAAGCGAAGAGCAAGCATGGATAAAGTGGAACAGGACTGCGTTCCGCATTGCGTCAACTCTGCACGGAAAAGCCGATGCGCGGAAAATGGACAACGACCTGGCCGGCGCGGGGATCTTCCCGGCGGATCGAGACATGATGTTCGGACGATCCGACAAGCACGCCTTCGACCGCGTCGCGCCCATAATCGTCGGCGGCAACGGTTACCGGCCTGCCTTCGAGTGCGGTGTCGCGACGCGCAACCGCGCCTGTCATCGGCTCGGTTGTCCGCGCGATGTCCAGTGCGTCCTCGCGGCTCACCGCCGATCGCTGGCCATGACCAATTGCCTTTACCCGCTCCATCCATGAACATACGAGTGGCACGTTCTCGAACAGGCTTGCCGCGGGCGGAAAAGCGAACTGGATGAACCACAAGTTGAAATAGCCATTGGCATCAACCAGTCCGGCATGGTCACCGGTCAGAAAGCTGCGCCCGTCTGCAAGCTGGTCAGACAGCAATCCGATATGGGCGCGCATCTGCTCTTCCATATGGGGAACGGCCGCCTGCAACGCGGCCGGGTCAAACGGTCGTCCGGAGAGAGCTGCGCGGTCCTTGATAAAGGCGTCCGGAACCCTGTCGCCGAGCCCTCCGAAGATGATCGCCACAGCAGCCTGGAATACCGTGCGGTCCGACCACATCGCATTGGCATATGCCAGGCCATGGTCGCCCTGCGGAAAAAATGTTGGCTCGGGAAATCGCCGTTCTAGCTCGCGGACGATGAGCTGGCTGTCGCAGTAAATGTCGGCACCGATCTGCATGACCGGAATACGGCGATATCCGCCCGTCAGCGCCACAAGTTCTGGCTTGGGCATGATGACCGGTTGATCCACGGCAGCCCAGGCGAGATTCTTGATGCCAAAGCAAACGCGCACCTTCTCTGAAAATGGCGAGCTGTCATATTGATGAAAAAGAATGTCAGGCACCGTGGTCCTTTCCGGCTTTGCCTCCGGTCGATGAATGATTTCTTGGAAGCGGTCAACTTGATCCCGAACAGCAAGTGTACGATTGATCGCTGACGATTTTCAATGGGGGCGACCGTTCCTGAGGGGGCCAATCCTTCAATCGGTATCCGTTCAGTCTCTGAGATCCGGTACAATGATAGGAAGCACCCGGCTGCGCACCGGCGGCGGGTGATTTGCGACCTGATTCGCGATGATCGCATCGCAGATCGCTCGAATGACATCCGACGTCGCAAATCGCGGTTTCTGGCCATGCCGGGAGAAGCGTCACCGTATCTGTCCCGGTGAAAATTCCGGTTTCCGCAGGGCTGCCAGGAGGAAAAATGGTCGGGGAGACAGGATTTGAACCTGCGACCCCCTGTACCCAAAACAGGTGCGCTACCAGGCTGCGCCACTCCCCGACGCGCGCTTCCCCTAGGCGGTGCATTTGGGAAAAGCAAAGGGTTTTTCACGCTTCTTTTTGTCGCCGCTCAAACAGCGCGCTTTTTTTGGCGTGGGAAGAAAAATGGTGGGCCCGGAGGGACTCGAACCCCCGACCTAGCCGTTATGAGCGGCCAGCTCTAACCAACTGAGCTACAGGCCCGCATGAGCAGCTTTTCTCAGGCAAATCTCATTACGATGGTCCGATAGCGGAAGCCGTGCTGATTTGGCAAGAACGATCGTCGCGATTCCTGTCGTTGATGATAATGATTTGCTAGACGGCGGTTGCTGCCGTCATCAACTCGTCCATATTGACCGGCTTTACTTTGCGCATCTCGAGATGGTCCAGCACCTCCCGCCACCAGTCGTAGAAACCGTCGAGATCGTCCTCGGTCCGCACATAAGGCGTATGGCCCGGCGACAGTGAGGGTGAATGAAAGGAAAACACCAGCAGTTGCAGATCATCGTCCAGTGCGACGTCGATGGCTTCCTTTGTTTCGCGTGCGGAAATACCTTCGGGCGTTAGCGGAATGCGTTCCAACATCTTGCTGCGGGAAAACAGGGCGTTGATCAATGGCGACCGGTTCATGGCATTTGCGGCCAGGCCTGACTGCTTGCGCAACAGACCGGAATAAACCGTCGTCAGCGGAACTTCGAGCAGCTTTTTGTCGTCATCCCACCAGAAGGGCTCCGAACCGACCGACAGAAAATCCGGCCCTCCTTCCGCGCTATAGTCAAAGCGCGGCCGGATACTGCTGTCCATGACAAAGCCGTGTTTGCGCAGAAGAGCGGTGGTGTGCGGCCCGATGCCATAGCGTCCGGCCCGGTAAATCGTCGGCGTTGTCCCGGTTTTTTCACGGATGGCATCCCGCAATGCCACCAGCTTCTCCTCTTCCAGTTCTTTCGGCAAATTGCCGGCAAAACTGTTCTGGACATTCACCTGCTCGTCGAATGGCGGATTGACCCAGGGATGGAGATGGACACCGATATCGGCGCTCTGCTGCTCGGCAACGGTCCGCAGGAAAGCTACGGCCGCATCATCCGTGATGATCGAATAATCAACAAAATAGGCCGGTTTTACGTGATATTTTTCGACAAATTCCTGAAATTTCTGCAGCATGGGCACCGACACCGTCGTATGGCCGCTGCGCTGGAACGGGGCGCTCCAGTCAAATTCCTCTTCCGTGTCTACCGATATGACAAAGCGTCTGCCAAAATTTTCTGGCCATTGGACATAACGGTCCGGCTTTCCGATTTTCATCGGCCGATGTTCCCGTGCAGAAATTTCCGCCACCCCCATTTTGCCCGTTGATGACCAGAAACCGGACCGTGAACAGACAGGCTATTCCGATTCCGTTTCCCGAATTTTCAAATTGCTAGTCGTCGCTGCTGGCAGGGTCAAGGCAATGTTGTCCTTGTTTATGGTCAGGGAACCTCCGGCAGACTGCGCGAGATTTCGCACGAGGCGGAGCGAGAAGCCGAGCCCCAGAAGCGAGGATTCGCCTCCCTCTCCGTCGATCCCCTGCGAGGGATCGAGCAAGACGCTTTCCGAAACATCCTTGATCCGAGACGGCCGCGACAAGGTGAAACGGTTGGTCGGCTGTACGCCGATACGGGTCCGCAATTCGCCCTTCAGCGTTTCGCCATTCTCGCAGGAAATAATAGCAGCGGACAGCAAGCGAGCAAAAATCCGTTCCACCGATTCCCCGTCCAGCGCGAATGGCCGAACCGGCTCTGCC
Source organism: Sphingomonadales bacterium UBA2683 (assembly GCA_002354635.1). Classification (GTDB taxonomy): domain Bacteria; phylum Pseudomonadota; class Alphaproteobacteria; order Sphingomonadales; family Sphingomonadaceae; genus Parasphingorhabdus. The sequence goes on from DELZ01000004.1 coordinate 77,904, forward strand.
TTGCTGATGTTGAGATCGACGACATTGCTCTGCGTCAGGCCCTGCAGGCGCTGTGTCATCCGTTCGAACAGCCAGTCCGCCTTGGTCGTACCATTCGATTCCGGCAATTGACCGGAATCGACCTTCACCGCGATGTCCAGATCCTCGAATCCGGCCAGCAATCGGCGCGCTTCGTCCATGATATTGCGAGCCAGCGACCGATACTCGTATGAGGCGGGCCCAAACAGCTGTTGCTCGATAATCTCGCTAAACCCGATCACCGCGTTCAGCGGTGTCCGGAGCTCGTGAATCAGTTGCTGGAGCTGCTCGCGGCGCTCGACATCAACCCCGACTTGCCCGGCATCCTCGGCCATATTGGGGCGACGCATGATCCCGCGATAGCCTTCGAATCGACCGGTCTCCTCACTGAAATAGGGGAGCGCGCTCATGCGCCAGTCGCCGGTAACGATGGCCGCACCGCAGAGCCGCATCCGGGCATTCTCCATCGGCATGCGCTGGCGGAAAGCGGCGGCCCCATAAGCATCCGGACCCGGGCCTTCGTCAAAGGCCGGCTGGGCAATGGAAACACCGACGATGGAGCCTTTGGGCGGCCCTTCGGTCCAGTTGATTGTACCGGTTTCATCGGTTTCGAACCGGATGGTCTCGAGCGATTCGACGAAGAAGCTGGCGTGGCCGTCGTCATGAACTTCGGGATGGAGTGCTTCGGCCGGACGATTCTTTTGATAGTCGGCGATCTTCTCCACCAGCGCGCTGATCTGCGATTCGGCCAGCTCTTCCGCTGCATCCACCGACCCGGTTTCCAGCGACTCCGTGGCCGGCCCGTCGCCGACATTGCCACCAGAATCCGGTGCCACATTTTCGGCCACCGGTGCCTGACTGTCTTCGGCAACCGCAAAGCCCTGCGATTGCAAACGTTTCCGCGCGCGCAGCGAGAGTCTGGGAAAAGCGTCCTCGCAAATTTCCGGGGTAAGGTCTGCAGCGTCCATCGCTGCGTCACAAATAAGATCGCTGTCTGCGGTCAGATAGACCAGCAACGGGGCGGATCGCAATCTGCCTTTCAGCGATTGGACGGCCGCCATGCGGTCCTGCTCGGAAACCCGGTCATGCAGGTCGCGCAAACGGGTCAATCCCGCCTGCACGTCATGATTGGCGAGGTCTCCAGGTTTCTGGGCCAACAGATCAACCACCTGCCGCCATTGCGTGGCCGCTCCTGGGCCTTCCGGCAGGCTCCCCTTGAGCACGGTGGTCAGGCGGTCATCGAAGCGCAATATTTAGATCCCAAATTCTTTGGATTACCCAATTGTTAATCCGGTGATAACCCTTTCGGCCGGCTACTGGAAGCAATGAAAATTTCGCGTCACAATGTGGGACATGGGAGAAAGCATTGCTTGGTTCCCTTATTATATTATAACGACGAAATGATTCGCGAACGGATATTACATTTCTATGGCTGATACGAACTTGGATGAAATTGACCTCAAAATCCTGCAGCGCTTGCAGGATGATGGCCGGATCACCAATGTGGAACTCGCGAACAGCGTGGGCCTGACCGCCCCGCCCTGTCTCCGCCGGATGCGGGCTCTGGAGGAAGAGGGCGTGATCAATTCCTATCACGCGGCGATTGATCCTGCCAAAATGGGATACACCATCACCGTGTTCGCGATGGTCAGCCTGAAAAGCCAGGCAGAAGCCGATTTGCAGGCCTTCGAAGAACATGTCCAGAAACTGCCCGAAGTGCGCGAGTGCTACATGCTCAATGGCGAAATAGATTTTATATTGAAGGTGGTCGCCAAAGACCTGCAACAATTTCAAAGCTTTCTAACCAGCAAGCTGACCGCCGCTCCTAATGTAGCCAGCGTCAAGACATCGCTGACCATCCGGTCGGCCAAGCATTTGCCGGGCGTACCCATTCAGGAATAAAAAAGGGCGCCACAGGCGCCCTTTTCAATTTCTTATGCCGGGTCCGATCAGCTGGCCGGCTCCTCAACCGCAGCGGCCGGAGCCGCAACGGCTGGCGCAGGTGCCGATTGTTGGTCGATCCAAGTCGTCCACATCGAAGCCAGCGGCGCACGAATTCCGGAAACTTTCGAGAAAGCCTGCTTTGCCTGGTCATAGTCGCCGGCATAGGCATGCGCGGTACCGATGCCCATATAGCCGCGATTGGCATCGGCTCCTGGCTTGGTCAGGCCCGCTTCATAAAAAGAGATCGCCTTACTGTAATCTTTATAGCCAAGCCAAACATCGGCAAAATTCATCATTACCGAGCTGCTGCCGGAACCGCGAACACCGGAAGGTTGCGCAGGCAGGGATGCCCGGTCGGTCGACACTTCGCGCTGAGCGGGCTGAAGAACCTCGGCGACAAGCGGATTGGTTGCCGAAATAATACCCTTCTGCTTTCCTTCTTCCAGAACCGCGACCACTTCTCCGAACAGGTTCTTGCGCTGTGCCTCTTCCGCATATTCCTTGTAGTCGCGTGTGGTCTTGAGCGAATCGCTGGCCTTCATGAACCGCAACACTTCCAGATTCTGGACACTGTCGGCTTGCGAGGTCGTCCGGTTCGCCGCGACGGCATCACCCCAGGAATCCCCCGAAGGATAAGCGGCGGCCCATTTGGTCGCCCATATTGCATAAAGATTCTTGTCCTTGCTCGCCAGCGCACGGTCGCGGGCCAGACGGTACCAGGATTCCGGCGCCTTCGTTGCAGAGGCATTGGCATTGTTCAGAATTTCGTCCCACTTTGCCAGGCCTTGGGGATACATGTTCCGCTTGAAAAAGGTCTCTGCCAGCAAAGGCTGGATATTGTTGTCCCGATAGCCCAGGTCGTAGGCAGCCTGGAAATATTTGGCAGCATCCGCCCAGCGTTCGGCACCATATGCAAAATTACCGGCAAAAAAGTTGAATGCGGGCAATTGCGCCGCGGCGGTACGACCGCTGTCAAGCGAGGCAATAATGCCTTTTTCCTGCAAAGCGGTATCCTTCAAGGTCCCGCCCAGCTGAATGGCCAGCTGGCCCGCTACGAAACGGTCATCAGCAGTCAGAGTTTGAGCCAGCAGGGCTTCCACCAGCGGCTTCGCCGTTGCCGGAGCTTCGGTTGCCATCGCGGCCTGAATGGCAGCCACTTGTGGCTGAATTTCCTTGCTAATCTTGATTTCGGATTCTTTTTCTTTTTTCTTCTTCGCTGCCTGAGCATCCTGCGGCAACGCCGTTACCGCCAGCGTGCCGGCAGTTGCCAACGCAACGGCCATCGAAAAATGAGATAAAAAACGCATGAATATCCTCCGGATGATTATTAATTGGGGGAGACATGTTCCCCGGAATATGGTTGCACCACACACTCTTGGCCCTATTACCAAGCTTTGATCTCTTTTCTAGAGTGAATCCGCTGAATAGAGGTTGAACAGTTCCGTCGCACTGTTTGACATTCCCGATAGCATAATGAGGTAAAATCGCGTGCTTGCAGTTATTTCTCCCGCCAAATCGCTGGATTTCGATTCCGATATTCCCGAAATCCCGCCCTCCGAAATCCGGTTTCCGGAAGAAACGGAACGACTGGCGAATGCGATCGGCAATCTGACGGTCAAGAAACTGAAGGCGATTATGCTGGTTTCCGACAATTTGATCGCCCTCAACCGGCAGCGCTATGCCGAATTTTTCGATCAGCCGGAACGGCCTGCAATCTATGCCTATAATGGCGATGTTTACACAGGCTTCGAAGCCCGCAGCATCGGCGATGAAGCAATGGCCTTTGCCCAGGACCATGTGCGGATCCTCTCCGGCCTGTACGGATTGCTTCGGCCGCTCGATTCGATCCGTCCGCACCGGCTGGAAATGGGAACGAAATGGGCGCCCCGTTACAGCAAGCTGACCGATTTCTGGAAGGACAAGATTGCCAGGGAACTGGCCGCGGATCTCGAGCGGATTGGCAGCGATATTATCGTCAATCTGGCGAGCAACGAATATTGGGCTTCGGTCAAGCCGCACAGCGCAAAACTGCCCGGCCGGATCATTGAGGTCGATTTCCGCAAGGACGGACCCGAGGGGCCGAAATTCATCAGCTTCGAAGCCAAGCGGGCACGCGGCATGATGGCGCGCTATATTTGCGAAAACCATCTGACGGATCCGGAAATGCTCAAGGGCTTTGACTATGACGGTTACCGGTTCGACAGCGACGGCAGCACAGAAAACAGCCTTCACTTCATACGCTCATGACGGCAAAATCCGCCGTCATCTTCGGCGCGAACGGCGGGATCGGCTCGGCCGTCGCGGACAGTCTGCAAGCGGACAGTCGATTTGACACCATCATCCGCTTTTCCCGGTCCGACAGCAGCCCTGTGCGCGTCGATCTGACATCGGAAGCAAGCATCCGCGATGCGGCGCAATGGACCAGCGACAACCATATCGTGCCCTCGATAGTGTTCGTTGCCACCGGCTTGCTGCACGATGACAGCCGGGGACCGGAAAAAAGCCTGCGCCAGCTGGATGCCGACTGGCTTTTGGAAAATTATCAGGTGAACGCAATTGGCCCCGCACTGATCGCCAGACATTTTCTGCCGCTGATGGATCGGGGAGAGATATCCAGATTCGCCGCCCTGTCGGCCCGGGTTGGCAGCATCTCCGACAACCGGCTGGGCGGCTGGTACGGCTATCGCGCGTCCAAGGCGGCGCTGAACATGATGATCCGCAACCTGTCGATTGAATGGTCGCGCAAGAATGACCAGTCGGTCATTGTCGCCTTGCACCCGGGCACCGTCGATACACCGCTCAGCCAGCCGTTCCAAGGCAATGTTCCGCCCGAAAAACTATTTGATTCCAGTCACGCAGCCCGCCAATTGCTGGACGTTCTCGAGGCGCTGAAACCGGCCCAGAGCGGGAAAATTTTCGCGTGGGACGGAACCGAAATCAAACCCTGATTCCCGCCCTGTAATATTATTGTAAAACTGGCCCGAAAGACTGGCTTTTGCCGGCCCCTTCCCCTAGAAGAATCGCCAAGAAAAAACCCATGAAAAAGGCCCGTTTGTGAACGAACAAACCACTCCACCGTCACCTTCCAATATCGAACCGATTGACATCGTCGATGAGATGAAAACCAGCTACATGGATTATGCCATGTCGGTTATCGTCAGCCGGGCGCTGCCGGATGTCCGCGACGGGCTGAAGCCGGTGCATCGGCGCATATTGTTCGCCGCGCAGGAAGGCGGCATGGTCGCCGGACGGCCCTATCGCAAATGTGCGAAAATCGTGGGCGACGTGATGGGCAATTATCACCCCCATGGCGACAGCGCGATCTATATGGCTCTGGCCCGGATGACCCAGGACTGGTCAATGCGGGTGCCACTGATCGACGGTCAGGGCAATTTCGGCTCGATGGATCCGGACATGCCGGCATCGATGCGTTACACCGAGGCGCGGTTGAACAAGGTCGCCAATTTCCTGCTCAACGATCTCGACAAGGACACCGTCGATTTCATCCCCAATTATGACGGCAGTCGGCAGGAACCCAATGTCCTGCCCGCCCGTTTCCCGAATCTGCTGGTCAACGGCGCCGGCGGGATCGCGGTTGGCATGGCGACCAATATTCCGCCGCATAATCTCGGCGAGGTTATCAATGCCAGCTTGGCCTATATCGAAAATCCCGGCATCACGGTCGACGAACTGATCGAAATCGTTCCCGGCCCCGATTTCCCTACCGCCCCGCTGATCCTCGGCCAGTCGGGTGCCCGCGCTGCCTATAAGGACGGACGCGGCTCGATCATGATGCGCGCGCGCCACGTCATCGAGGAAGGCCGCGGCGACAAGCGCGCGATCGTTTTGACCTCGATCCCTTTCCAGGTCGGCAAATCAGGCCTTGTGGAGAAGATCGCCGAAGCGGCCAAGGACAAGCGCATCGAAGGCGTCTCGGACATTCGCGACGAATCCAGCCGCGCCGGCGTACGCGTCGTGATCGAGCTGAAGCGTGACGCCACCGCCGATGTCGTGCTCAACCAGATCTGGCGCTTCACCCCGGCCCAGTCCAGCTTCCCGGCAAACATGCTCGCCATTCGCGGCGGCCGGCCGGAGGTTCTCAACCTGCGCGATATTATCGAGGCCTTCGTCAAATTCCGCGAAGAGGTTATTACCCGTCGCACCAAGTTCGAGCTCAACAAGGCGCGCGAACGGGCACATGTCTTGCTCGGCCTGGTGGTTGCGGTTACCAATATGGATGAAGTCGTCCGCATCATCCGTGGATCATCGACCCCGGCAGAAGCGCGCGAATCGCTGCTCCGGCGCGAGTGGCCGATTGCCGAGATCGCCGCCTATATCCGGCTGGTCGAGGCGATGGAAACCGATATCGAAGGCGACAGCTACAAGCTGTCCGCGGTTCAGGTGAAGGCGATCCTCGATCTGCGTCTGCAGAAACTGACCGCGCTGGGTCGCGAGGAAATTGCCGACGAGTTGAAGGAACTCGCCGCCGCGATCGAGGAATATCTGGCGATACTGGCCGACCGGGAAAAACTCTATGCGGTGATGCGCGAAGAGCTGGAGGAAGTGCGCGACGAATTCGCTACGCCGCGCCTTTCGGAAATCACCGCAGCCTGGGACGGCCTCGAAGACGAAGACCTGATGGAACGCTCGGAGATGGTCGTGACGGTCACCCATGGCGGCTATATCAAGCGCACCCCGCTGGACACGTTCCGGGCCCAGCGCCGCGGCGGCAAGGGCCGTGCCGGCATGGCGACCAAGGACGAGGATGCGATCACCGAATTGTTCGTGACCTCGACCCACACGCCGGTCCTGTTCTTCTCCACGCACGGCAAGGTCTACCGGCTCAAGGTCTGGAAACTGCCGGAAGGCGGCCCACAGACCAAGGGCCGTCCGATGATCAACCTGCTGCCGCTGGCAGACGGGGAGGTCATTTCCACGGTATTGCCGTTGCCGGAAGACGAAGCCGAATGGGCGGCGTTGCACGTGATGTTCGCGACCGCCAAGGGCGGCGTCCGGCGCAACAGCATGGACAGCTTCACCAATGTCCCGTCGAACGGCAAGTTCGCGATGAAGTTTGACGAGGAAAGCGATGACCGCCTGATCGGGGTCAAATTGCTGACCGACGATGACGACGTCCTGCTCGCGACCAGAAACGGCAAGGCAATTCGCTTCGCCGGCGATGCGGTACGCTCTTTCCAGAGCCGCACTTCCACCGGTGTCAGGGGCATCGCGCTGAAAGGCGATGACGAGGTCATTTCGCTCTCCGTGCTGCGTGGCTTCGAGGCGTCGACCGAGGAACGCGACCAGTATCTCAAGGCCGCTCCCTGGAAGGATAACGAGAACGAACCGGAATTGTCTGCCGAACGCATGGCGGAATTCAGCGAAACCGAAGATTTTATCCTCACCGTCTGCGCCAATGGCTATGGCAAGCGCTCGAGCGCCTACGAGTATCGCCAGTCGGGTCGCGGCGGCCAGGGCATACTCAATATCGACAATATCAAGCGCAACGGCACCGTTGTCGCCAGTTTCCGCGCCACCGACGACGAACAGGTCATGCTGGTCACCGATCAGGCGAAGCTTATCCGCATGAAGGTTGCGGATATGCGGGTCATCGGTCGCAATAGTTCGGGTGTCCGCCTGTTCGATGTCGCCAAGGGCGAACAGGTCGTTGGCGCTGCCAAGATTGACGAAGAGGAAGAGCCCGAAAACGAAGCGGAAGATGCAGTGATCGAGGAAATGGTCGATAAGGGCGTTTCCGACGGCGATGTCGCGGTTCCAGACGAGCCTGAGGATAGCGCCGAATAGCCCAATGCCGTTTGTCCTGAGCTTGTCGAAGGACGGCTGGCGAAAGATACCTCTCATTAGAAAGAGGTGTTTCGACCGGCGCGGCACCAACGGGAACAATGTCGAGGGGAAAGCCAATGAAGATCACAACATCCGGTCAGGCCTGCGGGGCCGAAGTGACTGGCGTCGATTTGACCCAGCCGCTGTCCGACGACAGCATCGCTGCCATCCGATCCGCCTGGCTTGAGCATCATGTCCTGTCCTTCCCGGACCAGGCCATGAGCGATGATGATCTGGAGCGGTTCACCCGGTATTTCGGCGATTTCGGCCATGATCCGTTTTTCGATCCGATCGAGGGTCGGCAGCATATCGCCGCTATCCGTCGCGACGCTGACGAGACGTCGCCACTATTTGCCGAAAACTGGCACAGCGACTGGAGTTTTCAGGCGCAGCCACCGGCGGGCACCTGCCTGCTCGGCATCACTATCCCGCCGGTTGGCGGCGACACATTGTTCGCCGATCAGCACAAGGCGCTCGACGCGATGCCGCCCGAAATGCGCGATCAATATGAAGGCCTGACCGCTATCCACAGCGCGCAGATGGCCTATGCACCGGACGGCGCCTATGGCGAAAAGGACGAAGGCCGCAGCATGGCCATCCGTCCTGACGAATCCGCGCGCGCGACCCAGACCCACCCGTTAATTCGCGAACATCCGGAAACCGGTCGTCTCGGCCTGTTCAGTTGTATGGGCTATATCATCGGCTTTGACGGCATGGCGCAGGCCGAGGCCCTGCCCCTGCTCCAGCAGCTATATGCCTGGCAAAGCCGCGACGAATTTGTCTATCGCCACCAGTGGCAGCCGGACATGCTGGTCATGTGGGACAACCGCTCGGTGCTGCATTGCGCCACCGGGGGCTATGACGGCCATGACCGGCTGCTCCACCGGACCACGATTGCCGCTTATCAGGCGTGAACCGGATCGGCGCTGTCCGCTGCCATTTCGTGGCGGAGTGTTCTAACGATGCCCGTCGCGATCATGAACTGGCCGAAATAATATAAAGGCCAGATCAGCAGGTCCGGTATCACGCTGGTTGCCAACGGTCCCATGCGGGCAAATATGAGCAGATCCGATACCAGGAACAGAATCGCACCCGCGCCGACCTGATAACGGGAGAATCGGCTCGTCCATGCCATCGCCGCCATCGCCGCCACTGAAAGACAGTAGATCGCGATACCAGCCGCATCCGCACGCACCGAAGGCAGCGTCCAGGCGATCAGAACGGACAAGGGAACCAGAATCATGGCGAACAATTTCTGGCTGAAGGCGAGCTTGTGGCGCCGAAAGCGGGCGTAGAACAAGATCGCCAGCAGATGGCCGGCCATGAATGCGCCAGCACCCATGATCAGATCATATTCCAATGCCATGTCACCGATTGCACCAAGCGCCATGATGGCCCCGACAATCTTGCCGTCCAGTCGGTGCAGACGCACGAGCGCATACACGGCAAGAAATCCAACGCCAGCGCCTTTCCAGGCGATCAGATATACGCCGGGAATATTGCTGTCTTTGACAAAAAAATAGCTGATCCCGAACAACAGGCTGAGCAGCAGAAACGGCCGGGATTCGGCAAAGGCGCTTTTCATCGGAATATCATTGTCCCCCAGTTCAGATTCGCCTGTATCATGCATCCGGCGTGACTGCCAGATTGACATTATAGTCTTACCACAACACTAAGGCGCGCATGACAGATGTACATATCATTGGCGGCGGACTCGCCGGATCGGAAGCAGCCTGGCAATTGGCGGAACAGGGAGCGAAGGTACGCCTGTCCGAGATGCGGGGGAGCGGGGAAATGACCCCGGCCCATCAAACCGACAAGCTGGCCGAACTCGTCTGCTCGAACAGCTTCCGGTCCGATGATGCGGAGAAAAATGCGGTTGGCCTTCTTCATCAGGAAATGCGCGATCTCAACTCGATCATTATCGGCGAAGGCGACCAGCATCGTCTGCCCGCCGGATCGGCGCTTGCCGTCGACCGCGATCACTTTGCGGATGGCGTGACCAAACGACTGGGCGAACATCCGAATATCGAGATCGTCCGGGAACGGGTTGATCAATTGCCAGAGAGCGGCCTGACGATCGTCGCCACCGGTCCCCTTACGGCGATGACCCTGGCAGAAAGCATCGGTGCAGCCACCGGAGAGGATTCGCTCGCCTTTTTCGATGCCATCGCGCCGATCGTTTACAAGGACAGTATCGACATGGACATCGCCTGGATGCAGTCGCGCTGGGACAAGGTCGGGCCGGAAGGCGACGGCAAGGATTATATCAACTGCCCGATGACCCGTGATCAATATGTCGCCTTCATTCAGGGGCTGCTCGAAGGCGAGAAAACCGATTTCAAGCAGTGGGAAAAAGACACGCCCTATTTCGAAGGGTGCATGCCGATCGAAGTGATGGCTTCGCGCGGCCCCGAAACCTTGCGTTTCGGTCCGATGAAACCGGTCGGCCTGACCAACGCGCATACCGGCGAAAGCGCCTATGCCGTCGTCCAGTTGCGCCAGGACAATGCGCTCGGGACGCTGTGGAATATGGTCGGCTTCCAGACCAAGCTGAAATATGCAGCACAGGCCGAATTGCTGCGCACGATACCCGGTCTGGAAAAGGCGGAGTTCGCGCGTATGGGCGGGCTCCATCGCAACACGTTCATCAATGCACCAAAATTGCTCGACAAGGAAATGCGCCTCAAAAAGGCACCGCATATCCGGTTCGCGGGCCAGATTACCGGCTGCGAGGGCTATGTCGAAAGCGCGGCGGTCGGATTGATGGTCGGCCGGATGGTCGCGGCGGAACTGCGCGGAGAACCGTTCACCCTGCCACCGCAGACGACCGCCTTTGGCGCCCTATTGTCGCATATCACCGGCGGCGCCGATGCCCGCGACTATCAACCAATGAACGTCAATTTCGGGCTTTTCCCGCCATTCGAACAGCGGATAAAGAAAAAGGAACGCAAGGAAGCCTATACGACAAGGGCGCGCCAGGATTTTGCCGAATGGCTGCATCCGCTGTCTGCAAAAGGCCTGCAGCTCGCCTAGGATCAGCCTCTAGCATTTGCAGCGCGACCGCGAGCGCTTCGGCCGCGTGGTTCGGAACTCGGTCCGGGTAAGCTGGCCATTCTTGTCGCCGTCAGCACTGGCGAACTTGTCGCTGGTCCTGACCGCCCATTCCTCGAAGGTCAGCAGGTTGTTCCCGTCCGTGTCGAGTTTTCGGAAGGAATCGGTGCGGCTGCTCATCATCTCGAGCCGTGTGATGATCTCGTCGCGATTGCGGTCATAGCGGTTGAACCGCATTTCCTCGCGCGAAGCTTTATAGGCCTTGGGAGGCCTCGGCGGCGCGGGCCCGACCGTCTGTTCGTCAAGCACGGCTTCCGGCAGGATTTCCGGTTCGGCTGGCTGCGGAGGCGGCGGCGCCGCGGGAATCGGAATATCCTGTCCCTGGGCACCGATCCACAGAAACAGACCGGCGGTCAACAACAGCAAGATACCCGCAGCTCCGGCGGCAAATTTCAACATCAACAAAACCCGCGGCTCAGCGACCGTCGATCTAGCGACCCGTAATTCCGTGCCAGATGATGCGCGCAGCACTGGCCGGACGGTAAAGATCGGCAGTCAGTTGGCCCTTTCTAACATCGCGTTCCATCAGTTTGCAGAGGATAGAGAGCGGTCGTCCGCTTCTGTCAAAAGTGGGCGGATACCCGGAGTTGGCAATTTCGGTACAACGCTCAAATGCCGCCTGGCGCATGCCGGCATCGGAACAATGGCGGGCAAAATCCCAGAGTGCCCAGGCCCTGCCCTGTTCGGCCTGGCTTTCGTCCAAGGACCGGCCCACCGCCAGACCGGATGCGAACAAGCCGTGGCCCCGGGCCGAAGCATAAGCGTCAAATTGACGATCATCCCAGGGAAAATCATCCAGCATCACTTCCCACCCGTCAAGCAGGTGCAAAAGCGGAGCGAGACTAGTCCCCTGTTCTTCGAGCCGGTTGATATGCTCGACCAGCGGTTCGCCTGCCGGTCGTTCCGCAGCCGGCTTGGTTAAGATATCCCGCCACCAGGTTAACCGCATCTGCCCAATCAATATTTCCGTTGTCGAACGGACGATATCCGCCCAACGCGCATCAAGCGCAAAAAGCAGAGCATAGCGGTCCCGGTCTGCCGATGCGGCATAGGCAACAATCAACCGTCGCAGCGGTTCCAGCTCTTGCAGCACATCGCTCATGTCGTTGCGGTCGCGAGTTTTCCGGACGAAATCAAGGTAAACTTCGCCTTAACCATGCCTGTTGGACCGCCGCTAACCCTTTTTCGCGTACTCGGCATGTTCGAATTGGGTTATTTCAGGGGGCCAGAGCGCATGCTTGGCAGAAAACACGGGTATTCAGCGGCAGCCTTGCTCAAGGCATTGCGCTCTAACACGGCCGGTAACGTCTATGCCATGGCTGCGGCCGCCTTGTTTCCGATTGCCGCGATCATTGGTGGCGGCGTTGACATCGGCCGCGCCTACATGGCCCAGGCCCGCCTGCAACAGGCCTGCGATGCCGGCGCACTGGCCGGTCGCCGAGCCATGACCGGTGCGACCATGTCGTCCGCCGATGCCGCAGAAGCCCGTAAGTTTTTCGATTTCAACTTTCCGGAAGGATCCTTCGACACCGACGCCTTCGCCAAGGTCAACGGTGTTGACAATCCGCGCTTTGTCGACGGTCCTTCGGGAGACAAGTCGGTCAAGGGCTACGCCCAGACCACCTTGAACACGTCGATCATGAAGATTTTCGGCTATCAGAAAATGAAGCTGAAAGTCGATTGCACCAGCCGCCTCGACATCGGCAATGTCGATGTGATGATGGTGCTCGACGTCACCGGTTCAATGAACTGGAAACCCGATGGTTCCTGGACATCTACTGAATCCGAAAAAAGAATTACCGGCCTCAAGGATGCGGTAGAGGATTTCTATAACATTCTGGGCACGGGCGACAATAGTTCGAACGGCAGCCAGATCCGCTATGGCTTCATGCCCTATAACGCGATGATCAATGTCGGCGAAACCTTGTACGACGAAAATCCGTCGTGGCTGGTTGGTGGCGTCGGTACGACCAGCGACGACGAATGGAATTACCAGACCCGGCGGGCCCACTGGATCGTGCCGGGCACCAACAAGGTAACCACCTACGAACAAATCAACGTAGCCGGTGCCAGCGGCAATGATCGCAATGCCTGTGAAGACGATTTCGGGCAGAACAGGACCACGCCGCCTATCTGGAATCCCGGCGACAGCGGCTATGGGAACGGCACGCCGTTGACCCAAAACGGCTATTATTATGAATTCAGCTATTACAGCTACCGACGGTACAGCAGCAATTACAAATTGTGCACACGCAAAGTTGAACGTTATGATTCACCCCCGGTCAAAACCACCACGTGGCAACCTGGCGCCGTCTTCGACTTCTGGGAATATGACGAATTCGATCACGATGTCTCGGCGTATGTCAAATCGATAAAATCCGGTAACCCCAGCGCATTGCGTCCAACACTCTATAACAATCCGGCGGACGATACCGATGGACCGAATGACCGATGGAATGGCTGCATCGAAGAGCGCGACACCTATTCGAATATTACATCCACCACCAACGCCATTCCGGCCAACGCCTATGATCTGGATATCGACCTGATCCCGAATTCCAAGGCGACCCGCTGGCGGCCTTATTGGGACGGTGTGGAATATACACGCAATGGTTCTTCGGCCAGCGATTCCACTTGCCCCGCCAAGGGAAGACGCCTCGCGGAATATGCCAGCTATGACTCCGACCCCGGCCTCAATTCCGCAGGCAACACAATCTATTCCGGCAATCTCAAAACCTATATAAACTCGCTCAGCCCGTCCGGTAATACCAATCATACGATTGGCATGATCTGGGGTGCCCGCTTCCTGTCGCCATCCGGTCTGTTCGCGACCGAAAACACGACGACCAAAAACGGGTTCAATATCGCGCGCCACCTGATTTTCATGACCGACGGCGATTTGAACGTCTTTCCCTACAGATATAATGTCTACGGCTATAATGATCTCGACGGTCGTCTGGCGCCAACCGGCACCAACCAGTCCGGTTATGAGGCCATTCAGGCCCAGCGGTTCCAGCTGATGTGCAGCGCGGTCAAGGCGCAGGGTATCACCGTCTGGGTCATCCAGTTCACCAACAGCTCCACCATCCAGCAGAATCTGCTGAACTGTGCGAGCAGTGCCGATCACGCGGCGGCCGCAACCAGCAACGCTGCACTGCAGGCTGCATTCGGCGATATTGCCAAGACCATTGGCGGATTGAGGTTGTCGAAATGATTGGATCCTTGCTTAACAGATTCCGGCTTCTGCAAGATCAGAGCGGTGCCACTTTGGTCGAGTTCGGACTCGTCGCTGGCCCCTTCCTCCTGATGCTCTTGGGCATCATGGATCTGGGCTACCGCGGCTATGTGGATACAGTGTCAAAGTCGGTTCTGCACCAGGTTGCACGCGACGCGTCCACGGGCGAGATGACGACCGCTGAAATCGAGCAGCAGGTGAACAATGGACTGGATGCTCTGGTCCTCGACGATGCCGTGATCACGGTGTCGACCGAAAGCTATTTCGATTTTACCAATATTGGCAAACCGGAAAAACTGACGGTCGACAACAACAATAATGGCGAAGTCGACCCCGGCGACTGTTTCATCGACAATAACGGGAATGACGAGTTCGACACCGACTACGGCATTGCCGGAACCGGCGGCCCTGATGATATTGTGAACTACAAGATCGAAATCGTTTCGCCGCGCCTTTTTCCCCTGGCGCCAATGATCGGGCTGAACGAGACGATGACCATCTCCAACAGCACGGCAGTGCGCAATCAGCCCTATGGTGCGCAAGTCGACCTCGTCGCAACCTGCGTATCGACGCTGAACTAGAGGGAGGCGGCAGAAACATGCAAAAAATGCTGAAAACCGAAGCCTGGAAACTGGCAGACCGATTCAAGAACCTGCCAATCGTCGAAGACACGAGCGGACTCGCACTGCTTGAATTTGCCTTCACCGCACCGGTCATGCTGCTTATCGGACTGGCTGGTATGGAGACCGCAAATCTCGCCGTCGCTCATTTGCAGGTCAGTCAAATCGCCATGCTGGTTGCCGACAATGCTTCACGCGTGCGGGAATCGATTGATGAAGCGGACATCCGCGAAATATTCACCGGCGCAGATCTGACCGGAGATGCCATCGACTTTTCGCCCAACGCCCGGATCATTCTGTCCAATCTCGAGGTCAACGGCAAAAGCGGCTCTGACGCCGGTCAGTGGATACGCTGGCAACGATGCTACGGCGGCAATACCAGCTATGGATCGTCCTACGGCCAGGAAGGTGACGGGAAGGACGACTCCAGTCTGGTTGCAGGTGTCGGCCCGACCGGAAACAAAATAACCGCATCCCCGTCCACTGCGATCAATTTCGCTGAAGTTGTTTACGACTACGAGCCACTGATTTCAGACCGGTTCTTTGGCAATACCGTGATCCGCTATCAAAGCGCCTTCGTCGCGCGCGAACGCGATGACCATGCGATGAAAAATGCCAGTTCGATTCCAAGCAACGAGCTTTGGAAATGCGACGTCTATGGCACCATCGACAATCCGCCCTCCTGAACCGCTAGGACCGACCGTTCGCCTTCCCCAGATGCGGCGTCATTTGTAGCAAACCTTCTTGACCGCCTCGATGATCCGCGCGCTGTCGATCAGCGCCGCTTTTTCCAGATTCGCCGCATAGGGCAGCGGAACATCTTCATTGGTCACCCGCGTCACCGGTGCATCCAGATCGTCGAAGCCCTGCTCCATGCAGAGGGCAATTATTTCGCTCGCTATAGAACAGGTCGGCCAGCCTTCCTCGGCCACCACCATCCGGTTCGTTTTGGCCAGACTCTTCAGAACCGTCTCCGTATCCAGCGGCCGCAACGTCCGCAGATCGATGACTTCCGCCTCGATGCCTTCTCCGGCAAGACTGTCCGCTGCCTCGAGCGCCAGACCGACACCGATCGAATAGCTTACAATCGTTACATCGTTGCCTTCGCGGATGATCCGCGCCTTGCCGATCGGCAGTGTATAGTCTTCAAGTTCCGGTACATCAAAAGACCGCCCGTACAGCAGCTCGTTCTCCAGAAAGACAACCGGGTCGGGCGACTGGATAGCTGCTTTCAACAGTCCCTTGGCATCCGCCGCATCATAGGGCGCAATCACGATCAGTCCCGGAACCGATGCATACCAGGGACCGTAATTCTGGCTGTGCTGCGCACCGACGCGCGAGGCTGCACCATTGGGACCGCGGAACACGATCGGGCAGCGCATCTGGCCGCCTGACATATAATTGGTCTTCGCGGCCGAATTGATGATCTGGTCAATCGCCTGCATGGCGAAATTGAACGTCATGAATTCGACGACCGGCTTCAGGCCACCCATGGCGGCACCGGCACCGATGCCGGCAAATCCATGTTCGGTGATTGGCGTATCGATCACCCGCTTGGCACCGAATTCTTCCAGCAACCCCTGGGTTACCTTGTAGGCACCCTGATATTCCGCAACCTCTTCGCCCATCACAAAAACATTCTCGTCCTTGCGCATTTCCTCGGCCATGGCATCGCGCAATGCTTCCCGGACCGACAGCGAGGCCATGCTGGTGCCCTCGGGGACGGACGGATCGGCAGCGCGCGAAACCGGCGCCGGTGGAGCCGCTTGCATGATTTCCGGAGTGGAGTCTTCCTTGGGCTCGGATTCGGCGGCCTGCTTTGGCGCTGCACCTTTATCATCGGCTTCGGATCCGGCTTCCTCTCCGGTGTCGGCCTCCTCGTCCTCTCCAGCCATTTCGGCGATGACGGTGCCGACGGCGACCTCGTCGGTTCCCGCCGCAACCAGAATTTTCGTGATCACGCCCTCGTCGACCGCTTCAAATTCCATCGTCGCCTTGTCGGTTTCGATCTCCGCCAGAATGTCGCCGGATACGACTTCATCGCCTTCCTTGACAAACCATTTTGCGACCGTGCCCTCTTCCATGGTGGGGGATAGCGCAGGCATTTTCAGTTGGATCGCCATCAATATTGCTCCACCAGCACGTTGGTATAGAGTTCGGACAATTCCGGCTCCGGCGATTCCTCGGCGAAATCAGCCGCCTCCAGGACCGTCTTGCGGACCTTTTTGTCCAGCGCCTTCAGATCTTCCTCCTTCACGCCCTTTTTCAGCAGGGCCGCTTTCAGCCGCTCGATCGGATCGGATTTCTCGCGCACATCCTGGACCTCGTCACGGCTGCGATATTTGGCCGGATCGGACATCGAGTGACCGCGATAGCGATAGGTCTTGAGCTCCATCAGCACCGGCCCGCCACCGCCGCGCACATCCTTCAACACCTCTTCCACCGCACCGCGCACGGCGAGCACGTCCATCCCGTCTACCTGAACGCCGGGAATGCGAAAGCTTTCCCCGCGCCGGTAGAGCTGGTCCTCGGCGGACGAACGGTTGACGCTGGTACCCATCGCATATTGGTTATTCTCGATCACGAAGATTACCGGCAGCTGCCAAAGCTCGGCCATGTTGAAACTTTCGTAGACCTGCCCCTGGTTGGACGCGCCGTCGCCGAAATAGGCGAGGCAGACGCCGCCATCCTCCTTGTACTTGTGAGCAAAGGCGAGACCGGTACCAAGCGACACTTGCGCCCCGACGATACCGTGACCGCCATAAAAGCCATGTTCGACCGAGAACATGTGCATCGAGCCGCCCTTGCCTTTCGAAATACCGGAAGCGCGACCGGTCAGCTCCGCCATCACGATATTCGGGTCGATTCCACAGGCGAGCATATGGCCATGGTCGCGATAACCGGTAATGACGCTGTCCTTGCCAGGATTGATCGCTGATTGCAGGCCGGTTACCACCGCTTCCTGACCGATGTACAGATGGCAGAATCCGCCGATCAGGCCAAGCCCGTAAAGCTGCCCTGCCTTCTCCTCGAACCGCCGGATGAGCAGCATCTGCTCATAGAATTCCAGCATCTCGTCCTTGCTTGCACTATAGATCGGCGCCTTCAATCCACCGGTGGAATGCACCACGGGTTTGGCTTTGGCAGGAGCGCGCTTCGACGGCGCAGGTTTTTTGGCTGGGGCGGTTTTCCGGGGAGCTTTTGCCACGCGAGCGGGATCCTTTTATTAACGTGCCAACAGCATAGCCAAAACTGCTCCGTTACCCAAGCACTTAGACTCGGCGCCAGAGCAGAATTCGTGATTGCCGATCGAAACGACCAATTGTTATTTCAAGGGAACGATAATCTCGTCCGGATGGACCACATTCACCTTCTTGCGCAAAAGTTCACCGATCAAATCCGGGTCAGCGCCTTTTGGATCAAGCAACTCGACCCGGTTCTTCAGGGCATCGCGCTCGCTTTGCAGCTTCGCCAGTTCGATACCGCGCAGTTCCAGTTGTGCCTGATAGTCACCCCAGGCCAAAACTCCGGTTGGCCCGAGCACGGCATAGCCTGCTATGGCGAGAAGGGTCATCAGCGCAAATCCGGGCCCGAGGGCCGCCTTGATCAGATCAAAAATTTTTGCTCGCTGCGCCATATAACTCCCTTGAATCAGAAAAGTGATTCGCTGGCAAGAGGCTTAATGGCCAAAAGGGAAGTTCAGCGCCCGGACGCCCCGCAATCGAGGGGAAGCGGCTATGCTGCAAAAATGGAGCGTCCGGCGTAATGCGCTACATTGCCCAGTTCTTCCTCGATGCGGATCAGCTGGTTATATTTTGCGAGCCGGTCCGACCGGGCCAGACTGCCGGTCTTAATCTGACCGCAGTTGGTTGCCACCGCCAGATCGGCGATCGTGGAATCCTCGGTCTCTCCCGACCGGTGCGACATTACCGCCGTATAGGATGCATTATGCGCCATCCGCACAGCGGCCAGCGTTTCCGACAGGGTTCCGATCTGGTTGACCTTCACCAGCAGCGAATTGGCCAGCCCGTCAGCGATGCCCATCGACAGGCGCTCGGGATTGGTCACGAACAGGTCATCACCGACCAGCTGCACCGTGTCGCCGACCGCATCGGTGATCAGTTTCCAGCCTTCGAAATCATCCTCCGACATACCATCCTCGATCGACTTGATCGGATAGTCCCGGCAAAGGTCAGCCAGATAGTCCGACATCTCGGCCGGGTTCAGGACCTTGCCTTCGCCGGAAATATGATATTTGCCATCCCGGAAAAATTCCGTCGCCGCACAATCCAGCGCCAGCACAACTTCGTCGCCGATCTTGAATCCGGCCTTTTCCACGGACGCCATGATGAAATCGAGCGCTTCGCGGGTCGATCCGAGATTGGGCGCAAATCCGCCTTCATCCCCCACCGCGGTGGCAAGGCCCTTTTCGGACAGGCCCTTTTTCAGCGTATGGAAAATTTCCGATCCCCAGCGGACGGCTTCCGACAGGCTGTCGGCGCCCACCGGCATCACCATGAATTCCTGAAAATCGATCGGGTTGTCGGCATGTTCGCCGCCGTTGATGATATTCATCATCGGCACCGGCAGGACATGCGCGGAAACCCCGCCGACATAGCGATAGAGCGGCAAGCCGCGTGCGTCGGCAGCTGCCTTTGCCACCGCCAGGCTGACGCCCAATATCGCGTTGGCGCCCAGCCGGCTCTTGTTGGCCGTACCATCCAGCGCGATCATCACCGCATCCAGCTCTTCCTGGTCTTCGGCATCCAGATCGGTCAGCGCATCCTTGATCTCGCCGTTGACGGCTTCAATTGCCTTGAGAACGCCCTTGCCCAGATATTTGCTGCTGTCGCCGTCGCGCAGCTCGACCGCTTCATAGGCGCCGGTCGAAGCGCCGGAAGGCACCGCCGCACGGCCGAAGCTGCCGTCCTCGAGCAGGATGTCGACCTCTACCGTCGGATTGCCGCGACTGTCCAGAATCTGGCGGGCATGAAGGTCGATAATTGCAGTCATGAAAAAGGCTCCGGAACAGGGAAAATGATGGCCCTCGCCTTATCGCGATCACCCGCGTCTTGCAATCCATTGCACAGCTTTTATCGCCGCTTTCCCCCTTGATTCTAAAGCAAATGATACCATTTCCATTCGAAGGGAACCGCAAATGGAACGCTTTCCGCTTGTGGAGTGTTGGCAAGGGACAATGAAAAAGGAAAATTTGATTATGGCAGAGATCAAGAAGACAACCGCGAAAACGCCGACAAAAACCACGGCAAAGAAGCCCGCCGCGAAAAAGACAAGCGCCAAGAAAGACACGTCTGAAACCCGCACCACCAAGGCACAGAAAGCCGCCCCGCTGAAAGCGGGCGCAACCAAGGCAGCGTCAACCAGCAAGGACACCAGCGGTGACTTCAAGGATCGGGCTCTGACAAAGGCCAGGTCAGCCGCCACTCAGGGCAAGGAACGCACCGGCAACGCGATCGAGAATCTGAGCAAGATGATCGAGGATAGCGCCAGAACGATCGACGACAATGTCGGCGAAAAATATGGCAACTATGCCCGCTCGGCCGCCGACGCCGTGTCCTCCTTTGCAGAAAAGCTGAACGCCAAGGAAATCGACGAAATGGTCGAGGACGCGCGCGGTTTCGTGCGCAAGAGTCCGGCCGTGGCAATCGGTGCCGCAGCCGTGGTCGGATTCCTGGTATCCCGTCTGATCAAATCAGGGATGGATGACAAGGACGCATGAGTGTAGCATGGCGCCACCACATACTCGGGTGACGGATGTTGCAGGAAAAGGATATTTCGGTTTTGGATGAAGAGCGGGTTCCCGACGACACCGCATCCCCGGGTGCGGACGAACCGGAGGCAAAAACGCTGACATCGCAGGTCACCGACCTGATCGAGGATGTCCGCCTGCTGGCCCACGCCGAAGTCGAATATTATCGCGTAAAGCTGTCGGTCAACATGGCGGCAACCAAGCGCATCCTGACCCTGTTCGGGCTGGCCGTAATCTGCGGCAGCACTGCCGTGATCACCCTGATTCTGGGACTGTTGCTGATATTGTCCAACTATCTCGGCCCGGTGGCCGCAACCGCTCTCGTTACCGGAGCGACGCTGCTTGTGGCCGCCGTGATGATGAACATGGCGATCAAGGGAGCCAAGAAACTGCCGCTCGATGAAAATGATACGTGAGAATGATGATGCCGAAAAACAACGATGAAATATTCAGCCTGCGCAACCTTGCCATGGATCGGGATCAGGCCCGCCAGAATTTGAAACGGGATACCCGGAAAACCCGGGAACGGCTGAAACCGTCCAATCTCGTGGCCGAGGCAAAGAGCAAGACTGTAGACCGCGTCCGCCGGGCCGGATCCGGCGCGATCAGCGGGATCAGGGCCAAGCCCGCCCTCACCGCCACGGTTGCCGCGACCGCCACCCTGATCGCGATGCGGAAGCCCATTGCAAAACTCATCGCCAGCCGTAAAATTTCGGAGCCGGATTCAACCGAGGAATAGACCATGAACAAGCTGACCGACAATATCGAAAAAGCCCGCGCGGCATCCCGTGAGCGGCTCGAGACGGCAAGGGAAATCGCCGCCGAGGGATCGACAGTTGCGCGCGAGAAAATGTCCGAATCCAAGGCCCGTGCGGCGGCCCTCCTCGGTGAAGGGCGCGAAAAGGCTGCCGAGAGCGTGGCCGCGACCCGGGATGTGGCGAAAAAGGCCGTGGCCAGGTCCGAGGAAACCATTTCCAACAGTCCGCTGGTGATTGTTGCCGGCGGTGCTGCTCTGGGTATTTTGATCGGTGCCCTGCTGCCGAGAAGCAAGGCCGAAGGCAAATATGTCGGGGTCGCGGGCCGCAAGGTCAACGATACTGTCAAGACAGCCTATCAGGCAGCAAAGGATGCCAGCCGTGACCAGATTGGGGAACTGGGTCTGAGCAACGACAATATGCGCGCGCAGTTCAAAGATCTGTTTGGCAAAGCCATCGAGGCTGCTAAGACCGCGATCGCCGCAGCACAGGATGCGGTGAAAGAAGAAAATCAGGGAAAAAAATGAGCGAGCAGCGCAGCAAAATCCATCTGGTCATGGGTGGACGGGTCAAGGATCCGCGCGGGGTGGAATTTGTCAACCTCGACAAGATGGATTTGGTCGGAGTCTATCCAGACTATGACGAAGCTGAGGACGCCTGGCGTTCAAAGGCCCAGATGACCGTCGACGATGCCGAGATGAAATATGTCGTCGTCCATTTGCACAAGCTGCTCGAGCCCGATCTGCCCGAAGACCTCTAGGCGCTGCGAAACCGCCAGCCCAGCAACGGCCGGGTCAGCACCAGTCCCGCGACAAATCCGCCGATATGCGCGAAGATCGCGATGCCCTGCAGATTGCCGCTGGTCGCGACCCCGATCATCAGCTGGATCCCGATCCACGCCAGCGTCAGCCAGACGATCCGCACGACATGGCCCGGAATCGGTCCCACCGCATCGACCCGGTTGCGGGCGAACAGCAGCGCATAGGCGCCAAGCACCGCGGAAATCGCCCCGCTGGCCCCGACCATCGGGATCATCGAGCCGCTGTCGGTCGCATATTGCGCGAAGGCCGCGGCATAGGCACCCACGACATAGAGGATCGCCATCAGCCCCGGCCCCAGCGCCTGCTCGACAAACCGGCCGCAGAACAGCAGCATCAGCATGTTGAAACTGATGTGGAGCAAACCGCTGTGCAAAAAGGCGGAGGTCAATGGCGTCAGCCAGGCCGGTACCAGCCAGCCATAGGCGGACAGGTCGAATGCTTCTCCGCTCAGACGGATCGGAAACATCCCGCCGCGCAAAATCGCTTCCTGCTCCCACCCGAAAATCCAGATGACCAGGAAGATCACGACATTGGCGATGATCAGTCCGTTGGTCAGTTTTCCGGCCGGCATATGCATCGGCGCTAGATAAACTCGATCTTGTCGAGCAGAAAATATTTGTCGCCCGACGGCACCGTCACTTCGATCTCGTCGCCAACGCTGCGACCGATCAGGGCGCGGCCAATCGGGGAGTTATAGCTGATCTTGCCGGCCTTGGCATCGGCTTCCGCCTGCCCGACCAGCTGATATTTGACCGGCTTGTCATCTTCATCGAGCAAGGTCAGCGTCGCGCCGAACACGGCCTTGTCGCCCGACAGCGTCTTGGGATCGATAACCTGGGCGCGGGACAGCTTGTCCTCGAGATCGCCGATCGTCGCCTCGACCTGGCCCTGCCGTTCCTTGGCTGCATGATATTCGGCATTTTCCGAGAGGTCACCATGGGCCCGTGCGGTTTCGATCGCGTCGACAATGATCGGCCGCTCCGCCTTCAGCGCCTTGAGTTCGGCTTCCATTTTTACATGGCCTTCGGCGAGCATTGGTACTTTTTCAACAGCCATATTCTTGGCCTTTCCTTACTGATACGCTACCGATTTCAGCCGTGCAGCGTCAAAAACAGTTTTCCGGCGGCCCCTTTTGCAAAGGCCGCCCGCAGTGTGACAAAATGTCGGAAAATTAAGTCTGCGAAGCCTTATAATAGGACTGTAACGCGCGAACTTCAAGAGTCTGATCGCGCAACGCCTCAATCGCCTGCATCGCGGCGTTGCTTGCCGTGGCCGTGGTATAGATCGGAATCTTGCCAACCAGCGCCGCCGCCCGGATCGATTTGGAGTCCTTCAGCGACTGCCATCCTTCGGTTGTGTTGAAGATCAGGTTGACCTCGCCATCCTTGATCCGGTCGACAATATGCGGGCGCCCCTCGGCGACCTTGTTGACCTTCTCGACCTTGATCCCCTTGTCCGTCAGATAGTCTGCGGTCCCGGAAGTCGCGATCAGGCGAAAGCCCAGCTTCTCGGCCCGTCGCGCGGCCGGTTCGATCACCTTCTTGTCGGTTTCCTTGACCGAGATGAAGATCGTCCCGCCGTCCGGCAACATGTTGCTGGCCCCCAGCTGCGCCTTGGCAAAGGCAATCGGGAAGCTCTGGTCGATGCCCATGACTTCGCCGGTCGATTTCATCTCCGGCGACAGGATCGGGTCGATGCCGGGGAACCGGGCAAAGGGGAAGACCGCTTCCTTGACCGCGATATAGTCGATATGCCGGTCGATCAGCGGCAGGTCTTTCAGCTTTTCGCCCGCCATCACCCGCGAGGCGATCTTGGCAATCGGCACGCCGATCGCCTTGGCGACAAAGGGCACCGTCCGGCTGGCCCGGGGATTGACCTCGATCAGATAGACCTCGCCATCCTTGACCGCGAACTGGATGTTCATCAGCCCGCGCACCTTCAGGCCGAACGCCAGCGCTTCGGTCTGCCGCTCCATTTCGGCGATGATATCGTCGCCCAGACTGTAGGGCGGGATCGAGCAGGCGCTGTCGCCGGAATGGACGCCGGCTTCCTCGATATGCTGCAATACGCCGCAGACCACGACTTCGTCGCCGTCGCAGATCGCGTCGACATCGACTTCAATCGCATCGCGCAGATATTGGTCGACCAGCACCGGACTGTCGCCCGACACCTGCACTGCGGTGTTGATATAATCTTCCAGCTGCGCCGGTCCGTCGACGATCTCCATCGCCCGGCCGCCGAGCACGAAGCTGGGCCTTAGCAGCACCGGATAGCCGATCCGCTCGGCGATTTTCACCGCTTCGTCGCGGGTCCGGGCCATGCCGTTTTCCGGCTGCTTCAGTTTCAGCTTGTGGACCAGCTTGGCAAAACGCTCGCGGTCTTCGGCCAGATCGATTGCATCCGGCGAGGTACCGAGGATCGGAATCCCCGCATCCTCCAGCGCCTGCGCCAGCTTCAGCGGTGTCTGCCCGCCAAATTGCACGACCACCCCGACCAGTTCGCCCGACTGCTGCTCGACGTGCAGGATTTCCAGCACGTCCTCCGCGGTCAATGGCTCGAAATAGAGCCGGTCCGACGTGTCATAATCGGTCGACACGGTTTCCGGGTTGCAGTTGACCATGATCGTTTCATAACCTGCATCCGACAGCGCGAAACAGGCGTGGCAGCAGCAATAGTCGAACTCGATCCCCTGCCCGATCCGGTTCGGCCCGCCGCCCAGTATCACGATCTTCTTGCGATCCGACGGCTGCGCCTCGCATTCCGGCGCGCCGAAGATCGGCGCTTCATAGGTCGAATACATATAGGGCGTCTTGGCTTCAAATTCCGCCGCGCAGGTGTCTATCCGCTTGAACACCGGCCGCACGCCCAGCTTGTGGCGCAGCGCGCGCACATCGGCTTCCGTGGTCGCCCCCGCCATCGCCGCGATGGCGTCGTGGACCAACCCGCGTCCCTCGGCGACCGCGCGCCCGGCACCGCCGGCAATATGCACCGAATCGATCGCCAGCTTGGCCAGCCGCTCGTCGGAAAAGCCCATGGATTTCAACTTGCGCAGCGCCTGCGCGTCATTCGGCAGGCCATTGTCGAGCACCGCTTGCTCGGCGTCGATGATTTCGCGCACCCGCGCCAGGAACCAGGGATCAAAACCGGCAATCGCGTGAATTTCCGCATCGCTCCAACCTTCGCGCATCGCCTGCGCCGCGACCAGCAACCGGTCCGGCGTCGCCCGCGCCAGCTCCGCGGCGATATCCTCGCGCGACGCGCCGATCAGCTCCTGCACCCGGTTAAAGCCGTCAAGCCCGGTTTCCAGCCCGCGCAGCGCCTTCTGCATCGATTCGTGGATATTGCGGCCAATCGCCATCACTTCGCCCACCGACTTCATCGCGGTAGACAAGAGCGGCTCGGCGCCCTTGAACTTCTCGAAGGCAAAGCGCGGAATCTTGGTGACGATATAATCGATCGTCGGCTCGAACGATGCCGGCGTGGCACCGGTGATGTCATTGTCGATTTCGTCGAGCGTATAGCCGACCGCCAGCCGCGCCGCGACGCTGGCAATCGGAAAGCCGGTCGCCTTGGACGCCAGCGCCGACGACCGCGAAACCCGCGGGTTCATCTCGATCACCACCAGCCGGCCATCCTTCGGATTGACGGCGAACTGCACGTTGGAACCGCCTGTCTCCACGCCGATTTCGCGCAGCACCGCGATGCTGGCGTTGCGCATGACCTGATATTCCTTGTCGGTCAGGGTCAGCGCCGGCGCGACGGTGATGCTGTCGCCGGTGTGCACGCCCATCGGGTCGACATTCTCGATCGAGCAGATGATGATGCAATTGTCCGCCTTGTCGCGGACGACCTCCATCTCATATTCCTTCCAGCCGATCAGCGATTCGTCGATCAGCACCTCGTTGGTCGGCGAGGCCTCCAGCGAGGTCCGCACATAATGGACGAATTCCTCGCGGTTATAGGCGACGCCGCCGCCGGTGCCGCCCATTGTGAAGCTCGGCCGCATGATCGCCGGCAGGCCGATGTCCTCGAGAATCTCCAGCGCCTGCTCCTCGCTGTGCGCCACCGCGCTGCGCGGGCTTTCCAGCCCGATCTTGTCCATCGCCGCCTTGAACTTCTCGCGGTCCTCGGCCTTGTCGATCGCCTCGGCATCGGCGCCGATCATCTGCACACCATATTTCGCCAGCACACCGCGCTTGTTCAGCGTCAGCGCCGTATTCAGCGCCGTCTGCCCGCCCATCGTCGGCAGGATCGCATCGGGCCGCTCCTTCTCGATGATCTTTTCGACAATTTCCGGCGTGATCGGCTCGATATAGGTCGCATCCGCCATTTCCGGATCGGTCATGATCGTCGCCGGATTGGAGTTCACCAGGATGATCCGGTAACCCTCCTCCTTCAGCGCCTTGCACGCCTGCGTACCCGAGTAGTCAAACTCGCAGGCCTGCCCGATAATGATCGGGCCAGCGCCAATGATAAGGATGGATTTTATGTCAGTTCTTTTGGGCATTTATAGGTTTCCAGAAAATCGCTCAGTAACGATCCGAAGACTAGTGCCGGATCGTTCGATAACAAAATAGGTTTGACCCCTGCTGTAAGGCGGAACGGCACATGACGTCACTAAGTAAGAGGTTCCAGCCCAGACCACATATTCCGTCAATTGGCAGTTCGAAGACGGACCAATCAGCGACACAAGTGGATAGCGCTTATAAGCCAAAGAGGATATTCCGATAGCTGCCGCAAAAAAGCACCCAGCCGCAATAGCCAAATAGTTCGCATATGGTTGCGCATCATTTTTTAACTTCAGTCCAAGATAAACAATCGGTAAGAGTAGAAATAACGTTATCACAGTCCAATTTTCAAAAATGAAACTTGGTAGAAACGAACCGAAATAAACTGCCGATAAAGTTGCAAACCCCAAACAAATAATCGAACATAGGAAAATGGACGAAACTACTCTCGGTAGAACGCCTTCCACCTCCCTATCTGCGGTAATAATTGCGAACACGCCTGCGGAGAAAAGTGCGACAAAAATTGGATACAAAGCTCGAATGCTCTCCGCTCCTCCAACAATCATGTCAGACGGTGTCGCGACAGCGGAAAAAGGCACGCCCCAAACATCCATCAACAGCAGGTTTGTTACAAAAGATACAAAAGCGGACGCGATGGCCACTAAAGCAGAAAACTTAGTAAATCGGACCAAATTCTCGGTAATTGTCGTTCGAGGAAGATGATCGTTCATCGACGCGTTCCAAACACAAATTTTGCTCGCAGATTTAGGCGATTCGACGAGCAGACGTTGACTTCGGGACGCTCCACCAAACCCATCACGCCGGATTCTCGTCAGAAATCTCGCCATTCTCATTGCAGGCAAAACAGCCCCAGCCATCATGGTCGATATCATATTCGCTCTCGATCTCGAGGCATTTGCGGGTCAGTTCGCGGATCGTGTCGCGCTTGGTGTCGAGATCAATCTGCAACTCGATCACCCACTCGTCATCCTCATTGGTGACCAAAGCCGAACGAAAGCCCCATTTCGCCGCGTCATTCTTCAGCTTGTTGAGATCGGCAACCGCCCCGACAAATTGCACGTTAATTTCGCGCACAACATGCGACAAATCGCCGCCCGCTGCCATATTTTGCAGGATTTCGTCATCAATCGCCCATTCTTCGGCAAGATGCGCAGGATCAATAGGACCGCTCATTGGTTTTGACTCGCGGTTAGGGTGGAGAAGATATCTGGTCTTTTAGGCATCATTCGGCTTCTTTATCAACGTGGTCATCGGACATATCTTCCGAACCCGGAGACAACTCAGTGAGCGGGAGAATGCCTGCTTCCACCAAAATTGCGTCGGTTGCAGCGTAAGCCGCTTCAAAACGAACAAAAAATCTCGGTTCAATATCTTCCGCCAAATTGCACGTGCTTTGACCGCCTTCAAGAAAGGACTCGAGCGCTTCCCAAATCTCCTTCGATCTCGCTTGGACCGTAACACCAGATACAAAAATCGCCTGAGTACTGTGCAATGAGAGCGGCTTCTTCTCGCCACATGGGGCCAGTACTGTCTCCATCAATAACGGAGATCCAAATTGCGAAGGCTTTTTACTCGCATAAATCGCTACAAATACGTCATCTACCTGCTTAACCATAGCAACATGGTAGTCAGGATGCGTCGCGACCTGCCAATCTTGGTCCTTAGCATTTGCGGGTCCTGCGATCACTGACAGAAAAGCCATCGCTAGCAAGATACGGAAAAATTGACTCACCCCAACCCCCCGACAAATTTCTCGAACAGATAGAAACTGTCCTGCGGCCCCGGACTCGCTTCCGGATGATATTGCACGCCAAAGGCGCGCTTGCCGATAATCTCGATGCCGCAATTGCTGCCGTCGAACAGGCTCTTGTGGGTTTCGCGCACTGTATCGGGCAACGTGTCGCTATCCACCGCAAAACCGTGGTTCATGCTGGTGATCTCGACCAGCCCCTCGGTTGCGTCCCAGCCGCCGCCGATCCGCTGCACCGGGTGATTGGCGCCGCGATGCCCTTGGTGCATCTTGACCGTCTTCGCCCCCGCCGCCAGCGCCAGCATCTGGTGGCCCAGACAGATGCCGAACAGCGGCACATCCGCTTCCAGCAACTGCTGGATCACCGGAACCGCATATGCGCCGGTGGCCGCCGGATCACCCGGCCCATTGGACAGAAACACGCCAGCCGGCTTCAACGCCATGATTTCATCAAAGGAAGTTTTGGCAGGAACAACAGTTACTTTTGCGCCAGCTTTAACAAGGTTTCTGAAGATATTGCGCTTCGCACCATAGTCGATGGCCACTACATGCGGACGGGTCGAAGATGCTTCCAATTCTTCCAATGGCGCATAGCCATGCCCCAGCCGCCAGGCCCCGCCCTTGTCCCAGAGCTGCGCCTGGTGCCCGGTCACATCCTTGGCCAGATCCATGCCCTCCAGCCCCGCCCAGGCCCGCGCCTGCGCCAGCAGCTCGTCGATATCGAACTTGCCTTCGGGATCATAAGCAATCACCGCATTCGGTGCCCCCGCTTCGCGTATCCGCCGAGTCAAAGCCCTCGTATCGACACCGCTAATGCCGATTCGGCCGTTTTCCGCCATCCACTCGTCAAACGGCTTCTGGTCGCGGAAATTGGACGGTGCGGTGATATCCTCGCGGACGATACAGCCCAGCGCATGGGGCTCATCCGCCTCGACATCCTCGTCATTGGTGCCGGTATTGCCGATATGCGGAAAGGTGAAGGTGACGATCTGGCCGGCATAGCTGGGGTCGGTCATCACTTCCTGATAGCCGGTCATCGCGGTGTTGAAGCAGACTTCGCCGACCGCAGAGCCGGTCGCGCCAAAGCCCCTGCCCCACACGATCGTGCCATCGGCCAATACCAATATCCCTGTTGCACCCTCGGGAGCGGCGGGATTATGGGCATTGGTCATGGACTGTTCCTTTGGGTCTGGCGTCGGCGCAAAATTTCATGGGACCTAGAGCCAGATTTCTGGCGTCACAATCTATGAAAAAAATTATCTTCCCGCTATAGTGCTCGCTTACTCCAAAAATATGAGGAACGCCATGATTCGCGAGACCGTGAAAGCCGCGCAAATTGCCGCCATGAAGGCCGGTGACAAGGACCGCACCGCCGCCACGCGCAGCATCCTGGCGAAGATCAAGGACAAGGACATCGAACTGCGCACCAAGGATGATGCGCGCGATGACGACGCGATCCTGATCGACGTGCTGCAAAAAATGGCCAAGCAACGGCGCGAATCGATCGAGATGTTCGAAACCGGTGGCCGCACCGAGCTGGCCGCGGCCGAAAAAATGGAGCTGGCGGTGATCGAGGAATTCCTCCCCGCGCAATTGAGCGACGCCGAAACCGCCGCGCTGATCGACGGCATCAAGACCGAACTCGGCGCCGACGGTATGAAGGACATGGGCCGGGTGATGGGCGAACTCAAAAAACGCCACGGCACCGAAATCGACATGAGCAAAGCCAGCGCGCTGGTAAAGGCAGCGCTGAGCTAAACCCATGACCCTCTCCCCGCAATGGCTCGAAGAACTGCGATCGCGGACCACGCTTTCGACACTGATCGGGCGAACGGTGAAGGTACAAAAGGCGGGCCGCGAATATAAAGCCTGCTGCCCGTTTCATAACGAGAAAACCCCCAGCTTCACGATCAACGACGAGAAAGGCTTCTACCATTGTTTCGGTTGCGGCGCGCATGGCGATGCGATCAGCTGGATGACCGAGCAGCGCGGTCTCGGCTTCATGGACGCGGTCAAGGACCTTGCAGCAGAAGCGCAGATGGAAGTCCCTGCCCCCGATCCGCGCGCGGCCCAGCGGCAGGAAGTCCGCGCCACGCTGCACGATGTGATGGCCGCGGCTCAGGACTGGTTTGTTACCCAGTTCAACGGCATCGAGGGCGCGGCAGCCCGGGACTATCTCAAGAATCGCGGCATCTCCGAGAAAACCATCCGCGAATTCGGCTTCGGCTTTGCTCCCGATTCGCGCGGGCGGCTCAAGGAAGCGCTCTCCGTCCACGGCATCGACCGGCTGATCGAGGCCGGCCTGCTCATCAAGGTCGACGACAAGGATCCCTATGACCGGTTCCGTGGCCGCCTGATGATCCCGATCCGCGATCCGCGCGGCCGGGTGATCGCCTTTGGCGGCCGCATCATGGGCGACGGCGAGCCCAAATATCTCAACTCGCCCGACACGCCCTTGTTCGACAAGGGCCGTACTCTCTACAATCTCGACAAGGCCTCGCCCGCTTCCCGCCAGACCGGCCGGATATTGGTGGTCGAGGGCTACATGGATGCCATTGCGCTGGCACAGGCCGGCTTCGCGGATGTAGTTGCCCCGCTTGGCACGGCGCTGACCGAGCACCAGATCGAGCGTATCTGGAAAATGGTCGAGGCACCGATCCTCTGTTTCGACGGCGACAGCGCGGGCCAGAAAGCCGCCATGCGCGCGGCCCTGCGTGCGCTGCCGATTCTGCGCCCGGCGCACAGCCTGAATTTCATTTCGTTGCCGGCCGGACAGGATCCCGACGACCTGGTCCGTTCCGACGGCGCCCATGCCTTCGCCGCCCTGATCGCGAAACCACAGATGCTGGACGACAAGATCTGGCAGGTCGAATATGACGCCGAGCCGCTCAACACCCCGGAGTCCAAGGCGGGACTCAAGAAGCGCCTCGCCGATCATGTCCGCGACATTGCCGACCAGGATATTGCGCAACATTATCGCCAGGCTTTTGACGAACGCTATCAGGCAGCCTTTTTTGCCAGACAGGAGCGTCGGCCGCAGGGACAAGGCTTTCAGAATGCCCGCGGCGGCAAATTCCCCTCGAAATTTGTCTCTTACAAGCCGCTGGATGACACCAGAAGCTTTTTGATCGAGGGCTATGACCTGCAAATTGCCAAGGGCATATTGGGTGGCCTGATCCGGCATCCCGACCAGATTTCCGCTCATTTTGAAGAGCTAAGCGCAATGAAACTTGCCGATTCGCAACTGCAGGCCTTGCTCGGCGAATTGATCAATGCCGCGATGGGCAAAGAAACGCTTGATATGCAGGGCCTTCTTACCATATTGGAGAAGACAGATTGTTATAATGTCGCAAAAGGGCTGTTACGGGCCGATGCGCTGAATTTCACTTTCAACCGCAAACTGCCAGACGATGCTCCTTCGCTTTTGATCGAACGGGCGCATCGGGATTTGGCGGAAGCGATCAAGGTGGTGACAGCGCGCCCCGGACTGGAAGCGGCCCTGGCGGAGGCAACACGGCGGGTGCAGGACGATCTTACGGAAGAAAGTTATGCCGAGCAGCAGCGCCTTCGCAAAGCAAAGCAGTTATTTCACGAGCGGTTGGTCGACCTGACCCAGATCGACGACACAGTGTAGTTTTAAATTAGGGGCCTCAGCCATTGGCAAGCAAAGCAAAAAATTCCAAAGCCGAAGACGAACCGTTGATTGATCTGAACGATAGCGCCATCAAGAAGCTGATCGCCCAAGCGAAGAAGCGCGGCTATCTGACGATTGACGAACTGAACGAAGCCCTGCCCCAGGACCAGAACGAACAGATCGAGGACGTCATGTCCGCGATTTCCGAAATGGGCGTCCGCATTGTCGAGAATGACGAGGAAGCTGCCGAAGAAATGGGCGGCGATGAAGTCGAATCGATCGACGGCAAGGACAAAGAGAAAAAGACCGCTGCCGCCGCACCCAAGAAGACCGCCGCCGATCGGACTGACGATCCGGTCCGCATGTATCTCCGTGAAATGGGCGCAGTCGAACTGCTTAGCCGCGAAGGCGAGATTGCCATTGCCAAGCGGATCGAAGCCGGCCGCGACACCATGATCTGGGGTCTCTGCGAAAGCCCGACCACCTTCAACGCGATCATCGAATGGTCGACCGCACTCAACGACGGCGAAATGCAGTTGCGCGAGATTCTCGATCTCGATGCCATGCTCTCCAAGGATCCGGTCCCGGAGAATCTGGACGAAGATGACGATGATGATGGCGAAATCAGTGAAAAGACCGCAGGTCCGTCCTTCAAGGATGATGACGAGGTCGAGGACGAAGAGCCGGCCGATGGCGACGACGATGAAGAAGCCGAACTGACCGAACGCCGGACCAAACGCGTGGTCGAGGAGGAAGAGGAAGACAATACGCTTTCGCTTGCCCAGATGGAAGAAACCCTGAAGCCCGGAGCGCTGGAAAAATTCGCGCTGATCACATCGGTGTTCAAGAAATTCTCGAAACTGCAGACGACCCGGCTGGAATCGCTGGCGGCGGGCAAGGATTTCCCGACCGCTTCTGAAAAGAAATATCACGATTTGCGCGAAGAACTGACCGCTTTGGTCGAAAGCGTGCAATTTCATGCCAACAAGATCGAATTTCTGGTCGACCAGCTCTATTCGTTCAACCGCCGGTTGACGACGCTGGGCGGACAGATGCTCCGCCTCGCCGAGCGGCACAAGGTACCCCGCCGCGCCTTTCTTGAAAGCTATGTCGGCAACGAGCTTGACGACAACTGGCTGGCAAGCATGGCCAAGACCGACAAGAAATGGGCCGCCTTTGTCGAAAAGGAAGCGGATGCGGTTGACCGGATTCGGGCGGAAATTTCCGATATCGCCAATGCCACCGGCACCTCGCTGGTCGAATTCCGGCGCATCGTCAACATGGTGCAAAAAGGCGAGCGTGAAGCCCGTATCGCCAAGAAGGAAATGGTCGAGGCCAATCTGCGCCTCGTGATTTCCATCGCCAAAAAATATACCAATCGCGGACTGCAATTCCTCGACCTGATCCAGGAAGGCAATATTGGCCTGATGAAGGCGGTCGACAAGTTCGAATATCGCCGCGGCTACAAGTTCAGCACCTATGCGACCTGGTGGATTCGCCAGGCGATCACCCGCTCGATTGCCGACCAAGCGCGCACCATCCGTATCCCGGTGCATATGATCGAGACGATCAACAAGCTGGTCCGCACCAGCCGGCAGTTCCTGCACGAGCAGGGCCGCGAACCGACGCCGGAGGAAATGGCCGAACGCCTCTCCATGCCGCTGGAAAAGGTCCGCAAGGTGATGAAGATCGCCAAGGAGCCGATCTCGCTCGAAACGCCGATCGGCGACGAAGAAGATTCGCATCTCGGCGACTTTATCGAAGACAAAAATGCGATCATTCCGGTGGATGCGGCGATTCAGGCCAATCTGAAGGAAACCGTGACTCGCGTTCTGGCAAGCCTGACCCCTCGCGAAGAGCGCGTGTTGCGCATGCGTTTCGGCATCGGCATGAACACCGATCACACGCTTGAAGAAGTGGGCCAGCAGTTCAGCGTTACCCGCGAACGTATCCGGCAGATCGAAGCCAAAGCACTGAGAAAGCTGAAACATCCCAGCCGCAGTCGCAAAATGCGGAGTTTCCTGGATCAATAATCGCACGCAGACCGGCGGCTCGCTATGGTTTGTAATTCCCTAACAGGCGGTAAACCGACTCTTTAGGTATCGGCAGTATATTCGAAGCTCGGCGAAGATGATCAAAGCATCTTCGTACTCATATTCGGGATATCGGAAACGCGATGCTAGGACAAAATGCACAATTTGTGACGCAGTCAGGGTTTGCTGGGCAAGTCGCCACCTATGGCAGCGATACCGCGCCCTATGTCCGACTGATCGCAGAGGATTTTTCGGCGCTATCGGGCGCTGATATCGCTGATATCGCTCATTTTCTGTGCATTTTGCACGGCCGTCATCCGGGTGTTATCGACCATGCCGCGACCAAGACAGCAGATGATGCCGCACGGGAATGGCTACTCCAGGCGACCGACGGTTTTGCTGCCGAACGCGCATTTCTGACGAAATTGACCGTGGCGGCCGGACCGATTTCGGGCGTCAGCGCGGACGATCAGAGCAACGCCGCAGTCTTGGGTCAACGCAAGGCTTTGGAGATGCTGTCCCAATCGGATCGCAGCGGATGCGCCATCGGCGCGGCCATCGGACTAATTGCGGACTGGCATTTCATCAGAAATATTCTCGAACCTATCGCCTTGCGTGTCGGCGTTGAAGCCCGCGCATCTATCTTGCCTGGCATCAATCAGACTGCTGAACTCAATAGCCAATTGGCAGCGACTCCGGCTTTGGAGCGGGCACTGAACTTTGGTCGCGAACAGCTGCTCAATCAGCATCGCGGCCTGTGGCAACTATTGGAAGCACGGCGGAACATGCGCCTTTCCCGCTAGATTTCTCAGATGCTTCTGTCCAAATTAACTAAATGATTAACTTGCTTGGAATGGTAGTTTTCCCTATCGCCTTTGCTTTGACGTTCACGGCAAGGAATAGAAAATCATGCGTTTTGACGGTACCGAAGACTATGTTGCAACCGATGATCTGAAGGTTGCTGTCAACGCTGCCATGACCCTCCGGCGTCCGCTGTTGGTCAAGGGTGAACCCGGAACCGGCAAAACGGTTTTGGCCTATGAAATAGCCAAAGCCATGGGCACCCCGCTGATCGAGTGGAACGTCAAGTCCACGACCAAGGCGCATCAGGGCCTGTATGAATATGATGCGGTAGCGCGTCTTCGTGACGGTCAGCTGGGCGATGAACGCGTCCACGATATTTCCAATTACATCCGCAAGGGAAAATTGTGGGAAGCATTCACCGCTCCGGAACTTCCGGTGCTGCTGATTGACGAAATCGACAAGGCTGACATCGAATTTCCCAACGATCTGCTGCAGGAACTCGATCGCATGGAATTCCATGTTTACGAAACGAAGGAAACGATCAAGGCGGCAGAAAGGCCGATCGTGATCATTACTTCCAACAACGAGAAGGAGCTGCCAGACGCATTTCTGCGCCGCTGTTTCTTCCATTATATCAAATTTCCCGACCGGGAGACGATGCAGGAAATCATCAATGTCCATTTCCCCGATATCCAGGGCATATTGGTCAAGCGGGCGATGGATATTTTTTACGATGTCCGCGACGTTCCGGGCCTCAAGAAAAAGCCGAGCACCAGCGAGTTGCTCGACTGGCTGAAATTGATTCTCAACGAGGATATGCCGCTCGAAGCGCTTCAATCGAAGGATTCAAGCAAGGCGATTCCACCCCTGCACGGTGCGTTGCTCAAAAACGAACAGGACGTTATGTTGTTCGAACGTCTGGCATTCATGGCGAAACGCGAAGCGCGCTAAGCAGAGGCCCCAACGATGTTCTTTAACTTCATGGACGAACTCAGGGCTGCCGGCATTACGGCTTCGCTCAAGGAACATCTGGTCCTGCTCGAGGCACTGGAAAAGGACGTTATCGAGCGCAACCCCGAGGAATTCTATTATCTCTCGCGCGCAACATTCGTAAAGGACGAAGGCCTCCTCGACCGCTTTGATCAGGTGTTCTCGAAAGTGTTCAAGGGGATCGAGACCTCCTACGGCTTGCAGGAAGAAGATATTCCGCTCGACTGGCTGAAAGCAGTTGCAGAGAAATATCTGTCCGAAGAGGAAATGGAGAAGATCAATTCTCTCGGGAGCTGGGAAGAGATCATGGAGACGCTGAAAGAGCGGCTCGAGGAACAGCAAAAGCGCCATGAAGGCGGCAGCAAGTGGATCGGCACCGGCGGCACCTCGCCTTATGGCAATTCGGGCTATAATCCGGAAGGCGTCCGGATCGGCGGCGAAGGCGGCCAAAAGAAAGCGATAAAGGTCTGGGACAAGCGCGAGTTTCAGAATCTGGACAACAGCAAGTTGCTGGGAACGCGCAATATCAAGGTCGCGCTCCGGCGCCTGCGCAAATTTGCCCGCGAGGGGGCTGCCGACGAACTGGATATCGACCGGACCATCAATGGCACCGCCAAAAAAGGCTGGCTTGATATACACATGCGCGCGGAACGGCATAATGCGGTAAAACTGCTGCTCTTTCTGGATGTCGGCGGCTCGATGGATCCGTTCATCAA
Source organism: Sphingomonadales bacterium UBA2683 (assembly GCA_002354635.1). GTDB lineage: Bacteria > Pseudomonadota > Alphaproteobacteria > Sphingomonadales > Sphingomonadaceae > Parasphingorhabdus. The sequence goes on from DELZ01000004.1 coordinate 114,481, forward strand.
GCTCTGCGAAGAACTGTTCAGCGCAGCCACGTCGGAGTTCAAGAATCTCGAATTTTTCTATTTCCACAACTGCCCGTATGAAGGCGTGTGGAAGGACAACCGCCGCCGCTTTTCGGAGCGTACCAATATGTGGGATATCCTCCACAAATATGGCCATGACTACAAGCTGATCTTCGTCGGGGACGCTTCAATGAGCCCCTATGAAATCACCCATCCGGGCGGTTCGGTCGAACATTTCAATGAAGAAGCAGGCGTGACCTGGATGCAGCGGTTGACCAACACTTACCCTGCAGCGGCCTGGCTCAATCCCGTTCCGGAAAAGCAATGGGGCTATTCGCAAAGCGTCAAAATCATCCGCGAACTGATGAACGACCGGATGTATCCGCTGACGGTCGACGGGCTCAGCGATGCCATGAAACAACTGACCCGCAAACAGGGTTGATCGCTAGCCCTCAACCGCCAGCAAGGTGGTGCCGTCATATTTTTCCGCTGCCGGCTCGAAGATGTCCGACAGTTCGAAATGCAAGTCTTCCACGCGAACGTCTTTCAGGCCCGAAAGCTTGAACGTTCCGATCTTGATTTCCTTCGGCGGCTGGCCGTCTTTCTCCAGCGGCACGGCATCGACATACATCTCGTCGTGTCGCGTGTAGAGGATATGCGGCGCCAATTTGAAGATCGTATTGTTATAGGTGGCGGCCACACATTTCTTCAGTGCGACGCCTTCGAATATTTCTTTGCTTGGTAACATTCCCACAAATTATCAGATTCGGAGCCAATTGCAATAATTATGTTGCAGTGCAGCATATCAATAGAGGAGATGGTTCTTCACGGTTCTGCGCCATGCCTGCTCATCCGGTGCAGTCAACGCTTCCAGATCATTCGGGGTCGACGAGGGGTCCTCGATCCACTCCCGCAAGACTGATCCCCCGTTGATCACATCAAACGCGAGCTTGTCGTTTTCATATTCGTAGGGGAAGTCGCGCCACAGCTCATATCCGGCATACAGTTCGCCGATCACCTTGAACGCCAGCGCCTGCAAGCGCCACGGACGGAAAGACCGATGATCGTAGGCTGGGCCTTCGGCATGGATCTGTACGCCGTTACACAATTGCCCCTGATGCTTGTGAAAGGTCGGTTCGAACCAGATTTCCCGCAGCACGCAACCGTCCAGCCATTGCCGCGCCTTTATTTCCATTTCGGCCATGATCGCCCGTGCATCAATATCCGGCGCTCCAAACAGCTCAAGCGGACGCGTGGTGCCACGCCCTTCGGAAAGCGTCGTCCCTTCCAGCATCACCGTCCCCGCATAGGCGCGCGCCATATTGACATTGGGGGCGTTGGGGCTCGGATTGATCCAGATGCGCTCTTCCGGCCAGCCAAATCCTGGTCCGTCTGGCTGCCAGCCCTCCATGGTGATAACCCTGTAATCCACATCCAGGTTGAAATGGCTGATCATCCATTGCCCCATTTCGCCCATGGTCAGCCCGTGGCGCATCGGCATCGGACCCGCTCCCACGAAACTTTCCCAACCGTCATCCAGAAGCGTGCCTTCGATCGGCCTGCCGACCGGATTGGGTCTGTCCAGCACCCACACCGTCTTGCCGTGCTCGGCCGCCGCTTCCAGCATATATCGCAAGGTTGTGATGAACGTGTATATCCGGCAACCGAGGTCCTGAAGGTCGATCAGAACAATATCGAATGTCTCCATTGATTGCGCCGTCGGACGCCGCACTTCGCCATAGAGGCTAAAAACCGGGATATTATGCACCGGATCCAGATAGTCATCGGTTTCGATCATATTGTCCTGCTTGTCGCCCCGCAGGCCATGTTGCGGACCAAAAGCCGCGGTCAGATTGATGTCATCAAGCGCGGACAAGGCATCCAGGCTGTGTACAAGATCGCGCGTTACCGAAGCGGGATGCGCAAGCAAGGCCACCCGTTTTCGCGCTAACGGCCGGCGCATATCCCTGTCTTCGATCAGCCTGTCTATTCCGAATTTCATGAACGTTTCGCTGCCTCTATTTTGAGTTTAAAGCAATCCCGATGATGGAAATCCGGTTTACCTGCAGGATGCATCAAAGCCCATAGGGATTTCTCCCCGTTTTGCATTTCGACGACCGCTGAGAGGCCTGCATCAAGTTCGTCCTGCATCCAGACATCCGGTAACTCGAAGCTTGCTTCAAGGCCGATGTGCGTGTCGCTGAAATCCATGTGTATTTCGGGCGAGCGGGCCATCGCGAGTTGCGCCATACCGTCACGATAGCCGGAGAAGCTGTACGCCGCCCAGTTACCGGAAGGGGAGAAGTTGAACTCGCAATAGCGCTCTTTTCCCGGTTCCTTCAGAAACAGCTCAAAACAGGTGTTTTGCCACAAGTTATCGCTGCGCTCAGGCTGCTCGCTATCGAGCGGAAATCGAACGTCTGCGACAACCCCATCGGCATTGTATCTCAGCCAAATCGTGCCGGTCTCGGACATCGACCATTCCACCGTGATTTGATCAATGGCGGACACCGGTGTCGACGGATGGCATTGCAGGTTCAAACGCATATTGCGACTTTCGTGATCCCCATGTAACGCACCCATCCATGACCCATTATCAATCTGATCTCCTGCGTCTACTGAATGATCGCGGCTATATCCACCAGTTAACCGATGCCAAGGCTCTGGATTCTCTTGCCACGAAGAGCGTCATTCCCGGCTACATCGGATTCGACGTCACGGCCGATTCCCTTCACGTCGGAAATCTCGTCCAGATCATGCTTCTCCGCCGTTTGCAGCAATCCGGGCACAAGCCGATTGTGGTCATGGGAGGCGGAACCACCAAGGTTGGCGATCCGTCCGGCAAGGACGAGATGCGCAAATTGCTTGATGATGAAGGCATTGCGTCAAACTTCGCCAAGATCCGGGACAGTTTCGAGAATTTCCTGATCTTCGGCGACGGCCCCACCGATGCGATCATGGTCAATAATGACGATTGGCTGGGTCAGCTCGAGTATATCCCTTTTCTGCGCGATGTTGGTCGCCATTTTACCATCAATCGCATGCTGGCTTTTGATTCGGTCAAGCTCAGACTGGAGCGCGAACAGCCGCTGACCTTCCTCGAATTTAACTATATGATCCTGCAAGCTTATGATTTTCTTGAATTGTCGCGCCAATATGGCTGCAAGTTGCAAATGGGTGGCTCCGACCAGTGGGGCAATATTGTCAACGGCATTGAACTGGCCCGCCGCATGGACGGTGCCGAGCTGTTTGGCGTTACCACGCCTTTGATTACCAAAGCCGATGGTTCCAAGATGGGCAAATCCGTCGATGGCGCGATTTGGCTGAATGCAGACCGGTTATCTCCCTATGATTACTGGCAATTCTGGCGCAATACCGACGACCGTGATGTTGGAAGGTTCATGCGGCTGTTCACCGATATTGATCTGGACGAGGTCGCAAGACTGGAAGCATTGCAGGGCTCGGAGATCAACGAAGCCAAAAAGATTCTGGCGGATGCCGCTACTACGATGGCGCACGGGCAAAGCGCTGCGGATGATGCGGCAAGGACCGCTCAGCAGACGTTCGAGCAGGGATCGGCAGGAGACAATCTGCCTGTACTAGAGATATCGGAGGCCCAGATTTCTCTGCTTGATGCGCTGGTGGGAATCGGATTCTGCGGATCGAAGGGCGAAGCCAAGCGCCTGATAGCAGGCGGCGGTGCCCGGATTGATGATAAAGCTATCGATGACGCTGCGGCGTCTATCGACTTGTCCGGTACCGACAGAAAAATATCGGCGGGCAAGAAAAAGCACGGGTTGTTGCGCAAGATTTAGCTTTGCCGCTAATATGCTTAGCTTGCGCGCGTTTACCATTTATTTTTCATCAATTGTTATGGTCTCCATGAACCAACTTATGGAGTTCGAGAGACATGACGACTGTATCGCCCGAGATATCCCCTGATCCGCGCCGTGCGACGCGTTTTCCTGTCGATTTTAAAACCATTTGCGAAACACAGGCTGATCAGGAAATGCGGGTTCATATTGCGAATATCTCCGCACATGGGATGATGCTGACGGACCCGATCGAATTGGAAAAGGGAGACCGGATTACCGTTCGTCTGCCGGTCGCCGGACGGATCGAAGCCTATCTTGTCTGGTCCCATCAGGGCCGCCACGGTTTTGAATTCGAGCGGGTGATCCGGGAACCGGATTTTGTCGCAATGCTGGACAAGATCAACAGCCTGTAAGCGCTATCCGCTTCGCAATAGACTAACACCCCAGTCCCGTTCGAACAGGTAAAGCGCAATCCGCGCCGCCTGCCCTCTTTCGCTCGCCAAGCCACCGTCGCGATCGAGTAGCAGCCGGGCATCGTCGGTCGCCGGCTCGATCAACTCGTTGACCTGCGCTGGCGTGGCAACACGAAATCCTGCGTCGCCCGACTGCCTTGTGCCAAGCAATTCTCCGGCCCCGCGCAAGCGCAGATCTTCCTCGGCAATGCGAAACCCGTCATTCGTTTCGCGCATCAGACTAAGCCTGGCGCGCGCCGTTTCGCTCAATGTTTCGCTGCGGATCAACAGGCAATTGGATTTGACACTCCCGCGACCGACCCGCCCGCGCAACTGATGCAGCTGGGCGAGGCCAAAACGGTCCGCCGCCTCGATGACCATCAAACTGGCATTCGGCACATCGACGCCGACTTCGATCACCGTAGTGGCGACAAGAACCTTTATTTCATCGCGCTGGAAGCGACTCATCACCAGATCCTTTTCAGGACCCTTCATCCGGCCATGCACCAGACCGACCTGATCCCCAAATCGCGCTTTCAGGCTGGCGGCACGGTCTTCCGCCGCAGCAAGATCGCTCTTTTCGCTTTCGTCAATCAGAGGACAGACCCAGTAAGCCTGACCGCCCGAGGCGATATGCCGGGCAAGGCCCTCGACGACATCGGCTAATCGGGCCTCCGAAATCACACTGGTTTCGATCGCCTGCCGGCCAGGAGGGAGTTCATCGATACGCGACACATCCATTTCGCCAAATTGGCTCAGCGTCAGCGTCCGCGGGATTGGCGTCGCGGTCATCGCCAGCAAATGCGGCGTCCGTTCGGCCTTCTGGGTCAGCATCAGACGCTGGGAAACGCCAAATTTATGCTGCTCGTCGATGACCGCGACTGCGAGATTCCGGTAGCGGACATGCTCCTGAAAAATTGCGTGGGTGCCGATCAATATATCGATCGATCCGTCCATCAGCCCCATCAGCGTGGCTTCCCGCACCTTGCCCTTGTCGCGCCCGGTCAGGATCGAGAGATTGACCGGAACACCCGCCAGCAAGTTTTGCAGGCTTTCAAAATGCTGCCGCGCCAGTATTTCGGTGGGCGCCAGGAAGGCACCCTGATATCCCGCTTCCACGGCAGAGAGCAGCGCCATCACGGCCACCAGCGTTTTCCCCGAGCCGACATCTCCCTGAAGCAAACGCAACATCGGTGCGCTTTGCGCCAGGTCACCTTCGATTTCCGCAATACAGCGCTTCTGGGCATCGGTCAGTTCAAACGGCAGTTTCAGCTGTCTGCGAAGCCGGCCGTCGCCCTGAATCGAGATGCCCTTTTTGCTGCGGTTGCTGGCCCGCACCAGCATGAAGGCCAGCTGGTTGGCAAATACCTCGTCATAGGCAAGCCTGTCACTGGCATCTGCGCCTTCAGTACCATGCAGTGCGCAGATACTATCCTTCCAACTCTTCCAGCCCTTGGCAGCAAGCTGGCTTGGCTCGATCCATTCCGGCAGCGACGGAGCAAGCGCCAGCGACTGGTCCACCAGTTGCCGCATACGCGCATTACCAAGCCCTTCGGCCAGAGGATAAATAGGTTCCAGCAGCGCGATAGCGTCAGCCTGCCCGGGCTCCAGCACCTGATCAGGGTGCACCATCTGGAGTTCGTCACCATAGCGCTCGAGCTTGCCCGAAATGACTTTTGCTTCGCCAAGCGGCAGCAGTTTTTTTGGCCAACCCGGGTTGCGACCGAAAAAGGTCAGACTGATATAATTGCCGCTTTTGTCGGTGGCGTGCACCCGCAGCGGGCTTCGCGGGCCGCCGGTGCGGTAGTCCACCGGAGTTACCTCGACGATGATCGTCTCGCCGACATCATTTTCATCCAGCGTATCGACGCGCTTTCGGTGCATCCAGTAGCTCGGTTGATGGTAGAGCAGATCCTTGACCCGGGTCAGCCGCAGTTTCTCGAGCGGCTTGGCGAGCACCTTGCCGACGCCCTTGAGTGACTGGGTTTCACCAAATAATGGATTGAGTATCTCTGGGCGCATGTCTATCCGCCTTTATACCCTCGCTGGCATATTACGCCAGCCAAGTTGGAGCAATAATATGGACCGCGAAACAAGGCTGAAACGGCTGCAATTTCGCGCATGGCATCGTGGAACCCGCGAAGCCGATTTTCTGATCGGCGGTTTTTTTGATCGTTACAGCCATAATTGGTCAGAAAAAGACATGGACTGGTTCGAAAGGCTGCTTGTTGAAGACGACGTAGACGTCATGGCCTGGGCGATTGGGACCCTGCCCGTTCCTCCGGACTTTTGTGGTCCGCAGATGGATGCCATGCAGCAGCTCGATTATATAGAAGCGACGAAATAATTTCCTTGTCCTATTTCCAGAAGTGATTTGAGTGTCTTATCTAGATAAATTACTGGCCTCCGAAAAAGGCATGACGCTAGCCGGCGTGCCGGTCGGCTATCGTCCGCTTTTCCTGTCCGATATCGCCGTCCGATCAGGGCAGCGTACGATGTTTGTCGCAACCGACGACGCGGCGATGAGCGCGATTGTCGAAGCCGCTCATTTCTTTGCACCCGATCTGGAAATAATTGAATTTCCGGCATGGGACTGCCTGCCCTATGATCGCGCATCCCCGGCATTGCATACCACTTCGGACCGGCTTGCTGCTTTGGCCAGGCTGGCCCTCCCCTTCACCGGCGCGCAACTGGTAATCACCACTGTAAACGCTGTTACCCAGCGGGTGCTATCACCCACGCGAATCAAGGAATTTGTCACCCGGCTCGCGCCCGGAAGCGTTGTCGAACAGGAAAAGCTGATCTCTTTCCTTTACGCCAATGGCTTCGTGCGCGTGGACACCGTGGCCGACAGCGGCGAATTTGCTGCGCGCGGCGGTCTGATAGATCTGTTCCCGCCGGGAGCAGATCTGCCGATCCGGATCGATCTGTTTGGCGACGAGATTGAAACCCTGCGACAGTTCGATCCGGCGGACCAGCGGACCGTAGGCAATATTGACGGTCTTGATCTGCTTCCTGTCTCCGAGTTTCTGCTTGATGCGGACAGCATAACCCGCTTCCGTACCCGCTATCGTGATCTTTTTGGCGCCGTCTCCACAAGCGATCCGCTATATCAATCGATCTCCGAAGGGCGGCGGCTGGCCGGGATGGAACATTGGCTGCCGCTGCTAGAGGATCGGCTAGCGACCGTTTTCGACTATGTCGGGCAGGATTGCATAATTTTGCGCGACGCCGCCGGATCTGCCGCAGCAGAAGCGCAATTTACCGCCATCGCGGACTATCACAAGAACCGGGTCGAAGCCGACAAGGCGAATCTGTCTACCTACCGTCCGCTGCCACCGGAGATGCTCTACCTGACGCCAGACGAATGGCGGTCGCACGAGAATGATGCACCGATTCACATTGTTAGCGAATTTGACGAACCCGAATCCGCAACGGTCCTGTCGATGGCGGTATCGTCGCCGCGGGACTTTTCTCCAGAGCGGGCGCGCAACGAGAATATTTACCAGGCACTGGGCGCGCATCTAAGCAGTCTGACAAAATCCGGAACAACTACGATAGTCGCAAGCTACAGCAAGGGTTCGCGCGCGCGGATTTTTGACCTGCTCAAGGATCATGGCATCACGTCTGCAACGCTTTGCGATGACTGGGTTTCCTGTCTGGCAGCGTCTCCGAGCGTGGCCCTGACGATTTTACCGCTCTCGTCGGGCTTTCGCACCGAAAGTCTGTCCTTGCTCACCGAGCAGGATATTTTCGGGGACCGGCTGGTCCGCAAATCCAAGCGCCGCAAAAGCAGCGACGCGTTCATCGAGGAACTGTCCGCGCTCGGACAGGGCGATCTGGTGGTTCATCTGGAACATGGCATCGGCCTGTACGAAGGCATCGTCTCGATTCCGGTCGGCACGAGCCCGCATGATTGCGTCCATCTGAAATATGCCGGCGGTGACAAGCTATACGTTCCGGTTGAAAATATCGACGTGCTCAGCCGCTATGGCGAAGGCGGCGACAGCGTCGTCCTGGACCGGTTGGGCGGCGAAGGCTGGCAGCGACGCAAATCCAAGCTGAAGGAGCGGATCCGGGCGATTGCCCATGAACTGCTCAGAACCGCAGCCGCGCGCGCACTGCAGCCCGCCACCCCTGCCCGCGTGCAAGCTTCGGAAATGGCCGGTTTCGTCGATCGTTTTCCCTATCAGGAAACCGATGACCAGCAACAGGCGATCGAGGAAGTGCTTGGCGACATGGCGTCCGGCAAGGCGATGGATCGCCTGGTCTGCGGCGATGTCGGCTTCGGCAAGACCGAAGTTGCGATGCGCGCCGCCTTTGCCGCGGCGATGGCCGGGATGCAGGTGGCCATCATCGCACCCACGACCCTGCTTGCCCGGCAGCATTTTAACAATTTTGAAGAGCGTTTCCGGCCCTTCCCGGTCAATATCGGCAGGCTGTCCCGTCTGGTGCCGCCCGCAGAGGCGAAAAAGACCAAGGAAGGTCTGGCCAGCGGCGATGTCGACATAGTCATTGGCACCCATGCCCTGCTTGCCAAATCCATAGAATTCCAGCGACTTGGCCTGATCATCATCGATGAAGAGCAGCGCTTTGGCGTGACCCACAAGGAACGGCTCAAGGCAATGAAGGCGGACGTCCATGTGCTGACCCTTACCGCGACGCCTATCCCGCGAACCCTGCAGATGGCGATGACCGGCATGCGCGAGTTGTCCGTCATCCAGACTCCGCCGGTCGACCGGCTCGCCGTGCGCACCTATGTGATGCCTTGGGACCCGGTTCCGTTGCGCGAGGCACTGTTGCGCGAACATTATCGCGGGGGCCAGTCCTTCATCGTTGTGCCGCGCATTGCCGATCTTCCCGACATTGAGGATTTTCTCAAGAGACATGCCCCGGAGTTGACCTATGTAGTCGCGCACGGACAAATGGCACCCGCGACTGTGGAAGAGCGGATGTCCGCCTTTTACGACCGCAACTATGATGTCCTGCTCTCCACCACGATCGTCGAGAGCGGCCTCGATATTCCCAGCGCCAACACGCTGATCATCCATCGTGCAGATCGCTTCGGCCTGGCCCAGCTTTATCAACTCAGGGGCCGCGTGGGACGCTCCAAGACACGCGCTTATGCCTATATGGTGACACCAAAAGACCGGGTCATCACCGAGAAGGCAGAGAAGCGGCTTAAAATTCTGGGGGATCTCGACAGTCTGGGTGCCGGATTCGAACTCGCGAGCCATGATCTCGATATCCGTGGTGCCGGCAATTTGCTGGGCGATGAGCAATCCGGGCATATCAAGGAAGTCGGGTTCGAACTTTACCAGTCGATGCTGGAAGACGCCATATTGGAAGCGAAGGCCAAGGGTTCCGGCATGCCGGTGCAAACCGACAGCTTTTCCCCGCAAATTACGGTCGATGCACCGATTCTTATCCCCGAAGAATATGTACCCGACCTGTCCCTGCGCATGGGGCTGTATCGCCGCATGAACGGCCTCAAAACGCTGCCGGAAATCGAATCCTTCGCGGCAGAGATGATCGACAGATTCGGTGATCTGCCAATCCAGACGGACAATCTGCTCAAGCTGATGCATATCAAGATGAATTGCGTGAATGCGCAGATTGCGAAAATCGAAATGGGTCCACGCGGCGCCCTGGTCACCTTCCGTAACGACCGCTTTCCAAACGTCCAGGGCCTCCTCGACTATGTCGAGCGCCTCAAGGGAACAGCCCGCATTCGGCCGGACAACAAACTGTTCATCGAGCGCAAGTGGCGGGATCCCAAGTCCCGACTTCATGGGTTGACGCAATTGACGACAGGGTTGTCGAAGCTGGCACAGCGGGTAGCCGGCTAGTTGCTGCGTAGTGCGAACGCTTCAAATTCGTCGGGTGAAAGCGGGCCGGAGCGGAGAAACCCCTGAAAAAATTCGCAACCCTGCTCTTTTAGAGTTTGCAGTTGCGCTTCGGTTTCAACGCCTTCTGCGATCACGCTGAGATGCAGGCTGTGTGCCATGTCGATTATGGAGCGCACCACCACCTGGTCCTTTGCCGATCCGCTGATATCGCCGGTTAGTCCGCTATCGATCTTCAAATAGTCCACAGGCAATTCCTTGAGATACGACAGGCTGCTGTACCCGGTACCGAAATCGTCGATCGCGATGCATATCCCGGCGTCGCGCAAACGGCGCAACTTTTCCGCCGACGACGACAGGTTGCCAATCAATTCGGACTCTGTGATTTCCAGCGTCAGGCGCTTTGGTGCGAAGCCCGCTGCATCTATTCGCCGCAGCATATCTTCATCAAATGCAGCCGGCGCCAGATCCCCGGCAGTGACATTGATCGACAGACGCAGAAAGCCGAGACTCTCCGGCCAGCTTGCCGCCAGCGTCAACGCCTGCTTGTGTATCTGTACCGAGAGCGACTCCATTGCTCCGGCACGCTCCGCAACGGCGAACAGGGTGGAAGCACCCAACAGCCCATATTCGGGATGTTCCCAACGCGCCAGAGCCTCGGCGCCAACGAGTTGACCACTTTCGACCCGTATCTGCGGTTGGAAGGCGATAACAATTTCACCCCGGCCCATCGCTCCGGCCAGTTGTCCCTCCAATATCTCTTCCAAATGAACATCGGCTTCGGAAACCGTGCTGAACTTGATCGGCACAGCGTCGGCAGCGGTGGCTTCCGCCAGCGCAAGCACGGCTTTCCTGACCAGGGTCTTCTCGCTTGAATGGCTATCCCCGATCGCGATACCGGCGCGCACGACCGGATTGATCGGCCGCCCCTCCAACCGCAAATCATTGAAGATGCTGCCGATCAATTCATCCGCAAAATTAGAGACCTCTCGTGTTTTCATATCGGCGAGCACAATCAGGAAATTCTGACCATCGAGACGCGCTACCAGATGCGGGCCTGGAAAATGGCTTTGCGTATAATCCATCAACCTGTGCCCGACAATCCGCAACAACTGGTCCCCTGCATGTCTTCCGAACGCCGCGTTGATCATCCGGAAGTTTTTCATACCGATTGCAATGAGCGTCAACTGGCTCTCGTCAGACAGTTTCTGCTGGATCCAGGAGCGAGCAGATGCCGTATTCTGCAACCCGGAGAGCAGATCCCGTCCGGTCCAGTTATCCTCTTTGTCGCTGTTCGCAAGATATTCAATTCTGCCAAAGATTCGACCACCCGCTACATGCAAATGATGGATCACCGGGCGGCCGTTGAACTGGTGCGGGACCGCCGCCTGCCTTGCACCATCGCGCAATCGTCCCATCGCACCGTGCACCCGCTTTTTTTCATCGCGCGATAGCGCGCGGTAAATGCCGGTTACAGGATATTTTGCGAGATCAATATCGCCCGCCGCCGCCAACAGATTTTCGCTGATCCAATATTCGGTGCCGGAACCCAAAGTCGCCGACCATTGCAAATCCGCCGATGTCAGCAGAAATTGTTCATGGATTGCGCGTTCGGCACCTCCCCGAAAATTTTCAACAAACCGAAAGGCATATTTGATCGATTGGGCAAGATTTGCACCGGCATCAGCAAAATCCAGATAATGGGTTGCACCTGCGTCAAAACATTGCTCGACGATTGCCTGACATTGACCACTATCGACCAGCGCCAGTATCGCGATACCACCTTCGGCCGCGTTTCTCGAAAGCTCCACAATCGCCTCCAACCCTTGTGGTTCGGCCTTGCGCACGTCAATCACCGCAATCATAGCGCCAGCGGAATAGAACCGGCTTCCCAGATTTTCCAGCCTGCGCGCGGAGTGTACCCGCCAGCCCAGTGACGCAATTTTCGCAGCCAGAGGATCGCGCTCGTGAAAAGAAAGCAGAAACAGATTTCTGAATTCGCTCGGATGCACCGTCGAGATGTCTGATTTTTGGACTTCAAAACTCCTAGTCATCAATAGAGGAAACGCCGATTTTCAGGTCACCCACTATCTTTTTCCGTAGCATGAAAACCTTTATAGGCCGTTGCTTGCGGATACCAAAATCGCTAGCTCTAGGCCGTTGGATCAACAAGAGGTGATCAATGCAAGACGGTTTCGGACGCAAAATTGATTATCTGCGGATTTCGGTCACCGACCGGTGCAATTTTCGCTGCCAATATTGCATGTCCGAAAAAATGACCTTCATGCCGAAGTCGGAGCTGCTGACGCTCGAAGAAATCACCCTGATTGCCGAACGCTTCATTGGTCACGGTATACGCAAGATCCGGCTTACTGGCGGTGAACCGCTGGTCAGAAGGGATATGAAGGATGTGATCCAGCGTCTGGGCAGAAAAGTGGTGTCGGGCGAACTGGAAGAATTGACGCTGACCACCAACGGATCATTGCTGAGTGAATATGCCGACCATCTCGCTGATCATGCGGTCCGGCGGATCAATGTCAGCATGGATACTCTGGATCCCGACCGCTTTGCCGAGATCACTCGCGGTGCCGATGTGAACGTCGTGCTGGACGGCATAGCTGCCGCGCGTGCGGCCGGTATCCGGGTCAAGATCAATATGGTCGCATTGCGGGACTTCAACGAGACCGACCTGTTGCCGATGATCGAATATTGCGCGCAAAACGGCCATGACCTGACGATTATTGAGACCATGCCTCTTGGCGATGTCGGTGCGGATCGCAAGCTGGCCCATATTTCCGCTGATGAATTCCTGCGTCCGTTGCAAAATCATTATGCTCTGGCCCCTATTGCCCATCGCAGCGCCGGACCGGCGCGCTATGTATCGGTCGAGCCGCTCGGACTGCGTCTTGGCCTGATCACGCCGCTCAGCAACAATTTCTGCGATGACTGCAACAGGTTACGACTGACCACCGACGGCAAGATATTCATGTGTCTTGGTCACAACGCGCATGTCGATTTGCGCGCCGCCGTGCGCAAGGACGGCATCGCTGCCGTTGACCAATTGCTCCAACAGGCTCTAAAGCTCAAGCCGCTGCGGCATGATTTCAATGCCCAGCTCGATGGGTCCGCAGAGATATTGGAGCGTCACATGAACGTAACGGGCGGATGACCAAGATAAAATGGGCACTGATCGTGTCACCGACGCCGCCAGCACAGGAAGCCGCTGAAAAACTGAAACCCATGATCGACTGGGTACCGATAGAAGAAGCGGACCGTGCGGTCGTTCTGGGCGGCGACGGCTTCATGCTGCAAACCCTGCACCAGATGCTCAATCGACGGACTATCATGCCGGTCTATGGCATGAATCTGGGCACGGTGGGTTTCCTGATGAACAACTGGCATATGGAAGATCTCAGCGAGCGCCTGGCAAAAGCCCGGGCCTTCAAGGTCAAGCCCCTGAAAATGGAGGTGGAAACCATTTCCGGCGCCAATTTCACCCTGCCCGCGATCAATGAGGTGTCGCTGCTGCGCGAAACCCGGCAAACGGCAAAACTGGAGATTGAAATCAACGGCCGGATCATGATGGAGGAACTGGTCTGCGATGGCGTGCTGATTGCGACCCCAGCCGGTTCCACCGCCTATAATCTGTCCGCCAACGGCCCGATTCTGCCGCTGACCTGCAATTTGCTGGCGCTGACCCCGATCAGCCCGTTCCGGCCACGGCGCTGGAAAGGGGCGATCCTGCCGGACAAGATGGAGATCAGCATTCGTGTCCTGAATCCCGAGAAACGACCGGTAAGCGCGGTCGGAGACCAGCAGGAAGTCCGCGATGTCAGCTGCGTCAAGGTCGCCGTAGACCGCAGCCAGGCACTGACGATGCTGTTTGATCCGGAACATGCGCTGGACGAACGCATCGCCATGGAGCAATTTGTCGTTTGATGGCTTGCGGCCTGCAAATCTCGTTGCTATAGGCCCGCTTCACCATGAAGTGCTCGGTCAAAAAACGAGCCTGTTCCCCGATAGCTCAGTGGTAGAGCATTCGACTGTTAATCGAATGGCCGTTGGTTCGAATCCAACTCGGGGAGCCATTTTTCTTGGCATTGTTTTCTTGAGAAGACATAGATTCATCCCGAACTGACGCGGTACAATAGCTTCCAGCCGGCGGTTCGAGCACTTTATCGGTCGGAAGAAACTCCCTTTTGCTGCAAATCTGTAAAATCCCGACTGGGTCAAGGCGCAAAATACGGCAGAAACGATGGCAGGCGATGACGAATCGCAAATGGCTCGGTGCAGGTCAGCGTGATATCTTGCGTGTCTGTCATCACGTCATGATTTCAATTGGAAATCATTGCAAGAAGGCCCGTGACATCCACACAGGCCATCACGGCCAGATTGATCGCGGGGGAACAACGCCATTCTTGCCCAGCATAAGGCGTGACGGAAAACAGCGATTCACTCCCTTTAATGTCAGGTGTTTTGGTGGCCGATAAATTTAAAAGACAGGAAAATGGCTTCTGCCTGGAACAGTACAGAGGTGCGCTTCAACCGGCTTTCACCATTTTCTGCGGAACAAAAAATGAGACGAAGAATTCATATCCTGACACTGGCATCGGCCCTGATCCTGTCCGCGATGGCACAGGCTGAACCGCGCAGCTACGACGCCGCGAAGGCCGACCAGTTCCTGGAGCCGCTGGCCGAAGACATTGTCCCGAACGATTCCGTATCCCGCCAGTTGCACATCCGGCACACAGCCTATAATGCAGCGTTGTTCGGACAAGTCGCTGTGTTGACCTACAATCAAATTTACACCCAGGCGATTGACAGGAGCACAGACCGCTTTGTAGGTTTCAACCGCTTCGCGCATGATCGCGATTTGGCCGGTCCCGGCTATGCGACCTTCAAGACGCCCAATGCAGATACCTTATATTCCAATGCCTATCTCGATCTGACGCAAGGGCCGGTGCTGCTCTTCGTACCGCCAACCGGGGGACGCTATTATACCGTCAACCTGCTCGACCTGTATGGCAATGCCACCAATATCAGCGCGCGGACCCACGGGACTGGCGGCGGCAGATATCTGTTGGCGACGACCGACTGGGGCGGCGAGGTGCCACAGGGTGTCACTCTGTTCCGCGTTACCCAGCCCTATATGTGGATTCTTATGCGGATCGAGGCAGAAGCGCCTGCCGTTCTGCCTGAGGTACGGCGTCTGCAGGATGCGTTCACGCTGAGGGCATCGGCGACTGCACCTGCCAATCGCAGTTTTCCCGCACCGGCCACGATCGAAGATCCGGAAGCCTTTCTCAAGATACTCGACTGGGTGATCGAACAGGCCGGCGTACGCAACGAAGAACTGGCCCATGTCCATACCTTCCGCAACCTCGGCGTCGGAGGCCCACGAACAGTTGAAGAAATATGGTCCGACGAAGCCATGCAACAGGGCATCGCAGCCGGTTTTGCTGACGCCAGAGCGGTTATTGCAAGCAGCGTCACCCAAAATGGCGTCAGCAGCGATGGCTGGCGCGAGCCGCTCGACATCGGGCGCTACGGGTTCAATTATACCTACCGTGCCAATGTAAACTCGCTGGGTACCGGCGCCAACGTACGGCTCGAGAATTTTGCATTCACCACTTTTGAAGACGCCGAAGGCGAAGCGCTAAATGGCGCGAAACATGACTATGTGCTGCGCCTCGCCTCGCCGCCGCCAGCCGACTTTTTCTGGTCGGTCACCGTCTATGACCGCAAGTCGCAGGAACTGGTGCCCAATGCGAGACGCAAATATCTGGTCAGCGACAACACAGAGGGCCTGATCCGCGGCGAGGATGGATCCGTCACCGTCACCTTTTCGCGCGATGCAAAGGGGCCAAACGCCATCCCGATCCCGGATGGCGGGTTCTATCTCGCCCTGCGTGCCCAGGGTCCGCGACGCGACATGCTCGACAAGACATGGCGGCTTACACCGGTTCAAAAGTTGCGACGTTGAAAACCGCCATTCGCTAGCCGGTAATCCTTAGAAAGGCCAAATTACGCCGCCTTGGCCAGTGCGACCTGGTTGCGACCGTTTCGTTTGGCGTGATACAGCGCCTTGTCCGCCCGATCCATCGCATCATCAAGGGAATCGATATCGGTCAATACGGCCAGTCCGAAGCTCGCCGTTACCTTCCGCTTGGTGCCCAGTTCAGGGTGCGCGACAAAGCGCAGTGAATCACAAATATGCTGGGCAAGAAATTGTGCCGTTTCGACTGGTATCCAGTGGGTCAGTATTGCAAATTCTTCGCCGCCGGTTCGCGCCACCTGACCATATTCCTGGCACAGTTCCAGGGCGGTTTTCGCCACTCGTCGCAGTACATTGTCACCTGCTGCATGGCCAAATTCGTCATTGACCCGCTTGAAATGGTCGATGTCAAACAGGATGATCGCTCTTACAAATACCGCACCCTGTTCGCCGACAGGGCGGGCGTTGAACGATCCACTCAATCCACGCCGATTCAAAAGGCCTGTCAACGGGTCGCGGCTGGATTGTTTGTGAAAATACAAGATCATTTCATGCCCAGCAGCGTACAAAAGCACCACGGCCAGCGCCAAGGCTGCAATGCCGTTGGTCAGCTGAAAAATCCAGACATAGGTCGACTGCCCATAGCTTTGTTCGGTAATCGTCTCTCCGAGTACGATATAGACAATCACGACGCGGGCAATAAAGGTGGCCGCTACGGCTCCGACAACGCCGAAAAGAGTACCGTCGATAAACTTTGTTCCGGTCCTCCACAGAGGCAGCAGTGCCAGCGACAGTAGCAGACCGGCTGCGACGTTAACCACCACCGATCGGGTGGTAATATCCGGGCTGACAAAGGTCAGCCACAACCAGCTAGCCGTAGCTGTTACAAGAACTAGCCCGGCCCAGATGTTCGGGAAATTCGCATTGCATCTTGCATAAATGGCCTTCGCAATCGCAGTGCAGAATATCCAGAACATCATGGTCGAAACAAAAATAAAACCAATCCAGGTGGTCGGCTCCCGTAGGGCGTCGAGCAAATAGGCTAACAAGGCGGCCACATAGGCAAATGCCACCCAGCCTGAAAATTCCTGGCGCTTGAACGAAAAATGTATGATGGCGAACACGAGTGTGAAAAGCGCAAAAATGATAGCTGTCAAAATATGAAAGTCGGAGCTGCCGGACATAAAACAATAAATAGCGGTGAAGACTCAAATAAAAGTTAACCGTTCGGTTTTACCGCACCGCCAACCATTGGTTCTTCCGGGCTAAGTCGCTGTCATGTTTGTGGGAATGGTGGACGTTTGATTCGCTTCCGATTCAGAACCACAAGATACGCACCGCCACATAGAGTATCAGCAACGCTGTCAGCCGCCTGATCCAGATTTCCGGCAAGGTCTTGCTGGCCAATATGCTGCCGACCTGGCCACCGAGCAAGACGCCGAGAAACAAAGGCCAGTATCCGAGGACCGCCTCGCCGCCTCCGCCTAGCCCTGATTTCGCCAGCTGACCGCCGAGACCGGCGATAGAATTGAACAGAATGAAAACGCTGGCCGTCGCTGCAATCCGCCGGCTGTTCGACCAACGGGTAAGCAATAGAATCGGCGCCAGAAAAATGCCACCGCCGATTCCGACCATCCCAGAAAGGAACCCGATACCGGTACCGATTGCGGGAGCAAACAGCCAGTGCCTTGTCCCGCGTCCGCCTCCATCCCCTGCCCGCTTGATAAACGGTTCCATGATCAGCAAGATGCCCGCTGCTGCCAGCGACAGGCCAAGCAGCATCAGGAAATTTTCCTCGTCGACAACCATGCGGCCGCCGAGCCAGGCTGCCGGTACAGACAGCAAGAGAATCGGCCAGATTTTCGGCCAGTCGATCAGGCCGCGCAACTGGAAGCGGATGGTCCCGCCGGTCACGACGATGATATTGCACAACAGAGCAATGATCGGGAGCGCCCTGTAATCGAGCGCCGCCAGCGCCAGCAAGGCAATATAGGTGGAACCGCCGCCAAATCCTACGCTGGCGTAGAGCGCAGCGGTCAGCGCAAAAAGGATCGCCAAGCCGAAGATACCGAAAGCCATCTCAGTTAGCGCCTGACCACCTGCGATTCAGATCAAAACTTCCCGTGACAATGTTTGTATTTGCGTCCCGATCCACAGGGACAAGGCGCATTGCGGCTGACCTTGCTGCCATCGAACGCATCTTGCGGATTGTTCATCTGTCCGGATTGCCGCGGTGGCAGGGATGTCGAAACCATACCCAGCGTACCACCGTCGATATCATTGCTGTTATCCTCACCGGTCAGCGGATCGATATGAGTGGTCAGGAAATCGGGCAGTTCCGGCAATTCCGGCACCGCGATTTCTTCCTCTCTGTGGAACTGGCTGATCGCGATCGTCTTGGTCACGCCTTCGCGGATGATTTCCAGCATCCGCTCGAACAGGCCAAAAGCTTCCTGCTTATATTCGTCGAGCGGTTTTTTCTGCGCATAGGCGCGCAGAAAAACGACCTGGCGCAGCGCGTCAAGCGTGGCCAGATGTTCCTTCCAGTGATGGTCGAGCAGTTCGAGCAGAATCGATTTCTCGATCTGTTGCCAGACGCCGGGGTTTTCGGCTTCGACCGCAGCCATTTTGGCCTCGAAATCGGCATCGGCCATATCGGAGATACGGGTTTCGATCATTTCCGGCTCGACCGCGTCTTCCTGCATCCAGCTGTCGAAATCGGGCTCGAGATTGAGCACGTCCCGAGTCCGGGCCTTCAGGCCTTCGATATCCCATTGTTCCGGATAGCTGCCCGGCGGGCAGGCATCGGCCACCATCGCGTTAACCGTTTCGTGCCGCATGTCCTCGACGACATCGCCGACCGTTTCCGCGTCCATGATTTCGGAGCGCTGCTCATAGATCACCTTGCGCTGGTCGTTCATCACGTCATCATATTCGACGACTTGCTTGCGCGCTTCATAGTTGCGCGCTTCAACCTTTTTCTGGGCTGTTTCAATGGCTTTGGACAGCCACTTGCCGCCAATCGCCTCGCCGTCCTCGAGATTCTTGTTCATCATCTTGGCGAACATGGTCTCGGTGCCGAAGATACGCAGCAGATCATCCTCGAGACAGAGATAGAAACGGCTGAGACCGGGGTCGCCCTGACGGCCCGAACGGCCGCGCAACTGGTTGTCGATCCGCCGGCTTTCGTGACGTTCGGTGCCGAGCACGAACAGGCCTCCAGCTTCCCGAACCGTCTCGCGCAGCGCCCGCACTTCTTCCTCGATCTTGGCGATCGCCTTGGCCTTATCCGGACCATCTTCCATTTCGGACAGTTCGTCCTCGATCCGGAAGTCGATATTCCCGCCGAGTTGGATATCGGTACCACGCCCCGCCATGTTGGTGGCAATTGTTACGGCTCCGGGAGAGCCGGCCTGTGCCACGATATGAGCCTCCTGCTCGTGGAAGCGGGCATTCAGAACACTGTGCTTCACCCCTTCCTTGTTGAGGAAGTCGGAGAGCAGTTCGGACTTCTCGATCGATACGGTGCCGACCAGTACCGGCTGCCCCTTGTCGCTGTGCTCCTTGACGGTTTTGGCAATAGCGGCAAACTTATCGAGCGTATTCTTGTAAAACTCGTCATTCTCGTCGATCCGTTGCACCGGCTTGTTGGTCGGAATGGTGACGACGTTCATCTTGTAGATTTCGAAAAATTCCGCCGCTTCGGTTTCCGCGGTGCCGGTCATGCCGGACAGCTTCGGGTACATACGAAAATAATTCTGGAAGGTAATCGACGCCATGGTCTGGTTTTCCGGCTCGATCTGGACGCCTTCCTTGGCTTCCACCGCCTGGTGCAAGCCGTTGGACCAGCGCCGTCCGTCCATCATCCGGCCGGTAAACTCGTCGATGATGATGACCTTGCCGTCCTTGACGATATAATCGGTGTCGCGCTTGCGCATGACATTGGCCATCAGCGCCTGGTTCAGATGGTGGACAACCTGGGTATTCTCGAAATCGTAGAGATTGTTGCCGACCAGCAGACCCGCCTCTTCAAGCAGACGCTCGGCCTTTTCCGTACCCTCTTCGGTCAGCGAGATGTTTCTGCTTTTCTCGTCTTTTTCATAGTCTTCTTCGGTAATATCCTGCACCACCGCGTTGACCTTCAAATAGAGGTCGGACTTGTCGTCGGTCGGCCCGGAAATAATCAGCGGCGTGCGGGCTTCGTCAATCAGGATCGAGTCAACCTCATCGACAATCGCGAAATTGAAGGGCCGCTGGACCATTTGGGCCCGCTCGTGTTTCATATTGTCGCGCAGATAGTCGAATCCGAATTCGTTGTTGGTGCCGTAGGTAATGTCCGCGGCATAGGCAGCGCGGCGCTTTTCTTCACCCAGATTGGGTACGATCACGCCAACTTCCAGACCGAGGAAATTATAGACCTGGCTCATCCACTCCGCATCGCGGCGGGCGAGATAGTCGTTGACGGTGACGACATGCACGCCCTTGCCGCCAATCGCATTGAGATAACAAGCGAGCGTCGCGACGAGGGTCTTGCCTTCACCGGTTCGCATTTCGGCAATTTCGCCGCGATGGAGGACGATGCCGCCGATCAGCTGCACATCGTAATGACGCTGCCCCAAAGTGCGCTTGGCCGCTTCGCGAACAACCGCAAAGGCTTCCGGCAAAATGGCGTCGAGCGTTTCCCCACCGGCGACACGTTCCTTGAAGGAGGGCGTCTTTGCGGCAAGCTCTTCATCTGTAAGAACTTCAATGGCCGGTTCGAACGCGTTGACCGCATCGACCACTTTTTGCATGGACTTCACATAACGGTCATTGGCTGACCCGAAGATGGATTTGGCTAAACCGCCGAGCATGATATTTTCCAATTTATAGATTTTTTCAGGCTGAAAACAGCCTGCAACAGAATGAATTTAGGGAGAATTTACCGCCGTTCAATAGCAGCGGGACGGCCGCCGGCTATGGCGCGCCTTCTTCAAGTTCCAGCTTGTCACCGGTATCGGTACGCATCGCGACCACAGCCCAGACAGGCTTGCGGCTGGCTACCACATCGAAAACGAAGTTCGGGGATGCTGGCAATGCTGCCATCGCTGCGAAGCTGTGATCCGCGGCAACAGCAACCGATGATTCAATCACAGCAGATCGGCTGACAAGCGCCGTATCGACCGCGTTGGCAGCGGTCCCAAGTTCGGGAATCATATGTTCTTCTGCCGCCGCCGACGCAGGCACGGCGAGGCCGACAGCGTTGAATAGCAGCAACATAAAACTTGCAATATATGCGTTCATGGACAAGGCCCCGACATTATGAGCGCGTTCTATCAAAACATCGCATAAAGGCAAGTTAAGTGTCGGACAAACTTTCACCGCTGGCGCCAGCACAAACCCCCGTATTACCCGAAATTGGGGGCGTTACCTGCCGCGTGGCGCGTGCGCGGTACAAGGACTGGAACCGCTGCGATCTGACCTTCGTCGAACTGGCCGCAGGAACCGCGGTCGCCGGGGTACTGACCAGCAGCAAATGCCCATCTCCGGAAGTCGAATGGTGCCGGGAGGCGCTTCGGGGCGGCACAGCGCGCGGCCTGGTGGTCAATGCCGGCAATGCCAATGCGTTTACCGGCGCGCGCGGCAAGGAAGCGGTGCAGTTGATCCTGTCTCTGGCGAGCGAACGGCTCGGCTGTACGGAAAACGAGATTTTCGTATCCTCCACCGGAGTAATCGGCGTGCCGCTGCCCACGGACAAGGCGAAGGCTGGCCTGAAAACGGCTTTTGAAGCGCCGGCCTGCGGCTGGGAAGAGGCCGCCGCGACAATCATGACCACCGATACTTTTCCGAAAATGGCAACCGCGAGCGCCGTTGTCGGCGGCACGACGGTCCATCTCAGCGGTATTGTCAAAGGTTCGGGAATGATCGCTCCGGATATGGCGACTATGCTCGGCTATATCTTCACCGATGCAGCGGTCAATGCCGCTTTTCTGCAGAAGATGCTGAGCGTGGCGACGGCCAGCAGCTTTAACTGTATCACCGTCGACAGCGACACCTCGACCAGCGATACCGTACTCGCCTTTGCCACCGGCCAGAGCAGCGCTCCTGCCCTCGCATCATTCGAGGATAACGGAGCCGACGCCTTTCAGGCGGCGCTGAGCGATCTTTGCCTGCAACTATCGCATCTTGTCGTGCGCGACGGTGAAGGGGCGAGCAAATTTATCGAAATCGCAGTAACCGGAGCGGACAGCGACGACAGCGCCAAGCGAATTGCCCTGTCCATCGCAAATTCGCCTCTGGTCAAGACCGCAATTGCCGGAGAAGATGCCAACTGGGGCCGTGTGGTCATGGCGGTCGGCAAAGCCGGCGAGCCGGCTGACCGCGACCGGCTGACAATCGGCTTCGGCGGCGTCACCGTTGCGCGCGACGGTCTGGTTGTGCCGGACTACGACGAAGCGCCGGTGTCAGAGCATCTCAAGGGCAGCGAGATCGATATTGCGGTGGATATCGGCCTTGGCAGCGGCAAGGCGAAGGTCTGGACCTGCGATCTCACCCACGGCTATATTGATATCAACGCCGATTACCGGAGCTGAGTCCGTGCACCGGCTCTATCAGCCCGTTCTCGATATATTGCAGCAAGCGTCGCGGGATATCGTGATGCCTTATTACCAGAATCTGCAATCGCACCAGATTGACGAGAAAGCACCGGGCGATCTGGTGACCGTCGCGGACAAGCTTAGCGAAGAATATATTGAAGGAGCGCTGGCCGCCTTGCTGCCGGAAGCGAAGATGGTGGGTGAAGAAGCCTTTGCCGCCGATGCGGCTGTTCTGGATCAACTGGCCGACGGACAGGTGTGGATTATCGATCCGATCGACGGTACCGGCAATTATGCATCCGGACAGCCACCGTTCGGAATCCTGATTGCGCTAGCCGAGGCGGATGAAACCGTTGCTGGCTGGCTCTATGACCCGCTGACGGCGCGCATATGCCATGCCGTCAAAAAAGGCGGTGCCTTCATCAACGGGCAATGCATCGCCGTACCGGAGGATCATCCGGACCGGCCGGTGGCTGCACTGGCAACCGGGTTCATGACGGACGAACAGCGCGAAGCCCTGCTTACCGCTGCCGAACCCCGTTATGATATTGTCGATATTCCCCGCTGCGCCGCCGAACAATATCCGCGGCTGGTGACAGGAGCCAATCATGTTTCGGTGTTCGAGCGCACCCTGCCCTGGGACCATGCCGCCGGAATTTTGTTTCTCAACGAAGCCGGCGGCAAATGCGCCCGCTGGGATGGTTCGCCCTATCGGCCAGCGGACCGCAGAAAGGGACTGCTCGGCGCCTCGTCACCGAAACTCTGGGACGAGGCCGCTGAGCAGCTTGGGGATATTTTCACGATTTAGGCCGGAAGGGATTGCTCCAGCCACTGTTTGAGTTGGCTCTTCGGAGCCGCGCCAACCTTGGTTTCAACCGGTACGCCGTTGTTGAACAAAATCATCGTCGGGATACCGCGCACGCCGTATTTTGCCGGTGCGTCAGGGCTGTCGTCAATATTGAGCTTGGCGATGGTCACCTTGCCGATCATTTCATTGCTGATTTCTTCCAGCGCGGGGCCGATCATCTTGCACGGACCGCACCATTCTGCCCAGAAATCGACCAGAACCGGGCCGTCTGCCTTCAAGACGTCGCCTTCAAAACTTGCGTCGGTAACTGCTTTGGTAGCCATAACGAATCTCCACTTGTTTCATCCCTATTTAGGTACAGGCGGGTCCGCGCTCAAGCGCCTTGGCAAAAAGGATTTTCATGCCGGTTCAAAGCCGGGCTTGTTCCGTGCAATGAGCTCGCCGGGAATTTCGAGCATCTCCGGGCCTTGCGAGTAGAGCAATCCGGCCCTGATCGGACGCCCCGGAAATATTTTTTCCAGCGCGGCGACATAGGCCGCCATCTGCCGGAGATAGGCGACCGGGGCGTCCGCCGCACCGTCCGGCACCCGGCGCCCGGTCTTGAAATCCACAACATAGATCCGGTCATCATTGATCAGCAGCCGGTCGACCGTGCCGGATATGACATGGTCTCCGACCACGGCTGCTATCGGTGCTTCTGCCAGACTGTCCGGCGCGAACAGCGCTGACCATTGCGGATTGTCCATTACCGCCAGAACCGTTTCGATGATTTCGGCGCGCCGGGCCGGGTCCGCCACCTGCTTTTGCTTTTCAAGCCATCGTTCAGCAACGTCCGTGCGGCGATCCGGCGCTATATCCGGCAACCGCTGGAACAGGCTGTGCAGCAATATCCCGCGTTCGGCGGCATCGCGCATATTCAGGTCGGGGGGCGGATTGCTGGCGTCATCGGGGCCGAGATGCGACGGAGTCAGCGGTCGCGGCGGCCGGGATTCCTCCGGTGCCGGCTGAAACAGCCAGCCGGGCAGCGGAGCGCTGCTCGCTTCTCCATCGACCGATTCTGCAGCGGCCGGCGTTACCGAAGGTTTGTTCCGGCTTTCGATCCGATATTGGCGAATCGCAGACCAGTCGGAATCTTCCTGCCATTCCGACCCCAGGGCGGTCAGCCCGCGTTCAATTGCGCCATACCAGCTCAGTTCCGGCACTTCGCCTTTTGCCCGCGATCCCAGAACCCCGGCTACCACCAGATGTTCCTCCGCGCGGGTCATCGCCACGTAGAGCAGCCGCCAATGTTCTTCCATCGCGATCTTGTCCGCATGGCTTGCATGTTCGGCGAGAATGCCGACCCGCTCTGCCTTGCGCACCGGGACAACCGGATATTCCAGATCAAGGCCGGAACCCTCGCCCAGCTTGATCGCGAAGCCGCTGCTTTTCTTGTTTGCCGGATCAAATGTCGCATTGGCCAATATCACCACCGGCGCCTGCAATCCCTTGGCGCCATGCACGGTCATCAGCCGGACTTCATTGCCGCCCTCGACCTGCTCGCGCTTGATCTCGACATCGCCTCGGTCAAACCAGTCCAGAAAGCCCTGCAGGGTCGGGATATGATCGCGTTCAAAGGCGAGAGCGGTTGCCAGCAGCTCGTCGAGCGGGTCGACCGCCGCATGACTGAGCCGCGCCAGCAATTTGCGCCGCCCCTGCAGCGGTCCTGACAATATCGTCTCCAGAAACTGGTAAGGCGTATTGAAATCGGCCATCGCCAGCAGCTGCATCAAAGGTCGGATGTGGGCCTCGAGCCCGCCCTGCCGGCGCAAATATTCCCATAAGCTCTTGTCCGCATGATCCTCGCCGCGATAGCCGCGTTCGAGCAGTTCGTCCTGCGACCAGCCAAGCAGCGGTGACACGAGCAGGCTGGCGAGATTGAGATCATCATTCGGCTGCAAAACGAAACGGATTGCTGCCAGCAGGTCCTGCACGACGAGGGGCTGGTTCAGGCGGATCCGGTCGATCCCCGCTACCGGAACATTCTCTGCAAAGAGGCGCGCAACGATCAGGGCGCTGAGCTCATCGCGCTTGCTGACCAGTATCAAGATATCTTTCGGCTGCAGCGCGCGGTTTTTCTTGTCCAGCCAGAGCGGGCTTTCCGGGGACAGCCATTGCTTGATCTGCAGCGCCAGCTGCTGGGCAAATACCCTTTTCTCTTCGCTGGCCCAGGTTTCCTCATCCTCGTTCTCGGCATCGCTGGTACCGGCGATCGGCTTCCACAAGGTCACGCTCCCGCTGCCGCCCAGATAGTTGCTGCGATGTTCTGGGACCCGACCATCCAGACCCAGTTGTGCGTGGCTGAGCTGTTCCAGCGTAGCATCGACGACCTCCAGAATCGGCGGTGTCGAACGAAAACTGCGATCCAGGGACAGATCGCCAAACGGCTGTTCCGATGCCTCTGCGAGCGCAAAAAATTCGGTGCGCGCATTGGCATAATTATGCGGACTGGTGCCCTGGAACCCGAATATCGCCTGCTTGAAGTCGCCTACGGTGAACAGCGTCCGGTGCCGCTCCGGATCGGCACCGATACCGGCAAAAAACTCTCCGGCCAGCGCCCGGATAATTTCCCATTGCGCAAGATTGGTATCCTGCGCCTCGTCTATCAGGATATGATCGGTTCGCTGGTCGAGCTTGTAACGGATCCAGGCCGCCATATCGCTTTTTTGCAGCAGGCTGGCGGTCATCCGGATCATGTCGTCGAAATCGACAACGCCGTGCAGTGTCTTGGCATCGGCATAGCGATGGTAGAAGGCCCGCCCGGCTTCCAGCGCGCCGGCGAACAGGTCGGCATATTCGAACAGGACCGCTTTTTCGAGCAGTCCACTGCTCCAATCGAGTAGCGATCCGGCGATAAAATCATAATCCGGCAGAGCGTTGAGCAGCGCCTTGGTTGGCTTGGGCGGTGCGCCAGTGGTCTTGGTCGCCCAGGCCAGATGCACCTCCGGCAAGGCGGCGGCCCGTTCTTCCGGCTTCAGATTCAGCCACAGTCGAATCGCCAGCTGGCGCTCCTGTTCCTTCTTGCCACCAAATTCCGCCATTGCATCGCGCAACAGCGACATCGCGCGCATGTCTATCGCCTCGTCTGTGCAGCGCTCGGCCAGCCACGATTCTGCATCGCCATCAATCGGCAAACCCAGCAACGGCCGGACAAAGGGCAATACACCGCTCGGCAGCCCTTCCATCGCATCGGCCTTGGCCGCGCAGTTCATCAGAAACTGTTCGGTCGCCTCCTCGCCCATCCGCACACTCAACTGCTGGATCGCTGTCAGTATCTCCGGACGCCCTGCCCGCTCCTCTTCTAGCAGCAGATCACCCAGCGCTTCGCGTGCCAAAATTTTCTGGTCGCGCGCCTCGATCGGTTTGAACATCGAGGCGATACCCGCTTCTTCCGGAAAGGAGGCGAGCAGCGATTGGCAGAAGCCGTGGATCGTCATGATCCGCAGTCCGCCGCCGCGCGCATCGAGAACACTCGCAAACAGCGTGCGTGCGCGGTCTCTGGTTTCGGGCCCGGTAGACGCGCCGATGGCAGCCAGATCGCTGGCGAGACCGGTATCGTCCATCCGCACCCAGGCGGCCAGCTGGCGATTGATCCGTTCCGCCATTTCGGCGGCACCGGCCTTGGTGAAGGTGAGGCAGAGAATATGCTCGGGATCGACTCGTTCGGTCAGCAGCAGACGAAACACACGCGCGGTCAGGACCTGTGTCTTTCCGGTCCCGGCAGAAGCACTGAGCCAGATATGGCTCTCCGGCTCGACGGCGTCGATCTGCCGGTCCTTGAGCGGGAAAATTTTCGGCTTGCCGCTACTCATGATCCGCCTTTGTCGCCGGGGCGCGCCCGTACCATTCTTCGAGCCGCATCAGCTGGTCATAGTCGGCATAGCGGGCATATTCCGGATGCAGCTTGGCCGTCATCGGCTCGGTTCCCTTAAGATATTGGTCGGCCGCCTTGTTGAACCGGGCTACGGCATGGTCGACCATCGCATCCGCAGCGATAACATTGTCGGCACGCCCCTGGGTGGGAGAGCGGACATGGCCGAAACTGTCGGTGCCGCCCTTTTTCGCCAGCGACCAATATTCGAAGGCCACTGCCTCGCCTTCAACATCCGGGAATCCGCCCAGTTCGGCCAGCGCTGCCAGCAGTCCCAGCTGCAGATTAAAGCCCTCGATCACCGCCCGGTTGCTGGGCGCGCCGCCGGTCTTGTAGTCGACGATCGCCAGTCCGCCATCGGGCATCCGGTCGATGCGATCGGCGATGCCGGACAGGTCGACGCCGGCAATCCCGGCCTTGCCGTAAATTTCCGAAGCCAGCGGTTCGCGGCCCGCCTTGCGGTTTTCGGCAACGGTTTCCGCGATCCAGTCCAGCCCCTCCAGCAGCCGCGGCGCCCACAGGCTGCGCATCAGCGGATGCAGGCCGGGATCCTCCAGAAAGGCCTGTGCCCGCTCGCGCAGCGCCGCCGGTGCATAATCGTCCTGCTTCGCCCACTGGTCGAGAATGTCGTGAATGATCGTCCCGCGCCAGGCCGCGCTCGGATCCGCGTCGATGCTGTCGAGCGAGGCAAAGCCCATGATCTTGCTGGCGTAAAAGGCATAAGGATCGGCGATTAGCCGGTCGACCTGGGTCACCGAAATCGGGATATGGCGCTGCTCCGCGCTCGGCATCGGGGCGGGGCGGGCATAGGGCAAGGCTTCCGTTTGCGGCCGGTCGATCGCGGATGTCCATATGCGAACGGCAGGATGTTCCTTCAAATTGTCGCCGCACATGCCTTTCAGCCGGAGCAAAAAGCGCGAGGCGATCGCGGGGCCGGAATCGTCGCGGCGGGCGCGCGAGAGAATCACCCGCTTTGCCCCCATGGCGCCGACCAGATCATGGGCGGACAGGCCGATCTGCCGTTCCTGCGCCGGCAGGCCGAGCGACTTACGGATCATCGGTGCCAGCCAGGGATCGGGGGTGATCGCCTGCGGCCAGCTACCCTCGTTGAGGCCGCAGCAGATCACCAGCCCGGCTTGCTGCAGCCGCGCTTCGAGCAAGCCGTAGAGCGCGATACGGGGATGGCCGCCATAAGGCGGGCGCACCGATATCTCGGCCATCAGCGTCTCGAAATAGCCGGCCAGCTCGTTGCCCGCGATGCGGACCGGGCCCATCTCGGCGCGAATCTCCAGCTTGGTCAGCAGATCCGCCAGCTCGCGCCCCCCCGGCCCGGCCCAGATGGCGCCGTCGGTCAGCGTATCGGCGAGCTGGCGCAGCTGGTCAAGCACCCGGGACCAGTCGAGCGGCGGCGCGAACAGATTGTCGGTGCCGGCGAACAGGGCGCGCAGCGACTGCCACCAGGGCATGATCGCATCCCGCAGCTCCTTCGTCCGGTAATTGTCCGCCTTTAACAGCGCTTCGATACCCGCCAGACCCGGCGCCGGGCGCGGGCCGCGGAGCAGGAGGTCGAGCTTGCGGACCTGGTCGAGCCATTGCACGCGCCCTTCCCCGCGCTGCACCAGCGGATGCTTGAGCAAAGCGAGAAATTCGGCTGGCGGGAAGCCGTCGGCAACCGCGGCCAGCAAATTGAGGAAAAACACGCCTTCCGGCAGCTTCGCCAGCGGCTGGCCGGCGGTGTCGTCGACCTGGATGTCCCAGCGTTTCAGATGGGCCGATATCCGCGTCGCCAGCGAGCGGTCGGGGGTGACGATCGCGACTCGCTGGTCAGGATCTTCGAGCGCCTCGCGCGCCAGCAGGGCGATGATTTGGGCTTCCTCGGCGCTGTTGCTCGCCTCTACCGTCTGCACGCCGGCCAGACTGCGTTCCTGGCTTTCCAGGGTCTGCCAGCGCGCGGTCAGTTTCGGGATCGCAAAGGCGTTGCTCAGGGCGCGACTGCGCTTGGCCGCGGCGCCGCTCTCGCCGGTGCGCGGCCAGCGCATCACCTCGGCGCGCGCAATCGACATCCGGTCGAGCAGCAATTTCATATGATATTGCGGATGGGTTTCCTGCGCGCGCGCGGCATGGCCGGTTTCCGGATTGGGTTTGAACGGGCCCAGCAGGTCCCATTCCTCGTCGGGCATGATCAGGTCGAGATCGGGCAGGACCACCATGCCGGCAGGCATGAAGGATATGGTTTCCAGAAAGCGGGCGATGGCGGGCGCGGAGGTTGTGATACCGGCGGCGACCACGAAATGCGCGGGCGGCGACGCCTTCCAGCTTTGCGCAATATGGTCGAACAGGGCATTGCGGCGCACCGCCTGGTCCACCCGCTGCCATTTCTCCAGCTGCTTTTGCCATTTGTCCGCGATGATCAGGAAGAAGCGGTAGGAATCCTGCCAGTGACTGGACAGGTCTAGACTCTCCGGCTCCGTCTTCATCAGGTCGGCGAGCGAAATTTCCTCGATATTGAGCTGGTCGAGCGTCCGGGCGAACTCGCGGGCCAGCCGCAGCGCATCCTTGGCCAATATCGCATCGTCGCGCAGGCGGATTTCCTTCTGGATCAGCTGCGCCAAGGTGAGCAGCCGGTCCATCGGGTCAACCGCAGGTGGAATGTCCAGCGCCAGCTCGCCGGAATCCAGCGCGACGCCGATCGACTCATCCAGATCGAGATCGCCGATCACCGCCATTTGCGGCAGCAGCAGCCCGTCTTCGCTCAGCCGGACAAAGGCTTCCTGGAGCGCGCGCTGGGCGCGGTTGTTGGGCAAGATGACCAGACCGCGGGCCAGCCCGAAAACATCCTTGGCAAAGCGGTCGATCAGTCCCTGCGCCAGCGCATCGGCAAAGCCGCCATGCGCGGCAATATTGTAAATGGATGGCCGGCGGCGGTCAGACATCCGCCAGCGCGGCTTCTGTCGGCGCGATCGCTTCGGGCGTGCCGACCTCGAACCATTCGCCGCGGTGAATCGCGCCAAACAGCCGCCCATCGCCAATCGCCCTTTCCCAAAGGATATTGGTTGAAAAGGGACCGGCAGGCGGATCGCGCAGCAGCCGCTTGGAGAGCAGCTGGATACCGGAATAGATCAGCGGCGCCGGTTGATCCGGAAGTTTGCGCGAAATCCGCTTCTCGTCATCCAGATGGAAGTCTCCCGAACCCCTGTAATTATGGGCGGTGATTCGCGGTACCAGCAACAGCAATGCATCCATCCGGTCCTCGTCCCACGCCTCGGCCAATTGCAGGAGGCTGTTGGTCGGTCCGTCGGTCCAAAGATTGTCGCTGTTGATGCAGAAGAAATTGTCTTCCCGGATCAGCGGCTCG
Source organism: Sphingomonadales bacterium UBA2683 (assembly GCA_002354635.1). Classification (GTDB taxonomy): domain Bacteria; phylum Pseudomonadota; class Alphaproteobacteria; order Sphingomonadales; family Sphingomonadaceae; genus Parasphingorhabdus. The sequence continues at coordinate 145,237 of DELZ01000004.1, forward strand.
GCCTGCACCAGGCCGCCGCCGGTTTCCATCAGTTGGGCCCGCTCGTCGGAAACGCGGATTGCAATCGGATAGGACAAGGCGGCAAGATGTTCTTCCAGCATGTCTGCCATATAATGCACGTTAACGACTGCCTTGGCTATTTCCGCTTCGGCAAGCTTGTCGAAGCAATGGTCGATCATCGCCTTGCCGGCAACCTCGACCAGCGGTTTCGGCCGGGTATCGGTCAGCGGACGCATGCGATTACCCAGTCCCGCCGCCATGATCATCGCGGTTTGTACTCTTGTCATCGAGCGGCCTTTGCTGCCGGTATTGGCCGGCCGCGCACCTCGGCGGGAATGTTCCGCTCGAACCATTTCGTCATTGGTGCGAGCGCCGGATGCTGCAGGTCCTTTTCCAGCAGACGCCACATCCGGGGCAGGAAATCGAGATAGCGCTGCTTGCCGTCCCGTTCAGAAAGACGAGTGAATATACCGATGATCTTGGTGTTTCGCTGCGCCCCCAATATGGCATAGTGACCGCGGAATATTTCGGCAGCCGCATCATCGTGGCCGGCGAGATAATAATCCAGCATCCGCTGCTCGAGGTCGTCCGATACATCACGGCGCGCATCCTGCAGCATCGACACCAGATCATAGGCGGGATGACCGACCAGCGCGTCCTGGAAATCTAGCAGCCCGAAGCCCCCGTCTTCGAGCAGCATGATATTCTCGGCATGATAATCCCGCATCACGGTAACAGGCGGATTTTGTGCGGCGATGACCGGTCTCAAAATCGTGCGCCAGATCGCATCAAAACCTTCGGCATCGACCTCCAGTTGCTGTGCCGGACAATACCATTCGGTCAGCAGATTCGCTTCCCGCAGATATTGCGCTTCGTCATAGGCGGCGATCGTGGCTGCCGGCGCCTTGTGCAGGTTGCGCAGCAGATCGATCGCCTGGCAATAGATGATATCCTCGTCCTCGGGATGGTGGTCGAGATGTTCGCGCATCCGCTGATCGCCGAAATCCTCCAGCAAAACCAGGCCGTGCTCCAGATCGCGCGCGAAAATCGCGGGTGCAGCGAAGCCTGATTTCTTCAGATATTCGGCGATATTGATAAAGGGTCGCGGATCTTCGTGCGGCGGCGGCGCATCCATCAGGATAGCCCGGCGATCGCCGTCCCGGACACGAAAATAGCGGCGGAAAGAGGCGTCACCCGCAACCGCCGACATTTCGGCGTCTCCCCACCCGTGCTGGTCTAAAAATTCTGCCGCCTTTGCGGGTGGTTTCATGTCAGTGGCCATCGGTCATTCCAAGCGCTCCCCGCGTGCCAAGTCAACCGGCGATTGCCTTCGCCGGTTATTTCAATCGTCATCCGGAGTGCGTCCATCCAGAAGCTGTCTGGCATCCGGTCCGGCCATTCGACGATCATCGCTCCGTCGATCAGCATGTCTTCCAGACCGAGTTCGGGAATTTCCTCCGGATCCTCGATCCGGTACAGGTCGACATGGGCAACCGGGATCCGGGTTTCCGGCGGCTCGTAGGGCTGGACGATCGCGAATGTCGGGCTGGGCACTTCGCCGTTATAGTCCAGTCCTGCCAATATGCCTCTCGCCAGGGTTGTCTTCCCGGCTCCGAGCGTCCCCGTCAGCGCGATTTTGTCGCCTGCGCGCAATATCGCGCCCAAATTGCGCCCGACGGCCAGGGTTGCCTCCACATCTTCCAGAATCAACATGTCACTCATTGCCTGGGCAGATGCAGGGTAACGAGTGTGCCCTGACCGGGTTCGGACGTCAGCGTGAGATCACCGCCATGGGCGCGGACCAGCTGACGCGCCAGCGGCAGGCCAAGGCCACCGGACTTTTCATTGGCCTTCCGATCCCGCGAACGGGCGAAACTGTCGAACACCTTGGACTGCTCGCCGGCGGTCATTCCCGGACCGTCGTCCGAAATATGGATCAAGGCCTGCTTCATATTTCCCGATCCATGAATCAGCACCCGTCCGCCTTCGCCGGTATATTTGATCGCATTGTCGACAATCTGGGAGATCGCCTGGCTCAGGCGTTTCTTGTCTGCCATGGCAGATCCCAGCTTCTCGTCCAGCTGCAGTTCTACACCGATCGACTTTTCCTTGGCTTCATCCGCAAAATGCCCGGCAATATCCTCGATCATCTTGTTCAGATTGACCTTGTCCTTGGCAATCGGTAGCGCGCCGGCCTCGCTCTGGCTGAGGTCGAGGACATTCTCGATCTGGTTGCCCAACCGTTTGACCGACTGCAGGATGGCGCGCACATATTCGTGACCACGGTCGGTCAACGGCCCGGCAATGCCCTGATCCAGCAGCTCGGCAAAGCCACCGATCGAGGTGAGCGGCGTCCGGAACTCGTAGCTCATGTTGGACAGGAACCGGCCCTTGATCGAGTCCGCTTCGACCAGCGCCTCGTTGCGCTCGCGCAGCGCCTGCTCAATGCGGTAGCTGTCCGAAATATCGAGCATCGTGAACAATGCATTGCCATCGGGCAACGGAATGGCCGCAAATTCATACCGCCGTCCGTCAGCAAAGTTGAGCCGTCCGCCCTTCTGTTCGCGTTCTGTCGTCGCGCTGCGCACCATTTCGCGAACCTCGGAAATACGGGCGGGCTGTTTCAGCTGACCGGCCATTTTCTGCATCAGCGAATCCACCCTCGGGTGCTTGCCGAGATCCGATTCTTCTAGCCCCCAATTATCCGCAAACTGGTGGTTCCAGATATTTAATTTGCCATCGGCGGCAAAAACCGCGAGCGACTCGAACAGATTGTCGAACGTCGCAGTCCGGACCCTGAGCAGGGTGTCGCGCGCGCTTGCCAGTTGCACCTGTTCCGTTCGATCTTCGAATATCACCAGCAGACCGCCATCCGGTGTCGGATTGGCCAGCACTCTCAGATGGGTTCCGTCGGCCAGCAGCCAATTCTCCTCGCTTGCCTTGGTGGCCTGGAACCAGGCGGTACGTTCTTCGCGCCATTCCGGAAAATCGCGAACTTCCGGGAGGCGATTCATCTCGCGCATCCGGTCGAGAACGCGCGGAAATTCGGGTCGCTCCGCAATCCATTGCTGCCGCAGGGAAAAAATCCGCTGGAAGGGAAGATTGCAGAATTTCAGCGATTTGTCGGAGTCGAACTGGGCAACCCCGGCGGAAATCCTGTCGAGCATGTCGCGCTGCGATTCCGCAAACCGGCGTTGTTCCCGACGCGCGTCTTCCAGTTCCTGAATGTCGATGGCATAGCCGGCAATGCCGGACTTGCCCAGCGGGACATCGACCACTTGGGTCATCCGCCGTTCGCCGCCAACTGTGGTCGCAACAACCCGCTCGAAGGGCTCGCCTTTCTCCCTTGCCCTGGCTGCGGCATCGACCGGACTGAAGCCGTCGATCGTTTCCACCAGCTCGATACCATCGGCAATCACCTGTTCGCCGTTTTCGGCATCGACGGCGGCAACATAAGCGCTATTGACCAATGTCAGGCGCAGATCCGGAGAACGGTGCCACATCGGCACCGGTGCCGCTTCGATCAATGCGGAAAGCGCGTCAAAAGCAGCCCGTGCGGCTTCGTTTTCATCCCGCAATCTCGCGATCTGCCCTTCACTGTCGGTGGCGTCGAAGACCCACAATAGCGCGCTGCCGTTCGGTGCGATTTTCTGGTCCGCCAGACCGCCGCGGATCAGCAGCGCCTTGTCTGAACCACCGACCTTTATCGCGCGGACAAAACTGCTTCCGGTTTTCTGCGCCAGGGTGACATCCTGCATCAGCGCGTCCAGATCCGATTGGATCATGCCGCGGGTTTCCTCGTGCAGTTCCGATATATGCGCGGGGAGATGGTCGAAACCAAGCCAGTGCATCAGGCGCTGCGATGCCTCGAGCTTTCCGTCGGATCGCACCAGCAGCGGCAAGGCGGGAGAGGTTTCCAGCAGCCGGCCCAGCCTTCCGGATTGCCGCAAGACGGTTTCCGCCTTGCTCTTCATGGCCAGACCCGTCCAAATTGCCCAGACAGCCGCGCCGAGCCAGGCCGCGAGGATGAGGCCCAATATTATCGCAGTAAGATCCGGGACGTTCGACATTGACTATTGCGATTAGACCGATAGTTAACCCACGAAAACCCCTATTCTTTATGACTTGGAAAAGCACCGAAAGCTGAGCTATTCTCAGCATCGCGACAAAGCGGAGAGCGATCATGCCCATTGACGAGAGCCGAACCTTCAAACCGATCAATATTGCGCTGTTGACGGTTTCCGACACGCGCAGCCCCAAGGAGGACACCTCGGGTGACATTCTGGCCGAACGGATTGCGCAGAAAGGCCATAAACTACTGTTTCGCAATTTGCTCAGAGACGACAAATCCGTTCTGGTCGCGCAACTCCATCAGTGGATCGACGACGAGCAGGTGGATGTGATCATCACCACGGGCGGCACCGGTCTCACCGGTCGCGACATCACGCCGGAAGCGCTGAACGCCGTCAAGGACAAGGACATACCCGGTTTCGGCGAACTGTTCCGCTATCTCAGCATCGCCAACATCGGTACTTCAACGGTGCAATCGCGCGCCTGCGCCGTGGTTGCGCGCGGCACCTATATATTCGCGCTGCCCGGCTCCAACGGTGCGGTAAAAGACGGTTGGGACGGCATCTTGGACACCCAGCTGGACAGCCGTCACCGCCCTTGCAACTTCGTCGAGCTGATCCCCAGGCTGCTTGAAAAATAGCGATTCAATCTGTTTGTTCTTTTTATGTTCTCATTGTATGAAGAACAAATGCGTTCCAAAAGCAACCTATATCCCCGAGCTCGCAACGGCCGGGGTGCTCCATCAAATGCCGTGCCGCAACGGTTCAATCTGCACGACCGCGAGATCGACGGCGACTGGCTGGACGAACGGGATCGCATCGACGATGCCGCCAAGCTGCGGACCGAAGTCACGATCGAATTTCCCAAATCGATCATAAACTATAATTCGTCTCCCGACCTGCCATTCGATCGATCGATCAACGCCTATCGCGGCTGCGAACACGGCTGCATCTATTGCTATGCAAGGCCGACCCATGCCTATCATGATCTTTCTCCGGGTCTGGATTTCGAAAGCAAGCTGTTCGCCAAGCCCAATGCCGCCGACCTGCTCCGTCAGACATTTGCCAAGCCCAATTACCAGCCCGCGAGCCTCGCCATCGGCACCAATACCGATCCCTATCAGCCGATCGAGAAAACCTACCGGATCACGCGCCAGATACTGGAAGTGATGCTGGAAACACGACACCCGGTCGTCATCACCACCAAATCCAATCGGGTCCTGGAAGATATCGATGTGCTGGCATCACTAGCGGAGCTTAATCTGACCGCCGTCGCCATCTCGGTCACCTCGCTCGACCCAAAGACCGCGCGACTGCTGGAACCCAGGGCACCAGCACCCGCCCGGCGTCTGGAAGCGGTAAGGATGTTAAGTCAGGCAGGCATCCATGCGCACGTCAATATCGCCCCGGTCGTACCCGGCATCACCGATCACGAGATCGAAGCAATCGTTGCGGCGGCGGCGGCGCGCGGAGCCCGGAGCATCTCCTTCATTCCCATGCGACTGCCGCACGAGGTTGCGCCCCTGTTCGAGCAATGGCTGGAAAGCCACTATCCCGAACGCAAGGCGAAAGTGATGAGCATAATCCGACAAATGCGCGGTGGCCGGCGCAATGACCCGCAATTCCACAGCCGGATGCGCGGTCAGGGACCATGGGCCGAGCTTATCCGTACCCGGCTGAACATAGCGGCGCGCAAGGCGGGAATGAAAAAATCCAAGCTGAAGCTCAGAACAGATCTGTTCCGGCGCCCTCTGATCCGGGGCAGCCAGCTCGAAATGTTCTAGGCGTCAGCCAGGCTTTTCAGCTGATATTCCTTATATTCGTCGCGCAAAGCACGCTTCAGGATCTTGCCGGTCGCGGTGTGCGGCAGTTCATCGACAAATTTCACCTCATCCGGCAGCCACCATTTCGCGACCTTGTCGCCGAGATAGCCAATCACGTCGGCTTCGGAAATATCGCTGCCCGGCTTGCGGACGACCAGCAGTAAGGGCCGTTCGTCCCATTTTGGGTGATAGACACCAACCGCCGCCGCTTCGGCAACGCCAGGGCAGCCGACGGCAGCATTTTCCAGTTCGATTGAGCTGATCCATTCGCCGCCGGACTTGATCACATCCTTCGCCCGGTCGGTGATCTGCATCGTGCCGTCGGGGTGCAGCACGGCGACATCGCCGGTATCGAACCAGCCGTCATCCTCCACCGCATCTTCATCGGCACGATAATAACGTTTGATGATCCAGGGCCCGCGGATTTCCAGCGTACCGCTGGTCCGGCCATCGCGCGGCGCGATATTGCCGTCCTCGTCTATCACGCGCAGCTCCACACCAAAAGGCGGGCGCCCCTGTTTGCAGATAATGTCGACCTGCTGATCAAAATTGAGGTCATCCCAGTTCGCTGGCAGCGCGCCGGTTGTGCCGATTGGTGACGTCTCTGTCATGCCCCAAGCATGGGCGACGCGGATGCCGTTTTTCATAAGGCGTTCGATCATCGAACGGGGGCAGGCGGAACCACCGATCACCACCACGCCCAGTGCGCCGTAATCACCGCCATTGGCGTCCATATCGGCAAACATCGAAAGCCAGACCGTTGGCACGCCCGCACTGTGGGTAACATCTTCTTCGCGAATCAGTTTCCACAAGACCTGCGCTTCGTTGCTCGCCGAGAAAACCATTTTTGCGCCAACTGCAGCACAGGCAAACGGCAATCCCCAGGCATTGGCATGGAACATCGGTACCACCGGCAGCATCACCGAACGTGTCGCCAGATCCATCACATCGGGCTGCACCTCGGTGATGGCGTGAATGACGTTGGAGCGATGTTCGTAGAGTACGCCTTTCGGATTGCCGGTAGTGCCGCTCGTGTAGCACAGGCCGCAGGGATCATTCTCGTCGACTTCGACCCAATCAAAATCACCGTCTTCGGCATCGACCAACTCCCGAAAAGTCGGATAGTCGCTTTTTTCGCCGTCAAACTGGATATAATGTTCTACCGTCTTCAGCTGCGGCTTGAGCATCTCGATGATCGGCGTGAACATCTTGTCGAACAGCAGCACACGGTCTTCGGCATGATTAAGGATATAGACCAGCTGTTCCTCGAACAGGCGTGGATTGACGGTATGCAGGACGCCGCCGATGCCAGCCGACCCGTACCAGCTGATCAAATGGTGCGCATGGTTCATTGCGATGGTGGCGATCCGGTCGCCCTTTTGCATACCGAGACGCTGCATTGCCTGGGAGAATTTCCGCGATTCGATACCAATTTCGGCCCAGTTGCTGCGCGAGATCGTCCCGTCTGCCCAATAGCTGACTATCTCGCGTACACCATGCTCGCGGGCGGCATGATCGATCAGATTGGTGATCTTGAGCGAAGTCGCTTGCATTGCACCGGCCATATATTCTCTCCAAACAATTAGTATTTGGCCGGTTTCTGGTTTGTTTCGGCCTAGCTGACAAGCCTTAATTTGGGTTTTGCCACCCGCATCGGTCGCGCCGGCCCCAACCGGACGCCGGAGACGCCATTTACCCGTTCCAGCAACTCCACCGTTTCTGCATCGAAACGGAAAGACCGGCCGAGACAGACCCTGACCGGATCATCATCGGGACCGGCCATGATCGCCACCAGTTCGCTCTGGCCACCGACCAGCGGCGCCACCAGGTTTGTGAGCTCATGCAGTCCCGCAATATCATGAACCTCGAGCTCCATCCGTGTGCGGGTCGTTTTTTCCAGCCCCTCGAGCGGCTGCGCCCGCCGGATAGCAACTCGCGGGCTCTCGTCATCAGATCGCTGGTCCAGCTCGACATTGAGCAATGCACAACCACCGTGATTTGCAAGCTCCTCCAGGATCTTGCACTGGTCCTCGTCAAAACAGCTTGCGGAAAATTGCCCGCTGCTGTCGGAGAGATCGGCAAGCGCGAAGCGGTTTCCCCTGCGGCTGTCGCGCCAACGGACTTTTTCGATCAAAGCCGCCATCACCGCCGGCTTGCGGACCCCTTCCCCGATCGGACCTTCGCTGCACAGCGCCGCGTGGGTCAGCGCACCCAGCGATGCAGTCACAGCCTGAAACTGGGAAACCGGATGGGCGGAAAAATAGAAACCAAAGGCGTCGCGTTCATGGATCATGATTTCGCCCAGTGACCAGTTGCTGTTTTCCGGCAATCGGATCGCCTGCATTTCGCCGCCGGCGCTGCCTTCCCCGAACAGACCGCCCTGCCCGCTTTCCCGCGCATCGGCGGCGCTGTTGGCGACCGACAGAATCATGTCCGCGCCATCGTGGATCGCCGCGCGATTGGGTTCCAGCTGGTCAAACGCGCCGGCCGACGCCAGGCTTTCCAGCTGTCTCTTGTTCAGACCGTGCGGATCGATCCGGTTGGCAAAATCTTCTATGGAGGAGAAAGGGCCATTTTCGGCGCGTTCAGCCACAACCGATTGCATCGCTTTCTCGCCCACATTTTTCAGACCCGCGAGAGCATAGCGGACCGCAAGCAGCGCGTCGGGCTGCTCCTCGACCGAGAAATTGGGCCGGCTCTTATTGATCGCGGGCTGCAGGACGGTGACACCCAGCCGCTTCATGTCGTCGACAAATATACTGAGCTTGTCGGACTGGTGCATGTCAAAGCACATCGATGCCGCATAAAATTCGTGTGGATAATGCGCCTTCAGCCAAGCGGTCTGATAGGCGAGCAGCGCATAGGCCGCAGCGTGACTCTTGTTGAAGCCATAGCCTGCGAACTTGTCGATCAAGTCGAACAGCTCGTTCGCCTGCTCGCTGTTCAGGCCATTTTTGGCTGCGCCTTTCACAAAAATGCTGCGCTGGGCATCCATTTCGGCCTGGATTTTCTTGCCCATGGCGCGGCGCAGCAAATCTGCTTCGCCAAGCGAATAGCCGGCAATGATCTGTGCCGCCTGCATTACCTGTTCCTGATAGACGAAAATTCCGTAGGTTTCTTTCAGGATATCTTCGAGCAGCGGATGCGGATAGGCGAGTTCGGCGCGGCCGTTCTTGCGGTCTCCGAACAGCGGAATATTATCCATCGGGCCGGGCCGGTAGAGCGATACCAGCGCGATAATATCGCCGAAATTGGTCGGTTTTACTGCCGCCAGCGTACGCCGCATGCCTTCCGATTCGAGCTGGAACACGCCGACCGTTTCACCACGCTGCAGCAGTTCGAAAACCTTCTCGTCTTCCCAGCTCAGCGCATCGAGATCGACATCGATGCCGCGTTCGGCGAGCAACTCGACCGCTTTCTTCAGAACCGACAGCGTCTTCAGGCCGAGAAAGTCGAACTTTACCAGTCCGGCTTTTTCGACAAATTTCATGTCAAACTGGGTAACCGGTAAATCCGACCGCGGATCGCGATAAAGCGGCACCAGCTGATCGAGCGGCCGGTCGCCGATCACGACACCGGCGGCATGGGTCGAGCTGTGGCGGGGCAGGCCTTCCAGTTTCATCGCCAGGTCGAACAGCCGCTTTACGTCCGCCTGTTTATATTCCTGCGCCAGTTCGGAAATGCCGTTGAGCGATCGTTTCAAATCCCACGGATCGGTCGGATGATTGGGTACCAATTTGGTCAGCCGGTCGACTTGCCCGTAAGGCATTTGCAAAACCCGCCCGACGTCGCGCAGCACCGCGCGCGCTTTCAATTTCCCGAAGGTAATGATCTGAGCGACCTGCCGGTTGCCATATTTTTCCTGTACATAACGGATGACTTCGCCGCGGCGGGTTTCACAGAAATCGATGTCGAAATCCGGCATCGAAACACGCTCGGGATTGAGGAACCGCTCGAACAGCAGACCCAGCTTGATCGGATCCAGATCGGTGATGGTCAAAGCCCAGGCGACGACCGAACCGGCGCCCGAACCACGGCCCGGCCCGACAGGGATATCATGGTCCTTCGCCCATTTGATAAAGTCGGCGACGATCAGGAAATAGCCGGGAAATCCCATGCTGACGATAACGTCAAGTTCGAACGCCAGACGGTCGAAATAGATTTTCCGCTCTTCCTCGTCGACAATATCGAGCAACGCCAGCCGCCGTTCGAGCCCCGCGGTCGAGTCCCGCCGCAGCTGCTCGATCTCCCCCGCCAGATCGCCAGCGAGGCTGGGCAGGATCGGATCCCTTTTGGGCGGTGAAAATGCGCATCGTTGCGCCACGACCAGACTATTCTGGAGCGCCTCCGGAATATCGGAAAACAGGTCTTCCATCACCAGCGCGCTTTTCATCCACAGATGTTTGGACGGCTTCTCGCGATCGTCATTTTCGACATAGGCGGATTGCGCGATACATTTCATCGCGTCATGCGCTTCGTGAAAATCGGGCTCGGAGAAACAGCTGGGGTTGGTCGCGACCAGAGGAATGCCCCGATCCATGGCCAGCGCGATCAGGCCGGCTTCGGCCGCCATTTCGACCGGGTCTTCGCGACGCGACAGTTCTATATAGAGACGTCCCGGGAAATATTGCTGCAACAACGACAGGTAGGCTTCCGCCTCGCCTTGCTGTTCTTCCGCGATCAGGCGCGCCAGCGCTCCTTCTCCGCCGCCGGTCAGGGCGATCAGGCCGGCGCTGTGCCGGCCCAGAAAATCCATCCCGACATGCGCGTCCAGCTCACTGGGCCGGTCAAGATGGGACGCGGAAACCAGCTTGCAGAGATTTTCATAACCCTCGGCGTCCTGTGCATAGAGCGCGAGCCAATCGAGAGCCGGCTTCGACGGATCGGCGCTTCCCGGACGCGCCACGCGGAGAAAACAGCCGGTGATGGGCTGTACGCCTTGGGCCCGGCAGCCGTCGTCAAAGGCCATGGAAGCAAACAGGCCGATCCGGTCGCAAAGCGCGACCGCCGGAAAGCCACGCTCCTTGGCCGCGATCCCGATCGCTGCAGGCTCCATGGCACCATCCAGAATCGTATAGGCCGAAAAGGTGCGAAGATGGACGAAAGCTGTCTGGGCCATAGCGCTAGCCTAGCGCGGAGATCGGGCTTTGCCTATGCCTACAGTGGCAGAAATCCGAACTATCGACCATTTGTCCACAGGCAATTTGTCGGGAGCGTAAACCGCTCCGGATCCGTGCGGCTAAAGCAGCGCCTCAATTTCGTTTTTCAGCTGCTCCGGTTTCACGGCAGGGCCAAAACGGCCGACGACATTGCCTTCGCGGTCGACCAGAAATTTGGTGAAATTCCATTTGATCCTCGACCCCAGAAGGCCCGATTTTTCGGATTTGAGATATTTCCAGAGCGGATCCGCACTATTGCCATTGACCTCGACCTTGGCCATCAACGGAAAGCTTACATCATAGTTGAGCGAGCAGAAGTTGCGGATTTCGTCGGCATCACCCGGTTCCTGATTGCCGAACTGATTGCAGGGAAAAGCCAGTATTTCGAGCCCCTTGTCTCCATATTCCTGATACAGTTTTTCCAGGCCTTCATATTGCGGGGTAAACCCGCATTTTGATGCGGTGTTTACGATCAGTAATATTTTGCCCTTGTGAGCAGAAAGGTCCTGCAGAGAACCGTCCGCTTGCTTCACCTGAAATTCTGTTACCTTCATATGCGCCCCGCAATATTGATTTTGTTAGGTCTTGTTTGGCGCACAGATTGATAGTTGCACGGGAAAAGTCAAAGCCATTCTGGTTTCAAACTGAAAAACCTAGGATAATACGCCCTCGTGGAGCCGGACGACTCGATCCATTTTGGCGGCCAGCCGTTCGTTATGGGTCGCGATCAGGGCAGAGCTGCCCTCCTGCCGCACCAGCCCGATAAATTCTGCAAGCACCAGATCGGCGGTCGCTTCGTCCAGATTGCCGGTCGGCTCATCGGCGAGAACCAGCTTTGGCGCATTGGCCAGCGCGCGCGCAACCGCAACGCGCTGTTGCTCCCCGCCGGACAATTTGCTCGGCTTGTGATTGAGGCGCTCACCGAGGCCGAGGCTCTGCAAGAGCGATTCCGCTCTCTCTTCGGCGTCCTTTTGGCTCACACCCGAAATCAGCTGTGGCATGACGACATTTTCCAGTGCGGAAAAATCGGGCAGTAGATGGTGGAACTGATAGACAAATCCCAGCAGATCGCGCCGGATCCGGGTATGACCGCTGGCCGACAATTGTGCCGTTTCCTCTCCCGCCAGCTTGATCGATCCCTCAAACCCGCCCTCGAGCAAACCGACCGCCTGCAACAGCGTGGACTTTCCCGAACCCGAGGGCCCGAGCAGCGCAACGATTTCATTCGTATTGATGTCCAGATCGACGCCGCGCAGCACCTCGATCACAACATCCCCTTGCACAAAGCTTCGCTTCACGCCGCGCAGTTCGACAGTTTTCCCGATCATAGGTTCACTCATAGCGAAGCACCTGGACCGGATCGGTACTGGCGGCCTTGTAGGCAGGATAAAGGGTCGCAAGAAAACTGAACAGCAGCGCCAGCCCGGCGATGCCGACCACCTCCATCGGATCGGTGCGCGCCGGCAGTTCTGTCAGGAAGCGTATTGACGGATCCCACAAATTTTGTCCGGTTATGATCTGGACGAAATTGACGATATTCTGGCGAAAATATATGGCGATCAGGCCCAGGACGATACCTGCGGCGATCCCCAGCATTCCGATGGCCGTGCCGACAGTCACAAATATCCTGAGCAGCGAAGCCCGCGAAGCCCCCATCGTGCGCAGGATCGCGATATCGCGGGTTTTGGCCCGGACCAGCATGATCAGCGACGACAATATATTGAACACCGCAACCAGGATGATGATCGACAGAATAACAAACATCACCACCCGCTCGACCTGCAGCGTTTCAAACAGCGACGCATTCATCGTCTGCCAGTCCGTGATCACGCCGCGATCCGCTACCTTCGGCAGCAGCGGCGCGATAATCTGACCGACATTGTCCGCATCGTTGGTCTTGATTTCGATCATCCCGATCTGGTCACCAAGCAGCAACAATGTCTGCGCGTCTTCCATCGGCATGATTACAAAGGCTTTGTCATAGTCATAGACGCCGACTTCGAATATCGCGGCCACGTCATAGGCGATCTCGCGGGGGACCGTGCCGAAGGGGGTAGAACGCCCTTGCGGATTGATGATCGTGATCCGGCTCCCGACCTGCGCACCCAGCGTCGTCGCCAGCCGGCTGCCGATGCCGATCCGGCCTGCACCCGGCTCCAGCCGCGCCAAATCACCCGCGACGGTTTTTCCGTCCAGCGTTTCATTATGCAATATGTCCGGCACCTGCATACCCCGGACCAGCACCGCTTCGACCCGGCCGTTGAAGGTGGTGAGCAACGGTTGCTCGATCAACGGCGATGCCGAGACCACCCCCTTTGTCTCCCGGGTATCCTCGAGCAGTTCTCGCCAGTCCGGCAGGCGGCCGCCATAGCCCTGGATGACGGCATGGCCATTGAGGCCGACAATCTTGTCAAACAGTTCCGCGCGGAAACCGTTCATGACGCTCATCACCACGATCAGGGCTGCGACGCCCAGCATGACCGCGACCAGACTGATGCTGGCGACGAGGAAGATAAATCCCTCGCCCTTGCCGGGCAGCAAATAGCGTTTTGCGATGACCCATTCGTAGCGGGATAGGAGCATGACTGGCGGAAACTTCCTTGAATCGGGTTTCCCTGCCTTTACGGTCGCTGGTCGGGGCAAGCAAGTGGCATGGCACCAACATGCTGTTGCCGATATGACACAAGTTTTGACCAATCGATAGAAACCGCCAAATTTATCATGACAAATTTATGTCATTCGATCAGACATGGTTACAGAATCAAACATCTCGATTAACGGGTCATGGTTCAGGGATCCTTTCCGGTTCCGCCAAATGTTGGGGGACAAGCGGCGTTGAATAGGAAGGGAAAACAGGGGACGAATTAGTTCGTCACCATTTTCGCCCGGGTGCTTAGCGGCATCCGGGCGTTTTTTTTTGCCAGAAAAATATTTCAACCTACTGTGAAACTGGCTTTTTCTGACTCTTGAAATTCAGCAATTCGATCATATCTTGATCAATGTGAAGCGCCATTTGGGTTTCACATCAACGAACCGGATGCCGCATGTGCGGGTCCAGATTTACATTGCTCAATTGCAGAGGATATAGACATGAATCGTTTAGACTTTACCCCCTACCGCCGCTCAACCGTAGGATTTGATCGGCTGTTTGACCTCCTTGAAAATAACGCCCGCGGGCAGCAATCCGAGAATTACCCGCCGTTCAACATCGAACGCAGCGGCGAAGATCATTATCGGATCACGCTTGCCGTCGCCGGTTTCAAGGATGATGAAATCGCAATTACCGCCCAGCAGAATTTGCTGCTCGTCGCCGGCAACAAGCAAGCCGAGGACAATGAAGGCAAGCAGTTCCTGCATATGGGTATCGCCAATCGCAACTTTGAACGGCGTTTTGAACTGGCCGACTTCGTTCGCGTAGAAAATGCGGCGCTGGCCGACGGCCTGCTGGTCATCGATCTGGTCCGCGAAATTCCGGAAGCGATGCGCCCGCAAACGATCGCCATCAACAAGGGCGACAATGTCACCAAGATCGCGGACAAGCGGAAAAAGAAAGAAGACAAGGCCGCATAGGCCTGTCCTGAAACCGAAAACCGGAGGCAGCCAGAGCGATCTGGCTGCCTTTTTTTCAAAAAAAAAATGATATGGGGCAGCCGGATGAGGATCCGGCTGCCCCTGACACCCGCATGGTGTCACTCTCGACGACATTTAGCCCGGGTCGCAAAAGGCCAAATGCCGTCAAGAATCTGCTTCGGCTATGTGGGACAGCATCGCATGATCCAATATCCGGACCTTCCCGCTTTCCACCGCCACGATCTGGCCTTCCGACCAGGCCGACAGCTGCCGATTAATATGTTCACGCGACATTCCGGCAAAATTGCCAAGTTCGCTCTGGCTCAGGTCCAGCTTCAATCGCCCTTCGTCGGCGCCTGCCACAGAGAGTCTGAGTAAATAACGTGCCAGCCGGGGCCCCGAAGTATAAGCCCGATCGCCTTCGATCATGCTATTGGCCATCCGGATGCGCTTGGCCATAACTTTCAGCAGCCGAAGTGCCATATTCTTGTGCTTGCCCAGAATTTCCTCGAAAGCAGCGCGGGTTATCGACAGCGCAGAGGTCGGCTCGATAGCAGTCACACTGGCGGTCCGCTCGCCCCCGTCGAGCAACGCGATTTCGCCCAACACCTGCCCGGCTTCCGCATAATCGAGAACCACTTCATTGCCATTGCTGGCGATCATGCTGGTGCGCGCATTGCCTGACAGTAAAATCAGCAGCGAGTTTCCAGGATCACCTTGCATGATCAGTTCATCCCCCTTTTGGTATTGCATGAAATGGCCACGCAATATCAAGTCAGCCAGTTCGGCTTCGTCACAATCTGCAAACAGGCTGTGCTCAGCCAATATATTTGCCAGTTCGTCAGCCTTCACTATGTCCGCTCCTCAACCCTGTTCGAAAGCAACCAGTACCTCCTCGATGCGGCATATCTGTGACCTTACGCACTTCTGGCAATATATATTGGACAGATTCGACATATGCCCAATACTAGCAATTTAGACTGGTCTTGACGGTTAAACGAGGCGGCTTTGCTGCAAAGCGGCAGCGATAAACGAAGCAAAAAGCGGATGCGGATCAAAGGGTTTGCTTTTGAGCTCCGGATGGAACTGGACACCGACAAACCAGCTGTGATCCGGTCTTTCGACGGTTTCCGGCAATTCGCCATCCGGTGACATGCCAGAGAAAATGAGGCCGGTTTCTTCCAGCCGCTCCACATAGCCTTTGTTCACCTCGTAGCGATGGCGATGGCGTTCGCTGATTTCGCGGCCACCGTAAATCTCGGCGATTTTGGAACCCTGTTGCAACACGGCGTCATAGGCACCGAGTCGCATGGTGCCACCAAGATCACCCCCCGCTTCCCGTTTTTGCAGCCCCTCCTCGGTCATCCATTCGGTGATCAGGCCGACAACCGGCTCTTCGGTTTCGCCAAATTCGGTGGTCGACGCTGCCTCGATCCCGGCCATGTTGCGGGCCGCCTCGATGCAGGCCATTTGCATGCCCAGGCAGATACCGAAAAACGGGATGTCATTTTCGCGGGCGAACTTGACCGATCCAATCTTGCCTTCACTGCCCCGTTCGCCGAAGCCGCCGGGGACCAGGATAGCGTGAAGCGGCTCGAGCTTCGTCGCAAGATCCTCTTCATTTTCGAACAACTCCGCATCCAGCCAACGGACCTGCACCTTCACCCGATTGGCTAGACCTCCGTGAAACAGCGCCTCCTGAAGTGATTTATAGGCATCCTGCAGTCCGACATATTTGCCGACTACACCCACAATGACTTCGCCTTCGGGATGCTCGATCCGTTCCATGACATCATACCAGCGCGACAAGTCCGGCTCCGGCGCGTCTTTGATACCAAAGGCCCCCAGTACCACGTCATCCAGACCTTCCCGATGATATTGCAGCGGCACATTGTAGATATTGCTCGCATCCAGCGCCGGAATCACCGATTCCTTGCTGACATTGCAGAATTGGGCGATCTTGGCGCGTTCGGTATCGGGCAGCGGATGCTCGCAGCGGCACAGCAGGATGTCCGGCTGGATACCCAGCGAAGTCAGTTCCCTGACGCTGTGCTGGGTCGGCTTGGTTTTCAGCTCGCCGGCGGCGGCGATATAGGGCACCAGAGTGACATGGACCGAAATGGCATTGTCCCGGCCCACCTTGTTGCGCAATTGCCGAATCGCCTCGATGAACGGCAGGCTTTCGATATCGCCAACCGTGCCGCCGATTTCGCAAAGAACGAAATCGATGCCATCAAGCTTGTCTTCGGCAAATTCCTGAATCGCGTCCGTGACATGCGGAATCACTTGCACAGTCGCACCGAGATAGTCGCCGCGACGCTCTTTTGTGATGATCGACTGATAGATTCGGCCTGACGTGACATTATCGGATTGCAGCGACGGAACGCCGGTAAAGCGCTCATAATGGCCGAGATCAAGATCGGTCTCTGCCCCGTCATCGGTGACATAGACTTCGCCGTGCTGATAGGGCGACATCGTGCCCGGATCAACGTTGAGATAGGGGTCGAGTTTCCGGATCCGCACGGAATATCCGCGGGCCTGGAGCAGCGCACCGAGGCTTGCTGCCATCAGACCTTTGCCAAGAGAGGAAACCACACCGCCGGTAATGAAAATATATCGCGCCATGGGAGGAGAGGCTTAAGGCGTTATCACCACAAATGGCAATCCCACGAATCCGGAAAAGCGAAATAAATATTATTTTGACCTGCAATTCACCAGGGCCGGTGGCTCGTTCAACCGGCACGCGTCTGCAAAGCCGTTAGATTGCAGCCACCAAATCCAGTTGATGCCTTGTGTAAGGGCCTATTGGTCCAGAGGAACGGAGTCAGTTGCCGGCGCAGGCTCTTCCGCCGCCGCCGCTGCAGCTGCCGCGAGCGGATCATCACCGACCAGCGGAACATCGTCAGCCGGTGCCGAAACAGGCGCGCTCGTATCGCGTTGCAGACTTTGGTCGATGGTTTCCACCTTGCCTTCCGCAGCGGCCATCACCGCCAGGGTGATCGACAATGCCACGAACAATACCGCCAACACGGATGTCGTCCGGGTCAGCAGATCCGCCGCACCGCGCGCGGACATCATGCCCGAAGGCGAACCGCCGACACCCAGCCCGCCGCCTTCGGATTTCTGCATCAAAATGACGCCCACCAGCATGGCGGCAACTATGGCTTGTAGGACTGTGACAAAAAGAAACATGGAATTTCCGAACTAATATGACGAGCATGCGCTCCGGCGTGCAGCGCACATAGCGATTGGCCGGTCCGAGTTCAAGCGATGAAAACAGCCATTACTGGATAACGACGAACGGGAGGACCGCAGAAATAGCCCGGATTCGCGTTTTCCCTCCAAATCAGGATAAGGTTGGCGCTTCGAAAAGTCTCGTCCTCCCGCAGATCAGCGGGCAGCGGCTGCCTCGATAATCGGTCCGAACTTTGCTGCCGTCAAGCTGGCACCGCCAACCAGTCCACCGTCGACATTGGGAACCGCCAGCAATTCTGCTGCATTGCTGCCATTCATCGAACCGCCATACAGAATTCGCACATCGTCGCTCCCCTGTCCCATCAATTCTCCCAGCTTGGTCCGGATCGCAGCGTGCATTTCTGCTACATCACTGGTCTCGGGAACCCGGCCGGTACCGATTGCCCAAACCGGTTCATAGGCGATCGTCAGCCAGTCGGCACTGGCCCCTGCAGGAAAGGAACGCGAGAGTTGCACCGTGACGATTTCGATGGCCTGACCGGCATCGCGTTCCTCTTCGGTTTCACCCACACAGATGATGGCGCCCATGCCAGCCGCATGGACCGCCTCGGCCTTGGCCTTTACTTCGGCATCGCCTTCCTGCTGATCGGCACGGCGCTCGCTGTGACCCAGAATAGAGTATGTGGCACCCGCCTCCTTGAGCATCGCCGCGGACAGGCAGCCGGTATGTGCGCCGCTTTCGGCAAAATGGCAATCCTGCGCGCCGATAGCAAAGCCGGGATTGGCCTGAACAGCGGCGGCAATCAATGTGGCTGGCGGACAGATGCCGACATCAGCGCCATCATGATTGGCTGCGATTGCCGCAATGGCCGCGATATCCGACAGTTGCGCGCGCAACCCGTTCATTTTCCAGTTGCCGACAATAAATTTTCGATTTGCCATGATGCGCTGAGCCTTTTCTATTTTCCCAATCCTCTTCCGCTAACAAATATCCTTCCGCTTGCCAATTTCCTTCGGCAGTCTTTTGCTTGAACCGCAAAGCCAAGCCGCCTAAAGCAGGCGCAAATCCAACTCCCGTAATGGAACCTCTCTTTCATGATCAGTTTTTTCCGCCGTATTTTTTCTTCAAAACTCGGGCTTTTCCTGACGTTTTGCTTCATTGGACTGATTGCAGTTGCCTTTGCCACAGCCGATGTATCGAGCAGCGGCACGTTCGGCGGAGTCACCGGTTCCGGAACAGCCGCAAAAGTTGGCGACAGCAAACTGACCACGGCGGAACTCAACCAGTCGGTGAACAATGCCTTTCGCGGTGAACAGCGGGAAAACACCGGACTTGATCTCAAGACCTATATCAATGGCGGCGGTTTCGATGATGTCCTCGAACGGCTGATCAACAGCTTTGCCATCTCCGCCTTCGGCACCAAATATGGCATGGCAGCCGGCAAGCGGCTGGTGGATGGAGAAATCGCGAATATCGGCGCCTTTCAGGGTGCGGACGGACAGTTCAGCGAAGAAAACTTCCGGCGTGCCCTGCAGCAGCAGGGGATAAACGAGACCCAGTTGCGCGACGATTTCACCCGCAACCTGCTTGCCGACCAGTTGTTGACGACCGCCGGATTCGGAGCCGCCGTGCCACAGAAGCTGGTCGTTCCCTATGCTTCGCTATTGCTTGAATCGCGCCAGGGACAGATTGCAACCATTCCTTCGGTCGCATTCATCGAAAATCAAAAGCCGGCAAAAGCTGCGGTCGAGGCGTTTTATGCCAAAAATGCATCGCGCTATACGATTCCCGAACGGCGGACGATCCGTTACGCGCTGTTCGAAAAATCCCGGTTCAACGACAAGATCAAGCCGACCGAAAAGGAAATCACGGGTTATTACAATCTGAACAAGGCCCGCTATACGGCCAGCGAGACCCGCAACCTCAATCAGGTGATCGTCCCGACCGAAGCCGCAGCAAAGGCGCTGGCCGCAAAGATCAAGGGCGGCACTTCGCTTGCGCAAGCTGCGCAGTCGGTCGGACTGTCCGCTGCCGAAGTGGGCTCGGTCAGCAAGACCGACTTTGCCAATAGTGCATCGCAGGCAGTCGCCAATGCTGCCTTCTCCGTGCGTTCGGGCGACATCGCCGGCCCAGCGCAAAGCGCGCTCGGCTGGCACATCGTAATGGTGGAAGATATCAAGAAGATCCCTGCCCGTCCGCTGGAACAGGTCCGCCCCGAAATTGTCAACGAACTGACTCGCGACAAGATCGAGGAAGCGATGGCGGAGTTGACGGTACGGCTGGAGGATGAATTTGCTGACGGTGCCACTTTGGCCGATATCGCCAAAGCGGAAAGCCTGAAAGTGGAGTCCACCCCGGCGCTGCTCGCCAATGGTCAAAATCCCAACGACCAGAATTATCGACCGATTCCGGAGATGGAAAGAATTTTGCCGATCGCCTTTGCGGTTGAAGCCGATTCCGAGCCCCAGATCGTAGAGATCATTCCCGGCCAGCAATATGCCGCGGTCGACGTGACCGACATCACCGAAGCCGCTCCGCCTCCGCTGGCGCAAATCGAGCAGCTGGTGACCCGGGACTATATGCTCGACCAGGGATCGAAAAAAGCCAAGGTCGTTGCCGACAAGATCGCCAAAGCGGTCAGCGGCGGTACGCCCTTGTCCAAAGCGATCGCCGAGGCCGGGGTAAAATTGCCCGGCATTCAGAAAATCTCGTCGACCCGCGCCGACCTTGCCCGGCAAAGCCAGCAGGGACAGGTGCCGCCGCCGCTCAGCCTGATGTTCAGCATGGCGCAGGGCACTGCAAAGTCCCTCGCCGCGCCGCGAGATCAGGGGTGGTTCGTGGTTGTGCTGGACAAACTCAACCGCGGGGACGCGTCCAAGCGGGAAGATCTGCTGACAGCCACCAAGGCCCAGTTCAAGCAGGTTTTCGGCAATGAATATACCGCCCAGTTCATCAACGCGATGAAGGCGGATGTTGGCGTGGAACGCAACGAGGATGCGCTTTCCGCCCTGAAGAATCAGCTCCTCGGCGGCAACTGACCTGTTCATGGCGGGCAGTTTCGGCATCGAAGCGGCGCGCGCAGCACTGGAAAGCGGCAAGCCGGCACTGATCTGGCGCCGCCAGGTTGCGGATACCGAAACGCCGGTGTCGGCTGCTCTTAAACTGATGGAAGAAGGTCGGGGCGATTTCCTGCTGGAATCGGTCGAGGGGGGAGAGACGCGCGGGCGGCACAGCCTCATCGGTCTGGCCCCCGATCTGGTATTCCGTGCTGACGGCAAACAAGCCGCGATCAACCGCAACTGGCTCCGGAATCGCGATACATTCAAGCTGGAGGACGGTGACAGCCTCGCCGCCCTGCGCAATCTGGTCAAGGCCTGCCAGATGGACGTGCCGGAAGAACTGCCCCGCGCGCTGGCCTGTCTGGTCGGCTATTTTGGCTATGAAACAATTGGCCTCGTCGAAAAACTGCCGCGCGCCCCGCAATCCGAGCTCAACCTGCCCGACATGCTGTTTGTCCGTCCGACGGTGATCCTGATCTTCGACCGGCTGGCCGACGAACTGTTTCTGGTGGCTCCGCTATGGCCGGAGACCGATGGCGATGGCGAAGCCAAGATTGCCGCCGCAGAAGAACGACTGGACGAAGCGCAACGGGGTCTGTCCGCTGCTGTTTGTCCCGAGCCTGTCGACGGACCGTTGTCAGAAACTGCGGACTTGAAAAATCTCGGTGCGGACGGTCCGGAATTCACTGCGCAACTCGCGCCCGAAAAATATGCCCGGATGGTGCTACGTGCCAAGGACTTTATCGAGGCAGGTGACATCTTCCAGGTGGTACTGGCGCAGCGCTTCACCACGCCGTTCGTCCTGCCCCCGATCGAGCTGTATCGCGCCCTGCGCCGGGTCAACCCGTCGCCCTTCCTGTTCTTCCTCGACCTGCCCGGCTTCGCCCTGACCGGGTCCAGCCCGGAAATCCTCGTTCGCGCGCGCGATGGCGAGGTCACTATCCGCCCCATCGCCGGCACCCGCCCGCGCGGAGCCAATGCCGCCGAGGACAAGGCAAACAGGGAAAGCCTGCTCGCCGACCCCAAGGAACGCGCCGAGCATCTGATGCTGCTCGATCTCGGCCGCAACGACGTCGGCCGCGTCTCGACCGCGCACAGCGTCGAGGTCACCGACAGCTACACGGTCGAATTTTACAGCCATGTCATGCATATCGTCTCCAATGTCGTCGGCCAGCTGGCCCCGGACAAGGACGCGCTCGACGCCCTGTTCGCCGGCTTCCCCGCCGGCACGGTCAGCGGCGCGCCCAAGGTGCGCGCCTGCCAGATCATCGCCGAACTCGAACCGGAAACCCGCGGCGCTTATGCCGGCGGCGTCGGCTATTTCTCTCCCGACGGCAGCATGGATAGCTGTATCGTCCTGAGGACCGGGATTGTGAAGGACGGCATGCTGCATGTGCAGGCAGGCGCCGGAATCGTCGCGGACAGCAATCCCGCCTATGAACAGGCGGAATGCGAAGCCAAGGCCGGCGCCTTGCTGGCAGCGGCAAAAGAGGCGGTGAAACGGGCACGGGATGTCGGGTTTGGTCAATAGTCCAAAAGTACCGCTGGCAATTGACCGTGGCAGGAATGGTCAGATCGCTCGCGATCTCCTGACCGGATCGCAGTTCAGATTTTTCGGCGCAGAACGGGATTTGCTCCATCCTCGAACCCATATTCGGGATTGCCGGACAGAAATTCTTCTACCGCAGTCCGGCATCCGCCATAGTCGTGATAGTCATCGATCAGGATTACGCCGCCGGGGCTGAGCTTCCGAGCCACTTCCCGCAGACAATAGGCGACCGGATCGTACCAGTCACAGTCGACATGCACGAAGGCGAGAGATTCGATCGGCACTGTTGGCAAGGTTTCCTCAAACAGACCTTGGTGCAGATGAACCCTGTTGATGCCAACGGGCAGGCCATGACGGGCAAAACTGTCCTTCACCTCGGAAAAAAGCTCGTCCCGATAGCCATAATATTGCTGTCCATCGATGCCACGCGATGCTCCGGATTTGATCTTTTCATAGCGGGATTTTGATTTCTGGTCGTCTTTTTCGGACGTCGGCTCCGGGATCATGCCGAACACGTCGAAGCCGTGAAAATTGCGATCGCCGGCCTGACTGGCGATCAGAATCGCCGATCCGCCCAGCGCGACCCCGAATTCCGCGAAGTCTCCCGGAATATTTTGCACCGAGTCCAGCGCTTCTTCCATTCGGGCAAGCTTGGTGGGCGACAGATAGGTCAGCCCCTCATCGGTAACAGCCCGTGACAGCTCGGAAAGCTTGTGGCTGCTCAGGCGATTGCGGAGCCGGCGTGCGAGGGGGCGTATGGTGTCTGTTATCATCATGCGCCAAGCTTGAACCAAATATGGTTAAAAAAGGATAAAGATGGTGGCCCGAGGGGAACTTTGCAGGTCTGATCGCTTGCTTGCAGAGGTAATCGCGCCCAGCCGGGCCTTGCATGCGAAATCATCACCAACCCCGAACCCGCGGCACTTATGCTGGCGGCGTCGGCTATTTCTCGCCCGATGGCAGCATCGACAGCTGCATTGTTCTCAGAGCCGGGATTGTGAAAGACGGCACGGGATGTGGCATTTGGTCAGTGACTTGCCAAATGTCGCGAAGCAACAACTGCAGCATCTATCTGGAACTGCCAGAATCCCTGTGTTTATCCCCGGCTGTATTTTCTGGCACAACGGGATGACCTGCGACCCGACGGTAGAGATGCCACGTAGCATGACCAAGTATCGGCAACACGACCAGAAGTCCCAGAAAAAGCGGCAGCATGGCGAGGAACAATGCAATCGCGATTATGATAGCCCAGGCCAGCAAGACGATCTTGTTCGATCGTACTGTTGCCAGGCTGACAATGATGGCAGTGATAAAATCGACTTCACGATCGACGAGCATCGGCAGGCTGACCACGATGATCGAAAAAAATGCCAGAGCCATCAGCGCCCCGACGAAGCTGCCGACGAGCAACATCATGATACCAGTACCGGTGTAAAACAAATTGACCGAATCCAATGCCAACCCCGAGTCTGCCAGAAATATTGCAAAAATGCCGTGCGCAACCATCAGCCAGAATGCGAAAGCGACAAACAGGATTACGCCCATGCTCAATATTTGCTCGTCACCGCGCCCGCGCAATGCCCCGAGGATCGCTCGCCAACTCATAGGCAGACCTGCCTCGCGGCGGCGGCTCACTTCGTATAGCCCGACAGCCACAAACGGCGCTAGCAATGGAAATCCCGCCGCAGCCGGGACTAACCAAGCGATCTCGCCGCGGACATAAAGCGCAAAATAAATGGCCAGACCCGCAAACACGTAAATGGCTGCGAAGAACAGTCCGAATACGGGCTGGGTCCTGAAATCGGTCCAGCCCTTGCCGAGGACCACACCAAGGTCACGAAACTCAAGATCATCCGCAACCGCCGCCGGCAAGATCTGCGCCTGCTTGTTCATACTCATGGTAATTCCTCTCCATGGAAACCGCTAGAGAGCCTGCAACAAATCATCTGTTACATCAAGTTTGGCCTGAACAGGCCGCCGCCCCTTTCGTTTGGGATGAAACGGTAATTGCTACCGCCCCTATTCCAACATCTTCGGCGCTTCCTTCTGGAGCTTTTCCTTGATCTTGTTGGCGAACATCGCGAGCATCGGCGGCAGGTCAAAAACGGCATAGACCTCGTCTTCGCGGACATGCATGTCGCTGACGATGCGCTGGCCGACGGCCTGGAGGGTGAAGTGGAGATGGTCGTCTTCCCAGTGATGGTCGGTCAGGCTGGCCCCGGGGATGATATCGCCAAGCGTGTGAATGCCGCTGCCTATCCGGCTCTTGGCTTCTGCCACGCCCAGCTTGTGGGGAATATTGACGGTGACGGGTTCGGCCATGATAAATATCCAATCAAATCATTTGTTGGTGAATTCCCTATCACCGCAATCGCGCAGGTCAAAGCCCTCGCGGAAACACTTGGCCTGAGGGATATTTCCCACTAGGCAACTTCGCATGATCCTGGTCATCGACAATTACGATAGCTTCACCTTCAATCTGGTCCATTATCTGATGGAACTGGGTGCAGAAGTGCGGGTGGAGCGCAATGATGCACTGACCGCTGCCGATGCGCTGCGCACCAATGCGCAGGCCTTCCTGATTTCGCCCGGCCCCTGCACTCCCAATGAGGCCGGCATCTCGCTTGATCTGGTTGCGGCCTGTGCGGACGCAGAGAAACCCTTGCTCGGCGTCTGCCTTGGTCACCAGAGCATTGGCCAGCATTTTGGCGGCAAGGTCGTGCGCGGCGGGCTGATGCACGGCAAGACGTCGCCGGTGACCCATGACGGCAGCGGCGTCTTTGCCGGCCTGCCCTCGCCTTATACCGCGACCCGCTATCATTCGCTGATTGTCGAGGATATTCCTGCCTGCCTGCCGGTCAACGCTACCGCCGACGATGGTTCGGTCATGGGTTTCCGCCACGAAAGCCTGCCGATTCACGGCGTCCAATTCCATCCGGAGAGTATTGCCACGGAACATGGCCACAAGCTGCTGGCCAATTTCATGGCGATTGCGGGGATCGAAGCGAAGGAACGGGCATGACCTTGCCTGATCCAGCCAATGCCCTGTCCGAAGCAGCGGCCCGCGAAGCCTTTTCCGCGATATTCGAGGGATCCTGCTCGGCAGAAGAGATCACCGCCTTTCTGATCGCGCTAGCCGACCGGGGCGAGACTGCCACCGAGATCGCTGCAGCCGCGCAGGAAATGCGGGCCCGGATGATCGCTGTCGATGCTCCCGCGAATGCGATTGATGTCTGCGGCACCGGCGGCGATGGCAGCCACAGTCTGAATATCAGCACCGCCACCGCTTTGGTCATCGCCGCCTGCGAGATACCGATGGCGAAACATGGCAACCGCGCTGCCTCGAGCAAATCAGGTGCGGCGGATACGCTGGAGGCGCTCGGCCTGGACCTCGCGAAAGCGGCAAGCAACGCCGAGCAAAATCTGCGCGATATCGGTATCGCCTTTTTCTTTGCGCCCAACCATCATCCGGCGCTCGGCCCGCTGGCGCCGATCCGCAAGGCAATTGGCCGCCGCACGATCTTCAATCTGCTTGGTCCGCTGTGTAATCCGGCAAAGGTCAAGCGCCAGCTGATCGGGGTCGCCTCACCCGACCTGGTCGAAACCTATGCCGAGGCCGCGCTGCAACTGAGCTATGACAAGGCGATGATCGTCTCCGGCGAAGAGGGGCTCGACGAACTCAGCATTTCCGGTCCCAGTCTGGTGGCCATGATCAGCGACGGCGCCGTTACGATCAGCCGGATCACTCCGGAAGATGCGGGCCTTACCCGTCACCCGGCGGAAGCGATAAAGGGCGGTGATGCTGAATATAATGCCGCTGCGCTCAAGTCGCTGTTGCAGGGCGAGAAATCCGCTTATCGCGATGCCGTGCTGCTCAACAGCGCCGCAGCGCTGATGGTCGCGGGCGAAGTCGACAGCTGGGAAGCCGGGGTCGAGGAAGCCGCCGAAGCGCTCGACAAGGGGCTTGCCAACGCCATGCTGAACTGCTGGATCGCCAATCAATGAACAAGCTTGAAGAAATCTGCGCAACGACGCGGGACTATGTGCGGCAACGGAAGGCTGATGTCGCGGCGTCAAAGCTGAGCGAGGACATCGGCCGTCAGAGCGCGCCGCGCGGCTTTGCTGCAGCGATCCGTGAGAAATCGGCAACCGGCTTTGCCCTGATCGCCGAAATCAAGAAAGCCAGCCCGTCCAAGGGCCTGATCCGCGAGGATTTCGATCCGCCTGCCCATGCGCGTGCCTATCAGGCTGGTGGGGCGGCGTGCCTGTCGGTTCTGACCGACCAGCCCTATTTCCAGGGCGCGGACGAATATCTGGTGGCCGCGCGCGCTGCGGTCGACCTGCCCTGCCTGCGCAAGGATTTCATGGTCGATCCCTGGCAGGTCGCCGAATCGCGGGCGCTGGGCGCCGATGCGATCCTGATCATCATGGCGGTGCTGGACGACGCTCTAGCGGCGGAGATCGAGGCGGAAGCGCTGGCGCTCGGTATGGACGCGCTGATTGAAGTGCATGACGAAGCGGAACTGGAACGGGCGCTGAAACTGCAATCGCCCCTGCTCGGCATCAACAACCGCAATTTGAAGACTTTCGAGACCAGTCTTGACCAGACCGAACGGCTGGCGAAGCTGGTGCCCGACGACCGGATCATGGTGTCGGAAAGCGGCATATTCACCCACGAAGATTGCCAGCGGCTGTCGCAATCGGGGGCGCGGGCGTTTTTGGTAGGTGAATCACTGATGCGACAGGCTAATGTGGAGAGCGCAACCCGCGAGCTTTTGACAGGAACCCGATGACTAAATTGACCCATATCGACGGCGACGGCGCGGCCCATATGGTTGATGTTGGCGGCAAGGCCGACACGGTTCGCGAAGCCCATGCCGAGGGCCGGATCGCGGTGAAACTGGAAGTATTGGAAGCTATAAAAGCGAACGCCATGAAAAAGGGCGATGTGCTGGCGACGGCGCGCATTGCCGGGATCATGGCGGCGAAGAAGACCAGCGATCTGATCCCCCTGTGCCACCCGCTGGCGCTGACCAAGGTGGCGGTGGATTTCACGTTTTTAGAGGACGGCATCAAGGTCTCTTCGATGGCGCGGCTGACCGGCAAGACCGGCGTGGAAATGGAAGCTTTAACAGCCTGTTCCGTCGCACTTCTCACAATCTATGACATGTCCAAGGCGATGCAGAAGGATATGGTGATCAGCGATATCCGGCTGCTCTCGAAAAGCGGTGGCAAATCGGGAGACTGGGTCGCGGAATGAGCAGCTTGCTGCCTCTCGACGAAGCCCAGCAGCGACTGATCGCGCTGGCGTCCCGCCTGCCCGCCGAAACCCTTTCCGTCCATGATGCGCTCGGCCGCTATCTCGCCGCCGACCTGATCGCCAAGCGCGAGCAGCCGGCGGCCGATATGTCGGCAATGGACGGCTATGCGATCCGCTTCGAGGACCGCGACGGCCCCTGGACATTGATCGGCGAATGCGCCGCTGGCAGCCCGCCCTGCCGCGCGCTGCAAGCGGGAGAAACCGCCCGCATTTTCACCGGCGCCCTGCTGCCCGAAGGCGCGGATAGCGTGGTCATGCAGGAAAATGTCGCAGCCGATGGCGCCACCTTCCGCCTGACCGCAGAGCCCTCGCCCGCAAAAGGCCGTCATGTCCGTCACAAGGGCGGTGATTTTGCACAAGGCAGCGTCGGCTTGTCCGCTGGCAGCCTGCTCAATGCGGCAGCCTTGGGCGAAGCGGTAATCGCCGGCTATGGCGAGTTGTCGGTCGGCCAGCAGCCGCGCGTGGCGGTGGTCTCGACCGGCGACGAACTGGTCGCGCCGGGCAGCGCCACCCTGCCCCACCAGATCCCCGCCAGCAATGACGTCATGCTGTCAGCCATGCTGGCCGGCCTGACCGCCGAAACCCGCAGTCTGAGCGGCATTCCGGACGATTTGGACATCTTGTGCCAGAGGCTGGAAAGCGCCGGGGACTGCGATATCATCGTCACCATCGGCGGCGCATCGGTCGGCGACCATGACCTGGTCGGGCCCGCCTTCCGCAAACTCGGCGCCGAAATCGACTTCTACAAGATCGCGATGAAACCGGGCAAGCCGGTGATGGCCGGCAAGCTGGGGTCGACAGTCATACTCGCCCTGCCCGGCAACCCCGCCTCCGCCTTTGTCGCCGCGATCCTGCTGCTGCTGCCGCTGGTCCGCTATATGGCCGGAGCCGCCCGCTATCTGCCGGAATATCAAAGCGTCCCGACCACCGAAACGCTCCCCGCCAACGGCCCCCGAGCGCAATTTCTGCGAGCAAAGGTTGATCAGTCCGGGATTACGCCTTTTGGTAGTCAGGATAGCGCAAAGTTGTCGGTGCTGGCCGCGTCCAACGCTCTGCTCTACCGACCTGTCCATGCGGATGCTGCAGATGCCGGTGAGATGGTGCCTTATATTGCGATATAGTTGCTAGAGTCCGCAGAAAATGTTTTGATACCAGTAATTTACGCGTAATTTATCGGGCTTTTTACTATTGTTGCCAAAGGGCCGGCCGCTTTCGGCACCCTGCTAGAAAGCGCTGAAAGGCTAAAAATGGGTGGAAAACGGACATCAGTCCCAAGGGCAACCGCCATACCCGTCGAGGCAATAAGCTGCGCCAAAGAGAAAGTCCCAGGCTGGTGGCCAACCCATCCATGCCGAGGCAATAAACAGCATGAGCGATACCGCACATCATAGACCAACAACGAAAATCGTGCGTTTCATTTGCGAGTAATACTAAGGAAGATGAATGTCGGCAACTGGGGCGTGCCTAGAACGTCAGCTTTTTAACGGAAAACGGGAACAGCCGCCATCGAGGCAGAGGATCATTTTGTCCATGTCGCCTGCCATTCTGCCAATAGACTAATCACTTCCCGCTTGACTTGGCCCGTTTTGTTTCATACTTGTTCCTTATTCGTTCCCGGAACAGGACACTGGACATGCTCACGCAAAAGCAACATGAACTTCTTTGCTTCATTGATGAAAAACTCAAGGACAGCGGCGTTTCGCCGTCGTTCGAGGAAATGAAGGAAGCGCTGGGGCTCAAGTCCAAGTCCGGCATTCACCGGTTGATCAGCGCGCTTGAGGAGCGGCACTTCATTCGCCGCCTGCCCAACCGGGCGCGGGCGCTGGAAGTGCTGAAGCTGCCGGAAGGCGGCGTGCAGGAAACGGCGCCGTCCAATGTTGTTTCGCTGCACCCCGAAACACCGGTGCGCGAGGTGATTTCAAACCCTGCACCGGCCGCCAATAATGACGTACTGGAAATTCCGCTGCACGGCCGGATCGCCGCCGGCGCCCCAATCGAGGCGCTGGAAGGCCAGTCTGCACTGAGCGTACCGGCTGCCCTGCTTGGTCCAGGCGAACATTATGCGCTGGAAGTCTCCGGCGATTCGATGATCGAGGCCGGCATCCTCGACGGTGACTATGCATTGATCCAGAAAACCGAAGTGGCGCGTGATGGCGAGATTGTCGTAGCCCTGATCCATGACGAGGAGGCGACGTTGAAATATCTGCGCAAGGACAACGGACAGATCCGGCTCGACCCTGCCAACGCCGCCTATGCGCCTCAGATTTACGGCGCCGGCGAAGTGCGCATCCAGGGCAAGATGGCCGGATTGCTGCGCCGCTACTGACCGCGTTTGCTTCGCCCGGCAGCGGTGCCGGAGCGATAGCGGGTCCACGGATGAGGGCCGGTTCGGCCAAGCGCGGTGGCAATTTTTCGCTTTTCCAGATCGATGGTGATGCCGCCCACCTGCGACAGCAACCTGCGGTCAGCCTTCAGCCAGCGTGGCTGGCAGCTTTCCGGCAGCCAGCGGTCACTGACGACGATGTCCGCCCGGCGACAGGCTGCCGACAGCGCCAGTGCGGGGATATAGTGGCGGCTGCGGGTCGCCAACAGCCACCAGACTCGCTCGCGGGAGTGCACGCGGACCATACAGGCATCGGCATTGCACTCGGCATCGGACCAGCCTTCCAGCGCCTGTGATTCCCCTTCAACCCCGGCATTTTCCCGGATCATGTCGCGGATGAAATCGCCGCTGCGGGTCCGCAGCATCGCCAGTTCCCCCCGGTCATTGCGGATAGCAACATGACGCCCGTCGCCGGTGATGTAGATATCCGGCGCGCGGGTCGCGACGACCATCAGCGCGCCGAACAGCGCGGGCACCAGACCGAGATAGCGCCAGCGTTCCCGCCACAGGCACAGCCACAAGCCGCCGAACAGCAGCAGCCCGAACGCCCTCACCGGCATGGTCGGCAGCAGGGTCACCGCCCCGGGCCGGCTGGAGACAAAATGTGCAACGCCCAGCAGACCGTTCAGCGCCTGTTCGCACAACCACCAGACCGGCGCGCCGAGACTAGCACCATCCAGCAACAGGGCCAGCGCCTCCAGCGGCATGATCACGAAGGTCGTCAGCGGTATCGCTATGATATTGGCCAGCGCGCCATAAAGACCTGCCTTGTGGAAATGGTAGAGCGCGATCGGCATCAGCGCGATTTCCACCACCAGTCCGGTGACAAACAGCGAGAGGATGAACCGCCCTGCCCGGCGCAACCAATGTTCTTCTCTCAGCATGACCAGCGCCTTGATCCGTGGATGGTCATGCAGGGCGATGATCGCGGTGACCGCGGCAAAGCTGAGTTGAAAGCTGGGCCCGACCAGCGATTCGGGCCAGAAGATCAGAACGAATAGCGCCCCCGCCGCAACCATCCGCAGGGTGATCGCGCTGCGTCCCATCATCAGCGCGACCAGCACCAGCAGCGCGGCAACGCAGGCCCGGATCGTCGGCACCTGCGCACCGGTTAACAGCGTATAGAGGACCGCCGCCAGCGCCGCGCAGCCTGCGGCCACGACCGGTAGCCGGAAGCGCAATGCCAGCGACGGCGACAGGGCGAGCAGTTTGAGCACCAGCAGATAGACCGCCCCAACCACTGCGGTGACATGCAGACCGCTGATCGACAGCAGATGCGCCAGCCCGCTGCGCCGCATCGCCTCGGCATCGGCCTCGTCAATGGCACCGCGATCGCCCGTAGCCAGCGTTGCCCCGATCGCGCCGGCGGCCCCAGCCATTTGTGTCTGGACATGGGCGGACAGACGCTGCCGATATCCGGACAAGGCGAATAGCCGATCGGCAGGCCGCAAGATACTGATCTCACCCAGCGCCTGCCCGGTCGCGCCCAACCCCTGAAACCAGGCCCGCTCGGAAAAATCATAGGCGCCGGGCAGCGCCGGCATTGCCGGCGGCATCAGCCGCGCGCGCAATTGGATCAACGCACCCTCCTGCATGTCGGTACGGGCATGCTCCAGCGGTACATTCACCCGGACTTTCGGCGGTAATTCGGGATTTTCGTCGGTGCGCAGCGTCAACCGGACCATATCGCGCGCCAGTACCGGCTCGACCCGCCGGATTTCCGCGTTGAAGCGGCTGACCAGCGGGCGATCGAGCACCGGCGCGGTCACGCTCCAGGAGCGATACCAGATCAGACCGCAGCCGATCGCGGCCAGCAGCACGAACCAGAACAATGCCTTCCCTGCTCGCCACCGGTTTCCTTTTATGATCACAAACAGGCCAAGTGCGCTGCAGAGGCTTATGAAGGTCAGCGACCATGCAGGATTGGCCAGATCAAACCAGGCGGCGATCCCGCAACCCAGCGCTACCGGCACCCAGAGCGGCAGCTGGTCCCGTTCCCGTTCCAGCTGCATTTCGAGCTTTTCCAGCAGCTGTCTATCTTGCCAGTAATCTGGCAATTGTCGCCAGTGAAACGGCATGCTAAGGGCGACAGCAATCGGTCCGGAACCGGTGCCTCTGGCGCTATTCGGGCTCTCTCTATCCCGCATTCCAAAAAGCTATCACAGGGACAATGTCAGCGTGAATTCAAAAACTGCAGATCAGCCGAAACAGACAAATGCTGTCGTTACCCGCTTCGCGCCCTCGCCGACAGGGTTCCTGCACATCGGCGGTGCCCGGACCGCGATGTTCAACTGGCTGTTTGCCCGCCATCATGGCGGCAAGGCCCTGCTCCGGATCGAGGATACAGACAAGGCGCGCTCGACCCAGGAAGCGATCGATGCGATACTCGAAGGTCTCGACTGGCTCGGTCTCGACTGGGACGACGAACCGGTATTCCAGTCGGCGCGTGCCGAGCGCCATGCCGAGGTCGCCTATCAGTTACTGGCCTCCGGCAATGCCTATAAATGTTTTGCATCCCCGGAAGAGCTGACTGCAATGCGCGAACAGCAGCGGGCCGAGAAAAAGCCGATGCGCTATGACGGCCGCTGGCGCGATCGCGATCCGTCAGAAGCCCCGGAAGGTGCGCCGTTCGCGATCCGGCTGAAGACCGAGACCGGAGGCAAGGTCACGATTGCCGACCAGGTACAGGGCGATGTTTCGGTCCAGAACAGCGAGATTGACGATTTCATTCTGCTGCGCTCCGACGGTTCTCCCACTTATATGCTGGCGGTCGTGGTCGACGACCATGACATGGGCGTCACCCATCTGATCCGCGGTGATGACCATCTGAACAATGCCTTCCGGCAGCTGGCACTGATCGGGGCGATGGGCTGGCCCGAACCGATCTACGCCCATATCCCCCTGATCCACGGCAATGACGGCGCAAAATTGTCCAAACGCCATGGCGCGCTGGGCGTCGATGCCTATCGCGACATGGGCATATTGCCGGACGCGATGTTCAATTATCTGCTGCGGCTCGGCTGGGGCCATGGCGACGACGAGATCATCTCCCGGGCTCAGGCAACCGAATGGTTTGCGCTGGAAGGCGTCGGCAAATCACCTTCCCGCTTCGATACGAAGAAGCTGCAAAATCTCAATGGTCACTATATGCGCGACGCCGATGATGCGCAGCTGGTACAGCTCGCAACGCCCTGGATCGAACAGCATTTGGACCGTTCCCTGTCGGCTGCGGACAGCCTGTTGCTGGGACAGGCCATGCCGGTTTTGAAGAGCAGGGCCAAAAATCTCATCGAATTGGCCGAATCCAGTCTTTTTCTCTTTAAAAACCGCCCACTTGTTCTCGACGAACGGGCAGAAAATCTGCTAGACGCTGGCGCACGGACGCTGCTTAAATCGATTCACCTTGCCTTGATCGATCTGGATGACTGGACGCTCGAGGCTACGGAAGAAACCATAAAAGCGATCGCGGAGTCTGCCGAATTGGGGTTGGGAAAGCTCGCACAACCTATGCGCGCGGCACTGACGGGAAGCACCAGTTCACCCGGAATTTTTGACGTCCTGATACTTCTTGGCAAAGAAGAATCGTTGGGGCGCCTTGCAGATCAAATAGAAATAACCTGAGTATCAGGAGCAGAAAGGATAATATCGTGGGCGATAACGCAAAATTCAGCATCAATGGGGATAATTACGAATATCCCGTTCTGAGCGGCACAGAGGGTCCGGATGTCGTCGATATTCGCAAATTATACGGCCAGACCGGTGCATTCACCTATGATCCCGGTTTTACATCGACCGCCAGCTGCGAGTCAGAGCTGACCTTTATCGATGGCGGCGAAGGCGTGCTGCTGCACCGCGGCTATCCGATCGAACAACTGGCAGAGAACAGCAGTTTCATGGAAGTTGCCCACCTGCTGCTGCGCGGCGAATTGCCGACTGCCGACGAATATTCCGATTTCACCAATACGATAACCCGCCACACGATGGTGCACGAACAGTTGCGCGGTTTTTATCAGGGCTTCCGACGCGACGCCCATCCGATGGCGATCATGTGCGGCGTCGTCGGCGCGCTCTCGGCCTTCTATCATGACAGCACGGACATCAACGATCCCGCCCAGCGGATGATTGCCAGCCACCGTCTGGTCGCCAAGATGCCGACCATTGCCGCCATGGCTTACAAATATTCGATCGGCCAGCCCTTCGTCTATCCGGACAATGAACTGTCCTACACCGGCAATTTCCTGCGCATGACCTTTGGCGTTCCCGCCGAAGAATATGTTGTGAACCCGGCGATCGAAAAGGCGATGGACCGGATTTTCATCCTCCACGCCGATCATGAGCAGAATGCCTCGACCTCGACGGTCCGGCTCGCCGGTTCTTCCGGTGCCAACCCGTTTGCCTGCATCGCAGCCGGCATTGCTTGCCTGTGGGGCCCTGCCCATGGCGGCGCCAATGAAGCAGCGCTCAACATGTTAAAGGAAATCGGTCATCCCGATCGCATCCCGGAATATATCGCGCGCGCCAAAGACAAGGACGATCCGTTCCGGCTGATGGGCTTTGGCCACCGGGTCTACAAGAATTATGACCCCCGCGCTTCGGTGATGCAGGAGACAGTTCGCGAGGTGTTCGACACACTGAAGGTCAAGGATCCGGTATTCGAAGTCGCCCTGCAGCTCGAGGAAATGGCGCTCAACGATCCCTATTTCATCGACAAGAAACTGTTCCCGAACGTAGACTTCTATTCGGGCATCATCCTGTCGGCGATCGGTTTCCCGACATCGATGTTCACCGTATTGTTCGCCCTCGCCCGCACCGTCGGCTGGGTTGCACAGTGGAACGAGATGATTTCCGATCCGGGTCAGCGTATCGGCCGGCCGCGCCAGCTTTATACAGGCCCGACCAAGCGCGACTATGTGTCAATCGACAAACGCTAAACGCTGAAAGATATTGGAAAGGGGGGAGCCGTTGCGCTCCCCTTTTTTATGGCTTTGTCCGTTCCGGCAGTGACAGGGTAAAAGTCGAGCCTTCGTCGGCCGCACTCTCTACGGTAAGACTGCCGCCCATGGCGCGGGCGAGGCGGCGGGAGATGAACAGTCCGAGGCCGCTGCCGCCATCACCGGACCGGCCCAGCCGTTCAAATTTCTCGAAAATTCGCTCCTGGTCTTCCGCAGCAATGCCAGCGCCCTGATCGCTGACGGAAATCTGCGCAAACCCCGGTTCGGAAGACACATGCAGCTTGATGACCGAACCATCGGGTGAATAACGGATAGCGTTGCCGATCAGATTGACAAGAATCTGCAGCGAACGACGAAATTCGCCGCTGGCCGGCAGCTTCTGCTCCTTGTCGGGAAGCTCGAGCCGGATCTGATGATCTGCTGCCTTGACCGCCAGCAGGCCTGCGGCCCGATGCGCGAGATCGATCAGATCGATATCATCGCCGGCAACGGTGAATTCGGGACGCTCGATCGCTTCGAGATCGGACAGATCATTGACCAGATCGAGCAAATGCCGGCCGGCGGATGCGATATCCTTGGCATAGCTGGCATAGTCGCCGCGCAGCGGGCCTTCCAGCTTGCTGCTGATGGTTTCGGCATTGGCGATGATCTTGCCAAGTGGTTGGCGCAGCGCTGGCCCCAGTTGCATGCCGAACAGACTGTCGCTGATAAGCTTCCCGGCGGCACCCTTTGTATCTGCCTTTTCCGGTTCCTGGCGCTCGACCGAATCATCCGGCGTCGCCGTGAAGCGATAGCCGGCGAACAGGCCGGCCTTGTCAATCAGCGGCTGCCCCTGCAGCAGGAACAGGGCCTGTGCTCCGGTTTTCTCCCGCAGCCGTTGATTGCGGACCGGTTGACGTTCGGCCACGGCTTCGAGCAATTTCGCATGGGCCGAAGGCGGGATTACATCATAAATATCAAGCAGAGACTGACCGATGGCATCGAAATTCCGGATTGCCTTCCCTGGCATTTGTTGGGCAATGATCCGCAACGCCGCGTCCGTCCGGATCGCTCCCCGTCCTTCCAGCCGGTCAAAGTCACGATCCCGGGCCGGATCGTTCTTGTGGTTCTCGTCATGCGGATATTCTTTCCAGTCGATGATCGACAGGCTGAGTGGCTGATCTTTTTCGGGGGATGCAAGACGGGTTTCAACCCACATTTCGATGCGGCTGTCATCATCCGACGCCTGTACCGGACGCGACAGGTTCATGCCCAACCGGCGACTGAGGCGGCACAAGGCTGCCAGTTCGGGAACCGCCAGCGGTCCGGCTTCCTTTCCGCCACAGCGCAGGTGCAAGCGCATCAGCAGCGGGTCAGCCGTCAGCAGCAAGCCATCGGCATCCACCTGCCCGCGGACCGGTTCAGCAAGTTTGCGCGCGGCGGTCATTTTTCCGCTTCGCCCAGATAGTCGCGGGACAGAATACGGTCGGCATTTTGATAGGCATCCGGCGCTGCCCAGCGAGTCACCAGAGTCAAACACCGGTCCCGATCAAGCTCGCCATAGGTTGCTGCGGTCAGAATATTGTCACCACTATCGAGCGCCGCATAAATCGAAAGGGCTTCCTGCACCGGATAATCCGCTGCGCGCAGCACCACAATGAATCGTGCCATGTCCGGCTCGGCCGTGAAGGTGACAATCTGGTCGCTGGTCAGGCCGGATTGCCTGGCGAGCCGTGCGACAAATAGTGAGAGACCGTCTTTCATCGGATGGGGCGCAATTTTCTGCTGCATTTCCGCTTGTTCGAGCAACTGGGCGAGGCGCTCGGCTTTGCGTGCCACGCCGGCGCTTTCGTCATGTTCCGCGAGCAGCCGTTCCGCAGCCTGCTGCAGCCGGACGCCGGGAGAACCCGACAGGCGCGCAAGCGCTGCTGTCACGGGCCACGCAATCGCATAGACAATTTCCGGCGGCAAATCGACAAGACTGCAAGCTATCTCGCCGGCCGAGCCCGTGGTCTTCGATTGCGCAACCAGCAGTCCCATCGCGGCTTTGGCGACAACCGGATCCTCATGGTCGAGATGGCGGGTCAGAGTGGATTCGAGATCTTCCTGGGAAATCTTCTGCAGCAATCTGGCCGCCAGTTCACTCTGTTGTGTCTTGACGAAGAGATGCTGGACAATCTCGGGCCTGTTCAGCAGGCCGCCATGGTCCAGCAAGGCATAGCTCTGACCGTCATCACCCTGCCCGACGGACAACAGCATTTCCTGGGAAACGCCGAGATCCCCCGTTGCAATCTCGCAGATGCGCCTTTCAACATTGCGCACCACGCTGCGCAGATATTGCTGCGCGTTCGAACGCATGCGGTCATTGAACGGCACATCGGTACGCGGAAACAGGGCATGCGCAAAATCATCGGCCACAAACGAGGCCTTGTCGGCTATCGCCCGCGCGCGCCGGAGAATATCGTTCTGCTTCGTTCGGTCCATCGGAGAAACTCGCTCTGCCATGCCAAGGCCGTACCCTAATGTGGTTAACAAGCCGCTAAGTCGAATTTTTAGGCAATCGTCCCAAAGCGGTCAGTTTTTCGGCGAATTCTTTGCAAAAAAGCGGTCCAGAACGAGAGACAGTCCGGAGTATAGCGCGGCGGCATAGATGCCATAGGCTATCGGTCCCGGAATCGCCGTCAGGAGCAGAATCAGCAGAACCAGTCGCAGATCCGGCTTTATCAACGCCAGCCGGATTTCGCCCGACCCGGTCCGCAAAAGCAGAAGATGCGCCAGCAACAGGGCAAAAATCACCAGATTTGGCACCAGTGTCATTGGGTTTGAGGCTCGCAGCAACAGGATTGCAACACCGGTAGCGACAATCCCGTCCAGCGCGGAACTCGTCCAGTCCCGGCCTTTTTCCGCACTGGCAAAGTGCACCATCGACGCCCGGACGAATTGCGCGACGCTGCCGAAAAACAGCAGGCTCAGCGATGCGACAGAATAGCCAAAAGCGGCCGCCCCGATGCCGGAAAGACCCGCAAGCAGCGTGAATATTTGCAGATATTGCGGCGCAGCCTTTTTTGTCCAGAGCATCGGAAGGCTGCGCTTGACCAGGGGCCGTAGCAGAAAGCGGTTGAGAAAATTGTCCTTTTTGGCGGGCATGTCTCTCAACTTGCGGCGGGTGAATTGCGCCGCGCTGACTTCACTCTGAATATGCGCAATGGCACCAGCACCCATCCGGCGGTCCGAGATGATCGCGCGCGGGCAATCGGCCTGCACCGCCGTCCTGAGCAGCGCCGATCCGATCTCCCACTCATCCGGAATATCGATCATGGCGACCAGCCGCGCGGCGTTAAGCGAGACGATTCCGAGCCAGCGCTGGTTGAGATCGATGCGCTCGAATTCCTGATATTCCTCGGCCTGCAGTACGGTGAACAGAAGTTCCTTTGGAGTTCCGCTCAGCTGATCGACGATCTCGTCATTGGGAAGAATGCCGTCGGCGAAATAGATGATATGATCCTGATCGGTCGCATATTGCACCAGATCACTGGGGCTGCGGACATATTCCGCGTCAAGGCCCTGCTGCTTCATCGCATCGATTTTCTGCAGGAGCGCACCGTGGGTCACCGGGCACAGGAAAATGAACTTCTCGCAGCCCAATTGTTGCGCAGCCTGAATCTGCAAATCGAGCAGCGTTCCGGCGAACAGAGGAAGCAGCGCGATCGGGCCGTTCCCGTCGAGATCGTCTTTTGCGAGGGAAATCAGTGCCAGTTTCACGAATATGGGGGTCCCGAACGATGAAGAGGAAACATGTTCCTATCCATAGATGGTGGCGTCCGGACATGCCAAGGGATAATCTGGTGGTCGGCGTGCGTTCGGCACCCCTGGACCGGGCTATCAGTCCCGGTGGGCCTCTACCGCGGACACGGCCCGTTCCAGTTTCCGCAAAATCACCGGATCGCCGGGTGCGGAATGCGCCGCTTCGTCTGCCAGTTGTAGAATCTTGGTCGCGGCGAAACTTGCAGCCAGGCCCTTGAGGCGCCAGGCGGCATATTCCCAATTGGCATCGCAGCGCGCTCTTCCGAGCAGATCGACCTGCCGTTTCGCGCTTTCAAGGAAAGCCGCGCGCAGTTCCGCGATGAGTGGCTGGTCATCCCCCACTGCAGCCGTCAGAGCGGCATCCAAAGCCCCATAATCAAATGACATTTCCACCGTTTACACGCGATATGGTTAACTTATGGTTTCTATGATCTGATATTGTGGTAAATAGTCTTATGGCAGGTGAATCTAAAATAATCGGGATGTGGCGTGATCGGGATGAAAATTCCGGCGAAGGCCAGACAGAAACAACCGCGGGCAGCGAAAGCAAAACCCCTGAACCGGAGGCGGAACAGCAAGATTTTCCTGATGAAAATCAGCAAAATAGCGATGTCTCTTCGGATGATGAATGGAATCATTATGCGGATGAGATGGTCACCGGCCATTCCCGCTCTCGCTTCCTTCCGCTGCTGTTGCTTGGCATCACCGCCGCCGGATGGACCGGATTTTTCCTGTGGGCCAACCGCGATATTTTTGCAACAATGCCCACGGCCCGGGCCGGTATTGACTTGCTGACGCAATGGTGTCTGCCGATCGCGACACTTGGCATTGCCTATCTGCTCTACATGCGCAACAGCAGCCGCGAAGCCGGCCGCTTCGCCGATGTTGCCCTTTCGCTGCGCACCGAGTCCGAATTGCTCGAAACCCGTCTGAAAACGGTCAACAATGAACTTAGCGTCGCGCGCGAATTTCTCGGCCATGAAAGCCGTGAACTGGAATCTCTCGGTACCCAGTCATCCAGCAAGTTGACAACCGCCGCCGGCCTGATCCGCAAGTCGCTTGATGATGGGCTGGGCAAGATGCAGAAGCTGGATGATGTCGGCAGCACCGCCTACCGGAATCTCGAACAGCTGCGCGAACATCTGCCCGTGGTGATCAGTACCGCAAAGGACGTAACCAACCAGATTGGCAATGCCGGACGAACCGCGCAGACGGAAATGACAGCGATGGTGTCGACCCTGAAAAAAATCGGCGACGTCGGGACCGCTGCCAAATTGAGTCTGGACGCATTGACCGACAAGTCGGGCCGGTCGGTGCAAAGTCTCGCGGCCGAGGCCGAGCGTATCAAGATCAGCCTGGCGGAGCAGCTTGAAGAAGCAGAGGCTGCCTCCAACCAGCTGGCGGCCTTGTTGCGCAAAACAACCTCCGAAACCGTTGAAACCATCCACAAGACACGCGCCCGTCTTGCCGCAGAAGCCTCGGACTCCTCCCAGGCTATGCGGACGGATCTCGAGGCGCTGGAATTGGCCCTGGAGAGCGCAGGAAAGATTGCCGACGAGGAAGAACAGCGTTTGAAGGCACTGGCCGCGACGCTCAATCAGAATATTACCGAGATCGCGGAAAATGTGAAAACCCTGGACAATGAAAGCGGCGAGAAAACCGCAAAACTGGCCTTTGCCATGTCCGCCATGGAACAGAATAGCGCCGAACTGCAGCGATCGCTGGAAAATGGATTTGGCACCGCCGACGGAATGATCGAGCGGATGGAAAAATTACTGGTAGCACTGGACAGCAGTGCCCGCGAAATGGATGAAACCCTGCCGATCGCGTTCGAACGGGTTGCGGAGAAATCAAAGGAAAGTCTCGCGCTTTACGGCCAGATCGCAACCCATGCCCGCAAGGCGCAGGAAGATGCAGGCAGAGTGACACAGCAAGTTGCGCAAACCGACCACTCGATCAGCAAGCAACAAGAGCATATCCGCCAGTTGCGAGAAGCGAGTGACGAGGCCAGCCAATCCGTCGTTGACCAGATTGCCGAAATCTCGAAGGCCATTACGGAGGTCCGCGAACAGAATGAAGCGCTGACCGAGAGCGCTGGCGAAAAGATGATCAGCGCCCTGCTGCAGGTCAAGGAAACCGCCAAACAGGCATCCGAACATTCACGACAAGCGCTGGAGAATTCGATTGCCGGTTCTACCGAGGCCTTCGAAAAGATGAGCGAAGAAAGCTTGAATCGGATCATCGACGACAAGATTGCCTCGATCGCGCCGAAACTGGAGCAGGCTGTTTCGAGCGCGGTTGCAACCACCCAGTCGACCGCCGCGCATCTGACCGATCAG
Source organism: Sphingomonadales bacterium UBA2683 (assembly GCA_002354635.1). Lineage (GTDB taxonomy): Bacteria > Pseudomonadota > Alphaproteobacteria > Sphingomonadales > Sphingomonadaceae > Parasphingorhabdus. The sequence continues at coordinate 186,440 of DELZ01000004.1, forward strand.
CTGGCGGCGATCGAGGATATGACGACCAGTCTGGAACAGCGTATTCTGTTTGCCAAGGAAAAGGCCGAGCAAAGCAGCGACGAGAATTTCACCCGGCGCGTGGCTCAGCTAACCGAATCGCTCAACTCCATCTCGATCGACGTCGGGAAAATCCTGTCCAACGATGTCACCGACACGGAATGGGCGGCCTATCTGAAGGGCGACCGCGGCATTTTTACGCGGCGCGCCGTTCGTCTGCTCGATGGCAGGGAAGTCAGGGAAATCCTGGCGCAATATTCCGGAAACGACGAATTCCGCGAACATGTGAACCGCTATATCCATGATTTTGAAGCGATGCTGCGCGGTGTGCTCGCGACGCGTGACGGCAGCGCGATCAGCGTGACCCTGCTGTCATCCGATGTCGGCAAACTCTATGTCGCTCTGGCCCAGGCAATCGAACGCCTGCGCAATTAACATCAAGACTATTGCATCCGGTCGCGGCTATTGAAGAAATCAATGTCGTCCATGGTGACCCAGCCATAGACATAGTTGAGATAGAATAGACCGAACATCGCAGTCGCCAGCAGCGTTGTCAGCAACAGTACCCGCCATGGACGAAAGTTGACCGGAGCTCCGTCCGACTGCCCCTTCATCATTTTCACACCGGTTTCGTGATGGCTGCGGATTCCGACAGGCAGGATGATGAACGCAGCAATTACCCAGAACAGTACGTAGATTGCGACGATGGAAGTGAGTTGCATGACTCGTCAGGCCTCCACGGTCAGCACCGAAACAATTGGTTTCTTGCCCGTCCACTCGGTCGCGCTGCGGCGGACCAGCAGGCGGATAGCTTCATTGAATTTGTCGATATCGCCCACCGGTTTTGCATAATTGGCCATGATCTTGTCGACGACCTCGTCAAGAAAATCCTCTTCGTCTTCCTCCAGCGGCACGCCATGCATTTTCAGCACCGGCTGGCCAAAGATCTTACCCTTCTGATCCAGACCGATTGCCACCGAAATCATCCCGTTATGCGCTGTCTTGCGCCGGTCGTTCAGGGTTTTGCCGTCAGCAGGGATGATCACGTCACCATCCACGACCAGGCGTCCGGTCCGTTCCTGACCCAATATTTTGGGTCCCTTCGGTGCCAGACGCACAACATCGCCATTCTGTTGGAATATGGCTTTCGGGATGCCCTGCTCCAGGCCAAAGCGCGCCTGCGCTTTCATATGACGGATTTCGCCATGGACCGGCACCAGAATCTCCGGCTTGATCCACTCGTACATCTGCGCCAGTTCCGGTTGTCCGGGGTGGCCTGACACATGGATATGTTCCTGCCGTTCGGTAATCATCACCACACCCTTGGCCGCAAGCTGGTTCTGGATCCGGCCGATAGCAATTTCATTGCCGGGAATCTGCTTCGACGAAAACAGCACATGATCGCCTTCGGACAGCTTGATCTGGTGGCTGTCGCCGGCAATCCGGCCCAATGCCGCCCTCGCCTCGCCCTGGCCACCGGTCGCGATGATCATCACCTCCCCGCGCGGCAGGCTCATCGCCTCCTGGAAATCCACGGTCGGGGGAAAATTCTTCAGATAGCCGTTTTCCCGGCAATTCTCGATAATCCGGTCAAGCGAGCGGCCGGCGACGCAAAGCTTGCGGCCGGCATGGATGGCAACTTCGCCAAGCGTCTGCAGCCGGGCAGCATTGGAAGCAAAGGTCGTCACGACGATCCTCGTGTCGATTTCGTCGACCACCCGCATCAGGTTCCGGCGCACCTCGCCTTCCGATCCGGAGGCCTTGTCATTGAAAACATTGGTCGAATCGCAGACCATGGCGAGAATCCCTTCATCACCGATTTTCTGCAGTTCTTCGGGAGATGAGGGCACACCCAGTACCGGTTCGTCGTCCAGTTTCCAGTCACCGGTGTGGAAAATCCGGCCATAAGGCGTGTCGATCAGCATCGCATTGCCTTCGGCAATAGAGTGCGCGATCGGCAGATAGCGGAAGCCGAACGGACCGAGATCGAAGCTGCCTTCATTCGGAATGATATTGAGCTCGACCTCTCGTTCAAGGCCGACTTCTTCCAGCTTGCGGCGGATCAGGCCGGCGGTGAACGGCGTCGCGAACAGCGGCACATCGAGATCGGCGGCAAAATAGGGAACCGCGCCGATATGATCCTCGTGACCATGGGTCAGCACAATGCCGAGCAGGTCCTTGCGATGTTTCTCGATAAATTCGAGATCCGGCAGGATCAGGTCGATACCCGGATAACTGGGGTCCGCAAATGTCATGCCGAGATCGACCATCACCCACTTGCCGTCGCAACCGTACAGGTTGACATTCATGCCGATTTCGCCCGAGCCGCCAAGGGCCAGGAACAGAAGTTCTTTTTTTGGTTTTGTCATGAAGCGTGTGTTGCTCGCTGATAGAGGAAATGCAGGCCCTGGAGAGTCAGGTCTGCTTCCAGATGGTCGAATACATCTGTATGTTCGTCAAAAAGAATGGCTAATCCGCCGGTAGCGATGATTTTCGTCGGTCGGCCGATTTGCGCCTTCGTGCGCGCCACCAGCCCCTCGATCATCGCGACATAACCCCAGAAAATACCGATCAGCATCTGGCTTTCGGTCGTTGTACCAATGACATTGTCATCTTCCGGAGATTCCAGGGCGATACGCGGTAATTGTGCGGTTTTTCCGACCAGCGCATCGAGCGAGAGATTGATGCCGGGCGCAATGATCCCGCCCTTGTAGGCACCTTGATAGTCGGCGACATCGAATGTGGTGGCCGTGCCAAAATCGATGATGACAATATCCTGCTTATATTTGTGATGCGCCGCGATCACGTTCAGCACACGGTCAGCCCCGACGCTGTCGGGTTGCTCGACATCAAGAGCGACACCCCATGCCGCATCGCCACGCCCGGCAATCAACGGCGTCACGCCAAAATATTTTTCCGACAATACCGACAGATTGTGCAGCGCCCGCGGCACGACCGTGCCGATGATCACCGCATCGACAGAGCCCAGTTCAAGGCCTTCCAGTTCCAGAAGCTGCCGCAGCCAGACGACATATTCATCCGCTGTGCGGCGCGCGTCTGTGGCAATCCGCCAACGGGCACGAATATCGTCGCCATCGAACAGGGCGAAGACAACATTGGTGTTACCAGCGTCAATGGCTAGCAGCATGACTTCGACCTTTCATTCATCCGGCATCCCGCTGATCCATTTCAACATCGCCAGCATGGAGCACAATAAGCGTTCCATCAGCCTTACTCAAGCGCAGCGCGCCATCGTCATTCAGACCCTGATATTCGCCAGCAATCTTGTCGCCCTGGTGGTTGGAGACCAGCAGGTTGCTGCCCTTGTCATGCGCCACGCGTTGCCAGTCGTACAAAATCGACCGAAGGCCGGATAACCGCCATTGTTTCAGCCGTTTCTCGAATTCCGGAATCAGATAGTCCAGGATTTGCGACGCGTCATTTTCATTCAGATCATTGGCCGCCTGCAAATATGTCGTTTTGCGCTCCGGCAGGTCGGGCGCGCTGACAATGTTGATACCGATCCCGACAACGACTTTGTCTGATGCCCGCTCCAACAATATTCCGCAGATTTTTGCATCATTGACCAATATGTCATTGGGCCATTTCAACATAATCACTGTCTTCTCGCGGAGCTGCACATTCAGCATGTCGTAGACCGCCAGCGAGGTGACAAAGGACAGGCTCGACGGAGCGGGATCGCCGGACCTGATGTCGACCACCGTGCTGCAATAGAGATTGCCCGGCGGGCTTTCCCATTTCCGACCGAGCCGTCCGACGCCACCAACCTGTTTTTCGGCGCGCAGCCAGAAGCCTTCGGCCACACTGTCCTGCTCCACCAACAGCTTTACATCCGCATTGGTCGATGCGGTTTCGGCAACGGTCTTTACGGAATTGGTCAGAAGAGCGCCGCTGCCGCTGCTGCGGTTATCGGTGCAACGAAGGGAATCGCCAGATAGCCGAGTGGCGATACGATCAGTGCCAGTATCGCGATCAATATATTTTCGGCCTTGTGTCCGGTGACCGCGATTTCGTCGGCAGGATCATCAAAATAGATGATCTTGACGACCTTGATATAGTAAAAGGCACCGATCACGGAAGCGGCGATACCGATCACTGCCAGCGGCAGCATGCCCGCGGCAACCGCTGCATCAAATACCAGGAACTTGCCCCAGAAACCGAACAGCGGCGGAATACCGGCCAGCGAGAACATGAATACGGCAAAGGCGGCAGCAAGGCCGGGCTGCGTTTGCGACAGGCCGGCCAGGCTCGACAGGCTTTCCAGCGGCTTGCCATCCTTGCCACGCATCTCGAGCACGCAGATAAAGCTGCCCAGCGTCATCGCGACATAGATCGCCAGATAGAACATCATCGCCGAAATGCCCTGAGCGGTACCGGCAGCAAGACCAATCAGCAGAAAGCCGACATTGTTGATCGAGCTGTAGGCGAGCAGCCGCTTGATATTCTGCTGTCCGATCGCGGCAACCGCACCGAGAATGATCGAGGCCAGCGCGACAAACACGATGATCTGCTGCCAGGCCGAAGTCTGGCCGCCGAACGCGTCAATGATCACCCGCGCGGTCAGCGCCACAGCGGCGACCTTGGGGGCACTGGCGAAGAAAGCAGATACCGGTGTCGGGGCGCCTTCATACACGTCGGGCGTCCACATATGAAACGGTACCGCGCTGATCTTGAACGCCAGGCCCGAGAGCACCAGCACCAGACCGATCAGCGGCCCGGTCGACAGATCACCGCTCAACGCATCGCCAATCACGGCAAAGCTGGTCGAACCGGCAAAGCCGTAAACCAGCGAAATACCGAACAGCAGCATCCCGCTCGCCAGCGCGCCGAGAACGAAATATTTGAGCCCCGCCTCGGACGAGCGGATGTCGGTCCGGATGAAGCTGGCCAGCACATAGGCGGACAGGCTGTTCAGCTCGAGACCGATGTAGAGCGTCATCATGTCGGTCGCGGAGACCATCATCCCCATGCCGATGGTGGCAAACAGGATCAGCACCGGATATTCCGACCGGTATTTGCCGCCAGCCTGGAAGAAGCGCGGTGCCACGATCAACGAGATGATTGCCGCCAGATAGATCAGGAATTTTGCCGAACTGCCGAATGCATCCATCCGGTACAGGCCGTCAAACGCGTCCGCACCACCCTTGAAATCGGGATTGTGCGACAGGGCCATCAGCAGTGTCGAAGCGCCGAACAGCGCCGCTACCGACAAGATGGTGATCAGACGCGCGGCTTTTTCCTGGCTCCATGCCGCAACCAGCAGCAGGATCAGGCTCGAGACCGAGAGGAAGACTTCCGGCGATACCAGCCAGAGGGACGATGCAAGGTTCATTAGTGCGCCTCCCTGTGGGCTTCATCTTTGATTGCCGGTTTCGCTTCGCCCATTTTGAGATGCGCGTCGCCTTCCGGAGCAGCGCGGTCGATCCGTGCCACCAGCGCCCCGACGTCACCGCGGATCGGTGCCATGAAACTTTCCGGATAGACACCCATCCACATCACTGCTGCGGCAATCGGTGCCAGCAACGCCATTTCGCGCGCCGACAGATCCGGCATTGCCTTGACGTCATCATGGACCAGCTCGCCAAAGGCGACCCGGCGATAGAGATAGAGCATATAGCCCGCGCCCAGGATGATACCGGTCGTGGCGACCAGAGTGACCCAGCTGTTGACCTTGTACAGGCCGACCAGCGACAGGAATTCGCCGACAAACCCGCTGGTGCCCGGCAGGCCGATCGAGGCCATGGTGAACAGCATGAACAATATCGCATATTTCGGCATGTTGATCGACAGACCGCCGTAACGGTCGATTTCGCGCGTGTGCAACCGGTCGTAGATTACACCGACGCACAGGAACAGCGCGCCGGACACCAGACCGTGGCTCAGCATCACGATGATCGCACCCTCGATACCCTGGCGATTGAACGCGAACAGGCCGAGCGTCACGATCGCCATATGGGCAACGGACGAATAGGCGATCAGCTTCTTCATGTCCTGCTGCACCAAAGCCACCAGCGAGGTGTAGACGACAGCGACCATTGACAGGCCGAAGATCAGCCAGATGAACTGTTCGGACGCTTCCGGGAACATCGGCAAAGAGAAACGCAGGAAACCGTAGCCACCCATTTTCAGCAAGACGCCCGCCAGGATGACCGAACCGGCAGTTGGCGCCTGTACATGCGCATCCGGCAGCCAGGTATGGACCGGCCACATCGGCATCTTCACCGCAAAGCTGGCGAAGAAGGCCAGCCATAGCCAGGTCTGCGCCTCGGGCGCGAAATCATAGTTGAGCAAGGTCGGGATATCGCTGGTACCCGCATCCTGCACCATCCACAGCATCGCGATCAGCATCACCACCGAACCGAGCAGCGTATAGAGGAAGAATTTGTAGCTGGCGTATATCCGGTTCGCCCCGCCCCAGATACCGATGATCAGATACATAGGGATCAGGCCGGCTTCGAACAAAATGTAGAACAGAAACAGATCCTGCGCCGCAAACACGCCGATCATCAGCACTTCCATGAACAGGAAGGCCGCCATATATTCGCCGACCCGTGTCTGGATCGCTTCCCAGCTGGCACCGATACAGATCGGCATCAGGAAGACGGTCAGCATGATCAGCATCATCGAAATGCCGTCGATACCCAGCGCCCAGGCGAAATTGCCGAACAGCTCGGCGCGCTCGACATATTGCCATTGCGGCCCGCCGATATCGTAATTGGCCCACAGCACAATGCCGAGACCGAACAGCGCCAGCGTCGTTGCCAGCGCCAACCAGCGCGCCGCCTGTGCATTGAGGAACAGGCAGATGATCGCGGCCAGCATCGGCAGACCCATCATCAGCGACAGGATCGGAAAATCAAGCTGGTTCATGCGCCGGCTCCCTGCACGATAATCCAGGTCGCGGCAGCGGCGAGGCCGAGCAGCATGACCAACGCATAGGTATAGAGATATCCGCTCTGGAAGCGTTTCATCACGCCCGAGCCGCTGGCGATCACCGAGGCGATACCATTGGGTCCGAAGCGGTCGATCGTGCCTTCATCGCCACCCTTCCAGAACAGCCGGCCCAGCCAGAAAGCCGGACGGATGAAAATGAGGTGGTAAAGCTCGTCGAAATACCATTTGTTGAAGAAGAAATTGTACAGCGGGCTGAAAGTTGCCGCCAAACGCGCAGGCCGATCCTTGCCGAAGAAGTACATGAAGATCGCGGTCGCCAGTCCGGTCAGCATTGCGACCGTCGAAGACAGTTTGACCCACAGCGGCACTTCATGAATTTCATGCATCAGATGTTCGTCAAACGCCAGGCTTCCGGCCCAGAATACGGCGCCCTCGGCCGCTTCAACAAACTGGTTGTGGAACAGGAAGCCGGCAAAGACGGCGCCGGTTGCCAATACGCCCAGTGGAATCAGCATCGACAGCGGGCTTTCATGTGGATGATAGCCACCCGTCGTGTCGGCCCCGGCCTGTTCCGGCGTCTTGTGGACGCTGTGCTGGATATGCTCCGACTGGATCCAGCGCGGCGTGCCCCAGAAGGTCAGGAACATCAGCCGCCAGCTGTAAAAGCTGGTCAGCAGCGCCGCGAGGACACCGATGGCATAGGCGAACTGTCCGACCTCGGTACCGCTGGCAAAGGCGACCTCGATAATCGCATCCTTGGAGTAAAAGCCGGCGAAACCGCCCAGACCAACGATACCGACACCGGTAATCGCCAGTGTTCCCGCCATCATTGCCCAGAAAGTCAGCGGGATTTCTTTCCGCAGGCCGCCATAATAGCGCATGTCCTGCTCGTGATGCATCGCGTGGATCACCGAACCGGCACCAAGGAACAACAGCGCCTTGAAGAAGGCGTGGGTAAACAGGTGGAACATCGCCGCGCTATAGGCACCGACGCCGGCGGCAAAGAACATATAACCGAGCTGCGAACAGGTCGAATAGGCGATTACCCGCTTGATATCATGCTGGACCAGGCCAACCGTGGCCGCGAAGATCGCGGTGGATGCGCCGACAATCGTGACAACCGTCAGGGCAACCGGGCTGGTTTCGAACATGGGCGACAGGCGGCAGACCATGAACACGCCCGCGGTCACCATGGTGGCAGCGTGAATCAGCGCCGACACCGGGGTCGGGCCTTCCATCGCGTCAGGCAGCCAGGTGTGCAGGCCAAGCTGCGCCGACTTGCCCATCGCGCCGATAAACAAGAGCAGGCAGAGGATGGTCATCGTGTCGAGACGCATCCCGGCAAAGGTAATGGTCGACCCGGCCATGCCAGGCGCGGCTTCGAGAATTTCCGGGATCGACACGGTGCCAAAGACCAGGAATGTACCGAAGATGCCGAGCATGAAGCCGAGATCGCCAACGCGGTTGACGACAAAGGCCTTGATGGCGGCGGCATTGGCGCTCGGCTTCTTGAACCAGAAACCGATCAGCAGATAGGACGCCAGGCCGACACCTTCCCAGCCAAAGAACATCTGCACCAGATTGTTGGCGGTCACCAGCATCAGCATGGCAAAGGTAAACAGGGACAGATAGGCGAAGAAGCGCGGCTGGTCCGGATCTTCATCCATATAGCCCCATGAATAGAGGTGCACGAGCGCGGATACGGTGGTCACCACCACCAGCATCACCGCGGTCAGTGCATCGACGCGCAGCGCCCAGTCAAAATTGAGATCGCCGGAAACCAGCCAGGTCAGCACCGGTACGACTTCGGCGCTCCGGTTCGCGGCCAGAAAATCGATAAACACGGGCCAGCTCAGCGCACAGGAAGCGAACAGCGCACCGGTGGTAACAATTTTCGCTGGCACATTGCCGATGACGCGGTTGCCGAACCCGGCGACAATCGCTGCCAGCAGCGGCAGAAAAACGATAAGCTGGATCGTCAAGTTGCTAACCCTTCATCCGGTTGACATCATCGACGGCAATGGTGCCGCGTTGACGGAAGTAAATCACGAGAATGGCGAGCCCGATAGCGGCCTCGCCGGCGGCCACCGTCAGAATGAACATGGCAAACACCTGACCGGTCATGTCACCGAGAAAGGCGCTGAACGCGACAAAATTCAGGTTCACGGCGAGCAGGATCAGTTCGATCGCCATCAGGATGATGATGATATTCTTCCGGTTCAGGAAAATGCCGAGCATGCCCATCACAAACAGGATCGAGCTGACCACAAGATAATGCTCAATACCGATCATAGCTCTACCCCCTTGCCGACTTCGGGCTGCGTGTTGCGGGTCGCATCCTCGGGCCGGCGCGCGACCTGGTCTGCAATATTCTGCTTGCGGACGCCGCCGCGGGTGCGATGGGTCAGAACGATTGCGCCGACCATCGCGACCAGCAGGATCAAGCCCGCAGCCTCGAACAGGAAGACATATTTGGTGTAGAGCAGAGCACCGAGCTGCTCGATATTGGACGGAGCGCCAGCCGGCGGGCCGACCGCAGCGGTCGCCTCGCCCATGCCCGACGACTGCCATGCACCAACGCCAAAGATGATTTCTACTACCAGAACCAGCGCCAGCAACAGGCCGAGCGGCAGATGTTTCATGAAACCTGCCCTGAGTTCGGCAAAATCGATGTCGAGCATCATCACGACAAACAGGAACAATACCGCGACCGCGCCGACGTAGACAATAACCAGCAGCGCCGCGATAAATTCGGCGCCGATCAGAACCATCAGTCCGGCAGCGTTGAAAAACGCCAGGATCAGCCACAAAACACTATGCACCGGATTGCGCGCAAAGATGCAAAAGGCACCGCTGGCCAGCACGACCGATGCAAAAAGATAGAAAGCGAATATTTGCATTATACACATCCTCCCTGAAGCGAAGCTTCGGGGAGGTGGCGTGCAGAATGCACGACTGAGGGGCCGAACGAAGTGAGGATGGCGCGGCGCCCCTCCACCAGCCTGCGGATGGTCCCCCTCCCCGTGCTGCGCACAAGAAGGAAAGGTTCAGCATATTTTTGCACATTTTCCCCCATTGGAATCATCACAGCGCCGCCTTACCGATAGGGCGCATCGGCGGCAAGGTTTGCCGCGATTGCCCGCTCCCATTTGTCGCCGTTTTCCAACAGCTTCGACTTGTCATAAATCAGCTCTTCGCGCGTCTCGGTCGAATATTCGAAATTCGGTCCTTCGACGATCGCGTCGACCGGGCAGGCTTCCTGACAAAAACCGCAGTAGATGCACTTGGTCATGTCAATATCATAGCGCGTGGTACGGCGCGATCCGTCCTCGCGCGGCTCAGCCTCGATCGTGATCGCCAGCGCCGGACAGACCGCTTCGCACAGTTTGCACGCAATGCAGCGTTCCTCGCCATTGGGATAACGGCGCAACGCATGCTCACCCCGGAACCGCGGCGAAATCGGGTTCTTCTCATAGGGGTAATTGATCGTCTTCTTCGCCTTGAAGAAATATTTCAGCGTCAGCATATGCGCGCCGATAAATTCGAACAGGGTGAAGGCTTTGATATGTTGGGCGATACTCATAGCGGCAATCCAAATTTGTCGATCATCACATAGCCGCTGACCAGGAATACCCAGAGCAGACTAAGCGGCAGGAATATCTTCCAGCCGAGACGCATCAGCTGGTCATAGCGGTAGCGTGGTACGGTCGCCATCACCCAGCTGAAGATGAAGAAAAAGAAGAACATCTTGCCGAACAGCCAGAAGATGCCCGGAATGTCGAACCACGGAATCCAGTCAACATCCAGCGGCGGCAGCCATCCGCCCCAGAACAGGATTGCGTTGAGCGCGCACATCAGCAGGATATTGGCATATTCACCGAGCCAGAACAAAGCGAAGGACATCGACGAATATTCGGTCTGATAGCCGGCAACCAGTTCGCTTTCCGCTTCGGTCAGGTCAAAGGGATGGCGTGCGGTTTCCGCCATCGAGGCGATCAGGAACACCACTGCCATCGGGAACAGCAACGGGTTCAGACCATAGGCATTGACGATCCCGAAAATATGCCCCTCTTGCGAAAGCACGATATCGGAAAGATTGAAGGTTCCGGCAAACAACACCACCGAGATCAGGATGAAGCCGATCGAGACTTCGTAGGAGATCATCTGCGCCGCAGCGCGCATCGCAGAGAAGAAGGGGTATTTCGAGTTGCTCGCCCAGCCGGCGATCACCACGCCGTAGACGCCCAGCGAACTGATCGCGAGAATGTAGAGCAGGCCGATGTTTATATTGGCCAGCACCATGTCTTCGCCGAACGGGATAACCGCCCAGGCGAGCAGAGCCACGGTAAAGGTGATGATCGGCGCAATCAGGAACAGGCCCTTGTTGGCGCCTGACGGAATGATCGTTTCCTGCAGAAACACCTTCAAACCATCGGCAAACGACTGGAGCAGGCCAAAGGGCCCAACCACATTGGGACCACGGCGTAGCGCCATTGCGGCCCAGATCTTGCGGTCGACATAAATGATCATCGCGACCGCAAGCATCAGCGGCAAAGCAATCAGCAGAATCAGCGCCAGCGTACCAACGAACCAACCGAGTTCGGCACCGAGGAAAGTGGATTGGAGAAACTCGGTCATCAGATATTTCCTCCCTGAAGCGAAGCTTTGGGGAGGTGGCGCGCCGAAGGCGTGACGGAGGGGCAACTGGTCGAGGCGAATGCCCCTCCACCACGCTTCGCGCGGTTCCCCTCCCCGTGTTTCGCACAAGGAGGAAAAAAGACAGGAGCACCGTTCGTGCTGAGCTTGTCGAAGTATGAACGGTGTACGAGCAGGCTGTCCTTCGACAGGCTCAGGACGATTGGCAGTTTGGTCATCTTCACTCTGCCGCCTCCATCATCTCGTCATCGGCATGCAGCAATTCCGCCGAGCAGCGCTGCATCGTGCCGCTCGCACGGGCGATACAGTTGGTCAGGTAGAAATCCTTGATCGGATGGACCCCCTGCCCCTTTGGCGCGCCTGGCAGGTCTTTCGGCGGTGCCCAGTCAAACGTCACCAGACCTTCTGTGCCTAGTTCAGGATGATCCTTGGCCATCTTCACCCGCAATTCCTCGAAGCTGTCAAACGGCAGGGTCTTGCCCAGCACATCCGACAAGGCCCGCAATATGCTCCAGTCCTCGCGCGCGTCGCCCGGCGCAAAAATCGCCTTGTTGGAACGCTGCACCCGGCCTTCGAGATTGACATAGGTGCCGTCTTTCTCGGTATAGGCGGCACCCGGCAGGATCACGTCCGCCGCATGGGCACCGGCATCGCCATGATGGCCGATGAAGACCTTGAAACTGTCCTTGAACAATCCGTAATCCATTTCATCGGCACCAAGCGCGAACAGCAGTTTCGGTTTGGTCTCGGCAATCGCCTTGATGCCGCCGTCATGGGCATAGCCGAGCATCAGCCCGCCGGTACGCGAGGCGCCGATATGCAGGACATTGAAACCGTTCCAGCCATCCCGGACCAGTTTATATTTGTCTGCCAGCTTGAGAGCCGCGCCATGTGCGCCTTCGATGCTGAGCGCACCGCCGCCAAGGATGATCGCAGGCCGCTCCGCGTCTTTCAGCGCATCGGCAGCCGCCTTGGGCAGCTTCGCCAGCAGGCCCATATCATCACCCAGCCATTCGACCGGATAGGTCTGATCCGCTTCCGGTCCGATACCGAAAGCCTTCGCATGGCCCTGGCGCACCGCCTTGCGGATTCGCGTGTTGACCAGCGAGGCTTCCCAGCGCGGGTTGGTCGAGACCAGCAGGATCACATCCGCGTCCTCGATCCCGGCGATGGTCGTGTTGAAATTCACCGCAGCCAGATTGCTGACATCATAGGATAGCCCGGTCTGGCGGCCTTCCAGCATCTCCGATTTCATCGACTTCAGCAGTTTTTTCGCCGCGTACATCGTCTCGCAATCGACCAGATCACCCGCAATTGCCGCAACAGAACTACCGGCCTTCACATCGGCAATCGCCTGGAACGCTTCGTTCCAGCTTGCTTCTTCCAGCTTGCCGTTCTTGCGCACATAAGGCTTGTCGAGCCGGCGCTTCATCAGGCCGTCGATCGCGTGCCGGGTCTTGTCGGTCGCCCATTCCTCGTTCACGTCATCGTTGACGCGCGGCAGTGCCCGCAGCACTTCGCGGCCGCGGCTGTCGATCCGGATATTGGTGCCGACCGCGTCCATCACGTCGATGCCGAGCGTCTTGGTCAACTCCCAAGGACGCGCTTCAAACGCATAAGGCTTGCTGGTCAAAGCGCCGACAGGGCAGAGATCGACGACATTGCCGCTGAGTTCGCTGTGCACCGCGCCTTCGAGATAGGAGGTAATCTCCATTCCCTCGCCACGGCCAATCGCGCCAATTTCCTCGACCCCGGCAACTTCCTCGGCAAAGCGCACGCAGCGCGTGCAATGGATACAGCGGGTCATCGACGTCTTGACGATCGGCCCCATATATTTCTCGGTAACCGCGCGCTTGTTCTCTTCATAGCGCGAGCCGCCCTTGCCATAGGCCATCGCCTGGTCCTGCAGGTCGCATTCGCCGCCCTGGTCGCAGATCGGGCAGTCGAGCGGATGGTTGATCAGGAGAAACTCCATCACCCCTTCGCGCGCCTTCTTGACCATTTCGCTGTCGGTGCGGATTTCCTGACCCTCGGCAGCGGGCAGCGCACAGCTCGCCTGCGGTTTCGGCGGCCCCGGTTTGACCTCGACCAGACACATGCGGCAATTGCCGGCGATGCTCAGCCGTTCATGATAGCAGAAACGCGGGATTTCCTTGCCCGCAAGCTCCGCCGCCTGCAGCACGGTCGCGCCCTGCGGCACTTCGATTTCGATGCCATCTACGGTGACTTTAGGCATGATTACTCCGCTGCCTCCATGACTTCGGGCACCATATTTTCGCCCTTATGTTCGCGAATGCGACGTTCCATCTCGGGACGGAAATGGCGGATCAGCCCCTGGATCGGCCACGCCGCCGCATCGCCGAGCGCGCAGATGGTGTGGCCTTCGACCTGCTTGGTGACTTCGTAGAGCGTGTCGATATCGCCGATTTCCGCATCGCCGTCGCGCATTTTTTCCATCACCCGCCACATCCAGCCGGTGCCTTCGCGGCACGGCGTGCACTGGCCGCAGCTTTCATGCTTGTAGAAATAGGCGAGCCGGGAAATCGCGCGGACGATATCGGTCGACTTGTCCATCACGATCACCGCCGCGGTGCCCAGACCGGAACCGAGATCCTTCAGCCCGTCAAAGTCCATCGGCGCGTCCATGATCTGCGCCGCCGGCACCAAGGGCACCGACGATCCGCCCGGAATCACCGCCAGCAGATTGTCCCAGCCGCCGGTAATGCCGCCACAATGTTTCTCGATCATGTCGCGGAACGGGATCGACATCGCTTCCTCGAACACCGCCGGTTTCTCGACATGGCCGGAAACCTGGAACAGCTTCGTGCCGTGGTTGTTCTCGCGGCCAAAGCTGGCGAACCAGGCCGCGCCGCGCCGCATGATCGTCGGTACCACCGCGATCGACTCCACGTTATTTACTGTCGTCGGGCAGCCATAGAGACCGGCCCCGGCGGGAAACGGCGGTTTCAGGCGCGGCTGGCCCTTCTTGCCCTCGAGGCTTTCGATCATCGCGGTTTCTTCGCCGCAGATATAGGCGCCGGCGCCGCGGTGGACGAAGACGTCGAAATCATAGCCGGATTTGGCGGCATTCTTGCCGATCAGGCCCGCGTCATAGGCTTCCTGGACGGCCGCCTCCATGACCTTGGCTTCCATGATATATTCGCCGCGAATGTAAATGTAAGCCGCCCGCGCGCGCATCGCGAAACCGGCGATCAGCGCGCCTTCGATCAGCTTGTGCGGATCGTTGCGCAGGATCTCGCGGTCCTTGCACGAACCCGGCTCGGATTCATCGGCGTTGATGACGAGAAAGCTCGGCCGCGGATTGCCCTGGCTGTCCTTCGGTGCTTCCTTGGGCATGAACGACCATTTGAGGCCGGTCGGAAAACCCGCCCCGCCGCGACCGCGCAGGCCGCTGGCCTTCATTTCCTCGATGATCTTGTCATTGCCGCGCTTGATGATGTCGGCGGTATTGTCCCAGTCGCCGCGCTGCTGCGATGCCTTCAGGTCCCACGACTGGAAGCCGTAGACATTGGTGAAGATGCGGTCCTTGTCCTGGAGAAAATCAAACGCCATTATTTTTTCCTCCAGCGACCCCAAAGCCCGCCAATGATGCCAATGATGACGACGGCCAATCCGATCCAGCCTGCATATCCATCGAGTTGCATGGCATTATATCCTCCCCGCTTGCGGGGAGGTGGCGCGTGCGAAGCGCGTGACGGAGGGGGTGTCCGTCAAAGCGCCAACATGGCGGTTGAGGCGAGCCCCCTCCACCGCTGCGCGGTCCCCCTCCCCGCAAGCGGGGAGGATTGATGGTGCAAAACCCATCACCATTCCCCCCGGTAATCGTGATTTTCCTCGACCATCGCGTGCAGGTTGGTCGGCCCGCCCTCGGCCTCGCTGGTCTTCCGGCCAATTTGCGAGCCAACGGGGATTTCCTTGCCCGCTGCCAGATCCTCGAGGATCCGGGTCATGATGTCATAATCGAGATCTTCGTAATTATCGTCGTTGATCTGGACCATCGGCGCGTTCGAGCAATTGCCCATGCACTCGACCTCGGTCAGCGTGAACAGCCCGTCGGGCGTGGACTTGCCCTTGGCCATGCCCTTGTTCTTGCACGCCGCCATCACATCGTCGCTGCCGCGCAACATGCACGGCGTGGTGCCGCAGACCTGCACATGATAGCGGCCAACCGGCGCGAGATTATACATGGTGTAGAAGGTCGCGACCTCATAGGCCCGCATATAGGACATATCGAGATAGGCGGCGACATATTCGATCACCGGAACCGGCAGCCAGCCCTGTGTTTTTGTATCCGCACCAACCTGCCGCTGGGCCAGGTCGAGCAACGCCATAACCGCCGATTTCTGACGGCCAGCCGGATATTTCGCAATCTGCCACTTGGCGAGTTTTTCATTGTCCGGCGTAAACGCAAAGTCGCCCCATTTGGCGCGGGTTTCGATTTCGTCGGGGATATTGGGTGCTTCGGCCATTATCGGTCACACTCTCCAAATACAACGTCGATCGCGCCCAATATGGCGGTCGCATCCGGCAACATATGGCCCTTGGTCATGAAATCCATCGCCTGCAGATGCGAGAAAGCGGTCGGGCGGATTTTGCAGCGATAGGGCTTGTTGGTGCCGTCGCTGACCAGATAGACGCCGAATTCGCCCTTGGGGCTTTCGGTCGCGACATAGACTTCGCCAGCCGGCACGTGGAAGCCCTCGGTGTAGAGTTTGAAATGATGGATCAAGGCTTCCATCGACTGCTTCATCTCGGCGCGTTTCGGCGGGACGATCTTGCGGTCAGTGGAGGATACCGGCCCATCGGGCATTTCGTTCAGGCACTGGCGCATGATGCGCGCGCTCTGCCGGACCTCCTCGACCCGGACCATGAACCGGTCGTAGCAGTCGCCCCTGGTGCCGACCGGCACTTCAAAGTCCATCCGGTCATAGACATCATAAGGCTGCGACTTGCGCAGGTCCCAGGCGACACCGCTGCCACGCAGCACCGGGCCGGAAAAACCCCAGCGCACCGCATCATCCTTGGACACGGTCGCGATATCGACATTGCGCTGCTTGAAAATACGGTTGCCGACTACCAGGCTCATTGCATCGTTGAACAGGGTCGGGAATTCGTCGAGCCAGTCGGCGATATCGGTGAGCAGCTTCAGCGGCACATCCTGATGGACGCCGCCGGGCCGGAACCAGGCGCTGTGCATGCGGGCACCACTGGCGCGTTCGAAAAATTCCAGGCACTGCTCGCGAATTTCGAACACCCAAATATTCGGCGTCATCGCGCCGACATCCATGACATGGGCGCCGATATTGAGCATGTGATTGCAGATGCGGGTCAGCTCGGCGAACAATACCCGAAGATACTGGCCGCGCAGCGGCACCTCGAGATCGAGCAACTTCTCGATCGCCAGCACATAGCTGTGCTCCATCGCCAGTGGCGAGCAATAGTCCAGCCGGTCAAAATAGGGCAAGGCCTGCAAATAGGTCTTGTGCTCGATCAGCTTTTCGGTGCCGCGGTGCAGCAGCCCGATATGCGGATCGACGCGTTCGACAATCTCCCCGTCCAGCTCCATCACCATGCGCAGCACGCCATGCGCCGCCGGATGCTGGGGACCGAAGTTGATCGTGAAATTCTGGATTTCGAGATCGCCGACCGTCGGGTCGGCGTCGTCGGCCAGATGGTCCATTTCGTCGAGATAGTCAGACATTTGATATCTCCGATTCAATGCCGTTCGGGCTGAGCTTGTCGAAGCCCAGCTTGTGACAGACCATGTCCTTCGACAAGCTCAGGACGAACGGGTTTGCGGGCCGAAAGCTCACTTCCCCTCCCCCTTCTTCTGCGTACCGGATTTGGTCCGCTTCGGGGCCGGCTTCTTGGTCGCCGCCGTTTTGCGCTTGGATGGCCTGGCCGCCTTCTTGTCGGCCTTGGCGCCAGCGCCGGTGTCATTTTTCTTTTCGGTCGTCTTCGGGGTGGCCGGAGGCGCTTCGCCACCGACTTTTTCGTCACCGGGCAGAATATAGTCCGCGCCTTCCCAGGGCGACATGAAATCAAAACTGCGGAAATCCTGCGCCAGCTTCACCGGCTCGTACACTACACGCTTGGCTTCCTCCGAATAGCGCATCTCGACATAGCCGGTCAGCGGAAAATCCTTGCGGAACGGATGGCCCTGGAATCCATAATCGGTCAGGATCCGCCGCAGATCGGTATTGCCGTCGAACAAGACGCCATACATGTCGAACACTTCGCGCTCGAGCCAGCCGGCCACTTCCCAGATATGGGTAACGCTCGGCACCGGCGTATCCTCGTCGGTGCTGACTTTGACGCGGATGCGGTGGTTCTTGGTCAGACTGAGCAGATGATAGCAGACTTCGAACCGTTCAGCCCGATCCGGATAGTCGACCCCGGCGATCTCGACCAGCTGCTGATATTCATGCTTGTCGCGCAGTTTCTCCAGCACGGCTGCCAGCTTGGCGCGCTCGACGGTGAAGCTGATTTCGCCATAGGCCTCGACGGTACCGATCAGGGCAGCGCCGATCACTTTGCCGAGCTTGTCAGCGACGCCGCTGTTGCTCGAAATGGATGGTGCGGAATGAGCCATATCAGCGCTCGAACGTCCCGATGCGGCGGATTTTCCGCTGCAATTGCATCACGCCATAGAGAAGGGCTTCGGCGGTCGGCGGACATCCCGGCACGTAAATATCGACTGGAACGATCCGGTCACAGCCGCGCACGACCGAATAGCTGTAATGATAATAGCCGCCGCCATTGGCGCAGCTGCCCATCGAAATGACATATTTCGGATCGGACATCTGGTCATAGACCTTGCGCAGCGCCGGTGCCATCTTGTTGCACAATGTGCCGGCGACGATCATCACGTCAGACTGGCGCGGACTGGCGCGCGGCGCGGCGCCAAAACGCTCCATGTCGTAGCGCGGCATGTTGACGTGGATCATCTCGACCGCACAGCAGGCGAGACCGAAGGTCATCCACCAGAGCGAGCCGGTGCGGGCCCACTGAAACAGCTCTTCGGTCGAGGTGACAAGGAAACCCTTGTCATTCACTTCCGAATTGAGGTCCTTGAAAAACGCCTCGTCGGGCTGCGTATCGGCACGCATCGGCGTGCCGTCGGCATTCAGGATCGCCGATCCGGTCGTCGTGGATTCTAGTCCCATTCCAGCGCTCCCACCTTCCAGGCATAAGCGAAACCGATGACCAGCTCCGCAAGAAATACCATCATTGTCGTCCAGCCGACCCATCCGGTCATATCCAGCGAGACCGCCCACGGAAACAGAAACGCTGCTTCCAGATCGAAGATAATGAACAGGATCGCCACCAGATAAAAGCGCACGTCAAACTGGCTGCGTGAATCTTCAAAAGCGGGAAAGCCGCACTCATATTCCGAGAGCTTTTCGGCGCTCGGATTGTGGGTTCCGGTCAGCCGGGAAACGCCCATCGGCAGGAACACGAAGGCGGTTGACAGACCTACGGCTACAAACAGGAACAATAATATCGGTGCATATTCGGAAAGATCGACCACAAATGACTCGTTTCGCTAATATTCGGGGCCGCTTTTAGGGAGTGGCTCCCGATGCCGCAAGGGTGAAGTAGCTTAAAATCTCGGCCTTTTGCGAGGCGTTCGCAGTTACAGCAGCGACTTCGCCAATATCCGGTGCAGCTTGCTGTGCAGCGCTTCGTTCGCGGCCAATATCTCGCCCTGACCAATTGGCTGATCGCCGCCCGTATAGTCGGTAACGAAACCGCCGGCCTCGCGGACCATCAGAATGCCGGCTGCAACGTCCCAGACTTTCAGACCCGCTTCCCAGAAGCCGTCATAGCGGCCGGCTGCAAGCCAGGCGAGATCGAGCGCAGCAGAGCCGTTGCGCCGGATTCCGGCGACCTGCGGCGCGACCGCACCGAAAATCCGTGCCCATTCGCTCAGATCGCCATGGCCCTTGAAGGGAATGCCGGTGGCAATCAGCGATTCAGACAAGTCGCGGCGGGCCGAGACGCGCAGACGCCGTTCGCCCAGCCATGCACCCTTGTCCATTTCCGCCCACCAGGTCTGGTCGTTGAGTGGTTCGTAGATCAGGCCGCTGGTAATCTTGCCCCAGCCGCGGCCATCAAGCGAAGGCTCCTGCACCGCGATCGAAATCGCAAAATGCGGAATGCCGTGGAGAAAATTGCTGGTGCCGTCGAGCGGATCGATGATCCAGCGCGGCTTGCCTTCTTCGCCGTCGATCATGCCGCCCTCTTCCAGAACAAAGCCCCAGCCCGGACGAACCTTCAGCAGTTCGTCGTAGAGAATCCGTTCGGCACGCATATCGGCCTTGGAAACGAAGTCGGCCGGCCCCTTTTTTGAAACCTGCAGATGTTCGACTTCGCCAAAGTCCCGGCGCAGGCGCGATCCCGCCTTGCGCGCGGCGCGTTCCATGACGGTGATAAGGGCGGAATGTGCAGGCATTTTATTTCTCCCCCCTCCCGTTTACGGGAGGGGCTGGGGGTGGGTCTATCGGTTTTTCAAAGCGCGGGCGAGCACCAATGTCGGGCTCACTCCTGACCCCTCCCGCAAGCGGGAGGGAAAATAATCAATCTCAGGCCTTGCCGACATATTCGCGGGCATAGACGTCGACAATGATCCGGGTCCCGGCCGAAATAAACGGTGGCACCATGACGCGAACGCCATTGTCGAGAATCGCGGGCTTGTAGCTGGACGAAGCCGTTTGCCCCTTGACCACAGCATCGGCCTCGACGATTTCCGCCTCGATCTGGTCGGGCAACTGCACCGAAATCGGCTTTTCGTCATACAGCTCGAGCTGCACGTCCATGCCGTCCTGCAGAAATTCAGCCGCATCGCCCAGCAGATCGGCGGGCAGCGTGATCTGCTCGTAATTTTCCTTGTCCATGAAGGTCAGCATGTCGCCGTCGGCAAACAGATACTGGAATGTCTTGGTGTCCAGCCGGACTTTCTCGAGCGTATCGGCGCTGCGGAAGCGGACATTGGTCTTGCGGCCATCCACCAGATTTTTCATTTCGACCTGCATATAGGCCCCGCCCTTGCCCGGCTGGGTATGCTGGATCTTGGCAACCTTCCACAGGCCACCTTCATATTCCAATATATTGCCCGGACGGATATCCACACCGCTGATCTTCATCGCTTGTCTCGCTCGATAGATTGTTTGATTGAGCGGCGCTGTAATCTGCTGGCTGATAATAGGCAAGCCCGGTGACGATCAAAGACTGTGCGCGGGCGCACAGGTCCATTTCATACAATACGCCGAATCGCTATTCCGCTAATCGTAAATCATGGCCCATTCAGAATTTCCAAGCCCGCGAGGCGATGACACGGATATCGCATCCGATCGCAAGCCGGTGCCGGCCGCCGGCCTGTTCGGCTTTTCCATCAGCGAGGGCCGGATGCACTCTTTCAAGGAAACCGAGGGCTATTTGCGCGATATGGAACAGATGCCCCATTTCGCTCCGCCCTCCGTCAATAATTTCGTCGCGCACTATCTCGCTTCGAATATCGGCAAAACGCGTAGCTCCTCCTAGGCGTCCGCGCCGCTATCCAGGATTTCGGCAAATTTCTTGACCGCCGCAGCCGGCCCCGCCGGATCATTCCAGACAGCCCCGGAGACGGCCAGAAAATCGGCGCCGGCATCGATCAGCGGCTGGCAATTGTCCGGCGTGATCCCGCCAATCGCCACGCACGGGAGTTCCATCATCTCGACCCACCATTGGATCAGCTCCAGCTCCGGCTTGTGATGGGTTTCCTTGGTCTCGGTCGGGAAAAACGCGCCAAAGGCGACATAATTGGCCCCGCCCTCACCCGCTTCCATCGCCAGATGGCGGCTGTCGTGGCAGGTGATGCCGATCTGGGCATCCTTGCCCAGCACCGCCCGCGCCTTTTCCAGACTTTCGTCTCCCTGCCCCAGGTGCACGCCGTCCGCGCCCAGCCGCTCGGCCAGCGCGACATCGTCATTGACGATGAAGGCGACGTCAAATTCGTCGCAGATCGCCTGCAGCGGCGCGGCCAGCTGCGCGGCCTCCTCCGGATCCAGGTCCTTCACGCGAAACTGGAAAGCGGCAACCGGCCCGGCCTCGAGCGCCTGCCGCAGCCGCTGTGGAAAATCGCCGCCGGTTTCGAGCGGCGAGATCAGATAAAGCTGGCAGGGAATGTCATTCATATCCAAGCATCTAGCGCCTTCATTGCACCAAGGCGAGCAGGAAACCGTCCCACTTCTTGCTGCCCACCGTCTGGATGGCTGTCGCATCGATCCGCCGATTGTCCTGCAGGGCATCATATAATTGCCGGGTACCCGGCACCTTGGGATCATCCGACTGCGGATTCATGACCTCGCCTTCCCGCACGACATTGTCGAAAACCAGCATAGTGCCGGGACGTGACAGGCGGATTGCATAGCCCAGATAGGCGGCGTAATTTTCCTTGTCGGCGTCGACGAATATAAAATCGAAAGACGCGTCGTCCCCGCCACACAGGTCTGCGAGCGTGTCGCAGGCCGGACCGATGCGGATTTCCACCAGATCGCCCACGCCCGCCTGGTCGATGTTCATTCGCGCAACCGCCGCATAAGCCGGATCGAGCTCCAGCGTGACCAGCCGACCGTCCGGCTCCAGCGCCCGCGCCAGCCAGATGGTCGAATAGCCGCCCAGCGTACCGATCTCCAGAATCCGCCGCGCACCGACTCCCTTTGCCAGCAATTGCAGCAGCTTGCCTTGCGCCGGCGAAACATCGATCGCCGGCAGTCCGGCCCGGCGATTGTCCGCCAGCGCCGCTGCCAGCGCCGCGTCCTCCCCGATCAGCTTGCCCGCGATATAGTCATCGACGGCAGACCAACGGGGATCGGACACGGCCAGAGCCAATTCTGCTCAGGTGATCGAGGCGCGGTAGATCTGGTCGATCGCCCCGCCGAGCACCGCGTCGAATTCCTCGTCGTTCTGCGAAACCCTGAGGTCCTGCAGCAGGCCGCGGCTGAAGCTGGCGATCATGCCTTCATTCTTCGACAGTTCCGCGCAGGCTTCTTCGGTCGAATAGCCACCGGACAAGGCGACCAGACGGATCACCTTGGGATGATCGATCAGCGGCCTGTAGAGATTGGGCTCGACCGGGATCGACAGTTTCAGCATCACCCGCTGGTCATCACCCAGCGCATCCAGCTGCTTGGTCAGTTCGCCGAGCAGGATCGTGTCGCACGCAGCCCGCTCGTCGCTCTTGATATTCACTTCTGGCTCGATGATCGGAACCAGTCCGTGACCCAGGATCTGCTTGCCGAAATCGAACTGTTGCGCGACGATCGCGGCGATGCCCTTGGCATTGGCCTTGTTGATCACCGAACGCATCTTGGTC
The DNA here is from genome assembly GCA_002354635.1 of Sphingomonadales bacterium UBA2683. Taxonomy (GTDB): domain Bacteria; phylum Pseudomonadota; class Alphaproteobacteria; order Sphingomonadales; family Sphingomonadaceae; genus Parasphingorhabdus. The sequence goes on from DELZ01000004.1 coordinate 209,409, forward strand.
CCGAACACGCCCTTGGCGACGGCATGCTTGCACTGGTCAGCCAGATCGGGGATCGGTTTCATCAGCTGCACGCCATCGGCCTCGTCCTCAAGCCCCTTGTCGACCTTCAGAAACGGCACGACACCGCGATCCCAGAGCGCTTCCGGCACCGGCTTGCCGCCGGCATCGCCATTCATGGTTTTCTCGAACAGGATCGCCCCGATCACCTTGCCGTTGCCAAAGCTGGGCGAGGTGATGATGCGGCTGCGCATCTTGTGGATCAGCGCGAACATCTCCTCATCATTGGAAAAGGAGTCGCTGCCGATGCCATAACCCGCCAGCGCCTTGGGCGTCGAGCCACCGCTCTGGTCGAGCGCCGCGATAAAGCCCTGGCCATTTTCTATCTTGCTCATCATTTCACTATTCGCCATTTTTGGTTCCCTGAATATGTCTTGTCTACTGGTTTAGCGCTTCGACACCGGGCAAGGGTTTGCCTTCCATCCATTCCAGAAAAGCGCCTCCTGCCGTTGATACAAAGCTGAAATCGTCGGCGACGCCGGCGTGATTGAGCGCCGCGACCGTGTCGCCGCCGCCAGCCACGGAAAGCAGCTGCCCCTCCTTGGTCAGCGCGGCGGCGGTTCTTGCCAGCGCGACGGTCGCCTGATCGAAAGGCGGAGTCTCGAACGCGCCCAGCGGGCCGTTCCAGACCAGCGTCTTGCAGGTCTTGAGCACATCGGACAGGGCTTCAACAGCCGCTGGTCCGATATCGAGGATCATTTCGTCTGCGGCGACTTCATGGACATTGACCGTCCGCACCGGGGGATCGGCGCGAAATTCCTTTGCCACCACCACATCATAAGGCAGGTGCACCGTGCAGTCCGCCCTGTCGGCCGCTGCCAGTATTTCATTGGCGGTATCGGCCAGATCATGCTCGCACAGGGATTTGCCGACATCGACGCCGCGCGCCGCCAGAAATGTATTGGCCATGCCGCCGCCGATGATCAGATGATCCACTTTTTCGACCATCTGCCGCAGCACATCGAGCTTGCTCGATACCTTCGCCCCGCCCACAACCGCAGCGACCGGATGCTCCGGATTACCGAGCGCCTTGTCGAGCGCGGTCAGCTCGCGCTCCATCGAGCGGCCGGCATAGGACGGCAGATAATGGGCCAGCCCTTCGGTTGTCACATGCGCCCGGTGCGCCGCCGAAAAGGCGTCATTGACGTAGAAATCGCCCAAAGCGGCGATCGCCTTGGCCATAGCCGGATCATTCTTCTCTTCTCCGGCAGCAAAGCGGCTGTTCTCGATCACCACGATAGCGCCGTCTGGCAGGGCATCGATCGCATTCCGGTCCGGCTTTTGCATGAACTGCACATTGCGACCGAGAACCGCAGCGAGCGGCGCAACCACAGGCTCCAGCGAATATTCCGGCCGATATTCCCCTTTGGGACGACCAAAATGCGCCAGCAGCAGCAGCTTCGCGCCCTTGTCAGCCAGCTCGATGACCGTCGGCTTCAGCGCCCTGAGGCGCATATCGTCGGTCACCTTGCCATCTGCCATCGGCACATTCAGATCAACGCGAACGAGTCCGTGCTTTCCCTGAACATCGCCGATATTATCAAGCGTTTTAAAGCTATTCGCTGACATTGTTCCAGACCTTTATGATTTACATCAAGCCTGCCATGACCTTGGCGGTATCGATCATGCGGTTGGAGAAACCCCATTCATTGTCATACCAGCTGACGACGCGGACAAGCTTGCCATCCATCACTGTCGTTTCGAGGCTATCGACCGAGCTGCTGGCCGGCTGATGGTTGAAATCGCTGGAAACCAGCGGTTTGTCCTCAAATACCAGCACCCCCTTCATCGGGCCTTCCGCCGCGGCTTTCAACGCATTGTTAATTTCCTCGACGCTGGTATCGCGACCGGGCGTGAACACCAGATCGACCAGGCTGACATTCGGGGTCGGCACACGGATCGACGAGCCATCCAGCTTGCCGTTCAGTTCCGGCAGCACCAGGCCTACGGCGCGCGCGGCACCAGTGGTGGTCGGGATCATGTTAACCGCACCGGCCCGGGCCCGGCGCATGTCGCTGTGGATCTGGTCAAGCATCCGCTGGTCGTTGGTATAGCTGTGGATCGTGGTCATGAAACCGCGCTCGATGCCGACCGTGTCGTTCAAAACCTTGGCAACTGGTGCCAGGCAGTTTGTCGTGCAGGAGGCATTCGAAACAATGATATCCGATGACGTCAACACATCATGATTGACCCCGAAAACAACCGTTTTCAGATCACCCTTGGCCGGAGCCGAGATCAGGACCCGTTTCGCGCCGGCATCGATATGCGGTTGCGCAGCGTCTTTCGACTGAAAGAAACCGGTGCACTCGAGCACGATATCCACACCCATCGCAGCGTGCGGCAGATCACCGGGATTGCGTTCGGACGTGACGGCAATTTTCTTGCCGTTGACCATGATATGATCGCCATGCGCGGTGACTTCGCCGGGAAAGCGGCCGTGCACGCTGTCATAGGCAAAAAGCAGCGCGTTGGACTCGGCATCGGCGAGATCGTTGATCGCGACCAGATCAAAACCGTCATCGCCGCGTTCCAGGATTGCGCGGGCGACCAGCCGGCCGATCCGGCCAAATCCGTTAATTGCTACTTTTGTCATTTCTATTGCTCCTTTGAATTCAAATGCACTGGCTTTGCTCAGCCAATTTTTTCCAGTATCTGCGGCGTGATGGCATCCACGGTCAGGCCGAAATGCGCGAAGAGGTCGTCGATCGGCGCAGAAGCCCCGAAACTGTCGATACCAAAGCGCAACCCGTCGAGGCCCGTATAGCGCTCCCAGCCGATGGTCGTACCCGCTTCAATCGAAACGCGCAAAACGCCGTTGTCGCCGAGCAAATCCATCTTGTAGCCATCGCTCTGCGCATCGAACAGTTCTGCGCAGGGCATGGAGATAACATCGGCACCGTGTCCGGCGGTTTCCAGTCTTGCCGCAACATCCATCGCCAGCGACACTTCAGAACCGGTGGCAACCAGCACGACCCGCTTGTCATTCTCTGCCGCTTTCAGCCGATAAGCGCCTTTTTCGCACAGATTTACACTGACGTCATGACGGACCGGGGGAAGCCCCTGCCGAGTCAGCGCGAGGGTCGAGGGACCGTCAGAACGCTTGATCGCGAGCGCCCAGCATTCCGCTGTTTCGATCGCGTCGGCCGGCCGGAATACCTGCATGTTGGGCATCAGCCTGAGGCTCTGGATATGCTCGATCGGCTGGTGGGTCGGCCCGTCTTCGCCGAGACCGATGCTGTCGTGCGTCATCACGTAGATCACCCGCGCGTTCTGGATCGCGGACAGCCGCATCGCGCCGCGGCAATAGTCGGTAAACACCAGGAATGTTCCGCCATAGGGAATGATCCCGCCGTGCAAAGCCATGCCATTCATTGCTGCGGCCATGCCGAACTCGCGAATGCCATAATAAATATAGCGACCGGAATAATCGTCTTTTGTCAGAGGCTTGGTTGACGATGTTTTGGTATTGTTCGAACCCGTAAGGTCGGCGCTGCCGCCGAGCATTTCCGGCAGGGCTTCGGTAATCGCGCCCAGCGCCATCTCGGAGGCCTTGCGCGTCGCAACCTTCGGCGGATCCTTCGCCAGGCTTTCGAGATAATCCTGCATCGCGCTGCCGTCTGGCAGTTCCCCGGCCATCCGCCGCTGAAATTCGTCCGCCTGTGCATGGCTGCTCAGACGCTTGCTCCAGTCGCTGTGGGCGGCAGCGCCCTTCTCGCCCAGTTGACGCCATGACGCCAGAATATCATCCGGAATTACAAAGGGTTTATGTTCCCAGCCAAGCGCGGCGCGGGTTCCGGCAATCTCTTCGTCACCAAGCGGCGCGCCATGGGTAGCAGACGTGCCTTGCTTGGTCGGGGCGCCATAGCCGATGATGGTCTTGCAGGCGACCAGCGACGGCCGCGGATCGGCGGCTGCTTCTCCCAGTGCCTTGCGGATCGCGTCAAAATCATGGCCATCGCAGGAAACGACATGCCAGCCAGATGCACGATAGCGAGCAGGAATATCTTCACTTGTAGATAAATCCGTTTTTCCATCAATAGTTATGCCATTATCATCCCAAAGAACATTAAGTTTTCCGAGACCCAGATGGCCAGCCAGACCGACCGCTTCGTGGTTGATCCCTTCCATCAGACAGCCGTCACCGGCGATGACCCAGGTTTTGTGATCGACCAGATCGTCACCGAACAGCGCATTCAGATGGCGCTCGGCCACCGCCATGCCGACCGCGGTGGCAAAGCCCTGCCCCAGCGGCCCGGTGGTTGTCTCGACGCCTTCCAGCTTGAAATTCTCGGGATGCCCGGCGCAGGGAGAACTGATCTGACGGAAATCCTTGATATCCTGCAAGGTCGGCCGCGCATAGCCGGTCAGATGAAGCAGCGAGTAGATCAGCATCGAACCATGGCCGGCCGACAGGACAAACCGGTCGCGATCCGCCCATTTCGGGGCTTCGGGATCAAATTTCAGATAATCGCTGAACAGCACGGTGGCGACATCGGCCATGCCCATCGGCATCCCGGGATGGCCGCTGTTGGCAGCTTCCACCGCATCCATGGCAAGCGCTCGTATGGCGTTTGCCATGTTTTTTTCGGAAACGGTCATTGCTAGTCTGATCCCCCGGATTGGCGAGTGTCAAAAACGAAACAAAATGCTGCGATTCGCTATTTTGCCCCCTCCTTTGATGATCCAGCAACGCGGCGTCAAGGTTCGCTTTTCACTATCCAGTGTTTACGCCACCGGAATAGATTGATAGCAACGAAACACGGGGCCTGACCTGTTGGAAACAAGCTATGGAAATTGCACATGGACAATGAACGCGTCATACTTGCGATAGGACGAATAGAACGCGCACTCAGTCGCATAGAATCGGCCAGCAGCACAATGGAGGCCAATGCCGACGCGGCGCTGGAGGCTCGCCACGAGGCGCTGAAAGCGGAAATGAAGCAGGCGATCCGGACGATCGACGGCCTGATCGAGCGACAGGAGCACTGACATGGCGCAAATGAAACTGGAAATTGGTGGCCGCTCGTTCATGGTAACCTGCCAGGACGGCGAGGAATCCCATTTGACAAGGCTGGCCGCGATGGTCGACGGCAAAGCCCGCGAATCCGGTGATCCGGCTGGGCTGAATGAGAGCCGCATGCTGCTGTTCACGTCGCTGTTGCTGGCGGACGAGCTGCACAGCGCCCGGGCCGCAAACGGCAACCCGGCCGAGACCGCCCCTGCTGCCCAGCCAGATCCGATGGACGAACAGGCGATGGCAGCCCTGGAAAAGCTGGCGGACCGTGCCGAACAACTCGCGAACGGCCTTGAGTAACGCCCCCATAGCGCCTAGATAGGCTATGACGGGTACTGTCTGGCACGAGCTTGATACGAACATCCCTGAGGCGATATAACTTCCTAGGGAGCTGTCCCTGCCCGGATTGCGGACTGTTTGGCAGTCGGGTCCGATGCATATGGCGCCCACCTGACGTAATAGGCGTCAGAGGATTTTCCGGCAAACGACCAAGATGGTCCCGTCACTTTTCTACAGAAAGAATAATTTTTTGAGCAGTTTACACGATAACAAGAAGAAACTGCGTGAAGAATATAGACGGCGGCGGGATGCCTTTTATCGCCAGCTCGACATGGCTACCCGCGGACTCGCTTTCCGGCGTCCGCCGACGCCGCTTGCCAAGCTGATCGAACGAGCCGATATCATCGCGCTATACGCCGCCACCGGCTCCGAGGCACCAACATCGCGGCTGGCGGACTATCTGGTAGAAATCGGCAAAACCGTGGCATTTCCGGCCTGTATCGGGGATAAGCCGCTGGAATTCCGCAAGGTGGACAATATCGCCCTGCTCGAAACGGGATATCGGAACATAGACGAGCCCGGTCCGGACTGTCCGATGGCTGCACCCGACCTGATCATTGCCCCGATGCTTGCCTTCGACCGGTCCATGCACCGGCTTGGACAGGGCGGCGGGCATTATGACCGTACCTTTGCCGAATATCCGGACGCCCCGCGTGTCGGGCTGGCCTGGTCGGTGCAGGAAACCGGTGCGGTTCCGGTGCAGCCGCACGATATCAAGCTGGATATGATTGTCACCGAATCCGAAATAATTCAAAGAGGTGATCTGACGTCATGACCGCAGAACCGGACCAGAATCTCCCCCATAATCCGCCGGATCCGCCCAACTGGCGACAACCCTTTGGCGTGATTCTGATCTTGCTACTGATTCTGCTGTGGATCGGATTCGCTCTCGGCATCATCGACTGGATCAGCGAACTGAACTTCTGGCTGCAGCTGCCGGTCTACATATTTGCGGGGATTGCCTGGATTTTTCCGCTCAAACCGCTGCTGACATGGATGAATACCGGAAAATTCCGATCCTGAATCGCCATCTCCCCGTTTTTGGGGAAATGGCGCGAGTGACGAGACTTGAACTCGCGACCTCCGGCGTGACAGGCCGGCGCTCTAACCAACTGAGCTACACCCGCACATGCGCCTGCATTGGGCGGTGAAGCAGCGCAAGTAGAAGAGCTCTGCATTTCTGTCAACTACACTCTTTCGAATATTCCACATATTTCCGATCACGGCTTCCCTGCCCCCGATTTTCCTCTCCCGCTTCGCAGGATGGCGGGCCCGAAATTTCCGGATCGCGGACCGTTGCGGGAGCGGTCAGGGTAACCGGATATCGCATATGATCATGGTAAACACACGGTTAACCTACGAGAAACGGCTGCTTAATATATCGTTGAAAACGCCGGTTTTCCGGCGTTTCGATATGATGAACGCGCAAAAGATCGTTTATCCCCCGTTTACCAAATATTTTGCTTTCCTTGTCATAGAGCCCGCATGGAATATGCAGATACAAAGGATATGCGATGCCGGAAGCATCGGCGTGCCCCGCTTGCTTTCGGCCGTCGGCTGGCGCTGGCGCTGGGCACCGCTTGCCTTGTTCTTGCATCCACACCAGCCCGGGCGGCAGGAACGGTGGCCGGCACGGATATCGTCAATATGGCCCAGGCCACCTATGATGCACCGGGCGGCGGGACACCGGTCACGATCGATTCCAACAGGGTAACCATCAAGGTCGACGAGCTGCTCGACGTCACGGTCGTGTCGAGCGACCCGGGCGACGTGATCGTCGGCCCCGGCTGGACCGCACAGGTGCTGGCCTATCAGCTCACCAACAGCGGCAACGGATCAGAGGCCTTCACGCTCTCGGCCGATACGGCGAGGCCCGGCGACGAATTTGACACGACCTTTGAAATGGTGCTGCTCGATAGCAACGGCAACGGCGTCTATGATCCTGGCGTCGATACCATTTATACACCGGGCGCCAATGACCCGGTGCTGACGCCCGATGAAAGCGTCACCATCTTCATCCTTTCCGCGATTCCGGATTCCGCCGCGGACACGAATCGCGCCGAGATCGAACTTGCTGCTGTCGCCAATACCGGCAGCGGCACTCCGGGCAGCCTGTTTGCCGGACAGGGCGATGGCGGCGGTGATGCGGTTATCGGGTCCACCGGCGCCCGCGACGCCGACAGCGGCTTCTTCGTGGTCCAGGCCTCCGACGTGCGCCTGGTCAAGAGCGCGACCGTCACCGATCCCTTCGGCGGGACAGAGCCGGTGCCAGGCGCGGTCATCCGCTATCAGCTGGTTGCCACCACGGTCGGTGCCGGCGATCTCGCCAATCTGGCGATCCGCGATGATATCCCGGCCGACACCACCTATCAATCCGGAAGCATCACGCTCGACGGCGCGCCGCTGAGCGATGCCGCGAGCGACGGCGACGCCGGTTCCTTCGACAGCGGCTCGATTGCCGTGGCGCTCGGAACCGTGCCGGGCGGCCAGACCCGCACCATCACCTTTCAAGTCACCATCGACTGATTTCAATCGGGATATAACAGCATGATAAAAAGACTTTTACTCGCGATAGCGCTGATCCTGCCGGGCCCTGCCCTGGCAGCGAATAATGTCAGCCTGTCCAGCGATGTCTTCGTCGAACGGAAAGTGGCAAAGCCGAACGGCACCACTGCCCTGATACTCGAACAGCCCAGAACCGTCACCCCCGGCGACAAGCTGGTGTTCGTTGTCAATTACAGAAATGTCGGCCGCGCGCCGGCCACGGATTTCTCTGTCACCAACCCGCTTCCCAAAGCGGTGGCGTTCAATGGAACGTCTGATGGCACGGAAATTGTCTCCGTTGACGGAGGCAAAAGCTGGGGACCGCTTTCGTCCCTCACCTATCAGAGCGGAAATGGCGAAATCCGTCCCGCTCTGATGACCGATGTAACGCATGTGAAATGGAAATTTAATCGTTCCATTTCCGCAGGATCGGGAGGGAAATTGGTTTTCCGCGGCACTGTGAAGTGACCGCAACCGTATCGGGTCGCCGCGGGGTTTGGCGATCCAAATAAGTGAAACAGGAGACAGTTATGACCAGTATACTGAAACTTCTCGTTGCCACTAGTACCATTTCTGTAGCGGCGCTGGGTGCAAACCCGGCGTTCGCTGCAGATCTGGGCACTGATGCAGGAACGAGTATTACCAATAACGTAAGCGTTGCCTACAATGTCGGGGGAACCGCCCAGACGGCGGAGACCGACAGCGACATATTTGTCGTCGACCGCGAAGTGAATCTTGTCATCGCCAAAAGCGATGCCGTCAACAGCTCGGTCGCACCAGGTTCGACCCAGCAGGCGGTGACCTACACGGTCAGCAACCAGACCAACGACACGATCGACGTCCTGCTGACATCGCAGCAGCTCGGAAACGACGATTTCGACGTGACCGGCACCATCACCTATTATCTCGATAACGGCACCACCGCCGGCGTCTTTGACGGGGGCGACACGCTGATTACCTATATCGACAACCTGGCGGAAGACACCAGCGTCACGGTGCACGCGGTCGCCAATATTCCTGGCGGCATCGCAACCGGTGATCTCGCGGATATCATCCTGATCGGCCAGGCTGCCAGCCATGGCGGCGCAGGCCTTCCCGCGACCGGTTCCGGCGTGCAGGGCACCGCCTTCACCGACGATTCGGGCGATGTCGACGATCCGACCGTGGTGCAAAACGTCTTTGCCGATGCTGCCGGTAGCGGCACATCCGACGGTGCGGCCGACGGCTATCACAGCGCCACCGACACCTATGAGGTGAGTGCCGCTGATATTTCGGTATCGAAAACCAGCACAATATTGTGGGATCCGGTCAACGGCAGCACCAACCCGAAAGCCATTCCCGGCGCGATTGTCGAATATTGCATCGCCGTCGCGAATGCCGCGGGTGGCGCGTCCGCAACGGGTGTCGCCATTTCGGACACGATTCCGGCCAATTTGACCTATTACAGCAGCCTGGCCGCCGGCCCGGCCACCGTACCGGCGCTCATTGGCGTGGTAACCGAAGGCACCGTAACCGGAACCACCTGCAATGCGGATGGTAGCGGCACCGGCACCCAGGCGGGCGGCGTTGTATCGGGCAATCTCGGGACCGTGGCCTCTGGCGTGACCGAAACCCTGATCTTCCGCGTCATCGTGGACTAGGCACTCTGGAATTGGGCGGCGAACCGGTATTTGCCGGTTTGCCGCCGATATTCCGGCTATTGCTGTGGGTTTTCTCACCAACTTTCTCAGGCCGATCGGCCTGACACTGGCGGCATGCGCGCTCACTGCGCCGGCTGCAACGGTACTCGCTCAGCCCGAGTTTGCCGACGAACAGCCGCAGGCGCCGGATTTTGCCATCGATCAGCCGCAAAATCATCCGCTGATCAGCAACATTGCGCGGGCAGAATGGGATATCGGCAGCCGCCGGCTGCAGAAATCTTCCAATCGCGTCGACATCCAGGTGGTTTCTCCTCCTGCGCAACCGCTCGAGATCACAATTTTCCACTTCGCCGACCCGCCCGGCTCCGAACAGATCCCCATCGGGAACACGATGTGCCGCGGTTTGCAGGGGTCTGTCCCGATCACGCTCGGCGGCGCCTTCGCGGGCACGCCGACAAGCCCCGCATCGGTCATGGCCACCGATTACATCCGCGCCGGTGAGCCGCTGATCATCTCGATCCTCGCGACGAGTCAAAATTTGAACGCGCTGGCGATCGATGCCTTTGATATCATCATCACGACGCCGACCGGCGATCGGGAGCAGATCAGCCTTGTCGAGTCCGCGGCCAATAGCGGCCGCTTTGTCGGCCTGATCAATACCGCTGCGGTGCCGCCCGCACCGGTTCAGGGCGATTGTCTATTGTCGGTCAAGCGCGGGGAAACCTTTGATATCACGGTCCACGCACTGGGAGGCAAGTCGATCGGCGTTGCGAAAGTCGATATCCTGGTCGATCCCTTCGGCGAGACCTTCGACAGCGGTGATGGCACGCCGATATCCGGCACGCGGGTCACCCTGATCGACAATGCGACGGGGCAGCCGGCTGAGGTTTTTGGCGATGACGGCGTCTCGGCCTATCCCAGCACGGTCATTACCGGCAGCAGCGTGACCGACAGCAGCGGAACCGTCTATAATTTCGACGCCGGTTTCTATCGCTTTCCCTTCGCACGGCGGGGCAGCTACCGGCTGCTCGTCGAACCGCCGCAGCCCTACAGGTTCGCTTCGGCAGCAGCGCCCGGAGACCTCACCGGCCTGCGCCGGTCGGACGGACTTCCGTTCACCATTGTCGACGGTTCCTATGGCGGTATCATCATATTGAACGATCCGGCGCCGGTCCGGGTGGACGTACCGCTGGACCGGCCCGGAGCGCCACTCAGCATCTCCAAGGCCGCTTCCACGGCCCGGGCGGCCCCCGGAGACGCCGTGCAATATCGGATAACGGTGCAAAACAGCGATTCTGTACGCCAGACCGGCCAGATCACAATTTCCGATCAGCTGCCTGTCGCAATGCGCCTGAAAACCGGAACCGTCCGGTACAATGGCCAGCTGATCACACCTGCGGTCAATGCCAATGGCCGCGACTTTACGGTTCAAACACCACCCCTGCCTCCGTCGGGCAGTGCGCTACTGACATATATTGCGGAAGTGCGGCAGGACGCGCAGCCCGGCGATGCGCTGAATCTTGCCTCGGCCCGCGATGATCGGGGCACCAGCAGCCCGACCGTAGACGCGGTGGTTCGTATCGAACGCGACGGCATTTCCGAACGATTCACGCTCGTTGGCCGGATTACCAATGGCGGCTGTGACATCGATCCCCGAAAGGCCGCCGGGATTGGCGATATTCGTGTCATGCTGCAGGACGGGACTTACACCGTCACCGACAGCGACGGACGCTATCATTTCGAAGGACTGCGTCCGGGTCTGCACGTGGTTCAGGTCGACCCGTCGACCTTCCCCGCCGATATGGCACCCGTCGATTGCGCACAGAATACGCGCAGCGCCCGCAGCGCCATCTCCCGGTTTGTTGAAGGCCGCGGCGGTGCATTGAAACGTGCCGATTTCCGCGCGAAAAAAGTTGCCCCAAGAGAGATGCGTGCCGCGAAATCCTATCACAAGCCGGACATTCTTTCCGATCCGGAAGCAGCCGGCGCCGATCACGACTGGGTCACCGGTCAGCAGCCGGGTATCGCCTGGCTGTTCCCGGCGGAAGATCACAATCCGCGGGTAAAGGCGCTGCGCGTCGCCATAAAGCATGGCGCAAGCCAGAAGGTCGAACTGTCGATCAATGGCAAGGCGGTCAATCCTCTTGCCTTCGACGGCACCAAAAAGAGCGCCGACGGCCAGATCCGCGTCAGCACCTGGCGCGGAATCGAGATTGAAGACCGCACCAATATTCTGGAAGCGCGCGTTGTCGATCAGGACGGCAAGCTGGTCCGGCAACTGGAACGGAAAGTCCATTATGCCGGCAGTCCGCTCCATGCCGAACTGCTCAAGGACCGCTCGATTCTTGTCGCCGACGGCGTTACCCGTCCGGTCATCGCCGTTCGGCTGACCGACCGGGACGGCAAGCCTGCGCGACACGGCATGGTGGGCGACTTCGCTGTTCCCGCGCCTTATGCCCCCGCGATTGAAATTGACGCCCGGCAAGCCAACCAGCTCGCCGGTCTCGAACGCGGCAGGCCGGTGTGGCGGGTCGAGGGCGAAGAAGGCATCGCCTATATCGAACTGGCGCCGACCACCGCTTCCGGCTCGCTCAGCATCTCCTTCCCCTTCCGCGATGGCGAAGTCGAACGGACCCAGCGTATCGCAACCTGGCTCGATCCCGGCGACCGGCCGTGGACCGTGGTCGGCTTTGCCGCCGGCACCATCGGCTTCAACACGCTCGACGAGCGACTGGAGAATTTGGTCGACGAGGATAACAATATCAACGTCGATGGCCGCATCGCGCTCTATGCCAAGGGCCGGGTCACCGGGAAATGGCTGATGACGCTGGCCTATGACAGCGACAAGGAAGCGGACGAGACCCGCTTTCAAAGCGTCATCGATCCGCGCCGCTATTACACCGTCTACGCCGACCGCAGCGAACAGCGCTATGACGCCGCATCGGTGCGCCGCCTCTATCTGAAGCTGGAAAGACCGCAATTTTATGCGCTGTTCGGCGATTACGAGACCGGGATCGACGAACCCGTGCTTGCCCGCTATCAGCGCGCCTTCAACGGCATCAAGGCCGAATATCGCAGCGACAGGGTCCATCTCAACGCCTTTGGCGCGGACTCGCCCAATCGTTTCCGCCGCGAGGAGATACAGGGCAACGGCCTGTCCGGCCCCTATGCCCTGGCGACCCGCGATATCCTCGCCAACAGCGAGCGGATCACGCTGGAAACGCGCGATCGTTTCCGCTCCGACCGGATTGTCGAACGGCGCGAACTGACCCGGCATATCGACTATGACATCGACTATCTCGCTGGCACGCTGCGTTTCCGTGAACCGATTCTGAGCCGCAGCAGCGGCCTCGACCCGCAGTTCATTATCGCTGCCTATGAGGTTCTGGGTGTCGGCGACCGCAATCTCAACGCAGGCGGCCGGGCGACCTACCAGAGTATCGACGAAAAGATCAAAATCGGCGCGACGGCGGTCCATGACGAGAATGAAAGCGTGAAAACCGAAATGCTCGGTGTCGATTTCCGCTATCGGCCGGACCTCAAGACCGAAGTGCGGGCGGAACTTGCTGTCACCGACAACGAGGCAAAAACCGGCGCTGCACCCAATGCCGGGCAAGCGGCCACCGCGTGGCTGGTCGAGGCGGAACATCACGGATCGAAATTCGACCTGCTGGCCTATGTCCGGCGCCAGGCAACAGGCTATGGTCTGGGACAGTTGAACGCGGCAGAAAACGGAACCCGCAAATTCGGTATTGACGGCCGGGTCCGTATCCGCGAAAATCTTTCGCTTGCGGTCACCAGTTATCAGGAAAATTTCCTGGCATTGGCTGCCCGCCGCCGGTCCGGCACGGCACAACTGGAATATCGTACGGACAGCACGTCATTCCGCGCCGGCATGGTCTATGCCAATGACCGGCTTTCCGATGGCACGGTCAACGAGTCCACGCTTGTAAGGCTCGGCGCGACCCAGCGGTTGTTTGACGGCAAGCTGGAACTCGACGCGCAAACCGAATTTGCTCTGGGCGGTCAGGACGAAAGCATCGACTTCCCTGCCCGGCACAGTTTCTCCGCTCGCTATGCGGTGACCGAAGACATCAAGATCATCGGCACTTACGAGATTGCTGATGGCGAGAATCTCGATTCCCGCACAGCCCGCATCGGCGTCGATGTCAGCCCCTGGGAAGGCGCGCGCATTGTCAGCAGCATGAACCAGCAGGAAATCACCGAATATGGCCCGCGCACCTTTGCCGCTTATGGCCTGACCCAGAGCATTCCGGTCGGCGACAAATGGACCATAGATTTCTCGCTGGACGGCAACGAAACTCTGGGCGGATTTGACCGCAGCGATGTCGTCAACGACCTGCAACCGGTCGCTTCCGGCGGATTTCTCGGCAACAGCGCGACGCTGACCGAGGATTTTCTCGCCGTGACCGCCGGTGCCACCTATCGCAACGCGGACTGGAGCTGGACCAGCCGGGCGGAATATCGCGATGGTGACATCAGCACCCGCTACGGAGCGACGACAGCGCTGCTCAAGCAGATCGGCGAAGGCAGCGCCCTCGGTGCCCTGGCCAGCATATTCATTGCCAAGGACCAGGCCGGAGTCAGCACGCGCGTGATCGAAGCGGAAGCCAGCTGGGCGCATCACCCGGCGGACAGCCGGTGGTCCTGGCTGGGAAAACTGGAATTCCGCGAAGATCGCGTGCGCAACGCGGTGGCCGGGACCTCCGGGCCGATCGGCGGTGCGCCGCTGCTGGTCAATGGCGATGTCACGTCGCGCCGGATTATCAACAGTCTCAGCATCAATTACACACCGATTGACGCGAATGACGGCCTGTTTACCGAGGCCGGCGAATATAGTCTCTTCTGGGGCAGCCGCTATGTCTTCGACCGCTTTGGCGAAGATGATGTCAAAGGCTGGAGCAATGTGGTCGGCGCCGACGTCAAGTTCGATCTATCGGACACGCTCGACGTCGGGGCGCAGGGTACGGCGCGCGTCGGCAACGACTTTGACAGCATTGCCTATAGCGGCGGGCCGACGATCGGCATCACCCCGTTCAAAAATGCTTATATCGCCATCGGCTACAATGTCGTCGGCTTTGCCGACCGCGACTTTGAAGAAAGCCGCTACACCCGCGACGGACCGTTCATCACCTTCCGCCTCAAATTCGACCAGCAGAGCCTCGGCAGCCTGGGTCTCTGAGGATGAAAGTCCTCCCTGGCACGGGGAGGGGGACCGCGCGAAGCTTGGTGGAGGGGGCGTGCGTCTGAACGCAGCGCCCCGCCCAGAGTCCCCTCCGTCACGCCGCCGCCTGCGGCTATGGCGCGCCGCCTCCCCGCAAGCGGGGAGGATTTAAACAATCAATCCGCGAACAGCAGCACCGGCGTTTCCAGAAAATGCTTGAGCGCCTGCACGTAACTGGCCGCGTCATAGCCGTCGACCACCCGGTGATCGCAGGATATCGACAGGTTCATCAACTTGCGCGCGTGAATCTCGCCATCGATGATCACCGGCCGCTCGACAATCTTGTTCGGTCCGATAATCGCCACTTCGGGACGGTTGATGACGGGCGTTGTCGCGATTCCGCCCAGGGGGCCGAGCGAAGTCAGCGTCAGTGTCGATCCCGACAATTCCGCCGCTTTCGCCGTTCCGTCGCGGGCGGCAGCGGCCAGACGGCCGATTTCCGTCGCCAGTTGCCAGATGTTCATATCCTGCGCGTTGCGCAGAACCGGCACCATCAGCCCCTGATCGGTCTGGGTGGCCATGCCGAGATGCACCGCGCCATGCCGTGTGACAATGCCCGCCTCGTCGTCATAAATGGCATTCAACATGGGAAAATCGGGCAAGGACTTGCAGATTGCGGCGATAATCAGGGGCAAAATCGTCAGTTTCGGACGATTGCCGCGATTGGCGTTGAGATCGGAACGCATGTCCTCGATCTCGGTCATGTCGATTTCGTCGACATAGGAGAAATGCGGAATATTGCGTTTCGATTCCGCCATGTTCTGGGCAATCTTGCGGCGCATGCCGATGACCTTGATGGTTTCGTCTTCACGTTTTTGCGAGCTGCCCGACGGACGATAACCCTGCCCCGAACCATAGTTCAGATAGGCGTCCAGGTCACTGTGGCGGATGTGTTCGCCCTGCGCCTTCACCTGGTTCAGGTCGACACCCAGATCCGCTGCACGCTTGCGCACGGCGGGGGTGGCGAGCACCTTGCCGCGACCCGCGTCCGAGGGTTTCTCCTCGTTTGCAGCCAAATCAGTTACGGGCGACTCTTCAGACTCTTTCTTAGCTTTGACCTTTACCGGTTCCGGGGATGTTTTTTCTTTTGTTTCAACCACTTGCGCTGAAGTCGCGACGTCAGCTTCGGGCTGGTCGACAACCTCGTCAGATGCTTCCAATTCTTCCAATTCCTCCAGATCGACATCACCCTCGACCTCGATTTCGACCAGCATCGATCCGATCGCGATGATGTCGCCCTCTTCCCCGGCAATCGCGGTGATCTTGCCCGAAACCGGCGCTTCCATTTCGACTGTCGCCTTGTCGGTCATGACGTCGGCCAGCTGGTCGTCTTCCGCGACCACATCGCCGATCTTGATATGCCACTTGACGATTTCCGCTTCGGCAATCCCCTCGCCGATGTCAGGCAGGTTGAATATATATTTGCTCATGATTTCAGATCCCCGACAATTTTTTCCAGCGCTTCCCCGATCCGTACCGGGCCCGGGAAATAGGCCCATTCCAGGCTGTGCGGATAAGGCGTATCAAATCCGGTCACCCGCTCGATCGGCGCCTCAAGATGATAGAAACAGCGCTCCTGCACCAGCGCTGACAGCTCGGCACCAAATCCGCTCGTCCGCGTTGCTTCGTGGACGATCAGGCAGCGTCCGGTCTTCCTGACCGACTCTTCGATCGTCTCGACATCCAGCGGCACCAGCGTACGCAGATCGATAACCTCGGCGTTGATGCCATGTTCTTCTACCACCGCCTTGGCGACATGCACCATCGTACCATAGGCAAGCACCGTCACCGCATCGCCCTCGCGGACGATATTGGCCTTGCCCAGCGGCACGGTATAATGGCCCTCGGGCACTTCGGCCTCGGCAAATTTCGACCAGGGCAAGACCGGATTGTCATAATAGCCGGTAAACGGGCCATTGTAGATCCGCTTTGGTTCCAGGAACAGCACCGGGTCATTGTCCTCGATCGAAGCGATCAGCAGCCCTTTGGCGTCATAGGGCGTGGACGGAATTACCGTCTTCAGGCCAGACACATGGGTGAACATGGCTTCGGGCGACTGGCTGTGCGTCTGTCCGCCAAAAATCCCGCCACCAACCGGAGAGCGCACCGTCATCGGGGCGGTAAACTCGCCCGCCGAACGATAACGCAGCCGCGCCGCTTCTGAAATCAGCTGGTCCATGCCGGGATAGATATAATCGGCAAACTGGATTTCCGGAACCGGTCGCAAGCCATAAGCGCACATGCCCACAGCCGCGCCGATGATACCGCATTCGGAAATCGGTGTATCAAAGCAGCGGGTCTTGCCAAATTTTTCCTGAAGACCGGCAGTCGCCCGGAAAACTCCGCCAAAATAGCCGACATCCTCGCCCATGATCACGACATTCTCATCGCGCTGCATCATCGTTTCGAGACCACTGTTGATGGCCTCTATCATGTTCATGACGGCCATTTGATTTCCCGCTCTTTATTTGCCTGCGCTGCCTGTTCCCGAAGATGCCAGGGCATTTCCTCGAACACGTCCTGAAACATCGTTTCAAACGGTTGGTGCAGCCCGTGGCCCAATATGCCGTTTTTGGCCGCTTCCGTGACCGCTGCCTTGACCGCCTCGAGACAGTCTGCATCCAGCTGTTCCTGCTGTTCGATGCTCCAGACACCACGTTTGATCAAATGCTTGTTCAGCCGCATGATCGGGTCGCCCAGCGGCCATTCTTCCCGCTCCTGCGCGCTGCGATAGGCGCTCGGATCATCTGAGGTGCTGTGCGCCTCTGCGCGATAGGTAAAATGTTCGATTAGGGTCGGGCCCTGGTTGGTTCGCGCCCGTTCGGCGGCCCAGCTGGTCGCGGCATAGACGGCCAGGGGATCATTGCCGTCAACCCGCAAGGCGGCAATACCGTATCCGGCCCCGCGCGCCGCAAAGGTGGTCCGCTCCGCACCGGCAAATCCCGAGAAGGACGATATCGCCCACTGGTTATTGACGACATTCATGATCACCGGCGCGTTATAGACCGCAGCAAAGGTCATCGCTGCGTGAAAGTCGCCCTCGGCGGTCGAGCCCTCGCCACACCATACGGCGGCAATCCTGCTGTCTCCCTTGCTCGCGCTGGCCATCGCCCAGCCCACCGCCTGCGGATATTGCGTCGTCAGATTGCCGGAAACGGTGAAAAAATTCAGCTCGCGCGAACTGTACATGATCGGCAGCTGGCGCCCCTTGAGCTTGTCCGCCTTGTTCGAGAATATCTGGTTGACCATTTCGACCATCGGATAGCCGCGGACAAACAGAATCCCTTGTTGGCGGTAGCTGGGAAAGCACATGTCATCCCCGTGCAACGCCATCGCGGCCGCAACCGACGTCGCTTCCTCGCCCGTCGACTTCATGTAGAAACTGGTTTTCCCCTGTCGCTGCTGGCGATGCAGCCGGTCGTCAAAAGTACGCAGCTGCACCATGGTGCGGAGCATCTTGAGCAATGTTTCGTCATCCAGCTTGGGATCCCATGGACCGACCGCCTTGTCGTCATCATCCAGCACGCGGATCATGTCATAGACCATGGCCTGCATATCCTTGGGTGCGGAATGGATATCCGGCCGCGCCTGCGCGCCCGCCTCGGGGATTTCGAGATCGCTATAGTCGACCGTATCGCCCGGACGGAATTTCGGCTCGGGTATATGCAGGGTCAGCGGCGGCAAATTGCTTTTGGGTTCTTTATTAGCCATCGGGCCTCTCCAGCAGGAATCGCACAGTTGTTGTGCGACAATATTCGTTCAACTTGCTGATACAATATTACAGAACCCGATTTAGGTCAATCTCCCTGCCCTTTTGTCGGATCAGACCGCCACCGGCGCCGAAATATGCGATTGCGGATGATAATCTTGCACCTCGAAATCACCAATATCATAGTGGAAGAGCGAATCGGGATTCCGTAAAATCTTCAGCTTTGGAGCCCCCGACGGCTCCCGCGCCAGCTGCTCTTCCACCAGGTCGGCATGATTGAGATACAGATGGACGTCGCCGCCATTCCAGACCAGTTCACCGGGCTCGAGATCGCATTGCTGCGCGATCATCCGGATCAGCAGGGCAGCCGAGAATATGTTGAATGCAAAGCCCAGTCCGAGATCACAGCTGCGCTGATAGAGCAGCCCCGACAGTTTCCCGTTGGAAACATAGAATTGATAGGTCTTGTGGCAGGGAGGCAAGGCCATCTGGTCAAGCTCGGCAACATTCCAGCCGGTAAAAATATGCCGCCGGGAACCCGGATTGTTGCGGATTCCGTCGACCAGCGCCGCGATCTGGTTGATGCCCTTTTCCTCGCGCCGGAAAAGCCCCTCGCCTGCCGGCGTGTAACGCGGCCAATCGACCCATTGCTTGCCATATACAGGACCAAGATCGCCCCAGCGCTTCGCAAAAGCCTCGTCCTGGATGATCCGCTGCTCGAATGTATCCCGGTCTATCTGCTCTCCGGTTTCCTTGCGGAATTTGTCCAGCGGCCAGTCGGTCCAGATATGCACCTTCTGCTTCACCAGCTCGCGGATATTGGTATCGCCGGTCAGAAACCAGAGCATTTCCCGTGTTGCTGTCTTCCAGAACACCCGCTTGGTGGTGAGCAACGGAATTGCATCATCGGCAAGATCGAAACGCATGGTCACACCAAAAATGGCGCGGGTACCGACACCGGTGCGATCAACGCGTTCATCCCCTTGCGTCCAGATCTGGCGCATCACGTCGAGATATTGCTGCTCATAATGCTGTCCGGGAATCAAGCGATCATTCTCCAATCATGTTCGCGCCGATGCTAGACCTGTCTGCAGCCATGCTCAACCGGCCTGATAAAATTCGGGCTATATTTGCACCCCTTGTACTCCAGCTTTTCAGACCTTGTTTGCGACCAATGGCTTGAACCGCGATTTCTGCTGTCATATAGAAGAGCGACACATCCTTTGTGCGTGAAAATGCAAACGGATCGGGAAGTAGCTCAGCCTGGTAGAGTACTGCGTTCGGGACGCAGGGGCCGGAGGTTCGAATCCTCTCTTCCCGACCAGATTTTCCGAACAGACCTCCCACGCCTCCACGCACTATTTGTGCGCTGCAAATCGAGCAGCTGCTGTATCGGAAAAAATTACAGTTCAGGCATGGCCGCGTTGGAGAGAGCCTTATCCCTGCTTAGCAGCTTATGTGTTAAAACCAGCCGATCCACAGCGCTCTAAACGCCCGAAATAGGCCGTTGACCCTTTCAAATGACGTTAACCTTATCTTGAACATCGCCCTGTAGTGCATCGATTCATGAGCTCGCGCGTTTTAATTGTCGATGATCGACCCACCAATCTGCGGATATATGCGCAGTTTGTCACGTTGATGGGGGAAAAATATTCCGCCGTCACTTATGCCGATCCCGTCGAAGCGCTGGATTGGCTGCGAGACAACACAGCGGACCTGATGGTCGTTGACTATCGTATGCCGCAGATGAACGGCGCGGAATTCATCCGGAAAGTCAGGATGATGCCGGGCGTCAGCGAGATTCCCGCTATCGTCATCACGGCGCATCAGGATCGCGAGTGTCGACTGACCGCTCTTGATGCCGGAGCCACCGACTTTCTTCAAAGCCCGGTTTCGCATGTAGAATTCTGCAGTCGCGCCTTGTCGCTGCTCACCCAAAGCAAGAAAACCGTAACCCTGCGCAAACGTGCCTCGGAAGTCGGCCGCAAACATGCGTCGTTCGAGCCACCAAGCTCCAGCGAAGGCAATACCGGCAAAAGCATGCTCGAACAGATTATCGACACCATTCCGATCATGATCAATGCCACAGATCGGTCGGGAAAATGCCTGTTCACAAATGCCTATCAATCTGCCCTGTTCGACAAAGACCCCGATGAAATGGTCGGAACGGACTTTGCCGATCATTTCGATGCTACGCAGTCCGCGAATAGCCGCCGACGGAACGCTCTTGTTCTCAAATCGGGCTTGGCCATTCCGCATTATGAAGAGAAGATTACCAGCGACGGCGTCGATCTGATTTTTCATTGTAACAAATCACCGCTGCTCAATCACAAGGGTGAGACGATTGGCGTGTTGACGACCGCAGTTGATATCACGGCCCGGAAGTTCGCCGAAGAGCACAGGACGCACCTGGCATTGCATGACATGCTGACAGGATTGCCTAACCGGGTGTTGCTTGCCGAGAATGTCAAATCCACCATTGAGAATTGCAAGAAAACCAAAAGTGAAGCCGCCCTGTTGCTGCTCGATCTGGATCGCTTCAAAATCATCAACGATACCCGCGGCCATCATAGCGGCGACGCGCTATTGCGTGAGGTTGCGGAGCGCATTTCCAAGGTCATCGACCCAGAGGATTTTGCAGCCCGCATTGGCGGCGACGAGTTTGCCGTCATCTTCAGTAAGTTTGACAATATCGACTCGGTCAATTCGCGTTGTTCCAAAATTCTGAAGGCCATCAACGAACCTTATGCGATCAGCGGCGTCGGTCAGACTATCAGCGCGTCGATCGGCGTGAGTCTGATCCCCAGCGATGGCGATGAATATGAAGAAGTGCTGCGCATGGCGGATCTTGCCATGTACGACGCCAAGGCCAACGGCCGAAATTGTCATCGGTTCTTCTCCGAAGACATGAACGAAATTGCCCAGGCCGATGCCGCGCTGGAAAACGAATTGCGCGACGCGTTCAACGACAACCAGTTTGCGCTTGAATATCAACCGATCGTGGATGCCAAGACGCTCGACTATGTCGGTCTGGAAGCTCTTATCAGATGGGATCACCCGCGGCGGGGACGTCTGTTGCCGATCCAGTTCATTCGGGTGGCCGATGAAAGCGGGTTGATGGACATTCTCGGCAACTGGGTTATCGGCGAAGTTTGCCGGGAAATAAAGTCCTACGCAGACCGTGGCATTGATCTGCCACGCGTCGCAATCAACGTTTCGCCAAGACAATTTCAAAATCAGAATATCTGCGATGAACTGCTGGCAAATATCGAAGCCAACGGGATTGACCCTTCGAAAATCACCATCGAGATCACCGAAGAATTGCTGATCGATAATAATGAAGAAGTCAGAGCGACGCTACAGCGCATTCGCAGCCATGGCGTTGGCATCTCTATTGATGATTTCGGGACCGGCTATTCCTCGCTGCAATATCTGAGAGACCTGCCAGCCAATTGCCTCAAAATCGACCGCACCTTCATTTCGCGCATCGAGCATAGCGCCGCAGACCGCGCGATCATTGGCACCATTGCTCATCTGGCACATTCTTTAGGCATGCGGGTGGTTGCCGAAGGGGTCGAAAATGATGCGCAACTGGATTTGCTGCGTGTTTCGGGATGTGATGAAATTCAAGGGTTCAAGATCGCGCGCCCGCAACGGTCCGAAGATCTCGGAAAATTATTTGACAGCCGGAAAGATGATCCTCCCAGTCGCGCTGCAGAAGGTTAAGCGAATTGTTATCCAGAGCATCTCGTAGCCAGGATAGGTCGCACCACCGCCATCGGCATCCAAGGCACGGTATGGACGGCCAGGCGCGCGACCGTGAACATGAAATGATCAAGAACCGGATCATTCTGATCATTCTCGCTTGGGCGTCTTTCGCCATTCTTGATGCCTCTCCCGGACTGATCATCGGTTTCGGCGTCTATTTTTCTGTCAGTATTGCAGTGGCGGTTGCCTATCGCCTGCACCCCCACCCTTCGAGCCTGCGCCGCTTCATGGGCCTTTGCATAGACTTCGGCGCGGCAATATTCCTCTTCCAGATCGGTGGAGAGAGTTTTGCAGCCGTCTATCCTGCCCTCCTGTGGGTTATTCTGGGCAACGGCTTCCGTTTCGGTGTAAAATGGCTGTATCTGGCCTCGGCAATGGCGGCTATTTCTTTTGGCTGGACCATTTATCATGTCGACTTTTGGCGCAACAGTCCGTCATTGTCGATCGGCCTGCTCGTCGGGCTGGTCGTAATACCGGCATATTGCTCGACACTGATCACCAAGATCTCGCAAGCAAAGGAAGAAGCCGAGGCGGCGAACAAGGCCAAAAGCCTGTTTCTTGCCAGCATAAGTCACGAACTGCGCACGCCCTTGAACGCCATCATCGGTTACGGCACCCACCTGCTCGATATGAAACTGCCGGAGAAACAGCACCAGATGGTTGCCACCAGCGTGTCAGCGGGCCGTCACTTGTTGCACCTGATCAATCAGCTTCTCAACTTTGCGCATTCGGAATCTCGCGACGAGCTACCCGAACCGAAATCATTCTCTCTCGTCGACATTCTGTCCGAGGTTCGGGATATCATGCAGATCGCTGCCAACGAGAAGAACCTCGAAATAAACCTCCAGGCTGAACCCGGCAGCGACAAGGTCGTTTCAGGACAGCTCGACTATATCCGCAACATTCTTCTCAATCTTGCCAGCAATGCTGTAAAATTTACCGAGACCGGTTCAATCACGTTGAGATGCGGCTTCACGTCGGCAAATGACCTTGAACAGATCTGGATTTCGGTAACCGACACTGGGCCCGGTATTCCCGAAAATGCCCAGCGCAAGATTTTTGAAGTCTTCCAGCAAGCCGATGACACGATTGCCACCGAATTCGGCGGCACAGGTTTGGGACTGGCAATTTGCCAGCAACAGGCAAACCAGATGGGCGGCCATATTTCCGTCGACAGCGAGCTCGGCAGCGGCAGCACCTTCATCCTGTCCATTCCCGTAGAAGTTGTCGAAGAGGAAGAACTACGGAGAGACGAATCTGGAATCCGGATTCTGTCCCTTACCCGGCAGGCCGATGCACCGGTCATCTGCAATGATGACAATCAGCCGGTCAAAATTGACCATATCCAGTGCCACGAGTCCGATGACATCAACAAAATGCTCGATCACCGCAATCTTGCCCTCTATGATATCGCGTTGCTGGACGAAGCACTTGCCGGCGATCATGATGACCAGTCACCGCTATGGTCCGCATTCCGGAATGCCAAGCTTCCGCCCGTATTACTGACCCAAGGAAAACAAAGGAACCTCAAGGATTTGCAGTTGCGGGCGGCCTTTGCAACTTTGCTGCCGGCAGGGTCGGACTTCAGCGCGATCCGCAGCGCCGTTCAGATCGGCTGTTCCTTTGTAGGCTCCGGCACCGGGCAGACGTCCGAAGCGGACACCGATGAACAACCATCGGAAATGGCGACTGTTCGGGTGCTTATCGCCGATGACAATCGCACAAACCAGATGGTGCTGAAAACCATTCTGTCCAATGCCGGACACGAAGTTACAGCGGTTGGCGATGGCGAGAAAGCGCTCGACGAACTCGAGAAAGGGTCGTTTGAGATCGTCTTCCTGGACGTAAACATGCCGGTCATGGGTGGTATCGAGTGCTGCAAGCTGTGGCGCCAGATCGAGGGTCCGCGCAAGCATGTTCCTATCATCGGTCTGACCGCCGATTCAACCGCCGAGACCGAGAAAAAATGTCTTGATGCCGGGATGGATCTACGGCTTACAAAACCGATTGAGGCTAGCGAGTTGCTGGCGGTTATCGCGTCTCAAACGACCAATAAGGCGGGTCGGCCAGAGAACAGGATCGACTACGATCCCCTGGGCGTCGTGAGCAATATCGAAGGACGCATTCACAAGGAAAATCCGCCCGCGGTTGATCCCGCACAGCTGGAATATCTGCTTTCGATCGGTGATCAAGCCTTCGTGCAATCCATCATCGATGCCTATCTGGAAGACACCAGCGAAATCCTGGTTGCGTTCGAAAAATCGATAGCCGATGAATCGGTTGAGGATTTCCGCTTCCATGCCCATGCGTTCAAGAGCGGCGCTGCAAATATCGGTGCAAACCTTTTGGTCGAACTCTGTTCAAAGCTTGAAGTGATCAGCGAAAGGGAGTTCAGCGATCGACGGTTTGAATATCTCGCAATAGTTGAGCGGGACCTTGACCAGGTTCGCCAGTGCCTGGAAGCCGCTTCCAGCGACGAAGAAACACCTGTCGAGAAAGTCGCGATAATCTAGCCAGTTGTCAAACGGCCCTGAGCGATCGCTGAATGCGGCGATCCTGCGCCGTGGCCAGACGCTCCATTTTCCGGACGTCAGACTCTTCGAGATAAAGAGCGGTCTCGGCCCATGAATCGGTGATCTCCAGCAACTCCTCCAGGCTCACCGGATTGGCAATTTTACGAGCTTGATACACCGCACGCTCGGCATGAAATCGTCTGCGATTTTCCTTGGTATATTCGATGATCGCCGCTTCACCCTGCCCGTCTTCCGCAAGGATGTCGACGACGCCCATGTCATGGAGCTCGGTTGCAGAAAATAATTTACCCTCGAGAATGAACCGTTCGGTATCCCTGCGGCTGAGACGCTGCCGCAAAAAGCTGTAGGCACCCATTCCAGGAAAGAGGTTGAACAGAATTTCCGGCAACCCCATACGAGCGCTTTTTTCGGCAACCAGTATATCAAAAGCCAACGCATGCTCAAAACCGCCACCCAAGGCATCTCCCTGGACAAGAGCCATGGTGATGATGGGCGCGCCAAAGGCGGTGCTGTTCTCATATTGCATGTGTACGCAGGTGCGGGCGTATTTCTTCAGAGCTCCGAGATCGCGGCGGCGGATGCAATCGGCAAAATGCTTCAAATCGCCGCCAAGATTATAAATCCCGGGCGTTCGGGAGCCGCATACGAAATAGCGCAATGGATCCGAGTTTTTGGAACCTTCCCGCGCGTAAGTGGAATGAATCCAGTCTTGCACCTGCTGGATCTCGTCACCCAGTTCATAGGTGTAACTCGGCCGCGATTTCTGGTTCATGTAACACCAGAATATCTGGTCAGAGCGATCAAATCGCAGTTCGATCTCGCGAAAATGTTTGTCGAAAATATCGGGTTCTGAAAGGGGTGTAGCATGGACGTGCATATCATCTGCCCCGATCGATAAAGTCCGATCCAATTCGTTGGCAGCACGACTACGAAAGTCCATATGATACTCCATGTGTAGCAGAGGTGTTTGGCGATACTCAGCTTAACAAAATCCAATGCCTGTCGTGTAAAATTTTATGGTATGCCCCATTTCAATGCAAGTAAAACCGAGAAGTTTAGGTAACATGCTTAATAGACTCAGAAATTTGCTTATCTTTGAGTCATTTGGACAAAATTATTTCCGAAAAACTTATTAATATCGGCCAAGTTGTGGTGGGCAAGACGGTCCGCCCTGTGTCATTTTGGTTCGAATTTCAGATATTTGGACGGAAAAAAGGAGGGATTTATCCGGCGTCGGATTCAGCGCCGGCCGATTGATTGACCAATCCACGGAACGCCCTGACAGCAGATCGTTTGCCCTTGGTGACCTCGAAAACATCCTCGGCGATCGGCATGTCGACGCCGTATTTTTTCGCCAGAGCGATGACGGTCGGGGCGCTCTTAACGCCCTCTGCCACCATATGCATTTCTTCGATGATCTCGTCGATATGGCGCCCCTTGCCCAGTTCGACACCCACATGACGATTGCGGCTCAGCGGGCTGGTACAGGTGGCAATCATGTCGCCCATGCCGGTCAGGCCCGCGAATGTTTCCGGCTTGCCTCCCATGGCAACGCCCAGACGCGTGATTTCAGCAAGCCCTCTGGTAATCAATGCCGACCGGGTGTTGTCGCCCGCACCAAGACCGTCCCCCATACCCACAGCGATGGCAATGATATTTTTGAGTACCCCGCCCAGTTCGCAACCCAGCAGATCGGTATTGGTATAAACCCGGAACAGGCCGGAGTGGAAAAGTTGCTGCAACTGTTTCACGATTATCTCGTCTTCCATCGAGATGACGCTTGCAGCAGCCTGGCCCGCCATGATTTCGCGCGCCAGATTGGGACCGGTCAAGACACCGACAGGATGACCGGGCAGCACTTCTTCGATCACCTCCGTCATCCGCTTGCTGGTTGCCAGTTCCAGCCCCTTGGTCAGGCTGATTATCGGCACCCAAGGCCGCAGATGTTGTTTGGCTTCCTGCAGGACGCTGCGGAAATTATTGGACGGGATGCCCATCACCAATACGTCAGCATCTGATACCGCTTCGCCGATTTCGGATGTTGCCGTCAGAGCCGGGGGCAGTTTAATGCCGGGCAAGTATTTGCTGTTACAATGATTCTCGTTGATATCGCTGACAGTTTCCCTGTCTCGCGCCCAGAGCTTTATCGGGGCATTGCGCGAAACCAGAGAGGCTACGGTCGTGCCCCATGATCCGCCCCCGAGCAATCCAACTTTCAATTCCATAAACACCCTCCATAGCCAACTCCGCTACCGGGAGTGCATCATGTTCAAACTGAAGGGGATTTCAGTGTTTTGCAAGGAACTCTAGATGTCTGGCAGCAGTTTCCTTTGGCTTTTCGATCATCGGCACATGGCCGACGTCCTCGAAAATCACTGATTCAGCATTCGGAATGCCGTCCTGCAACACCTTGACGCAGCTGACATCGATCAGCTGGTCATGGCGGCCCCAGATGATGAGCGTTGGCGCCTTCACTTGGTTCAGGTGAGCATTCAACGGTTTGACCGTACCATCTTCAACCAAATTCCAGAAAATCTTGTCGAGTAATTCGCGGTGCGCGGCGAAATCCTCGTAGAAAATCTTCCGGAATTGCCCGGGGACCTTCATCGGTTTATGTGCGACGAACGCCAGCATCCGCTTCACGTCATCGGCACTGTGAATTTCAAGCGGATTTTTTCCCGCCAGAGCCTCTTTCTGAAGCTCGCTTTCATTCTCGCCAATGACACCGGCATTGTTGAACAAGGTCATCGAGATTAAGCGTTCGGGATAATCCAGCGCAAACCGCAACGCGACGAAACCGCCCATGCTGTTGCCGCCAATATGACATTTATCAATACCCATCGCATCCAGAAAGTCGCGGACGCGCGCTGCCTGCGTTGCCATATCATAATCACGGCCTATCTCGCGGATATTGTCTCCGAAACCAGGCAAGTCAGGGGCTATCAAGCGATATTTTCCTACCATTTCCGGCGCGTACATCGCCCAATTATCCTTGTCGCCGCCAAAGCCGTGCAGCAGCACCAAAGGCTCGCCATCTGCAGGACCGCCTTCCAGATATGGCCACGTCAGATCACCGACCCTGATTGTTTTTTTCGCCAGCTTGCCTTTTCTGCGCAATGCGTCGCGCATAAAGCCAAACAGGCTGCGCGGGGAAAAAGCATAGACCGCAATCAGCGACAACACCAGAAGACCCAATATGGTCAGGATTATTTGAACTGCTTGCACCCTACGCTCCTTTCGCCAACAATTGCCGGTCCAGCCAATCGGTCATGTCGGACAGAACTGTGTCCTTTTCCGGTTCGTTGAATATCTCGTGAAACAGTTCTGGATAAATTATCAGCGACTTGTCGGGAGAGGATATCTGGCCGTCCAGAAATTTCGAACCTTCGGCAGCCGCGAGGCTGTCCTTTTCACCATGGAGCAGCAGCATCGGCAGCGAAATCTTTCCGGCATGCCGCTGAATGTATGTCATCGTGTTCAGCATTTCCGCCGCCAGCCTTGCGCCCATCTTGCCGTTGTACACCAGCGGGTCAGCCAGATAATCGGCCACGACCTGCGGATCACGACTAACACCGTTAGAGTCGAGTTCGAGCACACCCAATTTCGGAAAAAAACGGGACAGAAATCCGCTAACGGCCTTTAAAAATGCTGAAGGTTCTTCCGCTGCCTTTATCGCCGGACCGGACAGGACACAGGCCGAAAAATTGGACTGATTGGCGAGCAGATAGGTGGCACTGATCAGACCACCCATACTGTGGCCGACCAACATGACTGGCAGTTCCGGAAAAATCTGCCGGGCGTAAACAAGCAACTGGTCGACACCATCGTGAAAAACTGAAAAATCCGGCACATATCCCGGCGCGCCTTCGGATTGGCCATGCCCCCAATGGTCAATGGCAAACACCGCATATCCCCTGCCTACACAATGTTCGGCAAAATACTGATAGCGACCGGCATGTTCGGCATAGCCGTGAACAAGCAGGATTGCTGCTTTGGGAGCATCGTCAGGGAGCCATTGCTGCAAATGCAATTTCGCGCCCGCCGCCTTGGATCCGGCCGGCAGCGTCAACGACCCGTGTTGCTGTTTCAAGCGATCTTCCTTTTCATCACCATCTCATGATCGTGCGCCAGTTCATTTTCATATTCGAACAGGATGCGATCAAGAGTCTGGCTAATCTTTGTCTGCGTACGCACCATCTCAATTTTTGGCCAGGTGGTCCGCTCGCCAAGCTGGATAAGTTCGGCAATATCCTCAACCGGCAGGTTGCTCAGAATCTTGGTTGGACCCCAGAACATGGTCGGGCGAATGATATTGATATCCCCGGTGTAATCCTGATTGATCACCGACAGCGCCATATTGGCCATGCTGTTCAGACGCGGAAAATAGGACAGTGGTTTCTGCATGATTTCCACATTGGCATTGAGCCAGGCTTTCATGGTGGCCGTTGTTGCGTTGCGGATCGAAGAAAGCGGATTGCGAGTCTGGCTGAAATCTGTAGCAAATGGCGTTATCAGAGGATTGGCCTGACTCACGATATGGTGATTGACCCCGTATAGCCGCGCCAGCCTTTTCACCGGCAAGTCATGCGTCACCGACCCGTCGACCCACTTGCGGTTTGGCAAATATGGTACCCGCTCGCCGCGATGATCCTTTGCCGCCAAAGTCACTGGCGGATAAATACCGGGCACGGCACAGGAAGCCAGCACCGCTTCGCGGATATAAACGTTAGGAGAGGCTATGGCGTTCAACAGGCGTGACGTCTGGTGCTTTTCCGCCGGCGCAATAGAAACATTGAGGTGGCGACCCGTCAATTCATATGCTTCCTGAAACGTCAGATCGGGGAGCAGATCAGTCAGGCGCTGGCGAATTTCATCTGCCCGCATTCGCCTCGGACCGCCGAGCAGGCCGCCCTGACCATCATCTTCGTGATCGGCACCGATTACCAGATTTTCAGGCTGGAAAAACGGCGGCATCTCGTCATCCGCATGGGTGCTGATCAAGGCTCCGACGACCGAGCCGCCGCTGGAACCGGACATGATGTGAGGCAGCAACCCTTGCTCCCAAAGGGCTTTTGCAACCCCTACATGAAAATAGAGATAGGCTCCGGATCCGCTCATCAAAAATGCGGATCGCCCGTAGCAATGCTGCGCCCGGCGGAAGAAATCGAGTTTTTCTTCGAACGGGATATCCGTGACCTTGGCGCTGGCAAGATATTCCAGTGAATTTGTGATCGCATCGACATAGTCCTGGATCAGCTGTTTCGTTCCGAACATGGCCTTCTGATAAAGCCGCGCGTGACCCATTCCATCCATGTTGCCGTGGATGCCTTCATTCAAGGCGTATAAAAGTCCCGCATTGTCCTGGGATTTCCAAAGTTTGGAGAGACGTTTCAAACGGCGACGGATCGACATATGGTCGAAATGCTTACTCTCGTCCGATGCCTTCCATATATCGACTCCGGTAGATTTGTCGTGCGCTTTCGCGGCTTTCGACCATTCGGAATAGCTCTTGGCCTGAGCCATCGCCTTTTCCATCTTCAAAGTCGTGTTGAGAATCATATTGGGTTCACTCTTTCAGCAAAAATACAAAAGGTCGCATCCGCCGACCGGAAATCGGTCGTGGCGCCATCTATCCGCTCCTCATTTCACTTTCGGCTTGTTTTCGCCGATTGCCTTTAATCCGGTCGCCCTCGGTTTCTTCGTCACCCGTCTATACATCACCGAACCGTCCTGGGGCGTAACCGGCTTTTTCGAAACTGTTGCCGCCTTTTTGGTTCGGCCTGCGTCAGCACTCGGCTTGGCATTCTTTAGTTCGTCAAACGCTCTTTGCAGACATTCTCGGAAAAACTCAATATCGGGCATCATTTTGCGATCAGAGATGATGCTGAAGGAAATTGTTCCGTTATAGCTGGGCGTGGCAATAAACAGCCCCATCCCATGCGCCAGGGGGGCCAGGCCATATTGATGGGTAAGCTTTGCACCGTTCATGTAGAGCTGGATTTGTGGACCCGGAACGTTCGAGACCATCAGATTGCTCATTTTCGGCGCAAAGCGCTCGTCGGTGAGAATGCGCGCCACGCCAGCCATGGTGACACCGGGGATATGTTTGGTCAGATCGGTCATGATCCGCGCACTGAGGCCCGACTTGGCCGCCTTGGTTTCGCGGGTCGTATCCTTGATCGCTTCCAGACGTTTCACGGGATCCGCAATATTCGACCAGATTTTTATCGTCATCGCAGAGATATTGTTGCCAGGATTGGCTTCATCACCGGAGCGGCTGCGTGCGTTGACCGGAGCCACTGCGACCAGGGATTCCTTGGGCAATTCCTTATGTTTGTTCAGATAGTGGCGTAACGCGCCGCTGCAGATCGCCAGCACGACATCATTGATCGTTGCATCGCTCACTTTGAGCCGCATTTTCTTGAGCTCTTCGAGGTCAAAAGTCACTGCATCGAACATTTTATTGGGCGTAACGGGACCATTGAATCGGGTTTGCGGAACACCGGTGTCGGTTTCTTCGTCGCCGCCTTTCAGGCTTTTTTGCGCCGTTGAGAGAAGCGCAGGCGTGAATTTCAGCAGCGCCTGGGTCAGTTTCACCGGCGAGGTGACCGTACTGTTGACCGCACGGCTCAATATCTCGGAGACTGTTGGCAGCTTATTGTTCGCCGACTGGCCTGCCGGCAAGGGTATTGCAGGCGTGCCTTGCACATCCTTGTCCGAGATCGCGGCGAAGAAATGGGCGCCGGACACGCCATCGATGGTGGAATGGTGAATCCGCGTCAAAATGGCGTAGCTGCCCTTGGCGTAGCCGGGAATATTGTCGAGCCCCTCAACCACATACATGTCCCATAGCGGTCGGGTCATATCCAGCGGCTTGCTGTGATGGCGAGCGACGTGGATACAAAATTGTCGCCAGTCCCCGGGCTCGGGCAGGCGGCTGTGGGATATATGCGCTTCCAGATCGAAATGCTCGTCATCGACCCAATAGGGGTGATCGATGTCCAGCGGCAGGCGATAGAGCTTCCGTTTGAACATCGGGGAAACGTCCAGACGCTTCCGCATATGCTCTATAATGTCCTTGAATCTTACTTTGCCGCCCGGAGCTGTCGATGGATCATAGATATAGACAGCCATCACATGCGTAAGATTAGTTGCAGACTGGATGTATAGAAACTGGGCATCTTGCGCGCTTAACTGGCTAATATTGGTCTGCTCGGTCATTCATATTGTCCTTTCGACAGCATGATCATTCGAATATCCTGTCGGCCAGCGCAAGCAGTTCGAGCCGGGATTTTTCCATCCGCCGCGACAGGGCTTTGAATTTCAGTAATAATGCTTTCCGTTCTGCGATCGTTTCCGGCGTGGTTTCTCCGGTCAGCTCCAGACCGGCTGCCATTCTGAATCCGTTTTCAAACAGGATTTTTCCGATCGAGGCCTCGCTGGTGATCCGGCGAAGGAGATAGGACTGCCTGCCCTCTTTCAGCGCCGTTTCCACACAGCTTTTCTTGTCGATCGCGTGGCCGGGTTCCAGCCGCGACAGAATATCCAGAACAACGGTATAAGCTTCAACGAAAGGCAGGAACACGGCATGGCCAATCAGCGGTTGAAAGCGGTTGGTGAGGCTTGTCAGCTTGACACCACCCTCGTCCAGCTTCGCCTTCCAATCCGGATCTGCCCGCTGCAGTTCCGCTTTCAAATTCTCGCGATATTGTTGTTTTTCGGGATAGAAAAACTCGAACTTGAACAGGTCGCGCAGACGGTCGGTCTCTTCCCAGAACACTTCCGCAGCCTTTCGGTCGGTGACCTCCCGTGCTTTCAGTATCGACAATTCAATAATCGCCTTGTCGAGAAAATGGTGGATGATAGTGTTTCGATAGTAGCTCGCGATCGGATGCTGGTCCGGCTCGATCGCATAGACCAGTGTTGAACCCTTGTCGTAGCGTACGAGCAGCCCGTTGTTGACCAAAGTCTCGATGACGCTCTGAACGCCATCCAGATTTTCATCCGTCAGATCGTCGCTCATCCGGATATTGCGCTCCCGGGCCCAGCCGACCAGGAAATTGATGACCGCGCGCAGCTCATCTTCGGTCATGGCCCTTGGTGCCGTGCCAAGCAAACAAAGGCACATCAGCGAAGTCAGAGTGAGCGGAGTTGCCCGATTGGCTTGCACCGCGACCTCGAACGCCATTTTGGACAGGGCCAGCCGGTCGTTCGGGTCGGGCGCCTTTTTGACGACCACCGGTTCGCCGAAATCCACATAGACCTTGCCCATCGGTTCCCGCAGGCTGCGCAGATAGCCGATAAACCAGCTCAGAGACTCGGGCTTCTTGATCCGGCCAGTCTGTTCGCTGGCATATTCCTCGACATCCCGGATCAGATCGAAACTGGTGACAACGGGAATGATATGCACATTTTCGATATCGTTGCTGTGCGCGCTGTCCATGACATATTTGAGCAGACCATAGCGAGGCGGCATCAGCTTGCCGAGCCGCGAGCGTGTGCCTTCGAACGCCCATGTCATGGGAAAGCGTTTCTCGAGCAGATAGCTGACATAATAGCGCAAAACCAGCTTGTAGACGGGGTTATTCTCGAAGCTCCGCCGAATGAAAATCGTGCCCGCACGACGCAGCATGAAACCCAGACCGAAAAAATCCAGATTGATCCCGCCAAATAGGTGAATCAGCGGCAAGTCGTTCTGATAGGCCAGATCGGTTGCGGTCACACCATCGATATAGGTTTTGTGCGTGAACAAAAGCAGCGTCGGATGTTCCCGCATGGTCTTGCGCAATCGAGTCAGTTCCTTGCGATCAAACACCACTTCGTCTTCATAGCCCTGCGACAACATGAACCGGTCGAGCTTTGCCTTCATGTCGATAAACAGCGGACTGGGCCTGGCGATCAGTTCCTTCATATATTTTGCGGCTTGTTCGTAGAGAGCAACCTCGCTCTTGCCCGTTTCGCTGGAAAGCTTGGTCATCGCGGAACGAAAACGAGCATCGCTTCGCAGGCCGTCAGCAACATGCCTGGGCACTTTATAACGGCGTCCCCTCAATCCGCGCTCGGCAATATCCAGCACCAGTCCAGCCTGCCGGACGACAAAGGCGGCAAATTCCGTATTGTCCGTCTGGGCGTAATCCTTGCTGAGCTCCGCGAAGCTTTGCTCAAGTTCGCCAATCGTAGCGGGTTGGCCAGTCAGGCAATGGGCGCGCCGTTTGTTGCGCAAGAGAATGGACCGGGCGCGAAAACTGCCCGGATTTCGTGGATCGCCAAAAATGACATGCCGCATCTTGACCGCACGGCTTTTTTCGAAATTGGGGATCCGCCAGGCGATACGAACAGGCACCACCAGCGTTTCGGGATTTTCTTTCAGCTTTTCGGCCAGACGGTCGAGCCGTAATTTCGCCCGTTCGTCGGATATCGGCAGGCTGACCCAGTTCAGTTTCCCGCCAGGGCCGCCTTCCGCCATGGATGTGTGAAGCCAATCAAGAAGATAGCGCCGCTCGACACCATTGCGCGCATCAATCACAAATAGCTTCGGGCCCGGCGCCAGCAGCGCTCCGGAATTTGCTATTTGTGCTGCTTCGTCCATCCCCGCCCCTTGGTTTCCGCCTATTTCACCGCTTCAATCGTTGATGCCTCGGCGGTTTTGACTTTCCTAGTCGGGGTAGATCGATTTGCGGGCCGCTTTGCAACGGCTTTTTTTGTCACTGTCTTTTTGGCGCTTGCCTTTCGCACGACCGGCTTCTTCCGCGCCACCCTCTTCTTTGCTGCCGGTTTTTTCGCCTTTGGTTCAGGCTTTTTCGCCTGCTTTGCGACGGCCGGCTTTTTTGCAGGTGTCGACTCTTCGCTAACCAGCGCTTCCAGCGCATCCTCTTCTTCCGCTTGCCCCAGGGCTTCGAGGAACATTCCGCGCACCTCGGCCACATGCTCGTTCAAGGTCCGGACCGACCATTTGCTGGTATCCACCGCCGGCAAAACGTCAATCCTGACTTTGGCAGGACGCATCAGAAATTCATTTTTCGGAGCGACGTCCCCGGCGTTGTGAATAACAATAGGAACCATCGGGACGCCCGCCTGGATCGCCATGTGAAAGGCCCCTTTCTTGAAAGGCCCCAGCTTCGGCGACAGGGTGCGCGTACCCTCGGGTGCAATGACAATGGATTTTCCGTCAACCTTTACCGCATCGATCAGCGGTGCCATCGCCTTGATCGCGCTCCCGGCGTTGGCCCGGTCAACGAAAACTGTACCAGCCAGTTCCATCAACTTGCCGATCACCGGCGTATCCCGAACTTCTTTCTTGGCCACCCCGCCCATATCCCGACGGATCAGCTTGGCCAGGATCATCACATCGGCCTTGCTCTGATGGTTGAAGACAAAAATACAAGGTCGCGATGTCCACAGGTTTTCTTCGCCGGTCACTTCCAGTTCGCAACCGGTCAGCGCGGTCGCGATATCGCCGAACAGTCCGGTTGAAAAATTCATCGCCTCGCGCTGCGAACCGGTCAGCGCCCAGATCGGCAGTGACGCGATTGCCGACCCGATCAGCGATCCGGTGGCGTAAATCGTCCGGATATAATCGACCGGTTTGCCCTGTCCGCGGCTTTCATATTTTTCCAGCGGCCAGCCATGTTCGCGCGCTGCCTCGCGCAGCTTCGTGTTCGGGTTCAGCGGCCTCGGTTTGCCGACCCGTTCCAGCAATTCGATATCGTCATAACTATCCGAATAGAAATAGCTTTTATCCAGATCCAGACCATAATCGG
The DNA here is from genome assembly GCA_002354635.1 of Sphingomonadales bacterium UBA2683. Lineage (GTDB taxonomy): Bacteria > Pseudomonadota > Alphaproteobacteria > Sphingomonadales > Sphingomonadaceae > Parasphingorhabdus. The sequence goes on from DELZ01000004.1 coordinate 245,019, forward strand.
CAGCGAGATTCTCGGCGGCAATGACCTTGCCTTCACCAAAGCATAGCGGCCGAATGATATTGCCTGTAAATTCACCGTTTTCGACTTCATATTGCGAGCAGAGCACATGCTCGATATCGAGATCGCGGGCGGTCGGTTCGATCTGGTAGATAGTGGCGGAAGACACGATTGCGATCGTATGACCCTTGGCACGATGGGCCTCGATCAAGGCCCGCGCTTCGGGATAGACTTTGCGCGCGATATATTTTGCGTACAATTCTTCGCCAAATTCAAAATAGCTGTCCTCGGTGACGCCCTTCATGAATTTGGCAGCGCCGGTCATCAGACCCGAAAAACCCATGTTGCCGGTGCTGTATTGCGCCATTACGTTGAGCGTTTCGACGACTTCTTCGGCGGTCATTTCCCGCCGTTTGATTTTCTCCCACAACATTGAAGTTGCGGAATAGCCGGCAATGATCGTGCCATCGAAATCGAAAAGGGCTCCGATCTGCGGCCCTTCCGGGGCGTCCAGCACGTCTTGCAGGTGGGATTGATATTCGGCTATTTTTTTCTTGGTCATGCAGATGTCCTTTGCCCGACAACTATCGTGCCAAAAAAACGCGGCATTTCCCAGCGATTATTCGCGAAAAGGTGGTTTCACGGCGCGATTGGCAGCGAAAGTCCCTTTATGGTTCGATTCCAGGAGAAGAATGAAGATTTTTGGTTGGAGAATACGGCCCCAAGCATCAACCGGACGCATGGAACCCATACCGCGCACTCTCGATCTCCAAGCCGGACAGCAGGTGTATTTATGCCATCAACGGCTCTGGGTGCATGGGTGATAGGCAAACAAAAAAGACGCGCCGGAAAATTTTCCGACGCGCCTCGCGCTGAAAATGATGCAGCGATCGGGGGGTACAATTATGTCACCGGCACCATTCCCACAAGTTTGCTATTGGTTGGATTCATTTTGCGGTGGCTCACCTTGCGTCCGTGAAGCCTTTTTGATTTCACCCTTGCTCATACCCGTGACCAGAACATCGCCTGATCCCGCAAAATTCGCTGCGGGCAGTTCTGCCGTGCGGTTGCCAGATTCGACAATCACCGATTGCACGACGCCGGCACCTGACTGTTTAACCGATTGAACATAGCCGACAACACGACCTCTGGGATCTTCAATCGGCATGCCGGGCATAACCGCGAACATACCGCCCGCATTGGCTGCTGTGCTTCCCGATGCAGCCAGCTGACCAAGATTGCCCATGGCCATGGCGCTGCCGCTACCTGCGGCCTGTCCGGCGAAGGACCCTGCATTCAGCGCGCTACTCGTGACATTGGAAGCGGTGCCAGTTGCAGCCGACCTTGCCTGTCCCGTCACATTGCGTGCCGTTCCGACGATCTGGCCGGATGTGGCACGAACCGCATCGGTTCCGACAAGATTGGCACTGGCGCCGCCATTGGCAGAGCTTGAAGCGGAACCGTTTGCCGAGCCAGCGACCGTATTGCTGGGCAAGTCGGCAGCGCCGATCAGCGAACCATTGGCATTGGAGCGGCTCTCCGCGTCGGCATCAACCCTGCCAGACCGGGTGTCTATGGTCCGGTCGATCCGGGTGGAACCGGCCACACCGCCACGTCCGGTAATCGTACCGGTCGTGCGGCCAATCGTGTCGGATCCCAGCGCGCCGCCAAGTGAACCGCCCAATCCGCCGCTTCCGCCGAGCAATTGTGCCGATGCCGGCGCTGCCGTGAGCAATGCGATGGTGAACGTGCTTGCGATAAGGTTTTTCATGATCTTTCTCCTTGCATGACGATGATATTTTCGTCGTCTGGAAGGAGAACGTGACGGCTTCGTCTTTTAATCCGTGAGTCGTCAATTTTTTTTGAAAAATCAGCGCAACCCGCACTTGCCGCAGACCAAGCCGTTGCCATAAAATTTGTCGGCACCCTTTTTGCCCAGATCTTTGGCCTCTCGGATCAATCCGTTAACAGCCGGTTCGATCCGGCTGATATTTGCAGCCGGATAATGGGACAACAGACGCACGGCGACAAGCGGAGCGGCAAAGGACGTTCCGCGCAGCGCGACTAGCCGTCCGTTTGGTGAAGCGCCCTTGATGTCTGCACCAGGAGCGGCAAAATCGACGGGTGTTGCCGTCCCCGCTTCCGGCAGCGCACGTTCATGCTGATCGACGCCGGTCACTCCGAGTACGCCTTTATAGGCGGCCGGATAGCGTGGCGGCGCGGCAGGCCCGTCATTTCCCACCGCGGCAACGATCAATATGCCTTTCTGCTGTGCCGCTTTGATGGCCCGTGCCAGCAACCCGTTGTCGGGGCCGACCAGACTGATGGCGACCACCGGTACGTTGCGCTGGGCCATCCAGCCCAATGCCCGGGCGATGGCGGTGGCATTGCCGCCAGCCGGATCGCTGCCATATATATCTGCTGCCAGCAGACCGCGCGCTCCGGAACCGAGACTGGCGGAGATCAGCGAGGCAATCGCGGTGCCGTGGCTGCTCGCCTTCGGCGCACCCTTTGCAAATCCGCGCTGCTCGACCGGGACATTGATCGCACTGTGCCGGGCGACACCGCCATCGATCAAGCCCATGGCACCCGGCGCGACATTACTGTTTGCCAGTAATGCAGCATTGGTCGCCTGCGGGCCTGAACCACTGGTGAAATAGATGTTGTCGGCGCTAATTTCTGCTTCATCGGCCAGCTTTTGCAACCGTTTCTGCTCCGACTTGAGCGACTTGTCCGGACGCGTGCCAAACTTCACATAGCTGAGATCGAGCCCCTCGATCTCGCTGCGTTCCAATATCCGGAACCCTTCCAATTGTGCTCGTTCCAGCGATGCTTCTGATATGCCGGTCGCAATCAGCACACCGCGAACGGCGGCCTCTCCGCTCCGATCCCGCTCCACATAGTCGCGGTTCCGGCGCACAAACTGTTTCAGTCGATCGATCCGGAGCCGCTTCAGCGCAGTTCCAAGTTCAGATGGGCTCAATCGCTCCAATTTCTGGATATCCAGCATGCCGCTGACTGGATCTATCAGGGGTTCAGCCAAGTCCGGTCGCGCATCGCGGGGAAGCGGAAGCACCGGACCGACATTCGGCAAACTCAACTGCGGCCAGACCGCGACAGGCACCAACAGATAGAGCAATGCGGCGGCCCATTTGGTTTTGGTTTTCATGTCTGCCTTCTTCTCTGCCAGTTCCGGATTGGCAATCCCGAGGGAATTGCTTTTTTTTGCATTCATGGATTAAACGACCCATGAGCGTCGTTTCATCCATAGACAAACAATAAAGGATATCCGCACTGAATGGCCTTTGAACAGGATTTGCTGGAGTTACTCCCGCGATTGCGGCGCTTTGCCCGCAGCCTGACGCGCGATATCAATGATGCAGACGACCTGTGCCAGATGGCTCTTGAGCGTGCCCTGAACAAGCGCGACCAGTGGCAGGCAGGAACAAGACTGGATAGCTGGATGTATAGAATTACCCGCAATATTTGGATCGACACGGTGCGCGCCGCCGGTCGCCGCGAACAGATCGCCAATGATGATGATGCGATGGCCAATGTCGCGGGTGACGATCATCAACGCATGGAAAGCCGGATGGAACTCCACGATGTCGACCAGGCCATGGACCGGTTGCCAATCGAGCAGCGCGAAGCGGTCTCCCTCGTTCTGGTTGAAGGCTTTGCTTACAAGGAAGCAGCCGCATTGCTGGATATTCCGATCGGAACCCTGACGTCGCGCCTGGTGCGCGGCCGCGAAGCCCTCCAACGGGAACTGGGAGAAGCCGCATGACATTCGATGAACAGACCGTCATGGCCTATGTCGATGGCGAATGCGACGCTGTGACCCGGAAGCGCATAGAGAAAGCGATGGTGACCGATACCGCGCTGGCCGGGCAGATCGCACGGGAACGCGCGCTACGAGACAAATTGGCAGCCCATTACGCGCCGGTCATGAGCGAAGAAATTCCGGATCGACTGGCGGCATTGCTGACCGCCCCCGCGCGACCTGATGTGGACACCAGCTTTGCTTCTCGACAGGCGCAGAGGGTGATGGCGAAAGAACAACGGGGTCGCGGCTTTGGCGTCGCCCAGTGGGGCGCGATGGCAGCAACTTTGGCTCTGGGTATCGTTGTCGGCCAATATGGGCTGGACGGTGGCTCGAACTCTCTCTTTGTGCAGCAAGGCAGCGCGCTTGTTGCCAGTGGTACCCTGGAGCGGACCCTGGACAAGCAACTCGCTTCGGCACAGGCGGATGACAGTGCCTTTCGCATCGGCTTGACCTTCCGCGCCAAAAGCGGGGTGATCTGCCGCAGCTTCACCGGCGAGGCTGTCTCCGGCATCGGGTGCCGTGAAGGGCAGCAGTGGAAGATGGTCAATACCCTGCCCGGTGGCGGGCAGAACGACTATCGCCAGGCCTCCAGCAGCGCGATCAATGCGGCGGCAGCCGAGTTGATGGAGGATGCGCCGATGGATGCCGATGCCGAGCGCAAGTCTCTCGAAACAGGCTGGAGATAACCCCGCTGGCCTGTCTCGGTCGAGATGCGGAGCCCTATTTCAGTCACAAAAAAGGCGGGATCGAATCCCGCCTTTTTCGTTTCATTGATGTTTGCCTAGTTGCCGATGGTTACCCGGCCAACCACATAGTTGCGATCGCGCATTTCCTCGACATAGTCCTTGTCGGCGTCGACCAGTTCATGTTCATATTCTTCCCAGGCATCGCGCGAATCCTCTTTGTCCGTGGCGCGGCGCAAGTCGCTCTTGAGTTCCTTGTCGGCCTCGAGAACATCGGCAAGATAATTGTACCAGAATTTGTTGTAGACGCCGGCGATCGGTTCGCTTCGTACCACCGCGCGGCTTTCGGCACCATCATGGGCTATGGCTGGAGCCGTCGCGGCGCTCGCGAGAGCCATAGCCAGAATCATCGGAAATTTGGGCATTTTTACGTCTCCTTTTTGTGTTGCTGACAGGACAACGACAACGACGGGCTTTTTCATCCAAGAATAGGGACCTTTTTTTCAGCCTTCTGCTTTTCCCACTTTTCACCTGAAACTTCCGCCAACGGGGCGATATTTCCGCCACCAGCCTGCTCATTCGCCACTCAATTATTCACAGGCCCCGATATGGGTTGCGGGGTCGCGCGATGATCGCTACATGCTGCCCCGTCTATGAGGTGCGTTGGCTGAGTGGTCGAAAGCGCCGCACTCGAAATGCGGTATGCCAGTAATGGTATCTAGGGTTCGAATCCCTAACGCACCTCCACAGACAAAGTGGACTTGATAGCCAAGCCGCTCATGCAGGACGGACCGATTGTCGCCGTCAGTGCTGAAGACTGTCGAGTAAAAAAGCGAACTTATCCTTACGGGATGGCGGACAATGGACCATGGTCCAGATGCAACTGAAAAATCCGGCACTCTGGAAAAAACGACACTAGGCTGGTCTTCCGGCGCAAGTGCGATTTCAAGTTATCGCGAGGCCCTTTTTGCAATCTTGTCGGTGCTTTCCCGTTTTTCATCGGCAGGTTCAGATCCTCCCACGACTTTCAAGTCATCGAGATCATAGCCGCCAGCTACCAAGGCGATTTGCGGGAGCAATTTTATCAATTCTTCCTTGGATGTTGCACGGCCATAAAGCCAGCCCTGCCCGTCCATTGAACCGATCTCGTCCAGATATCCCCTCATTTCGTCCGACTCGATCCCTTCTGCCGTAATCGGAACGTTAAGCGCCGTGGCCAGGGAAGCAATCGATTTGACGATTGCTGCGCTTTCGTCGTTGTCGAGCATGGAGAAAACAAAGCTCCGGTCAATTTTGATTCGGTCGAACGGGAATGCCTTCAACTGGGTCATGGAGGAATAGCCCGTGCCGAAATCGTCCAGGGAAATCCTGATACCCAATGCCTTCAGGCTGGTGATCGTGCTGAGGACCAGCGCCGTATCTTCCAGCAGACTGCTTTCGGTTATCTCCAGTTCCAGTCGTTGCGCCGGAAAGCCGGTTTCAACCAAGATCTTCATAATCTGCTTGTCCAGATTTGGATCACTCAGCTGCACCGGGGAGATGTTGACTGCCAATATAAGCGAATGGTCCCAATCTTTTGCGTCGACGAAGGCCTGGCGCATGACCGAAAAGGAAAGCTGCGAAATCAGCCCTGTCGTCTCGGCAAGCGGGATGAACTCCGTAGGCTCGATAAGTTCACCGCCGGGATGATTCCATCGCGCCAACACTTCGAACCCCACAAGATTGGAGCCGCGAATACCATATTGCGGTTGATAGAAGGGAACGAACTCTCCCTTTGGAATGCCATCTCGCATATCGGATTCCATTTTGTAGCGCTTCTGCACTTCGGCTTCCATTGTCTGTTCAAAGCAGGATATACGCTCGCCTCCGGCCTTTTTGGCCTCGTACATGGCAATATCGCTCCGCCGGAACACATCCTCGATGCTGGAGCCCGGCTTGACATTTGCGTATATACCCATGGACGCGCTGATCTTGGTAATGCTTCCGCCCACGGAAGCCGGTTCGCCAAAGGCATTCTGTATTTCCTCGGCGATCGCCAGCGTGTTTTCTGCGCTGGCAGCCGCACCAAAAAGCAAAACTGCAAACTCGTCGCCGCCTAGACGCGCGCACGCCGACTGTTCGGGCGTTACATCCACCAGCCGTTCGGCAACTTCTTTCAGCATTTCATCGCCCGCTTGATGCCCATACAGGTCATTGATCTTTTTGAAGTTATCCAAATCCATGTTGATCAGGGATATCGGTTCTCCGGCATCCAGTTTCTGTTCGATTATTTCGACTATGCCCGGACGATTCCGCAGACCCGTAGCGTAATCCTTGACTGCAACCATGCCAATTTCCCGTTGGGCATCGTCGGCGACCTTGGCCTGCTGGGAGAGAACCTGAGACCCGCGCCAGATCAGCAATATCAGAGCGATGTTGAGTAGAAGCGCTACGCTGAGTGTATCGTCCAGAACGACCTCTGAGCCAAAAATTCTTGCGATTGCCGGTGGCAAGAGCAGACTGCTCAAGCCAACGAACACAACGACAGCGCCGCAAAGCGCTATAATGTTCAGCAATTTCGATCTGGGCGCTAAATTCTGATCTGACGATTTAATAGCCTGCATGTCAACAAATCCCAATTAAGGACTGGAGGCTATCAGGTGACGGTTTCAATATGATTAAGGTGATATATACTTTCGAGATTTGGGTTTCTGGCGCAATGGATAGCAAATTGGCTGTGATGTTTGTGAAGCGATGGGCAGCACCTTGCCCACTGCACAGACCGGATGCCCTTCCGGCAACACCCGGATCGGTGCCTCCAAAATTGCAGGGTAGCGAAAAGACATCGGGGCCAGAGAAAAATACTGACCTGTTCGCCGGGACATGCCCCGCAGACGAGGCTCCTCGATACCGCGGCGACAGCACTGGCCGAGCCAGATAGTAGGAGCCGGCGACAAAGATTGCGGTCAGCGCAATCCCGAAAAGCAAACAGGCAAGTTTCACCGGAATGCCTTCGAAGGAGCCGAAATGCAGCTGGCAGGCCGATGCAGCTCTTGCATCTGTTTCCGAAAAGCCTAAATTGTCACAATGAATTCAGCAGATCCGTTCAAGTCCGGTAATCCCTTGCCGCCCAACACGCCCGATATTCTCGACGCACGCTTTGCCATTGGCGATGTTGTTCGCCACCGGATCTTTGATTTTCGCGGCGTGATTTATGACATCGACCCGGTTTTCGCCAACAGCGAAGAATGGTATGAGGCGATCCCGAAGGACTTGCAGCCGCCAAAAGACCAGCCCTTCTACCATCTATTCGCGGAAAATGCTGATGGCAGCTATGTCGCCTATGTCAGCCAGCAGAATCTGCTCACCGACGACAGCGGTGAACCGATCGGTCACCCGGATGTCGCGCGCCTGTTTCAGGCGACGGAAGGCGGCAAATATAAGCTACACCGCATTCACCGGCATTAGGCCGGCGCGGTCAGGACTTGATTTTCCAGCCGGATTTCAGCAGAAAATAGCAGATCAGCGTGAGGCCGATATTGATCGCCAGCAGGACCATCGCGCCTACCATGACCGGTGAATCCGCCACGCCAAGAAAGCCATAGCGGAATCCTGAAATCGCATAGAAAAACGGATTGGCGTGGCTGACAGCCTGAAACGCCGGAGAAAGGCGGTCGATCGAATAGAATGTGCCGGACAGCAATGCCAGCGGGGCGACCACGAAGTTGGTAACCGCGGCAGCATGATCGAACTTTTCCGCCCAGATCGAGGTCAGCACGCCGAGGAAGGACAGCATCGCCGCACCCATGATCCCGAACCACAGTACCGCCCACCAATGCTCGACCCCGACGTGGACGCCGGGCCATAGGAACATCGCCAGCCAGACCGCGAAACCGACCAGCGCCGCTCTTGTCATGGAAGCAGTCACCAGCGCCGCGAGCAATTCTCCAACCGACAGCGGCGGAGTCAGATAGTCGATAATGGTTCCCTGGATCTTGCCGACCAGCATCGAAAAGCTGCTGTTGGCGAAGGCATTTTGCAGCATGCCCATGCAGATCAGGCCGGGTGCGATAAAATCGGCAAAGGGTGCGCCCATCACGCTGCGGTCGCCACGACCCATGGCTACGGTGAATATCACCAGAAACAGCAAGGTGGTGATCGAGGGTGCCCAGACGGTCTGCAACTGGACCTTGAAAAACCGCCTGACCTCTTTCCAGTAAAGCGCCAGAAAGCCGCCCCAGTTAACGCCACGAATGACTGGCACGCCAGGTTCGGCAAAGCGCGTTGCACCGGCCGGCAGGGCACTTGTCTGATCTTTTTTGGTTTGGTCGAGCATAGTGGTTCGGCCTATCGGCTCCCAGCGTCAATCACAACCCCATATCGCCCAATCGCCTGCCATTATCGTGCCAGTATTGTGGTTGTATATTCGCACCGGAATCCCTATATCGCCACAACTCTGAAATGATTAGGACTTTGCATGGCTTGGACGGATGAGCGGATCGATTCGCTAAAGAATATGTGGGAAAAAGGCCTGACCGCGAGCCAGATCGCGGAAGAACTGGGCGGTGTCAGCCGCAATGCCGTGATCGGCAAGGCGCATCGCCTTGGCCTGAAGTCGCGTCCATCGCCCGTAAAAGCCAAGCCTCAAACCAAAAAAGGTGCGAAACCGGCCCCCAAGGCGAAAAAGCCACCGGTAAAAAGCGGTACCGCTTCGAAGCCAAAGGAAGAGCATGTTGCACGGCGCGCTATGCCGCCGCCAACGCCGGCTGCTCGCACCCATGCCGCACAGCAGGCCCGTCAGCCCAAGCATGACGGCCCGAAAATTGTATCTGTCGGCCCCGGCGGTTTCCTGCGTCAGGGTCCCGGTGACCAGCAGGCCCCGATTCCGCCAGCGCCGCCGCGCCGACTGGTTCCGGCCAAGCCGAGCGACGAGATTGCCGACAAGACAAGCCTGCTCGACCTCAATGACAAGATCTGCCGCTGGCCGATCAATCATCCGGGCGAACCGGACTTCCATTTCTGCGGCGAGGAAGTGAATCCCGGATTTCCCTATTGCGTCGAACATTGCGGTCGTGCGTTCCAGGCACAACTGCCCCGCGGTGCTCGTCGCGCGCCACCGCCCCTGCCGTTCGGTGGTCCACGAGTCCGCTAAATAGCCTGCAAATTGCAAGAATATTCAACGCACTGGCCAGAGACCGCATAAGTCTCTTGCCAGTGTGACTCCTGCCCTCTTATAGGATCGTCCATGTCTGATGATCTGTTCGGTTCCAACCCGCCAAGCCATTCCAAAACCGGTGACTATGACGCCTCGGCAATCGAGGTTCTGGAAGGTCTCGAGCCTGTCCGCAAGCGCCCCGGCATGTACATCGGCGGCGTCGACGAACGGGCGCTCCACCATCTTGCCGCCGAAGTCATCGATAACTGCATGGACGAGGCCGTTGCCGGCCATGCCAGCCGGATCGAGATTACGCTGGATGCCGATAACCGGCTGACGGCGAGCGATAATGGCCGCGGGATTCCGGTTGATCCACACCCCAAGTTCCCGGGCAAGTCGGCGCTTGAAGTGATCATGACGACACTCCACTCGGGCGGTAAATTCTCCGACAAGGCCTATGCCACTTCGGGCGGCCTGCACGGTGTTGGCGTTTCGGTGGTCAACGCGCTGTCTTCTGACACCGTGGTCGAGGTTGCGCGTAACAAGACCCTTTATCGGCAGACATTCTCGCAGGGGCTCGCGACCTCGAAGCTCGAGGAAGTCGGCACCACCCCTAACCGCCGCGGCACCAGCATATCCTTCATCCCCGATATCGAGATTTTTGGCGAGGGCAACAAGTTCAAACCCTCGCGGCTGTTCAAGCTGGCGCGGTCCAAGGCCTATCTCTACGCCGGCGTCGAGATCCGCTGGAAATGCGACGAGAGCCAGGCCAGCGACGATGTCCCGGCGGAAGCCGTCTTCCAATTCCCCGGCGGCCTGTCCGACCATCTGCGTGAACAGCTTTCCGGACGCGAATGCGTAACTACGGACTTCTTCGCCGGCAGCCAGGATTTCCCCGATGAACAGGGCCGGGTCGAATGGGCGATCACCTGGCCGATCTGGACCGACGGCAGCTACAGCTGGTATTGCAACACCATTCCGACGCCCAACGGCGGCACCCACGAGGCTGGCCTGCGCAACGCCCTCGTCCGCGGCCTGCGCGCCTTTGGCGAGCTGGTCCAGGTCAAGAAGGCGTCGCAGCTGACCGCCGACGACATCATCTCCGGCGGCGAAATGCTGCTCTCGGTGTTCATTCGCGATCCGCAGTTCCAGAGCCAGACCAAGGACCGGTTGACCTCACCAGAGGCAACGAAACTTGTCGAGAATGCTATCCGCGACCATTTCGACCATTTTCTCACCGACAATATGGACCGCGGCAAGGCGCTGCTGGGCTTTGTCATGGAGCGGATGGACGAGCGGTTGAAGCGCAAGGCGGAACGCGAGGTCAAGCGCAAGACCGCGACCTCGGGTCGCAAGGTCCGCCTGCCGGGCAAGCTGACCGATTGCTCCGGCAACGATCCGGCCGGCACCGAAATCTTCATCGTCGAGGGCGACAGCGCCGGCGGCTCGGCCAAGCAGGCCCGCAACCGCAAGACGCAGGCGATCCTGCCGATCCGCGGCAAGATCCTCAACGTCGCCTCTGCCAACAGCGCCAAGATATTCGCCAACAGCGAAATCGCCGACCTGATCCTCGCGCTCGGCTGCGGTACCCGCAAGGACTGCGACCCGGACAATCTGCGCTACGAACGGGTGATCATCATGACCGATGCCGATGTCGACGGCGCCCATATCGCCACCCTGCTGATGACATTCTTCTTCCAGGAAATGCCGGAACTGGTCCGGCAGGGCCACCTGTTCCTTGCCCGCCCGCCGCTGTACCGGATCAGCGCCGGCGGCAAGAGCCATTACGCACAGGACGAACGCGCCCGTAACGCGATCGAGAATGGCCCGTTCAAGGGCAAGAAGGTCGAGGTCAGCCGCTTCAAGGGTCTCGGCGAGATGAATCCGAACCAGCTCAAGGAAACGACTATGGACCCGGAGACGCGGTCCTTGTTCAAGGTGACGCTGCCACAGGAATATGAACAGCGCGCCGGCGTCAAGGATCTGGTTGACCGGCTGATGGGCAAAAATCCGGAACACCGATTCAACTTCATCCAGCAAAACGCTGCCAGCCTTGATGAGGATGTGATCGACGCTTAAGGACTGGGGCCTGATTCATAGCCAGTTACGGGAGAATATCGTGCGCCTCCTACCTGCCATCATGCTTGGCCTGCTGGGCTGTTCGCTTCTTGCCGCCGCCATTCCTGCCAGGGCCCAGTCGCCAACCTTGATATCTGCACAGCTTTCGGAGCGCACCGATGATGTGATGCGCCTGCTGCAGGGCGAAGAAATAGAAGCAACAGTTTTCGACGAGAATTTCCGCAATGCCGTGCCCCCTGCCCGGTTTCGCGAACTCACCCGGCAAGTTAGGGCACAACAGGGAGCGGCCCTCGCAGTCGTTTCGATCAGTCCGCAAGGCACCAATTCCGCGACCCTCAAGATCCGCTTCGAGAAGTCCATTGGTACCGTCAATCTGGCTCTCGAGAGTAGCCCACCGCACCGTATTTCCGGACTTCTTCTGACCGGCTTCGAAGCCGCTGGCAGTTCGCTCGATACGGTGCTTGCCAAGATTGCCGCTTTGCCCGGACGGCAAGGTGTATTGATACGGCAACTGGATGCCGGTGACCTTCAGCCTGTTGCCGCGCTCGATTCCGACGGACGCTATGCCATCGCGTCATCCTTCAAGCTGTACATATTGGCCGAACTCGACCGCGCGGTTCAGGCGGGGGAACGGCGATGGTCCGACGTGGTCCGGCTCGGCCCGAAGTCGCATCCGTCCGGAATCAGCCAGAACTGGCCGGATGCATCGCCGGTCACGCTGCATACGCTGGCCACGCTGATGATCTCGCTCAGCGACAACAGTGCCACCGATACGCTAATCCGGATTATCGGACAGGACAGGCTGGCCGATATCGTGCGAATCTCCGGCCACCACGATCCTTCCGAACTGCGCCCCTTTCTGATGACGCGTCAGGCCTCCGCCCTGAAAATGCCGGTCCATGCAGAGCTACGGGACCGGTTCCTTTCCGCTCGCCCGGATGAACAGGAAAACTTGCTGACGGGCAACGATGCGGTCCTGACACTGGACAGCATGGACTCCCGAATATTGACCAGCAAGCCGAATTTTATCGATCAGCTGGAATGGTTTGCTACACCGCAGGACATGGTCAGACTGCTTACCTATCTGGACCGGAATGCAAGCCCCGAAACGCTGGCCATTCTCACCGTAAATCCCGGCATTGGCGAGGATGCGGCGCGGAAATGGCGCTATTTCGGTTACAAGGGCGGATCGGAGCCCGGCGTATTATCCTATAATTTCCTGCTGCGATCCCGGGCAGGAAAAAGCTATGCGCTTTCGGTCAACTGGAACAATAAGGAACAAGCCCTGCAGGAGAGCGAATTGCTAAGCCTGACCACCCGTCTCGTTAGTCTGCTGGCGGAGCAATAGCCGAATTACCTGAGGAATTTGCACACCCGCAGAGTTAAGGCTGCCCGTCGGTGCTGACGTCATAGGTGATGATATATTCGCTACGGTCGCCATTCAGGGTTTGCGTGTAAGTGCCGGGAGTGGAACTCACCGTCACCGTGCCGATCGTGTCGTGACCGCCGATCATGTCATGTTCCATTACCTTGAACACAACCGGGTCGGACAGCTCGAACGCTTCGTCAATCGTCCAGCTGTCGCCCTTCTTGAATTTCTGGTTTTTATTGCCGGCATCCGGAAAACGCTCGCCGTTGTTGAATCGCAAGAACAGGTCATCCGGCATTCCCATGAATCCGGTCAATTTCACATTCTGGATCGATATGTTCGAAATCCTGACGGACTTCCCGCTGCCCGCAGGAGCGGTACCGCTTGGCTTCGCCAGCGTCACCGGAACAGCGAGCAGCGCAGAAATCTTCTGGGCGGCCAGAGCCGCATATTGACCACTGGGAAACAGTGACAGATAGGTGCTGAAGGCACTAACGCTGTCGGTAGCCACCGCGCCGCGCCAGGTGATAGCTTCCATTTCCGCCTGGTTCACGACCGGAGCAGTGACGGCGGAGGCAGCGGACAGCGCCGGTTCGGGCCGTCGCGGCGTCAGGTAAACCGGCGTACCGGTAATGCTCGCGCTGACAAAAGGCCGCTGTTTGCCGCCGGTCGCTTTCAGCACATCGTCACGCACAGTGCCGCCGAGCAGTTGCAGGGGCAGATCGGGTTCCGGCAAGCGAGCGGCCAGAGACACGGCAAAGGGTGAATTGGCACCTTCACCGTCGCTGGCCGTCTGGCCGGGAGCCGCGGCATAAATCACGAGGACATCGTCAACATCAATACCGGCCAGACCGCGAGTTACGGCCCGCGAACCCGCGCGCCAGCTGTTTGCAAAAGGATTGTTCCGGCAAGCATCCAGAACAACAACGCGCACCTGTGCGCCGGATACGGTTTCCATCAACCGATTGAGATTGATTGTTTCAAAAGGCAGATCAAAGCTGGAGTTGAGTTCCGCGTCGATCGGAACCAGCCAGTTTTCTCCCTGTCCTTCCAGACCATGACCGGCATAATAGACGAGCGCGACATCGGCACCGTTCGCCTTTTCCCGAAAACGCCGCAGTGTCAATCTGAAGTCGTCGACCGACTGGTCAAGCGCCACAGTGACATCGTCAAAGCCAGCCATTTTTGCTGCCCCCGCTACCAGATTGGCATCATTGTCGGCATTCTCCAGCGGGCTGGTGTTCACATATTGGGCATTGCCGATGATCAGCGCGACTTTCTTCGCCTGAGCACCGCTCGCGATAAAAAAAAGTGCCGTCGCCACGAAAAAACATAATCTAGCCATGAAAATCCCCCACCCGAAGCCATTGACTACGCTGGAGCGGCGGGACTTACAAGCTACAAGCCGGCCAGAGCCTCGACGAGCGATTTTACCTTTTGCTGCCGCCACTGCGGAAGCGGTGCCATCAGCCAGTACCCTCGCGAGGACACGCTGTCTTCGCCGACAATCTCGACCCGGCCAGCCGCGAGATCGCGCTGGACCAGCATCTTCGGTACCCAGGCATAGCCGAAGCCATTGGCTGCCGCTTCGATGGCCAGCCCGCCATCGGCGACCCGCATCAACGTTTCCTCGCCCTCGGAAATCGGGCAGCCGGGCCAGTCAATCTTGTTTCCACCATTAAGCCCGGGAGCAGCGACCTTCACGAACACAGTGTCCCCGAGCATCTTGCCCTCATGCTGACCCGGCCCGTCTCCCAGCCAAATCGCGACGTCAAGATTGGCTTCGGTAAAATCGATTTCATTGTCGGCGGCAACCAGCGCGAAACTTGTATCGGGATTATCAGCAGAAAAGTGGGACAGTCGTTCGTTCAACCATTTCTGGGTGAAGTCGCGGGGAGCGGCAATGGTGAGCTTGTGCGACGACTGGCCCGACTGCATTGCCTGGACCGCTTCTTCGAATTGCAGGAAGCCGGAGCGCAGCGCATCCAGTCCGGCAGACGCCTCGTCGGTCAGTTCGAGGCCTTTGGGCGTGCGACGGAACATCACCACGCCCAGCATGTCCTCGAGCGCACGGATTTGCTGGCCAACCGCCGCAGGGGTCACCGCCAGTTCATCGGCGGCCTTGGTAAAGCTGAGATGCCGCGCGGCGGCATCGAGCACGCGCAGCCCGTTCAGTGGCAAATGGGTGCGCTTCATTGCCCGACGGTCGGTTCGGACAGAGGAAAATGGGGAATACGGACCTGAAAGGCCGGAGGCGCAATACCAACCATGACGAAATGCCCCTCCATCGAACCGTTCGGGGTGTTGAGCGGACAACCCGAAACATAGTCATGCGATTTGCCCGGCTGGATCACCGGTTGCTCGCCGATTACACCCTCGCCGTCAACCATATGCAACCCGCCCCGCTCGTCGTTGATCCGCCAGTGGCGTGTCAAAAGCTGCACCGGCGTGTCGCGATGATTCTCGATCCGGATATGATAGGCCCAGAACCAGCGCTTGCCATCAATGTCGGATTGCTCCGGCAGAAAGGTCACCGAAACCCGCACGGTGACACCGTCGGTGGTCTCGGCAAAGGGAAAGAATGATTCCATGGTCATTATATAGAGTTAAAGCCCTACCGACGAAAGGGCCTGATCCAGATCCTCGATCAAATCGATCGGATCTTCCAGCCCGACGTTGATCCGCAGCATGTCTTCGGTGATCCCGATCTCCAGTCTCGCTTCCTCTCCCAGCCCGTGATGGGTGGTCGAAGACGGATGACACATGAGCGAGCGGCTGTCGCCGATATTGTTCGAAATATCGACTAAATTCAATCCGTTGAGCAATGCATGTGCCCGCGCACGCCCCCCGCCAACATAGAGCGAAAAAATAGGCCCGGCGGCCTCCATCTGGCTCATCGCCAGATTATGCTGCGGGTGGCTGGGCAAGCCCGGGTGCAATATTTTCTCTACCCGCTGCTCCAAAAACTTGCCGACTTCGATCGCATTATTGCTCTGCCGGCGGATACGCAGATCGAGCGTCTCCAGTCCCTTGAGCACAACCCAGGCATTAAACGCACTCAGGGTCGGACCCGTGTTGCGGGTGAAGGAGAGCAGCGTTTCCTCGATAAATTCTTCGCTACCGCAGACCGCACCGGCCAGCACACGCCCCTGCCCGTCCATCATCTTGGTGGCACTATAGGCGACGACATCGGCGCCATATTCCATCGGCCGCTGCAACACATTGGTGGCAAACGCATTATCGACAACACTGGTTATGCCCTTGGCCCGCGCAAGATCGCAAACAGCGCGGATATCGATCACATCCATGGTAGGATTGGCCGGCGTCTCGAAAAAGAATACCTTTGTCTTTGGACTGATCGCCCGTTCCCAGTTTTCCAGCTCACGACCGTCGACTACCGTGGTTTCGATCCCGAATTTGGGTAGCAGGCTATCGGTCAGCCACCGGCACGATCCGAACAGCGCCCGGCTGGCGACAACATGGTCGCCCGCTTCCAGCTGGCACAGCAAGGCTGCGGTCATCGCCGCCATACCCGATGCGGTGGCGCGGCAGGCCTCGGCGCCTTCCATGATCGCGATCCGCTCTTCCAGCATCTGCACCGTCGGATTTTGCAGGCGGCTGTATGTCATGCCATCCTGCTCGCCGGCAAAACGGGCAGCGGCATCTTCGGCGCAATCATAGCTGTAACCAGATGTCAGGAACAACGCTTCGGAAGTCTCGCCAAATTCGCTGCGCATAGTGCCGCTGCGGATCGCCTGGGTCGCCGGGCGCCACTTCTTGGTAATTTCACGGTTCTGGCCCGTATTTCTTTTCATTCCATCGGCTCCGATTCTCGTCTGCTTCTTAGCTTAGTGGGGTTTGTCCGGCCAGAACAGCCGCAACCATAGATTGATCAATATTGCCACCACTCAGAACCGCGGCAACCCGCTTGTCTCTCACCAGTTCTTTTTCTCTTATCATCCCGGCAAGAGCTACGGCGCCCGCGCCTTCGGCCAGATTATGAGTGTCCTGCCAGATGATCCGTATCGCATCGGCAATCGCATCGTCGTCGACCATGACAATATGATCGACATGCTGACTATACATTTCGAAGGCTTCTCTATCCGGCGTACGGACAGCCACCCCGTCCGCGAACGTGTTGGCCTTTCCCGCAGAAGCGATCTTTCCTGCTTCGAGGCCAAGCCTCGCCGCCGGCGCGCGATCAGAAATGACTCCTATAACCTTTGTTGACAGACCCAGAGCATCACGCGCGGCAATTGTCCCGCAAATACCGGAACCATTGCCGATAGGAACATAGACCGCGTCCAGGGCTCCTGCCGTGTCAAAGAGCTCCAGTCCATAGCTGGCCACGCCCAGTACAATTGCCGGATGGAAGGCTGTGACCAGCTTCAAATTTCGCTCATCTGCCAGTTGATTGGCATAGTCCGCCGCTTCGTTATAATCTTGACCATGTTCGATAAGTTCGGCGCCGAACCCTCGCATTGCCGTATTTTTCTCGACCGAATTGCCGTGCGGAACAACTATTACCGCCTGCAAACCTGCGGCGCGAGCGGCGCGGGCCTGTGCCTGGCCATGATTGCCACGGGTTGCGGTAACGATTCCGGACACATCCGGATGCTCGCGAACCAGCCAGTCCATGAAAGTGATACCACCACGAATTTTGAAGGCACCGGTCGGCGTGTGATTTTCATGCTTCAACCAGACTTCGGCACCCAATCTGTCGGACAGCAGGGGCCATGCATATTGCGGCGTTGGTTGCATTTCCTGATACACACGCACCGCCGCTTTTCGTAATTCTGCGAGCGAATATAACCCTTTGGTCATGAGAGCTCGGCGACAATAGCATCACCGATTTCGGTGGTCGACGCATTGCCGCCGAGATCGTGACCAAGAACGCCCTTTGCGAGCACGGCGGCGACCGCTGCCTCTGTCCGGACAGCTTCTGTTTCCATCCCGAAACTGTGACGGAGCATCATGGCCACGGACAGGATCATTGCCGAGGGATTGGCTATCCCCTGTCCGGCGATATCCGGCGCACTGCCATGAATCGGCTCGTACAGGCCCTTGGTGCCTTCACCCAGCGAGGCCGACGCCAGCAATCCGATAGAGCCAACGCACATGCTGGCCTGGTCGGAGAGGATATCGCCGAACAGATTGCCGGTCACGACCACGTCGAACTGGCCGGGATTGCGGACCAGCTGCATCGCGGCATTGTCGACATACATGTGGCTCAGTTCGACCTCGGGATAGTCGGCGGAGGTCTCGACCATGACATCCCGCCACAATTGCGATGTTTCCAGCACATTGGCCTTGTCCACCGAGCACAGCCGCCTGCCGCGTCCCATGGCGGTCTTGAAAGCGACATGGGCGATGCGCCGGACTTCGCTCTCGTCATAGGACATGATGTCATAGCCCTCGCGCAGACCGTCCGCCGTCTTGCGCATGCCCTTCTGGCCAAAATAGACATCGCCGTTCAGTTCGCGGACGATGACGATGTCGATGGTGCGTGCAATCTCGGGCTTCAGGCCGGATGCATCCTCCATGCCCGGAAACATCTTTGCCGGCCGCAGATTGGCGAAGGTCTGCATTTCCTTCCGCAGTCCCAGCACCGCCTGTTCCGGGCGCAGATGACGTTCCAGATTGTCGCAGGAAGGATCACCGACCGCACCAAACAGCACAGCATCGGCGGATTTCGCCAGCACCACCGTTTCTGACGGCAGCGGGTGGCCATGTTTGTGATAGGCAACACCGCCGACATCAGCGTGGCTCAATTGCATTCCGGGTAGAGCGAGGGCCTCCAGCACGCGCAGCGCCTCGACCATGATTTCCTGACCAATACCGTCGCCGGGGAGCACTGCAATATGCATGAAAAATCCTTTGTCTAAGCGCGCCGCTTCCTGCCGAGAATCGCGCGGTTACGCAACCACCCTTTTCAGCCGGTCGACCAATACCGACCGGGCAGCCATCACATCCCTGCGCCGGTCTTCAAAGAAATGGCGTTTCAGGAAGAAGCCGGTGACGCGCAGGCCGTCGAATATATCCTCCCACTCCGGTGTAACGGGCTCACTCAGAAAGGCCGGAAGCGGCAACAACCGGTCTTTGTACAGCGCTCCGGCTGCCGCGCTGACCGCCGTGGCGCTCTTTGGACTGATATAGGCGAGATCATCACCGGAGCCAGTGACCGCGCATCTGTCGAGCGTCAGGCCAAAGCCCAGTTCCGAGAGCAGCAACAGCTCGTAGCGCACCAGAGCAACCGACCACCCCTTGGCGGACGGCGCGCTGCAGATCGCGTCCAGCAGCGCGGAAAGGGCCGAATGGATCTGAGGATAGCTGTGCTCTTCCGGGAGAACCGCTGCGGTCAGCGCGGTCACCCAGTCGAGCGCGGCACTGGCCAGCGGCTCGCCGAGAAACGGCCCGCGGCTGAGCTGCAATTCCGCCGTCATCGAGGCCAGCTGGTCCTCCGTCCGCGCCCGGTAATCGGCCTGCACGACATTCGACGGGATCAGGATCGGCCGCATCACCCGCGAGTGCGCGCCGCGCACATAGCCTGACACCAGACCATTTGCGGGGGTCAGCGATCGGACCACCGCGCCATGTTCGCCATGCGATTTGACCGCACAGATGATCGCGGACGTGCGGAGGCTAGGCATGGAAAAAATCGTAGATTTTCTGCGCTACGGTCGCCGACACGCCGGGCGCGCCCTGCAGATCGTCGAGCGACGCATTTTTCACCGCTCTTGCCGTACCGAAATGCAACAGCAGCGCCTTTTTCCGGGACGGGCCGATTCCGGGTACATCGTCCAGCGAACTGTGCCCCACCGATTTCGCGCGTCTGGTCCGGTGCGCACCAATGGCAAAGCGATGCGCCTCGTCGCGCAGCCGCTGCAGATAGAAAAGCACCGGGCTGTTCGGCGGCAGATGAACCTCGCGGCCGTCGGGCAGGTGAAAGGTTTCCCGCCCGGCGTTGCGGTCCGGTCCCTTGGACACCCCGATCATCACCACATCCTCGACGCCAATCTCTTCCAGCGCATCGCGCGCCGCGCTCATCTGTCCCTTGCCGCCGTCGATCAGCACCAGATCGGGCCACTCGCCCTTTTCACGATCCGGGTCTTCCTTCTGCGCCCGCGCGAACCGGCGCTCGAGCACTTCGCGCATCATTGCGAAATCGTCACCCGGCGCGATGTCGGGATTCTTGATATTAAACTTGCGATAAGCATTCTTGCGAAAGCCTTCTGGTCCGGAAACGACCATGCCGCCGACCATATTGGTCCCCTGGATATGGCTGTTGTCGTAAATCTCGATCCGGTCCGGCACCGCGTCCAGTTCCAGCAGGTCGACCATTTCCCGCATGATTTTCGACTGGGTGGAAGTTTCCGCCAACCGCCGGTCGAGCGCTTCCTCGGCGTTGCGACTGGCCTGCGTCAGCAGCCTGCGCCGATCACCGCGTTGCGGCTTCGAAACGCTTACCCGGTAATCGGCCTTGGTGCTGAGCGCCTCGGCCAGCAATTCCACATCGGGCAGTTCCCGGTCGAGCAACACCAGTTTCGGCGGCGGCATCCGGTCGTAAAATTGCATCAGGAAGCTGGAGAACACCTCTTCGATTTCGACATTGGTAGTGTGCGCAGGAAAGAAGCTGCGATGGCCCCAGTTCTGGCCGCCGCGGATGAAGAAAGCCTGGATGCAAACGGATGAACCCTTCGCCGCCAGCGCGAAAATGTCCGCGTCCGGCAGGCCCGCGGCATTGATCGCCTGATTGCCCTGGATGAAGGTCAGCGCCTTCAGCCGGTCGCGATAGACCGCCGCCATCTCGAAATCGAGCGCATCGGCCGCCTTTTCCATCGCCTCGCCCAGTTTCTGCTGCACCTCCGTGGATTTGCCCGACAGGAAATCACGCGCATCATCCACCAGTTCGGCATAGTCCTCCTTGCCGATCCGGTCGACACACGGCGCCGAACAGCGCTTGATTTGATAGAGCAGGCAGGGTCGCGACCGGTTGTTGAAGAAGCTGTCCGTGCAGGAGCGCAGCAGGAACAGTTTCTGCAGCGCGTTGATCGTCCGGTTGACCGACCCGGCGCTGGCGAACGGTCCGAAATATTGCCCCTTCACCCGCTGCGCACCGCGATGCTTGGTGATCCGCGGAAAATCATGTCCCTCGCGCAGCAGAATGAAAGGAAAGCTCTTATCATCACGCAGCAAGACATTGTAGGCGGGGCGGAATTTCTTGATCAGCTGTGCCTCGAGCAGCAGCGCTTCCGCTTCGCTGCCGGTGGTGACAATGGTCATTGAACGGGTCTGCGCGACCATCCGCATCAGCCGCTGGGGCAGCCGGTTCATCTGTACGTAGGCGCCCACGCGGGCCTTCAGCGACCGCGCCTTGCCAACATAGAGCACGTCACCGCGCTTGTCCTGCATGCGGTAGACGCCGGGCCGTGTCGGCAGCGTATTGAGCACTTCCCGGATCGCTGCCATGCCGGCCTCGAGATCGGGCGTATCGCCCTCGCCGCGCACCGCATAGGTCGCCTTGTCCTCGTTGAATCGGGACGCGGCATTGGGTTGATCGGGGCGGTCAGCCTTGGACATGGAGCATATCTAAGCGCGCATCGGGCGCATTGCCAGAATCAATCGTTCCGGCGTTCCTGCAACCGCAGGAACCCGGAACAATAGTCTGAAAAATCAGGTGATAAACACAACCGCCCTGCTTGCGCAGGATCAATCGCGGCTTAATTCAGCGCCATGCCGATATCGCCGATCGCCTTGTCGACCAGTGCCTTGTCGGCAGCAGCATCGTGGCGTGCGGTGATCAGGGCTTCTGCCGCCTGAGTTGCGGCGGTCGCTGCCTTGGCCCGAACCGCAGCGATCGCGGACCGTTCCGCCGCGCTAATTTTTTCTTCCGCCATTTTCTTGCGGCGCGCGATCAACGCCTTGGAATCGGCTTCTGCCTGCTTGACCAGAGCCGCGGCCTCTTTTTCAGCACCGTCCATCAGCGCTTCGGCTTCCGCCTGCGCACCAGCGGTCTTGGCTTCATATTCGGCCTTCAGGGCCTCGGCTTCCTTGCGGAGGCCGGCTGCTTCATCAAGCGTCTTCTTGATCTCGGCGATCTGCTTGTCGAGCATTCCGCCGACAATTTTCGGGACTTTCGCCCACAGCATGATGCCAAACACAATCAGCATCCCCACCGCGACCCAACCGGTCGCGTTCAGTCCGAGTGCGCTCGCTTCCGCGCCTTCTGCCAAAACTGTCAATAGCATCGTCTATCTCCTTCAGCAGGCGCTCAGAAAGCAGCCTTGACCGCCTTCTTTGCATCGGTGGCCGAAACCTTGGCGCCGGACACCGTCGTGACGATAGCCTGGGCCGCCTCTGCAGCCACCGCTTCAATTTCCTTGAGAGCAGCAGTCTTTGCCGCTTTCAATGCAGCGTCCGCTTCCTCGGCCTTTTTGGCAATGGCAGTATCCGCCCGCTTGAGCGCGGCTTCGTTCTTCAGGGCCGCCTTGGCTTTGGCTTCATTTACTTTGCTGATCGCATCGGCCCGCGCATCATTGATACTGGTGCGATAATCGGCCTCAATCTGCTCTGCCTTGTCCTGCGCGCCCTGGGCAGCGGCAAGATCGTCGGTGATCCGTTTCTGACGGTCATCAACGGTCTTGCTGATCTTCGGCACCATATTTTTGGCAATGCCAAAATAAATGATACCAATGACGATCAGCAACCAGAAAAACTGGCTGCCATAGACTTCCAAGAGCTGACTAATTTGAGGCATTATTCACCTGTAAGTTCGAATCGCATGACGGACAGTCTGACCGCGCCGGACAACGCCAGCGCGCCCAGCAGATTATTCTGCTGGTTCAGCTGCCGGTGCTTCTACTGCTGCCGGAGCATCAACCGCAACGGCTTCAACCGCAACGACTTCCGCTTCTGCAACGGCTGGCGGAGCATAGAGAATGATCATGGCAACAGCGAAGGCGATCAGGCCGAGCAATTCAGCAGCAGCAAAGCCGATGAACAGACGTCCCTGCTGGCCGTCAGCCGCAGACGGGTTACGCAATGCGCCTTCGAGGAAGGAACCGAAAACATTACCAACACCGGTAGCAGCGGCGCCAACACCGATTGCAGCCAGGCCAGCGCCGATAACTTGTGCAGAAGAGAGATCCATTTTTTAACTCCGTATTGTAAAATTGGTGATTGAAAGTGACTTAGTGAAGATTTTCCGCATCATTGATATACAAGGATGTGAGAAGAGCGAAAACATAGGCCTGAATGGCGCACACCAGCAGTTCCAGCGCACTGACAAAGGCGATGAAGACGATGCTGAGCAATGCCACCAGAAGGCTGGCGCCGCCGGCATCCAGCGCCTGGATGACGAAATTGGCGAACACCTTGATCAGAATATGGCCGGCAATCATCGCTACGAACAGCCGCAACGCGAGGCTGAACGGACGCACGAGGAACGACAGCAGTTCGACCATGAAGATCAGCGGAATCATCGGGAGCGGCGTGCCGTGCGGGATGAACAGGCTGAAAAAGTGGAACTTGTGCTTCCAGAACCCGACGATCAGCACGATCGAGAAGCTGATCGCTGCCAGCAGGCCGGTGACGGTGAACTGGCTGGTGACGGTGAACGGATGGATGCCGGGAATGATCCCGAACGGCATCATGCCGAGCAGGTTGGAAAACAGGATGAACATGAACAGCGTGAAGACCCAGGGCGTGTATTTCTTGCCATTGGGCCCGATGCTGGTGGCGATGATATTATCGACAAAGCCGACCACACCTTCGACCATGATCTGCCAGCGGCCGGGAACCAGCTCGCGCTTCATTCCGCCCATCATGAACACATAGAGAAGGCCGAGGACGACAAACATCCAGAGCGCGCTGTTGGTGAAGTTGATCTGCTGACCGAATAAAGTGAAGCCATCAAAGATGGGCTGCACTTCAAACTGGTGCATAGGATCAATCTTGCCTGGTTCCGCCACTAATCTAACCCCTGATCGTCAATCTTCATCATCTGCTGTCGCCGTTCCGATATCGTCCACCGGATGGCTCGCAATCACATAAATTTTCCTGAACGCTACTCCTGTTCCGAGGAAGAAGAATAGCAACAGGAACAATGGCGTCGTTCCCAACCAGGTGTCAAACAGCCACCCGAGTAAGAAACCTGCAGCCACACCTCCGATCAAATAGCTTAGCACCCTTGCTCCGAGCCGTTGACTTTCGTCCGGCCCTTTGTTCCGGTGCCCCGCTTTGATCCGCTCCCGATTTTGTGCCGATATCAGTCGCTCATCCAGCGACGAAACCCGCACATCCTCTTCGAGGGGATCCCGATCAGATTCGCTTGCTGCCATCACAGACCCTTTAAAAGCCCCGAAGAGCGCCAAAAAAAGCCAGAAACAACAGCAGGCCGACCCGCCAAGGCGCGGTCCGTTTAGGAAAGCAACGTGCCCAAGTCAACAGCAATGCTGCAACGCGGAAAATGGCTCGCGTTCGGCAATGGATTTGAGCCCCAACACTGCCGGGAAAACATGCGAACGCTTACGATCTCTTGCCAAAAGCGGGGTATTGGATTGACGCTCGATCCTGATCAGCAGGATGGACGTTTTGCTCTGGGTGACAGATGAAAATGCCCCTTGTTCCGATGGCCTTCAGTTGTAAGCTGGAAAAATGTTCAAAACAAAGGACCTTGCCAGTGACCCTGCAGATAGATCGCACCGACAATATTCTGACCGCAACGATAGACCGTCCTGAACGAAGAAATGCGGTCGATGGCGATACCGCGAAAGCGCTATACACCGCGTTCCGGGATTTTGACCGGGATGACAGCCTGAACGTAGCCATTTTGACTGGAGCCAGTGGCAATTTCTGCGCCGGTGCAGACCTGAAAGCCGTGTCGGAGGGCAAGGGCAATCCGGTTCTGGCCGATGGCGACATGGCGCCTATGGGTCCGAGCCGACTGCGGCTTTCCAAGCCGGTGATCGCAGCGATTGAAGGCTATGCGGTCGCCGGCGGTCTGGAACTGGCCTTGTGGTGCGACCTCCGGGTGGTCGCTCAATCCGCTTCGTTCGGGGTATTCTGCCGCCGCTGGGGCGTGCCTCTGATCGATATGGGAACGATCCGGTTGCCACGCCTGATCGGCCAGTCGCGTGCGGCAGACATGATCCTGACCGGTCGCGAGGTAAAAGCAGAAGAAGCACTATCATTCGGTCTTGCCAACCGCGTGGTACCGGATGGCGAGGCCCTGACCGAAGCCAGAAGGCTGGCGGCCGACATTGCGGCCTTCCCACAACGCTGCCTGCGCAGCGATCGCCGCTCCCTGTTCGAGCAATGGGATCTGGACGAAGCGGACGCGATCATACGGGAAACCGGATTGGGTCTGGAGACGATAAAATCCGGCGAGACGCGCACCGGGGCGACAGCCTTTGCAAAGGGCCGTGGTCGCCATGGCCAATTTGGCGACTGACCGGGCAGTGGCTGACGGTTTCCAGCGGTCCGCGTGTTCTGGGCGAAGGCGGAAGCGATCCGGGCAAGTGACGGAATAGCGAGAGCGCGCTTTCTTGACGCGAGGCAGATAGTAGTGAAAGGTCTGTCTTTCGCGGCAAGGGGGCCGCCTTTTTTATGGCTTCAGGTTCGAAGACGGTGATTTACGCAGCATTGGCTGGCAACAGTCTGATTGCCGTTTCCAAATTTGTAGCGGCTTCTTTTACCGGCAGTTCGGCGATGTTCAGCGAAGGCGTCCATTCGGTCGTCGACAGCGGCAACCAACTGTTGTTGCTGTTTGGCCTGAAGCGTGCGGTGCAGCCGCCCGACGAGAAACATCCTTTCGGCTATGGCATGGAATTATATTTCTGGACCTTCGTAGTCGCGATTTTGATCTTCGCCGTCGGCTCCGGCATTTCCATCTACGAAGGTGTGAAAAGCCTGAGCAACCCGCATCCGGTCGAATCCCCCATTTGGTCTTATGTGGTGCTGAGCATGGCGATGGTATTCGAAGGTGCGGCCTGGTGGGTTGCCTTTCGCGAATTCCGCCGCACACGCGGCAACCAGTCCTGGTACGCGGCCGTCCGCGATTCCAAGGACCCGACCGTTTTCACGATCCTGTTTGAAGACAGCGCCGCCATGCTCGGCCTGATCATCGCCTTCGTCGGCATATTCTCCTCACAATATTTTGATCTGCCGATACTCGACGGTATCGCGTCGATCTGCATCGGCGTCGTGCTGGCGGGTGTAGCGATGCTGCTGGCCTATGAGAGCAAGGGCCTGCTGATCGGTGAAGGGGCTTCCCCGGAGGTGATCGCCGGTATTCGCGCAGTGGTGTCCGATGACAAGCGGATCACCGGACTGAACGAAATATTGACCATGCATATGGGGCCGGAGGATATTCTGCTCGCGGCCAGTGTGGATTTTGACAATCAACTGACAGCCGACAAGGTGGAACAGGCCATTACCGATTTCGAAATGTCGATCAAAAATCAGTTCCCGCAGGTCAAGCGGATATTTATCGAAGCGCAAAGCTGGCGCCAACATCATGCCTCGGCAATCGCTGCAGGCGAAATGAGTTCGCAGCGGCCGCCCGATGGCAAATGAAGGGAAGCGCAGGAGCAATCCATGACTGACGCACCAGCTATGCAATCCCGTGTTCACTCTATCGAACCCGAAGACGGACTGCTGTTCGGATGCATGTTGGATGGCAACGGCGGCGGACGGCTGTGCACTTGGGCGGAAGCCGAAGCGACGGCCGCCGGAGCCGCGCCGCTCTGGCTCCATCTCGACAATGCTTCGGACAGAGCGCAAAGCTGGCTGCACGAAAAATCCGGCATACCGGCACCGGTGGTTGGAGCCCTGCTGGCAAAGGAGTCCCGACCCCGCAGCCTGCGGATCGATGACGGACTGCTGGTTATCCTGCGCGGCATCAATCTGAACGAAGGTGCTGAACCGGAGGACATGGTTGCACTGCGCATGTGGGTGGAACCGCACCGGATTGTCACAGTGCGTTACGAGCGGCTGATGACACCGCGCGATGTTCTGTCCGATATCATCGACGGAGCGCATGGTGCACAGACCGCGCCCGATTTGTTCGTTGCCCTGGCCGAACGGCTGTCGCTGAAAATCAATGATGTCGTCATCGGCCTGGAAGACCGGCTCGACGCCCTGGAGGCGCAGGTCGATACCGAGCAGCCTACGAAACTGCGTTCCAAAATAGCCGAATCGCGTCAGGACACGGTTGCGTTGCGCCGCTATCTGTCCCCGCAGAGAGAAGCGCTTGCCAATTTGCAATATGATGCGCCCGACTGGCTTGATTCAAGCCAGCGCATGAGTCTGCGGGAAACCGCGGACCGGACGCTGCGCCATCTGGAAGACCTCGACGCGGCGCGCGACCGCGCCATCGTTGTGCTGGACGAACTCGCCAACAAGATGGCGGAATCGATGAACCGGACCATGTACGCCCTGTCGATCGTTGCCGCCATTTTTCTGCCGCTGAGCTTTCTGACAGGACTGCTCGGCATCAATGTGGGTGGTATGCCCGGCGTAGACAGCAATGTCGCCTTCTGGATAACCTGCGTGATCATGACCATCCTCATGGTGACCGAGATCTACCTGCTCAAACGCCTGAAATGGATTTAACGATATGATAGCCCCCTTACAGGCCATAACAACGACCATCCCGGATGCAGCCGACATCCCCTCTTTGCAGGATATCGGTGCCGGCTTTTCCGACATGGGCATTTTTTTCTCGGCGTTCCTGCTGCGCATGCAGGCCGAACTGTTGTCCGGCACAATCTGGTTGCAACTGGGCGGCATCGTCGTTTCGCTGGCGTTGGGCTATATTTTCACGCGCATATTGCGGGCCGCCACCGGCGGTTTCTTTGCCGATCTCGCGGAAAGTTTCCGCGGCGGCAAATATGGAGCCGTTTCGGCAACATTGGTGTTTCCGCTCATTGCATCGACCATTATCTGGCTGATCATTGCCGGTTTTTCCGGTCGCGGGATTCCGGTAGACTATATGCGGATTGTCGGTGCCGCCCTCGTCGCGACGCTGATCATTCGCACCTTTGCCCTGACCAGCAGCGATACGTTCTGGCGATGGACCGTCATCACGCTGACGGTGATTGGCGCACTATTGGTTGTCGTGCGCCTGTTCGCCCCGCTCATCGATTTTGTCGACAGCCTTTCCCTCCCCTTGGGCGAGAATCTCTCGCTGCTGGATATCCTCAAAATATTGGTGATCGCGATCGCCCTGATATGGGGCGCATCCTTTTTCTCCCGGCTTATTGAAGCCCGTCTCGGCAAGTCACAGCGCATGACTCCGTCGGTCAGGGGGCTATTTGGCCAGCTGATCCGGATACTCATGATCGGCGTTGCCATTTTCATCGCCCTGAACATGGTGGGCATCGATCTCACCGCCTTTGCCGTTTTCACGGGTGCACTGGGTGTCGGCATCGGCTTTGGCCTGCAATCGATTTTTTCCAATTTTGTCGCCGGTATCATCATCATTCTCGAAAAAACGCTCAAGGTCGGCGATTTTGTCGATCTGGAGAGTGGCATTACCGGGGAAGTTCGGGAGATCAATGTCCGCAGCACGTTGATCACCACCAACGACAATATCGACATGCTGGTTCCCAATTCGGAATTCATCAACAAGCGGGTGATCAACTGGACCTTGCGGGAAGCCAAGCGGCGCATGCATGTGCCGGTCGGGGTCGCCTACGGAACCGACAAGGATCTCGTCAAAAAGGCAATATTGGAAGCAGCCGACAATGTCGAATTCACCCTCAAGGGATTCAAAAACCGCAAGCCCGATGTCTGGCTGGTCGGCTTCGGTGACAGCAGTCTCGATTTCGAACTGATCGTCTGGTTGACCGACGAAGCGACCAAGAAGCCCGGCAGGGTGCACGCAACCTATTGCTGGGAAATCGACACGGCGCTTGCCAAATATGGCATCACCATCCCCTTCCCGCAGCGCGATCTCCATCTGGTCAGCGGATCATTGGAACAGGAAAAAGGCGCACCGGCTTAGCCGGCACGCCTTTCAAATATTGCTGGATCTATCCCGGTTCAGGGGCAACGCGAATCCCGTACCGGCGCCGAGCTGTCGCGCGTATTCCAGGTACCTGCCGGCGTCTGGTATTTCTCGCCCGGCACCGTCCGCAGGATCAGGTTGCAACCCGAGGTAAAGGCAAATTGCTCGACCGTCGAATTGGTTTCCTGTGCCTTGCGGGTATAGGCCGCCTTGCGCTTGATATTGATATCTTCGACCAGTGCCTTGATCGCCGGAGATGGCGACGTGACATAGCCGAGATAGCCGTCCGGCTTCTCGCCAATCAGGCCCGAAGACCGAGCCGCTTCATAAGCGGGATCGCGCTGCGCCATTACCGGCACCGCGACAACCGCCGTCAGGACGAGACCGCCGATGACAGCCAGAGCCTTGTTTTTCTTCATAGTGTCAAACATCAGAAAATATCCGCTTCCTCGTTGATTAAACTCTTTGCATCGCCATCGAGGCGATACACCACTTCCTGCTTGATATTGATGTTGAGGTTGATGACGATCGGCTTGTCCGGCGCACTTACCTGCACGCAGGCGGAAAGTCCTGTCAAAACACCCAAAATCAGGCCGGTGGTGGTCAAGCTCCTCATATTACGGCGAATCGCATCATATGCCCGATCCGTCAATTGACTTGTCTGATACATTGTCATCGCTTTCCCTCGGCTGAATGGATTATTCATCATCTTCGAGCGCCTTCACCGCTTCCTTGGCCCGCGCCTCCTGCGCCCGCAACAGCGCAGGCAAATTCTGCCCCACCAGCAACTCCGGTTCATAATAGGATTTGGCGCTGCTCATCAATTGCATGAACGGCGCTTGGATCCGGACATTGAACTGGATCGGAATGCGCGCCAGCTGCCTGGTGATGAAATTACGGCTCGCATCATCGCCCTGCTGCAAGCCATCAAATTTTACCTCGGTGATGATTTCGCCGGCGATATCGCCATCCATCCCGATGGTAAGGTTACGATATTTGATGGATTTCAGCGCGTTGAACGCGAAATTGGCCATCGTGCCCATATCTTCATAGGTCAGTTCTCCAACATAGGCGAGCGTACCGCCGCCCTCCCGCGCCACCAGATAGCCTCCGACAATCCGGCCACCATCCTGATCGAAGACCATAGGCAGCTTGCCGTCAAACACACCCGATGCGGTCATGTTCTCGAAATCGAACTGGGTCAGGAACTGGGCGGCATCCACGCCTTCAACAGTGAATTGCAGCCGCCGTTCGGCCTCCTCGCCAAGGTCCAATATGGTCGGCTCGAGATAAAGTTTCCCGCCCGCAAATGGCCATTCTCCTCCTTCGATTTGCATTTTATAATCTGGCAGCAAGCGATAGCGGATTTGCCCGTTAAACACAGCCACGCCGGGATTGACCTCGGACATGGTGACGTTCTGGCCGGGGCCCGTTTCCAGCGCCAGCAGATCGGAAAATTTGATCTCGCCCGCGAGACCGGTCACCGGTCCAAAGGCAGCCGCCAGATTGACCCCGTTGGTCCGAAAGGTCCCCGTGCTCTTGATGCCATTTTCGGACGAATCCCAGTCTATCCGTCCGGAACCCGAAATTTCCCCGTCCACGTTGGCAATCACGCCCAGGGTGAGCGGGGTCAGCAGTTCCGGCTGGAAGCGTTCGGTAAATGTAAGCGACGGCACGTCAATCAGTGCCCTGCCCTCGCTACTGCCCAGCGTGTGGAGAATATCGATCGCCGCGACCGAGGTCAGCGTATCTGGTTCACGGAGCAGGCCGGTAGCTGTAATATTGTCGCCGTCAAACCGCATTTTCACATCATTGCTGACCATCGGCCGGAACCGTTCCACCGGTTGCTCGTCACGGACCAGCAGGCTGGCGTCCGCCAGAAACTCGCCATTCTCGTATCGCCAGTCCCCGGCGATCTTTTCCATCAGCAGCGGCACATTGGCGACCTGGCCGGACGCGCCTTCGATCCGGCCCTCGATCGTCCGCCCGAACCCGGCGCTGAGAACGGCCATGTCCAACCGTGTCATGCTGCCCGGTGTGCCCAGCCTGAACCCGACATTTTGTGCCGTCAGGCCCTTGGCCCGGGAATAGCCGAGCGCACCGCTGGAAATGGCCAGCGGCGTACCGCCAACATCGCCTTTCAGCGCGAGCGAAGGGGCGTTGGCTGCCACATTCACGTTCGAACCATTGCCGGACACAATGGCGCTGCCCTGCGGACACAATCGCGCGCTGGTCGGTCCGGCATTCAGCGATGCGGTGCGCAGGCTGGCAAATTGCAGGTTGATGCACTGGCGGAAGAGAGCAAAATTGCCGTTTCGTTCGACATAGCCGCTGATCGGGATCTGCAGCCCGGTGATCTGTCCGTCACCCAGTGGGCCGGTCAGGATGATCCGCCCGTCAATATTGGTGCCGCCCTGACGGGTCGGTGTAAATGCCAGCACCGGAATTTTCAGCTGTGCCGAACCGGCCTGATAATTGGCCAATTCCAACCGTCCGGAAAATCCGCGCGACAGGCTGCCGTCGTCGAGTATCAACTGGGCGCTGGGAAAACCGCCACCTTCCAGCCGGATATTGCCATCGGCCAGCATACGGATATTCTTGTCCGTGAACGCCAGCAGCAACGGATCGCTCAGACTCACGGTTGCACCGGATCGCGAACGGGCACCCAGTGCATTGAGCGAAAGCGTTGTCCGCCCCGAGCCTTTCTTGAAACTGATATCGCTGGAAATATCAAACTGGCTTCCGGCCTGTTGAACCGCTTTTGCAAATCTCTCTGCCAGCGTACCAACCGGGGTCCCGGCAACCGATGTGGAAACGCGTCCGGCCGCCTGCATGAAATTATTATTGGCCTGCGCACCTCGAATTTCCGGCTGTCCGACAAAGCTGGCTGTCATCTCCGCTCCACCATAGCCGATCGAGAACGGCCCCTCGATCCGCGAGCTGGCGGCACTTCCATAAGGGGATCGCAATCCGCTCGCGGTCAGATCAACATCGCCGCGGCTCTCTTTGAAATCACCGGTCAGGCCAAGCGAGGCCTTTATGTTCTGGCTGGCGAAATCGGCATAGCGGACCGGACCCCCGGTCAGGCCGATCGTACCGGTCCAACTGGTCAGATCCTCGCCAAGATCGACCGAGACCTGCGCCGCCAAATCCTTTGCACCGAGTTCCAGGTTGTTGCACCACAAGCTCGGCAGCCGCAACGGCCCCTCCAGATGCGGTTTCTTCCCGCGGATGGCCACTTTGCCGAAAAAGGTCGGTTTCTCCAGACCACAACCGCCAGCGTCCAGATTTCGGCTGATCGCCGCAATTTCGCCGCTGAACCCGTCGTGCAATTCGCCGGCGCCACTGAGCACCAGACCAATCGCGCCATATTCGCTGTCGATGCGCAGCTTTGCATCGGACAGGCCCAGCCACATGTCCGGCAGCGCCAGCGGACTGTCATCCTTCGGGTCGACGAACTTGTCGAGTTCGCCAAAGCTAAGCTTTCCGTCTTGCAGCCGCCCGAACAGCTTGACACCGCTTGCCCGCACCCAGTTGATGCCGACACCGCCGAGGTTCAGGCTATTGCCAACCTCGACCAACTCCGCCGTCAGGTCGGGACGGTCCGGATCACCGATTACCAGATTGCGAATAACCTGCCGACGCAGCCCGATATCCTCTATCTCGTAGGTGGCCGTGACGTTTCTCTGTTCGAGCTGCGACCGGATGGCATTGTCCGCCAGGGTCGTGCGGCTGACCCACAGGGCGATCAGTCCGAGCAGAATCAGAACAAGCAAAATCCCGCCGATCAGTCGAGACCGGGAAAGGCGACCGACAGGGTCATTGGCAATTTCTTCTTCCATTGCAGTTGAAATGCAGAAGTCTTGCTTAAGTTGCAATGTACAAGTGTTGAGAAGAGCGAGTTTTCAGGGGTCCTCCGGATATTGGACATTTCCGGTCTTTTTTCCCGACACAGGGTATGTTCCTGCTTTGTTCGACCTATACTGCAGCAATGGCCAGAGAAAATGAACGTCCGGCAGGCCCGCATGAGCAGGGCAGCGGTCACCGCGCCCGGCTTCGGCGGCGCATATTGACCAATCGCGGCAATGGCACGCACGATCATGAACTGGTCGAATACCTGCTCGCGCTGGCCATTCCGCGCCGCGATACCAAGCCGCTTGCCAAACAGCTGATCGAAGAGTTCGGAGGATTTTCAGGGCTTCTGATCGCGGATAGCGACGCTCTCGTGAACTTTCCCGGCATGGGCGAAACCAGCGTAGCCGCGCTGAAAATTGTCCAGATCGCCGCCTTGCGCCTGATTTCCGAGCCAGTGCGCACGCAACCGATCCTGAGCAGCTGGCAAGCGCTGCTGGACTATTTACGGGCCGATATGGCGCATCTCGTCCATGAACGGGTGCGAGTTCTGCATCTCGACAGCAAGAACCGGCTGATCCGCGATGAACTGGTCAGCGAAGGGTCGGTCGACCAGGCGGCGATCTATACCCGCGAGGTCATCCGCCGCGCCCTGGCCCTGGGGACCGCAGCAATCATTCTGGTCCACAACCATCCCAGCGGTGACAGCACGCCCAGCCGGCAGGATATCGCGATCACCAAAGATATCTGCGCCGCGGGCCGCACGCTCGGCATAACCGTGCACGATCATATCATCATCGGTCGCGACGGCCACACATCCTTCCGGTCCAGGGGACTGATCTAGACAATTCCATTCTAGCCGAAAGCCAGACCGTTGCTCCGCGTTAGCCCCGATCAATAAAGGAACATCGGCATGTCCTCGACCTGGATCAGGCTGGCGCGATACTGGTTGGCATCATAAAGTCCCGAGACATTGACCCCCTTGGTCGCCTCCAGCAAAGTGCCGATCGGAACCGTGCCGTAATTTCCATCAGTGAGGCAAACCATATTGGCCATCCGGTCCTGCGCAATCAGTTGCACCGCCAGCGCGCCAAAGGCAAAGCCGACCATCCGGTCCATCGCGTCAGGCTCGCCCGCGCGCATCAGATAGGCCAGTTCCTGCACGATGGTTCTCTGGTTGCTGCGCGCCTCGATTTCACGCGCCAGCTGGGTGCCGATATTCAAACCGTCGCGGTTGGTATTCGACTTGTTAATCTCGTCGACAAAATCCGTCGCTCCCGAGAGTTTTGCGCCTTCGGACACCAGACAAATCGCGTAGGATTCGGGGTTGGCTTCCTTGTCGGCGAGCAGCAACGGCAACAGCACATCCATATCGGCGGGCACTTCCGCAATCACCGTCCGGTCGGCCTGCGACAAGAAGCCGGAGAGCAGCGCGGTTTCGCCCGATCGCCGCCCGAACAGCTCGATCACCGCTATCCGTTCGTGGCTCGCTGCTGTCGTCCGCAGCGCGTTGATCGCCTGCACCGAACGCGTCACGGCGGTCGAGAAACCGATACAATAATCGGTACCATAGACATCATTGTCCATCGTCTTGGGGATCGAGATCACGTTGCGGCCCAGGCTGGCGAGATGGGCCGAGAAACGCAGCGTGCCGTCGCCGCCCATCGTAATCAGCGCATCGACCTCCAGCGCGTCGAGCACATCCAGCACCTTTTGCGTCTGGTCGCCCTGTTCCGTGACCCGCGGATCGCAGCGCGAGCTGTGCAATATCGTGCCACCCTGCCGGTCTATTCCGCGTACCCGGTTCTTGTCGAGCATCATCAGGCTGTCTTCCCGCGCCCAGGGATCGGCCGGGTCGATCTCCAGCACCCCTTCCCAGCCACGGCGCAGGCCGACGACGTCCCAGCCGCGCTGCCAGGCCGATGTCGCGATCGACTGGATGCAGGGATTGAGGCCCGGAACATCGCCGCCGCCAGTGAGTATTGCCAGACGCATTTTATTCTCCCTGTTTCGGCCGCTGCATTGCCGACTCATTTCGTAGGTGCTAGCGGGGCGGCAAATCAAGGCACATCATTGCCGTAATCGCTCTCTATGTCCAAGGACCAATCATGATCCCACGCTATTCCCGCCCCGAAATGACCGCAATCTGGGAACCCGAATCGAAATTCCAGATCTGGTTCGAAATCGAGGCGCACGCCACCGATGCCCTGGCCGAACTGGGCGTGGTGCCAAAGGAAGCGGCACAAGCGATCTGGGCCAAGGGCAAGTTCGATGTCGCGCGGATCGACGAGATCGAGCGCGAGGTGAAGCATGACGTGATCGCCTTCCTGACCAACGTAGCGGAAAATGTCGGCGAGGAAGCGCGCTTCATGCATCAGGGCATGACCTCGAGCGATGTGCTCGACACCTGCCTCGCGGTGCAGCTGGCGCGGGCCTCGGACATCTTGCTGGCCGATATCGACGCGCTGCTCGCCGCGATCAAGAAACGCGCCTACGAGCACAAGTTCACCCCGACGATCGGCCGCAGCCACGGTATCCACGGCGAACCGGTGACCTTCGGCCTGAAGCTCGCGCAGGCTTATGCCGAATTCGAACGCAACCGCGAACGACTGGTCGCCGCGCGCAAGGAAATCGCCACCTGCGCCATATCCGGCGCGGTCGGAACCTTCGCCAATATCGACCCGAAGGTCGAGGAGCATGTCGCGGAGAAGCTCGGCCTGACGGTGGAGCCGGTGTCGACCCAGGTAATCCCGCGCGACCGCCACGCCCAGTTTTTTGCCACGCTCGGCGTGATTGCCTCGTCGGTCGAACGACTCGCCGTCGAAGTCCGCCATCTGCAACGCACCGAAGTGCTCGAAGCGGAAGAATATTTCTCGCCGGGCCAGAAGGGCAGCAGCGCCATGCCGCACAAGCGCAACCCGATTCTGACCGAAAATCTAACCGGTCTCGCCCGGATGGTCCGCAGCTACGCCCTGCCCGCGATGGAGAATGTCGCGCTGTGGCACGAGCGCGATATTTCGCACAGTTCGGTCGAACGGATGATCGGACCGGATGCGACGATTACCCTCGATTTCTCGCTGGTCCGCCTGACCGGCGTGATCGAAAAGCTGCTGATCTATCCCGAACGGATGCAGAAGAATCTCGACCGCATGGGCGGCCTTGTTCATTCCCAGCGCGTGCTGCTGGCCCTGACCCAGGCGGGGATCAGCCGCGAGGACAGCTACCGCATCGTCCAGCGCAACGCGATGAAGGTCTGGGAATCGGACGGCGAGATCGCTCTGCTCGACCTGCTCAAGGCCGATCCCGATGTCTCGGCAAAACTGTCCGATGCCGAGCTCGAGGAGCGCTTCAACCTCGACTATCACTTCAAGCATGTCGACACGATCTTCGCTCGCGTCTTTGGCGAATAGGCGGGTTTTCGGCCCCCTCGCATAGCATCTGGCCACCCGCCCCTTTTCGGGCTAGGATGGTCGGCACATGAAAAGAAGGTGAAGCATGCAATTTATCAAAATCCTGTTCTGGGTTCTTCTGCTTGTCGCAACCTTCATCTTCTGGTGGACCAATGAAGCGCGGTCGACCCTGGATCTCGGTGCCGCCGTGGTGGAAGCGCGGGTTTCGACCTTTGTGGTTGGTGCCTTTTTGCTCGGCTTCGTGCCGACATGGCTGCTGCTGAGAGGGTCCAAATGGCGGCTCACCCGCCGGATCAAGACGCTGGAGGATGCGGCAAAACCGGCACCAGCGCCGGTTGCAACGCGCCCGGCCAGCAGCTCGGCAACCCCGACACCGGCTGCCGAACCCGCCCCTGCGGTTTCGTCGGTCGATAGCCCGAAAACTCCGGGCCTGTGAGCAATCCGATATTCGTCGCGCTCGACACGCCCGATCTCGACCGGGCGATTGCAATCGCGCAATCGGTCAGAGATCATGTCGGCGGCCTCAAGCTCGGTCTCGAATTTTTCTGCGCCCACGGCCATCACGGTGTCCACGAAATCCAGAAGCTCGGCCTGCCGATCTTTCTCGATCTCAAGCTGCACGACATCCCCAATACCGTTGCCAAGGCGATGCAGGCGATCAACGTGCTGCAGCCCGCGATCGTAACGGTCCACGCGTCCGGCGGCCGGGCGATGATGGAGGATGCCAAGGCCGCGGCCAACGGCAATACCAAGATTGTCGGCGTCACCCTGCTCACCTCGCTCGACGAACGCGACATGGCCCGGATCGGCTATACGGGGACCCCGCACGACCAGGTCGAGCGTTTGACGGAACTGGCGCAGCAGTCCGGGCTCGACGGCATCGTCTGTTCCGGAAACGAGGTCAAGGCGGCGCACAAGATCTGGAAGGACGGTTTCTTTGTCGTCCCCGGCCTGCGCCCCAAGGGCGGCGCCATGGGCGACCAGAAACGCGCGGTGACACCGCAGCAGGCGCGCGACAATGGCGCCAGCGTGCTGGTCATCGGCCGGCCGATTACCGGAGCGGGAGACCCCAATGCGGCGGCCCGGGCGATCGAGGCGACGCTTTAATTCGGCCGTCGAATGGAAGAAAAAGTAAAATCTCTAACCTTTGAGTATGAATGGTCGTCCGATGATGATTTCGGCCTTCTATATGTAAGAGTTATAAACGGTTTCACTCGCTTACAATCGGATTTTTGGGTTCAGTGGCAAGACATCGTAGAGTTTGGTCAATCCTTAGATCAGCCGAAAATGCATTTTTCCAAGGTCGAGGAAAATTGGGGTCAGACTTTGGAAACCGGTGAACATCAAGTGATTATCAAAATTCTGTTCGAACAGATAAACGAGCAAGGTCATATTGATTTAACCATTGAGCTACGTGACAAATATGATCCTAAAAAATTCGGCGGCACCTGTTTTCGGGTTCCGCTGAGCAGCATTGCAAATTTTTGCGATGAGATCAGATTGATGATGGATAAAAAGTCGCGCACTGCCTCCCTATACTGCCTTTGAGATTATGAAATGAAAACCCAAATCAAAATCTGCGGCCTCTCGACCGAAGCCTCCATCGACGCCGCCATCGACGCCGGCGCGACCCATATCGGCCTCGTCCATTTCGAGAAAAGCCCGCGCCATGTCCCGCTGGAACGCGCCGCAGAACTGCGCAATCATGCGGGTAACCGGGTGAAGACCGTACTGCTGCTGGTCAATGCCGATCCCAAGCTCACCGGACTGGCCATCGACAAGGTCAAACCGGACGTGCTCCAGTTCCACGGCAGCGAGACGCCCGAATGGCTGAAACTGGTGGCGGACAATAGCGGCCTGGAAATCTGGAAGGCGCTCGGCGTCAGGGACAGGCCGACACTGGCGAAAAGCAGCCGCTATGTCGGCGCCGCCGACCGCCTGCTGTTCGACGCTCCGGCCAGGGCCCTGCCCGGCGGCACCGGCACCTCGTTCGACTGGTCGCTGCTCGCCGGCCACGATCATCAGCTCCCCTGGGGTCTCGCGGGGGGCCTCGATCCGGAAAATGTCACCGAAGCCCTGGCCACCACCCATGCCCCGCTGGTCGATGTCTCCTCCGGCGTAGAATCCGCGCCCGGCGTCAAACAGGTGGACAGAATCGCCGCCTTTTGCCAAGCGGTGCGGGAATTTGACGCGTCCAAATAAGACCCGTTCGCCCTGAGCCTGTCGAAGGGTGATGGCCGCACGGGATCGTACTTCGACAAGCTCAGCACGAACGGATAGAATCGAAACCATGAACGACCTACCCCCCAACAGCTATCGCAATCAGCCCGACGAGCGCGGCCATTTCGGCGAATTCGGCGGCCGTTATGTCGCGGAAACGCTGATGCCTTTGATCCTCGATCTGGAAAAACACTATCGCGCCGCGCAGGCCGACCCGGCGTTCGAGGAGCAGTTCAACGATCTGCTCGAACATTATGTCGGCCGCCCCAGCCCGCTCTATTATGCCGAACGCCTGACCGACCATGTCCGCGAAACCGCCCCCGAGGGCAAAGGCGCGCAAATCTGGTTCAAGCGCGACGAGCTCAATCATACCGGCGCCCACAAGATCAACAATTGTATCGGCCAGATCCTGCTCGCCCTGCGCATGGGCAAGACCCGGATCATCGCCGAAACCGGTGCTGGCCAGCATGGAGTGGCCACCGCGACGGTCTGCGCCCGCTTCAACCTGCCCTGCACCATCTTCATGGGCGCGACCGATATCGAGCGCCAGAAGCCGAATATCTTCCGGATGAAACTGCTCGGTGCCGAGGTCGTCTCGGTGACCAGCGGTTCCGCTACGCTGAAGGACGCGATGAACGAGGCGCTCCGCGACTGGGTCGCCAATGTCCACGACACATTCTACATCATCGGCACCGCCGCCGGTCCCCATCCCTATCCCGAACTGGTCCGCGATTTCCAGAGCGTGATCGGCAAGGAAGCCCGCGCCCAGATGCTCGCCCGCACCGGTCGCCTGCCGGACCTGCTGGTCGCAGCCATCGGCGGCGGCTCCAACGCCATCGGCCTGTTCCATCCGTTTCTTGATGATCCGGATGTGAAGATGCTCGGCATCGAAGCCGCCGGCCATGGCCTCGACAAGCAACATGCCGCGAGCCTGGCCGGCGGTGGCCCTGGCATCCTGCACGGCAACAAGACCTATCTGTTGCAGGACGAGGATGGCCAGATCACCGAAGCCCATTCGATCAGCGCCGGCCTCGACTATCCCGGCATCGGCCCCGAGCACAGCTGGCTCAAGGAATCCGGCCGCGTCGATTACGACAGCGCCACCGACACCGAAGCGCTCGACGCCTTCCAGCTGCTCTGCCGCACCGAAGGGATTATACCGGCGCTCGAACCCAGCCACGCGATTGCAGCGGTAGTGCGCGAAGCGGTGAAGATGGATCGGGACCAGATCATTTTGGCCAACCTGTGCGGGCGCGGCGACAAGGATATTTTTACGGTCGCCGAGGCGTTGGGGACCGAGATTTGAGTGATACTCCACCTAAAGCGCAGCTTTGGACTAGCGTGTTTCTTCTGATCTTTTCAGGCAGCTCAATAACCGCGTTACAATCTCCTCTATTCGATAAATATCCTGCTGGTGTTGAGCATGGCCCTTGTGGTTTTGATTGTGTACCCTCGGAATTCGAAGTCTATTTAACAATTGCCAGTTTTCTTACCTTAGCCGTGGGCTTAGCTCTTTTGATCAGCTATTTTTGGAAATCATACCATTGACCCGTCTCTCCCAATCCTTCCCCGCCGACCGAGCGGCCCTCGTCGCCTTTGTCACCGCCGGCGACCCGACCCCTACCGATACCGGCGCCATCCTCGACGCCCTCGTTGACGGCGGTGCCGATATCATCGAACTCGGCATGCCGTTCACCGATCCGATGGCCGACGGTCCCTCAATCCAGGAAGCGGATATCCGCAGTCTGGCTGCTGGCACCAAGACCGCCGATATCTTCAACATGGCGAAGGAATTTCGCCAGCGTAACCCCGACACGCCGCTGGTGCTGATGGGCTATGCCAATCCGATGACCATCCGCGGCTCCGAATGGTTCGCCGATGCCTGTGTTGACGCCGGTGTCGATGCCGTGATCTGCGTTGATATCCCGGTCGAGGAAGACGAGAGTCTCGGCGATGCCCTGCGCGCCAAGGATGTCGCAGTGATCCGCCTTGCGACGCCAACCACCGATGCCGAGCGCCTGCCCACCATATTGAACAACGCCTCCGGATTTCTCTATTATGTCTCGGTCGCCGGCATCACCGGCCAGCAACAGGCCGCCCAGGCCAGCATCGAAGAGGCCGTCGCACGGCTCAAAGCCGGCACCGCCCTGCCCGTCGCGGTCGGCTTCGGTGTGCGCACGCCCGAACAGGCCGCCGATATCGCCCGCGTCGCCGATGGCGTCGTCGTCGGCTCGGCGATCGTCGAAATTGTCGGCAAATATGGCAAGGACGCCGCGCCGCATGTCAGGGACTATGTAAAGTCGCTTTCCGATGCTATCAGGGCGGCTAGAGAAGTCTGAAGGTCAATAAACCGTTCATCTCGACTACGCTCGAGACGAACGGAACCAACGATAAGGGTAAATCATGTCCTGGCTAAGCAATGTCCGCAACAAGATCGCGTCGATTACCAAGCGCGA
Source organism: Sphingomonadales bacterium UBA2683 (assembly GCA_002354635.1). GTDB lineage: Bacteria > Pseudomonadota > Alphaproteobacteria > Sphingomonadales > Sphingomonadaceae > Parasphingorhabdus. The sequence continues at coordinate 286,054 of DELZ01000004.1, forward strand.
AACACCCGAGAATCTCTGGCACAAATGCAAGAAATGCGAAGCGATGGTGTTCCTCAAGGAATATGAGGAGAATATGCATATCTGCCCGAAATGCGAGCATCACGGCCGCATCGGGCCGATGACCCGCTTCGCCCAGATCATGGACGAAAACAGCTGGAAGCTGATCCCCTGGGCAGCGGTTCAGGAAGACCCGCTGAAGTTCAAGGACCAGAAGAAATATATCGACCGGCTCAAGGACGCGCGCGCCAAGACCAGCGAACAGGACGCCCTGATCAATGTCAGGGGCACGATCGAGTCGATCCCGTGCGTGGTCGGCGTGCAGGATTTTGCGTTCATGGGCGGTTCGATGGGCCTCGCCGTTGGCCAGGCCTTTGTCGACGGAGCCCGGCGCGCGCTCAAGGACCAGTGCCCCTATATCATCTTCACCGCCGCCGGTGGCGCACGGATGCAGGAAGGCATATTGTCGCTGATGCAGATGCCGAAGACCACGGTCGCCATCTCGATGCTGCGCGAGGCCGGCATCCCGTTCATCGTCGTGCTGACCGATCCGACCACCGGCGGTGTCACCGCCAGTTACGCGATGCTCGGTGACGTGCATATTTCCGAACCGGGCGCGATGATCGGCTTTGCCGGCCAGCGGGTGATCGAGAATACCATCCGCGAGAAACTGCCCGACGGATTCCAGACCGCCGAATATCTGCTCGAGCATGGCATGATCGACATGGTCGTCCATCGCAAGGAATTGCGCGAAACCCTGGCCCGGGTGATGGGCTATATGATGGCATGGAAAGACGCGGCCTGAATCCCCTTCCCGCTTGCGGGAGGGGTCAGGGGTGGGACTATCATCCATGATCAAGTTTGCGATTTCGAATATTCAGGCCCACCCCCTGCCCCTCCCGCAAGCAGGAGGGAGGTAGATGGCCGACGGCGCAAAATCCGATCATCCGGGTGTGCAGGCCCAGCTCGACCGGCTGGAAATGCTCTCCCCCGGACGCGACATCTTGGGTCTGGACCGGATCCGCGAGGTCCTGCGCCGCCTCGACAATCCACAGGACAAACTCCCGCCCGTGTTTCACGTCGCCGGCACCAACGGCAAGGGCTCGACCTGCGCCTTCCTGCGCGCAGCGATCGAGGCGGAGGGCCTCAAGGCCCATGTCTATACCAGTCCGCATCTGGTGCGCTTCAACGAACGGATTCGGCTGGCCGGCAAGCTGATCGAGGATGATTATCTCGCCAAACTGCTGGCCAGGGTTCTCGACAGCAGCGTCGATATCAATCCCAGTTTCTTCGAGGCCACCACCGCGGTTGCCTTGCTGGCCTTCGCCGAAACCCCTGCCGACGCCTGCATATTGGAGGTCGGTCTGGGCGGCAGACTCGATGCCACCAATATCGTTCCCCGCCCGGCCGCAACCGGCATAGCGGAACTCGGCATCGATCATGAAGCGTTTCTGCTCAGCCCGGAAGAAGGCACACCGGCCGATCCGATGATCCGCATTGCCTGGGAAAAAGCCGGCATTGCGAAAAAGAACGTCTCCCTGCTCACGCAAAAATATGCTGCGGATATGCTGCACGCGATTGCCGATCATGCTGCGGATATTGGCGCGCAGCATTTTCCGCGCGGCGAGGAATGGGATGCCGCCATTTACGAGGGTCAGCTTCACTACAAGGACGCGACCGGCAAGCTCAACCTGCCTCTGCCCTCGCTGGTCGGCGGGCATCAGGCCGACAATGCCGCGCTCGCCATCGCCATGCTGCGTCATCAGGATACGGTCACAATCTCGGATGCGGCGCTGAAGGCCGCGATGGGCTGGGCGCAGTGGCCCGGGCGGATGCATTTCCTGATCGCCGGATCGCTCACCCATCTGCTGCCGGGCGATGCCGAAGTCTGGGTCGACGGCGGCCATAATGTCAGCGCCGGCCTCGCGCTCGCCAAGCATTTCGCCGACTATGCCGCCGGATCGATCGATCTGGTGATCGGCATGCTGTCCAACAAGGATGCTGCCGCCATCATCACCCCGCTGCACGAGAAGCTGGCCAGCGTGACGGTGATCCCGGTGCCCGGCCATGATTCCCATACTATCGCCGACTATCCGGCAGCCGACGCGCCAATGACCGCAGCGGCAGATATCAGCACCGCTCTGCGCGCGCTGACTTTAGGCCCTGGCAAGACCGTGCTGATCGCCGGTTCACTCTATCTGGCAGGCGAAATACTCAAGCTTAACGAGCAGGTACCGGACTAGTCCGGCGTTTCATCCGCATGTACCGATCCAGCTGTTCCGAGAGACCGGTCGACGAGGCCATAACGGATCATCAGCCAGAACATGATAACGCCCGGCAAGGCAGCCACGGTGGTCAGCAGATAGAAATTCACATAGCCCATCCACTCGATCAGCGACCCGGCGGTGGTGCCGGTCAGGAAACGGCCCAATATGCTGGCTGCGGCTGACAGGAGGGCAAACTGGGTTCCCGTGAACTGCAGATTGCACAACGCCGACAGATAGGCGACCACGGCCACGCCGCCGACACCGCTGGCGAAATTCTCGAACCCGATCGCACCGGCCATGCCCCAGTTGCTGTGGCCGGCTGCAGCCAGCGCGGCAAAGGACAGATTGCTGATCGCCATCAGGACCAGGCTCAGCATGACCGCCTTTTTCATCCCCAGACGCGAATAGACGATACCGCCTATGAATATACCAACCAGAAAGGCGAAGAAGCCCAGACTGACATCGTAAAACGCGATCTCGTCATTGGTAAAACCAAGGTCCTCGAACAATAAGCGAAAAGTCAGATTGGCCAGCGTGTCACCGATCTTGTGGACCAGCACGAACAGCAGCACCAGCAGAGCGCCAGAGCGTTTGAAAAACTCGACCAGCGGGCTGACGTATGCCTTCGCCGCCTCCAGCGGCCCTTTCAGGGCCATCGGCTCCTGCCGGCGGCTCGGTTCGCGCATGATCAGGCCGACAATGACAGCAAACAGCGCGAACAGCGAACAGACATAATAGGCGATCGACCAGTTGGTCCGCGCCGCCACCACCAGCGCCACCGCACCGGCGGTCGCCGCGCCGATCCGCCAGCCATATTGCGACATGCCGGAGCCGACACCCAGCTGCTCGGGCTCGAGCAGTTCGATGCGATAGGCGTCGATCACGACGTCGAATGTTGCACCGGCAATCCCGACCATGATCGCAGCCACCGCGACAGCGGCAATATCCTTCGCCGGATCAAGCGAGCCGAGATAGATGATTGCCGCCATCGCCAGGGCCGCCGTCACGATCAGCCAGGACAGTCGCTGGCCTACGCGACCGATGATCGGCAGTTTGACGACATCGATAACCGGCGCCCAAAGCCATTTGAAATTATAGGCGAGAAAGGTCAGCGCAAAGGCGGTGACGGTCGATTTCTCGATCCCCGCCTGCGCCAGTCTCGTGGTCAGGGTCGCGGCAATCATGGTCAGCGGCAGCGCCGATGAAATCCCCAGAAACAGGGCCGCCAAGGGAGCGGCTTCGCTATACGGACGTACTCCGGCCGGAAGATATCCGCGCCATCCCGAATCTGCCGATTGACTACTCACGCAACTTTCTCCCTCGAACCGGGAGAATGTTTAGCGCCTATTCACCCGAATGCCAGCTTGATTTTGAGACCTTTCAAATCTCGAGCAATTTCGCGCCGACAATCCGGCCCACACCGGGACGCTGAACGACAATCGCATAGCGGTCGGCACCGCTTACGTTCATATATTCCGGTGGCACGGCAAATTGCTCCCGCCGGCCGCGCCAGCTGCCGAGCCGGCGCTCATTCTTGACAACATTGGTATAATGCAGGGTCCGCCCACCATTTTCGCCCCGCCCGACCCGCACGGTTTCGGAAGAGCTGAGCGCGATCAGCGAGACCCCCGCCAGAAAGTCGGACTTGCCACTGACCGTAACCATCATCCCTCCGTCGGCATTGGTCGTGGCCGTGATCAGCGGACCGGACCGGTCGGCTCGCCGGACCAGCGAGCGAATATCACTTTCCCGCGATCCCACAGCGCCACCGCCGCCATTGACCACGATCTGCGGCGTATAGACGCCCGCGCCGGCATGCCCTTTCCCGGCATAGGCCCGCTGCAACCGCGTATTGTCTTCCCGCGCCAGCGTATCCTTCCAGCCAAGCCGGTCCCAGTAGGTCACCGGCCGCGTAATCACCAGCAGGGAGCCATCCTTTGCCAGCCGGCTGGCCAGCAAGTCTGCGGGGGGACAGGATGAGCATCCCTGACTGGTGAAAAGCTCGATGACCACCGGTCGGGCAGACCGGGTCGCGTCATCATGCGCTTGCGCGACAGGCGTCACCCGAGCGGAGCCGGCCTGAGCCGATGGCGCGAATTGCATACCGAGGAAAGCGGCTAAAGCCGCTCCGGCAAACAACAGACAGGGGATGATCTTGCGCATTCGGGACTCCACAGGGATGACACTAGCCGTTCGCGCACGACAAACCAAAGGTTACAGATTGCAGCGCCGCTGTTTTTCCGCCATGGAGCCCGCCCATGACCGAAGAAAAACCAGCCAAGATCTATCGCGCAAAGCCGACCCCCGGCGCGAAGGATCCGGCCACGCCCAAGGCGCCGGCCGGCGAAGCACGCGAAGGCCAGCGCATCGCCAAATTGCTGGCCCGCGCCGGCGTCGCCTCGCGCCGCGAAATCGAACGGATGATCGAGGCCGGCCGGATCGCGCTCAACGGCGATCTCGTCGAGCATCCCTCGCTGCTGCTCAAGAACCTCACCGGCATCACCGTCGACGGCAAGCCGGTCGCCGAGCCCTCCCCCGCCAAGCTGTTCCGTTTCCACAAGCCCAACGGCTATCTGACCGCGGAGCGCGACTTTTCCGGCAAGAAGACGATCTATGACGTGCTGCCCAAGGACATGGAGCGGATCATGCCGATCGGCCGGCTCGACATGAATACCGAGGGCCTGCTGCTGATGACCACCGACGGCGAGTTCAAGCGCCAGATGGAATTGCCCAAAAACGGCATCGAGCGCACCTATCGCGCCCGCACCTTCGGTGACATCAGCCAGAACCAGCTCGAGGAACTTTATCGCGGGATCACCATCGATGGCATGCATTACAGCCCGATCACCGCCAATCTCGAACGCCGCACCGGCCGCAACCAGTGGATCGAAATGACCCTGACCGAAGGCAAGAACCGCGAAGTCCGCAAGGTGCTCGAACATTTCGGCCTCGAAGTCTCCCGCCTGATCCGTACCCGCTACGGCCCGTTCGTGCTCGGCGATCTGGCCAAGGGCGAGATCGACCAGGTGCGCCAGCACGACCTGGTCCAGTTCCGCAAATCTTTGAAATGATCGGCTACATTTTACAGTGCGCATAATTGCTGGGAACTGGCGCGGCCGGAAAATCGTCGCACCCAAGGGCGAAACCACCCGCCCGACCGCCGACCGCACCCGCGAACGGCTGTTCTCAATGCTCACCAGCCGGCTGGGCGATTTTGCCGATTTGCAGATTCTCGACCTGTTTGCCGGCTCCGGCGCGCTCGGCCTGGAAGCGCTGTCGCGCGGCGCCGCCCACTGCACCTTTGTCGAACAGGACAAGGATGCGCTGCGCGCGCTGGAAAAGAATATCGAGGCTTTGGGAGCGGACGCCGATGTCCGGATCGGATCGGTCCTGCATCTGGGGCAGGCCCGCAAACCCTATGACCTTGTCCTGATGGACCCGCCTTATGATTCGGGCGCCGGTGCGGTTGCCCTGGACAAGTTAAACCGGCACGGCTGGTTTGATCCCTCCAGCTGGATCGCTATCGAAACGGCGCGCCATGAGATTGTCGATGTGAAAGGTTTTGATCTCGATTGTGTCCGAGATAGCGGCAAGGCGCGGATCCATCTCCTGCGCCCCGCCGGAGTTTAGCCGCCCATCAATGCAGTCAGCGAAGCGGTTTCCTGCAGGTCCTGCTGCCCCGTGCTGTAAAAGGTCGTCGCAACCATCAAAAGCGTGGCGATAATTGCACTCGTTGTCAATCTCTTGCTCATGTCATACTCCATGGGGGGATGCTTTAACATCCATTGGTTGACAAATGGTGCATCGCAACATCAGTTTCAACCTGTCCCTTGGTGCAATCGTCAAAAAGGCGAGACAGCCGGGTAAACTGCCTCGCCTTTTCGAACGACAGGACAGGAACGATTACATTTCGCTTGCAGGCTTGCCCGGCCAATAGTCCAGTGCACGATTGCCAAAATTCAACCCCGCTGCGCGCGGATTGATGCAATTGTCTGTCACATCGCCGCTGCAAACCTGATATTCCTTGCCGTTGAGCATGACGGTCTGTGCCCGGCCACTGGCAGATTTTTTTACCACTTCCGCCTTGTGATCCATTTTTGCGCCGTCCCCCTTTTCATGATGATTGGCATGGGCGACTCCGGAAAAAGCCACTGATGCTGCTGCCACGGCGCTTAAAATTGCTATATTGCGCATGTTGCTCTCCACGTATGTTGTTCCTGCCAGATTAACCCGCAACGCCGTGAAGGGTTCCCTTGGCGACAGCGGGGTACAAAAGGGGCCTTGCTCCGGTGCGCGATGTTCCCTAACTGTTCACCTGTGACCGATACTGTCAACATACCAAAAGAAACCGACCCGCCTTATGTCCGCGGCCTGAACCCGCCGCAGCGCGAAGCCGTGCTGACCACCGAGGGACCGGTGCTGGTGCTGGCGGGTGCCGGGACCGGCAAGACTGCGGCCCTCACCCGGCGGCTGGCGCATATCGTGTTCTCGCGCAAGGCTTGGCCAAGCGAAATTCTCGCCGTCACTTTCACCAATAAGGCCGCCCGCGAGATGAAGGAGCGGATCGCGGGAATCGTCGGCGAGAGCTTCGAGGGCATGCCGTGGCTCGGCACCTTCCACAGCATCGGCGCGAAAATGCTGCGCCAGCACGCCGAACTGGTCGGCCTGCAGAGCAATTTCACCATTCTCGACACCGATGACCAGCTCCGCCTGCTCAAGCAACTGATCCAGGCCGCCGAAGTGGACGAGAAACGCTGGCCGCCGCGGATGCTCGCCGGACTGATCGACCAGTGGAAGAACCGCGGCCTCAACCCCGCCGATCTCGATGCCAACGAGAATGAACGCTATGCCAATGGCCGTGGCCAGGAATTTTACGCCGCCTATCAGGCCCGCCTGCTGGCGCTCAACGCCTGTGATTTCGGCGATCTGCTGCTCCACATCCTCAACCTGCTGAAGACCAACCGGGAAATCCTGCAACGCTTTCAACAGCGGTTCAAATATATCCTCGTCGACGAATATCAGGACACCAACAGCTCGCAATATCTCTGGCTGCGGCTGCTCGCGCAGAGCCACAAGAATATCTGCTGCGTCGGTGACGACGACCAGTCGATCTATAGCTGGCGCGGCGCGGAAGTCGCCAATATCCTGCGCTTCGAAAAGGATTTTCCGGACGCCAAGGTGGTCAAGCTGGAGCAGAATTACCGCTCCACCCCGCACATTCTCGCTGCTGCTTCCGGCCTAATCGATCATAACAGCGGTCGCCTCGGCAAGACCCTGTGGACCGAAGAAACCGAGGGCGACAAGGTGCAGGTGATCGGCGTCTGGGACGGCCCCGAGGAAGCCCGCCGCACCGGCGACGAGATCGAGGCGCTGCAGCAGCTGAAACAGGTCTCGCTCAACGATGTCGCGATCCTGGTCCGGGCCCAGTTCCAGACCCGCGAGTTTGAAGACCGCTTCATCTCCATCGGCATGCCCTACAAGATCATCGGCGGTTTCCGCTTCTACGAGCGCGCCGAAATCCGTGATGCCCTCGCCTATCTGCGCGTGATCGCCCAGCCCGCCGACGATCTCGCCTTCGAACGGATCGTCAACACGCCGAAGCGTGGGCTCGGTGACAAGACGATCGAAAAGGTTCATCGCCTTGCGCGGGCCCAGGGCATTGCCCTGGCCGCAGCCGCCTATACCATCTGCGATACCGACGAGCTGCCGCCCAGAGCGCGCAACACCCTGCTCGAGCTGATGCGCAACTTTGCCCGCTGGCGCGAGATGGCCACTGATACCGACCATGCCGAGCTCGCCCGCATCGTCCTCGACGAATGCGGCTACACGACGATGTTGCAGGCCGACCGTTCCGCCGAGGCCGCCGGCCGGCTGGAGAACCTCACCGAACTCGCCCGCGCGATGGAAGAATATGAAACGCTCGGCGAATTTCTCGAACATGTCTCGCTGGTCATGGACAATGACGCGCGCGACGACGAGGCCAAGGTCACGATCATGACCATGCACGGCGCCAAGGGGCTGGAATATGACCATGTTTTTTGCGCCGGCTGGGAGGAAGGCGTGTTCCCGTCGCAACGCAGCCTCGACGAGGGCGGCAACGCCAGCCTCGAGGAGGAACGCCGCCTCGCCTATGTCGCGATCACCCGCGCAAAAAAGAAATGCACCATTTTCCACGCCGCCAACCGCCGCATCTACGGCCAGTGGAACAGCTCGATCCCCTCGCGCTTCATCGGCGAGCTGCCCGACGACCATGTCGAGCACGAAAGCAGCATGAGCGGCGGCGAAAGCCTGTGGCGCGCCAACTGGAGCGAGCACAGCGACCCGTTCGCCCATCTCGCCGCCGCGAACGCCACAAGGGCCGGCCAGCGCGGCCCCGGCTGGCAGCGCGCCGCCGCATCCTCGGGCGGCTTCGACACAAACCCGCGCGTGATAAAAGAAGCCCGCCGCAGCGCCGTCTCACTCGGCAACAAGGGCCGAGACGACGTCACCGTCGGCATGCGCGTCTTCCACACGAAATTTGGCTATGGCGAGGTCAAGGTGAAGGAAGGCAACAAGCTGGAGATCGCGTTCGAGAAGAGCGGGGACAAGCGGGTGCTGGATTCGTTTGTCGAGGTAGCCTAGCCCCCTGCCGTTCGTCCTGAGCCTGTCGCAAGCAAAAAAACCGTTTCATGGAGGTGATGTGAATGATCCGTTTATGCGCAGCGCTTTTGACGCTCCTGACCCTTTCGACGCCGTCACAGGCCGAACCCCTTAATCTCTCCCGGCTCGAAACCGTAATTGCCGACGGCAAGCTCGGCAAAGTGACATCGGTCATTGTCGAACAGGGCGGCGAGATCAAATATGAGAAATATTTCGGCAAGGGCGGGCCCGAAGTTCGCAATGATATCCGTTCGGCGGCAAAAAGCATCACGGCGCTCGCCATCGGCCAGGCGATTGGCGATGGTACGATCGGCTCGGTTGACGACAGGCCATGGGCCCTGCTGATGCCGCAGGCCAATGGTCCGAAAGGCGAAATTACCTTGCGCGACCTGCTCACCATGTCCTCGGCGCTCGATTGCAACGACTGGACACCCAAATCTCCCGGCAACGAAGAGAAAATGTATCCGAAGCGGGTGTGGCGGGACTTTGCGCTACAGATCCGGGTCGCGAACAATTATGTCCGCGATGCCAAGGGCTTTGGACGATTCTCCTATTGCACCGCCGGCGCCTTCCTTCTCGGTCAATATCTCCAGGAACGCAGCGGGATCCGCTTCGACCACTTTGTCGAACAGCGCCTGTTCGCGCCGCTCGGCATCGGTGCAGTCAAATGGAAGCGTTCGCCCAGCGGCGAAGTACAGTCAGGCGGTCAGCTGGAAATCCGCGCCCGCGATCTGGTGCCGCTGGGGCGGCTGGTACTGAATGGAGGAATATATGAAGGCACCCGGCTGGTGCCCGCCGCCTGGATAGACGAGATGCTCACCCCGCATGTCCGCGCCACCGGAATCGACGATTATGGCTATCTGTGGTGGCTGCGCGCCTTTCGCAGCGGCGAGCGCAGCGTTACCGGCTGGTATATGTCGGGCAATGGCGGCAACAAGGTCGTCATCCTGCCCGAACTCAACGCCGTCATCGTCGTGACCACGACCAATTACAACAAGCCCGACATGCACCAGATCACCACCGACATCGTCGAACGCGCGGTGCTGCCCGCGCTGCTGGCTAAGCCTGCAGCGGAATGAATGGACAGCCCGGGCCGGTCGACTATTTTCTAGTCATCGTCCGGCTTGTCAGCCTACTCTTCTTCATCGGCAAATTCCCGCGTAATCTCCGCGTCGAGCTTGTCGCGCGGACTCAGGTGACCGGCCTCGCGCTTTTCCGCCTGGGTTGCTTCCAGGCCCCAGGCCTTGGCGGCCGCCGCGGCGACCTTGCGCCGGCTTTCGAGCGGATCATTCGCTGCCAGATCCAGCTGGCGCGCTTCCTGTTCGCGACATACTGACGCCTTTACACGCATAATGGTGCCCTTTCCCGTGCGGTCATTTGCCGCGGCCGGTTTTCATATGTTCGAGACCGACAACCACGCCGGTCTTGGCTGAGGGATTGGCTGCATTGGTCTTGACCTTTGCCGCTTTCGGCTTGCGGATTTCCTTGTTCGATTTTTTCTGGGATTTGGCCATGATATTGTCCTTTCGGGTGGCGACAGCGGACGCCGGACTCCCGCGTTGCGCAGGAAGACTGTCAGCTGGCGGGGCAAGGCGGAATGCGGCGATACAGGCGGGTCAGCGAAGGCGCGGCTATTTTCTGCTTCCGGGATACCGATCAAAACCATTTCTGATCGCTGCAATATATTGCCTGAAAAAAAGGCAATCGTGGATGAACAGCCGCTCCTGCTCCATATAGGGAGAGACCGGACCAAATGTAAGGCGCGGGATTTTTGCAGAGGATCGATTTGTCATCTCAGACCCCCGCGTCGAACCGTCCCGCACCGGCAGCCCGCTTTGGATGCCGAGGCTCTGCCATCGAAGCGGTTGCACGAACGGATGGATTGGATATATCGACACGATGAAACTGACCACATCAGAAGCCGAAAAGCTCCGCGAAGACGCCATCACCTGTTTGCGCGCTGGCGATGCGCGCAGGGCCTGGGAACTGCTGGAGCAGATATGTGCGCCGGAAAGCGGTGCCGATCCCCAATGGCTGCTGCTCGCCCATGCCTGCCGTACCCTTGGCGATGACAGTGGCGAGGAGCGGGCGCTGCAAATGCTGCTCGTGATCGACAAGCGCCATCTGCCTGCGCTGCTGCTGATGGGCGAACTAAAGGCGCGGACCAACGATGACCGGGCGGCAAACAGCTTTTACAGGGCGGCGCTGAACATGGTCGGTGTCGGTGCTGCGGTGTCGAGCGACTTGCGGCCGAAGCTCAAACAGGCAGAAGAATTTCTCGCCGGTGCGCACGGCCGCTTTGAAGCCTTCCTGCTTGGCAAGCTGGAAGACACCGGGCTCACCGGCAAGGACACGCCGATTCCGGTACGCAACGCCATCGACATGCTGATGGGCCGCAGGGAAATCTTCTACCAGAAACCTTCCCTGTTTCATTATCCCGGCATGCCACAGCGGGAATTTTACGAACGGTCCGAATTTCCGTGGCTGGCCGACATGGAAGCCACGATTCCCGATATGCAGGAGGAATTGCGCGGTGTGATCGCGCGGACGCAGGAATTCAAACCTTATGTGCAGGGCCATCCCGACCGCCCGCGACCGAACAATCCGCTGCTCGATGATCCCAGCTGGGGCGCCCATTATTTCTGGAAAGACGGCGTCGAGATCACGGAAAATTCGGTCCATTGTCCCAGAACCATGGCGGCGCTGGTCGCGGCTCCGATTCCGGTGATTCAGGAACGCTCGCCGATGGCGCTCTATTCCGTGCTCGAGCCCGGCACCCATATTGCACCGCATTACGGCATGCTCAACACCCGCCTGATCTGTCATATTCCGCTGGTCCTACCGCCGGACTGCGCCTTGCGCGTCGGTGCGGAAACCCGCCCCTGGCGGGATGGCGAGGCGCTGATCTTCGACGACAGTTTCGAACATGAAGCCTGGAACCGCAGCGACCAGCGGCGGGTGATCCTGCTGTTTGAAATCTGGCGTCCGGAAATTTCCGAAACGGAACAAAGCGCGCTGACGACGATTTTCGAAGCGATCAACGAATATCAGAAGTCGGTCGAAATATAGGTTCTCGGTAGGCTAGCCGGGGACTCCGGAACTATGGCTTACAATATGGCGTCGCCGATGCTGATCATCTTGCCATTGGTGACAATCACCCGGTCGCCGAGCTTGGCCTGTTCGAACAGCCGCCGCGCAAATTCCAGCGGTACGCCGATGCAGCCGCGCGTCCCCCAGCCCCATTTGACGTCAGAGGCATGGATGGCGACGCCGTCATTGGTCAGCCGCAGCATATAGGGCATCGGCGAACCGTAGATGTTGGAAACATGGTCCTTGCTCTTCTGGGTGATGGGAAACACCCCGGTTGGCGTCGGCTTTTGGGAATCGCCAAAAGTGATCACCGCCGCGCCGATTTCATAGCCGGCGCGAAAAACGGAGATGCTTTCGGCCTTGAGATCGACGGTGACGACCAGTTCGCCTTCCGGCACGCCTTCGTCATCCCATTTGTAATAGCCATGCACGAAAGGCTCGTCGATCTGCAGGATGCGCTTGACCACGAACTTGTCGCTGAGCGGCAGCTTGTCAGCAATATCGACCGGATTGGCGACAACCGGCTCGATCGCGGATGTATCTTGAACGACAGGATCAGCACTGGCCATGGCGACTTCCTGCTTCGGCGCAGCAGACGATCCGGCGTCGGCGCGCGTGAGTCCCATCACCAGCATCGCAACAATTGCCAGCGCCGCAACCAGCAGCACTGTCGCACTCATCCGATAGGCTATTTTCTCGACCATGACTCAAGCTCCGTCTGTTAAGGGAACATTTACCATGGATTTGCGGCAAGGAATGGCCGATTTTCAATCCGTCCCGCCACGGTACGGCAGCGCCGGAGATGTTAATCGGCAGTGTTAAAAACCAGCGTTAATCCAGATACACGGGGGCCCGCACCGGCAGGCACCCGACCTTGCAACAGCAAATGCAGCGGATCGCGCGCTGCCCGGGCGACAGCCACCAAACTAAAAGGCCGCTTTCGCCTCGTCTTCCTTCATCATCGCCTTGCGAACCATCGGAATGGGCGGGCCGCCATAGCTGAGGAATTCGTCATGAAATTCCTTCCAGCCAGCCGTTGCGCCCCCTTCCTGGGTCTTTTGCTCGGCAAAATTGGCGTTGGTCCAGTCGTCCCGCAGCTTGCGGATCATCAGCTTGCCCATCGTGTAATTGAGATAGGCCGGGTCATAGGTTCCGCGCGCCGCCTGCTGGGTGGCATTGCCCAGATCCTGATAACATTCCTTCTGGAACATATCGAGGCTCTGCTCGACCGTCATGCCGCGTGCGTGCAGCCCGATTGCCGACAGATAGCGGCAATTGCGCAGCAGAGCGTTGGACAGCTGGCCGATTTTGGTTTCCGGATCACCATCATGCAAGCCGGCTTCCAGCATCATTTCTTCTGTATAATGCGCCCAGCCCTCGGCAAAGGCATAACCGACGAACAGCTTCCCGAAAATCGATTGGGCCCGGTTGGCGTGCAGGAAATTCAGGAAGTGACCGGGCCAGACTTCGTGGATCGACGTTCCGAGCAAATCCATCTTGCCGGGAATATAGGCCGCGCGGGTTGCCGCATCCCAGGACGGATCGGGCGGAGAGATATAATAGACGCTCGGCAGCCCCTGTTCATAAGGCCCGGGTATATCGATATAGGCGCTGTTCTGCCGGTTATACGGCGGTGACTCCTCGACCTGGGCAACCTCGGTTCCGGGGATGCTCACCAGATCTTTTTCGATAAGAAACGCACGCAGCGGCGGCAACTGGTCGCGCGCCTCCTCGACCGGTCCCTTTGCGGGCTTGTTCGCTGCCATTTTCGCGAAACAGTCGACAATGGTTGCACCGGGAGCAAATTTTCCGCAAGCTTCCGCGAGAGCGTCCTGATTGCGTTTGAGGTCGGCCTTGCCGATCGCTTCCAGTTCGTCGAGCGGAATATTGACTCCCTCGGTCTTGCTCACCATCGCGGCAAATTTCTCGGCACCCAGCGCATAGCCATCCTTGATCGCGGGAACCGAACCGATATGACCGGCCAAGCCCTTCATCGCGGCGGCGGCGGCAGCGGCCGCAACATCAAATTGCTGCTGTAGATCGGTGTCCTTGACCTCGGCAAAGGCGGCCTTGGCATCGCCGGTGAAATAGTCCGCAAAACCGCCAAAGCCGGCCTGCCCGAATTTGAGATAGGTCTCCGGCAATGGCAATTGCAGATTGGCCTTGATCTGTTCGGCGGCAGCCGGAACAGCCTCGGCATATTTGATAAAGGCCTTCATCCGCGTCTCGGCATCGGCATAGGGCCGCGCGATATAGACATTGGGGTCCAGCGCTCCGACATAATAGGCCGGGTTTTTATGTGGCGCGTCGGCCGTTTCCAGCCAGAACAGCTCGCCTTCCATCACATTGACCAGATAGTCGCGCTCGAACTGTTCCGCCTCGCTCAGATCGGCCGCATCAATCGCCTTGGCATCCACAATCGCCTGCTTGCGGACATCGGCCATTTTTTTCAGGCCTTCCTCGCTCCAGTCGGGCAACTGGCCGTCAAATTCATGTTTTCCTTGATAGACCGCGAACGTCGGATTGACCGGGAAATAGCTGTCCAGAAATGCCGAAAGATAACCGCCCCATACACTGCTACTATCGATTTCCATCGAGGCGACTGGCTGATCCTCGATCTTCTTGCATCCGGTAACCGTCAAGGCGGCCAGCGAAACCGCCAGCATCAGATTGCCTATCTTCATTTTCATTATCTCCCCGGGGAATTTTTCGTTCTGCAACCGACTGGCATAGTCTCGGGGGAGTTGGCCAGTCTTATGCGACGAACCGCCTTCCGTCGAATCTTTCAGGCGGCAAACGAAGTGATTGCAGCACGTTGCGTCAATCGCTAGCAGATGTCCGGTGACCAGTTCTGCACCACATCCCTTCACCATAGCCAATTATCGCTATCTGTGGTTCTCCCGACTGGCTTCGATGTTTGCGCTCTATGCAATGATGCTGATCCTCGGCTGGCAGGCCTATAATCTCGCCCGCGAAGATATGGGGATCAGTGCGTCTGCCGGGATACTGGGGCTGCTCGGTCTGCTGCAATTCGTGCCGCTGTTCATCCTGACGCCTTTGGTCGGGTGGGTCGCCGACCATATGGATCGTCGCTGGATCGCGCGCATCGTGCTGGCGGGTCAGGCATTGATTGCGCTGGCTCTCGGTCTGATGACGGCATCCGGCGGAATCACGCTCTGGTCCATATATATCATTGCTGTAATGCTGGGCATCTGCCGGGCCTTTCTCGGACCGGCGGTCAGCTCGCTCGCACCCAATCTGGTCCCGAAAGCATCGATACCACGCGCCATCGCCCTTTCCACCATCGCCTGGCAGGTCGGCGTGATCGCGGGACCGGGCATGGCCGGGCCGTTGTACAAGGTTGATGCCGCCCTGCCCTATTTTGTCTGTGCCGGCCTCTATGCTCTGGCCACGTTGGCGATTTTCCTGATCGGACCGGTTCCGCGCCCCGCTGCCGACAAGTCCAAAGGCCCCTTCCAACAGGTCGGCGAAGGCATGGCCTATGTCTGGACCAACAAGCTCGTGCTCGGTGCAATCACGCTCGATCTTCTGGTCATGTTTCTGGCGGGTGCGACCGCGATGATTCCGGTTTTTGCAAAAGACATATTGCACGCCGGCGAAATCGGCCTGTCGCTGCTGGCCGCCTCGCCGGCGGTCGGCGCGGTGATCGTCGCTGTCATCTTCTCCTTCGTCCCGCTGAGCAAGAATGTCGGCAACAGCATGCTGGTGGCGATGGCCGTGTTTGGTCTCGGCACCATCGGCTTCGGCCTCAGCACCAATCTCTATCTGTCGATGGCCTGTCTCGGAATTTGCGGGGCCGCCGACATGTTCGGCGTCTATGTCCGCAGTTCGCTGATCCAGTTGCACACGCCCGACGCCAAGCGGGGCCGGGTCGGTGCGGTGAGCCAGATGACGATAAGCGCCTCGAACGAGCTTGGTGATGCCCTGTCCGGTGGTCTTGCCGTGCTTGTCGGACCCATCGCCGCCATTGTCGCGGGCGGTGCCGGTGCTATAGTGGTGACAGGATTATGGTCGCGCCTGTTTCCCCAGCTGGGCGCTGCCAAGACTTTTGATCCGCCGGACGGCATCGAATCGGCAGACACAGAAAAGACAAACAGGAGTGCAGGATAATGATTGCCAATAACATTCTCGAAACCATCGGAAATACGCCGCATATCAAGATACAGCGCCTGTTCGGTGATGCCAATGTCTGGATCAAGTCGGAGCGCTCCAATCCGGGCGGATCGATCAAGGACCGAATCGGCCTGGCGATGATCGAGGCTGCGGAGAAATCCGGCGCGCTCAAGCCTGGTGGTACGATCATCGAGCCGACCTCGGGCAACACCGGTGTCGGCCTCGCGATGGTTGCTGCGGTCAAGGGTTACACGCTGGTGCTGGTGATGCCCGAGTCGATGTCACTCGAGCGCCGCCGGCTGATGCTTGCCTATGGCGCAACCTTCGACCTGAGCCCCAAGGAAAAGGGCATGAAGGGCGCGATCGAGCGCGCACAGGAACTGGTCGACCAGACCCCCGGTGCATGGATGCCTCAGCAGTTCGAAAACCCCGCCAATTTTGAAATACACAAACGCACCACCGCGATCGAAATTCTCAATGATTTCAAGGATGATCCGCTCGATGCAATCATCACCGGCGTCGGCACCGGCGGCCATATCACCGGGGTAGCCGAGGTACTGAAGGAGCATTGGAGCCATTTGAAAGTCTATGCGGTCGAGCCGACCGCTTCGCCAGTAATCAGCGGCGGCCAGCCCGGCCCCCACCCGATCCAGGGCATTGGCGCCGGCTTCATCCCGGGCAACCTGCACACCAAGAGCATCGACGGCGCGATTCAGGTCGAACCGGCCGATGCCAAGGCCATGGCGCTAAGAGCCGCCAAGGAAGAAGGCATGCTGGTGGGCATCTCCTCCGGTGCGACGCTGGCGGCCATTGCCCAGAAACTGCCCGATCTGGGCGAAGGCGCAAAAGTCCTCGGCTTCAACTATGATACCGGCGAACGCTATTTGTCCGTTCCAGAGTTTTTGCCCGAAGAATGAGCTCTATCGAGGTGCAGCAGTTCACCTACCGGCATGGTGATGTAGAATTGTCGGGCTATATGGCACAACCCAGCCGCTATCCGCGTGCCGGCATTTTGATCGTGCCCACCATAGCCGGTCCGACCCAACTGATGTTTGATCGCGCCAGATGGCTGGCTTCCCTCGGCTATAGCGCGATGGTCTGTGACCTGTATGGCGCGGGTGTCCTCGAAGACATCCGCGAAGCACGCAAGCTGGCCGATGACTTGCGCGCCGATGCCGAATATTACCGGGACCGCTTCCGCTGCGCGCTTGACGAATTGCGGGTGCGATCACAGCTGGCAAACAGCCGGATTGGTGCGATCGGCTATTGTATGGGTGGCGAAGTCGTTCTGGAAATGGCGCGAGGCGGGGAAGATATCGCTCTGGTGGTAAGCTTTCACGGTCTGCTGGCCACACCATTGCCAGCCAAGCGCGGTTCGATAAAATCGCGTATTCTGGTCTGTCATGGCCGGGCCGATCCCTTTGTCCCGCCAAAACAGGTGCGGGCCTTTCTGGAAGAAATGGATTTTGCCGGAGCCGATTGCCACATGCATATCTATTCCGGCGTCCTGCATGGCTTCACCGATCCCGGTAGCAATTCGAAACCGGAAGAAGCTGTGCGCTATAACGCTTCCGCCGACCGGCAAAGCAAGGCTGCCATGCTCAGCATGTTCGAAGAAGTATTTGAAACCAGAAAAACACCGGACCAAGAATAGGTCCGGTGTTTCACAGACTGAAAAGCGGCGGTTCTAGTCCGGTTTGCCGTCACCGTCATTGTCGACCAGATCGGGCCGGCCATCGCCATCGCTGTCCCAGGCATCGGGAGCGCCGTCACCGCTGCGATCCCACGCATCCATCACCCCGTCGCCATCACTGTCAATGGTCGGCGCCGGAATTTCGGTCGGCATTTCGTCCGGGGTTTCGGGTTCTGCCGCATGAGCCGCAACCGATAGTCCCAATCCGGCGGTAATCAGAAAGGGCACCATCCGGCGCATACGATTTGAGCGTGTTTTGGAATGCATTGCATATACTCCTTATGCATATCATTCCCCTGTCATCACCTTTTTGATGGATCGCTCTTTGCAGGTCCAGCGGCCATCGACGATCCGCGCCGGGGAAAGGCTAAGCGGCTGAATTTGGGAGTTTATCGGCTACCAGACACGACTGGTCGTGATCTCGTGGCGGTACCGCTATTGACAGATTCTCGGCAACGGTTTGTCGAATTGTTGTCACATTTGCCTGTATAATCCGAAACAAGGGTCCGGGACACATCAACTGAAAGGTTGCGAGTCATGACCATGCAAAAGCCTCGCCCGGCTTCTCCGGAAGCCGTCAACGATAACAGGCCCCTGATCATCAAAATCGGCAAACGCCTGCGCGGTACTATGAATCGCATATCGACGGATCAATCGCAGATTCCTACCGAACCGATCCTTACGACCGACGCCTTTTCCTGGACCGACAGCCTGACCGAAAAATGGCAGACAATTGCAGAGGAAGCCGCGTCCATTCTGCGCCACCGCGACGCTGTGCCGCCGCTCCGGGAAATTTCTCCCGATCATGCCCGGATCGCCGGCGACGGCAACTGGCGCTCCTTCTTTCTGATCGGCTACGGTTATGAGGTAGCGGAGAATTGCGCACGCGCGCCGGTAACGGCTGAACTGGTGCGCAAGATACCCGATCTCAACTCGGCCTTTTTCTCGATTCTGGAACCCGGCGCCACCATCCCCCGCCATCGCGGGGTGACGCGCGGTCTGGTAACCTGCCATCTCGGACTGATCATCCCTGACACACCCGAGCGATGCACGATGCAGGTCGAGGATACCGACCTGTTCTGGGAAGAAGGCAAATGGCTGGTCTTCGATGACAGCTACTATCACGAAGTACACAATAACACGGACCAGCGCCGGGTCATCCTGCTGGTGCAGGTGAAACGGCCGATGCGCCTGTTTGGCCGGCTGGCCAACGATCTGGCCCTGTGGGGCATTCGCCGGTCACCCTTTGTCCAGGATGCCCGGCGAAACCTCGGTATGTGGGAAGAAGCCTATCAGCAGGCAGAGCAGAATGAACTCGCCTGACCGGAAGGTTCAGGCGACCGCAAACATCTCCGGATCCAGCGCCATGATCGACTCGCTGCCGCCTTCGATCTTGCGACGCAGCGATCCCGTGTCCGGCAGGAAACGTTCCGCAAAATATTGCGCCGTCACCAGCTTGGCTTCATAATATTTCGGATTGTCGGTACCGGCGTCGAGGGCGGCCTGGGCGGCCTTGCTCATCCGCAGCCACATCAGGCCCAGCGATACGATACCCATCAGATGCATATAATGATAGGCACCGGCTCCGGCATTGTTCGGATTGGCCATCGCATTCTGCATGAACCACATGGTGGCCTTCTGCAGCTCGCCATTGGCTTTTTCCAGCGCATCGGCAAATCCTGACAGCTTCTCGTGGCCTTTGGCTTCGGCCAGTTCGTCGGCCACCACCTTGAAAAAGGCCTGCACAGCCCGGCCGCCGTTCTGGCCCAGCTTGCGCCCGACCAGATCCATCGCCTGAATGCCGTTGGTGCCTTCGTAGATCATCGCAATCCGGGCATCGCGCACGAACTGCTCCATGCCCCATTCCTTGATATAGCCGTGGCCGCCATAGACTTGCTGCGATTCGGTGCAGATGTCATAGCCCTTGGCCGTACCATAGCCCTTGATCACCGGCGTAAGCAGGCTGACCAGGTCGTTTGCCAACTGGCGCTCTTCCTCGTCCGCGGCCTTGTCGGCGAGATCCACCTGCAACGCACCCCATAGCACCAGCGCCCGCATCGACTCGGTAAAGGCCTTGCCGTCCATCAGCATCCGCCGGACATCGGGATGGACGAACAGCACGTCCGCATTGTGGTCCGGATCCTTTGCGCCGGTCAGCGCCCGGCCCTGCCGCCGGTCGCCGGCGTAGATCACCGCGTTCTGATAGGCGATTTCGCCTTGCGCCAGACCCTGCAGACCGACACCCAGCCGCGCCGCATTCATCATGATGAACATCGCGCGCAGACCCTTGTTTTCCTCGCCGACCATATAGCCGGTGGCGCCGTCATAGTTCATCACGCAGGTCGCATTGCCGTGGATGCCCATTTTTTCCTCGATCGAACCACAGCTCACGCCGTTCCGCTCGCCCAGCGTTCCGTCCTCGTTGACGAGGAATTTCGGAACGATGAACAGCGAGATGCCCTTGGAACTGTCCGGCGCGCCCGGCGTTTTCGCCAGCACCAGATGGATGATATTTTCCGCCAGGTCATGCTCGCCGGCGGAGATGAAGATTTTCTGGCCGGTGATCGCATAGCTGCCGCCGGGCATCGGTTCCGCCTTGGTCCGGATCAGGCCGAGATCGGTCCCGCAATGGGCTTCGGTCAAATTCATCGTGCCGGTCCACTTGCCGGAAATCATCTGCGTGGCATAGACCTGCTTCTGCTCTTCGCTGCCTTCTGTGAGGATCGACGCAATCGCGCCCTGCGTCAGACCGGTGTACATTTCGAGCGCCTGGTTTGCCGACACCATGAATTCCATGACCGCATTGCCGATGACCCGCGGCAAGCCCTGCCCGCCATATTCTTCGGGCGACGACAATGTCGTCCAGCCGCCATCGGTCAGTTTCTCATAGGCTTCCTTGAAGCCCTTGGGCGTGGTGACCGAGCCGTCCTCGTGGCGGGTACAACCTTCCTCGTCGCCCGACTGGTTGAGCGGATGCAGCACTTCCGTCGAAAATTTTCCGGCCTCGGTCAGGATGGCGTCGACCATTTCGGGCGTGGCATTTTCGAATCCGTTGACGTTCGAATATTTTTCCAGATTGAGGACTTCGTTGAGAATGAACCGGACTTCGCCGATGGGAGCGGTATAACTGGGCATGATTTCTTACTTTCTACTCAATGGGGGTGCCGGATCGTACCGACGTCTATCCTCTGTCACTGCTGTGCTTTGGCTTCCGCCATGGCGGCCTGCACAGTCTTTATGAAACCGGTCAATTCCTTGATCGAACTGTCAATGTCGGCGCGCTGCTTCTTCAGCGTATCGACCTTTTCCTGACATTTTTCGACCGTGACCTGCATTTGCGTCTGGCGGCCATCGCCGACATCATAGAGATCGATCATCTCGCGAATCTCGATCAGGCTGAAACCGACATTTTTCGCCCGCATGATCCAGGCAAGACGGGCCCGGTCGCGCTTGGTATAGATGCGCGACAAGCCCTTGCGATCGGGAGCGATAAGCCCCTCGTCCTCATAGAAGCGCAGGGCGCGGGCGGTAACGCCAAATTCTTCCGACAGATCCGATATCGTGTAGGTTTCCCGGTTCTTCAGATCCGGCGTGTCGAGTTCGGCATGGTTTGGCGGCTTGGACATACATTCTTCATAGCTTACGCTAACGTAAACGTCAATCCTATCCGCCGGGACACAGATTTTCGAAATCACGGCCACTGGTCGACCGGGCGACTGCATCGCCCTCCCCGATGATGAAGAAACTGACTCCTTCGAAGCCGGCGCGCGGACTGCAATAGCTCGCGCAGCTGTCGGGCAGATTGCCGGGAAGTTGCAGTTCGACACCATCAAAACGGGCGGTGAAGCTGCACTTTTCCTCGCTGTCCAGGGTGATCCGGACGGTCTCGCCATCGCGCTCGGCCTCGCCTAGCCCTTCGCATTTGGTGGCCGGCCCGAACACCGCAATCATCCCGATCTGATAACCGTTTTCATCATTGCCAACCGCACAGAACCGGTCAGTGCCCAGATCGCTGCGGCGCTCGAAAGCGCCAGCCAATGTGACATTGCGAACATCCGGTATGACGCCGGCATCGATCGCGGCCTCTTCCAGCGGAGACAGTTCGGTAACAGGCTTGTCCGCTTCCGGCTGACCCGAACCGCAGGCGGCCAGAAAAAGGACCACGATCAACGCGGCGCCGTGTCTCATTCAACCGGCTCCAGCCTGCCGTCGACAATCTTGCGATAGAAACAGCTGCTCTCGCCGGTGTGACAGGCGGGG
>DELZ01000004.1:308255-385130 GCA_002354635.1 Sphingomonadales bacterium UBA2683
CGCGGGGCCCGCCGGCACGGCCTTGATCCACAAGGCATCCTGGTCGCAATCGATCCGCATCTCGGTAACCGACAGGATATTGCCCGATGTTTCGCCCTTCTTCCACAGACACTGGCGACTGCGGGAGTAAAAATGCGCCACGCGGCTTTGCTGGGTCAAGTGCAGGGCCTCGGCGTTCATATGGGCCAGCATCAGCAGCCCGCCGGTCGCATCATCGGTAACGACCGCGGTGATCAGCCCGTTCGAATCATATTTCGGCTGCAGCAGATTTCCGGTCTCGGGATCATCTTCTATATTTGTCATAACCTAGGATTAAGGCCCGATCCGATCCCGCGCAACGGCTAATGGCGCAATCGCCGCCGCCTCTTCATGCCCCGTCACGCAATATTATGATTTTATGACATTGGGGGCAGACAAAGCCCCGTTTGATACCTATATGAGCGACATTCCACGCCGGACCATTAACCAGCCAGGTGCGATATGCTGACAACCCACCCGTTTGATGACGACAAGCTGCGGGAAGAGTGCGGCGTTTTTGGCATCGCCGGTATCGAGGACGCCGCCGCCATGGTGGCGCTCGGCCTCCACGCGCTCCAGCATCGCGGCCAGGAAGCAGCCGGCATTACCTGCCGCAACGGGCGGGAATTTTACAGCCATCGCGCACTGGGCCCGGTAGCCGGCAATTTCGACAGCGAAGAAGTGATCAATCGCCTGCGCGGCGATTCAGCCTGCGGCCATGTCCGCTATTCGACCACCGGCGCCGGCACTTTGCGCAATATCCAGCCGCTCGAAGCCGATCTCGCCTCGGGCGGCTTTGCCATTGCCCATAATGGCAATATCTCCAACGCTCTCGCGCTGCGCGACGAACTGGTGCGGCAGGGTTCGATCTTCCAGTCGACCAGCGATACCGAGGTCATCATCCATCTGCTGGCGACCTCCAAATATCGCACCTTGCTCGACAAGTTCATCGACGCGCTAAAACAGGTCGAAGGTGCCTATTCGCTGATCTGCATGACCGCCGAAGGCATGATCGCCTGCCGCGATCCGCTGGGCATCCGGCCGCTGGTGATGGGACGGATCGGCGAAGCCTATGTCTTTGCCTCGGAAACCGTCGCCCTCGATCTGGTCGGTGCCGAATATGTCCGCAGCGTCGAACCCGGCGAACTCATCGTTGTAACCAACGGGCAGCTGCGCTCGCATCGCCCCTTTGCCGACGCCAGGGCGCGGCCGTGCATCTTCGAACATGTCTATTTCTCGCGCCCCGACTCGATCGTCGACGGCAATTCCGTTTACAGCGTGCGCAAGCAAATCGGCGCCCAGCTGGCGATCGAAAGCCCGGTTGATGCGGACATCGTGATCCCGGTACCGGACAGCGGTACACCGGCCGCACTCGGCTTTGCCGAGCAATCCGGAATCCCGTTCGAGCTTGGCATCATCCGCTCCCATTATGTCGGCCGGACCTTCATCCAGCCAGGCGATGGCGTCCGGCATCTCGGCGTCAAGCTCAAGCACAACGCCAATCGACCGCTGGTCAATGGCAAGAAAATCGTGCTGGTCGACGATTCGATCGTCCGCGGCACCACCAGTCTTAAGATCGTCCAGATGATGCGCGAGGCGGGTGCGGCGGAAGTCCATATGCGGATTGCCAGCCCGCCGACCATGCACAGCTGTTTCTACGGCGTGAACACGCCAAAACGCGAAAAATTGCTGGCGGCGCAGAAATCCGTCGATGAAATGTGCGCATTCATCCAGGCCGACAGCCTCGCCTTCGTCTCGATCGACGGCCTCTATCGCGCCGCCGGTGAGGAAACCCGCCATGATATCCAGCCGCAATATTGCGATGCCTGCTTCACCGGCGCCTATCCGACGGCGCTGACCGACCGCGACGGCGAGGAAGAGCCCGACCAGCTGACCATGCTCAACGAACGGTCGGACAGCGCCGGATCGCAGCGCAAGGAAATCCCGTCCGGTGATCTGCCGCGCATCAAGCAAACGGCCAGCTGAACATGAAATTTGAAGGTCAACTGGCGCTCGTTACGGGCGCGAGCCGCGGCATCGGAGCGGCCACCGCCCTGGCACTGGCCAGGAACGGCGCGCATGTCGTGATCACGGCGCGCAGCGCGGACGGTCTGGAAAAGCTCGAAGAACAAATCCATGAAGCCGGAGGCCATGCCACGATCGCACCGCTCGATCTCACCGATGGCGACAGTATCGGACGGCTGTCCACGGCAATTGCCGGCCGCTGGGACGGGCTGGACATATTGGTTCTCAACGCCGCCATGCTGGGATCGCTGGGTCCGGTTCCGGCGATCGACGGCAAGGAATTCAACAAGGTTCTGACCCTCAACCTGATTGCCCAGCAGGCCCTGATCGCCGGATTTGATCCGATGCTGCGCAAGAGCGACAACGCCCGGCTACTGGCGATGACCAGCAGCGTCGGCCGGAAGCCGCGTGCATTCTGGGGCGCCTATGGGGCTTCAAAGGCCGCCCTCGAGACACTTGTGCTCAGCTATGGCGAAGAAATGCGCAATTTGGGCAAGATTCGGACAGCGATTGTCGATCCCGGCCGCACCCGCACCGAAATGCGGGCAAGCGCCTATCCCGGCGAAGACCCGGCCAGCGTCAAGCTGCCCGAGGTCGTCGCGGACCGTCTGGTCGAGATACTGGCCAGCGATTTCGAAACCGGCAAGCGGTTCGAAATCAGCTAGCTTCCGTCAATCAGCGGGCGCTGCTTCGCTGTCCAGATAGGCTTGAACCGCACGGTAAAAGGCATCGCGTTCAATCTTCTTCTCGTCCGGCGTAGCGCTCGGCCAGTTGCCGTTACCGGCGATCACCAGCTTCCGCTTGGGATCGACGAAGATGCCCTGTCCGAAAATGCCCTGGGCGGCAAAACTGCCGTCATCAAAAGTCCACCATTGATAGCCATAGCCGGCGCCTGGCTGACCGATCTCGGCCTGCTTGGTACCCGCCTGGGCAAACCAGTCCTCCGGAACGACATAATTGTCACCGATCTTGCCGCCATTCATCGCAAATTGACCAAATAGGGCGAAATCGCGGGTGGTTGCGGAGATGCAGCAGCCGCCGATCTCCTTGCCGCCATCATTCAATATCCAGACCGCGTCCTTGGCCATGCCATAAGGCTGCCAGATCTTCTCGGACAGATATTCGGAGAGCGATTTGCCGGTCGCCTTGGCCACCAGCACCCCGATCAGGTTGGTTTCGCCGGTATTATACTGCCAGCGCGTACCCGGCTCGGCTTCGTTGACCAGCGTTTTCATATAGAGAATCACCGGATCGACACCGTCTTTCGACTTGGTGGTGTTGAACCGGGCCACATCGCTGTCCTTGTCGGCGTAATCCTCGTTCCATTTCACGCCCGAGGTCATCGTCAGCAGTTGCTTGACGGTCACGCCGTCATAGCCGCTGCCTTTCAGTTCCGGGATATAGTCGGTCAGCGGATCATCGAGCGACTTGATGAAGCCATCTTTTATCGCCGCTCCGACCAGCGACGATACCAGTGACTTGGCGACCGAGAAACTGGTCCAGCGGTCATCCGGCCCAAAGTCCATCCGATATTCTTCCAGCCGGATCTTGCCATCCTGCAGGATAACCAGTCCTGCCAGCCGCTGGCTCGCCATATAGCCGTCGATATCGATTTCGCCGCCATCCGTTTTCAGGCTATCCGGCATGGGCTCGCCGGCTTCCAGCTTGCGGATTGCATCGCCCGCTTCGATGGTGCGCGTGGTGGTCAGCACATCCATCTGGCGAAACGCATTGTCGCGTTGATCCTGGGTCCAGAACAGCACGTTCTCGTCAGTCGGCAAACCGGCAGCATCCGCCGCCACTTTCTGAACCTGTTCGCACGCCGTCAGGCTGATACAGGCGACGCCCAGCAGCGCCAGTCTCCCAAAATTTCTCATTGTTCCGCTCTCCCTTTTTCATTTTTCTTTTATCAGTGTCACTTGCCCGACATCAATCCCGCCGCCGCGGAATCCGCCTTCGCAATAGGTCAGATAATAGCGCCACAGCCGGACGAATTTTTCATCGAAACCCGCTGGCAATGCGCCGCGCTCGACCACCTGGTCAAAGCGCTCGCGCCATAATTTCAGCGTCTGCGCATAATCCAGCCCAAAATTTTTCTGATCACGCCATTGCAGACCGCGTTCCTCAGCGAGCGCCTTGAACCGGCTTTCGGAAAGCAGCATCCCGCCGGGGAATATATAGGTCTGGATGAAATCGGCGCTGGCGGCATAGTCGTCAAAAATATCATCGGCGATGCTGATATATTGCAGCGCCGCCCGGCCACCGGGTTTCAGATTGCGGGCAATGCAATCAAGAAAATCCGGCCAGTATTTCTGGCCGACCGCTTCCACCATTTCGACGCTGGCGATGGCATCATATTGGCCGTCGACATCCCGGTAATCCTGAATCAGAAACTGCGGCTCGGGATGATGCTCCCGCGCCCACGCCGTCTGCTCGTCGGAGAGTGAAATGCCGGTCACTTTCAGGCCATGATCGCGTGCCAGCCTTCCCGACAGATGACCCCAGCCGCACCCGATTTCCAGAGCGCTGTCGCCCGGTTTCGTATGCAGCCGCTCGGCTATCGCGGTGATCTTGGCTTCCTGTCCATCTTCAAGTTTCATCTTAACTTTAGGAAATAGAGCACTGGAATAGCTCATAGTTTCATCAAGCCACAAGCTGTAGAAATCATTACCCAGATCATAGTGATATTGAATATTCTGCCGCGCGCGCAGCTTGTTGTTGTTTCTCCGGTTATGCCGCAGCCTGGCGATCAGCCGGAACAATCCACCTGCCCGGCCCGTATCCTTGAGGCCGGCGCGATTGCGGGTGAACAGGTCGAACAGTTCGACCAGGTCAGGGCTTTCCCACTCGCCCTTTTCCCAGGCACGATACCAGCCGATCGAACCGGAATTGACCAGCCGCAACAGCGCATTCCAGCTGTGCAGCGTGATCCGCGCGGTCGGGCCTTCGCCGCGCCCGCCGATGATCCGGGTGGTGCCGTCGGGCAACCGGCCTTCAAACGTGCCATGATCGAGGCCCGCGTCGATCCGGTCCAGTATCCGGTGAAATCCGGGCGCCGTCAGCCGCGCGAGCCAGCCGCCGCCGGTGCCGAAACGCTTGTGCGCATCGAGCAGATGTTTGCCTCTTTTGGGTGCCTGCGCATTCATGGCGCCATAATGGACGACCGGCAAGTGCTTGGCAATGCGGAACTATCCTTATTCGGGCTCCGGGCTAGGCGTCGTCCGCCTGCCCCGGCGATGCGGCCGAACCGGCCAGTATCCCGCCATCGATATTCAGCTCCGAACCGGTAATATAGGCTGCTTCATCGGACGCCAGCAGCACCGCAATCGCCGCCACTTCGCTGGCTTCGCCAAAGCGCCGCAGCGGCGTGTCGCGGACCATCGCCGCTTCCGAAGCTGCCCTTTTTTCACCCTCGCCCAGCATCGGTTCCCACATCGGGGTCATGATCGCGGCGGGATGGATCGAGTTACAGCGGATTTGCCAGCCCTGCTGTGCGCAATAGAGTGCCACCGACTTGCTGTGGTTGCGAATCGCGGCCTTGGACGAGGCATAGGCGGCGGCGCCTGGAATCCCGACCAGCCCGGATCGCGAGGAAATATTGATGATCGAGCCGCTGCCCTTCTCCTTCATTGCGCCGATGGCATAGCGACAACCCAGAAAGGTGCCGTCGAGATTGATCCGATGCACCGCTCGCCAGTCTTCCAGCGAAGCATGTTCCGGATCATGCGCAACATGACCGCTTTCGAACCCGGTTACACCGGCATTGTTAACCACAACATCCGCTATCGGCTGCACGCTCGCAAGCCGCTCCCAGTCCGCTTCGACCTGCACATCCAGGACCATTGTCTCGCAGCCCAGTTCCTCGCCGGCGGCGGTCAGCGACTCCGCATCGCAGTCGGTCAGCAGCACCGTTGCCCCTTCGTGGATAAAGGCCTCCGCAATCGCCCGGCCGATCCCGCGCGCGGCACCGGTTACCACGCAATATTTGCCGGTCATCCGGTCGGCCATTATTTCACCTCCTGATAGGCTGAGAGCGCCCGTTCGCGCCCTGCCCGATGGCCGATGATCTTTGCAGGATATTGCGCGGGCTTGCATCCGGAATCTTCCGGATCATGAATATAGGGGTCATCGATATCCGCCAGTTCCGGAACCCACTGTCGAATATAATCACCGGCATCGAATTTCTCCGACTGGCTCAGCGGCGCCATGATCCGGACAAACATATTGCTGTCGACACCAGTACCCGCAACCCATTGCCAGTTGACGCTGTTCGAGGCGAAATCGGCATCGACCAGCGTGTCCCAGAACCATTGCTCGCCCTCGCGCCAGTCGATCAGCAGATGCTTGACCAGGAAACTCGCGGTGATCATCCGCACCCGGTTGTGCATCCAGCCGGTCGCCCAGAGCTCACGCATCCCGGCATCGACAATCGGATAGCCGGTCTTGCCGTGGCACCAGGCCTCGAAATCCTTTCTGACCGCGCTATCGTTCATGTCGCGCCACGGCAGACCGCGCATCTTCTCGCGATAGCTCTCGCCGCCATATTGCGGGAATTGATCGATCACATTCTGCGCATAATCCCGCCAGACCAGCTCCTTGAGATAGGTCTCGACCTTGCTGCCCTGCCCTGCCAGCCGGTTCCAGATGGTCGCCGGGCTGATCTCGCCAAAATGCAGATGCGGCGACAGGCGGGACACCAGTTCTTCGGAAGGCAGGTTGCGGCCTTCGTCATATTGACCCGCCTTGTCGGCGAAATCCTCGAGATTGGCCTCTGCGCCCACTGTGCCGGGCTGCCAATGCTCGCCGAAACCGGCGGCCCAGTCCGGCTTGGTGGGCAGCAGGTCCCAATCGTCCAACATTGCACTCTCAGGCCAGCTATCCGGCGCAGAAAGCGCGTCAGGCGCAGGCCGGGCTTCGCCGGGCGGCATATGCTGGCGCAGCGCCTTCCAGAACGGCGTATAGATCTTGTAGGGATCGCCGGAGGCCGTTGTCACCGTCCCGGGCGGCAGCAGATAATTGCCGTCATGCAGGATCAGCCGCGCCCGATCGCCCAGCGATTTTACCAACATGCGCTCGGCATTGCGCCACCACGGCTCATAATGGTGCAGCGCATGCACTTCATCGGCGCCGGACGATTTGACAATTTCGGCCAAATGCTCTGAAGCCCGCCCGCGCCGCAGGATCAGCCGCGACCCCAGATTCTGCAAACATGCTTCCAATTCTTCCAGCGACCGATGCAGCCACCAGCGCGAAGCCCCGCCCATGATGCGGTGTTTCGGGGTTTCATCGTCGAGAATATAGACCGGAATGACGGGGCCATTTGCGGCGGCGGCGAGGACGGCGGCTTGATCGGCCAGGCGCAGATCGCGGCGGAACCAGATGATCTTGGGTTTTGTCATATCCATGCAATGACTCAGGGAACGGCTTGTTCCAACCTGTCCTTGCGGACAATCGCCTTGACGGTGAACCGGTCACCGAGAAGTGGATTGTCAAATCTTTGATCCTTTAAAATCACCTGCTCTTTTTCTTGATCATCCTGAAGCAAGGCAAAAGGCATTCTCGACCAGAAGAGAAACGCCTTGAATTCAGGATTCTTCATAACTGCCATTTTGAGTTGGACCGTATCCATATTGTCCAAGCGAATGTCAGGGGACAGGAGTAATTCGGAGCCGGTCAAATCGAAGGTACCATGCCCGATTGGCGCTTGACCCGTTTCATCATAGCCGCCTCGCCAAAGCACGTCTCTCCGCCAGAATGCCAAGGGAACTGGATTGGCGACCACGAGATCCGGTTTTTCATGCAGCATTTTTTGCACTCCAACGGTGGCCTGCGCCTCCGCCTTGCCGGTAATCAGCCCATTGGCAAAAATATACGCGCAAACCGCGGCAAAGCTGATCCAGGCCGGCCGCTGCCAGTTCGCTCCGCCCTTCTTCTCCCGCCGCCGCGAAATCCAGACGCCGGCAATAAACGCCGCCCAGATCCAGATATCAATGATGAAGATGCTATCACCATAAAACCATTGCGACGAAAACGGCTCGAGCAGGCGGATGCCATAGCTGTTCAGCCAGTCCAGAGCCGGATGGCTCAGACAGCCGATATAGGCCAGCGCCAGCAACCAGCCCTTGTGGACCGCCAACCGATCCGCCGGCCGCTTTCCGCGTTTCCCCTGCCAGCGATCGAACCCAATCATGATCCCGGTCAGCAACAGCGGCAGCACCAGCATCGCGATCGGCCCATGCGTAATCCCGCGCCGGATCGCCAGATGCTGCACCCCGTCCAGCATCGTCGCCACCGCATCGATATCGGGAATATTGGCAGCGATGATCAACGTCGCCATGCCAAGGCCGGTTT
The DNA here is from genome assembly GCA_002354635.1 of Sphingomonadales bacterium UBA2683. Classification (GTDB taxonomy): domain Bacteria; phylum Pseudomonadota; class Alphaproteobacteria; order Sphingomonadales; family Sphingomonadaceae; genus Parasphingorhabdus. Next base: position 316,650 of record DELZ01000004.1, read on the forward strand.
TTGTCTTGAGCCCCATCTGGCCGAGAACGGCACCGGCCAGGCTGTGAGTCAGGTTATCCAAATTTTTTCTCGCACGAAGACACGAAGGCACAAAGGGCTTCCATGCCTAGCTTCGGAAATAGTTATTTGCCAGACGTTTGAGGCCATCTTTGAAAGTGGCTGCGCCAAAGTTCATCAGGAAACCGAGCGGCGAATCCATCAGACGCAAATAAGTGATCACCTGTTTGGCATGAACAGGAGCGTATCGTTCGGTAGACTTGAGTTCAATCAGGATCTGGTTTTCAACGACCAAGTCGGCACGAAAGACCTCTTGCAGAACTCGACCTTTGAAGGTGATGGGAATGATCTTCTGCCTTTCGACAGAAAGACCATCTGCTTTCACAAACTCATCTTAGTGCCTTCGTGCGAGTCCAAAAACTTTACAGTTCCGGCCCGCCCTCCGTCACCGTCCATGTTTGCCCCTTGTTCAGCAGACCCTGCAGATCAGGCTCCTTGCCAACCGCTGCTGCGGCATTCTGCGCGACGACAGCCGCTTCAAAGGTCGGCCGCGGATCGTCATAGAGCACGCCAAGTGCCATCGGGAATTCGCCGAACTGCATCTCGACCAGCATGTGCGCGACCGAGCGGTTGGTCACATCATGGACAATCACCCGGGCCGCTTCCCAGTCGCCATCGACCACATCGACCACTTCCAGCTGCAACGTATTGCGGTTGAGCGTGATGCCCTTCTCGCCCTTCGCGAACAGCATCGGTTCGCCATCGACCAGATGCAACTGCGTGTCAGCCGCCGTCTTCTTCGCCGCAAATTCCTCGAACACATCCTTGTTGTAGACGATGCAGTTCTGGAAAATCTCGATGAACGATGTGCCCTTGTGCGCATGCGCGGCCTTGAGCACGTCGGGTAGACCCTTGTGGATATCGATCCCGCGCGCAACAAAGCGCGCACCAGCGCCCAAGGCAAAAGCACAGGGAGATGCTGGCCGGTCAACCGAACCATAAGGCGTTGACGGGCTTTGCGTGCCCTGCCGGCTGGTCGGCGAATATTGCCCCTTGGTCAGCCCGTAAATCTCGTTGTTGAACAGCATCAGCTGGCAATCGAGATTGCGGCGCAGCAGGTGCATCGTGTGGTTGCCGCCGATCGACAGCGCATCGCCGTCTCCGGTGATGATCCACACGTCCAGTTCCGGATTGGCCAGCTTCACGCCGGTCGCGATCGCCGGCGCACGGCCGTGAATGGTATGGAAACCGTAGGTCTCCATATAATAGGGGAAGCGCGACGAGCAGCCGATACCGCTGATGAACACGGTGTTCGACGGATCTGCACCGAGATCGGGCATGGTCCGCTGCACGGCCTTGAGGATCGCATAGTCGCCGCAACCCGGGCACCAGCGCACTTCCTGATCGGTTTCCCAATCTTTCAGCGTCGTCGTGATTTTGGTCATCTCGTTCATGACAGATTCTCCTCGATCGCCGCCACAATCTCGGCGATGGTAAAGGGCTGGCCGGAAACCTTGTTCACCGGCTTGGCATCGACCAGATACTGGTCGCGCAAGATCGTCTTCAACTGCCCGGTGTTCATTTCCGGCACGATGATCCGGTCAAAACTCTTGAGCAATTCGCCCAGGTTTTTCGGCAGTGGCCAGATATTGCGGATATGGACATGCGCGACATCCTTGCCTGCCTTGCCGGCACGCGCCACCGCCTGGTGAATCGGCCCGAAGGTCGATCCCCAGCCGACGACGCCAAGCTTGGCGCCGGCATTGCCGAACGCGATATCCTGATCGGGCAGGCTGTCGGCCACGCCCAGCACCTTGTCACGCCGGATTTCGGTCATTGTCTGGTGGTTCGCCGGACCATATTCGATATGACCGGTGTCGACGCCTTTTTCGATGCCGCCAATCCGGTGCATCAGCCTCGGCGTTCCGGGCTTAATCCAGGGACGCTTCAGCTTGTCATCCCGGCTATAGGGCAACAGCTGGCCCTCGGGCTTCTCGGTCATGAAGCTGACCGGGAACCGCTCGAGCGTATCAACATCCGGAATTTTCCAGGGCTCGGCCGCATTGGCAATATAGCCGTCGGTCAGCAGCATCACCGGCGTCATATATTGCACAGCAATGCGCACCGCTTCGATCGCGCAATAGAAGGCGTCTTCGGGTGAACGCGCAGCAATCACCGGCATCGGTGCATCACCGTTACGGCCATAGACCGCCTGATAGAGATCGGATTGTTCGGTCTTGGTCGGCAGGCCGGTCGACGGACCGCCACGCTGCGAATTGACAATGACCAGCGGCAATTCGGTCATGATCGCCAGACCCATCGCCTCGCCTTTCAGCGCGATACCGGGACCGGAAGAGGAGGTGATACCCAGACTGCCGGCATAGCTTGCCCCGATGGCAGCGGTAATCGCGGCAATTTCATCCTCGGCCTGAAACGTGGTCACGCCGAATTCCTTCAGCCGCGACAAATGGTGCAGGATGGCCGAAGCGGGGGTGATCGGATAGCCGCCAAAAAACATCGGCAATCCGGCCAGACGCGCGCCCGCTACCAGCCCGAGAGAGATCGATTCGGCACCGGTTACCGTCCGATAGGTACCGGCTTCGGCGGGTGCTGCCGCAACTTTGTGATGCTGCAAATGGCCGCCGCCCAGACCATCACCGGAAATTTCCGCGGTTTCACCGTAGGCATGCCCGGCGTTGAGCGCGGCAATATTGGCCTCGGCAATATCCGGCATCTTGGCGAATTTGCTGTTCAGCCACTGCACGATCGGTTCACGGTCGCGCTCGAACATCCACAGCGCCAGACCCAGCGTCCACATATTCTTGCAGCGCAGCGCTTCCTTGTTACCGAGTCCGAAAGGCTTCACCGCATCGAGCGTCAGCTGCGAAATATTGAGTTTCAGCAATTGCCATTTGGCGAGCGACCCGTCTTCCAGCGGATTGCTGTCATAATGCGCCTTGTCGAGATTGCGCTTGCCGAATTCACCTTCGTCCGCGATCACCAGACCACCGGGCCGCACCGCCTGGACATTGGTCTTGAGCGCCGCCGGATTCATCGCAATCAGTACATCCGGTTCATCCCCGGCGGTTTCAATCGCACGCGAACCAAAATTGATCTGAAAGGCGGACACACCGAACAGCGTCCCCTGAGGCGCCCGTATTTCTGCCGGGAAATCCGGGAAAGTGGCAAGGTCATTGCCCGCCAGCGCCGTCGACAGCGTGAACTGCCCTCCGGTCAGCTGCATCCCGTCGCCGCTGTCGCCTGCAAAACGGACAACCACATTTTCGGCGCCGTCGGGATTGGGGTTATTCGGTTCTTCCTGCTTCAACGCGGTGGCCATGATTAAATTTCCGTGCCTTATGTTATTGTGCAAGCCGCTCTAGAGCACCAATGCAAGGCGCTTCAAACCACAAAAACTAATAGGGATAAAGCATTTGTTTGGGCGCCCCCTCCCGATTAGCCCTTGCCTAGTGAACCTAGCCTGATCTAATCGGCCGGTTAATCACGGTTGGAGAAGAGAGATGACTGACGCATACGTCCGCCCCGATGTACAAATGATTTTAACGATGATGGCGCAGTCGGACCAGCCGCTGATGTCGGAAGTCGAACCCACAGCGGCCCGCGAAATGTATAATATGATGGCTGCCATGCTGGAGGCAGATGCGGTCGATCTTGCGCGGATAGAGGATATGTCTTGCCCCGGACCGGCGGGTGACATCGCCCTCCGCCTGTATGACAGTCAGGCGCAACGGAGCGAGGCAACACCGGTCATCATCTTCTATCACGGCGGCGGCTTCGTGATCGGGGACCTTGAATCACACCACAGTTTCTGCACCTATATCTCGCGCGAAATGGACCTTCCGGTCATTGCCGTCGATTACCGGCTGGCACCGGAAGCGCCCTTCCCCGCCGCGCCACAGGACAGTCTGGCCGCGACGCGCTGGGTGGCAGACAATCAGAAACAGCTTAAGCTCGAGATCAGCGGCCTGATCCCTTGCGGCGACAGTGCGGGCGGCAATCTCGCCTTGGTGGTCGGGCAGGCTCTGGCCACCAAACCTGCCTCTGTTCCCGTAATTGCGCAATTCCCCATCTATCCCGCGACCCGTATGGATGCGGAAGGTGGATCGATGGATGAGTTTGCCGAAGGATTCCTGCTGACCAAGGAAAGCATGGATTATTTTAATGCTCACTATGCGCCGACGGGAGAAGACATCATGGTATCGCCCTATCTTGGCGATCTTTCCCAGTCTCCGCCCACAGTGCTGGTAACCGCCGGCCTTGATCCGCTACGCGACCAGGGCCGCGGATATGCCGCTGATCTGGTCCGGCATGGCGTGAACACTTATTATCTGGAAATGCCCGGAAACGTGCATGGCTTCATTAATATCCGCAAAGCCGTGCCGTCGGCGGCGCAGGACGTGGACAAGATGATTGCCGCCTGGAAAACCCTGATCGCTTCGCTAAATTCATGAGTTGGCCAAACACGGAAACTGCCAGAAAGGCTCTGCAAGATCGATTATAGTTCACTCCCCTACCGCCCCTGTGCCGGTATCATGCTCGCCAACCGGGAAGGCCTGGTGTTCGTCGGCCAAAGGCTGGATGCGGCCGAGAGTCTTTATCCCGACGCCTGGCAAATGCCTCAGGGCGGGATCGATCAGGACGAGGACGCGGAGGCAGCGGCTTTGCGCGAACTTTGGGAAGAGACCGGCATCGTTACCGATCATGTAAAAATCATAGGCCGGACCAAAGAAGAATATTTCTACGATCTTCCGGACGAATTGCTCGGCAAGATATGGAAGGGGAAATATCGCGGTCAGCGACAAAGCTGGTTTCTGATGCGTTTTACCGGCGAGGATCATGATATCGACATCCAGACCGATCATCCCGAATTCACCAATTGGAAATGGACCGAACCTACTGGTTTGCCTGATATTATCGTACCGTTCAAACGAGACTTGTACCGCGCAGTTCTGAAAGAGTTCCTGCCGCTGATTTAGTTACCATCAATAGAGATTTTTTATGTCCCGAATAGCATTGACGACCGCAATTCTCGGTGCGGCGAGCCTGTCAACGCCGGCAGCCGCCGCCCTGCCGGATCCGGTCAAAGCGATGATCGACACCGCTGTTGCTTCTGGCGACAAACAGGATGTGCTCGCCATTGTTAAAATTGCAAAGGCCACCAACCCGGATGATGTCGCCGAGATTGATTTGATGCTTGCGGATTTTAACGCCAGGCAGGCCAAGATGGCGGAGGCAGCGCTACGCGAAAAGCAAGAAGCCGGTTTCTTCGAAAACTGGTCGGGGCAAGGCGAACTGGGCGGCTTTCGTTCAACAGGAAATACCAAGAATCTGGGTCTGTCGGGCGGGATCAAACTGGTAAAAGATGCAGTGAAATGGCGGCTGAACTTTCAGGCTCGCGCCGACTATGAACGCAACAGGGGCAAGACCACGCGCGATCAGCTGAGCGCGACCATCGAGCCGAACTACAAATTCAACAACAAGCTCTATGCCTATGGGCTCGCGCAGTTCGAACGCGACCGCCTCCAGGGGTTTTCCGCCCGCTATACCATTTCAGGGGGGTTGGGATATGAACTGGTCAAAACCGAAGACGTAAGGCTCGCGGTCAAGGCCGGACCGGCGATCCGGATTACGCAGTTCGCGGGAGGTAATTCCGAAAGCAGCCTGGCTGGCTTGATCGGACTCGATTTTGACTGGAAGATTTCCGACCATCTCAAATTTTCACAGGATGCCGGAGGAACCTGGGCCAGCGATGCGCAAGGATTCACCTCGGCGGTCGCCGTCATCGGCAGCGACAATACCACATTCAAAGCGACATCTGCGCTCGATGCCAAATTGATACGCAGCCTTTCGGCGCGCCTTTCCTATACGGTCGAACATGAAACAAACCCGCCCGTCGGCCGGTTCAAGACCGACACACTCAGCCGCGCGTCACTGGTGTACGATTTTTAATCCGCTTTGCAGGCCGGATTATCAGGGCGTTTCGCTCGCCGGCTCTTCATCACCGATTCTCGGCTTGGGCGTCACCGCTTCAGCAGAAAGAACCGGTTTCTGGTCAGCCAATTTGATCGCCGACGCCAACTGGTCATTTTGAGGACAGCGCGACCGGCACAGGGTTTCAATCCGCGACAGATTGACTTTCGCCTTCTCCAGCGCCCCACGCTGGATCAGCGCCTCGCCCTGCCCAGCCAGTGCATCAAGATTATTCGGATCCACAATCAGCGCCTCGCGATACAGACGAATCGCTTTGCCCGGCAGCTGCTGCACCCGGGCGATTTGGGCCAGGGCAATGAATGCCGAGCTGTTGCGCGGATCCACGGCCAGCGATGTTTCATATAGGTCAGCGGCAAGTTCAAGTTCGCCACGTTTTTGCGCCGCTTCACCCAGTTGCAGATATTCCACCGATCGCTGCTTGATCTCGATATCCGCAGACTGGCCGAAACCAGCACTGGAAACAGTGGCAAAAACGAGGGACAGGGCAACAACAGCCGGTGAAAAACGCATAATCAGCTCCAATAAACTCTCGCCACCATAGCCAGATTCAGCTGCACGCTGGCTTAACATGATTTGCTATCACAATTTTTCGAGACAGGTAAAATAAAAGCCATCCGTTCCGTCATGATACGGGGAAAGAAGAATGCCTTTACGATATTGACGGCCGATCGGCAAATCAATCGGTATTTCCCGCCAGCCCGGGTGACTTTCAAGAAATTTTTCGGTCTGCTCGCCACCCTCCGCATCAAGCAGCGAACAAACGGCATAAACGAGACGCCCCCCGGGCTTGACCATCGCGCTGCCAAGGCCAAACAGCCTTTGCTGCAATTCCGTTGTGTGGTCGAGCCGCTTCGGCGTCATCCGCCAGCGCAGTTCGGGATTGCGCCGCCAGGTGCCGGTACCGCTGCAAGGGGCATCGATGAGAACCAGATCGCAACGGCCTTTCAAGTGCTGAAGCGCATCCATTTCCTCGCCCGGTGCCAGCAAGACTGTCTCGATATTCCGCGCCTGGGCCCTGCGTTTGCGGGGATCTATACGGCTCAGCCGGCCGCGGTCCGTGTCGGCTGCGACAATCTGGCTGTCGGCCGCAAGCATGGCAGCCAGAGCCAGCGTTTTGCCACCGGCGCCGGCGCAAAGATCAAGGACCAGCTCGGGCTTGCCCGCAGCACCTGCCATAGCGATTGCCTGACTGCCGAGATCCTGGATTTCGACCGCCCCTTCACGATAAAGCGTCTTGTCCTCCAGCTGGGTCCCGGTCGGCAATTCATAGCCATGCGGCAACGCCAGGGAGACGGCTTCGGGCCATGCCGATCTGACTTCCAAATCGGTGGAACGCTGCCCGTTGACCCGGATGTGCAGCGGGGCACGATCAAACAATGCCTGCCGTTCTGGTTCGCCGATCAGACTGGCAAACTGCTCCGCCAGCCAATTCGGAATTTGCGGGCCGGCGGCAACCGGTTCGTTCTCTGCAATTGCGGCAGGACCGTAGTTGGAACCGCTAAAAAGCTCGCGCAATTCAGGCTGCTCGGTGATCAGCCCGAGAACAGCTTGCCGGCCGTTTTCCGGTCTTTCGCCCCAGCGCCGTATTGCAGCATAGACATGTTCGCGAATGGCGCGACGATCTCCCGAGCCGGCATAACGCCTTTCCTTGAAGAATTTCTTCGCGATATTGTCGGCGGACGCGCCATTGTCCCGCGCAGCGGCAATGATCCAGTCCAGCATCTCGATCGCCGCCTGCAGTCTTGCCGAAGGTGTCACTGGCTCATGCGATCATCGGCATGGACGCAAAAATGCATGGCACGCGCGACCGCTCCGTGGGCCATAACGGCCTGTGCCTTGCGCTCAACAGCAGCTGATTCACATTCTTCCATGCTGAGATGGACATCCGTCACCCACAGCGGACGAACTTCCGACTGGCCGGTCGGCCAGACAAACATCAGCAAAATGATCTTGGCTTCGATCACGCGATCGCTCCACAGGTGCTAGCGTGTCGGATAATTCGGAGCTTCCCGGGTGATTGCCACATCGTGGACATGGCTTTCCTGCAATCCGGCATTGGTGATCCGGATGAACTCGGCCCGTTCGCGCAAATCTTCCAGCGTCGCGGAACCTGTATAGCCCATAGCCGCTTTCACACCGCCGACGAGCTGGTGAATGACATCACGCGCCGGTCCCTTGAACGGCACCTGCCCTTCGATCCCTTCCGGCACCAGCTTCATCTGGTCGGTAATATCCTGCTGGAAATAGCGGTCCGCCGATCCGCGCGCCATGGCGCCAACCGAACCCATGCCCCGATAGCTCTTGTAGGCACGGCCCTGATACAGGAACGTTTCCCCCGGCGCTTCCTCGGTTCCGGCGAGCAGCGAACCGATCATCACGGCCGATGCACCGGCAGCAAGCGCTTTCGCAACGTCACCGGATGTCCTGAGGCCGCCATCGGCGATGACAGGAATGCCAGATTTTGCGGCTTCTTCGGCACAATCGATAATCGCGGTAAGCTGCGGTACACCGACACCGGCAACAACCCGGGTGGTGCAGATCGAGCCCGGTCCGATACCGACCTTGATTCCATCTGCGCCGGCTTCAATCAGCGCCCTGGTCGCTGCAGCCGTTGCCACATTGCCAGCGATAACCTGCGCGCTGTTCGATCGTTTTTTAACCTCTTCCACCGCCCGCGCAACCATGGCACTGTGGCCGTGGGCGGTATCGATCACGATCAGATCACATTCCGCATCGATCAGCGCCTGGGTCCGCTCCAGCCCGCTGTCTCCGACAGTCGAGGCCGCTGCGACACGCAGACGGCCGGACGCATCCTTGGTAGCATTGGGATAAGTGACGGCCTTTTCGATATCCTTGACCGTGATCAGGCCAACACAATGATAATTGTCATCAACGACTAGCAATTTCTCGATGCGCCGCTGGTGCAGGGTGCGTCGTGCTTCTTCCTGGCTCACCCCGGCCGGCACCGTGGCAAGATTGTCCTTGGTCATCAGCTCGGATATCACCTGCTTCGGATTTTCCGCGAAGCGCACATCGCGATTGGTCAATATGCCGACCAGTTTGCCCGATTTCTCGACAACCGGGATGCCGGAAATCCGGTTCTGTTCCATTGTCGCCTGCGCTTCCGCCAGGGTCGCGTCCGGCGCAATCGTGATCGGGTTGACCACCATGCCGGATTCAAACCGCTTGACCTGACGCACGGCGGCAGTCTGCTGCTCGACGGTGAGATTTCGATGCAAGACGCCTATTCCGCCCATCTGCGCCATGACGATCGCCATATCCGATTCCGTAACCGTATCCATTGCGGACGACAGTATCGGGATGTTCAGGCCAATGAGCTTGGAGATACTGGTCTTGGTATTGGCCTGGCTCGGCACGATCTCGGAGGCGGCTGGCCGCAACAGGACGTCGTCAAACGTCAGTCCCAATCGAATTTCATTGTGCTTGCCCGGCCTGCTCATGATCGCCACTTTCCGATATCGTGAATGTGATTCTGTGGCGGCCCATGTAATCAGTTATCGGTCTCGCCGCTAGTGGCTTTTCCCGGATATGTGACGGTGGAGGCAAAATAGCGGCCCAGCGCAACATGGAAATTGGCGTCCGCGGCCGCTCCTGTTAGCAGCAGATCGTCTCTCACCTCATCGCTGACATCATGATAGGGACCATTGATGAAAGCCTTGAGCCGTTCCTGGTCGGCAAAGGCGCTGGTGATCATATAGGCCGAAATGCCGCGTTCGAGGAACAGATAACCGTCTTGCCGCGCCAAGTATGAATCTGAATTGCCGCTGCGGTCTATCTCGCGCCCCTCCTGTGCCGCGATAATTTCGATATCCTGGTCAAGACCCGCCTCGCCCAGTCCGATAACGGCGATCTTTTGTCCCTTGTCGGAAAGGGCAATGGTATCGACATTGAAGACCGCGATCAGTGTCTCGAGCGCAACTGGCGGATTCTCAATGAACGCCTGCGCGCCCAGCAGGCCCTTTTCTTCCGCCGTAGTCGCCAAAAAATAGACATCCCGGTCATGATGCTCGTTCGACAGCCGTTCGGCAGCCTCAATGAGCAGGGAAATGCCGCTGGCATTGTCAACTGCACCATTGCAAACGCGATCCTTATCAGGATCTTGCGGGTCCTCTATCCGGCATATGCCGAAATGGTCCCAATGCCCCATGAACAGAAGGGCTCCCTTTCTGGGATCGGTACCGGGGATTTTTCCGATCACATTGTGAGAGACGTAGGAGCGAATGCTTGTGGCAACGTTTGCGTCTGCGAGCAGATCGAGATCGACGACAGAAATGGCATCTCTTTCAGCCAGCAATACAGTCGCCGCCATACCCGACTGTCTAGCCAGTTTGCTGAACTGGTCCAAACTGATCATTCCTTCGAGCACTGCATGGTTATCCGGCCCGGACAGAGCGGTGGACTCTCTTCGAAAAAACCGCTCGAATGCGGACCAGCGCTCCTGACGGTCAATGACCGTTATCACCCCGATCGCCCCGTCCTTGATCAGTTGCCGCTTTCGCGCCCGGAAGTCTTTTATATCGTTGCTGTCTTCCAATGGTGCGCGCGGTATCAGTACCATTTTTCCGGCAACGGATTGCGAAGCAGGCCCGGATGGCGCGAAACCGGCAAAAACAACCGGTATGTTGCTTTTTCGAAAAGACGGAGCGCTGCTGCGCAGAACAATCTCACTCTGCTCGATACCTACTTGCTTGCCGCCTGGCCAACTGGCAAACGCAACATGGTGGCTTGTCGTTCGTCGCTCCACCAGCGTTACCGGTGCATACCACGAACCGTCTGCACCTGCCGGTCGAAGACCGGTCTGCGCCCATTGCGTAGCGATATAATTGACCGTCCTGTTCTCGCCGCGCGTTCCCGGTTCCCTGCCCTCGAACGCATCGCTCGCCAATATCTCGATATGCCCGAGCAGGTCTGCCTCGCCGATGGGCTGGGAACGGGCCGGGCCACAGAACACCAGACCCGAGACAATCAGGAATGCAATGAAACGCATTGCGGATACAACCCTTCTTCCAAGGCAATAATTTCGCTTTTCCCTTGGCATTATCCTGCAAATAATCAATGACTATGAGACGGATCGCAAGGGAGAATGAAAATGGGTGTTTCGCTGTTACTGCTGGTGCTGCTGGTCACTATCATTTATCTTTTTGCGAGCATCAAGATCGTCCGACAGGGCTATCATTATACGATCGAATATTTTGGCCGTTTCACCACGACCGCTCAGCCGGGTTTCAATTTCTATCCGGCATTTCTCTATCGCGTCGGCCGCAAGGTCAACATGATGGAGCAAGTACTCGATATTCCCGGTCAGGAAATCATCACCAAGGACAATGCGATGATTTCCACCGACGGCGTCGTCTTCTTTCAGGTGCTGGATGCGTCCAAGGCAGCCTATGAAGTCAATGATTTGTACAATGCCATCCTCAATCTGGTCACCACCAACCTGCGCACGGTCATGGGTTCGATGGACCTGGATGAAACCCTTTCCAAGCGTGACGAAATCAATGGCCGATTGCTGGTCGTAATCGATGATGCGACGACGCCCTGGGGCATCAAGATCACCCGCGTAGAAATAAAGGATATCCGGCCGCCGCAGGATATTATCAACGCCATGGCCCGGCAGATGAAAGCCGAGCGTGAAAAACGCGCCAATATTCTCGATGCCGAAGGCGCGCGCGCTTCCGAAATCTTGCGGTCCGAAGGCGAGAAGCAGGGGCAGATATTGCAGGCCGAAGGCCGTAAGGAAGCAGCCTTTCTCGATGCAGAAGCGCGCGAGCGCGAGGCCCAGGCCGAAGCCAAGGCCACGGAGCTGGTGTCTCAGGCCATCGCCGGCGGCAACGCACAGGCGATCAACTATTTTATCGCGCAGGATTATGTGAAGGCGGTCGAAAAATTCGCGACCTCGCCCAATGCCAAGACCATCTTGTTCCCGGTCGAGGCGACCCAGTTGATCGGCACGCTTGGCGGCATTGGCGCGCTCGCCAAGGAAGCGCTCGGCGAAGACAGCCAGACATTTTCGCCACCGCCCCGGCGCAAGGGCCCGTTCGATAATCAGGGCGAGTGACGGCAGCGATCAGAGGAGCATAGGCCGTGGACGAATTCTCGATCAACAATCCCGAATATCTCTGGCTGGGCCTGGCCGCGCTGCTCGCGCTTGCAGAATTGTTCGTTCCCGGAGTATTTCTGATCTGGGTCGCCGCAGCCGCAGCGGTAACCGGTATACTCTCGCTGTTCATCGACCTGACCGTGGCCGGTCAACTGACGGTCTTCGGCCTGTCCACCATTTTGGCGGTCCTTGGCGGACGCCGCTGGTATCTGACCCACAATGTGGAAAGCGAAAATCCGCTGCTCAACAACCGTTCCGCACAGATGGTCGGCCGAACGGTGACCGTGGTAGAATCAATTTCGGCGACAAGCGGGCGCGTGAAGGTCGGCGATGGCGAATGGCCGGCCAAAGGGCCTAATATGGAAAAAGGTACGATCGCAAAAGTTGCTGCAGTAGAAGGCGGAGTCCTGCGTCTGGAAGCAATGGACGACAACATACTGTTGGAAACCAAATCTATTTCTTGAAAAAGCCCTTTGCTATATTGGTGAGGTCATTCAGCGGATTGCCATCGCCGTCACGATCAAAAAAGCCGCTGACCTTGCCAAGTAGGCCGCCTTCACCAGTCAGCTTTTCCATCAAGCTGCCCTCGCCGTCCAGACCAGCTTTTTCCGCCATCGCTGGCAACAGCCCTTTCAGCTTCTCAGCATCCACGCCGGCCTCGGCAGCGGCTTCCCTGATTGCGCTTATCTTGTCGGTACCGCCTTCCCGCAGCTTGGCAAATAGCGCTTCGCCGCCTTTTCTGGCCTCTTCCGTCGTCATCCCGGCCTTTTGCGCAATATCGTCCAGCGTGAAGTTCTCCGGCAACATATCCATGATTTTGTCTAGAATGCTCATAGTCTTTGTCTCTCCATAATGCTCGGTTTAGCGCATCAGCTTGCCAGCCATGCCGATGATGTCGTCCAGCGGATTTCCATCCCCGTTCAGATCGAGCAGCGATCCGAGGCCACCGCCGGCTGACGCGTTATTACCGCCACCCAGCAATCCACCGATCAGACCGCCAAGTCCTCCACCACTGCCCGTGCTTTCACTGCTTTGCTTGGCCATATATCCTGCCACCATCATCGCTACATAGGGAAGCATTTTCTTGAGCAGGTCACTGCTGATACCCGTCTGCTGTTCTGCGCCAGCGGCTACGGTCCGACTGACTTCCTTGGAACCGAATATCTGGCCTAGAACATCATTGCCTTTCGAGACCGGAGTGGGCTGGGTATCGAGCACGCTGTCGAGCAGTCCGCCACCGCCCAGCTGACCGAGAAGTCCGCCGAGCCCGTCCAGTCCACCCGGCTGGGTCTGCGTTGTCTTTTTGAAACCGCCCAATATGGCAGGCAGCAACGCGGCAGCACCGGCTTCGGCAACGCTTTCGTTGACTCCGAGCTCCTTTGCCATCGAGCCAATCCCGCCCGACTGCTGCAACATATCCATAATATTCATCGTCGCCTTCCTTCCGTAGCCCGGCTGCTCTTCGTGATTCCTTTTCCAGCGAAGGCCCTAGCATATTTTCTTGCCAAATGCCGCTTGCTCGACGGAGTGGCTTGCGACTGTAGCGCCAGACCGTCAAGGCTGTCTCAAGGCAGTTGTTTCCGCGAGGAATGTTCTGGACACCATAGGATCAGGATTCAAGCCACCAGAAGCAGATAAACCGGATTCATCGGCGGAACGGAAGGTCTAATCCTCTGGACGCTATGATTGTTTGAATTTAGGCGGAGGCTGTGATCGATCATGGCCCCCTTTCCTTTGCCGAAGCCCCGGCCGGATGTCTTCGCTGCCCCAGACTGGCCGACCTGCGTCAATCGCTGCGCAAGGAACATCCCGACTGGTGGAACGCACCGGTTCCCGCATTTGGTGATCCGGATGCTTGGCTTGCGATTGTCGGCCTTGCACCCGGCAAGGAAGGCGCCAATCGCACGGGAAGACCCTTTACCGGTGATGCCTCGGGCGCGATGCTGTTCGCTACCCTGACCAAATATGGATGCGTCGAGGGAATATTTGCCAATGATCCGGCCGATGATATCCGGCTCAACGGGGCGATCATCCTCAACGCCGTCAAATGCCTGCCGCCGGAGAACAAACCGACCGGTGGCGAGATCAACAATTGCCGACCTTTTCTGGCCAGGGCGCTTGATGGCCTCCCCAGATTACAGATCATGATAGCCCTGGGCAAAGTCGCCCACGACAGCATAATCCGGCTATCCGGTGAGAGACTCACCGATCATAAGTTCGTCCATGGCGCCACCCACCAGCTCCCCGATGGTCGCACCCTGATCGACAGCTATCATTGCAGCCGCTATAATGTGAATACAGGGCGACTGACAGCCACGATGTTTGAAGAAGTTTTCGAGCGAGCCGTTTATTTGTCTTCAACCAGCCGCCCGTAAAGCTCGGGACGGCGATCCCGGAAAAAACCCATGCCCGCCCGGTGCGCGCGCGCTTCTTCCAGATCGAATGATGTAACCAGAACGCCGATCTCGTCCGATCCATATTCGGCTACGAGGTCACCCCATTGGTTGGCGATGAAACTGTGCCCGTAGAACGTCTGGTCGTCTTCCAGTCCGATCCGGTTGCTGGCGACCACCGGCATGCAGTTGCTCACCGCATGGCCCTGCATCGCCCGGCGCCACATGCGGCTTGTATCGAGATCGGCATCATAAGGTTCCGACCCGATTGCAGTAGGATAGAATAATATTTCCGCGCCCATCAACGCCATCGCCCGGGCGCTTTCCGGATACCATTGATCCCAGCAGATGCCGACGCCGATGCGGGTGCCGAACAAATCCCACGTCTTGAAGCCCGTGTTGCCCGGGCGGAAATAATATTTTTCCTCGTAACCGGGTCCGTCGGGAATATGACTTTTCCTGTACACGCCCATGATCTCGCCTTCGGGATCAATCATCGCCAGGCTGTTGTAATGATGCGGCCCATCCCGTTCGAAAAAGCTGGCCGGGATCGCGACGCCATATTGCTTCGCCAGCTTTTGCATGGCCATCACCGGAGCGCTCTCGCTTGCCGGCTGCGCCAGCGCAAACAGCTCCTCGTCCTCGGTCTTGCAGAAATAGGGGCTCGCAAACAGCTCGGGCGGCAGGATGATCTGGGCCCCCTGCTCCGCAGCCTCGGCAATCAGGTTGCTGACAGCAAAGATATTTTCCCGTTCATCACCACCAAGAGGCAATTGCAGGGCCGCTACGCATAAATTGGTCATAGCGGCCCTGTTAGCGCGTTAGGGACGCTTCTTAAACAATAATGTCATCCGATCGGATTCGCCGATGGCCTGATATTTGGCCTTGTCAGCATCGCCTGACCGGAGGACCGGAGGCAAGGTCCACACACCGTCTGGATAGTTGGCCATATCTTTTGGATTGGCATTGATTTCGGACTCGCTGACCAGCTCGAAACCGTTCAGCTCGAACAGGTCCACAACCGATGCCTGCTTCAAATAGCCCTTACTGCCGTTAGACATGGCATAGGATGCGTCAGGCTTGGCCCGGTGCTGGACTATCCCGATCATACCGTCATCGGCCAGCATGTCGCGAAGCAGCCGCAGTTCCGAGTCGGCCCGGTTGCTGTTCAGCATGCCATGGAGCGACCGGAATATCAAAATCCGGTCGACCTTGCCCTTCATGTCATCGGGCATCTCGTCACTCTCGAATGCCAGTATCTTCTTGGCATCGATACCGGTCCATTGCGCGGCTGTATCCGGGAAGCTCTCGGGCCAGCCCTTGGTACGCGCTTCGCGGGCACGGTTCGGAAAATCGGTGGCCGAGCTGTCTGCGTTGATCGCAACATATTTGCCGCTGTCAGCAAGATAGGGGACCAATATACGCGTGTACCAGCCGCCACCGGGCCCATATTCGACAACCGTTTGTCCTGGCTTGACTTCGAAGAAATTGAGCGTCTGCGCAGGATGGCGATAGGCATCCCGGGCCTTGTCGTCCGCGCGGCTTTGATCATTGAGAATCGACTGCAGCCCTGCATCCGTCATCTCGACACCATTTTTCTTGTGGTGGTTGGCAGTCGCCGGAACAGCGCCCGTAAGCATCGCCAGCGCCGCACTCGCCATCAGCAATTTCTTCATCATTCATTCCTCTCAGATTTCCGGGATCGGTTCTTCCTGCCTGCACATCTACAAGAGGCCTGCCTGGGCACAATAAGTATTATCGGGGAATTCCCATAGACAGCTTATATTGCAGCCCGGGTGTGGGTCGGCATCAAAGTTCATCAACGGACGACTAAACTAAAGGGCGAGCGGTATCTGTTGCGAAATACAGTGAAAACTGCCGCCACCGCGCAACAAGGCTTGGCTGGATAGGCCCACCACTTTGCGATCTGGAAAAAGATTGGCGATCCGTGCAACCGCCAGAGCGTCATTCGCGGCCCCATATTGTGGGACTGCCACCACCTGATTGCCGATATAGAAGTTCATATAGCTGGCAGGGGCGATGTCGCCGTCAATTTCATACCGCCCTGCCGATGGCAGCCGGACCACCTGCAATCCGGATAACTGGACTATCCGTGCTGCATCTTCGAAAATATCTGCATTGGGATCCTCGGCTGACTCAGCTTTTGGAATTACCACCGTTCCCGGCGCGACAAAGCGGGCAAGATTGTCGACATGGCCATCGGTATGATCGGCGACCAGTCCGTCTCCGAGCCAGCAGATACTCTCGATCGCCAGAACCTGACCTAGACGCTCACTGACTTGTTGCTTCGTAATCCCCGCATTGCGATTGGGGTTGAGGATACATTGTTCGGTTGTGATCAATTTGCCGTTGCCGTCTCCATCGATTGCGCCACCTTCCAATATCCAGTCATTGTTGCTGACCGGCAAATGGAAGCGCTCAGCCAGCCGCGTGCCGATATCCTGATCACCCGCCATGGCATATTTGCCACCCCAGCCGTTGAAACGGAAGTTGTGCGCAACAAGTTTTTCGTTAGAAATCCTTAAAGCTGGTCCATTGTCACGCAGCCACAGTTCACCAAAACGGGAGTCGGCCTTTTTCGCCGGCTGATGAAACTTGCCCCCGCGCACGGCATTGTTTTCCCGCTTCTCGTTTCGCTTATCTCTCCGTTTGGTGATAATTGGGCCAGTATCGCGCAGCCAGATGTCGCCAAATGGCTCGAGGACGATTTCCACACCGGCTCCTGCCAGAGTGCCCGCCATATCGACGTCCGCGACCGTCCGGCAGACCAGAACAACGGTCTCGCCCGTCCCCTTATTCGCAATTGCATTGGCAAAGGCCGCCACTTCACGCTGCGCTTCTTCGCGACCGACAGGCCATTCCGCCGGATCACCAGGAAAGCCGATCCACACCGCCTGATGCGGTTCCCATTCTGCTGGCCATCTCATCTTGCCGTCTTTCGGAGCGGATCAACCGCCAGCGCGACTCTGGTCCCGGGTAGCGCGGAATTCGTCACCTTCGTTCCAGTTGGGCCATGCTTCGGTCATCGCCAGCATCCGGCCGACCGTGTAATAGACTTTCAGATCGCCCATCACGCCGGTCCAGTCCCACTCCGGATTATATTCGTCCTTGGGACCGTGATAGCGATTGTCGGTATAGTCCTTGGCCACCGCCTCGCCGGCTTCCCGGCCGCCGTCCACCAGATCCTCACCGCCTTCGAAATAGATCATCGGTACGCCCAGCTTGGCAAAGCTGAAATGGTCGGACCGGTAATAATAGCCCTTCTCCGGTGTCGGCTCGGCTTCGGCTACACGGCCATCGCCCTTCAATGCCGCCTCCAGATAGCCATCCAGCTGTGATTTGCCTTTGCCGACCACGATGACATTCTTTGCCGGTCCAGCCATGCCAAAGGCATCCATATTCACACCGCCAACCGTCTGGCTGAGTGGATAAATCGGATTTTCAGCGTAATATTTGGAGCCGAGCAGGCCCGATTCCTCGGCCGTTACCGCCAGAAAAATCACGCTGCGATCCGGCGCCCCTGCCTTGACATAGGCTTCTGCCAGAGCAACCAAAGCGGCCGTACCCGTAGCATTGTCGACTGCACCATTGCAGATATCATCGCCATCCGGCGCGGGCTTGCAGCGCCCGAGATGATCCCAGTGAGCGGTATAGATGACATATTCATCAGGACGGGTCTTGCCTTTCAAAATGCCTACGACATTCTTGCTATCGGTTTTCTGGATGTCGTTTTCCAGCGAAACGGTGGCCTTCAGCTTCAAGTCCACTGCCTTGAAACCCTTTTTCCTCGCCGCCGCCATTTGGGTGGTCAAATCCTGGCCCGCAGCAGCAAAGACTTTCGCCGCAGCATCTTTCTGGATCCAGCCGTTCAGCTTGGTCTGGTCCGCTCCACCATTGGCCGACTGCGCATAGAACTGCTCGCCGGTCCAGCTGGATTCCACGACGTTCCAGCCATAGGCTGCCGGAGCTGTATCGTGGATGATGATAGCTGCCGCAGCGCCCTGCCGCGCCGCCTCTTCATATTTATACGTCCAGCGGCCATAATAGGTCATCGCCCGACCGCCGAATTCGCCTTCCAGGCTTTCGGTACCAAAGTCCGGATCGTTGACCAGGATAACCACTGTCTTGCCCTTGACGTCGATACCGGCATAGTCGTTCCAGCCGCGCTCCGGCGCGTTAATTCCATAGCCGACGAACACCATGTCACTGTCGGTGACTTCGATTTTCGGCTGTTCCTGATAGCTGGTGACGACAAATTCGCTGCCAAATTCAAAAGACAAGGCAGTAGCACCACCACTGACTTGCAGAGGAGACGTATTTTTTGCCGTAATCCCGACCAGCGGCACTTCCTGAAACCAGCTGTCGCCGTTGCCCGGCGCCAGTCCGGCTGCAGCAAATTTTTCGGAGATCAGCTTGGTCGTCTTTTCTTCGCCCGCTGTGCCAGGAGCACGACCCTCATAGGCATCGGAAGAAAGCTCTTCGGTGATCGATTTCATCGTTTCCACCGACAATTCCGGCGCGGCGATTTCGGGAATCGCAAGGGTTGCATCTTCCTCTTCGATTTTGGTGCAACCGGCCAGTACCAGTGGGGGCAGGAGAAGCGTTAGCAGCGACCGTTTGAACATATTGCGTTTCCTTCTGAAATTTTCGGCGTGCAAGATCATGGCACGGTCAATGGCAGACGATTTTCGGCAAGGCAAGAAGCGTCGCGATTCAATTTCCGGGGTTGCCAAAACATTTCGAGTTCGCGATGTTCGGTGGTGAATATTTCAGGGGAGAGTTTTTGTGTTTCGTAATAGTTTAGTTTTTGTTTCATTGGCGACTTCGACGGCCTTTGGCATTCCCGCCGCTTTGGCAAATGAAAAAGCCGAAATTTTCGGTGCCATGCCGGCGATCCGCGATATCAGCCTGTCACCGGACGGAACGAAGATTGCCTTCATCTCTCCCGGTCCGGGAAAAATGTCGGATCTCTATACCATTGATCTGGCCAAGGGCGACACGCCCACGCGGGTGATGAGTTCCTCGGGTGAACCGGAAAACCTGCAGTGGTGCGGATGGGTTTCGAATGCGCGCCTTGCGTGCCGTCTGGGCGGCCTCAAGGAACAGGCCGGTGAAATATATGGATTTGGCACCATTTTCGCGATCGACTCGAATGGCGAAAACGCCAGACAGCTGACGCTGGAAAAAGACGCGAACACGCTGACCTACAGTCTGGGCAGCGGTGACATCATCGACTGGTTGCCGGACGAACAAAATGCCGTTCTGATGAGTCGATATCATCCCGAGCAGAGCTCGAACGGGACGAGAATTGTAAACCGGAATTTCGGGTGGGCCGTGGAGCGCATCGATACAATCACGGGCAAGGCAAAATTTGTCGAGAGGCCAGCCGACGAAGCCATCGAATATATCAGCGACGGGGAGGGCAATGTCCGGATCAAGGGCATGCGGACAAAACTCGGCGCAACGGAGCGCGATTCCGGTCGCATAAAATATTATTATATGAATGAGAAGGACGACTGGGTCGAACTGGGCCAACTCGACTATGCCAATCGCAGTGGGTTCAACCCTTATGCGGTAGACAAGACTCGCAATGCGGTGTTCGGTTTCGCGCCCTTTAAGGGGCGCCAGGCCCTGATATCGCTCAAGCTCGACGGCAGCGGAGAACAAGAAATACTGGTTGCCAACGACCAGGTCGATGTCGATGGACTCATCCGCATCGGGCGCAAGAATCGTGTCGTCGGCGCCAGCTATGCGATCGAGAAACGCGAAGCCATCTATTTCGATGAAGGCCTCGAAAAACTGGCGACTGGTTTGGCCAATGCTCTGGGTGGAGAAAGCGCGATCAATTTCTCCGACTCCAGCCAGGATGAGAGCAAGCTGCTGATTTGGGCGGGCTCGGACATCGATCCGGGGCAATATTTCCTTTTTGACCGCGGCACCAAACAGCTGCGACCGCTGCTGGGCGTCAGACCGAAAGTCGAAACCCAGAATTTGGCGACGGTGAAGCCGATCACTTTCCCGGCCGCAGATGGCACGCAGATTCCTGGTTACCTGACCCTGCCCAAGGGTGTGGAACCGAAGAACCTGCCGGCCATTGTCATCCCCCACGGTGGCCCAGAATCCCGGGATGAATGGGGTTTTGACTGGCTCGCGCAGTTTTTCGTCAGCCAGGGCTATGCCGTGTTGCAGCCCAATTTCCGCGGCTCGGCAGGCTATGGTGATGACTGGTTTCTGGAAAACGGCTACAAGTCCTGGAAAGTCGCGATTGGCGATGTTTCTGACGGTGGCCGCTGGCTGATCAATCAGGGCATCGCCAAGCCGGAGGCGCTATCCATAGTGGGATGGTCCTACGGGGGCTATGCCGCGCTGCAATCAGCCGCGACCTATCCCGACCTGTTCAAGGCCGTTATCGCGATTGCGCCGGTTACAGACCTGGCGCTCAAGAAAAACAGCAATAACAATAACTATAGCAGCGTCGTTGAAGACGACCGCGTCGGAAGCGGTCCCCATGTCAGGGAAGGATCGCCGGCGCAAAATGCCGACAGGATCAAGGCGCCGGTATTGCTGTTCCACGGCGACCTCGATCAGAATGTCCTGATCAATCAGTCCAAGATGATGGAAGACAAGCTCAAAGATGCCGGCAAGGCCGTGACTTTCATCGAATATAAGGGCTTGGAGCATAGTTTGCAGAATTCGGCATCCCGCATTGACATGCTGACCAGATCGGCAGCATTCCTGCCGAAGTAATCGGCCTCCCACGGACAAAAAAAGGGCGGCCTTTCGGGCCGCCCTTTTTGATTCGATAAGTGATCAATTAGCGCGAATAGAATTCGACAACCAGATTGGGTTCCATGGTCACCGGATAAGGAACTTCATCCAGTGTAGGGATACGGACATAGGTTACCTTGTCGGTACCATCGGGTGTCACATATTCCGGAATATCGCGTTCTGGCAGGCTCTGTGCTTCGATAACGAGCAGCATTTCCTTGGCCTTGTCGCTCAACGAAACCACATCGCCGGGAACAACCTTGCGCGATGCAACATTGCATTTGACGCCGTTGACACGGATATGGCCGTGGCTGACCAGCTGACGGGCAGCAAAGATGGTCGGGGTGAACTTGGCGCGATAGACAACCATGTCGAGGCGCTGCTCGAGCAGGCCGATCAGGTTCTGGCTCGTATCGCCTTTCATCGCTGCGGCTTCCTTATAAGCGCGGCGGAACTGCTTTTCCGTCACATCGCCATAATAGCCTTTCAGCTTCTGCTTGGCGCGCAGCTGGATACCGAAGTCGGACAGTTTGCCCTTGCGGCGCTGGCCGTGCTGGCCCGGACCATAGTCGCGGCGATTGACGGGTGATTTGGGACGGCCCCAGATATTCTCGCCCATACGACGATCAAGTTTATATTTGGAACTGGTACGTTTGGTCATATCAATGACTCCTGATTTGCTGTTTCTAAGTCTTCCCGGAGCGCACCATCAAAACCAGATCATATCTGGATCTTGATGCGGCCACCGCTTCACCGGGGTGCGGGACCAATTGCAAGAGCGCGCCTATGGCGAGCAAAGCGGCCATTGTCAACAGTCTTGGCCCGCGAAAATCGCCCAGAATTCCGCAACAGCTCTCGACTCTCCATCCGCCTCAGATTAATGCCCGAACATGACCGAAACCACATCATTGCCGCCCATGGAAACCATGACCGATGTCCGACAGCAGGTGGACCGGATCGACGCGGAAATCATCGCCCTGATGGCGCAGCGATTTGCCTGCATGGATGCCGCCGCCCGGATCAAGCAGGACCGGAATGTCGTGCGCGATGAAGAACGCAAGGCAGCGGTCCTGCAAAACGTCAAACAGCTGGCTGCAGCAGCGCGCATTCCGGTGCCAACGATGGCAGCGATCTGGGAAATGCTGGTAGAAACGTCGATCGGTTATGAATTGCAAAAATGGGACCAGTTGCGCAAATAGCGGCATTGAATTCTATTTTTCGGCTTTGTCCTTCCGCGGTGGTCTTTCCAGCGACGAGACAACTCCGCGCCATGTCTTGACCTCTTCCGTTGTCCATGCAGGCTTGGTCAACATATTCCGCAACGTCACTTTTGTCGCCACCGCCCGTTCCGGTGGATAGAAATAACCGTTTTTGTCCAGCGCCCGTTCCAGATGCTCGTAAAACATGTCGAGTTCTTTCTGGGGCGCGGGTTCGGCCCGCTTCTTCTCCAGCGTCGGCTGCACATTGGCCGCACTATCCATTTTGGACAGTTCATAGGCCACAAGGATGACCGCCTGCGCCAGATTGAGCGATCCGAATTCCGGGTTGATCGGAACGGTTATGATCTTGCGTGCCAATTCCACATCGACCACTTCCAGGCCGGCGCGCTCCGGTCCGAACAGGATCGCGCATTTGCCACTGGCCTGCGCCATGTCTTCGGCAGCCTCCCACGGGGTGAGGACCGTCTTGGTCATCCCGCGCTTGCGGACCGTAGTCGCATAGACATGCGCACAATCGGCTACGGCTTCCGCGGTGGTTTCAAAAATTTGAGCCTGTTCCAGGACTTGGTCAGCCCCCGATGCTGATGGACCGGCAGCCGGATTGGGCCAGCCATCCCTTGGGTCGACTATGCGCATTTCGGTCAACCCGAAATTGAGCATCGCCCGTGCTGCTTTTCCGATATTTTCGCCGAGTTGCGGGTTGACCAATATGATGGCGGGCTGGTTCTTCACGCTCCGTCGATATCTTTCACACTGCCAGCAAATTCCTTGAAATCCTTGGCTTCTGTAAAGTCCTTATAGACCGAGGCGAAGCGGATATAGGCGACACTATCGAGACCTTTCAAGCCGTCCATCACCATTTCGCCGATTTTCTTGGAAGGAATTTCGGTTTCGCCGCTGGTTTCCAGCTGGCGCTGGATTCCGGAAACGAGCTGGTCCATCTGCTCCTGGGCGAGACCGCGCTTGCGGCAAGCGAGAGAAACCGACAGATCAATTTTGGACCGGTCAAAAGGTTCCTTGCGATCCTCGCTCTTCACCACGGTGATTTCACGCAATTGCACACGTTCGAAGGTCGTGAAGCGCGCCCCACAGCTCTCGCACTGCCGACGACGCCGGATCGTTGTATTGTCCTCGGTGGGACGGCTGTCCTTCACCTGGCTGTCGTCGTGAGCACAAAAGGGGCAACGCATGATCGGTCTTTCTGATTAAACCGGATAAATCGGGAAACGGTCACACAGCGCCTGCACCCGCTCGCGAACATCCGCTTCCACGGACGGATCACCGCCCTCGCCTTTTTGCCGCAGCCCATCCAGCACATCGGCGACCATGTCGCCGATCAACCGGAATTCGGCAGGTCCGAAGCCGCGGGTCGTGCCAGCCGGCGAACCAACCCGGATACCACTGGTCTTCATCGGTGGCTGTGGATCGTTCGGGATGCTGTTCTTGTTGCAGGTGATGCCTGCCCGTTCGAGCGCTTCGTCGGCGTCACGTCCGGTGATTCCAAGCGGCGACAGGTCGATCAGAGCAAGATGGGTGTCAGTGCCACCGGCTACCACGTCTGCACCGCGTTCCTTCAGCGTTGCGGCCAGAACCTTGGCATTTTCGATGACAGCTGCCGAATAGCTCTTAAACTCCGGTCGCAATGCTTCTCCAAAGGCGACCGCCTTGGCTGCGATCACGTGCATCAGCGGGCCACCCTGCAGACCCGGGAAAACGGCCGAATTGATTTTCTTGGCAATGGCTTCGTCGTTGGTCAGAATCATACCACCGCGAGGACCCCGCAAGGTCTTGTGGGTCGTGGTCGTCACAACATGCGCGTGATCCAGTGGACTGGGGTGCAGTCCGGTGGCAACCAAGCCCGCGAAATGCGCCATATCGACCATGAAAATGGCCCCAACTATATCCGCAATCGCGCGGAATTTCGCAAAATCAATCTGCCGAGGATAGGCGGAACCACCAGCAATAATGAGTTTCGGCTGGTGCTCCTTGGCCAGCGCCTCGACTTCGGCATAGTTGATCAGATGGTCGTCATCGTTGACGCCATATTGGACCGCATTGAACCATTTGCCCGACTGGGCCGGCTTTGCTCCGTGAGTCAGATGGCCACCGGCATCGAGCGACATGCCCAATATAGTATCGCCCGGCTTCGCCAGCGCGAGCATCACTGCGCCATTGGCTTGGGCACCCGAATGCGGCTGTACATTGGCAAAGCCGCAATTGAACAACTGCTTGGCGCGTTCGATTGCCAGCGTCTCGACATCATCCGAAGGCGCACAGCCTTGATAATAGCGGCGCCCGGGATAGCCTTCTGCATATTTGTTGGTAAACACAGAGCCCTGCGCCTGCAGCACCGCCTTGGACACTATATTTTCCGAGGCAATCAGCTCGATCTGGTTCTGCTGGCGCGACAGTTCCGCATTGATCGCTCCCGCCACGGCCGGATCGCTCTCGTCGACAGAAAAGTCGAAAAAACCGGTCTGTCTGATATCCTGCATATCTGCGACGTTGCTCATGCGTTTGCTCCTTCAATGGATGGTGCGGACAATTTATCGACCCGGCGCTGATGCCGGTCGCCGCCGAATTCGGTTTTCAGAAAGACATCAAGACAGTCTTTCGCAATTTCGATTCCGACAAGTCGCGCTCCCATGGCGATAACATTTGCATCATTATGTTCGCGCGACAGTCTGGCAGACAATCCCTCGGAAACCAGGGCACAGCGACAGGCCGGATGGCGATTGACTGCAATGGATATACCAATACCCGATCCGCAAAGGGCGACACCGCGCTCGGCTCGCCCCGAAGCTACTTCCTCGGCCAGTTTGTATCCATAGTCGGGATAGTCGACACTGTCGGTGGTAATCGGGCCCAGGTCAGTGACACTGTGTCCCGCGTCCTGCAACCATCCAACCAGCGCAGCCTTCATTTCAAGAGCGGCATGATCGGAGGCTATGGCGATGCGCATGGGCTATTCCCGTGGTTAGAATCGATGGGCCGCTATTTAGTAGAGAGTCTGGCGATAGGCCACCAAATATTTGACGCGCCGCACCATTTGACATGCGACTCACGGTCAATTCCGGCGACCGCCGGATCTAATCCTGATCAACAAATGTTCGAACCCTCAACAGCTCAGGGTCAGAGCGCTCAGATTTCCATCTGACTGCCAAGCTCCACCACGCGATTGGTGGGCAGTTTGAAAAATTCCATCGCGGTCGCGGCGTTGCGTAGCAACCAGGCAAAGAGCTTTTCGCGCCAGATCATCATTTCCGGCTTCTTAGACGGCAGCAATGTTTGCCGCGAAAGGAAGAAACTGGTGGTCATCATATCGAATTCCATTCCGCACTCCTTCACCGTTTTCAGCGCCTCAGGAACATCAGTTTCCTGCATGAATCCGAAATGGAGAATGAGCCGGTAGAAGCCATCGCCCAGATCCTTCACTTCGCAACGTTTCTCCGGTTTCACCGTCGGAACATCCCTGATGTTCACGGTCAGGATGACAACCCGTTCGTGAATGACCTTGTTGTGCTTGATATTGTGCAGCAGCGCTGAAGGTACGCCGGCGGAAGATGACGCCATAAAAATGGCTGTGCCCGGCACGCGAGTGGCACTATTGGCAGCGGATTTGGTGAATATCTCGATGGGCATCGCCGATTCAGCCATATTTTTGCGCATGATCTTGCGGCCCTTGGCCCATGTCGTCAGGATAATGAAAGCGACACCGCCGACGGCGAGAGGGAACCAGCCGCCATCCGGTACCTTGGTCAGATTGGCTGCAAAATAGGCGCCATCAACGATAAAGAATATGGCCAGAAGCGGAACGGTGAACCAGAGCTTCCATTTCCAAAGCACAACCATGACAATAGCCAGCAAGCAGGTATCGATGAACATCGCGCCTGTGACGGCGATCCCGTAAGCGGAAGCCAGGTTGCTCGAACTCTGGAACGTCAGCACCAGCAGGATCACAGCAATCATGATCGCCCAGTTGACGAAGGGGATATATATCTGTCCCGCTTCCGATGCACTGGTATGTTTGATCGTCAGCCGCGGAATGAAGCCCAGCTGGATGGCCTGATGAGTCACCGAGAAGGAACCGGAGATCACGGCCTGGCTGGCAATGAATGTTGCCATTGTTGCCAGGATGACGAGCGGGAGGCGGAGGACTTCCGGTGCCATGATGAAGAACGGGCTCTTGATCGCTTCTGCGGCACCGGCAGCATCGAGCGAGAGGATCATCGCTCCCTGACCGAAATAATTGCACAGCAGCGCCGGCATGACAAAACCGTACCAGGCAACGCGCATGGGTTTGCGGCCAAAATGGCCCATATCCGCAAACAGTGCTTCCGACCCGGTCACCGCCAGCACCACCGATCCCAGCGCGAGAAAGGCCTTCACGCCATCGGTTAGGAAAAACTGCACTGCATACCAGGGGTTGAACGCGAACAAAATGCTGGGATGCAGGGTGATCTGGATGATGCCGAGCGTGCCGATTACGGCAAAGTATACGAACATCACGGGAGCAAATAACGCTCCGATTTTCGCGGTGCCGCGGGATTGCAGCAAAAACAGGAATATCAGCAGGGTGAGCGCGATCGGAATGACCAGATGACCGAGCCCCGGTTGGACGACCGTCAGCCCCTCGACCGCCGAAAGCACCGAAATCGCCGGCGTAATCATGCTGTCTCCGTAAAACAGCGCTGTCGCAAAAACGCCAAGCAATATCGCCAGCCAGCCATATTTCGATCGTCGCATTGCCCCGGAAATCAGCGCTACGAGCGCCAGACTGCCACCCTGACCTTTGTTGTCCGCCCGCATGGTTATGGTGACATATTGAATTGTCACGACCAGCGTCATCGACCAGAAAATCAGGCTGACGACGCCGAGTACATGGATACGGTCCAGTTCCAGCGGATGCGCACCAACGAAAGTTTCGCGGAACGCGTACAATGGACTCGTGCCGATATCCCCGAACACGATTCCAATCGCCCCTGCAGCCAGCTTGGCAATGGCCGAATTGCGTTGCGGCGAACCGTGGGCTTGCACCGTGTCCGCTTGCGCCTCTGCGCTATGGTCTGGTTCTGCGGACATTGATTGGCCGTTAAGGCGTACCCCGATCAATTTGGACGAAAGGCGGATTACTGACGTTCGTTTCAGCAAGCGCGGGCGCTTAGCACGGGCCCTTAGCAGGTGCAACAAAGCGCCTATACCCGAATATCAACTCATTATAAATACCGGATTTTTCTTGCTAATCTGTTGATTCTGGAGCGATCGGGAGAGAGGGCTGCATCTTTTCCATGGCGACAAGCCGCGACTCGAGATCGGCACGCCACGGGGCATCCTCGCTGCTTCGCGTCAGCAATTCGGTCCAGATCGCACGCGCTTGATCAATCTTGCCCGATTGCGCGTAAGCGAGACCCAGAAAAAAGGGTGGCCCGGGATGTTCGGGAGACAAATCAGCAGCTTCCTGGAACGCATATTGCGCGGCAGGCGTGATCACACCATTGGCATGCACTACGAGGGCATTGCCCAGACCTACCCAGAGATCGGGATCATCGGGATGCTCCCTCACTCCGTTGCGCAAATAATTGGCCGCGGCGCCATGCTTTCCGGCTCGGTTGAGCGAATCTGAGAAAACCAGCCATTCCCGGGCTGTGCCAAAACGCTCGCCCATTTCGTTGCGCGCATCAATTGTTTCTTCATCGAAACTGTTGGGCTTTTCTTTCGGCTCTATCGAAACACCGGCCATTCCCGGATGGCCCTGCCAGGCGTAGCCAGCCACTCCGAGCAACAAGGCGGCTGCTGTAATTTCATAAGTAGCTCGCGACAATTTGCCCAGCTTGATCAGCATGGCAGCGCAAATCAGTACAAAAAGAAAAAGTATGATCCAGCCCATCATTCGCGATCCTTGGGTTTACGGAAGCGTCCGCGCGCCAGCCAAAGCGCGGCAAACAACAGGATGATCGGCGCGATCCAGAGCGGCCAGGTCACAGCGGAATCGATAGGCGGATTATAGGATACCCAGTTTCCGTAGCGCTCGATCAGCCAGTTTCTGACTTCTTCCGGTGTCTCGCCCGCAGCAATTCGTTCGCGAACTTGACTGCGCATGTCCCCCGCCATCGGCGCGTTACTGTCGGCGATGGACTGGCTCTGGCATTTCAGACAGCGCAATTCCTCCATCAGATCGCGCGCAGCCGTTTCCTGCTGCGGGTCATCCAGTTGCCGGTCGGCATAGGGTGCCGGCGGCAGGCCGGTTTGGGCTGACACCGGTACCGCGAGGCACAAAAGCAGAAGGGAAAGAAGTCGCTTCATTCCGCGTCCTTTAGCAATTCCAGCAGCCGTGCGACATCTTCTTGCCGGATATCGCCGATATGCTGATGCACGATGATGCCATTGCCATCGACCACGAAGGTCTCGGGCACGCCGGATGACCCCAGCTCCAGCTGCACCTTGCTGGTCGTGTCAGCACCAATCCTGGTATAGGGATTACCCCAGCGGTTCAGAAAATTGGCGACATCTTGCGGAGTATCACGACTGGCAATCGCGTTGATTTCGACCCCTGCCCGCTGCAGCTCGAGCAATTGCGGCGCTTCGGCGATGCAAGGCACACACCAGCTGGCGAAGATATTGAGCAGTGTTGGCTTACCCCGTTTCAGATCGGCGCTGCTCAGGGCCGGCCGCTGCTCAATCGCTGAAGGCAGAGCAAATTCCGGCATCGGCTTGCCGACCATCTTGCTCTCGATAATATTGTCTTTCGGCATCATCAGACCGACGGCAACCGCCGCAAAAAACAGGCCGAAAAGCACCAGCGGCACCCAGAGCAACCAGCGGTTCACAGCATCGCCTCGGCAAATTCCCGTTGCTTGCGCTGTTTGTAGCCGCGCCGCAACCGGCCGACCATTGCCAGCAATCCACCGAGCGCGACCAATATACCACCATACCAGATCAAAGTGACAAACGGTTTCCACCAGACCCTAACCTGCCAGCGCCCTTCGCTGTCTCCATCGCCAAGGACCACATAGAGCTGCCCATTCCAGCGGGTCAGCAACGCTGCTTCGCTGGTCTGGGTTTGGGCCGCGGCAAACATACGGTTTTGCGGCTTGATTTCGTGCAATACGCCATCACCATATTGTGCCGTCATCCGGCCCTCGAGCGCGGTCCAGTTGGGACCGGCGAGTGGCTCGATGGCTTCAAATTCAAGCTTCCACTTGTTGACCGTGATTTCATCGCCCGGTTTTGCAGCGACCAGTCGTTCCTCGGTAAAACTACTCTCGCTTGCCATACCGACCAGAGCTACCGCGATCCCAAAATGGGCGATGACCATGCCGTAGGTATGGATCGGCGTGCGACGCAGATTGCGTTTCCACAATGGAGCAAAGCTGGCGATTCCCACACCGGCTGCCAAGGCCAGCCCGAGCAGCGACAGAATCGACATGCCGGTGGTGAACAGGGCCAGCGCAAATAGCGCAGCGGCAGTAGCCAAAACCGGGATCGAAATACGGTTTAGTAGCGCTTTCGGATTGTCCCGTCGCCAGCGCAGCAATGGCCCAGCCGCCATGACCGCTGCCAGCAGCAGCGCCAACGGTCCGGTCGCCAGATTGAAATAAGGGGGACCGACCGACAGTTTCTCACCGGTTACCGCTTCAACCAACAACGGATAAAGCGTGCCGATGAAGACCAATGCCAAAATCACCGACAGCAGCAGATTATTCGCGACGAGCGCGCCTTCCCGGCTGACCAGTTCGAACCGCGAACCTTCTTTCACCGTACCGACCCGCAGGGCAAACAAAGCCATCGCACCGCCAATATAGATCGCAAGCAGGGCCAGAATGAAGCTGCCTCTTTCCGGATCAACCGCAAAGGCGTGGACACTGGTCAATATGCCGGACCGGACCAGAAATGTCCCGATCATCGACATAGAAAAGGCAACCACGGCCAGCATCAGCGTCCAGGCGCGCAGCCCGTCGCGTGTCGCCAGCACGGTCACTGAATGGAGCAACGCGGTCGCCGCCAGCCATGGCATCAGCGACGCATTTTCGACCGGATCCCAGAACCACCAGCCACCCCAGCCCAGTTCATAATAGGCCCAGTAGCTGCCGGCGGTAATACCGAGCGTCAGGAAAATCCAGGCGCCTAGCACCCAGGGCCGCATCGCCTTGGCAAAGGCAGCTCCGACATCGCGGGTGATCATCGCCCCGACGGCAAAGGAAAAGGCTACCGAAAGTCCGACATAACCGAAATAGAGCGTGGGTGGATGGAAGGCGAGGCCCGGATCCTGCAGCAGCGGATTGAGTCCCTGCCCCTCTGCCGGGACCGGGAACATCCGTTCGAACGGGTTGGAGGAAACCAGCAGAAAAGCATAGAATCCCAAGCTGATGAATGCCTGTGCCGCCAGCGTCGCCACCAGAGTTTGCCGTTTCAGTGAACGCTCGAACAGCGCGATAAACGCCCCGGCCAAGCCCATGACCGTAACCCAGAGCAGCATCGAACCTTCATGATTGCCCCAGGTTCCTGCAAATTTGTAAAGCAGCGGCTTCACCGATGCACTGTTCATCACCACCAGCCGGACCGACATGTCGGACCGCAGGAACAGCCAGATCAACAGCACAAAGGACAGACTGACAAACAGGCCCTGGGCGACGGCGACCGGCCGGATTGCCGCAAAATAGTCATTCCGCTCCGCACGCAGGCCAATCGCTCCCAGTGCAAATTGCAGGAGCGCGAGGGCAGCCGCGAGCCAGAGCGCGATCAGGCCTGTTTCTGCGATCATTGGACGAGTGTTTCCGTCTTGTGCTTGCCGGCGGTCATATCAATGCCCTCCAGTTCGCGGGGAATATAATTTTCGTCGTGCTTGGCGAGCAGCGTTTCGGCAACAAACATGCCATTGGCATCAAGCCGGCCATCAGCCACCACGCCCGAGCCTTCGACAAAAAGATCCGGAGTAATGCCGGTATAGGTAACAAGCTGCTGCGCTGTGCCGTCCTGCACAATGAACTGCACCGTGACTCCATCAACCGATCGCTGGATCGAGCCTTCCTCGACCATCCCGCCCAGCCGGATGGCGACTCCTGCCTCCGGCTTCCGTTCCGCAATGTCAGATGGCGTATAGAAATAACTCGCCTGATCCTGCAGCGCATAGGCCGCCAGCAGCCCCGCGCCGATCAGCGCAACCAGCGCCAGCAGCACCAGCGTCAGTCTTTGATGCTTGGCTTTCATTTTCGTTTACCCAACTGCTCTGCCTTGCCCTCTGCCTTGCGCATCGCCGCAAAGCTGTTCGCGATAACCGCTGCCGTGGAAATCAGCACTATGACATAGGAAGCAATGACGAAAGGCCAGTGGTTCATTCGGCTGCCATCCTTTTCAGCCGGGCCTCGACCTTTGTTTCCGCCAAAATGCCGCGCATCCGCATCAGGACAATTGCCCCGAACAGAAAACTGAAGCCAATCACATTTACCATCAGCGGCCATAGAAAGGCGCTATCGATTGACGAGCCGCTGACGGTGATACTGGCCGGTTGATGCAGGCTGTTCCACCACACCACCGAACGGTTGATGATCGGGATGTTGATCGCGCCAACGATACCGAAGATGGCCGTTACCCGGGATACGCCGCCTTTGTCGCCGCTGGCGTTGGCCAGCGCAATATAGGCCAGATACAGAAAAAACAGGACCAGCACCGAAGTCACGCGACCGTCCCAGACCCACCATGTCCCCCAGGTCGGTCGCGCCCAGATCGAGCCGGTAATCAGCCCCAGAGCTGTAAATACGGCACCGGGCACGGCGACTGCACGAGCAGCAACCGCCGCCAATGGATGACGCCAGACGATTTGCATGATGCTGGCGATTGCGATGGCCGTCCAACCACCCATCGCCAGCCAGACCGTTGGTACATGGATATAGAGAATGCGTACGCTGTCCCCCATCAATCGGTCTTCAGGCGCATAAAGCAGTCCATAGGCCGAACCGAAAATGACCAGCACCAGACCGGCCACCAAAAACCAAAGGGTCAACGGCTTGGCCAGCGTCAAAAAACGTGTTGGGTTTGCAAAAGCGTGCATGGATTGAGCGGTGATTGCCTCGAGCTAGATCGCGTCCAGTGTCATTGCGGAAATTCGATGGCAGAAGCATGGCGCAGCGACAAGTGTTTTTGCGTTTTTCTCCTTGGCAATCGGATACCGATCCTATTCCGAAGCCATAACCGGTTGGGTCTAATGATGCACGATGGCGGTCAACCGTTCCGCCAGTGACAGCGCCGAACCATAATCGGTTTCAAAAAATACGCTGGCCTGATCGTCCGAAACGCCGACGCGGGCGAGCATCTGGCGCGGCTGATCCTGCACGCCGGACAAGATGATTTTGGATCCCGATAGCCTGGCCTGTTCGACAAATTCTTCGATCATGGTAACCCCGCTGGCATCCAGCATCGGTACCAGCCGCATGCGCAGGATAATGACCTTGGGCTTGCGGCCAATCTTGCGCATGGCATCAAGCAATTCCCCTGCCACACCGAAAAAAACCGGCCCGTTGATCCGGAACACTTCCACACCTTTGGGAAGATCGTCGCGCTGATCAAGATCGTCGACATCAAGATCGCTATCCCGGACAATTGAATTTCCATTTTCCAGCATCACGGTTTCACTCATACGCGCCATGAACAACAGTGATGCCAGAGTCACTCCCACACCAATTGCGACGGTCAGATCAACAAAGACGGTCAGGCCAAAAGTGAGCAGCAAAACGGCTCTATCGCTATTGGGCATCCGCAGCAACGTGACAAACCGGTCCGCCTCGCTCATGCCCCAAGCGACCATGAACAATATGGCCGCGAGCGCCGCCATTGGCACATAAGCCATGAAATCACTGGCAAACAGGATGAATAGCAACAGGAACAGCGCGTGCATCATACCAGCCACGGGTGTTTTTCCGCCTGCCTTGATATTCGTCGCGGTGCGGGCGATCGCGCCGGTTGCTGGCAAGCCGCCAAACAGCACCGAACCCAGATTGGCTATGCCCTGGCCGATTAATTCCTGATTCGAACGGTGGCGAGTGCCCGTCATTCCATCCGCAACGACCGCAGAGAGCAACGCCTCGATTCCGGCGAGGAAGGCGATCGTGAATGCAGACGGAAGTAATTCCAAGATTTTCGCCCAGGAGAGAGACGGCAGTGACGGCATGGGCAATCCCGCCGGCATGTCCGGGAACCGGCTGCCAATTGTCTCGACCGGCAGTTCCAGTATGGCAACCAGCAGCGAAGTCAGCACAATCGCAATCAGGAAACCCGGTAATTTTGGAAGATATTTTCTGAGTACTACAATCACGCACAGCGCGCCAAGACCGACCAGCATCGTTGCAAGATGCAGGGAATTTATAGCTCCGAAATAGGCCTGCCACTTGGGCAAAAATTCGGCCGGAACTTCGTCCAGAGAAAGTCCTAGAAAATCCTTCACCTGACTGGTCGCGATAATGACCGCAATCCCGGCAGTAAAACCCGTCACCACCGGGTGCGGGATGAACTTCATCAATCGCCCCATCTTTAATGCGCCGGCAGCGATCAAGATCAGTCCCGCCATAAGTGTCGCGATCAGCAGCCCATCATAGCCGTGCAGGGCAATGACGTTGAATATGACAACCACAAAGGCCCCCGTAGGGCCACCCACCTGAACCCGGGAGCCACCCAGGAAAGAGATTAGAAAACCAGCAATTACCGCCGTAACTAGCCCTTTGTCGGGCGAAGCGCCGCTGGCAATCGCCAGTGCCATGGATAACGGCAAGGCAACGATGGCAACCGTCAGCCCAGCGACAGAATCCGATTTGAAAAGGCCAAAATTATAGCCTTCACGCATGGTCGTGATGATTTTTGGGGTAAAGCTGTGCACCGGAGCGCCTCGTCAGCCGATATCTGCTCGGGGCTTTGCCTGATCGAACAATATCGAGCCTACCTTGTTTTTCGGCTTGCCTGCTATTGCCTCGCGCAAACGCACACCGCGCCCGATACCGATGCTAGCCGCATTCTCGCCAATCAGCTCGATACCACTTTTTTCCAGTGCCTCGATAACCTTGACCAGCGTATCCACAACTCCCCGCACCTGACCGTCAGAAGCCTCCATGCGCTGAATCGTCGGCAAAGAAAGCCCCGCCAGTTCCGCCAGCCGCCGCTGATCAATGCCGAGCAAGGCCCGCGCAGCCCGCATTTGTTGAGATGTGATCATATTCCATCCAGTTTGATATATTATACATCAATAATCAGTATTAACAATTTACTCTAATACTGTATAGCTATCTTTCCATGTCGAAACGGAATCGTTTCTCACGAGCCTGACTTGAATCCCATGATGAGACGTTTCACCGTGTGATGCGAACAGGGCTTCGCCTCACTGTTCATCACCTGCAAGGGGCAAGGGCGAATTATCCGGCGACTGGCAAATTTTTTACGGTGACGATTCCGCCGCTCCATAAACCCAATGTAACGACTGAGTAAATTGAATGGCTGGATTTGAGACTTTGCTGGACAGAATCGTTGATGATATGCGCGGCAATAATGCGCCAGAAATGCAGATAGAGAACAAATCTATCCACCGGGCTTTGCCAAAAACGGCACTTCAGGCCGCAATCCGCGGAATGCGAGGCCATTGCCCGAGTTGCGGGGAAGGAAAAATGTTTCCGAAGCTGCTCAAACCAATCATGCATTGTGGCATATGTGGCCAGGACTGGACGGCCCAACAGGCCGATGATTTTCCCGCCTATGTCGCGATTATCCTGACCGGCCATATCATGGCACCGATCATCATCTATATGGTCAGCGAAACAGATTTTTCAATGTGGACCAATCTCGCAATCATCATTTGCATGGCACTGATTCTCATCGGTGCGCTGCTGCAACCGGCCAAGGGTGCGATTATTGCGTTGCAGTGGTGGATGGGATTGCACGGGTTCGAAAAGCCCTCTCCCTGTACAGAAAACCAGCTACCGGACGAGTGACTATTTAACCGGCGTTCTCCGGAACAATAGGAGACCGGCGCGCTAGAAAAATCGCCGACTAGCGTCCAATCAATGCCATCGCCATATTGTCCGCGACATCGGAGTCGGGCAAATTTTGCGCTGCGCTCTGCGCCCATATCTCTGTCAGCCGTTCCGGAATCATCGCGACCCGGCGATTGACTTCCTTGACATCACCATCACCGAGATATTCCAGACCGACACTGATGATACCGCCGGAATTGATAACATAGTCCGGAGCGAAAAGGATGTTGCGGTCAAAGATGCGCTGACCGTCCTCCGGTGTCGCCAACTGGTTGTTGGCACCACCCGCAACGATCGGAACGTTCAGATGGGCGATGGAAACCTTGTCCAGGATCGCGCCCAGAGCATTGGGGCTGAACACATCAGCCTCGATCCGCATGACTTCGTCAAGACCGACAACCGTCGCTCCGATTTCATCTGCCAAGGTCGCCGCATGGTCCTTGTTGATATCCGCAATGCTCAGCTTGGCGCCATCCTTTGCCAGCAAGCGGGAAAGACCACCACCGACACTGCCGACACCCTGAATAGCAACATGGACACCGTCCATACTATCGCGACCAAGCTTGTGCGCGACCGCCGCCTTCACTCCCAAATAGACGCCCATTGCAGTGAACGGGCCGGGGTCACCGCCGGCCTCACCGCTTTTGCTGACCGGCAGACCGGAAACATATTTGGTCTCCTTGGTCAAAGCCACCATATCGGCGGCCGTTATTCCGACATCTTCCGCTGTAATGTATTTCCCACCAAGCGACTCGATCATCCGTCCAAAAGCGGCAAGCATTTCCGGCGTCTTGGTGCGGTTACGATCGGCAAGAATCACCGCCTTGCCGCCGCCCAGCGGCAGACCGGCCATCGCATTCTTGAAACTCATGCCACGCGACAGGCGCAGCGCGTCGGTTACCGCCGTATCGCGATTTTCATAATGCCAAAAACGGGTTCCACCTGCACCAGGTCCGAGATGGGTACTGTGCAAGGCGACAATTGCGCTGAGGCCAGACTCGATATCATGAAAAAAATGGACCGATTCGTGGTCGTCAAAATCCGGCAAATCCCACATCACGCTCATGCTGTAATTCCTGGCAAGTTGGAGTAATTAAATATCCTATAGCTGTAATTTAATTACAAATAAAGAGAGGCTTTCCCACATGACCAGGTGGTGCTGGCTTTATGGCTCTTTTGCTTCATCTAGGGAAAATGGGGCGATCGAGGGGTCTTGAACCCCCGACCTCCGGTACCACAAACCGGCGCTCTAACCAACTGAGCTACGATCGCCACAGGCCGCGCGCTATAAAGCCGCATTGCGCCGCGGTGCATAGGGACAGCGGGTGGCAATCGTCAAGCATTTAGCGGGGTGACTTTGAATTAAAACGCATCGCCGCGCTGACGGTGCACCAGCCGGGCCGGTTGCCGGGCCGCATCAATCAACGCCCGTTCCTCGACCAGTGCACTTTGCATCTCCACCGCCAGATCGACGCGAAACCAGCGGGTCGTCAGCTTGGTCTGGCTCTGGACTTCGGGCGAGGCTCCCAGACTGGCCGGATAGGGCTGTGCCCAAAAATCATTAAGACTCGCATAGCCCAACTCAGGTCGCCGCCCCAGAAATTGTCGCGCGGGCGTCAGATCGGAAGGGGCCACCCCCAGCATCGCCAACAGAATAGCCTGCTCGGGCCGCAAAGTATTGATATTGATCGGTGAGAGGTCTGTCGTTGGCAGCGCACATATCCACGGTGCCAAGCGGACATACACATCATCCGTGACACCCTTGATCGTTCGCAATTCGCTATAGTCGACGATCAATGCATTGGCCGTACGATATGGATTTTCCTGTTGCAGATAATATTGGTCCTCTGCCCCCCGGGGCGATGCCACCATATCGCTGTCGATCCAGTCGGCCACCGATTCCGCGATATCGGCCGCATCACCATCCAATATGCCCAGCATGACCATCAGACGTGAAAATTGCTTGAGGCCTTCAGGCCGAGCAGAAAAAACGTCGTCCTCCTGGGTGACAAGGCTGTTGATATTGAAGCAATTTCCTCCATCGGCAAGCGTGGCGGCGACTATTCCGCCAGGCACGGGAAATTTCTGTTCCTTGCCGTTCCAGCCGCCAACATTGATCGTCCGGCCAGGAGAGGCCGACACAATCTGTTCGGCAGTCTCCATGCCGATCGATTCGGCGGCCACCAGATAAGCCTTGGCCTGCGACAATTCCCGTGCATTAGACGCAAGCTTGGTAGCACCGGCCAGCCGGTCGATGCCGTGGGCGGCCAGTATTGCAATCACGGCGACCAGCAGCAGAACGGTCAGAAGCGCCGCCCCGCGCTCCCTTTCTGATCCGGTTTTCCGTATCTTGTTCACAGATAGCCCGTCCCGACCAGAAACAGATGGCGATAGCGGCGCCCGTGCTGGTCAAACTTGATTTCAATGGCACGCGGCATGTCAGTCAGCCTTTCGGTTTCCCATCGATCCGACCACTGCCCCCGCTTGTTGCGAAAGCGCAGTTCCAGCGACTCAATTTTCGATATCAGGATCGCTGGTTGATCAATTGAACCACCGTCGGTCATCCGGTATCGCCATCGCTCCAGATTGCCGTCCGCCAGCCGATATTCGACCCGCTCCAGATTGGATCGGGGCTCGCCATTGATATTGCTTTGCCCGCCCCGCGTAAATTTCAGGAAAGCCGTTTCCGCTCCCCCCGTTTCGCTGGCAAAAGCCGCCAGCCTATCGCCACGCTCATCACGGCTTGTCCGCGGCAAGGCCTGACTCAGGTCTACTTCCATCAACGAGATAAACCGCTGCATTTCCGCCATCTGCCCTAGATTTTCTGCAGTCACCTCGTCACCATCTACTGCGGAACGGAGCATGACTACTCCGGCCACCGACAACATTGCAAAAATGAAAAGCGCTACCATCATCTCGACAAGAGTGAAGCCATTGCGGGACTGCGCCATTGGTGATCTGTATTCCATCGACCTCGCTTATATTCAGATTGGTCAAACCCGCAAAGAGCGGTTGCGATCAATGGGGATTCATTTATCGTGACAGAGGCTAGTTAGGGACAGTTTTGGACGTGCGTATGACAGAAGCCAATAATACATCGGCTGACTATCTGGTCGCATTGGGAAAAGTGCAGCGTTTTCCCCGCAAGGAAATAGAGCTCTGCATATTGAAAAAGTTCCTGAATCCTGACGAATGCAGCAGGCTGATCACCATGATCGACCAAAAGCGGCGACCGTCGGACATTGCCGATCCCAACGGCGACGATTATTTCCGGACGAGCGAAACCTGTGATCTCGATCATTCGGACCCTTTCGTGGCGGACATTGACGCGAAAATATGCAATTTCGCCGATATCGACGCCCAATTCGGCGAACCGTTGCAGGGTCAGCGTTACGCAGTTGGTCAGGAATTCAAAGCGCACACGGATTTTTTTGATCCGCATGGTCAGGATTTCCGGAAATATTGCTCAGTATCGGGACAGCGAAGCTGGACCTTCATGATTTATCTCAATGAACCGGATGCTGGCGGTGCTACCCGGTTCACCCATTTCAAGAAAAGCTTCACCCCGGAAACCGGAACAATGCTATGCTGGAACAATCGCAATCCGGATGGATCGGTAAATGACTGGACCCTGCATCATGGCATGAAGGTTCGCAAAGGAACAAAATACGTGATCACCAAATGGTACCGCGAGAAGCCGTGGCCGTGGAACGGATGAATCGATTGTTCCCGCGGCAATGAAACTCCTGCGCTATCGTCCTGGCCCTGGCATGATGGTCTCGGCGGCCTTCATCGGCCCAGGCACCGTCACCGCCTGTACGCTGGCGGGAGCAAATTTCGGCTTCGCACTACTCTGGGCGCTCGTCTTTGCTACCGGGACCACCGTCATTCTTCAGTCTTTTGCCATTCGTATCGCGCTGGTTACCCAACTCGGCCTAGCGGAAGCGATGCTGAAAACCGTGACATCGCCCGTCATTCGCGCGCTGGCAGCCTTGCTGCTGATCTCCGCTCTAGTGCTGGGCAATGCTGCCTATGAAGCCGGCAACATGTCCGGAGCCGCATTGGGCCTGGAAGCCATTAACGGCGGCCCCTTGGCCTTCGGCATAGCGCCGGTCATTCTCATTATTGCCCTGTTCGCATCGGCGATGTTGATATTTTCCAAGCCCAAATGGATCGAGAATATCCTGATCATGCTGGTAATGCTGATGAGCGCAGCTTTTCTCCTGACCTTTCTGCTGATTCGGCCGGATCTCGGGGCGCTGTTGCGAGGCTTTGTTCCTGCCATCCCCGAAGGTGGCTTGATGACCGCGATCGCGCTCATCGGTACGACGATCGTCCCCTACAATCTGTTTCTGCACGCGGCGAGTGTGCGCGAACGCTGGGACAAGGAGCAATTGCCCGAAGCCCAGCTGGACAACAGTATCTCGATCGGCATCGGAGGCCTGGTTTCGATGACGATACTGGCAACGGCGGCGGCCAGCCTGTTCGGCAGTGGCAAGACCATCGAAAGCGCAGTGGACATGGCGCAGCAGCTCACTCCCCTGTTCGGGAGCCTGGCAACCGTTACGCTTGGCGCGGGTCTGTTCGCAGCCGGTCTGACATCTGCCATCACCGCGCCACTGGCGACAGGTTATATTGTGCAGGAAATCTTCAAGTATTCCAACTCGCGCAGACCCTTTCAAGTGGGCGCACTGATCGTAATCGCAACGGGCACACTCGCGTCGCTACTGGGATATCGCCCGGTTGAACTGATATTCATTGCCCAGATTGCCAATGGGCTGCTGCTGCCGATCGTAGCAATTTTTCTGCTCAGGCTGGCCAATAACAACGAGCTGCTGGGCTCGCATGTGAATGGGCTCAGGGCCAATATCCTCGGGGGAGCAATCCTGTTGGTCACAAGCGCTCTGGGTTTCCGTTTGGTCGCCCGTGCACTAGGGTTCTGGCCATGACAACGACGATCGATCTGAATGCGGATCTTGGTGAGGATGAAAGCACGGACGGCCAAGGGCGCGACATAGCGATCATGGACATCGTTTCCAGCTGCAATATTGCCTGCGGCGGCCATGCCGGATCTCCGGCGTCCATGCGGACGATGCTGGCAGCGGCGAAACCGAGGCATATCGCGCCCGGAGCCCATCCCTCCTATCCCGATCGCAGCGGTTTCGGCCGTCGATCGATGGACATCTCGATGGAAGAATTGGAAGCATCTTTAACCAGCCAGTTGCATGACATTACAAGCATAGCGGAACAAGTCGGCGTACCGCTCACCCATCTCAAACCCCATGGCGCCCTTTACAATGACGCGCAGGATGATCCGGAACTGGCAACCATGCTGGCCGCGATGGCAGACAGAAGCGACCTTGCGCTGGTAGGCATGCCAGGATCGCTGATCCAGAAAAAAGCCAAGGAAAGGAATATTTCCTTTATTGCGGAAGCCTTTATCGACCGGCGCTACACCAAGAACGGCAGACTGGTTCCCCGCAGCGAAGCGGGTGCCGTGATAGGGGATGAGAACGAACGGATCGCTCAGGGACTGGCACTGGCAAAAGGAACGGCACTAACGGCGCAGGACGGTGCGGCCTTGACGATTGAGGCCGATAGCCTGTGTCTTCATTCGGATAGCGATGGCGCGCTGGACACCGCAAAAAAGGTGCGTCTGGCGCTGGAAGAAGCCGGAATTGAGATCGGGTCGGTCGAATAGTGATGCCACCTGCCCCCACGGTCCATATCTGCGACGACTGGATC
This sequence comes from Sphingomonadales bacterium UBA2683, assembly GCA_002354635.1. Classification (GTDB taxonomy): domain Bacteria; phylum Pseudomonadota; class Alphaproteobacteria; order Sphingomonadales; family Sphingomonadaceae; genus Parasphingorhabdus. Next base: position 357,937 of record DELZ01000004.1, read on the forward strand.
AGCATCGATTTGCCCGACTGGAAAATGATCCTGGCGGCCCGGAATGCGCTATCCTCGAACAATTGTTGGACGGAGATTGTCCCCGGTCTCGACAGTATGGCTGTCCAGTTTGATCCCGCCCGGATATCGCCGGATGACGCCGCCGAACTGGTGATGGATCAAATGCGGGGTTTGACGGTAGCGGCCACAGATTCACGTTCCACGATGACAATTCCCGTCTGTTATGACGCGGAATTGGCTCCGGATTGCCAGTTTGTAGCCGAAAAACTGCAAATTCCGGTCGAAACATTACCATCCTGGCATGAAGCACGATTGCAACGGGTGACGATGCTGGGCTTCATGCCCGGATTTGCCTATCTTCAGAGCGAAGAACCATGTGTCACCATCGGCCGGCTGTCCAGCCCGAGGCAATTGGTCAAGGCGGGGTCGATCGGCATCATCGGCCAGCAAAGCTGCATCTATTCCTTTGACAGCCCAGGCGGCTGGCCAATTATAGGCCGCACGCCGCTGCGGCTTTTTGATCCCGCAGGCGACCAACCGGCGTTGCTCTCTGCCGGGCAGATCATACGCTTTGAGGCGATCTCGCGGGAAGCTCTCGAAAACTGGCCGCAGGCGACCGTAAAATGAGCATGAGGGTACTCAAAGCCGGATTGCAAACAACTTTGCAAGGTGCGCCCTTCAGCGGACATCGGCACCTCGGCATGCCGGCCGCCGGTGCGGCGGATTGCCTGTCTCTCGCGCTAGCGAATGTTCTGGTGGGCAAGCCTGGCACGGATATCGCGTTTGAAATAACGCTTACCAAAGCGATATTCGAGATCGAGGAGCCATGCTTGATCGGAGTTGTGGGCGCTGCAGAATATATCCGGATCAATGGCCGCGATCATCCCCATCACCACACCCTCCAACTGAACCCCGGAGACGAGATTCAGATTGGTCCGAGCCGTCCCGGATGCCGGACCTATTTGGCGACATCCACGGAAATCGGGAGCGAAGGGCTCCTGGGTGGCCGTTCGACCTATATGCCCGCAGGTTTGGGCGGGTTTCAGGGCCGGGCGCTTCAGGACGGGGATCTCGTTGCATTTTTGTCCCGAATGTCTGGCGCAATTCTCGACCGGACCACGCCACCGGCACTCAGGCCGCACTATAGTGATGACCACGTGCTGCGCGTTACGCCGGGTCCCGAAGCAAACCAACCAAACCCGGGCATTTTACGAGACCTGTGTGCGACGCCTTATGCTGTCGGAGCAAGAGCCAACCGAATGGGCATGGCGCTCGACGGTGCGCCGCTTGCATCAAGCGATTCTGCGAACATGCCAAGCGCTGCGGTTTTTCCCGGAACAATCCAGCTGCCGCCAAGCGGCCAGCCCTATCTGCTTGGTCCCGATGCACAGACCACCGGAGGCTATCCCAGGATTGCGCAGGTCATCCGCGCCGACCGTCATTTGATCGGGCAGATGGGATCGGGTTCCCGCGTCCGATTTGTGCAGACCACAGCGGAACGGGCAACAGAAATCTATCGGGAAAAGCTTTCCCTGTTGACTTCCTGGCTTGGAAAGGTCGATTTGTGGTAAAATATTGAAGCACTTAAGCCTCAATATCGATTAGCTCTTCTTGAGAGACAAACCACCAAAACGCTTGTTGAAGCGAGCCACCTGGCCACCCTGATCAAGGAGGCGCTGGTTACCACCGGTCCATGCAGGATGCGAAGACGGATCGATGTCCAGTTGCAGCGTGTCACCTTCTTTACCCCATGTAGAACGGGTTTCATAGGTGCTGCCATCGGTCATCTGAACCGTGATCATGTGATAGTCGGGATGCGTATCGGATTTCATTTTCGGCTCCTAAACGGGCTGGTTACCGACCAGACCCAAAGCGAATAAATTTAACGGAAGCGGCCCATTAACCGCGGAACGGCAAAAGGGCAAGATTCTTTTGAAAAAGCTTAGCCCTCGGGAGGGTCGGCAATCATCGCCGTGAAGCTCGCCTCAGCTGCCAACTTGTCGCCAATCATTGCCTGTCCTGAAAATTTGCAAACGCGCGCGCGTTTCTGTTCAAATTTGACGTTCAGAGAAAGCAGGCATCCCGGTTCAACCGGATGACGGAACTTTGCACCATCGATGGCCATGAAATAGACCAGCTTGCCCGATCCCACCATATCGAAGCTCTCCATGGCGAGGACACCGGCAGCCTGCGCCAGCGCTTCCACAATCATAACGCCAGGCATGATCGGTCGACCCGGAAAATGTCCCTGGAAAAAGCCCTCGTTCATCGACACGGCCTTGATCGCCCGGATCGATTCATCCTTCACGAGTTCTTCTACCCGGTCCACCAGCAGCATGGGATAGCGGTGCGGCAGCACCGCCATCACCTTGGTCACATCATAGTTGAGAGCTTCGGTCATCGACAATCAATTAGCGACTGGCTGGCTGTGCAGCCGGGGGCTGCTGCTGCGTTGCCTGGCTGCGCGCACTGGCCATCAACAGTTGCTGGATCTGCTGATGCAGCGACACCGTATTGCGCTGCGGCTGCCAATCTGCCGGCGGTGTGATGGCGACGCTCGGTACTCTTGTGTCCAAAGCCGTGGTGATCGCATCAGTGACATCGGTCTGCGGTGGTGCATAAATGAATGCATCCGGGCTCAGAATAACGCCGATTCTCTTGTCCGAGACTACCTGCTGCTGAGCGTTGGAATATTCCTTGAAAATATTTTCGATCGCGAACATCTGGGCCTTGATGGCCGGAGTCTGCAGTTTCTGGATTTCGGCCTCTTCCGTTTCCATGCTCTTCAGCACGGGACTATTCGCCTTCACAGCCGCATCGAGCTCTTGCTGGGTCAGTTGCTTGTTGTTGTCCGTATCGAGCTGGGCCCGCAGACCGTTAAGTGTCTTGTTGCGCGCGTCAATCTGGTCGAAACTTGACTGGTATTGCGTTCCAATCTGCGAATAGGCAGCGGAAAACGCTTTCGTCTTGGCAATGGCGATCGTCGGGTTGGCGGTAGCGATACCGGAAACCTGTGCAGTTGCGACAGAACCGAAAGCCAATGGCGCAGCGGTTACAGTAAGAAGAGTGAGTGCGGTTTTGAAAAAACGTTTCATCAGAATTGTGTTCCTACATTGAATGTGAAAAGTTTGGTGTCATCGCCTGGCTCTTTTAACAGAGCCTTGGCGATGTCGATCCTGAATGGACCAAATGGTGAGTTCCAGTTGACGCCAAAGCCGACGGATACACGCGGGCTGGGGGAATCACCGAAAAAGCGCTCGACAAAATTGGTGGCAATCGGGTTGGGATTGCCGTTGGCGTCAACCGCGTCGAGAGTGACCGTTGCATTCCCGTCGGTATCTACAGTCAAATATTCCGGCGCAACACCGACTATATTACCATTGCTGTCAAAAATAGTGCGCTGCCGCTGAGTCTGCAAGTCGGTGAGCAGCAACGGCTGCTTGACCTTGAAGACCGCGCCAACATCAACAAAGATCGAAGGCCGCAACCCCAGTTCGCGTGCGCCGGATCCAAGCGGAATTTCCAGCTCGGCGCGACCCAGATAATAGGCGCGACCACCGATCGCATCATCCGTCTGGCGTCCGTTGGTCACTTCCACAATCTCGTTGATCGGATTGCCGTTGGCATCCAGGCCCGGAATCGTGCTGGAACGCACCACACGAGGCCCGACACCGCGAATGTCGAAGCCGCGGATTTGCGGTTCACCCAGGAAAAAGCGGTCCGTCAACCTGACGTCATCAATCCCGTCGCCCGGAGTCGAAGAGCGGTTTTCCAGAGAATGGATATATCCGCCTTCGCCGCTGACCGTAAAGATAAAGTCACCCAGGACGCGCCAGTGCTTGGAGCCATTCAAACGACCCCGGATATATTTGACGCTGCCACCCAGTCCGGCAAAATCGATGCTGCCGACAATAGATTGTCCGCGGGTTGGCCGGATTCGATTATCACGGTCATCATAGATCAAGGATGCCCCGATCGAAGATGTCGTCCGCGAACCGAGCGCGTCGCAAAGGAATCGCCCTGCAACCAGCGGGTCGCAGGCGTCGGCGGGACTATTCCCTCTTATTCCGTCACCATTGCTATCCGTGAAGAACAGGGTTGGTTCCAGCGTTACGTCATCCTGACTGAGGCCGTAACGGAACGAAGCCGACAGATATTCGGTAATCGGAACACCCGCCCGGATCTGGAAACCCGTGGTAAGTTGCTCGAAAGTGGTTTCACGGTTGTTGTTGACGAAATTGAAGCTGTTCAGATCGCGACGGAAAATATCCGCGCCGACGGCAATATTCCGATCAAAAAGATAGGGCTCGGTGAAGCCAAGCTCGATCGATTGCGAGAAGCTCGAATAGCTGACGCTTGCGCGCAGTTCCTGGCCTTTGCCTCGGAAGTTGCGTTGCCGCACGGACGCCTGGAGAATGAAATTCTCGACGCTCGAAAAACCTGCCGAGAGCTGCAGTTCGCCGGTCGCCTTTTCTTCAACATTGGCTTCCAATATGATCCGGTCTGGCGCGCTACCCTGCTTCTGCTCGATTTCCAGGTCTTCCTGGAAAAAGCCCAATGATTTTATGCGATTTGCCGAGCGCTTGACCTGGAAACTGTTGAAAGCGTCGCCTTCATTCAGCCGGAACTCGCGGCGCACGACCTTGTCCTGGGTCAGTGTGTTCCCGTTGATGTCGATCCGTTCGACATATACGCGATCGCTTTCCGCGACCTGGAACAGGATATCCATGGTCAGCGTATCTTTGTTCCGCGTAAATTGCGGGCGGATGTCGGCAAAAGCATAGCCGAAAAGCCCTGCGGTTTCCGACAGGCGTTCGACCGTATCTTCAACCTGCTTGGCGTTATAGAAGTCTCCCGATTTCATCGGCAGCTGAGGTGTCAGAAATTCCGGGGTAAAATCCCGGATATCGCTTTCAACCGTTACATCACCAAATTTGTAGCGATCGCCTTCTTCGACCACATAGGTGATGATAAAATCGCGCTTGTCCGGCGTCAGTTCGGCAACGGCCGAGATGACGCGAAAATCGGCATAGCCTTCCGTCAGATAAAACTGGCGGAGTTTTTGCTGGTCAAAAGCAAGGCGATCCGGGTCGTAGGTGTCACTGGAGCTGAAGAATCGGTAGAAGCGCGATTGTTTGGTGACCATTTCCCCGCGCAGCTTGCCGTCCGAAAATTCTTCATTGCCGATGATGTTGATCTGCTGGACCTTCGACTTGGGCCCTTCATTGATCTCGAACACAATATCGACGCGATTCTGGTCCAGTTGAACCATCTTCGGCTCGACGCTGGCCGCAAAACGCCCCTTGCGCTTGTACAGCTCGATGATTCGGGCCACGTCGGCGCGAACTTTCGAGCGTGTGAATATCTGTCGTGGAGCGAGCCGGATCTCGGGGTAGATCTTGTCTTCCTTGATCCGCTTGTTGCCTTCCAGCAAGATGCGGTTGATCACAGGATTCTCGATAACTTCGATAACCACCGCACCCTGATTGTTCCGGATACTGACATCCTTGAACAGTTCGGTTTCAAACAAATCCTTCAGCGCCTGATCGGCAGCTTCCTGGGTATAAGTCTGCCCGACCCGCAATTTCATGTAGGACAGGACCGTGGTCGGTTCCAGCCGCTGGGCACCATTGACCACGATTGACCGTATCGTATCATCCACCGGAGCGTCCGGAACGGCTTGCGCCGCTTCCTGCACCTGCGCCTGCGAAGCAACCGACGTGCCACCCAGAATAGTGCCGCACATCAACAAGGGCAGAAGTCGCTTTTTATGATTCACAGACAAACTCGCTTTCACACCATAAACCAAAAATAAAATTCAACCGGCACCAAGGCACCAGCTTCGCCAACCCCCTGCCCCAATGCAGCGTGTCAATCAATGGTCAATCAGCCGGAGATCGACCGGAATAGCCCAAATGACGACAAATCGTTGAACGTTACCACCAGCATGAACACCATAACCAGCGCCAACCCGGACCGGAAAGCCCATTCCTGGACTTTTGCATTGGCCGGTTTTCTCCGCACCGCTTCAATCGCATAGAACATCAGATGCCCTCCATCGAGCATCGGGATTGGCAGCAGGTTGATGAACCCCAAGTTAATCGAGATCAGCGCAACAAACCAAACAAAGCTTTCCAGGCCCAGCTTGAACTGCTCGCCGGAAACCTGAGCAATCTTGAGCGGCCCGCCCAGCTCTTTGATCGAGCGCTTGCCCGTGATCACCTGCCCGAGAGTGGTCGTGATCTGATCCACAATGCCAAGAGTTGTATCGACCGCAACGGCGGGGGCCTCCAGCGGACTGACCGGGCGCCATTCCACCTGGCTGGACGACATGCCCAGCAAACCCAGCCGATATTCGTTGCCGAATCTGTCCTTCAATATCTGGACGCCGGTCTTGCCCTGCTTGGCGATGCGCTGGCCGTCCCTTTCATAGACAATTTCGACATTCTGCTCGGGGATCAGCATGATTTTCTGCCGCAGATCCTCAAACAGTTCAATATTCTCTCCGTCGACGGAAATGATCCGGTCACCTGGCTTCATGCCCATGGCAGCAGCGGTGGAATTGGGAGATATTTCACTCGCAACAGGCAGGGTTGCGCTGGTGCCATAGGCCATGACAAAGCCCATGATGATCAGAATGGCAAAAATGAAATTAATCGCCGGTCCGGCGAAGACAATCGACGCCCGCTTCCACAGGGACTTGGACTGAAACGTCTGGTTGCGTTCTTCGGCCGGAAGGCTCAGCCAGTCCGAACTCTTGGTACCGGACGGGTCCATATCCCCGGCGAACTGGACATAGCCCCCGAGAGGCAGCATGCAGATTTTCCAGCGGGTTCCCCGCTTGTCGGTCCATCCGGCGATTTCCTTGCCAAAGCCGATAGCGAAGGTTTCCGCCTTGACGCCGCACCAGCGACCAACCAGATAATGCCCCATTTCGTGCACAAAGACGAGCACACCAATGACGATCAGAAACGCCAAAAGCGTCAGCAAAATACCGGGATTATCCGTCAAACCTTCAATTCCTCGACCAGTTGCTCGGTCCGAACGCGCGTTTCCTTGTCTATTGCAAAAATATCCGTCAATGCGCTCGGTTCCGGCGGGCTATAACTATCTAACAGCCGCGTTACAATCTCTGTGATGTCCAGAAACTGAACCGCGCGATCGAGAAAGGCCGCGACAGCCACTTCATTGGCCGCATTGAGCATAGCCGGCTTTGCACCACCGGCCAAAATGGCGGCCCGCGCAATCCTGGTAGCCGGGAAGCGGCTTTCGTCCGGTCGTTCGAAGTCCAGCCTTCCGATGTCCGCCAGATCAAGCGGTTCGCAATTGGTCGTCATCCGCTCCGGCCAGGCCAGCGCACTGGCAATCGGTATCCGCATGTCCGGAGAACCCAGCTGCGCGAGGGTCGAGCGGTCCCGATATTCGACCATGGAATGGATGACCGACTGCGGGTGGACCAATATCTCGATATTTTCGAGACCGACCGGAAAAAGATGATGGGCCTCGATCAGTTCCAGCCCCTTGTTCATCATCGTGGCGCTGTCGACCGAAATCTTCGCGCCCATGTCCCAATTGGGATGGGCGACCGCCTGCTCCGGCGTCACCGTGGCCATCTGCTCGCGGGTCCATGTGCGAAAGGGGCCACCGCTGGCCGTCAGGGTTATTTTGCGGACCTGCTCGATCTGGCCGCCCTGCAGGGCCTGGAATATTGCATTATGCTCTGAATCGACCGGCAGCAGGGTGGCGCCGGCTTTTCGCGCCTCGGCCATCATCAATGCCCCGGCCGAGACCAGCGCTTCCTTGTTGGCCAATGCAACCGTCTTGCCGCAACGCAGGGCTTCGAGTGTGGGCGGCAGTCCGGCACAGCCGACAATTGCGGCCATGGTCCAGTCGGCGCCCATGGCCGCCGCTGCGTTCAGCGCCTCGGTACCGCTAGCCGCTTCGGTCGATGTTCCCGACAGGAGCTGCTTGAGTTCCGGATAAGCGGAATCATCGGCAACCACGGCGATCCTTGCGGAAAATTCCCTGGCCAGAGCAGCCAGTTGCGCGGCATTGCCGTTGGCGGTCAGCGCGATAATTTCATATCGTCCCGGGTGCTGACGGATCAGGTCGAGGGTGGACTGGCCGACCGACCCTGTCGCACCGAATATGGAGATCGATCTGGTCACGACAGGGCGGACAGGTTTTCGACAAGCATGATCATGGCAACGACCGGAGCAACCGGGATCAGACCGTCGAGACGGTCCATTACGCCGCCATGCCCCGGGAATATCGTCCCGCTATCCTTCACGCCAGCCCGCCGCTTGAGCCAGCTTTCGAACAAGTCACCCATTTGCGCCAGCACAGCAAGCGGGATGCTGAGCAGCACCAGATAGAGGGGCAGCTCCCAATAGAGGTGCAGCCCATAGCTGACGGCTGCTGTCAGGGCGACGCCGCCGACCAGGCCGGCCCAGGTCTTGTTGGGACTATATTTTGGCGCCAATTTCGGCCCACCAATCGCGCGACCGGAAAAATAGGCGCCGATATCGGTCGCCCAGACCAGAGCCAGCGTCCAGAAAACAAGCAGGATACCATTGTCAACATCGCGCAGATAGATGATGGCAAGCGCCGGCAGGCCAGCGTAAAAGACGCCTGCGGCGAGTTTGAACGACCGGTCAAAAACCGCGACAAACATGGCTGCGCCCATGATCAGTCCGAGCGCCAAAAACGATGGGCCCGCGGCCCACGGGGACATGATCGCCAGCGGTACCGACAAGGCATACATCGCCAGCAACCGGTTTTCCTGACGCCCGGCCAGTCTCGACCATTCGCTCATGATACCGAGCGCCATCAACACTACCAGAAACCAAAGGAACAGACCGCCAAAATATTCCGCCAGCACCGCCGCAACAATCAGAATCACGCCAACGATGATGCGGGTTTGCAACTCATTGGTTTTGCCGGTTGCGGGGGCAGCGGGTTCAGCCATGATCAGCGTCCACCAAACCGTCGTTCGCGATGTCCAAAAGATAGCAATGCCTTTTCGAGCTCGGTCTTGTCGAAATCCGGCCAGAGCGCATCGGTGAAATACAGTTCCGAATAAGCCGCCTGCCACAGCAGAAAATTGGACAGACGCAGTTCCCCTGACGTCCGGATCAGCAGATCCAGCGGAGGCAGATCGGCAGTATCCAGCGCCCCCGAAATATCATCGAGATTGATTGCTTCCGGATCGAGCTCGCCCGATTTCACCCGGCTGGCAATATGCCGGGCTGCGCGGAGAAGCTCGTCCTGCGCTCCATAGTTGAGCGCGACCGCCAGCGTCATTTTGCTATTCCCCGCGGTTCTTTCGATCGCATTGTCGATCATCGCGACAATATCCGAATCCAGCGCCTTGTAATTGCCAATGACCTTTAGCCGCACACCATTTTGGACAAATTCTTCGATGTCTGACTGAATATATTGCCGCAGCAATCCCATGAGATCGCTGACTTCTTCTTCCGGTCGATTCCAGTTTTCCGACGAAAAGGCATAAAGCGTCATCACCTCAATGCCCATTTCTCCGGCAACGCGAACAATGTTTCGGACCGCTTCGACGCCTTTCTTGTGGCCAAGAGCACGCGGCAGATGCTTGCGCTTTGCCCATCGCCCGTTGCCATCCATGATGATGGCGACGTGGCGCACACCATAGGTCGGATCGGACACCCCCGCCTCGCCGTGCACCGGATCTGCAGAACCGTTCTTGGAACGCGCAAGCTTCACTGGGTCAGGATTTCCTGTTCTTTCGCCTCGGCAAGCTTGTCGGCTTCGGCAATCATCTCGTCGGTCAGCTTCTGAACTTCGGTCTCGAGCCGCTTCTTGTCGTCTTCACTGATTTCCTTCTTGCTCTCGTCCGCTTTCAGGTCATCCATGCCGTCCCGCCGTACATTGCGAATGGCAATGCGGGCCTTTTCGGCAAATTGACCGGTCAGCTTGGCCAGGTCCTTGCGGCGCTCCTCGGTGAGATCAGGAATCGGAAGCCGGATATTGGGGCCGTCGACCATCGGGTTCAAGCCCAGGCCGGCAGAACGGATCGCCTTTTCCACCGGCTGGATATTGCCCTTGTCCCAGACCTGGACCGACAGCATGCGCGGTTCGGGGACGGAAACGGTAGCGACCTGATTGAGCGGCATGTTCGAGCCGTAAACCTCTACCTTGATCGTATCCAGAAGCGCGATATTCGCCCGCCCGGTCCTGAGACCGCTCAAGTCGTGCTTGAGCGCTTCCAGCGAACCAAGCATCCGCTTTTGCAGATCGGCTTTGTCATATTTTGCCATTACTGTTTCCTCTAAATATTATTCGGTTGTTCCGACCATGGTGGCCGTTCCGCCGCCACCCAAAACGGTCGCCAGATTACCCCGCTCCCGGATCGAAAAGACGACAATCGGTATCTTGTTTTCGCGACAGAGCGCGACGGCACTGGCATCCATGACTTTGAGATTGTCGCTTAGCACCTGGTCAAAGCTCAATTCTTCATAGCGGACCGCGCTGGAATCGAGCTTTGGATCGGCATTGTAGATGCCATCAACGCTCGTGCCCTTGAAAAGCGCTTCGCATCCCATTTCCGCCGCGCGCAAGGCTGCAGCCGTGTCGGTCGTGAAATAGGGGTTGCCTGTGCCGGCGGCGAAAATGACAATGCGGCCCTTTTCCAGATGGCGTACGGCCTTGCGCCGGATATAGGGTTCGCACACGCTGGCCATCGGAATGGCAGACAGGACACGCGTGTCGCAACCCATCTGCTCGAGTGCATTCTGCACCGCCAGCGCGTTCATGACCGTGGCCAGCATACCCATATAGTCGGCGCTGGTCCGGTCGAAGCCCTTGGCCGCTGCCGCCAGCCCGCGGAATATATTGCCTCCGCCCACAACCAGGCAGAGTTCAAATCCTGCCTCTTTCGCGGATTTCACTTCGGCCGCGATGCGATTGACCGTCTCCGGGTCAATCCCGAATTCGTTCGACCCCATCAGGGCCTCGCCCGAAAGCTTGAGCAATATGCGTTTGAACGCCGGTCGTTTCATGCAAATTCCATCCCGCCGGAATCAAAGCCCGGCCCCAAATACAACAATGGCGCAGACCATAGATAGTCCGCGCCATGCTGCCAAGCGTTACCGCCTGAAATATTCAATCTGTTGCTGGATCAGCCGGCAACCGCAGCAGCAACTTCGGCTGCAAAATCTTCTTCTTTTTTCTCAATGCCTTCGCCCAGCTGGAAGCGGACATATTCCGTCAGCTTGATTTCCGCGCCAGCAGCTTTGCCAGCCTGTTCGACAACCTGCGCGACAGGAGTCTTGTTGTCCATGACGAACGTCTGGCTAAGCAGTGCGTTCTCCTTGGCAAATTTTGCCATCGCGCCATCAACCATTTTTTCGACAATATTGTCCGGCTTGCCGGACTCAGCAGCCTTTTCGGTTGCAATCGCGCGTTCACGAGCCAGCATTTCCGGATCAAGGCCGTCTGCATTGAGAGCCAATGGGAATGCCGCTGCAATGTGCATTGCAATCTGCTTGCCGAGCGGCTCCAGAACGTCCGCGCCTGCGGTGCTTTCCAGCGCGACCAGCACGCCGATCTTGCCCATGGCCGGAGTGACGGCGTTATGAATATAGGGAACCACAAGTCCGTTGGAGACCGCGACGGTCTTCATGCGGCGGATCGTCTGGTTTTCACCAATGGTCGCGATATTGTTGGTCAGCACGTCCTGAACAGTACCACCGGTGGGATAATCTGCAGCGACAAGCGCTTCGACATCGTCGGTTTTGAGCGCCAGTGCCACGTCGGTAACCTTGGCTACAAAATCCTGAAACTGGTCATTCTTGGCAACAAAATCGGTTTCGCTGTTCACTTCGACTGCAACGCCGCTGGTGCCTGCAACAGAAACGCCAACCAGGCCTTCGGCCGCGGTACGGCTTGATTTTTTCTGCGCCGCAGCGAGGCCCTTGGTGCGCAGCAGATCGACTGCCGCCTCGACGTCGCCGTTGGTTTCGTTCAGTGCCTTTTTGCAATCCATCATGCCCGCACCGGTGCGTTCGCGCAGTTCTTTCACTGCTGCTGCTGTAATAGCCATTATTCGTTCCTCAATTTCTTGACCGGGAAATGTGAAATCGGGGCGGCAAACATGCCGCCCCTCTTATGTTTCGTTACCGCCAATATATGACGGTAGAAAGAAGCTTCAAGTTCAGGCTTTTTCGTCAGCCTTTTCTTCGTCCTTCTTCGCGTCGGCTTTCTTGGCCGCAGCCTTTTTCGGAGCCGCTTTTTCTTCAGCCTTTGGCTCTGCCGCAGCAGGAGCCTCTTCAGCCGGTGCCATTTCTGCCGCTATTTCGGCAATATCGGCAACCGCAGCTTCTTCGCCCGAAGTCATCGCGCTGGCATTGGCTTCGCTCGACACGATCTGCTCGACCGGTGGAGCAACCGCTGCACCGAGATCTTCGCCCGCTGCAACCGAAGCGTCCTGGCCGCCCTTGGTCGCCGCTGCCGCAACCGACTCGCAATAGAGACGAATGGCACGCGCCGCATCATCATTGCCCGGAACCGGGAAAGCGATGTTGCTGGGGTCAACGTTCGAATCGAGAATCGCGACGACCGGAATGCCCAGAACATTGGCTTCCTTGATCGCCAGTTCTTCCTTGTTGGCATCGATCACGAACATGACATCGGGAATGCCGCCCATGTCGCGGATACCGCCCAGCGACAGCTCGAGCTTGGTGTGCTCGCGCGTCATCTGCAGGACTTCCTTCTTGGTAAAGCCAGCGGTGTCGCCACCGAGCTGCTCTTCCAGGGTCTTCATCCGGCGGATCGAGTTGGAAATGGTCTTCCAGTTGGTCAGCATGCCGCCGAGCCAGCGATGGTTGACGAAATGCTGGCCGCTGGCGCGGGCTGCTTCGGCAATCGGCTCTTGCGCCTGACGCTTGGTACCGACGAAGAGGACCTTGCCGCCAGCCGAAGTGGCATTGGCGATAAAGTCGAGCGCCCGTGCGAACAAAGGCACGCTCTGCGAAAGGTCAAGAATATGGACGCTGTTGCGGGCGCCGAAGATATATGGTTTCATCTTCGGGTTCCAGCGGTGGGTCTGGTGGCCGAAATGCGCTCCGGCTTCAATCAATTGCTGTAGGGTGACGACAGGGGCCGCCATAATATTTCTCCTTATCCGGTTATGCCTCTGGAAAGCTGAGAACCGCAGAGGGCCTGAAAGGCCCCTTTTGGCACCGGTATGAGTGCTTTCCATGTGGAATGTGGGTGCCGTTAAGGCGAAGCCGGAGAAAATGCAACCATAAAACAGGCCACGCCGGACAAAAGCCGCGCTGAATCGCCGCAACCCCGATTCAGGTCCTGCCCAAGTTGGTTGCCTTGCGATGGTCCGAAAGTCCCAGCTGCGTGAAATTCTTAAAGCTTTCCAGGATGTCGGCCATATATTCCTGCGAATTCCAGTGCACCGTGACAGCACCGATCGCGTTGAACGAGAAGGCCATCAGCAAATCGCCGGCGATTTCGGTCTTGGTATTTCCGGGTAGATCGCCATTCTCGACAGCCTCCTGTAAAAGCGATCGGAACACCTGGCCAATATTGTTTCGCGCCTTGCGGATCGCCTCAAATTTTTCGGGATCGCGAGCCAGTTTGATCTGGGTGGTACTGCTCAGGACCTGGATGCCGGGATTGGCCTTCAGATCTTCTCCCAGAGCCACCAGTATTTTCTCCAGCCTTTCTTTCCAGTCCCCACTCCCGTTCATCACCTGTGATAGGCGCGAGCTGGTATTTTCCATCATTCGCAGAACGGTTTTTGTGAAAAGCTCGTCCTTTGATTCATAATGATTGTAAATCGCCGAACTGGTGATACCGGCCTCTCGCGCGATCATCCGCATATTCACCTCCGAATAGTCATATCTGGCAAAGAGAGCGGATGCCGAATCCATGATTTTCGATTTCGTGACTTCAGTTGAGCTGCCCTTGGGACGCCCTAATGTTCGCTTTTTGCGTCGGCTTTGACTATTCGCTTCGATCAGGAAACTCCTCCGGCCAGCATATTATGAATGGTCCCCAGGTTCATACCATACCGGAGAACTATAGGCCCTCTCTTGAATATAGGCAGGATATTCCGACGAGATTTTTATTTTATATCGTTCGGCATCATAAGCCGTCCACCGCCTGGACGGCAATTGGAGCACCCGCACATAATAGAAGGCATAGTCTTCGGCATTGAAATCCGGGTCACTCCAGAAAACGGAAAATTCGGGATTCCCGTTGGCGCTACTGGTCAATGCAACGTCATAGACCTTTTCTTTCAACTCGCCATTTGACGTGCGCCAGCCCTTCACAATTTGTACACGTTGCAAATTGACATCCTCCGGATCTTTCAGGGCTTTTACGAGGAAAGTGGGCGCCCGCCCATGCTTTCCGGAAGACAATACCCCGCCCATCGGAACTCCGTTTCCATAGCCCCATTCGGCAAAGGATTTTCGCTTGAGATCATCTGCCGCAAAGCTCCAACCCGCGAACAGCCGTAATTTGATGCGCGGTCCGGTTGTCGCATAAATCTCGCGGCGCTTTATGGCATCAAATAGCTCTGTCCGCGTATTGGCCCGTGCCCAGATACCCGTGTAGCCGGAAGCGGTCAGCTTGGCGTTGGGCCATAGCGCGTGCCCCATCTTGCTGGACGAGCGTACCGCAGAAGGCTCCGAGTCCTTGAACTTCCCCCAGAAGTTATTGTCGTCCGCAGTGGACAGGGCGGTGTGCGTGTCGGTCGAGCCCATCAGCCCGAACTGATAGGGATTTGCCCCCAGTTTCGCCTGATAGGACAGCCCTTTTTTCAGACCGCTGCGGGCATATTCGCCTGCCAGCATCTTCTTGCGCAAAACAGGGTCATTGGGTTTTGGTTTGAGCGAAATGTCGGTTTCGTCCCAGGTTTCGAAATCCGCGAATTCATCGTCTGGCGACAATAATGGATGCGCTTCCCCGTCACCCTTGACCTGGGTAACTTCATAGACGGGCTCCCAGCGCATGCGCGTTTTTGCATAATCCGTCGTCAACCGCTTTCCCGACAAGGTGGTATCATCGAACATCAGCCCGCCGGACAGATTTCCATTATGCGCGATGGCGAGTACATTGCCCCTGGTCGAACGCTCATATTGATCTAGGAACTCCCACAGCCGTTCGGGGTCATCGCTTTCGAGCGCGGAGAACGGGATTATCTGGCCGGTTTTTTCCGGCCCGTCCCTGAACACGACAACCCGGTGCATGTTGCGGCCACCCGGCATGGAGGTCCATTCATAACCGGCAAAGGCGGTGAACTTGCCCGGATCATTATATCGCTCTGCAACATCCACGACATATTTCCAGACGGTTTTTGTAAACGCCTTGCCGGGCACTTCCTGGGGTCGCACGCCTGTCACCATGGCGACATATTCGTCCATGATCGGCCCCATGCCTTCGGCATTTTTCAAATATCCCTGCCATCTTTTTCCGAGGGTGGTGGAGAGCGCCGCTTTGCTTCCGTCTTGAATGCCGGTGAGCAACCCAAGATATTCCGCATGATCGGCGACCATCAGAAAATCCAGCGGACGACTCAGTTTCGCCCGCTGGCCAGACGAAGTCTGCACTTCTTCACCCCGGGCAAATCGGTAGGCGGCTTCGGGGCCCAAATTCTGGTTGCCGAAACTGTTGCTGTCAAAAGACAGGTTGGAGTGCACATGCAGGTCCCCCCAGTAGACATCATCTGGCACGGGCGAGACCTCGACATCTATCGCGGCATCATTTTCCGATGCCAGGGTTCCGGCGTTCTGGCATCCGGCCAACCCCAGCGTCGCCGACGCGATCAGCAAGGCAATCATTCTATCGGGCAACGGCATCGGTCTCTCCTGACTGAACTGATCTGACACCCGGAACACCGCTCGCACGACCCCCGCCTGTCAGTTTTGATGATGGGCCATACCAATAAATGATCGTATATTCATTTAATAGAAGAGATAGGGATATGCCTGTCAACAAAAGCAAGGGGGAGAAGAATTATGGTTTCCAGAACACGCGCATTCAAAACCAAGCTGGCCTACGGGACCATGCTCGGCGCCATCGCATGCAGCACTCCTGCCCTGGCCCAACAGGCCACGGATGATCAGGTTGAAGACGATAGCAATATCATTGTCGTGAGCGGTCGCCTGCGCGGCGATTCCGAATCCGTTCAGGACGTGCCGCTTGCCGTCACCGTGATCAGCACCCAACAGCTCGGTGCCCAGGGCGCCCTGAATATCGAGGATCTGGAAACGCTTTCCCCCAGCCTCGTCATCGACCCTGTCGCAGCAGGCCCGGGTGCAGGTGCAATCTCCCTGCGCGGCGTCAGCTTCGAGGATGTGGAGAAAAGTTTCGAACCCACTGTCGGCGTCGTGATCGACGGGGTCTTTACCGGCACCAATACCGCCCAGCTCACAAATGCATTCGACTTTGAAACGATCGAAGTGTTGCGGGGACCGCAAGGCACCTTGTTTGGCCGCAACACGATTGGCGGTGTCATCAATGTATCGCGCACGCGGCCGACCAAAGAATTTGGTCTGCGCGCCGAAACAACCTTCGGGAACTACGGCCGGGAAGAATTCAACGCCGTACTGAATATCGGAGACAGCGATGTATTCGGTGCAAAATTCTTCGCCTCGGACCGCACATTCGACGGCTATTACAACAATGTCACACTGGGGCGCCGCACCGGAGCAAACAGCATCCGGAATGTTGGCGGTACAATCCTGATTGAACCAAGCCCGGATCTCGAAATATTGCTGACCGCCGAATTCACCAAAATCGGGGGGGATCCGGCCGTGTCCTCACTTTCCCTAACGGGCGAGGCAATTTGTGGCATTCCTGCGGTTGCGGCACAATGCAACCGCAACACGGAAGATGATCTGTACACGGTTTTCAGCAACACGCTCGGCAGCACCGATTTCAATGAGGATGCGTATTCCGCGCGGATCAATTATGATTTCGGCGACTTGACCATTTCGTCTATCACCGCGCTCAAAGATTCCGATGAACTGGTCATTCAGGACTTTGACGGAACTTCCATTCCGTTCTTTACCACCAGCCGTGCCCAGCAATATCGCCAGTTCAGTCAGGAGCTGCGTCTCGCCGGAGATTTCACCGAAGGATTCAGCGGCGTCGTCGGACTGTTCTATTTCAACAATGAATATCAGTTGCAGCAAACGACAACCCTGCCCACTGGCTTTGCCCTGCCCGCTGAAACGGATCACGAAACCAAATCCTATGCCGCCTTTGGCGACTTTGATATCACCCTGACCGACCAGCTTCGCCTGAGTGTCGGCGCGCGGTATTCCACAGACAAGAAACGGTATACGCGCTCGATCTTTGCCGGACCGGGACCGCTTCTCGCCCTCTCCAACAAGGACAAATGGAGTCAGTTTACGCCACGCGTCAGCCTCGACTATCGCTTCAACGACGATATTCTTGTCTACGGATCCTATGCCCGCGGTTACCGGTCCGGTGGCTTTAACGGTCGCGCCAACAGCCCGACTTCCGTCGCTGTGTCCTTTGGTCCGGAAACGGTGGATTCCTTCGAAATCGGTGCAAAGACCACATTCGCAGACGGCCGTGTCACGCTCAACATGGCAGGCTTCTACACCAAATATAACGACAAGCAGGAAGATGTGGTTCAGGCCACACCACCAGGCTCTCCCAATCCGCAGG
This sequence comes from Sphingomonadales bacterium UBA2683, assembly GCA_002354635.1. GTDB lineage: Bacteria > Pseudomonadota > Alphaproteobacteria > Sphingomonadales > Sphingomonadaceae > Parasphingorhabdus. The sequence continues at coordinate 375,628 of DELZ01000004.1, forward strand.
AAACCGTAACCCTGAACGCGGCAACGGCCTCCATATTGGGTGCGGAAATTGACATGCGTGCCGAGCTATTCGACGGCTTTACGATAGTCGGGTCACTCGGTTTGCTCGATGCGAAATATGATGATTTCTTCATCGACCTGAACCTTGATGGTGTGCAGGATCCGGGCGAAGATGCGTCAAGCCGGGAATTGCGCCGGGCGCCGAATGTGTCTGTCTCGATTGCCGCCAATTACGAGCTGGCGGTTACCGACAGTGACAGCCTGAACTTCAATGCAAAATACAGCACGACGAGCTCGTATCAAACTACTATCGTAGCAGCGGCGGGCAATTTCGGACAGAATGATCCGCGCGGCCTGCACCAGTCTCAGGACGATCTGTCTGCATCGATCACCTATACGCATACATTTGTTGATGACTCAGAAATATACGTGCGCGCTTTCGGACGCAATCTGGCCGATAATCGCGGGCTGGGTTCCGCTCTGCCTGTTGCCGGACTGTTTACATTCGGAACCGGAATTGCACCGCGCCAATATGGCGTGACGGTCGGGTTTGACTTCTGATCATCGAAAACCGGTCATAGCGACGCCGGATATGGAAACATGGCGCTAACGATTTGCGTTCCCAAAACGCTACCTCGAGGGTTCTGCTTGTCAGAGCCCTCTTTTTTTGGATCACCGGATATCGCCACAATGCAGAACCGCGGCGCAATTCAGCGGACCCGTCAGTGCTACTTCAAATAATGCTTGACAACGAGAACAGATATGGAACATTAAGAGTTCATTGATAGAACATATGGGATTGTCACATGCTCGGTATCGCTATTTCTTCCTTTTTCGCGCTCGCATTATTCGGCTCCATCACCGTGATCGCGCTGATGTTTGCTCAATATCGGGACAGGATTGCCAGCGTGATTGAATCGGAGCTGGGATCCGAGCGGGAGGGCGCCGCTATCGCTTCATTGCCCTATCGTCACCGGACCGTCAAAGCGCCGCAGCTTATGAACCAGCATCGCTCGCTGCAGCCCGCTCCGCTGCGCGTTGCCGCTTGACCTTGGCATAGCTCCGGACGCTGAACGGTATCAAGATCAGATAGCCGATACTGATCGCGGAAAGCATGATCCATGGAGAATTGATCAGCGCAACGCCGATCAAAGCAATGATAGCGATCGCTTCCAGTCTGATATTCTTGCGCAACCGGAGGGAGGACCAGCTGAACGTCGCCGTGTTCGACAGCATGAGAAATGCAATGAGTACGATCCAGGGCGCCACCAACGCATAATGGCGAAAGAATTCTTCGTCCGTGATCATCCATAAATATAGCGGCAGCATCGCCAGTCCGGCACCCACGGGTGCCGGGATTCCCGTCAGAAATCCGGCGGACTTGTGCGGCTGGTCATCAGCGTCGATCAGGGCATTGAACCGTGCCAGCCGGAGCGCGCAGGCGACAACCATAGTGAGCGCCAGCACCCAGCCGAATTGCGGCATATATTGCGTCGACCAGAGAAACATGACCAGCGCAGGAGATACACCGAATGCAATCACATCCGACAGTGAATCCAGTTCCGCACCAAAGCGGCTTTGCGCATTCAGCAGACGGGCGATGCGGCCGTCCAGGCCGTCCAATATCCCTGCCAGAACGATCGCTGCGGCAGCCAGCACCCAATTGTCCATATAGGCGAAACGGACACTGCTCAGGCCGACGCAAAGCGCCAGCGCAGTAACCGCATTCGGCACGAACGCGCGCAGCGGGATGCCGCGCTCTGGCTGCTTCAACGAACCTTTTCCAGCCATCAGCCTTGCCGCAATCCGCTATCAGGCCGACCGGTGATCATTGCCCCACACCTTCGATCTCTTTCATCTCGCCAACCACTGCAAGGACAGTTTCACCGGCGATTGACCGTTGTCCGAGCACGACATTGGGCGTTGTTCCCTTGGGGAGATAGACATCGACCCGGCTGCCGAATCGAATCAGTCCGATTCGCTGTCCGGCTGCAACAAAATCACCTTCCTTGACAAAAGACATGATCCGGCGTGCCACCAGACCGGCAATCTGGGTAAAACCGACTTTCAGGCCATCATTGCGTTCTACCAGAAAATGCTGCCGTTCATTTTCTTCACTCGCCTTGTCGAGGTCGGCATTGAGAAATTTGCCGGAAATATAGGCCTGACGCTTTACCGTGCCTTCGATCGGCGTGCGATTGATGTGCACATCGAAAACGCTCATGAAAATCGAAACCCGGATCAGCTCTTCGTCCCCGAGTCCACCCTCGCCCTGCAATTCGACCGGCGGCTTCACCGGCATTATCAAATTTACCAGGCCATCGGCGGGCGCGACGATATATTTCTCGTCTAGCGGCGTCACCCGTTTCGGATCCCGGAAAAACGCCAGTACCCAAGCGGTAACACCCGCCATCGGCCAAGCCAGGGTCTCCCACGCCATCAGCGCAAAAAACACGGTTATAACCGCAGCGATTACCGCAAATTTGCGGCCTTCAGGATGCACCGGGGGAAAAGACCATTTGGCTTCTCCCAGCCCCTTGTTTGAATATTTTTCGATTGCCATGAATGCTACTTAGGGACCGGTCAGAGTTCTGACAACACTCCCGTTGATATATTGAAATTTCGGTATCGGCATTTCGCAAAGCCACGGGCCACAGATCTCCGCAACTCTAGGTTGAACAAATGCCAATCTTTGCTAAGAGGCTGGCAACATCATTCCTCCCTTGTGTTCCCGTTTCAGGAAAGAATTACACGATATGTCGAAAATCAAGGTCAAAAACCCGGTCGTCGAAATTGACGGCGACGAAATGACGCGGATCATCTGGCAATGGATTCGCGAACGGTTGATTGAACCCTATCTCGACATTGACTTGCATTATTATGATCTCTCGATCGAAGTTCGCGATGATACCAACGACAAGATCACGGTTGATGCCGCAAATGCGATCAAGAAACACGGCGTCGGCGTAAAATGCGCGACGATCACGCCGGACGAAGACCGGGTCGAGGAATTTGGTCTCAAGCGGATGTGGAAATCGCCCAATGGTACAATCCGCAACATCCTCGGCGGCGTTGTATTCCGCGAACCGATCGTGATCGACAATGTCCCCCGCCTCGTGCCGGGCTGGACCGATCCTATCGTGGTCGGCCGTCATGCCTTTGGCGACCAGTATCGCAGCACCGATTTCAAGGTCCCCGGCCCCGGCAAGCTGCGTCTGATCTGGGAAGGCGACAATGGCGACACGATCGACGAGGAAGTGTTCCAGTTCCCGTCCCCCGGTATCGCCATGGCGATGTACAATCTCGATGACTCGATTCGGGATTTCGCCCGCGCCTCGATGAATTACGGACTGAACCGCGAATGGCCGGTCTATCTGTCGACCAAGAACACAATCATGAAAGCCTATGACGGGCGCTTCAAGGATCTGTTCGAGGAAATCTTCCAGGCAGAGTTCAAGGACAAGTTCGACAAGGCGGGAATTACCTACGAACATCGCCTGATCGATGACATGGTGGCTTCGGCACTGAAATGGAGTGGCAAGTTTGTCTGGGCCTGCAAGAATTATGATGGCGACGTGCAGTCGGACACGGTTGCGCAGGGCTTTGGTTCGCTCGGCCTGATGACTTCGGTATTGATGACCCCGACCGGCGATTGCGTCGAGGCCGAAGCGGCGCACGGCACCGTCACCCGCCATTACCGCCAGCACCAGCAGGGCAAGGCGACCTCGACCAACCCGATCGCCTCGATCTTTGCCTGGACGCGCGGCCTGATCTATCGCGGCAAGTTCGACGATACGCCTGATGTAACGCGTTTCGCCGAAACTCTGGAGCGGGTCTGCATCCAGACCGTCGAAAATGGTGACATGACCAAGGATCTCGCGATCCTGATCGGCCCCGACCAGTCATGGATGACGACCGAACAGTTTTTCGAGGCGGTTCGTTCGAATCTCGAAACCGAGATGCAGAACTGGAAATAGTCATTCCGTCCGGCTGGCGGCTTCGGGTGCGTGGACATCCTCTCGCCCGAAGCCCAGCCCGACAATCCGCCCCGGGATACGGCGCAAAAGTGCCACCCGGTTCAGCACCCGCAACAGCAAAAACGGCTTCTCGATTGGCCGAGTGCGTCGCAACAGCGGCGCGATCACGCGGTCCTGCGCGAGCTTCTGAAAGGCCTGCATCCGCCGCACCGGCTTGATCCGGCGGCGATAAATCTGTTCCAGCAACGGGTCAGGACTGCTTCCTCTCGCCATGGGCGCGGCCAGCACATTGGCAGCGGTCACTGCGTCCTGAACGGCGATATTGATGCCGACGCCGGCAATTGGTGACATCGCATGCGCCGCATCACCTATCGCCAGAAAACCAGGGCTGTGCCAGCGCTCCAACCGATCCAGTGCCACTTCCAGCATCTTGACCTGATCCCAGCTGCGGATCTGATCGAACGCTGAAGCCAAATCCGGTACCAGAGACCGCAGACTGTCGCGGAAGGTCTCCAGCCCGGCCGCTCTCACCCGGTCTGCCTGTCCTTTGTTGAAGACAAACGCACACTGATAATAGTCCCCCCGGTCGATCATCACCATGAACCTGCCTGCCTGCACAGTGCCGAAAACATCCCCGCCATGGGCGCCCGGTTTGTCGATCCGGAACCAGAAGACATCCATCGGCGCGCCGATCTTGCGCAGTGGCAGCGCCGCCTTGCCGCGCAACAGCGACCGCCTGCCGTCGGCAGCAATCACCAGTCTGGCGTATAATTTATCACCGCTTCGAGTCTCGACACCACAAACGCGCCCTGACCCGTCCCGGACAAGATCAACCGCTTCGCTGGCCATATGCAGGTCGAAGCCGGGATATTGATTTGCCTTGCCGGCAATGAAATTGAGCAAGTCCCATTGCGGCATCATCGCGATATAGGGTGCCGCCACCGGCAATTGCCGAAAGTCGATAACCTTCATCTTGCGACCGGCAATATGAATGGAGGCCTGATCCACCCGGCTGTGCGGCAAACGAAGCAATTCCTCAAGCAGCCCCAGCTGATGGAAAAGTTCCAGCGTCGACGGATGCACCGTATCTCCCCTAAAATCGCGGAGGAAATCCGCGTGTTTCTCCAGCACAGCCACTGTCAGTCCGGCACGCGCGAACAACAATCCTGCCATCATCCCCGCTGGACCGCCGCCAACAATCAAAATATCGTGTTTATTGGGATTCATTGACCCTCTCCACAATGTAAGCTGCTGACAAATAGCATGCTTCGTATATAGAGTCCTCCCATGCACAGTCCGCTCGACAATCCCGCCTTTATCGACGCCATCGTGATTCTCGGCGCAGCCGGTATCGTGATCCCTGCCTTTACCCGGTTCCGGATCACGCCGATCATCGGCTTCATTCTGGTCGGTCTTCTGCTCGGCCCTTCGGGCCTGGGGTCGCTCCAAAGCCAGTATGAATGGCTGCAATTTGTCACAATCAGCGACCGCGAGGCGATCGAACCCTTCGCCGAGATGGGGATCATATTGCTGCTGTTCTCGATTGGCCTCGAACTGTCGTTCAAGCGGCTCTGGTCGCTCAGGCGGCTTGTCTTCGGCGTCGGTGCGGCCGAGTTGCTGGCGTCCGGACTGATTATCGGCTCGGTGCTGTATCTGCTTGGCCAGAATGCGCCAGGAGCGCTGGGCCTCGGTCTCGCGCTGGCCTTGTCGTCGACCGCGCTGGTACTGCCCATGTCCGGGACCAAAAGCCCGGTCGGACGTGCGGCGCTGGCCATGCTTCTGTTCGAGGACGTCGCCATCGTCCCGATCATTTTCCTGCTCGGCGCCATTTCACCGGCGATAACCGCCGACGGCGGCTGGGACGAGCTGGGGCGGACGCTGCTCATGGGCGGTGCCGTCATCATCGGCATGCTGGTGCTCGGCCGCCTGCTGCTGCCGCGGATATTCGCGCAGGCGGCGCGGACCAAGAGCCCCGAACTGTTCCTCGCGGTCAGCTTGCTGGTTATCATTCTGGCCAGTCTGGCAACAGCAGCAACCGGTCTTTCTCCCATTGTCGGGGCACTGCTTGCCGGCCTGCTGATCGCTGAAACCGAATATCACGGCGAAGTCGAAGTCATTACCCAGCCGTTCAAAGGGCTGGCACTCGGGGTGTTCCTGATCACCGTCGGCATGCAGGTCGATATTCGGGTCGTTCTGGAAAACTGGGCCAGCCTGATCACCGCCGTCGTCGGTGTGGTTCTGGTCAAGGCCGCCGTCACGGGCGGCTTGCTCCGTTTCGCCGGCGCTCGCCCCGGCACCGCCACCGAAGCCGGCGTGTTGATGTCCAGCCCCTCCGAAACGACCCTGATCGTACTGGCCGCAGCGACGCAAGCGCAGCTGATCCAGCCCCAGACCGCGGCCTTCTGGCAGATCGTGACCGCCATTGGCCTGACCATCACGCCGCTGCTGGCCCGCTTTGGCCATGACATCGCCCGGCGGATGGAGATGCGCAGCGATGGTGGTCCGGCACCGGACGAGCAACCGGTCGAGGCCCAGCAGACCATCATCATCGGCTTTGGCCGGGTCGGCAAGCTGGTGGCAGACCTGCTCAAAACCCACGATCAGAAATTTCTGGCAGTGGAATCGAATATCGATGCAGTCGCCAAGGCCCGCCGCGAAGGCTATCCGATCATTTTCGGCAATGTATCGCGCAACGAGATGCTCGACCGGCTGCGGCTAGGCCATGCCAAGGCGCTGGTCCTGACGATGGACGAACCGGTCTTGTCGGTGCAGATCGTCAAAAAGGTCCGTGCATGGGTGCCCGACCTGACGATCATTGCAAGAGCCCGGGACATTGAGCACGCGGCCGAGCTTTATCAGGCCGGGGCGACCAATGCGGTACCGGAAGCGCTGGAAGGCTCCCTGCAACTGTCAGAGGCGGTGCTCGTCGAAAATGGCGTGGCCATGGGCCCCGTCATCGCTTCGATCCACGAATTGCGCGATATCTACCGCAAGCAGATTCAGGAAGAAGGCGATCTCGAGCAGGAACCCAAATTAAAATCGATGAGCACAACCACTGGTCAGGCGACCGCTGACGATCTGGTTCCCGACGGACTCAGCCCGCAAGAACAGACCTGATCGCCGCAATCGCGTCCTCGGCCCTTGCGCCATCGGGTCCGCCGCCCTGGGCCATGTCCGGACGACCGCCGCCGCCCTTGCCGCCAACCGCTGCCACGCCGGCCTGAACCAGATCCACGGCGCTAAAGCGTCCGGTCAGATCATCGGTGACACCGACGGCCACCGTGGCCCGTCCCTCATTGACCGCCACCAGGGCGCTGACGCCGCTCGACAGTTGCTTCTTTGCCTGATCCACCAGTCCGCGCAATTCCTTGGGATTGAGGCCCTGGATCACTTGCCCCGCAAAGGCGATATCGCCGATCGTTTCCGTCTCCGCCGCTTTCGCGCCGCCGCCGTCGCCAGCCAGCGCCAGCGCTTTCTTTGCCTCGGTCAGTTCGCGGTCCAGCTTCTTGCGTTCCTCCACCAGCGTCGCGACGCGATCGGCCGCTTCCTCCGGCGAGGACTTGAGTGTCGCCGCAATCGCCTTGAGCTTCGCGTCGCGGTCGGTGAGCCACAGGCGTGCCGCTTCGCCAGTCAGCGCCTCGATCCTGCGCACACCGCTGGCCACTGCCGATTCCGCGATGATCACCATCACCCCGATATCGCCAAGCGCGCGGACATGGGTGCCCCCGCACAGTTCGACCGAATAATCCAGCTTGTCCTCTGTCCCCATCGAAAGCACCCGGACTTCGTCACCATATTTTTCGCCAAACAGCGCCAGCGCGCCCGCGGCTACTGCGTCGTCAGGACTCATCAGGCGCGTCGTGACCGGGCTGTTGCCCCGGATCTGCGCGTTCACATCAGCTTCCACGGCGTTCATTTCGGCTTCGGTCAGAGCCGATACATGCGAGAAATCGAAGCGCAGCCGGTCCGGTGCCACCAGGCTGCCCTTTTGCGTTACATGGTCGCCGAGATGATGCCGCAGTGCCTTGTGCAGCAAATGGGTGGCGCTGTGATTGGCCCGCAGCGCGCTGCGCCGATTGCCATCCACGGCCAGATGCACGCTGTCGCCGACCGACACCGAGCCGGACCGGATTTCGATCTGGTGAGCATGCAGGCGACCCAGCGGTTTCCGCGTGTCGGTAACGTCGGCCTGAAAGCCGTCCGTTCCGGAAATTTCGCCGGCGTCGCCCATCTGGCCGCCGCTTTCACCGTAGAACGGGGTCTGGTTGGTCAGCAGGGTGACTTTATCGCCGCTTTCCGCCGCCGCGATCTCCTGGCCATCCTTGACCAGCGCGACCACTACGCCCTCGCCTTCCTCTGACGTATAGCCGGTAAATTCGGTGCTGCCCTCACGCTCGGCGATGTCAAACCACACGGCATCGGAGGCCTGATCGCCGGACCCTTTCCAGGCGGCACGGGCAGCGGCTTTCTGTTCCGCCATCGCCTTGTCGAAGCCTTCCCGGTCCACGCCGAGCGAGCGGACGCGCAAGGCGTCTTCGGTCAGATCATAGGGAAATCCGAACGTGTCATAGAGCTTGAACGCCGTTTCACCGGGCAGGACATCGCCTTCACCCATGTCCGCGATCTCGGCGTCGAGCAGCTTCAGTCCGTTGGCCAGCGTCTGCCGGAAATTGGTTTCCTCGCGCAGCAGGGTTTCCTCGATCAGCGGCTTGGCGCGGATCAGTTCGGGAAAGGCATTGCCCATTTCGCCGGTCAGCGCACCGACCATCCGGTGCATCAGCGGATCCGCGGCCCCCAGCAAATGGGCATGGCGCATCGCGCGGCGCATGATCCGGCGCAGCACATAACCGCGGCCTTCGTTGGACGGCAACACGCCATCAGCGACAAGAAAGGACGAGGCACGCAGGTGGTCGGCAATGACCCGGTGACTGGCCTGATTGTCGCCGGTGGTAACCGTGCCGGTCAGCGAACCTGATTCGGCGATCAGCGCCCTGAACAGGTCGATCTCATAATTGTCGTGCACGCCCTGCATGACGGCGGCGATCCGTTCCAGGCCCATGCCGGTATCGATCGACGGCTTCGGCAGGTCGACGCGGTCGCCCTCGCCGCGCTGGTCATATTGCATGAACACCAGATTCCAGATTTCGACAAAGCGGTCGCCATCCTCGTCCGGACTGCCGGGAGGGCCGCCGGCGATATGCTCACCGTGATCGTAGAATATCTCGCTGCACGGGCCGCAGGGGCCGGTGTCGCCCATCGACCAGAAATTGTCACTGGTCGCGATTCGGATGATCCGCTCGTCCGGCAGGCCGGCGATTTTCTTCCACAGGTCGAACGCTTCGTCGTCTGTATGGTAGACGGTCACGGTCAGGCGGTCCGGGGAAATGCCCCAGATTTTTGTGATCAGATTCCAGGCATGGTGGATCGCCTGTTCCTTGAAATAGTCGCCGAAGGAAAAATTGCCCAGCATTTCAAAGAAGGTGTGATGGCGTGCGGTATAGCCGACATTGTCGAGGTCATTGTGCTT
>DELZ01000004.1:385202-385774 GCA_002354635.1 Sphingomonadales bacterium UBA2683
ACATTGTCGAGGTCATTGTGCTTACCGCCCGCCCGCACGCATTTCTGGCTCGAAGTCGCTGTGGTATAGGCAGCTTTTTCGGCGCCGGTGAAGATATTCTTGAACGGAACCATCCCCGCATTGATGAACATCAGCGTGGGATCATTATACGGTATCAGCGGCGCCGACGGTACGATTTCGTGACCCTGATCGGAAAAATAGTCGAGGAACGACCGTCTTATATCATTGGTTGTTTGCATGGCATCGACTTAGGCGAGCGATCTGCCGTTGACAATCCTGTCATTGCACTAGCTCGCAAAATCGGCGTCTGTCAGGCGAAGGCATAGGGGCCGCCCTTTTCGAGCGCTGCCTGATATTGTGGACGGGCATGAATCCGCTCTAGCCAAGCCTGCAAATTCGGATAGCGACTGTCCAGCCCGGCGCGTGTCTGACAGGCTTCGAGCGGAAAGCTCATCATGACATCGGCTGCGGTCAGCGTCTCCCCGGCAAAATAGTCACGGTCTGCCAATTCGGTCTCGAGCCAGACCAGCAGGTCTGTGACCATCTGACCGACCGGCTTGCGCGCCGGCAGG
>DELZ01000004.1:385877-655877 GCA_002354635.1 Sphingomonadales bacterium UBA2683
GGCTTGCGCGCCGGCAGGCCAAGCAGGCCGAGGCGGCCAACCACGAGCAGCCCGTAAAGCGGCGGCATCATCGAGCCTTCGGCGAAATGGAGATACTGGGTATAGAGGCGCGCGCCCGTCGCGTCGTTCGGTGCGCCCAGTTTGCCGCCGGCCTTTGCCACCAGATATTCGGCAATCGCGGCGGTCTCAATGATCACTTCGCCGTCGTCCTCGATCATCGGCGATTTGCCAAGCGGATGAATGGCTTTCAGACTGTCCGGCGCTTTCTGGGTCTTGGGATGACGTTCGTAGCGCTTTATCTCGTAGGGAAGCCCAAGTTCCTCCAGCAGCCATATTATGCGTTGGGAGCGACTATTTTCGAGGTGGTGGACGATGATGGTCATAATGGCCTTCCGCAAAGTTCAAAGTTGGTCGAAGTCAGGGCCAACGAAGCGTTGTAAGCGGTCAAATGTCAATCTTTTCCAACATTTGATCCATGCAATATGAATGAAAAACGGGCCGTCCTTGATGTCGGGGGACAGAAGGACGGCCCTATGCCATGGATCGCCTCGGGGGAGAGTGATCCGGCAAAAGCGGAATTTTCTTCATGGATCGGTCAAGGAGCAATGCGTTCTCGACCAAAGGGCAGCGGAGCGACGGGAAGGGCCTATCTGGTCGGCACCTCCGCCATTGCCACGCTGACCTACAAATCAGCTAAGCGTCATCATCACCGTCACCGGCCTTGCCGATCGGACCGGTCATCATTTCCTCGGCCACTTCTTCCTGCTTGCCGCGGATCTGGTTTTCCAGCTTCGCCATCATCTCCGGATTTTCGAGCAGGAAGCGTTTCGAATTCTCGCGCCCCTGTCCGATACGGACCGAGTCATAGGAGAACCATGCACCCGATTTTTCAACGACTCCGGCCTTCACGCCGAGATCGATGATCTCGCCCACCTTGGAAATGCCCTGGCCGTACATGATGTCGAACTCGACCTGCTTGAACGGCGGCGCGACCTTGTTCTTGACCACTTTGACGCGGGTGGTGTTGCCAACAATATCATCGCGTTCCTTGATCTGGCCGGTACGCCGGATGTCGAGGCGAACCGAAGCATAGAATTTCAGCGCGTTGCCGCCCGACGTGGTTTCCGGATTGCCGTACATCACGCCGATTTTCATGCGGATCTGGTTGATGAAGATCACCATGCATTTGGAGCGGCTGATCGAGCCGGTCAGCTTGCGCAACGCCTGGCTCATCAGCCGGGCCTGCAGACCGACATGGGTATCGCCCATCTCGCCCTCAATTTCCGCACGCGGAACCAGAGCAGCAACCGAGTCGACAACCAGTATGTCGATCGCGTTGGACCGGACGAGTGTATCGGTGATCTCCAGCGCCTGCTCGCCGGTATCGGGCTGCGAGATGATCAGTTCGTCCGTATTGACGCCCAGTGCCTTGGCATAGACAGGGTCCAGCGCATGTTCCGCATCAACAAAGGCAGCGGTACCGCCTGCCTTCTGTGCTTCGGCAATGACATGCAACGCGAGTGTCGTCTTGCCGGAGCTTTCCGGACCGTACACTTCAATCACGCGACCTTTTGGCAATCCCCCGATGCCCAGCGCGATATCCAGTCCCAGGCTACCGGTTGAGATAGCTTCGATTTCGAGTGCCTTGCGCTGGCCCAGCTTCATCGCCGAGCCCTTGCCGAAGGCGCGGTCGATCTGCGCCAGTGCGGCGTCGAGCGCCTTTTGTCTGTCTGATGAGTTCAACTGATTTTCCGATTCTACGACTTTTAAATTGCCGGCCATTTGCCTGTCCCCTTCGCTAAATGCTTAACCATCATCAATCAATGATTGAGATGATGTACCTTATTTGTTCTCATAGAACAAGAGGGGAACACTATTTTTTGAAATATAAATTATCTTGTTGATTTTAAAATGTAATCAAGTTGTATTTAGTCCGTTTTGGCATGTTCGGCCAACGTCTCGCCGACGGCTTCGGCGATTTGGGCAACGGAAAAGGGCTTTGGCAGGAAATTGACCTTGTCGAGATCAATCGACTTGCGCAATTGTTCCTCGGCATAGCCAGACATGAACAGGATCGGCAGGTCCGGATATTTTTTTCGCACATGCTTTGCCATCGTGGGGCCATCCATATTCGGCATCACTACATCTGACACGATCATGTCAAACTGCTCTTCCTTGCCGGCCTGGTCTGCAAGCAAGCCCAGAGCCTCCTCGCCTTCGCTGGCGGTTACCACGGTATAGCCCTGGCGCGTCAGTGCGCGTTCCGCGACCGCTCGCACCATATCCTCGTCCTCGACAAGCAGGATATGGCCGGTTCCCCACAGTTCCTTCTTTGCCGTCGCCTTGACCGGCGGCGAGCTTAGGGTCGCCCGTGCCGTATCCTCCGCCGTTGGCCGGTGGACCGGGAAATAGATCGAGAAGGTGGTACCCTCGCCTGGCTTGGAATCGGCAAAAATATAGCCGCCTGACTGTTTGATGATTCCGTAGACCGTAGACAGACCGAGTCCGGTGCCCTTGCCCACAGCCTTGGTTGTAAAAAACGGTTCGAATATCTTGCCGATAACATGCGGTGGAATGCCGTTGCCGGAGTCAGAGAATATCAGTGCCGTATAGTCGCCGATCGGCAATATATCGCTTTTCAATGCACGGACATCGGACGCCACGACCGCCTGGGTCGAAATCGAAATCTTTCCGCCGCCCGGCATCGCATCGCGCGCGTTGACGCCGAGATTTATGATCACCTGTTCCAGCTGCCCGGGATCGGCGCGGACCAGCCCCAGATTGCGCCCGTGCCTTACTTCCAGTTCGATCGTCTCGTCGAGCAGGCGCTTGAGCAGGTTCGAGACATCCGCCACCACATCGGGAAGCTGCAATACTTGCGGCCGCAGTGTTTGCTGCCGGGAGAAAGCGAGCAATTGCCTGGTCAATCCCGCAGCCCGGTTGCTGTTATTCTTGACTTGCTGGATATCGTCATAATCGCTGTCACCAGGCGCATGGCGCAGCAACATCAGATCACAATGACCGATGATCGCGGTCAGAATATTGTTGAAGTCATGGGCCACGCCGCCGGCGAGTTGACCGACTGCCTGCATCTTCGTGGCCTGGGCGACCTGGCTCTTCAGTTTCGATTCTTCGCTATTGTCCCGGATTGAAAGCAGCACCGCGGCCTCGCCCAATCCGCGGATACCCGCAATGCCGAGCGCCACCGGCTCCTCGCCGCCACTGCGCAGGCGCACTGCCAGATCACCCGCCAGCGCCGGACCGCTGGCGTAGCGCCGCACAGCGTCAGCCACCGCGGACTTGTCATCGCGGATCATCAGATCGCCGGGATAAAGCGGTTGTTCCTTTTCGCCGATGCCGGCGGTCTTGGCGAAGGCTTCGTTGAGAAACAGGAACCGACCGTCACGGTCGGTCAACGCCAGCCCAAGCGGCAGCAGCGACAACATCGATTCGACCTGCTCCAGAGCCTTGCCGCGTTCAACCATTCCGCCATCATCATCGATCAGCAGGATCAACGCAGGCCCCTTTTCCTTTTCCCGATCAAGCGGGATATGGAAAAGACGGACCGGAGTGCCGTGCCGGCCCTCGCGCTCGAAAAAAATCGTACCCTTGTCATCGGAACGCAGGAAATTGATGAAGTTGCGGCCTGATATATTGGCGTCAATCCGCCCGGTAGCGCGCAACGCGAACGCCTGATTGGAAGCGCGAATCCGTCCTTCGCCGCCGATCACGCTGGCCAATATGCCGACTTCGGAAAAGGCGCGGCCACCGCCACCGCCTACCAGAGTGATCATGTCATCCAAAAGATCGGCCTGGACCTGCGGAATCATCTGCCAGAGCAGATATTCATCGCCCTGCCCGGCCCGGACAACTTTCGCGCTATACTCCGCAACGCCGCGTTTCAGGCCTTCCGCATAGCCCCGGCCATCGCGCCATGCGGTGCGGCCAGCGGTCGCCAGCAGTTCGTTTCCTCCGGCCTGCAGCGGCAGGTCGGGCGGCACGGCAGCGCCATTGAACCATTTCGTAAACAACTCGTTGGCACAGACCAGCCGGCCTGCCCGGTCGGTAATGGCCAATCCGATCGACGACTGATCGGCCACCATCCGGGTGACGGCCCAATCTTCCGGATCCGCGTGGTCCTGATCGGCCGCGGCACTTTGCGGACGCAAGAAATAGGCAACCCCCGCCAGACTCAGCACCAGCGCGAGAAAGGCGATGATCAGGCCGATAGACTGGACCTGCCAGAACAGCAGGCCGGCCGAAGCCATGATCGCCAGCACCAGCAGCACAGCTCTTGTCCGCACATCGTTCCGCACCTTGCGGGTACTGGGATTCAACAAGCCCGCCTTTGTCTGCGCTTTACTGGCCATCGCGAGCCCTGTCGGCGAGGATTTTGTCCAATCGCCCTTTCCGCTTGTGTGCAATCCACCATCGCCATCCGAATGAACTGAGCAGATAGCCGGCGGCGGCAAAAACTATGGCGAACAGCAGGAAACCGAAAGCGGTGACCCCGGCTTCACGCACGAGCCAGCTAAGCCACTGGCCAAATTCGCTCTGGATATGGGTATTGATCGGCTGGCCGGCGGTCATCGCATCAATCTGCAAGGCAAATTTTCCCGTCTGGTTCGCTGCGGCAATCCAGAATGGATAGGTCAAGGGGTTGGTGATGAAGGTAGTGATCGCCGCGATCGGGACATTGGCCCGCACCGGAAGCGCCAGAAAGACCGCCGCAAATATCTGCCCCACCGGAATGAGAAAGGCAGCCAGCATACCGAGAGCAACACCCCGCGGAACAGACCGTCTGGTGAAACGCCACAATTCGGAGCGCAGAAAGCGGTGGGCAATCGGTTTTAGATATCGGTTCCGCTCCATCCCGGCCCGGGTCGGCATTTTTTCCTGCAACCAGTGCACGATATACATGATCGAACGCGCGGCAAAATCCTTGTCGTGGAAATCGGGCTTTCTATCATCCATGTTCGCGCATCAGCCGGCCCTGCTGCCTTTTCCAGTCGCGGTCCTTTTCCGTCTGCCGCTTGTCCGGCGCTTTCTTGCCCTTCGCCAATGCCAGTTCCAGTTTCGCGCGACCCTTGCTGTTGAAATAGATCGACAGCGGCACGATCGTCATCCCCTTGCGCATCACCGCGCCGTGCAGCTTGTTGATCTGGCGCCGGTTCAGCAACAATTTGCGCGGCCGCGTGGGCGTGTGATTGTACCGGTTGCCGTGACTCCATTCCGGAATATTGGCGTTGATCAGCCAGACTTCGTCATCCTTGACCTCGGCATAGCTTTCGGCAATCGCGCCCGAGCCGAAGCGCAAGGACTTTACTTCCGTACCGGTCAGCATGATGCCGGCTTCAAACTTGTCATCCACAAAATAATCATATCGCGCCCGCCGGTTCTCGGCGACGATCTTTTTCTTGTCAAATTCCTCTGGGCGCGGTTTCGCCATCAGACCAGCCCTGCCCCTTCCAGAGCGGCGTCCACGGCCTTGCGGCTGGCTTCCGAGGGCGGAGTCATTGGCAAGCGCAAGTCGGTCGAGAAATTCTCCAGCACCCGCGACATCGCATATTTGACCGGCCCCGGAGAAGCATCGGAGAACAGGGCCTTGTGCAACGGATAGAGTACGTCATTGAGCTCGCGGGCCTTGGCATAGTCGCCTGCGGCGCAGGCTGCCTGAAACTCCGCGCATAATCGGGGTGCGACATTGGCGGTGACCGAGATACATCCAATCCCGCCAGCCGCATTGAAAGCCAGCGACAGTTCGTCGACGCCCGAAAGCATGACGAAATCGTCCGCACAGTTCAGCCGATGCTCGGTGACCCGGTCGAGATCGCCGCTGGCGTCCTTGATCGCCACCACACTCGGCAGCTTCGACAATGCCGCCACCGTGTCCGGCATGATATCGGTCACCGTCCGCGCGGGAACATTATAGAGGACGAGAGGCAGATCGTTATTTTCGGTCAGCGTGGTGAAATGGGCCGTGATGCCTTGCTGATTGGGCCGGTTGTAATAAGGCGCGACGACCAGACCGGCTGCGGCACCGCATTTCTTGGAGAAATTGAGGTGCAGCAGCGCGTTAGTGGTATCGTTCGAACCGCAGCCGGCGATAACCGGCACCCGACCCGCCGCCTGTTCCACGCATATCTCTATGACCCGATGATGTTCGGCGTTGGACAAGGTGGACGCCTCTCCGGTTGTCCCGCAGGGGACCAGAGCGCTGCTGCCCTGGTCGATCTGCCAGTCCACCAGAGCGCGAAACTGCTCTTCAGCGAACGATCCGTCGCGAAAGGGTGTCGCCAGAGCCGGAATTGAACCCGAGAACATCTAATAATCCTTTATGTTTGCCTTGGAAATCGGCAAAGCCGACACCAAGTCATTTGCAGTAATAACGGTGATATAGTTCGCCGTTCAGCGCCTGATAAGGAGCCTAAGCGTAAAATGTCCAGTATGGTATCAAGAATTCTTATGACTTCGTTCCTTTTGAGTCCAGCCACCTGCATGGCTGCAGACAATCTCGGCGACCAACTGGGCTGGCAGAATGGCGATGCAGGCCTGTCCGACCCGACCGGCGGCAACGCAGTACTGGGCCTGCAGCGCTGGCGAGTGCTGACGCAATCCGACAATTATTCCTTCGAGGATTATGCCGGTTTTCTGGTCACCTTCCCGGGCTGGCCGGAAGACACAAGAATGCGGCGCAATGCCGAACAGGCCATCAATATCAACAGCTTCTCTCCTGCCCGCGTGCTTGCCTATTTTTCCCGGTTTGAACCGACGACCAACGCTGGTGCCGCCAAATATGCCGTTGCCCTGCAAGCCGCCGGACAGCGCGACAAAGCCGATCAGTGGGCCCGAACCGCGTGGCGCGGCGGAACATTGACCGACGAGGACGAGGCAGCACTGATGGCGCGCTTCAGCTCGGCGTTCAGCATCGACGATCATGATGCGCGCATGGACTCGCTGCTCTGGGCCCGGGCCACCCGGGATGCGGCTGGCCAGCTGGCCTTCACCTCTCCGGCACGTCGCCCGGTATTCGCGGCCAGACTGGCCCAGCTGACCGACGCCACTGATGCCAATGAACAGGCCAGTGCTGTCGGTGCCATGGCCCGCGACGATTCAGGCTATCTCGCGGACCGCGCCCGCTATCTGCGCAACAGCGGCCAAAGCTATGCGGCACGGCAGCTTCTGGCCACGCGATTGCCGTTGCGGGTGAAGCCGGCGATGCCCGAAACCTGGTTCGAGGCGA
Organism: Sphingomonadales bacterium UBA2683; assembly: GCA_002354635.1. Lineage (GTDB taxonomy): Bacteria > Pseudomonadota > Alphaproteobacteria > Sphingomonadales > Sphingomonadaceae > Parasphingorhabdus. The sequence continues at coordinate 393,121 of DELZ01000004.1, forward strand.
TGCTGATCAATGCGGAAGCGGCGGCCAATGACCGCCAGTGGACGGTGGCTTATGACATCGCGTCGAAAATCGAGGACGCCTATGCCACTCCGACGCGGATCGCCGACCAGAATTCCCGGGTCCGGGACAAATATTCCGACCTCGCATGGGTCGCCGGGACCGCCGCGCTGAACGGCATGCGCCAGCCGGCCAAGGCGGTGCACATGTTCGATCTTTATGCACAGTCCTATGACTCCCCGAATATCACTTCAAAAGGCTATTACTGGGCCGGTCGCGCCGCAGCGGAAGCGGGCCAGACGGAACAGGCCAAGGCCTATTTCGAGAAAGCCGCCGAATTTCCGGATTATTTCTATGGCCAGTTGTCGCTGGAGCGGCTGGGGCGTCCGTTGCCAAACTTCGACCGCAAGCCCGCGATCGAGATCACCGACGCGGACCGCCGCGCCTTTGACCAGGAACCGCTGGTCATGGCGACAAAAGCATCGGTGCGAACCGGCCCGTGGCGCGAGCAGATCCGTTTTCACCGGGCGCTCGCCTACAATGCCAAGACCGCCAAGGACTATATGCTGATCAGCGATCTCGCCAGCCGCATCGGTGCGCGCGATCTCGGCGTAATCAAGGGCATCAGCTCGCTCGGTGCCGGAGTCGGCGCGATCGACGAGACCTCTTTCCCGACAATGCAGGTGCCGTTCGGCCATGAAAGCAGCTGGACAATAATCCATGCGATTACCCGGCAGGAAAGCCAGTTTGCCGAGGGGGCGATCAGTCACGCGGGCGCGCGCGGACTGATGCAGCTGATGCCCGGCACCGCACGGGAACAGTCCGGCAAGGCCAATCTCTCCTACAATCTCTCGTCGCTGACCGATGACCCGCAGTATAATATCCGGCTCGGCAGCGGATATATCCAGCGGATGCTCGCTTATTACGGCGGCAGCTATCCGCTTGCCGTCGCCGCTTACAACGCCGGGCCCGGCAATGTGAACAAATGGCTGCGCGCCAATGGCGACCCGCGCATGGGCGGCATCGACTGGGTCCAGTGGATCGAGGAGATTCCGATTTCGGAAACCCGCAACTACGTCAAGCGCGTGCTTGAAAATGCCGTGGTCTATGACACGAAAAACCCGCGCGGACCGACAATCCGCAGCGATACGCCGCTGTCCCGCTATATCGGGAAGAATGACCGGGGTTAGGTCCCGGGCAGAACGCTCAGTCGCTTTCAAGGGTGCTGGCGATGCGCGTTATGCCCTCTGAAACGCCGCTTTGATATTGTCCCTCTCGAAAATGGGGCAGGATGGCGGTCTGGATGATGTTGCTCGCCTTCTGATAGGTGAGAACTGTTTCCAGGCCGCATGCAACCGCGATCCGGACTTCGCGCTCGTTCGGTGCGACCAGCAAAATGACGCCGTCATTTTCACCGACGCGTCCGACGCCCCATGTATTGCCCAGCGCTCTCGTGTAGTCTGCAATCGGCACTCGATGCAGGTTTTCGACTGTCACCACGACCACCTGGTGCTGCGTAGCACTTTCCAGCTGCTGCAGCTGGCGGGCAATCTTCGCCTCCACCGCGGCGGACAAGATGTGGGCATGATCGGACACCCATCCCAGATTGGTCACCAGTTGTGAGCTGTCGATCTGAGATTCCGGAAGGTCCCAGTGGCTACAGTCTTTTCCGACGACATCTTCCGGTGTGGCGGACGTGCAGCCCGTCAGACCGACAAGGCTCAGGCAAAGCGAGGCAAAGAGACCTCTAGTCCTTCGCCTCATAGCCGAACGCCTTTTCCGCCAGCTTCACCAGCTTGGGATCCGCTTCCGGCAAATCCTCCGGCAGCGCCGCCTCCAGCGTCTCGGCGACGTGGGTCATTGCCGCAATCCGGGCCGACTTCTTGTCATTGCCGTCGATCACTTTCCACGGCGCCCAGCGGGTGTCAGTAAATTCGAACATGTCGTGCATCGCCTCGAGATACGCGGCGCGCTTTTCCCGGTTGCGGAAGTCCTCGGCGGTGATCTTCCAGCGCTTGTGTGGCGTGTCGAGCCGCTTTGTCAGACGCTCGTCCTGCTCTTCCTGGGTGGTGTGAAAAAACAGCTTCACCAGATGGGTACCGCCGTCGATCTGCTGGGCCTCGAACTCGTTGATCTCGTCATAGCCGCGTTTCCATTCGGCGGACTCGCAAAAACCCTCGACCCGCTCGACCAACACGCGGCCATACCAGCTGCGGTCAAACACGCCGATTTCCCGGCTGCCGGGCAATTTCTGCCAGAAGCGCCACAGGAAATGACGGTCTTTTTCTTCCCTGGTGGGCGCGCCGATCGGCCAGACATCATAATAGCGCGGGTCCCATTCACCGGTCATCCGGCGGATCGTCCCGCCCTTGCCGGCCGCATCCCAGCCCTCGAAGACGAGGATTGAACGGCTGCCATGGATGATATGTTTGAAATGGATATGCGCCAGCCGTTCCTGCAGGGCCGTCAGCGCCTCGTCATAGTCGCCATCAAATTTGTCACCGGCTTCATAGTCGGACAATTTTATCGTCATGTGCACTCCGCCGCCCCGCGTTTCCCACGGAGTCCAGGGTTGAAATTTGCAGCCGCCCTAGCCGGATGGTCCGGATCGAACATGTGTTCAGTGCGGTGATATACTATATTATTATGATTGCAGCCAACTGGTTAACCCTGTTGATTCTCAACCCGCGGAGCCACCGGATTGCCTTGCTTCCCACTCCTCCAGCGCCCGCAGGTGATCGCTTGTCCGTTGCAGGGCCTCGGTCACTTCCAGCTTTCCGGGCGACAGGCGCTCGGCTTCACCGTATAACACCAGTGCCGTCTCGAGTTCGCCGCGCTGCTCCGCACACAGGCCACGATTGAACACGAGCGAGATATGGAGCAGACCGGCGCTTGCCGCCTCGTCCCACATCCGGCAGGCCTCAGCTGCATCGCTCTTGGTCATCCTGATCGCGTCCTTGAAGGCGTTCCCTTCCGCCTTGGTCATACCCTTGCGGCTCTCCAAAATCCGGATATCCTGACGATATTGCACGGGGGCAAGGTCATTGCGGATCGCACCGGCGGCATTTGCCACCATCGCCCGGATTACCGATTCGCTGCTGGCAAAGTCCTCGTCATCACCGAAGCAGATGGTCTGTTCATTCCTGTCCGGAAAACTTTCCGTATAGATGCTGCGCCCGTCGCTGTAGCGTGTCGCCCGAACCTGCGCACGAAAATCGATGGTACGGGTCAGGCAATCGACCTTGATATTCCTGTGGGTGACGCATTTGTTCTTGTCGTCGCGCTCGACGCAGCGCCGACGCTTGGCCACCGTTTCATATTGCTCGACGCCGGCGGTGACGTTGCCCGACAGGGTCGCATCCACCTGCACGGCGGAGCGACCGCCGATTACATCGAAATAGGGCTGGCCAAACAAAGTGGCGTCCGCAAGCCGGTCTTCCAGTTCGAACGCCAGCGCCCGGCCGTCGCTACCGCCAAAATCGTCAATGGCAAGAGACCGGATCCGGACAAATTCGGGAGATCCGGCCGGTGTTAGCCCGTCGATGGTCAGAACCTCCGCCTGCGCGGCGGAAGCAAGGCCGGCCGTAACCAACAGCACTGCAGTCATATTGTTCAAAAATCGGTTCATGCCTGTCCCCCGAATTCACTTTATTCATAAATATCGATGGTATTATGAACGCAACATTAGCCACGGATGATCAATTGTGCAATCCGTCCGGGGTCCTGCATCGGCATGAAATGGGTCAGGTCGGAAAGATAAATGTCGGTGCCGTTGGCAAACCGGCCGGCCAGTTCCGGCGGCGTCGGAGAGGAAGCGAAATCGAAAGCCTCTTTTTGCTCCAGTTGTGGCGCGCGCAGAATTGTCACGGGCTGTGCAATGGAATCGATCAGCGGATAGGGGTCAACAGTGGCGCTGGTGGCATAGACCGACCCCTCGGTTTTTGGCGGACAGGCAAGCTCGAACCCGCCTTCTTTGTCGGGTAGTAGACCATATTCGCAATAGTCCCGCAGTACCGCCGGATCCCACAAACGATAGGGGTGCCGGTCCTTGAACCGGTCAAACATTTCGTTCGGTCCCGTCCAGCTGTTCCGCCGCCGAGAAACCATCTCGTACGAATCGCTGTAGCTCGGGGCGTTGTGGTAGACTTGGGGATCCATAATCACCGGATCGATCAGAACCAGCTTGCTAACGCGATCCGACAGTCGGGCAACCATCTGGACCAGACAGTGGCCACCCATGCTGTGACCAGCGGCAACATCAAATATGACGCCAAGCGATTCTACCAATTCTGCCGTTGCACCGGCAATCATAGCCCAGTCCTTGATCTCGGGTCTGGCGCTGCGGCCATGCCCCAGCTGGTCCACCGCCACAACATGCGTGCCGGCGGGAAAAGCATCGACGACCTTGTCCCAGCAACGGGCATGGAAACCGGTTGCGTGGAGCAGCAGCACGGACTGGCCTTCGCCTGCCCGGCCCCATTCGAAATAGCAGATATCGCCATGGGATGACGGGAAATGATGTTCTTGCGGTTGGATCATGCGTTGTTTCCGTTAGCCCTGAGCCTGTCGAAGGGCGACTATCGATAAGCGTGGTTCGACAGGCTCACCACTAACGGCTTTAGGACTAGCCTTCCTTCGGCGGCTCGACCACACGGATGTGCAGTTCGCGCAATTGCTTCATCGCCACCGGGCTCGGGGCGCTCATCATCAGGTCTTCGGCTTTCTGGTTCATCGGGAACAGCACGACCTCGCGGATATTGGGCTCGTTGGCCAGCATCATCACGATCCGGTCGACACCCGGCGCCGAACCGCCATGCGGCGGCGCGCCATATTTGAGCGCGTTGATCATCCCTGAAAATTCGGTGTCGACCTGTTCCTTCGTATAACCGGCGATCTCGAACGCCTTGTACATGATGTCGGGCCGGTGGTTCCGGATCGCGCCCGAGGACAGTTCAATGCCGTTGCAGACAATATCATATTGCCAGGCGAGAATATCGAGCGGATCCTTGCTTTCCAGCGCTTCCAGCTCGCCCTGCGGCATCGAGAAGGGATTGTGCGAGAAATCCATTTTCTTCAGTTCGTCATCATATTCGAACATCGGATAGTCGACGATCCAGCAGAATTTGAAGGCATTCTTGTCGATCAGGTCGAGCTGTTCCGCGGTCCGGGTGCGCGCGACACCAGCGAGGCGGGCCGCTTCGGCTTCCTTGCCGGCGGCGAAAAACACGCCATCGTCCGGGCCACAGCCGAGATCGGCGAGCAGCTTGGCCGTGCCTTCCTCGCCGTGATTCTTGGCAATCGGGCCACCGGCCACGCCTTCCTTCATGTTGATATAGCCGAGCCCGGCAAAGCCTTCGCCGCGCGCCCAGTTGTTCATGTCGTCAAAGAATTTGCGGCTGTTCTTGCCAGCTTCCGGCGCAACAAAGGCGCGCACGGTGCCGCCGGTCGAGGTGATCTTGTCGAACAGACCGAAACCTGAGCCCTTGAAATGTTCGCTGACGTCCTGGATGATGATCGGGTTGCGCAGGTCCGGCTTGTCATTGCCATATTTCAGCATCGATTCCTTGTAGGGAATGCGCGGAAATTCACCGGCTGGCGTAACCGTCCGGCCATTGGCGAATTCCTCGAACACACCGGCCAGAACCGGTTCCAGCGTCTGGAACACATCTTCCTGGGTGACAAAGCTCATCTCGAAATCGAGCTGGTAAAATTCGCCCGGCGAACGGTCAGCGCGGGCGTCTTCGTCGCGGAAACAGGGCGCGATCTGGAAATAGCGGTCGAACCCGGCAACCATCAGCATCTGCTTGAACATCTGCGGCGCCTGCGGCAGCGCATAGAATTTTCCGGGATGGACGCGGCTCGGCACGAGATAGTCGCGCGCGCCTTCAGGCGAGGATGCGGTCAGGATCGGCGTCTGGAATTCGGTAAAGCCCTGGTCGGTCATCCGCTTGCGCAGGCTGGCGATCACCTTCGAGCGCAGCATCATGTTGGCGTGAACCGACTCGCGCCGCAGATCGAGAAACCGGTAGCGCAGCCGGATATCCTCGGGATATTCCTGTTCGCCGAACACCGGCATCGGCAATTCTTCCGCCGGGCCCTGCATATCGACAGTGTCTGCCACCAGCTCGACCTCGCCGGTCGGCAGATGCTTGTTCACCGTTTCATCATCGCGCGCGACGACCTTGCCGGTCACCGTGACCACCGACTCCACGCGAGCACCATCCAGAATCTTGAACGCTTCGCTGCCGGTTTCGCTGACAATCTGGGTCAGGCCGAAATGGTCGCGCAGATCGACAAACAGCAGATTGCCGTGATCGCGCTTGCGATGGATCCAGCCGGACAGGCGGACGGTCTCGCTGACATCGGAGGAACGGAGCGCGGAACAATTATGGGTGCGATATGCGTGCATGATGGACCTTTGGAAACTGGATGCTTTCCCAGATGGAAAGATTGGAGGCGTAACACAGGTCTGCGGGCCATTTGTCAAGGCTTGAGATTGGCGCAACGGGCCCTGCGCCGCAGTCGATGCGGAGTTTTGGAAGAGTTGGCGCTATCGTCGCCGAAAGCTCTGCATCACGCGCGGGTTATCTGTAATTTGGCCGGTCATTCATCAAACCCAATCTGTTGATATAAAATATTATATTTGTTCTGAACTTTTATGGAATTTCTGGAGCCCCCATGTCCTGTAAACGGACATTGGCATCAGTCGCCTTTTACGACGACAAGTGGGTGGTTTTCTGACATTGAGACCAGCAATTGACGATGACTGCTTTATCCCGAACCCGGCCGCTAAATCGATTGGTCAGACATCGTCGAAAGGCTGCGGTGCCAATCCGGCAACCAATTCAGCCAGCGGTTTCCTTAATTGCACGGCGGATGCTCATATATGTTGCGCAGCGGCAGATGTTACCACTCATGGCGGCATCGATATCATCATCGCTTGGGTTTGAATTCTTCGCAAGCAAAGCCGTTGCGGCCATGATTTGACCTGATTGGCAATACCCGCATTGCGGAACATCGTTCTTGACCCAAATCTTCCGAATCGCATCGGCAGCTTTTCCCGTCACACCTTCGATAGTCGTGACCTTGGCATCTCCAAGCGAGTCATGGGCTGTGACGCAGGATCGCGTTGGGGTTCCATCGACATGCACAGTACACGCACCACATTGTGCAATCCCGCACCCAAATTTTGTCCCGGTCATTTTTAGATGATCGCGCAAGACCCAGAGCAGCGGTGTGCCGGGTGCGGCGTCAACCGTTTCTGTTTTTCCGTTGACGTTCAGATTTATGGTCATGGCCTATTCCTTTCCCCGAGCGGAGGTATCTGTTGGCAAAATCAAACGACTGCCGTTCGCGCCGATAATCGGCAATGTTCTGATCCGATGGCCAGTGGCGTTGAATATTGCGTTGGTAAGCGCAGGTGCAGCAGGCGGTGTAGCTGGTTCACCGACGCCGGCTGGAGCGCTATTTGAATTGACGATCTGCACCTCAAATGCTCTGGGAGCCTCGCCCATGCGCAGCACCCGCCAAGACGGAAAATTTTCCTGCACCACTGCACCGTTTTTGGCGGTTATTTCACCGAACAACGCATTTGACAAACCGTAGATTGTTCCACCTTCCATTTGCGCACGAGCGTGGCGGGGGTTGATTACTGTTCCAGAATCTGCGGCAAGCCAAACACCCGGTATCGTCAATGCACCTTCTGGTGTTATCGCCACTTCGATAATGGTTGCTATATATGACAAAAATGACCGATGGACGGCAATGCCCAAACCATGTCCGGCAGGCATCTTGCGCCCCCATTTGGCCATGTCTGAAACCATGTTTACTACATTGGTAAGCCTAGCCGTCTTAATCGGGTATTCTTCTAGCGAGGCATCATAATTTGGGTAAGTTGCGCCCTCCGCATTAGGGTCTATCGTCCGAGCTTCTCCAATCAGCTCCAGCAAATAGTCTTTCTGGTCTTTACCTGCGGCATGGGCCATTTCCGCGGCAAAACTCTGGACCGCGAAAGCGTGATAAATATTGGACACAGAACGCAACCACCCGATCCGGACATGACCCTTTGCGTTGCCGGATTCCACCTGGAGGTTGGGCATAGCGAACGGCACATCTGTTGCGCCCAAACCCATTTCGCCGTCTGTTGGAACATCCATACCAGGCACGAATGTCGAGGCAATGGGCGGAAACACTGTGCGGTGGAGATAGGAAGTACATTTTCCATCTGCATCCAATCCGGCTTCAAGCCGTTGCGCGCTCACAGAGTGATAGAATCCATGACGGACTTCATCTTCACGGGTCCAAGTCACCTTGACGGGTTTTCCAACTTCCTTGGCGATCAGGGCGGCCTCGACCACAAAATCCGGCTTGGATTTGCGCCCAAAAGCGCCACCAAGCCAGGTTGCATGGACGGTGATGTTTTTCTTGTCGATTTTCAGCAGATCGGACAGGGTTTGGCGCGTCGCCTGTGGGTCTTGCACACAGGCCCAGCATTCCAGTTTGTCACCATCCCATTCCGCCGTCGCTGCTGGAGGTTCCATGGGTGATTGTGACAGATGCGGCGCGTAATATTCCGCTTCAATCTTTTGTGCTGCACTAGCAAGAGCCGAGGCCACATTGCCCCGCTTGCGGCGCACCGCGCCAGAGCGCCGTGCCGTTTGTTTCATCTGCTCGGCGAACGTGTCGGAATCATAGCTGGCATTGGGGCCATCAATCCAGTTTATTTTCAGTGCATTCCGCCCTTGAATGGCGGCCCATGTGTCGGTTGCAACAACTGCCACGCCCCCTAATGGTTGAAAAACTGCTGGCGAACTAGGATCAGGTAGCTTTACCGTTTGCAGCACGCCAGGGATTGCGAGTGTGGCCGTGTCGCGGACCGCACCGGTTTTACCAAATAGCTGCGGCGGCCGAGCAACCACAGCATAGACCATGCCTGGCCTGTCAACGTCGATGCCAAACGTACCTTCACCGCGCGTAATGCGGGGGATGGTAAGCGACGGGATTTCCTTATTGATATAGCGCCAGTCTTTGGGATCTTTCAGCGCAACATTTGATTCCTCGGGAACTTGCAACCTGGCCGCCAGCTTGGCGAGGTTGCCGTAAGATAGTGTATCGCTATTTTGGTTATTACTGACGAGGCCTTGTGAGGCCGAACAATCTGCAGCCTCCATTTTCCAGTAAACAGCTGCTGCTTCGATCAACATCTGTTTCATGGCGGCACCGGCAATGCGCAGTCTATGGAAATTATACCTCACCGACCGCGACCCATCGGTATTCTGGTCGCCATAGCGTTCATGCCCTTCGGCCTGAACGATCTCGACCTTATCCCACTCAGCCTCAAGCTCATCGGCAACAATCTGTGCCATGGACGTCCAAACCTGCTGGCCCATTTCTGAGCGATGGCAAGTGATTTTGACCGCGCCGTTTTCTTCAATAGCAATCCACAAGGCCGGTGTTGCATCACCACCTTTCACTTCCATCAGCGGGCTTGGCCCCGCTTTGGGAAGGTCTATGGCGTTGGGATCAATTTTTGGTTCTACATAGCTGGAGCAGCCAACCAGAGCGACGCCGACAACAAACAGGCTAGTCCCGGCAACAAAACCGCGGCGCGACAGATTCAGGATTGCAGGATGATCGGAAGTCGGTGCGCCGCTTTTTGTGCCGCCGGGAATAATCCCGATATCGTGCAAGAACATAAATCATCTCCTGTTTGTTCAGCCAGCTTGGCGTCAATATTCATTTTGCGCAATGTTACATCGCCATTGAACTAACATCTGAACGCGCCGAGAATCCTATCTCTGACCACGCGCTCCATGCAATGTCCATTTTTGCGCTCAAAGCGACGCTAGGACCAATTATGTTGAATGACCGCACTTGGGACGTAAGCTGAAGGGCAGCCTCGGCCTATTTTCAATCGAACAGCTTAAATCAGCCCCAGTTTCACCAGCTCATCATTGGCAAACACCCGCCGGTCAGCCGCATCCGGCATCACTTGCGCCTGCGCCCATTTCCAGTCGGCGAAATCCTGATCATAATCCTGCTGTACGCGCTGCTGATCAAGGTTGTTGGTCTTTCCCCAATGACGAGTGAAGGCGATCCCGGCATCGTCCAGCGCTTCGACCACTTTCTTGTAGCCGCTATGACTGGATTCGACATTGGGCCCGTCAAAATCGATGACGACATTGTCCTGCCAGTGCGCTGGCGCCAGAAGACCTTGGGCCTTATGAACAAAGCGCAGCGTGACAACTGTCCCTCCCCCTCCACGCCGAAAACTATCTATAATCAAATCAAACGCTTCACTAAGCTTTCTGCGGTCCATTGTAACCGATCCGTTGAACAGGCTGGCGATTGGCGAATGTTCTTCGGTGGTATGCCCCCATGTTGCTATGGCCGGAGGATCATCAACATCACGATTGTCGGGATAGGCTTGTTCCATTGCCAGTTGCAGTAACTCCGCCTTGAACAGATCGCTGTTCGCCATCACCTTTCCAAGCAGTGTCAGGGCGTCATATCCAGCCCCCATTTGTCCCGGCGGTGGCGGCGGGATGCTGGCGTCATAGGGTCGCTTGTAGAGGAACCGCAACAGCGCCTTCTTGTCGAAAGGATCAAAGGGATTCAGAATAAGCTGCTGAAAATACGGCTCTTCATTCAATCCGAATGCGCCAGAAAATTTCCGGAACTCGCCGCGGCAGAGCCAGTCGATATGCTCGCGTTTTATCTTCGCGGCCTTCTGGATATTCTGCACCATATAGATCGGATCGGTCTCGATCAGCAACGCGGTGACAAAGCCCATCGCGCCAACATGCAGCTGGGCCGCGGCAAATATCCGGTCATCGCGGATGATCACCGAACCGGTCTGCGCGATAAAATCATCGGACAGCACGCTTCGCTTCGGCTCAATCCATAATATCCGTTCCGGCGTTACCAGCTGCACGGCCCGGACATGATCCTGGATACCGCCCTCCTGCCAGACGCTGCCGTGAGTGCCGGTAGCACAGGCCCCGGCAAAACTCTGGCCATTGCTGGCTCCGCCGGTGCGCAGCGAACGGCCGATTTCCTCGGCGCTTTCATAGACCTCGTCGACGGTCGCCCCGGCCTGCACCAGCATCAGCGATTCCGCCGGCAGGTCACAATCAGCATGCAGGTTCCGCTCGGCGAGCTTGAAGGTACGGTTGAGCCGCAAGGTCTCGACCAGCCAGCCATCCTCGATCACGTTGATCGGCGCCGGAGACCAGCCTGCCCCGACCGGGCGGACCGGAATCTGATATTGTTTCGCTTCCTTCAGCAATGCCTGAACGGTCTCGGCGACGGCCTTCAGATAGGCCCGGCCATTCGGCTGCTCGTCGTTCGCCAGCTCGATCCGGCTTTTCAGATTGCAGGCGGCGGTCTGGTGATAGTTGTTCCACACCTGCTGCCCAAGATGCACGACCCGAGCCATCAGGCGTCTCCCACATCAAAATCACCGGCATAGCAGCGATAGGCAATGCTGACTTGCCGGACAAAGCCGAAGGTCACGAGGCAGATCAATATCGCCTTCCCGGTCATGAAAAACCGCATGTCGTTGATACCCAGCCGCGCGCAGTCATCGATCTGCAGCGACCGCTTGCGGCGCGCGGCAAAGCCCCAGGCCAATATCGTAATCTCGATGGTCTTGCCGCCTATTGGCCGCGGATCGGAAATTGCCAGGCAGGCATCGCCATATAAAGTCATGATCTGTCCGAGCAACAGCAAGGCCAGCAGGACGATCAGAATCAGTGACCAAAATGCCATGGTTTTCCCCCAATTTTATCCTGTTTAGATGAATTGTTTGCGGGACGAGCCGCCCGCTGTATAGGATAAAAATGCACATTCATAATTTGCTGACGGACAATCAGGACATCGCCGATATCTGCGCCCGCTTTGCGACAGCGGACTTCATCACGGTTGATACCGAGTTCATGCGCGAGAACACTTACTGGCCGATTCTCTGCCTGATTCAGATCTCCGACGGCAAGGAAGCCGCCGCTATCGATCCGCTGGCCAAGGGCGTCGATCTGGACCCGCTTCTCGAACTGCTGGTCGATAATGAGAATGTGCTCAAGATTTTCCACGCCGGGGGGCAGGATGTGGAGATTATCCACAATATGACAGGCAAGACGCCGCATCCGATTTTCGACACCCAGATCGCCGCCATGGCGATCGGCCAGAGCGAACAGATCGGCTATGCCAATCTCGTCGACAGCTGGCTGGGAATCACGCTGGACAAGGGCGCGCGCTTCACAGACTGGTCGCGCCGGCCGCTCAATGCCCGCCAGCTCGAATATGCGATCGCCGACGTGACCCATCTCGCCAAGATTTTTCCGATGATGCTGGACAAGTTGCGCGAGACCGGGCGCGGCATCTGGATCAACGCCGAAATGGAAAAGCTCGCCGATCCCGAAAATTATGTGAATGATCCGGAAAAGGCGTGGCTACGGGTGAAGGCACAGGGCCGCAATCTCGAGATGCTGGGTCGGCTGAAAGCGCTGGCGGCCTGGCGCGAACGGGAAGCCCAGTCCAAGGACCTGCCCCGCGGCCGGATCATGCGCGATGAAACGCTGGCCGATATTGCCGGCCACCCGCCCCGCGACCAGTCGAAGCTTGGCCAGGTTCGCGGTCTGTCAGCCGGATGGAAGAACAACGATATAGGCGCGCGGCTGATGGACATTATCGATCAGGCGGAACCGCTGTCCCGCGATGATCTGCCGCAGAAAACGGGTCGGCGTCCGAAGAACGGCAAGGCCAATGCGCTGGTGACCGATTTGCTGAAACTGCTGCTGAAAATCCGTTCGGCCGAGATGAATGTGGCATCCCGCCTGCTCGCCCGCGCCGATGATCTGGATCGCATTGTTGCCGGAGACCGCGAAGACGTGCCCCTGCTCGAGGGCTGGCGCTATGAGGAATTTGGCCGCGATGCGCTGGATCTGGTCGAGGGCCGAGTGAGCTTTACGGTCAAGGACGGCAAGTTGAAAATGACCCACCAGCAAGAAGGCGATGCGGCCGAAGCTGAATAATTATTCCGCCGTCATCAACGGTTCCAGCCCGAGCATGTTTGCCAGATGCCCGTGCCGCTTGGCCACGGCGTCGCCATAGAGGTGAATCAGGTCGTTTTTGATCGTCAATTCCAGCTTTTTCCCGGACTTGCGAATATGGGTGAGTTCCAGCGGATTACGGGTTCCACCGCTGAGCCGCTGAGCGAGGCGCATCGCCAGTCCCCAGCTGATCGCGCGCTGCGTCGCCGCTTCGTCTGCCAGCTTGCCGCCGCCGGGAAAGACCCGCGTGCCGCCGCCGAAACTGGTATAGAGCGCCTGCCCCAGCATCTCGCGTTCCGGCCCGGTGATCCCGACCCAGTTGCCGTGCAGTCCGATTTCGAGCCCCCGCTCGGCCCGGAAATTGGGGTTTGCCCGCCAGGCGACATCGCCCAGATTGCAGGCGGCCTGACGGATGCGATGCCACTCTGACGGATCGTCGGAGAAAATCTCGGCAATCCATTTGCCAAGCAGCTTGCTGTTCGCCGGAAAACGGGACTGCGCCGTCCCCGCATCCTCTGTACCGAGCAGCAGCGGATCGCGCGCTGCTTCCTGCTTGCTGATATTCTGGAACAGCAGGCCTTCCCTCACCCCGTAAGCAGATACGACCAGCTTGCTGCTGTCGAGATAACGCACCAGCATCGACAGCAGCCATGCGGCATCCTTCAACGTCGGAATTCGCGAAGTGGACAGCCCCGGAACATTTTTCAGCTTATCCCGGTTGAGTTGCGCCAGCCGGCTAACCAGCCGCTGCGCCCGCCGCGGTTCCATTTCGTAATTGTGGATCACCGGGAGGGGATATTTGCTGTCGAACATGTCGAGTCGGGCAAGAGAACGCCAGGAGCCCCCAACCAGATAGAAGGGCAAGGCCTGCGCCTGCTTCTCCCAACCGGTTTTCTTCAGCATCTTGCGCACTTGCCGCTTCAGCTTGTCCTGGCCCTTGCTGCGCAGATCGGCGACCCGCAAGACGCCGAGCGGGAAGGAATAGCGGTCCAAAACCTCGCCGCCGTCGACCAGCGCCAGTTCGAGACTACCGCCACCCAGATCACCGACGATACCTTTCGCTTCGGGAATCCCCGAAATGACACCCAGTGCGGCCAGCTCCGCCTCTTCCTCGCCCTGCAGCACTTGCACATCATATCCGATCGCCCGCGCCGCCTTCAGCAACTCCTTGCCGTTACTGGCATCGCGTACCGCCGCAGTCGCGAAACTCTTGATGCTGTCGACTTCCATTTCCGAGCACAGGCGGTGAAAGCGCTTCAGTCCACGGATCGCCAGGGCCATCGATTCCTTTCCGATCGCTCCGGTCGTGGACAATTCCTTGCCCAGGCCGGCCATGACTTTTTCGTTGAACAGGATTGCCGGGACCCTGACTGGCCCCTGATAGACCACCAGCCGGATCGAATTGGAGCCAATATCAACGATCGCGGTCCGCTGGCTGCCGTGTTTCTTCCGCAACGGTACGAAAGGCGATCGCGAATCCTTTTGTGCCAGCACTCCGCTCACGCCTTTTTCTTGCGGCGGCGCAGGCTGAGCCGCGGCACGGCGTTGCTCTTCTTGAGCGCCTTGCCCCGCCCGGACAGCGACGGGTTGGTCATGAAATAGCGATGCAGGTTGAACGGCTTGTCCGAGGGAACCACCCGGGTGTAGCTGCCATCGGCATTGAGTTCCCAACTCTGCTCGTCGTCGATCAGATTGGCCACCATGACCTGGTCCAATATCTGGTCGTGCACGGTCGCGTTGGTAATCGGCATCATATATTCCACCCGCCGATCAAGGTTGCGCGGCATCCAGTCGGCCGAGGAAATATAGAGTTTCGCACCATCATTCGGCAGTTCCCGGCCGTTGCCAAAAGCCCAGATCCGGCTGTGCTCCAGAAACCGGCCGACCACCGATTTTACCCGTATATGGTCCGACATGCCTGGCACATCAGGTCGCAGGCAGCATATTCCGCGCACCACCAGATCGATCTCCACCCCGGCATTGCTTGCCTGATAGAGCTTCTCGATCAGCGCCGGGTCGACCAGCGAATTCATCTTGGCCCAGACCATTCCCGGTTTGCCGTCACGGACATTGGCGATTTCCTGGTCGATCAATCCCATCAGATCGTCGCGCATATCCCGCGGCGACATCGAGATCAGCTCCAGTGCCTTGGGCTCGACATAGCCGGTGATATAATTGAACAGCTGCGCCGCATCCCGCGCGGCGCGGGGATCCGCCGTGAAGAAGCTGAGATCTGTATATATCTTGGCGGTTATCGGGTGATAATTGCCGGTGCCGAAGTGACAATAGGTGCGATAGCCTTCCTGCTCCTTGCGCACGACCATCGAAATTTTCGCGTGCGTCTTCCATTCGATAAACCCGTAGACCACCTGCACCCCGGCGCGCTCCAGCGCGCTCGCCCACAGCAGATTCTGCTCCTCGTCAAAGCGCGCCTTGAGCTCGACGATAGCCGTAACCGATTTGCCGGCCTCGGCCGCATCAATCAGCGCCCGGATCACGGCGGATTGCTTGCCAGCACGGTACAGCGTTTGCTTGATCGCCACGACATCCGGATCAGCGGCGGCCTGCCGCAGGAATTCGATCACCACCTCGAACGATTCATACGGGTGATGGACCAATATATCCTTGTCGCGAATGGCCGCGAAACAGTCACCGCCGTGATCGCGAATGCGTTCCGGAAAGCGCGGACTATACGGCGTGAATTTCAGATCAGGCCGGTCTTCCTCGACCAATATGTCCAGATCACCGATCCCGACCAGACCGTTGATCCGGCTTTCGGTGGCACCATCATGCAGCAGGCTCTCGCGCAACATCGCAACCACCGGCTCTCCGAGTTTTGGTCCCATCTCCAGCCGGATGACATCGCCGCGACGACGCCGTTTGATCGCGCTGCGAAAATAGCGAACCAGATCTTCCGCTTCTTCCTCCACCTCGATGTCGCTGTCGCGGATGATCCGGAACAGGCCGCTGCTTTTCACAACATAACCGGGGAAAAGTATGTCCGAAAATTCCTGAATGACCGTTTCAACCGATACATAGGTCGCAGATTCGCCCGGCAGGCGGATGAAGCGGGGCAGACCGGAGGGAATCATCACCAGCTCCCGGATACCCTGATTGTCCGATTTACGGACCAGATCAAAAACCAGACTCAATCCCTTGTTGGGAATGAACGGAAAGGGATGCGCCGGGTCGAGCGCTTGCGGCGTCAACACCGGGAATATCTGATCGATAAAATGCTGCCTGAGCCAGGCTTTCGAATCGGCGGCAAGGTCGCCCACGGTCGAAACGAAAATATCTTCGTCTGCGAGCTTTTTCGACAAGGCCGCCCAGACCCGCTGCTGATGTTCGAGCAATGACTCGGTCCGGCTCGCGATCGCGTCCAGCTGCTGTGTGGCGGTCAGGCCGTCGGCCGACCGCTCCTCGATTTTCTGCCGATATTGTCCGACCAGTCCGGCAAAGCGGACCATGAAAAATTCGTCCAGGTTGCTGCCGGAAATTGACAAAAAACGCAGCCGCTCAAGCAACGGATGAGCACTGTTTTCCGCTTCCTCGATCACCCGCTCGTTGAACCCCAGCCAGCTGATTTCCCGGTTGAAATACCGCTTGCTGCCATCTTCCGGGGCGGGCCCGACACCATCCGGGTCCGGCAAGATATCAGAATCCAGTGACTGGGCAGCAGGATTTTCCATGGGTTATAATTCCACCTTTTCATCACCGCTATCAAAATGGTCCAGCGCCGCTTTTGCGATCGTGAGATTGATAGGCTTCCTCGACTCGATCGCCAGCGCGTCCATTTTTTGCGCCAGTCGTCGCACCATCGCATAAGAGCGGACCATGCGTTTTTCCAGATAACGCAGCGCATCTTCAGAAATGGTCAATCCCCGCAGTGCGAAATATTTCTGCAGCAGACCGTCAATCATCGCCTGATCGGGCGCACCAATTTCCAGATGTAGCGACGCCGCGAGACGGGATTGCAGATCGGGCAGCGTAATTCCCCACTGGGCTACCGGCTGGCCGGAAACCAGCAGCAGCGGTCTGTTTTCCATATTCGCCCTGTTCCAGAGATGGAAAATTTCCGTATCATCATGTTCGGAGGCATCATCGAGGCATAATCCGCCGCTTTCCGTCGCGAACGCCGCTGCCATCGTGCTTTTTCCCGAAGCTGGCGGCCCGGTGAGAATCAGCGTGTGGTGCGTCCAGCCCTGCCAGTTCTGCAACTGCTCACGGATCGCAGCATTGGCCTCCGTCACCAGATATCCGCCCTGTTCTGGCAACGGCTTCTGTTCAAGGGGAAGGGCTATCTGGCTCACGGTCTCGCTACTTTACTGTCCGGGACGACTGATACGCAAGGCGCCCGCTCCTTGCTGGACCTGCCAGCCCTGGGCCCGCAGGGCCTGGGCAAGGGTCGAAATATCCCCGCGATATGTCACGCTCATGACAGAAACGCCGCCGAGCGCCAGACTCGAAGTCGACGCAGACGTGACCCCGGGAATCGAGCGCACCGCGGATTCGCCGCGACCGACCGCACTGACGTCAGGAGTGTCAAACTGCAGAGAAATGCTGCTGGTGGCGGCCGGTGCTGCCCCCGGCGCTTCGCCAGGCGATTCAACCCCGCCATTCGCGCCGGTGGTCACCGAGCCATCTCCAAGAGGGGTTTCCTCGGCTGGATCCAGAGGGAGATCGAAATCCTCGAGATTCAACTCATCCAGATTGAACGGATCTTCGATGATCAGCGACTTGTCGGTTTTCAAGATACCGCGTGTCAATGCGCTCGCATAAATATTATCCAGCCGGACAATCCCCTGCTCGAGCATCTTTGAAATATCTTCACTACGCCCGACTTTTAGCGTAAAACTGTCAATATAGCGGTTATCGGGGCCATAGCGGGCGGTGAAGCGACCGGTCACCGGCCCGCCGGGATATTCGTAAGTCAACCGGACGATCGGGATGATCACGTCCGCCGCACCAAACTGGTCCAATATGTTCCGCCACCATCGCCGATTCGGACGGTTGGCCTGTCCCGCCGTCAGCACCAGCGACTCGCTGTCCGAACCATAGGGGCGAACATAGTCGATGGCGCTGTCACCGGAGTTGAAACGTGCCCAGGCCTTTTGCCACTCGGTCCGATTTTCGAACACTTGCGGTGAACCGCCGCTCCACATGATCGGCAGCACCAGCAAAGGCGGCGACCGCAACCGCCGGCCTCCGACACCCAGAATCGATCCCGCTCTTGCCCGGTCGAACATTACGCCGAGAGTGGCGATATAGCGCTTGGGACCGATCTGCTCCTGCTCGACAATGATGGCAGAGACGATCGTGTTGAGCGTCGCATCTGGCAAGCCTTTGGTTTCGCCACCCTGGGTCCGCTTGTAGAGCATCTTCCAGGCCTCGCGCTGCGCTTCTTCCCAGCCCTTTTTGCGGGCGTCAAAGGCGTTATCGCCACGGACATCGATTTTTACGCCCATGATCTCGAAATCACCGGTGCTGGCCAGCGGCGCAACACCGCGCTCGGTGCCTTCCAGCTGGGCATAGACAACGGTCCCCGCGAGCATCGTCACGACGGCAATGATGGCAGCGATCCTGATTTTGAAGTCGGTCAAAAAACTCATTTGCGCCCTTTTGACGATTATGGCGTGGAAATCCAGCCGCGACTTGTCTAATCGCACAAGTTATGAGTGAAAAGCAAAATGAACCGGATTCTTACACCTACGCGAAAGCCGGTGTTTCCATTGCGGCGGGCAATGCCCTGATCAAGGCGATAGCGCCGTTGGCCAAAGCCACGGCGCGGGCCGGTGCGAATGCGGAACTGGGCGGTTTCGGAGGATTTTTCGATCTGAAGGCAGCGGGGTACCAGGATCCCTTGCTCGTCGCCGCCAACGACGGTGTCGGCACGAAACTCAAGCTCGCGATCGATTATGACCGGCATGACAGCGTCGGCATTGATCTGGTCGCCATGTGCGTCAATGACCTGATCGTGCAGGGTGCGGAACCGCTGTTTTTTCTGGATTATTTTGCCACCGGAAAGCTCGAGAACGGCATTGCCGAGCGCGTCGTGGCCGGCATAGCCGAAGGCTGCAAGATGTCCGGCTGCGCCCTGATTGGCGGCGAAACCGCAGAAATGCCGGGCATGTATGCCGAAGGCGATTATGATCTGGCCGGCTTTTGCGTCGGTGCAGTGGAGCGCGAGAAGGCGGTAACCGGCGCGACGATCGAATCCGGCGACCTGTTGCTCGGCCTCGAATCCTCCGGCGTGCATTCCAACGGCTTTTCGCTGGTTCGGCGGCTGGCGGAAGACAAGGGATGGAATATGAACCGCCCTGCCCTGTTCGATCCCGACATATTATTGATCGAAGCACTGATCGCACCCACCCGTATTTATGTAAAATCGCTCCTGCCACTAATGCAATCGGGGCGGATCAAGGCCCTCGCCCATATCACCGGTGGTGGCCTGCTGGAAAATATCCCGCGCGTCCTTCCCGACGGCTTGCACGCCCATGTCGATGCCGCAAGCTGGGATCAACCGCGGCTGATGGCCTATCTGCAGGCGCAGGGCAATATCGAGCCGCAAGAAATGGCGCGGACCTTCAATTGCGGGATAGGGATGGTGTTGGCGATATCGCCGGACGAGGTGGCGACCATGACTGCAGAGCTCGAGGCCGCTGGCGAAACCGTTCATCAGATCGGCGAGATTCGCGAGGGGGCGACAGGCTGTTCTGTTACAGGAGCACGCGGTATCTGGTCGGCAACGAACGACTGGTCCGCCACCCACAATGGCTGAAAAGGCCAAGATCGCTATTTTAATTTCCGGTCGCGGGTCCAATATGGCCGCGCTTGTCTATGCGGCCAAATCGCCCGACTGTCCCTTTGAAATTGTGCTGGTGGCGTCCAACAATCACGATGCTCCCGGCCTGACCCTGGCACGTGCAGAAGGTATTGCCACCTGCGCCCATCCGCACAAAGGCCGGTCACGCGAAGCGCATGACGCCGTCATGCACGAGGCCATCGTCGAGGCCGGTGCAGAATATGTCATTCTCGCCGGATATATGCGAATCTTGAGCGACGGATTTGTCAAAAAATGGTCGGATCACATGCTCAATATTCACCCGAGCCTGCTACCCAAATATAAAGGTCTTGATACGTACCAGCGCGCTATCGAGGCCGGTGACAGCTTCGCGGGATGCAGTGTCCATCTGGTCACGGCCGAGCTGGATGACGGCCCGGTGCTCGCCCAGACGGAAGTGGCGATTCTGCCCGATGACGATGCCGACAGCCTTGCCAGCCGGATACTGATTGCCGAACACCAGCTCTATCCCCGGGCGCTTGCACAATATGTCACGCGCGAGTTCGATCCGGACTGGATATTGGAGCAGGTCCGCAACCGCGCGCTCGCGCTCGAGGAGACCCACGAACGGGCCAGCTTCGGTGCGCCCGGCTGGCGGGTCGGCAGCGAAACGACCGGCAAATATTTTGCCTATTTCTCGCAGAGTCATCTTGGCGAAGCGGGTATTGCGCTGCTCGTCAAGACGACCGGACTGGATGAGCAGGCGGCCCTGATCGATGCCGATCCCGAACGCTACTATGCACCGAAATTTTACGGAAAATCTGGCTGGATTGCGATCCGTCTGGATCAGGGTCGCACCGATTGGGAGCATATCGCCGAATGGCTTTTCAAGAGCTGGTGTCAGGTTGCGCCAAAGCGGCTCACCAGATTGATCGCGATCGCGGATCAGTTTTAGGAAAGGAGTGCATCACGGGCTGAAAATCTTTGGACAACATGGAGGAGGGAGATAATGTTGCCCAAAAAATGTCTGCGGCCCGAATTGGGAAAGTTCCAACCCGCGATGCATTTTTACAGATAAATAAAAGCCGCCAAGAAATCGATACGGCCCTTGGGCCGTATGTCTGCCGACAGGCCTACATGCCGGCTTCGACGGCTAGCCGGACCATATCGGCGGCGCTCGGGACGTCCAGCCTTTTCATCAGAATTGAGCGATGCATTTTGATGGTGCGCTCGCTGAGACCCAATTCATGGGCAATCTGCTTGTTGAGCAGGCCTTTGGCGATAAATTGCAATACTTCCCGCTGCCGTTTCGAGAGATCTTTCACGATCGCAACCGCCCGCATCCGCCGCGGCTTGGCGAGGCTCGGGGAATCGGCATCAATTTCAACCTGCGAGCCCAGAAAATATTCCAGCTCGCCCTCTTCATCAAACAAGGGTGCAACCAGCACGGCATTCTGGAAGGAGGTGCCATCTTTCTTGTAATTCAGTATCTCGACCAATACCGATTTTTGTTGCCGCACACCGCGCCGAATTTCTTCGGTCAGCCAGGGTTCGGTCGCCTCACCCGCCAGAAAACGGCAATTTCGACCAATAATGAATTTTCTATCATAGCCGGTCAGTTCCTGAAACGCGTCATTGACGGCGACTATCGGATTATCGGGCAGCCGCGGATTGCTGATCACGGACGCGATCGGGCTTTTGTCGATCAACGCCATCACGGATGCCTTTGGCAAATCCGATCGGGAGATCGCCATCTGTTCTTTCTGGCTGGAATTTTGTTCGCGATCCATGATGATAAGCTACTCGATTTTCACGGTTCAAGGCAAGCGGTAGACGAATCGGAGTATATGCGTTTGCGTTTCCGCACCAGACAGTAAGGCATTTTGTTAATATCTTCCGCCTAAAATGGGAGGGTGAGAAAAAACGATCAGCAGGTGCAGGTCAAGCGACGCACAAACTTCAAGCTTTTTCCCGGTTCGACCGCAATCCCGCTCCCGGTTTATCGCGAATTTGTCGACATGCTCTACAGTATGTGGCTTCCCATTTTCGGGCTGGGTGTGGTCTTCATTGCAGTCTGCATTCTGGCGGCTTTCCAACTTGGAGAACCGATTTACGGTGCGCTCGCTGCAATAGGCGCGGTGACAATATTTCTGCGCCTTGCCGTCGTCCGGGCTTACGAACGCGCCGCGCCAGTCCGTCACATCAAAGACCTGCGGGGTTGGGAGCGGCGCTACGCGATCGGAAACTATGCATCGGCGGCACAACTGGCTCTGCTCAACGTCCTGGTGCTCGCGGTACACGATCCCCTGTTGCAGCTGATCACCGTCAGCCTGATTTTCAGCTTCGGCGCCGGCGTGGTCGCCCGGACCTCGGTCCGGCCAAAAGTCTGCGTCATAAGCCTGCTGACCGCTACTCTACCGACAATAGCGGCACTCGCCCTCCATGCGTTCGGCCCACATTCAGATGGCCTGCACATGGAAATGTATCTGGTTGAAGCCCTGCTCGTCGCGATGATCACCGGTCTTAGCCTTCAAACGGTCGCACATCTCTATCGCACGGCAGTCGAACATCACACGACAAAGCATGACTTGGGACAGCTTGCCAAACTTGATTCGCTGACCGGCCTTGCGAATCGTCTGTCGCTGCGCGAGCGGTTTAAGACATCAATAACGGCCGCGTCGCGCAATCGGCAGCTGCTCGCCGTACATATCCTCGACCTCGACGGTTTCAAGGCAGTCAATGATCACCATGGCCACCCGGTCGGAGACGCGTTGCTGCAACAGGTTGCGCGGCGGCTCGAAGCGATAGTCCGAACCGAAGACACCGTTGCAAGGCTGGGCGGCGACGAATTTGTCGTACTGCAAACCGGCCTGCTGCATGAGGATGAAGCCAAGATATTTGCCCGGCGGATCATCCGGCAGTTGAGCCTTCCTTATGGTGACGACGAGTCCATCACGGGCGTATCGGCAAGCGTCGGTATCGCGACCGCGCCCAAGCAAGGTGTTGAGCTTGAACGGCTACTCGCCTGCGCCGATGCGGCGCTCTACCGCGCAAAGACAAGCGGCAAGGCGCGCGCCAAATTCTGCAACCGCGACGATGAAGCAAAGTGCAATATCGCAGCCTGATCTGGCTGACAAACAGGCGCTGAGGCAAGGCTGTTTGCCTTCACACACGCCGGCTAACGACCATCCCCGACCAGCATGAAGGGCGCCCAGGAGCTGGGATGAGCCGCCGTATCATCGTCCGGATCATTGCGCACGGCCAGCATTGCCTGGCGCAGGGCCTGAGCGCGGCTGAGCGCACCGTCCGAGAGTTCCAGAGCGACGGTTCTGCTGCTCAAGATCGCCGCCAGATCGTCACGCACCGGCCAGTGCGAGGCCAGCAGACTGCGGGCGCCGGCATAGAAGAAGGATTTTGCCAGTCCGGTCAGCCCTTCACTTCCCGCCGCTTCTCCGGCGGCGGTATTGCAGGCAGAAAGCAAGACCCAGTCCGCGTCCAGATCAAGCTGCGCGATTTCCGAGGCGGTTAGCAAACCGTCGTCATCTTCGGTCGCGGTCTGCGGTGGCGTGAACACCAGTCCGGGCTCCGACAGTCCATCCACCTCGCCCGCCAGCAATCCGTGCGTGGCAAAGGCGATGATGCGGGTACGGGACAAGTCCGTCTTTTTTATCCGGCTTTCGGTGGCATTTTCTCCGAGCATGACGGAGGCGGACGGAGCTGCCAGCGACCGGGCAATGGCGGTCAGTTCGGTTGCGGTGCCCGGCAACCGGGCCAGCTGACGAATGGCTGCAACATTGGCCAGCGAGCCGCGCATTGTATTCACACCGGTGTCGAAAGTGCCGCCGTCAAGCCCGCCGCGCGTCTCTGCGACACCCAGCAGCGCGGGATCGCCAAAGGCTGCCAGAGGTGCCCGCTGCCCCGGGCCGTTGCCGCTGCGCGTCCGCAAGAACCGCAGCGATTGGATCGAAGGGAGCTGCACAAGGGCGAACCGGTCGATAAGCCAGTCGGTGTCCCTCAGCGCCTGCAGATCGTCATCAAGACCGACCGGCGGCATGGTGACCAATATACTGGGTGGAATCCGGGCCAGCGAGCCAGCCGAAGCGATATAAACATCGGTTGCCTCGCCCAGCGTTTCCATCAGCGGCGCGATGATCTTGCGATAGAGTTCATATGCAGTGGTGCGGTCGTAATAATAGCTCCAAGGACGCGGCACCCGGCTACCGGCCGGATCCAGATCGCGGCGAAGCTGTTTAACCGCCCCGTCGATTTCCTGCCGGCGCCAGTCCGACCGGTGCCATGTGCTACTTTCGCGCGTGACCGCAATCGCGTGCGTCCCACGCGGGCCGGGGTAGAGCAGCACAATTGCTTCGCCCTCGCCCAGCATAGCCCGCGCCTCCGTCAGCGACAGCGCGGTCGGGCGAATCAGATCGAAATAGGCGGGCGCGGCCTTGCGCAAGGCGACATCGATTTCGGCCTGACGGTCATTGGCGCGGGCCTGCGCATCATAATCGTCCAGCAAGACGGCCTGTTCGGTCGCCTCGGCCCGTTCGGCAAGCAGAGCTCCCAATCCGGCCTGTTTGACAAGCTGTTCCGCAGCCACCCGGCCGACCGCCATGGTTACGCTGCTTGTCATCGCATCCTGCAGGGCAGCAAAGGCCTCGTCCACTGATGCATCATCCCGATCGCCAGCTTCCCAAAGACTGTCGGCCAGCAAGGCATATTTTACCGGCGGCGTGATCGGGGCACCCAGAAAGCTGTCGCCGCGAATGGCCCGCTCATAGGCAGCCTGCCCGAGCTGATCGAAGCCCAGCGAGGTGCGATAGGCGCGGGTGGCGGCGACCGCACGGCGTGCCGCCTCCACCGAACGCTGGACAGGAACGCCGGCTTCCAGCAAGAGCTGGCCCAGCTTTGCATTGAGCGCGGCAAATTGGTCATATTTGTCGCCGAAGCTGAATCCGGTATCGCGCTTGTAGGCAATGGCATTGGAAAATAGAGAATCCTTGCGATTTGCCTCCGAACCGAGAATTTCGGTCAAAAGCGCGATAGCCGCCTCGGGTTGTCCGGATTTTTCCAGCGATTCGACTATTTCCGCCAGCAGCGAGAAGGTCCGGAAATTGTCGTCGCCATGGACTTGGCGCTGGACGTTCAGGGCACGCATCATGATTTCGCGCGCCGCTTCGGGCTGGTCCTGCCGTTTCAGGGACCAGAAAAGATCGCGGAACGCATCAAATTGCTCGTCGCTCCCGTCTCCGAACCGTTCCGTTACCAGTTCAAGCGTTGTCGAAAGGTTCCCCAGATATTCGCCGCTGTCATCGTCCAACTGCTCGCGCTGCCTTTCGAGGTCGGCAAGGCGGTCTTCCAGCGAAGCCTCGTCGGCCACCTGTACCAGTGCGCTTCCCGCTCCTCTTTCGGCCAGGAACAGGCGGGCGCGCTCTGCATTGCCGGAATCCACAGCGAGCTGGGAATAAAGCGTCAGAGCTTCCGTCACCGCCTCGATCTCCTGGCTTTCCTCGCGGTCCGCCCCGTCTCTCGAACCAGCGCCGAACCGGGTCCATCCGGATTCGCTCATGGTCAGGCGCAGCATCACTTCAAGCGCGTCCAGACGTTCCGCCTGCAGTCCCTGCTTGCCGAGCACCCCATCCAGTTCCCGCCACGCAGAACGCATCCGGAAATTGGAACAATAGCGACCGTCCTCGCGCAGGCACGGCGCGAACCGGGCCACTTGTGCGGCGAAAATCCGGCGCCGGATCGGCACAACCCGCTCTTCCGGCCCGAAACCCTCATAATAGCTCGCTGCCGCACCATCGATGGCATCGCGATAGTCGGGCACATCCTCGCAATCAAACCGCCATCCGGGTCCGTCGCATTCCGTCCATTTTCTTTCCAGCTCGGTGCTGACCCGGTCCAGCAGCGCCGGGACTTCCGCCCCCCGACCGGCGCGCTGCAGCGCCGCGGCGGTGGCGGTGATGTCGCTGGCAAACAAAGGCTCGTTCTGGGCACAGCCCATGATCATCATCTCGGTCACCCTGCCGCAATTCAGCACATCAAGCAGCTGCGCCTCGAACCCCCGCAACCGGGCAGCGGCAGCTTCCTTGCGGTAGCCGGTCATAGCCAGGCTCTGGGCGTATCCAAGGTGCGCCAGGCCGGCTTCGTAGGAATCCTTGCCGTGGAGGACTTCCGACAAGGCAATGATTTCCGGATAGAGCAGGCGCGATTCCGTCGAGCCTCCCAGATCCCGGGCATGGGCTTCCAGTTCTCTCAGATAGAGCGCGCTGTCGCTGCCATATCGGGACCGAACATAGTCCACGAGCAGTTTCGACTGGGCGGCAGCGCTGGAATCGGCGATCGGATTGGCTTCGCTGCGTATCTGCTCGGTAGCGGCGAGCAATTCGGCATAGCGGGCGTCCTCCGCTGCCGCCTGCGCTTGCTCCGGCCAGCGATATTGCGCTGCGGCCGGGTCCGCCAGACAGAGAGCGGCAAGCAGCAGGAATAGAAATCCGAGATCGCTGACAGCAAGGCGCATTGATATCTTCCCGATCCTTTCGCGAGTCTTGTCTGACCCGTCTAGGACCCGCAGCGCCAATGATCAAATCGGGCTTCCCGCCAGCCGTTCCGTATCAAGATCAGGGACCTGCAGTAACATCTGTGCCGTTCCTTCCGGCGATCAGCCAACCACGCCCTCCATCACCGATTTCGCATTATCGACCCGGATCGCCGCCCCGTTGATGAACTTGCTTTCCTCGGATGCCAGAAACAGCACGGTGTTGGCGATATCATCCGGTTCGCCGAGCGCGCTGGGGCCCGGCCCTTCGCTGGCCGGACGCAGGTCGTCGCGGCCCATCACCTTGGGGCCGATGCCCTCCACCATCGGGGTCAGAATGCCGGCGGGATGGACACTGTTGCAGCGGATATTATATTTGTTGTTGGCGCAGTGGACGGCGACGCTGCGGGTCAGGCTCTCGATCGCGCCCTTGGCCATGGCATAGGCGACGACAATCGGCTCGCCGACGATCGAGGCGATCGAGCACATGTTGATAATTGCCCCGCCACCCGATGCCTTCATCGCTGGCACCGCATATTTGCAGCCATAAAAAGCACCATCAGCGCTGACCGCCATGACGAAGCGATATTCTTCGGCGGTCTGGGTCTCGATCGTGCCTGGCTCGACCACCCCGGCATTATTGACCAATATGTCGAGTCTGCCATGGCGGGAGACGACATCGGCGACCAGATCTTCCCAACCCTGCTCGTCGCGAACATCCTGGACGTGAAACTCAGCGGCATCGCCAATCTCTCCGGCCACGCGATTGCCATTTTCGGAGTCCATATCGGTCAGGATGACGGTCGCGCCCTCGCGCGTGAACATCCGGGCATCGGCTTCGCCCAGCCCCTTGGCCGCGCCTGTTATTATTGCCACTTTGCCTTGCAATCTGCCCATGCTTTATCTCCTCCACAATCCTTGCATGGAAAGCTAGGACCAGAGTCAAATAATAACGACTGACAAAATTAGGAGATACCAGGGATGTACACATTGGAGCAGCTGTCGGCCCGCGAAGAAATTCGCGATATCCTGCACCGTTACTGCAAGGGGATCGATCGCCGCGACTGGCCGCTGGTCCGCTCCTGCTTTGCCGATGACCATGTCCACAAACATGCCGAATATGAAGGGCCACCAGACGAATTCATCGGCTTTGCCAGTCAGGTGCTGGAGCATATTCCGGGTACCCACCACTCGCTCTCCAACATCCATATCGCGCTGTCCGACGACGGCAACAGCGCCACCACCGAAGCCAATTTTGTCGCCTATCACTATATCGAGGCCGGTCACCCCGAATTCGCCCCCTGCCAGACCCATGGCAAGGCCACCGACTGGATCGTCGCCGGTCGCTATTGCGACACACTGGAACGCCGCGACGGCAACTGGATCATCGTCCGCCGCGAGGCTTTTCATGACTGGGAACGGTCGGAAGAGGCGACAAGCTCAGCGGTGACCGTGGGAAATCATGCAGGCGGCGATTGATTATACCAACGTATCCGACGACGATGGCCTCCGGGCACGAATGATGCAAACATTGGCGGGCCGACCTGTCTGCCGACTCTAGACCAGCAGATATCCGCCATCGACCGTGATGATTTCACCGGTCATGAATGCCCCGGCGTTGCTTGCCAGCAAGAGTGCCGGCCCCATTATATCCTCGTCATGCCCCCAGCGGTGCAGTGGTATCATTTTGATTTCCCGCTCATATTGCTCTTTATCCTGCTCAACCAGGCTGGTCATTTTGGAATGAAACCGTCCCGGCGCAATCGCGTTCACCCGAATATGATCATCGGCGAGGAGGCTGGCAAGATTCCGAGTCAGCTGGTGGATAGCCGCCTTGGAGGTACCATAGCTGATACCGCTTCCGGCACTTCCCATGATTCCGGCTATCGATCCAATGTTGATGACGGATGCGCTTGTCTCTGCAGTCGCATTTGCTTTCAGTAGCGGCAAAAGCTGCTGCGTCAGGAAGAAAGGCGTCTTCACATTGAGATCCATGACCTTGTCCCAGCCTATTTCAGGAAATTCTTCTACCGACGCCATCCAGCCGGTACCGGCATTATTGACCAGCACGTCGATATGTTCTTCCCGTTCCGCCAGTGCTCTTGCAAAGGCTGCGATTCCTTCTCCGCTACTCATATCGCCGGGAAGCGCGACGCATTGGCCGTTGGCGCTCAGACCAGACAGTTCCTTGGCGGTTTCTTCGCATTCTTGGGCTTTGCGAGCGGTGACGTAGACACGTTTGGCACCCGCTTCCAGAAAGGCACGTGCCATGGCTTTCCCCAAGCCCCTGGAGCCGCCAGTAACGACGCAGACTTTATCATGCATCGAGATCATGCATCGAGAATAGATTGTTTTGCATCGGGAAACTTCCTTCAAATAGGGCGTGGATTTTCGGCGCACGCTACACGCAATTTCTGTCAGTTGTCAGGGAGTTTCGGATAAATCTCGCAGCAAAATTTGTCGCGTAATTGGAACGCGCTTGCCCCAACCAGCCCTCCCGATAAAAAAACGCCCGGTGGCAAAAATTGCGACCGGGCGTCCAAAAACGATAGAATGGGATAGAATGGGTAAGCTTAGCCGACGATTTCGTCATCCTTGAAGAAATAGGCGATTTCGATCGCCGCATTTTCTTCGCTGTCTGAACCGTGAACCGTGTTTGCTTCCAGGCTTTCGGCCAGTTCCTTGCGGATCGTGCCCGGAGCAGCGTCAGCCGGGTTGGTCGCGCCCATGATGTCGCGGTTGGCCTGCATGGCATTTTCACCCTCGAGCACCTGGACGACGCAAGGGCCGCTGATCATGAAGTCGACAAGCTCGCCGAAGAAGGGGCGTTCCTTGTGCACGGCGTAAAAGCCTTCGGCCTGTTCCCGGCTCATGTGGATGCGCTTGGATGCGACGACGCGCAGTCCGGCTTCTTCCAGCATCTTGGTGACAGCACCGGTGATGTTGCGGCGGGTAGCGTCGGGTTTAATGATCGAAAATGTCCGTGTCACGGCCATGATGTTGCTCCATAAATTCGGGGATGGTGTAAGTTTGCGCCGCCCTTAGCCGCTGCACTGCAACATGGCAAGTTTTCGATTGCTGCCTAGCTGTTTCCACCGGCGATAATCGTCGCCGTCACGCCGCCATCGGGGGATTTGGTGGCAGAGATGTGCAGCCCCTCGCCATCTGCACGTTCGCCGCCGATCATCTGCATGTCGCCGGATTTGACTTCCGTTTTCACAGAAATATCTTTTGATTTCATCTGCTTGCGATAATATTCTATCACTTGATCTACGCTATCGGACGTCCGCAACACGACCATCGCGCCGGACTTGCCGTCCCCCATGCCGGTCATGCTGGTCTGCACTTCGGCGCCAGGATATAGCTTGATACCCATCGGCAGATCCCTGGCCGCCTTGTCGCCGGTCGCGATCCGCATCTCGCCCTTGTCCGACTTGATCACCGTTTCGCTATTCTCGTCATCGCCGCGCACCGAATAGCTGCCCTTGTTGCCCTCGCCATCGTCAAAGGTACCGGAAGCCCGTTCGCTGTCGTTGCTGCCGCATCCGGCAATCATCAGGGTTACAGGCAAAATCAGATATTTATACATGGGGCAAGCTCCGGTTTACAGGATGCGACCGGTTCGGGGATGTAGCGAATTTTGCCGGAGATCGCAAATCACGGTCCTTCGACCCAGCGGCCACCATCCTGCTTCCAGTAGCGCGGCGTGACATCTTCCCTGGCGGTCAACTGTCGCCAGACGGTACGCGCATCTTCGATTTGCTCGGCGGTAAACAGGAAGAAGGCGCGCTCGAATGACAGCGCCTCGTCCCGCCACCGGCCATCCGACAATATGATGTAGGACGCGCCATTGGCAGGGTCGCATTGATCGGACATCAGGATCGGCTGATCCGCCTGCCGTTCCGATCCCGCAACATCATGGGCAAGAAAGCCTGTCGGTTCAGCGCTCCAAAGCGCATCGCTGAGTGCAGCGCAATGGGCTTCGTCGCGCACCAGCAGCAGCAGTCTTCTGCCAACCTCCAGCGACTTGCCCGCCAGCATGGGGACCAGCTTTTCCGCCGGATCGCGCGTCAGATGATAAAAATCAACACGCACGGCGGCTCCTTTGCAGATCCCGGCCCATCCTTTGCTGCAATGATATCAACCCGTTCAATCTTCGAAATGATCGGCAACATATTGGTTGAGCAGGCGCACGCCATAGCCGGTCGCACCTTTGTCCCAGACCGGGCTGGGTTTGTCGGCCCAGACCATGCCGGCAATGTCGAGATGCGCCCATTTCACGCCGTCCTTGACGAACCGCTTGAGGAACTGCGCTGCCGTAATCGATCCCGCGCCCCGTGGCCCGACATTCTTCATATCGGCAATCGGTGAATTGATCAGCTTGTCATAGGCGGGGCCTACCGGAAGCCGCCAGAGCGGATCGCCGGAATCCTTACCCGCATCAACAAGGGCGTCGGCGAGGCCATCGTCATTGCTGAAGCAACCGGCATGCTCATTGCCCAGCGCGATGATCATCGCGCCGGTCAGGGTTGCCAGATCGATCAGAACGTCCGGTTTGAAGGTCTCCTGCGTCCAATGCATCGCATCGCACAACACCAGCCGTCCTTCGGCATCGGTGTTGATCACTTCGATGGTTTGCCCGTTCATGCTGGTGACAACATCACCGGGGCGCTGGGCCTTGCCGTCAGGCATATTCTCGACCAGCCCGCAAACGCCGACAACATGCGCCTTGGCTTTCCGGCCAGCGAGCGCTTTCATGGTTCCGGCAACGGCACCAGCGCCACCCATGTCCCATTTCATTTCTTCCATGCCGGCACCCGGTTTCAGAGAAATGCCGCCAGTGTCGAACGTGACGCCCTTGCCGACCAGGGCCAGAGGCGTTTTCTGGGCTCCGTTGGTGCCGTCCCAGCGCATTGCCAGCAATCGCGGGGGACGCTCTGACCCTTGCGAAACGCCGAGAAGCGCGCCCATGCCGAGCTTTTCCATTTCGTCCCAGCCGAGCACGGTGAATTCCACACCCAACTCCTTCAGTTCCTCGCAGCGGGCGACAAAGCTCTCAGGGTAGATCGCATTCGCCGGCTCCGCGACCAGTTCACGGGTCAGGGCGACGCCATCTGCCACCGCCGACAGATCCTGCCAGACCTGAGCATTTGCCAGATTCTGATCGAGCACAGTGATTTTATCCAGCGTGACCTTTTGCTTTTCCGGCATGGTCGTCCGATATTTGTCATGGCGCCAGCTGCGCAATTTCGCCCCGAACAGCAATTTTGCCAGATGCTCCTGATCGAGACCGGAAGAGTCAATCGCCGCATGTATGGATCCGGACGCAAGAATCTTCGCAATCGCTGATCCCCCTGCAGATTCGGCATCCTTGGCCTTGCCTTTGCCAAGACCCGTCAAAAGGACCCGCAGGGTTTTGCCCGCTTCGGTCACAAATGTTTCGAAAATTTCACCCAATTTGCCTTCGAACCGCGCGGCCTTTGCCCCCGATTTCACAATATCCGCCTGTTCAAGTTTAAGCTCGAAATCGTCAAATCCATCCTTGGTGATAGCAAATATGATTGTATCGGCATCCGCGGGCCGCTGACTGGCAAAGTTGAAAATCATCGGGAAACAGTCCTTGTTTTTATTTTCTGAGGAGTGAAAAGCCTCGTTGGTTCACTCGTCGATCCGACTCCGTCGCGAAGGAACCGACATTCGTATGATCGTGCGGCGTAGCTGCACCGTCTTGCTTTTTTGGTCAAGCATCTGTTCATCAGAATCTGTCAAAGAAAAATTTGCAGACCAGGCAAACTGGTGCAATAGGCGATCGGAACGCGGGCAGCGCGATATTTGATGCTGTTGAATATGGGGCTAAAAGCAGGTTGAGCCAGTCGATGAAATCTTCACTTGCCCTTTTTACCCTGTCGTTGGCTGCATTGACCCCTGCAGCGGCCATCGGGCAGGTTCAAAGCGATACCGCCGCTTCACCAAGCCAGCCGGATGACGAAATCGAATTTAGCGCTGACACAATCGACTATGATTTTGAGAATGACCTCGTCACGGCCGAAGGCAATGTCATACTCAATCGTGACGGATATAAATTGCGTGCCGATCAAGTCCTGTGGAACCGCAAAACCGGATCCGTTGTCGCAGAAGGCAATATCCGGTCGGTCAGCCCGGACGGCGATGTCGCTTATGGGGACCGCATCGTGCTTACCGATAGCCTGCGCGACGGGGCCGTTGACAATCTGCTGCTCGTTCTGGAGGACGGCAGTCGGCTGGCCGCGCGTCGCAGCGAACGTTATGCCGACGGTACACTAGCGCTGAGCAATGCCGCCTATACCGCTTGCTCGGTCACTACCGGGGATGGATGTCCCAAAAACCCGAGCTGGCAGATCAAGGCGGTAAAAGTAATCTACGATCCCGTGAAGAAACGGGTGAATTATGAAGGGGCTCGCATCGAGATTTTTGGCCTGCCTGTCATTCCTTTGCCGGGCCTTTCCCATCCGGTCAGCGATGAAAACCGTAGCGGGCTGCTGGTACCGGATATCAAATTCGACACGGTAAACGGCGTCGGTGTGACCTTACCTTATTATTTCAGCCTTGCCCCCAATCAAGATGCGACCGTTACGACACAGGTGTTCACCAATGTCGCTCCTCTTGTCAGCGGAACCTTTCGCAACCTTGACCAGCAGGGCGCCTTCCAGCTGACCGGATATGCCACTTACGGATCGCGGATCCCGACCGCCGCGTCGCAACTCCCGGTCAACGCAAGAAAAGATTTTCGGGGCTATTTCGAAACCAGCGGTCGATACCGGCTGGATGACAAATGGACGATTTCGCAATCGGCCCGCATCGTGTCAGATCGAACATTCCTGCGACGCTATGATATCAGTGATGACGACAGCCTTCGCTCCACGATCAATGTCGAACGGATCAGCAACAGCAGCTATTTCTCGTTGGCTGGCTGGGCGTTCCAGACGTTGCGGGTGAATGATCCACAAAACCGGGTTCCGGTAGCTCTGCCTGTGATGGACTATCGCAAGCGGTTCGACGATCCCGTTCTGGGCGGTCGGCTGGAGATACAGGCAAACAGTTTGGCGATTGGCCGCAGCGAGGGCCAGGATACCCAACGCGCGTTCGGATCGGCCCGCTGGGACATGCGAAAGCTTACCAACTGGGGTCAGGAAATCACTCTGACCGGCCTTATCCGTGGCGATGTCTATCACAGTGATGACAACGCTCTTAATGAGACGGCTATCTATCAGGGCCAGAGTGGCTGGCAGACCCGCGCCATTGCTACAGCAGCCATTGACGTCAAATGGCCGCTTATTGGCGAGGCTTTCGGCGGCACCCAGACGATCACTCCTCGCTTTCAGATCGTTGCGACCCCCGGCTTGGCCAATCTTTCGGTACCCAATGAAGACTCGCGCGCCGTTGATCTGGAAGACAGCAACCTCTTCGCTCTCAACCGCTTTCCCGGCTATGACCGCTATGAGGACAATGTCCGGGCGACCTATGGCATAGAATGGGAAATCAATCGTCCCAACCTGCAGGTGAACACGATCGTCGGCCAGAGTTATCGGCTGGAGAACAACAATAATATTGTACCGGAGGGCACAGGCCTTTCCGATCGTTTCTCGGATATTGTTGGACGCACCAATGTTCGGTTCAAGGACATCGTAAAATTTACCCACCGGTTCAGGCTGGACAAGGACAATCTGGCCGTGCGGAGAAACGAGATCGATGCAACCGTCGGCTCGAAGGGCACTTATGCCCAGATTGGATATCTCCGCCTTAATCGCAATATCGGGCAGGGTCTCGAAGATCTGAGAGACCGCGAGGAGGTCCGGGTTGGCGGACGATTCCAGATCGACCAATATTGGTCGGTTTTCGGTTCCGCAATCATCGATCTTACGGATCGTAGCGAGGACCCCCTATCGGTGGCCGATGGCTTTGATCCCGTTAGACATCGCTTCGGAGTTGCCTATGACGACGGCTGCCTCTCCATGGGTGTAACCTGGCGCTATGATTATGAAGACACCGGCGATGCGCGTCGTGGCAGCACTTTCCTGTTCCGTCTGGCCTTGCGCAATCTGGGCGTGTAAGGGATTTGCAAACGGGTTGACCCGCTCATATTGGGTTCAGCAGATATTTGCTATTTGCTGCATGGAAATTACTCCTTCTATTTGAGAAGAAACATAAAATGAATCTACCAAGTCTGAAAATCCAAGGTTTTAAAACCAAGGCCATATTTATCACGGCACTCGCGATCGCAGGTGCATCACCATCGGTCAGCCAAACGGTCGCAGATACGTCGCTGCCCCCGACCGGCCTGGATATTCCCGACGAACTGACAATCTTCGGCAAGAATGACCCGAATGTTCGCCGCGCTACCGCGATCGTCAACGGGGACATTATAACCGGAACCGATGTCGGCCAGCGTCTCGCTCTGATCGTGGCGGCCAATGGCGGACAAGTTTCTGAAGAAGAGAAGCAGCGGTTGCGGCTTCAGGTATTACGCAACCTGATCGACGAGACGCTGCAGATCCAGGAAGCCGAAGCCAATGAGATCGTCATTGCAGAGGAGGAAGTGGATGCCACTTTCCGTCAAGTAGCGCAGCAAAACTTCAAGCAGGATCTCGACGCGTTCGACCAGTATCTGCGGACACAGGGATCGTCCACGGACACGCTGAAGCGCCAGATCAAGGGTGAATTGGCATGGAGCCGTCTGCTTCGCCGGAACATTCAGCCGTTCATCAATGTTGGCGATGAAGAGGTCAACGCAATCATCGAACGTTTGAACGCGTCCAAGGGCACGACCGAATTTCGCATCGGCGAAATCTATATGTCGGCAACACAGGAAACCGCCCCGCAAGTAGCAGACAATATGCGCAAAATACTGGAACAGATTCGCGGCGGCGGGTCATTTGTCGCATATGCCCGGCAGTTTTCCGAAGCATCGACGGCCGCCACCGGCGGTGATCTGGGTTGGGTCCGTCCCGCGCAATTGCCGCAAAGTCTTGCCGAGGCAGCGGAGCAAATGCAGATCGGGCAAGTCGTGGGCCCCGTTGAAGTACCAGGCGGGTTCTCCATTCTCTATCTCATCGATTCTCGGCAGGTCCTTACCGCTGACCCCCGCAACGCTCTGTTGAGCCTCAAGCAGCTTGCCATCAGCTTTCCGGAAGGAATCACCGAAGCACAAGCTACAGCGCAAGCTGCAAAATTTGCCACGGCGACCCAGGGCATCAAGGGCTGTGGCGCAGCCAATGAAGTAGCCGCTCGACTGGGTGCCAGCGTGGTCGACAATGATCAGGTGAAGTTGCGCGACCTCCCGGCCGCCCTGCAAGGGGCGATTGCACAATTGCAAATCGGTCAGGCAAGCCAGCCATTCGGTTCGGTGGAAGACGGTGTTCGGGTTCTCATATTGTGCGGACGAGATGATCCGCAGACCGCAGCGGCACCATCCTTTGATGCCATCATGTCTCGACTGGAAAACGAGCGTGTCAACAAGCGGGCGCAGATCTATTTGCGCGATCTGAGACGTGACGCCATCATCGAATATAATTAATGGCAGACTGGGACGCAAAGCCATTTGCCATTTCCTGCGGAGACCCCGCTGGCGTCGGTCCGGAAATCATCGGAAAGAGCTGGAAGCGGCGGGTAACCGCAGGGCTCAAGCCGTTTTTTGCAATCGGAAATTTTGCCGACTTTAAAAATCTGGCCGGCATACCGGTCCAGAAAATCGGCCAGCCGATGGAAGCCGAAGATGTTTTCCATCAGGCATTGCCGGTGCTTCATATCCATGAGGCGGCTGCTGCAGCGCCTGGAGAAGCCACACTGGACGGAGCACAATGTTCGCTCCACGCTCTTGAAATAGCCTGTGGGCTTGCCCGGTCCGGGGATGCGGCAGCCGTGATCACTGCCCCCGTCTCCAAGACACAGCTCTACAAAATCGGCTTTCGCTATCCCGGTCAGACCGAATTTGTTTCGGAACGCTGCGGAATTGCCCGCGAAAACGCCGTAATGATGCTCGCCGGCCCGACGCTGCGCGTCATTCCCATGACGACGCATATCGCGTTTAAAGACGTACCGGAGCATTTTACCGAGCAACTGATCATTTCCTGTGCCCGGGCTGCTGAAAAAGCGATGATCCGCAATTTTGGCGTGGAAAAACCACGCATCGCAATCGCCGGCCTGAACCCGCACGCTGGGGAAAACGGCAATCTCGGCAACGAAGAACAGCGGATCATGCGTCCTGCGATCGACAAGCTTCGAGAGCAGGGAATGGATATAAGCGATCCGCTTCCGGCCGATACCATGTTCCACGAGGAGGCGCGGAGCAAATATGACGTTGCGCTCTGTCCTTATCATGATCAGGCGCTGATTCCCCTGAAGACGCTGCATTTTTTTGACGGCGTCAATATCACCCTGGGGCTGCCAATTGTGCGGACATCGCCCGACCATGGCACGGCTTTTAACATCGCTGGCCAAGATATTGCCGATCCGCGTTCCATGATTGCCGCGATCCAGATGGCGGCGACTGCGGTTGCCAATCGCCAGATTTACCGCAGTTGAAACCGCATATTGCCTTGCCCCCGCTGCGGGAGATAATCAAGAAACACGGCCTCTCCGCGAACAAGGCGCTCGGTCAGAATTTTCTGTTCGACATGCAACTTCTCGACCGGATCGCGGCGGTTCCCGGTGATCTCGACGGACACAAGGTTTTCGAAGTGGGCCCTGGCCCGGGCGGCCTGACCCGGGCGCTATTGCAGGCGGGTGCACAGGTGACCGCGGTTGAACGGGATCGCCGCTGTCTGCCGGCTCTTGCCGAGCTGGGCGAGCATTTTCCCGGCCAACTCGCTGTCATTGATGATGACGCGCTGAAAATTGATCTGGCCAGCCTGTTCGATGATCCTTTCCATATCGTCTCCAACCTGCCTTACAATGTGGGATCGGCCTTGCTGATCAAATGGCTGTCGGAACCCGAGTGGCCACCGCAATGGCAGTCTCTCACGCTAATGTTCCAGCGCGAGGTCGCTGACCGGATTGTCGCCAGCGAAGGCAGCGAGGCTTACGGTCGCCTGTCAATTCTGGCGCAGTGGCGATGCGAGGCCAAGCTGGCGATGACCGTGCACCGTTCCGCTTTCACACCGCCGCCGAAAGTGATGTCGGCCATTGTACATCTGGTTCCGAAGGCGCAGCCGCAAGGGGTTGAACCGGAGGTTCTGGCGCATCTCACCCAGGCGGCCTTTGGTCAGCGGCGCAAGATGCTCCGGCAGAGCCTGAAAGGTATGGCCGGAGCGCTGGATGCTCTGGAAAGCCTGGGCATCGACAGTGCCAGGCGACCCGAGACGGTGAGCGTGGACGAATTTGTTGCGATCGCCCGCTTGCTTTCCCCGGCGACCTAGCCCGCAGCCTTCAGCTTGCGCCGATAGGCGTGCAACAGCGGCTCGGTGTAGCCGCTCGGCTGCTCGACTCCCTTGAACACCAGATCACGCGCGGCCTGAAATGCCAGACTGGCGTCCGGATTCGGTGCCATTGGCCGGTAGAACGGATCGCCTTCGTTCTGGCCGTCGACCTTGGCCGCCATCCGCAGCAGGGCGGCATCGACCTGTTCCGCCGAACAGACACCGTGCAGCATCCAGTTGGCCATATGCTGCGACGAGATACGCAAGGTGGCGCGGTCTTCCATCAGTCCGACATCGTTGATGTCAGGCACCTTGGAGCAGCCGATGCCCTGATCGATCCAGCGAACCACATAGCCCAATATGCCCTGTGCATTATTGTCCAATTCGTGTTCGATTTCGGCGTCCGACCAGTTGTGGCCATCGGCCAGCGGAATGGTCAGGAGCTTTTCGAGCGGCGCAATGCCCTCGCCCGCGACTTCCTTCTGCCGGTCGAAGACATTGACCCGGTGATAATGGATCGCGTGCAGCGTCGCAGCGGTCGGACTGGGTACCCAGGCGGTGTTGGCACCGGTCATCGGGTGGCCGACCTTCTGTTCCATCATGTCCGCCATCATGTCTGGCGCAGCCCACATGCCCTTGCCGATCTGCGCCTTGCCGGACATGCCGCAGGCCAAACCGATGGCAACATTGCGCTGTTCGTAAGCGGTGATCCAGTCACTTTTCTTGATATCGCCCTTGGCCAGCATCGCGCCGGCCTGCATCGAGGTGTGGATTTCGTCGCCGGTACGGTCGAGGAAGCCGGTGTTGATGAACACGACCCGGTCCTTCACCGCATGGATGCAGGCGGCGAGATTGGCCGATGTCCGGCGCTCCTCATCCATCACGCCGACCTTGATCGTGTTGCGGTCGAGACCGAGCAGATCTTCCACCGCATCGAACAGATCATTGGTAAAGGCGCATTCTTCCGGCCCGTGCATTTTCGGTTTTACGATATAGATCGAGCCGGCGCGGCTGTTGCGCAGATCGCCGAGTCCCTTGATATCGTGCATCGCGATCAGGCTGGTGAACACGCCGTCGAGCAGGCCTTCCGGCGCTTCCGAGCCGTCGGCCAGCAAAACCGCCGGATTGGTCATCAGGTGGCCGACATTGCGGACAAACATCAGACTGCGGCCCGGCAGGGTGAAGGCGTTGCCGACAAGATCAACATAATCGCGATCCGGATTGGCTTTGCGCTCAACCGTCCTGCCGCCCTTTTCGAAAGACGCGTCAAGATCGCCGCGCATCAGACCGAGCCAGTTGCTGTAAGCCAGCACCTTGTCCTCGGCATCCACCGCCGCGACCGAATCTTCCATGTCGATAATCGCGGTCAGCGCCGCTTCCATCACCACGTCGGCGATATGGGCCGGATCATCCTTGCCGATCGGGTGGGCAGGATCGATGACGACTTCGGCGTGCAGTCCGTTATGTTTGAGCAGCAGCGACTTACCGTTACGGCCAACCAGCTGTGACGGATCGGCCAAACCGGGCTCGCCACCGGCATAATCGGTCCATGATCCGCTCGACAGAGGAAAAGCTTCGTCGAGAAAAGCCTTTGCCGCCTTGATAACGGCTGCCCCGCGCTGCGGATCATAGCCACTCGGTTTGGCAGGCGGAGCGTCGAGGGCATCGGTCCCGTAAAAAGCGTCATAAAGGCTGCCCCAGCGGGCGTTAGCGGCATTCAGAACGAAGCGATCGTTGAGCGAAGGTACTACCAGTTGCGGTCCGGCCATGCTTGCGATTTCGGGATCGACATTTTCCGTCGTGATGGAAAAAGCTTCCGGTTCTTCAACCAGATAGCCGATGTCCTTCAGAAAGGTCTGATATTCGTTTTGATCAATCGGCTGTCCCTTGTGATCGATATGCCAGGCATCAATCTGCGTTTGCAGCTTTTCCCGCTTCGCCAGCAACTTTGCATTGCGGGGCGCGAATCTGCCGAGCAATTGGGAAAATTCCTGCCAGAATTTTGCGCCGTCCACGCCAGTGTCCGGCAAGGCCCGGTCATTGACAAAATCAAACAGCTCCTGCGCGATCTGGATACCGTTCTGGCTGACGTATTTCGACATGTTTTTTCCTCGTTCAAATGTTATGGCTCTGTTCGATGCTTGAAGCTGGGTCAGTGCCTATTTGCAGATAGCCCGGGGAGGAATTATGGCGGATATGGCGCTGTGCTTTCCTTTTGTAAATGGCAGAATTGAGTCACTGCCGACCCAATCCCATTGGCTCAAGCACGGAGGCATATGCAAACCGAACGGAAAAATGAACTTCTGGAGAACAGCCTCGAGCGGGCTGCAGAACTTTTGGGAGATGTGACGGGGCCGGTAATGGCGCAATATTATGCTCATCATCCGCAAGCGAAAATTTCATTTGAAGAACATGGTTTGGGCAACAGCGTCAAACTGGAGGCCGAAATGGTCGAAAGCATAATCTATTGCCTGATGAACTGGTATGACAGGCCAGAAGAAATCCGGATCATGTTCGGAAGCACCGTGCCGCATCACGAACATGCCTTGAATGTTTCGAATGAACGGTTTGGCGGACTGATTGATGCTGCCATCGAGGTTATTTCCAGCACTGTTCCAGAATCGAGGGAGGAGGAGCTTGGAGTGTGGCAGGAAATTCGGGACGGTCTCAAAACGCTTGTCCAAGAGGCGCAGAGCCTGTGACATGGAACATCGAATAGCCATGATAAACGGGTTACGATAAACGATTTCAAATGCTATCGGTTTCAGATGAAAGCGAATTCCTTCCCCGAACACGTGGCGCTGGCACAGGCGATTGAACTACCGTTATTGCCGCGCACGCTTGAATGGGCGCAGATCAATAGCGGCACCACCAATCTTGATGGCTTGGCGACCGTCGCGGGAATGCTCGCAAAGGCCTTTTCTGTCTTGCCGGGAGAGACCAGCCTGGTCGACCCCGAACCCGTCGAGATGGTCCGCGCGGACGGCACGGTCGATCAGATAAAGCACGGCCGGCATCTGGTCACTTCGGTACGCCCGGAAGCGCCGGTTCGCATCCTGCTGACCGGCCATATGGATACCGTCTTCCCCGCCGATCACCCCTTCCAGCAGATCGTCGAGCTGGAAAGCGGCATTTTGAACGGCCCGGGCCTTGCCGACATGAAGGGCGGCCTATCGGTCATGCTCGGCGCGCTGCAATTGCTCGAGCAGAGCGAATATGCCGAACGGATCGGCTATGATGTGATGATCAACAGCGACGAGGAAGTGGGCTCCGGATCATCTGCGGCGCTGATCGAACGGCTCGCACAAGGCAAGACGGCGGCGCTCACCTACGAACCCGCCCTGCCCGACGGGACGCTGGCGGGCGAACGCGGTGGCAGCGGCAATTTCTCGATCATCTTTACCGGCAAGAGCGCCCACGCCGGTCGCAATCCGGACGAAGGGCGCAATGCGCTGGTCGCGGCGGCCGACATGGCATTGCGGCTGAAAGCACTGCACCGCGATGGCCTGAGCATCAATCCGGCGAAGATCGACGGCGGCGGTCCCAATAATGCGGTGCCGGATCATGCCATATTGCGCGTCAATTTCCGGCCCAAGTCGCTCGAGGATCAGGCCGAGGCCCAGAAGGCGCTCGACAAGCTCGTCAAGGCCATCGCCACGACCCATGACCTCGGTGTGCATTGTCATGGCGGTTTTGGCCGGCCACCGAAACCAATCGATCCCCAGGCAGCAAAGCTGTTTGGTCTCGTCAGGCAATGCGGGGCGGAACTGGGGCTCGATATCAACTGGCGCGGCACCGGCGGAGTCTGTGACGGCAATAATATCGCGGCTTGCGGTATTCCCGTCGTCGATACTATGGGTGTCAGAGGCGGAGCGATCCACAGCTCTGACGAATATCTGATTACGGAAAGTCTGGTCGAACGGACACAATTGTCGGCGCTGACGATCATGCGGATCGCCGAAAAGGGAGGATTATGAGTTTCCGGATACGCGCGGCGCGGATCGACGATCTGCAGCATCTGTACGAAATGGCGAAACTGACCGGTGGTGGTTTTACCAACCTGCCCGCAGATCGGGACTCGCTGACCGCCAAGCTGGAGCGGTCCGAACGCGCCTACCAGCGGGATACGGAGGAGCAGGGTGACGATCTGTTCATCATGGTGCTGGAGAATGTCGTAACCGGAGCGGTGCGGGGCACCTCGCAACTGTTCACCAAGGTCGGGCAGACCTGGCCCTTTTATTCCTATCGACTAAGCACCCTGTCGCAGACCAGCAAGGAACTGGAACGCACGTTCAGCGCCCAGATGCTCAGTCTGGTCACCGATCTGGAAGGAGCGAGCGAGGTCGGCGGCCTGTTCCTGCATCCGGGTGAACGCGCCGGCGGACTCGGTATGTTGCTGGCGCGCAGCCGCTATCTGTTCATCAAGGAACACCGCTCGCGTTTCGGCGACAAGATTTTTGCCGAATTGCGCGGCGTAATCGACGAGGCCGGCGGATCGCCCTTCTGGGACGGCCTTGCAGGGCGTTTTTTCGGCATGAGTTTTCAGGAAGCCGATTATTTCAACGCCATCCACGGTAACCAGTTCATCGCCGACCTGATGCCGAAACACCCGATCTATACCGCCATGCTGAGCGAATCCGCACGGAACGTGATCGGTGTGCCCCACACCAGCGGGCGGGCAGCGATGCGCATGCTGGAAAATGAAAATTTCTCCTATGACGGCTATGTCGATATCTTTGACGGTGGGCCAACAATGGTGGCCAAAACCAACGATGTGACCAGCATTCGCAATTCAAATTCAGCAATGATCACTGCGATTACGGACGGCGAGACCAAGTCGATCATCTCCAGCGGCACTCTGGATAGCTTCCAGGCCGGATATGCGATGATCACGCAAAATGACGAGGGTGTTTCCATCGATTCGCAAGCCGCCGAAACTCTGGGGCTGGGCGTCGGCGACACGATCTGGCATGTGCCGCGATGAGCGCGCTGGTTGAAATCAATTTCGATGGCATTATCGGGCCAAGCCATAATTATGCGGGGCTGAGCCTTGGCAATATTGCCTCCTCGACCAATGCCGGAGAAACCGCCTATCCGCGCGAGGCGGCGCTACAGGGCATCGCCAAGATGCGGCACAATCTCGATCTCGGTCTGGCACAGGGTTTTTTCATGCCGCTGGACCGGCCGAACATGGCCTGGCTGACACATCTCGGGACGACAGTCGCCACCGCCGAACCGCATTTGCGCGCAGCGGCCTTGTCCGCTTCCTCGATGTGGGCGGCCAATGCCGCGACAGTCTCGCCCGCGCCCGACACAATCGATGGACTTTGCCACCTGACCGTCGCCAATTTGCAGACCATGCCGCATCGCAGCCATGAATGGACGGGGACGCTCGAGCAACTTCGGCTTGCATTTGCCAATCCAGACCATTTTGCCGTGCATGCGCCGGTCCCGCCACCCTTTGGCGACGAAGGTGCGGCCAATCATATGCGAGTTTGTGCCAGCCACGATAGCGCCGGCATCGAGATCTTTGTCTACGGCGTGTCTGGCGGACCCTTTCCCGCACGTCAGCATATCGAAGCGTCGAAAGCCGTATCGCGCCTGAACCAAACCCGGTCCGTTCTGTTTGTCCAGCAATCCGAACAGGCGATTGCCGCGGGTGCCTTTCACAATGATGTGGTCGCTGTCGCAAACGAGCATGTGCTGTTTACCCATGAACAGGCCTTTGAAGATTCAGCAAGGGTTTACCAGGAATTGCGGGACCGTTTGCCGGAAGCAGAGATAATCGAAGTGCCGGCAGACAAGGTTGGGTTGAAAGATGCGATCGCTTCCTATCTGTTCAACGCCCAGCTGGTTAGTTTGCCCGGTGAGGGCGGCATGGCGCTGATCCTGCCGACCGAGGCGCAAGCCAACGCTCCGGTCTGGGCCTATTTGCAGGAACTGATTGCCGGCAATGGTCCGATCCGGCGGCTCTGCCCGGTCGATGTCAGACAATCGATGGCCAATGGCGGTGGCCCCGCCTGTTTGCGCCTGCGCGTGGTCGCCGATCCGGCAAAGATCGACGAGCGATTCATGGCAACCACACAGAAGCTGGACGAAATTGCCAAGACGGTAGCCGAATATTGGCCAAAATCGATCGATCCCGACCAGCTTTCCGATCCGGACCTGATCGCTTCCATTCACGAGGCCAGAACCCGGCTGCTGGATATTTGCCGACTTTCCGAGCTGGATCGCTAAACTGCTGCAGCTGTCGGGTTAACTTACAGTTAACCATATTTTTTTCCGGAAAGTACCGGTTTTCTGCACTTGGCATGACGCTTGCTACGGTACTGTCATGTGGAAAAAGTTCAAACGGCTGTTCATAATCAAAACCAAGTTCGAGGCCTTTCTCATCACCTATGCCCTCGCCACCGGCGCGGTGGCCCGGGGACAGCATTATATGATCCAATATCCCGGATGGGGTGGAAAAATGCTGTTTCTGGCAGCGACCGGCGCAGTATTCATGGCCGGTGCCAAGATGATCGAGGCGATCGAGCTCAACCGGATCTACAGTTCCGAATATTAACCGGCGGATGCGAACTGCACCGGACCGCATGATCTGCTCTACACATTCGTGAAAGTGGAAGGCTTCTGTTGCCCGGTGCCTTCCAAACCGCTGAATTCCCTTCTGTTGCCCGGTGGGTTCAACCGCGCGTAGCTTTCTAACTTATGACCGTGAGGTCAATGGGTTAGGCAGCAATAGCGAGTGCTTCGTTATCGTTTGCACTTATAGGTTTTGAGCAATCACGGCATACTCAGGCCGGGCAAAAACAACGCCTTTGAACACCCGTCGATCCTAGTTCGGCCCCATCAACAAAGGCGTATCGCATCGCTGCAAACCGCCTGAAATGGTGGAGCCGCCGGGTACTGCCCCCGGGTCCGTAGTGTCTATTACACGCCATCATTTATCACCATAGTCCGCCGAAACGGACGCTTCCT
Source organism: Sphingomonadales bacterium UBA2683 (assembly GCA_002354635.1). Lineage (GTDB taxonomy): Bacteria > Pseudomonadota > Alphaproteobacteria > Sphingomonadales > Sphingomonadaceae > Parasphingorhabdus. The sequence continues at coordinate 437,860 of DELZ01000004.1, forward strand.
ATATAGGGATATATTTCTGAATGAACAGTGCACAGACGAGAAAAAGGGCCAACCGGTTGCCCGGTTGACCCTCCTCTAGTTCCCCAAAGGGAATTCGTGATTACTGGGCCAGAACGCCTTCTTCTGCGTCAGCCTTGTCTTCCAGAGCATCGGCCTTGTCTTCCATGGCCGCAGCCTTGTCTTCCATCATTTCTTCGCCTGCTTCGGTGGTCGCATTGTCCGCAGCTTCATCAAGCCGGTCGGCTTCCATCTCAGCTTCCTGGGCTTGTACTTCGGTTGCGGTTTCCGCGCCGCTAGTGTCTTCCTGTGCACAGGCAGTCAGTGCCAGAGCAGCAGTGGAAGCGGTCAAAATCATCAATTTACGCATATCAATCCCTCGTAGATTTGAAGGAGCAGAATCGGCCCCTCGCTGTCACCAACAGGCCAAAGCCGGATTGGTTCCCGACTCTCGATAAAAAAAGGGCCAACCAGTTTCCCGGTTGACCCTTCTCTAGTTCCCCAAAGGGATATCCAGATATTGCGAGCTTACTCGGCAACAGCTTCTGCAGGAGCAGCAGCTTCGTCTGCAGGAGCAGCTTCAGCGGTCGCTTCGTCGGTTGCAGGAGCAACTTCTTCAACAGCCATTGCATCTTCAGCAGGTGCAACTTCTTCGGTTGCAACTTCGTCGGTTACAACAGCTTCTTCAGCTGGAGCATTGCAGGCACTCAGAGCGAATACAGCTGCGGATGCAGCCAGAACAGCGAATTTACGCATAATAATTAGTCCCCATATCGTCGTTTAAAAAGGCTGCGAATCAAACCAGCCGAGCGGGCCTATAGGATTGAAATTTTTCAATGTATCTCAAAAAATGCACAAATTAGTCATCCCATTGTAATATAATGGTTATTATTTAGGATTTGCGCGGTTATTTTGACCATATGCAAGGGGTTTGCCGGAAATTTCCCGAGCAAAAATCACCCCTGTTATGAAGCGTATTTTGCGGCCGACATATCGTGCTCGGTCATGCGCCGAACCAGTGACCGGGAATCACGGCTTTTTCAGGCTGTCCCGAATCTCGACAAGCAGATCTATTTCGCTGGGTCCTGCGGGCGGGGCCTCCGCCTCCTCCTTTTCCATCAGCTTGTTGGCATAGCGGACGATCAGAAAGATGATAAACGCCAGAATGACGAAATTGATCACCACGGTCAGAAACTGGCCCCAGCCGAGCATCGGCACGCCCGCTTCCTTCAGCGCGGCATAATCGGTCATCGAGCCCGCGTAATCGGCTGGCGGCGAACCGAGCAGCAGGAACAGGCCGGAAAAGTCGGGAACGCCGATAATCGCGCTGACAATCGGCATCAGCACGTCTTCGGTCAGCGATGTCGTAATCGAGGCAAAGGCGGCGCCGATTATTACGGCGACGGCCAGATCGAGAACGTTGCCCTTGAGGATGAATGCCCTAAATTCGCCTATCATTACATATTCCTTCCCTTTTCCCAGTTTGATCAAATGTATGAAAATTGTCGAATTGTCGAGCCAAGCCGTTGCAAAACGAGCCTCAGACGCCTATTTTTTACAAATGGAGCGGTGCGTCGCCGTGCGGATGGAGGATATTCGAACATGCTGAATAAATGGATCAAATTTCTGATGGTGCCCGCAGTGGCCTTGTCGCTCAGTGCCTGCGGAATCAACAGCGTGCCGACAGCGGAAGAAAATGCCAAGGCGAAATGGGCCGATGTGGAAAGCAGCTACCAGCGCCGCGCCGACCTGATCCCGAATTTGGTGGAAACGGTCAGGGGGTTCGCGACTCAGGAGCAGGACACACTGACCGCCGTGGTCGAAGCCCGGGCGAAAGCCACGTCCATCCAGCTCAATGCCGATGATCTTGGTGACGCCGCCAAAGTTCAGGAATTTGCTGCAGCACAAGGCGCGCTATCGCAAGGCCTAGGGCGCCTCATGGCCACAGTGGAAGCTTATCCCGATCTGAAGTCGAACCAGAATTTTCTCGCGCTCCAGAGCCAGCTGGAAGGCACGGAGAACCGGATCAATGTCGCCCGCCGTGACTATAATGAAGCGGTCCGGCAATATAATACGACGATCCGTACGTTCCCCGACATTATTGGCGCGAAAATCATTCACGGTGCAGAACCGATGACTCCGTTTCAGGCAACCACGGAAGGCGCGGAAGAAGCACCCGAAGTGAAATTCTAGAGGTGTTCGCACTGCGATCCGTTCTACCTTTGAAGACGGTACTTGCCGGTCTCGCGCTTGCCTTTCTGGTAATCGCCGGCCCGGCTTTTGCCCAGAGCTTCCCTGAGCTAACCGGCCGCGTGATCGATCAGGCGAATTTGCTGGATCCGGCTCAGGAGGCAGCGTTGACCGCCAAGCTGGAGGCGCTGGAAACCCAGTCCAACCGGCAGCTTGTCGTGGCAACGGTCAACAGCCTCGAAGACTATGATATTGCCGATTATGGCTATCGGCTGGGCCGGACCTGGGGTATCGGCCAGGACGGCGCAGGCGAGACCGAAAAGGACAATGGCCTGATTCTCCTGGTCGCGCCCAACGAACGCAAGGTCCGTATCGAGGTGGGCTATGGCCTGGAAGGCATCATGACGGATGCACTGTCGAGTATCATCATCCAGAATGATATCCTGCCGCAGTTTCGTGATGGCAATATGGCGGGTGGCATCATTGCCGGCGTGGACCGAATCTCATCGCAACTCACCCTGCCCGAAGACGAAGCGCGTCTGATCGCAAAAGACGCGGAACAGCAATCCAGCGAGGGCGACGGCGAGAATATTGGCCTGATCATCTTCTGGATTTTCATTCTGGTCTTCTTCGTAATCATTCCGATGTTCTCCAACCGCGGTGGCAAACGCTATCGCCGGGGGTCTGGTCCGGTTGTCATCTGGGGCGGCGGATCCAGCTGGGGCGGTGGCGGCAGCAGCGGTGGCGGATTCGGCGGCGGTTTCAGCGGAGGCGGCGGCAGCTTTGGCGGCGGCGGCGCCTCGGGAGGCTGGTAATGGGAAAAGTGAACCAGTTTACGCCGCAGGATCACAAGATCGTGACGTCCGCAGTCTCTCTGGCGGAAAAGTCGACCGATGGTGAAATCGTCACCATCGTGACCGGCGAGTCGGATTCCTATGGCGATGTTGCCTGGGCGATATCCGGGCTGGTCGCTTTGACGGCATTGTTGGTGGTGAGCCTGTTTCCGGAAGTCTATCTGCACATTATCGACTGGCTAGCCGGCGGCTGGAGCGGGATTACTGCCCTGCCCTATTGGACGCTGTTCGTCTTTGCCGCGCTGAAATTTTTCGGCACACGGCTGATCCTGATCTGGAAGCCACTGCTGTTCGCTCTGGTCCCCTCGCCGATCAAGAAAGCGCGGGTCCGTCGGCGCGCGGTATCCCTGTTCCGGGTCTCGACCGATCATCGCACCGTTGGACGCACCGGTATATTGCTCTACCTGTCGATGCGCGAACATCGCGCGGAAATCGTGGCGGACGAAGCGGTTGCCGCCAAGGTCGAGCCAGCAATATGGGGCGATGCCATGATCGCGATGATCGATCTGGTGCGCGCTGGCGCGCCGGGTGAAGGCATGGCGGAAGCGGTCCGCCAGATGGGCCTGGTCCTGGCCGAACATTTCCCCAAGACCCACCAGAATCCGAACGAACTGCCCGACCGGCTGATCGAACTTTGAGCAACAACCAGGACCAAAAGGTCGAAGTCATGTGGGAAGGCCGGTTCATCACGGCCAAGCGCGAAGGCAAATGGGAATATGTTTCGCGCAGCCGCGGCATCAAGGCGGCGGTCATTCTGGCGATTGACGAGGGTCATGTTCTGCTGGTCGAGCAATATCGTGTGCCACTGGGCAGAAATTGCATCGAATTACCGGCCGGGCTGGTCGGCGATCATGACGATAATGGCGACGAAGACAGCGCTGTTGCCGCGATCCGCGAACTGGAGGAAGAAACCGGATATCGCGCAGCGACCATGGAAGATTGTGGCGAATTCTATTCTTCGCCCGGCATGGTCTCCGAGAGTTTCTCGCTGTTCAGGGCGAAAGGTCTGACCAGAGTTGGTAATGGCGGCGGTGTCGATGGCGAGAATATAACCGTCCACCGGATCGCGCTGTCCGAGCTGGAGGAATTTGTCGCCCGGAAACGCAGCGAAGGTGCCGGGATTGATGTCCGGCTGCTGTTGCTGTTGCAACTGCCCTGAATATATTCCTGCAAAGGCAGGAACAGCGCTAGCGAAAATTGTCGGCGTAAGCCTGTATTTTCATGGTCTTTTGTGGCGTCGGAATGATCGCGTAGGCAATGGCATGCTTGTCTGCATAGGCCTTTGCCGCATCACACGAATCAAACGTCAGATGTACCTGGCGCTGGGTATCTCCGGAGCCGGCCCAGCCGGTCAGGGGATCGGGCTTGCGCGGTTCTGCCGGTTCAAATTCCAGCACCCATTTGTCGGTCAGGGCCCGGCCCGACTGCATTGCATTTCTGGGGTTTTGATAAATTCTTGCGGCCATTTTCTGTTCCTGTCCTGAACCGCCTCAATAAGCGCGGGAAATCGCAAATTCAACCGCTTCGGTCATAGCATCTTTCGCTTTTCCCGATGCAAAGGTTCCGAGCGCATCGATGGCTCTCTGGCCATAGTGGCGGGCCCGCGACATCGTATCCGTCATCGCGCCGGTCGAACGAATCAGGCCGGTCGCCCGGGCAAGATCGTCGTCCGAACTCTTGTGCCCGATAATCGCGTCTTTCCAGAATTTCCGGTCTTCCTCGCTACCCCGTGAATAAGCCAGAATAACCGGCAGGGTCACCTTGCCCTCGCGAAAATCATCACCGGCATCCTTGCCCATGGTTTCCCGGTCGGAGCTATAGTCGATCGCGTCATCGACAAGCTGGAAGGCGATGCCCAGATTGCGGCCATAGCTGTCGAGCGCCAGCTCGATCGCCTCGTCGCACTCCGCCACCACCGCGGATATCCGGCTGGCTGCCGCGAACAGGGCAGCGGTCTTGGCACCGATGATATCCAGATAGCGATCTTCGCTGGTCTCGATCTTGCGCTGCGCGGTCAGCTGATTAACTTCGCCCTCGGCAATCACGGCGGACGCATTGGATAATATTTTCAATACTTTCAGCGAGCCGTCCTCGACCATCAGCTCGAATGAACGGCTGAACAGGAAGTCGCCGACCAGCACGGTTGCCGGATTGCCGAAGATGAGGTTGGCCGCGGTTTTTCCGCGTCGCAAATCCGAACCGTCGACAACATCATCATGCAACAGGGTGGCGGTATGGATAAACTCCACCGCAGCCGCCAGCTTGAAGTGGCGATCCCCGGGATATCCGATCAGTTTGGCCGCTGCCAGGGTGAGCATCGGACGCATCCGCTTACCGCCGCCGGCAATGAGATGGCCGGCCAGTTCTGGAATGAGTGGTATTTCCGATTGCATCCGGTCGAGAATCACGCTGTTGACCTGATTCATGTCGCTGGCGACCAGCGACATGAGAGGTTCAAGCGAAGGTGCGGTGTCCCGCCCTAGATGATGGACCGTTGCTGACATGTTGCACCGGATGTGGCAAGTCACTAGGGATAAGGCAAGTTAAATAACGCCATCTGGAATTGCATTCCGCGCATGCGGGACGATATTTTCGGTGAGTAAAAATCGGGCGACACATCATGGATAAAAAGCTGCAACAATTTCGCGAAAGCATCGACAATATCGATGCGGCGCTCGTCTTCATGCTCGCCGAACGCTTCAAGGTAACCCAGGCAGTGGGCGAATATAAGGCGAAGAACAATCTACCCCCAGCCGACAACGCGCGGGAAAAAGAGCAAATCGCGCGTTTGCGCCAGCTAGCCAGCGACGCCAATCTCGATCCGGAATTCTCGGAAAAATTCTTGCGCTTCATCATCGATGAGGTGATCCGCCATCATGAACAGATACGGCACGAGGCAAGATAGCTTGTTGGCCATCATATCGACAAAGCCAGGTTTCCAGACACCGTTTTTGCGATGAATCGCCGAATGAAGGGCATCCTTGCAAAATGATGGATTGCAATATCCCTGATCAACGGCTTGAGTAGGCTATCAGACTGATAAAGCGGCGTGAAGATGACGCTCAACATCTGATACAGTCTGATATGAGTCATACGCGCCTTGCGGTATCTTTCGCCCGCTTCCGAAAGCGATGCAGACCGTTCCAAAGCCGCGGCAAGTGCGGCAGCGTCAATCAGAGCCATGTTTGCACCCTGGCCCAACTGAGGGCTGGTACAGTGCCAGCTATCACCTACGTGAAACAGTCGGTCGGTCGGCGAAGGCAGGCCTGTGCGGTGGTTGTAAACAGCCAGATTCAATTCTTCCACCGACGTTATCTGTGATACAAAAGGTTCCGCTTCGGGCCAGAGATCACAATAGTTTTGTTGGAATCGATCAATTCCAGATTCAATAACCTGACCTGCATTTTCAGGCTTTTCAGACCAGAAGAGTGCCGCTCCGGGATTGCCGGTAGCAGGGTTCAATCCGATCGGCATGATACCCGCCATTTGACTGGCCCGATAATAGCGTTGATCCAGAGCGGCCGGCATTATGCAATGTGCCTGCGGCATGTCGACGGTCGCCCAAAATGCACCATAGTTTAGCCGTGTCACCTTGCCTCCAGCCACAGGACTTCGGGCGCCGGTTGCATCGATCAGGAGATCGAACGCCCCGCTATTCACCCCACTCTCAAAAACCGGTCTGATCCCATTATCACCGTCTTCGACCGCCGATAGCCTGCTGTTCACAACAATCGGAATATCGGCCTTTTGGATGGCCTCCAACAGCACAGCAAACAGGCTGGCACGGTGGATGCCCAGGGCTGCGATACCCTCACTCGTATTGGAATACCGCATGTCCAATGCACGTCGGTTCCGTTCCACGGAAATGCCATTCAGTTGTATTACTGGACTAGCCATGGACTTAATCCTGTCCAGCAATCCCAGCATTTCGAGTATTAATTGACCGGATGGCTGGATCAGCAATCCCGACCCCAGCGGCAATGGCTCTGCAAACTGTTCAAAGATGGTGATGTCATGACCGTGTCTCTGCAAAAAAAGAGCTGTGGCCAACCCGCCGGGGCCGCAGCCAACAATTGCTATATTGAGTTTGCCAAGCATGACAGTTTGATCTCAAGCGTTATTCGGGACAAACATCAAGCAGGCGAGACTTCGGATTTCGGCAGTCTCAACCGCACCAGCAACCCGCCCAGATCCTCGCTTTCTTCCAGCGATACCGACCCGTCGTAGATTTCCGCAACATCCCGAACGATTGCAAGCCCCAACCCCGTTCCTGGCTTGCCGCTGTCGAGCCGGGCACCACGATCGAATATCCGCTGGCGGTCCTTCTCGGGGATCCCGCGCCCGTCATCCTCTATTTGCAATTCGACAAAATCCTCATCGCTGTCGACGGTGATGAATACACTACCGCCACCATATTTTGCGGCATTCTCGACCAGATTGCCGATCATTTCATCGAGATCCTGGCGCTCGACAGAGGCAATCGCATTCTTGTCTCCGTCGATGTCGATCCGGACGTGCGGATAGAGCCGGCCGACGGCCCGCTCGACCGCTGTCAGGCTTTGCCAGACTTTGGCGCGGCTGTGCGCATGGCCGCGCCGACCTACCGCCCGGGCGCGGGCCAGATGGTGGTCGACCTGCCGCCGCATGACGCCCGCTTCGCGGATCACCGTATCCGCAAGATCATCCGCCTTGGCGGTGGCGCTGTTCATGATCACGGTAAGCGGGGTTTTGAGTGCATGGGCCAGATTGCCGGCATGCCGTCGCGCTTCTTCCGCCTGCTTCTCATTATGGTCGAGCAAGGCGTTGAGTTCATCAACCATCGGCGTGACTTCGTTGGGCATGGGTTCGACCACCCGGCGTTGCTGGCCGGTACGCATGGCCGCAATGGCGATGCGAATTTTGCGCAGCGGCCAAAGGCCGTAAAGCGTCTGCAACGCCGCCATGCCGATTAGTCCAAGCGCCAGAATCAGGAAGCTGTTGACCAGAATCGACCGGATATTGGCAATCTGTCCATCCAGCCCGTCGCGGCTTTGTGCTACCTGGAACAGCCATTTTGTATCTGAATCGGGAAGAATGATGGTGCGTTCCAGTACCCGCAGCGGCTCGTCCTCGAACTGCTGACTGTCATAGATATGGGTTTCCCGATCATCATGACTGATATTCGATGCCAGCGTCCGGTCCCACAAGGAACGGGAGGGAAAATCATCATGCCCCTTGCCGCTGATCTGCCAGTAAAGGCCGCTATTGGGCTCCAGAAAGCGCTGGTCGCCTAACGGCCGGTTCAGGAAAACCTCGCCATCGGGGCCAATCTCTGCCGATGCGATCATCGCTGTCAGCACATATTCCAGCTGATTGTCGAAATTGCGCGTTACCGCGTCGTTCAAGACCCGGTCGAGCGCAAAGCCGCCGCCGAACAGCAGGATAACAATCCACGCCGCCGCAATGCCGATCATCCGCCGGCCCAGAGAACCGGTGGTCTGTGTGCCTAGTCGATAATGGGGTGTCGGCTCCTTCTCATCGACCGGTATATCTATCTGGCCAGACTCATTCAGGCTTCGGGATCCTCCAGACTATAGCCCAGCCCCCTGATCGTAGAGATGACGTCCGCGCCCAGTTTCTTGCGGATCCGTGTCACAAACACTTCGATGGTGTTGGAATCACGATCAAAATCCTGATCGTAAATATGCTCGATCAGTTCGGTACGGGACACAACCTTGCCCTTGTGGTGCATCAGATAGGAAAGCAGCTTATATTCCTGAGCGGTCAGCTTCACCGGGCTGCCATCGAGCGTCACCTTGCCCGAGCGCGTATCCAGACGCACATTGCCTGCGGTAAGCTCGGACGAGGCGTTGCCCGATGCGCGCCGGATAAGGGCCCGCAACCGCGCGATCAGTTCCTCGGTCTGGAACGGTTTGGCGAGATAGTCGTCGGCACCGGCATCGAGTCCGGCGACCTTGTCCGACCAGCTGTCACGTGCGGTCAGCACCAGAACTGGGAAATTACGCTCTTCCTTGCGCCATCGATCCAGCACCGTCAGGCCGTCAATTTCCGGCAGACCAAGGTCCAGGATCACCGCGTCATAGTCCTCGGTCGAACCCATGAAATGGCCGTCCTCGCCGTCCGTCGACAGATCGATGGCATAGCCATTGGCTTCCAGTGTCGATTTGAGCTGCTGTCCCAGCGTGGGTTCGTCTTCAACAATCAAGACGCGCATGCTTGTCCTCCGAATTAGTGCTTTTCATATGGTCTAGCCTATATCACCACAGTGAAAACGCACAATGATTTAGAAAATGCGGGATTTGGAAAATGCGGGATTTGGAAAATCTGGAAGCAGCGGCTCTCGTTCAGCGGCTCTGGCGCAGAATATTTCCGGTTCGTCCATCGACATCAACGAATATAACCCGCCCGTCACGAATAAATTTCAACCGGTAAACCTGGGCACCGGGATCAAATTCCGGACCAATATATTCGCTTCCCGCCATTCTTGGCAAAATCCGGTCCTCGATCGAGCGAATCGACTTCACCTTGCCCGCCATCATCTGCGCGCGGGCTTCGTTCTGTTCCCCGCGACGATCCGCAGCCAAAGACGATTGCGGTGCAATCGCCACCAGACCAAGCGCCAGAAAGGGCACAAAGATGAAAGTCTTCAACATAGGGCCCCTTCTAGGCTCGGCGGTTTTAACATCAGGTGAATAACGGGTTCAGGCTACAGACCACCGGCTTAGCGAGTCATTTCATAGGTGACGCTCAGCGAAACCATCGTCCCGACCTGTCCGGGCTCGACCGGCGGCGGAGCGGAGGCCGCGACCTCGTTTTTCATCCGCATCGCCGGCGCATAGGACTGGTTCGAAATACCTTCGTTGATCGAGAGCACGCGGACGCCGGTATAGCCTTCCGAACGCGCATAGCTCATGGCCCGGGCCTTGGCATTGGCCAGCGCCCGCTCCCGCGCCACTTCCTTCATCTTGCTGTCGTCGTCGATCGAGAAAGTAGGACCATTCAAATTGGTTGCTCCGCTGCTGACGATCGCGTCGAGAATTTCGCCAAGCCTGGATATGTCATGTACCGTGGCTGATACCTGATTGGAAACAACATAGCCGACAAACCGGCTCTGGCGGGTCGGCTGGTCATATTCATAGTCGGCGCGCAGGTTGATTCCGGTGGTCTGGATATCTTTTTTGGCAATCCCCAGCGATTTCAGCCGGTCGATCACGGCACGCGCCTGCACCGAATTCTGGCGCAGCGCCTCCGTCGCGGTCTTGGCCCTGGTTTCCACGCCGGTGCTGAAGCTTGCTGTATCAGGAGCACTGTCCACCTGCTCCGAGACGCTGAGCTCGATAACAGGATTCTGCGCTGTAATCTGGACATTCGCGGCCTGCGCGAAACTTGCGGGGGTCAGGGTCAGGGCCGCTCCGGCCAGCAAAATTGAAAGTCTCATAACATTCTCCATTGATTTAAGTCTTTGTAGAATGGTCACTCTGAACAGCAGCTAAATAGTTCTGACGGATTCTGGCGGTCCGCTCACCGGGCCGGCCGTCGCCTATTTTGTGGCCATCAATCTCGACCACCGGCATGATAAGCAAGGTCGACGATGAAATGAATGCCTCTGCTGCATCTTTCGCTTCTTCGATCGAAAACGCACGTTCCTCGACCGAAAGCCCCATGGATTTTGCCTGCTCCAGCATCCCGATACGGGTCACACCGGGCAGAATGGACCGGTCAAGCTGATGCGAAATCAGAACACTCTCGCGGCTGATGATATGCGCATTTTGCGAGGTTCCTTCGGTGACCAGATCACCACTTGTCATCCATACGTCATCGACTCCGGCGGCCTCCGCCTCCATTTTCATCAGCGACGCGTAGAGCAGCTGAGTCGTCTTGATATCGCATCGCTGCCAGCGCAGGTCTGGCCGGGTGATGATCCGCATGCCGCGACCGGCCATGGGATTTTCGATCAGCACCCGCTCCTGGGCAAAGGCAAATATGGTCGGGGACGTATCCGGTGCAGGCCAGCGATAGTCCCGCTCATCCATCACTCCGCGCGACACTTGCAAATAGACGAGTCCCTCCTGCAAGCCGTTGTCCGTCACCAGTTTCTGCGCCACGGTCGACCAGTCGGCAAAGGCGTTGATGGAGAGCTCGCCGAGCGACCGTTCGAGGCGGGTCACGTGGCGCTCCATGTCGATCAACCGGCCATCGATGACCGAAATCACTTCATAGACGGCATCGGAAAATAGCAGGCCGCGGTCAAATACGGAGACTTTGGCGGCTGCCTTCGGAACATAATCGCCGTTTAGATATACGATGCGCAAATCCCGTTCCCATCACCAAATTTATCAATTTCAGGCCTAACAATCCGATATGGCACGGCAGGTCAATGGCCTTTGTCGAAAAGAGAAGACTTGAGCCGGAGCGCGCTTGCCCCTAACGCGCGGGAACCATGTCACTGCCCCCCATTTTTTCTTACGAGAATCTCTCGCTCCACCAGGGCGAAGGATGGCTGTTTCAGGACCTTGATCTGCATGTCGGTCCGCGCGACAAGCTGGCGTTGATCGGGCGCAACGGTACAGGCAAGACCACGCTGCTGCGGCTGATTACCGACGAAATAGAGGCGGACAAGGGCAAAAGGGTTATCCAGCCGGGCACCAATATCGTGATGCTCGAACAAGAGCCGGATTTCACGCCGTTTGAAACTTTGCGGGACTTCGCCGTGTCGGGGGCAGCAGGACCGGCCTTGCACGAGGTCGATGCGATAGCCGATCAGCTGGGAACAGATCTTTCAACCCGCGCAGACAAAGCCAGCGGCGGCGAGAAACGCCGTGCCGCGCTGTGCCGGGCGCTGGCTTCGGAGCCGGACCTGCTGTTGCTCGACGAGCCGACCAACCATCTCGATCTGGCTGCAATCGACTGGCTGGAAGAATGGCTCGGTCGCTACAAGGGCGCGTTTATCACCATTTCGCATGACCGTACTTTTCTCACCCGGTTAACAAAACAGACATTGTGGCTCGACCGCGGAGCGCTTCGTCGGCTCGAAGTCGGTTTTGGGGGCTATGAGGCCTGGATGGAGAAAATCTATGCCGATGAGGCCCGATCGGCAGAACGACTCGACGCCAGATTGAAGCTCGAGGCGCACTGGCTTGAGCGCGGTGTTACCGCCCGGCGCAAACGCAACCAGGGCCGGCTTGAGAAACTGTGGGAAATGCGTGCCCAGCGCGCGGCCATGATCGGTCCGGCCGGCGCCGCCAAGCTGCAGGCGGAAAGCGATGACAGCCGAACCAAATCGGTGATAACGGCTACTGATATTTCCAAGACATTTGGCCAGGGTGACAGCGAGCGCGTCATCATCCGGAATTTTTCTCTCCGTATCCAGCGAGGCGACCGGATCGGGATCGTCGGCGCCAATGGCGCGGGCAAGACCACCCTGCTGAAAATGCTGACCGGGGAACTGGAGCCGGACACCGGCAGCGTAGCCCTCGCCAAGACCCTGAACGGTGTCTTCATCGATCAGCAGCGCAGCTTGCTGAAACCCGACAAACGGGTCCGCGACGTGCTTGCGGATGGCAGCGACTGGATCGATGTGCGCGGCACAAAAAAGCATGTGCAGGGCTATCTCAAGGAATTTCTTTTCGCGCCCACGCTGATTGACGCCAAGGTGGGAACATTGTCGGGTGGCGAACAATCGCGGCTTTTGCTTGCCCGCGAATTTGCCCGTATGTCGAACCTCCTGGTGCTCGACGAGCCGACCAACGATCTCGATCTCGAAACGCTCGATCTACTCCAGGAAGTTATCGCCGATTATGAAGGCACCGTCCTGCTGGTGAGTCATGACCGTGACTTTCTGGATCGCACCGTCACCATTACCCTGGGACTGGATGGCAGCGGCAAGGTCGATGTCATCGCCGGCGGCTATGCCGAATGGGAGGCCAAGCGCAAGCAGGTTGAAGCCGACCGGAAACCGGCAGCGAAACCATCGCCGAAATCAAGCTCCGCTGCGGGCCAGGCGCCCTCCCGCCCGAGTAGTCCCAGCAAGAAGCTGACCTACAAGGACCAGCGGGATTATGATCTTTTGCCGGAGAGGATCGAAGCGATCGACAGGCGTATGGGAGAAATCGAGCAAGCATTGGCCGATCCCAATCTCTATACTCGGGATTTTGAGCGGTTCGATGCCTTGACCAAAGAAAATGGCGCGCTGATCGACGAAAAGGATGCGGCTGAAATGCGCTGGCTGGAGCTGGCGGAAGAAGTTGAACGGCTCGACAACGCCTGATCAGCCCGGCAAGCGATAGAAATCAGCCAAACGGTCCAGCGCTATTTTCAGTACCAGCTTTCCCGAGCGCGCTGGCCAGCCCAGATTTTTTTCCGCGACCGGAACCCCCTCCCCACCGCAGATAATTCGCCAGGCGATATCCGACAGGTCGCTTCCAAGATGGTCAATGGCATCGGTAAAGCGCTGCTTTGCCGCAAACTGCTTTTCGGTTTCGTTGAGTGCCGCTGGCGCTATGCGCTTGCCTTGCGTGACCGGAGCGGCATCCCATCGCATCGTAATCCGCGGCGCCAGATGGGCCCTTTCCCAGTCGAAACGCAGTTTTTCGCCTGCGTCAAATTGCCGGTCGGACAGATACCCGCGTGCGTGAAGCCAGCCCAGAGGCGATTCCGACAGATTGACCGTGACGCTTCGTATGCGCATGGTCTTCCGTTGGCGGTCATTCCGTTCTTCTCCGTCCTGCGGCAGCGCCCTTTCTGCCAGCAACCGGGGATCCGAGCATGAATTATCCCTTTTGGTTATGCCTTTAGTCATATTGTCTCCATATAAGCATCGCTACACACTTGCCATTTGGATGATATTGTAGGAAAGGATAAAACCATATAGGTTTGGAGAATGAAGATGATCAGTCGCATCAGAGAGGTTCGCAAGGCCAGAGGAATGACGCTGGAGGATGTCGCCAAGCGGTGCGAGCCGCCAACCACGGCGCAGACCATCGGGCGGCTGGAAACCGGCACCCGGACCTTGTCGCTCGACTGGCTGAACCGGATCGCCGATGCGCTGGGCGTGGACAGCGCAGCCCTGCTTTCCCTGCCCGATCAGGAAATATTGCCCGTCGCCGCAATCCTCGACCACAAGGGGGCACACGCTCTGGAGAAGACCGAAAATATCTATCAGCCTCCTTTTGAACCGGCGATGGTGGCACTGCGGGTCAAAAGCAGCATCGGCGACTATCGCACAGGGGACGATGTCTGGCTGTCGCGTCGAACACCCGAGCAATTTGCCGGCGCGCTCAATCGAGATGTGCTTGTCCCCCGCCCCGCCGGACGCTTCCTGTTCGGTCGGCTGATCGGACGCGAGAACAATCGCCTGCAGATCCTGCCACTGGGCAGTGGCGCGCGGCAGCAGATTGTCAGCGATCCCGAATGGATCGGTGTTGCAGTCCGTCTGGTAAGGGAGCTTTAGGGTCGTGGTGATAGGAGCCCCTTGATGACCCGCCCGCTCAACATCCTGACGCTCTCGACATTGTTCCCCAATGTTTCGGCCCCCAATTTCGGGATATTTGTCGAGCGGCAAACCGCCGAACTGGCAAGCCGCCCGGACACCAGTGTAACGGTGATCAATCCTGTCGGGATGCCGCCTTGGCCTCTACGCCGACACAAGCAATATCAGCCTTTGCACGCGTTGCCCGGGCATGAGACATGGCATGGTCTTGACGTCTATCGTCCCCGGTTCCGGCTAATTCCCAGGATCGGCGGCGCTGGCAATCCGCGTCGCATAGCGGATGCGTTGCGACCCTTGGTGAAGAGGCTGCATCAACAGACACCGTTTGATATCATGGATGCCGAGTTTTTCTATCCGGACGGACCGGCGGCGATGCGGCTGGCGACTGCACTTGATATTCCCTTTACGATCAAGGCCCGGGGCGCGGATATCCATCACTGGGGCGGCGATCCGAAATGCCGACGCCAGATCTTGGAGGCAGCGGACAAAGCCAGCGCCTTGCTGGCGGTATCCGCAGCGCTGAAGCAGGACATGATCGCTCTCGGGATGGATGGCAGCAAGATTTCCGTCCATTATACAGGGCTGGACCAAAACAGGTTTGTCCCGGTCGACCGGGTCCCCGCAAAGCGGGCGCTGGGTGTCGAGGGCCCGCTCTTTATCACCACCGGTGCGCTGATCCCGCGCAAGAACCAGGATCTGGTTATTCGCGCCCTGACAAGCTTTCCGGACGCTACCGTGATGCTCGCCGGCAAGGGAGAAGCGGAGCCACATTACCGGGCGCTGGCCAGCGAGCTCGGCGTTGCCGACCGTATATGTTTTCTCGGCAGCGTGTCCCATGACGAGCTGGCACAACTGACGGCGGCTGCCGATATTGCCATTCTGGTGTCGAAGTCCGAAGGGCTTGCCAATGCCTGGGTCGAGGCCCTCGCGTGCGGCACGCCGGTGATCATCAGCGAGGCCGGGGGCGCGCGGGAACTGGTGACCGGTCCCGATGCCGGCCGGATCGTTGCACAGTCGGTCGAGGCGATTGTCGAAGCTGCCCGTGCCATTCTCGCCGACCCGCCGAGCCAGGACCGCGTACGATCATCGGTGAGCCAGTTCAGCTGGAAGAGCAATGGCGACCAGATGCTGGCCATCTTGCGGCAGGCCGCCGGAAACCGCTAGGCCAGCGGCAGAAATGCGCCGACAATCCAGCGTTCTTCGGCCCGCAACACACCCCATGTCCGCGCCGCAGCGCGGCTGTCCATGACCTCGAGGCCCATGCCGGCCGCCTCCACTTCCCGCCGAAAGGAGGCAGGCGGTTGCTGCATCGACAGACCACTGCCCAACAGCAGAAATTCCGGCGGCGGAGACAGGTTCAGCCTGGACAATATTGCCACCAAATCCAGTCGGTCGACGCCGGAAGCTGTCCAGTCGAGGGCCTGTTCCGGCGAAATCAGCAAACCCTGTTCGAAGCGCCGGTCACCGATCTTGTAGCCGTGCGGCGTGAAGCCGGTGACAACCGGACCGGTAAATTCGACATCCTTGCGCAGTTCTACCAAGGGTCAGCCAATCTGCTCCGGGCCACCCAGTTTTTCGGCTTGTTCATTGGCTGACTCAGCCGGCACAAAGGTGTCCGGACCGACCTTGAGCCAGATCAGGATCGGTGCAGCCATATAGACCGAGCTGTAGGTGCCGACAAATACGCCGAAGAACATTGCCACCGAGAAGCCGAAAATCACGTCCGGACCCCAAAGGATCAGGGCGCCGAGCGCGATCAGCATGGTCAGACTGGTCATCACCGTCCGGGCCAGGGTCTCGTTGACCGAGAGATCGAGCAAGGCGATGATGTCCATCTTGCGATATTTCTTCAGATTTTCACGGATCCGGTCAAATACGACAATCGTATCGTTGAGCGAGTAGCCGATGATTGTCAGCAATGCGGCGACGATATTGAGATTAAACTCCATCTGGGTCAGCGCGAACAGGCCGAAAGTCAGAGCAACGTCATGGACCAGAGCGAACAGGGCACCGACACCAAATTGCCACTCGAAGCGTATCCAGATATAGATGGATATCGCGATCATCGCGAACAGCAAGGAATAGGCACCGGTTTCGAACAGTTCCGACGAGACCTTGCCGGACACCGATTCCACGCCGTCGATGCGGACATCGGGATATTCGGCATTTATCGTCGAAACAATGTTTTCGGTCATTTCGCTGGCCGCCTCAGGCCGCGATTCTGCCTCGGCTGGCAGCCGCATCCGGATCGACACTTCATTGGCATCACCAAATCGCTGGATCGTCGCTTCGCCATAGCCAAGCGCGCCGATGCGGTCGCGCAAATCGGGAATCGGCGCCGTTTCGGATTCGGTAAAGGTTGCCTGGATCATCTGGCCGCCGATGAAGTCGACGCCAAAGTTCAAGCCCTTGGCCGCGACCAGCCCGATTGACGCGATGATCGTCAAGATGCTGAACGCCATGGCAATATTGCGCCATTTCAGGAAGCCGATATTGGTGTCATCCGGGACAAGTTTCAAAAGTCTCATATCACCAACTCCTGCGGACGGGCACGTCGGACCCAGAGCGCCACAAACATACGGGTTACGACCACCGCAGTGAATACGGATGAAGCGATACCGATCATCAGCACCACGGCAAATCCCTTGACCGGCCCGGAACCGAACATGAACAGCAAGACACCGGCGATGATATTGGTGACATTGGCATCCATGATCGCCCGCGAAGCTTCCTTATAGCCCACTTCGATGGCTTGGATCACCCGTCGTCCCCGTCGTCGCTCTTCCCGTATTCGTTCGTTGATCAGCACATTGGCATCAACGGCGGAACCGACGGTCAGAACAAAGCCCGCAATACCCGGCAGCGTCAATGTGGCATTGAACATCGCCATAACCCCGACGATGATGAACAGGTTCAGGGCCAGCGCGATATTGGCATACATGCCGAACCGACCGTAAGTCACAACCATGAAGGTCAGTACGGCCACCGTTGCGATGATCGCCGCGATTGTACCCTTGTCGATTGAATCCTTGCCGAGATCGGGACCGACGGTACGCTCCTCGACGATCTTGAGATCCACCGGCAAGGCGCCGGAGCGCAAGGCGATCGCCAGCTGGTTGGCGCTTTCGACTGTGAAATTACCGGAAATCTGAGCGGAACCACCGAGGATCGGCTCGTTGATATTGGGTGCGGACAGGATCTGGCCATCAAGGATGATGGCGAAAGGCCGGCCGACATTATTCTGGGTCAGACGGGCAAATTTTGAACCGCCTTCTGTATCAAAGGTGATGTTAACCACCGGAGCGTTGGTTTGCTGGTCAAAGCTCTGCCCGGCATCGGTAAGCTTGTCGCCGCTGATCCCGCCGAGCCGTTTGACCGCGAGATTCGGCAATCCTGTCGGATTGTCGGGATAGGGAAAAATCTGGCTGCCGACCGGCGCCCGGCCCGCCGCGACCATATTGGGGTCGGCTTCATAGTCGACCAGCTTGAATTCCAGTTTTGCGGTCTGGCCAAGCAACGCTTTCAGCGCTTCGGGGTCATCGAGACCGGGGACCTGCACAACGATCCGGTTATCGCCCTGACGGATAATCGTTGGTTCGCGCGTGCCCATTTCATCGATCCGGCGGCGGATCACGTCGGTTGCCGTTTCCATGGCATTCTCGACAGCGTTTTCCAGACCGGCTGCGGTCGGCGTCAACACAAAACGCGTATCATCGCGCACTTCGATATTCCAGTCACGCTGGCCGGTCAGTCCGGCCCCGCTGGTCAGAGGCACAATCGCGTCGCGCGCCGCATCGACCTGGGTGCTGTCGCGCACCAGGAAGCTCAATACGCCATTCTTGCGGGAAATATCGCCGATGCCAATGCGCGGCGTGGCCCGCCGCATTTCCGCCCGCACCGATTCTTCCATCGTCTCGAGACGGGCGCTGGCCACATCGGCCGGATCTGCCTCAAGCAGGATATGGCTGCCGCCCTGGAGATCGAGACCAAGATTGATGGTTTCATTCGGCAAAAAGCCCGGCCAGTATTTCTGGCCGCTCGCACCCAGCAGGCTGGGCAAGGACATCAGCACGCCAAAGGCCAGTAGCAGGGAAATGGAAATGACTTTCCAGCGCGGGAAATCGAGCATCGAATTTAACTTTCTATATCACCGCGTTCAGTCGTTCGCTGGTTTGGCCCCGCCACGTGGCATGACATCCGACAGCGTCGCCTTGATGGCCTTCACGCGGACGCCGTTGGCAATTTCGATCTCGACATATTCATCGTCGACCTTGACCGCTTTGCCGACCAGTCCACCCCCGGTGACGACCTCGTCATTCTTCTTCACCGATCCGACCTTCGCCTGATGTTCTTTCATCTTCTTTTGCTGCGGACGGATGAGCAGAAAGTAGAATACGGCGAAGATCAGCACCAGTGGCATGATCGAAATTAGAAAGCCGCCGGCGCCGCCGGAGCCAGCTGCTGCGGATAAAATGGAAATAGTTGTCATGAATTCGTCCCGATAATTGCAAATTTTGATGTGTGGTGCCCAGGCCTGTATTTCAAGCCCCCAAGCGGCCAACCTGGATGATGCGCGCGCCTATCACGCGCTCGGCCAGGGCGCAACGAAATCCGTATTCCGGAAAGGTGGCAATCGGCAAGCAAACGACTTGCCAAGCTCCGCCGACCTCCATATATGCGCAGCCTCGGTCGGGACGTAGCGCAGCCTGGTAGCGCATCACACTGGGGGTGTGGGGGTCGGAGGTTCGAATCCTCTCGTCCCGACCAATTTTCAGCCATTTTTCAAATTGCTGAAATTCTATATCATTGCTGTAAGTGCAATGTAAGTGCAGATTTTCTATTTTTGTTCTCAAGCACTACGCAGGACGAAGGCAATGGGAGTCGCGCGCGATCTTAAGGGAGGGCCAAATCAGTGAGTTTTCGAAAACAAATTTGTAAGCATGAAGTTCGATTTGTTAACAGTTGGTCACCGGTTCGAATCCAACAAATTTCACCGTTATCGATGAGCGACAGATTGAATTCGCTTTTGAATCCTCTGCCCATCTGCGGTCACTATAGTACGAAAATTTGCGAATGGATAATTTGACGCGCGTTGATGCCAACTCAATCGAAAGGTCGAGTGCAAGAGTTCGCTTTGGATTCGGTTGAACGGCTTTAGTTTAATAGCAACAGTAGGATGGGTAAGCGAGCTCTAAGAACCACCAAACGCAATGACTGATTCATCCAAAAAAAAGCGGCCACTAGATTGCCTCGAAGGATTTCCGGTCATCGATCTCCAAGGGAAGGAGACACAATCTCTGCGTTGCCATAAGGAGCTGGAAAAATGCTTTTCATATTATATTCAATCAGTCTGAAACAACTCCTTGTGAATCTCGTATATTGGCGCTTTCCATAGGGAAGCTCGACGAATTCAACCATGCCGTGATACGTTTTTGGGAACTGTACAGTGGAAATCTGTAGCCCTGCCCCTTTGCAGATCATCCACTATCCGCGAAACTATAACACCACAGGCAGTGGACTGACATGCAACGATTGATTTCCCGCCCTGGAAGCGGTCGCACCTCGAACAAAATCGAGCTGACCACCGGAACATCTATATTGCCACCCTATCGGTCGCCTATAGCAAAGATGAAAATGCTTCATCCAGTATCCGCCATGATGAATATTTGTTGCGGGCTATGACTGCCTTTTTAGTAGACCCTAACAAACAATGGAGTGTCGCCTAGCTTTCGCGCGACGTAGGATTGAACCGCGTCGTATATTCTCTGCGATTCAGGCGCAGCTTTTCGAATCGTCGATGCGTATCTTAAACCGCCGGCGGCTTTCGAAAGCCGCCGATATGTTGCTCCATTCAAATGCAGGGTTGAACGACATTGCACTGCAACTTGGCTTTTTGTTCGCTCCGACCTTTGTCGGAGTATTTTCTCAGTTATCGCTTGCTCTTTCAATATTCGAGGAAGAACCAGCGGCGATAATATCAGGTAGATCCTTTTTGATATCACTGCATATTCAAGATTTTGACAGCCTTCAACGCAAAATCGTTCAACCCATCTGCCTGTGCAGCCAATATTTTGGCTTTCATCCTCGGATCCCAATATAGTTTGATATGCTGCGCCGTCGCGGCGGCTGGGTCGCTTTCCTGCATTAAATTATCGGCAATCTGATTGGCCATGCGGACCAATGTTTCTGTCGTATCGCTCATTCAGCTGCCTCTATTTCGCTTGCGATGCGCCGCGATTGTTCTGACAGGGCTTCATATTCTTCCTGCCAATCGCTCGGCCCGTTGGAGGCGCTGATTTGCACAGCCGTCACCTTATATTCGGGGCAATTGGTGGCCCAATCGCTAAATTCGGTGGTAACAACATTGGCCTGTGTCGCGGGATGGTGAAATGTCGTGTAAACCACGCCGGGCGCAACACGATCGGTTATTTCCGCGCGCAATGTCGTCTCTCCGCTGCGACTGTTCAGCTTTACCCAATCACCGGATTTCAGGCCGCGATCTTCGGCATCGGCGGGGTGGATTTCCAGCAAATCTTCAGGATGCCATGCGACATTTTCCGTCCGCCGCGTTTGTGCGCCGACATTATAGTGGCTGAGTATCCGCCCCGTGGTTAGCAACAGGGGAAAGCGCGGGCCGGTTTTTTCATCCGTCGGCACATAATCAGTGACGATAAATTTGCCCTTGCCGCGCACAAAGCCATCCACATGCATGATCGGCGAACCATCTGGCGCAGCATCATTAACAGGCCATTGCAAAGAGCCTTCCTCATCCAGCTTATCAAAGCTGACACCGGCAAAGCTGGGGGTAAGCCGCGAAATCTCGTCCATTATTTCAGATGGATGGCTATAATCCCAATCCAGCCCCATGGCCCGCGCCAGCTGCTGCGTGACCTGCCAATCTTCCATGCCATTTATCGGCGTCATCACCTTGCGCACCATCTGTATCCGCCGCTCGGCATTGGTGAAAGTGCCGTCTTTTTCAAGGAAGGTCGAACCGGGCAGGAATATATGCGCATAATTGGCGGTTTCATTCAGGAAAAGATCATGGACAATCACACATTCCATCGCTGCCAAACCTGCTGACACATGTTTGGTATTGGGATCGGATTGCAAAATATCCTCCCCCTGCACATAAAGCGCCTTAAACGTGCCATCGACAGCAGCGTCGAGCATATTGGGAATACGCAGGCCAGGTTCAGGATCGAGCGTCACGGCCCAATCATCCTCAAACAGCGCCCTTGCGTCACCATCGCTAATATGGCGATAGCCGGAAAGCTCATGCGGAAAGCTGCCCATATCACATGCGCCCTGCACATTATTTTGGCCACGAAGCGGGTTTACGCCCACGCCGCGCCGCCCGACATTGCCCGTCGCCATGGCGAGGTTGGCAATTGCCATTACGGTCGAGCTGCCCTGGCTATGTTCGGTCACGCCCAGTCCATAATAAATGGCGCCATTGCCGCCGCTGGCAAATAGCCGCGCCGCCGCGCGCAATTCATCCGCCGCAATCATAGTGACTGGCTCGAGTGTTTCGGGTGCATTGCGCTTGTCCGATACAAATTCGGCCCAATGGCTATATTCATCCCAGTCGCACCGCTCGCGGATAAAATCCTCATCCGCCAATCCTTCGGTGACAATCACATGCGCCATGGCAGTCAGCACCGCGACATTTGTGCCGGGGCGCAGCGGCAAATGATGGTCTGCCTCAATATGCGGTGAACGGACAAGATCGGTTTTGCGCGGATCGATAACTATAAGCTTCGCGCCCGCCCTTAAACGGCGTTTCATCCGCGAGGCAAATACTGGATGGGCATCTGTGGGATTTGCGCCAATAACCAAAATGACATCGCTGTCATCCACGCTATCAAAATCTTGCGTGCCTGCGCTCGTGCCGAAAGTGTTTTTCAATCCAAAGCCTGTCGGCGAATGGCAAACCCGCGCGCATGTATCGACATTATTATTGCCAAAGCCTGCACGGATAAGCTTTTGCACAAGAAATGTTTCTTCATTGGTGCAACGGCTGGAGGTGATGCCGCCTAGAGCATTTTTGCCATATTTTTCGCTAATCCGCTTCAACTCGGACGCCGCATAGGCAAAGGCTTCGCCCCATTCCACCTCTTTCCACGGTTCGTCGATAGAGGCGCGGATCATCGGCTTTGTTATTCGCTCCTGATGCTGCGCATAGCCCCATGCAAAACGGCCTTTGACACAGCTATGTCCGTGATTGGCCTTTCCTTCCTTCCACGGAACCATGCGCACCAGCTGCTCCCCGCGCATTTCGGCGCGGAAAGTGCAGCCCACGCCGCAATAGGCGCAAGTGGTGATGACGCTGCGTTCGGGCGTGCCGATTTCAACGACATTTTTCTCAATCAATGTTTCGGTCGGACAGGCCTGCACACAAGCGCCGCAGGAAACACATTCGCTGCTGAGAAAATCATCGCTGGCCAGCCCTGCCGAGATTTTGGAATCAAAGCCGCGCCCTTCCATGGTCAGCGCCAATGTGCCCTGCACTTCATCGCACGCGCGGACACAGCGCGAGCAAGCAATGCATTTGCTGGGGTCATAATCAAAATAGGGGTTGGACGTGTCTTTCTCCTGCCCCATATGCGTCGCGTCCGCCCCATAGCGCACATTGCGCAGACCAACGGCGCCTGCCTGATCCTGAAGTTCGCAATCGCCATTGGCCGCGCAGGTCAGGCAATCTAGCGGATGATCGCTAATATAAAGCTCCATCACGCCTTTGCGTAATTTTTGCAGCATGGGCGTTTGCGTTTTAACGGTCATGCCTTCCTCCGCGGGCGTGGTGCAGCTGGCCGGTGTGCCGCGCCGTCCGTCAATTTCCACCAGACAAAGGCGGCAGGAACCAAAGCTTTCAAGGCTATCTGTCGCGCATAGCTTGGGAATATCCGTGCCCTGCTCCGCTGCTGCGCGCATGATGCTGCTGCCTTCGGGCACGCTCACTTCGCGGCCATCAATGGTCAATATCACCATTTTTTCGCTGTTCGAGGGCGGCGTGCCAAAATCCTTTTGTGGTTCATAAGTCATTGTTTTTTCTCCCACTCGGAAAGATCGGCAGCGCTGTTTATATTGGCGGGCGGAGTGTCCAGCTCCACCGCGCGCGCGCCGATCTTGGAAATATAATTTAACATGCTGTGGCGTTCTTGGCTCGCCAATAATTTATCCAACGCCTCAAGCACACTCACCGGCCAAAGCCCGATAATCGGCTGTGACTTTATATAGCCGGGCGCAGGGGACAAAATCGCCGCCAGATTTTCCGGCAGGCCGATATTATCCACGCCGACACTAAGCACATATTCATGCCCCGCATTGGCCGCAAAATTAAGCGCGCCCGCCAGACCGGTCAGCGGCCCCATATTGGGCGCTGGACGATCAGTAATTGCTGGCCAATCACCATATGCCCGCCCTGCCACAGCCATTGCATCGACTTGGCCTGAAATAGCCGCCGCCACATGGGCAATTAAGGGCTGGCCCAAATAAAGCGCCTCGGCCTTGTCACTGCCAAAACGGCTGGATTTTCCGCCTGCCAATATGACGCCCAAAATGCTCATGCAAACAAGCCCTTTGGATCATGGACAAGCAACATGCTGTCGCTGCGAGCCAAGGCACATAAGGTTAGCCCCGCGGCCTTTGCCCGCTGCGCCGCAAGGCTGGTCGGCGCAGATATTGTCACCAACATTGCCCCGCCAGAGCGCACCGTTTTTTCCACCAGTTCAAAACTGCAACGGGCGCTCAGCAGTATAAACCCGTCGCCCATGCTGCGTCCTGCAACAGCCATTGCGCCAATTAGCTTGTCGAGCGCATTATGCCGCCCGACATCTTCGCGTAGGCAGATGACTTCACCATCAGCACAACAAAATGCCGCGCTGTGGGCCGCGCCTGTCTCTTGGTTCAAATATTGCTTTTCGGGCAATGCCGCCAAGGCTTTGGCAATCGCCTCGCGCTTTGTCATAATTGACGCGGTCACTTGCGGCAAGGATCGCAGCGCCTCTTCAATGCTCTCCACCCCGCATAGGCCGCAGCTGCTGTCAGAAACCCGCGTGCGGGCGCGGGCAAAAATCGCCTCACGCGCTTCCTCCGGCAATGTCGCCCGGACAATATAGCCGCCATCCAGCTTTGCCACATCCACTTGGCTCACTTGGTCTGCACTACTCACCAGCCCTTCGGCGACCGCATGGCCAATGGCAAATTCTTCTAAATCAGTCGGCGTCGCCATCATCACCGCATAGCCTAAGCCGCAATAATCCAGCGCAATGGGCACTTCCAAAGCAAGGGCGCGGTCAAGCTTTGCATCGCCGCCGCCATTTAGCGCGATACGCCGCAGCGATATATTGTGGTAGCCTTGGCTCATGGCTTTGGCATTCCGAATTCTTCGGGCCAGTGATTGATCGCACTCATCACCGGATAGGGCGTAAATCCGCCCAAGGCGCAGAGTGAGCCATATTTCATCATCTCTGACAAATCGCGGATCAGCTCAATATTCTCAGCGATATTTTCGCCCGCTATTATCCGGTCCAACGTCTCCATGCCGCGCGTGCTGCCCAGGCGGCAGGGCGTGCATTTGCCGCAGCTTTCCACTGCACAAAATTCCATCGCAAAGCGCGCCATCGCCGCCATGTCTGCACTATCATCAAACACAGTAATGCCCGCATGACCGATCAGCGCATTGGCCTCTGTAAAAGCCTCATAATCAAAGGGCAGATCAAATTGATCCGGCGCAATATAAGCGCCCAATGGCCCGCCCACTTGCACCGCCTTTACCGGCCTGCCCGATGCTGTTCCGCCGCCAATATCATTCACCAGCTCGCCTAATGTCATGCCAAAGGCAATTTCAAACAGGCCGCCATTTTTTATATTTCCGGCCAGTTGCACCGGCATTGTCCCTTTGGAACGGCCCATGCCATAGGCAGCATAGGCCGCGCCGCCTTGCGTCATAATCCACGGCACAGCGGCCAAGGTCAGCACATTATTCACCACAGTGGGCTTGCCAAATAATCCTTCGAGGGCGGGCAAAGGCGGCTTGGCACGCACCTCTCCACGCTTGCCCTCCAGACTGTTCAGCAGGCTGGTTTCTTCCCCGCATACATAAGCCCCTGCCCCCACGCGCACTTCCATTACAAAGGGCGCTATCAAATGCGCACAAGCCTTTATCGCAGCATTCATTTTGACAATAGCGTGCGGATATTCACTGCGCAGATAGACAAAACCCTTATCCGCGCCAACGGCATGGCCCGCAATCGCCATGCCCTCGATCAGCATAAACGGATCGCCTTCCATCACCATGCGATCGGCAAAGGTCGCGCTATCGCCTTCATCCGCATTGCAAACAATATATTTCTGAGGTCCATCGCCCCCCGCCACGGTACGCCATTTTATGCCTGCGGGAAATCCCGCCCCGCCGCGCCCACGCAGACCGCTGTCGATCAACATTTCGATAATAGCATCCGGCCCGATTTGCTTGGCTTTGATCAGTCCAGCCCAGCCTCCGCTGGCTTCATAATCGGAAAGTGACAGGGGCCGCGTTTTGCCTGCCCGCGCAAAGGTGAGCCTTTGTTGCCGGGCGATAAAGGGATGCTCCTCAATCGGGCCAATATATAATCTATCCGCCTTGCCCGCAATAATCTCCGCAACATCATCCGCCGCCACCGGGCCATAGCCAATGCCGCCGGTATCAACCATAGGCTCCAGCCATTGCATGCCCCAGCTAGACACGCGCTTGACGGCAAATCCAGCTTTCTCAAAGGCGGCGGCGACATCATCCGCCCCACAGGCAAGGGCGGCGGCATCGTCGGAAATGCAAATGACGCTATTTTTGTCGATCATAGCTCCGCCACCAATTTCGCCGCTTTTTCTTTGGTCAGCCGTGCATAAACTTTGCCACCCACCATCGCTGCGGGGCCCACTGAACAAAGCCCCAGACAATAAACCGGCTCAATCTTCACTCGATCCCCAGCTGCCGTTTCCATGACCCCAACAAGCTGTTCCACACCGCGCGCTTTGCAAGCCTCTGCGCGGCATAATTTCAGCGCAGGGCGATCTTCCGCCTCTTTGCGAAAATCATGATAAAAGCTGACAACGCCATAAACTTCCGCGCGCGTCAGGTTAAGCAGACCTGCAATCTCACGGATCGCATCCTCGCTAATATGGCCAAATTCCGCCTGCACATCATGCAATATAGGCAATAATGGCCCTTCAGCGTTTTTAAGACGCTCAACTATTGCAAGGATATTCTTTGATTGGTTCATAACTATTTTTATCAATTCAATGCCGAAAACAAATTGTTGAAAAAGCGAATAAAAATTTCCACCATTTTGTTAACGTGAGCACCACCAATCGTCCAAGCCGAACTCGAACATTCAGACCGGCATGATTTGTGCGCCTACGGGCCTGATAGATCAGGCGCGAAATATTATTGAACCGTAAAATCGATCGCGCCTTCAGGCAATAAGTACAGAATAATAGCCTTACCCCCGCTGACCGTGGGGCTGTGAGAAGTCTTAGGAGGATACACCATCCAACCAGCGCCCTTGCCATCAAATTCGGCGGTTTCGTCAATCGGCATGATAAGGTCGATTTCTCCATTAGTATGTGTATGATGCGGCCCGGCAAGGCTTTCCATTTCAACGACATCGACGGAAAAGCGATGGGTTTCATCACCGGCATGAACCGGGCGGCCGTATTTGATGCCGCCTGCCTCGCGCTCACAAAGCCAGCCTTCGGTAATGCCTTGGTGACAAAGCGAGGTGGCGACAGTGAACCAATCTCCACCTACAGGAAATTGCGAATTTAGTTCTGCTTCCAAACTATCCTCTAGGGGCTTTCCAGCGATAGCACTGGTGACAATAGCAATATGTTTGACAAAATTCTGCGGGGTTTGGGGATGTTTGCTCATGCGTTAATCCTTCCGGTTGATATTTTTATGTGGGACGGGCCTCAGAAATCCATAGTTTCAATGCGCGGCCGGCATCGGCGATTTCCTGCACATCAACGCTCACCCCCATTTCGACAAGGCGGCGACCATGGGAATAGTCGCGCACATTATTCACACAATCAAGCGCCACTATCTTTGTATCCTTTAGGTAAACAACAGAGAAGCTGCGCTCCGATGGATCGCCTCGCAACACGGCCTGGTCATGCCCGGCGGACAGGCCAACGGTTTGCAATTTCAGGTCATATTGATTTGACCAGAACCACGGCGTTGCCTTATATTCGGCTTCGGTTCCGCAGATATTTTGGGCGACAATATTGGCCATATCATTGGCATTTTGAACCGATTCCAGGCGAATTCTGTCGTCACCGGCAAAGCCGTTAATATGCGCAGCACAATCACCCAGCGCATATATATCAGGAAGGCTGGTGTGACAATTTATGTCAATATTTACGCCATTTTCGCCATCTGCACCCGCCGCAATCAGCGGTTCGACACAAGGGACGATACCGATACCAACAATCACCATATCAGCGGGGAGCATTTCTCCAGATTCGAGCGTGACCGCATTCACACACTCGTCCCCTTCGAGCGCCACAACCGACGCATCTGTGCGTATATCTATGCCATGCTCTTTGTGTTCAGCTTCGAAAAAATTCGATAATTCTTCACCTGCGACACGGGCTAATATCCTCGGCAGGGCTTCAAGCAGCGTGATCTTTTTACCAAATTTACTAAGCACGGCGGCAGCTTCCAGCCCGATGTAACCACCGCCGACAATGACAATATTTTGAACATCGGGCAGCACGGCCATGATCGCATCAACATCCGCTCGGTTACGAACGGCATGCAAGCCGGTAAGGTCCCCGCCGCGGCAGTTTAGCTTGCGCGGATCTCCGCCCGCTGCCCAAACCAGTTGGCCGTAACCCAATTTTGTACCGTCGGTGAATGTAACTTCATGAGCATCAGGTGCGACAGAAACCACTCGCTTGCCCAAAACCAGCTCTATCTCTTTCTCGTCCCAATAGTTTTTCGGGCGGATTTGAATTCGTTCAAATGGCTTGTCACCGGATAGATATTCCTTTGACAAAGGCGGCCGTTCATAGGGCAGTTCGGGTTCGGCTCCGATGATAGCAATCGTCCCGTTAAAAGCGGCGCCTCGCAGCGCGATAGCCGCTTGCGCACCCCCATGCCCCGCGCCAACAATCAAAACGTCGTAATTGTCAGTCATGTTCACAATCCTTAAGAAAACTTGCTACGGCCTTCAATACTTCATCCTGCTGATCACGATGCGGACTATGATCGCATTGCGGGAGACGCAATTGCCGAGAATCAGGAATAATTGTGGCCACTCTATCCAGTTGTTCAAAACTACCAAATGCATCGTCTTCGCCTTGAATTAACAAGGTTGGTAGGTCAACGTCGGACAGTTCCGCTTCTATATTCCATCTTTCAAAACTGGGATCTGTCCAAATTTTCGACCATTGTCGAAATACAGCACCTGCATCGCGATGATATTTGCCCATGCGCTCAATCATATCATTATCACACACATCTTGTTTAAGATCGTGAATCGCATTCAGACATATCTGCTCAACAAAAACATGCGGTGCTTCAAGTGTTAGAGTCGCCACGCGATTTGGATAGCGAGCGGCAAGCAAAAGGGCGATACTGGCCCCATCGCTATGCCCAAAAATATGCGCCCGCTCTATTCCCAACTCACTCAGCAACCTGTCTGCTACATCTGCTTCCCGATGCATGAAATCGACGCCATAATCAGAATCAAAATCGCCTGAACTGCCATAACCCTGCCGCGACCATGCTATAATATGGCGTTCCATTTCGTCCGCCAGTTTCTGCGGAAAGTCCTTCCACATGGCCACGGAACCAAGCCCCTCATGCAGCATGACTATCGGCGTTCTGCCCGCTTGACCAAAATGCTCAATTTCAAATTTGTTAATTGCATCAGCCATTAATTATCGGTTCCACCGCGCAAACGAAAGCGCTGGATTTTTCCAGTTGCTGTCTTTGGCAGTTCATCAGCAAACTCAATCCAGCGTGGATATTTATAGGGGGCCAACTGCTGCTTAACATGCGCCTTGAGCGCCGCCTTCATTTCATCACTATCCACTACGTTTTCGTGCAGCACAACGGTGGCGTGGGGCTTTATCAAACCGTCTTCATCCTCCGCACCAATGACGGCTGCTTCCAATATATCGGGATGGCTGGCCAGCGCGTCCTCAACTTCGATCGGTGACACATAAATACCGCCGACTTTCAGCATATCGTCACTCCGTCCAGCATAGGTCAGCCAGCCGTCAACATCCATGATATATTTGTCACCTGTCATCGTCCATTCGCCACGAAATGTGTCAACGGATTTTTCGCGGTTGCGCCAATAACCAATGGCGGTTGTCGGGCCTTTTACTTGCAGATTGCCAATTTCGCCAATCGGGACTTCTTCACCACCATCGCCGGTCAAGCGCACTTGATAGCCATCAACGACTTGCCCCGTACAGCCAAACCGGACCTGACCGGGCCGCTGTGAGACGAAGATATGCAGCATTTCTGTCGAACCAAGGCCATCGATTACATCCGCGCCAAAACGATCTTTAAACGTTTCGCCGATATGCGTTGGCAGCGCCTCACCAGCTGAAATGGCCAATCGCAAAGCCGGCGCGGTTTTCGTTGTTGGGCAGGAATCATCGACCAGCCAGCCTGCAAAGAAAGTGGGGACCCCGCACAACACTGAAACCTTGTGCTTTACCAAAAGGTTGCTAATCGCTTCGGGTACAGCGCGTCCGCTGAACAGCACAACTGTCGCTCCGGCGGCAAATGGGAAAGTTAGCCCATTGCCCAACCCATAAGCGAAGAACAGCTTCGCAATCGATAAGACGACATCATTTTCGCAAATGCCGGCAGTTCCCATGCCATAAAGATTGGCGGTAAGACGCATGGATCCATGCAAATGCATTCCTGCTTTTGGCCGCCCGGTTGATCCAGATGTGTATAGCCAAAAAGCAACATCATCGCGGTGCGTATCGGCGGGAGTTTTGGTTGGCTCTGCGTTAGCGATAAGTCCGCCAAGATCAATCCATAGACCGCCACCACTTGAGACGAAGCTAACATGCCGCTCTGCTGCCGCTATATCTTGCCATTTGTCGGTTAGTTCACCGCTCACAAATACGGCCTGCGCACCGCTATTGCTCAATATCCATTGACAATCATCGGCGGTCAGCAGTGTGTTAAGCGGGACCGGTATAATGCCCGCACGAATGGCACCCAGAAATACAATCGGGAAATCACGGTCATCAGTCATACACAGCAACACGCGTTGGTCACGCTTTACGCCCAGTTTTTCGAACACGCCGGCCATGCGCGCGACGCCATCGGCCAATTCGCTATAGCTGCATGTACCGCGATAATCGATAATCGCCGCCTTATCCGAGTGGCGGATCACATTACGCGCAAGCAAATCTTCCGCCGCATTAAAATGCTCAGACAAATCAGCGAGCGTGCGCGCAGTTTCGGTTCCCATTTCCTCTCTCCCGAAAAGAATGGAGGGATGTCCTGTTTCGCAATCTATCCCCCTATATTATGCAAATCAGTTTGTTCGAACATAATCGAAATCAAAGGCCATATTGTTGATGCCGCGATCTGGCGGGCAAGTCCAATTGGCACATTTGCCTGGCTGCGTAACCCCAACCATCAGCGATTTCACATAAGCCCGGTCAGCTTCACTTGGCAGTGATGCTGCGACTGTTTCGGGTGAGCAGGGTTTTCCTTGCGGATCAAAATTCTGTTCCGCCCACACACCAACTGTGCGATGATATTTATCAACCGGCAGAGCCAGTTCAAAATCAAAGCCAGCTTTTTTGATCAAACGGTTCCAACGGGTAAATCCGATCCCGCAATCATGCACATAGGCATTACGCGTAATCAGATTCATTGCTTTACGCGTTGCCACTTGTTCAAGTCCATCTGGCGTCTCAATTTCTTCAAAAGTCTTTGAACAATCATGGTCTTCAAACTTCGTCTCGTCCGGACGGCCCTTCAATCCGTTGGCGAAATATGTCGCCGCGTTGGAACTGATTTCCGAACCGAAAAGATCCAGTGCGCTGCTATACCAGAAATTAATATAACGTTGCAGCAATGGCAAATCCATCACGCCGGTTTTACGCAATACTTCAGGATCATCGCTGCCCAGTTTCTGCATTTCATCAAGCGTGCGTTTGATGATACGAGTGATCCCGGTTTCGCCAACAAACATATGGTGCGCTTCTTCGGTCAACATGAAGCTGCAAGTGCGCGCCAGCGGATCAAAGCCACTTTCAGCCAGTGATTTCAGCTGATACTTGCCATCACGGTCAGTAAAATAAGTAAACATGTAGAAGCTCAACCAGTCATCAATTGGTTCGTTAAACGTGCCCAGAATGCGAGGATGATCTTCATCGCCGGAATGGCGGTGCAGCATTTCTTCCGCTTCTTCACGACCATCGCGTCCGAAGTAGGCATGAAGCAGATAGACCATCGCCCACAAATGCCGGCCTTCCTCCACATTCACCTGAAACAGGTTGCGCATATCGTACATGGACGGCGCGGTAAGCGCGAGCATGCGTTGCTGTTCAACCGATGCAGGTTCGGTATCACCCTGAGTCACAATCAAACGGCGTAGTACCGAACGATATTCGCTTGGCACCTGCTGCCATGCGGGCTTGCCTTTGTGATCGCCAAAACCGATTGTACGGTCAGTTTGCTGATCCGCAAGAAAGATGCCCCATCGATAATCCGGCATTTTCACATGGCCAAATGTCGCCCAACCTTTTGCATCAACGGAAGTCGCGGTACGCAGATAGACATCTGCGTCCTGATAGCTAGTCGGCCCAAGATCCTTCCACCAATCTATGAAGGCGGGCTGCCAATGTTCTAGCGCGCGTTGCAGCGCGCGATCATTTGAGAGATCAACATTGTTCGGGATTTTAGTGGTATAATCAATAGCCATTTTATGTCTCCTTAAACGCGATTTTTATCAAAATCGGCGCGACGGCCGGTGCCGAATAATTTTAATGCGCCGTCTTCACCAACGGCATTGGGACGAATAAATATCCAATTTTGCCATGCGGATAGTCGGCCAAAAACTTTTGACCAGACGGTTTCTTGCCCGGCAAAGCGAAGACTGGCTTCCATGCCCGTGCAAGCATCGGGGGACAGGCCAACTCGTTCATCAATTGCCAAACGAACCTCATCATCCCAATCCAGATCATCAGGGGCAAATGTGACTAGCCCCAGATCATAGGCTTCACCAGACGGGATGGCCGAACCAGAAAGCTCCGTGACCTCGGCCAAACGCGCTTCATCACCAAAGAAACGGGATTGCAGTCGATAAAGATCGTTGCACATGGGATAGAGCCCGAAATTCGCTTTTCCGAGTAGCAAATTTGGCCCTTTTTCGGGATCTTCGATCACCTCTAGCATATAAGATCGGTCGGCGGCAAAGGCCAGCTCTGCCAGCGTCCCTGCAAAGGCGGAACCCGGCTCGATCATGGCATATAAGGAGCGCGAAGAAACATCGAGGCGTGACAATGCACGGCGCAACATGCCGATGACTTCACGCACAAACCAATGCTCTTGATTGGCTAGAAGCGCTTCGTCATAGGCCAGCACATTGTTGCCATCACCTTCTGTTTTCAGCACCCAAAGCCCAAGACTCGGTTCATTTGTTCTAAGCAGTAATATCGCATCGTCCAATTCCCGCGCTACGGCCAGTGGCCAGAAATTCACGCCTTTTGCCTGAATGGCAGAGGCACCCGCAGGCGGCAGATCCGTTGGCGCCTTCACCGTGATGGTTACAAACCCGCGATCGCGATCAAAGGCGACATCGACGTTGGGATAATGATAGCCTGCCTCATCAATTTTCCGGTCAAGCGGAGTCAACCTTACGCCTTGCGCGCTGCTGGGGCGCGATGTTTCCGCAGCAAGACTTTCTGCACGCTCGCGCACTTTCTCGTCCCACTTGCCTCTTGGCGCAATGTCATCAACCAAACCCCAGTCTTTCGCGCGGCGTCCACGCACACCCTCTTCCGAAGTGCTGAATACATCAGCCAGATCCTTCCGTACTTTGCGTTTGTCCACAACGCGAGTCAGGCCGCCTGTGCCCGGAAGCACGGCAAGCAAAGGCACTTCGGGAAGCGACACAGCCGATGAACGGTCATCAATCAGCAGTATTTCATCACAAGCTAAGGCGACTTCATAACCGCCGCCGGCGCATGTACCATTAACCGCAGCTAGAAATTTCAGACTACCACTTTGCGAGCTATCTTCAAATCCGTTGCGCGTTTCATTGGTGAATTTGCAAAAGTTAACCTTCCATCCATGGCTTGAAGTTCCCAACATATAAATATTGGCACCAGAACAGAATATCCGGTCCTGCCCACTCGTCAAAACAACGCAACCAACCTGGGGCTGTTCAAAACGTATACGCTGCACAATATCATGCAGCTCCATATCGACGCCCAGATCGTAGCTATTTAGTTTCAACTTATAGCCGTCAACCAGACCCGCTTCAGAATCTACATCCATTGTGATAGTGGCGATGCTGCCATCAATATCTACCCGCCAGTGATTATATTCATCACCGTTTTGGTCATAAGTATAAAAAGTCTCTGCCGATGTGACGGCGAGTTGGGTGGCCATATCATTCGCTCCTCGATCCTAGATTCGAAAAGCGGCATAGCGCATAAAATTAAATCAAACAAGCACTATAGTTCATGCGAATGAGTCCACCACACCCTCCAATATGTCCAATGTTGCGTCGAAATCCTGCAAAGACGTGTTGATACGGGCGTCCGCCCGAGCATAATCCAGTTCGCGTGCAGCTAATATATTTTTGAGGTCATTCATCGCAGAGCGGTTACCCGCCATGGGACGAATGTCTCCTTGCGCCACAACGCGTTGCATATGATCTTCGGGACTAGCTTCCAGCCAGACAGTCCATGACGATTCGAGCAGCTTATCATAGAGCGCACCAGCAGAAACGATCGCGCCCGGCGCAGCGATTATAGCCGAGGCGTTGTTGCCCAGTATTTCCTTCAACACCTCACCTTCGTAACGCTGCAATGCAGTGGGACCGTTAATCTCCATCAAGACAGCGATTGACCCGCCATAATGCTTTTCAATTTCTTTTGAAATCTCAAAAAATGGTATATTCATGCGACTTGCAAGCTTTTTCCCTAGGGAAGTCTTACCTGCCCCGCGCAGCCCAACTAGTGATACACGCTGCGCTTTTTCCTGCCGTCCCTGCGAAGGTTTTTTTAACCATGCCAACGCCTCTGGAATGCGTTCTGGTGGCAATCGGCGCAATTGTGACGCCGCCTGGCCGACCGCCGAATCCTGCTCCCCGCCCAAGGGCAACAATTCTGCCATTGCGATATTCAGAGCTTCTGCAATTGCCACTAACATTTCAACGGATGGATTACCCATCCCCGCCTCTAACGTTGCCAAATATCTTTCCGATGCATTTGACGCCGCTGCCAGTTGCTTACGCGTCAGCCCAGCCCGCGCCCTTGCGGACCGAATACGATCGGCAATTTCTAAGCTGCCCTTAAAATTTGTTACTGCTCTGTTGTTCATAGTCACTTGCAAACCTGTTATATAATGCATATTGAGGTTGTATTAAGATTCATATTTCTGATGGGGATGATAATGTCGAGCGGTAATTTGCGAGCGGGCATATTTGTCGCAACAATGACCGGCCTTGCCGAAATGTGTGGCGAAGAAATAGAAGATGCGCTGGGAGCGGCGGGAATCGAGAGCGACCGTCACGTGATGGATGGCTTAGATACCAACTCGCTTGGGGACTACAATATGCTGATAATTGTATCATCGACCTATGGGCATGGCGAAATTCCCGACAATGGCATCACGTTGTTTGAAGGGCTTGAAGCGGGAGTCGACTTGTCCGGTAAATCCTATGCGTTATTCGCATTGGGCGACCGGACCTATGCAGATACATTTTGTGCCGCCGGTGATCGCTGGGATGCGGTTTTGTCCGCATGCGGTGCTACGCGGGTGGTAGATATAGAACGTCATGATGCCTCAAGCGGCACATTGGCAGAAGATGTTGCCGGCGAATGGGCCGCCCGATGGGCAGCCAGCTTTGTTTGAGACGAAAAGCAATTAGGAGCAAGATCATGGAAGTAAAAGAGGGCGATGCTGAAATACTAGCCGCACATGCTGCGATTGGCGGATTTATAGCCCGCTGCTCATTGCTTGATTATCGTGTTAGCCAATTCATGGCTCGTTGGTTTTGCACATCTGACAAACAGAAATTTCTATCATATACTTTGAAAGCGATGCCTTTTGCTGAAAAACGGCAAGTGATTGAGGAGCGGCTTTCCGATTGGCATAAAGACGCTGATGCATTGAAAGATGCAATGTGTGACATCGCCGCCATGTTTGAACGGCGAGACTTGGCCGCAAACGGCGTGTTATCCCGCCGCGCTTCGGGCGTATTATGCATTAAAAGCTTTTCGGGCGCTCGCTTTATCACCGATGCCGGCGCAATAGACATATTGGACATAGCCGACCTTGCCGGCTGGTCAGAAAAAGCGAACGAGCTTTCCGAACGACTAATCGTGCTATGGTTAGGCTTTAACGGAAATTACGAAATAGGCTGGTAAACCGCCATTCATTGGCATATTTCAGGACTGGTGCTTTGACAAATTATGCTCGCTATACTGCCTAATATCGATTCGACATCTTCTTATTGTAATCCATAGCGTGGCTAGTCAGTGGATAGGGCAGTATTTGCTTGCTCCAGGAATCCCAATGTGATTTCAACTCGCGCATTTTTTGCCGGATGTTTGGCTTTCAACGCGGCCGTTCTCTTGGATCGGTTGCTACGTCGAACAAAAATTTCTCCCGCCAAGTTTTGGATAATGCCATTTGCGGAAATGGCCGTCAATTTGCGGCGCTTCGCCATTGCTCGCTTCATCGAGAATGGATGCGCCAATATCATGGACAACGGCCGTTATTTGCGGTTACCTGCCGCAAAATGGAGCACCGAATCGCGGTAGATAGACGATTTGGCAAGTTGCGCCTGGCTATCACGTTCAAGATCAAGCGCATTATCGAGGCTAATATGCCCAGAAGCACGCAGGCAACGCTTAACAAGCCGCACTGCGTCTCTGGATTTTTTGGAAATTTGCGACGCCATCTCCATGGCCTCAGGCAACAATTTTTCATCATCAACGCAGCGCGCGACAAGGCCAATATGTTCAGCGTCCAGGCCGCTGACAGGATTTGCGCTAAGCGCCATATCCATGGCCCGCTGTGCCCCGACCAAACGGGGTAATGTCCAGCTCGCTCCGCTATCGGGACCCAATCCCACATTGACAAACCCAAATTGGAAACGAGCGGATTTAGCAGCAAGTGTAATATCACATGCAATTGCAATCGCTGCGCCAGCGCCAAAAGCAATTCCGTTCACCGCCGCAATTACTGGTATGGGCAAATTCACCAATTGCCGGACTAACGGGTTGTACAATTTGTCCAGGGAAGAGTGTAAATCGGGTGTTTCACCTGCCGCAAATGTAGCCGCGCGCTCGCCCAAATCCTGACCACTGCTGAAGGCGCGGCCTTGTCCGGTTAAAATTAGCACGCCTATTTCTTTATTCGCAGCCACCTTATCAAGGCAACGGGCCAACGCCACATGCATAGCTGCATCAA
Organism: Sphingomonadales bacterium UBA2683; assembly: GCA_002354635.1. Taxonomy (GTDB): domain Bacteria; phylum Pseudomonadota; class Alphaproteobacteria; order Sphingomonadales; family Sphingomonadaceae; genus Parasphingorhabdus. The sequence continues at coordinate 475,061 of DELZ01000004.1, forward strand.
ACGCATTGAGCTGAGCACTTCGGATCAGCGTGAGAACCCCGACCTTCCCTTCGATCGCAAACCGCACACGCCCGTCAAATTCTTCCATATCCCATCCTTCTTTTTCCTATGCGCTTAAATGACCCTATCTAGGCAATTAAATGCATTATAACACAATTTCTTGCAACTATGGCTCCAAAATTCGGTGCAAAATGCCTTGAGATTACGTAGGTCTCCTCAAAATCGGAGATTGATCTTTCCTTTTATGTTTTATAATGCATCTTTTAATGATCACCGGGGAGAATTTCATGACCGACGCCTTTATCTGTGATGCAATCCGCACACCGATTGGACGATTTGGCGGCGCCCTGGCCAAAATCCGGCCAGATGATCTCGCCGCGCATGTGCTTCACGCATTGATGGAACGCAATCCTGATGCCCAATGGGATGAAACCGATGACATTATCATGGGCTGCGCCAACCAAGCAGGTGAAGATAATCGTAACATTGCCCGTATGGCAGCATTGCTCGCAGGACTGCCGCAAGCGGTTGGCGGATCGACCATCAACCGCTTGTGCGGATCTGGTCTGGATGCCGTTGGCGGCGCCGCCCGCGCCATTCGTAGCGGTGACGCAGATTTCATCATCGCCGGCGGAGCAGAAGGCATGAGCCGCGCACCCTTTGTCATGCCAAAAGCAGACAGCGCTTTTTCGCGCAATGCGGAAATTCACGATACGACCATTGGCTGGCGCTTCGTTAATCCGGCACTCAAGGCCGCTTTTGGTGTGGATTCAATGCCGGAAACTGCCGAAAATGTTGCCTCCGATTTTGCAATCTCAAGAGACGATCAAGATGCCTTCGCCCTGCGCAGCCAGCAAAAGGCCGCCATTGCGCAAGAAAATGGCAGGCTAGCCGCTGAAATTACCTCTATATCCATTCCACAAAGACGCGGCGAAGATATCATCGTTGAAGCAGACGAACATCCCCGCGCCACCACAATCGAAACCCTAGCCAAATTACGGCCCTTTGTGAGGGCGGATGGCACCATCACCGCTGGCACTGCAAGCGGCGTTAATGACGGCGCAGCAGCAATGATCGTGGCTTCGCAAGAGGCTGCAAAACAAAATGGCCTAACGCCGCGTGCGCGTATTGTCGGCATGGCAAGCGCGGGAGTGGCACCCCGCATCATGGGCATTGGTCCTGTGCCCGCAACCCAAAAACTGATGCAGCGTTACGGCATTTCAAATGACGACCTTTCGGTAATTGAACTGAATGAAGCATTTGCAGCGCAAGGCCTTGCCGTACTTCGCCAGCTAGGAATTGCGGATGATGACCCCAGGGTTAACCCAAATGGCGGCGCAATAGCATTGGGCCATCCACTCGGAATGTCCGGCGCACGTCTCGCCATGACAGTGACCGAGGAATTGACACGAATCGGAGGCCGTTACGGCCTTGCGACAATGTGTGTCGGCGTAGGCCAAGGCATATCGCTCTTGCTTGAACGCGTATGATCTACATCAGATAAAATATGGAACCTAAATGCCACTTTGGCATCAAAATTTATTTCCTAAAAGGACTACATAATGACTGACATCATCTCTTTGGCATCCTACAGCGAAGATCAATGGCTCCCTGCAGGCGGCGGCGACGAACTCAAATCGGCCATTGATGGCTCGGTTATCGCCACCATGCCTGCCACAGCCAATGTCTCTATAATGCTTAACCATGCCCGCAAAGTCGGCGGCCCTGCGCTGCGAGCGATGACATTTCAGCAACGCGGAAAAATGCTTCGCGCCCTCGCCGATGCACTTTCGGCACGCAAGGAAGAGCTTTACCGCCTCTCTTTTTTAACCGGCGCCACGCGCGGAGATAATGCATTCGATATTGATGGCGGCATCGGCACATTGTTCGTTTACGCATCAAAAGCCAAAGCCTTGCCCGATGCCCATGTGATGACAGAGGGCAGCCGTGAAGCAATCAGCCGAGGCAATTTTGCGGGGCAACATATATTGGCCCCTCTGACTGGCGTTGCGGTGCATATTAATGCTTATAATTTCCCGGTCTGGGGGATGCTCGAAAAATTGGCCCCCACTTTGCTCGCCGGAATGCCGATCATTGTAAAGCCCGGCCATGTTGGGTGCTATCTGACCGAAGCGGCATTTCGAATCATGATTGAAAGTGGCGCTTTACCCGCTGGTGCCGTGCAATTATTGCTGGGCAACACGGGTGATTTGCTGGACCAGTTAGACGGTCAAGACAGTGTCGCCTTTACTGGCTCTGCTGCCACCGCCCAAAAATTGAAAGCCAACCCCAATATCATCGCCAACACTGTTCGGTTTGCAGCAGAACAGGATAGTCTTAATACCTCTATATTGGGCAACGATACCACTGCTGACAGCCCTGAATTTGCGCTGTTTATAAAAGAAGTCGTGCGCGAGATGACGCAAAAAGCTGGACAAAAATGCACTGCCATCCGCCGCGCAATGGTGCCAGCAAATCTGTTGGACGCCGCGCAAGATGCGATTGTCACACGGCTAAGCAAAACCACCGTTGGCGATCCACGCGATGAGGCAAGCCGCATGGGCGCACTTGCTGGACTTACTCAGCGCAGCGATGTGATCGCCAATGTAAAACTGCTCAGCAAGGAAGCGTCTATTGTCACCGGCGGTGAGCCACTAGCCTTGGGCGGTGCGTTAGATGGCGGCGCATTTTATGCCCCCACGCTGCTGCGCTGCGAAAATCCGTACGCTGCCGAAACCGTACACGCGGTTGAAGCTTTCGGCCCCGTATCCACCATCATGCCTTATCAGGATATCGACGATGCAGTGGCTCTCGCAAATGCGGGGCAAGGCTCGCTTGTCATGTCACTGTTCAGCCACGATCCAGCAGTGGTAGCTGCAATGGTTTCAGGAAGTTCCATATTCCATGGCCGCATGATGATTGTTGATCGTGACAGCGCCGCCGACGCGACCGGTCATGGCGCAGCTTTACCGCATCTTCAACATGGTGGGCCGGGCCGTGCGGGCGGCGGAGCGGAATTGGGCGGGATATTGGGCATGATGCCTTATCTTCAGCGCACTGCATTACAGGCGGCTCCGGCTACGTTGGATATACTCAAAGGACTATAAACATGTCTGAAATTTCTTCTTGGCAAGTGGTAGATGGGATTGCATTGCTCACGCTAAACAACCCGCCGGTCAATGCAATTTCTGCCGCTGTTCGCCGGGCAATTATTGATGGTATTGCCCGCACCAACAATGATGCAAATGTCGACGCATTGGTCATTGCCTGTGCTGGACGAACATTTTTTCCCGGCGCCGATTTGAAGGAATTTGGCAAACCACCAATCGAACCATTTTTGACCGAAGTGGTTGATGTTATCGAAGCATCTAACAAAGCCGTTGTCGCCGCGATACACGGCACGGCCCTAGGCGGGGGCCTTGAAATCGCTATGGCTTGTCACTGGCGCGTTGCTGTTACTTCAGCGAAACTGGGACTACCAGAAGTCAAGCTCGCCTTAATGCCCGGCGCCCGCGGCACGCAGTATCTTCCTCGTCTTGTCGGGGTGGAACGGGCATTGGAAATCATCGCATTGGGCGATCCGATATCTGCCCACACTGCAGCAGATATTGGCTTGATTGATGAACTCGCAACCGATGGGTTAATCCCTACGGCCATCAACTTTGCCCGACATATAGCCGGGCGACAGCCCCGCCGCACACGCGACATGGAAGCTGCACCGGTGGAAGATGAAATTTACGATCGCTTCATAGCAAAACATGCACGCAAATTTAAGGGGTATGACGCACCCACAGCTATTGTCGATTCCATTCGCGCGGCAACGCAGCTTCAATTTGACGAAGGTGCAAAAAAAGAACGAGAAATATTTCTAAAATTACGCGAAGGCCCCCAAAATGCGGCGATGCGCCATGTCTTTTTCGCAGAGAGACAAGCGGCTAAATTGCCCGAATTGGAGGGTATTGAACCACGCAATATTGCGTCAACTGGCGTGATTGGCGCAGGCACAATGGGCAGCGGAATTGCGATAGCTTTATTAAGCGCAGGATTGCCAGTTACGCTTTATGAACGTAATAGCAAAGCGCTAAATTGCGGCGTTACCAAAATCAAATCAGCTATTGAGGGAAATCTCCGGTCTGGGCGCACATCGCGTGACAAAGCCAATAAAGCCTTGGCATCCCTTTCTACAACAGTTGATATTGACAGGCTAGCCCAAGCCGACCTGGTCATCGAAGCAGCGTTTGAAACAATGGACGTGAAACGGGCAATTTTCACCGAGCTTGACCATGTGATGAAACCAAATGCCATTCTCGCCACCAATACATCTTATCTTGATATTGATGCCATTGCCGAAGTGACCAGACGTCCACAAGATATTGTCGGGCTGCATTTTTTCTCACCTGCCCATATTATGAAGCTGCTAGAGATTGTTCGCGGAAAACATACAGCGCTTGATGTTTTGGCGACGTCACTCACCTTAGCAAAACGGATCCAGAAACTGCCAGTAATATCCGGAAATGCCTATGGCTTTATCGGGAACCGGATGCTGGCTGTTCGCCGCAAAGAAGCCGAAACCATGCTAGTCGAGGGCGCTTGTGTTCAGCATGTAGATCGCGTGTTGGAAGAATTTGGCTTCCCGATGGGACCGTTTAAAATCGGTGACCTCGCCGGATTGGACCTCGGCTGGTCGGCAGAGACATCCACTGGTTCGACCATCCGCGAACGATTATGCGAAGCGGGACGACTCGGGCAAAAGGCGGGGGCTGGCTTTTACGATTATGACTCCGCTGGTAAGCCGCAGCCATCGATCATTGCGGAAGAAATTGTCACAAATTTCGCGGACGATAATGGCCAAAAGCGCAGAGACTTTGACGATGATGAGATACTGGACCGACTGCTTTGGCCGATGGTGAATGAAGGCGCACAGCTTCTCGGCGAAGGTATTGCGCTTCGAGCATCGGACATTGATACGGTTTGGCTGAACGGATATGGATGGCCGAAATGGACTGGCGGACCAATGTTTCGGCAATTGTATACTTGACAAAGCAGCCCCATTGCTGCATTACAATCATATGGAAAACGCAATCGACATTTTCGCCCCTCGCTTCAGCAATGAAGACGCTGCCCGTGAGCATCTTGAGGCCCTTCACTGGTCAGACGGTCCTGTCTGCCCTCATTGTGGCTCATTCAATGCAAAACGGCTGCCACCGCAAAAGCGCAAGGCCACCAAGGCGCATCCCGGTGGCACCGTCCGCAAGGGCGTTGTCCAGTGCAATGACTGCCGCCAGCAATATACCGTGACTGTCGGAACGGTTTTTGAGCGTTCCAAGGTTCCTTTGAATAAATGGTTGCTGGTCAATCATCTGCTTTGCTCATCCAAGAAAGGCATGAGCGCGCATCAGATTGCCCGCATGATCGGCGTAACCTACAAAACAGCATGGTTCATGATGCACCGCATCCGTGAAGCCATGAAAGACACCGACCAAGGCCCTATCGGCGGTTACGGCAAGACCGTGGAAGCCGATGAAACCTATGTAGGCGGTAAAGTCAAAAATCGTCACAAAGGCAAACGTCATGGCGAAAACAAAAGCCCGTTCCACCAGAAGCAGCCCGTTATCTCCCTAGTCGAGCGCGGCGGCAAGGTTCGCAGCTTTCATGTTGCCAAAGTCACCGGCCCATTATTGCGCCAAGTTCTCGTTACCAATGCCCATCGCGGTAGCTGGCTGATGACTGACGATCACAACGGCTACAAAGCAGCGGGTAAAGAATATGTCGGTCACGGTGTCGTCAAGCACAGCCTTGGCGAATATGGCCGCTCCGGTGTTTTCCACACCAATACGATTGAAGGCTTTTTCTCCATTTTCAAGCGCGGTATCATCGGCGTTTATCACCATGTCAGCGAAGCGCATTTGAAACGCTATGCTGTCGAGTTTGACTTTCGCTATAACACCCGCAAGATGAATGACTTTGAACGCTCCACAGAAGCCCTAAAGGGCGCTCGTGGCAAGCGCCTGACCTATCGGCGGCCTGTTGCAGCAGCAGCCTAAATACACGCTTAACGGTCGCCAGATCGGTGAAAAGCGTAAGCGATACTATCGTTGAAAGGCCGAATATGAACGACGGTGAAATTGAAACTTTTTATGCTTACCTCGATGAAAAAACGCCCCTGCAAGTTCGCCATCTTTTAGCAACAGGTCGTTTCAACAGTGAGAAAAAAAGGTTAGCTGAACATTGGATCGGTCAACGTGACCGTGAAGAAAGTATATCAGCTTCCAGAGAAGCTAACGCACTGACCCGCGCCCAAGCATCCGCGCAACGATCCGCAGCGGATTCTTCTCGCACTCTTGCCGAAGAGGCTAAAGAAGCCAACCGCTTGGCACGAGAAGCAAACGACAAGGCCGCTACTGCCAACACAATTGCGACGGTCGCGCTAGCTATCGCCGTTATCGCTATCAGTGTTTCTGTCATTGGACTTTTTCTTTCCTGACGGCTTATGAGGCTTAGGCGGTGTTTTTAGCATCCGCTTTAGAACCTCGTCTTCTTTTTCTTGATTGGTATTATTCATGGCAGAACCTCAATCTTTGCCCGACACACTAGCGAAGGAATTGGGCCGAATAACTATCGCATGGGCCAGCATTGAACAAAACCTAATTCTTCACGCCAGCGCGATGGCCGCTATCCATACTGACGGGAAGCCGCTTGAATACCTACGCATGGATTTCAAGCGATTGCGTCAAAAATGGTATTCTCTTTGCCGTGATGCATTCCCCGCCGAAACAATGAACAAAACAATCAACACTCTTAATTCCAACCTGTCGAAACTCTCGCTGGAGCGAGGCTACTACTTTCATGGCACTTGGACGCGGGTGTCACGAGGTCGGTATCGGCTAAGTTGCTGGGAACAAAAAACGGAACTAAGTCTGCTTGAGGGAGAGCTAACTTTAGCCCAAATCCGCCAATTTGCCTCCGCCTGCGAAAGAACAAGCCGACAAGTCCACCAATTTTGCACTGGGGAGCATGGCGCTAAAGACGGATACCGCGCCACTGGGGAAATCACCTTCCCCCTCAAACCAGTTGATTAGAGCCAAGCGGCCCGCCTCCACCATCTCTGGCGTAATCTCAATGTTCTGTTTTGCTAGCGCCGACCTGTCGCGCGAATCATGTTCCATAATGCCCTGCTTTGTCAAGTATACTATTGCCAATGTTTCATGCACAGCAAACGGGGATAAGCACCATATGTGAAAAGCTTGAGCAAATGGGATATACTCCAAGCAAAACGTTAAAAAAGATGATGAGTTAGAAATATTAAACATATTGAATAACTCCCCTCTGAGGGACCGGTCGACACCGATAGAATGGATATCACGACTGTGCCCAGATTAGTGATATGCATAACGCTGATAAGTCATAATTGTCCGATCAATTGGGTTTGAAGCATAAGCGGCTATAAGGCTAAAAGCCCAATCAAAATCAGCCCAATAAGCCACTGGTTTTGACGAAATTGTGGAAGTCGGCGCAACGTCGATCAGAAGGTCCGCAAAAGGCGGCAATTCCCGTTGGTGCTGTGTCAGGTGAACCGCTTCGAGATGCTGATGTAACAAATCGAACTGAGTTAACCGCTATCATTCCATCGCTACCGGTGGCGACACCGGCTGGTCCATACAGTCTGTTTTATTCTCGCGGTGTACAATTTTGATGGAAACTCCCTTTCGGATTCGGCCGTTGCATTCAAATTCAACGACGTTTTTGTCAGCAGACCGTCGAAAGCAACCGGTTTTTTCTGCGACCTTGAAGGCTGAAGTTTACAAAAGGGCCTCAAGGCTCGACTTATGGACGGAATGCGATTGGTGGAGCGGTGAATGTGATGCCCGTCGCACCCAAAAATTGGGGAGCTTTCCGTCAGTAGGCGCCGAATACAGCAATTGTGGTGCGCTGCGTCTTGGTGTCGCCAATAATTTTCCGCCCGGCGATAATGCCGCGGCAAGAACCGCTGCAATTTACGTGAAACACTATGGGTATATGTCTGATGGTACCGATGATCAGGATGATCTGGGAGCACCCCTTTCATTATTGGTCGAGCCAACCAAATATTTCTATCTGAAAGTCAGTGATGATTATTTCCGATAAAGGGTAACGGACCCGGTTCGACCGTAGTTAGTAGCCCTAGCCTTGCGTTCAATTATAATCTCGATAACAGTGTTGGTTTAAGCGATCCGCGTGCGCAAGCAGTTTATAACAACACCGATATTTTCATTACGGGTGACACTTCAACCGGATTGTCAAATACTCAGAATATGGACAATGAGCTCTCGGACGTTTCCGCTAATCTAAATTGGGATAAACCAGCTGGCGCAATCACGATTATCCCAGTCTATACTGCCAGCCTATAGGGAAGTTAAGCTAGATAATCGAACAACCTGTTCTGGCTTTCAAATCACCGAAAATTCAAAGTCTGGTCAATTCGGTTTAGAAGCGTGCGTCGCTTCTGACGATGAAAAAACAATCAGTTATCTTTTCAGAATGTTCCATTCTAACAAAAAAGTTAAAACGCCGCCCTATAGTCCAAATTCCCATTTCAACGTTTCTTACCAATCAGACGAGTTCAACGCCAAGAGCATGGCTGCATTTGCAGAAGAGTTTGCCGATGACATTATCGGGCGTAGAACATTGGGCGGCCAGGTTATTTTTTCGAGATTCGGACGGGAATGTTCACGGCCTTTCCGATGTCTGCCGGTCAGTTATCCATCGATGTAGGTGAAACTGTCGTTAACCAAACCGATGTTGGCGCAAGACGCTTGCGAGGGGGTGGACTGGTCTGTGACGGCGGTCGTCTTATCCCTGAACACACTGGCGGCATCTATCGCGATAAAGCTCGGACTGGTGATCAAGACATGCCACTTCAAAAGCCTGTAAATGCTGGATTCCTCCGTTCATCGCTGAACGTCGCCCTCAGCTATCTAGGCGATAACTCGCAGCGTTCCAGTACTATCTCGAGCATCCGTTTGGCAACAACTGAATGACGGCACTTAATCAAGCCTAAGCAATTATATGTATTGACTAGGTCATCAACCCCAATTCCACGGAGTCGCGGGAGAGAATAAACGCTCTTAAAGACCAATAATGAAATTTGGGTGCATTGCCTAGTTAACGGGCCAGCGATCCAAACCACGGGAGGGAATAGTCATGATATTTAAATCGCATGCAAAAGCCGTTTACTCGAAAGGGTTAGCTGCTACCTTGCTGTCTTCGACAGCATTTTTACCAACAATAGGTTATGCCCAAGACACCCAGCAAGCCGAACAGCGCGGTCAGAATAGAACCGCCGCTAGTTCGGAAGCCGATTCAAATGTAATCATTGTGACAGCGCAACGTAAGAGCCAGGACATCCAAGATGTAGGCATCGCTATATCGGCGTATGGCGGAGAAGCACTGCAGCAACAAGGCATCACAGTCAGTTCAGATGTCGCCTCGCTGACCCCCGGTGTGACTTTATCTGGTACATATGGTGGTCAAAGCGTCCAATTTTCGATACGGGGCGTAACCCAGAGCGATTTTAACGACGCCATTGAGGCTCCAGTAGCAGTATATATTGATGATATATATATTGCTTCACAGCAAGGGCAGTCGATGGCGTTATTCGATATTGAACGTGTCGAAGCTCTCAAAGGGCCTCAGGGAACATTGTTCGGACGAAATGCTACGGGCGGACTTGTAAACTTTGTAATCGAAAAGCCAAAACTTGAAGAATGGTCTGGTTACATTGATGCAACCTATGGTCGGTTTCAGAAAACCGCCTTGGAAGGCGCCTTGAATATTCCCCTTGGCGAAAATGTTGCAATCCGAGCCTCCGCTATCTGGGATCGCAATGATTCCATGTGGAACAATGTGTACAATGGCGGCTCAGCCGTTAACGGCCAAAATCCGGCGGCAATCGAATCATTTTTACCCCGCGACTTCAACGTAGGCGAAAATCTTGGTGACAAAGACACGTTATCAGGCCGTATCCAACTATATGCAGAGTTGAATGAAGACTGGAACGTCAGGCTTTCCGCTAGCGGTACACGCCAGCGTTTTTCAGAATCCCCCTGGGCATCTTCGGTCGCAGCTCCTGTGGTTGATGCCAATGGCGTTGTGGTGGATACTGTGCGAATTGATGCGAATGATACGCGTAGTGTCATTGGCCCAAATGGAAATAACTACTTCGACCCCTCAATTTTTGCATTTCAGGCGTTCCAACAGGGCCCAGGGCCAATATTTGCGCCAACCGGTGCCAGCATGACCCGATTTGCAGGCCAGACATGGTTCGGATACTACCCGGTAGACATTGGAAATAGGCAATTGTCTAAGGATTATGCATTGCGTGATCTGAACACTTTCGATGCCTACAATTTTACGGGCCACGTAAATGGGCGCTTGGGTGATATTGACCTAACTTGGGTAACCGGAATGAACAACTACAAGAAGGAGTTCCTTTTGGATGCAGATGCATCGCCGGGTAACATCTTCCTTTTCGGAAACAAGGCCGATATCGATAGCGTCTCGACCGAATTAAGATTTAGCCAAGATAATGACGGTTTCAATTGGCAGGCCGGATTATATTATTTGCATGTCGATGCATTCAACGCACAAGGAATCTTGGGCCCCAATGGCTCATATTTCGCTCTGGTTTTTGATTTACCGCCGGCAGCGGGCGGCTTTGGCATTCCAGGTGCGCTGGCAAATGGCGTAGACCCGCTGGCAGTATTCCGCCTCAAAACGGACAGCTATTCGGTATTTGGTCAATTTGACTGGGAGTTCGCACCCGATTGGACCGTGGTCATGGGTGGTCGTGTCATTAAAGAAGATCAGAATTACGACTATGGCACTGAAATTTTTCTTAGTGACAATGCTTATAGTGTTGATCTCAAAGACAGCTCGCAAAGCCTAGGATCAATTTACCCCGATTTCGTTGATTCTCGCAAAAACACCTATTGGGCTGGCAAGCTCCAATTGGAATATCGCCCGAATAGCGACTTGTTGCTCTATGCCGGTGTCAACCGCGGTGTAAAGGGCGGTAGCTATAATGGCCAGTATTTTGAAGCTTCGCCATCGCTCAACCCTAACGACATCCCTTATAATGAAGAAGTACTGCTGTCATATGAAGCTGGTTTCAAGCTTAGCGGCTACGGTTTTCGGTTGAACGGAACAGTCTTTCATTATGATTATTCAGATTACCAATCCTATCTTTTCCAAGGCCTGCGCGGACAAGTAAGCAACCTGGATGCTGATAGCATCGGGGTAGAACTTGATGGATCGATCACGATTGTTGACGGCCTTCAGCTCTCTGGCCAAATTGCATATATTGATGCAAATGTTCGAGATTTTCCGAACACGCCAACAACCACTGTTGATTTGCGACCAACTTATACTCCGGAATGGTCAGGTAACACCAGCCTTTCCTATACAACTGATCTTGGTGACGGCACCCTCTATCTTGCTGGATCGATGTCGTTTCAATCTTCGTTCTTTCACAACGCCCAAAACTTTAGCGCAGACAAATTAAAGGGATGGGAACTTTTTAACTTGAACGCCAGCTATAAGACGAACAACGGTTTGTCCGTGGGCGGATACATAAAAAACCTGTTTGATAAGCGCTATGCTTCTGTCGGGCTAGACCTTTCTGGCGCCTGTGGGTGCAACCTCGAAGGCTATGGTGAGCCGATGACGTGGGGCCTTAAAATTGGTTATGAATTTTAAACATTGCTGTTGACTTAAGATAAAAAGCCTCGCTTTTGCGGGGCTTTTTATTGGATGCTTAAAATATGCCTGTATCTCCCGTCAGCGTTCAATAACCAGATTGGTTGCATAAATAGGAGAGTATTTTGATTTCATCGTAATGACCGTAGAAAATGACGGTGAAACCAAAACAGGAAAACTCCAAAGCCTCCATAGAGCGTGTGGTGAACGATGTTCGCAGAGCGATCCGCAAACAACATAGCGTAAAAGATCAGATACGGATCATGCTGAAAGGTCTGCGCAGCCAGGATAGTTTTGCCGAGCTATGCCGCCGGGAAGATATTGCTCCGGGCTAGTATTACAAATGGTCGAGAACCGTTTGCTCCAAAAAAGCATGGTCGAGAATAGGGAAGACGAAGGGTGAGATATCCCGAATCAGAAAAGCTTGAGATCATCCGCATTATCGAACGCTCTCACTTACCCGCGAAGCAGACTCTGAATAGGCTGGGCTTAGCCCGACCTACCTTTTACCACTGGTATAACCTGTATAAGCGGTTCGACGAGGATGCGTTGAAAGTGATCGGCGGCCAGCTTTTGCCGCATACGCATGGCGCACAACCTGATCACCAGCCCGAACTTTATCGTAATCAAGGCCGCCAGTGATTTCATGAACAAGACGACAACGCCTAACCAGAGGTCGCAGACCGACCTTACTTATCTCAAGACCGTTGGATGGGGCTGATATTATCTGTCGACCATCCTAGACGATTATTCTCGCTTCATCATTGCATGGAAGCTGTGCACGGCCATTCGCCAGAAGATGTCATCGAAACACTGGAGCTTGCACGGGAAGCATCATGCTGTGACTCATCTCATGTGCCGCACAAGACGCGTCTACCCGGCGATAAGGATCCCAGCCACGTTTCAGGTGAGTCGGCCGATTGTCTGGCCGACAAGAAGGTGCGTCACCTTCGCGGCGTGCCGTTCCATTCTCAAATCCAGGGCAAAATCGAACGTTGGCATCACCCTCCCCAAACTGCATCCTGCTCGAGAGTTATTATCTGCCCAACGATCTTGAAGCGCAGGTCGAAGCGTTCATCGAACACAACAACCACCAACGTTGTGACGAGAACATCAAAAACACCACACCCGCATATGCCTACTTTATCGAAGCACGATCGCCGCTTAACATCAAGCAATAGATGGACCCAAATATTCACCTATCTCAAACCCACATCTGTCCCATCTTATCTAACGATGGACAGCGGCTAATTCGAAAACGAGAGAGCCGCCTTGAACTAACACTCTCAGCTTCCACCTCTCAGCGACACATAAGTTCCAGTCACATAATATACTGATGCTGGGTCAGTTGGTGTTGATCACGACAGAATTCAGCAACGCGATGATGGCATCTCGCTCGAGCTTTTCACCGATTAATATTAATTTGCTCTTGGTCGGTTCATATGGCCGCCAATAGGTCGTACCATTTATATTCAACAGCCCATTAACCCCTTGAACGATAAGTCGCCTGCGACTTCCCGCTACGTTCAAAAGCCCTTTAATCCGCCAAAGGTCATCACCATAACGATCCGTTAAAGCGGCCATTGCCAAATCGAACTGTTGCGCATCTAATGGTCGTTCACATTCCCAATATATGGAAACAACGTCACTAAGGTGATCGTCGTCGTCATGATGATGATGCCCATCACAATCTTCATGCCCCAAGTGACACTCTGAATGGTCCTGCGCAATATCGCTTCCGACGGAATGACTGCTGGTTTGACTGGTATCAAATCTATCGAGCTGAAAGCCTTTGATCATCAAAACCTGATCGGCAATATTCTGGATTGATAGATCATCCGGCGACACCCGGACAATCTCGGCGGTCCTGTTCATCTGGATAAGCTTGCTCTTCAAAGCAGTCATCTGATCTTCAGTTGCCAAATCACATTTGGTCATGAAGCAGCGATCAGCATATGCAATTTGTGCGCGAGCTTCGCGCCTCGCCGAGATCGCTTTTACACCGTTCACGGCATCGACCAGAGTAACAATGCCATCAAGATAATAATGATCGAGAATTGCCGATTCAGCCAGAAACGTTCGCGCGATTGGCCCCGGATCGGCCAGGCCAGTTGTTTCGATAACGACATGGTCAAAGTCGATGGTACCCGCTTCACGGCTTTTGACCAAACGATCCAATGCATTGGCAAGGTCGCCGCGAACTGTGCAACATACACAGCCGTTATCCAACTGCACAATTGCTTCATCATCGGGCCGTTCAATCAATTCTGAATCTACACCAACCTCGCCATATTCATTTTCAATGATTGCCAAGCGATGGCCATGATTTTCTTTCAGCAAATGATTGATCAATGTTGTCTTGCCGCTTCCCAAAAACCCTGTGAGAACTGTGACAGGTGTAGCGTGAAACGACATTTAACTTCCCAAGCTTTTCTTAGCCAATGCCAATTTTTCTAACAGCTTTTCCATTGGAGTATTTGCGGGAACTTCTCCGGTTGTGACGGCAATTCGACAATCATCTTGGCCGACGATATTTCCCCATTTTTCGGTATCATTAGGCAAAGTCTGGACCCAATCTTTGGGCGTAGCCAGTCTCGGCCAGTCTGTATCATCATCGGCAAGCACTATCAGCGGTATTTTCAAAAATTTCGCAGTATTTGCAATCGTGCCGTACAAATCCACCCAATCTTCGACCAATGGAAGGCTTTCATGCATCACAATAACATTCGCCCCTGCCTGGCCGAATGTTCTGACCAATGCGGCCAGCGCGGCGGTCACCCCTTCGCAGTTATCGAGCGTCGGCTCTTCCCCTTTTGCGAGAAGTTGTCGAAGCAGATTAGACGCGCCGGTCAAACCCGCTACGATCAATGTGTTCTCGTCTATTTCTGGTGCCAAGCGCCGCGTGCCTTCTATGGCAGCAGAAAGTGCCTCCGAACGGCCCCAAAGCTCAGAAAAGTCGGCAGACGTATCAACTATCGATTGTGCCGGTGCCACGACTTTGGGAGGCCAGGCAGAATAGTCCACCTGCGCACCCAAAGCCTCTGCCTCCATCGTCGATGGGGCGGCGATTGCTATAGTGTCAAGTCCTGCCGCCCGGCGCAGGCTACTGACCCCCTTGATCAATTGCATGGGATCTGTAACCATTTCCTGCGGGGTAATAGCTTCAATTTGGCAAGCAACAGCCCTAGCCAGCGGCGCAAACAAGGGTGAGTCCGCCGACCCAGCCTTGCGCGCCATATCCTTCATCTGATGCTGCAACGACATATGCTAAGCCCTCAACAACGGCGTTTCTAGTACCCCTTCTGGCCAACTACCATAATATTTCAGAATTTCTTCTGAAGGTTTCTTCTTGGCCCAACTGGCATCGAAGTCGTTCCATGTAACTCCGCGAGAAATTCTGGCAGCCTTCAAGCGAACTCTTTCGGCCTCACTGGCTTCAATGTCGACCCGTTCGAACTGATCATCCCAAATGGCACCATATATCGACAGCGCTACATCGCGGGTTACCACGCCCTTGTCGATATCGACACCAACCGATTCCAGATCGCGGTCTAGTGGATCACCAAATCCGGTGCCACCACAAGAAAATGCGAATGTAAGGACATCACCATCCTTATATGGCTCCACCGACCTTCCCTGGAACTGCGCACGATATTCGCCTTCGATGGTCTTTTCAGTCAGCATTTTGTGCCAATCCATGTCCAGAGCGTCACCGCGAGCCAACTGTTCTTTCAACTTCGAATCGCGAACCGAAATGCCAGGAACCGTGCAGGGTGCATAGCCACCGAAAAGCGGCTGCGGTGTTTGCAATTTGGTATTATCGGCAATCGCCATCATATATATTTCGGTGGTCTCATGCGCGACCCATAGCTGCGCCGTGCCTACACCGCCGCGATGTTTGCCGTGGCCGCAACTGTCCGCCCATTGATTTGACATGGGGATTAGTAGCGGGAATTCATTTTCTACAAGCTCCGTATTCGGAGCGCGCCCGAACACACACCAAGGAAAACCAAACGCGTCCATACCATCTTCAACGGGACGAGCACCTTGTCCTTCGGTGTTGATCGAATAGGCCATCATATCGGAATAGCTGTATCCCCATTGATTTACACCGGCAGTAACAAGCGCGTTTCCGCCATTGCCCATTGATGCGCCTGCTTGCTCCCATTGATCACTCCCAAACAATGCTTTCGCACAGCAATTGTGCACAGCGCTCATCACACCTGTCGATATCATCACCGAACCCGATGTCGCCGCCCGAGGGTCGGGACTTAAGCAAGTATTTTGGCCAAATTTAAAATCAATCGAGTTAAAAGTGCCGTTGCTTATTGGTAATGAGTGGAAAAGATACTCGTAAATATAGTTCGAGAAATGCGCGATAGCCGCTTGTGGATGCGCATTATATATAGATGGTGTTTCAGCTCCGGTTCCGGACAGATCGACCGTCATCTTGCTGTCCTTGATCGTCATTGACATCGAGCATGACTTAACCAATCCCTGCTCCATACCTGCAGCATCGGCAAAGGTGACGCAGCGAAATGTCCCCTCAGGCCAGCCTTTGATAATATCTTTGGCGCCTTCATCAGCAACCTGAAGCATCTTCCTGAACAGCCCCTTCATATATGGGACACCATTGCGTTGCACCAGTTCCAGCAAACGTGTTCGCACACGGTCTGCTGTCGTGCAGCGAGCTTTCAAATCAACCGTGATCATTGCCTCTGCACGCAGACCAAAGGCCTGAAACATCGTCACAACATCTTCATTGAGTTCGAAATTTGATCCAATCTTCAATGGGGGTAGATTCATACCCTCCTCAAACCGTGTTTTTGCCGAAATTGGCATGCCACCCGGTTCGATAGCGCCAGTTTCCGTTGTGTGCACCAAAGCCGCAGTCCACGCGATTAATTCACCCTCATGAAAAACGGGCATACAAACCATTTGATCAGGGTTATGCACACCGCCATAAACGGCATCATTTGCGAACCACAAATCACCATCTTTAATACCTGGATTTTTGCCGTATTTATTAATAATGTATTTAACAACCAATGGCGGAATCACAGAGTGCAAATAGGTTCCGCAAGAACCGTTCACCAAATCCCCGTTCGCGGTCAAAATCCCGACGAGAGAGTCACCAGCGACCCCCATCGCACATCTGCAAGAACGCACAAAAACGTCCATGCCTTCATCAAGAATATCATTCGTCCGTTGAAAGCCGATTTCAAACTGAGCAGGCGTAATTTTGGCTGCTTCTAGCAATTCTTCTTCAGTTGCCGGAGCAGGCTTTAGCCAATCCAGCTTTTCTTCAAGTGTAGGAATACCCATCACATTCTCCTAATATTTTATACAACCTCTGCGGATTGCAGTGCCGTGTCAATCTTGGCGGCGGCTTCCTTACTCTCAAGAATGCCTAAACCATGCTCGTCGATCGAAAGCTTTTGATGTGGGACGACCACAATAGTGGTGAGTTCGGCTTCAATGATAGCCGGACCTTCTACGACATTTCCAGGTTGAAGCGTCTCAAAACTATATAGTGGTGTAAGCACAGTTTCACCAGTTTCAGGCCAATAACATTCACGATCCCCCAAATGCGCGCCCTCTGGACTATCGCCCTGAAGAGGATATTCGGGAATCTCCGGCTTCTCTGTCGGAACAGTAACCCGCAGCATGAAATGGTCCAGATACACGCCGCCCGGCTTGTTCACAACCAATGGCGAGAATGCTTCAGAAAATTCCTTTTCAAATGCATCATAAACATCTTGCGCATCCTGATCGGACTTGATTTGCAACACCGGACTACTGGTCCGTTTCACATTGACCTGGCCACCATAAAGCATGTCAAGTTCGAGCGAGAACACCGCACTTTCTTCGGGCAAGCCTTCAGACAAAAGTTCCTGCTTTGCTTTTGCGATCAGCTTACTGACCACCTCGTTAAAGGCTTCTCGATCGATCACGATCTTTTCCGTCTCAGGCTCCATAAATACCAGTCGACGAGACTGTTCATACAGGTGAACCACATCCATGATCGAAGCACCCATTGCGCAGAACACTGGTGCAGCGGGGAAAATCACCGCCTTAGGCACATCCGCCTTAAACCCGCCAACATGTGTTGGCCCGGCACCACCAAATGCAAACAGCACAAAATCCTCGGGATAGTAGCCGCGCATATGAACTTCGCGCTTAATCGCAGATGCCATGTTTTCGTCCACCAGCTGGCGGATGATTCCAGCCGCCTCAAGCACCGAAACGCCAAGCGGGTCAGCAATTTTTTCCTTAATCGCACGCTGCGCCTTTTTAAGGTTCAACGGCATCTGCCCCCCATAATAGGTATCGGGGTTAATATAACCCAATACCACATCAGCGTCCGTCACAGTAGGTTCTGTGCCACCAAGGTCATAACACACCGGGCCTGGCATAGACCCCGCCGAACGCGGGCCAACAAACAGCCGTCCACTCACGGGGTCAACGCTAGCGATAGACCCGCCACCAGCACCGATCGAGATAGTCTGCATCATGGTAATATTGACCATCCAGCGGTCAATAACCGGACGCGTTTCATAGTTACGCACACCGGATTCAACGACCAGCGCAACATCAAAGCTGGTACCACCAACGTCGCCAGCAATAACATTATTATAGCCTAACTTAGCCGCGAAATGCGATGCACCCATTAATCCGGCGACAGGGCCACCGTTAAATGTACGAGACGCAGGCGTTTTGAAAATATCCGCACTACCGCCCGAATTATGGATCATAAGAAAAGCACCGCGATATCCATGCTCCCTTATTTTATCCCAAGTTGAACAAATTTCGATCTGCATTGCATGCTGAAGATAGGCGTCGAGTATCGACGTCATAGACCGCTCATACTCACCCAATTTAGGAACCACTGCATGCGACATAACCACTGGCACAAAACCAATATGATATTCTTTATACTCTTCGCGGATAATATCGCGAATTCGTTTTTCGTGCACAGGATTGTTGAACGACCACATCAGCGATACCACAATTGCGCGAGCGCCTTTATCGATCAATAGCCGAAGTTGACGACGCAGATGATCTTCATCAAGCGGACGCACCACATTGCCAGCACTGTCCACACGTTCGCGCGCACCGACGATCATATCACGCATGATAAGGGGCTTCGGCTTGTTTTGAACGGCAATATTCCGCCGTTCAGAAACGCGGGTTCCATCAACCCATTGAGCTCCGCGACCGATTATCGTCGTGTCTTCAAACCCTTCGGTTGTGATCATGCCGATTTTTGGCCCTTGGCGCTGGATAAGCCGATTAAGGGCTACTGTTGTGGAGTAGCGAACAATCTCTATCTGGGGCAGCAATTCATCGCTGCTAAGTCCCAGTTTTTCAGCTCCGGTTTCCACCGCATCGAGAAAACCTATCGACAGATCATGGGGTGTTGTTGGAACCTTTGCGATAATCCGCTTGCCATCAAGCGTCAAAACAAGATCGGTAAACGTCCCCCCCACATCAATATCAATAGAGTTCATCGCACCTTCAGCATTCATAGCAACATTACTCATCAGCGAGACTCCTGTGTACGAACCAACTTATTATTTTTTATAGAAAATATTCCGTCCTTGAGCCGTTGCTTCAAACTATCAATATCCAGCTCAATATCATATGTTACGGGATGACCAGGCGGCAGATATTCGGTCTCAATTTGCTTGGAACAATTAGGACAATAAAATTCTAGCAACCTAATCCAATCACCATCGGGCGAGAAATTATATGGCCCCTCTATCACTTTCGGGTGAACCTCCGATGGGTCACGATCAGCGACCAGACACCCAGTTTTATAATTCTCCCGAACCGATGATATGACATGACCGCAATCAGCGCAAAGCCATTGCTCATTATCGACATCAAGGTCGAGATTTTCTGTGTAACGAATAAGATCCGTCATATTAATATATCCTTCCTAAGGCCGAATTACTGGCTCAAAACTGCATTGCCATAGCTATCAATATCCAACTGCCAGCCTGGCGGTATCGGGCAAGTCAAGGTCTCGCCGTTTACGACTGCGGGACCAACGATGGACTGACCGACAACCAGATCTTCCCATAGGTAACAGTCGGTTGGGACAAGAGTTCCGCCGAATGAAATGTTACGGGTTACTGGCGTCGACGTGGCCTTACCTTCTGGCAATTTTGCAACCCCGTGACTTGAAATCGCAAAACGAGATTTAAGCCGAACCAAGAGAATTTCACCCTTTGACTGCAAAGCCGCCTCAACTTGCTCAGCCAAGTCGCCAGCCGGCGCACCCGAAAGCTCTAGACAAGGAACATCGCCACCTTTGCCTAGCTCAAACTCGTAAAGATATTCCGCATTGTTCGGGTCAAAACCCTCGCCCTCAAGGTCGCGCCGTGCCTGCGCATCCATATCAGCCACCATATCGAAAAGCTCAGATGAAGCCGATTTCCCGTACCCCCGCTCATATACGTGACTTACGTCCGACTGGGCAGACCCAAATGCAGAGAAAACAGGGCCCAAATCAAAGGCATATACACTGCTGATGCCAAGCTTTTCGCCAATAAAGCCTCCGAACATCGGCCCGTTTCCGCCAAAGCAGAACAGCGAGGTATCATCACCATCAGCCTTGGCTTCAGCCAAGGTATTTCGCACTAGCGAAGCCATAACTTCTGACGCCTCTTCACAGATCAACGCGGCCGCCTGGACTGTCGATACCCCCATTGGAACACCTATGGCGCGATCGATTGCTTCGCTGGCCTTGGTAACATCCAGCACACGCCGCCCACCAAGGAAACGCTCAGGATCAAGATACCCCAACACCAACAAAGCATCGGTGATCGTCGCTTCCTGTCCGCCTAATCCATAGCAGGCAGGCCCAGGAGCAGCGCCCATACTATCCGGGCCAAGCGTTAAATTGCCTCCTTCGCACCGCGCAACAGAACCGCCCCCAATCGCCGCCGAGCGCAGCATTGCAAAGCTCGTCTCAACCGGAATCTCCATAAGATCGCCGCCACGCTGAAAAACCGGCTCACCATCCATAACGACCGAAGCCTTGGTTGTCGTGCCCCCAACATCGAAGCACGCTACCTGCTTCAACCCATATTCACGAGCCATAAATGCGCCACCGAATGTGCCGAAAATCGGCCCCGACTCTATGGTATCAACGGCCTTGGTTTTACCGACGCGAGCAACACCGCCACTAGTATGGCCGATAAGCAGCGCACCATTCCAACGATGATTGTCGCGGAGCAAATCTTCAGCCTTAAACAAAGAAGATGCCAGTCGCATGTGCGTATATGCATTCATCAACGAATAATGCGCTCTGGTCTGATCATGACGCACGGGCGCCATATCGCTGCCAAGCAGAACTGGGACCGAGCCCAAAATGTGATCGGGATACTGATCCTCAATAATATCTTTTACTGCGATTTCATTGCTATTGTCAGGAAAGCTGTCTTTCAGACTAATGCAAATACGTCGTGCGCCGGTTTCCAGCAGATCCTTTACTGCCGAGAGAATCATACCGGCATCGGGATTATTTTTTAGTCCGATAATATTTTCTGGCGCAACAATCTCACCTACACAGACCGAGTCACCATCTCCGTAAAGATCATTTTCATGGCCTTCACTCACCAGCAATCCAACCTTGGCCCCGCGACGTTCGGCAAGCACGTTCGTCGTGATTGTCGAAGACCATCTAATCAATTCTACACCACGAAGAAATTTCTCAACAGAATCTTCTTCATATATTTCTGCCGCCTTCTCAAGGCATTGCAGGAATGAGACGGTATAATCATGAGCCGTCGTATCTACCTTAATACTATGGCGATCCTGAACGTCCGAAACCAAACAGTCTGTCATCGTCCCACCCGTATCGATGTCGATGGTAATCATACGCCTCTCCAAATATTTTGACCGAATTGTCCGGCCCTGCTGATCGTTACCCAATGGGCTTAACATTCGATGCTGGAAGATAACAATCTGGCAGGAATAAGTATCGACTAAGCATGATTCCCTATTTGCCGGGATTTTGGCATTATTCCCTTGCATTTTGATATTGTTTGCGGGTTAATAATGAAAACTAACTTGATTGAACCAAAACCCACCTGGAAAACAATTGGCAATCCGAGAGGCAACATTTTCATCGTTTGAAAGCGATGCTCCATATTCGCGAGACGAGGTTTTTCGCATAATCCCAATTGCCAGCTGCCTGACGAACAACGGGATAATTACCGAAATAAATCAAAAATTTTCTGATCTTTTCGACTATCAAATGGTCGAAATTCTTGGTCATGATTTACGTTGCCTTGCAAACCGCAGTGACACGCAGATTCAACCAAGTGATGCGCTTCAACCCCTCTCCCATAAATCAGGAAAAATAATCTGGGTTAAAGTTCGCAACGAAGCACTTTTGGATAATTATGTCATCTGGATATTCGAGGATGCGAGCGAGCAGAAAGGTCTAAAAATGCTCAATCATCGCTTAGAACAATCCGTTTCCAACGAAGTGGAAAAGCGAACGCGCCATACCCGAAAAACCAATGCTGAATATCGTAAAGAAATAGAGCAATTACAATATTATGACGTCAGCTTGACACAAAGTCGGGAAAAGTATCGCGTGCTGTTCCAAAACTCACAAAACGGTATTATTTTTGCAGATGATAATGGCGGTATTTCTCAGATCAACGATGCTATGCGTTTGTTAATGAATGCACGAAATCTCGTAGAGTTTAATCACACATCGGTAATGCAAATTTGCCATGAATTGGATAACAGCGAGAAATTTTCAATTGCTGACATTGTGCGTCAATTCGTGAAGGATATGCTCAGTGAAAAAGTACGGCGGATCGTCCACATTGATCGCCCCAATGGCAAATCACTTTGGACCGAGGTGCGAAGCACGCGGATGCACGTAAAGGACTTTTCGGCAGCCATTACGTTTATTGATCGGACGGACGAAATTCTGTCCAGAGAGCGTGAAGCGCAACACCGCA
This sequence comes from Sphingomonadales bacterium UBA2683, assembly GCA_002354635.1. Taxonomy (GTDB): domain Bacteria; phylum Pseudomonadota; class Alphaproteobacteria; order Sphingomonadales; family Sphingomonadaceae; genus Parasphingorhabdus. The sequence continues at coordinate 497,782 of DELZ01000004.1, forward strand.
GACGACTTAACCGCATAAGCCGCGTTTCTCTTGCCGGGCATATGGGCACAGCATTAACGCATGAGCTTGGTCAGCCGCTAAATGCATCAATCGGATATGCGGCCGGATTAGAACATAGGGTGAAGGATGCTCTACCAGAACGGCAGGATATTTCTGACGGACTGCACCAATTACAATTCGAATTGCATCGTGCCTGCAATTTACTGAAGAATGCCCATAGTTTTCTAACGGGCAAGCCGCCCCAGCATGAACCAGTTGAGTTAGGTAAATTGTTGAACAGCACCGCAATATCGCTGCGCGGCCAGCTTTCTGAAATGCATATTCAGTTCCGAATAAATATTACCAATGACGGCGCCTATGTTGTGCTCGGCAACCCGATTGAACTGCAACAGGTTTTCATCAACCTAATCTTGAACAGCATGGACGCGTTGGTCGATTCAGCAATCGCCGCGCCAAAAATCGAAATTCAAGTAAGTTTATGCCCGAACAATAACGTGAGAATCTCGGTTAGCGACAATGGGCCGGGTATTGAAGCGGGAGCGCATGACAATATTTTCGAGCCATATCACACCACGAAGGAAAACGGGCTTGGTCTCGGATTGGCTATCTGTCGAAACATATTGGAAGCACATGGTGGTATGCTTTGGGCCGAAGACAGTCCCAATCGCGGAGCCATTTTCTATAGCACCCTTCCTCTCAAGATGGCCGATAACAAATGATCGATACCAATCCGATGATCTACGTTGTCGACGATGATAAGGCCGTAACAGAATCGATCACTTGGTTGCTAGATTCTATTGGCCTAGAGGCATTCGCCTATAATTCGCCTAGGCAATTTTTGGAAGATTTCGAGCTTCATGAAGGGCCGGTCTGCATAGTCCTTGATGTACGTATGCCAGAGATTAGCGGGCTCGAGCTCGCCGAAAAAATAATGGAACAACGTCAAGACGCTTGTCTGGTTTTCCTATCTGCGCATGGTGATGTTCCAACCGCAGTTAGGGGTATAAAGGCAGGTGCGGTTGACTTTCTGCAAAAGCCGTTCGACCCTCAAATATTTCTAGATACGATAAACAGCCTGTTGCGTCTCGCGAACGAACGATATCCATTGCGTGAAAAGGAACTTGCCAGAAAAAAAGCATTGGAGATGCTCTCGCCGCGCGAACGCGAGACATTTGAGCTACTGATAAAAGGGCAAAGCAGCAAAGAAATTGGTCGAAGTTTCAAAATTAGCCCAAAAACCGTCGACATCCATCGTGCAAATATTTTGCGGAAAGTTGGCGTCGCAACTCAACGCGATTTAATCCATCAGTATCAAATCTAATTGACCAAATTGGTCGGTAAAACACCCAAATGGAGAGACATAATGACACGTAAAGTGATTTTGACGATTGCCCCCACTGGCGGCATGGCGCACAAAAACCAAAATCCGAACCTCCCCACTCAGCCAGAAGAAATCGCGAATGACGTCCATGATTGTTACAATGCAGGAGCCAGCGTTGTCGCCATCCACGCACGTCGAACCGATAATATGGCCACCTGTAACCCCGAAATTTATCGCGAGATCAATCGCCGTATCCGAGAAAAGTGCGACATTATTATCAACAACTCCACGGGCGGCGGTGTGCATGGCGACCTAACCGAAGGTAGTGAAAACAGCCAATATCAAGAATTGATCTGGGAGGAGCGCATCAAGGGAATGGATGCAAAAGCCGAAATGTGCACGCTCGACCCGACAACGATTATTTGCAGTTTCGATAAACGAGAATTGCTCATGCATACCTCACCCTCGCGCTGCGAAGAGCTTGCAAAAGGAATGCAGCAACGCGGTATAAAGCCGGAATGGGAAGTATTTTCCCCAACACATCTTGTTCAGGACGTGAATCGTTTGATCGAAATGGGTTACGACAAACCACCATATTTTATCAATATCGTTTTGAACGCCCATCGGGGCTTTCAAGGTGCGATGCCCTATACTGCGGAAAACCTGCAAATGATGACAAATTATCTTCCCAATAACAGTATTTTCTGCGTCTCAGGAATTGGCGATGCACAGCTACCATGCATTGCAAATTCGCTATTATTGGGTGGACATGTCAGGGTAGGGCTAGAGGACAATCTCTATTACGGGCCAAAAAAGCTAGCTTCCAATGTAGAATTGACGGAACGCGCGGTTCGGATCGTTCGCGAATTGGGATATGAAATTGCATCTCCCGATGAAGCTCGTGAAATCATCGGGCTTTCGGAGCCGGTGGGTGCTGAAGCATATGCTTGATTATTAACCTTGCGCGGTTCTATATTCGGGTTGAAAAATGGGTGATAGCGTGACCATGAATGGGAAGTATACCTTACATTTGCGTCAGCACGCGCGCGTATCTCTCTAGCCTCTGTTGCGCGCGCCATCGGCGTGAATGCGGTGACCGCTGCAACAAGTTCCGCATCGTCATAGGCCCACCGGCTGACTGTGAAACCCTAGCTCAGCAGAAAATCACCGGCGCGCTTAAATAGCTGCAGGACCATGGTGTCGCGCTCCGAAGAACGGATACAAGCCTGAAATTCTATCGATTCTTTTGGTTGTTCCAAAATTTGCACCAGTGATCCATCGCTTATTTGATCCTGAACCATAGTAGCCGGCAATAACGCCGCCCCGGCACCCTTGGCGATTATCTCGATTAGCGCCTGCACGTTGTTGCAGATATTGATCAAGGGGTTGGGTATTCCTTGTTCGGCAAGAGAGCGCTCCATAATGCCATAAATCGGAGAATGTTGCCCGACTGACCAGATCTGCAAATCATTCTTGGTGTCAACTTGATCAATAGCGCCAGGAACAGCTAACCATAACAAGTCGACACCACCGATAGCCGTTGTCCGAATTTCGGTATTTATTACAGGCCCGGCAACGAACACCAAATCATACTTGGCAGCCAAAAGCTTGTGCAACATACGGGCAGTCAGATCGATTTCAATCTTGAGTGTGATTAAAGGAAAAGCCTGTTTCACATTGATCACATAATCGGGAAGGCAGTTAGCAGCAGCTATCTCTCCTGCCCCGATATTAACAATTCCGCGAAACGCCTCACTATTCCGCGCTCCAAACAAAGTCTGATTAAAGGCGGTGATCAGATGTTCGGATTCATGCACCAGTTGCCGCCCGCGAATAGTAAATACCACACCGCGTCCCTTGCGCTGAAAAATCTTGAAAGCCAGTTGATCCTCGATTTCGCGAACGCGGGCTGAAATAGTGGATTGGGTTGTGTTCAGCCGCTCTGCGGCAGCGCGGAACGTGCCCAGTCTCGCTATCCAGAGAAGCGTTTCGAAATGATAGAAAGCCAGACGACTCATTGATTTTACCGATCATTAATGTCCAATAATAATCACTACTATAAACCAATTCCTTGCGCTAGTCTCAGCAGATAGCGAGGCCATATGAAACAGAAACTCTATCCAAATGCCGGCGACGCCCTGGGCGATGTTCTACGAAATGACATCACGATCTCTTGCGGAGGTTTCGGTCTTTGCGGCATTCCCGAACGGCTGCTCGATGCGGTGCGGGACAGCGGCGTGACCGGCCTGACCTTCGCATCAAACAATGCTGGTATCGACAATGAAGGCATCGGCAAATTGCTGCGCACCCGGCAGGTCAAAAAAATGATCTCCTCGTATGTTGGGGAGAACAAGGAGTTTGAGCGGCAGTATCTCGCAGGCGAACTCGACGTGGAATTCTGTCCGCAAGGAACTCTCGCGGAACGAATGCGCGCTGGTGGCGCTGGTATACCTGGCTTTTACACGAAAACCGGTGTCGGCACGAAGGTCGCTGAGGGCAAAGAAGAGAAGGAGTTCGGCGGGGAAAACTATATTCTTGAGCACGGTATCTTCGCTGATCTGGCGCTGGTGAAGGCGTGGAAGGCGGACGAAAGCGGGAATATCATGTTTCGCAAGACCGCACGAAATTTCAATGTTCCCGCTGCGACTTGCGGGAAAACATGCGTAGTGGAAGTGGAAGAAGTAGTTCCAGTGGGGTCACTCGATCCTGACTGCATTCACCTTCCCAGTATTTATGTGCAGCGGATGATACTTGGCGCTCCCTACGACAAGAAAATTGAGTTTCGTACCGTACGAGAGAGGGAGGCAGCCTGATGGCCTGGAACCGCGATCAAATGGCGGCACGTGCGTCGCAGGAGTTGAGGGATGGCTATTTTGTAAACTTGGGGATCGGTATCCCGACGTTGGTTGCCAACCATATCCCGTCCGGGGTCGAAGTAACTCTGCAGTCAGAAAACGGCATGCTGGGCATCGGACCCTTCCCTTTTCCGGATGACGTTGATCCTGATCTGATCAACGCTGGCAAGCAAACTATCAGCGACCTGCCACAATCATCCTATTTTGACAGCGCAACTAGTTTTGCCATGATCCGCGGTGGACATATCGACCTTACAGTATTGGGTGCTATGGAAGTTGCTGAAAGCGGCGACATTGCAAATTGGATGATTCCGGGCAAAATGATCAAGGGTATGGGCGGCGCAATGGACCTTGTCGCCGGTGTCAAGAAGATCATTGTGGTGATGGAACATTGTGCTAAAGATGGTAGCCCGAAGTTCATTCCGGAATGTACCCTGCCTTTGACAGGCAAGAACGTGGTTGATATGATTATCACTGATCTTGCGGTATTCCAGCGCAGGGATCATTATACTCCGTTTAGCCTGATCGAAATTGCGCCTGGAGCAACAGCGGACGAGATTGCCGCAAAGACAACAGCACAATACCAATTGGCATCATAAGATGCTTAAAAAAATGGCTCAATGAAGCAATGGATGTCGAAGTCAGGCCAACACCAAGCTTGCTACTGAGCGGCTAAAAATCTCCGGTTTAAGTATTTGGCATAGTGTTTGTGGAACGTCAGAAAGTTCGCTTCCATCTTAGCATCTGCTGCATCATCTAGAGATTGATCCAGGTTTGGGGGGCTTTATCGGTGACATAGTTGCTGTAAGTCACCTCAGTTTTATCATCGAGGTCAACGAAGGTAACATCGAGGAATCGGCGCACTTGATCTCCAGTTTCAGAATCATCTTTGTAGACGATCTGGGTATTGGGTTTCACACGCAATTTTCGACGATCATTCGAGACAATCCGACATCGTCATGCTTCGTGATGGGAACGACTGCTCCGTCCTTGTCTCACTCGCCATCTCCATCCGCTAAAGGACTCCAATGATGATGAGATTTACACAGACGTCGCATGGATTGGTCCAAAAGATACTGAAACCTTAATCCTATATATACGGCACACACGGAAAGGAAGGATGGACGGGATATGCTACCCAGATAGAAGCCTTGCAAAAACAGAGCGTTCAATAACCTTTCCAAAAATGTTGCCGTGATGATGATCCACCTGACCAACCCATGAGGATGCCAGTGATACGACACTAGTCTACTCGAATTGGCTCAGTTTTATGGATGGCACCTTAACCGAAACATTTGAAAAAAGTGATCAGACGGTCGAATGCCGCCGCCAAGCTGACCGAAAAATGAAGGCACCAAACGGAGATCCAGTTACGCTCAAAAGGCGAACCGTAGGACTGGATAGGACTGTTGACCATCAAATGACAACCGATTCTGTTTTGCAGTACGGCGAGGAAACTCCGGAAGGCATGCTGGATACGATTTTTTGCAGTAACTTGCGTCTTGCATCATTTTTCGGCACCGAGAACACCAACTCTGCCGCAAAATCTGTTTATGTCGTAATGCCGAAAATGCAGGGCCGTAAGGGTGTTACATTTGCCGAAGACACTTATTCGCGGGTTGAAGACATTCTGCACCTACTGCAGAATACAGTAAAACTAAGGTTGATGGATAGCAACGCAGCATGTCGGTTAATCTCTTGCAATGTATGCGCAAGTGAAAGGCCGCTTGGCATTCATCAACACTGGCTGTCTCGATCGAACCGATAATGAAACCCACACATTGATGATATTAGGGCCAGCAACCCTTAAAGAAAAAAAGAAAGATACAAGTTGCCTGCAAGCCTACGAAGACGGCAACGATGATGCCGGCCTTGATGTCGGCCTGCTTGGTCACAATAAGATCGGCAGAGGATGTGAGCCAAACAGGACGAATTGACAGAAATGCTGGAAGTCAAACTGGAACACCCAATATCAGGCGCTAACACAGCGTGGATTCCTTCACCCACTGCAGCTACATTGCGCGCTACTCACTATCACGATGTCGATGTTTTTGAGCGCATGGATGTAATCAAGAAACGTCAGCATGCTTCGCTTGATGCGCTGCTTGCGCCGCCAGTAATGACTGAAAGTAACTTGATTGGGGATGGATTTCGTTATGGATTGAATAGCAATTGCCAAACCAAACTGGGAAATCGGTTAACGCGGTCGATCGAAAGCCGAGCCAGGAGTAGACATCCAACGGCATATTGTGCTTCGATCCAATTGCGAAAACGAGTGATGATTGCTTCGTGTTCAAGGATGAATATGGGCAGTTCAACGATCGATATTCACATCAGGTGTAGAGCCAAATCTCACACAAGTGTAACTGGGTCTCTCGGAGAACATCTGTCAGAAACGTTATTTTGGAATTGAACGGGCACAAACAGCGAGTACTTATTGCTAGAAACGAACAACGAGACCGTGAATTAACACAATCTTGTGGTGTCTGGTATTTGCTCGATAAGTGTTCCATAACTCCGATGAGTTGTAACAAACGAAATGTGTAAACTTTGAACGGCATCTTCAAAAGCCGACGATCTGACATTAACAATTACCGGGCCTGTCCGATCGTGTTTCAAAATGTGCAATCTGTTCATCGATCCATCTATTGATGTCAGCCTCCAACCAAGCAACCGCATAGCCGCCGAGTGAATGCGGCTTTGGAAACTTCCCCTCATCCATCCAGCGGTAGATAGTGGATCGACCGAGTCCAACGCGGTGCATCACTTCTTTTAACCGAATCAATCGCTGTGGTGAGACTTGTTCGTTATCGTTGCATTTTTGCTCAAGCATTAGCCCCTCCCGCAGAGCTTGGAACATCGAGCGCGAGCAGCGCGTCTTTTCGGGCAAGTTCATCAATATGCTCACTCAAAAGGCGCGCAACTCGCTGCGCAGTCCCCCTCGCCCATCGCGGTTTGATATCATGCAGCTGATTTCCCAATTGACTTTCCAGGGCAGCTGGTAGTTCGCGAACAAATGCATCGAAGAACAACGCCAGATCAGTCTGCAACCATTCCGCAGCACGGTTTCCATCGCCGGCTATATATAATGTCATATGCGCGTGCGGTGCCGCTCCCGATGCGCTCAAGATCCGCAAGACTTCACTAACCGTTGGATTGCGCTCGCCTTTAAGAACACGCCTTAATGCATCGCGGTGCAAATTGGCCTCACGGGCAATGGTGCAGCGCGGGCGGCCAGATGATTGCGCAGCCGAATTCAGCAAAGTGGATAGTCCGGCCCTTATATGTTGTTCAGAGATTTCAAATTTATCAGTCATGTCAGCCTTCCGTCGAATTCCTGGGAACGACTCACTTGTTAGCCTGCGCACATGCCTGTAGGAAAATGAAAAGAACATAATTAGAACAAATAGGAAAATCCGAATCAGCGTTTCCACATGATTCGCGCAGATTCCGGACAGCGTTGCGCAATATCCGGCAGCTGATACGCACATTCCGGCCTAATCAGCGCGAGTAACAGCACAAGCCGCGCAAAATCAGATCAGCACCCCCATAATTGTCGGTTTTCGCTTGGTAGAACACACCGAAATCCATTTCCTGTTTTCCTACAGGTCGATTGCTTTCGCATAGAGAACATACAGCGAACACAAGCTGTTCCATTTCTCTAGCGAAAGTGATTTTCATGACCACCAACACCCAGACAAAACGCAGCTGCGCTACCGACTATATTCTTCCTGCCGCGATTGTGCTCGCCAGTGCAGGCGCTGCCTATGCAGGTGCGGACAATACATTTGATCCTGCACTCACAAAATTCACTGATTTCCTCGAAGGTTCAGGCGGCAAGATCATTACCGTGCTTAGTCTGGCTGCTGGTCTGATCGGTCTTGCTTCAGGGCGCTTTTCATTGGGCCAAATCGCTGTGCCCGTAGGCGTCGGTATCGGCGTCGGGACCGGCGTTCCCATCGTCACCTCGGTTGTCACGGCGGTCATCTGAGCCGCGAACGACAGGAGGGCGGCGAACCATGGCTGACAGATATCTTTTACCCCGCAGGCTGGATGACCCTGAACTGATCGGACTTTGGACGATCGATGAATTCTTGGGTTTAATCATTCCTTTTGCCTGGGGCATATTGGCCCAGCATATTTTGGTAGGAATTTTTCTAGCGTTCATCGTCTGGTTTGCCCTGCGAAAGGCAAAATCAGGACGTGCAGCAACGCACCTCCTTCACGCTGCCTACTGGTATCTGCCCGGCTCTTTTTTGGGGCTCAAAGCCACGCCGCCCTCCCACTGCCGACTGCTGGCCGGTTGAAGGAGGATAATATGGACGCCCAAATTGCTCATGAAACAGGACAGCGGCTGCTGCGTCAGCGCAACTGGCTTGCGCTCATCGCAGGCGGCCTCGCGATCACGAGCCTGACAGCGATTTCCAGCGCTGCAACACAGGAACGCGAGCTAATTCTTGTCCCAATCACCGGACAGTCGCTCACCATTTCCAGTGCAGGCGTGGCGGAGGAATATATGGAGCTCGTCACCCGCGATACCGCGCTGATGTTGCTTAACCGTAGTCCAGAAAGCCTGGACTACTGGATGGAGCAGATTCTGAGGCTTGCTGACCCCAAAGCGCACGGGCACTTGAAAGCAGAGCTAGTCAAAATTGTCACAGAACAGCGCGGGTCGGACATCGCCCAGGCCTTTGTGATCCGCTCGCTCAAAGTCGATGCGCAGGCGCTGACATCAGAAGTTTCCGGAACGCTCAAGACGTTTGTGGGCGCGCAGGTGATCGCCAGCGAAGAACGGCGGTTTCAGTTTCGGTGGAACTATGCGGGCCTCAGGCTTTCACTAAGCGGCTTTTCGCAGCTCGCGAGCGATGCCGACAATAACACCAATCAAAAGGACGCCTCGCAATGAGCAGTCTATTCACACCTGCCTGCTTGTTTGGCACTGGCCTCGCCAGCTTGAGCTGGGGCGCGACCAGACTTCCTGACACTGGCTTCAAGGCACTCGGCACAGCATTGCTGGTTACAGCGGCTGCCCTGACAGCCTCCCCTGCCTTGGCTGACCAGTTTGTCGAAGCGGCTGATGGAGCGCGCGTTGACTGCACCTTGTCGCGCGATGAACTCACCCGGATTGCCTTGGTCGGCGATGAATTTTCGAGCGTGTCCAAAATCGCCACCGGTTACCCCTATAATGATTTTGGCGTGACCCACGAGCCTTTACGCGGCGATATCTATATTTCGGTGCCGCCCAGTTTCGCGGCAAACTCACTCAGCTTCTTCGCCACCAGCAAACAAGGCTTTGTCTATAAATTTGCCTGCCGCACGGAAGTGATCGAAGCGCATCAGTTATTCATCACCAATCCCGCGCTTGCAAAACCTAAAGCGGCAGAATGGGAGAATAGCGCAAATCCGGACGATACGGCAATTGCGCTTATAAAGGCGATGGCAGAAGGGGTCGCGCCCGCTGGATATGCCGTGCGTCAAAAGATGGCGCGGCCAGTTCGCACAGGAGCGGTAGAAGTCCAGCTGATCGCAGAATATCGCGGCGCTGCCTTACAGGGTCAGCAGCTCTTGCTCACCAATCGCGGCAGATCATCGATCACGCTAAATGAAACGGCGCTCGCGCCCAAAAATACACGCGCGATTTCATTGGGACAGAATGTTCTCGATCCCGGCCAAAGCACATCTGCCTTTGTGGTCACCTCCACGCGGGGAGATGAGCGATGATAGGTGATCGTAAAAATGACGCGGAACAGCAAGCCCACTCATCAGAAGCTGAAGCGCGGGGCGGCCCGGCGCGTGCAGGTCTCAATAAGCATATTGGCAAGCGGCAGAATATGTTGCTCGTCGGGATTGGCGGCGTTGTACTTATTGCTGGCGCATGGTTCTTGTTTTCTGGCGAGAATGATGAGGAACTGGATGATGGCGGCGGGGTCGCGACCATCGACACCGGCGGCATCGTCAACCGCAATATCTCCGAGCGAGAATTTGTCGCAAGTTATGGCAACCGCCTGAACAATCTCGCGCGTGAGCAGAAAAAACTAAAGGAAGCGCAGCTACCGCAGAAGAAGGTAGACGAACAAATTGAAGCGCTGCGGCAGGAAAATGATGAAATGCGCGCCAACGGTCAGGCTGCCATTGATGCGATCTCGGCAGAAAATGCTGCGCTCAAAACCCAGATAGCAGAAGCAGAGGCAGCGCCGCCCGTAACCCAGGCACCGGCCTACGGTCCGGAGGCAGGAGATTTTAATCGGCAATCCAGCTCGCTTGGCAATCCGGATGGAACCTCTGTCAGCTCAGGCGGTTCACCGGCTAGCGCTGTCAAAGTTCTCAGTTTTGAAAGCGCCGATGCGCCCGGCAAGAAAACCAAATCCCGCAGCGCAGATGTTTCACCGCTGCTGCTCGAAGACAGCCCGGAATATCTGCCGCCCAACAGTTATGCGCCTGCAAAAGTCATTGTTGGCGTTGATGCCTCGGTGGGTGTTGCGAGCCAGAGCGATCCGCTGCCGGTGGTGCTCAGGATTACCGGCCCCGCCCGCTCGGTGGTCAAGAACGGCAAGCTCCTAACCACCAATATTACCGGGTGCATTGTCAATGGCGCGGCGCGCGGCGATCTCTCATCTGAAAAAGTCTATGTGAAACTTGCCCGCATGACCTGCAATCAACCCGGCGGGCGCGTAGCGGTAAGCGAGGTCAAAGGCTTTATCAGCTTTGCCGGAAAATCAGGTGTCCGCGGCCGCGTGGTCAGCCGTGAAGGCAGTCTTGTGAGCCAGGCATTGCTCGCCGGCATAGTTGGCGGGTTTGGTCGCGGCTTTTCCGCCAATGCCAATAGCATTTTTACCGGCAACCTCGGCGAGGAAGGAAATCGCAAAAACCTATCCGGCGCTGACATCATCACCGGCGGTCTGGGACAAGGCGCGGGCGAGGCCGCCGATACCGTCAGCAAATATCTCATTGAACGCGCAGAACAATATCAACCCGTCATCGAAATGCCGACCGGCATCAGCGTCGAGATCGTCTTTCTCGATGGCGTCCATGTAAGGAGTGAAACCAAGTGAATTTTATCAATACAAAAACACCCGTTAAAACCAAGCTCGCAACAATCGCGCTTGCTACCATTGGTGCAGGAGCGATCTCGGGTCTTACCATCGCTAGCGCAATAGCCGCACCGGTCACGACGAAGGAATTGCTGCGCGACGTTCGAACGGCGATTGAGCTACGCCTCCCCAAAACGCCGATTACTAGTCTCAATTGTAAAGGCTTTGGCGGGCTGTGCGAAGTGGTCTCCAAAAGGACATTATTCTATATTGATGAGCGCGCGCGTTATCTGTTTGTAGGCCGGCTTTACGACATGGAAAGCCGCGCAGATCTGACCGCAGCAAAACTGCTTGAACTTAATCCGGAATTACTGGTCGCGAATACAGCGCGTAGCGATGACCGCGCGCAAACAGGACCAAATGGCACGTCGAAAACCACAGCTTCATATGTCCCCGTTGGCGAACTTCCCGCATCAGGTGCGATCCATTGGGGCAATAAGACCGGACCAAAGCTGGTTGTCTTTTCCGATTTTGGCTGCGGCTATTGCAAGCAACTGACTGGAGAATTGATCAAAGCCCGCGTCCATGTCGAGGAGCGGCCAATCTCGATCTTTGGCGAGAAAAGCCGCAAACTTGCCGAAGCGGTGATCTGCGCGCGCGATCCCGAAAAGGCGTTGCATCAGACCTATGCGGGTAAGCCGGTCAAAGCCAAAAAACCATGCGACACTGCCGGGCTCGATGCCAATGAAGCCTTTGCCCGCAAACATGGTTTTGGCGGCACGCCAGTTATCGTCCGGGCAAGCGACGGTGCGGTGATCGAAGGGTTTCGCAAGGCGTCTGATATCCGCGTGTTTGCGCGTCAAACCAAAGAAACTGCGAAATGAGCCGGTTTTATCACACAGCAGCGCTACTTATTTCGAGCATCGCGCTTTCATCTTGTGCCAGTCTCGGCACCAACGTCAGCGGTAACTTTGACTGCAAGGCGCCGGCCGGAAGCTGTGCGCCGACAAGCGAAATTGATGCAGCCGCGAGCATGGGCCCGATCGAAGAGGCAACTTCAAATGGCAAGCGCAGATCGGCGGCGACAGCTCAAACTGCGCGCACCGGCGAGCGGGTTTTGAAAATCGTCTTTCCGGGGTTCGTTGATCGGGACGGCAATCTGCACGATGCCCGCACCGTTCATGTCGTGGCGAGATCGCCGGACTGGAAGTCAGCGGTAGTCGGGCATGACACATCCAATATCGCAAAATCATTGTCACGCGCCATCGCTAGGCAATCGAGAAGTACAACGCCTCAAAGTTCGGACACGCAAATTTCCTCGGGTTTTTCAGTGCCGGAACATTCTCCGGAAGCCGACAACGATACTGACCCGTTTCTCAAAAGTTCATATGAATTGCCTTCGCGCCTTGTCACTCCCTTCTCGGTGCGAGAGGCCATTGCCGGAGCCAAGGCCCCTGCAATCGAGGGGTTCGATTGGTTCCCTCCCCCAAAAAATCGGACCCCTCACCCTGTTACCGCTTCATCTCCAAAGACCTTTCCAAGCATCGAAGCAATTGAAGCTGCCAAAAAACGAAGCGCTAAAACACGATCCCCGCAGGAGAAGAAATGATGGATTTCTCCCTTGGCAATGCGCGCGACCGGGTGCTGGCGGGGCTATTTGGTGATAACCAGAGCCCCGATCACCAGAGACAAAGCATGGCGCTCGACATGCTGTCCGACTGGCTACCCTACCGGGTGTTTGACCTTGGTCCGCGACTGTACCGCAATGCCCATTCCAAAGGATTTATTCTCACCGCTGCCCCGCTGATTGGTGCAGACGAGCGCACCGGCGAGATATTGGGGCAGTTTTTCTCCGAAGGCATGCCCGAAGGCGCGTGTCTGCAAATTCTTCATTTTGCCAGCCCGCGCATCGGCAAGGTGATCGCGCCCTGGTTTGCCGCGCGCTACAAACAAGGCGGGGTCTATGAGGCAATGGCGCGGCACCGCGCCAAGAAACTCTATGATCTCGTCTGGCATAGCGGTTCGGATCACGCACCCTTTCATGCGCGATCCCATAATCTGGTGATTTCGCTGGGCGTTCCAACGTCTTCGAACATTGATGACAGCGAACTTCTGCAATGCCGTGAGGGATTGACCGGCATGCTGGCATCGCTTGGCATTGATGCAAGCGAAATGATGCCGGAAGAGTTGATTGGATTGGTTGATGATTTGACTTCGCCAACCACGGCCTCACAGGAAGACCGGATCAACTATAATGCGCTTGATGATATCGCATCTCAAGCCATTCGGCGCGATATCGAACTGGAGGTCGAAGATGACCGGATGATCCTGCGCACCAAGCGGTTTCGCGAAATTGGCCGCAGCGCAGATGGCACACCTGAAATTGGCGCAATATATCCAGATAGTTTTGATTTACGCCATTTTGGTATTCGGCAAATGCCCGAGCGCTGGGCGCCGTGGGAATGTGCGCGGCTGATCGGTGATATGTTCACTGACAAGCTGCGCTTCCCCTGCCCGGCTGCCACTATGCTGTGTCTGGTCTATCCGGACCGGGAATCAGCCTCGGCCAAGGCCGGGTTCAAATTCATGCGCACCACCAGTCTTAGTCAATCCAAAAGCGCGCGTTTCCTGCCCAAACTCGCCGAGCAATCAGCCGAATGGACCCATGTTCAGGCAGAACTGCAGGCAGGCAAAAGACTGGTGCAATTATTCTACGGCATTACCAGCTATTCGCCGCTCGGCATGGGTGATGCGCATGAGCGTTCGATCAAGGCGATCTACAAAGCCGCAGGCTGGGATCTCGCAGATGAGCGCTTCCTCCAGCTGCATGGGCTTATTGCTGCGATGCCGTTGACGCTTGGCGACGGACTTGCCCATGATCTGAAGCGCCTCAAGCGTCTTAAAACCATGCTCTCGACCAGCGCGGCGCATATCGCGCCGATGCAGGGTGAGTTTCTGGGCGGGCATTTGCCGCATCTGTTGCTCGTCGGTCGCCGCGGACAGCCCTTTTACTGGTCACCGTTTGAAAATGATGCAGGCAATCACAATGTAGCGATCTGCGGCAAATCAGGATCGGGAAAGTCAGTTCTGCTGCAGGAAATGTGCGCCAGCCTGCGCGGTGCTGGCGCAAAAGTCGTGGTCATCGACGACGGTCGCTCGTTTGAGCATAGCGCGCGTTTGCAAGGCGGGCGTTTTGTGGAGTTCACCCTCAAATCCGGTTTTTCACTCAACCCCTTCTCGATGGTCGATGATGCCCGCGCGGGCGAAGATGATGATTACAAACTCGATTGCTTTGCGATGATCAAAGCGATTGTCGGCCAGATGGCGCGCCATAGCGAGAAACTCAGCGATACGGAACGCGGGCTTATCGATGAAGCGGTAACCGCAACATGGGCTGGCCTAGGCAGCGGCGGGTCCATCGATAATGTCGCTGGGCTTCTAAAAGCACATGATGCGAAGCAGGGACAGGAACTTGCTCAAGCCCTGACGCCCTATACCGCCAAAGGCAGCTATGGCGGGTTCTTCACGGGGCAAGCCAGCTTTGCGCTCGATGATGATTTCACCGTCTTTGAAATGTCCGACCTTGCCAGCCGCGAGGAGTTACGATCGGTAATTCTCTGCGCGATCATGTTTATGACCAGCCAGGCGATGACGAGAACGCCGCGTAGCACCAAGAAATTGCTGCTGATTGATGAAGCCTGGTCAATGCTGAAGGGCGGATCGATGGGCGAGTTTGTCGAAACCTATGCCCGCACCGCGCGGAAATATGGCGGCGCGCTGGCGACCGCCACGCAGTCACTAAACGATTATTACAAATCTGACGGTGCGACCGCAGCGCTAGAAAACAGCGACTGGATGCTGGTGCTCCAGCAAAAGCCAGAGACCATTGCTGATTTCAAAAAGAACGACCGCCTTGATATGGATGACCGGACCGAAACTTTGATCCGCAGTCTCAAACGCTCGGGCACAGAATATAGCGAGGTTTTTATCAAAGGCCCCGACACTCAGGCGGTTGGTAGGCTTGTGCTCGATCCTTATTCGGCGTGCGTCTTTTCTTCTTCGCCCGATGTCTATGCCGCGATTGAAGACGAACAGAATGAAGGTGCCAGCCTTTCCGAGGCCATTGGAATCGTCTCCGGCGTTGCAGGTGGGCCCGACAAAAGCGGAAGCAGTAGTTGATGCCCGGCCAATCTGACACCTTGTTTGATCAATATCTTGCGCTCGATGATCCCTGCAAGCGCAAGAACGACAAAGCTCGCATTCCCTGGCGGAATTATTTTGCGCAAGCCTGCGAGATAATGCTGCTGGCAAGCCGCTTCGCCTTTAGCACGGTTATGATCACACTTGGCCTGCCGCTATTTTTCTTCCTTGCCATTTCAGGCTGGGATCTGGCCGGATTGTTCGCTCATCTCGACAATCTGTCCTCGCGTTATCTCGAAGCCGACGCGTCAAGGCGTTTGACCTTTTCCTCCGATCTCAAATGGGTGTTTTTTACCGCGACCGCGCTGATTGCTGCGATCCGTTTTCCGGTATTCTTCAAACGGATAGCGAGCAATTTTCCGGTCGGAGGCGGCGATGAATAAGCTAGCACCCGAACGCCGCTTCATCCCCAGCATCAAATCGATTGGCGCAGTGCTCATGATTGTCGCAGCTATTCTCTGGATAAGCTGGGTGAGTATCAGTCTTACGCGCGAGCAAAAGCCTAAGATCATGCAGGTGCGCCTCTCGGAAATCATGAACGAATTTGTAGACGCCGAGGCACGCAAAGACGGTGAGCCTGAAGTCACACGCGAAACGATCGCACGCTATTTGAAGACCATGGAAGATGCGGTTGCCGATATGAGCCGCGAGGGCCGCGTTATGATCGTCTCGGAAGCAATCGTTTCCCCAAACACGCCCGATGCAACGCCGCTGCTGAGGCAGCGGATTGCAGAGAAGCTGGCGCAAGGCTCCGGGAAGAAACATAAATGAGCGCGGCCTTCTTCATATCACGTAATTTCCTGGCGCGCCTCAAAAGGCCGTTGCTATTGGCAGCGCTGGTTTCGCTACCGCTTGTCTATGCGCCAATAGCAAAATTCAGCAACAATCATGCTTTGCTAATCAACACCTCTCCCAGCCTGCCCCATTGGGCGTTCTGGCTGACGAAAAATAAACCGGTCGAGCGCGGTAGCTTGATCTTTTTCGAGCCGCCTGTTTCACCGCTTCTGGTACATCACTTTGGCGAAAAACCCCTCATATTTGGCAAACGCGTAACGGGGTTTCCGGGCGATGAAGTTCGCCATGTTGGTGGGTATGTCCATATTAACAACCGCAGGATTGCTCGCACAAAACCGCGTTCCCGTCTGGGGATTGAACTCTTGTCAGGTCCGGAAGGGATCATTCCTGAAAATTGCTATTATGTCGGCACGAATCATATTGATGGCTTTGACAGCCGCTATGCAGCGATTGGCTGGGTGTGCGTCGGCCAAATTATCGGTACCGGAAAGGCAATCCTGTGAGGTCGCGGCTAATCCTGTGTCTGGCGCTGGCCGCAATGCCATCACCGCTATTGGCCCGCGACTATGGCCAGCAGGGGACGCATTTTCCGATTATCGAGATTGATCTGTTGAACCAGATTAAACGCAAGCTCCATGCAATGGAAGCGAGCGGCGAGATTGATCGCCTCAACCAGAAACTCAAAGCCAGAACGATTTCGCGTGTAAACCGGCCCAAACCGGTTGCTGGCATCATGCGCGCATTGAGGTCACGTAGCTGGAAATTTGATCCAACCATAACGCTTGCTGCTGATATTTTCGATGACAAGGGCCGACGCATCTGGGCGGAAGGTACCCGAGTTAATCCGCTCGATACGGTTCCGCTGCGGCAAAAATTAATCTTCATCAACGCCGATGACCCTGCGCAGCTTAAATGGGCATTGTCGGACAAAGCCGCAAGCAAGGCGAAACTCATATTGGTGCGCGGCGCGCCGTTGAAATTGATGAAAACCCACCAAAAGCGTTTCTACTTTGACCAGGGCGGCAAACTTACGGCCCATTTTGGAATCAAGGCAGTGCCTGCAGTGGTCGAGCAGCAGGGGCGTGTTCTTCTTATCCGCGAGATCAAGCTAGCGCGCAAAGGAGCACCGGTCCAATGATGCATTTTGTTCAACCTCTCCGCGCATTGCGAGTGCTGCTCATAAGTCTGGTATTAGCGCTCAGTGCCACGGGTGCTCCTGCATGGGCCGATGCAGGCCCTGGCCGATGCACCGGAAAATTTGTCAATCCGATCACCGACATCTGCTGGTCATGTCTGTTTCCGCTTTCGATTGGCGCACTGGAAATATGGCCATCAAGCCGTCCCGATCCCAAAAACCCCACCCTGCCAGTTTGCCTGTGTGGAATACGCCCCGGCATTGCTATGGGGTTCTGGGAGCCGGTGCGATTGGCGGACGTCAGTATGAAACCCTGGTGTTTTGTCAATCTCGGCGGTCTCAAAATCGATCCGGGATTCGACATCGGTTATCGCTCGATCTCCGGACCATCAGCGATTGGCGGCGCGAGCCAATATTATTCCAGCTGGCATGTTCACTGGTATGCCTATCCGCTGATCTACTGGATGGAGATTGTTACAGACTTCCTCTGTCTCGAAGCCGGTTCAATCGATATCCTGTATATTTCGGAGATTGATCCGCTCTGGCAGGACAGTGAACTGACTGCGATCATCAATCCCGAAGCCGTGCTGTTTGCCAATCCGCTGGCGCTCGCAGCTTGTGCTGCGGATTGTGTCAGCGCCACCGTCAACCTGCCGCGCGATGAGCTCTTTTGGTGCGCGGGCTGTCAGGGGTCGATGTATCCGATGAACGGCAATGTCTCTGCCAGCATCGGACATGTTCAAGCGTCCAGACTGGTGCTGTCGCGCTTTGCGTTCAAGTTACACCGCCAGCTCGTGTCCTGGGGGACAATGGGCAAAAAAGGCCTGTGCGGCAAATATCTGATGCCGATCATGCGCAAACAGCAATACCGGATTCAGGCGACCAATCCCAATCCTGCCACCAAGGGCCGCTTTGCCTGCCCGCCGATTGGCGCTTCAACCACTTTTCAATCTGCCGGACAGGTCATTCCCGCCATTGGCGAAGATATGGGCTATCTTGTCTGGCGCAAACGAAACTGCTGCGCTCTATGAAAAACTTCGTTTCGCTTGCTCTTTTGTTCGGGGCCACCTGCACTGCGGGCTTTGCCGCAGCGCAGAATGGTAACTCGCAGGGCCTTGATATTGAAGCCATTCGAGCGTCAGCAGGCGCTTATTCTGTTGAGGCGGAGGCACTAGCGGAAAATGTCCGCGCACGAAGCGAAGCCGTGCGCGATGACGCCAGCCAGACACAAAACCAAGCGCGCTCCAATCGCGAACGGTACGCGAAAACTGTCGATAGGAAGAATGCGGACAAGAAAGACGAAGTCTTCGATTTCGATGCGATGATCGCGGATCAGGCGGACATGGCGAAGGCGGACTTTGGAAACGCGCCACGCTTTGTTGCCTTTGCGAGCCTTTCAATGCCGCCTCAGGCTCTCAAAACACTGGTTCATGATATGGCGGCAGCGGGCGGCATCACCGTGCTGCGCGGGTTTCCAAAAGGCAGCGCAAAGGAACTCACGCGCGTGCTCGCGAAGATCTCAACAAGGGGCGAAGAATTACCTGCACTCGGCATCGATCCGAGACTTTTTCGTGCGTTCGATATCAAGGCCGCGCCTAGTTTTGTAATCGCTTCCAGCGATTTCACGCTCTGCGACGGCTTTGACTGCGTGGGCGCAGTCCCGCCGCACGACCTCATGTCGGGCAATGTGACCGTTGAATATGCGCTCGAAACTTTTGCGCGCGGCGGCGGTCCAGGCTCTCAGATGGCGCGTCTTCATCTCAAGCGTTTGAATGGGAGCGACAGATGATGGGACCATTCAAAACATTCGCGCTTCTATGGCTGATCGCCATTCAAGTAACTGCTGCAGCACCCATCCATGCGCAGGACCGCGACGCTGCAAAAGCCGAAGGCAAGGCTTTTGCAAATCAGCAGAAAGCGCGCGCGCAGCAGGGTGCATCGACCACGCCCAACGCATCGCGGATACCCAATTTTTCGAACAATCCCTCGCAAAGCCGTTATGCCGATGATCCTGGTTCAATCGACGGCGATGCAAGAGCAGCGGCGCGGTCGCATGAAGGGCTAAAAGCCGTCAAGGATTCCAGCGCGCGCCGCGCAAAATTCTCCGCCGAAGACATCAGAAACACGACATCACGCGCGAAAGAAATCAACGAAAATCCGCTCGACTACACCAGCGGTATGGAAATTGGAGGCAGCCAGGGCCGCTGTGTTCCCTTACCGCCCTCCCCTGGTTCACCGGGTCGCTATACCGCGACCTGCAATAGCGGTGCCTCGCTCAAAGAGACCAGCGGCAGCTGCACGATCAATCTCGATGTCGTAATCGAAACGCGCAGCATCCATCAATATCTCTGCAGCTTTATCAGCCCCTATGGTTTTGGCGGCGTGCCATCTTGCCAAATTTTCGTAAGTCGCGGCTGCCGCGCAACCGGGCAGCGCCCCGGCCCCTGCCTCCAGTGGGGTGGTGGTAACGAAATCAATCGTTACTGCGTTGAACCCGGCGAGCCCTATATCGAAATGAGTTGTTCCTCGCCGGTACCAGGCGAAACACCTTTTACCGTAAGCTCAGAAAATATCGTGACCACAAACCACAATGAAGCGGCCTGTCAGGGTTATGCGGGCGATGAAAATTGTTCGCTCACGAAAGAAATATGTAGCGACAGCGATCCGGTAACGCGCATCATCGACGGCGTATCGATCACCCAGCCCTGCTGGGCATGGCAACAAAATTATCAATGCAGCGAAAGACGGCCCGCCAATGATTGCGCGGAGTTGGACGCGCGCGGGGATTGCCGGCTGATCCGCGAGGATTGTATCAGCGAGGATATACCCTGTTCGACGATTGAACGCGTCTTTGATTGCCCGCTACCCGGAACAGACGATAGCGGCGACCAGTTTATTTGCGACGGCGATGTATATTGTATCGACGGGTCGTGCGAGACGATTGAGCGCGAAGCGAATGATGAGTTTCGGGACGCAGCGGTGGCGCTCCATGCGATGGATGATGCGCGCGGACAATTTGATCCGGACACATTGACGCTGTTCAAAGGCGAGCGCGAGACCTGCGGCTCCAAAGTTTTTGGTGTGCTCAATTGCTGCAAGGGGAAAGGTTTTCCGCTTATTCCCGGTATCGGTCTGCTGGTTGCGCTGGGATGCAATACAGAAGAAATTCTGCTGCATCAGCGCGATGCCCAGGGGCTTTGCGCCTATGTCGGGAGCTATTGCTCGAAGAAAATTCTCGGCATCTGCATCACCAAACGCAAGGCCTATTGCTGCTTTGAATCCAAGCTATCGCGTATCCTGCAGGAACAGGGCCGCGCGCAGCTTCCAAAGCCTTGGGCGCGTGCAAAAGACGAACAATGCAATGGATTCACAATCGAGGAATTTGCCCGGCTTGATCTATCACAAATGGATTTTTCCGAAATCTATTCGGAGTTCACCGAAGCGGCCCGCCTGCCCGACGAGCTCGAAGCGGCCAATGACATCCAGCTAAAAATACAAGCATTCTATGAGAGATCAGGCCCATGAAGATCACTTTTCCCCAAAGGTTTCCCCTGCCCTTGGCGCTCGGCGGCTTGGCCGTGCTTGTCCTTGCAATCACGTTTCTTATTGATGCCGCCCTCAGTCCAGCATTCGCGCAAGGCACCACGTCTAAAGCAGTCAACCCATCAACCAACGCCGCGCGAACCAGCACGGATGAACTCTACTGCGAGAAACGCAAGCTAGGCTACTGGTTCTATTGCACGAAACCAAAACCGCCCGAAGCAGAAGCACCGCCGTCCGAACCACAAGCAAGCGCAAGCGAGCAACTCGATGCGGTCACGAAGGAATTGCGCGAACTCAAAGCCAAGGCAATCCTCGAACCAACGCGCGAAAATGTGATCGCCTATATCCGCTTCCAGCGCGAGCAACTTGATCGCGCGTCGTTATTTTCAGACGTTTGGCAGCGCGCGATCTGGCAGCAGCCGGATCTCGACTACACCTTGCAGCGCCCGGTCGCGACGCTTGCCAAACGGCAATGGCAGGACAGCCGCAACGGCGCGCGCGATCATGTTATGGCAAATCTCGGGAAACGCTATGGGCTGTTTTATTTCTTCGCCCAAAGCTGCGGCGCCTGCGAGGTTATGTCGCCGATTGTCAAATCGGTATCCAATCGCTGGAAACTAACACTGCGCGCAGTTTCAACCGATGGCGGCCCATCGGCCCATTTCCCAAAATACACGGTCGAAGCCGGCCAGCGCGCAAAAATGGGGCTGGAGCCGAAAATTACGCCTGCGCTGGTCCTCTGGGATGCCCTCAAAAACCGGCCGATCCCGATCGGCTACGGCATCCTCTCCGCCGACGAACTCCAGGATCGAATTTACTTGCTCACATCTAAGGAAGCCGGACATGATTTTTAGAAAAACTATCGCAGCGCTGGCGGCAGCAAGTCTGGTAATAACCCCTGTCTTCGCCAATGTGGGTGACAGCATGGACCGGTTCATGGATGATATGGGCGGCGCTGCCAATGTCACCGGACCCACCGCTTTCGAAGGCCAGTCAGCCGGCTATTATAGTCTTGGCAATGTCTGGACGCGTTTCCCGCAAAAAACGACCAATATTGCCAATCTGCAATTACCTTCTGCTAAAGCAGGCTGCGGCGGCATTGATATTTTTGCAGGCAGCTTTTCTTTCATCAACGCCAGCGAAATTGTCGCGATGCTCAAAGCGGTCGCCAATAACGCAGTGGGTTTTGCCTTCAGCCTCGCCATCGACACGGTGTGTCCGGAATGCTCGAAAATCATGCAGGAGTTTTCGCAAAAAGCACAGCTCATGAACAATCTCAATATCAACAGCTGCGAGATGGCGCAGGGGCTGGTCGGCGGCATCTGGCCCAAAGGCGATCTCGCCGACAAGGCAATCTGCGAAGCGATTGGCAATAGCGAAGGCATTTTTACCGACTATGCTGCCGCCAAACATGGTTGCGGCACCAAGGGCCAGCGCGATTCAACGAACGATTCCGCAGGCGCTGATTATGCCGATGTGCATCCCGGTGTCGCGCGCAACTACACATGGCATATTTTGAAGAAATCGGCCTTTTTCAATCCCGGTGGCACGTTCGATCGGGAACTCGCCGAATATGCAATGACGCTAATCGGCACGATCATCTATGTCCCGCCCAAAGATAATGCTCCGGGCAAATTCGTACCTTTTGCAGGCGATGCCTCTTCGACTTTGGTAACTGCGCTCCTCGACGGTACATCGGGGCAGACGATCAAGGTCTTTGATTGCGATGAGCCGGACCAATGCCTTGATCCGACATTCCGCAATATGAGCCTTGCAACGTCCAAAGCAATAAGACCGCGTGTTGCTGCACTGATCACCAGCATGGTCGAAGCTATTCGCGCCGACACGGCGATCGGCAATGCAGAAAAAGAATTGCTCCAGGTCGCATCGGTGCCGCTATACAAAATTCTGACCGTGCAAGCGGCCTATGGTCGCGGCATGCCGACCGATGACCGCGAGACCTTGGCCGAAATCGCTTCGGTTGATCTCCTTTTTGCGGTGCTCGAACGGATTGTGGGTGAGGCCGGCCGTTCAATGTCAGCATTCATTGGCGCGGATGAAGCAAAACTCGCCATGTGGCAGACTCAAATGAGTGAAGTGCGCCACGCATTGGCTGACAGGCAATCAAATAGCCAGATCAAGGTCAGCGCGATCATGCAGATTATCGAGAAAACCGCGATGATCGAAAATATGCTCTCTGCTTCCATGTCGCCGTCGATGGCAGCAGCGCTCGACTGGTCGCGCGCGGTGCAAAACCGCTCGCTCACGCCTTGATTTGGATGCCCAAATAGATGGTCGAGATATTCACAATTGGCGGCGGCGAATATATCGTCAATGTGCTGAACGCGGTCGCGGCATGGACCGGCGCTGGCGGCTATAAAAGCCTAATCCAGGTCGCGCTTGTGATGGGATTGGCACTGTCAGTGATCGTGGTTGCATTCAACCAAGACTGGCGCGCATGGCTCCACTGGTTCCTAGGCGCGACACTGATTTACATGTGCCTGATGGTGCCGCGCCTTGATGTCCATGTTACCGACCGCATCAATCCTTCGCTGGCACCAGCCGATGTATCAAACGTGCCGTTGGGACTGGCTTTGATAGCAAGCTTTACCAGCCAGGTCGGCGATTATCTGGTGCGCTCTTCTGAAACCGTGTTTGGGCTTCCTAGCGATTTGGATTATTCGCGCAACGGCATGATCTATGGCTCACGGCTATTTGATGCCACACGAAGCCTGCGTATTTCTGATCCGGAATTTGCAGGCAATCTCGACGAGCATTTCAAGCAGTGTGTGTTTTATGATTTGCTGCTCGGCCGTTATTCCATGAAGGAGTTGTCGGAAAGCGATGATATCTGGGCGGTGATTGCTCCGGGCAGCGCAGCGCGCGCGCAGAAGTTCCTGACACGCAATCCCGATGACAGCGTTACAGCAAACATCATTACATGCCGCGCTGCTTATACCAGCCTCAATGGCCAATGGACTGCGATGATTGATGAGATGGGGACTATCTTTGGCCGTCAGCTTTATCCCAAACAGACCGCAGCGCTGGCCAAAGCCAAACTGTTTGCCGATCTACCCATCGCATATAGTTATTTGAGCGGAGTTTCCAAAAACGCCAGCGAGATCTTCAGGCAAGTGCTGACGATCAACGCGATGAACCAGGCGATGCACGGCATGGCGGGTTCCAGCGGGACATCCAGCGTGGACGTGTTTGCCCAGACCCGCGCCGATATCCAGACCGAAAGAACCTATTCATCGATTGCCCACAATGCCATGAAATGGGTGCCGATATTAAACATCGTGCTGACTGTGGTCTTCTATGCGCTGTTTCCTGTGTTGTTCCCGCTCTTCCTGATGCCAAAGACCGGACCATTGGTACTGCGAGGCTATATCACGGGATTTTTTTATCTCGCGGCATGGGGTCCGCTGTTCGTTATCTTGCACATGATCCTGATGTTCAAAGGTGCTTCTGATGTTGGCGGCGCTGCAGGCGGCACCGGGCTTAGCCTCGCAAACTTTTCCGGGATGGTGGACGTCAACAATGATATCGGCGTGCTGGCTGGATATCTGGTGGCTTCGATTCCGTTTCTGGCAGGCGGTATTGCAAGAGGTGCGCTGGCGATATCTGGGCAAGCCACGTCCTATTTGAATCCATCGCAAAATGCCGCCGAAGAAGCGGCGCGCGAAGCCAGCACTGGCAATGTGTCGCTGGGCAATAGTAATATTGAAAATTCGAGCGTGTTCTCAAAACAATTTGCGCAAGGCTCCATTGCTCCGAACATTTCCTATGGCGCGGCACAGACACGCGGGTTTAGCGCAAGCGGAACGCAAACCACCAGTTTCCCCGACAACAGTTTTGACCAGGTACCGAACTCTGCTTATCCATTCACACCAACACTGGGTCAGGATTTTACTTCCCGACTGTCGACACTCGCTTCCAATAGCCGATCACAGAGCGAAACATTCTCTAATCTTGCCCAGCAATCAACCAGCTCGGCGGTCACACGATTTAACGAGCTCAGAAATACCTATAGCCAGGGCTCATCTTCTGAAACCGCCGTGGGAACCAACGAGAGCAACAGTGTAAACAAAGCATTTAGCGAGGTGGATTCAGCATCACGGAACCTGCAGCAGCAGTATGGACTGTCGCGGAGGGCATCTGATGACATCAGCGTATCTTGGTTCCTGAACGGCGAGGGCTCCTTGGGTGTAAAAGGAGAAAAAGGAGCGGGAAGTGCGGCACTTGGAGTTAAAGGCGGAAGAAATAAGGCTTGGACAGACAGTGACATCGGAATTGCGTCGGAGGATCGTAACCGGATTATGGGCAGCATGAATCAGATCTCCGACAGTCGGAATTGGTCCAATACCCGTGATGGATTTGTGCGAAGCGTAAGTTCCAGTAGCAGTTCGGCAGTTTCAAGCAGCGCATCGGGTATGACTTCATCGTTGACCGAAGCACAAAGTTACACAGTCGAAGCCAGACGCGCGGAAGAATTAGCCAGCCGGTTGGAAGATCAAGCCACCTGGTATGAAAGCAACAGCGCCGCTGGATCGCTCAACCTCAGTCAAGCATATCGAGAATGGGGAATGGCCGAAATGGAGTCCAACCGCGATTTTTATGGCAATGCGCGGTTTGATGATATCGATTTCCAGCTGAGCGCCGAAGGTCAGGAACTGCAAACCAGATTTGTGGCTGGGTATGCGGATAGTCTGCACGACGATATCGAAGATAAGCTGACACTGCCGGAGTTCACGCCGGTCCAAAGACCAAATATAGGTAGTGCCTCGCATGTTCGCGGAAGTGTTTCAATAGGCGGCGGGGGATCAGGGTTGATCGGTGCGGCCCCAGATGTCGGTGTAATCCGGGATGAAGTGGCCGGTGTTCAGTCACGCGGAAGGACACGAGTAGGCACCGTTAATGATGCGATGAAACAAAAGACGCGGAACGCTCGCGGTGCGAGCGAGAAAGCAGCGGACGATATCAAAGAATGGAAGTAGCTAGAACGTGATCAAGCTTTCATCGATAAGTACGAAGATCAAAAACGCCGCCAACGCTGCGAACACCAAAATCAATTTCAAACGTCCCCATGGATCCGCCCAGGTCTTTTTCCAAGTATAAGCTGTGAGCCGGTTTTCTGCGAGGGCCTTGTCGACTTCAGACAGGCCAGGCCAGTTTTGCTGATCGCCAGATTGTGGTTTTTCATCCTCGGTCATTTTTCCTACTCCAAGTTCTTGGTTCAACAATGACCAAGCCCCCTCTTCTCTTCAACATAGCCGAAATCGAGCGGATAGTCATTTTGAAAAACACTGTGCAAAAGCGGCCAACAACAAAATGAGGCTTGAGTTTGCGATCGAACGCCTCATTATCCAGAAACTTACCTATCATTGATCACCGCGACGGAGACACCTGGAATTGATTGAATTGCTGATATTTGGCGCAAGCATCGTCGCTGCTGGCGAATCCTTTGAATGTACGCCCACCCGTGTCTGGGACGGTGATGGGCCAATTTGGTGTGCAGAGGGACCAAGGGTGCGCTTATCCGGTATCGCGGCGCGTGAAATGGACGGATCATGTTCGGATGGTCATCCGTGCCCTAAGGCTAGCGCCGTTTCTGCAAGGGATGCGCTGGTGAAACTAGTTGGAAAACCTACTGGAAGGTCGAGAGAGGGGCATATTCTAGTGTCCGGCCCCAAGATGAGTTGCCGTTCTGTCGGTGGCGCAGGCGGTTCACGAACCGCCGCCTGGTGTATATCGCCGAAATCTGGTGATCTTTCGTGTGCGATGACTAAAGGCGGTTGGGCACTACGATGGAACAAATATTGGAAAGGTCATCATTGCGGTGGATGATCGTTCGTCGCCTCAATCGAAGTTCGGCGAGATTGTTCTAGCTTTGGAAGTGGTTTTCTTTGGCTGGATGATAGTGGGTTGGCCGCTTTGGAATTTGATCAGGGCATT
The DNA here is from genome assembly GCA_002354635.1 of Sphingomonadales bacterium UBA2683. Classification (GTDB taxonomy): domain Bacteria; phylum Pseudomonadota; class Alphaproteobacteria; order Sphingomonadales; family Sphingomonadaceae; genus Parasphingorhabdus. The sequence goes on from DELZ01000004.1 coordinate 524,617, forward strand.
GTTCTAGAAGTCTAGCATTGAGATAAATGCCACCAAATCTGAAACTTCGCGATCCGAAAGAGCAGCAGGAATTTTGTCAGATGGAGAAGCTTTCAATCTGATATAGAAAATCGTCCGTTGTTCAACTGAAAGCTCATCTGGGTCCAAACCTCGCAGAGGATCAAAATGCGCTATGATCGATGACTCCAATGTTACCTCGGAACCAGAATGTCCATAAGGACCTGTTTTCGTTGCATTGTAGAGAGGCGGAGTTCTAAAAAGATAGCGATCAGCTGGATCGAAGGTTACATTGTATCTGCCTTCATCATTTCCAAACCCATTTTTGCCGAAACCGAGCTGAGGCATAGGAATTGAATGAAATTCGAAGTCGGAAAAATAGGGGCCGGTGTGGCAAGCAGAACAACGACCCCTTCCATAGAATAAGATACCGCCCCGCAATTCGCTGTCTGAAATTGGACCGCTATTGAAAACAAATTTATGAAATCTCGTCTTCTGAATCCGAAAATTATGACGTATGAACTGCGCAATAGAGTCGCCAATATCGCCAAAACTTATCTGATCTACCGGCTTTTGATACGCCTTTGCCAATCGAGTTCCCAGTTTTGGATCTCGCTGCACTCTTTCGGTCAGATTTGTGTAAACATACTCAGCTGCGCCTACGTCTTCTTTGACAAGCGTATCTCTTACAGAAGGATTATCCGAAATCATCTCGCGAAGTTCGACGAACGGCAGGTGTACAGCGACAACCAACGGATCATCCGAAGGTGCCATCGTTCCAAATTGGCTTAAAACCTTCCCTTCTGCTTTCTGGACTTTTCCATCCCAGAAAAACGTATCAAATCCAGGTCCCCCTCGCCCCCACAGCGGCAAAACGTTACGCGGTACAATTTGACCACCACTCTTCAATCTCGCGATACCTTCGCCAGTAGCACCGGCCCCAACGGCATTCGGCAATCCGTCGGTGGATCCAAATTTGTCGAGGTGGCAATCTTGGCAAGAGATCTGACCGTTTAAACTAAGGCTTTTGGATGCAAATAATTCACCTCCAATCTTCTGTTTATGGGGTTCGCCAGGCGACTGCATCTCCGAGACTGGAAGCAGACCATTTTTCTTCGCGGCACGTCGGAGTGTTTCAATCCGAAGGTTGTCTGTAGCGGCGGGAGAATTGGGGACCTCTTCACTAGCGCCTTGGTTTTCGGTACAGGCATTTGTAGCCGTCAGTAAGAATAACGATAGGAATAATCTAGAAACGGATTTCATGCGTAGAGACCACTTCCTCCAAATCGGAACTTTGGGCTTCGATCGCTAGAAGCCGCATCTTTGCAAGTTCATTTTCGCGTAGACCCCATTGCATCAAGTTTTTTTGATACAAATCATAGTCCTGGCAAACCAACAGTCCAACTTCCGCTGAATAGAGATGGCTTTCATTCTCTTCGGAATTGCTTTTTTCAACTCCTTGCTTCGCTTGAAGGTGGTCGCGCATAGCTACATCACATTTCTCTACCAACGTGCCATAGTCGGTTTGATGATACTGCATCAAAATCTGCCGCCAAACAGGAAGAGACAGCCAACCTAATCCAACGCCGATAATTAAAATAAGCAGACAACCGAGAACTTTATTCAGCGACAATCTTGAAAGCATCCAAAACCTCTGGAGTTATTGTACCCGTAACCTTGAGATTAAAATCTGTCTGAAATTGTCTCAATGCTCCCCGTGTTCCTTTTCCTGCGATTCCATCAATCGCTCCGGTGTAATAGCCATAGGATTTTAAGCCCATTTGCACACGTCGGACGATGTTCTTGATTTTATCATCCTGAGGTTGAAAAAACTTGTTTGGAGCGATCGCTGGGGATTGCGGGAGTACTGAACTTGGCGGTGTACTGCGAGTATTTCGCGAAGGCTTCGTTACCTTCGGTTTTCGCACAGGTGGCGGTGTATAGACTGGTGATCGGGTCCTTCCACTCGCTCCTGATCGATGGCTGCTGTGAGAAGCATGGCTCGAATGCGAACGATGTTGAGCCAATTCAAATGAGTGCTCTTGAGCAAACCGTTTGATTATTGCATCATCATCGGGGTCTGGGCCCGCGTTCGCTCGCTCATTTCTATCGGCAGAATGAGCAGGAGGGAGTGGTAGAATACCAGCCATTGCGAGCGACGAGATCAAAAACCTGCGTTTGCTCATATGGGTGTCACTTGTTCAAGGAATTCAGGTGGATGCCATTCGAAAAAACCGCTGCAATCATCGATTTTACTGCACATGCTACACCGTTCCCCAAATCGCTGCTTCCAGTCAGATATAGAATTGACGGCAAAATTGCGATGAAATTCTGATAAATGGCATAAAGGTACATTGAAGAGTTTTGAATTTACTCCGAACAAGGTCGCGATGTCGAGTGCACTCGCGATTGATTTGAAGTCATTACGCAAATCAACGTAGAGCGAATCCCATCTATTCCTCGTAAAGCCGATATTTTCGAGCTGCATGATGGACCATTGCTCTACGAAATGAAGAATTCCAGTAATGTGTTTCGCAAGACCTGGAAACGAGTCCAGATTGGATTGCAATATGACGGTTCTGAGTTCGAGCCGTGCTCCAGACAGTAGTAGGTAGTTCAGCGACTCATGAAGTCGATCGAAGGCTCCTTTTTTTGCAACGATTTCATCATGGGTTTCCGCAATATGTGAATATAGAGGAATTCCCCAAACTACATTACGAAACCAGGGATTTCGCAATGTTTCTAGATCACTTTCTTGAAAATGCTGTCCATTTGTGAGGATATGAAAATTCAAATCTGGACGAGTCTCAAAAACCGTTCGAATGAGATTGAATACGGAATCCTTGTAAAGAGTTGGCTCTCCGCCAGTGATACCGATCGTTATCCCATTTTCCGCCAGCAACGCTGCTTGGGTAAATAATTCAAATCGATCGAAATGAGTTTTCTTCGGCGGCTGCGAACACATCACACAAAGTTGATCACAGCGTTCCGTAACCAGCAGTGAATTCTGCGCGGAACCGCTCCGGATTATGCGCTCGACTTTGTTCTCAGCTGGCGTAACGATTACTATGTCACCATCGAGAGCGTCAGCCTTCGATCCTGATACTTGAAACAAGCCATGTTCACCGCTGAATAGCAATTGGTTTTCGGCTTGCTCAATACAACAACTATCGCTTTCTTGATCCGAAGGCACAATCCTTAGTCGCGTGACGAATGGCTTTTCTGCATCAGATAGCGCTGGCAGAGTAAGCGGGATCATAACGTTTCGCCCAGGGTGATTTCGGCTCCACTCAATCCCAGCCAATGCCGAAGAGAATATTGCACAGACTCATCTTTCGAATAAATCAATGAAAATGCCAAATCGAAAATCGCGAGATGGCGTTGACAAAAATATGTCTCATCCCGCGGAACGTCAATTCGACCATATCGCGAAATATCATCGACAATGTCTCGACCACAATATGGTTGATAAACACATTTTTGGCACACCGGATCATGTTCATTTGTTGACACATCGTGCAGAGTTTGGCGTTCGGGAGTGTCCCATCCCGTCTCGATATCTCCAATAGAAAGATCGATGATTCCCGATCGAGTTAGCATCCTAGCCTCATCGGTTGGATAGACTTTGCCATCAAAATCAACCACTACATAATCAACACCAATTGGGTTTGGGTTACGCAAATCGACGTGTCGATCTTGTCCCGGTCGAAATATGCGGCTCAATATTTGGCTAAAATATGTTTCTTCAACGACCTCACTCTGGTTGGCCCAATTGCGCTCGATGAGGTGGTAGATAAACTTCTCGTAATAGGCCCGCCACGCTTCCGTGTGATCAACCGAGTCTGGATGCTGCTTCCGAGCGAACCCTTGAAAATTAATCGGACGCAAATAGATGCTCCGAAACCCGCGAGCAACAAAGGCCTCTATCAGTTCTTCAGCGACCGGTAGGTTTGTCGGATCCACCGTCGGAAGTGCAGATATTTTTTCCGATCCATATCGATCCAACAGCAGGTTGAGGTTCTTTTCAAATTCAGAGGTTAAACCCATGTCCTTGGTTCGTTGCGACTGGTGCGTCGCAAGTGAGCCATCCAAGGAAGTGCTGATCTGGACATTTTCTTTGTTAAAGATTCCCAATATTTCTTCGTCAAGTCGTTGCAAATTGGTGCATATCACGGCAGTCATGTCGGGTATGTGTGAACCAGCGTCGAGTATCGCCCTTATTAGATCTGGCCTCAATGTTGGTTCGCCGCCTTGAAACTCGATCTTGAGCGATCGCGCTGAAAATTGCCTAATCAGGTCAGTCACATGCTCTAGTGTTGCGGCATCCCAATCATAACCTTCGGCATTTTCATTGGCACGCGAAACCTGACAATAGCTGCATGCGAGGTTACACCGCAGCGTCGGAACCAGTATAAGGTATTCCATACCCTCAACGCCCGTCTTGCGTCGTGCCCGCGCAAAAAGCGACGCGTGTTTTTCCAACTGACTATTCTTCAAAAAGAAGCGCTCTTGAAGAAACGCAAATTCCCGATCAGATAGTTCATTACTATCGATGCGGCTCAACAAATCATGTTGGCCGGCAAAAAACCGACCTTCATCATTGGCAAAAATGTACCGATCAGAAACGGTGCTCGATCTCAAGTTCGCAAGACCGCCCAATTCCTTCATATCAAGAATCCATCCCTAAACATTAACTAGCAACAGAGCGTAAAGCGACAATTGGACAATACAACTCGGTCAATCGGTTGAATAGAATTAGGTCGACTTTTCCGGGCAGCTCTTGGACTTGATCTGTGCGCCTTACTGTCGATATTTGACAAATGATCTTCCACCTTCTTTAACTTCCCTCCTCAATACCCGTCCAGCGCCGTCCTCTAAGGAGCACTACGCCGCGCGCTATGCGCTAGCTATAACGTTCAATTTGACACTATAAGTTTCCATGAGAAAATTTTCCGTCGCTGCAAGTAGATCGAGTTGCTTTGGCGCAACTTTACCCTTCGATAAACCCGGTTGCACGACCCATACACGATAACTTCGATCCATTGATTTCCAATCAGCAATATATTTGCGAATTTGATCCGCACCTCCTTTCTCAAAGCGCGAAGGTAAGCCTGCTTGTATCCTGTCTTTTTCCCGTTTCCTCATACGTTTAAGAATTCGAACGGGATACTCCATCCACCGGATTGATTTTTGAGCCTGTCCGCAAACCTCATAAAGGTCACCAACGCGGCATCCAGGTGCATCTCCGCCCGAATATTTCAAGTGAAACAGATCAACGTGTAGCCCGTTATCGGTTTCGCGAAGGGCAACAATATCAGCAATTTCACCCGTACCATCGTCATCAAAAATCACCTCATATTCTTCGTCAGAGGCAAGTAACGTCTCTATCATTCTTCTTTGTATCGAATCTGCTTTTTTCTCATGGCCTTGAGATTCCGATTTGATATCTACACCATCCCAATCGCGAGTCTCAATCTTGGTTTTGTCAAACGCTTGTCGGTCTTCGCGAACAGGTAGGCTAAATAGCTCATTGAAGATAAGGAAATCCCCATCGGCAAAATAAATGTGCGGAGGATCATCTGCAAATACCTCTGATAGCGGTCTTTCACTGCCCTTCTTAAACATCACGAGCGGCCCATCCACTTGTTTATATTCAGCCTTCTCAGCCGACAAGCTAATCTCGAATGTTGAAGTGTAATCATCCGTGCCAACGGTGAATCTTATCGGTCCATCTGAATCGTGTTCCCCAGTTTCAATTTCACACTCGAAAAACCCAACCCAATCACTGTCGCCAAAACGAAGAGACATTCGTTCTTCAACATCAATCAGGAAAGTCTCGGGCCAATGAACGGCCAGCACTGGCTTGTCTTTCGGTCTTTCACTGATTTGAGTTTGTTTCACCAAATTCCGTACGAATGAATCGGTCCTTATCGAGTTATCGGTAATCTTCGCGCCAATAGAGCGACACCATTCGAGCCATTCGCTGAAATCTGTGGCGGATTGCATCGACCAGAATTTTCCCTTTGCAGAACAACCAATATTCTCTTTTCCTTCTCCCTTGTAGCCAATGCCAAAAATATTGGATTTGCGTTTTGTAGAGAACTGCTGATCAGAAATCTGAGATGTAATATCAGAACCAACAAACATCGTGTATCGAACTTGTCGGCCAAGGGTGCTGCTGAGCCCCAAGTTCATCAACATCAGTCTACTCATGCCATCAAGGACACGGTAGACAGGTTCACCCATTATCCTCGAGACCTGTTCGCCGCATATCGACTTTGCCAATTTTTCGTGAAGCTCTTTAGATTTGGAACTGTTTACGTAAAGTAACTTTGTTTCGCTATCCCAGTGGATCATAAACAGGTTCCACTCCACGTTTGTCACTTCTTTAGTGGAACTCCAGCGAACAGGAATATCCTCTCGTGTCACGAAAATCGCAATTCGTTCTTCATCATTTATCACCGGCCCGGCCTGAACCGATGCGAGGGGCAATGCCGCCTCAATTTCCTGAGGTCTCCATTCATCACATTCAGTGCGATAGACGATAGTATTCATTTTGGGCTGAAGTGTTTGGAGCGGAATACCTTCTAGACTATCACCGAACCCATCCATGATAGCAGCTCTTTTTAGCTGCCGTCCTGTCCGATTTTCACTCAGCACATTCAGCAGAAAGTTCCAATCTGCGTCTTCAGCATATAGTGAGCGCAGTGACTCATCGATCTCCGATTGCTCAATGTTGGCAATGACTGTTGCTTCACCAATACCTTTGCTGTCTCGAGTAAATCTGCCGGTGAACTGTAAGGTGATTGCGACACTTTTGTGCCTATCGTGAAGCCCAGAAATTTTAAGCTGAGGTAGATCAAATCCCTCGCCGAGCATATCAACGCAGACGATAATTCGGCTATCGCGATTGTGAAGGCGGGCCAAAGCCTCGTTCTTCAAACTTTTTTTCATCTGAGAGTGAATGAGAACAGGTTTAAACTCTCCCAAACTTTGTTGATACAGAGCCACGATTTCATTGGCCCTTGTTATACTTTTGGCGCGCGCCATCACCAAATGATCGAAGCCATTATCTATGTCGCGGCGCAGTTGTGCACCGACGCGTTTTACAATCTCTTTATCAGCTTCCTTCTCCTGTAATCCTTGCACGGCTTGGAAGTTTATCGGTCTAAAATAGCCCTCATTCTGCGCCTTGGCCAAGGGATAGACATATATGAATTTGCCGTCGACGCGTTTTCCATCTGTTCGGAACGGGGTGGCTGTAAATTGCACCACAACACGATCTTTGAACTTTGCTTTGAACAACTGCCAAGTTCTTGCAGCTATATGATGGGCTTCATCGATAAACAGATGCGAGCTCAGCTCAGCCATCTTTTCTTGAATTTCTGGTTCACATTGTCCAGCAACCTGCATTGTTGTGACAACCACATTCGCTCGCGAAAAAATATCGTTTACCTCTTGCAAAGAAGTCGGCCTGCCTTCCAAAACCGCCACGACTGGTGTTTCAGCGCTTTCTTTTAACACGCCAGCTTCCTTGAGAATTCCCAGCGTCTTAAATTTGTCAGCAATTTGATCGCGCAATGCTGCATTGGGTACAACAACTAGAAGACGCTTTATCCCAACTGCAGTTAGCAATGCGAGCATGGTTTCCGTTTTGCCAGTTCCGGTCGGCATCACAATAGTAGCCGGTCGCTCGGTGACGCTCCAATGTGCCAGCGTGGCATGTAAGGCACCGACCTGGGGTGGACGCAAACCAGGATTGATGATTTGCCCTTCATCGTCTCGGACTTCTTCGCTGAAGGAAAAAGAGCCTTCCCAACTTGACCGCACTTTATCACATATGCGCTCGGCAGTCGGCAAATCCAAATCGGCAATTTTCCGAGGTTTCGGGCGCAACCAGCGCATTGAATCTACGGCACCAGATGCCGTCAATTCCGCTTCTTTCGTTACGCCATCAGCAACAAGCAAGGCATGCCCATCTAACTCTGCAGCTGTGTTCTTTGGCAAAATTACTGTAGGACCGACACCCGCGAGCGTTACTTTAAACCCTGAATTTGTTCGCTGAGCAAAAGTTGAAATCTGAACTTTTTCTTCGGTTTCAAGCCTTGCAAATTTTTCAAATTTGCATTTGCCAAATCTGCCTTCAATTTCCACCAAAGCTGGGGTGCGAATATTTATTTCATGATCAAACAAGTCACCCATGGAAAATACTATAAGCACTCTTGTTATTTCTTAAATAAAAAATTTTTCATAATAAATTGACATAATTCTGTCCTTGAGGTTGATCTTCCAAAGATGAGACGACAGCATGCCTATTTTGCCCCATTTTTGCCAACAGCCCGCATCAGGTAGATTTATTCTTAAGCTGAAATGCCGCTTGCTTCTGCAAATAACTCTCCACCTTCCTCAACGTCCTCAGCCTCGGCTTCCTCCCCGCCCGCAAGTCCATGACAAACCTCGGATCCCCCACCGCCCTTCTGCCGAACCGCGACGGCGACATGTGGGTTTCCTTCAAATGTTTTTCGATGCGTTCCAGCAATTTCATCAGCCACCTCGAATCATAAATCACTTGTGTTCTTGTTTTGTTCCTAGTAGGAAGATTGCATATTGTCTAGGATAAATCCTACCCACGGGTTCGAAAGGCACAAAAGATGGATGATGTAAGAGAAACACTGGAACGCCTGATCCGCCAAAACGGGGACGATTATTCTGGCCTGTCAAAAATGCTCGGGCGCAATCCGGCCTATATCCAGCAGTTCATTAAACGCGGAAGCCCACGCAAACTCGACCCTGATGACAGACGGGCGCTTGCCAGTTTTTACGGAGTTGATGAACAAGTTTTGGGCGGGCCTCCCTCGACGGACAACGACGGCATGGTCGAAGTCCCAGTCCTGGACGTCAATGCTTCTGCAGGTCACGGCGCGCTGGCAACAAGTGAAGACCGGACGACACGGTTTTCTTTTGATGAACGCTGGCTGCGTAAGCTCACGCCCGCCAAAGGTGCCAGTCTTTCGGTTATCCGCGTAATTGGTGATTCCATGGAGCCAACGCTCTCTGACGGCGATGATGTATTGGTTGATGCGTCGGATCATGGCTCGCGGCTGCGAGACGGTATCTATGTGGTCCGGGTGGATGACACGCTTATGGTCAAACGGATTGCGCTGCGTCCGGATAGTAAGTTTGTAACCATTACCAGCGACAATCCAACCTATCCGACATGGAATGATGTTGACCGCAGCACGATCCATATTGCTGGCCGCGTTCTCTGGTTCGGCCGGGCGCTTTGAATTCTAACTACTGATACTTTCCTAGATTCCCATATCGAGCGGCTTGCTGTGTTCCTTGGCCAGTTCGAGTTGCTCTTTCTGGGTCGCTTTTTCCAGTCCCTTGCCAATTGAAAGCCCTCGCGCTGCCGCTTTGCCAAGACGTTTTGTCACCTCCAAAGCGGATGTCTTCGCGCCGTCATTTCGTTCAACCGCAGTTTCCAATTTCTCGCGATTGTCGACAATCAGCGTCAAATTATCGCGCAGCCGCGTGATCGTGACCAGAAAGGTCTGTTTGTTGGAAAGATTGCGCTCGCGGCTATCCATCACCGCTATACCGCGATCTGCGGTCAATCCCTGCGCCATGTGGGCATTGAGCGCATAAGCCAGATCAATGCGCTTTAGCATCGGATCGTCACGGCCAAGACGATGATCCATTCCGGCAGATGTGCGCAATGTTACATGGGTTTTATCAATATCAACAATTTTCGCCTGGTCCGCATTGAAAAGACCGCGTTTATGATCGCTGTCGGTCCAGCGGATCTTGTCACCGGCATAGATATCGAGCTGCTTCTTTTCATAGAGCGCGATCTGGTCTTCGTTTGTGACTGCCCTTAGCTTACCAAATTCAAACCGGCGTTTTTTGCCTTTCCGATCCCGCAGCATGATATGCTTGCCGCGTTCGTCGACCGCAATCACATCATATTGCCCCTTGCCAATGCGCTGGCTGCGGTTCGCAGTCTTGAATTCCACCATCATGCCCGGCTGATAGATGCTCACATGGCGCAGCTCTTCGCGCGTGCTGTTAACGCGGTTGTAGGTCTCCAACTTGAGGCCGCGTTTTCCAAGCTCGTTATTTTCGCGCAGTCCCGTCTGCACCGCTGAATTCACCGCCGTGCGAAGCGCCCGACCTGACGCATAGATTGCCGTGGTTTTGCGCTCCCCGGGCGGCAAGGCCAGCCAGCGTTCTGCAGCGACGATAGCACTGTCTTCCTTGGTTTCAACAATATGATCCTTCAGGTACGACATAGCTTCGCCGACATCGCCAGCCTGAGCTGAATATTGCGCGCGACGGAGTGTCTTATCGCGGGCGCGCAGGTTTGTAATCATTTTTGCGGTATCAATGCCCGCAGATTGGACCAGCGCAAAGGGCTTGCCCGCATCAACCGCGCCGAGCTGCTTTTTATCACCGATCATCACGAGACGTTCCACCTCCAGCAAGTTGGCAAGCCGGACGAGCTTTTCTTTTTCGACATTGGAAACCATTGAGGCTTCGTCGAGCACCAGGACATGATTTTTCATGGCCGCTCTGGCCTCCGCTAGTGCTTTTTTGTCGGGGCTGTCTGTTAAGAGCTTCTTATGATTGCCGACAAACCGCGCGAGCGTCATCGAATTGATTCCGGTATCGCGTTCGAGCATCTGGACGAGCGTATTTTGTACAGCCAAACCCAGCACCGTCTTGCCGTCTTCTGCCAGCAGCTGAGAAACCGGTTTCAAAAGACTGCTTTTGCCTGCCCCTGCAATGCCCTGAACGGCGAGAATGCGGTTGCTCGATGACAATATAAGCCTGCCGGCAGCTTCCTGACCTGAATTGAGGGTCATACCAAAGTTCAGGCCTGCAACAGCCTGCAATTGTTCTGCCGCAGCACCAGGCAACATAAACGCCTCGGTCTTGCCCCTGCCCGCTTCGACCTGATCAATGATCCGCTGTTCGGTTTGCAGAGCGTCGCGGGTGGTGAGATAATCCCTGTCTTTCCCGCGCCCGCGAACCAGATCGCCTGCTTTCACCAGCCTGTTTACGCGGTTTTCGACATGAGAAATCGTTGTTGGTAAACCAAAATCCAGCGCCGCCTTATAGACATCAGTCATGCGAAAAGCGGCTTCGCGCTGGCCGAGATGGCGTATGGCCGAAGCAGTAGCCTGCGCTGCGGCAATTTCCTCGCGGCTTCTTTTAAGGATATGCTTTGGTACCAACGGATCATCGGAGATTGCAGATACGCGGCCATGGATTTTTTCGGCAAAGGCGCGCAGAAAGTTCATTCCCCGCTGCAATGGAGAGAGATTGGCATTGTCATCCTTACCAAGATCCGCAGCGCGGGTTTTTGCGTTTTTAACCAGCCCGTCAAGGTCAAGGTCTATCGCATCTGCCGCCTCTCGCCATGTAGCAGATAAAACACCCCTGTCCTTGATCGCCTCTTTGGACGCGCGGGTTGCCAGCGCCGCGATCTTGCCGGCTTCTAGCCCTGGCCCTCTGCGCGCGTCGAGAACCTCCTGACGCCGCGTAGAAAAGGCCATAATCGCTTCGCGTGAGATACCGGAGGCTTCAAAATTTCCATGCTTGCTTTGGCGCGCGGGTTCATAGCCGAGTTTTTCGGCTTCCAATCTAAACCGCGCCATGGTCATGCTATTGAGCAGCGTATTCATAGACCACAGTTTGTCATTATGAAGCGCGCGCCACTTGTCGTCTTTTCCCTGCGTCACATTGGCAATCACCGCATGAAAATGGACATTGGGTTCCTGGTTGCGATTGGTATCATGCTGGAACAGACCGATGGCGAGATTGCCGGTGCTCATTGCTTTAATTTTTCCGCGCGAGGCGAGCCTTGTTTCTGCCGCGTTTTTCTCGGCCCACTCAAGTGTTTGCGTAACCGCAGTCCGATACGCATCAATGATCCGTTTGTCCCCGCCAACAAGCGCGAGCAGCGACCAGCTTTTGGGAAGCGAGAAAGTAAGATCGGTCCCGGCGCGGTGGAACTGTTTTTCGCTGCCAACGCGTTCGCCGTTTGGCAACTCGCCGCGGAGTAAAGCCTCGAAGGCTGGCGATTCAACCTGGCCTTTTAGGCCAAGTCTTTCTGCCCCTTGCCCAAGCCACTCGCCGGAGCGATCCGCGTCAGCGCGGGTGTAGTAGTTATCCGCTGCAAAATAGGTGGCAGCGCCGCCAGCAGAACGAACATTGGCAACCGAAAGCATCAGATAATATCCGGTCCGCGAGCATCACAGCGCGCCATATCTAAAAACCATATTCGCCAATATCATGATCGGGTTCATCGCGAACCGCTCCTTCGCGCAGATCCCGGCCAGGATCGCGTGCGGGATCGCTTAGGATTTTCGTATTGTTCGAAGGTTCGGGGGACGCGTCGACATCCGAACGCTCCTTATTAGCAGCGTGTGTCTCTGGCGATGAGATATCGGTTTCGTCGTCGATTTTCTTGTCGGGCTTATCCGCATCGGAAACCGCGTTTTGCAAGTCCGGGTTTTTGGGCGCCTCGTCATCCCGCGTTTCTTTTTCGGGATCTCTGGATTTGCTCTCAAAGACGAATTCCTTCTGATTGCCCGCGCCCTGCTTGCCGCCTTCATCATCGTCAGCGGGTGCCACTTTCTCCCCGTCACTTTGAGTATCCTTTGTGGCCGCATCTTCATCTGGAGTAAGCCGGTCTGGTTGCTTCTGGTGATCGGCTTCATCAAATGCTCGGGCGATAAATCCATCGGCGCGATGTTCCCATGTTCTAGGTACCAGTTTTACCGGCGCAGCGGGAAATCCGTCAGGGAATTTGATATAGCCATTGAGGCTTGGCAGGTTCATGAATTGATCCGGGAGCAGAAGCTGTTCTATCTGCCGTCTGGGCGTCATACTCACAGCATCGCGGGCATTGTTATAGCCATAGCTATAACCTTCCTCCATGTCGCGTATCTGCCGGTGACCGATAAAATCGGAACACCAAGTTGCCGTTTCCCTGTCGGCGGTTGAGAGGATCAATTTTGTTCGCGCTAGTGACGATAATGTCATCGCCATATTTTCCCCATAGACCTCTTTGAGCTTGGCAAAAGCATGGATGCCGGTAACGATGGCCCCGCCAAAATTGCGGGCCGTCTGGAGGCCTTTTTCAAGCGCGGGGAGCCGGTGCAGTGCGCCCAGTTCGTCGATCATAAACCACACACGCAAGTCGGACGTCCGGTTCATCGACATCAGCGTATTCATCGCCGTATCCATCCAAAGCGTCAGCAGCTTGGAACAGATGCTCATATCGACATAGCGCGCGGATACAAAAATGATTCCGCCTGGCGCGCATTCACCCTTGATCCAGTCGCGTATCGAAAATTGATCACCGTGCTTGGGAAGCAGCATCAACGCCTCTGCATTGGAGTTTAGCACAGCGCGAATTGAGGTCGCCATCCGTGCTGCGCGGGGTGCAGATAGTTGCTCTGCTACGGTGCCTTTAAGGAGCTTGTGGACATCGGAAAGATCGGCCGTAATCAGCTTGTCAGCCAGCGCCTGATTGGTCGGTGTGTCTGCCTTCAAGAGCTGCATGCAGGACTGTACAAATACCGAGCGCGCACCAATCACCCAGAACTGGTCATTGCCGCCGCCGTCCTGCGGGACAAGGGCTTCAGCGGCGCTATGAAATTCTGCAATGCTGGAGCACTCATTAAACACGCTCCATTGCGGGCAGCGCGCATCAAGCGGGTTCAAGATTACATCGCGCGAGGCATCATAAAAATGTTCGATGAACGCCCCGGTTAAATCAAAAATGACCGCACGCTGGCCCTTCTTTCGCGCCTCGTCGATCATCTCCATCAACGCGACGGTCTTGCCCGTTCCGGTCGTACCAATGAGCATCGCGTGGCTTTGTTCAAGATGCCAGGGATAGGTGATCCCGGCAATTTTGGAGGGCTTATAATAACCGGCGGCAGTTAGCTGTTTCTGACCTGCCAACCGGTAGCGCCATCCAATATCCTGTTTGAGCTCGCCAGCCTGTTTTGCGGTATTATGGCGAGAAATTTCAAGCTCAAGTTCAGGCAGGGAAACGAGCTGGGCGCCTCGTTCGTGCTTGCGCTCTTTGGACCGGCCACCAAAATATTCTGCGACCCAGTAAAACAGAACGAAAGCAGGCAAAAAAAGAATGGCAGAAATGATCAAAGCGTTTTGCAGCGCGCGCTTTAACGCATCCATAGCATGCTCAACGGGCGGGTAGGAACTCACCATCGATATCGCCATTTCAATGTCCGAATAGTTTCCGGTGTTGAGGTTAATCAGCTTGGCGGGATCGAACTCCATGAAACCATAGAATGAAGCATAAATGTTCATCCCAACCAGGTATCTTTGGTGCTCGCTGAGGGTGGTTGTAACTTCCCAGTAAGATATTCCAGCGAGCAGAATGACGGCGATAATGAGTGGCGCTTTAAGACCGCTCGCGAACATGAAACCGAAGTGACCAAGCAGCTGACTGCCACGGGTGAAATTGACGAGATTACGCTTCATCCTGACCTCTGTTTTTGGAGGGTGCAGAGAGCCCTAATCGCTGCAGACGGCGGCCATAGGCATCATGGGTTTTTTGCCGGAGCGTATTGTCCGGATGGGCAGCAAGAATGGCATCGAGTGCGACCGATGCGAACACCGTTTCGCGGTCTCTTTCATCCGATTTAAGCGCTTCATTCTGATCGAGTTCCTGAGCGCGATACGCTCCCATCACAAGATCGCGGATGAATATGCTTACACTCTCATTTTGCGTGTTTGCCTGTTCACGTACCCAGCGTGCAACTGGATAAGGTACGAACGTCTGAAGACGAATATGATTGGTCATTACTCAGGTTCCTTGGTGTTCAAGGACCTGGTTCACCCTGCGAAAGCCCAATGAGAATAAATCATGAACAACTCATAGTCAATCACAATTGTTTTATATTATTTCAAAGTGTTATGGAAACGCGAGTTGTGTGCGAGTTGCCAAAATGACGGTTACTCGCCAGCAACCCGTTTATTACATTTTCCGATTTTGAGCCTTAAGAGATTGTTCTGGTTGACGAATATCGATGCAGCCAGCTGCGTACGGTGTGCACCTTTTTGTTCCCAGCTCGGTAGTTATTCTCCAGTGATCGAAGTCCTTCAAATCTTCTCAGTTTTTGTAACCGAAAAGAAACGGCACCCTTGCACGGCGCGACGCCGCACGGTGGTGTGCGCGCGGGGCAGTGCGCCAGCGCCCACCGGGCGAGGAGAGAGGCAAGAGTGCCAGCGGGTTAGCAATAAAACCGCACTCTGGGGGAGCGTAGCGGGAAAGAGTGCGACCTTACAAAATCCCGCTCATCATCAGCGGGCCACCCGGGCCGCCCTTGCGCCAGCGATCGTCACCGATAGGCCGAGACGCAGGCAGCGGCTCGGTGAAACAAGCCTTCAGGCTTGGGCCATAGAGCGCGATGCGGAGGCGCCCGCAGGCACTTAAGCGCGAACAAAATAAGGGCAGCAGAATGGGAATTCCGCTGCCCTCAATGCACCCATTTGGGTGTTCCCATATCGACACCAGTCCGGGTCGCAAATGGCCAGAATTGATACGGAAATTCTTGAATAATCTGTATGCAAGAGCGTTAGCAGCGCAAGCTTCTCAATGATTGTACAGAATCGACTTTTGATGATTAATATCTGCAATATGAAAAGAGCAGAGACCTGATTGGCCCCTGCCCTTTCTAACATTCAGAATTCATCCAGCAGCGCCCCGTGGACGGTATGGACAACTCTGTTCATTGCCGATGTCGGTAGCACGTTATAATCTCCTTCATCCAAAGCTATATAGCCTTGGTCATCGTCCTCCACTACATGCTGATCGAAGAAGCTGTGAAGAGCCCTTCGTTCCGCTGTTTCTACCGCCGCAAAATAACTTTGTGCATCAAATACCGTATCAATTGCCTGTGTCATATCTACCTCCTGAAATTTGCCAAAATTGACAGAAGGTCTGGTGATGCGTGAAGGGCTACCGGGTCACAGGACCGGCTGGAACAGACGGCCGCGAAGCGGCGATGGGGGAAACGATTTTATCGCGCAAGGCGGCGCAGCCGCCGGAGCTGTAAAATGGTGGGGCCCCGTCGTCCTTTACGCGGTGGCCCTTCGCGCATCATGCTTGGACTTCAAGTGAGCAACCCCTCCCCAATTTCTATTCCCACGCCAATATTATACCCTCAAGAAACCGTTTTCCTACAGGTGGGGCAATATGCAATTGCGGAGTTTCAAGGGGTCAAAACTGAGAAAAAGGAAATCTCATGACCAGAAAAACAGGTGCGCTTGCAGCGCTCAAAAAGCTTGAAAGCGAACGTGCAAAACTCGACACAAAACAGCAGGAACTGGAGACCAAAGCGGCGACCGAACTGGGGCAGATATTCCTGGGAAGCGGTATCGAAGCGTTTAGCGCAAAGAGCCTCAAGCTCATAGGAACTGCGCTTGGAAAGATGAATGAAGAGCAGGCATTAGCCGCGCTTAAAATTGGAAGTTCCGCTTAAACGCGTTAACATCAACCTTCACGCACAAGAACATAAAAAAGGCCCCGCCGGGAAACCGGCGAGGCCTGATTGCTTCGGGAGGAAGATCAAGGATCATTTATCGATATCGGGTGCATCCTTGTTATCCTGGGACGCACCGCGGGTGAGAAAGTCCACCTTGTCGGCCAGGATTTCGCAGCCATAGCGTTTGATTTTGTCGGCATCTTCCCACTGCGTATAGTGCAGGCGCCCTTCGATCGAAACCATCTGGCCCTTGCTGCAATATTGGGCAACGTTTTTGCCCAGGCCATTGAAGCAAGTGATGCGGTGGAATTCTGCATCTTTGACCGTAAAGCCTTTTTCATCCTTGTAGGTTTTGCCTTCACTGTTGCGGGCGGGACGGTCGGTTACGACTGAAAGATTTGTAACCGTTGTGCCGCTGTTTGTTTCCCGGCTTTCTGGATCGCGAGTGACACGTCCAACCAAAACTACGATATTTGTCATGGGTATTCTCCTGATTTAATCTTCAAACCGGAACCATTCCGGCTTGCGAACATCCGTTAGAAACAGGAAGAAGCGGGATTGCACCGAAGGGAAACCGGCTTTGTCCGGGTGGTGCGGGCAGCACCTGAAAGGTGCAACACGGCCGGTAACAAAGCTGGTTGCAATGTGGCTGACCTGGTTCAGGAAGGTTCGCGAAAAAGCCGATTTGGTCACGGCTGATTTGGTCTTCAGGAGACACTGACAAGCCTCGTATTGGATCCGTCAATCGCGGTTGATGCACGAATGTTTAACAGCTGGCTTGATGGTTATATATATTGGGAACCCGCCTGCAACACTGGCAATACTTAGGACGAAACAGGCTGCGCGTGAATGAGCCTTACGCCGCCATATTGGCGTCAACGGCATTAAGCTTTGGTTGCCCCCGCATCATCCCGGTCTGTGGTTTTATCAGTCGGGCCCAATCCGCAAACGATGGGATAGTTCCCAAATCTTCCATGACATGCTGTTCGCCGATCAGACGGACAGGAACCGCGAGGTCATTGGCATTATCAAGGTTATATCGATGAGCATTTTTTACAGCCGCAAAAAATCCATCAATTGCATCGAACGGCCATTGGAAATTGGCATTTCATAATTTCTGATCAAAAATATTTATTACGTTAATCAGGAAACCATGTCCGCTGTTGTGACCAACATTATTGAGATTGGTATCACAAAACCGGGTGCGGATTGGTCAAAGAATGTTCAAACAGCAAATTGCTTGAGGCAGAATTTCTACCTCAAGCTTCTAACTCAAATGATTAGTTTGCATCGGGAAAAGCTGATCGGTTGATAATATTCAGCGATAGTTATTTAAGAAATCCAATAATGAAGCGTTTGTCTTGTGTAAATTGAATCATTATTATTTGAAACCATTCCATAAATCTGCCAGATGACCGTTGATAGCCTAGCGAATTGACAGGCTATCAGGGGGTAATATGCAACATCTTATATCGCGTCTGCTTGCAGCGTGTTTAACATTATCGCTTATGTCGTCACCGGCAATGGCTCAAGAACGCACGGCTATCAAACAAGGTTTTGAGTTAGCTGCTAACAGTGAAAAGAAAATACTTGTTTTCCGTCCATCGGTAAACGTTGGCGCTCAATCAACAGGCGGTATGTTTGAACCCAATGCGGAGTGGACAGAGGAAGCGAAGAAAAACATCGCGATTGCGTTGGCTGAATTGCAAACCGGATTAGGTAATCAGGTCATTGAAGCGCCTGAGGCATACGGAATGGAAGCGCAAAACCTACAAGAACACATGGCGTTGTTTGCGGCCGTTTCCCATTCGGTCATCAACTATCAGTTTTTCGTAGGCAATCGCCTTCCTACAAAGAAAAGAGACAACAAAGCCGACGTTTTTGAGTGGTCACTCGGCAAGGGTGTAGCCAACTTGCCCGGGGCTTCAGAGGCGGACTACGGACTGTTTATCTATAACAAAGATGCATATGGTTCGACCGGACGCAAGATATTTCAAATCGCGGCCATGCTTACGGTCGGTGCGGGAGTAACGTCCGGTGAACACCACGGCTTCGCGGGTTTGGTTGATCTGAAAACAGGTGATTTGCTATGGCTCAACGCCGATTTTGCGATGGGCGGCGACGTTCGTAAATCTGACGGGGCACAAAAGCGCGTTAGCCAGTTGCTTGAAGAGTTTCCTGGAAGTGAACTATCCGAAGAAGAAGAAAAATGATGCGCAGCATCGTAATGCGATTTGCCTCTCTATTTGCTGCGCTCACTTCGTCAGCAGTTCTTGCAGAGGTGCCGCCAATGCCTCCGCCTTACGAAGGTGTCTATCAGCCTCACGGCGTCGATGAGATCGGCTTTTGGAGGCAAGATGACGAAAGCGAGCGAGCACTAAGCAACTCACCAGTAGTCATCCGAGACGAAAAGCTAAATAGCTATTTGAAACAGGTTCTATGTGAAGCTGTTGGCCCAGACCGCTGCGGAAGCACCCGCATTTATGTTCTCAGAGAACCGATCTTTAATGCTTCAATGTCGCCGAATGGCACGATGAGGGTGTTTAGCGGTCTGCTTTTAAGAGTTCGAAGCGAAGCAGAGCTTGCGTCTGTTTTGGGTCATGAATTTGGACATTTCGAAAAACGGCACGGGTTGCAACGCTTTAAATCGGCAAGGTCGGGTACAGATTTACTAAGTTGGGCAAGTCTTCTCGCTAGCATGTCACCTAGTTATCAAACGCGCGCATCATTTCAGAATTTGGAACTCTCTGTATACGGTAACCTCTATCGATTTAGTCGGGATAACGAGAGAGAGGCGGATCTTCTTGGATTAAGCTACATGAATAGCAGTTCACTGCGGCCCCAAGCTGCTTCAGAAGTATGGCTTAACTTGATGGGGGAGTATGAAGCATCCGCGAAGGTCAGGGGTTTGAAAAAGCCTCGTTTTAACAGGATCGCCTTTACCGCCTCGCATCCACCACAGGCTGAACGCGCCGAATATTTATCGGATCTAGCTGATCCAGAAGGGGCGCAGCGTGATGATGGAGCTGATCGATATCGGGAAGCACTTTCAAAGTGGTTACCTGAGTTTTTAAATGATCAAATACGGCTGAATGATTTTGGTGGAAGCGAGTATGTTATAAACTCACTCGCCGAAAAGGGATGGACAGCCGATCTTTGGTTTGCTCGCGGCGAGCTTTTTAGGCTGCGGGGTAATCAACGCGATCTCGTGAATGCGGTGGATTTCTATCGCGAGGCAATTGTTTTGGATCCGGATATGGCAGATGCCTATCGCGGATTAGGATTGTCACAATTGAAAACTGGTCAACGAACCGATGGGCAGGCTGCATTGGCGCAATATCTCAACTTGAAACCAGATGCCTCTGATGCCCCAATGATTGGCATGCTGTTGCCGAAGGAGAAAACAAAGTGATCAGAAAAACTACTTGGATTTCTGTCGCCGCTAAGGTGCTGGCGCTGTCCGTCCTGCTGATGACATCCCCTGCTTCGGCAAATGGGTATCGGGAGCAAGGTAAAACGGTGAAAGTTGCCAAGTCCGACCTTCATGTCACCCCGCCGCAGGATTGGAACAAATTGAGCATTAGGCCCGGGAAAAATGCCGAGACGTGGACGCTGGATGGTGAGCAGCTAAATGATGTTACATTTTATGGAGGAATTGCGCCAGGAAAGCCGCTTGTTAAAGAACGAAACAAGAAACGAGAGCCCCTTCCTAAAATGAAAGAAGATACGTTACTCATTGATATACCGGAGCTACTCGAAGGCACCTATCGCGCTTATAAGCAGATTGGCATATTCAAGCTGACGTCAACTGAACCTTCAAAATTTCTGGGGTTGGACAGCGTCAAATTCACATACGAATATGTCGATGCTGACAATTTGACGCGATTGGGCGAAGGGCACGCTGCGATCGTTGAAGGTGAGTTATATATGGCCACATTCGACGCTCCTCGACTGCATTATTTTGCTCAAGGACTGGATGCCTTCCACGCATTAGTCGGCACAGCGAGCTTGCCCTAAATCGAAATGACATACCAACTTCCAATCAGAAAAAATCGAATAGTGATCAGTGGCCTAATATCTTCGTCGCTATTTGCGATGGTTTTGGTTTTTCCTGCTCAAACTGCAAATGCTCATGGCGGCAGAACAGCAGCGGATGGTTGTCACAATGATCGCAAGAACGGTGGTAGGCATTGCCACGGAGGCGGTTCTTCAAGAGCATCGGCGTTTCGGTCGCAGCCAAAAGCAGATTATTATCCAAACTGTGCAGCGGCAAGGGCAGCAGGTGCCGCCCCTATCCGCAGAGGTCAACGCGGATATGGTTCGCATTTGGATCGAGACAATGATGGGATCGGTTGCGAATAGGAATTAGTTTATTGGATAGAGATGTGCCGAAGACGGAATTGTTTCGATCAACACTTGTCTTCGCATCTGGTGAGAGCTCTATGGACGCCAAAGGTCCTATGTCCGCTTCGCGCCCCATTTCGGACGTTCCAACGGCTTCGGCTTTATCCTGAAAGCGGAAACTGGAGGTTGTCGAAACGACAATATTGACCGCTCGATTTCACAATAATCGTTGCGCCAATGGCTTTTAAGTCAGGGACGGTTTTGGCGGTAATTGAGGTCTGCTGTTGAGGTTGGGCGCAATTACCGTCAATATTGTCCGCCATGAAATACAAAGTAAAAAAGCACGCCATAAAAGGGATGCACCATGACAATCGTTATCGCCACAGATTTAGGCCAGCCCGTTGAGCGGGATTTCGAGCCTTTGCCTACTGCAAGTGAAGAGGCCTTTGGTTCAACAGTTACAGGTGGCCCTTCCATGGTTTGGATGGTCGACAATGGTATGGCAGTTCGAATGGGCGTCTTGGATGCGCTAAACACAGACAATTGTCATTTCAACCTCTCACCCGGTCAATCTGTGCTAGAATCTGCATCGGAACAACTTCCACTAATCCATCAAAATCTTGCCGAAGCAGAGTGGATAGTTGAGCCGTTGAATATTCCACCCGGCAAATATTTTCGGCGTATGGCTAGACCCAATCACCAACACCCCGGAGATTTCCCCAACCAAATTCCATCGAATGATTACCCACATGAAAAAGCTGCGGCTATGCTGCAAGCAGAGTCACTCAGCGAACGCCTTGAGAACGCCTTCCGAACTGTTGATCCTGATCCTAAAAATATGAATTCCTTTGGCGGAGAATTTCGAAACATTCTGATATTGGCAGCGACCGAATTTGAAGCTCAATGCAAAGGAATACTTCGAGCAAATGAATACGCAAACGGCGGGGAGAATAATTGGAATACGAAGGACTACATTAAATTGGAGCCCGCTCTTCGATTGGCAGACTATTCAATATCGCTTGGGCGAATCCCAACTTTCATTCGTAACATTCCAACTTGCTGCACTGGACAGATATCGCAACGACCCACGCTATGTCGTTAAATTCCACGACTACATGGGAGACATGTATATTTCAGATAAATATTATGAAGACCCTGAATTTCTCGAACGGGATAAGGTCTCGATTAATTCATTTGGACTTGGGTTCAGCGAGAATCGAGTGCCCCATCTAGTTGTATTTTATCGCTATCTTTCAACGCTAAATGCTGAACATCAAAGATATTGGGACAGTTTTCGAGCCGAAAAGAGCGTTCCTATGTGCAAGCAATATTTCGACTCCAGCGTTGCAGGAGATTGGTGGGAGAATCGTTCTTTAAGATATGCGATTCAAGAAGAAATTCGCCTGATTAATGAAATGAGTAAGGCAGCGTTTTCTATACAGCTTTTTCGCGAAGCGATGAGCGACGAACTACCCATCGACGTGACTGCTTTTTCCATCCCATCCAAAGACAATTTTCACCATTTTGTTCACACTTGGGACAAGATCCTTTCTGACAATATTAATAGGAAATTTTTTCGAGGGAAGGTCCCATTGGAAGATGAGGTTGAACGAAATGACGGAAAAGTGATTGTCACTCCACGAGGTACGTTGAAACTTCTCAACGAATGGTTGGAGAAGGTAGTTAGAAGCTCACAGAAGGCCGAACTGATAAATGAAATCATGGCTCCGTTGAGGGAGGTTCGTCGCTTAAGGCAAACACCTGCGCACAAATTTGAAATGGACGAGTTTTCTGATGATTTTCACGTTCAAAGACGTGAGGTTTTGATATCCATATTCAATTCCGTAACTTGTCTCAGGGCGTTTTTAGGAAACCATGCAAAGGCAGCCCATATCGAAGTGCCCACATGGCTTGATGATCGAGAAATTGATGTGTTCTAGCAGGGCGATTAGATTTGCGTCGATCTCGTTGATACTTCAACTACTCACAAATCCATAACACGGCAGTTGTATCGGACTGTCAGGATGGCACCGATCGTCGAGCGAAACCGGACAGTCCGTAATCGGCCCACACTCCGACAAATCGGCACTGCCGCCGATCGCGCTTAGTCTTGGCTCGGCGTACATGGATCGACTTCAAGACCGCGACATCACTTAGCTTGGGAGGGAAATTGACAATCCAGCGAGCTGACAAACCAGTTCAGCCCGAGTGATCGGGATATCATACCGCCATTCTAGTAGCGGCACCCCATGGTGCGCCAGGATAGTCCGTTTCTTTTCGTCCCGAGAGCGAGCTAGCTGAAATCCTTCCTGTCCGCCAAAGAGCGCTATGGGCTCATAATGCTGCTGACCCTGATATTCGATCGCGAGTCCGAGTTCGGGCACATAGATGTCGACGGACTGCATGCCGAGGAAAACTGGTCGCCATTGATGGACCGCTGACGGCCATATCGAGCGAACAAGGTCGAGTAGTGCTACCTCGGAGACCCAACCACGCCCAATCTCCGGGATAGATCGCTCTCTACGGAATGCCTCCTCGGCAGCAATCATTGAGCTTGCAAAGAATTCGGAGGCACCAGTGTCTGCAACGCCGATGTTCCATGAGAAAATTCGACCGCGCTGTCCGCTGGGGTTGACGAATTGCGCGATGTGGCGACGGCACGCGGACCAATCCGAAGCGGGGGGCATTGGTGGCAACATCAAAGACCCAAAATCCGGTCGCAACCTGTTCATTTCTTCAAAAACTGGTGGCTCTAGCACGAACTGCGCGTCGAGATGGTCCAGAAAAGCCTCAAACTCCTCCAGCAAGCGCCCTGATATCAGGGAATTCTTAGCGTGTTTGCGCGCGAGAACGCGGATGTCCTGCGCTTCGAGTAGTGTCTTGGTGAGAAATCTCAAATAGATGACTTCGTCAAATAGCGACTCCCGTTCGCTGCCTGGAATTGCTTCGACCAATTCAAGTGCGTCGACCAGCCGGTCCGCCTCGGTGAGTTCGAGTACGCGTTGCCAATGGGGATCGGGATCCCATGGGCCGGCCTTTATGTCTGGCAAATCGTCTGGCAATCCGGTTCCATCGATCCCGTTCCATTGATTGCCGAGTAGACGTGCCTGGAGACCGTATCCCCTTGATCTCTCGTTATCGTCCCGAATCTGGGCGATCGGTAGGCTAGGATCGAGTGGGTTGGCGGTCCAGGATTGGCCTTGCGGAATGCCATCGGGCCGCATGACGTAGCCGATGTCGAAACCAGCGGCCGAAAAGTCACCCATCGCAAGATCGCCGATCGCTTCAACCAGCCGCTCATAGAGCCGGACCTGGGCCTTCCGGACTCCGACTGAGATGAGGACGCGGCCTCGGTCCGATGTCTGTCTAGAGACTGCAGGCGCGTAAGCGGCGAGCGCAATTGCACGTTGTCGCCGAAGGCCTGGCCCTTCGAGGAAATGGATGCGGTGGGTAATCTCGTCGGAGAAGTCGGGATATGTCAGCGGGACAGCTAGGACCTTCTTAGGCGGTCGCCTCTTTGGCGGGGGCTCCGGCCCGTATTCGACTAGCAGTTCCCCGCAAAGCCTCGAAAGCTTGGTGAAGTGCAACGCCGCAGCAGAGTCCGCCTCACGCTTGCCTGCAAGCGTCTTATAGAGCTTCTGCCACCTGGCGAGATCTTTGCGATAGAACTCGCGACTAACTTTGTTGCGGAGTGAATCTTCGTACAGCTTTGCAGACGATCGAAACTCCTGGATGCCTACATCGCCAGTATCGGGAGGTGGCGGCTTCAGCAAATTGGAGGCCGATGATGTCTAAATCTGGTGGTCATCGCTATGGCTTAGCCTACTGCGTTGATACCGGCTACTTGCTCTGAAGCTGAATGTCAGAATTGTGATCTTAGCAACCAGATACCGGATAGCCTGCTTACGGCCCAATATCCGCCAACCGGATGATGGCGGACAACTGGACCAGTTAACTAGCCTATCGATCATTCTCAGCTAGGATATTTACCAAGCGGTCCGCGGCGATCAACGACAGTGATCCGGCGTGATTTTGCCTCAATCACAAGGCGTTCCAACACTCCGTTTCCGGGAAATGCGATCACATAGCGAGGTCTTAGACTGAGCATTTGCTCGTTTCGCTTGAACCCGGCTCGTGCGCCCAGTCGGCGATCCAGTGAGAAGGTAAGCTGCGCGACGCCGCGACGCTCAGCCCAGGATGCGGCTAGACCGTCGGCACCCTTGCCATCTCCGCCATGGACCAGCACCATGTCAGCAACAGAGTTATGCACTTTGTCGAGTGTGGCCCAGACATTGTTGGCAAAACTCTTCGCATCTTCGGTGCTGTCTTGCTTGGTGCGGCCACCAGCAAAGATGATTGGCGTACCCTCGGGCATCAGCGCTTTGCGTCTGGACTGGCTGCTTGCTTTCAGAAAGTCACGGCCCTGAATGACGGCAGAGGTTAGCATCGCTCCATGATTGGCACGGGAACTAGAAACGGGTTTCCACGAGCTATGCGTTTCATCGAGGTAGAGCGCTGCTGCCACCTCGCGCATTTCTTCAAATGCGACCATGGAAGCTTCTGCCGCTTGCGCGCGTTCAATCTGATCTTCCAGGTTACTGGTATGTACTTCTGAGCCATCAGCGGATGCGATGAGTGCCCGGACTTCATCGGAGGCACGGTCAAGCTGCTTTGATTTACGCTGCGCAGCGCGGTGGAACAAATTGACGAAGCCCCATCCAATATCTTCAGCGTCGGCTTCAAGAGCGGTATCGGAAAAGACAGCAAACAATTCCGACCAAACAGCTGCAAGTGTCTGCGAGATAGCATCCTGAGCTGGAAAATCCGAAGATGTGAATGGGGATTGGCTGATCGTGAGACCGGAAAGGTCAAGACCAGCAAGTTGTTGCTTGAATATATTGTCCATTATGTTCTCCTGATATGCGGGAGATGTGCGGCACCTTGCCGCTTTATCCCGCTAGAGCCCGAAAGGACCGTCAGGGCGCATGACGCACCGCCGGCAGGCGGGGAACCTCGCGAGACAAGGCTGGCGCGGGCCACACGGGCCGCAGTCCTCGCGGGGTTGCGTCAAAGCCCTGATGGTCCAGGGCCTCTCTTGCGGGGAGAAAAAGCGGTCAGTTGTTCCGCCGACAATCAGGAGATTATGGGATCAGTGTCCAGGCGAACTTGGCAGCCCGAAAATCTCCGGGTCAAAGGCGTAGCTTCCCCCGCCTGGAAAAGCCGCAATGGCGTTCAGTCGCCCCTGCTCGAAACGGAAATGCCAAGTCTGGCGATAATCCGGTGTCTTCCCGGCGAATATGGACGGATCAAATATCGCACTATTGTATCCAGCATCCGGATCACGCACCGAAACTGTACGAATGAGCTGCGCATCTGCTTTGCGAGCCACATCAGCAAATTCCTGACAGGCTTTGTAGTCATCAAGATGCGTCCAGTCTGATGCCCGCGCGTCAAATGGCGGCCTGGAAAGATCAACAGCGCGAGAGGTCGAAACGGCAACGGAAAAACTTAGATGCTCGCTGGTCCGGTTCCCCGGCACAAAATCCGGCGACCGGCTGAAAAAGCGCAGTCGCCAATAGGCAGTCTCTGCAATCGCTGTGGCTTCAGCTTCACTGGCGTAGAAAATACCAGGACGCTCATTCGCCCGCCGGAACCGGCTTGGGCTTTTATGACCGTATCGAAAGGGTGAAGCGAGAAGATAATGCAGACCTTGTGCAGACTTGGGAAGGTTCGGTTTTGCTTCTTCGGCAAGCTCTTCAAGGCGTGCCTGATCTTCGAAGTTTTCCGCCAGACGAATGGTCGATATCCGGTGCTGCGCTTCAACCACCCGCCAAACGGTTTTGCGGTAGCGGCGAAATTCAGACGCGAGCGCGGTGGGCGTCCACATAGTCACATACTGTCAAAAGTCCCTTGAAACTGTCGATGAGATCAATCGGCCGCGCTTCAAGATCAAGATTATGCGATGCGAGCCAGGATTTGGCTGCGTCATCATCACTGCCCATGAGCGCATCCAGACTGCGGAACAGCCGCAAGAGAAATTGACCGGCCTCAAAAGATTTAGAGGCAGGATCAAGAAATGTCTTCCCGGAACGAAGCCGGGAAATGGTTGCTTCGGATAATCCTAGAACTGAACTCAGTTTGACATTGCTCAAACCCCAAAATGCTGCGATTTTACTGATCGCAGAGGTCAGCAACTTGTCATCATTTTCTTTAACACTCGGCGCACGGCTGGCCACTGACGTTCCTTTCTTATGAATGAATTACTATATATACTTTCATTTGCAATATTGCAAGTTTAAACCCGTTGGCTCGATGATGTCGGTTCATGCTGCTTGAGCAGCCTCATAAATAGCTTCGCCATTGGAAAACCTGCCGGCGCAGCGGTATTCGCAAAATATTTCCAGAAACCGGGTTTCGACTTGGGCAATCCAGCGGTCAGTTCGTCCGGTCCGGGAGCAATTCATATCACTGTCCCAGTAACGATCATCATCACGCGCCACCAGCCAGATAGCAGCGAGGGAGCCATATAGGGAAATACCCAAATCAGCATAGGCATTGCGCAGCAAGATACGGTCCTCGCGTCCCCGCCACCCTTCATGGCTTTTGAGCGACGGAAATGCATGGCCCGCGGAATTTGTGACAAATTCCACCAAATCCTCATAGACCCATTCCCAGTCATCGTCGTTTTCGCATTCCAGCGCGCGATATGCGACAATGGCGCCCGTGGGATAGCCGTTTTCTTGCGCCATCATCCAAAGCCAGAGGACATTCATTCCGCGATAGGGCGTACCGCAGCTGCGCAAGGGCCGCGAGACTGGAAGCCCTCGCCACGGCTGGATCCAGGGTTTTGTTCCAGCCTCCAGTTTTTCGATGATCGCGGCGGTGATCCTTGCGGCGGGCGATATCTTCGGTGAGCGATATGATCTTTTGGGCATGTGTATTCTCCTGAATATATCCAGCAAATTACTGGATCAGACAGGCCCAAGCCCCCTCTCCTCTAGCCTTCGAGCGGACGCAAAAATCCTGAAATAAAAGAAGCGGCTTGCCTCAAAAAGGCAAGCCGCTTCAGCCAGAAGACCACCTGTCAGGAGGAGGATCAGGCAGCCTTGTCGGCTATCTCTGGCATACCGTCCGATGCGCCGGCTTCCGAAGCTTCATTTTCTAAAACTTCGTCAGCCGCGAGCGGATCAGCAAAGCGCATCGCGTCAGGAACCCACCGCGCAGCTGCTTGTTTGACTTCAGCCTCTGCGATGAAATTTCCTGAGAAGATGCGCTCGGCCGTTGCTGCAAGATCGGCTTTTTTGGACGCGCCGTAGCGGTTTGAAAGTTCTAGGCCTCCAACTTCTTGCAAACCGCCAAGCGTCTTGGCCTTGGGTACACGGTCAAAATAGTTCGCCGCAGTCGGACGCCACCAAGCCGCCATATCGATTTCCAAGATACCGCCCAGATAGTCGTGCAACGAAACTTGGCGGTCACCTTCAACATTCAGGCTGGCAACCAGTGTTCGCGAAACGACATGGCCCAACCATGCGCTGCGCGCATCATCGCTCAATGCCCGAAATGCTACGAAACGCTCGACATCGGTAGTGCCAGCTTTCCAACTTTCATCCAGCGATCCGCGCAATTCCGCCAGGCTTGCACTTGCCGGTGCGTCCTTTGCCTCAAAATTATGCGCTGGACCATGGGCGGTCGGGCCCTTGAGAGTCGATGCCTCCTGAGCCTGCCAATCATGACTTTCAGCGTCAGCAAGCGTGAAGATCATAAAGTCGAGCGCGAGCGCCGGATCGCTTGCCACATGAAGCGACAAAATATCGCGCCGCTGCATCGCCAGTTCATCAACAAGGCGTTTGGAAAGCGCCGCACGCGTGGGTTTAACAGATTCTCCTTCCTCGACCAGTTCGATGCCTTCATCGTCATGCTCGACATCAACCTTTTCGGTATAATATTGAGGAACCAACGTCGGTACCCCGTCATTGCCAAGCGCCAGAAAAGCGCCTGCCTCGCTGCGAAGCTCTTCGGCCAGAACAGGCTTGCGATTATTGAGCGAGCGCATTTCCTGTTCAATTTCCGACACTCGTTTCTCAGCTGCGACCACGTCATCTTCGCTGCTGTCTTCATTTTCGAGGATGACGGCCTCATTGTCATATTCGATTTCCAATTCAGACAGACGCGCGATTGCCTCTTCGCCAAGTGGTTCAAGCTCGGTAGGAAGCCGGTTCAAGCCTTCAACAAGCTCATGCGAGACATAACAGTCAAACGTTGGCTTTACCCAAGCAAGACCATACTGGTCTTTGATCTCGTCGGACCGCCATTCCATTTTCTCAGCGGCGAGACGCTCCAGAAGCGCGACATCAACCCAGCTTTCACTTTCATCATCATCGAAGAGTTCCCGGTCGATTTTGCCGCCTGCCTCGAGATAAGCATCGCGTCCGACCAGAATAGCGCGGGGATCACTGGCCCGGACGCTGGCATCGAGAACCATGCGCCGGATGCTGTCGGGTGTAATTTGATAATAAGCCCCCGACACTTCCTCGAATACCTGTGCCTGGCGTTCGACATCCGAGGTTGCGCCGTAAGCTTTCGCAATATCAAGCGTGATGTCGCCGCTTGCCAAAGCCTCAAAAACCACTGGTGCAAGTTTGGCGAGCCGCAAACGCCCTTCGACAAAGCGAACTGTCTGACCAAAGCGAATGGCGACGTCTTCAACGCTTGCGCCGTCATCCACAATATCCTGAAACGCTTCGGCTTCATCGGCTGGATTAAGTTTAACGCGCTGGAAATTCTCTGCCAGACTGATTTCGCGGATTTCATGAGCTTCGCCGTTTTTGACCAGACATGTGATCGGCTCGGTCTTTTTAATCGCCTTGTCCTTGGCAAGAGCCTTCAATTGTTTGAGACGCCGGCCACCTGCCGTGACCTCAAATTTACCGCGCGCGATCGCGTTCACGACCAGATTTTGCAACAATCCTCGCGCCGCAATGTCCGCCTTCAGCCATGCATCGGCTACGGGATCAGACCGCTTGCGGACATTTTTCTTGGATTCAACGAGCTTGTTGAGTGGAATAGATTTGAACATTTTTTAACTCCTGAAGAAACGAACCATCGATTTTCGGCGACCATCGCCAAGACCGGGTTCAAAAGAGCAAAGCCTCCTCCCCTCTCATTCTTAGAGATCGCGCGTTCGCTTTCTGTTGGTATGAGATTGAGGGAGAGCGGAAGCGCTCAGGCAGTCAGTTTTTCCAGTATCTGCGCTGCTTCATTCACTGGCACAAAAAGGCGCGTGCGGTAGCGGATAATCTCGGTGAAACAGCCTTTGGATTTATACCAGACGAGCCGCTCGGCTGAAAAGCCCGTCAGTTCCAGTCGCTGGCTGCCATTGACCAGCGAGCGTTTGGCCATCAAGTCATCATGGCTTTGAACTGAAAACGGCTTGCCGCTTTGCATCACCATTTCCGCAATCCGGGAAGGATTGGCCCTCTGGTTCATGTCGAGACCAAAGGCCCGCGCA
Source organism: Sphingomonadales bacterium UBA2683 (assembly GCA_002354635.1). GTDB lineage: Bacteria > Pseudomonadota > Alphaproteobacteria > Sphingomonadales > Sphingomonadaceae > Parasphingorhabdus. Next base: position 554,995 of record DELZ01000004.1, read on the forward strand.
AGATCAGCCATATCAAGCTCGGAAATTTCGCGACCAATGATTGAATGCCCGTCATTTGCTGCAATGCGGGTGACACGGACAAACTCTCCTGGAATTTTGTTCCAGACTGGCAAGAGCAATCCGGTGGCGAGGTGAACGCGTTCATGGGCCGTTTCCATCGCCGCTTGTTCTTCCTGATCCAACCAACCTTTTCGAAAGCTTTTGAAATCGACCTGCTCCCAGAGGCTTTCCGATAAGGCTTCGAGCGTCCAATTTACCGATTTTAGCGGCCTGATCAGGCGGCGGCGTTCGATTGTCTCTCCCTCATCGGTGATCATCCGACGGGTCGGAACAGATAGAGCCACACCGCCGGAGCGCGCGTTTTGCAACAGATGGATATTTTGTAGGCTGAAATCATAAAGCTTGTAAAGCCGCTTGAAACGGAGCGGTTTAAGCGGCCGCTGTGTTTCTAACGTCACAAGATGCGTGGTAGCGCCAGAAATGCCATCCGTTCGAAGCAGCTTGTCCGACACGATTTCAAATGCATCAACCGCAATGGTTTCAACGCCTAGATCCAGGGTGCCTGCTTCGCGCGCTGCTTCAACACGCGCTTCGATTAGCGATAGATATTCATCAAATATAGCGTTCTGCAAAGCGATGGGCAGCGCCAATATTCGGTTTAACCAGCGCTGGATGGTTGGCAGTTTTTCAGCAAGATCACCATCGGGTTTTTCAAGTTTAAGTCCCGTGACATCCTGAAACTGCTCGAGTGATACTGCCTTTAACTTGCCAGCATAGAGCAAGTGGAACCAGCTGGTGAGCGCATCGTGGGCATATTCGCTTTCAAGATTATCAGCCGGGTTAAACAGGTTTTGCCCGCCGGTTTGTCTTTGACCTCGGGTCAAGGCGCCAAGACTATCGAGCCGCCGGGCGATGGTGGAGATAAAACGCCGCTCGCCTTTGACGTCAGTGGTTACGGGCCGAAAGAGCGGCGCGGATGCCTGGTTGGTACGATTGGTGCGTCCCAGACCCTGTATGGCATTATCGGCCCGCCAGCCCGGTTCGAGCAAGAAATGCACGCGCCGCTGCTGGTTCTGCACATCAAGATCAGCGTGATAGGACCGACCTGTCCCGCCTGCATCGGAAAATATCAGCACGCGCTTCTCGCCGTCCATGAAACTCTGAGCTTCGATTAAATTTGACCGCGCTGTGCGGCGTTCGAGGCGTTGACGTCCGTCGCTGCCATTTACAAGCCTACGGGTCCGGCCCGTCACTTCGGCAACATGATCTGTTCCAAAACGTTCGATTACCGCATCAAGCGCCGACCAAATGGGAGGAAGCGCGCACAGCTTTTCGATCATCGCGTCTCTTGCCTGAACCGCGCGCGGACAAAGCACCGGATGACCTTTAGAAGTGGACATAGGTTCTGATCGCAAATTGCCGTCATCATCGCGGTAAACCTGCATCAACCGGACCGGAAAACTTTTGGCGAGATAATCGATCACATATTCGCGCGGGGACAGGTCGATATCAAGCTGCTCGCGTTCCTCAGCACTGAGATCGGCAAGTCTGCGGTTGAGCATTGCCTCGGCGGTAGATACCAGTTGGACGACTGCGGAATGTCCCTCTTCCAATGCTTGTTCGATTGCTGGAAGTAGGCTGGGAAGTTTCATCGATAGCAGCAGCTGTGCAAAGAAACGTTGCTTGGTACCTTCGAATATCGAAAGCGCCGCCGCCTTTGCATTCCGGTTAAGCGTATCACCGCTATCCTCATCGACGATCCGTGTGGCTTCGAGCGCGGCCTCGAGGTTTTTGTGAATAATCGCCCATGCCCCGGCATAGCTATCGTAAACCGATATTTGTTCCTTGGTCAGTTCATGTTCGAGAAGCTCATACTCAACGCCGGCGAAGGACAAGGCGCGGGCCAGATAAAGCCCCTGGGATTTAAGATCGCGCACGACCAGTTCCATCGCAGAAATTCCGCCCGCACGGATATCGCTTAGAAACTTATCATAATTCGGAAAGGCGGTTTCCGGACCCCAGAGACCAAGGCGCGCTGCATAACCAAGGTTGGCAATGTCCGATGCCCCTGTTGCCGATGCATATAAAACCCTAGCGCGGGGCAGCAGATTTTGAAGACGCAGACCAGCTATGCCCTGTTCCGACCCTTTGACCTTGCCTCGGCTTCCCGTTCCTCCCAGCGCATTCGCCATTGCGTGTGCTTCATCAAAGGCGATGACGCCGTCAAACTCCTTCCCTGCCCATTCTAATATTTGAGCAAGTCTAGTCGTATCCATCCTCCCCGAGCGCAGCGTTGGATAAGTGACGAACAAAATTCCTCCTGACATCGAAACCGGCCTTCCCAGTTTCCAACCGGAAAGAGACTGGACATCAAGCGGCAGGCCGCCGAGCGCTGACCAGTCGCGGCGGGCGTCCTCGAGCAAGGTCTCATTTTTGGTAATCCAGATATGGCGGCAATGGCCCTGCAGCCATCGGTCCATGATGACGCTGGCGATCTCGCGGCCTTTGCCCGCACCGGTTCCGTCTCCGAGGAAGAAGCCAGTTCGATAACGAAAACCCGCTTCCGACGGTTCCAGCCCGGAGCCTTCATTAATTGGCCTGTAAGTTCCGGCCAAATCGCGGGCGAAGGCATTCACTGCATAAATGAGCGTTTCGCACTGAGCATCGGAAAGTAGCTGTTTCTCCCGCCAGTCAGCTGGAACCACCGGCTGGTGCTGCGGGATTGGTGCAGCAACAGAACCCATCGCCACCGATTCCACCAGCGGGGTCGGGTGAACGGGAGCTTTGTCGATTGATATCCGGCTTGGCCGATAGGCTAGATAAATGCCTTTCTGCTCCGGAGTTGGTGCCGCATCGTCGAGAACTTCAAAGATGAGCTTTTCGGATATTTGCGTGCCGCCCAGGGGTTTTGCAACCGGAGCGACCGGGCGTTTCAAACGATTGCTCGACACAAGCGTGAGTGGCTTTGCCCTGGGTCTGGAAGTTTGCGCAGTGGATTTTGAGGCGGCGCGCTCGGGCAAAGCACGGCAAGCGTCGTACAAACCCTCAAAATCGGCGATGTCGATTGGTTCTACGGATTGCTCTGAAGCAATTTTGTCTAATACCACCAGACGCACGGTAATGCCCGTTCCCCGGCGTGCAAAAGATCGCGTGATGCGCGCATTAAGGCGCAGCGCACATGGCGCAGGTTCGCTTTTGGCAAATTTGGCCGCGCTAAAGCCTTCGGGCATGATCGCAACAAGCCGCCCACCCACCGACAGCCGCCTCCAAGCAGATCGCATGTGCCGCAGAGCCGAGCGACCATCTGTTCCGCGTTCGGCGCTACGCGCAAATGGCGGGTTCATAAGCACGAGATTTGGATTGTGACGGGATGGAAGCAACTCGTTGATCAACTCGCCATCGTGCGAGGAGAGCGGAGCGCCCGGAAATAGCTCGCTTAGGCACGCGCTGCGCAGATCGTCGATCTCATTGAGGATCAGCTTCGCGCCGACAAGATGCGGCCAAATGGCGAGAATTCCCGTTCCGGCAGATGGCTCGAGTAGAATATCTTCGCGCAAAATGCCCGCTGCCTGAGCCATCGCCCAGGCAAGCCTGGCGGGGGTTGAAAATTGCTGGAGGGCAATCTGGTCATCATGGCGGTTATATTGTGGAGGAAGCGCTTGCTCGAGGGCCACGAAGCATTTGTCGGCTTCGGAAAAATCGGAATTGAGTGAAATACCGGAATGATCACGAAGCCACATAAGTTCGGCCAGCTCGATGGCACAGCCGGTCATTTTTACCGACCAGCCATTGGTCGCATCGCTGCTTCCGGTGAGGGTCTTGAAAATAGCGTTGATGTCTTTTCGTGTGACTTGGGAACTTGTCTCCAGCCGACCTGCTATTTTGTGAGCGGCTTTGATTACTGTACCGCTTGCCTGATCCTGTATATCGTCAAATTGCAACTGTGCGTTTTGTAGAGTCATGATGGCTTTCCTCCGTTAGACACGGACAGACCTCAAACGGCCTTCTCGTGCACAAGCAGAAAAAAGCCCCCTTTCCTCTGGATCACAGGTGGACCGGGTTAGGTGGGAGCTGCGTTTGCTCGGAACAATTGGTTATTCCAGTCATCGCTGCGCCGGCCGGGCCGGCGCGCTACAATGGACCGGCCGGGCATCTGGAAATGTTCACGGGCTTTGGCTTCGGCAAGGTCACCGCCAGCGTCATGATCGACGAAGAGATAGAGCTGCTTCACGCTTTCGGGGATGGTTACGATCCCGAAGCGCTCATTGCCCAATGTTGCCCAGGTCGGAATGCCGGTAAGCTGGGTTGCGGACATGGCGCTTTCTGTCCCTTCCGCTAATCCCAGAACTCCATTTTTCGGTGAGAAGAGGCGCACAGCCCCAGTCCCGAGCGATCCCAGCGCGCGCTTGGGTTTTGCAAAATCAGCCTGACCTGAACCATCGGGAAGCAGGAAAGTGCGGTGAATGGCCATGATATCAGCGTCTGTGCGCACCGCTGCCAGCATCGCTGGCAAGAAGCGGACATGGCCTTTGGGACCAAGCGGTGTGCGTTCGAGGAAGCGCAATTCTGGGGAAGTCATATTGATTATACGCTTTTTGAGATAAGTCCGCGCAATAGTTCCCTGCAGGCGCTGAGCCTGCCGCCAAAGCCGCTGTGCATGAGCGCTCGGTTTTATCTCTTTAGCGGGCGCGGGAGGAATAGAAACCGAGCTTCCGCTGAACAAGCTGCGTGCAGGCACACCTTGGCGCTCAAAACCCGCAAGCACGTCTTTCTGTGGACAGCCTGCAAAACAATGGAAAAGAATCGCACTCCGACCGATACTGACCCCAAGTGATGGCGTATTGTCATCATGGGCCGGGCAGCAGCACATCCCTTTGCTATTTTTCCAATAGCCTGAAAATTTTTCACAAATCTGTCTGGCAGTATTCTCGAGAGATGATGTGGGATTAGTTAGGACGTTATGGGACATCGAGGAGTTCCTTGCATCTGTGCCATTTCTCCCCTTCCCGGCAGCCTCCCCTCTTCAACACGTAAGAAAACGCTTTCCTACAGCTATATGTTCTATTTATGTTCTCATCCGATTCGATGCAAGATGGAGATGAATTTTGGTGAAGAAGCTATCAATGGGACTGCTTACGATTGGGTTTTGTTCAAGTGTGGCATGGGCACAGGACGTGAGTTTACAGGAAAGCAATGGCGCTCCTGTAACGGAACCTGGGGATCAGCAGGCCGATGGAAATTCAACGTTTCAGCTGTTTCAACATGGAATTTGGCAGCCAGAAAGACAACTGATGCCCGCGACCGGAGCACCACCAGCTTATGAAGGTGCCAGAACCAAGGTAAAAAAGAGAAAGCTCACAGAACTTAGCCGATCAGCTTCGTCCAGGCGGTCTATTTATCTAAGCTCTATCAGGGAAGCAGAAAGAAAACACGCCCTTCCCTTTGGTTTGCTCGACGCTCTAATTTGGCAGGAATCGCGGTACAATCCAATGGCTCGGAGTCCAGCGGGTGCGGGCGGTCTGACGCAGCTAATGCCGGGAACCGCCTCGGACCTTGGCGTCAAAAACCGGTTTGATCCTTCCGCCAATATTGATGGGGGAGCACGGTATCTCAAGCAAATGCTGGATAAGTTTGGGGGGATTCACCTAGCGCTAGCAGCATATAATGCCGGACCCAACGCTGTGCTGAAAGCTAGAGGCATTCCTCGATACCGAGAAACGCGGAACTACGTAAAGAATGTTCTAGCGCGCTGGACAGAATCAAGACTGTAGGACAGAGAGCGCGCAATTATGAACTATTCAAACTCAAACCGTCTTCGGCTTACCGGAAAGCTCATCAAAGGCGAACGCCACTATTTGCTGCAATGCGCCAATGAGCGTGTTTGGCGGTTAAACTTTCTGGACGCAAAGATTCCGAAGGACGGTACCCAAGTGACCATCGAAGGCGTTAAATCCGGTGTTGACGGGATTGATGTGGACTGGGTTGGCGCCAAAAATTGAATGATCGAATTGGCTAATCAAGCAGTTCAACAGCTTTTCTCTTATGCTCAGGCGCTAGATGTGCATAGCGCAACGTCATTTCGTAATCACTATGTCCCAGCAGCTCTCTGATTGCGTTTAAATCGACCCCTGCCATAGCCAGGCGTGATGCAAAATGATGCCGCATGTCATGCCAACGAAAATTGACAATTCCCGCTTGTTTTAAGATTGCTGTCCACGATCTTTTCACATTGTTAAAACGCATGCCATCAGCATTTTGAAATACCCTGCCTGAAGATTTTGCGCATTGCTTCTGCCAACGGACCAATACATCCAGACAAGTGCGGTTCATTGGAATATGTCTGGTTTTGCCTGACTTTGCCGTTTCGCCAACAACAGCAATTGATCTCACGGTAAAATCGACATGCTGCCACTTAAGATCGAATACCTCCCCTCGCCGCATACCGGTGTGCAGCGAAAGTACGATCATTGGCTTGAGGTGATCCGTGAACGCACACTTCTTGAAATCAAGAAGTTTACGATAGCCGCGTTCACGTCGCCACTGGTTTGCACTGTCCCGTTCATCGCACCTGCGTTCCTCGCGCCGATCTAACGCATCGAACAGCGACTTCAGTTCTTCATCATTGAGATAGCGAACACGCGGTCTGGTATCCTCTCTCGCCTTCTTTACTTTGGCGATCGGATTTTGTTCAATGATCTCAAAATCGACCGCCCGGTTAAAGACTGCTTTTATGGATGCGATGTCGCGATTAATGGTTGTTGTTTTGTTGCCCACAGCAATCCGGCTAGCTCTCCACCGTTCCAGATCAATAACGCTCACATCATCCAATTTTCTTTTCAAAAAACCTTTGAACACGGTCCGGATCCGTTTGATATTTTGCTCGTGTGCCTTTTGATGAGATTGAGCCCAGGGTTGGAAAAACAGATCGATAAACTCACCTAGCGTGATTGCCCTCGCGTTTGATCTTTTCTCATCCATCGGATCAATACCGGAATGATACTGTGAAATTATTTGTTTAGCCTGATTTCTTGCTTGTCCAACGGCCATGGAGTCTGCACGTCCAAGCCGCCAACGCTTGCCGCGATCATATTCGCAGTAGAATGATTTAACGCCCGAAGGTTGCACGCGAACCAGAAAACCATTTAAACGGCTATCTCTAATTTCATAAGGTCTTTTAGCCAATTTGGCACGGTCTATGACAGTCTGTGTAAGTGCAGTTTGCACGGCCATTTCCTTTCTATCTCAACACACGCACTTTTTCTGTAAGTGCAATGTAAGTGCAAAATGATGAAATCTGCCGGGATCAATGAGTACAAAACGGGAACATCGAAATCAAGCTATCTTTTTGATTTTATTGAATTTATAGTCCCAAATCATACCAAATCGTCCCAGCAAATATCACGCATTAATCAGCTGGGGGTGTGGGGGTCGGAGGTTCGAATCCTCTCGTCCCGACCAGTTTTCCAACGTAGATTGTTGAATCTCGATATTATCGGTGTGATTGCTGGTGACTTGCCGGTCTTCTGTCGGCAATATGCATAGCATCCGGAAGCCTCCATCCTCAAGTTGCACCGAGTGGTAAAATCTTTTAACCAAAACCCGATGCCTTTTTCGGTATCGTGTTGCCGAAAATTTTCTCAATGCAGCTATGGGTAATCTAGGTGATATCAATATTGTTAAAGGCGGTTGCAACTCGGTCGAGCAGGATATGATGTTGGACCAAGATCGGTGGGCCCGCAATTTCCTGCGCGAACTGCTTGGATCTGCCATCGATTCGGCAAACCCCGCCCTGCTTTTACCAAACTGCCTTCCCCCACCACCTCAGGGGCGCTGCATTGTTATTGGCGCTGGAAAGGCCGCTGCATCGATGGCGGCGGCGGTTGAGCACACATGGTCCGATGTCGATCTGTCGGGGTGCGTGTCGGTGCCCTATGGTTACCGCCAGGACTGCCACAAAATTGACGTTCATGAGGCTGGGCATCCTGTGCCCGACGAGCAATCGGTGCGCGCTGCTGAACAAATCTTGGCTGCTGTTCAAGATCTTGGCCCTGACGATCTGGTTCTGGCGCTGATTTCAGGTGGCGGATCGGCAACGCTTTGCCTCCCGGTTGAAGGTATAACACTGGCAGAAAAGCAGCTGACCAATCGCATGCTGTTGTCTTCGGGCCTTGACATTCGCACCATGAACGCTGTCCGGCGACGTCTCTCAGCCGTCAAGGGAGGCAAGTTGGCGGCGGCGGCTTCACCGGCCCGCGTCATCACATTCGCCATTAGCGACATACCTGGTGACGAAGCGGAAGCGATCGCATCCGGGCCAACGGCGTCCAATCTGCCTGACGCAAAGCTGACCGGAATTATTGATTCCTTGGGGCCGAAATTGCCAGCCTCCGTTCGCGCATTGCTTGCCCGGCCGGAGAAACCGGTGTCCAACGACAACGCTGATCCGATCCGCTTGATTGCCACTGCAAAAGGTGCGCTTACCGCCGCTGCCGATCTGGCGGAAAAGCGAAATATCACGCCGATAATCCTGGGCGATGCCATAGAAGGAGAAGCAAGCGATGTCGGACGAGACATGGCCTGCCGGGCGTTGAAAAATACCGGTCCCTGTGTCCTGCTTTCAGGCGGCGAAACAACCGTCACTGTCGGTGACGCAAAGGCTGGTCGTGGCGGGCGCAACACTGAGTTCCTTCTGGCCTTGGTCAAGGAACTGAATGGTCATTCCGGTGTTTGGGCGCTTGCCGCTGATACGGACGGTGAGGACGGCTCCAATCTGGGAGCGGCAGGGGCCATTGCAGGACCTGATACGTTAGACCGCGCCGTAAAAGCCGGGCTTGATCCGGCGGCTTCGCTTGCAGGGCATGACAGCGGAAGCTTTTTCGCAGCCCTGGATGACCTCCTCATTACTGGCCCCACTCTGACCAATGTCAATGATTTCAGGGCGATACTTATCATGCCGCACGATCGTGGCGCCCCAGAATACAGAGAACCCCTTAAAATCTGAGCAACTTGCGGACGCGGTTGCCCGGCATTTTCAGGAACGCATTTTCCAAGGAACACTTCCCCCGGGGAAAGGCTGCTGGCTGAACGAGCACTTGCTAATAAGTTGGGCATTTCCAGGCACTCACTGCGGACCGTCTTCAACCGGCTGATTGGTCGGGGACTCGTGATGGTAGATGCCAATGGAGCTTGTGTCGGACGTAAACACGCAACGGTAATAAATACGCAATCGGCAAAAGTTTGGAAAACCGAAACCTGCGGGCGACAGACAGGCTGGCCGGAACAGCAGTCCGATCAGTCCTCAGCCAAACGGTCTATACAAATCCTGCTGCGGCTCCGTAAACCACTGCGGTCCGGAATCTGTCATATAGAAATGATCCTCCAGCCGGATACCGAACCGGCCCGGCACGACGATCATCGGTTCGTTGGAAAAACACATACCCGTCGCCAGCGGTGTCCGGTCGCCCTTTACCAGATAGGGGCCCTCGTGGATATCGAGGCCGATACCGTGGCCGGTGCGGTGGGGCAGACCGGGCAGAGCATAGTCCGGGCCCAGGCCGTAGCCGATCAGCACATCGCGGGCGGCCTGGTCGACCACCTCGCAGGGCGTGCCGATGGCTGCAGCATCGAAAGCGGCCTGCTGGGCTTCCTTTTCGATGTGCCACAGCTTCTCGATCTCCCTGTCCAGTCGGGACAGGGCATAGGTGCGGGTGATGTCGGAATTATAGCCGTCGATGGTGCAGCCGGTGTCGATCAGGATCAGCTCGCCCTGCTGCAGTTCAGGATCGCCCGGAACGCCGTGCGGGTGGGAAGTCGCTTCACCAAATTGCACGGCGCAGAAGCTGTTGCCGCTATCGGCGCCACCAGCGCGGTGCAGGCGGTCGATTTCCGCAATAACTTGGCTGGCCTTCATGCCCGGCCTGATCCATTCGGAGATCAGCCGATGGACGGAGCGGGTGAGCTGCATGGCGGCGATCATCAGGTCGATTTCCCGCGACGATTTTGTTGCGCGCAGCGGCGCTATAATTGCTGCAGCAGAGCCGCAAGCGATCGCTTTTTCGCGCTGGCCCAGCGCATCGAACAGGCGGGCGGCATGGCCGTAAGAACATTCGGGATCGAGCGCGCATCGTCGGCAGCCCTTTTCGGCCAGCAACGAGGCGATAAGGACAAACGGGTTTTCATGCTCCTCCCAGAACGCCATGTCCGGAATCTGGGGGAATTTGGCCCGGATCGCGGATTCCTCGAACTTCGGACAGATAAAGAGAATGCGGTCCTGCGTAATCAGCACACCGACAAAGCGCTCACTTTCGTAGAAGGCCTCGCCGAAGAAATAGCGCAAGTTGCTGCCCGGCGTGATGAGCACCGCATCTACATCGCTATCCGACATCGACTGGCGCAACATGTTCAGCCGCTGTTGACGTTCGGCGTCACCGATCGATGGCGGTCGCGATGCTGTGGTCATGGTCGAATCTCCGGAATTGGAACAAATATATGCAAAGATGAGTGGTCAAGTCACGCGTCAGCCAACCGCCCGATAGGCAGCCGATTCCACCGCCGCCAGCACGCGCAGCGCGGCCTTGTCAGCAAAGGGGAGAAATTGCATCAGCACCAGACCGGCGAGATCGCTGGCAGGATCAATCCAGTAATAACAGTTGGGAAGCCCGGCCCAGGCCAGACTTCCCGCAGCCCGACCCTCGGGTCCCGTTCCCGGATTAATCAGAAAACCGAGTCCCCATCCGCAGTGCATCCCGGGAAACGGATCAAAGGTTTCAGACAGCAGCGGCATCACGCTTTCCATGCGGCCCGCCCTTATCGCGCCAATCTGGTTTTGCGACATGGCATCAACAGTTTCTGCGCTGACAATCCGTTTACCTGCCAGCGTGCCGCGGTTCAGGATCATCCGCATGAATCGCATATAGTCCGCTGCCGTGGAATAGAGGCCCCCGCCGCCGGACTGGAATTCCGCCGCATCGCCGCCGCCAATTTCGATTGGAAAGGGCACGAGACCATCTTCCTGACGGGAGAGCAGCGGCACCCTGCGCTCGATCTTGTCCGGTGCAACGGCAAAGCCGCTATCTCCCATCCCGAGCGGCGCAAAAATATGCTCTTCCATATAGGCGCCAAGCGTCTGGCCGCTGGCGGTCTCGATCGCCAGACCGAGCCAGTCGGTGCTGACGCCGTACAGCCAGTCGCTACCCGGCTCAAACATCAGCGGCGCCGTGATGCTCGCGATGCTGGCGGGCGCGACGTCGCCCTGGACTTTCGCCATATCGGCGCTGGTGAAGGCATAGCCGAGACCGGAGCTGTGGGTCAGCAGATGGCGCACCGTGATCGGCTTTGTGGCGGGCTGCAGGATCGGCTTGCCGTCCGGTTCAAAGCCCTTGAGCACCTCGGGCCGGGCCAGCGCGGGCAGAACCCGGTCAATCGGTTCGTCCAGCGACAACAGGCCGCGCTCGACCAGCTGCATCGCGGCGACCGAGGTGACCGCCTTGGTCATGGAGGCGATCTGGAATATGCCGTCGAGCGCCATCGGCCTGCCGCTGACAGGATCAGCAAGACCGGATGCGGCGGACGCGAGGACAGTCTCGCTGTCTCCGATCATCGCTACCGCGCCGGCGACTGGCTGGTCAGCGACCGCCCGGTCGAGGGCTTGCTGGACGACCAGCGGTGCCATGGTCACGATCCCAGCCGTTCGGCGTGCCATCGCAAATGATCGGCCATGAAGGTCGAGATAAAATAATAGCTGTGGTCATAGCCTTCGCGCATGTTCAGGGTGAGCGGTATCCCAGCCGCCTCGCAGGCTTCTGTGAGAAGGTCTGGCCTCAACTGCTCTTCAAGAAAATTGTCGGCGGTTCCCTGATCGACCAAAATGTCGGTTACGCGCGCACCATCCTCAATCAGCGCGCAGGCATCATATTGCCGCCATGTCGCTTTATCGAGCCCCAGATACCGGCCCAGCGCCTTCTTGCCCCAGGGGCAGCCGGTCGGTGCGACGATCGGCGAGAAAGCAGAGATGCTATTATAGCGGTCGGGGTTCCGCAAGCCGATGGTCAGTGCGCCGTGGCCGCCCATGCTATGGCCGAAAATGCCCTGCCGACCGATATCGACCGGGAATTCTTCCGCGATCAGATCGGGCAATTCCCGCTCTATATAGCTGCGCATCTGATAATGTTCGGACCATGGTTCTTCGGTGGCATCGACGTAGAAACCGGCGCCCTGCCCCATGTCATATGCGCCGTCGTCAGGCACGCCTTCGCCGCGCGGAGAGGTATCGGGCGCGACGATGATCAGACCGAGCTCGCTGGCTGCCCGGCGATATTCGCCTTTCTCCATGACGTTGGCGTGGGTGCAGGTCAGACCGGACAGATACCAGAGTAGCGGCAGCTTCGTGCCCTCCGCGTGATCCGGCACATAGACGGCGAAGGTCATGTCGGTGCCGGTCGCGCTAGACGCGTGGCTATAGACGCCCTGGGTGCCGGCGTAGCTACGGTTGAACGAAACCGTCTCCATCAAAAGACCACGACGCTGCGGATGCTATCGCCAGCGTGCATCAGGTCAAAACCCTTGTTGATCTCGTCGAGCGTCAACGTGTGGGTGATCATAGGATCAATCTCGATCTTGCCGTTGACATACCAGTCGACGATTTTCGGTACGTCGGTGCGGCCACGCGCACCACCGAAGGCTGTGCCCTTCCAGACCCGCCCGGTGACCAGCTGGAACGGCCGGGTCGAAATTTCCTTGCCGGCTTCGGCGACGCCGATGATGATGCTTTCACCCCAGCCGCGGTGGCAGGCTTCCAGCGCCTGGCGCATCACGTCGGTATTGCCGGTGCAGTCGAACGTATAGTCGGCACCGCCGTCGGTCAGTTGGACCAGATGCTCGACGATATCACCGTCAATTTTGTTCGGATTGACGAAATGGGTCATGCCGAATTTCCTGCCCCATTCCTCGCGGTCGTCGTTGATATCGACGCCGATGATCTTGTCCGCTCCCACCATCCGCGCGCCCTGCAGCACGTTGAGGCCGATACCGCCGAGGCCGAAGACGATGACGTTGGCGCCGGGTTCCACCTTGGCGGTGTTGACGACCGCGCCGACGCCGGTGGTGACGCCGCAGCCGATATAGCAGCTGGTGTTGAACGGGGCGTCGGTGCGGATTTTCGCCACAGCGATTTCCGGCAGGACGATGAAATTGGAAAAGGTAGAACAGCCCATATAATGATAGATGGCCTCGCCCTTGTAGGACATGCGGCTGGTGCCGTCGGGCATCAGGCCCTGCCCCTGGGTCGAGCGGATCGCGGTGCACAGGTTGGTCTTGCCGGACAGGCAGCTTTTGCACTGGCGGCATTCCGGCGTGTAGAGCGGGATCACATGGTCGTCGGGCTTGACGCTGGTGACACCCGGACCGACTTCGCGGACAATTCCCGCGCCTTCATGCCCAAGCACACAGGGGAATTTACCTTCGCTGTCCAGCCCGTCGAGCGTGTAGGCGTCGGTATGGCAGATGCCGGTGGCCATGATTTCAACCAGCACCTCGCCAGCTTTCGGTCCCTCCAGATCCAGCTCGACAATCTCGAGCGGCTTCTTGGCTTCGAATGCAACGGCGGCGCGGGTCTTCATAGTTGCTGTTTCCTTTTTCTGATCGGGTGAACCTTACCTTGGTATAGGGCCCGCACTCGCCAAGATAAACGGGTTAATTGCGCGCAAGTTCGATAGTGGTCTTCATATGGCAGCCATTCTCCGGCGCCGGCCGAAAAAGCCGCGCCCTGTGCAATAATCGGCACTGCGGGCCGATAAAGGTCTAGCCAGGCCCGATCATTCATCGCATGAAGCGCGGAATTATTTGGGTGGGAATATGCAGATACCGACGGACCGACAGATATTGACCTTGTCCTGCCCGGACCAGCCGGGGCTGGTCGCGAACATGGCCCGGATACTGGCCGACCATGGGGGCAATATTGTCGATTCCCAGCAATATAATGACACCGAGACCCACCGGTTCTTCATCCGCGTGGTGTTCGATCTGGCGGAAGGCGCCAAGGCAGCATTGGTTGCCGATGCCTTGGCACCTGTCGCGGCTGAAAAGCAGATGGAATGGAAATTGCGGCGGAGCGATGACCGGCCGAAAGTGATGATCATGGTCTCAAAGTTCGACCATTGCCTCGGTGACCTGCTCTATCGCCAGCGGATCGGGGAATTGCCAATGGATGTCGTCGGCATAATCTGCAACCATCCGCGTGAATTGCTCGGCACCACGTTTATCGGCGATATTCCCTTTCACTATCTGCCGGTCACGGGAGACAGCAAGCCGCAGCAGGAAGCACGGATCAAGCAGCTGGTCAGCGAAAGCGGCGCCGAACTGGTCGTGCTGGCGCGCTATATGCAGATTCTGTCCGATGATCTTGCCGGATTTCTATCTGGTCGCTGTATCAATATCCATCACAGCTTCCTGCCTGGTTTCAAGGGGGCCAAGCCCTATCATCAGGCGCATGCACGTGGCGTCAAGATGATCGGTGCCACCGCCCATTATGTGACCGCCGATCTCGACGAGGGTCCGATCATCCATCAGGACGTGGAGGCCATCAGCCACACCGACACGCCAGAGGCGCTGGTCAGCAAGGGGCGCGATATCGAGCGGCGCGTGCTGGCAAAAGCGGTGCGCTATCATCTGGCCGACCGGGTCTTTCTGAACGGGCACAAGACAATCGTGTTCAAGGACTGACGTTTATGGCGGTGGCAGTTGATGCTAGCTTGGCTGATGGAAGCCAGCGACGCGCAAATTTACAGGGGACGGCAAACCATGCAGGATTATAGCGACATACGCGAGGAAGTTGCCAAGCTATGCCAGAAATTTCCCGGCGAATATTGGCGCGCTCGCGACAAGGCGCGCGAATATCCGAGCGAATTTGTCGCCGCTCTCGGCGAGGCCGGATATCTTGCGGCGCTGATCCCCGAAGAATTTGGCGGCGCCGGATTGCCGATTTCGGCAGCGGCAGCGATCCTCGAGGAAATCCAGGCGCAAGGCTGCAACGGCGGCGCGGTGCACGCGCAAATGTATATCATGGGCACGATGCTGCGCCACGGGTCGGAAGAGCAGAAGTCAAAATATCTGCCCAAAATCGCTACCGGCGAACTGCGCCTGCAGGCTTTCGGCGTGACCGAACCGACCAGTGGCACCGACACGCTGGCGCTGAAGACCGTCGCCAAGCGTGACGGGGATGACTATGTCATCAACGGCCAGAAATTATGGACCAGTCGCGCCGAACATAGCGATCTGATGCTGTTGCTTGCCCGCACCACACCGCGGGATCAGGTGAGCAAGCGCACCGCCGGCCTGTCGGTGTTTCTCGTCGACATGAATGCGGCATTGGGCAACGGCCTGACCATCCGGCCGATTGAAACGATGATGAACCACAGCACCACCGAGTTGTTCTTCGACAATATGCGGGTGCCGGCGGCCAATCTGATCGGCGAGGAAGGCAATGGCTTTCGCTATATTCTTTCCGGCATGAACGCCGAGCGGCTGCTGATCGCGGCGGAATGTATCGGCGATGCCAAATGGTTCATCGAGAAGGCCACCGCCTATGCCAAGGAGCGTGTGCTGTTCGACCGCCCGATCGGACAGAACCAGGGCGTTCAGTTCCCGATTGCCCGGGCCTATGCACAGATGCGCGCCGCCGAACTGCTGGTCCACGAAGGCTTGCGCAAATATGAAGCGGGCGAGAATTGCGGCGAGGAGGCCAATATGGCGAAAATGCTCGCCGCCGAGGCCAGCTGGGCGGCCGGCGAGGCCTGCGTCCAGACCCATGGCGGCTTCGGCTTTGCCGCCGAATATGATGTCGAACGCAAGTTCCGCGAAACCCGGCTTTATCAGGTCGCGCCGATCAGCACCAACATGATCCTGTCTTATGTCGCGGAACATGTGTTGGGCCTGCCGCGGAGCTATTGATGAGCGCGTGGGCAGACTGGATCGGCAAGAGCGAAACTCGCAGTGATGTCATTACGCCGGGGCTGTTGGAGCGGTTTTGCGCCACTCTGGACATGCCGGTCACCGGAGACATTCCGCAAGGCCTGCACTGGTGCCTCGGCCTGCCCGATGCAGCGACAGCAGATCTCGGAGCCGATGGCCATCCCGCCAGGGGCGGTTTCCTGCCGCCGATTCCCCTGCCCCGCCGGATGTGGGCCTCGAGCAATCTTTCTTTCGGCCATCCGCTGCAAATAGGCGATGCGATATCGCGCATTTCGACCATCGCCTCGATCGAGGAAAAGGCCGGCAAGTCCGGTGATCTGGCATTTGTCGGCATCGATCATGAAACCAGCGTGGCGGGCCGGCTTGCGATCAGGGAAAGGCAGAATATTGTCTACCGGGAGCCCGCCGCAACTGCCGCTGCTACCCGGCCAGACGGCACGGAAACAGCCGACCTCAGCGAGTGGGACTGGCAGCGGCGCTTCAAACCTTCCGAGCCCTTGCTATTCCGCTATTCGGCCCTGACTTTCAACAGTCACCGCATCCACTATGACCGGCCCTATGCAGTACAGGAAGAAGGCTATCCAGAGCTTGTCGTGCAGGGACCGCTGATGGCGACATTGTTGCTGAACCGCGCCGCAGGCGAACTGGGCGCAGACAGGTTGTCGAGCTTTTCCTTCCGGGGACAGGCGCCCGCCTTTGCCGACGACGCGTTAACGCTCGTCGGCAGACGCAATGGCGAGGGTATGGAGATGGCCGTCCTGAGTGATCGCGGCAACAAGATCATGGCCGCTCAAGCGACGGTCAGGGATTGATATTTGGAACAGCGAAAATGAAAAGCCCGGAGACTGCGGATCACGCGGCCACCGGGCTTACCAATATCCAGAAATGACCTAGAAGCGGTCGGCGTTCATCACCTTGTTCCAGGCTGCAGCGAAGTCGTCGACAAACTTCTGGTCCGCATCAGCCGAGGCATAGACTTCGGAGACTGCGCGCAATTCCGAGTTTGATCCGAAGATCAAATCGACCGGTGTCGCCGTCCACACCAGCTTGCCGGTGTCGCGATTGTGGCCTTCATACAATCCCGGTTCGGTGTCCGACTTTTTCCATTGCGTTTTCATGTCGAGCAGGTTGACGAAAAAGTCATTGCTGAGCTGTCCGGGCGTTTTGGTAAACACACCGTTTGACGACTGGCCCGCATTGGCATCAAGCGTGCGCAGCCCGCCCACCAGCACCGTCATTTCCGGTACAGTCAGATCAAGCATATCCGCCTTGTCAACCAGCGCCGAGGCAGGATCAAGATCGGCCCCCGATGCATAATAGTTGCGGAAGCCGTCGGCCTTGGGTTCCAGATAGGCAAAGGATGCCGGATCGGTCTGCTCCTGGCTGGCGTCGACACGTCCGGGCGTGAACGGCAGGCTGACCCTGTGTCCGGCCTTGTCCGCTGCCTGCTCGATCGCCGTATTGCCACCGAGGACGATCAGATCGGCGAGCGAAACCCGCTTGCCGCCTGCAGCACTCTTGTTGAAATCCTTCCGGATGGTCTCCATTTTCCCGATAACCTTGGTCAGTTCCGCCTTGTCGTTGACCGACCAGTCCCGTTGCGGAGCGAGCCGCAGCCGCGCCCCGTTGGCACCACCACGCATGTCGGTGCTGCGGAATGTCGAGGCCGAGGCCCATGCGGTACGAACCAGTTCCGGGGTGGTCAGTCCGGAAGCCAGAATTTTCGCCTTGAGTTGAGCCACATCGGCATCGCCAATCATCGCATAGTCGGCTGCGGGAAGCGGGTCCTGCCAGGTGAAGGTCTGGCTGGGCGAATCCGCCCCGAGATAACGGACGGAGGGACCAAGGTCGCGATGCGTCAGCTTGAACCATGCGCGGGCAAAGGCCGCCGCAAATTCATCGGGATTTTTATGCCAATGCTCGGCAATCTTGCGGAAGCCGGGATCCTCCTTGACCGCAATATCGGTAGTGAACATGATCGGCGCATGGGTCTTGCCCGGGATATGGGCGTCGGGAACCATATTGGCCGCATTCGGGTCAGTCGGGATCCATTGGGTCGCGCCAGCTGGACTTTTCGCCTTGACCCATTCAAAACCGAACAGATTGTCGAGATATTGGTTGGTGAAGGCAATCGGATTGGCCGACCATGCCCCTTCCAGCCCGCTGGTAATAGTGTCCTCGGCATTGCCCTTGCCACATTTATTGGCCCAACCCATGCCTTGCGCTTCGATACCGGCAGCGGATGGCTCCGCCCCCATGCATTCTTCTGGCTTGTGAGCACCATGTGCTTTTCCGAACGTATGACCGCCAGCAATCAAAGCCAGCGTTTCCTCGTCGTTCATTGCCATGTTGCCAAAGGCGCGACGGATATCGGCAGCGGCCGAAAGCGGGTCGTGATTGCCGTTGGGTCCTTCCGGATTGACGTAGATAAGTCCCATTTGCGTAGCAGCGAGCGAGCCTTTCAGATTGCCCTTCCCGTCGCGGCGGTTGTCGGCCAGCATCTTGGCTTCCGGACCCCAGAACACGAGATCCGGCTGCCATGCATCAACACGGCCGCCAGCAAACCCGATGGTCTTGAAACCCATGTCTTCGAGCGAGACGTTACCCGCCAGCACCATCAGATCGCCCCAGGACAGCTTGCGACCGTATTTCTGCTTGATCGGCCAGACCAGGCGGCGCGCCTTGTCGAGACTGACATTGTCGGGCCATGAATTGAGCGGTTCGAAACGCTGTTCTCCGCCGTCGGAACCGCCGCGTCCGTCGCCAACGCGATAAGTACCGGCACTGTGCCAGGCCATGCGGACGAAGAAGGGACCATAATGTCCATAGTCTGCCGGCCACCAGTCCTGCGAAGTGGTCAGAACCTTGCGGATATCTTCTTTTACGGCAGCAAGATCGAGCGTCGCAAACTCTGCGGCATAGTCATAATCTTCACCATAGGGATTGGACTGCGCTTCATGCTGGCGAAGGGCCGCCAGATCGAGGCTCTGGGGCCACCAGTCCATGTTTGACATCGCGGCTTCCTGGGCATGGGCCGGGCTTGCCACGGCCAAGGGTGTCATCGATGCCGCCAGCAAGGCAAATAGCGAAACTTGAGATTTGAACATAATCCCCTCTCCTGTTTTTTGGATTGAGGCTATTCTCTACGGTCATTTAAATGGATCACGAAACCAGTATATTTCCTGAGAGTGATCGAAGCTCTCGATCATATTGCGGTCTGGAGGAACCGGCTCCTGCATGGGCTAAAGACAGAAACAAAAGAAGCCCGACGGTCGGGTCGCAAAAACCGCCGGACTTCTCCTGGATACCCAAAAGGGCTGGTGCGGCATCGGTTCGTACCGAGTGAAATGCTTGATCTGATCGATACCGCAGGGCTTTGTTAACCCTGATATTTGCCGCGGACTGTGATTTCGATCACGGGCAGACAAAAAATTCGAACGGATCGCGTTATCCGGAAGCCGGAACAGAACAGCGAAGCTCACGCCCACCAGGCGAATTCACATTCAGGACGGCAGCGGCGACGCCATGCTCATACCGTCCGTTTGGCGCGGTCCTTCTGGTTCTGGCCCTGAATCGCATCCTTGGCAGCATTCCATTCATCGTCGCCCCAAGCGAGCAGCTGTGAAAAGTTGCCGCCGCCGGCAAGATAGCCGCCGCCATCGATAGCGATCGTCTGACCGGTCAGATATTCGACTCCGGGGCCGAGCAGGAAGGTGGCAAGATTGGCCAGCTCGTGCATTTCGCCCGGGCGGTTGATTGGCGCACCGCTGCGCTTGCGTTCTTCATCACTGCCGGTCGGATTGAGCCGACTGGACATACCTTCGGTCGGAAACAGACCCGGCGCGATCGCATTGAGGCGGATATTGTAGCGGGCCCATTCCACCGCGAGGCTCTGGGTCATGACATTGATCCCGGCCTTGGACATCGCGCTGGGAACGGTGAAGGCGCTGCCGTTCCAGACCCAGGTAGTGAGGATCGACACAACATTGCCGCGCGTCTTGCCCTCGATCCAGCGCTTGCCGATATCGTGGGTCATGTAGAAGGTGCCACGGAAGACGATATTGGCGATCGCGTCGAAGCCGCGGATCGAAAGATCTTCGGTGCGCGAAATAAAATTGCCGGCGGCGTTGTTGATCAGGCCGGTCAGCGGGCCGTGCTGCTGCCAGATGATATCGTTCATCTCGCTGATCATCTCCGCGCTGCGGATATCGCACGGGTGCGGGACCACCTTGCCGCCATGTTTTTCGACCAGCTCTTCCGCCGTCGCCTGGCATACTTCGCCGCGCCGGCCGCAAATATGAACCTCTGCGCCCAGCTTGAGCAGGCCTTCGGCCATTTCCTTGCCAAGGCCGGTACCACCGCCAGTGACCAAAATGCGTTCGCCCTGCATCAGACCGTCGCGGAACATGAGTTTGCTGGTGTCCATATCATCCTGTCCTGTTTTTGTTTTCACCATCCATGTAATATGAATCGGCTTTTTCAAACTAGCAGTAATGATGCGGCGGTAAAGCTGGCGATTGGGACAGGGCCTAATCCCCGATAATCCAACCAGGCCAGCCCGACATCCCTGGTCGCACGAAAAACGGGAGCTTATCCGAAGATAAGCTCCCGCTGCGCCTCTGTTGGGGCTGCCTTTCTCTGGCGAGTCCGGCGACCGCTTGTTCGGCGTCCGGTTTCCAGGCCAATTCCGTTAATGGTCGGTGGTTTTCCACGTCACGGCTTGCGCTGCGTCGCTTCGGTTCCCAACCCGCAATTGGTCCAGTTACCTGATGATCTTAGTCCGTCTGATCCGGTAGAGCTTGCGCCTTCCCTTTTCGGACTTTCTCCAATCATCGATCCAGAGATCAATTTCCTTTTCTTGCGAAAAACAAACTGGTCGTCTCGACCATCTTCCGGCTTCCGAGCTGTCCTGCGGGTCATTGCTGACTGGTCGCTGGTTCGTCCGTTTGCCTTCCGATGACTTACGTATGACTCCAACCGCCGAGTCGCTCCTAGGGGAAAAAGGGAACTTATCCACAGGACTATCACTTAGCGGTGGAAAACTGCTGCCGATATGGTGGATAAGATAGGAATTGCGGATTTGGCAGGAAATGACCGGAGTGCGTCCGCTGGTCCGGTCCTTCGTTAGGGAGGGGATATGGGAAGAACCGGACCTTTGGACCAATCCCGGTGCCGTATCGGGAGGAGGGTGCGGCAACCGGGACTGTAACTGTTTGTGTCAGACCTGAACCGTCGAGAGCAGAATGATGCTGCTAACGGAAAGGGCGGCGACAAAATTGAAAAGCGTTCTCATGGATTTTCTCCTTATTCCAACGCCCGTCAAACATCTCTTTTCCTGCGTAACTTACAGGGCCCAGATGGTCGCAATGGAAGTGGGTTTCAATTGAAAACGGAGATCAATGTGTTGCATATTTTGCAACTGGACAGACCGAATATTCCCCCGGGAATACCATTCCTCCGGAACGGTTCAGATGATTGCAAGCGGAAGCAGTGGCCGACGCCCCGGCGGGCACGAATGGCGCAAAAGCTTGCAAGTCAAAGGATATGAGTAGTCCTATTTGCTTTCGGTAAACTCCAGCACACCCCGGGACTGGCTGGACGAGATGTCGGTCAATGCCAGCGTGAAAGGATCTCCCTCGTCCGTCTTGCCCGAAAGATTGGTGCCGTCCCGTGCAACTTCGAATTTCTTGCCGGACATTTGCTTCGCATACCAGTCGGCCAGTGCGTCGGCTTCAGCAGGAGCCTTGAAGCTTATTGTCACCTTGCCACCCGCGCCTTTGGCATCTTCAATGTTAAAGCCGGTGATCTTGCTACCCGGATAAAGGTCGACATTGTTCATGTCGAAATCTTCGGAATCGAGCGTGATCGAAGGCAGATCGACGTCCATAGAGAAGCCGTCGGCCTTGATCGAGAACTTGCTGTCTTCCCCGTCCCCGCCGATCTTGATTTTTTCCGCGTCAGTCTTGCTGTCATCACTGAAGTCGATAGAGATGCCGGTGCCGTTGCCGGATTCGTCGCCATCCTTGCTGCAAGCGGATAGGGCCAGCGGCAGCGCGGCGAGCAGGATCAGATATTTGGGGGCCATGTGACAATCTCCAAGCTGTATTGTAATACTAATACAGCTTGGAGATCAGCCCGTCAAGCGGCAAAGCAGATCAGGGCTCGATCGATGCGCCCGGATTGGCAGCGTTAACGATCCCGCCATCGACCGGAATCGTGGTGCCCACGACATAGTCGCCGGCCGCACTGGCGAGAAACAAGGCAGCGGATGCCATATCCTCGGGACGGCCGATGCGTTTGGCGGGGATGCCTTTTTCCACCGCGTCCTCATGGTCGCGGGCCGCCTTGTTCATCGATGATGCGAAAGCCCCCGGTGCAATGCCGGTCATGATGATATCTTCCTGCACCAGCTTGGATGCCATTTTCCGGGTTAGGTGAATCACTGCCGCCTTCGACGCCTGATAGCTATAGGTTTCCCAGGGGTTGACCTTCATGCCGTCGATCGACGCGATGTTGATGACCTTGGCCGGACGATCGAAGCTGGCCGCCGCCTTCAGTTGCGGGTGCAGCATCTGGGTCAGGAAGAACAGGCCCTTGACGTTGGTATCCATGACTTTGTCCCAGCCAGCTTCGGGAAAGGATAGATATTCCTCGCCCCATGCGACGCCAGCGTTATTGACGAGAATGTCGAGTTTCGCTTCGCGCGACGCAATCTCGGCGGCCAGCGCCTTGCAGCCCCCATAGGTCGAGATATCGCCCTGAATATAAATGCATTTGTCACCAAATTCGGCAGCAGCGGCTTCACCCTGATCCGCCTTGCGACCCGAAATATAGACTTTCGCTCCCTGCGCGAGAAAGCCCTCGGTGATCATCGCACCGATTCCGCGCTGACCGCCGGTTACCAGAGCCACGCGACCTTCGAGTGAGAAAAGCTTGTTAAAATCCATCAGTCAGTTCCTTTAATAGCCGTGCATTTCGGCAACGAGATTGGTGTGATAGTTCACATCGCCCATGAATTCCTGCAGCGCGCGGTCACGCTTCATATAGAGGCCGATATCATATTCATCGGTCATGCCGACGCCGCCGTGCATCTGGACGCCTTCCTTGACGGAAAGCGCGGTGGCCTTGCCCGCCTTGGCCTTGGCCACGGATACCATCATTTCTGCCTTGGACGAACCTTCGTCGAGCATTTGCTGCGCCTTCAGGACGGTGGCCCGCGCGATTTCCATTTCGCTGTAGAGGTGGGAAATACGATGCTGCAGTGCCTGGAACGAACCGATCAGGGTACCAAACTGACTGCGGCCCTTTATATAGTCGACCGTGATATCCATCGCGCCGGCGCCCACACCGAGCGTTTCCGCAGCGGCACCCGAACGACCGGCGTTGAGTAGGCGCCGCAAGACCGCATCACCCTCGTCTACCTCGCCGATCACCGCATCGGCATCGACCAGTACACCGTCAAATTGCATATGCGCCGCCATCGCGCTGTCGACCAGCCGGGCGCTATCCTTCGACAGGCCTTGTGCGTTCGCATCGACAGCAAACAGGGTGAGACCCTTGTCATCGCCAACGCTACCGCTGGTACGCGCCGCGACGATCAGCATGTCGGCCGAGCCGCCCTGCACGACAAATTGCTTCTTGCCATCGAGCTTGAAGCCATTGCCCTCACGGGTTGCGGCCATGCTGATCTGGTCGGGGCGATGCTTCGGGCCTTCGTCAACCGCCAGCGCCAGCACCGTATCTCCGGAAAGAATGCCCGGAAAATAGCGCTCGCGCAGCGGCTTGCCGCCGGCATTGAGTGCTTCGACCCCGGCAACCGCGGTGGTCAGAAAGGGCGACGGCGTCAGATTGCGACCAACTTCCTCGAGCACCACACCGGCTTCGACATGGCCGAGCCCCAGACCACCTTCCTCCTCGCCGATCAATATCCCAGTGAAGCCCATTTCCGAAAACTGCTTCCACAGCGCGTGCGAGAAGCCATCCTTGCACTGCTTGTCGCGGAATTCGCGCAGATGCGCGACCGGCGCCTCGCCCTTCATGAATTCGGCAGCGCTGTCGTGCAGCATTTGTTGGTCTTCGTTCAGAAAAAGCGGCATATCATGGTCCTTGTATCAATCGGTGCTTCGCGCCCACGCAGAGAGCCGGTCGCTATATTTTAATTCTCGGCAATGGGTTCGACTAGGCACCCGGCAGGTGCAATATCTGCTTCGATACCACATTCAACATCACTTCGCTGGTGCCGCCCTCGATGCTGTTCGCCTTTGTTCGCAGCCAGCCGCGGGCTGTAAGGCCGCCATTACTCGCCTCGCTTTCCCATTCCAGCACTTCGCTGCCGCCAGCCGACATGATCAACTCGTGGCGGCGCTTGTTGATTTCGGTACCGGCATATTTCATCATATTGGGCTGCGCCGGATGGCACAGACCCGCCTTGAAAGTATCGCCGAAGCGCTCTGCCATGGCGCGGAAAGCAAGCACGTCGATGTCCATCTCTGCCATCTGCGCGCGCAGCATCGGATCGTCGAGACGGCCCATTTCATCGCGACCATATTGGTCGGCAAATTTGGCGCCGAGTGAAGTCGATCCTTCCGAGCCGCCGCCGGAAATCATGCTGCGCTCATGGCCCAGCAGATATTTGGCAACGTCCCAGCCCTTGTTGACTTCATAGACGACGGAGGAAACGCCTTCGCCATATTCCTTGGGAACCTTCACATCATCGAAAAATGTTTCGCAGAAAGCCGACTGGCCGGAAATCAGAACGATCGGCTTGGTCGAGACGCCTTCGCTGGCCATGTCAAACAGCATGAAGGTGATGCCCTTGTGCTTTTCGTTCTTGTCGGTGCGGGTCAGGCAGAAAATCCAGTCGGCCTTGTCGGCGTAGCTGGTCCAGATTTTCTGGCCATTGACCAGGAAATGATCGCCCTGGTCGACCGCGCTGGTTTGCAGCGAGGCGAGATCGGAACCCGAGCCCGGCTCGGAATAGCCCTGGCACCAGCGAATCTCGCCGCGCGCGATCGGCGGCAGGAAATGCTTCTTCTGTTCCTCGGTTCCGAAATGCAGCAGCGCGGGGCCAAGCATCCAGATGCCAAAGCTCGACAGCGGCGAGCGGCATTTGAGCCGCGCCATTTCCTGACCGAGAATTTTCGCTTCGGCGCGCGACAGTCCGCCGCCGCCATATTCCTTTGGCCAGTCCGGAACGGTCCAGCCCTTCGCCGCCATGATGTCGAGCCATTCCTTCTGGCCTGGCTTGAAGGTCGCGTTGCGGCCACCCCAGCAAGCGTCGCTTTCGTCCACCATCGGCTGCCGCATCTCCGGTGGACAATTAGCCTCCAGCCAGGCGGCCGTCTCGCTGCGGAACGTTTCAAGATCGGACATCACGAATTTCCTTTTAATTGATCAATTAAAGTTGGACTATCATATTTTCGTCAATCGATTCAATGATTCCCTTGGTCTGAAACCAAAAATAATCGGAGAATCTGGCGTAAAATTTTACCACGACCGACCGATCATATGAATTCCGTAACGGAAACAAGATTGGCTAGCACAAGTGATTGACGCCCAAAAGCATCACCGCTTTAATGCTGAAAACAAAAGGGAGCGCAAGAGGATGCGATTTAAAGGCAAAACCGCGGTGATAACCGGCGGTTCATCGGGTATCGGACGCGCCAGCGTCGAGCTTTTTCTGCACGAAGGCGCCAC
Organism: Sphingomonadales bacterium UBA2683; assembly: GCA_002354635.1. Taxonomy (GTDB): domain Bacteria; phylum Pseudomonadota; class Alphaproteobacteria; order Sphingomonadales; family Sphingomonadaceae; genus Parasphingorhabdus. The sequence continues at coordinate 580,657 of DELZ01000004.1, forward strand.
CGTGGTCATGGGCGATATCGATGAAACGGAAGGCACCGCGATGATGGCGGCGCTGGGCGAAAGCTTTCTGTTCAAGAAATCTGATGTAACCCGGGAAGCCGACGTCAAGGCGCTGATGGACTATGCGGCGGAACAGACCGGTGGCATCGATATCGTGTTCAACAATGCCGGAGCGGGCGGCCCTCGTGCACCGATTGACGAAATCAGCGGCGACGACTGGGATTTTGCCATGGCGCTGCTGCTGAAATCCGTAGCCATGGGTATCCGCCACGCCGCGCCGCATCTGAAAAAACGCGGCGGAGGAGCAATCGTCAACACCGCCTCCATCTGTGCTTTTCAGGCAGGCTATGGCCCGATCGCCTATTCTACCGCCAAGGCCGGCGTGCTGCATCTGACCAAGGTCGCGGCAGCTGAGCTTGCCCAATATAAGATCCGCGTGAACGCGATTTGCCCGGGCTTCATCCAGACCAATATTTTCGCAGCAACAGTCGGGGCCAACAAGGAAGAGACCCAGGAGATAAACACGTTCCTTGGTCAGGCCGCTGCCGCTGTGCAGCCGGTTGCCCGCCCTGGCGTGCCCAATGATATTGCCGAAGCGGCGGCCTATCTCGCCTCGGATGCGGCCGGCTTTGTCACCGGCACCCATTTGCTGGTCGATGGCGGCTTGCTCGTCGGCATCCGGGGCAGCTGGGATCCCGAAACACCCGGCATGCTCGATGCGATTCTGCCGGAGCATCTGCGTTGAGCGCGACTTCGGACAAGCTGCCGCTTAAATCGAAGCTTTTCTATGGTTCCGGGTCGATCGGTTACGGGATCAAGGATAACGGCTTCGCCACTTTCCTGCTTTTCTATTATGAGCAGGTCATCGGGCTTGGCGCCGGTCTGGTCGGGCTGGCAATTGCGCTGGCCCTGATCGCCGATGCCTTTATCGACCCGGCGGTCGGCCAGTTCAGCGACCGCACCCGGACGCCGATCGGCAGACGCCATCCATGGCTATACGGAGCAGCAATCCCTATCATTGTCGCTTGGCTGCTGCTGTGGCACCCCCCGGAACTGGGACAAACCGGACTGTTCTTCTATCTTTTCGGAACCGCATTGCTCGTCCGCATGGCATTTTCAGCCTATGAAGTGCCGGCGCTCGCGCTGCTGCCGGAATTGAGCAGCGATTATCATGATCGCACGGCAATCATGCGCTACCGCTTCCTGTTCGGCTGGGGCGGCGGCCTGTTTATCATGTTCCTCGCTTATGCAATTTTCTTTGTTCCTTCAGAGGAATATCCGATCGGATTGCTTAACCGCGACGGCTATGAAGGCTATGCGATTTTTGGTGCCTGCGTGATGTTTGCCGCCGTTCTGATCTCCGCACTGGGTACGCACAAGCGCGTTGTCGCCACCTATCGAAAAGCCAAATCCTTTCCAAAAGCCGCAGAATCGCTTTCGGAGATTTTCGTAACATTCAGATATCGGCCTTTCATGCTGTTGATGCTGGCCGGCGTTTTTGCATTCACCAATCAGTGGCTGGTATTCGCGCTGTCGCCTTATCTTTTCACCCATGTCTGGGAATTCAGACAGCCCGATTTTACGGCTTATTCGATAATGTTGTTCGGCGCAGCGACAATGGCATTTGTCATGGTGACACCGATCTCGATCAAGCTCGGCAAGGCGCGGGCTGCATCCATCCTCACTCTAGTGGCCCTCACGGTCGGCACCGCACCTTATTGGCTCCGCATTGCCAATATCTTTCCGGCGCCCGGCGAGGACCTGATGATACCGGTGCTCTTCGCAATGCTGCTGGTCGCGACCGCAAGCAGCATCGCCGCAATGATCCTGACGATGTCGATGATCGCCGATGTTACCGACCAATATGAGCATGATACAGGCAAGCGCTCCGAAGGCCTGTTCTCGTCGGGTATGTTCTTCATGCAAAAAGTGGTGAACGGCCTTGGTATTTTGCTGGCCAGTCAGATTATCGCTTTTGTCGGTTTGCCCAGAGGCGCCGAGCCGGGCACGGTGAATGGCAATATCGTTGATAGTCTCGCCTTCATCTATTTGATGATCGCGACGATTTTGGCGCTGATCGGGGCTTGGGCCTATACAAAATTTCCCCTGGGAGAGGATGATCATCGCAAACGGATGGCGGCGCGCGCGGATACTCAAGAATAATATGACCGGACTAGTGGTTTCAGGGTAGAAAGCCTCCGGCACGTCTGATAAGTTAATCGCATAGTTAAAAAAGAAAAGGATCAGGGCATGGATTTCGATCTCACCGAAAAGCAGGAATATTGGCGCAATCGGGTACGCGAGCATATCGAGAATCACCTTCGCCCCCGCATGGCAGATTTCCATGAGGAAGAATCCACCGGCGAACGGTGGAAGGTCCTGCAGGTTGTCGAGGAAGAGAAGAAGAAGGCCAAGGAAGCGGGCATCTGGAACCTGTTCATGCCGCCGTCAAACCCGAACCTGCCGCATGTCGATGACGCCTTTGAATTCGAAGGCCCCGGCCTGACCAATCTCGAATATGCGCTGTGCGCGGAAGAAATGGGCCGTGTCAGCTTTTCCTCGGAGGCATTCAACTGCTCGGCACCCGATACCGGCAATATGGAAGTGTTCCACCGCTACGGCACGCTGGAGCAGAAGGAGCAATATCTGCGTCCGCTGATGAATGGCGAAATCCGCTCCGCCTTCCTGATGACCGAACCGGCTGTGGCTTCGTCCGATGCGACCAACATCGAGACCGCGATCGTCCGAGATGGCGATGAATATGTCATCAATGGTCGCAAATGGTGGTCCTCCGGTCTCGGTGACCCGCGCTGCAAGATTGCGATCGTGATGGGCAAGACCAGTTTCGAGGGCAGCCGCTACACGCAGCAGTCCCAAATTCTCATGCCAACCGACGCGCCCGGCGTGAATGTCATCCGTCACCTGCCGGTCTTTGGCTATGACGATGCGCCGCATGGGCATATGGAAGTCGAAATGAAGGACGTACGCGTTCCCGCTTCGAACATCATTCTCGGCGAAGGACGCGGCTTTGAAATCGCCCAAGGGCGTCTCGGACCCGGTCGCATCCACCACTGCATGCGGACCATCGGCGTCGCCGAGGAAGCACTCGAGAAAATGGTCAAGCGACTGCAGTCGCGGATCGCGTTCGGCAAGCGCATTTCCGAGCACAGCGTCTGGGACGAACGGGTCGCCCGCGCCCGGATCGATATCGATATGAGCCGCCTGCTTTGCCTGAAAGCTGCTGACATGATGGACAAGGTCGGCAATAAATATGCCAAGGCCGAAATCGCGATGATCAAGGTTCAGGCTCCGAACATGGCGTTGAAGATTATCGATGACGCGATCCAGGCCCATGGCGGCGGCGGCGTCAGCAACGACTTCGGTCTCGCCAGCGCTTATGCGCATCAACGGACCCTGCGGCTTGCCGATGGTCCGGACGAAGTCCACAATCGCACGATCGCCAAGATGGAATATGGCAAATATGCCGAAACCGCTGATGGCAGCAAGATGAAGGAAGAATTTTCTTCAGGCGATCTCGCCGTCACACGCTAGGAGCAGATAATGAAGGCAGCAGTACTGGTCGAAGCGGGCAAACCGCTCGTCATTGAGGATGTCCTGATATCCAAGCCGGGACCGCATGAAGTGCTGATCCGGACGGCGGCCTGTGGACTGTGCCATTCGGACTTGCACTTTATCGACGGCACCTATCCACATCCCCTGCCCGCAATTCCCGGGCACGAGGCCGCGGGTATTGTCGAGGCGATCGGAAGCGAAGTCCGCACGGTCGCGGTCGGTGACGCCGTTGTCTCCTGTCTGTCAGCTTATTGCGGGCATTGCGAATTTTGCGTGTCGGGACGGATGTCGCTGTGCCTGGGCGCAGACACAAGGCGCGGACCGGACGAAGCGCCGCGTATCACCCGGCCCGACGGTTCAACCGTTGGCCAGATGCTCAATCTCTCGGCTTTCGCCGAACAGATGCTGATTCATGAACATGCCTGTGTACGGATTGACCCGGACATGCCGCTGGATCGCGCCGCCGTGATCGGTTGCGCGGTGACCACCGGCGCCGGCACGATCTTCAACGCCTGCAAGCTGACACCCGGCGAAACTGTAGCCGTGGTCGGTTGCGGTGGTGTCGGCCTTGCGACAATCAATGCTGCCAAGATTGCTGGTGCCGGACGAATCATCGCAGCGGACCCGATCAAGGAAAAGCGTGATCTGGCGATCAAGCTTGGCGCGACCGATGTCATCGACGCGTCGGCGGACGACGCAGCTGCCCAGATCATCGAGCTCACCAAGGGCGGCGTCGACCATGCGGTCGAAGCGGTGGGACGTCCGGCTTCGGGCGATCTCGCGGTCGGTTCGCTGAAGCGCGGAGGTACAGCCACAATTCTTGGCATGATGCCGCTTGACCACAAGGTCGGTCTCAGCGCGATGGATTTGCTCTCCGGCAAGAAGCTTCAAGGCGTACTGATGGGCGCCAACCGGTTCCCGGTTGATATCCCGCGTCTGGTCGATTTTTACCTGCGCGGACTGCTCGATTTGGATAGTATAGTCGCCGAAACAATTCCGCTTGAACAGATCAACGACGGTTTTGAGAAAATGAAAAAAGGTGATGCGGCCCGGTCCGTGATTGTTTTCAGCTAAAGGAAGAGGGACTTCCATGAATCCACAGGAAGATATGACCGGCACGATGGACGTGCCGGAGAAGGATAAACTCGACGAAGCGGCCCTGCAGAAATGGATGGAGGCCAATGTCGAGGATTTTTCCGGACCGATAAGCCTGAGCAAGTTCAAGGGCGGCCAGTCCAATCCGACCTATAAGATCGATACCCCGACAACCTCATACGTGCTGCGCAAGAAACCGTTCGGCAAATTGCTACCTTCGGCCCATGCGGTTGACCGCGAGTTCCGGGTGATGGCCGGACTCTATCCTGCTGGCTTTCCTGTCGCCAAGCCTTATGGCCTCTGTGACGACGACAGCGTGATCGGCACAATGTTCTATATCATGGGGATGGCCGACGGCCGTACCTTGTGGGACGGTACATTGCCGGACAGCAATCCGGCGGAACGCAAGGCGATCTATCACGAGATGATCGATACGCTGGCCCTGCTGCACAGCTATGACCCGGCCGAACTGGGGCTGGAAAAGCACGGCAAGCCCGGCAATTATTGCGAACGGCAGATTTCCCGCTGGACACAGCAATATCGCCTGTCCGAGCTCCAGGAAATTCCGGAAATGGACAAGCTGATAGATTGGCTTACCAAGACCATCCCGGAACAGAAAAGCTTTGGTATCGTCCACGGTGACTACCGACTGGATAATATGATTTTTGCGCATGACGAACCGAAGGTCATCGCGGTACTCGACTGGGAGCTTTCGACCCTTGGCGATCCGATTGCCGATTTTGCCTATTGGCTGATGGCCTATGAAATGGAGCCGGAAGGGCGCAGCGGCTTGAAGGATGTTGACCTCAAAGCGCTGGGCATTCCTTCGCGCGAGGAAGCCATTGCCCGCTATTGCGAGAAATCGGGCATGGCGGAGCTCCCCCCGATGGACTGGTATCTGGCCTATAATCTTTTCCGGATTGCTGCTATTCTGCAGGGCATTCAGAAGCGGGTCGCCGATGGCACCGCCAACAGCGCAGCCGCAGCCGAAATGTCGGACCGGGTGACGCCATTGGCACAGGCCGGTTGGGAAGCCGCCCAACGCGCAGGAGCTTAATATGGATCTCAACGGCAAAGTCGCGATCATCACCGGCGCAGGCAGCGGCATCGGCCGCGCGGCGGCCCTGCTCTTTGCTGAGCATGGTGCCAAGGTCATTGCCAGCGATGTCACCGATGCGGTCGACGACACGGCCAAGGGCTCCGAAGGCAATATCATCGCGATCAAGGCCGATGCCGGCTCGGAAGGCGATGTCGAAATGTTGGTCGACGCCGCAGAACAACGATTTGGTGACCTGCATGTCTTCTTTGCCAATGCCGGGATCGGCGGCGGCTTTGAAGGCATTTTCGACAGCAGCGTTGCCGAGTGGCAGGAAGTGTTGCGAGTCAATCTGATCGGGCCGTTTCTTGCCTGCAAATATGCCGGCAAGGCGATTGCAGAAAGCAAACATGGCGGCTCGATTATCTGCACCGCCAGCGTTGCCGGTATCCGATCCGGCGCTGGCGGACCGGCCTATTCCGCATCCAAGGCCGGCGTGATCAATCTCGTGAAGGTGGCATCCCAGCAATTTGCGACATCCAATGTCCGCTGCAATGCCATTTGTCCCGGCATAACCGAAACCGGCATGACGCAATTCATATATGACAAGGCGCGTGAAAAGGGCAAGGAAGACCGGCTCGGTTATCTCAATCCGCTGCGTCGCGGTGCTTCTCCCATGGAGATGGCGGAAGTGGCGCTGTTTCTGGCGTCTGACCGCTCATCCTATGTCAATGGCCAGGCGATTGCCGTCGACGGGGGACTGAGCGCATCGCACCCGGTCACCCGTCAGGAATACGGTCGGACTGCGGTCTAGTTCACGAAAGCGAGATCGTCGTTATCGAGTTGCACGAAATCGACGCGGCCATTGCTGGCCCCGCAAAGAAATGTACGCCGGTCGCTGTTCGCCAGTTCGCCTTCGACCCGCCAGCCTTCGCCATCGCGAATAACGGAATCGATCACTGAGACACGTGCATCGCGTCCGGCCTGTTGCTCGGCCGCATCGGAACAGGCATTGATCGCCGCTTGCATGTCACCCGATCCGCGATCATTTCTGCTATCGTCGCGCCGATTGTCATAGCGCGGATTCTCGCTGCGATAATCGCGATCCTCATAACGCCGGTCTCGGTCTTTTTTTGATGCCGCGCTGGCAATGGCCGCGATGCCGCCGATCACGAGGATACCGGCCAAGACGTCGCCTCCGCTGATGCCATCACGATGGCGCCGATGGCCGCGATATCCACGATAGTCACGATAGTCACGCCAACCGTTGACCTTTTCCCGCTCGGCGGACCAGCCCAACGCAGTCACATCGACCGGCGTGGCAATCATGGCACCGCTGTTGATCGGCGACGCCATGGCTGGCGAAAGTCCGCTCAGAGCCAACGCGGCGGATGCCGCTACAGCAGTAAATCTGGTCATCTTGGTCATTTGAGATACCCCTATGAAGCGCAACTTCTATCGTTCCAAAGCTGCAATATCACAAAATATAATTGGTCCAGCCTGTCGCCAGGCTGAACCATATTGACTTGATTAACTCCGCTCATCGCTATTAGCGACGGCTGTAGTTGAGGCCACTATATCTGACATCGCTCACACGGTTGCCTTCGATATAGCAGGTAAAATTACCCTTGTCGGTATAGCCGCCTCTCCGGTAGCGGTCCCGGCCCTGTTCGACCAGAATCCTGCCCTTGATCCGATAACCATAGCGCGTCCGGTCAATATCACGAATGTCGGTTACGTTGGCCCGGCCACGATAGGTCGCTCCGCGCTCGGCGGCGCGGACGCAACGATTGACCGCCTGACGTTGACCAATCTGGCGATAGCCATAACCAAAGCGGGTTTCCGCATAACGATCATTGCCATAGCGATCACCGCGATAATGGGTATCGCGATAATCGCGATCCCTGTTGCTCGAACTTGCAATGGCAGCAATTGCGCCGATGATCGCGACACCGGCAATCACTTCGCCGGCACTCGGTCCGCCCTTATGGCCGTCCCTGGCCATCGCGGGGGTTGCAGAAACAGCCATTGCAGCAGCAGCAGCGGTTCCAACAAGAGCTTTGTTTAACTTGTTCATGTCCACTTTCCTTTCACACTGCCCGAAACCATTTCCCGAGCTTGCAAAACCCTTCTAGAGGATTCGGCTTGAGTGCAGACTGAACTGGCTCGACAGCCTTTGTTCAGGTTAGTGGCTATTTTTATGAACAGCTATTCCAGGCACCGGAGACGATGATCAGGAAATGGCGAGCCCGGGGGCCCCTCACTCGTCAGCCAGCTCCAATCCGGTCTCATGCGCCAGAAAAGCGTAAATATCCGAATATTCCTCGATCATCTTGTCAGTCGGCTTGCCGCTGCCATGACCGGCGCGGGTCTCGATCCGGATCAGATGTGGCGCATCCCCCGTATCCAGTGCCTGCAGCCGCGCGATATATTTGAAACTGTGGCCTGGCACCACCCGGTCATCGGTATCGGCGGTCGATACGATCAAGGCCGGATAGTCGATCCCGCTTTTGAGATTGTGGTAAGGCGAATAGCCGAGCAGGGTTTGAAAATCCTGGTCCTTGTTCGGATAGCCATAATCATCGACCCAGTAGCGCCCAGCTGTGAACCGGTCGAAGCGGAGCATGTCCATCACGCCAACCGCAGCGTGGCCCGCGGCAAACAGGTCCGGCCGCTGGTTCATAACGGCACCAATCAGCAATCCGCCATTGGACCGGCCTTCGATGGCCAGACCTTTTTCCGGCGTGATACCTTCGTCGATAAGATATTCACCGGCGGCGATGAAATCGTCGAAGACATTCTGCTTGTTCTGCAGGCGACCGGCATCATGCCACTCCTTGCCATATTCGCCGCCGCCACGCAGATTGGCTGAAGCGAACACACCGCCTGCCTTGATCCAGGCCATCCAGGCCGGTTTATATTGCGGCAGCACCGAGATGTTGAACCCACCATAGCCGTATAGCATTGTCGGCGCGCCTTGCGAGAGATCCTGGTCTTTCATATGCACCAGAAACATCGGTATCCGGGTGCCATCCTTGCTCTCGTAAAAGCGCTGGGTCACCGCGACCGAATCGGGATCAAACGGGAGCGTCGGTGCGGCCCAAATGGTCGGCGCGGATGACGGATCATAGCGGAACACCGTGGTTGGCCGGTTAAAGCTCTGAAAGGTAAAGAAGCCTTCATCGCTCTTCATCGAACCGCTGAGACCGCCTACCTGCCCCGGTCCGGGCAACTCGAGCGCGCCAAGCCCCTTGCCGTCCAGATCGAATGTCGAGAGCTGACTCTTCGCGTCGACAAGATAGCTGATGACCAAACGGTCGCTGACAATCATGGCCCCGTCGATGACCGCATCGCTTTCCGGAACCAGCTCGGTAAATTCGGGGTCTTCTGCGCTCAGATCCGTTTTCACCACGCGCAACCGCGGCGCATCCTTGTTGGTCACGAAATAGAGCGTATCACCAACGCCATCGATCAGTCGCCAGTCATTCTCGAATCCGTTGACCAGCTTGCGCGTTTCCAGCTTGGGCGCATCGACCTTGATCAGCGTGATCTCGTAGCGATCATCGGTACCGGAAGAGGATGTGATCACCACCCATTCCTTGTCCGAGGTTAGTTCCGCAAAATGGTTGAGTTCCGGCTGATCGGGCGTTGCATAAACCTGCATATCCTTCCCCTGATCGTTGCCAACCAGATGCAAATAGATGGCATGGTCCGAGTTCAACGACTGAAACGCCGCGCCTTCTTCCGGTTGCGGAAAACGGGAATAGAGAAATCCGCTATTCTTGGGCAACCACGCCAGGGCGGTAAACTTGGCCCATTCAACCGAGTCCGCCTTGACCTCGCCCGTTGCAACATCAAGAACCTTCAGCGTGCGCCAATCTGATCCGCCATCCTGCACCGCATAAGCCAAAAGGCTGCCGTCACCGGACGCTTTCCAGCCGGCCAGTGCGGTTGCACCGTCATCGGACCATGCAGCAGGGTCAATCAGCACCCGTTCTTCGCCATCGGCGCCATCACGGACATAAAGCACTGCCTGATTCTGGCCGCCGCTCTTGCGCTCGTAGAAATATTTGCCGCCCGCCTCTTCGGGAATGCCCAGATCGTCGAAATCGAACAGCTCGGTCATGGATTCTGCCAGGACCTTCCGGCCATCCAGACTTTCGAGATATGCGTCGGTAACCGCATTCTGAGCCTTCACCCATTCGGCAACCTCAGCATCTTCCCGCACGTCGTTCTCAAGCCAGCGATAGGGATCAGAAATATATTCGCCAAATTGCTCGTCGACGACATCGACGGTCCGTGTATCGGGATAGGTCAGCGTGGTTTCCTTATTTTCATGATCTGCAGCCAGCACTGGCGAGGTTGCGGACAATCCAATAGCCAATGTCAAAAGAATCAGGTTGCGCATATTCACCTCGGCAAAGAAAAGAGGCCGCAAGCTTATCGCTCGCGACCTCCCTTTTCAATTGAAACTCTGAAACGGTTAGAAAGGCTCAGGCCTCTTCATACTCGCCTTCAGCATTCTGGTCCGGTCCGCTGTCCTGCCCCTTGGCATCAACGTCGCGGTCGACCAGTTCGATGATCGCCATCGGTGCCGCATCCGAAGCACGGAAGCCGGCACGAACGATACGGGTATAGCCGCCACTGCGTTCAGCGTAGCGATCGGCCAGGGTTTCGAACAATTTCTTTTCCTGGGTCTCGTCCATCAGACGCGAATGGGCGATACGACGGTTGGACAGGCCACCGCGTTTGCCGAGCGTGATCAGTTTTTCGACAACCGGACGCAGTTCCTTGGCTTTCGGAAGCGTGGTCATGATCTGTTCGTGCTTGATCAGTGCCGCAGCAAGGTTCTTCAGCAGAGCCTGACGGTGGGCACCGGTCCGCTGCATACGGCGGCCCTTCATTCTGTGACGCATGGTATTTCCTTCGTTCGTTAAGGGGCCGTATGAGGTACCCCGCAGCAGGTGATTTTATCGGGGCATCACCAGTAAACCCCTGGTGTCCGTCCGGCCTGCGCCGGATCGGACGGAAAACCTAGCCCAGCAGCTCTTGTTCGAGCTTCTTGGCCATTTCTTCGATATTTTCAGGTGGCCATCCGGGGATGTCCATGCCGAGACGCAGCCCCATGCTGGACAGCACTTCCTTGATTTCGTTCAAGGATTTGCGGCCAAAGTTCGGGGTGCGCAGCATTTCGGCCTCTGTCTTCTGCACGAGATCGCCAATATAGATGATATTGTCGTTCTTGAGGCAGTTGGCCGAGCGAACGCTGAGTTCCAGTTCGTCGACCTTCTTGAGAAGATAGCGGTTGAGCTGATTGGCGTCGCTTTCTGCCTGGCTCTGCTGAGCGGCCATGCCGATCGGCGAGGAGACTTGCTCCAGCGCTTCTTCGAAATGTACGAACAGCTGCAGCTGGTCCTGCAAAATGCGCGCGGCATAGGCGATTGCATCTTCAGGGGTGACCGTACCATCGGTTTCGATGGTGAGGTTCAGCTTGTCGAAATCCAGTTCCTGGCCAACGCGGGCGTTGTCGACCTTGTAGGAAACCTGACGCACCGGCGAGTAAAGCGAGTCGACCGGGATCAGACCGATCGGCGCGTCGGCCGGACGGTTGGCAACAGCCGGTACATAGCCCTTGCCGACATTGACGGTCAGTTCCATGTTCAGCGAAGCACCTTCGTCGAGATGACAGATTACCAGATCCGGGTTCATGATTTCGATATCACCGGATACGGCAATGTCGCCAGCTTTCACTTCTGCAGGGCCGGTGGCGGAGAGCTGCAAACGCTTGGCATCTTCGCTTTCCATCTTCAGAGCGATCTGCTTGATGTTCAGGACGATGTCTGTCACGTCTTCGCGAACGCCGGGAAGCGACGAAAATTCGTGCAGGGCATTTTCGATCTTGATCGAGGTAACTGCCGCACCCTGAAGCGAGGACAGAAGCACGCGGCGCAGCGCGTTACCCATGGTCAGGCCAAAACCGCGTTCGAGTGGCTCAGCGACAAAAGTCGCCTTGCGCTTCGGATCACCGCCGGGCTTGATGTCGAGGACGTTGGGCTTCTTCAGTTCTTGCCAGTTCTTCATATTGACAGTCATGGACTTCCCCTAGTGGTTCAAAGAGCGGCTGTGGACGTCATTACCGCTCTGAATTTTAAAAATGTGGAAACCGACCAACCGGCCGTCCCCGAAACTCAAGCGGATTTAGACGCGGCGTCGTTTGGATGGGCGAACGCCGTTGTGCGGGATCGGCGTGACATCACGGATCGAGGTGATCGTGAAGCCAACAGCCTGAAGTGCACGAAGCGCGGATTCACGACCGGAGCCGGGACCTTTCACTTCGACTTCAAGAGTCCGCACACCGTGGTCGGCGGCCTTCTTGCCCGCGTCTTCCGCTGCAACCTGAGCCGCATAAGGTGTCGATTTACGAGAGCCCTTGAAGCCCATCATGCCTGCCGAGGACCAGCTAATCGCATTGCCCTGGGCATCGGTGATGGTGACCATCGTATTGTTAAAAGTGGCGTTGACGTGCGCTACGCCTGCCGAAATATTCTTGCGCGCACTTTTCTTTATGCGCTGCGGTTCGCGTGCCATGTGATCAATTCCTACCTAATATCTTGAAGATACTTGTCAGAAGACAAGTCTTATTTCTTTTTGCCAGCAATCGCCTTGGGCTTGCCTTTACGGGTGCGCGCATTGGTATGCGTACGCTGTCCGCGAACAGGAAGGCCTTTACGGTGACGCAGGCCGCGATAGCAGGCCAGATCCATCAAACGCTTGATGTTCATTGCAACTTCACGCCGCAAATCGCCTTCAACCGTATGCTCGGCATCAATGGTTTCACGAATGTGCAAAACTTCCTGATCCGTCAGGTCCTGAACCCGGCGGGCCGGATCAATCTTCAATTTTTCGACAATTTCAGCCGCTCTGGTGCGTCCGATACCGTGAATGTAGGTAAGCGCAATGATTACGCGCTTGTTAGTTGGGATATTTACCCCAGCAATACGTGCCAATATTTTTCTCCATGCTCCACAGGTGCCGATTCGCCGGCACCTATCTCATCGCCAAGTCGTTAAAAACATTACTCAAAACGCACAAAACCAGCGGACGCACGAAGGGCGCTGCCGGTTGTGTTGGATTTCGAATAATCGTGAAATAGGGTGAGTCGGAGCCGCTGTCAACAAGCGAATCTCTTGATAACAGGCAATTCTTCGCCTGCGGTAGATTGGTCTCTACAGCGATCCGGATGCAGGAGCAATGACAAGTCTCCCCCCTTCGGATCATCTGCCTTTTACTCCGCACGGGTGGACGATTGCCCAACAATATGGCTGACTACCCCGGCCACACCGGGCGGATTTTTTCGCTGAGCAGTTCGGTTCAGCGGCGGTGTCGTTCATGCTTCGCTTTGTTTCAAAAATACCGTAACCATGGCCGATTGCATCCGGGGGCCAAGATGACCAATAGAAACAAGCATGATCTGTTCGAAATCGGCGGAGAAACGATAGCGCCCGGCAAAATCGGCGATATCGCCATTCCGATCAGCGATCTGTCTGCCGGCATGCAGGCCAATATGGTGATTCGCGTATTTCACGGAAAGCGCACCGGACCGACGATATTCATCAGCGCCGCGATCCATGGCGACGAAATCATCGGCACCGAGATCATCCGCCGGGTGATGAAGAAGCTCCATCCCAGCCGCATGGCCGGGACCGTGATATTCGTGCCGGTCGTCAACATGTTCGGCTTCATCACCCACAGCCGCTATCTGCCCGATCGCCGCGATCTCAACCGGTCGTTCCCGGGCACCGAAAAAGGTTCGCTGGCGTCGCAACTGGCCAATATTTTCTCGACCGAGATCATCGATCATTGCTCGCTCGGCATCGATATCCACAGCGCGGCGCAGCACCGTTATAATCTGCCGCAAATCCGGATCGCCTCGGGCAATCCGGAACTCAAGGAACTGGCGATCGATTTCGGGCCGCCGGTGATCATCGAAGCGGAATTGCGCCCCGGCTCGCTGCGCGCTCTGGCCCGGGAAGCAGGTGTCGACATGCTGCTGATGGAAGCCGGCGAAGCGCTCCGCTTCGACGAGTTTTCCGTACTCACCGGGGTGAACGGCATTTTGCGGGTGCTGAAGAAACTGGAAATGATCGACACCAAGCGGCTCAGCAAGCGCGGTGCGCCGCCCGCCCAGGCGACCCGCACGGTCTGGCTGCGCTCGACCAAAGGCGGGATCTGCCGGCTAGTCGCGCCATCCGGCAGCAAAGTCCATAAAGGCGATGCCGTGGCCTATATAAGTGATATTTTTGGCGATGGCGAGGATGCGATCCTCTCCCCCGTCGACGGCATCGTCATCGGCCACAGCAACCTGCCGGTGGTCAACCAGGGCGATGCGCTGCTGCACATTGCCGAAGTGAGAATATTCCACACGGTGGGAGAGAGGCTGGAGCAGATCGAGGGCGCGATCACCAGCAACCAGCTGCTCGATGAGGATGAGGTTATCTAGGGAGGCTGCGGCTTAAACAGAATTGAACTGATAGCCTTCCTAAGCCACCGCCCTTAACAAGCCGATACGCCCACAATCCACGCGGTCAATCAGCGAACTTTTCAAGCGCATCTTCCATGCCAAGTCGTGTGACAATAATCAGCGATGTCTTGGTTTCAACTTCTTCATCCGGTCGCGTCACCATAATCTCGATTCGCTCCTGTTTCCGGATCACAGTGCCGGCAGGGTCAAGGTCGAATTCGATCATGATCGAACCCTGAAATCCGATTTTCTCCGCATCTTCTTCTGCTTGCTGGCGTGTGAGGTCTTTGCCAAGCATTTGAGCGAGGATTAGAGCATTTGCAACTTCCCCGGCTCGCGCTTTGCTCTGATCGACTGTGAAAGTTACAGAATAGCCTGACCGGGCCGCGGGCAAGGCCTTCAACGTTCCCGGCGCCTCGTCCAGTGCATGAGAATAATCGGCCCCCGTCATGAGATCGGGAATGCGGAGGTCGAAAGCTTCTATCTGGTCCAGTATCGACTGCGGGTCGCAATCCACTTTAAATGGGAAACCACCGCCATGGCTCCACATTCCACAAGCTTCTTTCGGAATCTTGTGTGTTTTCAACCATCGATCAATCCGGGCTTCGACAAGCGGCTGGTCGAGTAGTTCAAGCGATCCGTCCTGCCTTTCAACGACACGGGCTGGAAAATACCAGAAGCCGGAACTTGCCTTGTCTTCTTCATCGTGCGGAAGATCATATTGGAGCACAACGCCGTCGGGCCGCTCTTCCATTACCGTCTCGATCAGCGCCTGCCGCCCTCTGGAAGTACCGCTGGATTGTCCGTCGGAACGTTTCGCAGATAGCTCATATTCCAGTTGCAGCCAAGTCGGCTCATGTGGAAGGGGTTCGCCATGAGCGACTGAGGGCATTATTGCACCAGACAGCAATCCCGCAAGTGCCGATAAATATTTCATCCCTTGCCGCGGGTTTTCGTCTTTCCGGGCTGGGCATTTTTCTCGATAAATTCGATGATCTGGCCCGCGACATCCTTGCCGGTGGCATTTTCGATGCCTTCGAGACCCGGCGAGCTGTTCACTTCCATGATCACCGGACCGTGGTTGGAACGCAGCATGTCGACGCCGCAGACATTCAGTCCCATATGCTTGGCCGCGCGCAAGGCGGTTGAACGCTCCTCGGGTGTGATCTTGACGATTTGGGCGCTGCCGCCGCGATGCAGGTTGGAGCGGAAGTCGTCCGCCGCACCGGTCCGCTTCATCGCGGCAACCACCTTGCCGCCCACGACCAGCGCGCGGATATCCGTGCCGCCGGCTTCCTTGATGAATTCCTGCACCAATATGTTGACATTGGCTCCGCGAAACGCCTCGATCACCGACTTGGCGCTCGACATCGTCTCGGCGAGAACCACACCGATGCCCTGGGTGCCTTCCAGAAGCTTTATGACCACGGGCGGACCGTTGACGGCCTTGATGATCTCTTCCGCCTGTTTCGGATCGTTGGCATAGGCGGTCAGGGGAAGGCCCAGGCCATATTTGGCGAATATCTGCATCGAACGCAGCTTGTCGCGGCTCCGGCCAATGGCCACGCTTTCGTTGAGCGGCCAGACACCGGCCATTTCAAACTGCCGCAATACGGCGGTACCATAATTGGTGATCGACGCGCCGATACGGGGGATGACCGCTTCATAGCCTTCCAGCTTGTCACCATTATAGGTGATCGTCGGCCGGTGGCTGGCGATATGCACCGTACAGCGGGTGGTGTTCAATATGTCGAGCGTATGCCCGCGGTGCTCGGCAGCCTCGACCAAACGCTTGTGCGAATATAGATTCGGGTTACGGGCAAGCATTGCGATTTTCATAAATTATCTTTCTTCGTGCCGGCCCAGCATCCAGCGCTTGGCGCTGTTGACGAGAAAACCCCGTTTCAGAGCTCGGCGACCTATCAGGACCGGAAATATCATTGATTGCCGATTGGCAAGCGTCATATGCCCGACCCATTCCAGTGGCCCGAGCTTCATGATTGTCTCTACCACATAACGGGTCTGCATAACACCATTACTGCTCTTGATTTTGCGCTGTCCGTAGACCCGCGCTTCGCAGTGATAATCGGCCGTGCCGGTTCCCATCGGGATGGTGAATTGTACAAATTGCTGACCATCTTTTTCAAATGGCTTGATTCGCGTGGCGTGAAGCGAGGATGTCGCTGCCCCCGTATCAACCTTGGCATGAAGGTTTTTTACGCCAAATTCGGGCAAGTCAATAAGCTCGCACCAACCGATTTCGCAGGGCTCCATGAGCTTCTTGGGGAGCCGTTTAACCTTCGGGATATTTGCGTGCGCCATCGGCCAATGATCTGGCCGATGGCGCTTTCTTGCGCAAGATAATTATAATCTAGACGACACCATAAGCCAGCATGGCATCGGCCACTTTCTTGAAGCCCGCGATATTGGCACCCTTCACATAGTCGACATAGCCGTCGCCCTGATCACCATATTCGACGCATTTGCCGTGAATACCTTCCATCAGATCTGTCAGCATTTCGCCGAGCCGCTCATGGTTCCAGCTGATCCGCTCCGCATTCTGGCTCATTTCCAGACCGGATACTGCAACACCGCCGGCATTGGCAGCCTTCCCCGGTCCATACATGATTTTCGCATCGTGGAAGACATGGACGCCTTCCAGCGTGGTCGGCATGTTGGCACCTTCCGATACGGCGATCACGCCGTTGTCGACCAGTTCCTTGGCCTCCTCTTCATTGAGTTCATTCTGGGTAGCGCAGGGCAAGGCCAGATCGCAGGGCACGCTCCATGGACGTTTGCCTTCATGGAAGGTGGCACCGGTATAATGGTCGGTATAATCGCTGATCCGTCCCCGGGTGTGCGTTTTGTGATGCTTGACCCAGTCGATCTTTTCCTGATCGATACCGTCAGGATCGTGGATGAAGCCGCCGCTGTCGGACAGGGTCAGCACTTTGCCGCCCTGCTTGGTAATCTGCTCGGCTGCATGGGTCGCGACATTGCCGGAGCCGGAAATGACTGCGGTTTTGCCGGCAATCGCATCATTGCGATGCTTGAGCATATTCTCCATGAAATAGACCGCGCCATAGCCGGTCGCCTCGGGCCGCATTTGCGAGCCGCCATATTCCAGCCCCTTGCCGGTCAGCACGCCTTCCCAGCGATTGGTGATCCGCTTGTACTGGCCGAACATGTAACCGATTTCACGGCCACCCACGCCGATATCGCCTGCGGGAACATCGGTGTCCGGGCCGATATGACGGTAAAGTTCCGTCATGAACGACTGACAGAAGCGCATGACTTCAGCATCGGACTTGCCCTTGGGGTTGAAGTTCGCACCGCCTTTGCCGCCGCCCATCGGCAGCCCGGTCAGCGCGTTTTTGAACGTCTGCTCGAACGCCAGAAATTTCAGCACGCTTTCGGTGACGCTGGGGTGGAAACGAATACCACCCTTGTAAGGGCCGATGGCGTTGTTATTCTGGATACGGAAGCCGCGTTGCACACGGATGCAGTGATTGTCATCTTCCCAGCAAACCCGGAAGGATACGACCCGGTCGGGTTCGGCGATGCGCCGCAAGATCTGTGCGCTGTGATAGGCTTCCTTGTCTTCGATGAAGTCGAAAATATCCATCGCAACTTCCTGGACCGCCTGAACGAATTCAGGTTGTCCCGGATTGCGCTTCTTGACGCCTTCCATGAATGTCGGAAAATCTACATGATCGGAAACGGCCATCCTATACCCCCATATTGTATATCAGCGCGACCCGATTATCGCTGTCGACGCCCTCGAGTCGGCAGCGAGTATGAAACCTTCATAGAACTAATCAATGGCTTTGGTAAAGCATTGAGAGCGAGAGAGAATCAGCTCTGGTCGTCCTCTTCGGCGCTGTTGCCTTCTTCGCCATCCACAGGTTCGACCGAACCGTCCGGCTGATCGGCGTCGGCCGCTTCCGTTTCGCTGAACAGTGCCGAAAACCGCGCCAGCTGCTCGCCGATTACACCGTCAACGGCCGGCGCGATCTGATCGACGGGGAATTCCATATAGCCGCCCACCTTGTAGGTAAAGCGCACCACGGTGGACTGATCCTGCGGCTGGAGTTGCATGGTCAGCGTGCCGGTTACCGCTTCGCTCTGGAGCGGGCCCAATGCACCGGACATCCGGAGTATCTTGTTATTGTGCGCATAAATCACGCGCATATGCTGGACACTGCCCTCCGATGACTTGATATTGTCACCCGAGGTTGTCCGGATCAACTCGCAAAAACAGCCACCGGCCTGCGGCACGAGATAGAAATTTTCGGCATCGCCGGTCCAGCTGTGATCGGCATTCCAATAGCGCGACGGCGCGATCATCGCTTTCCAGACCGCCTCGGCATCACCGGCAATGACCGTTTGATGCTGCACGGTAAAACCATTGTCGGCAGTGTTGGTCACTTCCGCTCTGGCGGCGGTCACGCTGCAAAGCGCCGCTATTGCGAATATTGCGCGAATTGTCAGCTTGGCCATGACCGTGTCTCCTGTGATAATGTTCAGAGCGACAGAACAGCCTCTATCGCTTCATTGACCTCCGCCATACTGCCCATGCCATTGACCTTGCGCACGATGCCGCGCGCTTCATAGATCGGCAGGATCGGCGCTGTCTTGGCGCGATATTCCTGCATCCGTGTGCGGACGGTTTCTTCATTGTCGTCCGGACGCCGCTTGAACTCGGTTGAGCCGCACACATCGCAGACACCCTCAACGGCCGGTTGCTTGAACGTGTCATGATAGCCCTCGCCGCATTTGGCGCAGGTAAACCGGCCTGTGATACGCTCGACCAGTGCGTCTTCGTCGACCGCAAGCTCGATCACAAAGGAAAGTACACGATTTCGGTCAGCCAGGATCTCGTCAAGCGAGGCCGCTTGCGCGGCTGTCCGCGGATATCCATCAAAGATAACGCCTTGTTCGGGGCCAAGCTCATCCAGTCTGTCGCCGATAATTCCGGAAACGACCTCGTCGGGAACCAGTGCGCCTGCATCCATCAGGGCCTTAGCTTTCAGGCCCACTTCGGTACCGGCTTTAACCGCCGCCCGGAGCATGTCGCCTGTCGACAACTGGACCATGCCATGCTCATCTTCCAGACGGCTCGCCTGGGTCCCCTTCCCGGCACCCGGTGGTCCCAACAAGATGATGTCCATACGATTACCCCCGTGATGATGGAAAGATAGTGTGTCGATCGAGCGAGAACTGCATTCAGCGTTTGCGCCGTCCACCCTTTAGCTTCGCTTTCTTGAGCAGATCGCCATATTGCAGCGCCAGAAGATGGCTCTGGATCTGTGTCACAGTATCGACCGTGACGTTAACGACAATCAACAGGCTGGTACCGCCCAGGAAGAAGATCGGCAAGCTGGTCTGGGCCATCACATATTCTGGCAAGACACAGACAAAGGCAAGATAGGCCGCGCCAACCACGGTAATCCGGGTCAGCACATAATCGAGATAATCGGCGGTGTTCTTGCCTGGACGTATGCCGGGAACAAATCCGCCGTTTTTCTTCAGATTCTCGGCCGTCTCTTCAGGATTGAACACAACCGCAGTGTAGAAGAAACAGAAGAAGATGATGCCCGCCGCGTAAAGCGCCATATAAAGCGGCTGACCGTGCGCCAGATACTGGTTGAGCATGATGACGAAATCACCAAAAGCGGTTTCACCGGCTGTCGCGTTGCCCGCAAACTGGCTTACCGTCAGCGGCATCAGCAAAAGTGAGGAGGCAAAAATCGGCGGGATTACGCCTGCTGTATTCACTTTCAGCGGCAAATGGCTGCGGTCAGCCTGCATGACGCCGTTCTGGGTGGCTCGCTTTGGATACTGGATCAGCACCCGTCGCTGTGCACGCTCCATAAAGCTTATAAACAGGACCAGGCCAGCTACCATCACGATCAGACCGACAATCGTAAGAGCGCTGATTGAGCCGGTCCGGCTGCCTTCCATGAGATTGCCTACAAAAGTTGGCATCTGGGCAACAATACCGGCCATGATGATCAGTGAAATACCGTTGCCGATACCGCGGCTGGTGATCTGTTCACCCAGCCACATCAGGAACAGGGTACCGCCGACCAGACTGATAACAGCGCCGACGCGGAACATGTAACCGGGTTCGACCACCGCCTGCAGCCCCGACTGGGACGCAAAGCTCTCAAGGCCAACCGCGATGAAATAGCCCTGAACTGCGGTCAGGCCGACCGTGCCGTAGCGGGTATATTGATTGAGCTTCTTGCGGCCTGCTTCGCCTTCTTTTTTGACTGCGGCCAAAGTGGGCGACAATGCCGCTGCAAGCTGGACCACGATCGATGCCGTGATATAAGGCATCACGCCCAGGGCAATCAGGCTCATCCGCTCCAGCGAACCGCCGGAAAATGTATTGAAAATATCGAGAACGCCGCCCCGGGTCTGATCATAAAGATCTGCCAGAACAACGGGATCTACACCCGGCAGCGGCACGAAGCTGAGCAGACGAAAAATAACAAGCGCGCCCAGCGTAAACCAGATGCGCTTGCGCAGTTCGGTCGCTTCGCCAAATTTTGCCAGGCTTAGATTAGCTGCGACCTGATCGGCTCTTGATGCCATGCTTGACTTCCCTGCCCACTATTAGTTTGCAACGCGCCCCTGCGGAGGCAGAGGCCCATCTCCAACTATTGCGTCCTGTTGCAATCTCCGGAGATGAACAGCTGCTTATGCAGCTATGCAACCCGCCCCATATCGGATGTTCGTGCATCAAAAACAAGGGGCCAGAAAAAGAGGCGCTAAAACTAGCGCCTCTCGAAGATCAATCGTTCTTTTTCGCCTTGTTCGCCGCTTTTTTCTCGCGGGCAGGCTTGGAAGGCACAGCCTTTTTCTCGCCCTTGGGACGGCGTTCGCCGCCGGCTGCAAGAATTTCGACCTTGCCGCCTGCCTTTTCAACCGCTGCAACAGCAGCCTTGGAAGCGCCGGCAACGGCAATCGTGATTTTCGCGGTCAGTTCGCCCTTGGCAAGCAACCGCACGCCATCCTTGCCGCCACGGGCCAGGCCGGCAGCTTTGAGGATTGCGTGATCGATGGTGCCCTTGGTAGCGAGGCTCTTGCTGTCGATGAACTTCTGGATCATGCCCAGGTTCACTTCCGCATAGTCGGTACCGAACGGATTGTTGAAGCCACGCTTCGGAAGACGCATGTGAAGCGGCATCTGGCCGCCTTCAAAACCGTTGATCGAAACACCGGAACGCGATTTCTGACCCTTCTGGCCACGTCCGCCGGTCTTGCCCTTGCCCGAGCCAATGCCCCGGCCAACACGCATGCGCGACTTGCGCGCGCCTTCATTGTCTCTAAGTTCGTTTAATTTCATGTCTTGTACTCGCTTTCGCTTTTATTCGCACGGAGGTATCGGGTTTTACCCTTCAACAACCTCCACCAGATGGTGTACTTTACGGATCATGCCGCGGACTTCCGCAGTGTCTTCCAGTTCGGAAACACGGTGCATCTTGTTGAGACCGAGACCGATCAGCGTCTTCCGCTGAACTTCCGGACGCCGGATCGGCGAACCGATCTGCTTGATTTTTACTTTGGCCATCAAAATTACTCCGTAACTGCCGCGGCATCAGCTGCCACTTCAGCAGCCGAACCGCCAGCACGCGCAAGCAAGTCGGTCACTTTTTTGCCGCGACGCTGCGAAACAGCTTTCGGGCTCGACTGATCTGCCAGTGCGGCAAAGGTTGCGCGGATCATGTTGTAAGGATTGGCGGTGCCGTTGGACTTGGTCACAACGTCGGAAACGCCAAGGCTTTCGAAAACCGCACGCATTGGGCCACCAGCAATGATACCGGTACCGGCAGGTGCCGAACGAACGGTCACGTTGCCCGCGCCAAACTGGCCCGTGCCATCATGGTGCAGGGTCCGGCCTTCGCGCAGTGGTACGCGAACCATGGATTTTTTGGCAGCCGCTGTTGCCTTGGTAATGGCTTCCGGCACTTCGCGTGCCTTGCCCTTGCCAAAGCCTGCGCGGCCCTTGCCGTCGCCAACCACAACCAGTGCGGCAAAACCGAAGCGTTTGCCGCCCTTGACGGTTTTCGATACGCGGTTGATGTGAACCAGCTTCTCGATCAGCTCTTCGCCGCCGTCATTGTTGCCACGTCCACCACGTCCGCCACGATTGTCACGGCCACCGCCGCGATTGTCACGACCGCCACCGCGGTTATCACGACCGCCGGCACCTCCACGGTTTCCACCGCGCGACTGACGCTCCGGACCACCGGTTTTGGCTTCAGCTGCTACCGCTGCTTCCGGCTGATTGCCTTCGCCAGTGGTACCCGGCTTCGCCGCGCCTTCTGGTGTTGTGTTCTCATCAGCCATATTAAAACTCCAATCCGCCTTCACGTGCTGCGTCGGCCAGAGCCTTCACACGTCCGTGAAACAGGAACCCGCCACGGTCAAAAATTACTTCCTTAACACCTGCCTTCTTGGCAGCCTCGGCAACGCGCTTGCCGACGTCGGCTGCAGCCTTGCTATCCGCACCGGTCTTGACGGCAGATGCCTTGTCGATGGTCGAAGCGGAAGCCAGCGTTTTGCCCTCGGCATCGTCGATAACCTGGGCATAAATATGCCGGCTCGTGCGATGCACGGACAAACGAGGCTTTGAGAGCCCGCGCTTGCGCAATTTGCTGCGTACGCGTTGCTGGCGCCGTTTGAACTGAGAAATATTCGCCATGGCTTATTTCTTCTTCCCTTCTTTGCGGAAAATATATTCGCCGCGATATTTGATACCCTTGCCCTTATACGGCTCGGGCTTGCGCCAGCGCCGGATTTCGGCAGCGACCTGGCCAACTTGCTGTTTGTCCATGCCGGAAATTTCGATCGTGGTCTGATCCGGAGTCTTGATTTCGATGCCGTCCGGGATCGCAAAATTCACATCATGGCTGTAGCCAAGCTGCAGATTGAGGTTCTTTCCCTGAGCCGCGGCACGATAACCAACGCCGTTGATCTCCAGCACCTTGGTGAAGCCTTCGGTGACGCCGTCAACCAGGTTCTGCACCAGTGTTCGCTGCATTCCCCAGAATGCGCGTGCGGTTTTCGACTTGTTTGCTGGCTTGACCAGCAAACCACCGTCGCCCAGTTCATAGGTCAGATCATCAACCATCGGGGTCGAAAGCTCGCCCTTTGGTCCTTTGACCTTGACCAGACCATCTTCCATCACAGCGGTGACGCCGTCCGGAATAGCTACTGATTTTTTGCCAATACGGGACATGATTAGAATACCTCAGCCAGTACTTCGCCGCCGACCTTCGCCTGACGCGCTTCCGCGTCGGACAGAACACCTTGTGGCGTCGATACGATTGTTATGCCCAGGCCGTTGCGCACCCGTGGCAGATCTTCCGACCCGCTATAGACGCGACGACCAGGCTTTGAAACACGGGCCACGTGACGAATTGCCGGCTGCCCTTCAAAATATTTCAGTTCAATCCGCAAACCGGGATGCTTGTTGACCTCTTCTTCGCTGTAGCCGCGGATATAACCTTCGCGCTGCAACACTTCGAGGACGGCACCACGCAATTTGGACGCCGGCGTTACGACGCTGTCTTTGCGTGCCTGTTGTCCGTTGCGGATACGGGTGAGCATGTCACCCAAGGGATCGGTAAAAGCCATATTATCTCTCCCTTACCAGCTTGATTTCGTGACGCCGGGAATCAGGCCTTTGTTGGCCATGTCTCTCAGCTCGATGCGGCACAGGCGGAACTTGCGGTAATAACCGCGCGGACGTCCTGTGGTTTCACAGCGGTTGCGCACGCGGGTTGGATTTGCGTTGCGCGGAATTTCCGCCATTTTGAGGCGCGCCATCAGACGTTCGGTCTCGTCGAGAGACTGATCCGATGCCATCGCCTTCAGTTTCGCATAACGGCCGGCGTATTTCTTCACCATCCGCTTGCGTTTTTCGTTTCTGTTAATGGAACTCAGTTTCGCCATGACTTAAGTTCTCGTCCTTCCGTATTATGAAGCGCGCTTACGCGGCTTCTTTTTCTTCCGATTGTTCCTCTTTGGGGAACGGGAAACCGAACAATGCCAGAAGCGCACGTGCTTCTTCGTCTGTTTTTGCTGTTGTCGTCACAATCACGTCCATGCCGCGTACCACGTCGATATTGTCATACGCGATTTCGGGGAAAATGATCTGCTCTTTCAGGCCCATGGCAAAATTGCCGCGACCGTCAAAGCTTTTTGGATTCAGACCCCTGAAATCCCGGATGCGTGGCATGGCGACCGTCACCAGACGATCGATAAATTCATACATACGTTCACGGCGCAGATTGACCTTGCAGCCGATCGGCATACCTTCACGCAACTTGAACGTCGCGATCGAGTTTTTCGCCTTGGTAATCACCGGCTTCTGGCCGGCAATCAATTCCATCTCGGAAGCGGCAGTCGCGACCTTCTTCTTGTCCTGGCTGCCTTCGCCCACGCCCATATTGATCGTGACCATCGTGATACGTGGCACTTCCATATGGTTGGAATAGTTGAATTTTTCCTGCATGGCCTTGACGATTTCCTCGTCATATTTGGTGCGCATGCGCGGAATATATTTTTTATCAGCCATCGACTTTCTCCCCGGACTTAACAGCGATCCGCTGCATCTTTCCGTCTTCTGTCTTTTCAAAGCGGACTCGCGTCGGCTTACCGTCCTTCGGATCCGCCAGAGCGACCTTGCTGATGTGCAGCGCTGCTTCCCGACGTTCCAGGCCACCCTGCGGGTTTGCCTGAGTCGGCTTGCGGTGGCGAATAGCGATATTCACACCGGAAACGATACACTTGCCTTCTTTCGGCATCACTTTGCTGACTTCACCCGACTTGCCCTTGTCCTTGCCGGACAGGATCACGACGGTGTCGCCTTTTTTGATCTTTGCATTGGCCATGATTAGAGCACCTCCGGTGCAAGGCTGATGATTTTCATATGTTTTTTCGCACGCAGTTCGCGAACCACGGGGCCAAAAATACGGGTGCCGATAGGCTCCTGGTTGTTGTTCACCAGAACCGCGGCATTGCTGTCGAACCGAATGACCGATCCGTCCTTGCGACGGATGTCTTTCTTGGTGCGTACGATCACAGCACGGTGAACGTCGCCCTTCTTGACCTTGCCGCGCGGTGCTGCTTCCTTGATCGACACGACAATGATGTCGCCGACGCCGGCAAAGCGACGCTTCGAGCCGCCCAGCACCTTGATGCACTGCACGCGTTTGGCGCCGCTATTGTCAGCGACCTCCAGGTTCGATTGCATCTGGATCATGGATCCAATTCCTTCTTCATAGACCCGGATCTACCGGGCGTTTCCTACTTCGTCATCCCGGCACAATCCGGAACAGATTAAACTTATTCGCCGGCTGGCGCCGCTTCGGCCTTTTCTTCGGCTTCCGGTTTCACGGGCGCCTTGACCTTTTCGTCCTTCGGATCACTCGCAGTGATCTCGCTAACCGTCGGCGTTGCGACGCCGGCTGCTGCGCCGACCCGCTCCAGAACCTTCCAGGTCTTCAGCTTGGAAATCGGACGGGTCTCTTCGATCCGAACGGTTTCACCGAGACTGATCTCGTTGTTCTCGTCATGCGCGTGATATTTCTTCGAGCGCCGGATAATTTTTCCGTACAGCGGATGCTTCACTTTGCGTTCGACATTGACGACAACAGTCTTGTCGCCCTTGTCTGACACAACCGTGCCGGTGAGAATACGTTTTGGCATATCGGTTCCTTACGCCTTTTCTGCGACGGCGGCTTTCGCGCGCTCGTTCTGCAGGGTTTTGATTTTTGCGATCGTGCGGCGCACTTCCCGAATCCGGCTTGGCTTCTCGAGCTGGTTGGTCGCTGACTGAAAGCGCAGGTTGAATGCCTCGCGCTTCAGTTCGCCCAGTTCAGTCTCGAGCTGATCGTCGGTCTTGGTCCGCATATCTTCTGTCTTGATGCTCATCTAGCTTAACCTTCCAGATGTGACGTATCGCCGAGGCGGGCCACAACCTTTGTCTTGATCGGGAGCTTCATAGCCGCCCGCTCGAAAGCGACCGCTGCAATCGGTCCGGGAACGCCATCCAGTTCGAACAAAATCCGACCTGGCTTGACCCGGGCAGCCCAATATTCAACCGAACCCTTGCCTTTACCCTGACGAACTTCGGCAGGTTTTTTGGATACGGGCACATCCGGGAAAATCCGGATCCACAACCGGCCCTGACGCTTGATGTGACGCGTGATCGCACGGCGGGCCGCCTCGATCTGACGCGCGGTAATCCGGTCAGGCTCCATGGCTTTCAGGCCATAGCTGCCGAAATTCAGACTGGAGCCACCTGGCGCCTTGCCCTTGATCCGGCCTTTGAAAGCCTTGCGGAATTTATGTTTCTTGGGTTGCAGCATGATGCTCTACCTATTCCTCAAAAATCAACGTTGATGCTGCGGACGGACGCCGGAAGTTTGCGCTTCCACCATCAACCGATCCTGAGCCATCGGGTCGTGACCCAATATCTCGCCTTTGAAAATCCAGACCTTGATACCGATGATGCCGTAAGCGGTCAGCGCCTCATATTCGGCATAGTCGATATTGGCGCGCAGCGTATGGAGCGGCACGCGGCCTTCGCGATACCATTCAACGCGCGCGATTTCCGCGCCGCCCAAACGGCCACCACAAACAATCTTGATGCCTTCGGCACCGAGCCGCAGTGCAGACTGCACGGCGCGCTTCATGGCACGACGGAAGGCTACGCGGCGGATCAGCTGATCACCGATGCCCTGCGCTACCAGCTGCGCGTCGACTTCCGGCTTGCGGATTTCGACGATGTTCAGCGAAACGTCACCGGAGGACATATCGCTCAGCTGACGGCGCAGCTTTTCGATATCCGCGCCTTTCTTGCCGATGATCACACCGGGGCGTGCGGCATAGATCGAAATGCGGCAGGTCTTTGCCGGACGCTCAATCACGACCTTCGAGATCGCTGCCTGTGGCAGGGTCTTGATGATGAACTTGCGCATCTTGATGTCTTCCATCAAGAGGTCGCCATAGTTGGAACCTTCCGCATACCAGCGAGAGTCCCAGGTCCGGTTGATCTGCAGGCGAAGCCCGATAGGATTACTCTTTTGACCCATGGTTACGCCTCTTCCTCTTCATGCTCGCGCACGACGATGCGAACGCGGCTAAATGGCTTGATAATCTTGGCTGAACGACCACGCGCACGCGCTTTCCAGCGCTTCATCGTGATTGACTTGCCGACGCTCGCTTCGTGAACGATCAGCGCGTCGACATCCAGATTGTGATTATTCTCGGCATTGGCGATTGCTGAAGCAAGTACCTTGCTGACATCCTTGGCCATCGACTTTTTCGAGAAGGACAGGATGTTCAGAGCGTCTTCCGCTTTTTTGCCACGGATCAGCTGTGCAACCAAGTTCAGCTTCTGGGCAGAACCACGGATGGAATTGCCAACAGCCAAAGCTTCATTGTCGCCAACACGGCGGGGTGATGATGCCTTACCCATTATTTCTTGCCTTTTTTGTCAGCGCCATGGCCATAATAGTTGCGCGTGGGCGCAAACTCGCCAAGCTTGTGACCGACCATGTCTTCATTCACGGAAACCGGAATGAATTTCATGCCGTTATAAACGCTGAAGGTCAGGCCGACAAAGTCAGGAAGCACAGTCGAGCGACGCGACCAGGTCTTGATCGGCGTGCGGATGCTGTTTTCCTGCGCGGTCTGCGCTTTTTTCAGCAGGTGGAGGTCAACAAACGGACCTTTTTTGATGGAACGAGCCATGCTTACCTCTTCTTCTTCGCGTGACGCGACCGGATGATCATCTTGTCAGTCGATTTGTTGCTACGGGTACGAGCGCCCTTGGTTGGCTTGCCCCATGGAGTCACAGGATGGCGACCACCGGAAGTCCGGCCTTCACCACCACCATGCGGGTGATCGACCGGGTTCTTCGCAACGCCGCGAGTAAGAGGACGACGCCCCTTCCAGCGGGTACGGCCTGCCTTGCCGAAATTCTGGTTCGAATTGTCGGGGTTTGAAACCGCGCCAACCGTCGCCATGCAATCGGAACGCAGATAACGTTGCTCACCGCTCTTCAGACGAACGATAACCATACCGCGATCACGGCCGACGATCTGAACATAGGCACCGGCGGAGCGAGCAATCTGGCCGCCCTTGCCTGGCTTCATTTCAACGTTGTGAACGATTGTACCAACCGGCATCTGCGACAGAAGCATCGCGTTGCCAGGCTTTACGTCGGTCTTGTGACCGGCAATCACGCTATCGCCAACGTCAAGGCGCTGCGGAGCGATGATATAGGCCAGTTCGCCGTCTTCATATTTGAGCAGCGCGATAAAGGCGGTGCGGTTCGGATCATATTCGAGGCGTTCGACCGTCGCAGCCATATCCCACTTGCGCCGCTTGAAGTCGACGAGACGATATTTCTGCTTGTGACCGCCGGCGATGCCGCGCGAGGTGACATGACCCTTGTTGTTCCGGCCACCGGTCTTGTTCTTGCCTTCGACAAGCTTCTTGACTGGCTTGCCTTTCCACAGGCCGCTCTTGTCGACCAGGATAAGACCACGCCGGGCGGGGCTTGTCGGTTTATAGGATTTTAATGCCATGTGCCCTTAAACTCCCGTGGTGATGTCAATGGTCTGGCCTTCAGCCAGCGTGACAACAGCCTTCTTGATGTCATTGCGTGTGTAGGGGCGACCCTTCCACTTCTTGGTCTTGCCCTTTTGCACCAGCGTGTTGACGTTCTTGACCTTGACATCAAACAACGCCTCGATGGCAGCCTTGATCTGCGGCTTGGTTGCGGTGTTGGCAACCTTGAACACCACAGCGTTATGCTCGCTGAGCAAGGTCGATTTCTCGGTGATGTGCGGGCCGACAATCACGTCATAATGACGGATATCGACAGCTTCTTTTTTAGCCATTGAAGCGCGCCTCCAGCTTTTCTACCGCTGCGCGCGTCAGCACCAGGGTTTCATGGTTCAGAATGTCATAAACATTGGCACCCGTTGCCGGCATCACGTTCAGACGCGGAATGTTGGAAGATGCCTTGC
This sequence comes from Sphingomonadales bacterium UBA2683, assembly GCA_002354635.1. Taxonomy (GTDB): domain Bacteria; phylum Pseudomonadota; class Alphaproteobacteria; order Sphingomonadales; family Sphingomonadaceae; genus Parasphingorhabdus. Next base: position 609,938 of record DELZ01000004.1, read on the forward strand.
TGAACATTTCGTTCACCGCATCACCGTCCATCACCAGGGTCGACTTGCCAAAACCAAGCTTGGAAATATTGGCCAGAAGCGACTTTGTCTTCAAGTCCTTCATCTCGATATTTTCAAGCACGATCAGATTGTCGTTCTTGACCTTGTCGCTCAGCGCCATTTTCAGACCCAGCGCACGAACCTTCTTGTTCAGCGACGGATTGAAATCACGCTTGCGGGCACCGTGAGCTTTACCACCGCCAACAAAGATCGGAGCACGGCGATCACCATGACGAGCAGTACCGCCGCCCTTCTGGTTGCCGAATTTCTTGCCGGTACGGGCCACGTCTGCGCGCTCGCGGGTCGGACGAGCCGTTCCGCGCGCTTTTTCGCGCTGCCAGTTGACGACGCGGTGCAGAATATCTGCACGCGCTTCGATACCGAAAACGTCATCGTTCAATTCGATGTCGCCCTTGGCTTTGGCGTCGAGGGTTATCACTTTCAATTTCATGGCTTAGCCCTCCTTCCCTGCGTCACCTGCAGCATCGGATTTCTCTTCCGCTGGCGTTTCTGCAGGAGCTTCGGCTGCCGCTGCTATTTCCGCATCGGTTGGACCAGCTGGCGTTTCGATCGCTGCATCCGCTTCGATCATGCCTGCCGGCGCTTCTTCGGTTGCAGTTTCATCCGCGTTGCGGCGCATGGCACCCGGGAATGGAACACCTTCCGGAAGAGCAACCTTCACAGCGTCTTTCACGAGAAGCCAGCCACCCTTGGAACCGGGAACGCTGCCGCGTACAAAGATCAGACCGCGAGCGGCGTCTGTACGGACGACTTCCAGATTTTGCTGGGTGCGGTTTTTCGCGCCCATATGACCGGCCATCTTCTTGCCCTTGAAAACCTTGCCCGGATCCTGGTTTTGACCAGTCGAACCGTGTGCACGGTGAGAGATGGAAACACCGTGGGTTGCGCGCATACCGCCGAAACCCCAGCGTTTCATCGCACCGGCAAAGCCCTTGCCCTGGGTAACACCCTGGATATCGACCATCTGGCCGGCAATGAAATGGTCTGCTGTTACGGTTGCACCGATGGGGAGCAAAGCATCTTCGCTATCAACCCGGAATTCGGCAACACGTGCCTTTGGCTCGACTTCTGCCTTGGCAAAAGCCTCACGCTGCGGCTTGTTTACATTTTTCGCTTTGCGGGGGCCGGCGCCGAGCTGAACGGCAAAATAGCCATCACGCTCTTGATTACGCGCACCGACAACCTGGCATTCTTCCAAGGAAAGAACGGTAACCGGCACATGCCGTCCGTCTTCCTGAAACAAGCGGGTCATCCCCATTTTTTTCGCGATCACGCCTGTACGCACGATCAATCTCCTTCACAGAGGCCGAACGAACCATTTCGTCCGGCTTGCCAACCCAAATTGTCATGCGTCACCCCGTCCGGGCTGTATTGTTCCGGAAATTCCGGAACGAGACGGAGGACGCTGCCCGGTAAAATCCGGCGGTATCCTGTCGTTTGTCCAATTCCCGCCTGGACGGGAACAGATCAATTGGCTCAGGCCAGCTTGATCTCGACATTAACACCAGCAGCAAGGTCAAGCTTCATCAAAGCATCGACAGTCTGCGGCGTCGGCTGCACGATATCGAGCAACCTTTTATAGGTCCGCACCTCGAACTGCTCGCGGGACTTTTTGTCCACGTGCGGTCCACGGTTAACGGTGAATTTTTCAATGTGCGTTGGCAAAGGTATCGGTCCACGGATCAGTGCGCCGGTGCGGCGTGCCGTATCAGCGATATCCCCGGTTGCTTGATCTAGAACCCGATGGTCGAATGCCTTCAAGCGAATGCGAATATTCTGCGTTTCCATGTACCTGTTACCAATGTCAAAGAGCCAAAAATAAACCGCCCCGATTTTCTAACGAAAAGGCCGGAGCGGCGAAAAATCTGGCTGCCCGAATCACCGATCCGGGCAGCGAGGCGTTCCTATATTACTTTGTTACGTTGCTGACAACCCCTGATCCAACGGTCCGTCCACCTTCGCGAATAGCGAAGCGGAGGCCTGGATCCATGGCGATTGGAGCAATCAGCTTCACGCCGATTGTAACGTTGTCACCAGGCATAACCATTTCCGTGCCCTCAGGAAGGATCACTTCACCGGTTACGTCGGTGGTGCGGAAGTAGAACTGCGGACGATAGTTGGCGAAGAACGGCGTATGACGGCCACCTTCGTCTTTCGACAGCACGTAAACTTCAGCCGAGAATTCGGTGTGCGGTGTAATCGAACCGGGCTTGCAGAGAACCTGGCCACGTTCAACCGAATCCCGGTCAACGCCGCGGATCAGTGCGCCGATATTGTCGCCAGCCTGACCGGAGTCGAGCAGCTTGCGGAACATTTCCACGCCGGTAACGGTGGTCTTCGTGGTATCCTTGATACCGACGATTTCGCATTCGTCACCAACATTCACAACGCCGGTTTCAACACGGCCGGTGACAACCGTACCACGACCGGAAATCGAGAACACGTCTTCGATTGGCATCAGGAATGCCTGGTCGACTGGACGTTCTGGCTGAGGAATGGCTTCGTCAACGGCTTTCATCAGTTCAAGAATCTTGTTCTTGCCGATTTCGTCGTCGCGGCCTTCCAGCGCAGCCAGGGCAGAACCGGATACGATCGGAATGGCATCGCCATCGAAGTCATAATAAGACAGAAGCTCGCGGATTTCCATTTCAACCAGTTCGAGCAGCTCTTCATCGTCGACCTGATCAACCTTGTTCATGAACACGACCAGAGCAGGCACGCCAACCTGACGGGCAAGCAGGATGTGCTCGCGGGTCTGCGGCATTGGGCCGTCGGCAGCGTTAACCACGAGAATGGCGCCATCCATCTGAGCAGCACCGGTGATCATGTTTTTCACATAATCGGCATGGCCTGGGCAATCGACGTGCGCATAGTGACGTGCTTCGGTTTCATATTCAACGTGCGCCGTTGAAATGGTGATGCCGCGCTCACGCTCTTCAGGCGCCTTGTCGATATTTGCAAAGTCCACAGCCTTACCGCCGCTGGTTTCAGCAAGCACTTTGGTGATCGCCGCGGTCAACGTCGTTTTACCGTGGTCAACATGACCGATGGTTCCGATGTTGCAGTGCGGCTTATTGCGCTCAAACTTCTCTTTAGCCATTTTATTTTACCTCTGATTTTCTATCATATTGATAGTCTGCGCCGCGCTTTGGCGAGACTCTCTTATTCTGTCAACACCCTTTTGCCGGTCTGGGGGTTTTCCCGCCAGACCCGCGCAAAAGGAAAGCGCATTACCTCGAAAAGGAGTGGCTGTTAGGCCATTTTCTCCTTGATCTCTTCGGCCACATTGCTCGGCACTTCTTCATAATGCGAGAATTGCATCGAATATTGTGCACGTCCCTGACTGAAGGAACGCAGTTCGTTCACATAACCGAACATGTTGGCCAGCGGCACCATGGCGTTCACAGCCTGGGCGTTGCCGCGCGTATCAGTACCCTGGATTTGTCCCCGGCGAGAGTTCAAATCGCCGATCACATCCCCAAGATAGTCTTCCGGTGTTACCACTTCAACTTTCATGATCGGTTCAAGCAGCTTGATGCCGGATTTCTGTGCCGCTTCGCGCATTGCTGCACGACCGGCGATTTCGAAGGCCAGTGCCGAACTATCAACATCATGATAGGCACCGTCATAGACGCGGATATTGAAGTCGATGATCGGAAAACCGATCAGCGAACCGGTTTCAGCGGTTTCGCGCATACCCTTTTCAACCGAAGGGATATATTCTTTCGGAATATTACCGCCCTTGATTTCGTCTTCAAAGGTAATGCCCGATCCGCGCTCGCCCGGAGTGACTTCGAACTTGATACGCGCAAACTGGCCGGAACCGCCGGACTGCTTTTTATGCGTATAGTCAACTTCGACCGCCTTGCCGAGCGACTCACGATAAGCCACCTGCGGCGCGCCAACATTGGCTTCCACCTTGAATTCGCGCTTCATGCGGTCAACCAGGATGTCGAGGTGAAGCTCGCCCATTCCCTTGATGATCGTCTGACCCGATTCGTGATCGGTAGAGACACGGAACGAAGGATCTTCAGCCGCAAGACGGTGCAGTGCAACGCCCATTTTTTCCTGGTCGGCCTTGGTCTTCGGTTCCACGCTGAGCTCGATAACCGGCTCGGGGAATTCCATGCGTTCCAGGATGATCGGCTTGTCGGGATCGCAAAGCGTATCGCCGGTGGTGGTCGTTTTCATACCCGCCAGCGCAACGATGTCGCCTGCGAATGCCTCGTCAATGTCCTTACGGTCATTGGAGTGCATTTCGAGAATACGGCCGACTTTTTCCTTCTTGTCCTTGACCGAGTTCAGCAGCGTGCCCTTTTCCAGCTTGCCGGAATAGATACGGCAGAAGGTCAGCGTGCCCACGAACGGATCGTTCATGACCTTGAAGGCAAGCGCGGAGAACGGCTCGTCATCCGACGATGGCCGGCTGTCTTCGGTTTCGCCGTCAAGCTTGACGCCCTTGATCGCCGGAACGTCGAGCGGGCTCGGCATATAGTCGACAACCGCGTCGAGCAGAGGCTGAACGCCCTTGTTCTTGAACGCCGAACCGCAGAGCACCGGAACGAAGCTCTGGTTCAGCGTGCCCTTGCGGATCAGCGACTTTAGCGTCGCTGCATCGGGCTCGTTGCCTTCCAGATATTGTTCCATGATGTCATCGTCCTGCTCGACAGCAAGCTCGATCAGCTTCTCGCGATATTCAGCCGCTTCGTCGGCCATGTCCGCAGGAATTTCACCATAGGTATATTCGGCACCGAGATCTTCGTTCTTCCAGGTAATCGAACGCTGGTTGACCAGGTCGACCAGGCCAACGAGACTGGCTTCAATGCCGATCGGCAGATACAGGACCGCCGGGGTCGCGCCGAGACGCTCGATGATCGACTGCACGCAGAATTTGAAGTCCGCGCCGGTGCGGTCGAGCTTGTTGATGAAGCACATCCGCGGCACTTTATATTTGTCAGCCTGGCGCCATACGGTTTCGGACTGCGGTTCAACGCCGGCAACGCCATCGAAACAGGCAACCGCGCCATCGAGTACACGCAGCGAACGTTCGACTTCAATGGTGAAGTCAACATGGCCCGGGGTGTCGATGATGTTGATCCGGTGCTCGGGGCCCTTGCGGTCCTCGGCATTCCAGAAACAGGTGGTAGCAGCCGAGGTAATCGTGATTCCGCGCTCCTGCTCCTGCTCCATCCAGTCCATCGTCGCCGCGCCGTCATGCACTTCGCCGATCTTGTAGGACTTGCCGGTATAATAGAGGATACGTTCCGTGGTCGTGGTCTTACCGGCATCAATATGGGCCATGATGCCGATATTGCGATAATATTTGAGCGGATGGCTGCGTGCCATAGTCTGTACTCCGATATGTGGGGAACCAAATTCTGGCTGCCCTATAGTGAAATGGGCTGAACAATGCCAGCCCCGATTGGATCGAAATCTTGATCAAAAGTCCGTTCGTACCAAGCTTGTCGAAGCATGCCTCGACAGGCTCAGGACGAACGGTCTGTACTTTTTACTACCAGCGGTAGTGGGCGAATGCGCGATTGGCTTCAGCCATCTTGTGCGCATCTTCCCGCTTCTTCACCGCGTTGCCGCGATTGTTCGACGCATCGAGAATTTCTCCCGACAGCCGAGCCGCCATGGTGGTTTCGCTGCGGCCGCGAGCGGCAGAGATCATCCAGCGGATCGCCAGGGCCTGCGCACGTTCGGGACGCACTTCGACGGGAACCTGATAGGTCGCACCACCAACACGGCGGCTGCGCACCTCGATGCCCGGCTTGATATTGTTGAGAGCATCATGGAACAGCTGCAGCGGATCTTTTTTTGCCTTGGCTTCAACGCTGTCAAAGGCACCGTAAACGATGCGCTCTGCGGTGGATTTCTTACCATCCATCATCAGGTTGTTCATGAATTTCGAAAGCACCAGATCCTTGAATTTCGGATCGGGCAGGATGACCCGCTTTTCGGGACGACGACGACGTGACATATCTTATAACTCCGAAACTGAATTATTTAGGACGCTTGGCGCCATATTTCGAACGGCTCTGCTTGCGGTCCTTGACACCCTGGGTATCGAGAACACCGCGCAGTACGTGATAACGCACACCGGGAAGGTCGCGCACACGGCCGCCGCGGATCAGCACAACGCTATGCTCCTGAAGGTTATGACCTTCACCGGGAATATAGCTGATGACCTCGCGCTGGTTGGTCAGGCGAACCTTGGCAACCTTGCGCAGAGCGGAGTTCGGTTTCTTTGGAGTCGTCGTGTAGACACGGGTGCAAACGCCGCGTTTCTGCGGGTTGGCTTCCATGGCCGGCACCTTGGACTTCGTCTTCTGGGGCACCCGCCCTTTACGGACGAGCTGGTTGATCGTTGGCATAAAGTCTTCACCTTATAGTAGATTAGTCCTGCATGAAGCAGGGGTTACTCTCACCGTCCAAAATGACGGCAAGTGTTTTGCCTATGTAAGTTATCTGCGGCGTCGAGCAGAGCCCGAAGAAGCGGAAGCGCGGCCCTTAGACGGGATTCGCGATTACGTCAATAGTTGGGATTGAGGTAGATCCGCGGAACAGCCCCTATCCTGCCAGAGCCCTCTCGATATCCTCAACCGGCGAATTCGTAAGCGTCTTCGCCTGTTCCAGCACGATCTTGTCGGCCACTTCCTGATGCAGCAATGGCCGCATCTCGCCGAGCGTATCCGGATCGGCAACCAGGATCAGCCGTTCGAAATCACCCTTATGCGAATGATGGTACAAGCGCTCGGCGATCAGTTTGGAGAAAGTCGCTTCCATGCTTTCGCGCGGCGATCGCTCGGGCGGGGATTTGCCGGCGGGACCGTCGTCGGCCAGATTGCCCGGCGTCCAGTCGCCGTCATGCTCCAGCGAGCCGCTGCGGATATAAAATGTCTTGGCCTCTTCGCCGGTCGCGACAACAACAAATGTATCTTCCGGAAAGTGCAACATAGCCATATTCATATCCTTTTGTGGTTCGAACAGGCAACGCGCCGCTGCCGGAAAGGTTGCCTTGCCTGTTCGCACGACGGACACTGGCATCGCGCGCCGTCGTCCGTTTCAGGCCGCGATTTCCTCGGGCAATCCCGCATCGGCGATCCGCTCGATCGACCGCTTCAACCGCTCCACCGCATCAGGCAGCATCTTGTGCTCGAACAGGGTGAGATGGCGCAGCAGGGTGCTGCGGATTGCGCCGCCGCCCTCCTCGATCGAGGCACCCATCTCGCGATAATGATCGAGGCCGTAGCGCAGGATGATGGTGGCGTTGATCGCCAGGTCGGCCAGCCGGTCCTCTTCCCAGTCGAGCAGGCCGGCCGAGGCAAAGGCCCGGTAATAGAGCTGGAACTGCTGCTGCGTCCGCTCGATCCAGCCACGGACGCCGCGCTGGACGATCTCGTCATGGCCGCCATATTCGCTCTGGTCGCGGTAGAGAAAGCGATATTCCTGGAACTCCCAGATCAGCGCCTGCAGCAGATCGCCATATTCGTCCACAATATCCGCACCCGCCGCCGGCAGCCGGGACAGGCGTTTTTCGATATCGACCGCGAAGCGTTCGCTGATTGCGGACAGGATCGCGCGCCTGGTCTTGAAATGATACCAGAGATTGCCCTCGGAAATGCCGAGATGCTCCGCCAGCACCGCGCTCGACACATTGCCATAGCCGCGCCGGTTGTAGAGCCGTCTTGCCTCGAGCACGATGCGGTCGCGGGTTTTCAAATCAATAATGCTCCAGCGTGACCATCATCTTCTTGTAGCCGTGGACGAAACAGGCGGGCACCCGCTCCGGTTCCCCGAGCACATTGACCCGCAGCCGCCTTTTGGCCATTTCCTCGAGCAGCACGTGCAACTGCAATTCGGCGACTCTCGCCCCGACGCAGCGGTGGATGCCGTAACCGAAGGACAGATGCCGCCGGGCGTTGTCGCGGTCGACGCGGATGCTGTCCGCATCCTCGAATATGCTCTCGTCGCGGTTGGCGGAGAGATACCAGAGCACGACCTTGTCGCCCTTTTTCATCGCCACGCCGTCCAGTTCGGTATCTTCCAGCACGGTCCGGCGCATATGCGCCAGCGGCGTCTGCCAGCGCAGCAGCTCGGCCACCGCATTGGGGATCAGCGACGGGTCCGCCTCCAGCTTGGCCCGCTCTTCGGGAAACTGGCTGAGGCCATAAGCATAAGCGCTCATTGAGTTGCGGGTGGTGTCATTGCCGCCGACGATCAGCAGGATCAGATTGCCGATAAATTCCTCGGGGCTCATTTCGCTCATCGATTCCGACTGCATCATCACCGAGATCAGATCCTTGCCCGGCGCCTCGCCGGCCTTGCGCTGCCAAAGCTTGGTAAAGGCCGCGGCCATTTCCATCGCATATTCATTGCGCCGCGCAATGCCGTCTTCTTCATGGATCAGTTCAACATCACCCAGCTTGTTCGACCAGAGAGTCAGCTTGTCACGCTCTTCCCAGGGAAAATCGAATAATTTGGCCAGCATCCCGGTGGTCAGTTCGATCGACAGCTTTTCCACCCAGTCAAAGGCTTGCCCGACCGGCAGCGAGTCGAGCACGTCCGCCGTGCGCTGGCGCACCTCGTCCTGCATCGCCTTGACCTCGCTGGGCCCGAAGGCGGGCGCGATCGTTCGCCGCTGCGCCGTATGCTGCGGCGGGTCCATGGCGATGAACTGCGGCTGGCGAAATTCATCCGGCAGCAACCGGTCGGTATAGAAAGCGATCGAGATGCCGCCATATTCATAGGAGGAAGAGAAAATCTTCGGCAGCGCCTCGACATGGACGATCGGCTTGTAGGTAGAGACCGACCAGTAAGGTCCGAATTTGGAATCCGGCACATATTGGATCGGCGCCTCGGCCCGCAATTTGCGGAACGGCTCCTGCCAGCGGTCCTCCGCATAAAGCTCCGCCTTCGACACGTCGATCGGTTCGATCCGTGTTTTCTCCGCTTCCAGTACCGTAGCCATATTTTCTCCTCCCAATTTGCACGACTCGCTATTTTTAGGGTGATAACCCTATTTTTGACATGATGCAAATCATTCGTGCCGGACCGGCCCTTTTTTGACGGATTTGAGAAGAGATATGATCAACAGGTTGACGAGTGTGTCGCCGCTTTCGAAGCAGTAAGAAGCGACCGGACTCCGCGAACGCCGCCAGATCAACTTCGTCACATGGCCGACGCACAAATTTCTCAAAAAGTTCACAGCAATCGCCTCAAGCAGTCACAGCAATGCTGCACTTGCACAATCCATCTCCCACCGTTGTCAAAAGGCCGATTCCAATGTCACAGTATTTCGTTTCCCGGACGTCCCTCTCCGCCCTTGCCTTCTCTCTCGCATTCGCGGCCGCTACCGGCCCGGCTTTCGCCCAGGATAATCTTGATTCCGCAGAAGACGGAGCCACCGACGACAATATCATCATCGTCACCGCGCAAAAATTCGAGCAGAAATCCACCGATGTCCCGATCACCATCTCCGCCAACAGCGGCGAGCGGCTCAAGGAACTGGGCGTGTCCGATCTGGATGAACTGTCCAACTATGTTCCGGGTCTCAACATCCAGGAGCAGAGCGCCAACAATCCGGGCATCGTCATCCGCGGTATCACCTCCGACAGCGGCTCGGCCCAACAGGCCGCCCGCGTCACGCTCTATTATAACGGTGTCGACATTTCCCGTTCGCGCGGTTCCTATCAGGATCTGTACGACATTGACCGGATCGAGGTGATCAAGGGTCCGCAGGCAACGCTGTTCGGCACCGCATCCGCCGTCGGCGCAATCAGCATCATTTCGGCCAAGCCCAGGCCGGGCCTGTCCGGCGAAGTCTCGGCCAGCTATGGCAATTTTGACGCCTATACGTTGGGCGGGCATCTTAACGCCGGGAATGACATGATCGCGGTGCGGCTCGCCGGTGCCTATAAGAAGCGCGACGGTTATGTGACCAATCTGGCTCCAAACCAGGATGATCTCTATGCTCAGGATCAGCTGGGTGCCCGTGCATCTTTTCGTTTCACCCCGAGCAGCGATTTCAACGCCGACCTGATCCTGACTTATGACCGGCAGCGCAATTCGGGAACACCGTTCATTTCCGGCAGCCTGCCGACCAGCGCCGGACCGGCCGATCCCTTCGGCCCCGCCGACCTTCGCGGCTCGCCTTTCTCGGCCGCGGTGCTGGGCGACTCCAAGCTTGGTCTGACCCGTGATGTTTACGACGCCAATCTGACGATGAACTGGGACATTGCCGATGACTGGACGATCACCATGGTCAACGGCTATCGCAAGTTCAACAGCAACGAAGTGTTTGATGCGGATGGTTCCGCCGCCTTCTTCCTCGAATTTGCCGAGGACGCAAATGGCGAACAGGGCAGCCATGAAACCCGCTTAGCCTATAGCAGCGACACGTTCCGCGGCAGTTTTGGCTGGAACCTGTTCCGCGAGGACAGCAACCAGCGGGTGCCTTTCTCAACCGATGAAGTGACCTATTTCCAGTGTCTGGCCGGTATTGTTGTGCCCGGTGTCCCGTGCGTCGATTCCAACGGCGTCCCGGCCGGCGATGCAATCAAGGCGCTGACCGGCGGTGCGGTCGGGACCGTGCCCTATCAGGCGGTTTTTGAAAATCTTGGCAAGAATGACAGCTATTCGGTTTTTGCAGATGGCACATGGATACCAACCCCCAGCCTCGAACTGACCGCCGGGGTGCGAGTGCTGATCGAAAAGCGCCGCTCGGGCTATCGCGCGACTGCGCCGGGCTCCTTCTTCACCGGATCCCCGCCCTTCCCGCTCACCGACACGGCTGGCCAGACCTTCCGTACCGAGGACAGTTTTTCCGCAATCCTGCCGCGCTTCAACATTCTCTATCGCTTCTCCGATGATATCAACGGCTTTGCCACGGTCTCCAAGGGTCGTCGCTCGGCCACGGTCAACGCCGGAGCGACCGCCACACCGACCGGACCGATCGGCAATTTCACCGATATTGCGCCGGAAATTGTCTGGAACTATGAAGTGGGCCTGAAAGGGGCATCGGGGCCGGTATCCGGTTCGCTCGGCGTCTATTATCAAACCTACGACAATTTTCAGGTCAGCGTGAACGATCCGGCCAGACCGGGCACGACAATCACCCGCAGTGCCGGCAGCGCCACCAATTTCGGTGTCGAAGCCGAAGTCAATGTGCGCGCCGCCGACTGGCTAAACCTGTTCGCCAATATCGGCTATATCGATGGTGGTATCGATAACGATCCCGGCAATGGCAATCTGGCCGGCGCGCGCTTCCGTCTCCAGCCGGAAGTGCAGGCAGCTGGCGGCTTCACTCTGGACTATCCGATCAACGACACGACCCGCTTGTTCGCCACACCCAGCGTCACCTATCGCAGCCGGGTCTTCTTCGAAGCACCGAACTCGAACCTGATCAGCCAGCCAGCCGTTACTCTCGTCAACCTGCGCGCCGGCATCTCTTTCGCCGACGAACAGTTCGAGATCGCCGGCTTCGCGCGCAATCTGACCAACAAGGATTATCTGCTGGATGCGGGCAATACCGGTGGTGCCTTTGGTATTCCGACCTTCATCCCGGCAGAACCCCGCTTCTACGGCGTGCAGGCAACGGCCAAATTCTAGCGGCCACGCTCTCGCGACTGCCGTCAACCAATCGCGCCTGTCGTCTGGCTTGCGGTGACGCCGTTATGGCGACGGCTGCTTCGGATGAGAGCTCAAACATGTTCCCGGTGCAGGTTGCGGCCTGCGCCGGGAATTTGATTGATTGCCACAGGTCTCGCGAGCCGCCCAATGGCTCGCAATTTGCGCATTTGTTGCAAACATTTGTTAACCCTATTTTCACAACAGCTGCCTAGTCAGGACCTTGATTATTTAACCCGCTATTGCAGGATGGCCAAACGACATGGATTTAGCGCCGCTTTTGGAAAAAAACTGGCAGGCATCCTGGCAAACTCCATGGCGGTCGCCAAAAATCCCGCAAGAAATTCAATCCTCGGTTGAGGAAATGCAATTGCACCGGGCGCTTACTCATGTGCCGATGATTTATCTGGTTGCTATTTTCAATCTGGTGGCGGTGATGGTCCTGTCAGCCCACGAAGGGGTTTCACCATTTTACTATGCCTGGATGGGCGTTTTTGCCATTGGCTGTTTTGCACGGATGATCATGTGGATGCGCTTTCCCAAACGTCCGGGCTCCAGTCTTAATCCGCAAAAAATTCTCAGAAACCTATCCGTCCTCTCGGTCACCATCATCACATTTCTCAGCATCTGGTCTGTTTATGCGATTGCAACCGGCATGTTTGCCAATCAAATGTTCATACCGATGTCGCTGGTATTCGGAACGACCTGTATCGCCCATTGTCTGGCCTGCATAAAAAAGGCAGCCGTGACCGTTTTATTCGTCGGAGTCATGCCATCGGCTGTGGCAATGATACTGGTCGGCGGCTTCGATGATATGATCATGGGGTGGAGCATGATCACGATTGCGCTGCTGATGATCCGGTTTATCATCGATAGTTATAACCAGATCATTTCCGGCCTGATCATGCGCCACACCATCTGGAAACAGGCCCATAGCGATCCCCTGACCGGGCTCGCCAACCGCCGTGCGATGATGAACCATCTTCATCTGGCCGAACTGTCTTTCGCCAGTGACGGCAGCGGTTTCGCTGTTGCCCTGATTGACCTCAACCAATTCAAACAGGTGAATGACAATCTGGGGCATGATGTTGGCGATCATCTATTAGTCGAGGTGGCCAATCGGCTAAACCAGAGCTGCGGAAAAGATGAAATTGTCGGTCGTCTCGGCGGGGATGAATTTTTGATCTTCATGCCCGATGTGAACGGACGTGACCAGGCTTTGGCCAGAGCGACTGCCTATCTTTCCGGCTTTGCCATGCCAGCCAAAATCAACGGTCACGTCTTAACGCCATCGGCCAGTGTCGGCATTGCCGTGCAGACGCTCGATGGCAACGGTACCGAGCAATTGCTCAAAGCCGCCGATAGCGCGCTCTATAAAATGAAGCGCACGGGCAAAGGTGTGGGGAAGCTAGCGAAGCCAGTTTTGCGCAATATTGCGTGATGTCGCGGGGGCAATGCCCTTCAAGCAATCCCGGCTGAATCGCGAAAACTGCAACCAATATCGCTATTCTAGCTTCTACTCTAGGGAAGATTGTACGTGATGGACCGAGCGTACCTGTCTTAAAACACGTACTGCGACAATCGGTTTATCATCATATGATCTGCGCACAAAACGTCGGGGATCCGAATTTATGAAAGCCGTCCTTGTCCTCATCATAGCGCTAACCTTTGCTATTGCGCCTTTTCTGTCACCGGACTTTGGCGGGATTGATCCCGATAGATATCCGATACCCCAGCTCAATCCGCCGGTTCAGCCGGTCGGCTGGGCCTTCAGCATCTGGGGCCCGATTTATCTGTGGTTGGTCGCCCATGCAGCTATTGGCGCCTACAAATTCAGGCAGGATACAGAATGGGACAATGGTCGCATTGCATTGGCGCTATCACTGGCGGTCGGCACAATCTGGCTCCCCGTCGCGCTCCTGTCGCCGATCTGGGCGACCATTTTAATATGGATCATGCTCATCGCCGCCCTGATCGCACTATACCAGATCGAAGATGCGGCACCCGCCTGGATCGCCAAATGGCCGGTCGCGCTTTATTCCGGCTGGCTGTCCGCCGCATCTTTCGTATCCATCGGGCTGTTGCTTGCCGGATATGGCTTTGTTGGAGAATTTGCAGCAGCTATTATCGCGCTTGCCTTGGCGACCGCCTTCGCCGGCTACAACGCCGGTCGCCTCAAATCATGGCCTTACGCCATTGCCGTGTCCTGGGGTTTCGTCGGTATTGCCGTGGCGAACATGGGGTCCGCAATGCTGCTGACGGTTGCAGCAATTTCTGCGGCGGTGATAGTTTTGTGCGTTACGGCGGTGCCGAGGAAGTCTTTCGACTAGATGGAGTAAATGCCGCAATCACGGGAAAGTTGATTACCCTCCCCACTTCTTCCCCACCGGCAACCACAACAACAGCAACGCGATCACCGCTGGCCCCGCTTGCACCAGTGCTATATCTGGCGATACACGCCAGGCACCGAAAATGCCCGCCGTGGCAACGAACAGCAGAAAACCACTCGCCACCTTGCGCTGCCAATCGGCATCGCGGATAAACAGTGACCAGATCAGGCCAATAGCGAGGCAGAGGTTATAGACGCCCTGATTGGCCGCCATTGCGGTTGTCGGTTCGAACAGGTTGTGAGGGAGATTAGGAAATGTCGCTGGTCCCTGCGCCTGCCAGGCAAATATACCGAACCAGGCAATATAGAGATGGAGAATGGCAACCAGCGCAACCATGATCTTGACAAATGTCGACACGCAGTGACTCCCGAGGCTTGTGGCTCTTATAGGCAGTAAATCAGCTAGCTCAACATGGCTTGGTGGTCTGGGGCTATAGGGGCGCGATAGCAAATCGCTTTCCTACATCGGCGGGTTCTGATAAATTTCACAGCCTTTCTTTGACATTTTGAGCAACCTGGATTTTGACCAGCCGATATCCAACGACATTTGCCGTAGGCCGCATTTTTTCGGTGCTATTGGCACCGTAAAGTTTGTAAAGTCAGTCCGTCGGTTCGGGATTATTTTTGCCGTGCGCGGTCCAGCTAAGTCAAAGTCTGAAGTCGAAACAAAAAAAACCGCCATCGGCTCAAAGTTTGACAAATTTTGGCCTAGCCGCGCTCACCGAGCACTTCATTCTCCACTCCAATCCGGTGGCGCAGCAGAATCGCATTGAGGATCGAGAATACCAGCGCCACCCAGGGCAGGCCGAGCATCAGCGGGACAATCGCGATTTCAAGCACAACCACCAGATAGTTGGGATGGCTGATATATCTATAGGGTCCGCGCTTGACCCGGTCGAAATGCGGCGCCGAGATGATCCTTGTCGTCCACCAGCGACCGAGGCTGGCCAGCGTCCACAGACGCAATATCTGGCTTGCGACGAACAGCGCCAGCATCGCCGGATGGACGCCATGCTGCGGATCAACCAGCAAGGCGATGATCGCGATCCAGGCGCTGTGGAGAAAGATGAAATAGTGATAATGGTCCGCGCCATGTTCCTGCCCCCCTTCACCGAGCAAACGTCTGGTATTGCGATTTGCGTGGACAAGTTCGCCAAGCCGCTGGACCACGATATAGATCAGAACCCACGTAACCGCTGTCGGACTGGTCGTGAAAAGAGTGCCCAGATTTTCGGTCATGCAGCACCCGCCGGATCAAGCACACCGAGCGCGGCGGTAAAGCCGGGGCCCAGCGCAGTCAGCAGGATCGGCTTGTCCGGTGTCTGCTGCAAAAGCCGCTCGAGCACAAACAGGACTGTAGGCGAGGACATGTTCCCGTGCTGCTTCAGCACTTCGCGGGTTGCGGGAATGCCTGCAATTTCCGGCGCGAAATAATCTTCCAGAGCCTCCACCACGCGGCCCCCGCCGGGATGGCAGGCAGGTTCAGAAAGATCGGACATCGCCAGGCCCTGCTTCTCCAGAAACGCGTCGCAGAAAGGAGCAAAGTCCTTCGTTACGAAGGCCGGTATGTCGCGGGCCAGCACGAGATCAAAACCTGTTGTGCCGATCTCCCAGCCCATCATGTCGCGGGTGTCGGGCCATGTCTTCTGCTCAAAAGCGCGGAACGAGGGCGCCCGCGCCTGTCCGACCCTGCCGCTGAGCACAGCTGCGGCACAGCCGTCGGCAAACAGCGCGGTCGCGATCATGTTCTTCTTGTCGAACTGGCTATAGTCGTAGGACAGGCTGCACAATTCCAGCGCAATCATCACGACGTTCTGGCCGCCATTGGCCGCAGCAAGGTCATTGGCCAGCCTGAGCCCCAGGACGCTACCCGCGCAGCCATAGCCGAACACCGGGATTGTCTGGGTCGATGGATCGAAGCCCATCGCCTCGATCATCCGGCTGGGAATCGACGGAGTCATCGTACCGGTCGTCGAGATCAGAACAATGCCGTCAATGTCGGCCGGTGTCAGCGAGGCCTTGTCCAACGCCTCCCCAACCGCGCTGTGTGCAAGCTTGGTACCCACCTGATCGTATATGGTGGCCCGGCTCGTCCAGCTCCGCGGCTCCAGATAATAATCCGCTTCGCAGGCGAGATAGCGCTGATCAATGCCGCTGTTGCCAAGTATCTGTTTCAGCCTGGCAGGCAGCGCCGCCCCTCTGGCCTTCGCCAGCACGGCGAGCACTTCCTTTTGCGTGATCCGGTGGTCGGGAACGGCGGTAGCAATGGATAGCAAAGCGGACATGGGGGACTTTCGATAGTGTCGGTTGTCCTCTACAGCAGAAGCCATATGGAAACACAGAAATCTGTCATATTGCACCAAATGGGGTATCGCGGACGGAGCGGGAAAGATGGTGGCAGAGTACAATAGTCCGACAACCGGCAAATCCGTCAGCGGTTGAGGTAAAAGGGAATATACAGCTAGATGAAAGGCTGTATCAACAATCAACCGCCTTCAGCACAAACCCATATATTTCCAGCCGTGCTGCTCAGATTCACATACACTCTTTCCATTAAGATGTTGTTTTATAGATGTTTGCGGTACTGATTACGATTTATTGTGCACTGCACCATTTTCCTTGACAACGGGCAACTCATGCCTTATTTGTGCACTGCAACATAGAAGTGAGATAACCGATGGCTGATACAAAAAATGAAACCTCCGCTGCTCCGGCAGCAAAAGAAACCGGCTCGCTTTCTGCAGAAGCCGCTTATTCTGCTGCAGCTTCCGCGATCAACGTTACCGACAAACCGGCTACTCCAGCCGCATCTGTCGCGAAGACCGCCGCTGATCCAGCTCCGGTAAAAACCGAAACCCAAAAGCCGGTGGCTCCTGCTGCTAAACCGGCAACAGCATCCAAGCCTGCTGTTAAAAAAACCGCAGCATCCAAACCGGCAACAAAGAAGGTCGCTGCGAAACGCAAAGTCGCTGCGAAACCCGTTGCCAAAACCACATTGAACAAAACGACCAAAGGAACCAAGAAAATGGCTACCACCAAAACCACCGCAACCAAGCGCGTTGCAAAAAACACCAAGGCTGCCAACACCAAGGCTGCCAACACCGCGAAGAAAACCGCTGAAAAACTCGGTTCGCGTTTTGAGAAGCTGACCGCTGACGCGCAAGCACGTGCGAAAGCCGCTGCTGACCGTGCGGTTGCACTGTCGAAAAATGCTGTTGAATTCAATCGCGAAAATGTTGAAACGCTGATCGAAAGCGGCAAGATCGCCGCCAAGGGCGCTCAGGAAATTGGCCAGACCAACCTGAAATATACCCGCGAGAATTTCGTCGAAGCCAGCCGCTCTCTGCAAGGCCTTTTCAGCGTTGCGACGCCGAAGGATCTGTTCGAAAAGCAGGCTGACTATGTGCGCAGCGGACTGGACCGGGTAATGGACCAGACTTCGAACAACGCA
The DNA here is from genome assembly GCA_002354635.1 of Sphingomonadales bacterium UBA2683. Taxonomy (GTDB): domain Bacteria; phylum Pseudomonadota; class Alphaproteobacteria; order Sphingomonadales; family Sphingomonadaceae; genus Parasphingorhabdus. Next base: position 627,469 of record DELZ01000004.1, read on the forward strand.
GATGCCGTTGTGAAGCTTGCCGGCAAAGCCTATCAGCCGATTGCCGATCGCGTCAGCGAAATCCGCAAGGAACTCAAGAAAGCTGCTTAGTCCGCTTTTTTAGTGATTACAAAAGGACCGTTCCGTTGGAGCGGTCCTTTTTATTTGCCCGCCATACGGCCAGGCAACCGCAAAAGCTGTGGAAACTATCAATCCGCCCCTTGCCCTCGGGGGTAAAAATACCATATCCTGAGGCTGATGATAAAGCAGCAGATTCTTTTCCCGTCATTGAAATCCCGTTGGCCTCGTCGGACCAGCGACAAGCCGGTCATGGGCGACGATGCAGACAAGGGATCCGATGATGACGACGACAACACAAACCTGGGCATTGCGACCAAGACCCGCGCCAAGACAAAAAAGCCCAGCCCTTACAAGGTGCTCATTCTCAACGACGATTATACGCCGATGGAGTTTGTTGTTCTGGTGCTGAAACGGTTTTTCAATATGGATATAGACGAAGCCACACGGGTCATGCTGCACGTCCATCAGAAAGGCGTCGGCGTCTGCGGTACCTTCAGCTATGAAGTCGCGGAAACAAAAGTTACCCAAGTGATGGATTTCGCGCGCAAGAACGAGCACCCCCTCCAATGCACGCTTGAGAAGGCCTGAAAAACTCCAAGGAAATTGCCATGTCCGAGACGCCCGTTATCACCGTTGATATTGTCTCGGATGTCGTGTGCCCCTGGTGCATCATCGGTTACAAAAAACTCGAGAAGGCTATGGCGCAGTTTGAAGGCAAAGCAAGGTTTGAACTGGCATGGCATGCCTTTGAACTGAATCCGTCCATGCCGCCCGAAGGGCAATCGATCAACGAACATATGGCGCAGAAATATGGTGCCACTCCAGAGCAGAGCCAGGCGAACCGGGAGCGCTTGCGCAGCGCCGGCAATGATCTGGACTTCGAATTCCGCTATCACGAGGATATGCGGATGGTGAACACGTTTGACGCGCATCGCCTGCTGCACTGGGCCGGCGAGACCGGCAAGCAAACCGCGCTCAAGCTCGCGCTGTTCAAGGCCCATTTTACCGATGGCAAGGATGTCAGCGATCATCAGGCCCTGATCGACGTTGCCGTGTCGGTTGGTCTCGACGAAACGCGCGCCCGGGATCTGCTTGCCACGGATATGTACGCCGCCGACGTCCGGGCTGTCGAAGCCGAATGGCAGGACCGCTTCATCACCGGCGTACCGGCTTTCATTTTCAACAAGAAGTTCATGGTCCCCGGTGCCCAGGACGCAGAGGTCTTTGCCAATATTATTGAAAACAAGCTGCTTCAAAAAGCCGCGTAAGTTCTACGTTTCTTCGAGCAATTCGATAATATTGCCAAACGGGTCCCGGCCGTAGATTGCCTTTTGCGTCCCGAAATCAACGGGTGCGCCGACGAAGGTCATCCCTGCTGCAGAAAGGCGATCATATTCGGCGTCGATATCCTCGACCGCCAAAGCCATGTGCGGATAGCCCAAATCCGCCGGATCACTGCGCCGGTCACGCGGTTGTGGATTGGTATATTGCCAAAGTTCAATGCGGATATCTTGGCCCTTCAGCATTGCCATCCTGGCTTCAAAACCGGTGAGACCGACCGCAGCGCCTGCCTTTTCATTGTCGGCCGACACGTCGCTGCGCCATTCAATTGAAAAGCCAAGGACATCACAATAAAAGGCAAGTCCCGCTTCAATATCAGGCACGCCTATCGCAATGTGATGGATACCCTTAATCAGCGGTTTGCACCTTTCTTTGGCGGCATCGGGAAAAAGCCGGAAGTGCGTTGGATGTAATCCACATAGTCCGGACGGTTCTTTTTCAGGCTTTTTTCCAACAACGGCGCACCACTCCACTTCATCAAGGTGAAGCTGAGGAACAAGGGGCCGATCGCCGCAACCCAAACGGGCCAGCCAGTCGGAACCGCAACCAGCCAGATTCCCCACCACGCACAGAAATCCCCGAAATAGTTAGGATGGCGGGTATATTTCCACAATCCGCTATCGAGCACCTTGCCCCGGTTGCCGGGATTGGCCTTGAAGGCCTTGAGCTGCATATCGCCAATTGTTTCAAAGCCGATGCCAATCAGAGCAATTGCTGCACCGATGATGGAAACGGGCGACAGGACATTGGTGCCTGCCAGCAATATGCCAAGCTGGGCTGGCAGGCAGACCATGAAGAGCAGAGGAATCTGCATCGCCCAAGCCCTGAGGAGCGCCGCTTTGGCAAAACTCATGCCCTGCTTGTCCATCGCATGGCCGAGAATCTTCTTGTAGCGTGGATCCATGCCTTCCTTGCGCCAGCGCAGGAGCAGATGCGTTCCCAGCCTGATGCCCCAAAGCGCGGTGAGCATCCAGATCGTATACGCCAGAGTCCCGGGGGTTTCGGTTTGGAGAAAGGATGCGCTAGCCATAATCGCCATGCCATAGGCCCAGAATGCATCGATGAAGGACACATCGCGGATCCGGACGGATATCAACCAAAGAATGATCATGATGGCGACCAACAGCCCGAAGTTCAGGCCCAATGCTACGAACGTATTCAAATGGCTTCTCCTTGCCCTTGCGGCACAGCGTCTGCGACGAATTCCGTCGAAACTATATCACGCATTGCCTTTTCAGGATATTTTGGCGTTACGCTGTGATAAAAATCGCTGAGTTTCAGCATATCTGCTTTGTAATTGCCTGACGGCATGAAGGATGGCCCCAATCCGCCGCTTTTTTTCGAATAGTCCATCAATCCGATAATCAGCGGCACCTTCGCCTTGAGCGCAATATAGTAAAAGCCGGTGCGCCATTGTTTGACACTGCCCCGGGTGCCCTCAGGCGGGATAGTCAGAAGGAAATCATCGCGCCGATCGAATTCCTTGACCATAGCATCGACCATGTTTTGCGATTTTGAACGATTGACCGGAATGCCGCCCATACGGCGCATCATTCCGCCCCATGGCCATTTGAATAATGTGTTTTTCCCAATCCAGTAGGACTCTATCTTGAGCTTGTTGGTCAGCCCGAAAAAATAGAGAAAGTCCCAGTTGCTCGTATGAGGAGCCGCTATGATCACCGCTTTTCTCGGTGGCGGGTTTTCCTGGACCGCAGTCCATCCGTTCACGGTAAATATAAATACGGAAAAGCGACGGACAATTTCCGACAACCAGTTCGGTTTGATTTCCTCGTGCACGCATCCTCCCCCTCGCGGGACCGGGTGCCGCGGATTACTGGATACCTTAAATCTATTTTCCGACCGCGCAACGAAAGATGTCCGTTGGTGCAATCATCGTTGTCCTGCCGCAAAACCATATGCCGTCCGGCAGCTCATAGTCTGGAACCGGTATTCACAGCACTTCAAATGGCCTGCCTCATACCTGGGACATTTGGCAGGAACCAGGCGCCAAGTGAGTAACGCGCCTCAGCCATATACCGAGGCCCGATTACCCGGACCGCCTCAGTCGGTTTTGCCGCAATCGGTTCGGCAGGGCTCTTCTTCTTCATCCTCAAGCTCGATCTGAATGGTCGTATGATGAATGGAGAAACGCTCGAACATGTGCTTCTGAACGTCGGACAGAAGTCCATTTCCCGGATGACCAACCGGCAGAATCAGATGGGCGGTCATTGCCGTTTCGCTGGTGCTCATCGGCCAAATGTGCAGATCATGTACCGCTTGCACACTGGGCAAGGAAGCAAGATAGGCTCGCACCTCTTCGACATCGATATTCCGCGGGACTCCCGCCAGCGACATCCGGACGGCTTCGGTCAACAACCCCCATGTACTCCAGAAGATCAACGCGACGATCAGCAGGCTGATAAGTGGATCGATCCAGTTCAATCCCGTAAAATAGATTGCAATGCCGCCAACCACAACACCAGCCGACACGCCGGCATCCGCCATCATATGAAGAAAGGCGCCGCGGATGTTGATATCTTCCTTCTGTCCCCGCACAAACAGCATGGCGGTAGCAAAATTGATCAGGATTCCGATCGAGGCGACGATGATGACCGTGGTAGATGCAATCGGGCTGGGAGTACTGAAACGTTCGATGGCTGCAAGCGCAATGGCGCCGCAAGCGACCAGAAGAAAAAGTCCATTGAGAAGCGCGGCCAGTATCGATGATCCGCCCAGGCCATAGGTAAAACGCTTGCTCGGGGGCCGCTTGCCCAGTTCTGCGCCAGCCCAGGCAACGACCAGACCGAGAACATCGGACAGATTATGGCCGGCGTCTGCCAGCAATGCCATCGATCCGGCCAGAAGGCCGTAGATGACTTCAATAACGATATAAGTGATATTAAGCGCTATACCGAACGCGAAGGCACGGCTGAAATTGGTCGGCATATGACCGTGCGCACCATGATGGCCATGACGATGTTGGCTGTGGGCGGATTGCCCGTGGCTGTGATGATGACCTGCGGACATCTGCGCTCCGACTATTGCAATGCGAATTTTCGATTACACGGATTAGTCAGAGCGGTCTACGATTTTAATACAATATTTTCCGTATGTTATATCATGAAACGGTGACAAGATGTCGAGATCAGTCGACAATCAAACCGATCGCCAGATAGATGATGATGGCCGAACCGAAACCAAAAATGGTCGCGAGAACGAATATGATCCGCAGCAGGTTTGCATCCATGCCGCTCCAGTTGGCCAGCCCTGAGCAGACGCCCATGAGTTTGCCGTTGGCTTTGTCGAGTTTCAGTTTGTTTTTCATGGGTCGGTTGCTTCCGTTTTTTGACGAGACGGGTTCCGGCCAGCTTCCCGGCACGGATTCTGAGCTTTTGTTCTTGCTGGTCATCAGATCACCATCGACGATGCGTTGTTGAGGGCTGGCAAGATGCTGGCGCCGACAAACAAGGCTGTCGAAACGGCTGCAGCGAAAGCGGCGGAAAATGAATTTTGGAGAATAGGTGACATGAGTTATCCTTTCGCGGATTGAATGGAATAGAATTTAAGCGACGACCGAGGCGGCCTGACTGACTGCAGGGCCGACACTGGCACCAACAAAGATAGCAGCGGAGAAAATGGCGGCGACGGCAGCGGAGACACTGTTGGAGACATTCGAGAACATTTTGATTTCCTTTCGGTTTGAAACTATTTTCCGCATCACTGCGAAGATGCTAGATACATTGCATGAGCCATGCCAGTTTTATAATATCTATATATTCCAATGGCTTGACAAAAATAACTGCTCGTCCGATAGATCCACAAAACTGATATTTGGTGCCATTTCCTAATTATTAGGATCGGAATTATCCAGGCTCAACGAAACCGATATCCGCGCCGAATTTGCTTCTCTTCACCGGTGACGAAAGCTAGTGACCGGCTCTAAGATGACCCTGTCCCAGCTCACTCTGCACAATTTTCGGAATTATCCGGAGCTGCGCCTGAAGGCAGCGCCGGGTTTCATGGTTTTCAGCGGCGCCAACGGCGCGGGCAAGACCAATATCCTGGAAGCAGTGTCCCTGCTCGCTCCGGGACGTGGGCTGCGCCGCGCGGCACTGCGCGACATCGCCTGCCAGGATGGCCCCGGCGATTTCGCGGTTGCCGCCCAACTGGACGATGTACATCTTGGCAGCGGCACCAGTATCGAAGCACCCGAAAGGCGCAAAACCCGGATCAACGAGGCCCCGGTACCGACAAATGATCTCGCGGAATGGCTTTCGATATTATGGCTAACGCCCGCGATGGATCGGCTTTTCACAGAGGGCGCAGCAGGGCGTCGCAATTTTCTCGACCGGCTGGTGACTGCGCTGGAACCTGCCCATGCCCGCAACTGCGCTCGCTACGAAGCCGCCCGACGGGAGCGCAACCGGCTTCTCGCCGATGGCTATCAGGCGGACAGGGACTGGATGGGCGGACTGGATTTGCAACTGGCACACTTCGGATCGCTGGTTGCAGAAGCGCGCAACCGGATGGTGATTGCGCTGAACGAGGGGCTACAGAAATCGGACGGCAAGATTTTCGCGACACCGGCCGTAAACCTGGCGGATGATCAGTTGCACACCGAACAACAACTCCATCAGATGCTTGAGCAATATCGCTCCGCAGACCGTGTCGCGGGACGAACGACACGAGGACCTCATCGGACCGACCTTCTTGTCTATCATTCGGCAAAAGAACAACCGGCCGAGAAATGTTCAACCGGCGAACAGAAGGCGTTGCTCTTTTCGATCATATTGGCGCACGCGGATCTGATTGCCGAGCGGCGGAACGATCGACCGATTTTACTGCTCGATGAGGTGGCCGCCCATCTCGATCCACAGCGGCGGGCAGCACTGTTCGGCAAGCTGGCAGAGCGCGGCGGCCAGGTGTGGCTGACCGGAACCGAGGCGGAACTATTCAAGGATATCCCGGACAGCGCGCTACATTTCGAAGTATCGGATGGTAGGTTGAAGATCAGATAGAGCAGGTCGTGAAGAGCATGGTTACCGGGTGATTCATGATGCCCGTTAGCGTTACCTTTCCGCCAGCCGTCTAGGCCGTCAGCATGTACCGTGCGGCCCTCAACGATCTCATAACCTCGCTTCGCAATGCGATCGTCCCGATCCTGCTGGTGATGCAGGCCGTTATCCTTGCCTCGCCGGCCAAAGCAGAGGACTATCTGCAATGCGTTCCCTTTGCCCGCGAGCTGAGCGGCATCCAGATTTATGGCGACGCCCATAGCTGGTGGGATCAGGCGGCCGGCGTGTATCAACGCGGCGCGACTCCAGCTGAAGGCGCGGTGCTGTCCCTGCCCGGCTATGGCGCTATGCAGCTCGGTCACGTTGCCGTCGTGCGCGGGATAGTCGACGACCGCACGATCCTGATCAGCCACGCCAATTGGTCACCGATCAACGGTCGCCGCGGCCAGATCGAACGCAAGGTGATGGCCAGGGATGTTTCGGACAATAATGACTGGAGCCTGGTGCGCATCTGGTACGCGCCGATCGGCAAGCTGGGCACCACCGCCTTTCCGGTCAACGGCTTCATCTATCCCGCGCAGCTAGGCAGGAAGGACAGTCGCCAGTGGGCTTCCGCCAAGCCGGAGCGCAGCAGCCGACAGCCCAATCGCGCGCTGTTCGACCGGCGGCTGAAGGCCGAGCTGGCGGAATATGCCGCAGAGGAACGGCCGGCAAGCACGGAACCGACAGACCTGATCGGGGAATTGCTGGACAGAGTGGGCAGCTGACGCCAGATTGCAGCCATGCTGCACACCAAAATCATCGCATGACCGACCGCCCGGCAACAAGCCTGGTGATTCTCGCCGGAGGCCAGTCCGCCCGGATGGGGACAGACAAGGCTGTGATTCAGCTGGACGGGGAGCGCCTAATCGACATTTTGATCGACAGATTTACCGGCAAGGCAGACCGGATGCTGCTGTCGGCGCGACACGACTATGGCACAGGACTTGCGGTCATCCCCGACGATCCGCAATCACCGGGCGGGCCGGTGGGCGGCATCTACTCGGTGGCAGGACGATTGCAGGCCATGGGGGTTGAAGACTTTGTCACGGTGCCCGTGGACGCACCCTTTGCACCGGCAGACCTGATCGAGCGGCTCTCGGTAACCGACGGCTGTGCCGTAGCCGAAGATCCGGAACGGATGCATCCGACCTTTGCCTATTGGCACTGCGCGGTCGTCAACGCGGTCCGGGGCACCCACGACCATGGTGAGCGAGCGCCATCGCTGCAGTGGTTGGTCCGGCAATGCAGCGCCGATACAGTGACATGGCCGGACGAGCGACTGTTCCTGAACATTAACCGGCCGGATGATCTGGCGGCCGCAACAACCATCAAAAAAGCCGGCACCTGACAGCAGGCACCGGCTTGTTTTGCAGCGAGCATCGCTGCGTTTATGCATGCCCGCAGGCCTAGTCGAGGCGGCGAATTTCCGTCTTCGTCAGGCTGGTCATCAGCTTGCCCTCGTTTTCCGACAGGGTCGAGGCTTCGATCCGCCGTACTTTGCCCTTGTAGATGACAAGCACATCACCGGCTTCGGTGACGCGGTTCACTTTCGCGACACTGGAGCCAGTGGCATCATAGAGCCGGTCGTTGCGCTCGACTTCGGCGGCGCTGGCTACCGGAACGGTGAGGGACAGCGCGGTGGCTGCGAGGATCAGGGAGGATAGTTTACGCATGGTATTACTCCATTTGGTTGGGGAATTGTCCCTTGAATATGCGCCTTGAAGATTAAGTTGCAATATGAAATGTTGCACCTGCGAGTTGCATTTTTGCAATTGACCCGAAAAGCGACGCAAAAGGCAGGAGCAGAAGGATGTTGCCCCCCTGCCCGCGTTGTGCGACGGTATAGCTAATGTACTAGTCCAAAGAGGTGTTCATGATCCGTTTTTCGCTTGCTCTGGCCCTCGCGGCCGTTTCTGCATCCGCCCACGCTCAACAAAATGACACGATGGCCGAAATATCGGCGCTTATCGATGCGCGGTCCGCCCAGTCGGCACAGAACGCCCGCCAGCTTTGGGAATGGGCGGAAGTCGGCTATCAGGAACAGAAATCGAGCGGCCTTCTGAAAAGCGAGCTCAAGGCCAACGGCTTCACCATCACTCCCGGAGTCGCCGAAATCCCGACCGCATTCGTCGCGGAATATGGCACGGGCGGCCCGGTGATCGCCATTCTCGCGGAATATGACGCGCTGCCCGGCATCAACCAGGACGCCGTCGCCACCCGCTCGCCGATCGAGGGCAAGGGGGCCGCCCATGCCTGCGGCCACAATCTGTTTGGCGCCGGTTCTGTCGAGGCCGCGATAGCGGTCAGCAAGTGGCTCAAGCAGACCGGCACGCCCGGCCGCGTCCGTCTCTATGGCACGCCGGCAGAGGAAGGCGGCAGCGGCAAAGTCTATATGGTCCGCGCCGGGCTGTTCAACGATGTCGATATCGCGCTGCACTGGCACGCCGATGACGAAAATTCGGCTGCGGCGCGCACCACCCTGGCCAACCGTTCGGCCAAGTTCCGATTCCGCGGCGTCTCTGCCCACGCCGCCGGCGCGCCGGAAAAGGCGCGCTCCGCGCTAGACGGCGTTGAATCGTTCAACATGATGATCAACATGATGCGCGAGCATGTGCCGCAACAGTCGCGTATTCACTATGTGATTACCGAGGGCGGCACGGCACCTAATGTCGTGCCCGACTTTGCCGAAGTCTTCTATTATGTCCGTCATCCCGATCCGGTCGAAGTCGATGCGATCTGGGCCCGGCTGGAAGATGCGGCGCGCGGTGCAGCACTGGGCACCGGCACCAAGGTCGACTGGGAAGTGATCCACGGCAACAACCCGCTGCTGGTCAACGAGCCGCTGGCAAAGATGATGGACGCCAAGTTGCGGCAGGTCGGCGGCATCACTTATACGCCCGAAGAACAGAAATTCGCCGAGGGCATTTACGCCAGCTTCGACAAGCCTGGCCACAAGCTGGGCAGCCAGGAAGAGGTGCAGCCCTATGACGTGACACTGGGCTATGGCTCGACTGATGTCGGCGATGTCTCCTACGCGACGCCGACTGTCGGCCTGCGCACCGCGACCTGGGTGCCGGGCACCTCGGCGCACAGCTGGCAGTCTTCGGCCGCGAGCGGCATGTCGATCGGCTTCAAGGGCGTTCAGGTCGCAGCCAAGACACTGACTCTGGCAGCAATCGAACTGTACACCAACCCGGAACTACGCGCCGAGGCCAAGGCCGCCTTCGACAAGGCACGAGGACCGGACTACAAGTATAAATCGCTGCTTGGCGACCGTGATCCGCCGCTGGATTACCGCAAATAGGCGGTGCATGGCATAAGTGGGGACCTGACTTGTTATCATGCCGGCTTGATTCATCGAGCTGCCTGGCTAGGGTGACTTTAAGTTAATAATACCAGATCCCGCTTCCCACAACAAAAGGCGGCCCCTAAATCCTGGGGCCGCCCTGTTCTGTTGCCGGTTCACATCCTGCCTAGTGTAAGGCCGATGCCTTTGGGCGCGATGCCTGCATGGTGCCATTGCCCCCTGTCGGTTTCAAAGCGTTAGCTGACTTCATCCCGGCCAGCATGGCGTCCAGATGGCGCGCGCGCTTGAGGCGTTTTTGCCGGGTGAGGAACGGGTTCTGTGGCGTCGGGATGGCATCGACATGGGCGGTGAAGTAGCCGGGGCGACGGGACAGATCGGTATCGCTCAGATAGGGCCTCGGCGCAGCGGCCACACGGCGCTGGCCAATTGTGACATGGCGATCAGCCTTGCTGCGCGGCGCCTCGAAGGATGGCAAGCCGGCCACAAAATCCGTGAGATGCGCTCTTGCAACCGCGCGCTGCTCGGCAGATTCTGCCTCCGGCCCTGCCTTTGGCTCGCCCGGATCACGGCGCAGTTCGGGCATGGTTGCCGCCGTCACCGCAGGGGATGCAGGCGAAACTCTGTAATAGGCGCCGACAGGCTCTGCATTGCTTTTGCGGCGACGGCTTGCGGCATAGGCACCAGCACCGCCGATGCCTATCAGACCGGCCAATGCGGCGAGCAGGGTCCAGTCGGTACCGGAAGTATCATCAGCTGCGGTCACGGATTCGATCGCAACAGGGGCCGGATCATTCAACAGGGGTGCATTTTCGAAGCCAGCCGATGTTCCGCTAGCTTCTGCGACCGGCGTAACCGGTGCAACAACCGCGTCGGCGCCGCTATCAGCAGGAGTTCTTGCCGAGACACTGGTTCGGGCGGATGCTGTTGCCTTGGCGGCCGCGGCTGCCTTGGCGGCCGCGGCAGACTCAGCGGCTGCGGCGCTGCGGGCCTGCTTTTCATTTTCAATCTGCGCGAGCGCTTCGGGGGCCACGGTCGCAGCGTCAAAGCCACCCTCGGTGGCGAGTGCATCCGCACGGTCGGCGGTGACCGACGGCTTGGTTTCCACAGCGGTCACCGGCATGATGGTTACAGGGGAAGGTTGCATGACCGGTGCGGGTGCCGGGGTCGGCTGCGGCGCGGCGACCGGGGACTGCATCGGCATGTCAGAAGGGCTGATCGCACTCTGGGCCTGGGCAGGCGCAGCGGCGAGGCCAGCCGCAATCGCCAGAATGCTGATCATCGACAGGCGGCCTGCGGCCTGCGCAGTCGAGCCGTTGCGGATGGAATGGTTATTGTTTGTCATCTCTTTTCTCCTGATAGGTGCATGATAAACCCCCGGCGATGACATTAGGCTCCCGCTCCATGAGGCCACAGGAGGGATATTGCAGGATGAACCGAGTTTCTGAACGTGCCATTCACCCGCGGTTCAGCGAAATCGGGCGCCTGTTAAACGGAGGTTCATCCAGTCGGTGCGTTTTCAGGATGTGGCGGGCGGTTAGTGCTTGCGAGGATTAACCGGACGCAAACCTGCAGGTTTTGGCGGATTTGGAAGCCATTCGGGATTGCCAATGCAGCTTAATGCTGGTCTTGTGCCGGCAATACATTTTGCAGGGAGGGGTTGCCATGCGGATATTTGTAACTGGAGCATCGGGCTTTGTCGGCGGCGCGGCAACGCGGTCACTGGTCGCGTCCGGGCATGCTGTTCGGGCAATGTCGCGGTCCGAGCGGTCCGATGCCGCAATCCGGAGAATGGGAGCGGAACCGGTACGATGTGATCTTGAGACCATCACGGCTGATGATATTGGCAATAGCCGGATCGTCCTGCACTGCGCCGCCTTCGTCGAGGCATGGGGACCGGAAGACGCCTGGTACCGCTCCAATGTGCTCGGCACGCGCACCATGCTCGACCGGTCCATGGCGGCCGGCGTGTCGCGCTTCATCCATATCGGTACCGAGGCCGCGATCTGCTACGGGCAGAATCTGCGCGATGCCGATGAAACCGTGCCGCTGGCGCCAGACTCTCCCTATCCCTATTGCGCCACCAAGGCACAGGCGGAACAAATGGTGCGCGAGGCGAACCGCGACCACTTTACCACGATCGTGCTACGACCCCGCTTTATCTGGGGGCCCGGAGACACGACGCTGCTGCCGCTGATCGAAGATATGGCGAAAAACGGAAAATGGATGTGGATCAACCATGGCCGGGCGATCACTTCAACCACCCATATCGAAAATCTGGTCCACGCAACCATGCTGGCGCTGACCGAAGGCACGGGCGGCAGCGCCTATTTCATTCTCGATGACGGCACGATCCGCATGAAAGAGATGATCAGCGCTATGGCGCAGGCGCGCGGTCTGACCCTGCCCGGGACATCAATCCCGGCGTGGCTGGCGGACGCGTTGGGCCGGACGCTGGAAGCGATCTGGCGCACCATTGGCCTGAAAAGCGACCCGCCGCTAACCGCCCATGCGGCGATGGTAATGTCGCGCGACTGCACGCTGATCGGCGACAAGGCCAGCGATGAACTATCCTATCAGCCCATGATATCGCGCGCCGAGGGGCTGGCAGGACTCTAGGATCGGAAAGGACCGGCAGGAGAAAACAGTCTACAATCGCACTCCCGCGATCCTCATTCCCACCAATAGGCAGCGCGTTTCCGGCTACCGGTCACCAGCTCGTCCATGGTCAGCGAATCATAGAGCCGGCCATTGAGCATCACCTGATCGATTTTCTGGCTATTGCGGATATCGGCAGTCGGATCGGCATCAAGCACCAACAGGTCGGCGAGCTTGCCGGGTTCGAGGGACCCGATCTCGCTGTCCATGCCGAGCGAGCGAGCCGATTCAATTGTGCCGGCCGCCAACGCCTCCACAGGGCTCATACCGCCACGGACAAAGGACCAGAGTTCCCAGTGGCTGCCAATCCCGGCCTGCTGGCCATGCGCGCCGATCGAGACCTTGACGCCAGCATCAGCCAGCTTCTTTGCTTCGCGAGCATTGTCGTCATCGACAAAATTGCTTTCCGGTGCGGTCGTGCGACGGGAAGTCTCGGCGGCGAGAATGGTCGGCGGCGTGTGGACCATGAGCGGATTTTCCCAGACATTGGTCGCCTGACGCCAATAGGGATCACCGGCAAGACCCCCATAGCTGACCACCAGGGTCGGCGTGTAGTTGGTGTCAGACTGAGAGAACATCTGCACGACGTCATCGTAGAAAATTTCCAGCGGGATATTGTGCTCAAGCGTCGAATTGCCATCGGCGACCAGCGCCATATCCATACCGTAAAGCGAGCCGCCCTCGGCTACCACAAGCATATTTTCCTGACGCGCGGCCTCGGCAACCTGCTGGCGCTGTTCGCGGCGCGGCTGGTTGTAATTCTTGACGCTGTGGCCGCCCTGCGCCTTCAGGCGGCGGACATGGGCGAGCGCGTCGTCGAGATTGTTGATCTCGGCATAAACATTGGCAGATTTGGCACCATAGACAATTTCCCCGGTCGAAAAGATGCGGGGACCGAGGATCAGCCCGGCGCGCTGCATTTCGCTGGCGACGAAAATCTCGCTGGCCCGGCTGGACGGATCGTGGATCGTGGTCGTGCCGAGCGCCAGGTTTTGCAACAGCGACCAGTTTTGCTGTGGGACAAGTTCGTCGCTGCCCTGCGCCCCATGCGCGTGGGCATCGATCAGGCCGGGAATGATTGTCTTCCCGGTAACATCGACAATGGCCGCTCCAGCGGGGATGGCGACTGCCCCGCTCGGCCCCACTGCTGCGATGCGATTGCTGCTGATGACAATCACGCCATCGTCGATGATGCCGCCCTGTTCACCTGCCATGGTGACAATGCGCGCGCCAGTCAACACAACGGTGCCCGATGGCCTGTCCGCCGCAATTGTGCGTTCGAGCGAGACGCCACTGGTCGGCGGCTGGTATTTTGGCGCGTCTTTCGCGGCTGGTGCATTGGGGAAGAGAGCGTTGGTCGACGCCGTATAGACCGTCGGCCCAATACTCCAGTGCAGCGCCTGCCCGCCCTGCGACCAATGAATATAGTCGGCGCCGCTGGCGCTGACCCTGGTGACGGGTAGCGACTTGCTGGTCGGGCTGACCTCGACCGCCTGCGTGCCGGGCATCAGCGGCATTACATAGGCTTCGTAGCTTTGCCGGAAAGCCACATTGTGACCATCGGGCGAGACGATATAGTCATTGGTCAGATCACCCTTGGCATGGCTGCGCTTTGCCTCGCCGTTGATATCGGTGCTGATCAGGACACGCTGGTCCTCATCGCGGTCGAGCATGAAAATCCGGTCGTTCGACCCACCGAATTGCGGTCCGGCGGCGCCCTTCAGAACACGTTCCGGCGCACCGCCGCTGGCGGACACGCGGTAGACGCCATCATCCGCCGACCATTGCGGCGCGGTCAGATAGCCGCCTTTGCCCATTTCAAAAACGATAGTCCTCCCGTCGGGGGAAAATTGCGGGCGCGCATAATGGCCTGGACGGCTGGTCACCGTGCGCGGCGATCCGCCACCTGCCGCGACCGTCTTGATCTGGCCGAGCCCGGCGTCGGTCCAGCCGACATAAACGATCGAGCGGCCATCGCGTGACCAAGCGGGGAAGAGTTCGAGCTCGTTGCCGCTGGTCAGCCGCCTCGGCGCACCACCCGCCATCGGCTTGCTGTAGAGTTTGCCGAGGCTTTCAAACAGCACCGTCCGGCCGTCAGGTGATACCGAGGCAAAGCGTGGCATCTTGGTGGTGAAGCTGTCGGTCCCGACGGGGATTTTCGGATGCGGCGCATCGGCGACGCCGCGCGTATCGCTGACCCGAAACGGGATCACCGACGAGCTGCTGCCGTCAGCGGCGACCCGGCGGATCTTGCCGCCCGCCCAGAAGACAATCTCGCGGCTGTCAGGAGTCCAGTCCATATTGGGGTAGACTCCGGTCACCGCCCAGGTTTCCTGCACGTCCTGATCGAGATCGTCATAGACCTTGCGTTCGATCCCGGACTCCAGATCCTTCACGTAGAGCTTGGACTGGGTCATCTCGCGGCGGACGAAAGCGATCTTCTTGCCGTCGGGCGAGGGATTGGGGCGCACGGAGCCGCCAAGACCAGACACAGCCGTACTGACCTCGCCGGTTTCCAGATCATATTTTTCGATGTTGAACAGATCGCTGTTGCTGTCCTGGGCATAGATGAACGTCGCCCCCGGGGTGATGTTCTTGGTAAAGTAAACCGACTTGCCGTCGGGCGCGTAGATTGGTTCACCCAGTTCCTTCTGGTGTTTCTCGCTCGGCTTCTTGACCAGCTGCACACCGCCGCCGCCCGATACATGATAGATCCAGATTTCGCCGGTGCCGAGCGAGCGCTGGGTGGTGAAATGTTTCTTGGCGACGACATAGCGGCCATCGGGACTCCAGCTCGGCTGGTTGAGCAGACGAAATTCTTCCTTGGTCACCTGCTTCTTTTCGCTGCCGTCGCGATTCATGATCCAGATATTGTCGCCGCCGCCGCGATCCGAAGTGAAAGCGATGCGCATGCCATCCGGTGAAAAGCGCGGTTGCACTTCCCAGGCCAGGCCCTCCGCGATCCGGGTCGGGGTTCCGCCGGATATCGGCATCGTGTAAATATCTCCGAGCAGGGCGAAGGCGAGGCTTTGGCCATCGGGGCTGACATCGACATCGATCCAGCTTCCCTCGTCGACGTTGATCGGCACCTGCTTGATCGTCGCGCCGGTTGGCGCGTTGACATCCCACTTGCTCTCTTCCGGCTTTTCCTGGGCGAAGGCTGCCCCTGAAAAAAGCACCGTAGCAAGGACCGTAGCAAGACTATATTTCATGATTATCCCCGGAATCGAAACTGAATGATATCCGGTGTCTATGCCAGTTTCTTCTGGGAGGAAACAAGGAAGATTATCACTGGGCGCCGGGGCCGAAACTAAGCCTTGAAGCCGAAATTCAGGTGATAGCTTTCCACAACCTGCGCCAGGGTAGAGAGGGCCAGTGTCGCTGGGTCCCGGGTCGACGGAATCAGACCGATCGGCGCGATCATACGGGCAAGATCGTCTGCGGGAACACCGATATCGGCGAGATATTTTAGCCGGTTTACATGAGTCCGCCGGCTGCCCATCGCGCCAACGTAGAAAGCCGGAGAGGACAAGGCCTGCTTCATCAGTGCGCCCTCCCAGTCATGGTCATGAAAATAGAAAATGCAGGCGGTCCAGGGATCCGGATTGAGCAGCGGCGTCGCTTGCGCGGTTTTCAGCAGATCAGCCGCACCCGCCCTGTCCTTTACCGCGTCGATCACAGCCGGATCAGGCGACAATATTGCACAATCGATTCCGTAGCTGGTGGCCAGATTGACGAGACTTTCGACCGACGGCCCGTGTCCCAATATATTGAGCCTGGCAGCCGGAATATGATGCACCAGAACGTGCGACCCTGACCGCTCGACCGCGCCTTGCTGTTTCGAATGCGCTGTGCAACCGATATCGTCGCTTTCGCAGTCGAGGGTGATCGCCACAGGCTTGCGCCTTTCGACACGGTTGAAAATATCTTCAATGACTTCCGGGCTCGATATCGGCGTGAAGAACAGGTCAATGCCGCCGCCGCAAGGCAACCGGATATCTAGATAGGGAGAACCGGCGCCAAATCTTGTCTCCCGCGACTTGCCGCTTTCGAGCACGTCCAGCGCTTCGGCGACAACCGCTGCCTCGATGCATCCGCCGGAAAAGGAACCGGTGGAGGAACCATCCGCTGCCACCGCCATATGGGTACCCGGATTGCGCGTAGATGCGCCGGTCACCGCAGTCAGGGTGATCAAGACGGTTTTTTTTTCGCTTCCAACTTGGCATGCAGAAACCGGAAGATTGGCAAAATATTGTTCAAATGTATTGGTCCCGCCGCTTGCCGATATGGATTTGTCGAAACGATCCATGCCCCAATCCGATATATTGGGCAATGTCCAAGCGATATTCACGGAACGAGGGGCGCGGAAAAAAAGGCCCTGGCGATGGTGATGGCGTTGAAATTACATCCCATTTCCTCAATCTCAAGCGGCCATCGGGGGTGGTGACCGATTGGTGCGCAATGTTTCTTTTGCTCTATGAATAAATCTTATCTTCAAAATACGCAAAAACCTCTCTAGGAGCATTTAAATTACAAAAAATCCTATCGAAAATAAGGACGGAATATGAGTTTCCCGCCACGTCAAGGCCTGTATGATTCAAAAAACGAACATGACGCGTGTGGCGTCGGTTTTGTAGCGAATATCAAGGGCGAGCAATCGCATCTAACGGTCAAGCGCGGACTCGAAATTCTGGTCAATATTGATCATCGTGGCGCGGTCGGCGCGGATCCTCTGCTGGGCGACGGTGCCGGCATATTATTGCAAATTCCCGACGCATTGCTGCGGGATTGGGCAGATACGCAAGAGCTGATCCTGCCACCGGCGGGCGACTATGCCGTGGCCATGTGCTTCCTCCCGGCGGATCCGGCAGAAGCGGAATTTGCGACAGCACACTTCGAACGTTTCATAGCCAAGGAAGGCCAGGACATGATTGGCTGGCGTGACGTGCCGGTCGACACCACCGGTATTGGCAAGGCCGTGCTCGCCCAGATGCCGTTGATTCGCCAGGCGATCATCGGCAAGGGTGAGAATCTGGCAGATCAGGACGCCTTCGAGCGTAAAATTCTCGCAATCCGCAAGCAGGTGCACAACCCGCTCGACGGCATTGCGGATAAAAAGGACATGCCGGGTCTATCCGAGTTCTACATGCCATCCTTTTCGACGCGCACAATCGTCTACAAGGGGCTGCTGCTGGCCGACCAGGTCGGCTCCTTCTACAGGGACCTCAACAATCCGCTCACCACGTCCGCGGTGGCTCTCGTTCACCAGCGCTTCTCGACCAATACTTTCCCTTCTTGGAAACTGGCCCACCCTTATCGGTTCATCGCGCACAATGGCGAGATCAACACGGTCCGCGGCAATGTGAATTGGATGAATGCCCGCCGCCGGACA
Source organism: Sphingomonadales bacterium UBA2683 (assembly GCA_002354635.1). Classification (GTDB taxonomy): domain Bacteria; phylum Pseudomonadota; class Alphaproteobacteria; order Sphingomonadales; family Sphingomonadaceae; genus Parasphingorhabdus. Next base: position 645,281 of record DELZ01000004.1, read on the forward strand.
ATGGAGTCCGATCTGCTCGGCGCCGATCTCGACAAGATGTGGCCGCTGATCCCGCACGGTCAGTCCGACACTGCCTGCCTCGACAATGCACTCGAATTGCTGATTGCCGGCGGCTATTCCCTGCCCCACGCGGTGATGATGCTGATCCCGGAAGCATGGGCCGGCGATCCGCTGATGGATGCGGACCGGAGAGCCTTTTACGAATATCACGCCGCCCTGATGGAGCCCTGGGATGGCCCGGCGGCGGTGGCATTTACCGACGGCCGGCAAGTGGGAGCGACTCTCGACCGCAATGGCTTGCGCCCTGCCCGTTTCTGCGTGACCGACGACGGACATGTGATCATGGCGTCGGAATCCGGCGTGCTGCCGGTCAAGGAAGACAATATCGTCCGTAAATGGCGACTGCAGCCCGGCAAGATGCTGCTGATCGACATGGAACAGGGCCGGATTATCGAGGACGAGGAGATCAAGGCCGATCTCGCGAAGGCCAAGCCTTATGCGAAATGGCTGGATTCGACCCAGTATAATCTGAAGGATCTGGATCTCGCCGATCTCGATGATGTGGCGGCACCAAATGAAAATGAAGGGGAAAGCCCCGCATCGCTGCTCGATCGCCAGCAGGCGTTCGGCTTTACCCAGGAAGATATTACCAAGTTCCTCGAGCCTATGGCTGCCGATGGCCAGGATCCGATCGGATCAATGGGCACCGACACACCGATTGCCGTCCTGTCCGGCAGGCCACGGCTGCTCTACGACTATTTCAAGCAGAATTTTGCCCAGGTCACCAACCCGCCGATCGATCCGATCCGCGAGGAACTGGTGATGTCGCTGGTGTCGATGATCGGACCGCGGCCCAATCTGCTTGGCCATGACGCCGGTACACACAAGCGGCTCGAGGTCGATCAGCCGGTGCTGACCAATGCCGACCTGCTCAAGATTCGCTCGGTCGAAGAGGCGCTGGACGGTGCCTTCCGGACCGAAACCATCGATATTACCTGGACCGCGGAAAGCGGCGCGGCGGGCCTGAAAATGGCGATCAAGGAGATGTGCTGGGCAGCCACCGAAGCGGTGCTCGCCGACCGCAATATCCTGATCTTATCCGACCGCGCCAAGGGACCGGACCGTATCGCGATGCCGTCCTTGCTGGCGACAGCGGCTGTGCACCATCATCTCGTCCGGCAGGGCCTGCGTATGCAGACCGGACTTGTGGTCGAGACCGGAGAAGCGCGCGAAGTGCATCATTTCTGCGTGCTGGCCGGCTATGGCGCGGAAGCGGTCAATCCCTATCTGGCGTTCGAGACGCTGGAGGAAATCCGCATCCGCCGCGAATTGCCGCTGACCACCCAGCAGGTCGAACAAAATTATATCAAGGCTATCGGCAAGGGCATTCTGAAGGTCATGTCCAAAATGGGTATCTCGACCTATCAAAGCTATTGCGGGGCGCAGATTTTCGACGCGGTTGGCCTGTCCACCGAATTTATCGAACAATATTTTACCGGCACGGCGACGATGATCGAGGGCGCCGGCCTGGCTGAAATCGCCAAGGAAACGGTCGACCGCCACAGCGAGGCCTACGGCAATAATCCGATCTACCGAAACATGTTGGATGCCGGCGGCATCTATGGTTATCGGTTACGCGGTGAAGAGCATGCCTGGACACCGGCCAATGTCGCCAATCTCCAGCATGCAGTGCGCGGCAATGATCCGAAAAATTACGCCGAGTTTGCTGATTCAATCAACGAGCAGAGCGAACGCCTGCTGACCATTCGCGGGTTGATGGAACTGACCAAGGCAGCCGAACCGATCGATATCAGTGAGGTGGAGCCGGCGAGCGAGATTGTGAAACGCTTTGCCACCGGCGCGATGAGCTTCGGTTCGATCAGCCGGGAAGCGCATACTACGCTCGCCATTGCGATGAACCGGATGGGCGGCAAGTCCAATACCGGCGAAGGCGGCGAGGAGCCGGATCGTTTCATCCCGATGGCCAATGGCGATTCCATGCGTTCGGCGATCAAACAGGTGGCCAGCGGCCGCTTTGGCGTAACCGCCGAATATCTGGTCAATGCCGACGATATCCAGATCAAGATGGCACAGGGGGCCAAGCCCGGAGAAGGCGGACAGCTGCCCGGAAGCAAGGTGGACAAGAATATCGGCAAGGTGCGCCATTCGACGCCGGGCGTTGGCCTGATTTCGCCGCCGCCGCATCATGACATCTACTCGATCGAAGATCTGGCACAGCTGATTCATGATCTGAAGAATGTGAACACCGGTGCGCGGATTTCGGTCAAACTGGTGTCCGAAGTGGGCGTCGGGACGGTTGCCGCAGGCGTATCAAAAGCGCGCGCCGATCATCTGACCATTTCCGGCTATGATGGCGGCACCGGCGCTTCGCCGCTAACCTCGCTGACCCATGCCGGGTCGCCTTGGGAAATCGGTCTTGCCGAAACCCAGCAGACATTGCTGCTCAACGGCCTGCGTTCGAGAATATCTGTGCAGGTTGACGGCGGCCTGCGCACGGGCCGCGATGTCGCGATTGGCGCGCTGCTGGGCGCCGATGAATTCGGCTTTGCCACGGCGCCGCTGATTGCCGCTGGATGCATCATGATGCGCAAATGCCATCTCAACACCTGTCCCGTTGGCGTTGCCACGCAGAATCCGGAACTGCGCAAGAAATTCACCGGCCAGCCGGAATATGTGATCAACTATTTCTTCTTCGTCGCCGAAGAGTTGCGCCAGATCATGGCGGACATGGGCTTCCGTACAGTCGAGGAGATGGTGGGACGGGTCGACCGGATCAACATGAACCGGGCGCTGCGCCACTGGAAGGCGGAAGGGGTCGATCTGTCCCGCCTGCTGCACAATGTTGTGTTGCCGGAAGGTGAAACGCTGTTTCAGACGATGACCCAGGATCATGGTCTCGATGCGGCCCTCGACAAGGATCTGATCGCGGCTGCAGCACCTGCACTGGAGCATGGCCAGACCGTCAAGATCGAGCGGAAGGTGAAAAACGTCAACCGCACGATCGGCGCGATGCTGTCCGGCGAAGTGGCCAAAATGCATGGGCATGAAGGCCTGCCGGCCAATACCATCCAGCTGGTGTTTGAAGGCGTCGCCGGACAGAGCTTCGGCGCCTTTCTGGCGCACGGAATCAGCGCAGAACTGATCGGCGATGCCAATGACTATGTCGGCAAGGGGCTGTCGGGCGGGCGCGTGGTGGTCAAGCAACCGGGCCATGTCGACCGCAATCCGACCGAGAATATCATTGTCGGCAATACCGTTCTGTATGGCGCGGTCGCCGGCGAAGCCTATTTCAACGGTGTGGCCGGGGAACGCTTTGCGGTCCGCAATAGCGGCGCGGTCGCGGTGGTCGAAGGCACGGGCGATCACGGCTGCGAATATATGACCGGCGGCGTGGTCACTGTGCTCGGCAAGACCGGACGCAATTTCGCAGCCGGCATGTCGGGCGGCGTGGCCTATGTCTATGACGAGGACGGTCTGTTCCGTCAGCGCTGCAACATGGCGATGGTGGACGTGGAAACGATCGGCGCCGAGGACGATGAGGGCGAAGGCAGTGCGATGCCGCAACAGCTGCCGGTGGACGTCCATGATTTTGGCATGGGTGACATGCTCTATCATGATGCGGCGCGGCTGCGTATCCTGCTGGAGCGGCACAAGCTCTATACGGGAAGCAAGCGCGCCAGCGAAATTCTCGACAATTGGGACGAGGCGCTGGGCCGTTTCGTCAAGGTGATGCCGCGCGACTATGCCGCGGCGCTGAAACAGCTCGAAGCCGAGCGTCTCGACACGATCGTCGCGGCAGAATGAACGAAATAATTGGAGCAGACCGTGGGTAAAGTAACAGGCTTTCTCGAGATTGACCGCAAAGAAGCGACCTATGCCGATCCGCAGGAGCGGCTGAAGCACTACCGCGAGTTCACCATCCCGTTGCCGGAACAGGACCTCAAGGCCCAGGCAGCGCGCTGCATGGATTGCGGCATTCCCTATTGCCACAACGGCTGCCCGGTGAACAATATCATCCCGGACTGGAACAATCTGGTCTATGAAGGGGACTGGAAGAATGCGCTCGAGACGCTGCACTCGACCAACAATTTTCCCGAGTTCACCGGTCGCATCTGCCCCGCCCCGTGCGAGGCCGCCTGCACGCTGAACATCGATGACGCACCGGTCAACATCAAGTCGATCGAACGCGCGATCGTCGATCGCGGCTGGGACGAAGGCTGGATCGCGCCGCAGCCAGCGCAGGAGAAAACCGGAAAATCGGTAGCGGTGGTCGGATCCGGCCCCGCGGGCATGGCCTGCGCGCAGCAGCTGGCGCGGGCCGGCCACAATGTCACCCTGTTCGAGAAAAACGACCGGGTCGGCGGCCTGCTCCGCTACGGTATCCCCGATTTCAAGATGGAAAAACATCTGATCAACCGCCGCCAGGTTCAGATGGAGGCGGAAGGCGTCGAATTCCGCACCAGCACCGAGGTCGGCGTCAGCGTGTCGATGGAATCGCTGCAGGCCAATTATGATGCCGTGGTCATGTCGGGCGGCGCGGAAAAGCCGCGGACGCTGGATATCCCGGGCTATGAAATGTCGGGCGTGCGGCTGGCGATGGAATTCCTGACCCAGCAGAACAAGCGCAACGCCGGCGACGACGAGATGCGCGCTGCCCCCCGCGGCACGATCAGCGCCACCGGCAAGCATGTCATCGTCATCGGCGGCGGCGACACCGGATCGGACTGCGTCGGCACCTCCAACCGCCAGGGCGCCGCATCGGTCACCCAGATCGAGATCATGCCCAAGCCACCGGAGAAGGAGGACAAGACCTTCTCCTGGCCGGACTGGCCCCTGAAACTGCGCACCTCGTCGAGCCATCAGGAAGGCTGCGAGCGCGACTGGGCGATCCTGACCAAGCGCGTCGTCGGCACCAATGGCAATGTCGAGGGGCTGGAATGCGTGCGCATCGAATGGGCGGACGGCCAGATGCAGGAAATTGCCGGCAGCGAATTCACCCTGAAAGCCGACCTGATCCTGCTGGCGATGGGCTTCGTCGGCCCGCGCCGGATGGGGCTGGTCGACCAGTCGGAGGTCGAGCTTGACGCGCGCGGCAATGTCGCGGCCAATGTCGTCGACTATAGCACCAGCAAGCCGGGCGTCTTTGCCTGCGGCGACATGCGCCGCGGCCAGAGCCTGGTTGTCTGGGCGATCCGCGAAGGCCGGCAATGCGCCCGTGCGGTGGACCTGCAGCTTATGGGGCGGAGCCTGCTGCCGCGCTGATCCGGGGTATCATTGGGGGAGCAACCGGCGCATATGCTGCCAATCGCTCCTCCGGTCGGGCGGCTTATTGTTTCTTCAGCTGGGCTAACCAGACGTCGCGTCCGAATGACGTGGTCATTTGACCGTCAGCATTGAGTTGCCATTTCCTTCCCCGCCCCACATCGGTACGCAGCTGGCGATGATATGCACCTCGGTTGAAGGTAATCGTGGCAAAATCACCGCTCTCGTCGATGGCATAGCCGATATCGGTTGTCATATCGTCGTCGGGGCGAGAGTAGACATACATTGTCGCAGTGCCGGTCCCCACCTCTCCATCGGCAGGATCCAGTTTCAACCTGTATCCGGTCTGAAGACCGCGATGTTCATAGACTGCGCCATTCTTGGTGACGGGCTGGCTGCTGACCCACGCGCCGGACAGACGGGCCTTGAGATCAGCCACCTTTCGGACGCGTTCGGCCTCCGCCTTGGCATCCGCCTCGGCCAGCTTTTCAACGGTCGCATGATATTCGTCCGAGCCTTCGACAAGGAACGGGCTGTTGCCGAACTGGCTGGCTGCCTGCCCCTGGATCGGCGGAAATTCCAGACGCTCTATCTCCACCCTCCAGTCATCGCCTTGCGGCGTGGAAAGCGTGATCACATCACCGCTGACGGTATCACCGGCCTTTGCCACCTGAGTGACAAGCGGCTTGCCGTCAAGCTTGCCGTTCGCTCGATAGAAATCCTCGGCATAGGTGATCGATACCTTCGAACGCGTTCTGAACCGCGGATTGACATCCGTTCCCAGTGAATCCGTCGCCTTGATTTCAATATCGTCAATTTCGAGTCCGGGATCCATTTCGACCGCCAGCGCATTGGATATTTTCTCTTCAGACGCACCTTCGGTCCCGGACGAGCAGGAAGACAGGGACAGACAGCCGATAGCGGCCAGCGCCGTTACAACGCGAGATAGGATTTTCATCGATACAGACTCCCGATTTTCGGTTTGGAAAGGATGGCCCCCAGAAACAGGCCGGGCGGGCAAGCCGCCACTAGCGACGCTAGTCGCATCTTGTGAGCTCGATTTCGATGTCTTCGCGGGAGCGCATATTGGAGACTCGCGTGTCGGCTATATCTTTCGCATCGACCCTCAGGCTGTTGGATTTCAGTTCCTTCCCGTCGCTGCCGACAAGGGCTACCGTTAACAGCTTTGGTTCGCTCGTCGTATTGCGGAGGGTCACGTCAACCGAGCCGTACAGATCATTATAGTCGGTAACCATCTCTATGCCGGAGCAACCATTGCCGCCCACAGCACCGCAGGAAGCGAGAAATGCGCTCATCATGACCGCGGCAGATCGCATCGCACTGTTCAACATCTCAAATCCCCCAACTCGACGACCATTCTGGTCCTGCACCCTGGATTGGCTGAACAGGTTAGGGGGCCGGGCCGGCGGGATGTACCTATAAAAAAATAAAGGCCCGATCGGAAAAGCCCTTGGTTCAGCCGATGAATTTTGGCAGCGAACCGAGAAGGCCGAGGCTATATGCTCTCGGAATGATCTCGCGGTTCTGACGACAACCGATCTTCTTGCGCAATTCCCTGAGGTGAAAAGAGACCGTTACCTCAGACACTCTGAGCCGATCCGCGATCTGCTTGTTGGAGAGACCATCCCAGAGCGCCATCAGCAGGTCATATTGGCGCGGTGAAACCCGGAGACTTTTGGCGACGGTTCTTTGCCGGCATTCCGGATGAAGATTCTGATAGGCAATGGAATAGATCGCATGCAGCAGCGCTATGTGGTTTTCGATGAACGCCCGAAAATCTCGCGCCGACATCAAGCTCGTGCCGATGGCAATGCCGCCATCGATCAACCCGTCACTATTCTTGTGGGAAAAGCCGACTGCCCGTTCCATCCCGGCGTCCTTGGCTTCGGATATGAGACGCATCCCTTTCGCCGACCATTTGAGCGGCTGCTGCTCATCGACCGACAACATCAGCGCGGGAACGTCGCTGTTCAGCACATGCGGGATCAGTGCGTCCTCGGGACCATATTCCTGGGCCGTGTAATGCTCGACCCAATTATTTTTGAAATTTTCAATGAACTGCAGATTTTCAGACGAACCGGGCCTCGGGAAGACAGTATAATTGACGACATTGAAGCCAAGGTCAAAAAGGCTGTCTGTCAAACAATTCCATTTTTCATCAAAACTATCGGCGGACGCCATTCTGTTGATAAAATCGATCAGCTTGTTCTGCATTCTGCTATTCTGGTATCCCCTGCCCCGGTTATTTGATCGTATAATTTCCAGATCATAAGTCAATAGAGACACCAGAACGAAGCGCATCCCAAACGTTCCGCTCCATCGGCTGGCCACAGCCTTGACCGGGCCCGCAAGCGAGGTGGGAGAAGCGCAGCGGCACAGGCATTGATCAGCAGAACGAAAAAAAGCCCCTGACGAGAGGGGCTGCTATTATAGATGAGGCGATTTGGCGGGTTGCAGTGCATCGGGGCAAAGCCCGCCGTTTATCCGGAGAAGGAAATCCCGGGTCCAATTCTGCTTTTGCCGGGAAGGCGATGTTCCAGCTGCGCCGCGCGCACAAAAAACCCCGCACGAGGCGGGGTATTTTGTTGGTTGCGGGAGTAGGATTTGAACCTACGACCTTCAGGTTATGAGCCTGACGAGCTACCGGACTGCTCCATCCCGCGCCAACAATCCGGATCGCCAATAGGGCAGATCCGAAAATCAAAAAAGCGGCCGGCCCTTTTAGGGACAGGCCGCTTTTGAAAAAGTGAATGGGTTAATTCCTCGTGACTACATCTTCATGCGCCTGCTGCAATGCCTGGCGACGTCCTACTCTTCCATGCCTTGAGACAAAGTACCATCGGCGCAACCTGGTTTCACGGCCGAGTTCGAGATGGGATCGGGTGGGGCACAGGCGCTATGGCCACCAAGCAATGAAGCAGGCGCATAAACTGTAATCACGGGTCTTTTAATCGATGTTGGTAAGATCATGCCCGGATTTATCCCAAGCGGGTTGTATCCGTGCATGTTGACCATGGGCCGAGCTTAATTGTCCGTTCTTCAACAAACATGCTTTCCAACATTGTTGTTGATGGCGGGATTCTACAAGCGCGAATTGAGTAATTAGGACTGGTTAGCTTCATGCATTACTGCACTTCCACACCCAGCCTATCAACGTGGTGGTCTTCCACGACTCTATGATAACTTATCTCGAGGGAGGCTTCCCGCTTAGATGCTTTCAGCGGTTATCCCGTCCATACATAGCTACCCTGCTGCACGCCTGGCGGCATGACAGGTACACCAGAGGTATGTTCAACCCGGTCCTCTCGTACTAGGGTCAACTCCTCTCAATTATCGACGCCCACGGCAGATAGGGACCAAACTGTCTCGCGACGTTCTGAACCCAGCTCACGTACCACTTTAATTGGCGAACAGCCAAACCCTTGGGACCTGCTCCAGCCCCAGGATGTGATGAGCCGACATCGAGGTGCCAAACGATTCCGTCGATATGAGCTCTTGGGAATCATCAGCCTGTTATCCCCGGCGTACCTTTTATCCGTTGAGCGATGGCCCTTCCACGAGGGACCACCGGATCACTATGACCGACTTTCGTCTCTGCTCGACTTGTCAGTCTCGCAGTCAGGCTGGCTTATGCCATTGCACTCTAACAGACGGTTTCCAACCGTCCTGAGCCAACCATCGCGCGCCTCCGTTACTCTTTAGGAGGCGACCGCCCCAGTCAAACTACCCGCCACAGAGGGTCCCTGATCCGGATAACGGATCGAAGTTAGACACCAGAAAACAATAGGGTGGTATTTCACATTATGGCTCCACTCGGACTGGCGCCCAAGTTTCAAAGCCTCCCACCTATTCTACACAATTCTTTCCTAATGCCACTCTGAAGCTGCAGTAAAGGTGCATGGGGTCTTTCCGTCTAACCGCGGGTAGCCTGCATCTTGACAGGCAATTCAATTTCGCTGAGTCCACATTTGAGACAGCGGGGAAGTCGTTACGCCATTCGTGCAGGTCGGAACTTACCCGACAAGGAATTTCGCTACCTTAGGACCGTTATAGTTACGGCCGCCGTTTACTCGGGCTTCAATTCAGAGCTTGCACTCCTCCTCTTAACCTTCGAGCACCGGGCAGGCGTCAGACCCTATACGTCGTCTTGAAGCCGACTTAGCAGAGTCCTGTGTTTTTGCTAAACAGTCGCTACCCCCCAGCTTGTGCCCCCTACCAAAAGTTGCCTTCTGATAGGGCCTCCTTCTCCCGAAGTTACGGAGGTAATTTGCCGAGTTCCTTCAGGATACTTCTCTCAAGCGCCTTGGTATACTCTACCTGCCCACCTGTGTCGGTTTAGGGTACGGTCTATATGGTGGAGCTATTTCCTGGAACCTCTTCGAAGCCTGATCAATCCAATAAGATCAGACAACACACGAGATCCGTCACATTCCACCAGGTCACGGAATATTAACCGTGTTCCCATCGACTACCCCCTTCGGGCTCGTCTTAGGGGCCGACTCACCCTGCTCAGATTAGCTTTAAGCAGGAACCCTTGGGCTTTCGGCGACAGTGCATCTCACACTGTTTGTCGCTACTCATGTCAGCATTCGCACTTCCGATACGTCCACCGTCGGTTACCCTTCGGCTTCATCCGCTTACGGAACGCTCCGCTACCGCTCAGAATAAATTCTGAACCCTAAGCTTCGGTGCATATCTTTAGCCCCGTTACATCTTCGCCGCAGGAACCCTTATTTAGACCAGTGAGCTGTTACGCTTTCTTTAAAGGATGGCTGCTTCTAAGCCAACCTCCTGGTTGTTTTGGGATTCCCACATGCTTTCCCACTTAGATATGACTTGGGGACCTTAGCTGTAGGTTAGGGCTGTTTCCCTTTTGACGACGGACCTTAGCACCCGCCGTCTGTCTCCCGGACTTGTCTCTATGGTATTCGGAGTTTGGTTAGGTTTGGTAGGTCTCGCGACCCCCTAGCCCATCCAGTGCTCTACCCCCATAGGAAAACATCCGAGGCACTACCTCAATAGTTTTCGCGGAGAACCAGCTATTTCCCGGCTTGATTGGCCTTTCACCCCTAAACACAACTCATCCAATAATTTTTCAACATTAAATGGTTCGGTCCTCCAGTGCGTGTTACCGCACCTTCAACCTGGTCATGCCTAGATCGCCGGGTTTCGGGTCTAATCCATCTAACTCATTCGCCCTATTCAGACTCGCTTTCGCTGCGCCTACACCTAACGGCTTAAGCTTGCTAGATAGATTAAGTCACTGACCCATTATGCAAGAGGTACGCGGTCA
>DELZ01000004.1:660877-841116 GCA_002354635.1 Sphingomonadales bacterium UBA2683
GTTTCAGCCATTGCGGATTTACGATTGAGCCGGACAAATGGGATGCAGCCGCGCTCGCCGCAACAATGACGGCGGTAAAGGACCACGCGCTGTCAGTACTGGATGTCGAAGTGGTCTGGATACCGGAAGGCGGCAAGCTGACCGATGACCACAGATTGATCATCGATGCCGGGCTGGAACTGGGCGCGGCCAATGTGCTGGTAGTGAGCTCCGAGCCGGATGGTGACCGGACGGCAGAGGCCCTGCATCAACTGTGTGCCTGGGCCGCACCCGGCAACATGCGGGTCGCTCTCGAATTTCTGATGATCACCGCCGTGCAGTCGATGGACAGCGCGCTGGATATCATCCGGAATGCAGACCATCCGGCCGCGGCACTGCTGATCGACACGATTCATTTCCAGCGGGCTGGACATCAACCCCGGCAATTGGAAGAATTGGAAGCATGTTTGTTGCCCTATAGCCAGATCTGCGATGGCAATCTGGAATGCGAGCCAAGTTTCGAGGCTTTTCTGGAGGACGCGATCGATTTGCGGAGTTGCCCGGGCGAAGGGGAGCTGCCGGTTGCTGAGATAATCAGGGCGTTACCGGATCAAATTCCGCTCAGCCTTGAAATCCGGTCCAAAGCCTATCGGGACCAGTTTCCCGGCGCGGCGGACCGCGCCAGCGCCGTGCGCAATGCCAGCCTTGCCTATCTGCAGCAGAACGGCATAATTGTTCGCTAGGTCGACTGGATATAGTCGCGCATCGCCGCGGCTTCATGTTCGATCTTGTCGATCCGGTATTTGACGAGATCACCGATCGAGACAAAACCGACCAGATTGCCATCCTCGACCACAGGAAGGTGGCGGATTCGTCTCTTGGTCATCAGCGACAGCGCACCCATGACGCTTTTGGTCCGCTCGACCGAGATCACGTCCGCCGTCATCACGTCGCGCACCACATGATCCATCGCGTCATGGCCAAATTTGCGCAGGCAATGGAGGACGTCGCGTTCGGAGAATATGCCGACAACTTCTGCCCCATCCAGCACGGGCAAGGCGCCAATCCGCTTTTCGGCCAATATCTCAACGGCCTGAGAAACCGGCACGTCTGCCGCACAGCTATATATGTCGCCGCTGCGCCCCTGCAATATAGACTGAATGGTCATCGTCCCTTTCCTCCGTTCTGATTCTGTTTATTGCATGTCTATAGCATATTTTTGAAAGTCGTTGGACTTGATGGTAGCATGTTATCGGTTCAATGTACCGAAAACCGATGGAGACTTTTTTGCCGCAGCCTTCCCGCCTTGATGATCCACTATACGCCAGCGTCGCCTGGGCACGATACTGGCGGCTGATGCGGGGGATGGCGAAATTTACGCTGCTGTGCATCGCTGTGGCATTTGCCATTCTTTTTTACCTGCACGGATTTCTCTCGATCCACATGTATATCGCCACGGCGGGTGGTGTGGCGCTGACGCTGATGCTGATGGCCGCACTGATGGGCCTGGTTTTCCTGTCGAGCGAATCCGGTCATGACGAATCGATCGATGATCCGGTTTCAAGGAGTGTCGATCCCGATGAGCAATGATGACCTGAAAGAGCTGGCCAAACTGCAACCGGTATTGCGCGTTGCACCGCAACCGCGCGACCTCAACAATAACGGCCATATATTTGGCGGCTGGGTGCTGGCGCAGATGGATATCGCCGGCGGTATCATGGCGGCCAGAGTGGCGCGCGGATCCACCGCAACGGTGGCGATCGAGGCAATGGAGTTTCTTGCACCGATCCTGACCCGCGACCTGATATCGGTCTATGCCCGGGTCGAACGCATTGGCCGGACCTCTGTCGCTATCCGGCTGGACGTGATCGCATCGCGCAATCTCGACGAGGAAAAGGTGCCGGTAACAAGCGGACTGTTTACCTTTGTGGCGCTGGATGAAAATCACAATCCCAGAGCAATCCCGGAAGAGTCAAAAGCGCATTATCTCAAATAGGATGTCATCGGCCGTCAGCGCAATTTGATGGCATAATCGAGCGTGGCTTCATCATTTGCCGGAACAGTCACGCGCCAGGTGGGAACCCCGTCGATCAAGGCAATGGTTTTGACCCGGCCGGCCATTTCAAAGGGAATTTCCATTTCGGCGTCGACCGGATGATCGCGCGCATTGGAAAGGGTAGCCCGCCAATAGGACCGGCTTTTGGTCCGCCGCAGCTCTATCACCGAGAGACGAACATCCGATGACTGGCCAACGACGATCTCGATCTCATTGTCGACAGCACGATCCGGCAGATCGCCCTCCCCTGCCAGCAAGGGTCCGACCGGACTGTTCTCAAAGACTGCGACCTTGCCGGACGGCAACGGGATTCCCAGTCCGGACTGCATGTCATTTTTGCTGCGCAGCATATAGGAAAGAGGCGCACTGTCCCCTGAATGATTGCCGGCATCGGCTATATAGACGCGATCATAGATGACATCCGGCTGCACGATCATCGCAACCTGTTTCTGTCCCTTGGCATTCACCGTGACCCGTTCCGGCACGCGGTATAGCTTGAGATCGCCCAGCCCCTCCTGTTCGGCAACAATCGCGGCAACGGGGGACGCCATCTCCATCCTGCTGCCACTCCGCCGCGTTGCGGTCACCATGATCTCTTCTCCCCCGTCCATCATCGCCATCGGAGCAGGCGGTGGAGGTGGCGGTGGGGGTGCCAACAAATAGCCCGGGTTATATGGCACCTGATCGGTTCTCTGCATCGGCCAGCAGCGGATCTGAAGCGCGCCGCCGGTCGGACGTGGTTGCTCGCCACGCCTTTCCCTATTGGGTTCTCCGGCAATCACCATCATATTGGCATTTTCAAAGCTCTGCTTGCCGCCATTGGCGACTGTGAGCCAGGCGAACAGGTCCATTTTCGCTTGCTCGCCTGACGGGCTCGGCTTGACCGTGGCGACATAATTGGCCTGCCAGTCAAAGCCCGAAGCCAGATAGGTCAATGTCAATGTGGCGGTCACCGTCCGGGATGATGTCGTGAGGATGGACAGCGTCGGCCTGGCCGACAGGTCTGCCGGAAGCCTGGGGAAAGACATCCGTTCGGGCAGGCCGGTGCAGCGCAGCGCCTCGAAACCCTCCTCGCTTTCAAAAATCACGCCCCCGCCCGGCCCGGCAGTTATAAACACATTCTGTGTGCGGGACTTGCCGGTCGCCTTGTCGGTCCGGGTAATCGAGACCTCGCGCTTGAGATAGGCGTCCACCAGTCCCTGTGGCGACAACAGCCGCGCATCGCGATTTTTTTCCCGAACGCCGTTGGGCAGTCCGGTGACGATGGCGCTTTCCGGGAACATGCCTTCGGACACACCCTCGAAGCGCACCATCGCGTCGCCGGCCGGCAATGATATGGTGCGGGTTTCCGTGATCAGCGCATAGCCTTGCGGCCAGCTGACGTTGATCGGCTGCGCGCCTCTGTCAGGCGCGCGGTAGATGGTGACAGATACGTCTTCCGGCCGGTCCGAGACAACCAGTTGCTGTGCCGCAAGCGGGACGGCTTGCAGCGTCAGCAAAAACGGCAGAAGGGCCAGCAAGCGCGAGAGGGTCATAACGCGTCCTGTCCGGCGGTCAGTAGCGACTGTCGAAGGTTGCCGTCACCGTCACGCTGCCATTAGCGGGCACGTTCAGGCTCCATTCGACCTTCTCGGCAGAAACCCGCGAGCTGGCCTGACTTTCCTGCTCGATACGGACGTCGCCCCAAAGCCCCGACTGGGCGAGATCAACCGTCACCGCATCTGGCCGCGCGTTGGTGACCTCATAGCGCATTTTGGTACGCCAGCGGCTCGACGAGCGGCGGGTGCGTTCCTCGACCACGGTCTTGACCTTCACGTCAAACGCTTCGCCGGTGCGGATCGACATGGCAGACCCCATCGGGGTGGCCTCGATCTGGCTTTCGCCGATAAATTGTGGATCGCCCCGCTTGTCGCGCATATAGACGCGCATGATGCCGGATGGCAGCTGGTCACCCAATCCGCCGGAGCGCGAAGTCGAGAATTTGAGGACGGAACTGGCGCTGGCCGCATCCCTCGAGCCGAGCCAGCCGTTGGTGAATTCATAGACCTTGCGCGCCGGGGCCGCCGTCACGTCCAGAAAGCTCACCTGCTTTTGCTGGGCATTGGCAACCGTCGTGCGCTCGGCAAGCGGATAGAGATAATAATCACCGAGCCGCTCGCGATCATTGGATTCCGTGCCCGCATCCTCAATCGTCCCGCTCGGCCATTGCGGATAGCTGTTCCGGCCGCGGCCGCCGCTGGGATTGCCCGCAACCAGCAGGACATCGGCGTTGCGATAATCGGTGCCGCTGTTGTTGGTCAGCGTTACCCATCCCTGCACATCCATCGTCTGTCGGGCTTCGTCGAATAGCGTCACATAATCCGCCTTCCAGTCAAGGCCGGGGGTAAGATAGCTGAGCGCGGTCGGCACCTGCCCGCCGGCCGACTCCAGTGTGATGGAAAGCGTTGGACGCGCCCGCAAATTGGGGGGAACGCGATCAAAAATCACCCGCACCGGCAGGCCATCATCGCGGAGCACCTCGATCGTATCTCCGATCTTCATCACGACACCGCCATTGGCCGCGAGAATTTGCGCACGGACCCGGGTTTCGGCGCCGGTCGCCGGATTGGTGCGGATCAGGGTCACCGTTTGACCGACGGCCTTTTCCATCAGCTTCGCCGGGGTCAGAAGGTCAAAATCGAAATTCTGTTCGACAATACCAATTCCGGGTCCCGACAGCGTTACGGTTTCCGAGCGAATTTGTGCCGAGACATCCGGGAATTGCTGTTTGCTGCGCCCCTTCGGCAGGTTCAGCGTGCGAACATCCTGCACCAGCGCCTGATTATTATTGTAGATCGTGACCGAGACATCGCCCTGGGCCGATTCTTCCGGCGCAGACTGACTGATCGCTGGCGTGGCAACACTGGCCAGCAAAAGTCCGACAATTCCAACAATCCGCATATTCTCTCTCCCCTGTCGACACCGGACGCTAGCGCAGGGAAAATGAACCTGCGCTAAATATCCGTTGCTGCATATTGGCGCGTCCGCCCGTTACCTGCCAGCGCTATTTTCATGACGGTAGCTTATATCCTGCAAGTCGGCGCGCTCGGGGATGGCTGAGCCCATCGGCCTGCAGGCGGCTGGGAGCAGCGGCCCGGGGGCCACAAACTGTCGCCGAGGGCAAAAAATTACCTGAGGCGTAATTGAAGAATGAAGAATTTTGCCTTTTATCAAGAAACCGTATCACCTATATATATCACGCTGGCTATGCTGCCACGCCGAGGAGCCTTTACAGGAGCCAATTATGCCCCGTCCCGAAACCGACATTGTGGCCACCCGCATCAGAATCATGGATGCCGCCGAACATATCATCCAGGAAAAAGGCGCGATCAGCTTTACCATGACCGACCTTGCAACCGCAGTCGGTATGTCGCCATCGAATCTCTACCGGTTTTTCGAGAGCAAGGATGCGCTGGCCGAAGCCATGGCCGGCGAATGGTTTGCGGAGCTGGAAATTATAATGGACGGTCTGGTTTCAGCGGAGATGCCGGTTGAAGAGAAGCTCTACCAGTTTTTTGCCAAACGCTTGATGGTCAAGCGGGCGCGCTTCGAAGATGATCCGGGCCTGTTTGAATCCTACATGGAACTGGGCGACGAGCATTTTGAAGTGATCAAGGGCTATGTCGATCTGGCCGACCACTATATGGCATCTATTCTCGCCGAGGCGATGGAGAAGGGCTATTTCAAGGGGCTGGATCTCGATACGGTCGTGTCTCTGGTCAACACCATGATGCAGCCATTCTGCAACCCCAAGCTGATGATGCAGATGATGCATCTCGCGACCGATGAGCGACTGCGGATCGTCATCAGCACGATTTTGAGCGGCCTGCAGGCCCATGACGAGCAGGTCCCCGTCAAGCCGGAATTGCATATCGCCGGCTAGGCGTCTTCCGCCATCCACTGCTTCATCATCGCGGGCGGCGGCGACGGCTTCATTTCCTTTTCATCCAACGCGGCCAAGGCCCGTTGGCGATCCTCGTCGGTGAAACTGCCGGTGGTGAGACAGAATTCGACCATATTGCCATTGGGGTCGCGCGTGTAAATCGAGTGGCACCAATTGTGGTCGATCTCCAGCACATCGAAGCCCGCCGCGTTCCATTTTTCGCGCCAGGCAACCAGCTGCTCCGCTGTCTCGACGGAAAAGCTGTAGTGGTTGGTGCCCTGAGGGGTTCCGGCCGCTTCGTTGAGATCATAGGCATAAGCGTCTTTGCCCGGCGTGTCATGCAGTTCCCAGAAGGCAATGAAGCGACTGTCATCGCCGTCCATCCGGTAGAAGAAATGCTTGCCCCAGCCGCCGCCCATGACCGGTGCGATCTCCACCTTGACCAGTTCGAAACCCATGACGCCTTCATAAAAGGCGTGGATCGCCTTCATGTCTTTCGCGGCGAGCGCAAGGTGATGATAGCTCATCGGGCGGCATCCTTTCTCTTGTCGACCATGCCCATGACATCCGCCGTCGCGCCGTCCGGCGCGGGGACCTCGACGACGCGTTCGGGCACGTCATCAAATTCCAGTTTCAGCGCCCGGCTCATCACGGCGTGCATCATGTAGGTACAAGTTATGTAGGTCAGCTCGAGAATTTCGACCTCGCCGAGATGTTTTTTCAGCGCAGCAAAGGCGCCGTCCGGTACCCTGCCCCGGTCCAGCACCAGACAATCGGCATAGGCCAGCACGGCCCGTTCAACTTCGCTGAAACAGTCCGCCACCTGCCAGTGGGCGATCGCCTGGACCTGTTCGTCCGAATAGCCTTCGAAGCGCATCGCCTTGCTGTGCTGCGAAAAGACAAATTGCGATCCCACGGCATAGCCGGCGCGGATCTGGCCGAGTTCGCGCAGTTTCGGATCGAGCTTGCGATTGGGCGAACGGTAGAAACCGAAACCCTCTGTGGTGTGTTTGAAAGCATCGGGGACCTGCGCAAAGACGGTCCACCAGTTGCCCGGCGTTCCGGTTGCCGTGCCGGGCTCCGCCACCGGATCGCGGTCGCCGAACAGCATGGTGTAGAGACCGAGAATATAGTCGTCGGTCACCTCGGACCGGGGTATTTGGCGCAGTCGGGGCATGGGTCTCTCCTATGCCCCGACTATGCACAATTTGCTGCGGCTTGCTAGCCCTGGGCGAGGTTGCGCAGCACATATTGCAGGATGCCGCCGTTGAGGAAATATTCCATTTCGTTGGCGGTATCGATCCGGCAGATGGTCTTGAAGGTCGACTTGGTGCCGTCAGCGCGGGTCATTTCGACTTCAACTTCCTGCAGCGGTTTCAGCGTGGCAACGCCCTTGATGGTGAAGCTTTCCGAACCGTCGAGGCTGAGAATTTCGCGATCGGTGCCTTCGCCGAACTGCAGCGGCAGCACGCCCATGCCGACGAGGTTCGAACGGTGGATCCGTTCGTAGCTTTCGACGATCACCGCGCGGACGCCGAGCAGGTTGGTGCCCTTCGCCGCCCAGTCGCGGGAGGAGCCGGTGCCGTACTGCTCGCCGCCGATGACGACCAGCGGCGTGCCGTCGGCCTTGTGCTTCATCGCGGCGTCATAGATCGGCATGATCTGGCCGTTGTACTTGGTGTAGCCGCCTTCTTTTCCGTCGGCCATTTCGTTTTTGATTCGGATGTTGGCGAAAGTGCCGCGCATCATGACTTCGTGGTTGCCGCGGCGGGAGCCGTAGCTGTTGAAGTCCTGCTTGCTAACCTGATGATTTTTAAGATATTCTCCGGCAGGGCTGTCCTCCTTGATGGCGCCGGCGGGGGAGATGTGGTCGGTGGTTATGCTGTCACCCAGCAGCGCCAGCGTCTTCGCCTCGATGATGTCGCTGATCGGCTCCGGCGTCATCGTCATGCCCTCGAAATAGGGCGGATTGGCAACATAGGTCGAGCCGGCGCGCCACTGGTAGGTCGCCCCGCCGGTGACATCGATCGCCCGCCACTGCTCGTCGCCGTCATAGACATTGGCGTAGCGGCTCTCGAACATCTCGCGGTTGACGAAGCTGTTGACCATGTCGGTGATCTCGGCGTTGGTCGGCCAGATATCCTTCAGGAACACGTCCTCGCCGTCCTTGCCCTGCCCGATCGGCGTCTCGTACATGTCCTGCCGCACGGTGCCCTTGAGCGCATAGGCGACGACCAGCGGCGGCGACGCGAGATAGTTGGCGCGCACGTCCTGCGACACGCGCCCTTCGAAATTGCGGTTGCCCGAGAGCACCGAGGCGGCGACCAGATCATTGTCGTTGATCGCCTTGGAAATCGGCGCCGGCAACGGCCCGCTGTTGCCGATACAGGTGGTGCAACCATAGCCGACCAGATTGAAACCGAGATAGTCGAGATCCGCGCTGAGCCCCGCCTTGTCGAGATAGTCGGTGACCACCTGCGATCCCGGCGCCAGCGAAGACTTGACCCACGGCTTGCGCTGCAACCCGCGCTCGCGGGCCTTGCGCGCGACCAGACCGGCGGCGATCAGCACATTGGGGTTGGAGGTGTTGGTGCAGCTGGTGATCGCGGCAATCGCGACATCGCCATGGGCAAAGCCGTGCTGGCTGCCCTCGACCACGACCCGCTCGCCGGTGTCCTCGACCCCGAACACGTCCTTGAGATCGCGGTTGAAGCCCTCGTCGAGATCGGCCATCGATACGCGCTGCTGCGGCAGTTTCGGCCCCGACAGCGACGGCACCACGGTGCCGATGTCAAGCTCCAGCGTCTTGGTGTAGATCGCGTCCTTGGTGGTCTCGTCATAGCGCCAGAAGCCCTGCTCCCGCGCGTAAGCTTCGGTCAGCGCGATGTCCTGGGCGCTGCGGCCGGTGAGCTCGAGATATTCCAGCGTCTTTTCGTCGATCGGGAAATAGCCGCAGGTCGCGCCATATTCCGGCGCCATATTGGCGATCGTCGCGCGATCGGCGAGCGAAAGCTCTTTCAGCCCCGGTCCGTAAAATTCGACAAAGGCGCCGACCACGCCGACATGGCGCAGCATCTGCACGCAGGTCAGCACCAGATCGGTGGCGGTGATGCCCTCGGCGAGCTTGCCGGTCAGCTTGAAGCCGACCACCGGCGGAATCAGCATCGACACCGGCTGGCCGAGCATCGCGGCTTCCGCCTCGATCCCGCCCACGCCCCAGCCGAGCACGCCGAGACCGTTGATCATCGTCGTGTGGCTGTCGGTGCCGACGCAGGTGTCGGGATAGGCGACCATCGCGCCGCTTTCGTCCGCCGAAGACCAGACGGCCTTGGCAATATTTTCCAGATTGACCTGGTGGCAGATGCCGGTGCCGGGGGGCACCACGGAGAAATTGTCAAACGCCTTCGAACCCCATTTCAGAAATTCGTAGCGCTCCATGTTGCGCTGATATTCCAGCTCGACATTATGTTCGAACGCCTGCGGCGTGCCGAACTCGTCGACCATCACCGAGTGGTCGATGACGAGGTGCACCGGCACCTGCGGGTTGATCTGCTCGGCATTGCCGCCGAGCGCGGTAATCCCGTCGCGCATCGCCGCGAGATCGACCACCGCCGGCACGCCGGTAAAATCCTGCATCAGCACGCGGGCCGGGCGATATTGAATCTCCGCCGCGCTCTTCGCTTCCTTCTGCCAGTCGACCACCGCCTGCGCATCCCTGGCATCGACGGTAAAGCCGCCGTCCTCGAACCGCAGCATATTTTCCAGCAGCACCTTCAGCGTGTAGGGCAGCTTGTCGATATTGCCGAGCTTCTCCGCCGCTTTCGCGAGAGAATAATAAGCATAATCGGTGCCGTTGACGGTGAGCGTCGAGCGGGTGCCGAGGGTGTCTTTGCCGGTGGTGGTCATGGTGGAGTGTGGCCTTTCGTTGATGTTTTTCGAAACCCACGCGGCGGGGAGAGCCTGGCCGGTTGGGGCCGTGGCGGAGGTGGGATTCGGTTGTTCGGGAGCGCTTTAGCGCAGGGGGGTGGGAGAGGCAACTAGTGGGTGTGGGGGAGATTGATGAATCAGTTCGATAAGGGCGAAGCAAGCCTAGCCGAATTAGGAAAAGATTGTAATTTTCCTGCGTTGACAGTCGCTCGACATGCGACAATCATGTGTAAGAAAACATCGAGAGCAAAATGGCACACTTCGAGAAAATATCTGATCAGAACTTGTCTGGAAGCCCATTAAGAGATCAGGCTGCAAATTTATTAGAGTTGCATTATAAAAATGTCAGCGTTGAGCCGATGATAGATGGTAAAAAAGTTGATATAAAATATGATGAAACAATATATGGCAAGCAAACAAATGTATTTTGCGAGTGCAAAGACTATTCAAAGCCATTGAACAGAAACCAAGTTTCAAATATACTATCTGATTATTCATCTTTACTTCATAAAAACATTGGAAGTAAATTATTAATAATTACGCGGCATGGCCTGTCGTCAAGCGCGGGTACAATAGTAGACGGAAATCCGTCGGTGTTCCATTCAGATATTTGGTCACTAGAGAACGAGTTATTCAACCTATTGTCTTATGTTGAAATACAAAATGACAATATAAAAAAAACTGGACTAAACAATTATTTCTTACCGCCTAGCGCAAGATTTTATACATCCGACAAGGGAAAACTCAAAACAAACCGAATAGACCTAATGAGCTACACGAGAAAGTGGATTGACCAAGAAGGCGCACAACCGCCCTTTGCAATTCTGGGCGGGTATGGCGCGGGAAAAAGCTCTTTCGCGCAAATGCTTTTCATGGAGCAGTCAAACCTTTGCATCGAAAATCCAACCGAGCGCAGGCCTGTTCTCATAAAATTGGGAGATATTTCACGGTCTTCAAGCCTTGACGGATTACTTGGTACAATTTTTACAAGTCAAATCCCGACTAAGGGATACAGCTTCGACAATTTCATGAAAATGAACAACAATGGTCGTCTTTTGATAATTTTGGACGGTTTTGACGAAATGAAATTCGCGATGTCGTGGGAAGATTTCAAATATGAAATAAGCCAGTTGAACACCTTGGTTTCTGATAACGCGAGAGTGATATTGCTGGGAAGACCAACAGCGTTTTTGTCTGACGGTGAAAGACTTCACATATTGAAAGGGCAGCGACAGTTAGGAAAACAGTTGTTAGCGATCAGCGGGTGGCCGAAATTTTTCGAAATCGAAGTCGATGATTTTGACAAAACAAAAGTTGCTGATTTTATAACGAACTACTCAAGCTACCTATCGCAGAAGAACAACATCAGTGAAGATAAGATACGGGAAAGAGTTGAACTAATTAAAGACATAGCGCTGCAATCTATTGATCTTTTTGCTAAGCCTGTCCATTCAAAAATCTTGGTTGAGATAGCATCATTATCCAAGATAAGTTTAGATGGGATTATTCGTCATCGAAATAGATGGGAATTGTATCAAGCCTTTTTCTCTCACCTAATCGAGCGAGAGGTACAAAAAACTTCCAGAAGAAATATCTCTGAAGAAGACCGTCTAAAATTTTTACGAAGGCTCAGCTTCTGGCTTTGGAGCGAAAAAGATGGGTCAATCTCGTTCCAGCCTTCGGCTATCCCACTTAGAATTTATGACGATTTTTGTTCGGAATCAGAAGATCAAGACGCTGTGCTGAGAGAACTTTTGATTGGATCATTTGTGGAGAGGAAAGCGGGCAACACATATTTCTTTGTGCATCGCTCATTCTGTGAGTTTCTCGTTTCTCAACATGTGATTGCAAATGTTCCCTCAGCTTCTGACCATACAATTTACTCAAAGGTGCTCAATGACGGGGTGCAGGAGTTTTTACGCGAATTCCCTGATGAGGTAGATTTTGAAAGCTGGGCAGTTACAATTCCAGCTCAAAATGTGGTCTTGAATCCCAGCTACCTTATCTTCCTTGCCGAACGGTTAGACAAATTGAATATTGAATATTCAAAACTTGAAAATGATGTTTGGCTTCCGATAATTTCAGTATTCTCAGATAGGTTTGGAACCCAACCAGAGCGACTTGAACACGCGGTTGGATTATTGAAGGTAGCACCTGCTCTATCATGTGCATGCTTAATAATGCTCATTGTTCCCGGTGGAATATTCAATTTTCGACCCGAAGAAATTTCTCAAAAGAACGTCGTTTATAAAATTGCCGCGAACTTGATATCAAATCTATTCCGATATGTAAGAGAGGATAATGGTCATTCTAAAGTGACCATATCTGATCAAGAAGGAGAAGAATTACTACAACTAATTAGACCTTCTATTGTGGGCCCAGACGCGAGTAGTAACGGTCGAATTATACGAACATCTTGGACAACTTTATTGGAATCCGCAGAGAAGGTGGTTAAGCGCGCCAACGTAAATCTGTCTTTGAATCGTGACACCCAAGAACTTGATCCTAAATCAATATTTGAATTGTCATCTGTAGAAGTGAGCCGATTCATTCCCTCGGGAAATGGCGGAAT
The DNA here is from genome assembly GCA_002354635.1 of Sphingomonadales bacterium UBA2683. Classification (GTDB taxonomy): domain Bacteria; phylum Pseudomonadota; class Alphaproteobacteria; order Sphingomonadales; family Sphingomonadaceae; genus Parasphingorhabdus. Next base: position 673,334 of record DELZ01000004.1, read on the forward strand.
GGCTGCGAAAGACTATCTATCTCCAAGCGGACGAAACAATTTGGATGCGGTCGCTGTTGTCACCCACATAAGACGTAAAAACAGACCACCTTCGAAATAGGATTACGGAACTACGGCGATACCTTACTTTATGCATAAAACCCCTAATCGAATTACGGTGACAGTGCACTAAATAGCCACATCAGGTAAGAGTTACAGGAAGACCGGATAACGGGGAGAAGTCTCCGTGATTAGGCTGTTTCTAATGTACGTCGTTGCTATAAGCATACTGTCAGGTTGCAAGGCCGATATTGTAGGCTTCGCCACCACCGAGTTCTTCGATCTCAATGGACCCGAATTTCATCTGTCCGCTAACCCAATCGTCGAGGTGATAAAGGAACCCCTTGGCGGTATGAGCCAAAAGTTTGGAGTCACTTGCAGCGCTATAGCAAACGCTGAAAACGGCCATCGGGTAAGTGCTTTGGTCTTTTCGTCCTGCGAGCACCCCAAAATCATTTTTAGACAAGCTCATCTGATAGAATTTCTTGGCTTCTTCGTTCGGACCCAAAATGAACTTCGCCGAATCCTTCGATTTGGCTTGCTTCACACAATCCGAAATAAATTCTTCGGCAGCTGTCCCGCCCCTCAACATATTGAACATCTTTCCTTTCAAGGTTGCGTTGATCGCTGGAGTGGAGCCGACATTTTTGACGACTATATAGAACCTGAATTTCAAACCATCTTCGGTCAACTGAACCGGCCTTTCCAATTCGGCCCTAAAGGTGAGCCAAGGTCGCTGATCGATTTGGGCGCGTTTCCTGCCGAAATAAATATCAACGCCAATCGCAAAAAGGGCCAGCCCTGCAATGCTCGCGCTGGCGAGAGTCGCCCAGAAAGCGGCTTTGGCCCAATCGGCCATTTCCTCTTGGGCCACAATATCCCGCCGCTCGCGCTCATTGCGTTCGTCCTGATAGGGATCGCCATTAGTGTAAGTTGTTTGACCTATTTCCCCAGCAGACTGATCAATGTGCGGAATTCTTTCGGTTTCTGGGGTGGCCTTATCAGCGGGTGCTGTGGTTGCGTACTGTTGATCTATTGGATTTGGTGATGCCATGGTGAGCATTCCCGCTAATCCTAGTGAAACCAATCCAATAACTGCAAGAACTGCACTCCGAAAACCCTTAGGCATTGCAGAACGAACGCGGTCGCAAATCCGCTCCTACTAATCTTGTCGTAGCGATTGCGCTCATTCTCCTGAGCGTCAGTTTCCGCCAGCTTTTCAACAAACTCCGCATAAGTAGATCCCCCGCCGTTTCAACTCACCCTTTAGCAGATTTTGGTTCCAGCGGTAGAGCCGCGTGTTGGCAGTTGCGGTCATGGTGGAGTTGACGAATTTCGCTGACGCGAGCGATGCTGGCGCATCGCCACCACCCCTGAATCCCCTCCTCTCAAGAGGAGGGGCTGGAATTGCGCGATTCCATTACCGGTACCGCTTGCCGATGGGGATCCCAGCTTTCGCTGGGATGACGGGGTGGGCTGGGATGACGGAGTGTTCGCGCTTTGACAGGTGTCTCGACTTCGCTCGACACGAACGGTGGTGGGGACGCTCCCTGCCCTTCCTGTTGTGTGCCCCGCCGTAGGGCGGGGTCCAGAATTGTCCTGCACGATCGTCTGGGCCCTGCCCTTCGGCAGGGAACAATTTTGCAGGTGAACAATCAACGCCCCCCTACCCCACCACCGCCATCAGCTGCGACGGAAACGGCGCTTGCAGCGCCGCCGCATCATCGCCGGATAGCCAGCGGTCGTAATCTTCCGGCTGCAGGATCACCGGCATCGCCTTTGGGTGGATCGGTTTCACCACCGGATTGGGCTCACAGGTCAGAAAGGCGTAGCAATAGCCCTCCTCCTGCTGGCGCCAGATACCGGCGAAGCAGGACACGGGCTGGTCGTTGACGGCAAACCAGACTTCCTCCCGGCCGGCGCCCGGCTTGGGCTCGGCAAACCGGTGAAAGGGGACCAGGCAGCGATGCTCGGCCTTGTTGATGATATTGCGGTAGAGCGGGCTTTGCAGGTTGCGGACATTGGTGGTGTTCATCTTTCTGGTGGTGCCGGGGCGCTTGCCCTTGCCCACCCACGGGAAGCCCCAGTGCATGGTCTCGGCGACTTTCGCGCCGTCGACCACGCGCACGATCGCGCCCTGTCGCCCGGGCCAGACATCCTCTGCCGCGTCATCGAGCCGGAAATGGCTGACATAATCCGCCCAGCTCTCGATGCTGTGCAGCGCGCCGGGGATATTGCGATAGTGGTTGCACATCGGCGGGTTATGGCATTGGGGCCGCGTCGCGTCCAGCGGGGAGATCCAACAGTCTTTCCTACAGACAGGGGATTTTGTTATGGATTCACCATGGCTGGCAAGAAAGCATATGGTGGCGAGGCCGTTCGTCCCGAGCCTGTCGAAGGACGCCTTGCAGACGAGAGAAGCCGTTCACCTGCGGTGGCCTCCGGCTCGACAAGCTCAGGGCGAACGGATCTGGTTCCGTTGCAAACACCCCCGACGAAACCTCCCCGGAAACCCCGGAAACCCCGCAAACCCCGGCATGACGGCTGGACCGAAGCGCGGCGCAAGACGTTTCTGGCGGTGCTGCGCGAGAGCGGCTGCGTGACCGATGCCTGCCGGGTGGCGGGGGTTTCGGGCACCTCGGCCTACCGGCTGCGGCGGCGCGATCCGGAGATGGCGGCGCTGTGGGACGAGGCGCTGGAGACCGGGCAGCGCGGGCTGGTCGCGGTGGCGCACCAGCACGCGGTGGTCGGCAAGGAGACGATCATCTATCGCGGCGGCGAGGAGGTCGAGCGGCGGGTGGCGCCGTCGGACTCGATAATGGCGCTGCTGATCAAGCGCGGCGATCTCGGCGGGCGGATCGGGTCGCGGACGGCGGACCAGGTGATCACCTGGGAGGAATGGCAGGACGGGCTGCGCTTTGACGAGGAGGGCAACAAGGTGACGCTGGAAGAAGAGGCCGCGGCGGTGCGGGCCTCGCTCGATGCCAAGCTGGACGACATGCGGACGAAGCTGCTGGCGCGGGACACCAGGAAGCGCGCGGCCGAGGACGAACGGCTGCGCGCGGCGGAGGCGCGGATCCGGGCGGCCGAGGCGCGGGCGGCGGAGCTGGAGGGGGAATGACGGGGGGGGTCCTGAGTGCCGTTGGCACCCTGTGCCTGACCCTTTATGTGCCCCGCCGCAGGGCGGGGTCGAGACGATCGGACAGGACTGTTCCGGGCGCTACCCCTCGGCAGCGAACAGTTTCGCCCGCCCCCGCCTAAATGCCGCCGTCGGTGACCGCGTAGCCGGCTTCCTCGAGCGCGGCCTTGAGCGCGGCGCGGCAGGTTTCGAGCTCGTGCGGCTCGGTCGAGCGGACGACGAAATTGGCGCCGACGGTGCCGTTGCGGAAGAACGGATAGCTGCCGATGACGCAGCTGTCGTGGGCCTTTTCGGTGTCGCGGAGAATGCTGGCAATCTCGCTTTCCGGAGCCCAGGCGCCGAGCGTGGCGGAGAGCAGCGGCGCGCCGCCCTCGAGCGTGCCGGTGAGCGCGTCGAGCATGCCGGCGGTGATATGCGGGACGCCGGCCATCATGTAGATATTCTCGATCCGGATGCCGGGCGCGCCGGACATGCGGTTGGCGATCAGCTCGGCGCCGTCGGGCACCCGGGCCATGCGCAGGCGGCCCTCGTTGAGGCCGCCGCGGGTGGCATAATATTGCTCGAGAATGGCGCGGGCCTCGGGATGGATGGTGACGGCGAGGCCGAGCGCGGCGGCGACCGCGTCGACGGTGATATCGTCGTGGGTCGGGCCGATGCCGCCGGTGGTGAACAGATAGTCGTTGCGGGCGCGCAGGATGTTGACCGCCTCGGCGATCAGATCCATGTCGTCGGCGACGACGCGGACCTCGGCCAGGCGGATGCCCTGCACGTTGAGCCAGGCGGCGACCTGCGCGATATTCTTGTCCTGGGTGCGGCCGGAGAGGATTTCGTCGCCGATCACGATGAGGGCGGCGGTCCAGATTTTTTGATCATTCATGGCGGCTGTATAGAGCGATGCGACGCGCTTTGGGAATATGTTATTTGGTGCCGGGGGGCGTACCGGCGCGCGCGAGGGAGCGCGCGGGCGGGCGGGCGGCGACGGCCTGGCCGCGGGTCGCGCCGGGGACCGGGCGGAAATCGTCCTCGGGCGGCCAGGCGATATGGGCGAGGTCGATCGTCTTCCAGCTCGGCGAGCGGCCGAGGCGGGCGTTGAACCGGTAGTTGAAGGCGAAGGGCGCGCGGTTGCGGGTCGTGAGATCGTCGCCGTAGAGGCTCTGCACCGCCTTTGCATCATAGCCCATCAGCGCGAGCACGGTCGGGAAGATCTGGAAATGGCTGGAGCGGTTGCGGCCCGTCACGGCGGCGGCGTCCCAGTCGATCGCGCCGGGCCGGCCGGCGGATTGCGCGGTGTCGAGCACGACCAGCGGCACCAGCCCCTCCTCCGGCTTCGGGTCGGGCGAGCAATGGGTGATCACGCCGGTGCCGCCGCGCTCGTGCAGGTTCTGGCCGTGGTCGGCGGTGTAGATGATCGTCGAATTGCCGAGATCGGCCTGGCCCAGCAGCCGGTCGAAAAAGGCGCCGACGTTCCACAGCAGCGTGTTGCGATAGCTGTTGCGGTAGCTGACCCAGCTTTCCCGCGAACCGGAAAAGCCGGTGCGGTCGCCGGTATCGGTGATGTCGAGAAACGCGCCGCGGGGCAGCGCCGGCTTGAAGCGCATATAGTCGTCGGGATATTTGTCGTGGATCGGGAAATGCGCACCGATCTTCTGCAGATAGATGAACTGTCTTTTGCCGTCGTTGAGCAGGCCGGCGAGCGCATCGGCGGCGGCATGGTCGCGGCGCTGGACCGGGACGTCGTCAAACTCGATCCACTGGTCGATATCCTTCAGCTCGGACTCGTCCATCCGGTTGTTGAAGATCCGCCTGGTCCGCGGCACGTCGATATAGACCGTCTCCAGCCCGGCCCTTTTGGCATAGGCCCAGATCGACGGCATCGAGTCGTTGATCCGGATATAGTCGTCGCGGGTGCCGCCGTGGCGCAGCGTGTAATTGACCGCGGCGCTGCAATGGGCGATCGACGCGGCGAGCCCGAAATTATGCGTGGCGACGCCCTTTCCCGGGGCCTTCAGGCCGCTGTAGATGCCGCGGCTGCTGTTGATGTCGAGATACTGGCCGGAGATGCTCTCGTCGATCAGCATCACGATATCGCCGTCACCGCGCGGCGGCCGGATGACGGGCAATGTCACCGGCTGGCGCGGCTGGATCACTTCGGTGGCGCGCTCGTAGCCGTAGAGCAGGGTGTAGGCGGCGCCGGTATAGCCGGACGGCAGCCCGCGCGCGCCGTCGCCGCCGCGGACGAACAGGATGCCGGCGAGCGCCAGCAGGATCAGCAGCGGCGATGCGATCAGCTTCCTGCTGTGCGCCCGGCCGACCCGGTGGGTGCTGAGGCCGATGCCGAGCAACAGCAACGCCGCCTGCGCCCCGCCGATCAGCATCGCCCCGGCATATTGGCCCCAGGCCTCGTGCAGCGAACCCGACGCGTTGATCATGCTGATGAACGCGTCATAGGGCATATGGTCCTCGACCGAGCTCTGGTAGGTTTCGACGATGACCCCGGCCAGCGCGATGAACAGCGCGAAGGCCCAGCGCACCGGGGCCACCGGGATGAAGGCGGCGGCGAACATGCCGACCAGGCAGAGGCCGAGCAGCATGCTGTACGCGGCCAGCCCGAGCAGCTGCCATTGCGGCGCGACCAGCGATTCCAGGCGCGCCACCATCTCGGCCGAACCCAGCAGCAGCGCCCCCGATATCAGTACTATTTTCAGTTTTGCCCGCATCTGTCCGCTCGAAACCTCAAAGGGCGCAGTCTAGCCGATTTGTGTTAAATATCTGAAAACAGGGGCACGGCAGGTCTCGCATGTTCGCAAATCTATCGCTATATAGGCCGCATGACAGACTATATGACCGTAGAAGACACCACCCCCAACGCGCGCACCGGCGCGATCAAGCTGCACGGACCCGAGGCGTTCGAGGGCATGCGCAAGGCCGGCCGGCTGGCCGCCGACATCCTCGACAGCCTTGTGCCCCATGTCGTGCCCGGCGTGACCACCGGCGCGCTCGACGATATGGTCCGGCAGCAGGCGTTCGCCGCCGGCGCGGTCCCCGCGACGCTCGGCTATCGGGGTTTCACCCACAGCTGCTGCACCTCGATCAACCATGTCGTCTGCCACGGCATCCCCGGCGACAAGAAGCTGGCCGAGGGCGATATCGTCAATATCGACGTGACCGTGATCGTCGACGGCTGGCACGGCGACACCAGCCGCATGTATCTGGTCGGCAAGACGCCGATCAAGGCGAGCAAGCTGGTCCAGGTCACCTATGAATGTTTGATGCTGGGCATCGAGCAGGCGAAGCCGGGCAACCGGATGGGCGATGTCGCGCACGCGATCCAGAGCCACGCCGAAGCCAACCGCTATTCGGTGGTCCGCGATTTCTGCGGCCACGGCCTCGGCCAGATGTTCCACGACGCCCCCGAAGTGGTCCACGCCGGCCGCCCCGGCACCGGCCCGGAACTGCGCCCAGGCATGTTCTTCACCATCGAGCCGATGATCAATATCGGCAAATATGCCTGCAAGATGCTGGATGACGGCTGGACCGCGGTGACCCGCGACCGGTCGCTGACAGCGCAGTTCGAGCATAGTATCGGGATTACCGAGGACGGCTGCGAGATTTTTACGAAGAGCCCGAAGGGGCTGGATTGTCCGCCTTATTGAGGGGGGATTTGGGTTTGCGACGTTTGTAGCTATTGAAAACCTGTTTGTCCGTCGCCAGTAGAATTCGATGAGCGTCAATCACCGGTGCAAATGATGCAGTAGGCACGCCGCTCGATCTGATTTGGGAATACATTTCCCAGAATCCTTCGTCATCGGCCCCTTTGTTAAAGGTAACTGACGCAGCTTGATTTCCGCCCAAAATCCTAAGTGCTGAAACGGTGTTATGCAGCATTAAGGACAACAACTGCAGCTCCATCAGAACCTTTTCGAGCGACCATGATACGCTGACCTTCTCCGTCATGAAATTGACCTTAGATTGCTGCTTTGTAGCATTGCTTAACGATCTGGAATTACGGTGACAGTGCATTTCTTGGAATTACGGTGACAGTGCATTTCTTGCCAATATTCAGAAGCGAAGTAAAAGGGCATCGTCACCGCAACCCATCCAGTGTGTTCACTAGCTGCCACTTGTCCTATGGAAATTACGGTGCCAAGGAGGAACGATGCCAGTGATTTATAACTTTTTTAGTACCTCGGCAAAAGAAGTGCTGCCACTGTAATCAAACATGGCCGCCTGACACCACTTTAGTAATAGCGATCACGAGCAGGATTGCTCCACCTAACGGAGCCAGTTGCTTGAGGTAAAAAAATATCCGGTCTTGCAAAAACCGGAACAGCTTCCCGATACCTGCAAGCTTGAAATCACCTGATTTATTATTGGCTGCTTGACTGTTTGACAGCCAACCCAATAACAAATGCACATAGTCAGCCAATACGGTCACTGCTCCCAGTAATCCTGCCCAAATAAGCGGATTGGTAGACTCGGCGACCAGCGTTTTCGCGAAGATAGAATCCGACGAGAGCAGCCCGAATGAGACCGCAACAAGACCGAAACCAATATAGCGAGCGAGCTCGCTAATTTTGGATGAAAAATAATCCTGATTGTCGCGGAGTTTGGCGCGACGTTGAGCTGGCGTAAGTTCAGTCATATTACCTCCGGCGAGTCCCACCCCAGCCATCATCATCCACCGCGTCCCTGAGGCCTTTACCCGCTTTGAATTTCGGGCGGATAGACTCTCCAATTGAAATAGGGGCACCAGTCCGAGGATTGCGGCCAATTGAAGGCTTTCGTTTCGCTACCGAAAATGTACCAAAGCCTACTAGGCGAACCTCGCCCCCTCTGCGCAGCGTTCCTACGATGGAATCAATTATCGCGTCCACAGCTGCTGCTGCATCTGCCTTCGACAAATCGGTGGCATCTACCACTGCTTCTACTAATTCATTTTTATTCATCGTGCCCCCACCCCAACAACATCTAAATCACTATAGTTTTTCTTACTATATATGTCATCCGCTGATCTACGGCTATACGTGCAACCGCCCGGTCGTCCTAAAAATGCCGCTCAAAATCCATGCTGTGATGCAGGACGCGGACGATAAGCATCTGATCCTGCTCAGCCGTATAAAAGACAACATGCGCCTGCTGGCGGATGCGCCGCAATCCCGGTGCCACCTCCTCCGCGCTGCGACCGAGCTGCGGGTTGGCGAGCAGGGAGCGGAAGCAGGCGTCAAGCTGGTCGCGATAGAGCCGGGCCTGGTCGATGCCGAATTCGGCAATGGTGTAATCGGCTATTTCGGCCAGATCATTTGCGGCGCGCCGGCTTAGCTGCAGTTCAGCCATGGGCGGCGCGGTCTTCGGCGGCGCGCCAGATGTCGTCCAGTGACTGGTCGCTGGCACCGCTGTCCAGCCCTTCGGCTATCGCCTCGCGCAACGTCGCCAGCCGGTCCTGTTGCGACTGGTCGCGCTTGACCAGATCGCGGATATATTCGCTGTCATTGGTAAATTCGCCGCGGGCGATTTGGGATTTGATCCAGGCGTCCTGGCCCTCGCTGAGCGTGATAGTTTTGCGGACGGTGGCCATTGGTGACTCCTTGCGGTGGAACCGTCATACTATTGGTGTAGGACGGGATTGTAAAGAGGTCCGGGCGGTTTCGCGTCCGCCAGCTTTGTCTGGCCATCACCATCCCCCGCCGCTAGGCAACCCCCTCACCTCCCACCAACCGAGACCCCAAAACATGGCCCGCAAACATTCTAAACATGGTGGCTGGCAGGACCTGCAGTCCGACGCGGAAGAGGCTCCGGTGGAGGTGCCGGATTGCTGGCTGTGCGCGCGACCGACCGGGGAGACCATCGTCTGGCATCATCCGGTGCCGAAAAGCCGGGGCGGGCGCGATACTGTGCCGATGCATGCGATCTGCCAGAAGATGCTGATCACCCAGTTCAGCAACAGCGAGCTGCAGCGCCACGGGATGGATGTCGAGGGGCTGCTCGCCGATCCGGCGGTGCGCAAATTTGTCGACTGGGTGGCGAAGAAAGACCCGGATTTCAACGCGACCATTGCCAAGAAGCCGCGCTGAGATGTGCTGCCCGCCGGACCGGCGTGGTTGGACAGGCGCACCGCTGGCGCTTCTATCTTTCCCCCTGCCCCCTCCGCTATAGTCCTTGACCTTTCGCATCGAGTTTAGCTAGTCAGTTAAATTGCACGGGCGGCTGACCGTCCGGCGGAATCGGGAGACGGGTGATGCGCAGACTGGGTTGGTTATTGATGCCATTGTTGCTGGTGGCTTGCCAGAGCGAGACCAGCGCGCCGGAAGCGACCGATGCGGTCGTCGAGGGGGACTGGAGCAATATCGGCTTTGATGCCAAGGAGCAGCGGTTCAGCCCGCTCACCCAGATCAACGACGGCAATGTCAGCGAGCTCGGCATCGCCTGGTTCAAGGACCTGCCCGACGCGCGCGGCCAGGAAGCGACCCCGATCGAGGTCGACGGCAAGCTCTATATCTCCACCGCCTGGTCCAAGGTCTTTGCCTATGATGCCAAGACCGGCGACGAATTATGGTCCTATGATCCGGCGGTCGACGGCGCCAAGGCGGTCGACGCCTGTTGCGACGTGGTCAACCGCGGCGTCGCGATCAACCGCGGCAAATTGTTTTTCGGCACGATCGACGGCCGGCTGATCGCGCTCGACGCCAATACCGGCGCGCGCCTGTGGGAAACCCAGACCACCGACAACAGCAAGCCCTATACGATCACCGGCGCACCGCGGGTGGTCAAGAATATGGTGATCATCGGCAATGGCGGCGCCGAATTCGGCGTGCGCGGCTATGTCAGCGCCTATAATGTCCGCGACGGCAATCTGAAGTGGCGTTTCTACACCGTGCCCAATCCGGAAGGAAAGCCGGACGGCGCGGCCAGCGACGAGATTTTCGCGAAAGCGGCCAACGCAACCTGGGGAGAAGGCAACTGGCGCGAATCCGGCGGCGGCGGCACGGTCTGGGACAGCATCGTCTATGACGAGGAACTCGACCAGCTTTACTTCGGTGTCGGCAACGGCAATCCGTGGAACCACGGGCTGCGCTCGGGCGGGGAAGGCGACAATCTGTTCCTGTCCTCGATCGTCGCGGTCGATCCGGATACCGGCAAATATCTCTGGCATTACCAGGAAACCCCGGCCGAGACCTGGGACTATACCGCGACCCAGCATATCATCCAGGCCGAGATGCCGATCGACGGCAAGATGCGCAAGGTGCTCTACCACGCGCCGAAGAACGGCTTTTTCTTTGTTATCGACCGGCTCGACGGGACGCTGATCAGCGCCGACCCCTTTGTCGAGGGAATCAACTGGGCGACCGGCTATGACCTGGAAACCGGGCGGCCGATCGAGACTCCGGAAGCGCGATTCTACAAGACCGGCGAACCGTTCATTGCCATTCCCGGCGCGCTGGGTGCGCACAACTGGCACCCGATGAGCTACAATCCCAACACCGGGCTGGTCTATATTCCGGCGCAGCAGATTCCGCAGGGCTATGAAGTGCCGGTCAGCGATATCGACAAGAAGCGTGAACGGCTGGGCTTCAACGTCGGGGTCGGCTGGTCGATTGCCCAGCTGCCCGATGACAAGGATGTCTACAAGGCGGCGATTGCCGCCACCACCGGCCGGCTGGTCGCGTTCAACCCGAAGACCGGCAAGGTCGAATGGGGCGTGGACTATCCGGCGGCCTGGAACGGCGGCACGATGACCACCGCCGGCAATCTCGTGTTCCAGGGCACCAGCACCGGCCTGTTCAAGGCCTATGCCGCGGACAAGGGCACGGAATTGCTGAGCCTGCCGATGCAGTCGGGGATCGTCAGCGCGCCCTCCACCTATCTGGTCGACGGCGAGCAATATATTGCCTTCATGACCAGCAAGGGCGGCGCCTTTCCGCTGGTCGCCGGAGTCGCCGGCGGGGTGACCCGGCAGCTGCCCAATATCCCGCGGCTGGTGGTGCTGAAACTGGGCGGCAAGACCAGTCTGCCGCCGCTGCCCGACAAGGGTGAAGTGGTCTGGGATCCGCCGGTGCAGACCGGCACGCCGGAGCAGATCGCCGCCGGCAAGGGCCTCTACGGCCGCAACTGCATCGTCTGTCACGGCGACAGCGCGATCGGCAACGGCTTCACACCGGACCTGAGAGTCAGCGGCGTGCTCGGCGACACCGATGCCTGGGCATCGATCGTCACCGGCGGCGCGCTGAAACAGCATGGCATGGTCGGCTTTGCCTCGCAGCTGAGCCCGGCGCAGGTGGAGAATATCCGCCATTATGTCGTCAACCGGTCGAACTGGACCAAGCAGCACCTGCCCGAGATGACAGCGCCGACACCGCGCTGACTCCGGCGGGGCGTTCGGACGCCCGATTGCTGCCCAAATTATGGTCATTTGCCCGCGCAAATGCCTGTTTTTTGAGCGCCATTGTCAGCCGGTCGATTAGCGATTAGCAATGCAGGCAAGCATTCCGGTGATTCTGTTCGCGAATCGATTCTGGCATGGTAATTGAATGGTATCGGGCAATTGTGCCCGCCTGAGGCCCGCTTTTGTTGCACGAAAGACAGGGCCGAGGGAGAGGTACACGGGGACGTATAAAATGAAAAAGATCGAAGCGATAATCAAGCCTTTCAAGCTGGACGAAGTGAAGGAAGCGCTGCACGAAGTCGGCGTGTCCGGGATCACCGTGACCGAGGCGAAAGGCTTTGGCCGGCAGAAAGGCCATACCGAACTGTACCGCGGTGCCGAATATGTCGTCGACTTTCTCCCCAAGGTGAAGCTTGAAGTGGTGGTCGAGGACAGTCTCGCCGACCGCACCGTCGAGGCAATCTCCGCCGCCGCCCAGACCGGGCGCATCGGCGACGGCAAGATTTTCGTCATTCCGGTCGAGTCCGCGCTGCGTATCCGCACCGGCGAGCGCGACAACGACGCCATCTGATCTTTTTTCGCAACCAATCCAAACACACAAGAAACCAAGGGATAAATAATGGCCAATTCAGCATCCGATATTATCAAGATGATCAAGGAACAGGAGATCGAGTGGGTCGATGTCCGCTTCACCGATCCGCGCGGCAAATGGCAGCATCTGTCGATGTGCGCCGAAGTCATCGACGAAGATGTGCTGGAAGAAGGCTTCATGTTTGACGGCAGCTCGATCGAGGGCTGGAAAGCGATCAACGAATCCGACATGATCCTGCGCCCGGACCTGGACGCGGTCTATATCGACCCGTTTTCCGCCACCCCGATGATGATCCTCGTCTGCAATATCGTCGAGCCCGGCGATGGTTCGCTGTATAACCGCGATCCGCGCTCGACCGCGGTCCGTGCCGAGGCCTATCTGAAATCGACCGGCATCGGCGACACCGTCTTTGTCGGGCCGGAACCGGAATTTTTCATGTTCGACGATGTGAAGTTCGAAACCGGCTATGACCGCTCGGGCTTCAAGATTGACGATATCGAGCTGCCGACCAACAGCGGTCGCGACTATGATATCGGCAACATGGGCCATCGTCCGCGCGCCAAGGGCGGCTATTTCCCGGTCGCTCCGGTCGACAGCTGCATGGACATCCGCGGTGAAATGGTAGCCACCATGCTGGAAATGGGCCTGCCGATGGACAAGCATCATCACGAAGTAGCCTCCGCACAGCACGAGCTGGGCATCACCTTCGGCACGCTGACCCAGACCGCCGACCGGGTACAGGTCTACAAATATGTCGTGCAGCAGGTGGCCCATGCTTATGGCAAGACCGCAACCTTCATGCCGAAGCCGATCAAGGACGATAACGGCAGCGGCATGCACACTCATATGTCGATCTGGAAAGACGGCAAGCCGCTGTTCGCCGGCAATGAATATGCCGGCCTGTCGGAAATGTGCCTCCACTATATCGGCGGTGTCGTCAAACATGCCAAGGCGATCAACGCCTTCTCCAACCCGACCACCAACAGCTACAAGCGTCTGGTCCCGGGTTTTGAGGCGCCGGTATTGCTCGCCTATTCGAGCCGCAACCGTTCCGCCTCCTGCCGTATTCCCTACGGCGCCGGCGACAAGGCGAAGCGCGTCGAATTCCGCTTCCCCGATCCGCTTGCCAACCCCTATCTGTCATCGGCAGCCTTGCTGATGGCCGGTCTCGACGGCATCGAGAACAAGATCCATCCCGGCGAGGCGATGGACAAAAATCTCTATGACCTGCCACCGGCAGAACTGGCCGAAGTGCCAACCGTCTGCGGTTCGCTGCGCGAGGCGCTGGAAGCGCTGGAAGCCGATCACGAGTTCCTGCTCAAGGGCGACGTGTTCACCAAAGACCAGATCGAGGCTTATGCCGAACTGAAATGGGAAGAAGTCAGCCGCTGGGAAACCACGCCGAGCCCGGTCGAGTACGACATGTATTATTCGAGCTGATCTTTTCGATCAGATTGCAAACAAAAACCCGGGGCAAGCGATTGCTCCGGGTTTTTTGATGTTGGGCACAGATCGGGGCAGTTCATCCAAACCGAAGCGGGCGGGACACGAAGCGGGTTTTGAGTACCCACACCTTTGGTTGATGCCGGCGGGATTGCCGCCGCAACCCCTATTCGGCTGCTTCCACCTGCTCATATTCCACTTCCGCTTCGATCCCGCCGTAGACAAATTCTTCCGCATCAAGATCAACCTTCGGAAGCTCTTTGCTCTCGCGCCAGTAATCCTGGGTATGCTGCCATATCGCCTTGTCACCCCTGCGCGGCATTTTGGCCATGCCGCGTTGCAGATAGCCCGGATTGAAGTCGTCCGTGTCAATCCATGGCCGAATTTCCATATCCCTGTCTTCCTCGCGCAGCGTCACCTTGACGCTTTTGGCATGTTTTTCCTCCATATGCTTGAGCAGACGGCAGACAAAATCGCCGAGCAGATCAACCCGCAAGGTCCAGCTCGCCCGGAAATATCCGAATACCCAGACCAGATTGGGCACGTCGGTAAACATCATCCCGCGATAGGTGATGGTATCGGCCCAGTTTACCGGCTTGCCGTCCACCGCGAACGGGATGTCGCCAAGGACCGACAGGTTGAACCCGGTGGCGGTGATGATGATATCCGCTTCCAGTTCGTCACCGGATTTGAGCAAAACGCCTTTTTCCGTGAACCGGTCAATTTCATCGGTGACAACACTCGCCGCACCCGTGGCGATACCCTTGAACAGGTCGCCATCGGGAATGAAAGCCAGCCGCTGTTGCCAAGGCCGGTATTTTGGCGAGAAATGCTTCTCAATATCGAAATCGGGGCCAAGCAATTCCCGCGCCAGCGCCAAAAGCTCTGCTTTCACCACTTCCGGTTCCTCATTGCACCGCCGGATCATGTCCTTCTGGTCAAACAGGGCTTTCTTGCGGACGATGGCGTGAATGAGCTCTTCGTCGATCTCGATTTCACGCAAGATATCGGCCAGTTCGTTGGCATTTTGTGCCGGCCAGAAATAGGTCGGTGATCGCTGGAGCAAGGTGACATGCGCGCATTGGTCTGCAATCGCGGGAACCAGAGTCGCAGCTGTCGCACCAGACCCGATCACCAGCACCTTCTTGTCTTTCAGATCAGCATCTTCGGGCCATGTCTGCGGATGGATAATCTGACCGCGATAATCCGCCATCCCCGCCCACTCGGGCGTGTAGCCCTTTTCGTGATTATAATAGCCCTGGCACATCCACAGGAAATTTGCCGTATAGCGCTGCTTTTGGCCGTCTGCAGTTTCGGCATCAATCGTCCACAAATTATCCGCGCTCGACCAGCTCGCATAGGTGATCGTCTGACCGTAGCGGATGTGGCGGTCAATCCGGTTCTCTTCGATCACGTCGCCCATATATTTGAGGATTTCCTCGGCCGAGGCGATCGGCGCGGACGTCCAAGGCTTGAATCGATATCCAAAGGTATAGAGATCGCTGTCCGAACGAATGCCGGGATAGGTATGGGTCTTCCAGGTGCCGCCGAAACTGTCCATTTTCTCGAGGATCAGATAGCTTTTGTCCGGACATTGATCCTGCATATGATAGGCAGCACCAATGCCCGAGATTCCGGCTCCCACGATCAACACATCCACATGATTGCCAATAGTCCCAGTCTGCCCGTTCATTTCCTGTTTCCTCTCGCTACCCGCTTTGGCGGCTATTCACTCGAGGACGGGTTTTATAACATGTTCGCGCAATCCACTTTGACCCAAATCAATTCGTTTCACGGTCCGCAATATTATGAGGAAAAGGCCGGTTTTGCGGCGTCGGCTGGTTGTCGCCGGAGACTGTACGTTTTTAAACCCAGTGGCCATGCCAGCACACACCCCGTCCGATTTATCCATCGGCGAGCATCGAGACAATCTTTCGGCGGGGGCAACGGATAGGTTGAAGCACCGGTATTGCTCCCCTACCCGAGCCGATCCTTGCCGTCAGATTGACGATTACCTGCCCGGGGCCAGCGATTGCTCCGGGTCTTTTTTGGTCACGAGACGATCGGGGTGTCTCAGTCAGCTTTTGACTAATTTGAACATGCGTTTAAGTTTAACGGATGACGACAGCGAAAACCCAGTCCCGAAGAAAGCAGCAACGCTCGCTCGACACCCGCGCCGCGATCAAAGCGGCGGGGGCTGAGCTGTTTGCGACACAGGGCTTTCGCGCCACCGGGGTAAGAGACATTGCCGAGCGTGCGGGCTGCAATCAGGCGCTCGTGTCGTATCATTTCAAAGGAAAGGGCAGGCTTTACGACGAGATCCTGAGCGATGCCGTGGCCGAGGCGCAGCGACTGGCACGTGCCGGTGATCTTGCCGGATCGGATTATCCGGAGCGCGATCTGGTGCGCATTCTTTCGCATGCCATTGCCTCTCAGAATCACCTCGCTCCGATGATTCTGCGTGAGCAAATGGACCCGGAGCGGCTGCTCAACCCGAATACCGCCAACACGCTGCGCAGTTTCATGACATTGACGGAGGATGTGCTTAATGCGCTGCCGCTTGACGCCGAGGCGCGCGGTTGGGACCCGCAGATCGTCCACCTCGCGATTGTCGGGCCGCTGATTCACTACACCGTCGCCACCCGGATGCGTGAACAGGTCGCAGGATCGCTCGACCGCCCCATGAGCACACCAGATCTCGAAGAATTTACCGAAACGCTCGCCGCCATGCTTTCCCGCGCCTTGCGGAAGGAGGAGATTGCCAGCGCTTAAATTAAACGCTTGCTTAATATAACTTGTGAGTGTATTGCCTCCGTATTACACCAATACGGAAGGAGTGCATGATGCGTGCAAAGATGATAATGCTGGCGAGCCTCGCAGCGCTGGCAACACCAGGAGTAGTAATGGCTCAGAACAACCAAGTGGAAAGCCAGGCCTCTTTTAGCGAGGCCGACATCGCAAGGGCCGAAGTGATCCTGCGGGATTATGCCGATGATTATGTGCATGATCCGATGGCGCTCGATGCCCGTTTCGGAATCAAGCTTGGTCATCAGTGGTGGACTGTTTCGGTAGAGCGAAAAGAAACGCCCTCCCGGCGCGGCCGGCTTACCGACCATGAATTCGGACCGCACGATGTGGTGCTGTCACGTGGTGCACCTGCCGAACCAACCTGGTATTTCGAAATCGCCAGTCTCGACGTGCTGGAAAAAATCGCCGGTGGCGAGGTCAATGCGGGCACCGCAGCGATGCAAAGTTTTGGCAGCGACCGGGTCGGCGTGGAGACCCGCGACATGGAGGGCTTCAAGTCGACCTCGGGCGATGAGGCCGACCGATATATCGCGCTCGCGCATTTCTTTACCAAGGGGCGGCCGGAGGTGATCCGTTTCGGACGCAATAATGCGCTGCAGACGCACGGCGTCCAGGCGACCGCGATCCATATGGTCAAACCGGCCAGGGTCCTGCATTTCAGCATCAACCGGGATGAGGCAGCCAATGCCGACGAACAGCTGGAAGCCAGCCAGACTCCGAACCTGTTCATCGTGACGCACGGGCGCGGCACGCTTGAATCGGACGACGGTATTATTCCGGTCGAGCCCGGTGTTGCTGTTTATGTGCCACAATTTACCAAGCACGTGATCCGCAATGACGGCGGCGAGCCGCTGGAAGGGATTTTGATCTTGTACGGCGACAATAGCGATTTCGCCTTTGGCACCTCCTTTCCCACCTACGTCCAGGACCTCAACGAATGGCACCGCCAATATGAGTTCAGGAAGGGGCAGCCACCAACCTCCGAGGGCAAGTAGGACATATATTATTCGTGCTGATCCTTCTGGTCAGATTGACGATTACCTGCCCGGGGCAAGCGATTGCTCCGGGTCTTTTTGTGGCCGGGTCCGTTACCGGCATGGCGGCAGGCCGGTAACGGCAAAGGCGGGCCATTCTCGCGTTTCGCAATGCTTCGCATTTACTGTGTTGCATACGCAATACAGTAAGCCTATCGCGAATCGCGGGAGGATCATACATTATGGCTGCAGGAATAATATTGGGGGATGCGGGTTGGCTGGCGGCGGGGCGCTGGCGCTGGGCGCGTGCCCTGATCTGGCTCGCCGTGCTGACCATTTTGTGCATTCTGGCGTTCAATCTCGCAGCAGATGCCAGCTTGTGGCTGTCGGCCACAGCGTCCGGCGAACCATTCACCTCGCGCGGCGCGGCGCCGTCCGGAGCGCGTCTGATCGCGGTGATCGCCGGATCGGCCGCGATGCTGCTCACCTATGCCCTGGCGGTCCGCTTGGCCGAGCGCCGGCCCGTTTCCGAACTGGATCTGCGCCGCATGATACCCGACCTCGCCAATGGCCTGGCGATGGGCGGGCTGCTGATCGCGATTGTCGTCGGCCTGATGTGGGGCTTTGGCTGGGTTACCCTTACCGCGGCTCCGATCACCCGCATTGCCGAACCACTGAAGCAGGCGGTGCAGTCCGGGTTGATCGAGGAGGTGGTGATGCGGATCATAATCTTCCGGCTGCTGTGGCGCGCAGCGGGCGTGTTTCCGGCCTTGATCCTGTCCGCCCTGCTGTTCGGCGGACTCCACCTGCCCAATCCCGACGCGACGATCTTTTCGGCGCTGTGTCTGGTCGCCGGAGAGGGAATTGGCGCCGGACTATATATGCTGACTGGCCGGGTCTGGATGTCGATCGGAGCGCACGCCGGCTGGAATTTTGCGCAAGGCTGGCTGTTCGGCGCTACCGTGTCCGGATATGATGAATTTGCTGGCGGCCCCCTGCAGACCCGGCCTGTCGAGGGTATCGACATAGTGTTGAGCGGCGGCGGTTTCGGGCCGGAATCATCGCTCGCAAGCCTGGTCGTGTCGCTGCTGGCGAGTGCGATCTGCCTGGGTCTCGCCTGGAAAAGGGGACGGTTTGTCGCCGCATCCGATTCCGGACAAGATCAAACAGCGGCATCGCTCCAGGATCAATAATCCTTGCTCACCCGCACGTTGGCGCTTTGCCGGCCGAGGGTCGAGATGGTGGAAAGGAGCGACAGCCAGCGGGTGATCTGGAATTCCAGCTGGGTGGCGCTGTAGCCCTTGCCGTCGGTGATCAGCTCGACATAGATGCGGCGGGTAATATATTTGCCGGCGGCGATCGAGGTGCCGGAGCCGGCATCGGTGTCGGACGGCAATATCCTGAGCCGGTCGAGGCCGACCGCCTTGCGCAGCTGGTTGATCGGATCGAGGCCACCGCCGCTGCTGTTGAGCGAGGCCACGGCTGCGGCCAGCTGGACCGCTTCCGGCGCGGACAGGTTGGCGATCGAGGCACCGAACAATATCCGCGAGAGCAGCTCGTCCTGCGGCAGCGCCGGGATGCTGGTGAAGGCGATTTCGGGCTGGTTGCCGGTGCCGGTCACGTTGATCGTGGCGTTGAGCCCGGTCAGATTGGCCTCGGCCTCGATATCGAGGATCGGATTGACCGGCTGATTGCCGACGAAGCGGATCCGCCCTCGTTCCAGCCGGAAACGCCGGCCGGCGAAGGTATAATTGCCGCGCAGCAGATTGGCGGTGCCGATCATCGCGAAATTGTCGACCGGTCCGGAAATCCGGAGATTGGCGCGCCATTCGCTGTCGAGTCCCAGGCCTTCGACCCGCAGGCGATTGGGGGCGTCCGCGGTCAGCGCGAAGCGCCAGGGCCGGTCACGAATCCGCACCGGCCGTTCGTCCGCCCGGCGGTTGATCTCGCGGGTCTTGATATCGGGCAGACTGGCGGTGGCGCTGGCCTGGCCGAAGCGGAAGAAGCTGCGGTTGAGCGTCACGTCGCCCGAGATCAGGCCGCCCTCCGGCGAGCTGCGAATCTTGATTGGTCCGGTGACGGTGGCGGCAAAATCGTCGCGGGCGATCAGCGCCGCCTGCCGGGCATTGATGTCCATCTCGATGCCGATCCCTTCCCCGGGGGCGACGGCAAAATTGAAACTGCCGCTGCCGGAGAGCGTGCCGCCGCCGAGCGTCGTGCCGGTAAGCTTTGGCAGCACCAGACGCGAGCCGTCAAACTGCCCCACCGTCTTGATATCGGAGACCACGGTGCCGGTCAGCGGGCTTTCCAGGCGGGCGTTGCTGGTGCTGACCTGCCCCTTGATTTCGGGATTGGCTAGGCTGCCGGTGATATCGGCGCTGGCCGCCACCGGTCCGGTCAGGTCGAAGGTTTCGACGCCGGTGAGACGCCAGAGGCTCTCGGCGCCGCCGGCGAACCGGGCCTGCGCGAACAGCGGCCGGCGCATCAGCTCTTCCTGCCAGCGACCGCCACCGAGGCCGGTCACCCGTCCCTGGAAACGGCCAATGGTTTTGCCGCCCGGCGCTTTTATGATCCCGCGCGCCGCCGCGTTGCGGCGGGAAATGGCGACGTTGAGACCGAGATCAACGGGAGCAGAGGTCAGGATCAGCCCGGACCGGGTCAGTCCCCGCACCGTCAATCTGGCATCGCCGACCGGCATCTGTGATCCCGACTGGCTGAGCTTGACGGTGCCGTTGACGGTGCCGCCCAGCCCGAGATCCGGATAGGCGATATCGATCAGCGACAACGGCATTTTTGCCATCGCCAGATCAAGCCGCGACGTCCCGCTTCCCCAGCGGCCGGACAGGCGGACGCTGCCGCTGCCATAGCTGATCGTGGTCGGAGACGCGGCCCAGCCATCGCTCACCCGCCGCAGTTCAAGCGCCCGCGACAGGCGAAGATTGCGGCCTTCAAACTCTCCGGCTCCGGTAATCCGGTAGAGATCGGGACTGATGTCGGCTTTCGCCTGGAATTCGAAGGTGCTGCCCCGGGTACCGGCCACGGCAAAGGTTGCCGTGCCGGTCCCGTTGGTCAGCTTGGCATTGCCCGCGATCCGGCCGACGATCAGTTCGCCGCGGCTGATGCCCTGCGCCCGCAGCGTCGCATCGATATTGGACTGGCCGTCGATCAGGATGATATCGGCATCCAGCACTGCGGTGCGGATCGAAATCGGCGGGTTGCCTTCGAAGCGGGCATTTTCCGCCTTGAGATTGGCGCGGATCACCTGCCGCCCGTCACCGGGTATGAACAGCACATCGCCGTTCACCCCGCCGCCGCTGACGGCGAGGGTCCC
Source organism: Sphingomonadales bacterium UBA2683 (assembly GCA_002354635.1). GTDB lineage: Bacteria > Pseudomonadota > Alphaproteobacteria > Sphingomonadales > Sphingomonadaceae > Parasphingorhabdus. Next base: position 694,040 of record DELZ01000004.1, read on the forward strand.
GGCGAGACCATTGGCGGTGGTGCGGATGGTGCCGGTGGCGAGCGTGTCGGACACCAGCAGGCGGTCGACGCGCACGGCGGCATCCTGACCCGCCGCGGTCACGATCGTGCCGTCGCTGGTGAACGGGCCGAGGGTCGATCCACCGACGGCAGTATAGGCAAATCCGTTCTTCACCGGATCGAGGTTCAGGCGCACCGCCGAGAGACCGGCGGCGGGCAGCGGGCTGTCGAGCAGAAGAGCAATTTTGGGCCGGTCGAGCGGCCCGTCGAGCCGGAGGTCAAAGCGGCCATAGCTGTTCTGGGTGCCCGTTCCCTGAAAGGAGAAGGTCGCTGCCCCGGTCTGCTTGCCGGAGCCTCTGAATGCCAAGGCCGGCGCCCTCACATTGAGATTAGTGAAGCGCAGAAACCCGTCCGGGCCCAGCGACAGCCCGGTTTGCAATTGCGGAAGGCCGCCCGCCAGTTCGCGCAGGAAGCCAATGTCGAAGCGCCGCAAACGGGCATTGATCTGGCCGTCGAGCGCGACACCGGAAGTGGCCGGTCCCAGATCGATATCGGCAATGATATCGGCGAGCCCGACACCCGGCACCGCAAAGGCCGGGGCGGTGGCCGCAATGTTGACGGCAAAGTCGCCGGTCGAGGGAGTCAGGGCAAAGTCCATCGTACCGCTTGCCGCATTGGTCGCGATACGCGCGCGCGCGGCGAACAGCCGGTCCTTTTCGAAACGCAGCAGGGCGTCAGCGGTAAACCCGGAAAGCAATTGCTTGGCCAAGTCGCCGTTGCCGATCACCGTGCCGACTGAAAGCTCGACCGGGATGTCCCAGCCGCCGGCATCGCGCTGTCCCTCGCCCTCTCCGCGGACACTGGTCAGCAGGGTCTTGCCAAAGGCCAGTTGCGGAGCGGTCAGCAGATATTGATAGCGCAGTTCGGAAAATTTGCCGTTGAGCAACGCCTTCAGTTCGAAATCCTGCGCCTTCATATTGGCAGCCAGCGCCGACGGATCAATCAGCCGGGTTTCCACCCGCATCGCATCGAGGCTGTTGCGTCCGAGATCGACACCCCCCTCGGCCGTGAATATCAGCGCAGCGGATCGCGCTTCCAGATCCATGGACGCCAGCCGGTTCTCGATGCGGGCGGTACCCTTGAGCAGCAGATCGGGCGATGCCAGCCTTTGCACCACACCGGCGGGCATGACCGAGCCGGTCAGTTTGCCATCATAGGCGAACAGTCCTTCCCTCGCCTCCAGCGCGAGTTGCACGAGAGGTTCACCGTTACCCAGCGCATTGAGTTCGCCATCCCATTTCTGCCAGCTGCCGTCCCCCTTGACGGTCACGGCCAGATCGCGCTCCAGCCCGAGAGCTCCCGCCAGAACGCCGCCGGCGGGGGCGATGATCTCGGCATCGATATCGAGTTTCTGGCGCTCCGGTTCCGCGTTCAGGGCGAGAAACAGCTTGTCGCCGCTGCTGGTCGTTGCCGCATCGAGATGCACCATCGCGCGGCCCGCCCGGATATCGGCCGAACCCGACAGGTTGGCAGTTTGCTCGGAGCCGGTGATGGCCTCTCCCAGCGCCAGATTGTCGGCGCGAAACGCACCGATATAGATGTCAAAACCCGGCAACAGCGGCTGGTCTTTTCCGGTATCGATCAGTTCGGGCAAGCGATCGAGCCGTGCCTTTCCAACCAACGCTTCGGAAATGTTGAGTTCGTTGAATATCCATGCCAGCGGGTTCCAGTCGACCGCCACCGTCTCCGCCGTGAAGAACGCGCCCTCGGGGTCGCTGAGCCTCAGTCCCTTCACCTCGGCCTGGCTATAGATCGAGCCATCGATTTCACCGACATCGATGCGCAAGCCGGTCTCCGGTTCCAGCGCCTCGACCTGCTCGATGATGAAGCGATGGCCGGCATCGCTGTCCAGCCAAATGGCCGCGCCGACCAGGGCAACGATGGCGAGCACCGCCAGAGCCAGCAGGCTACGGAGCGGCCAGCGCCAGCTGTGCAATCTTGAACGGGAGGATTCGGCGTTCCCTGTCATCTAGAACGCCTGTCCCAGCGAGACATAGACCGCGATGCGCGAGTCACCCGGCTGCGGGTTGATCGGCGTACCGACATCGATCCGGATCGGTCCGAAATCGCTGTAATAGCGGACGCCCAGACCGGCACCATAACGCATGCCGGAGAAATCCGGGGTACTGCTGGTGTAGACATTGCCGCCGTCAATGAACGGCACGATACCCAGATTGCCGCCGAAAAACCCTGTCTTTACGCGTGCTTCCAGCGAAAATTCGACGAGCGAGCGGCCGCCGACCGGATCATTGTTGGCATCGCGCGGTCCGATGCTCTGATAGCCATAGCCGCGGACCGATCCGCCGCCGCCGGCGTATAGCCGACGCGAGGGGGCTATACGGTTGTTGCCGGCCCCGACGATCGCGCCGAAGCGAGCGCGCCCGGCCAGCACGATCTTGTCCGACACGGGGAAATAGGCGCTGCCGTCAAGCTGGCTGCGGACATAGAAAAAGCTGCCGTTCTGCAAGGACGCTTCCGGCGCCACGCGGGCCGTCAGCCGGAAGCCGCGGGTCGGATCGAGCAAGTCGTCGCTGGCGTCGAATGTAACCAGTCCGGGCAGCGAGCCGATGAAGAACGTATCCCGGCCGGTCGCGCCGGCGGGACCGGTTACATCGGCTTCCCGCGATGCCAGCAGCTCGATACCCGCAGACCAGCTCCAGCGCTTCTGGTAGATCAGGTTGCTCTGCCGTTCGATATTGGCGGCGATCGAGAAGGTTTGTGCCTTGAACGCCGGACGGTCGACCACGCTCAACGCCACGCGCCCGTTGAGGATATTGTCGCGGCGCCGGTAATTGTTGCGGCGATAGGCAATGCTGCCCGATTGTTCCTGGGTCGCAAGAACCCCCGTAAACCGGATCAGTCCTTCCGGCGGGAAGAAATTCCGGTGCTCCCAACTGACCTCGGCCCGAGCACCTTCCCCGGTACCGTAACCGAGTTCGCCGGCAATGGTACGCAGCGGTGCCGGGGTCGCGTTGACAGCAATATCTACCTTGTCGGGGTCGTCCGCAACCACCGGATCAACCGAGATGGTCGAAACCAGGCCGGTAGCGATCAGGGCCCGGCGCAAATCTTCCACTTCCGATGCCTGATACAGATCACCCGGAGCAAAGCGCGCGATCATCTGAACATGATCGGCGTCAAACAGATCGGTTTGTGTCATGACAACCGAGCCGAAAACGAAGCGACCGCCAGGCGTTACGGGAACCTCCAGATCACCGAGCCGGGCGGCATGGTCGATCTCCAGCTCCGGTTCGCCGGTTTTTGCAAAAGCGTAGCCATTCTCGACCATTGCGGTATCGATGCGCCCGATGGCTTCCATGATCCGGTCGCTGTTGATCACAGCGCCAGTCTGCAAGCCAAATGTATCGCGGAATTTTTCCGGGTCGGGCGGAACCGCATTTTCCAGACCGGGCAAGGCGATCGCATCCAGCTTATATTGCGGACCCGCCTGCACGTCGATGACCACTTCGACGTGCTCCGCGCCATCGGTCTCGAACCGCGTCTGCACCACGGCGTCATAATAGCCCTCGATTCTCAGCAGCCGTTCGACGAGTTCGGCATCGCTTTGGGCCCGTCTTCGAATCTGGGCGAAATTGGCGTCATCGCCACGATATTGCTCCAGCACCGACAATATTTCGAATCGCGTGTCAAAAGCCTCTCCGATCGTTTCGGGCAATCCTTCAAAGCTGATCCGGTAAGCGGTTTCCGCAAGCGCATCGGTTGGCCGAAACTCGTTCAGCGGAGGCTCGTCCGGAAACAGCTGTTCTTCGATCCGGGCCTGCTGTTCCCGCATGTCCTCTTCGGAGGCCGGAACGGAAGCGGTATCCGCCTCGCTCTCTTCCAGCACCGGGTCGCTCCCGTCGTCGAGATCGGGCCATTCGACACCAAAATCCGGGAATTCGGTCAGCGGCTGATCCGGGTCGAGCGCTGTTTCGAACTCGGTCTCGTCCTGCGCGGCAGCGATCGACGGGTCCTCCGTTTGGGCACCGGCCGGCCGGATGAGCGCACCCATCAGCAGAATGACCAGCATGCCAAGGCAGCAACGATATGCGGTTAGAGCCATCGATTCACTCTCTAGCGGTTGATAAATCGCGATGCCAACGAATAAGAATGCTTTTTCGCCGAACCATATTTTTTGCAGGCTATTCAGACCATAAAGCACGGTATCGCCAATTTCGTCATCACCTTTAACCGGAGATTAACCAAGTTCTTCCATATTTCCGGCGAAGTCAGGACAGGCAAGCTTGCCTGCCCCACAATCGTTCAACGGGATCGCTGGATATGTCGAATATGCGTATGATTTTGCTCGAAGCAGCCTTGGTTGCAGCTGTTTTAACGACCGGATTATCGGTTTCGCAGGTTGCCTATGCGGCGCCGCTTCCGGCAGCTGCCGAGCCGCAGGCCGATGTGAAAATCGACAGCCTGATCAAGGTCGAGCGGACCGAGCAATCGGAAAATGGCGACAGCGTTACCGCGCTGGTCGATCCGGCGACCGTCAAGATCATTCCCGGCGACAAGCTGCTGTTCGTCAACCGCTATGAAAATACCGGCAAGAATGACGTGACCGGCTTTGTGCTCAACAATCCCGTCCACAAGGCTGTCGCCTTTATCGAAGCCCTGGAAGACTGGGCGCTGGTATCGGTGGACGGCGGGCAGAATTTCGGCAAATTGTCAGCGCTGACCGTCAAGGATGGCGAACAGCAAAGCCGGCCGGCCGTCGCTGGCGATGTCTCCCATATCCGCTGGGTGCTGCGTTCCCCGATCAAGCCCGGGGCATCCGGCGAATTGCGTTTTCGCGGAACCGTGAAATAGCGACGATCCCGATTTAAACGCGGGCACATTCCCAAAGCACATCGCTGACTCCGATCAGACGCGCCAGACGCGCGAGTTCCGCGGCCAGTTTCTGATGGCGCCCTTCCGGCCAGGCAACGCCCGGTTCGGGCCAGAATTGCGTGACCCGCACGTGGCCCGCCAAGCGGTCCGCCTTGATCTCGATCCGGCCGACAAAGCGGTCGCCTTCCAGAATCGGATAGACATAATAGCCCCATTTGCGCTGCGCCGCGGGCACAAACATCTCGTTGCGGTAGGCAAAGCCGAACAGCGCGGCCAGACGGTTGCGGTCGCGCACCACGGGATCGAACGGATTGATGATCCTCAGGCGGGACGTCGGCGCCGTGACACCGGCCAGACGGGCCTCGATATCGGGAGGTGCCTGCGCCTCGCGCCAGGTTCCGTCGCGCGTTTGCAGCGCAACGGGAACCAGCCCCTCTGCCCCCTGTGACCAGGCTTTCACCTCCTTCGCATCGGCTGCGCCCCAGAAGCGCTGGATTTCGCCAAGGGTCCCGAATGCAAGGCGATCGAGCGCATTGCGGCACAGCCAGTCGATCTGGGCCGCGTCGTCGTGCAGTGGTTCACGATGGTGCGCCGGGATGACCCGTTCGGCAAGATCGTAGAATTTGGCAAAATTTTCGCGATGGGAGGTTGCCAGGTCACCGGCATACCAGAGCTGGTCGAGCACCCGCTTGTGCGGCGGGCGGTCCCACATCTGTTTCGTGCCCTCGACCCTGGTGTCGAAGGCATGGGTGGACAACGGGCCTTCCGCCGCGATCCGGGATAATATCTGTCGGGCATCGACCTGCCGCAACGCTTTCTGAAAGGAGGCATGACCCGCGACCTTTTCGCCCAGCCGCCGGAACTGGCGCTGCCACATCGGGTAATATTCCATCGGCAGGATCGAGGCATCATGGGTGAAATGCTCGAACACCGCCCGCTCCTCGCCCAGCAGCCGGTCCAGCATCGGTTCGCGGTAATTCTGGTTCCGGCTCCACAGGATATGGTGATGGGCGCGGGTGACGTTCTGGATCGTGTCGAGCTGGACAAAACCCAGACGGCGGATGGTGTCGGGCAGATCCAGCGGACCGGTCGGCGCAGCGGCGAGCCCCTGCGCCCCGAGCCAGAGCCAGCGCGCCTGCCGGTTGCCGATCCGCAGCGCCGCTGTCATCAGACCGCGGTGGTTTCGATATGCGCGACCTTGCGGTCGCGGCGCGTCGCAAGGACACAGCCGGCGACGATCAGCACGGTGCCGGCAACGGTAGCCAGCGTGATCGGTTCGCGGAAGAACAGCCAGCCGAAGATCGCCGCCCAGATGAAGGCGCTATATTCCAGGTTGATCAGGTTCTTCGCCTCCGCCCGCCGATAGCCCCAGGCGATGAACACCGCAGCGATGATCGACAGGATCGCGCCGGCCCCGATATAGGGCAGATCGGCCGTATCCGGCATGACGGCAAAAAACGGAGCAAGCAGCAGAAAGGCGGACCCGACGATCAGATTTTGCGAAAAGCTGATCTCGATCGGGCCAGCGAGCAGCGCCTGTTGCCGCTGGATCACCAGATTGCCGGCATAGAGCACCGCCGACAGCAGGATCGCACCGATGCCGAGCAGCGCCGCTTCATCATAGTCCCCCGTGGCGCGCCCGCCAGCGATCACCAGCACGCCGCTGAAGCCGAGCACGGAGGCGTAGATGGCATAGCGGTGGATCGTCTCCCCGAGAAACACGGCAGCCAGATAGAGCGCGATGATCGGGGCGATGAACGACAGGGCAATGGCTTCGGCCAGCGGCACCCGCGCCAGACCCCAGAAGAACAGATAGGACATGAAGATGACGATGATGCCGCGCTGCAGATGCACCTTGCGCGCGGCCCGGCCCGGCATTTTCGGACGCCGGGCAAAGAAGATCACCGAAACGATGGCGAGCGAGGCGAGGACCCGCCAGAGGATCGCGTTATAGGCGCCCATGTTGATCGCCAGGGTCTTCATCACGACATCCATCGAGGCGAAGGCAAGCAGGCCGAAAAGCACCGACCCGACCGGCAGCAGGGAGAGGTTTTCATCCGTGTTTCGAGACGCCGGTTCCAGGTCAGGCATATCTTATTCCATCAGCCAAATATAACCGCCAGTTTAACCGGTTTTGCGGTTGTCACGGCACGTATAGATTGTTCAGTCGCACCGCTTATGCGCCGGCAACCGGAAATGGCAAGCGCGATCAGAGGCCCATTTGCCGTACCGCGAGATCGCGCATGATTTCCTCCGACCCGCCGCCGATCGCCATCACCTTGACCTCGCGATAGAAACGTTCGACCGGATTGCCGCGCAGATAGCCGGCACCGCCGAGAATCTGCATCGCCTCGCTGGCGCAAAATTCGAGATCCTTGGTGGCGCTGAACTTGGCCTTGCAGATTTGCGCGACCGGCATCTCGCCCTGGTCCGCCAGCCAGCAGATCTGGTTCAGCCAGCCATCGAGCCGGTCGACGCGGGCCGACATGTCGGCGATCTTGTGGCGGATCACCTGATGCCTGATCAGCGGCTTGCCAAAGGTCTCGCGCTGCTGGGCATAATCAATCGCATATTCGAGCAGCACCCGCATCATGCCGAGGCTCTGCGCGACCATGCCGAGCCGTTCGTGGTTGAAATTGTGCATGATCTGGATGAAGCCGCGCCCCTCTTCGCCAAGCATGTTCTCGGCCGGGACACGGACCTCGTCGAAATAGAGCGAGGCCTGATCCGACGCCCACCAGCCCATTTTCTTGTCGAGCGCGGCGCGCGAGAAACCCTCGGCATCCTTCTCGACCAGAAACAGCGAAATGCCGTGCAGCCCTTCGCCGCCGGTGCGCGCGCCGATGACATAATAGTCGGCGGTCATGCCGCCGGTGATGAAGGTCTTGGCGCCGTTGATCACCCAGTGGTTGCCGTCCTGTCTGGCCGTGGTCTGCATATTGGCGACATCCGACCCGCCACCCGGCTCGGTGATGCCGAGGCTGGAGCCCTTGTTGCCGAGCACGATATCCTTGAGAATGCGGTCCTTGATGTCTTCGGACGCCAGCTTGTGGATCGGGCCGATCGAGATCGAGCGGCCGCCGAGCGCCGCCAACGTCCCGCCATTATGCGCCCGGGCCGCTTCCTCGCCCCAGGCCGCGCGCATGAAGATATCATCCATGCCGAGGCCGCCATATTTTTCGTCGACGCCAAAGCCCCAGACGCCGAGCGCGCCGACCTTCTGGTGCATCTCCCACGGGATTTCTCCCGCTTCATCCCATTCATTGGCGTGGGGCTGCAATTCGGTTTCGGCGAAGCGGCGGCAGGTAGCGCGAAATTCGCGGCGCTCGTCATTGTCAAACGGTCGAAGCATATCTCTCTCCCAAGAGTTTAATCAGTTGATTAAAGCTGTATCGCTTCCAGCGCGGAACGCAAGGGGGCGGGCAGAGAAACCGGACGACGGGTTGCGCGGTCGACATAGACATGGGTGAAGCTGCCTGCGGCGGAAGCGACGACTTCCTCGCCGCGGAACAGGCCGACGCCATAGGTAACGCTGCTGTTGCCGAGCCGGTCGACGCGGATCCGCGCCATGACTTCATCGGGAAAGGCGATCGGGGCAAAATAGTCGCAGCTGGTGTTGACGACCAGGCCGATGGTGTCGCCGCCGGTGATATCGAGCGCGCCCTGCTCCACCAGATAGCGGTTCACCGCTGTATCGAACCAGAAATAATAGATGGCGTTATTGACATGGCCATAGGGGTCATTGTCGTTCCAGCGGGTGGTGATCGCGGAGCCGGCGCGGTAATCGGCCCGGACTGGCGGTGCCGCCCTCTCGGCCTTACCAGGCGGCATCGTAGATCTTCTGTGCGTCGGCCTGTGTCAGTTCCCTGGGATTGTTCATCAGCAGGCGTGTCTGCAGCATTGCGGCTTCCGCCAGTTCGGTGGTCGCATCCTGCTTGATGCCGATCTCGCGCAGCTTGCGGGGCGCCTTCACCCTGACCGCAAGCGATTCCAGATAATCGATAAACTGCTGGGCGCGGGCTTCATTGCTGTTCTCGCTGCCGCGGGGCACATCCAGCGCATCGGCCAGCTGGGCATAGAGCGGGGCTGCGGCCTCGAGATTGAACTGCATCACAAAGGGCATGACCAGCGCGTTGGAGAGGCCGTGCGGGACATGATAGATGCCGCCGAGCGGATAGGCGAGCGCGTGGATCGCGCCGACGGGTGAATTGGCAAAGGCCTGACCGGCGAGCATCGAGCCGCGCAGCATCGCTTCGCGCGCTTCCATATTGCGGCCATCCATGCAGGCGGTTTCGATATGGGCGGTGAGCAGCTTCAGCGCCTCGATTGCCAGCATGTCGGAAACCGGGTTTTTGGCATGGCGACCGGTAAAGGCCTCGATCGCGTGGACCATCGCATCGATGCCGGTGGCGGCGGTGACGTCGGCGGGCAGCCCGAGGGTCAGCGCCGGGTCAAGCAGCGCGACATCGGCGAACAGATAGGGCGAGACGATCCCGGCCTTGGTGGTTTTCCCGGTGGTCAGGATCGCAATGGCGGTGACTTCCGACCCGGTACCGGAGGTGGTCGGGATCAATATGGTCGGCAGGCCCTTTCGTTCGAGCGTGCCGACACCGTAAACGTCGGCAAGCGGCTGTGCGCCGTCGACCGCAAGCGCCGCGACCACCTTGGCGGTGTCGAGCGAGCTGCCCCCGCCCAGTCCGATGACGATATCCACGCCCCCTGCTTTTGCCACTTCGATCGCCTGCAGCACGATAGTCTCCGGCGGGTCCGCAATCACCGAATCGAATATGACGCTATCGAGACCGGCTTCCCGCAAGGTCTGTTCGACCGGCGCGATCAGGCCGGCAGCGACAATGCCCCTGTCGGTGACGATCATTGGCCTGGATGCGCGCAAGGCGGCGATCTGTTCGGGCAGTCGGGCGAGGCAGCCCTCGCCGAAATGGAGCACCGGGACGGTCTGGAATATATAGTTTTTCATCCGCCGGTCTTTGCACCAATGGCTTCGCCGCGCAATAAAAAGGGGCCGGAAAATCCGGCCCCTGATTGTCCGGTGACCAGCGGCCACCCGATTTTTGTGCGAGACTAGAACTTGCCGCGAAGGGTCAGTCCGTAGCTGCGAGGCTCCTGAATGAAAGCCGAACGCGAACCGGAACGCAGCACCGTGTTGAAGGTCACGCCGCGCGTCACTTCGTTGGTGAGGTTGGTCACGAAGGCTTCAATTCCCCAAGTGTCTTCCTGACTACCGATACCGGCGCGCAGGTTGATCTTGATATTGCCATCCTGCGTGTCGAACGGAACCGGAATGTTCGCCGCCAGATTGGCAGGATCAATTGCCTGGGTTGACGTCCGACGATCGCTTTCAAAACGCATCTGGGCATTGAGGAAGTATTTCAGGTTGTTACCAATGTCATTGGTGTAGGTAGCACCTGCAATACCCACGATATCCGGCGCGTTGGTCAGCGAATTGCCACAGAGAGCGACAACGTTCGCAGCGGTCTGGGTACCGGCGCAATCATTGGGATAATTGGCGTCGGTGATCGTCAGAGCACCATTGAACGTGAAATGGTCGCTTGGACGGATCGTGGTTTCAATTTCAACACCCTGGGTTTCCGCCTTGGGAACGTTGAAGGTCTGGAACTGCGCACCGGTGAATTCCAGAACCTGGAAGTTCGTGAATTCCTCACGGAATGCAGCAAGGTTCAACGTCACCGCATTGTCCAGGAACTTGGCTTTCAGACCAATTTCATAGGCATCGACTTCTTCCGAGGCAAAACGCGGGTCCGCGCCGCCGGCAGCAGCCGTCGAGTCAAGGTTGAAGCCACCCGATTTGTATCCGTGGGTGAAGCTCGCATAGATGTTGATCGGATCGGCAAAGGCATAAGCCACCTTGCCGGTGTAGATCAGTTCGTTATCCTTGAACTTGCTGTTGAACGTGCGTGGCAGCGGAAATGCGACTGCCTGCGGCAAATCGGCCGGCGCGGTAAACGCAAAACAACCGGTTCCGAAGACATTCGGGATCAGCGCAGCCGGAACAGCGCCAGCACCGATTGATGCCAGGATCGCCGGGCAGATGGCGTTGGTATTGTTGCCCTGGGCGAACGAACCGTCCTTGCTTTCGTCGGAGTAACGCAGACCCAAGGTGAATTCGAGGCCGTCGGTCACTTCCAGTGTATTATGCGTGAAAAGCGACCAGCTCTTGCTGCTCTGCGCATAAAGATTGGTGTTGGTCGTTCCGGCCGGATCCACACCGCCCGACAGAATCGTCAGCGGGTTGGGGCCGAAGGCGCCACCGGTCGGGCCGAAGAACAAGGCACCGATCAGTTCGCCATAGTCCTGGCCGAGCGAGAAGCTCACCGACTGGTTGATATCCTCGTCCGAATAATAGCCGCCGACGAGCCAGTTCAGGGCGCCGCCGAATGCTTCACCCTGGATCCGCAATTCATGGGTCATGGTTTCGATCGACGTCCGGTTGGCGTCGACATTGAAAACGTCAAGGCCCGAGAAATCGGAGTCATAGGCTTCGAGGGCATCATATTCGCGATAGGAACCGATGTAGATCAGATCGGCGCTGTCACCCAAAGGCACTTCGACTTCGCCGGTGATGCCCCACTGATCAAAAGTGGTCTGCGGAGCAAAATTGGCGGTAGCCGTGCGGCTGTCGGCAGCGCGTTCGGCGGTGGTCGTATCGAACGGGTTCACCGCGACAGGCGAACCGGCCATGCCGCCGCGGGCACCGAGGCCGACGGCTGCAAACAGGCCGAAGGTTTCAACCGGCGATTGCAGCACTTCGAGGGCTGCGCAGCAACCGGCCTTGCTCTTCGCATAGTCGGCGATCAGACGTCCGCTGATTCCGCTATCGGTTTCGAAACCGAGCTGGGCACGAACGAGATACTGGTCGGTGCCGTTTGATTCACCGACCTTGGTGCCGGTGCGGTCGATAACCGTCACATAGCCATCACGTTCCCGGTAGGCACCGGTTACGCGCAGGGCCAGATGTCCTGTACGATCGGCACGTTGACGGCGCCCTGGACGCTGACAAGATCGCGATTGCCGTATGTGGCGTTGGCGAAACCGCCAAATTCGTTCAGATCAGGCCGGACGTTGGTGATGTTCAAGGCACCGGCAGAGGTATTGCGACCGAACAGTGTGCCCTGTGGGCCGCGCAACACTTCGACGCGTTCTACGTCGACAAATTCGGAAAGCGCAACGCCCGGACGGGACTGATAGGCGCCGTCGATGAAGATACCGACAGCCGATTCAAAACCGATATTGTTGGAGGTCGTACCGACACCGCGAATCCGCAGCACCACCGAACCCGACGCCAGCTGGGCGTTGGAGGTCGAGAAGCTGGAGGACACGTTGGTAATCTGGCCAACGTTGACAACACCCTGGCGTTCGAGCTGGACGGGGCTGACCGCGGTCACAGCCAACGGAATGTCCTGAACGTCCTGCGCACGGCGGGTTGCGGTCACGATGATGACATTATCATCGAAGGTTTCGGCTTCCTGCTCGGCATCCTGCGCAAAAGCGGGGGTGGTCATGGCAGTGGTACAAAGCGCCGCCATGAGAATTTTTTGGATGGTTTTCATTGATATTCTCCCGTTGAATTGGCTGTCGTCAGCGCCATTTTCCTGGGGGGATGGCTTGTTTTTCCGACAGCTGCGGTTGCGTCCGTCGATTAATTAAGTCATTAAATCAAGCGGAGAGGGGCAGATACGAGCCGATTCCCGAACGAATGTTGCAAAAATGTGACATATTTCGCGGGCAGAAAACGCAGTTATCGGCGCGCTCGATCTGGGGAGGTGCAAAAATGACACGCAATTTTCTGGCGGTTGCCGTAGCGGCAACGATTATCAGCGGATGCTCGACCGAGAGCGAGGACACGGAAAATTCCCTGATCGCGACGGCTGCATCGGAAGAGGCCAACCCGGACCGCAACGTCTATTTTGGCGACCTCCATATCCATACCAAGAACAGTTTCGACGCCTATATCTTCAATGTACGGACCACGCCGGATGATGCCTATGAATTCGGTATGGGCGGAACGATCAAGCATCCGCTCGGCTATGACCTCAAGCTGGAAGGCCCGCCGCTCGACTTCATGGCGGTCACCGATCATGCTGCCTATCTGGGTCATCTGGAAGCGATGAACACAGAGGGCACGGCGCTGTCCAAGCTGGATATGGCCAAGGCCATGTTCAGCACCGATCCGGAGAAAATTGTTGCGGCTTTCCAGCTGATCGGCGGCGCGATCCGCGATGGCAAGAAAATGGATGGTGTCTATGATGCCGCGATTGTCGGCAACGTCTGGAAACAGACCGTTGCTTCTGCCGAGAAATATAACAAGCCCGGCAAGTTCACCACTTTCGCCGGATATGAATATACCGCAACCCGGGTCACCCGCAGCAAGGACGGTGGATTTGCGGGCGGCAATCTCCACCGCAATGTCATATTCCGCGGCTCCGCTCCCGATATGCCCTTCGCCACGATCGATTCACCCAATCCGGAAGACCTGTGGAACTGGATGGACGGTCAGCGCGAGGCCGGCCATGATGTCATGTCGATCCCGCACAACAGCAACGTGTCGGACGGCGAAATGTTCAAGATGGAAACCTATAACGGCCAGCCGCTGACCAAGGCCTATGCGGAACAGCGCATCCGCAACGAGCCGATTGTCGAGATTACACAGGTCAAGGGTACGTCGGAAACCCATCCGTCATTGTCACCCAATGACGAATGGGCGGATTTCGAGATTTATGACAAATTATTGAGTTCGATGGTGACGTCGAAAACCGGCACCGGCGACTATGTGCGCCAGGCAATTGCCAACGGGCTCAAGCTGACCCTGCAAATCGGAGCCGATCCGTTCCATTTCGGGTTCATCGGCTCCAGCGACACCCATGTCGCGGGCGGCTCGTTCGACGAGAAGAATTTCTGGTCGAAAATCGGTGTGGTCGACGGGTCGCCGGAAGCGCGGGGTTCGATTCCGCCAGGCGGCAAGAAAAGCTGGGAGGGCGTCACTGTGGCACCCAATGCGGCCAACTGGTTCTCGCGCTGGAGTGCGTCGGGCTATGCAGCGGTCTGGGCCGAGCAGAACAGCCGCGAGGCGATCTTCGATGCGATGCGGCGAAAGGAAACCTATGCGACCACCGGTACGCGCATCAAGTTGCGCTTCTTTGGCGGCTTCGGTTTTGACGAGGCGATGCTGGATGATCCGCAAATGGTCAGCAGGGCCTACAAGGACGGCGTACCGATGGGCGGCGATCTGGTCGGCAGCAAGGCACCGGGTTTTATTATATGGGCGATGCGCGACGCGATGAGCGCGCCGCTGCAGCGCGTGCAGATCATCAAGGTCTGGACCGATGGCGGCGAGGCCAGGGAAAAAGTGTTTGACGTGGCCTGCAGCGATGGCGGTGCGCCCGATGCCAATTTCCGCTGCCCCGACAATGGCGCCAAGGTGGACCTGAACAACTGTTCGATCTCCTCCGACAAGGGTGCGCCGGAGCTCAAGACCTTCTGGCGCGATCCCGAGCACAAGAATGGCCAGCGGGCGTCCTATTATGTGCGCGTGCTGGAAAATCCGGTCTGCCGCTGGTCGACCCGGGACGCGCTGCGCGCTGGCGTACCACCCAATCCGGCCTTGCCGAAAACGATCCAGGAACGCGCATGGTCCTCGCCCATCTGGTATGTACCGACGGCCTGAACGGACGGGAAAATGGCGTGAAAATATTCCGTGATCCGATCACGCATTTTGTCCTGATCGGGCTGTTGCTGGCCGGACTGAACCATTTCTGGAACGCGTGGCAGGGCGAGCAGGGCCGGACCATTGTGGTCAGCGCGCCCGAGATTGAACGGCTGGAAAAAATCTGGGCTGGCACGGCCGGGCGGCTGCCGACCGGAAAGGACCGGCAGCAGATCATCGATCAATATGTGCAGGAAGAGGCGCTGGTGCGGGAAGCCGCAAGGCTGGGGCTGGGTGACGGTGATACGATCATCCGGCGGCGGCTGGCACAGAAAATGGATTTTCTGGTCAGCGACGAAGCCACCGCCGACAATCCCAAGGATGCGGAGCTGGAACGCTGGTTCGAGACCCATCGCGACCGCTTTGCGGCGCCGGAAATGCGCAGCTTCACTCATGTCTATTTCAGTCCTGAAAGACACGGATCGCAGATCGAGGCCATTGCCGGAAAAGCGCGCGCAACTTTGCGGGAAGGGGCCGACTGGAAATCGCTCGGCGATCCGTTCATCCAGAAACGCAGCTATGCGGCCGTCCCGGAGCGGGAGGTGGCACGGCTGTTCGGTCCGGAATTCGCCCAGGACATATTTGCGCTGGACGCCGGCACCTGGAGCGAACCGATCGGATCGGCCTTTGGCCTGCATCTGGTCCGGATAGAAAAGATCGACAAAGCCGCACAGGCGCGATTTGCGCCAATCCGGGCCGAGGTAACGGCTGCCTGGCAAGAGGAGCAGCGTGCAGACGCCAAACGGGCGGCGCTGGACAAGCTGATCGGTTCCTACACAGTGGTGGTCGAGACAGCGGAATGACGGCCATCGGCTCCCGGTGCACCGCAATCCGACCGCAGCGATGGGCCGGCGCCAGCTGCCTTTGTCGTGCAGCGCTGCTGCTGTTGCTGGCATTATCCGGTCTAAGCCCGAGCGAGGCCCACGAAATCCGGCCGGCGGCTCTCGAACTGACCGAGCAGGCGGACGGCACGGTTTCCGTGATCTGGAAACAGCCGGTCTTGTCGGGACGCAAGCTCAGAATGCGCCCGATCCTCCCTGCCCAATGCGCTCCGCCCGATCAGACGCAGCAGACGTTTACCGGCACCGCGACCGTCGAGAGCTGGCAGACGACCTGCCGGCTGGACCGGGGAGAGATCAGGATCGAGGGCCTCGAGCAGACGCTGACCGATGTTTTCGTCCGCCTGCAATTTGCAGACGGCAGCGAGCAGACACGGCTCCTGCGCCCGGCGAGCACCGGTTTCGCTCTCGACGCGGACAGCGGCAGTTCCCCGGCCGGCGCCTATCTGCGGATCGGTGCGGACCATATGCTGTTCGGCTGGGACCATCTGCTGTTCGTGCTCGGCCTGCTGCTGCTCACCCCGGTGCGCAAGATTCTCTGGGTCATCACCGCCTTTACCGCAGGCCACAGCCTGACGCTGGCGATTACCGCGCTCGGCCTGCTGCAGATGCCGAGCGGTCCGGTGGAGCTGCTGATCGCGCTCAGCATCTTCTTTCTCGCCGTCGAGGTCGTCCGCAAACGGGCCGGTAAGACCAGCCTGACGATCCGGCAACCATGGATCGTC
This sequence comes from Sphingomonadales bacterium UBA2683, assembly GCA_002354635.1. GTDB lineage: Bacteria > Pseudomonadota > Alphaproteobacteria > Sphingomonadales > Sphingomonadaceae > Parasphingorhabdus. The sequence goes on from DELZ01000004.1 coordinate 710,238, forward strand.
GCGGCTGGCTTCGGCCTGTTGCACGGCCTGGGATTTGCCGGTGCGCTGGCCGATATTGGCCTGCCCAAGGGCACGGAAATATGGGCGCTGCTGCTGTTCAATCTGGGCGTGGAAATCGGCCAGATCCTTTTTGTTGCTGCCGTTCTTGCCGGTTACTGGCTGATCAGCCGGATGCAGATCGACCGGCAAAAATGGCTGGCCCGCCCTGCCCTCTATCTGGTCGGTTCGCTGGGCGCCTATTTTACGATGGTCCGCATATTCATCTGAAATCGCTCTTGGCGGCCCCTGCCATCGCCGCTAGGGGAGATCGAAACAGCTTAAGGACATCCAATGCCGCAACTCATTCTCCTTCGCCATGGCCAGTCTCAGTGGAATCTCGAAAACCGCTTTACCGGATGGTGGGATGTCGATGTCACCGAAAAGGGCATCGAAGAAGCCAAGGCCGCCGGACAGCTGATGAAGGAGCGCGGCATTCACCCGGATGCCTGCTTCACCAGCGTCCAGACGCGGGCGATCAAGACGCTCAATCTCGCACTGGAAGAAATGGGCCGGCTGTGGTTGCCGGTGGAAAAAAACTACCGGCTGAACGAGCGCCACTATGGCGGGCTGACCGGACTCAACAAACAGGAAACGCGCGACAAGCATGGCGACGAGCAGGTCCATATCTGGCGGCGCAGCTTTGACACGCCGCCACCGCCAATGGCATCGGACAGTCCTTATCAGATGTCCAATGATCCGCGCTACAAGGGCATTGAAGTGCCCTCGACAGAAAGCCTGAAAGATACGATCGCGCGGGTGCTGCCCTATTGGAAAAGCCGGATTGCACCGGAATTGCAGAACGGCAAGCGGATCCTGATCTCGGCGCACGGCAACAGTCTGCGCGCGCTGGTCAAGCATCTGTCGAAGATTGCCGATGACGAGATCACCGGGCTGGAGATACCTACCGGGCAGCCGATCGTCTATGAACTGGATGACGATCTGAACGAGATCGAGCGCTATTATCTTTCCGAGCGATAGTCCGACAGGACGATAGCCCGGGTCGCTATTTGATCTTGTCTTTGGCGCGGTACATGGCCGCGTCGGCACGGGACATGAGACCTTCCGTGGTATCCTGCGGACCGACGAAACAATAAACTATCGAGGTGCCAAGAGGGATTTTCGTGCCTTCATGGGCGAAACGAGCCTTGCCGAGCTGTTCAGAGAGATGCTCGATTTTATCCTCCACCTCATCGCCGTCGAGATTGTCGAGCAAGAGACCAAATTCATTGCCGCCAATGCGCGCCACCACGTCGGTTGTCCGGATATTGGCTTTCAATGTTTCAGCCAAACGCACGAGCAGGGCATCTCCGGCGGCAAGGCCATGCGCATCGTTGACAGCTTGCAGATTCTCGACGTCGAGGAACAGCACGGCGCAATGGTCGCCGTAGCGCTGACAGCGGGCAACCCGGTCCTCGAGGCTCTCGATAAAAAGACCGCGATTTGCAATCCCGGTAAGCACATCGTGAAAAGCGTGCGGCTTCATTTCGGCCAATTCCTTTGTCAGGGCAACTATTCCCTGCTGCAATGTAAGGCAGTGGCCGCAATGATTCCGAATGCTTGTGCTTTCCGGATGGATTTATTTGCGATTCCCAGTCCTGACGGGCGATATATTTATATCTATTTGAAAACACAATATAATTATTCTGTACGCTACAAGGCTGGAGGGCAGCGCGGAGAGCCGGATCAATCCGCCGGTTTCAGGCCGCTCAGCAGGAATTTGCAGCCGCTCCATATGTGTCATTGCGTCCGCACCCATTCCCGACTAAACCGCATTGCTTCCGCAGCATTTGTCAGGGGCAAAAATGGTCGAAGCACCTCCTCCGGTTGGAATAATCATGGGCAGCCAGTCCGACTGGGCCACGATGAAGCTCGCGAGCGACATTCTGGACCAGCTGCACGTATCCTGCGAAGTGAAGATTGTCTCTGCCCACCGCACGCCCGGTCGCCTCTATGACTATGCGACATCGGCAGCGGAACGCGGCCTGAAAGTGATCATTGCCGGTGCCGGCGGCGCCGCCCATCTGCCCGGCATGGCCGCGTCGATGACCCGCATTCCGGTGCTCGGCGTGCCAATCCAGTCCAAGGCATTGAGCGGTATCGACAGTCTGCTGTCGATCGCACAAATGCCCGCGGGCATCCCGGTAGGAACGCTGGCGATCGGGGAGGCGGGCGCGAAAAATGCCGCCCTGCTGGCGGCTGCGATACTCGCCAATTCGGACCCGGCCCTGGCCGAGCGGCTCGACGCGTGGCGCGCGGCACAGACCGATGCCGTCGCCGACCAGCCCGAATAGCCGCTCTATGCAGACACTCCCACCCGGTTCGACCATTGGCATATTGGGCGGTGGCCAGCTCGGCCGGATGCTGAGCGTGGCGGCAGCGCAGCTGGGCTATCGCTGCCATGTCTATGCTCCCGATGCCAATGGCGTAGCCGCCGAAGTGTCGGCCGAATTTACCTGTGCGGATCATGACGACAGCGCGGCCCTGACGCATTTCGCCGAGCGATGCGATGTGATCACTTTCGAGTTTGAAAATGTGCCGGTCGATCCGTTGCACGAAATCGCGGACAAGGCACCATTGCATCCGCCGATTGCCGCGCTGGATATCGCACAGAACCGGATCGCCGAGAAGATGTTCGCGCGCGATCATGGCGGCACGACCGCACCCTTTGCCGAAGTCAGCGACCGACCGTCGCTCGACCGTGCGATCGCGGAGATCGGCGCGCCGGCAATCCTGAAGACCATCCGCATGGGCTATGACGGCAAGGGCCAGTCGCGCATCCGGCCCGGCGACGATCTCGACAGCCACTGGCAGGCGGTGGCCGGAAAGCCCTGCGTCGCCGAAGGCTTTGTCACGTTCAGCCACGAATTTTCGGTGATTCTGGTGCGCGGGCAGGATGGCGAGATCCGGTTCTGGGATACACCGCACAATGTCCACGAGGACGGGATATTGGCGGTGTCAAGCGCGCCCGCGCCCGATGCCATATTGGCGCAACAGGACGCGGCTCGCGATCTCGCCGCCAAGATGGCAGAGAAAATGGACTATGTCGGCGTGCTGACCTGCGAATTTTTTGCCACCAAAGACGGCCCCGTGTTCAACGAGATGGCGCCGCGCGTGCACAACAGCGGCCACTGGACGATCGAGGGCGCGGTCACCAGCCAGTTCGAAAATCATGTCCGGGCAATTTGCGGCCTGCCCCTTGGCGACACGGGCCTCGCGGCAAAAAGGGTCGAGATGCACAATCTGATCGGAGCGCAGGCCGACGACTGGCAGGCGCTGCTTGGCGACGGAGCCAACCACCTGCATCTCTACGGCAAGGGCGCAAGTCGACCCGGTCGCAAAATGGGTCATGTGACCAAAATATATTTCTAATTTGCAGTCTGCCGGAACTGCGCTAGGCGTCGCGCATGAACCATCCTGAAATCATCTTCTTTCTTGCCCGCGCCGACAATGGTGTGATCGGTAACGGCGACAGCATTCCCTGGCGCCTGCCGGAGGACCAGCGGCGTTTCAAGCGGCTGACCATGGGCAAACCGATGATCATGGGGCGCAAGACGTTCGACAGCCTGCCCGGCCTGTTGCCCGGAAGGCGGCATATCGTGCTGAGCCGCGACAAAAGCTGGGAAGGCGACGGCGCGGATATCGCTAGCAGCGTCGAAGATGCCCTGAAAATGGCCAACGCGCCCCATATCGCCGTGATCGGCGGCGCGGAAATCTACAAGGCTTTTCTGGACAGGGCCGACCGGATCGAACTAACCGAGGTACATGACAAACCGAAAGGGGATATCAAGATGCCCGCCTTTGATAGCAAAGTCTGGGAAGAAATTGCCCGCGAGGACCATGACGAGAAAAACGGCCGGCCCGGCTACAGCTTCGTGACCCTGAAGAGACGGCAGCCATGAAGAAAATCGCGCTGGCACTTGTGGGTCTCATCGCGATTGCCGTCGCGGCCTTTCTGATCTTCGGGCCGGCCTGGTTCGAGAAACAGACCAATATGGTCGACGGCCAGCCGCTGCCGGAAATCCGGGCGGAGGCGCAGCGGCTGCACGACAGCCTGATGATCGTCGATCTGCACGGCGACACCCTGCTGTGGAAGCGCAGGATTACCGACAGCGCCGACTATGGCCATATCGACCTCCAGCGGATGCAGGAAGGCAATGTCGGGCTGCAGATATTCTCCAGCGTGACCAAGACACCGCGTGGCCAGAATTACGACAGCAACAGTGCCGACACCGACAATATCACCCTGCTGGCGATTACCCAGCTGCAGCCGATGCGGACCTGGTTCTCGCTGCTCGAGCGGCAATTATATCATGCGGAGAAGCTCGACCGGGCGGTGAAAGGTTCGGCGGGTGCGCTGGCGAAAATCAGCAATGCCGCCGATGTCGATGGCTTGACTGAATTCCGCGCCCGGCAGAACAGCCCGATTGGCGTGATGTTCTCGGCGGAAGGGCTGCAGACGCTGGAGGGTGAGCGCAAGAATCTCCAGAAACTGTATGACGCGGGCATGCGGATGGCGGGGCTGGTGCATTTTTTCGACAATGAGCTGGCCGGATCGATGCATGGCGAGAAAAAGGGCGGGCTGACCGATTTCGGCCGGACCGTGGTGCGCGACATGGAGAAAATGGGGATAATCGTCGATATCGCCCATTCGAGCCATGACAGCGTCGCCGATATCTTGAAAATGGCCCGTCGGCCGGTGGTATCGAGCCACGGCGGCGTGCAGGCGGTGTGCGGGGTCAACCGCAACCTGACCGATGCCGAGATCAGGGGCGTGGCCGCAACCGGCGGCGTCATCGGCCTGGGCTATTGGGACGGCGCAATGTGCGACACCGATCCTAAGACGGTGGCCAAGGCGGTCAAACATGTCCGCGATCTGGTCGGGATCGAGCATGTCGCGCTGGGCAGCGATTTTGACGGTGCGGTAACCACGCGCTTTGACACCAGCGGGATTGTGCAGATTACCCAGGCGCTGATCGATGCCGGATTCACCGAAGCGGAAATCCGCGCGGTTATGGGGCTCAACGCGCTGCGGGTGATCAAGGCGGGGATAGAGGCGCTACCGAAACCCGGCGTTGCGCCGCAGGGCAAAGTGACGCCGGAGACACCGCTAGTGGTCAAGCCCGGTGCCAATGCCCGCGAGCTGGTCACGGAATAGAGGCATGCCTGGGCTGGCATGACGAACTGGCTGCGCTCCCCTCTACCCATGCACCTTATTGTCATTCCGGGCCTTAGAAATGCTTGAAAAACAGCATGTTTTTCATCAGCATTTCTTGGAACCCGGAATCCACCTCTCGTCCAGACAGCCTGAAACTGGATTCCGGACAGCTAGATTTCCTTGCCAAATCATAGATTTGGAAGAAATCTGCTTCCGGAATGACAATTTGTGGCTAATGAACGTCTTATGCAAAGACTGAACGGAACAGACCGGATCGAGGGTGCGCTGCGCGGGGCGATTGTTGCGCTGGGCAATTTCGACGGCTTTCACTTCGGGCATCAGGCGGTTGCCGGCAAGGCGCTGAGCTGGGCGCGGGACGAAGGCCGCCCGACGATCATCGCTACCTTTGATCCGCATCCGGTGCGCTTTTTCAAGCCCGATCTGCCGCCCTTCCGCCTGACCTCGCTCGACCAGCGCCAGCGCCTGTTCGCCGACGCCGGCGCGAGCGCGATGCTGGCCTTTGAATTCAATGCCGGGCTGGCGGGCACCACGGCGGAAGATTTTGTCACCGAGTTGCTGGTCGAGCGCTTTGGCGCGGCCGGCGTGGTGACCGGCGCGGACTTTACCTTTGGCAAGGGGGCGAAAGGCAATATTGACGTGCTGCGCGAAGTCGGTGCGGCGCACGGGCTGAAAAGCGAGGCGGTCCGGCCGATCAGCGACAGCGACGATGTCATCTCCTCGAGCCGGATTCGCGCGGCGCTGAAAGAGGGACATTGCGAGGAGGCGAACCGGCTGCTGACCCGGCCGTTCGCCATCCAGGGCGAGGTGATCCATGGCGACAAGAATGGCCGGGAATTCGGTTTCCCCACCGCCAATATCGACATCGGCCAGTATCTGCGGCCCAAATATGGCATCTATGCGGTCAAGGGCCGCCTGCCCGACGGCCGGGTGCTGAACGGCGCAGCCAGCCTAGGCGTCCGTCCGATGTTCGATCCGCCGAAAGAATTGCTCGAGCCCTATTTCTTCGATTTCAGCGAGGATCTTTATGGGCAGACGATCGAGGTGGAGTTGCACCATTTCCTGCGCGGGGAAGAGAAGTTTGATGATCTGGAGGCGCTGAAGGTGCAGATGGCAAAGGATTGTGACCGGGCGAGAGCGCTGCTGGATTGAATCCGTTAGCCCTGAGCTTGTCGAAGGGCGCCTTGCGACGAGTGGCGTGGTTCGACAGGCTCACCACTAACGGTTTTAAAGCGACCAGTTTATTTGCGCCGCAACTGCGTGAAATCCCGCTTGCACCCGCGCGCCGCCTCCCCTAATCCCCGCGATCATGACCGATCCCAAAGCAGATTATAAAGACACGGTTTTCCTGCCGAAAACCGATTTCCCGATGAAAGCCGGCCTTGCACAAAAGGAACCGGCGATATTGGCGCGCTGGCAGAAGATTGGTCTTTATGAGAAGCTGCGCGAAGCGCGCGCTGGCCGCGAGACATTCATTCTTCATGACGGCCCGCCTTATGCCAATGGCAATATCCATATCGGCCACAGCCTCAACAAGACGCTGAAGGATCTGGTGGTCCGCTCGCAGAGCCTGCTCGGCAAGGACGCGCCTTATGTGCCCGGATGGGATTGTCACGGCCTGCCGATCGAGTGGAAGATCGAGGAACAATATCGCAAGAAGAAGCGCAACAAGGACGAAATTCCGGCCAGCGAATTTCGCGCCGAATGCCGGACCTATGCGGATCATTGGGTTGATGTGCAGCGCGAGGAGTTCAAGCGGCTGGGCGTGATGGGCCAGTGGGACAAGCCCTATCTGACGATGGATTATGACGCCGAGGCGGCGATTGTCACCGAACTGCTGAAATTTGCCGAGGCCGGCCAGCTCTATCGCGGTGCCAAGCCGGTGATGTGGTCGCCGGTCGAGAAGACCGCGCTGGCCGAGGCCGAGGTGGAATATGAGGATATTGTCTCGACGCAGATTGATGTGGCGTTCGAGATTGTCGATGCGCCGAACGCGCCGGAACTGGTTGGCGCGCATGCGGTAATCTGGACGACCACGCCGTGGACGATTCCGGTCAATCAGGCGCTCGCTTATGGGGCGGATGTTGAGTATATTTTGGTAGGCGAGCATCAAGGGCCTAAGTATTTGGTAGCCAAAGCACTGGTTGAATCTGGGGAATTATATGGTCGGTTCCTGACCCAAGAGATGAATGAAATCTTTTGGCAAGGCAAAGGCTCCCAACTATCCGGGGCCATTGCCAAGCATCCAATGGCGGATTTGCTGTGCTCCCGCGCAGGCGGAAGCCCATCTCCCGATGGCGCGGCGACGGGCGGTTCCGAGATGGATCCCCGCCTTCGCGGGGACACGGCGCTGGAATTCTATACCAAGCCGCGCCCCTTTCTCGACGGTTCGCATTTTGTCACCACCGATGCGGGTACCGGTCTTGTCCATATGTCGCCCGACCATGGCGAGGATGATTTTGATCTGTGCAAGGCCAATGGCATCAATCCGGTGTTCGCGGTCGAGGCAGACGGTGTCTATCGCGCGGACTGGGAATGGCTGCCGCGTGGCGACGAGCGCTCCGGCGGGGTGATCAACAAGAATTTCAACGGGCCGGATGGTCCGATCTGTTCGGATTTGCGCGAAGCGGGTGCGCTGCTGTCGGCCAGCGCCGATTTTACCCATAGCTATCCGCACAGCTGGCGGTCGAAGGCGAAGATCATTTATCGCTGCACGCCGCAGTGGTTTGTGCCGATGGATGCGCCTCTCAGTGCCCCTCCACCGCCTTCGGCGGTCCCCCTCCCCACGCCTTCGGCGCAGGGAGGAAAGGGGGAAGCATCCTCCCTGGCGCGGAGCGACGGGGAGGGGGACCATGCGCAGCATGGTGGAGGGGCCACCCTCCGCGATGTCGCGCTCGACGAAATCCGCAACAAGGTCCGCTTTGTGCCGGAACGCGGGCGTCGCCGTCTGGAATCCATGGTCGAGGGGCGGCCCGACTGGGTATTGTCGCGCCAGCGGGCCTGGGGCGTGCCGATTGCGCTCTATGTCGATCGCAAGAGCGGTGAATATCTCAACGATCCGGCGGTCAATGCGCGGATCATCGAAGCGTTCAAGACCGGCGGGGCCGATGCCTGGTTCAACGCCGACCATCAGCAGTTTCTCGGCAACGACCATGCGCTCGACGATTATGAAGTGATCACCGATATTCTGGACGTCTGGTTCGACAGCGGCTGCACCCATGCCTTTGTGCTGGAAAGCGGCAAATGGCCGGAGCAGCGCAGCCCGGCGGATCTTTATCTGGAAGGCAGCGACCAGCATCGCGGCTGGTTCCAGTCGAGCCTGCTGGAGTCCTGCGGCACGCGCGGGCGAGCGCCGTACAAGGCGGTGCTGACCCACGGCATGACGCTCGACAAGACCGGCAAGAAAATGTCGAAGTCGCTCGGCAACACGTTGGATCCGAAGAAGATCATCGATGTGCAGGGCGCGGATATTTTGCGGCTGTGGGCGGCGAGTGTCGACTTTACCGAGGATCACCGGATTGGCGAGGAAATCCTGAAAGGGGTTTCCGACAGCTACCGGAAGCTGCGCAACACCTTTCGCTATATGCTCGGCGGGCTTGGTGATTTCACCGATGCCGAGCGGGTAGCCGTCGCCGATATGCCGGAGCTGGAGCGCTATATCCTGCACCGGCTGGCAGAAGTCGATGCAGAGCTGAAGCAGCATGTCAACGATTTCGCTTTCGGTCCCTATATGCGGGTGCTGAACGCCTTTGCGCAGGAAGATCTGAGCGCTTTCTTCTTCGATATTCGCAAGGATTGTCTCTATTGCGATGCGCCGGATGATCCGAAGCGCATGGCTTACCGGACGGTGATGGACATATTGTTCCACGCGTTGACGCGCTATATTGCGCCGGTGCTGGTGTTTACCGCGGAAGAGATCTGGCAGAGCCGGTTCCCGGATGACGAGGATTCGATCCATCTGAAGGAATGGCCCGAGGTTGATGCTGGTTGGACCGATGCCGATCTGGCCGGAAAATGGCAAAATATTCGCGACGCCCGCGAAAAAGTCACCGAGGCGATCGAACCCTTGCGGCGGGAAAAGACCATTCGGTCCAGTCTGGAAGCGGAGGTCGTCTATCCGATGACTGATCTGCCGATCAGCCCGGAAGAATTTGCCGAGCTGGCGATTGTCGCCGACATCACCGATGGAGCTACGATTGCCGTCACCAAGACCGACAATCACAAATGCGGTCGCTGCTGGCGGTTGCTGCCGGAAGTGGAAGAGGATGGCGCGCTTTGCGGGCGTTGTGCGGAGGTTTTGGCGTGATGGTCTCGCCGTTCGTCTCGAGCGAAGTCGAGAGACGCCGCTCGCACCATCCATGTGTCTCGACTACGCTCGACACGAACGGAGTTTGACATGACTGATAGCGACCAAGTAAAAAAATACCGCCGCACCGGACTGATCATCGCTTTCCTGATCTTCATTCTCGACCAGGCCAGCAAGTTTATGGTGATGGGGCCGCTGCAACTGCCCGTCAGGGGCCAGATCGAGCTGATGCCGTTTTTCAACCTGACCTGGGCTGAAAATTACGGGGTTTCGATGGGATTCCTGACCGCTTCGACCGATTTCCAGCGCTGGGCACTGGTCGCGCTGACCGGACTGATCGGGATCGCGGTGTTCCTGTGGATGAACCGCGAGAAGGCAAAGTGGGACATTATCGCGCTGGGCATGGTGCTGGGTGGCGCGATGGGCAATATCGTCGATCGCGCCCGGCTTGGCTATGTTGCCGATTTTGCCGACCTGCATATCGGCGATTTCCGGCCGTTCCTGATTTTCAATCTTGCCGACGCCTGTATCAGCATCGGTGTGGTAATCCTGCTTGCGCGGGCGCTGCTAATCCGCGAAAAGAAGGACGAGACAAAAGACCATGTTCAGCTTGACGAAAGTTGACCTGTGTCAGGAGCGCGCTATCAGGCTCCGTAAGAGATTTTTGAGGGACATTAACATGCGTAAATCGACCGTTGCCATCAGCCTTGTTTCGCTGGCCAGCCTGACCGCCTGCGGTTCCACCGGTCTGTTTGACCGTGACCGGCCCGATGAATTCGCTGTTTCGCGCCAGCCACCGCTGGTTATCCCGCCCGATTTCACGCTGGTGCCGCCACAGCCCGGCCAACCCCGGCCGCAGACCGGCGGTTTGCAACAGCAGACGCTGGAAGCCCTGTTCGGCGGCCCGCAAGCGCGCAGTATTACCGAATCGGCCGTGGTCGCACAGGCCGGTGACGCCGATGGCGGAATCCGCTCCTCGGTCGGTGATCCCGAAACCTATACCGTCGACAAGGGCAGCGTCACCCGCGACATCATCGCTGCACCGGAAGGCGACGGCCAGAACGCCCAGGCCGCGACGCCGGAATAACCGTTACCGATACTAGCGACGCATGCCTACTCCCGTCAGGGCGAAGGCTATGAAGGCTTGTTCGCGAAGCGCGATGAGCCGGAGTTGGATGAGGGGGTTCTTCATTCTGCAGAGCAGTACACCCCACCCAGCTGCGCCTAGCAAACAAGTTTGAAAGTCTGCACAACCCTCTCCCTCAAGGGAGAGGGAAGAAAGCGCCGTACCCGCTTCAATCAGGAATAGTGATGATCTTGGTTCTGGCATTACCGCCCCGGACAATTGCGAGCGATGTTTTGGGTAGCCGGAGCGCTCTGGACAGCAGTTTCAATACGGCCGCATTGGCTTTCCCGTTTTCCGGCGTAGCGGTAACGCGGACCAGCAATATACCACCGGACCGATTTTCACCTGGCATGCCAATGCTATTTTCTCCTGCATTGGGTGTGACTTTGACGGTCAGCTCGCCGCCATTGACAAGCGACAATATGTCTTCGCGAGGCGGCAGCAACAACTTTTTAGCCATTTTCCCTGGTACTCCGGTTAGCCGGATGGATTGGGCAAACGTACAGCATTAGTCCAGATCGTTGATAATCAGCTCCATCGCCGCCACCACCGTGGCAATGGTTTTCTTGCCCAGCAGACGGTCGACGGCGTCGCTGGTCTGATCGGTGATCAGCGCCGCCTTGTCCAGGGTTTCACGACCGGCCGGGGTCAGTTCCAACAGCCACGCCCGCCCGTCGCTTTCGTCGCGCACCCGCCTGAGCATGTCCATATCAATGAGACGGCGCACCATCGGGGTCACCGCCGAACCGTTGAGGCCGAGCTGGTTCGCCAGCATCGACTGCGTCGCGGCGGTTTCGGACGCGACGATTGCGAGCGCCGAAATCTGGGCGGTGGTCACACCCGCCACATCCAGCAGCTGCCGGTCGGAGCGCTTTTTGAGCGTGTGTGCAGCGATCTGCAAACGCGAATAGAATCTGAGCTCTTTTGCCGACATCCCCCGCCAATAGCGCACTTCACAGCGATTGGAAATATTTATAACTTCATATATGAACTATTTTTTGTGAGTTTCTGAAAGCAGGTTATCCACTATAACCATATTTAACGCGTATTTTTGATATTTTCCTGTTCTCGTCAAATTATATTTAGTTTAGTAGTGAACTAAATACCGAGTCGCATCATGGATGCTGCCGGTCGTGCACGCCAATCCGATCAAGCCAGAAAAGGAAAAAATATGACCTATGATCCGAACGATTCCGAAATGAATGACCTGCGCATGTCCGACGAGGGCCGCGCCCTGTATGACCGGGTCAAACGGTTTGTCGCCGAGGAAGTCGACCCGATCACCGAGCAGTTTTTTGCGATGGGAGAAGGCCGCGAAGACCGCTGGAGCTACGCGCCAGGTCAGCTGGAACTGCTCGAAGGCGTAAAGGACAAGGCTCGCGAACAGGGACTGTGGAATTTTTTCCTGCCCGACGCCGAATCGGGAGAGGGCCTGAAAAACCTCGATTATGCCTTTATAGCCGGTGTGCTCGGTCAGAACCCGCTGGCATCCGAATGCATGAACTGCAGCGCGCCCGACACCGGCAATATGGAAGTGCTGGAGCGCGTGGGAACCGTGGCCCAGAAGCAGCAATGGCTTGTGCCCCTGCTCGAGGGTAAAATCCGGTCCGCCTTCGCGATGACGGAACCCGGACATCCGTCTTCCGACGCCCGCAACATCCGCACCGAAGCGGTTCTGGAAAAGGGCGAATGGGTGATCAATGGCGAGAAATTCTATATTTCCGGCGCCGGCGACCCGCGTTGCAAGGTGATGATCACCATGGTCCGCACCAATCCCGACGGCCCCTCGCACTCGCAGCAGTCGCAAATCCTGGTGCCGATCGACACGCCGGGTGTCGAAATTGTCGGGCCGATGCACGTATTTGGCGACGATGACGCACCGCACGGCCATATGCATATCAAGTTCAACAATGTCCGGGTACCGGAAGAGAATATTCTGCTCGGCGAGGGACGCGGCTTCGAAATTTCGCAGCTGCGCCTGGGACCGGGACGGATCCACCACTGCATGCGCTCGATCGGCGTTGCTGAAAAGGCGCTCGACCTGATGATCCATCGCGGCGGCAGCCGGGAGGCCTTTGGACAACCGCTGGCCTTGCTGGGCAAGAATCTGGAAGTCATCTCCCGCGCCCGCATCGACATCGAGGCGATGCGGCTGGTGGTTCTCAAGGCCGCCAAGGCAATGGACGTCATGGGCAACAAGCAGGCCCGGGTCTGGGTATCGATGGCCAAGGCCTATGTCCCTGAAATTGTCTGCCGGATCATTGACGAGGCCATCCAGATCCATGGCGCGGCTGGCGTGTCGCAATGGACACCGCTATCCCGCATGTATGCCAACCAGCGGACGCTGCGGCTGGCCGATGGTCCCGACGAAGTGCACCATATGGTTGTCGGCCGGAACGAAATGGCCAACGCCGGCTATAAACCGCAACGATAAGATCTGCCGCCTTGTTCAGGCAATCGCCGAACCGGATGCCCGCTCTTGCTTCAAAAGCGGGCATCCTGACGTTTCGGCGAGCGACAAAGACCCGGGGCCAGGGCCTAGTGGCGGAAGTGGCGCATGCCGGTAAACAGCATGGCAAGACCGGCTTCGTCGGCGGCGGCAATGACTTCGTCGTCGCGGATCGAGCCGCCCGGCTGGATCACTGCGGTCGCCCCTGCCTCGACTGCCGCCATCAGGCCGTCGGCAAAGGGGAAGAAGGCGTCGGAGGCGACAGAGGACCCGATAGTACGGGCTTCGTCCCAGCCGGCCTTGTCCGCTGCATCCTTCGCTTTCCAGGCGGCAATGCGCGCGGATTCGAGGCGATTCATCTGGCCCGCGCCAACGCCCGCGGTCGCGCCATCCCTGGCATAGACAATCGCGTTGGATTTGACATGTTTGGCGACCGTCCAGGCGAACAGGCAATCAGCCATTTCCTGCTCGCTCGGCTGGCGCTTGGTGACGCATTTCAGGTCATTGCTAGCAATCTGGCCATTGTCGCGGCTCTGCAGCAGATAACCGCCGGCGATAGTCTTGACGGTCATGCCCGCCCGCGCTGCATCCGGCAGATTGCCGGTGAGCAGCAGACGCAGGTTCTTTTTCTTCGCAAAAACGGCCCTCGCGTCGGCATCGGCATCGGGCGCGCAGACGACTTCGGTGAAGATGCCGGTCATCGCTTCCGCCGCCGCGCCGTCGAGCGGGCGGTTGACGGCAATGATCCCGCCAAATGCGGAGACGCTGTCGCAGGCGAGCGCCGCCTTGTAGGCCTCGACGATCGTGTCGGCGCTGGCGACACCGCAGGGATTGGCGTGCTTGACAATGACCACGGTCGGCGGACCGTCGCGGAACTCGCTGACCAGTTCGAGCGCGGCGTCGGCGTCGTTGTAATTGTTGTAGCTGAGCGCCTTGCCCTGCAACTGCTCGGCCTGGGCGATGCCTTTTGCGGACGGACCATCGGGCAGATAGAGCGCGGCGCTCTGGTGCGGGTTCTCGCCATAGCGCAGCTCGACCGGGCGGCTCATGGTGAGCGGCAGCGTGTCGGGGAACATCTTGCCCTGATCGGCAAAACCGAACCACTGCGCGATCATGCTGTCATAGCGGGCGGTGGCGGCAAAGGCCTTGGCGGCCATATTCTTGCGGAAGGCGAGCGAGGTGCCGCCGTCATTGTCCTGCAGTTCGCCGAGCAGGGTGTCATAGTCGGAGGGATCGGTGACGATCGTCACGAAATCGTGATTCTTGGCGGCGCTGCGGACCATCGACGGGCCGCCGATATCGATATTTTCGATAATCTCGTCGCGCTCGGCGCCTTTCGCGACGGTCTGGGCAAAGGGGTAAAGATTGACGATCACCAGATCGATCCCGGCGATATCATGCTCTTCCATGGAAGCGACATGGCCGGCATCGTCGCGCCGGGCGAGCAGGCCGCCGTGGACCTTGGGATGGAGGGTCTTGACCCGGCCATCCATCATTTCAGGGAAGTTGGTGACGTCGCTGATGTCCGCAACCTCGAGCCCGGCGTCGCGCAGCGCCTTGGCGGTACCGCCGGTCGAGATCAGAGCAACGCCCATCGCCGCCAGCTGCTTGCCGAGATCGGCGAGGCCGCTCTTGTCCGAAACCGACAATAGAGCGCGTTTGATTTTGATATTCTCTGTCATTGCTATCCCATATGTTTGAGCAGCCAGCCGGTGGCGCCGCCGCCCTTGCCCACTGCTCCGGAAATTACCATTTGTTTGACTTCGTGGCCGATGCCTATGCCGTCGACCCAGACGCTTTCTTCGAGTTGAATTTCGCCGCTCGTTGAGCGGAACTGCCACAGATTTCCGTCGGTCAGACGCAGCAACACGCCCTTGCCTTCCGAGATCAGGTCGCTCTCTATATCAGGTCCGAGATGGAAGCGCAGTGCAAATTTGATGTCTTCCTTGCGGCGCCGGCGTTTCTTGCCATCGGGGATCAGCATGTCCTCGCCGCGCAGCTCGAGCCCGTCCGAGCGCATCAGCAGCAGCCGCTTGTGGACCAGGCCGAAGCGCCGGGCATAGCCGTCGTGGCTGGCCTCCAGCCGGGTGGCATTTTCGACATCCCGTCGGAACAGTTCAACCTCGCTGACCCCGCGTCCGAGCTTGCCGTCGGCCAGAATCGAGGTGCTGTTGCTGTCGGCAATGCACAAGGTGCTGTGGGCGGCGGTGGTGCGCAGGCCGCGCGCCAGCCCTGCCGGAATGGTGGCGCCGACCAGCCCCGCGCCGCCGCAATTGCTGATGATCCGGCAGCCGCCGTTGGAAAATTCAAAGGCCAGGGTCGAGGCGCACCCGGCCACCGCCATGCGCGCGATCGGTGGTGGTGCGGCATCGAGAATCAGCACCGAGCGCCCGGAGGACACGCGCTGATAGCCCCATTCACGCGCCTGCCGCAGTGGCCGGGCGCGCACGCCGCTGGCTTCGACAACCTGCGCGATCTGTTCGGCCGAGGTCGCGCCGCTGCCTTGCCAGTTACCCATGGTCCCGTCGAAATGGGTCAGCGCGGTCAGCGGCGGCACCGCCTTGTTCAGCGCCTCTTCGAGAAACTCCGGTGGATCCTCGTTGCGGGCGACATAGACCTGCTTCAGCATCGACAGCAGGATCACCGCGTCCATCTGGTTGAGCGGCGAACGGGAGACCGAGCCGCCGTCGGCGAAGAAAAACTCGCCCATCGCCTTTTCCAGTCCGGCTTCGCCGACGATCTGGCGCACGCGGCCCTCGGGCAACAGCAGCGAGGCCGCCACCACCCCGCTCCACGCCACCAGCCGACCGAGACTGGACTCTGCCTTGTCGGCGGTGCGGTCGAGATGGCGCGCGGTACGGGCGATATTGTTGAGCAGCTTGGAGCGGTAGATCAGGTCCCGGGAGGAGAGGATCAGCGGCGCATGGCTGGCCCAGATCATCAGCCGCCAGCCGCAATTGTCGGGCCGCCAGGCGGGCTGGCGAATGACGCCGCCATTGGCGTCGAGCCACTGGCTCATCAGCTTTTCCGCCACCGGCACCGCCTGGTCGCGGGAGGCCGCAGTATCGAGATCGCGCAGCCACTGGAAGCGGTGGACATAATCCTCGAACTGGGGCGGCAGGCGGAGATTGGCGAAATCGATATTCTCGTGTTTCTTCTTGAGCCCGCGGAACAGGAAGTGCCCGGCGCGCACCGCCATGCCCTGCACCCGGTCGCCATCGACCGGATCGACCGGCACGGCGAGCAGCCGCAGGGGCAATTTGCCCGACAGCCGCAAGCGGTGCATCGGCATCCGCCAGGTCATCCGGTAATAGAGCATCGCCGCCTGTTCGGCGAGCGACTGGCCGCGGTTGCGGTCGTGGCGCAGGGTCAGGCTGCGACCTTCTGCGGCGCTGTCATTTTCATCATGGGTAGCCGGATCGTCCGGGTCGCTGTCACCCAGATCCAGCCGCTCAGGTCGGCCTGTGGTCATTCACCCCTCAGACCGGCGATATTCGCGGCATAATGGTCGGGACCACCGCGGAAAGTGGCGGTGCCGGCCACCAGTGTGTCAGCACCCGCCGCGATCGCCTTTGGCGCGGTTTTGAGATCGATGCCGCCGTCCACTTCCAACCGAATATCCTTGCCGGTGTCGGTGATCCGGCTGCGGATCGCCTCGATCTTGCGCAGCTGGCTGTCGATGAAGCTCTGCCCGCCGAAGCCGGGATTGACGCTCATCACCAATATGAGATCGAGGTCCTCGATCAGATAGTCGAGTATGTCGAGCGGCGTCGCCGGGTTGAGCACCAGTCCGGCCTGCTTGCCGAGCGCCTGGATGGTCTGCACCGTGCGGTGCGGATGCGCCCCGGCTTCCGGGTGGAAAGAGATGATATCGGCCCCGGCCTCGGCGAAGGCCTCCAGATACTGGTCGACCGGAGAGATCATCAAATGGACATCGAACGGCTTGGCGCTGTGCGGGCGCAGCGCCTTGACCACCGCCGGTCCGATGGTGATGTTGGGCACGAAATGGCCGTCCATCACATCGACATGGATCCAGTCGCAGCCGGCCTTGTCGATGGCCTGCACCTCTTCACCCAATCGGGCAAAATCGGCAGAAAGAATGGACGGGGCAATTCGAATGCTGTCGGACATGGCGCTTCCTTAAACTGTATCCGGCCCTAGAATTTTTGGCCATCCCAGGCAAGGCGCTAATCTGATGATGCCACAGTCCCTTGTGGACAGTTTGGGGACAGGTTCACAATATGTAGAAAATCAGCTTTTGCGGACCAGACGGGCAATGAAGAATCCGTCGACATGGCCCTGTTCTGCCAGCGTGGTCGGCAGCGTGCGGATGCAGCCGTTGGCGGTCGACAGGATATGCGCTGGCAGTTCGTCGGCGGCAACCGGATCGATGGCAAATTCGCTGTGGCGCTCGAGAAACGCCTCGATCTGCTCTTCGCCTTCCTCCGGCTCGAGCGAGCAGACGGCGTAGACCAGAGTGCCGCCGGGCTTCACCCAGGGAGCAGCCCGGTCGAGCAAGGCGCTCTGCCCTTCGGCGCGGTCGGCGATCTGCCGCGAGCCGATGCAGTGCAGGACATCGGGGTGGCGGCGGTAGATGCCGGTGGCGCTGCACGGGGCGTCAAGCAGGACCGCATCAGCGGGTTCCGGCGGTTCCCATTGCATCAGGTCGGCGATGATTTCCTCGGCCTGCAACTTGGTACGCTTCAGATTGTCCTGAAAACGCTCCATTCTCTTGGCGCTGCTGTCGACCGAGACCACGTTCCAGCCGGCGCTGGCCAGCTGCATGGTCTTGCCGCCGGGGGCGGCGCAGAGATCCAGTACCGTCCGGCCCTTGCCCTCGCCGAACAACCGGGCGGGAATTGATGCGGCCAGATCCTGCACCCAGAACTGGCCTTCATTGAAACCGGCCAGCCCGGTAACGGGAAGACCGGGAAGCATCCTGAGATGTTTCGGGGCCAGCTTCACGCCGTCCAGCGTGCCGATATCGTCGGACTGGAAGCTGAGGTCGAGCGGCGCGGGTTTTGCCCATGCCTGGCTGGCGGCATTGGCGACGTCCTCGCCCCAATTGTGGGTCCAGCGGTCCAGCGTTTCGCCCGGGATTTCCGGATATTCCGGTAATTTGAGCGCGCCCGATTCGACGCCGCGCATGACCGTGGAAAAGACGCCGTGGACGAGACGGCGCGGGCCGCCGTGGACCAGCGGAAGAGCGGTGGAAATTGCTGCATGTTGCGGGGTGTCGAGGATCAGCACCTGCGCCAGCGCAATGCGCAGCGCCATCCGCGGCTTGGCATCGTCGGCCAGCCGGTTGCGGGTCGCGCTGTCGATCATCGCGTCGAGCGCGCTCATCCAGCGCAGCACATTGGCGGCGATATTGTGGGCCAGCGCCTTGTCGGACGGATTGCTCAGCTTTCCGGTGGCCGCAGGCATCGCCTGATCCAGCGTCTCGCCGCGCCGGCAGACGGCGTCAAGCAGGCGAATGGCCGACTGGCGCGTGGCGAGGCCGGGGATTTCTTTGTTGGGCTGGTTCATTGTTCGATTCCGCACTGGCTTGGCATGGAGAACCCGGATGGTTCGCGCTGCCGGACCGCATAGACCTTCCCGCGTTTCGATCAAGCTTTTGGATGGAGTCCGGTTGAGATGAAAGGCAGACATGGCGGATTGAGTAGCTGCCCTTCAGCTTCCGCCCCATTTGCGGACGTTTGCTTTGGCCCAATCTAATGCCCGCTATAGTCGCAAAAGGGGACTCTAAATTGGCTGGTTAGGTAATTTCCCGGACTTGCTGGTCGCTTCCTGCAATCTCAAAATTCGGTTTTGGATCCGCTTCGGATCGAAGGCAGGAAGGCTGGAACGCGCCGACGATAATCTCGATATACATCGCCCAAATCATCAATCAGATCTCTTTCCTCAAACGGGGTTGCCAGCAGGATATAGACAACAGTCGATAGAGCGAAGACGACATGCCCGACGGTCAAATGCGGCGTTGCAAACGGTGCCACCATCCATCCAAGGCTTATCGGATGCCGAACCAGCGCATAGAGATAGCGCGCGGTCATGCCGGATAATTGGGGCGGTGATTGCCTGAAATTATTCCAAGCTTGAGCCAGTCCGAAAAATCCAAAATGTCCGAAGTGGAAGGTTGCGGCAGTCATCATCGCCCAGATGCCAAGGTAAAGCGCAGTTATAAGGCCCGACGCCAGGGTTGAATGAACATGCCAGATCGGAATTGGTATCGGTTGCCAGAAACAGACCAGTACCGTCGTCATGATCGTAGTCATGCAAAGATAAGTTGCCCGCTCAATCGGAGCCGGGATAAATTTGGTCCACCAGCGTTTGAAGGACGTTCGCGCCGTGACCGAATGATGCAGCCCAAACAGCCCGACCAATCCTGCGTCGATCAAAACCGAAGGCCAGAGCGCGGCTACTTTGCCATCGCTTATCCCTTTGGGGACGCCAAAATCTGCAAGAAATCCCATTATATAAAGCAATGCTGCCATGGATAAGAAATAGGCGGTTCCAGCATAGACCAGCATGAGGTTTTTCCGTAGCATGTTACTTTCCCGCCCTTCGTGACCAGTTTTCATCATATTCGGCATGGGTCTTCAGATAGGCGCCGGGCGTGAAATGCTTGTCGTAAAAATCCGTATCCAGTTTATGCGCCTGCAGGTACATCAGCGCCATCATTGCCGGTACCCGTGCCGGAAATCTGCCGAATGTGTCCTGAACATATTGCGCCATGGTCGCCACACAATCGATAAACTCGTCATTGATCGGCGCGCCGCTTTTGCGCACCGCATCGGTTTCCTTGTAAGGACCTTCCGTTTTTGCGTTAAACGGCCCACCCGGGCCAAACTTGCGCTTGACCACAGCCTCAACCGCAGCGCGCATATCCTTGAAATGTGGCTGGCAATGGCCTTCAAAAATGCCTTCCAGGCCGGTAACATGGGGCAGCGGTTGATCGGGAAGCATTTCAAAGTTGAACCCTAGTCCGGGAACGTCGGGATCGCCGCTCGCGCCGAGAACACTGAAGGGATTGAGGCCGTTGTACATCCATCCGCCAAGACCCATTGCTTGCAGCATCAGCGTGCCGGAATAGCAGGCACAGGACAGCTCGACAGTAACCTCGGTCGCACTGACCTGCTCAACATAGGTCAGTGGATAGGGGTTCTCGATATCAACGAGATGCTGAAATTTTTCGATGCCGGTAACGGGGCGATTGTTGACATCATCAAATATACACACACCGTTCTGGACAAAATAGCAAAGCCCGAGAATGATATGCTGCGCCAGATCAACAACAGGAATAATCAAGGTGCTTCCAGGGACATTGGCACACCATTCATTGTGCATTTCCATATGCTGTGGCTGTGCCGGGATCTTCAACCGGCCGTCGGAAAGCTTAATGATGCGCGATTTATGGGCATCGAGATAGGCCTTCAGGTCGGTCTGGCCATCCGCCGTTGTTGCCTTGACCGCTGGCATGTCGCGGGTCGGCAGAAAATAGACACCATTATCATCGGTGTAGAAAAACTCCGTGAGCTGAAATCCGGCAGCAGATGGAAAGGTTCGTCCGCCGGCGGCACCGGCATAGTTGGGAATGTTCGGCAGGTAGTTACGATTATACGGGATCAAGTTTGCCCATCCCGTATTGCCTGCGACCGTTGTCAGCAAAAGCATCTGTTCTAGATCAGATAGGGGTTCGGGCTGTTGTTTTGAGGAATAAGCCAGCGGTCCGTCCGGGATGGAAGTGCCGCGTGCAAACCGGCGCGACCGCCTGCCGTGGATGGCATCAATCAGAGGAAATCGAGTCGCTTCGAATAGTCCGTCTGGCAGGTCCGGAATGCGGTCCAACATCATGTTTTCTTTTGTCTCGAGGGCCGCACTTGAGGTGTTAGCACCCATGCCGCTCAATGTTGCACCGGCACCAATCATCGAAGTGCCGAGTATTTTTCGCCGTGATAGTTCAAACATTTCTGATTCCTTTCTCACGACCGGATGGGGTTGTCCGGTCAATTTCCTGAGATGGCTTTGGCGAATAATCTCCCGGGAGCGTTAGTTGCAGACTCGACAAAAACGGGTCAAATGTGACACTATTGAAAAATGCCTGCTGCAGCGCCCACCAGACCAGTTTCTGTCAGCCTGATTGCTGTACCAGAGGTATCGGCAATGGTTGTTTACGGACTACAGGAGGTGTTTTCCTGTGTCGGCACGATCTGGGAAAGCTTGACCGGCGAGAAGACCACGACCCGCCTGATGACGCCCCGAATTGTCGGGCGTACAACAGAACCGATGCGAACGACGTTTAATGCGATGCTGGCTGCGGATCACACATTTGATGAGCAACACCGTTCGGATGTAGTTGTCGTCGGCGACATGGTTTTCGAAGAGGACGGCGGTCCCGTTGGCCGGTGGGAGGAAGAAATTGCGTGGCTACGCGATCAATATGATCGCGGTGCTATAATTTGCTCAGTATGTACCGGTTCGATGATGCTGGCCGAAGCCGGATTGCTCGACAATCACGAGGCGACAACTCACTGGAGTGCACAGGGAACGTTCGAAGAATGCTATCCGCGCGTATTATTAAGACCCGAGCGGGTATTGGTGCCAACAGGCCTGGAACACCGAATCGTCACGAGCGGTGGTGCGACATCCTGGACCGAATTGGCGCTCTATCTGGTCGCGAGATTTTGCGGTGATGCTGAGGCGCGGCGGATCGCCAAGGTTTTCCTGTTCGGCGACCGGTCCGACGGGCAATTGCCGTTCGCCGCGATGGTCCGCCCAAAACAATATGAAGATGCTGTCGTCGCGCATTGTCAAACGTGGATTGCCGATCATTATGCTGTGGCAAATCCGGTGTCACGCATGGCGGAGCATTCGGGGCTTTCACTACGCACATTTAAAAGGCGCTTTATGAAAGTGACGGGCTATGCTCCGCTCGGCTACGTTCAGTCGCTGCGAATTGAGGAAGCCAAACATATGCTCGAAACGACAGATGAGACCATCGACGATATTGCGGCACAGGTCGGATACCAAGAACCAAATTCTTTTCGCCGGTTGTTCAAAAAAATGACAGGCATTGCACCCAATCAATATAGATTACGGTTCAAAAATGTAGTTTCGATTGAGTGCTGAAGTTCTGGAATCTCATTTGCCAACATTTGATTGGCGCAGTCTAAAAAAGGCTCAAAATCCAACGCCCGCTTTGGAAATATAGCAGATTTTAGCAATCGTTCGGTTCAATGACCGCTTCCCACCCAGTTGCAGTCATCGAGAACAAGCAAATCTATAGTCAGCTTTCGGCAACAAGCGAAGTCAGAGGCCCGTTGCGGCAACCCTATCCCATCGGATCCAGCGCGCTCGGCTTGCGCAAGCGACCCATGTCGCCGATTTCATCGGACCGGCTGGACCAGCCGCCAGAACCGCCGCCCTGCGCCATTGCCTCCAGCGCCGCGATCCGGTCTTCGGTGGCCGGGTGGGTGGAGAACATCTGGCGGACACCGCCGGGCACGATATAGAGCTGTGCCGCCGCCGGGTTGCGCTCGGCAACCGGATTGGGGGTGCGGGCGGCGACGCCGGAAATCTTGCCGAGCGCGGCGGCGAGCGACAGCGGCTTGCCGCTGATCTGGGCGGCTGCGGCATCGGCGCCGAATTCGCGGGTGCGGCTGATCGCCATTTGCACGATCATCGCTGCAAAGGGCGCGATCAGCACCGCCATCAGCCCGGCAATTCCGGCGTTGCGATCGCGGAAGAACAGGCCGAAATTGGCGAGCATCGACACCGCACCGGCAATGGTCGCGACCATCGTCATGATCAATGTGTCGCGGTTTTTCACATGGCCGAGTTCGTGCGCCATCACGCCCTCGATTTCGTCATGGTTGAGCATTTTCAGCAGACCGGTGGTCGCGGCAACCGCCGAATGTTCCGGGTCGCGGCCGGTGGCGAAGGCGTTGGGCTGGGCCTGGTCGACGATATAGACTTTCGGCATCGGCAGCTGCGCGCGCTGCGCCAGATTCCTGACCATATTGTAAAATTCGGGGTGACTGGACGCATCGACCTCGACCGCCTTGTGCATTTTCAGCACGATCTTGTCGGCGTTCCAGTAGGTGAACAGGTTCATGCCGGCCGCGACCAGCAAAGCGATAATCGCGCCGCCGCTGCCACCCAGCGAATAGCCCAGAACCATGAACAGCGCCGTCAGCGCCGCCAGCAGCATGGTTGTTTTCATGAAATTCATCATCTCTACTCGCTTGAATATGGTCGTTTCATCCTCAATATAGGATCAGAGGCGGGACGATTCAATTTGGCGAACAGGCAAAATCATGACCGATAGCAAAAGAAAAGCCGGCGAGCGGCCAGCGCATGTGAAGGCGCCGGCGCATCTTTCCCCCAGCAAGCCGGTGCCGGAACCCGATCCGATCGAGAAAGCCGGGGACATCGCCGATAAAAAGGGCCCGACCCGCTATGGCGACTGGGAGCACAAGGGCATCGCGGTCGATTTCTGACTGAGCGACGGTTCAGCCGATAGCGAGATAGTCGGCGATCGCGTCCGCCGCGCGTTGTGACGGAGGCTGATCGCTGTCCATATCGAAGGAATAGGCAAAGGCCTGCGTCTGGACATGCCGATATTCGTCCGGTAGCGGCGTTACTTCGGCCAGGGCGGCGCCCAGGCCGGCGGGATCATCGAGCACGGGGCCAAAGGTCCAGTGCTCGTAATTGGGATTGCCGCGCCACTCGGCTTCATGGGAATTCAGGAAAATCGCCGGGCGCGGGGTGCGGATATATTCGTAAATCTGGCTGCTGACATCGCCGAGATAGATGTCGGCGGCACTGGTATAGGTCATGTCGACGCTGCGGCTGCTGCCGGTGTCGATATGGATATGGTCGAGCGCGGCGTAGCGCGGGTCGATGCGCTGGCGGAAGCGCAGCAGACGATGCTCGACCGAGGCCAGAATCTTGCGCTGGAACAGCATCACATGCGGCGCGAAAATCAGATTATAGTCCGTCTGCCCGGCGAAATGGTCGAGAATCTGCTCGCCGAAGCGGAACCAGGAGGAGAACAAAGGATCGAAATGCGGGTTGTAGAGCACGGTCGGCTTGTCATTGTCGAACAGCGGGACCGGCGGGCGGTCGCCGTAGGCCTCGAACTTGGGATAGCCGACGAGGCGGTGATTGTCGGGGCGGATCACGCCGGCGGCCAGCATCCGGTCGCGGGTCTTGGCGCCGGGCAGCAGCACATAGTCGAACAGGCCGATTTCCGGCGAGAAGCCGATCGACCGGTCCCCTGCCCCATGCGGAAAGAAGATCAGCGCCGGCCGGTCGGTCCGCCCGTTTTTCTTGAGAAAGGTGGTCGTCGTCTCCGGCACCACCAGCGCGTCGAACTGGCGGAACAGGTCTGTGCTGCGCTTCAGGCTGCTGAGCCGGTTGAGTGGTATCATGTTGCCGAGCATTTTCTCGACCAGCCGGACCCCGGCATGCGGCCGGATCGACCAGAAGGCGGGCACCGGACAGGCGGGATCGAGAAAGCTGCGCACTGCTTCGGCCTGCCGCTCGCTGGAGGTGATGACTTCGACGCTCGCCGTCGGGGCCCGCCGCTGCAACGCGGCAATGATCGGCGCGACATGGGCGACCTGGTGCAGTTCGTCATGATTGAACAGGAAGCCGATGCGCCGGGGGGCGCTGGATGAATCGGCCATTATCTCTCTTCCATCGGGAATCCGACCCCATCTGTTCTCTGGTTCCGGGCGGAACCAGTCCGTCCGCAACCGTCTTTGGACAAATTATTTGCGGAAGTCTACGCGGTCGCCGGGCGTGGGGGCTGGTGGCGTAAAATAAGCGGATGGTTCGGCGGCCTGCTTTGCAAATACACAAGCTGCGGCTAAAGCGCTTGCAGCGCACCCGGTTTTTGCGGGCTGCGATGGGAAATGATAAGGATGTCCGTGCCCCCTGTTAGCGATTCCGCCCTGTCCGCCGATGATCGTCAAGGCGGCAAGACACCGCTCTGGACCGCGATCATATTGGCGGGACAGCGACCGGAGGGGGACCCGATGGCCGCCTTTTGCAACGTCCGGTACAAGGCGCTGATCCCGATCGCCGGCCAGACGATGCTCGAGCGGGTTGCCCGCGCGCTGCTGGCGTCGCCCCAAATCGGCAGGATCGTGATCATGGCCCAGTCGCCGGAAGGGCTGAAGGCTGGCCTCGGCCCCGACCTGGCAGAAAATGGCGCGGTTGCCTTTGTCGAATCCGGCGATGGCATCGCGACCAGCATTCATGGCGTCGCCGGCACCGCTATCGCGCCATGGCCGGTGCTGGTGACCACGGCGGACAATGCGCTGCTGACTGCTGATATTCTGAACAGTTTCTTTAGCGGTCAGGACGGGCAGCATGTCGCGGTCGGCGTGGTCGAGCGCAGAACGATGCTGGCCGCCTATCCCGATGCGCGGCGGACCTGGCTGAAATTCCGGGGCGGAGCCTATAGCGGCGCCAATCTTTTTGCGTTGCATAGTGCGGCGGCCATGCCCGCACTCGCCTTGTGGTCGACGGTCGAGAAAGACCGCAAGAAGGGCTGGAAAATCTTTGCCCGCTTCGGCCCCTGGCTGCTGCTTCGGGCGCTCAGCCGGACGATCCGCTTCGAGGAGGCAATGGCGCGGGCAGGAGCGCGCCTGTCGCTGCGGGCCGCACCAGTGGTCCTCCCTTTCGCCGAAGCAGCGATCGATGTCGACAAGCCGGGGGATCTGGAACTGGTTACGCGGATTCTGCAACAGCGGGAGGGGTAGGACCGCCTGCAGTCCCGATCCAGTCTCCTGGAGAAGATTGGTATCTCCGAAGCAGCGAAGGAGCGGCAATCGGGGGCAAGCCACCCTCGCTCGCCCTCGGGAGTTTTTCGGATGACAATCCGCCGGATTGAGTCATCCTGCTGTAAATCGGGTAACTCGCTACGTGATGGTGGTGGGGCAATCGGCGGCAAGCCACCCTCGCTCGCGCTCGGGAGTTTTTCGGATGACAATCCGCCGGATTGTCATTTTATCCGAAAAACTGGAGCGGGCGAAGAGATTCGAACTCTCGACCCCAACCTTGGCAAGGTTGTGCTCTACCCCTGAGCTACGCCCGCTCGGCGGCTGTGACATGGGTATCGTCATCAGCAGATTGAGGCGCGCGGTTAGCATGGGTTTTCGCACCCCGCAAGCCCCATTTGACCTCCGTCCGACAGCAAAAGCAAAAATATGCTTGGCATTGGCGCTCCGCTCCCCACATAAAGCCCTCCAGATGAATGATTTGGGCGCCGATCCGGGCATGGATCCAGCGCTATAACAGGAGCATGACGTGGCAACAGCAGGACTGACAGTCGAAGAACAGAAGGCGGTAGAGGCGTTTCAGCAACAGGTGGTGGCACCGAGCATGAAGAAGCTCGTCATCCTCGATTTCTGGGCCGAATGGTGCGGTCCGTGCAAGGCGCTGACGCCGCTGCTGGAAAAGGTCGCCGCCCAATATGCCGACAAGGGCGTGGTGCTGGCCAAGATCAATGTCGACGAGAACAAGTTTATTGCGGCGCAATTCCAGGTCCAGTCGATCCCGACGGTCTATGCCATTTTCCAGGGCAAGCCGGTCGCCGATCTGACCAGCGCGCGCAGCGAAAGCCAGCTGACCGGCGCGCTCGATCAGCTGCTCGCGCAACTGCCGGTCGGTGGCGGTGAGGAACCGGAACAGGATCTCGCGCCGCTGCTGGCGATGGCCGAGGAAGCGCTGGCCGGCGACGATGCCGAGCGCGCTGCCGGCATATTCGCGCAAATTGCCGAAATGGCGCCGGACAATGCCGAAGCGGTTGGCGGGCTGATTCGGGCGATGGTTGCCGCCGGCCACCTGGAGCAGGCCGAGGCGGCGCTGGCCGAACTGCCGGAGACCCTGCAGAACGACCCTGCGGTCGAACGGGCGCAGACCACCTTGCAACTGGCAAAGGACAGGCCGGACGAAGGTGCCCTGGAAGCGCTGAAAGCGGCGGTTGCAGCAGACGAAAAGGACCATCAGGCCCGCTATGATCTGGCAGGCGCGCTGATCGCGACGGGCGATCATGATGCCGCGGCCGAGCATCTGCTGGCGATCATTGCTGCCGACAGGGACTGGAACGACGGCGCAGCCCGGCAGAAACTGCTGTCGCTGTTCGAAATGGTCGGCCTGGAAGACGAATGGGTCGCCGCGACCCGGCGCAAGCTCAGCGCGCTGCTGTTCGGATGAGCGAAACCAAACGCCTTTCGATCTTCCCGCTGTCCGGAGCCTTGCTGTTTCCGGGCATGCATTTGCCGCTGCATATATTCGAGGACCGCTACCGCGCCCTGATCAACGACGCGATGGCGCGGGACCGGCAGATCGGGATGATCCAGCCAAAGGAAGGCGGTGATCGCCCTGCCCTGTTCGATGTCGGCTGTCTTGGCAAGATTATCGATATCGAGGCGCTGGACGACGGCCGCTTCAATGTGGTGCTGGAAGGCCTGGCGCGATTCCGGATTGTCGAGGAAATCGATGCCTCTACCGCGTTCCGGCAGGTCCGGGCGGAAATCGAGGACGATCTGGAAATCGACGAGGTACTGGCCAGCGCCGAACGCGCGGCGCTGGAAATCGAATCGCGGAAATTTGCCGAATTGCAGGGCTATCAGGTGGACTGGGACAGTATCGGGCGACTCGACGACACGGCCTTTGTCAACGGCATCGCCCAGATTGCCCCTTTTGATGCGGCGTCGAAACAGGCGCTGCTGGAAGTCGACGGTCTGGCCAATCGCGCCGAACTGATCATCCAGCTGTTGCAGTTTTTTGGCCGTCAGGACGGGGATGACGACCGTGTTACATTGCAATGAACGACCCGCATAGCGCCCTCGATCCCGATTTGCTGGCGATACTGGTCTGCCCGATAACCCGGACCGCGCTGACTTTCGATGCAGACGCACAGGAACTGATCAGCGAAGCCGCGGGTCTGGCCTATCCGATTCGGGATGGTGTACCGGTCATGCTGGTGGAAGAAGCGCGCAAACTGCGGGGAGATTGACCGCGCGGGGTCGTGTCGACGCGGCCTTTGCCGGTATCGGCATAAACGGGCTTTCGTTGTCTATCCTGTCAGGAGGCCGCTTCGGCACGCGCCACGGAGGCGCTTTCTTCTTTCTCGGGAGCGCTGAAATATGTCAGGCTTATAGCAAGAACGAGAGCGCCAATAATCGAGCCCCAGATCACCAGATGCCCCAGAAACAATTCCCTGTTCCTGTAGTTCTGCCGTTCATTTTCAATTTTTATCATGGCATTCGCACTCTTTACTCTACGCAACAAAACATCACTCTATTCAATCCGGAAACACTGGCTTGAGTCTGATAGCCCAATTTCACAATCATCTCCGGGTTGACCCAATTTATGGGAGAATTTGGATCAACCCGGATCTGACTTCCCAAACAAGCAACGCCGACTGGCGTGCTTCCTTTTGGTTCGGATTGAATGTCGATTGCAGCGAGGGAATACTGACCAGAATATTCCGTTCACCCTAGACCATGATCATGCCGGACGGCGGACTGTAATTCTGGGGGACCAGAACCTTGAACCACCGTTCCGCACAAACATCGCCAACGACTTCTTGCCGAACAGTCAGCACTATGGGCCGGAGCGAGGGCCTTCTCGAGTTTCAAACCGTAACAAACCCACGGCAGGGGTTACAAGTTAACATCTCTGCGACAAAACTCGTCAAAATTCAGGAAAATCGGCAAAAATTTTCCGTGTCTTGTTAACCTTTTGTAGCGGTTACATCGAATATAACCGCTCCATGAGCATTCAGGACCCAATCTTTTTGCAAGGTAATCCGAAGGTTAGCAATATGGCGACCATTCCTTTTTGCCAAATGATTTCCCGTGATTTATGATGATATGATGATCAGCCGAACCTGCGATACTTTGAACGAGAACGAAAAAGAAGCGCTACGGCTGCTTTTGCAAGGTTTCGATGCCAAGACTGCTGCCCAGGAAGTTGGAGTCACGCCGAACGTGATCAACGAACGGTTGCGCTCCGCCCGCCAGAAACTGGAAGTCACCAGCAGCAAGGCCGCGGCCAGGATGCTCGCCGAACAAGAGGGTTTTGATCCCAAATTTTTTGTATCCAAGAATATTGGGATTGCCGGAAAGCCCAAATCCGGCGCAATTTACCCCTTGCCTGGACATCAGGCAGCGTCACCCGACAGGGTCAGGGAAGTGCAAACGGCATATCAGTCTTATGCCAATTTCTCGAACCCGCTCCAGTCGATGCCGCTTCGCAAACAGGGAGAGTTGAGCAATGATCTGAACAAAAGCGAACGGGTTTGGGCGATCGCCGACCTTACGGTCAAGCTCGCCTTTGCATTCGCCTTTGTCTGTCTCGCGGCCATGGTTGTTAGCAGGTTGATCGGTTCAAACTAATCTCTGGAATTTTGGTCACTTGTCGACGCCGTTTTACCCGGCGTCTGGAGAATATTATGTTGAACCAACGAATTGAAGCCGCCCGCCCGATTGCCCTCAAAATCCATGAGGTCGAAAAATCCCTGAACCTGACCATGGTCCAGATGGGTGAATTGATGAGCAGCATTGCGTCTGCCCGGCTCGCACCTGGCACGCGCTTCTCGCTGACGGCCGGTATGGATGCTTCCGAAAAGCTGATTGATGCAGCGGCCCAGACGGCGCGGACCTACCGGGAAGTTGTCGAGGCGCATGCGCATCTTGCCGATGACCGCGCTGATGCCGGATTGCAGACTGTTAGCCTCGGGGATGTTTTCGAATGCCCTCCTGCACAGGCAAAGGGTACAGATCACGCTTCGACCCCGCTTCGCGTTGTTGAAAGCGCCTAACAAACCATGCCGGACTTGACCGCACCTCTGTTTTTTGGTCCGATCAAAAGATGTCCCGCATAGACCTATTTCTCGCTCTCCTGATGGCCGTTTGCTTTTATTCGGCCATCAAGGGCGGGCAGCCTGAAAAACGGGCTGTAATGATCTTCGTTGTCGGAATTGCACTGACAATCCTAGCACCTTCTTCGTCGGCGCACAGATTCACGCACCCCGAAATCGGTATTCTGATTGTTGATCTGGCAATATTATCAGCTTTCGTGATGCTCGCGCTACACGCAGAAAGATATTGGACGATATGGATATGCTCAATGCAGGTAATTCAGGTTCTTTCACATATTCCGATGATGCTTATCCCCGATCTGCTTCCTCAAGCCTATTACGTGATAGCAGCGTTCTGGGTCTATCCGATGCTCATTGTGCTGACCATCGGCACCTATCGCCATCAACAGCGTCTCCAGCTGTACGGGGCAGACAGATCCTGGAGCGACTTTTCAAGCTTGCAAAGATAGACAATGCTTCCGCTATCGCGGAATCGCTTATTGACGAGTTCGGATCCTTTGGCGCCGTACTATATTCTGAGACCCGGGCCACCGAAAGCGATCCCGGGCGGGCGCTGCTGGCCGTAGTTCGTGAAGCGATGCTGGTCTCGTCCAAGGACAAGATGCTGGATCGGATATGCCTGTCCAAAGCTACGGATGTGATCGAATATCTTATTGTCGCCATGGCAAGATTGCCGGTCGAGGAAGTGCGTGTATTGTTTCTGGACAGCAAGAACCGGCTGATCAGTGACGAAGTCGTGAGCAGAGGATCGATTTCCGAAGCGCCCATCTATCCACGCGAGATCTTGAAACGCGCGCTGGCTCTGGACGCAACCGCCCTGATTCTTGCGCATAATCACCCGTCGGGGGATCCAAGCCCGAGTGAGGGCGATGTTGATGCCACCTCCAGGCTGCTGAAAGCCGCAAGGGGACTCGGATTGTTGGTACACGACCATATCATTGTGGGCAGTGAAGGCTGGATCAGTCTGCGCGACTGGGTCGAATTCCCGTGACCATCATATATCAGATCCAGCCAAACCGGTCCGGTAACCGTTTAACCGCAAGGAGACCGGAATAATGTCCTCCCCGATCTCAGAAGAACGTCGCGCAAGGCTGCTGCGCTCGGAAACACGCTCGCTTTTACAATCGCCCGATTTCATCCGCTCACCGGTCATGTCGCAGCTTTTGACCTATCTGGTGGAAGAGGCGATTGCCAACCCGGGCCATCCGCCCAAAGCCTATCAGGTTGCCGTTGACGGGCTGGGGCGTTCCGAGGATTTTGACGTTCAGGCCGATAGCTATCCGCGCGTCCAGGTCGGCCGGCTGCGCAAAATGCTCACAGCCCATTATGCCAACTACGGCGGTGCGCACCAGCTGCATATCCCGATCGGCCATTATGCCGTCGAGATTGACATGCCCGAAGACGATACGGACGATCAGCTGATTGGCGTCGCTGCGCCAGAGCCGGAGCGCGAGCCCCAGAAACCAGAAAAAAGCGCTGCAGTTCCGCGGTTTGATAGCCGTCAGACAACTCTGGGACTGGCAGCCTTTTTCCTGCTCATCGGGATCGGGCTGATCTGGTTGCTCAATACCGCCACCGCCGAGCCATCCGACATGACAGACAATTCGGGCGATTTCGTCTTGCCGCCGAAAATCTATATTGCCTCGTCCCGACAGGATTCCGGAATAACCAGCAACGACAGTTCGACCGGGATACAGAATTTTTTCACGGATGCCTTTGCCAGTTCTGCACAAGTCCGCCTGGCGGCAGCCGATGGTCCGGACGCCGTCCTTGAAAAAGGGAAAAATGCCTATCTGTTCGAAAGCCAGTTGACCAAGGGCCCCACCGGTCCCGAAGTCAATTTTTCGCTAACCTCCCTGCTCAAGAACGAGAAAATATGGTCGACCAAGATTGCGTTGCCAGATTCCGCGGCAGACTATGCCGAAAAACTTGGTCCGATAGCCAGCCGTGTCGGCGGCGTTTACGGTGTAATCGCTGCCGACCAGCGCAAGCATCTGCCCGAGGATGCGATGATCGGTTATTCCTGCATATTGCGGTTCGAAAGCTACCGGGCGAACCGCGACCCCCAATTGTTGCCGGTGGTCGAGTCCTGCATCAACCAATCGCTGGCGGCCGATCCGCTGGACAGCCATATTCTGTCCGCGGCTTCCTTCCTTGCCTTTTTGCGGGAAGAAGCAACCGGCAGAAAGCCCGATCCCGAGGAAGGTCTGGAATATGCCCGCCGTGCCATGGTTCGTGGCAGGGAAGACGCATCGGCGAATTTCGCCCTTGCCCGATCCAGTTTTTACCAGCGCAATTGCAGCAGGGGCAAGGTTTTTGCCCAGAAAGCCGTCCAACTGGACCCTTATGATTCGACCATTCAGGCCCAGACCGGTGCCTTTCTTTTCGCCTGCAACGATCCGGATGCAATAACGTATCTGAAACGGGCGATCGCATTGGATCCGCGCGGCTCAATCCTCGCGGAAACGGCGCTGGTGCTGACTTTGCTTGTAGAAGGCAAGGACAAGGAAGCTCTGGAGTTTGCTGAGAAAATCGTCCCCTCCAGTACCGGTGTCGGCCCCTATTATGACATTGCGATGGCGATGGTCTACGCCAAAAATGGCCGTATCAAGGACGCGCGGGTCTCGTGGGACCGGTTGGTTGCGGCCTATGGCAATGATACTGGTGAAAGCGAGGCGGAATTGCTCCGGCGCCTGGTTATCAATCCGTTACTGGCCGAGCGCGCCTTCCAGCTGTTGGCCAAGACCGGAGTGATCAACGGCAAAGAGGCGACAGACAGTTGACGAATCCACATTGCTCTGGTGGAAATCACTGGCAATCGGATTCAATTGGGCCTGCGGCCCCAAGGCCAGCTCCGTCAGAAGCTGGCGTTCAACCCGTCGACCACAAATTGAACGGCAAGCGCACCCAGTAGCACGCCGAGAACGCGGGTGATGACCGCTTCGACCTTGTGGCCCAATATCCGCATCAGCGGGCCGGCCGCGATAAGGCCGATCAGGGTCAGCAAAAGCACCGTGCCGAGCGCTCCCAATATGACGAGCGCATTGTCTATTCCGTCATTCTGGGACGTCAGCAGCATGACCGCCGCGATCGAACCCGGTCCGGCGATCATCGGCATGGCCATCGGAAAGATCGACACGTCCTCGATTTCGGGCTGTTCGATAATCTCCTGCGCGCGGTCCTCGCGCCGTTCGGTGCGTTTCTCGAACACCATTTCCAGCGCGATCAGGAACAGCATGATACCGCCGGCTATCCGGAAACTGTCGAGGCTGATGCCCAGCGCGCCGAGCATCTGCTCCCCGAACAGGGCGAAAACCAGCAGGATGACCGCGGCAACGAATATGGCCCGAATTGCCATGATCCGCCGATCACGCGGCGGCGCATCACTGGTCAGGCTGGCGTAAATCGGCGCGCAACCGGGCGGGTCAATCACCACGAAGAAGGTGATGAAGGAAGAGATGAACAGTTCGATCATTCGGCCGGCGCGGGGACAGTATATTCATGTACCCGTTTGAAGTTGCCGTCATCCTGCGCCAGATCAACATAGACAATACGCGAACCATCT
This sequence comes from Sphingomonadales bacterium UBA2683, assembly GCA_002354635.1. Lineage (GTDB taxonomy): Bacteria > Pseudomonadota > Alphaproteobacteria > Sphingomonadales > Sphingomonadaceae > Parasphingorhabdus. The sequence continues at coordinate 743,796 of DELZ01000004.1, forward strand.
CCGGCAAATCCGGCATGCCAGACCAGACTGCCATCCGGCGAAGCACCGGTCCTGCCGTTATCCGTCAGGCCAGTCGGAAGCGGATCGACAGGGATTTTTGTCTTGCACGACGCGACGTCAGTCTCGACATAATCCGGTTCAGGGAGCGGTCGATCAAGCGCCACGCCATCATCAAACACCCATTTCCACTCGATCTCCTTGTCTGGACGGCGCTGACCGAAATTCTGCTGCTGCCAGATTGTGTTGAAGCGACCGGTTTCGCCTTTGGCATTTTGCCAGGCACCGGTGGACAATGCGGTGCTGCCATCGCAGGATATGTAGACATGGTGGGGTTGCCAGGTGACGGCCTGCGGAGGATCGGCTTTGCCCTTCAGCCATTGCTGCGCATTGACCAGCGCCGGCGTGAACATGATCGCATCATCGGCGGCGGTTTCACGAAAAGCGGTCCATTGCCCCTCTTCCTGCGCCAGCCGGGCGAAAGCGAGTTCCGCCTGCACGATCGCGCTCGGATTGGCGACCGGGGATCCCATCACCCGGTCATAGCGTTCGCGGTCACTGAGACGGCCACCGCCAGCGGCGCAACCGGCCAGCAGCAGGGCGATTCCGGTGGCAGCCAATATTCGCATCAGAGACCTTTCGGTTTGTCCAGTCCGGCGCGCGCGGATGCGGCGACCAGTGTGTTGCGCAATAGCACCGCAATGGTCATCGGGCCAACCCCTCCCGGTACCGGGGTGATCGCCCGGACATGGTCGAGCGCTTCTGCGGTGGCGACATCGCCGACCAGACGGCCCCTTTCCTTGCCGGGTTCGGGGTCGAGGCGGTTGATGCCGACATCGATCACGACGGCGCCGTCCTTCAGCCAGTCGCCCTTGACCATCTCGGCGCGACCGACGGCGGCGACGACAATATCGGCGCGGCGCACGACGTCCGGCAGGTTGCGGGTCCGGCTGTGCGCCATGGTCACGGTGCAATTTTCGGCGAGCAGCAGCTGCGCCATCGGCTTGCCCACCAGGATCGAGCGGCCGACGACGACGGCGTCGAGGCCGGTCAAGTCACCCAGCGTGTCTTTCAGCAGCATCAGGCTGCCGAGCGGGGTGCAGGGCGTCAGCGCTTCCTCGCCATTGGCGAGGCGACCGGCGTTGATCACGTGCAGGCCATCGACATCCTTGTCGGGATCGATCGCCATGACCACGGCCTTTTCGTCGAGACCCTTGGGCAAAGGTAGTTGGACCAGAATTCCGTCCACGGCCGCGTCGGCGTTCAACCGCTCGACCAGCGCGATCAGCTCTGCCTGGTCGACATCGGCGGGCAGACGATATTCGAAACTTTCCATGCCGGCGGCGATGGTCGCTTTATGCTTGGAGGCAACATAGACCTGGCTGGCCGGATCTTCGCCGACCAGAACCACAGCCAGACCGGGCGCGCGGCCGACTTGCTCCACAAAGGCGGGAACCGCTTCCCTGATCCGTTCGCGCAGACCGGCAGCGAAAGCCTTGCCGTCAATGATCTGCGCAGCGGTCAACCGAGAAGCGCCTGGGCCAGCGGCGGCAGGATTGCATCCTGCAGGATGATGATGCCGATGATGACGACCATGGGTGTCAGGTCGATCGCGCCAAAATCCGGCATGATCTTGCGGATTGGCCGGTAGATGGGTGCGGTCAGCGCATCCAGGGTTGTCCAGATGGCCCGGGCAATGTCGTTCTGCAGATTGATGACGTTGAACGCGAGCAGCCAGCTCATGATGGCCTGCACAATGATGACGGTGATCGCTACGTTGAGCAGGATGGAGATGATCTGAAGAATTGCGAATGCCATGACGGCCCCTTTATCGATAATCTGGCAGAGCGGCTAGCGGTTTGTCGCCGGCAAGACCAGAAATTTACTGTATCATCTATATAACACAGCTTGCCGTTTAATCAACCGGTGCAAAATCGTCGCGAACCAGCGTACCCGCGCCCTTGACGGTGAAGATTTCGAGCAGCATCGCGTGCGGGATCCGGCCATCGAGAATAACCGCTGCATCGACGCCTTGCTCCACTGCCTTCACGCAGGTCTCCAGCTTCGGGATCATGCCGCCGGAGATGGTGCCGTCCCTGACAAGTTCGGCAATCGCCCGCGGCGCGAGATCGGTCAGCAGGTCGCCTTGCTTGTCGAGTACGCCTGCCACGTCGGTCAGCAGGAAAAGGCGCGCAGCGCGCAGCGCCGAGGCCACCGCGCCGGCCATCGTATCAGCGTTGATATTATAGGTATGACCGTCTTCGCCGACGCCGATCGGGGCGATCACCGGGATCATGCCGGCGGAAGAGATCATGTCAACGACGCTGCGGTTCACCGTCTTCGGTTCGCCGACATAGCCGAGATCGATAATCCGTTCGATATTGCTGTCGGGATCGCGTTCGGTGCGGCGCAGCTTGGCCGCCTTGACAAAGCCGCCGTCCTTGCCGGAAATGCCGATCGCATGGCCGCCGGCCTTTTCGATCCAGCTGACCAGTTCCTTGTTGATCGCGCCGGAGAGCACCATCTCGGCAATCTCCGCAGTTTCCTTGGTGGTCACGCGCAAGCCGTCGACAAATTTGCTTTCCACGCCGACCCGCTCCAGCATCGCGCCGATCTGCGGACCGCCGCCATGGACGACCACGGGGTTGATCCCGACGGCCTTGAGCAGCACGATATCCTCGGCAAAATTGCGCGCCAGCGTGGCGTCCCCCATCGCGTGGCCGCCATATTTCACGACAAAGGTCTTGCCGGTATAGCGCTGCATATAGGGCAAGGCGTCGGTGAGCGTTTCCGCCTTTGCGAGCATCGCGGGATCAGGTGAGTGGTCGGTCATCGGCGTCTTTCAGTATAGGAAGGCGGCAAAAGCAAGCCTTTAATCAGCTTTGCGAGAGCTGTTTCACTTTTTCCAGCGTTCCGGTGACATGGCCCTGCGGCTTCATCGCGCTGTGGACGAAGGCGATCTTGCCGTCCTGGCCGATCACATAGCTGGTGCGGTTGGTCATCGCCAGACCGGGGGCCATGCGGACCTGATAGTCAGCGATGATCTGGTCATCCGCCTGCGCGACCGCGAACTTGTCGCGGCATTCCGAGACCGAGAATTTCTTCAGCCCCTCGATATCGTCACCCGACATGCCGATCACGGTGGCGCCGGCGGCGTTGAACTCGGCCGTGGCATCGGCGAACATGTTTGCCTCGATCGTGCAGCCCTCGGTGAACACCTTGGGGAAGAAATAGAGAACGACCGGGCCGTCCTTCAGCTTGTCGGCGAGCGAGAACTGGAATTCCTCCCCGGCCAGCGCGCCGGTGGTCGTGAAGTCGGGCGCGCTTGCGCCGACTTCGAGCGGCTCGGCATTGGCACTGCGGGTGTAATAGACAAAGGCACCGCCGCCAACGACGACCGCGGCCAGCAAAATCAATATCCATTTTTTCATATCATCATTCCTGTTCGAGTTGCGCCTTCAGCGCGTATAATTGGTCCAGTGCCTCGCGCGGGGACAGCGCATCAACATCAAGCTTGCCCAAGGCCTCGCGCAAGCTATCGGATTTTTCTTCGACTTCCGCAAGGCTCGCGGCAAATAGCGGCAAATCGCCGAGCCCGGCCGCGAGGCCGCCGGTTTCCGCCTTGCCTGCTTCCAGCTTGTCGAGCACCGCCTTGGCGCGACCCAGAACCGGTTTGGGTATCCCGGCCAGCTTGGCCACCGCGAGACCATAGCTGCGGTCGGCCGGTCCCCTGGCCAGTTCGTGGAGCAGCACCAGATCACCCTTCCATTCGCGCGCGCGGACATGGTGCAGCGACAAGGCGTCGAGCCGGTCGGCAAGCCGCGTCAGTTCGTGATAATGGGTAGCGAACAGGCAGCGGCATCGGTTGGTTTCGTGCACCGCCTCGACCACCGCCCAGGCCAGCGCCAGCCCGTCATAGGTCGAGGTGCCCCTGCCCACCTCGTCGAGAATGACGAAGCTTTTCTCGGTCGCTTGCGACAGGATCGCCGCGGTTTCGACCATCTCGACCATGAAAGTCGAACGGCCCTGGGCGAGATTGTCGGAAGCGCCGACCCGGCTGAACAGCCGGTCGACAAGACTCAGCTTTGCCGACGAAGCCGGCACGAAGCCGCCAGCCTGCGCCAGAATGACGATCAGGGCATTTTGCCGCAGGAAGGTCGATTTACCGCCCATGTTCGGTCCGGAGACCAGCCACAGCCGCTCCTGATCAGCCAGCGTGCAATCATTGGCGACAAAGGCCTCGCCCTTGGCTGCCAGCGCGGCCTCGACCACCGGATGGCGGCCCGCCTCGATGTCCAGCATATTGCCGTCGACGAATTGCGGGCGGCACCACTGGCCTTCGGCGGCGCGTTCGGCGAGCGCCGCAGAAACATCGATCCGGGCCAGCGCGTCGGCGCTTTCGCCGATTGCCTGCTTGCGCGCCAGCACCCGATCGACCAGCTGCTCGAAATGCGCAGCTTCCGCAGCCAGCGCGTGGGCACCGGCCTGCGATACGCGCAGCGCTTCCTCGTGCAGGTCTGTCGAGTTGAACCGCACCACCCCGGCCAGCGTCTGCCGGTGGGTGAATCCCGAATTTTCAGCCATCAGGCTGTCGCCATGGCGGGCCGGAACCTCGATGAAATAGCCGAGCACGGCGTTGTGCTTGATCTTGAGCGTATTGATCCCGGTGGCCTCGCGATAGCGGGCCTCGAGCGTCGCGATCGCCTTGCGGCCGTCGGACCCGGCGCTGCGCAGCTCGTCGAGCGCGGGATCAAAGCCGGTGGCGATATAGCCGCCGTTGGTCATTTCGGTGGGCGGCGTCTCGACCAACGCACGCTCGAGCAGATCAACCAGTTCGCCATGGCCGTCGAGCGCGGGCAGCAGATGTTCCAATAACTCGGGCAGACCCAGCGCCTGCGTCAGCCGCTCGCGCAGGATGCGGGCACCGGCGAGACCGTCGCGAATCTGGCCAAGATCGCGCGGACTGCCCCGCCCTGCAGATACCCGGCCGAGCGCCCGTCCAATATCGGGTAGCGCCTTGAGTTCGCTGCGAACATCGTCGCGGGTCGCCGGGCCGTCATGGAACCATTGCACCAGCCCGAGCCGCCGGTTGATCGGCTGCTCCGCAAACAGGGGCGCCGACAGATCGCGGGCCAGCAAGCGCGCACCGGCAGGAGTAACCGTGCGGTCAATCGAATGCAGGAGACTGCCTTCGCGCCCGCCGGCCAGCGTCCGGTCGATCTCGAGACTCGCGCGGGTCGGTCCGTCGATCGAGAGAAATTCCCGCGTTTCCCGCTTTTTCGGCGGATGCAGATAGGGCGCATGGCCCTGCGACACATGATCGACATAGGCGACCAGCCCGCCGGCGGTTGCCAGTTCGGCGCGCGAAAATTCGCCCATGCCGTCGAGCGTCGCGACGCCGAAATGCTCGCGCAGCCGCTTTTCCGCGCGGGTGCTGTCAAAATTCTCCTTCGCCCAGCCGGTGGCCTGACGCAGCCTTGGCAGCAGCGATGGCGGACAGATGATTTCCGAGGGCGCGAGCCGGGCGAGTTCCGCGTCGAGAGCATCATCGGAGATCGTTGCCAGTTCGAAATTGCCGGTCGAAATATCCGCGGCGGCCAGCCCGATCTCCCCCTGCACTTCGGCCAGCGCGACCAGCATATTGTCGCTGCGCGCGTCCAGCAACGTATCTTCGGTCAAGGTGCCGGCGGTCACGTAACGAATGATATCGCGGGCGACGAGAGCCTTGTAGCCGCCACGCGCCTTGGCCTCGGCCGGGGTTTCCACCTGTTCGGCAATCGCCACCTTGAACCCGGCGCGGATCAGTTTCGCCAGATAGCCTTCCGCCGCGTGGACCGGAACACCGCACATCGGAATCGCATCGCCGGCATTTTTGCCGCGCGAGGTCAACGCAATATCCAGCGCCGCCGCCGCGAGCTTGGCATCCTCGTAAAACAGTTCGAAAAAATCGCCCATCCGGTAGAACAGCAGGCAATCGCCCGCCTTTTCCTTCAGACCGAAATATTGCTCCATCATCGGCGTGACCTTGGCCGACGCCGATGCGGTCGATTTGTCGCGTTTTTCCGCTGTGTCCTGAGTCCGGGTTGCCATCGCCCCGCGATAGCCGAGTGCGGGCGGACATAAAAGAGCGGCGAACATATCCTGTTGAAATTTACTTGATATTGCGGCGCTGCGCCAAAGCGAGTAAGCCCCGAAGCGGGACGTGACCATCCGATCGGCGCAAGCAAGCCGACAATCAATATGCGGAGATATAATTTGGCTGACAAGACTGAGACCAATCTGGAGTTTTCGGAACGGGAAGCCCTGCTATTTCACTCCCACGGACGGCCCGGAAAAATCGAGATCATCGCTTCGAAACCGATGGCCACCCAGCGCGATCTCAGTCTTGCCTATTCTCCCGGCGTGGCCGTCCCCGTGCGGGCGATCGCCGAAGATCCTTCAAAAGCCTATGACTATACCGCAAAAGGCAATCTGGTTGCGGTAATTTCAAATGGCACCGCGATCCTGGGTCTCGGTAATCTGGGCGCCCTCGCCTCGAAACCGGTGATGGAAGGCAAGGCGGTGCTGTTCAAGCGCTTCGCCGACGTCGATTCGATTGATCTGGAACTCGATACGGAAGACGCGGAAACCTTTATCAATGCCGTCCAGATCATGGAGCCCAGCTTCGGCGGCATCAATCTGGAGGATATTGCCGCTCCCGATTGCTTCATCATCGAACAGACGTTGCGCGACCGGATGAATATCCCGGTCTTTCATGATGACCAGCACGGTACCGCGATTATTGCTGCCGCCGGGATCATCAATGCCTGTCTGCTGACCGACAGGAAGATCGAAGATATCAGGGTTGTCGTGAACGGCGCGGGTGCGGCAGCCATTGCCTGTGCCTCGCTGATCAAGAGTCTCGGCGTGCCGCATGACAATCTGACCATGTGCGACCGGAAGGGCGTGATCTATCGCGGTCGGGACGATGTCGACCAGTGGAAATCTGCCCATGCGATCGATACCGAAGCGCGCACATTGACAGATGCCCTTACCGGTGCCGATGTTTTTCTGGGCCTGTCTGCGGCGGGCGCGCTGAAACCGGAGATGGTCAAGGACATGGCCGACAAGCCGATCATTTTTGCGATGGCCAATCCGGATCCGGAAATCACCCCGCCCGATGCCAAGGCAGCGCGGCCCGACGCGATCATCGCCACCGGCCGCTCCGATTATCCCAACCAGGTCAACAATGTTCTGGGCTTTCCCTTCATCTTCCGCGGCGCGCTCGACGTGCGGGCGACCCGGATCAACGAGGAAATGAAGGTCGCCGCCGCGCATGCGATTGCCGAACTGGCCCGCGAACAGGTGCCGGAGGAAGTCGCCGTCGCCTATGGCGGCAACGCGCCGAGCTTTGGCGTCGACTATATCATTCCCGCACCCTTCGATCCGCGCCTGATGGACGTGGTCTCGGCTGCAGTGGCCAAAGCCGCCATGGACAGCGGTGTCGCCCAGAAGCCGATCGAGGATCTGGACGCCTATCGCCAGAGCCTGAAGGCCCGCCTCAACCCGACCACGTCGGTGCTGACCCAGGCCTATGAAGCCTGCCGCCTATCACCGAAGCGAATCATCTTTGCCGAAGCCGAAGAGGATGTCGTGCTGCGCGCGGCGATCCAGTTCCAGGATGGCGGCTATGGTACGCCGGTGCTGGTCGGACGCGACGACCGCGTCCGGGAAAAGCTGAAGGAGCTGGGCGTGCGCAATCCGGAAAGCTTCGAAGTGCACAACAGCCGCAACAGTCCGCTGGTCCCCGACATGGTGAGCATGCTGTACGAACGGCTGCACCGCCGCGGCTATATGGAACGTGATATCAAGCGCATGGTCAATCAGGACCGTAACATATTCGGTTCGGCGCTGCTGGCGATGGACCAGGGCGACGCCATGATCACCGGGGTTACCCGGCCCTATTCGCAAACCTTCCGCGATGTTGCCAAGGTGATCGATATCGAGAAGGGCCGGACGGCCTTTGGCATCCATATCATGGTCGGTCAGCATCACACGGTGTTCATGGCCGACACCACGGTCAACGAAAGGCCCTCGGCGCACGAACTGGCCGATATCGCGGAACAGACCGCGGCGGTCGCGCGGCAAATGGGCCACGAACCGCGCGTTGCCTTTCTCAGCTATTCGACCTTCGGCAATCCCGAAGGCCGCTGGCTGGAGAATTTGCGGGAAGCCGTGGCTCTGCTCGACCAGCGGCGCGTCAATTTCGAATATGAAGGCGAAATGGCCCCCGATGTGGCGCTCAATCCCAAGCTGATGGCAAACTATCCGTTCAGCCGCCTGTCGCAACCGGCCAATGTGCTGGTCATGCCCGGCCTGCAATCCGCCAACCTGTCAGCGAAATTGCTGCGCGAACTGGGCGGTGATTCGGTAATCGGACCGATGCTGGTCGGCCTGCAGAAATCGGTGCAGATCGCCACCATGGCCTCAAGCGCTTCGGAACTGGTGACCCTGGCGGTCCTCGCCGCCAGCGGTATTGCCAAATAGGCGAAACCGCTAGGGCCGGGTGGGGTCGTTGCTCTGACCCTGGGCGCCGGGGGCGCCAACCGCACCGATATTGCCGAACAGCTCTTCAAAGAAGGAGCGGTCACGGCCCAGAGTCGGGGTCTTGTCACCGTCGGGGCTGATGTTCGCAACCAGTTCGAGGCCGGTACGGTCAACCGCCGTAACGTTGCCATCGGCATCAAATTGCACGCGCATCACCAGCTGATCGCGCGGACGCGGGTTGTTGAAGCCATATTGGCGGGTGTCCCGGGACAGATAATACCAAGTATTGTCGTCAAACTGGCCCGTGAACGTCGGGCGACCGAGTGAAATTTCCACCGACTGGCGGTTGTCAATGCCCGGTTGAATCGCCGACATCAGCACTTCATCGGCAATATATCCCTGGTGGCCGCGCACCTGGGTGCAACCGGCCATCGTCATGGTTCCGGCCATTAGCCCAAGCCACAGGCTGTATTTTCTGATATTGCCGACCATCAAACTCATTCTCCACTATCCAGCAAGCACCATATCGGTAGCTGACCTGTCATCGCCCATTGCATCTCGGGCCATAAATATCAATATGCCCTGTATCCAGACTTAACAAACGCCCTGATCCTCCATAAACTTACGATCCAACCAGCGGAACCAGCAATGTCCTTTTTCAGCAAGATTTTTTCCCGAGACAATCCCAATGCAAAAATGCAGCCGCTGTACAATGCGATCGTCAGCGAAGGGCGGCAACCGGCCTGGTACGAAGAGGCACAGGTGCCGGATAGTATTGATGGCCGGTTCGACATGATCGCCGCCATATTCTCGCTGGTTCTGATCCGGCTCGAAAAAGATGAGGAGCGGGGTCAGGAACTTGCCTGGCTGACCGAGCTTTTCATCCGCGACATGGACGGCCAATTGCGTCAGATCGGCATCGGCGACATGATTGTCGGCAAGCATGTCGGGCGGATGATGGGCGCCCTGGGCGGCCGGGTTGGTGCCTATCGGGAGGCACTTGAGCAGGGCGCGGACCTGCGCGCGGCGATCATCCGCAATATTTTTCGCGGTGAACAGCCGGACGATGCGGCGCTGGACATTCTTGCCAGCCGGCTGAGCGGCTTTCATGCCGCGCTGCTGGCAAGCGACCCCGACGCCATCATTGCCGGCCAGCTTCCGGCCAGCGGACCGACTGCATGACGGAACGGCCCGAATTCTCCTATATCGTCAAGCTGTCGGAAATCGGCTCAACGCCGCGTACCGGCCAGCTGTCGGCGAACGAGGAAGAGCGGCAAAAGCTGGCACAGAGATTCGATCTGCCAAAAATCACCTCGTTGGATGCCCGCTATACGCTGCAGGCCGGCGAGGACCGGATCGGCTTCAGCGGCCGGATCGAATCCGACCTGCAGCAGCGCTGTTCCGTGACCGGAGAGAGCTTTCAGGTCCGGTTGCGCGAAGAATTTGACATCGCCTTTGTGCCCGAGCTGGACATTGACGGTACCGACGAGGAAATCGAGCTCACCGAAGAAGAGTGCGACATTATCGAATATGACAATGGCCAGATCGATCTCGGCGAAGCCATAGCCCAGACGCTCTACCTGGCGCTGCCTCCCTTTCCGCGCGGTCCCAATGCGGACCTGGTGGCGCAGAAAATGCTCAAATCGGAAGAGGAAGCGGGACCGTTTGGCGCGCTGGCGGCGCTGAAGAAAAAGCTGCCCTAGGCGGTTTCCGCGCCATTCTTGCGTTCCGCCGCATTGGTCAGGCGTTTTTGCAATCCGTTCAGCCGTTGCTTGCTGGTAATCTTCCCACCGAGCAGATCGGTGATATAGAATGTATCTACCGCCCGCTCGCCATAAGTCGCGATATGGGCGCTGTGCACGGTCACCTTGGATTCGAACAGTGCATAGGCGAGCTCGTTGAGCAGGGCCGGCCGGTCCTGCGCGTTGACCTCGATCACGGTAAACCGGTTGGAGGCGTCATTGTCGACCAGCGCGAAGGGCGTAATGGCAAAAGCACCGGCGCGCGAATGCGCCAGCGGCCGGGCCTCCAGCTTGGTGGACAATTTGGTGCGGTTGGCCATCGCGTCCTCGACCGCCTGCCTGAGGCGGTCCAGCTGACCTCTTTCTGAAAAGGGTTTGCCGTGCGAGTCCTGGACAAGGAAATTGTCCAGAGCCATGCCGTCGCGCGTGGTATGGATGCGCGCGTCGATGATATTGCCGCCCGATACATGGATACCCCCCGCAATACGGTAGAAAAGGCCCGGATGGTCGGCGGCATAGACGGTTATCAACGTGGCGCCGCGTTCGGGATAGACATCCGCGAAAATCGCCAGATCGGTATCACCGGCATCAAGCACGAGCCGGGCATTCTGGGCAATGATATCATCCGGCTCGGCGATCCAGTAGGCATCGGTGAATTTCTTCGCCAGCTTCTTGAATTCGACGTCCGGCAACGCCAGCGTTTCGGCCAGCACCGCTTTTTTCTCGTCGATCCGGTCCTTCCGGCCCCGCTGTTTGTGGCCGAGCAGCAGCATTTCCTGCGCGGCTTCGAACAGGTCAGTCAGCAACTGCCGTTTCCAGCTGTTCCACACGCCCGGTCCGACCGCGCGGATATCGACAACGGTCAGCACGGTCAGCTGACGGAGCCGCTCGACGCTCTTCACCCGGCTGGCGAAATCCTGGATGGTCTTGAAATCCGACAGGTCGCGCTTGAAGGCCACCGCCGACATCAGCAGATGGTTGCGGACCAGCCAGGCGACCAGTTCGGTTTCATGCGGTTTCAGACCGAGCCGGGGACAAAGCTTCATCGCCACATCCGCACCGAGGACACTGTGGTCGCCGCCGCGGCCCTTGGCGATATCGTGCAGCAATGTGGCCACAAACAATACCCGGCGGTTCTGCAGCTTTTCCATCGTCGCGGTGCTGTTGGGATGGTCGTCAACGAGATCGCCCCGGCCGATTTTGGCGAGCAGTCCGATCGCCCGGATACTGTGTTCGTCGACGGTATAATGATGATACATGTCGAATTGCATCTGCCCGACGACACGGCCGAAATCGGGAATGAACCGACCAAAAATTGCCGCCTCGTTCATCCACCGCAGAACCAGTTCGGGATCACGCGGCGAGCAGAGCACGTCGAGAAACAGCTTGTTCGCGCGCTTGTCCTTGCGGACCTTGTTGTCGATCAGCTTGGAATCGCGTCGTGCCGACCGCATCGCCAGCGGGTGGATTTCCAGCCCGTGCTTGTCGGCCAGCCAGAAAATTTCCAGCAACCGGATCGGGTCTTCCTCGAAAAATGTTTCGTCCGGCAAGGCCAGCCGTCCGCGATCCAGCACGAAGCCGTTGAGCTTCTTCGGCTTGCGGGTGAGCGAGGGCAGGAACCGGCGGACACCGGCATTGTGCGTTTCATCCAGATGGGCAAGGAATACCCCGGTCAGATTGCCGACCACTTTCGCGTTCAGGAAATAATATTGCATGAACCGCTCGACCGAGGATTTTCCGGGCCGGTCGGCAAACCGCATGCGCCGCGCGACCTCGGGCTGCAAGTCGAAGGTCAGCCGGTCTTCCGCGCGGCCGGTGATATCGTGCATATGGCAGCGCACCGCCCAGAGGAAATTGGCGGCCTTGCGAAAACGTTTGAACTCGTCGGTGGTGAGCAGGCCGACATCGACCAGCTCTCCGGCGGACGTCACCCGGTGGATATATTTGCCGATCCAGTAGAGCGTCTGCAGATCGCGCAGCCCGCCCTTGCCTTCCTTCACATTGGGCTCGACGACATAGCGGCTGTCGCCCATTTTGACATGCCGGGCATCGCGTTCGGCCAGTTTCTCGGCAACGAAGCTGCTGTCTGTGCCGGCGACGACGTCATTGAAGAAACGCTGTTTGGCTTCCTCGTAGACACCGGTGTCGCCCCAGACATAGCGGCCTTCGAGCAGGGCGGTACGGATCGACAGATCCTCTTTGGCCATGCGCACCATTTCATCGATCGAACGGCTGCTCTGTCCGACCTTGAAGCCGAGATCCCAGAGCCAGTAGAGCATCGCCTCGACCGCCTGTTCGGTCCAGCTGTTGGTCTTGTGCGGAGTCAGGAACGCGATATCGACATCGCTGTGCGGGGCCATTTCGCCGCGACCATATCCACCCACCGCCATCACCGCGATGCGCTCTCCTGCCGACGGATTGCTCACCGGATATTGGTGATATACCGCGATATCGTGAATCAGCCGGACCAGCTGATCGACCAGGAAGGATTGCGCCGCGGCCATCTCGTGACCGGCCGAAGGCCGTTTGCGCAAGCGCGTGCTGATTTCCGCCCGGCCCTTGTCGAGCGCGTCCTGCAGCAGCGGCAGTATTTTTACCCGCGCCTGGGGCATGCCATGTTCGGCTATCAGTCGTTCGATTTCGTCGGCCAGCACCCGGCGATTGATGATTTCCCGCTGCCGGGAGATCCGGGTCGCGGGGTCGGCCGGGGCGGCCGGAATGGAGGCGCGTATATTCATCCAGTTGCGGCCAGTTCGTCCCGATGTTTTTTCGCCAATATGATTTTGGCGATCTTTGCGGTGCCGAGCTTTGGCAGCGGCTCGTCATATTGCCAGACATGCACCGGCAGCTTGAAGGGGGCGAGCTGGTGCTTGAGCGATTCCATCAGCTCTTCGCGGGAGAGGCTGTGACCCTCCTTGGTGTGGTAGACCAATGCCGGCACTTCGCCGAACCGCTCGTCGGGAACACCGAAAATGCAGGCTTCCCCCACTGCCGGATTGGCATAGACAGCGGCTTCCACTTCCTGGCAGCTGATATTCTCGCCACCGCGGATGATGATCTCCTTCTTGCGATCGACGATATAGAGATAGCCCTCGGGATCGAGATAACCGATGTCGCCGGTGCGGAAATAGCCGTCATCGGTAAAGGCATCGCGGGTCGCCTCTTCATTGTTCCAGTAGCCGGTAAAATTGGCAGCGGTGCGGATGCACACTTCGCCGCGCTCGCCCTGCGGCATCTTGTTGCCGTCATCGTCGAGAATCGCGACATCAACAATCGGCGGTGTGGCCCGGCCGGTGCTGTCCGGCTTGGCGAGATAATTTTCATTCTGGTTGGAACAGCCGACGCCGTTGGTTTCGGTCAGGCCATAGCCGATCACCGGATAGCCATCGCCCATTTTCTCCTTGATCCGCCGGACATGCTCAACCGGACGCGGTGCGCCGCCAGCCGCCATGGTGACGCAGCTGCTGAGATCATATTTGTCGAAATGCGGATGCGAATAGATTTCCATGCTCATCAGCGGCACGCCGACAAAATAGGTAACGCGTTCCTTTTCGATCAGGCGCATTGCCTCTTCCGCATCCCATTTGTTGAGCATCACCAGCTTGCGCCCGATCGCATAGCTGACCAGCACCAGCGGCACCGATGCAGTAACGTGGAACAGCGGCACGCAGACCATCGCGGTCGGCTGTCCTTCGGGCATCTTGCCCTGCTTTTCCATGATATTGACCAGCACCAGCACGGTGCCGACGAAACTCATCGCACCCTGCACCACCGACTGATGATCGGCATAGGCGCCCTTCGAACGGCCCGTCGAACCGGAAGTGAACAGGATCGTTGCATTGTCGTCGGGTTGCATCTGCGGCAACGGCGTGTCCGCGCCGCCGCCTTTTTCGAGCATGACCTTGAGCCCTTCGAGCGGCAGCTTGTCATGTTCGAAGATCAGCAGCTCCGCACCGTGATCGCGTTTGGATTCAACCAGTCGTTCGGCCCGCTGATAGTCGGCAAAAACATAGGAACAGCCAACATCTTCAATGCCGTCGGCCAGCTCGTCGCCACGCCACCAGCCGTTCAGCTTGGTGGATATGGCGCCAGCCATGGTGATCGCCATATCGAGAATGATCCAGTTGGCCGAATTGCGCGCAGCAATGCCGATCCGGTCGCCTTTCTGCACGCCATAGCCTTCGACCAGCCCGCCGGCCAGGACACGGGCAGCGGCATAAGCCTCTCCGAAGGTGATCCGGATATCACCATCGACCAGAAATTCCTTGTCGGCATGCTGGTGGCAGAAATAGGCAAAATAGTCCGAGACATTCTGTGGTGCATTCTTGAAGATGGGCATGTCGACGCCGTATTTGTTGATCGTGTCGAGTTCCAGCAACTGGCCTGGCTGGGTCAGCGCTTCCAGCGTTTTGTCGATTACCATGTCCAGTTCAGAGGTCGCCATTATTCCAGTCTCCCGTTGTTCCCTCTTGGTATAGGGAATTTTCCCTTTATATGGACAGGAAACCACACGGGGAAAAGAGTTGATTGATATTATCTTGGCCAATGCGGCACAGTTTACGCAATTTACGGAGCTCGGCCTCTCCCCCAATGCGCTCGACCTCGGCTTTTTCCAGCTCAAATGGTATTCGCTGGCCTATCTCGCCGGCATATTGATCGGCTATTGGTATCTGACCAGGCTGGTGGCCCAGCCGGGTTCGCCGATGGCCCGCCGCCACGCCGACGACATGATTTTCTGGGCAACGCTCGGCATCATCGTCGGTGGCCGGCTCGGTTACGTGTTTTTCTACAGTCCGGAGATCCTGATGGATCCGGTCAAGATATTGCAGGTGTGGAAGGGCGGCATGTCGCTGCACGGCGGCACGATCGGCGTTGTGCTGGCCCTGTGGTGGACAGCGCGGCGCGAGAAGCTCGATTTTCTGCGGATGTGCGATTATATCGCCTGCGTCATTCCCTTCGGCCTGTTCTTCGGACGACTGGCCAATTTCGTCAATGGCGAGCTGTGGGGCCGGGCAACCGACGTGCCTTGGGCGATCGTGTTCCCGATGGGCGGCGAGGTGGCCCGCCACCCCAGCCAGCTTTACGAGGCGGGACTGGAAGGTATCCTCTATTTTCTCATTCTCTCCTTCCTCTTCTGGAAGACCGATGCCCGTTACCAGCCCGGCAAGCTGGTCGGCACCGGGTTGCTGGTATACGGCTTCAGCCGGTTCACGGTCGAGTTTTTCCGCCAGCCGGATGCACAGCTCAGCTGGCTGGTCGAGCAATCGGGCTTCAGCATGGGCCAATGGCTGACGGTGCCGATGATTCTGCTTGGTGCGTGGCTGGTCTTCACCGCGAAAGGCAGGCGCGCGCGTGTCGAACCGGTGGCGGGAGACAAGAGCGTTGCCTGAGGGCACCAAGCCGGACCTACCCACTGCAGCGCATGTAATCGCGGACCGGATCGATCGTGAAGGTCCGATCCCGCTCGGCGACTATATGGCGATCGCCAATGCCCATTATTATGCCAGCAAGGACCCGCTCGGCGAAGAGGGTGATTTCGTCACCGCTCCGGAAATCAGCCAGATGTTCGGCGAAATCGTCGGCATCTGGCTGGCCGATCTATGGCTGCGCAAGGGCTCGCCCGGCCGTTGTCACTATGTCGAACTGGGACCCGGGCGCGGCACGCTGGCGCATGATGCGCTGCGGTCCATGGCCAGGTTCGGCTGCCATCCGACGATCCATTTTGTCGAAACCAGCCCGGTATTGAAAGCCAGACAGGCGCAGCTGCATCCCGATGCCGTCTGGCACGAAGATATCGCGGGCCTGCCGGATGACGCCCCGCTGCTGATCGTCGCCAATGAATTTTTCGACGCCCTGCCGGTCGAACAGTTTGTCGCGACAGCCGACGGCTGGCGACGGCAGATGGTGACGCGGGATCGCGGCAAGTTTATCGCTGTCCCGAGCATCGATCCCACAGAGGACAGGATTGGCGGCACTACCAGCGGATTTCCCGAAGGCACGATATTGGAACGCTCGCCGGTCAGCGTGGAATGGGCCGGGAATCTGGCCAACCGCCTGGCGAAACAGGGCGGGACCCTGCTGACGATCGACTATGGCTATACCAGGCCGGGCACCGGCAGCACGCTGCAGGCGATCAAGGATCATATGCCGATCAGTCCGTTTGACTGCCCCGGCACGTCGGATCTCACCGCCCATGTCGATTTTCATACGCTCGCCAATATTGCCCGCAACCGCCTGCTGGCGGTGAGCGGGCCGGCACAGCAGGGCCAGTGGCTGAAGTCGCTCGGCATCGATCAGCGCGCTGTTGCGCTTGCGGCGGCGAGCCCGAAACAGGCCGACACGATCCGGGCAGCGCACCAGCGGCTAACGGATCCGGAAGAAATGGGCTGTCTGTTCCAGGTAATGGCGGCGACGGCGATTGACTGGCCGGAACCCGAGGGGTTCAGCTACGGCGAAGAATAGCGGATTTGCCGAATCCCTAACCCACCCATTCCGCGACATCGGCAGCCACTTTGTTGGCCGCCTTGTTGAGGCCTTCGCCCACCGGCCCGGGTTCTGCGGCGAAAACAGGCTCGCTGGCTTCGAAGCGTTTTTTCAAGACCGGCTTGTCCTTGGTCATTTTGACCGCGTCATAGGTGACGGTGACCGTCAGGCTGGGACCGTCGAGACCGAAATTGACCAGTTCGCCCGTGACATAGGTTTCTGCCAGTCCGCCGGCTTCGGCAGCAGTAAGCACCAGACGGCCATTGCGCGCGGCGATCGTCTCGCTGAGCAAATCCTGGAAAAGGCGGGCCGGCTTGTCCACCCAGACGGCGTCTTTCAGATAGGCAATGCCGGTACCGGTTGTTTGTACCGGGACGCGGATGGTATTGAGCTTTTGCGGCGCGGCCGGCAGAGCCACGACCAGCGAACCGCTTTGCGGCCCGCTCTGCATCGCGCCGGCAGACAGTTTCTGATCGGCCGACAGTGACAACAGGGACGGTGGCGGTTCGGCACCGCCGAAACTGACGCAGCCCCCGAGCGGTGCGGTTGCGGCCAGCAGACCGACGGCGGTCAAAAGTCGAAATTTGCGCATCATATCTGCCCCTTCATTGTCCCGGCTCATAGTCCGGCAGCGCCGGTGCCGACAATAATGAACCGGCCCCGCCCTGGTCCAGCCGTTCGGTGACATTGGTCATCGACTTGGTCAGCGCCTGCATATCTTCGACCAGCTGGTCCACTTCCGGCAGGGTTTTCTTGGAAAAATGCTCTGCACCGGGCTGGGCGTTGTTCAACACCCCTTCCAGGGCCCGCAGGCTCTTGGCTGCGGCGTCGAGAGTGTTGGCGAGATTCTTCGCGACCGGTTCACCGTTATTGGTGAGAAAATCGTTGGTGCTGTCTGCCACAAGCCCGAGTTTTTCAACTGTTACAGCAGCATTGCGGATGGCAATTCGCGATTCTTCCATCAACGCTTCCAGCGCGGGCGCCTGTTTCGCAAGACTGCCCGTCAGCTGACTGGTATTGGCCAGAATGCCGCTGATCGACTTCTGATTTTCATCCGACAACAGCAGGGTCAACCGGTCGGTCAGGGTAGCCAGCCGTTCAACCACCAGCGGTGCGCTGTTGAGCAATTCGCCCAGCGCGCCGGGCTTGGTCGGGATCACCGGCACCCCTTCAGGGCCAAGTTCGGTAATCGGCGGAGCACCCTTTTTGGCTCCATCAAGCTGGATATTGGGCGGCGCGGTAAAGCTGACGCTCTGGATGGTGGCGGTAGTCCCTTCGAGGATCGGCGTGTCTTCGCTAACGGCGATACGCACGCGGACAAAATTGGGATCCTTTTTCCACAGCTCAACCTTGATCACCTGCCCTGAAGGCACGCCGGCAAAGGTAACGCCGGTTCCCGATGCCAGACCGCCGACGGACTGGGAGAAGAATATGTCATATTGCTTGGTCTCACCATCGCCAAAGCGGACGATCCAGACCAGAAAGGCCGCGACAAGCGCCAGCATCGCCAAAGTGACAACACCGACAAGGATATGGTTGGAGCGCGTTTCCATCTATCTCACCTCTATGCCGAGCGGTGTCGGCACCTGCAACAATTCTCTGTTTCGGTTCACCATTCTCATCCCAGCATCTTTTTCCCGGCGGAAGCCATGCGACCGCGCGGACCATTGAAATATTCCTGAATCCACGGGTGGTCGAGCGCCAGCAATTCGTCGATCGTGCCGACCGCGATCACACGCTGGTCGGCGAGCACCGCGACGCGGTCGCAAATCGCGTGCAACGTATCCAGATCATGGGTGATCAGAAACACGGTCAGTCCCAGCGTCTGCTGCAATTCCTTGGTCAGATTGTCGAACGCGGCGGCGCCGATCGGATCGAGACCGGCGGTCGGTTCATCGAGAAACAGCAGTTCCGGATCGAGCGCCAGCGCCCGCGCGATGCCGGCCCGCTTGCGCATGCCGCCGGACAGTTCGGACGGGTATTTCGGTGCCGCATCCGGCGGCAGGCCGGACAGACAGACCTTGTACTTGGCGACTTCACGCCGGAAGTCGCGATCCATGTCCGGATAGAATTCGCGGATCGGCACCATGACATTTTCGGCAACGGTCAATGTGGAGAAAAGCGCGCCCCCCTGGAACAGGACGCCCCAGCGCTTGCGAATCTCGATTGTCTCGGCATCGGACTTGCCCAATATCTGTTCACCGAAGACCCTGACCTCGCCCTCTTTCGGTGTCTGCAATCCGATGATCGAGCGCATCAGTACCGATTTGCCGGTGCCGGAGCCGCCGACCACGCCGAGAATTTCGCCGCGCTGCACATCGAGATCGAGATTGTCATGCACCACTTGCTCGCCGAAGCTGTTGCGCAGGCCGTGCACGCTCACGATCGGGCCATCATAGTCCCGATCATAGGTAAGGGTTTCCGAATCGCCCATCAATCCCATCCGATCCAGGTGAAGAAGACGGCGAAAAAGGCGTCGAGCACAATCACCAGGAAGATCGCCTGAACCACCGCTGCAGTGGTCCGCTTGCCGACATCCTCGGCATTGCCCTTGACCTGCATGCCCTGATAACAGCCGGTGATCGCAATGATCGCGCCGAATACCGGCGCTTTCACGAGCCCGACATAGACGTCGGTCAGCGGCACCACCTCGCGGATACGCGAGAAGAAGGTCGCCGGCGGGATATCCAGCTCGACCCAGCTGAGCAGGCCGCCGCCGATGATCGCCACGACCGACGCATAGAATCCGAGCAGCGGCAGCATGAACACGGCGGCGATGAAGCGCGGCAGCACCAGCGCCTCGATCGGCGACACGCCAATCGTGCGCATCGCGTCGATTTCCTCGGTCAGCTTCATCGTGCCGATTTGCGCGGCAAAGGCCGAGCCGGACCGTCCTGCCACCATGATCGCGGTCATCAGCACGCCGAGCTCGCGCAGCGTCAACCGGCCGACCAGATTGACGGTAAACACTTCCGCGCCGAACTGCCGCAGCTGCACCGCGCCCTGTTGCGCGATCACCAGGCCGATAAGAAAGCTCATCAGGCCGATGATACCCAAAGCCCGAACACCGACCACGTCAAAGCGCTGGATCACCGCGTTCCAGCGGATCTTGCCGGGGTGGCGCAGCAATCGGAAAAAGCCGATCATGATCGCGCCAAAAAAGCCGACCAGTCCGCTCAGCGTGGAGAAGGCGATGGTTGTCGCCTCACCGACCTCGTTGAGCACCCGCAGCACAGGATTGGGCGGCTCGGGCCGGATATCGGTTGCCTGATCGGCCCCGGCAACGGCGGCAATCAGCCGCTCGGCTTCGTCATCGGCCCCGACAATCTCGGCATCCATTTCACGCGCGGTTCGATGGACCAGCCAGGCGCCGACCGTATCGACATAGCCGGTTTCGGCAATATCGAGCCGGCTGACATCTCCGACATATTCCCTGAGCCGTTCCGGCAAATCCCCCATGCTGGCGATCGAAAGATCGCCGGAAAAATGCAGTATCACCGCTCCGTCTTCGGCCGTCTCTTCGACAAAATCGCTGGGTATTGCCATCGCCTCTATAGGTGACCGAATTTTCGGCAAATCTCAAGCGATTAAACCGCTCAAATATTTGGCGCTTTTGCGAAGCGGCTGCTATGGAACCGCTCCAACGGGGATTGCGGGACGGCATGCAGAAGATATCGCTTTACGACATGGACCGGACGATCACCGTGCGCGGGACCTACACGCCCTTCCTCTTCTACCTGCTGTTCGCACGGGCGCCATGGCGGCTGATATTTCTCCCGCTGCTCCCGTTCGGCTTCATCGGCTACGGGCTCAAGCTGATCAGCCGCGGGCAACTGAAGACCTTCAACCAGCGCCTGCTGATGGGCAGCGGCCCGAAACTGGCCGATCTGCAACCGCATATCGAGCGCTTCGCCGATCATGTGATGCGTGCCAACCGCCATCAAAAAGCACTCGAGCAAATCGAGTCGGATCGCGCCGACGGACGGAAACTGGTGCTGGTCACCGCATCCTACGAACTTTATGCCGAAGCGATTGCCCGAAGGCTCGGTTTCGACCATCTGATCGGCACACGGCTGGAAGTCGACGGCGAGGGCCGGGTGCGACCGCAGATCCTCGGCGAGAATTGCTATGACGACGCCAAGATCGGTCGGATCGAGGCGCTGTTCGCCGCACAGGGCTGGCAGCGCGCCGAAAGCCATGTGCGTGCCTATTCCGACCATGTCAGTGACAAGGCGATGCTTGAATTTGCCGACGAGGCAATCGCGACCACTCCGACCCCCAAGATGCGGCGGCTGGCCGAGCAGCGCGGCTGGCCTATCGTCGACTGGCGCTGAGCGCCAACATGTCTTCACGTTCCGGCAGTTGACACTCCGCTGCATCCATCGCAAGCGAGCCAGCATGAGTATCATCGCCACCATCATGAACAGCGCCACCGGCGCACCGATCCAGAAAATGACCTTCAGCCGCATGCCCAAACCCTGGGCATCGTTCACGCTGGCCAGCGGCGAGCGGGTCACCGCCGAGCGGATCGACGTAGGCGCGCCGGCGCATGGCAGGTTCGTCGCGCCGGTGGATATCTGGGTGACATCCAAGACGCCCAAAACCGGGACCTGATCGATGAGCGTCGCTTTTCGCAGAGAAGGGGATGACGAGCATCTCGAGCCCAAGTTCGAGCATCCGATCCCCGTCGGACCCAATCTGGTCACCGCGCGCGGACTGCGGCTGATCAAGGATCGCGTCGCTGCCTTGCAGGCCGAGATTGCGGTGCTGACCGACGAAACCGCGCTCAAGATCGCCAAGCGCGACCTGCGCTACTGGAATACCCGGCAATCCACCGCCGAGCTGCCGCCGGTGCCAAGCGGCGAGAAGGTCGCCTTTGGTACGAGAATAGCGTTTCTGCTCAACGGAGAAGAGAAGATTCTGTCCCTGGTCGGCGATGACGAAGCGGATCCGTCCCGTGCGCTCGTGTCCTTTTCCGCGCCGATCAGCCGCGCGCTTATCGGGCTGGAGGTCGGTGATTTTGCCGATTTCGCCGGACGGGAGGACGCAATCGAGGTTTTGCGGATTGAAATGGTCGCGCAGTCGTGAGCGAGACCGGGTAGTCGGACTGACTCCGGCCCGCCTATGCCGCGCGACGCGGATTCAAAAAAACTGACGGCAAACACGGGTTTTGTTTTCCGCGGCTCTTGGCGCAAGTCGCCAATTTCCGGGATCCCGGGCAAGACATTGAATTTCAGGCTTCGCCACCGACTGACTGGCTCTCCAGCAGACTGCGCATTTGCAGCGCCGCCTGGCTCGCGTTTATGCCGACCAGAAAACGGACTTCCTGCAGTCCATCGCGGAGCGCCAGCGATGACTCTTGATCCTCATACAGACAAGCCATGTCCCACTCCTCGAACAATCGCTCCGAAACACCGGTCAGATCAATCAGCCGCAAATCGGCATGGCGAAAATCGCAGCAAATACGCTCAAATGTCTTTTCCACCTCGTCGGGCGGCCCTTCCAGAATCTGGATAAAGACACCGTCTACGAAGAACAGGCTGCCAGTGATGTCAGAGACGCGGTTGTTCGCGGCAGAGGTTTCCGCAATATCGCGAACGGTTTGCTGCGGTTGCACAGCGGAAGAATCGCCGTTGAATGCACTGGTATAGAGAAGACGCGAGAATTGCTTGTGGGAACGATGTGCATTCACGCTGCAGCAGCCTTGTTTTTTTCGTTGTGGAACAGGTCACCGATGGAGGACGCATTGATTGGTCGACTGAACAAAAAGCCCTGCACGTCATTACATCCCT
The DNA here is from genome assembly GCA_002354635.1 of Sphingomonadales bacterium UBA2683. GTDB lineage: Bacteria > Pseudomonadota > Alphaproteobacteria > Sphingomonadales > Sphingomonadaceae > Parasphingorhabdus. Next base: position 766,336 of record DELZ01000004.1, read on the forward strand.
GCTCCGCAATACACGCCATCTGTTCGTCGGTTTCGATGCCTTCGGCGGTTACCTTCATTTGAAGGCTTGCACCAAGCTGCGTGATAGCCCGAACGATCGACGCGCTGCCTTCATCGGTCGGCAACCGCTGCACAAAAGATTTGTCGATTTTGATCCGTGTAATCGGAAAGCGGTGCAAATAGCTAAGCGATGAATAGCCTGTTCCGAAATCATCCAGCGAAATCCGAATCCCCGACTCTCTTAATTTGGTCAACGTGTGCATCACAATATCGTCGTTACCGAGCAGCGCAGTCTCGGTAATTTCCAGCTCCAGACGCGATGCCGGAAAACCCGAATCCTCCAATGCCTGCATCACTGTTTGCGGCAGTCGCGGATCGAGCAACTGAACGGGCGAAATATTGACAGCCAGACCCAGATGCTGAGGCCACAAAGCCGCATCATGGCAGGCTTGCTTGAGAACCCCGGCCCCTATTCGCGAAATCAGTCCCAGTTCCTCCAAAATCGGAATAAATTCAGATGGCTGAACCTCACCCCGCTCCGGACAGGTCCATCGCAACAACGCTTCCGCGCCGGTGAAGGCACCTGTTGCCGAGTCTATAATGGGTTGATAGACGATCTTGAAATCTTCCCGCATGCAGGCACGGCGCAGATCGGCTTCGAGAAAGCGACGACGTTGGATAACTTCCTGCATGGATGGTTCAAACAAGCGATAGCCTCGTTCCTCCGCCCGTTTTGCAGTATATAGTGCAATGTCAGTACATTGTACCAAAGTTTCGGCGTCATTCCCGTGATCAGGCGCAAGACTGACCCCGACACTCGCTCCAAGTTCTGCAACTTGCCCGTATACAATGAATGGTCGCCCCAAAATTTCGACAACTCTGCCTGCCAAGGCCCGGATCTCATCTTCCGAGGTCAGTCCATAAGCAATGACTGCAAACTCGTCCCCGCCAATTCTTGCGACAAAATCGCCGCAACGGACCGCGTGACGCAAGCGCGAAGCAACCTTCTGAAGCACAATATCTCCGGAAGGGTGGCCAAGCGTATCATTGATCGGTTTAAATCGATCCAAGTCTATCATCAGCAGGGCAAACGGGGACCCTTGGTTCTTGAGCTTCTCGCATTCGGCCTCCAAAACTTCTGAGAAGGCACGGCGATTGGACAGTTTGGTCAGTGCATCGTGGAGCGCGATATACTGAAGCTGCTCTTGTGATTTCGACTTTGTCCGCCGGTCGACCAGATGGCTGGAAATGCCGGCTCCAATGATCAGGAAAGCAACCACTGCGACGGCCTGTGCCAATGTTGTAAATGCCGCGCTGTCGCCACCGGATTGCAGACCCGGAAGCGGGATCACGCTAAAGGCAGCCATTCCGGTAAAATGCAGGGTTACAATCGCCGCAGCGAACAACCCGGCAGGCAGCCCGATATGTTTCGACACACCACTTTGCCTCAACCGGTCGATGGCGAGAGAGGAAAGGCCAACAGACAGGATTAGCGAAGCGATCACATATTCCGGCAGCCATCTGACGATTCCATCAGCCCGGTAGGCAAACATTCCAACATAATGCATGGCAGCGATCGACAAGCCAATGATCCCGCCGCCCGTAAAAACGGCTATGAAACGGTTCCGCGAAGAGCCAACCAGCAAGCCCACCCCGGTACCGCCAACTGCAATCAGGGCCGACAGCACTGTCAATGTCCCGTCCAGTGTTACAGATACTCCGGGTTGGTAGCCGAGCATGGCGATAAAGTGCGTCGCCCAAATCGCTGAACCGGCGGTGAAAGCGGATAGAAAGCACCACTGATATCGTTGTGCACCCGTCTCCGTGAAGGTGCGCTGAAAAAGTTTCACCGATGTCAGAGAGCCGACAATACACATTATAGCAGCCAAGGCCACGATCCAGTGATTGTGTTCATGGTAGAGGCAAGTCAGTACGCGCATTGCATCTCCTAAAATCGCAAATAAACTATGATGCGACCGACTTCTTTAGGAGATAAAAATATAATATTTAGTTAACGATTGAAATATGAATTTCACGAATTTTAGTAAAAATTTGCTCAATGTAAAATATAAACAATATAGTGAAATATTTTACAATAGAAAAATATATATCTTATAAAAGAGAAGCCAAATTTTCTTAGTATAAATTCTGGTAAATCATGGTATTAAATCAAATTCACCAAAAGTTTTATTAGGCAGTAGAAAACCCGCGTCTTTGCTGCCCTCTATTTCACCCTGCCCCGCACTCCCCTCATACCGCCGCCAGCGCCTGCTCGAAATCGGCGATCAGGTCGTCCGGATCCTCGACGCCGATCGAGATGCGCACGAGATTGTCGGTTATGCCCAGCGCCGCCCGGCGTTCGTCGGGGACCGAGAGGTGGGTCATGGCGGCGGGCAGGCTGGCCAGGGTTTCGGTGCCACCGAGGCTCACCGCCAGCTTGGCGATCTTCATCGTGTCGAGGAAGCGGAAGGCCTCCGCCTCGCCGCCCTTGATGAACAGCGAGAAGGTCGAACCGGCACCGCTGCAATGGCGCTCGTATATATCCTTCTGGCTGTTGCTCTCGATAAAACCGAGATAGCCGAGGCCGTCGACCTTGGGATGGTCGCGCAGGAAGGTGCAGACCTTGAGCGCATTTTCGCCGGCGCGCGACATGCGCAGTTCCAGCGTCTCGAGGCTGCGCATCAGCATCCAGGCAGTGTTGGGATCGCAGATCGTACCAATGGTGTTCCGGATCGCGCGGATCGGGTCCATATGGGCCTTGCTGCCGAGCACGCCGCCGGCGACCAGATCACTGTGCCCGCCGACATATTTGGTCAGGCTGTAAATAACGATATCGGCGCCATGTTTCAGCGGCTGCTGCCATAACGGGCCAAGGAATGTATTGTCGATCGCAATCGGCGGCGGATTGTCACTGCCGAAGACCTGCTCGCGGGCGGCGGCGACACCCTCGATATCGACCAGCGCATTGGTCGGGTTGGCGGGGCTTTCCAGATAGATGATCGCGACCTTGCCGCCGTTGGCCTTGGCCTGCTGCTTGGCCTGTTCGAGCATGACAGCAACCTCGCCCGGTGCGGCGCCGGCCGGGAAATCGAGGAAAGTGACACCGAAACGCCCGAGGATCTTGTTGATCAGGGTCTCGGTCGCCGCGTAGAGCGGGCCGCTGTGGACGACAACGTCGCCCTGGTTGACATTGGCGAGCAGCACGGTGGTGATCGCCGACATGCCGCTGGAAAAGACCAGCGCATCCTCGGCCTCGTCCCAGATGCTCAGCCGGTCTTCCAGTATTTCCTGGTTGGGGCCGTTAAAGCGGGAGTAGACGAGTCCGTCGGAGCCGCCGGGCCGCTTGCCGGTGATGCCTTCGAAAAAGCGCTTGCCGGCCGCGGCGTTTTCAAAGGCGAAGGTCGAGGTCAGGAAAATCGGCGGCTTGAGCGAGCCTTCGGACAGCTCCGGATCATAGCCGTGGCCCATCATCAATGTCGCCGGTTTCAGCTTGCGGCCACCGATTCTTTCAATTGGGGCCTTGGGCATCCGGCGGGTGACCGGGATCCCGGCAACGTCATCATCATGTTCGGACATATTCTTCCCCCTATCCACAAATATCTTGGCGAAACCATGGACGAAAAGCTAACTAGTTACAACGGCAACCATCCAGATGCAGCCGATTATGATCGGGATACCGGCAAGATCGAGCAGGAAGCCGGACTTCAGCATTTTCGGCAATTCGATATGGCCCGTGGCCCAGGCGATCGCATTGGGGCCGGTGCCACTGGGCAACATGAAGCCCCAGCTGGCAGCCATTGCCGCAGGCACTGCGAGCAACACCGGATCGACACCGGTCGCAAGAATCAGGCTGGCAACCACCGGCATGACGCCGCTGGCGGTAGCAACGTTGGAGGCAAATTCTGTGACCAGAATGACCAGCGCGACCAGCGCGACCGCGATGATGATCACCGGCACCGACTTGAGCGGTTCCAGCATCAAGCCAAGCCAGTCGGCCAGCCCGGATTCGATAATTCCGGCAGCGAGCGCAAGGCCGCCACCGAACATCATGATCACGCCCCAGGGCGCGCGGTCGGCCTCGTCCCAGTTGAGCAGCTTGCGCCCGGTGCCGTCGGGCAGCATGAACAGCAGCAGGCCGCCGAAAATGGCGACGCTGCCGTCGTGCAGCGCACCGTCCGGAAAATAGCCCTTGATCTCAGGCAGCAGCAGCCAGCCGAGCACAACAAGGGCGACGACCGGCACGAGCCGTTTCTCCGGCAGACTCCACGGACCCGCTGCGCCGATTACCGTCTTGGCCTTGACGCCGTCGAAACTGTCTCGTCCAACCTTTTGTATCACAATCAATATTCCGGCCAGGACCGGGATGCCGACGATGACGATCGGCAGGCCGAATTTGAGCCAGCCGACAAAGTCGATCTGCATGCCGAGCGTCTTGTTGATCAGGCCGACGGCAATCGCGTTGGTCGGGCTTCCGACGAGGGTGCCGAGTCCGCCGATCGAGGCGGCAAAGGCGACGCCCATGATCAGGGCACCGGCGAAGCCCTCGGTCTCCTTTTCCTGCACGCCGCCGGCGACCAGCACAGCCAGCGCGATCGGTACCATGATCAGGGTGGCCGAAGTGTTGGAGATCAGCATGCTGAGCAGCGCGGTCGCGATCATGAAGGCGAACAATATGCCCCAGGCACTTTTGCCGGACAGGCCGATGATTGCCAGCGCGAGACGTTTGTGCAGGCCGACCCGCTCGATCGCCAGCGCCAGAAAGGCACCGCCGAGGATCAGGAACAGGATCGGCGAATAATATTCGCTGGCAGTGTCGGCAGCATTCATCACACCCATCGTCGGCAGCGCCAGAAACGGCAGCAGCGCGGTGGCGGTGAGCGGGATCGCCTGGGTCATCCACCAGACCGCCATCAAGACGGTCAGCGCGGCGACATGCCATGCCGGCGCCGACATTGACGCGGGCGCCGGAATCAACAGCATGAGGATGAACACGGCAAGCCCCGCCCCGAGACCGATGCGTTGTGCGTTCATGGCTTCAATCCGATCAACGAAATCTGCCGGCCATAGCCCGGCTCGCCGCGATGGCAGGAGCGGCGGTAGCTGAAATAGCGGTCCGCGTGGACGTAAGTGTCGAGACCGAGCTTGTCGATGCTGCTGATACCAGCGGCTTGCAGGCGCGCCGCGACATAGGATTCGATATCGAACTGGAAATGGCCGGGCTTACCGGCGGCGAAAAAGCGGTCATTGTCCGTGTCGGCCTCCAGAAATTTTGCGCGGAAGCCGACGTCGACTTCATAGCTGGGCCGGGCGATGCACGGACCGATGGCGCAGGCGATATGGCTGCGGTCCGCGCCAAGCGCTTCCATCGCCGATATCGTGTTGTCTGTGACTCCGGCCAGCGCGCCTTTCCAGCCCGCATGGGCAGCGCCAATCACATTGGCCTGCGGATCGTGGAACAGCACCGGCACACAATCGGCGGTCAGGATGCCGAGCAGCAGATTCGGACGATCGGTGACCATCGCGTCGGCCTGCGGGCGCGGGTCGAGGGTCGCGCTCACGGTTACGACATCGGCACTGTGCACCTGATGCACGGTGACGAGTTCGCTACCGGGCAGCACAGCCTCGGTCGCGCGACGGCGGTTTTCGAGGATGGCCGCACGATCATCGTCACTGCCAAGTCCGATATTCAATCCGCTGTAAATTCCCTCCGAGACACCCCCTGCCCGGCCGAGAAAGCCGTGCGTTGCGCCGTCGAGCAGAGAAGACGTGGTGATATCAAGCAAGGCTTTTGTGGACCTGTTCGGCGACATCTTTCGACAGATTCGGCTGCGCGGCGATCTTCTCGAGCGCCAGCCGCATCAATTCCGACCGGCCGCGTTCGAAGCGCCGCCAGCGGCCGAGCGCCGGAATGAAGCGGGCTGCGGTTTGCGGATTCTGCCGGTCCAGCGCGATCACCATGTCGGCGATCATCTGATAACCCTTGCCCGACGGATCGTGAAAGCGGACCTGATTGCCGGTAAACGCACCATAGAGCGCGCGCACCCGGTTGGGATTGGACAGGGTGAAATCGGGATGGCGTGACAGGCTGTCGACCCGCTTCAGCGTATCGCTGCGCAGCGACATCACCTGCAGGCTGAACCATTTGTCAAGAACCAGCGGGTTGCCCTTGAATCTCTTGTAGAAATCCTCAAACGCGACGGTGCGCTCCTCGGCCTCGAGATGCGACAGCACAGCGAGCGCGCCCTGCATGGCGGTCATATTGTCCGCCTCGCGATACTGGTCGAACGCGGTCTCGGCTGCCGTCTCGGTAAACGAGGCGGCGAGATAGCCGAGCGTGACATTGCGCAACTTGCGCTTGGCTCGCGCACCGGCGTCGAGCGAGAATTCGCCAGGCGCGCAGGACCGGTAGAGCTTGCGGAACTGCTTTTCGAACTGCACGCCGATCTTGCCGCGCAATTTTTCGCGTTCGTCGTGAATCGCCTGCGGATCGACCTCGACCATCTGGTCGCCGAGAAAGGCTTCGCTGGGCAGCAGGATGATTTCGGCGAGGAAGGCGGGATCGAGCGACGGATCAGCAAGTATCCGGGCGATCGCCAGCAGGATGATATCGCGGTCGACCGGGGTGCCGGAAACCTTTGCCGTCAGATAGTGGGTCATCAACTGCTGCATCGCCTCGAACCGGGCGAACGGATCGTCGTCATGGGCAGACAGAAACGCCAATTCTTCGGCGCTCTGGTTGCTTTCGAGGATGATCGGGGCCGAGAAGCCGCGGTTGATCGACAGGATCGGATGGTCCTTGTGGCCTTCGAGGACAAAGGTTTTTTCCGGTTGGTCGAGCAGCAGCAGCTGCTCGCCATCATGCGCGCCGGTTTCGGGATCGAGCAGCGCGGTGCGCAACGGAATGAGCAGTTCCGACGGCGTCGGCATTTCGCCCTTCTGGGCAATCCTCTGGGTGCAGCGAAGCGTCGCGGTGCCGGTTTGCGGATCGTGCGACAGTTTCGCCGATACTCTGGGCGTCCCCGGCGTTTCGTACCATTTGCGGAATTGCGTCAGATCGATTTCGCCGCCGTCTTCCATCGCGGTGACAAAATCCTCGCAGGTCGCCGCCTCGCCATCGTGGCGGTCGAAATAGAGATCGGTGCCCTTGCGGAACTGCTCCGGTCCCATCAGCGTTGCCATCATCCGGATCACTTCCGCGCCCTTGTTGTAGACGGTGGCGGTGTAGAAATTGGAGATTTCCTGATAGCTTTCCGGACGGATCGGATGGGCCAGAGGGCCAGCATCCTCGGGGAACTGCGCGGCGCGCAAGACCCGCACATCCTCGATCCGCTTGAGCGCCGCCGAGCCCATGTCGGCGGAGAAGCTCTGGTCGCGGTAGACGGTGAAGCCTTCCTTCAGACTGAGCTGGAACCAGTCACGGCAAGTCACTCTGTTTCCAGACCAATTGTGAAAATATTCGTGCGCGACCACGCCCTCGATACCGTCGAAATCGGCATCGGTGGCGACTTCGGGGTCGGCGAGAATATAGCGCGAGTTGAAGATATTGAGGCCCTTGTTCTCCATCGCGCCCATGTTGAAATCACTGACCGCAACGATATTGAACAGGCCGAGATCATATTCACGGCCATAGGTCTCCTCGTCCCAGCGCATCGAATCCTTGAGCGCCTTCATCGCGTGACCGGTGCGATCGAGGTCGCCGTCGCGCACCCATATATTGAGCTCGACCGGTTTGCCGGACCGGGTGGTGAAGCTGTCGCTGTTGGCGACCAGATCGCCCGCGACCAGCGCGAACAGATAGCTCGGCTTCAGCCAGGGGTCATTCCACTGCACCCAGTGGCGGCCGTTTTCGGAATCGCCTTCGGCGACCTTGTCACCGTTGCATAGCAGCACCGGGAATTTCGCCTTGTCGGCTTCCATGCGGACCTGATAGCGGCTCAGCACATCGGGCCGGTCGGGCGCGAAGGTGATGCGGCGGAAGCCTTCCGCCTCGCACTGGGTGCACAGCATGTCGTTGGAGGCGTAGAGGCCCATCAGCTGGGTATTGGTCGACGGATCGAGCTCGACGTCGATTTCGACGACATGCGATGCACCGCTGAGCGGCAGCACCAGATCGCCCTCGACCAGCGTCCAGTCGTTGCGGATCGCGCCGTCCACCTTGACCGAGGTTGGCGTAATGTCATCGCCCTGCAACACCAGCGGCTCGTCCGCTTTTGCGCTCTTCGAACGGCGCACGTCGAGTTTCGAGCGGACGAGCGTTCGCTCGAGCCCAAGATCGAAATCCAGTTCGACTTCCGGAATGAACCAGGCCGGCTGGCGATAATCCTCGCGGCGGATCGTTGCCGGATCCTTTGGTGCGGGCGCGGCATCGGCCATTTCGTCATTCGGGGCTTTTTGAATATCTAGCATGGGCCTTGCCATAAGAGCCATTTGCACCCCGCGCAATTGCGTTTATGGCTGGGGCAAAGGGAGTGGGTCATGTCCAGATTATTGCTTTTCGTCGTCGCCGTCCTGTTGATCGCCGGTTTGCCGACAGAGTTTGCCTTTGCCCAGACCGGCGCACCAGCCTTCGATGTCGAACAGGCCAGCCGCGCCTATATCGACAGTCTGCAGGGCGCCGATCTTGAAAAATCCAACGCCTATTTCGAGGGCGGCTACTGGCTGATCCTTTGGGGGGCGCTGATTGGCGTGCTGGTCGATTTCATAATTCTCCAGTCGCGCCTGTCCGCCCGATTCCGGGACTGGGCGGAACGGGTGACGCGCAGAAAATGGCTGCAGCCCGGGCTCTATGCGCTGCCTTATGTCGTTGCCGGTTTTCTGCTCGCCCTGCCCTGGACGATCTACACCCGCTTTTTTCGCGAAAAGCAATATGGCCTGATGAGTCAGGATTTCGGTGCATGGTTCGGCGAACAGGCGGTCAGCCTGGTGATTTCGATGATCGTCTTCCCGCTGCTGCTGATGGCCATTTTTGCGGTGATCCGGCGCGCACCGAAATCATGGTGGGTCTGGGGAACGGGAGTGATTGCAGGCTTTTTGTTCATCGGGCTGCTGCTCGGACCGGTGTTCATTTCGCCCTTGTTCAACGACTATACCGAAATGACGGACGGGCCGCTGCGCGACCGCATCGTCGCGATGGCGGAGGAATATGACATACCCGGAGACCATATCTATGTGTTTGACCAGTCCAGGCAGCACAAACGGATATCGGCCAATGTTTCCGGAATCGGGCCGACCATCCGGATTTCGCTCAACGACAATCTGCTCGAACGCACCGATCCGGACGAAGTCGCCGCAGTCATGGGACATGAAATGGGCCATTATGTGCTCGGCCACACCTGGCGGACGGTGCTCATTCTGGCGCTGATCGTAGCGCTGGGACTGTTCATCGTCGCGCGGCTCGCGCCGCGGCTGATCGAACGCCATGGGGACAAATGGGGAGTCCGGAGCGTAGCCGATCCGGCGGCCATACCCTTGCTCAGCCTGATTTTGACGGTCTATTTCTTCGCCGCAACCCCGGCGTTCAATAGCTTGATCCGGATCAATGAAAGCGATGCCGACCGTTTCGGGCTTGATATCGCGAAAGAACCGGACGGTTTTGCCAAGGTCGCGATGCGGCTTTCGGAATATCGCAAGATCGAACCGGGACCGGTGGAAGAGATGCTGTTCTTCGACCATCCATCCGGCGCGACCCGGGTACGCATGGCGATGCAGTGGAAAGCCGATCATGTCGATAATCCGGTGATGCTGAATCCGGGCAGGCTGGAAAAGGAATAGCGACCGATGCCACGGATGCTGATCTTCGGAATGGGCTATTGTTCGTCGCGGCTAGCGCAGCGGCTGCGGGCGGACGGCTGGGAGGTCATTGGCACGCGCCGGAAGGCGCAGGACGGCGCGATCGCCTTTGACAATGAACCCGCTGTTCTGGGCGCACTGGAATCCGCAAGCCATGTGCTGTCCTCGGTACCGCCGGCCCGCGACGGCAGCGAGCCGTTGCTAGATCGTTATGGCGAGGCGGTCCGGGCGGCTTCATTACAGTGGAGCGGCTATCTGTCCTCGACCGGGGTCTATGGCGACGCTGACGGGGCCTGGGTCGACGAGAGCGCGCCGATCGGATCGGGCCGGCGCAAGGCACGCAGCGAGGCCGACCAGCGCTGGCAGGAGCTGCGTGATGACATGCACGTCTTTCGCCTGCCCGGCATCTATGGTCCGGGGCGCAGCCCGCTGGACCGGGTGCGCGACGGCAAGTCGAGCCGGATCGACATGCCGGGACAGATATTCAGCCGGATCCATGTCGATGATATTGTCGCGGCGGTGATTGCGTCCTTTGACGGTCCGGCGGGCGTCTACAATATATCCGACGACCTGCCCGCGCCGCAGCACGAGATTGTTGCCCATGCGGCGCGGCTGCTGGGCATCGCCGTGCCACCGCTGCAGTCGCTGGAGGAGGCCAATCTGTCGCAGGCCGCGCTCGGCTTCTATGAAGAGAACCGACGGGTGGCCAACGGCAAGGCCAAGCGGCTGCTCGGCTGGGAACCGCAATATCCGGACTACAAGGCGGGGATGCAGGCGCTACTGGACTGAGAAATCAGGCCGGGATGCGGGGCAGTTTCGGCTTGCGCGCGCGCAGTGCCACCAGCAATCCGATCATCGCCAGGAGCGCGCCGCCGACCGACAGCATGGTCCAGACATAGCCTTCGAAAATGGTCGACAGGATCATCGCAACCACCGGCACCAGCACGCTGGTATAGGCCGCCTTGCCCGGTCCTATCTCGCGGATCATCGCAAAATAGAGCGGGAAGGTGACAACCGAACCGATAACGCCGAGATAGACGATCCCGCCCCAATAGGTGGCGCGTGTCTCGTAGACCGGCGGGCCGACCGTGATCCAGGAGACAGCAACATTGATCAGCGCACCGAACAGCATCGCCCAGGCCAGAACGGTGATGATCGGGTAGGATTTGAGCCGCTGCCCCGCCTGCATGACATTGGCGACCGATGCCGACATGATGCCGCCGAAGGTCAGCGCCGCGCCGAGCAGCACCTGTTCGAGACTGGCAGGAGAGGAGCGATATTCGTGCCAGAACAGCATCGCGATGCCGACCGCAGCAATCGCCGACCCACCGAGAAACGGCGCGGTCAGCTTATGGCCGAGGAAAATCCGGCCCATGATTGCATTCGGCACCATCAGCAGCGCGAACAGCACCGCGACCAGACCCGAAGTGATGAACAGTTCCGCATTATAGACAAAGTTGAAATTGAAGGTGAACTGGAAGAAGCCGAGGATCAGCGCCAGCAGATAGCCGATGCGGTCGAGCCGGAACGGCAGTCGCCGGAAGGCCGCGAGCGCGAACATCGCGGCAGCGGCGATCAGAAAGCGGTAGCTGACCGACCAGCTGGGCGGCACTTCGGAAATCTGGTCCTTGATCACCAGCCAGGTCGATCCCCAGATCAGCGAGACCAGCAGGAACGGGATCAGGATGCGGGGAGTGAGCAGGCTGACTTCAGCGCTCTCCTCGCCTTTCATAAGGACGCAATCGCTTCGGCAAGCGGGCGGATATCATCGGCGCTGTGGTTCCAGCTGGTCACCAGCCGCGCCTGCCCGTCGCCCCAGTCGTAGAAGTCATAGCCGATGCGGCGCAGCTTTGCCGCTTCATCGGCCGACAGCCGGATAAAGATCTCGTTCGCTTCAACCGGATAGATCAGGCGGTCGCCGGCGGCAGCAGCAATGATCTGCGCGCCGCTATTGGCAGCACGGGCATTGTCGAGCCAGAGATCATTCTCCAGCATCGCCAGAATTTGCGCGGCGAGGAACCGGCCTTTGGATTGCAGATGGCCGGCACGCTTGCGGCGATAATGGGTGTCGGCAGCGAGTTCGCGATCAAAGAATATCAGCGCCTCGGCCCCCATGCCGCCATTCTTGACAAAGCCGAAGCTGAGCGCATCGACGCCGGCCTGCCAGGTCAGTTCGGCGGGCGAGCAGCCGAGCGTGGCAACGGCATTGGCGAAGCGGGCGCCGTCCATGTGCAGGCCGAGGCCGCGCGCCTTGCATATGTCGGACAGAGCAGAGACTTCGTCCGGATGATAGACCATGCCATATTCGCTGGCGTTGGTGATCGAGACGGCGGCGGGCTGGACCTGGTGGACATCGTCGCGAATCGCCGCGCAATGCGCTTCCACCACTTCCGGAGAGAGCTTGGCCCCTGCCCCGTCGAGTAGCATCAGCTTGGCCCCGCCGGTAAAGAAACCGGGCGCCCCGGCCTCGTCCTGCTCGATATGCGCCTCGCGGTGGCAGATCACGCCCTGGTGCGCGGGGCACATGGCCGCCAGCGCCAGACAATTGGCCGCGGTGCCGGTCGCCACCCAGAGCGCCTCGACCTCGGTCCCGAACAGGTCGGAAAAGGCCGCGTTCAGCTGCGCGCTGAGCGCGTCGCCGTCGTAGGCCGTGTCCGCTGCATTCGCTGCAGCGAGCGAATCCAGAAGTTTCGGGTGTACCGACGCGGCATTGTCAGAGAAAAATCGCATCGGCAGCGCATGGCTCACAGCTTCTGGCGCGTCAAGATGGCTAAGGTGCAGTCACCTCAACAATATTGTCGTCGCTGTTGCGGTCGATATATTTGTTATAGGGATCGACACCGGCAAAAGCTGGCCGGTTGCTGGTCACGATCCTTATTTTCTGCGCTCCCGACGTGATTCTGTGGCGTTTCTTGTAGAGCACATCCTTGCTGTCAAAGGCACCGAGGCCGGGCTTTGCGGTGAACAGGCCGATGTCGATCTCGTCATCCAGATTCGCCTTGCTTTCCTTGCCCAGGCCGTCGGCATAATATTTCGCCGCATCGATCGAGATTTCGGTCTCGAAGCGCCCATCCGGCAGCTTCCTGACGCTGGCAATACTTGCCTTGAAATCATAAAGCGTGATCTTCTCCAGCAAATCGGTCACCAGTTGCCGCTCCGCGTCGGTACGTGCGAGCGATTTGAAACCGTCGACCAAATCGGTGGAAATGGCATAAGGAGGCCCCTTGAACTTGTAGCGGTCCAGCAGCGCGGAGAGCATCACATTGACCCGATCCTCACCCAGCCGGTCCTGCAGCAGATACATCACCACCGCACCCTTGCGATAGTGGATATAGCCCTGATCCTCGACCCGGTTGAGCGGCAACTCCTCGATCACCTCGCCGCCGCGGGCAGTTAGATAAGCGTCAAGCTCATATTGCAGGAAGCGGCGGATCTTGTCGTCACCATAGATCTGTTTCATCACCATCAGTGCCGAATATTGCGCCATGGTTTCAACCAGCAGGGTGCCGCCCTGCATATTTGCGCTGATCAGCTGATGCGCCCAATATTGGTGGCCGAATTCATGCGCCGTAACATAGGTGACATAGTCGATTTCGTTGATGTCACTATTGTCGACGATGAAGCCGATGGTTTCGGAAAAGGGCACGGTACCGGCAAAGGCCTGAGCAAAACGCGCATAGCCGGGAAATTCGATAATCCGCGCATAGTCGAACTGATAAGGCCCGAAATTCTTCTTGTAATAGGCCAGCGATGTTTCGGTCGCATCGAGCATCGTGTCGACATTGAAATCATGATCGGGATGATAATAGACGGCCATATCGACGCCATCTGCGGTCCGCTCCTTTACCGCATAATCGGCCGACTGGATGGAGAAGAATGCCAGGATCGGTGCCTCGGACACAAATCGCGCGATCCGGCGGTCACCCTTTACCTCGTCGCTGACCTTGTTTCCCGGCGCGATCGGAACCTGGGCGCGGCTGGTGGAGACGGTTATGTCCGACATCACCCAGTCGGTATTGCCGACATAATTGCGCATGCGGGCCGATTCATCTTCCAGCTTGGCCGGCCGGAGTTCCGGTGGCAGATCATATTTGCGCCGCGTCTGCCGGTCGCTCAGCAGACCGTTGCGATCCATGCCGATCCACGGCGAAAATTCGCCATTGTTGAGGAAGGTGCCGTTTTTCACCAGACGGATATCCTGCTCACCCGCCCGGAAACCCTTTTGCTGGCGCCGGCTCTGGAAGCTGAGGCTGCGCGTTTCGCCCACTGCCATCGGTTGGTCAAAACGGTAGATCCGATATTGCATCTCCCGATCATTCTGCTCAAGATTGGCACCGGGAACCTCCAGCTTGACAATTTCGACATAGGGATCGTTGAACCGCACGTGCAATGTCTCGATCGGCACGCCGGTGTCGTTGATCAGCTGATAGGAGCCCGCAAATTCCGCCCGTTTTTCGTCCGGGTAGAGATCGACCTCCAGGGTGATCTGCCTGATCGCCGGCTGCTCTACATTTTCATATTTGAGATATTTTTTTTCAAAATCCGCAAGCCGTTTTTCGGCGTCATCGGTGGTGCGATATTCATTGAGGATATTGGTGTTGTAATAGATATAGGCACCGCTGCCGGCAGTGACGGCCACCGCCGCGAGCATGATCGCGCCAGGGGTACCGGCCAGCCGACGCGGTATCTGGCGGAGACGGGGACGCAGGCTCGATTCCGTTCCCCTGCGCCACAGAAGATGCGCCAGCACTGCAAAGATCAGCGCAAACCCGCTCCAGTAGAGCCGGAGCCACCAGTTGCGCGCCCGTTCGATATTGTCACCGTTGAGATCGGACACCGGATTCTCGCCGGTGCTGCCATATTGGTAAAGCGGGTGTTCGAAGCCAAGATTGTTCAGCGTAATCGTCGAAATAAAATAGACGAGCATGATCGCCCAACCAATATATTTGTTCGGGCTCAGAGCCTGGACGAAGACCGACAGCACCGCAATCAGGATCAGGTCGACGCTGAGCGGCAGCACATACCAGATGAAATATTTGATCGGTTCATAGTCAAAATATCCCTGAATCGACTGGAGCGCGATGGCCGCAATGGCGGACACCAGCAACGCCGAAACAAGCACGAGCGAAACGGCCAGTGTTTTCGGTGCCATATAGGCCCAGTTCGGCAAAGCGGTCGCGTCGATGATCTCGTGCATCTTGCGATCACGGTCCCGCCAGACCAGTTCGCCGGCATAATAGATGGCAATGACGAAAGGAATGATCGCAAACGACCCCTGCAACATGCCGATCAGCGAAAAGGTGACCGGGAACAGCGGTGTCCCGTATATCTCACTCGAAGACAGCAGTCGGGCACTCACATTGAACAGGCCGATAAGCATCAGGATGAAAAAGGCAGGACTGCGCAGAACCATCCGCATCTCCAGCCGCGCCTGGGTCCAGAATTGCGCCCACGCGGCTGATTTCGGATCGGAGGACGGCAATGTGTCAACTATCTGCGGCGCGGTTTGTGCGAGTTTGGTAGCCCGCTTGCGCTGTTTCTTCATCTTCCGTTTCGACAGGCCGCGCTCGGCAAAACTGAACTTGCGGAAGGCGAACGCCAGCGCCAGCAGCGAAATGCCGATGGCGATCAGGCGGTTGTAGAGCAGCGCGCCTTCCAGCGCCGGCAGCAGGCTGTTGCGCTCTGTCACTGTCCAATATTCTGAAATGACCGCCACGGCACCCAGTCCGAAGGGTTCGAATATCGCTGCTGTATCCTGCCATTCCGGCTTGTTGCCGATGACCGTCAGGAAGCTGAGGTACAGGACCAGAAAAGCCACGACCGCAACATAGGTATAGATCATCGAGCGCGTTGCGGTGGCGATGGCAAAGAAGACCGAAGAGGTCAGGAAAATGCCGGGAAGCGCCAGAATGAAATAGGAAAAGAGATAATAGCCGAGCCGGTTGGGTCCGACGGTTTCGGGATCCAGCCACGGCATCAGGCTGCCAATGAAGATTGCCAGGGGCACCGCGATGAACGCAATGGCCGCGATCAGAAACGCGCCGGCAAAGCGGCCGAACAGATAGTCGAACTTGCGCACCCGGGTCGCCCGGACCATCGGGCCAAAGCCGCTTTCGTCATCGCGTACGATCACATTGGCGACAAAGGCAGTGGTCACGAACATGAAAAACACAGTCAGGATCTGGCTGATCTGCATGATCGCCGATGGTGCGTTGACGTTGACATTGCCACCGCTGCCGATGGTGATATTCTCTGCGGTAACCGCGCCGAATGTCAGCAGGAAGAAGAGGATCGTGACAACCCAGAAAACCGGATTGCGCAGCTGGTAACGCAGTTCGAATGCGGCAATTTTCGCGAACATCTGCTTCTCCCCGGCTCAGGCAGCGATCGGTGCGGTGCTGCCGTTGCGGGCACCGACAAGCGTCGAGAAATAGACGTCTTCCAGCCCGCCATCGACAAGGCCGAAGCCGTCTCCCGGATCACTGTCGGCCAGCACATGGATGATCGTGTGACCGGCAAACAGCCGGGTCGAGATGACATTATAGCTACGCTTGGCCTCGTCCAACTGATCGCGGGAAATGGTCTTGGCCCAAACCGTACCCCTCGCCTTTTCAATCAGATCCAGGGGCGCGCCGGTCATCCGGATTCGCCCCTCCGATATGATCGCCATATTGGGACAAAGGTCGGAGACATCCTCGACGATATGCGTCGACAGGATCACCACCACATTCTCGCCGATTTCCGCGAGCAGATTGAGGAAACGGTTGCGCTCCTCGGGGTCAAGGCCGGCGGTCGGCTCGTCGACGATGATCAGCTCGGGATTGCCGATCAGCGCCTGCGCGATTCCGAAGCGCTGCCGCATGCCGCCGGAAAAGCCGGCAATCGCCTTTTTGCGGACTTCCCACAAATTGGTCTGGTCGAGCAGCGTTTCAACCGTGCCCTTGCGGTCGGCGGCGGAAGACACACCCTTCAAAATCGCCATATGGTCGAGCATGTCATAGGCGGAAACGCGCGGATAGACGCCAAAATCCTGCGGCAGATAGCCCAGCGTCTCGCGCAGCTTCTCCGGTTGCTTCAGAATATCAAGGTCGCCGAAATTGATTTCGCCCTGCGTCGGCGTCTGCAGCGTCGCAACCGTCCGCATCAACGTTGATTTGCCAGCGCCATTGGGACCGAGCAGGCCGAACATGCCCTTGGGAATCGACAGGCTGACATCATCCAGTGCTTTCGTACCGTTGGGGTAGATATGCGTTACATTCTTGAGCTGCAGCATGTGCGATTTCCTGTCTTCAACCTTGGTCACTACACGGTGTGTTACTTTAATAAGTCACCTGATGCAATGCGCAATTTTGAAGGGTCAGGAAATTGGGCGCCATGATAGCGGGAAGGCCATATCTGGCCGGCATCAGCCCGCTGCCCAGAGCGTCGGCGATCGGCATGCTCAGCCTTGCTGCTGCGATCGCCGGAGTTTCGGCGCATGTCCCCAGCCCTGCGATCTCCTGCTTGGGCCTGCGCGCCAGTTTCCTGCCAACCGGCAAAATCCCGGCCAGGTTGGAAAGGGTCTCTATTCGATCTGGTCGGAAAACAGGTTCAGATCAATGTGCTCGAAGGTATGAACGCCGAATTTGTTCTGATGTCGCCATCTGACCACGCCCTGAAAGCGACCCTGGCCGGCCAGATCGATTTCAATGGCCTCTCCGACCAATGGCGGAAAGTCGGTTGTCGCCCGGACGCCATGGATAGAGAGATTTTGGATGACAATAGCCGTTTGCTGGTCGCTGGCGCGATACAGCAGCGCATCGGCATCTACATAGATTCTTGTGTCACGGTCATTTGCATCAAGCCTGTTCCAAAACGTCTCGTCATCGCAATATTGAATTTGCGCAGTCATAATTGTTACCCCGTCAATTAACGGCGCAAGCTCATTTATAAATTTAAAGGAACCTGGTCGCCCCAATGTGCAAGGTTTTAGGGGATCAAAATTAAAAAGTCGTTTAAGGTGAGCATCATATTAAACATTTTCCCGCTTTTGCAATCAGCAAGCGACAACCGGCCACGCGAACGGCGCCGCATATAGGGGATCGATTCCGGGGTGAGCCATTTCCAGAAACTGGAAGATCAAGGGATGGTGGACAGGATAGGATTCGAACCTATGTACGCTTACGCGGGCAGATTTACAGTCTGCTGCCTTTAACCACTCGGCCACCTGTCCATCCGGGCATCCAAGGCCGCCAGAGGCGACAAGAGCGGCTCAATGACGAAGGCGGGGCAAACTGTCAATGCCGCCCTTGCAAATTGATTGAAAAAAAGGGCTGTCCGCAGGTGGCTTAGCGGCTAGAGGGGGGAAATGGCACGCAAGAACAAATCCATAAAGAAAACCGGCGGCGGTCTCAAATTCTGGGGCCGGCACGCGATCGAGGCGGCGCTCGACAATCCCAACCGGGTGATCAAGAAGATATCGATCACGCGCGAGGCGCTGGCAACACTCGAAATTCCCTCGGATATCGCCGTCGTGATCTGCGATGTCGCCGATCTCGGCCGGGTCATACCGCGCGACGCACCGCACCAGGGCATGGTGGCGGATGTCGACCCCCTTCCCGACATCTGGCTCGGAGAGATACTGGAGCAACAGTCCGACCGGCCGCTGCTGCTGCTCGACCAGGTCACCGACCCGCATAATGTCGGCGCGATCCTGCGCTCCGCCGCAGCCTTTGATGCGGCCGCCATCATCACCCAGGACCGCCATGCCCCGCCCGAATCGGGTGTTCTGGCCAAGTCCGCTTCGGGTGCTCTGGAAATCGTGCCATGGATAAGGGTGGTCAACCTGTCGCGCGCGCTCGATGAAATTGCCGAGGCCGGCTATTGGCGTATCGGCCTGGACGGCGATGCCGGCGACGAGCTGGAAACCGCCATGGGCATGGGCAAGCTCGCGCTGGTGATGGGTGCGGAAGGCGAAGGCCTGCGGCAGAATGTCTCGGCGCATTGCGACACGCTGGCGCGCCTGCCGATGAGCAGCAGGATGGAAAGCCTGAATGTTTCCAATGCGGCGGCCATTGCCCTATATGCGGAGTATACCAGAAAAAGGGGAGAGTAGCTGTGGGGACATATTGGAAATGGGTGCTGGCGCTGATCGCGCCCTTGGTGCTGGCTGGCTGCCTGCTGATTCCCGGCAAGTTTGAATCGCAATTGCGGCTGATGAACGACGGGACCTACAGCTTTACCTATAATGGCCAGATGCAGTTGGCCGAGGGAGAGGACAAGCCGTCTCCCGATTCCGCGATGACGGATGAGGAGTCCGGCGACGGCGGCGCAACCGACGATGAGCAGAAAAACGCGGCGATGCGCGCGGTTTTTGGCGGAGCGGTGCCGGGCGATGACGAAGGCCTGAAAAAATTCGCCGCCCAGCTGGCCAAATATGACGGCTGGAACAAGGTGGAATATGTCGGCGATAATCTGTTCGAGGTCGAATATGCGGTCAGCGGCAATTTCGACCAGATGTTTGCCTTTCCGACGATCCCCGGCGCTACCATGCAATTTCCGTTCGTCCAGATCCTCCGGCGCAGCGGCGGCGAGATCGAGGTTTCAACGCCAGCCATGGCCGGGCCCGGCGGCCTGACCGGTGCAATGGGGCCCATGGCCATGGGCGCGAACAGCAAGCAGGACATCCAGCCAATCGACGGTGATTTTACCATCGAAACAGACGGGGAAATATTGAGCAACAATACCACCGACGGCTATAGCAGCAGCGGTGCCTTGAAAAGACTGCACTGGGTGGTCAATGACTCGAGCAGCGCCAACGGCAGCCCCCGCGCGATCGTCAAGCTGGAGCGGTAGATTCAGAAGACAAAAAAAGGGAGCGACCGACCGGTGCTCCCTTTTTTCAAAACCTCTCCGAGAAAGTCAGTCTTCCTCGGCGATCCGGATTTTCAGGCCATCGAGATCGTCGGACAGTTCGATCTGGCAGCTGAGCCGCGAAAATTCGTCACGGTGATCGCTGCTTTCGAGCAGATCATCTTCATCCTCGCTCATTTCCGGCAATTTGGCTTTCCAGTCGGCATCGACATGGACGTGGCAGGTCGCGCACGAACAGCAGCCGCCGCAAAGCGCCAGCAGCTCGTCGAAGCCATTGTCGCGAATCGCTTCCATGACGCTGATTCCGCTATCGACGGAAACCGCTTTTTCTTCACCATCGCGGCCGGTTACGTGAATCGTTGGCATAGCTACCCCTTGTCGTGACTGTTAATATAAAATCCCGCACGCTATGTCTGGACCATCAAAAAGAATCAAGGGCCGAAACGAAGGCAGCAAATCGATGGGCCTATCAAAAGAAATGATCAGAACCGGGCTGGACCATGCCAGCGCGATCGAACCGCGCCTGGCGGCCGCCATCGCCCAGTCCGGCTATCCCGAACCGCGCATTCGCCCGGAAGGCTATGAGACCTTGCTGCGCACCATTGTCGGACAGCAGGTCAGCGTGGCATCGGCCGCGGCGGTCTGGAACAAGCTGGAAGCGCGGCTCGGCGAGGGATGCCCGGCGGAGGCGCTGATCGCTACCGAATTTGACGAACTGCGCGCCTGCGGCCTTTCGCGCCAGAAACAGGGCTATGCGCGAAGCCTGGGCGAACTGATCCTGTCCGGCGGACTTGATCTCGACAATCTGCCGGTGGATGACGAAGCGGCGATCGCGCTGTTGACAAAGATCAAGGGCATCGGCCGCTGGTCGGCGGAAATCTACCTGCTGTTCGCGCAGGGACGGCCCGATATCTGGCCCGCCGGTGATCTGGCGATCCAGGCCGGGGTCGGCCATTTTCTCGATCTGCCGGAACGGCCTTCGGAAAAGGATGTGCGCGCGATCGCAGAAGCATGGTCCCCGCATCGCGGCGCGGTGGCGATCTTCACCTGGCACCATTATCACGTGATGGTGATGTAGCGATCCCCCCAACGGGGCCTAGAGATCGAGCGGGTGATTCCACCAGGCGGTGTCGGAAAAGGCACGCATGTCGAGTTCGAAGGTCCAGGCTGAGCGATGCTGATGCGCGATATGGAAATAGGTGTCGGCAATCGCCGACGGCTCCATGATCTCGTCCTTGCCCTGCGCCTTGGCTTCCAGCAGCTTTTCAAACCGCTCCTTCCCGAGCAGCTTGCCCAGCGTATCGGGCGCATTGACCGCGCTGTCGATCAGGATATGGGCGACATGGATGTTCTGCGACGCGAACTCGGCATTGAGCGTCTGGCACAGCATGCGCCGTCCGCCCATCGCCGCGGCGTGGCTGTGCTGGCCTGAATTGCCGCGCATCGCCGAAGTGGCGGAGGTCACCAGCAGCGCACCACCGCCCCGTGCCACCATTTTCGGAAACAGTTTTTGCGCTACCCGGAAGACGCCGAGATTGCCGATCCGCCAGCCCAATTCAAAGGTCTTGAGCGGCGTGTCGGCCAGCGAACGGTTGCCGATCTGCGCGCCGAGATTATAGACCAGGACATTGACCGGTCCGATGTCCGCTTCGACATCGTCGATCAGCTTCTCGATTGATCCTTCGTCCACCGCATTGAGCAAATGGCCCGACGCCTTGCCGCCGGAGGCCTCGATCTCCGCCACCATATTGTCCAATCCCTGCTGATCGCTGCGGCGGCAGAGCGCGGCATGATATCCCGCGGCGGCGAACCGCTTGCCGACATGGCCGCCAATGCCCGCACCCGCGCCGATTACCATGCAAACGTCCGTCATGGGCGATATCCTTGAATGATTATTTGAGAAACGGATTGAGCCGCATGACCTCTTCCATGAACGACCGTGGCTTTTTCCAGTTGGCGGTTTTCAGATTGGTCTTCAGGTCCAGCACCTTGATCACATCATTGATGAAATGCACGCAGTTGCGCTTGTTGAGGCTGTAGCTTTTCTGCGGAATAGCCTGCCATTTCTGGACCACGGCCATCAAATCGCGATATTTCCTGTCCTCGATCTTGACGGTAAAATGCGGATTGCTGCTGGCGATATAGTCTGCCGACGGTGCCTTGACATGGCCATTGACCGAACCGAACAATATCCCCGGCGACACATTGACAGCGGTGAAGCCGAAGGCGGTATCGATCTTCTTGCCGTCCGCTGTTTCCCCCTTGGCGACGAAGAAGGCATGCGGAAAATTCTTGCCGAAATCGTGCGAATAGAATGTCACATTCACTTCTGCCCGTGCCGTCACCGAAATACAGGCCATCAACAAGAGCGCGGCCAGACCGGCCATTTTCAAAATATAAGCAAAACCAGATTTCACGTTCATTCCTTCAACTTGTCTTTTAGCCAGAGCGCGGCCTGTTTCGGTGTTTTCTTGTCCTTCTCGCGATCGACCATATAATTGGCTTCGCGCATATTTGCCACCGTGATCGCTCCGATCAAGGGATTTATTGCCTTCACAAACCTGTCTTCGCTGCTGCGTTCCGGAGAAAGCAGCACGATCGCTTCATAGGATGGTACCGCCCCTTTCCGGTCTTCGAGCACGACGAAATTGTTCGCCGCAATCCGGCCGTCGGATGAAAAGGCGGAAATCACGTCGACTTCTCCGCTGGCCAGCGCCGGGTACATGAAGGTCGGGTTGAACGAACGGGCATCCCGGAAACGGATCGGATAGGTGTCCTGCACCATGCGCCACTCGGGCCGTTCGAGAAATTCGACGTCGGTGCCGAAGGTAAAGTCGCTCGATACCCGCGCCAGATCATCCAGCGTCCTGAGAGATTTTTCCCGGGCATCCTCCGGTCTGACGGCAAAGGCATAGGTATTTTCAAACCCCAGCGCACCGAGCATTTTGACGCCGTGCGTGGCGCTGGTCCATTGCGCGATATTGTCGAGCATCACGGCCTTTGGCTGGCTGTCGGTGCGCTGCATCTGGTTGGTCCAGATCGTCCCGGAATAGTCGACATAGACATCCACATCTCCAGCTGCCAGCGCCTGATAGACAACCGCCGAACCGAGGCCGTCCCGGTACCGGACCGCATATCCCGCGTCTTCCAGCCGCGATCCGATCAGCCGGGCGAGAATGAACTGTTCGGAAAAGCCCTTGGCACCGATCACCACGATATTGTCGCGCGCCATCATCGACGGCAGCGTCGCGATCGCCAGCCCCGCCGCAATCATCGCTATCCCGGCTCCGGCCCATATCCGCTCGCGTTCGCGGATGCCGCGTTCGATCAGGCCGAGCAGCAGATCGACAGAGATCGCCAGTGCCGCGGAGAACAGGCAACCGGCCAAAACCAGAGTCCAGTTCTGCGTCTGCAGTCCGGCAAAAATCAGGTCGCCGAGACTGGGCTGGCCGACCGTTGTCGACAGCGTGGCGGCGCCAATTGTCCAGACCGCCGCCGTACGGATTCCGGCCATGATCGTCGGCGCGGCCAGCGGTGCCTCGACAAGGCGCAGCTTTTGCCAGGCGGTCATGCCGAGGCCGTCGGCCGCTTCCCGGGCTGCCGGATCGACGCCGGTCAGACCGGTCACCGCGTTGCGCAGGATCGGCAGCAAGGCATAGAGCGTCAGCGCACAGAGCGCCGGCAGGAAACCGAAGGCGGAGATGCCGCCGCCAACCAGCGCCGATACGCCGAGCAGCAGGGGATAGAAGAGCGCCAGCAAGGCGAGACCGGGAATCGTCTGGATGAGGCTGGCAACCGCCAGCGCGATACCGGCGACTCTCGGCGAGCGCGCGGCCCAGATTGCCAGTGGCAGACAAATCAGCATCGCCAGCAACAGCGCCGAAAAGCTGAGCTGGACATGCGCGGCCAGCAGTTCCGGTACGCGAGCCAGCGCCTGATTCCAGTCTCCGCTCATGCCGGCTTGCCCAGACCGATCAGATGCGCCGCCTGCGCGCGCGGGATCGAGACCAGCGCTTCCGCTTCTTCGCCGACATTGCCGGACAGCAGTTCGGCCGGCGTGGCATCCGCCTTGATCTGGCCACCTTCCATCACCAGTACGCGATCAGCCAGATAAAGCGCTTCGGCCATGTCGTGGGTGACAATGATTGTAGTCAGGCCGAGCCGGTCGTGCAGCGCCTTGTACTGGTCGGTCAGATTGTCGCGGGTGACCGGATCGAGCGCTCCGAAAGGTTCGTCCATCAGCATCAGGCCCGGTCGCGTCGCCAGTGCCCGGGCAACCCCGACCCGTTGCTGCTGTCCGCCGCTCAGCTGGTCGGGCATGCGCGAGGCCATATCCTGCGGCAGTTCGACCAGATCGAGCAGCTCCGCCACCCGTTCATCGCGACCCTCTTTCTCGCCGGCAAGCTCGAGCCCGATGGCGATATTGCGGGAGATGCTCATATGCGGAAACAGGCCGATATTCTGGAACACATAGCCGATCCGGCGGCGCAGGATATGGGGATCGATCGAGTCGACGGCTTCGTCCCCGATCCGGATGGTGCCGCTGGTCGGTTCGACCAGCCGGTTGATCATTTTTAGCAATGTCGATTTTCCCGATCCCGACAGACCGACCAGCGCGACCAGCGTACCGGCAGCAATATCCAGCGACACCGAGTCGACCGCGCGAACCGTGCCGTAATGGCGGCTCAGCTGCTGCAGGCTGATGGAAGGACCGGAGACAGGCATCGGACAATATAGTGGCGCGCTTTGCCGTGCATGTCCAATCCCACTTGACGCGCCTTGCAAAAACGGCTCGAATGAACATCAATGTTAATAACGAGGCGGGAGCGGATATATGGGCTATCAAAGCGGGCAGAAGACGATTTTCATCACCGGTGGTGCATCGGGACTCGGCCGCGAAGTCGGTCGTTATTTCGCCGAAAAGGGCTGGTTCGTCGGGATCGCCGATATCAATGACAAGGGCATGGCCGATACGGCTGCAATGCTGCCGGAAGGGCAGAGCTCGGTCCACCGGCTGGACGTGACAGATCGCGCGCAATGGAAGCAGGCGGTCTCCGAATTTGGTGCGATCACCGGCGGCAAGATGCATGTGCTGTTCAACAATGCCGGCATTGGCGAAGGTGGCCCGATCCAGGAAATGACCGATGAAGCCATCGACCTGATGATCGCGATCAACCTGACCGGTGTGATCAGCGGTACCCGCGCCTGTTTCGAAATATTGAAAAACACGCCGGACAGCTGCGTCCTCTATACCGCGTCGGCGGCGGGCATTTACGGTGTTGCCGACCTCAGCGTCTACAGCGCGACCAAATTTGCGGTCCGCGGACTGGCCGAATCGCACGACATCGAATTCCGCAAATATGGCATCAAGTCGCGCTCGCTGATGCCCGGATTCATCGACACCAATATTATTTCCGAGGTGGTCGAAGGTACCAACCAGAGCGGCAAGGAACGACTGGAAGAAGCCGGCGTGATGGTCAGCCCGGTGTCAATCATTGGCCCCGCTGCCTGGGGGGCGGTCCATGGCGACAAGGTGCACACCCCGGTCAACAAGATGGCCAGGCAACTCGCCTTTGCCGCGCGCTGGATACCCGGACGGGTGCGCAAGCAGTCGGTCAGCCTCGCCAGCAATCTCGGTGACGTGCTCGCCGGATCGGACGATAAATAGGGGCTAGAGGCAGCCTTCGATTATATTGGCCAAATCGACATCGCGTTGCGACAGCCCGCCATTTGCTCCCGCATCATGTGTGGTCAATGTGACATCGACCTTGTTGTAGACGTTGAACCATTCGGGATGATGGTCGGCCTTTTCCGCGTGCAGGGCAACGCGGGTCATGAAGGCAAAGGCTTCGGTAAAATCGTCGAACGTGAACGAGCGGCTGATCGCGTCGCGCTTCGGGTCATGTTCCCAGCCGGACAGCTTTGCGAGCGCCTCGTTGCGTTGGTCCTCAGTCAGTTGCGCTACCATTTTTCTTGCTCCTTGCTTGGCTTTCGCGCCAATTCGTGCCTTAAGTCTGTGCGATGAACGAAGGACAGTCAACCGGAAGCAGCGATCGGCTCTTGGCCGAAGCGCTTGGCTGCGTGCGCGGCGGACGGATATTGTTCCGCGGCCTGGGTTTCGCCTTGCAGTCGGGCCAGGCGGGACTGCTCACCGGTCCCAACGGGGTCGGCAAATCGAGCCTGCTGCGCCTGCTGGCCGGACTGCTCCCGCCGTCTGCCGGCGGATGCACGGTGCCCGAAACCAAAGCCCTGTGCGATGACAGACTGGCGCTGGACGAGCAGCTGCCGCTTGAACAGGCGCTGCGCTTCTGGGCGAGACTGGATGGTCAGAGCGACGCGGCGGTCACCGCGGCGATGGCGCGCGCGGGACTGGACCATCTGGCCGAAGTACCGGTGCGCTATTTTTCGACCGGGCAGAGACAAAGGGCACGTCTGGCGCGCACCTATCTTTCCGGTGCCAGGCTGTGGTTGCTCGACGAGCCGGCCAATGGCCTCGACACGGATTCGGTCGCGCAACTCGGGCTGGCTCTGCAATGCCATCTCGACGGTGGCGGGATCATTCTCGCCGCGAGCCACATCCCGCTGCCGATCAGCTTTCACCTCACCCTGCAGCTGCAACCATTGGAAGAATTGGAAGCATCTTTGTGATCAGCGCCATTGCCACGATCATCTGGCGCGACGTGCGGCAAAGCTATGCCAGCGGCGGTACCTGGCTGCCGGTGGTCTTCTATCTGTCTGCGGCGACGCTGTTTCCCTTTGCCGTGGGACCGGACCGCGAACTGCTGCTGCAGACCGGCGGCGGGATTTTGTGGATCGCGGCGCTGCTGGCGACATTGCTGCCACTCGATCGGTTGATCCAGCCCGATCTCGAAAACGGCGTTTATGATCAATTGATTGTGCGCGGACTTTCCGATGAAATGATCGCGGCAGCGCGGATGGTTTCGCACTGGCTCGCTTTCGGTCCGCCGCTGCTGTTCGCGGCCTTTCTGGCGAGCGGGCTGATGGGGCTGGAAGGCGCGGCGCTGGGCACGCTGCTGGCGAGTCTGGCGATCGCCACCCCTGCCCTCGCCGGTCTGGCGGTGATGATCGCGGCGCTGACCGCCGGTCTGAAAGGCGCGGGCGCGCTGGGCGGACTGCTGCTGGTGCCGCTGGCCATCCCGCTGCTGATCTTCGGCGCCGGCAGCCTGTCTGCACAAGGTGGCAGCGCGCTCCTGTTTCTGGCCGCGATCTCGTTGCTACTGGTGGCGATTACCCCCTTTGCTGCAGGCGCGGCGCTGAGCGCGGTGCGCGAATAGCGATCAGACGGACTGGCAAATACGGACCTAGTCGCTATTTTCCGGCATGGGATTATCGCGATAGAACTCAACCTGCATCCGCATCGGGCCGGCAAGTCTGACGAAATGCGGCGATTGCGGCGGAATAGGTGCGGGATCATCGACCGTGACCCGTCGGCTCGAGGGCGGATCGAGGAAAACGAGTTCGACCTCGCCTTCCAGAACGCGCAACAGGCCCCATGCGCCGGGTTTGGTTTCATGTTCGTTGCGCAGGGAATCCGGCAGGCTGCGCTCGTCGAAGATCGGCGACGCGCCATAAGGGCGGACGGGTTCGGAAGCACCGGCCATCAGACGAAGGCCCGGATGATGGCAAAGGCACAGGCAAAGACCGCCAGCAGGATCGGCACCGTCAAAATCTGGGCAAAGGCGGCGCGGTTGTCCATCCAGCCGGTCTGCGTTGCGATACCGTCGAACTGCACGGCAGGCGGCAAGGCTTTGCGTTCGGCGGCACCGACACCGTTGAGGATCGCTGCGGTGCCAAAATACATCGCGGTATAGGCGATGCTGACCAGCAGCGCGAAAATGGCCGCGATGCCGCGCCCGGTCGCGACGAACAGCGCTGCAAAGAAAACGGCATAGCAGGCGAACATCACGATCCAGACCGACGCCGGCAGCTCGAAGGTCCGCACTTCGTGAGACGGTCCCCGGTAGCGCGGGAGATCCTGCATTTCCGCAGCAATTTCGGCGGCTACCGCTTGTCCGCCCTCGATCTGAAAATCCATCAACATGACTGTTTCTCCTTCTGGTTGGAACCGGTGGCGAGGCCATCGCGCTGGACCTTGATACCCATGAGCAGGCTGGCTGCGATCCGTTCTGCCGCCGCGCGAAATTGCTGCGCAGCCGCTTCACCAAGAGCCCCGTTATCCAGCGTCTGGTTCCACAACTGGAGCCAGCGGTCGAAATGGACGGCATCGAGACCACCAATAGCGATATGCTTGAGCATGGGATTGCCGCGGAACCGGCCGGACTCGAGCGTCACCGAAGCCCAGAAGTCCTTCATCCGGGCGAGATGCGGTGTCCAGTCCGCGACATGGCTTTCGAATATCGGGCCGAGCAGGGCATCTTTGCGCACGGCACCGTAAAAGCGTTCGACCAGATCGGAAATGACGGCATCATTGATGCCCATCTCCCGGGCCTGTGCGGTCTTGTTCGCTCTGGCGCGTTCGGCATAGGTGGTTTCGGTCATGATCGCGACTCACTTTAGATGTATTTCATATGCACTATTTATGCCGCTTGGCAATTAAATGCAATATATGATATACATCTTTTATGAGATTATCCGTACAGACCGACTATGCGCTGCGCACGCTTATGTATCTGGCCGCCCATGCCGGCCAGCATTCGATCGCCAAAATTGCGCAGCAATATGGCATTTCGAAAAACCATCTGATGAAGGTCGCCCAGCGCCTCGCTGCCGAGGGCTTTGTCGACAGTATGCGCGGACGCTCCGGGGGACTGATACTCAACCAGCCCGCTGCCACAATCAACGTCGGCGACGTTGTGCGCAGCTTCGAGGAGTTCGGGGGCTTCGTGGAATGTTTCGATGCGAACGGCAACGGCTGTATCGTCACCCCTGTCTGCGGCTTGCAGCATGTTCTTGTGGGCGGGATCGAAGCCTTCCTGCGGCATCTGGACGGATTCACGCTTGCCGATCTGGTCGGGGACAAGGACCGATTCCGGTCCGTCTGGGACCAGGCATAGCGCTGGTCCCGAGCGACCAAATAATATGTAAAAATCTACGCTATTGAAGGCGAAATCCTGTAACAGGATGGCCATGTCCAATTCAAACGCACTTCTGGTGGCATTGCGCCAGATCAACCGGGCGATCGACTTGCAGTCGAAAAAGCTGGAGAAAGAAACCGGTCAGACGACCCCGCAACTGCTGTTGCTGAAGGAATTGGCAAAGCACGGCCGGTCGAAGCCGTCGGTAATCGCCAAGTCGGTGCATTTGTCCCACGCCACGGTCACCTCGATCGTCGACCGGCTCGAAAAATCAGCAATGGTGACACGCGAGCGCAGCGAGGATGACCGGCGTTCGGTGGAAATCGTCCTGACCGAAAAAGGCAGAGAGTGCATCCAGAACGCCCCGGAACTGTTGCAGGAGGATTTTCTGGTATCCTTTTCGAAACTGGAGCCCTGGGAACAAAATCTGCTGATCTCGTCCGTCCAGCGCATCGCGGTCATGATGGACGCCAGCCAGATCGAGTCCGCGCCGATCCTGGAGATTGGTGAAATCTAGGGCTGGGGCGAGACTTCGGTCATATCCTCGTCCGACGGCAGGTCCCAGGGCAGGTGCCGGTCATCGAGCACGACCATATTCTTGTCCGTAATCAGCGTACCGCCGGTCTTGTATCCGAGCAACTGCATCGCCGTCATTTTCGGGTTGCGCGCGAGGGCCATGGTTTCGTCCGACGAGAAATTGGTCAGGCCACGGGCCAGTTCGCTACCGGATTCCCCGTAAATGTGGATCACGTCACCCTTGACATAGGGTCCCTGGATGGAGAGCACGTCCTCACGACCGATATGGCGCGGTCCGGACTTGAACGCTTCGGCGGTCTCTTCATTGACCACAATGCTACCCGCCATCTGCAGCCGGTCTGACAACCAGTTCGCCCAGGCGGACTCGGGCCGTTCATTGGCCAATATCGTGGTGTGACGCCGGTCGCCGTTGAGTACGGACGTCACCGGCTGTTCATATTCGCCGTGCGCGATCAGCGTTTCGCAGCCGGCATTCTGGGCCATATGCGCCGCCTGTATCTTGGTCAGCATGCCGCCGCTGCCAAGGCTGCTGACGCCTTCGGTCACAGCCAGATAGGGCGAGACATCGCTCAGTTCCTCGACCAGCTTGGCACCGGGTTCGGACGGATCACGGTCGAACAGCCCATCGACCTGGGTCAGGATGACCAGCACGTCGGCTTGCAGCATCTGGGCAATTTTCGCAGAAAGCCGGTCGTTGTCACCGACCCGGATCTCTTCGGTCGTAATCGTGTCATTTTCGTTGATAATCGGCATGATATTGGCATCAAGAAGCCGATCAACGGTATTTTTGGTGTTCAGGAAACGCTTGCGATCCTCCAGATCGCGCAACGTCACCAGTACCTGGGCGATTTCGAAACTATATTCATGGGCGACCTGTTTATAGCCGTTGAGCAGCAGCGGCATGCCGCAGGCAGCGGCGGCCTGCTTGTCACGCAGACCGGCCGTCTCCGGCCGCTCGCCGATCATGTTCATGCCCAGCGCCACGGAACCGGACGAACAGAGGATAACCTTGGCACCGGATTCGCGCAGCTGGGCAATGTCGGACAGCAGATGGTGCATGAAGGCCCAGCGCGGCGTCAGCCGTTCCTGGTTTGCAAGCAGGCTCGATCCGACTTTTACAACTATCGTTTTGCCTTTTACCATTTTATACGTTGTCCCTGTTAACTCGCCCTCGAAGTAGGGATTGAACCTGCCCGGTGCAATAATTTAGTGATCGAAATATACTATTTTGCGAAAAAGCTTTAATAATTCGCATTTGTTGACATGTCTGTTTTGTATTCTAAGGATATCGGCGAACTCTCCTTCTCACATCACATAAGAGATAATCTTGAAAAAAATATTGCTCCTTGGCTGCGGAAACATGGGCGGTGCGCTCCTGAAAGCATGGGCCGAGAACACCGATCACCATTTCACCGTGGCCGACCCCGCCAAACCCGAGCTGCCCGGCAATGTGGCACTGGTTAGCTCCGCCGGGGATCTGGACGGGGCAATGTTCGACTATCTGATCGTTGCCCTGAAACCGCAACTGATCGACACGGTTCTTCCCGACTATCTGCCGCATCTGGCATCCGATGGCGTGATCAGCTCGATCGCGGCCGGATATTCCGCCACACGGCTGGCAACGCACGCCGGCAACCGGTCAGTGATCCGGATCATGCCCAATCTTCCGGCGATGATCAGCAAGGGCGTGAGCGGTCTCTATGCCCACGGCAGCGTTCCGGAAACGGCGACGCAGGAGATTGAGCGGCTTGCCCTCTGTTCGGGCGAGATCGTCTGGGTGGACAGCGAGGACATGCTCGATCGGCTGACGGCGGTGGCCGGAAGCGGCCCCGGCTATGTGTTCGAGATGCTGCGGGCCTATATCGAGGCCGCAGAGAATCTCGGGTTCGGTGCGCAGGACGCCAGGACACTGGTTCTGGCAACCGTTCAGGGCACATTGGAAATGGCCCGGCAATCCGACCGGTCGCTGGAAGAATTGCGCAACAACGTGACCAGCAAGGGCGGGACAACGGCAGCCGGGCTCAACGCGCTCAACGGCGACGGGGATTATTCCGACCTGATCCGCGCCACGCTCGAGGCCGCCTATCAGCGTGCGGTCGAGCTCCGATAGGATGGGCAGCACCGCGAGGGGTTCCCCCAAGAGCGGTGAAGGCAAAGTCTCCGGGCCGGAATCAGGACCGTTTCACCCGGGAATCCCGGTGCTCCGGTTGATTTCGTGAATCCCTAAGTCAGCAGCGAGACATTGCCCCCTGCTGCCGTGGTATCGATACAGACGTGGCGCTCTACCAGACACTGATGGGCGAATTCTTGCTCGGTAATCAGCGGGATCAGCGCGCCATCGCGCTTGGCCAGGGCCATGCGGATCTGTCGGATATCCTCAATGTCGCTCCAGCAGACCACGGCATCCATACCGGTCAACACCGACAGCAGGTCACGGGCGACAAATCCGTCGAGGGTCTGGTCACCACTGGCACCAGGAATGCAGACCAGGGGTTGGCAACCCTGCTGCCGCGCCGTTTCCGCCTGCTGCGCGGCGTCTTCCGCCGTGGGACCGAGGCAGAGTATTTTTCCCCGCGCATAGGTGAACAGTTCATTGGATTCCCCGGTCGGTCCGGGCATCATTTCAGAACTGCGCGGCCGGCTGTCGGCAGCGGGGAGCTTGTCCAGCGCATCCTGAATCAAGTCGCGCGACAGTTCCTGACCGCTCTGCACCGGCTTGGTCGGACGGATGCCCTCGTAAAAGCGCGGCAGATAATGCGGTCCGCCGGCCTTGGGGCCGGTACCAGAAAGGCCTTCGCCGCCAAAGGGCTGGGAGCCGACCACGGCGCCGACCTGGTTACGGTTGACGTAAATATTGCCGACTTTCAGCGCGCCCGTGAGCTTGTCGATGCGGCGCTCGATCCGGGTCTGCAGCCCGAACGTGAGACCATAGCCGCGATTGTTGATATCGCCGATGACCTTGTCGAGCTCGTCATTTTCATAGGTGGCAACATGCAGGACCGGCCCGAAAATTTCCTCTTCCAGATCGTTGATGCCGCCCACCTTGATCACCGCCGGTCCGACAAAATAGCCGTCATCCGGACAGTCCAGTTGCATCAGCAATCTTCCGTCCTCCCTGGCTTTGGCGATATGCTTGCTGATCTTGTCATGGGCCGCCTGATCGATGACCGGACCGATATCGGTCGACAGCCACCAGGGATTGCCCATTTCCAGTGCTTCCATCGCCCCTTTCAGCATGTTCAGAAAGGGCTCGGCGATGTCCTTTTGCAGATAGAGCACCCGCAAGGCCGAGCAGCGCTGGCCGGCCGACTGGAAGGCGGAGGTGATGATGTCACGAACGGTCTGCTCCGGCAGCGCGGTCGAATCCGCGATCATGCAGTTCAGGCCACCGGTTTCCGCGATCAACAGCGAATCCGCCTGACCCTTTTCAGCGATATTGCGGTGGATGGCCTGCGCCGTGGCGGTCGAGCCGGTAAAGCAGACACCATTGATGCGGGCGTCACCGCTGATCGCCGCGCCGACGGTAGCGCCAGCGCCGGGCAGCAGCTGAAGCGCCGGCAAGGGCACACCGGCTTCGTGCAGCAAATTGGTCGCCAGTGCCGCGATCAGCGGAGTCTGGTCCGCCGGCTTGGCCAGCACGGCATTGCCGGCGGCCAGCGCCGCGGCCACCTGGCCGGTAAAGATCGCCAGCGGGAAATTCCATGGCGAGATGCAGCTGATGATACCGCGCGCGTTCTTGTCCGGATTTTTCTCGGCCTCCTTGGCATAATAGCGCAGAAAGTCGACCGCCTCGCGCAATTCGGCGATCGTATCGAACTGGGTCTTGCCCGCTTCCCGCGCCAGCAGCGCAAAGATTTCGCCGTGATGCTGTTCATACAGATCGGCGGCCTTGCGCAGCACTGCCGCCCGTTCGGCGACCGGAGCATCCCAGCTTTGGGCCTCGGTTATGGCATTGAGGGCCTGTTCCACATCTGCCTCGATCACCTCACCCACCTGACTGTCGGTGAGCGCGGGATTGAATATCTTGTGTGCGGTGCCGCTGGTGACCGGCCGCACGGTGATCGGCGACGAGCGCCACAATTTCTCGGCAAAGGGCGCGCGCTCCGACACATAGTCGTTCATGTCGCTGCGGTTGGCGAGGTCCCAGCCGCGCGAATTGACCCGCTCCGGCATATACAGATCAGACGGCTTGACGATCTTTGTCTGGCTCGCCTGCTGATCGGCGTTCAGCGTCTCGAACGGATCGGTGGCGATCAGCTCGGCGGCAACGGAATGGTTGGCCAGCTGGTTGACGAAGGACGAATTCGCGCCATTTTCGAGCAGGCGGCGGACGAGATAGGCCAGCAATTCGCGATGCTTGCCAACCGGTGCATAAATCCGGGACCGGACCTTTTCATTGCGCAGCAAGGCATCGTGCAGGGTTTCACCCATGCCATGCAGCCGCTGGAACTCGAAATCCTGCTTGTTGCCCGCCATTTCCAATATCGCCGCAACGCTGTGCGCATTGTGGGTGGCGAATTGCGGATAGATGCGATCGGTCATGTTGAGCAGCTGGGAAGCGCAGCAAATGTAGCTGATATCCGTGGCCGATTTTGTCGTGAAGACCGGAAAGTCGGGCACGCCGTCCATTTGCGCGCGCTTGATCTCGCTGTCCCAATAGGCGCCCTTGACCAGCCGCACCATGATCTTCCGGTCGAGCTGGGTCGCCAGCGAATAGAGCCAGTCGAGCACGGCGCTGGCGCGCTTGCCAAAGGCCTGGACGACAACGCCGAAACCGTCCCATCCGGCGAGCCGGGGATCGCTGAGCACCATCTCGATCATGTCGAGTGACAGGCCGAGACGATAGGCTTCCTCGGCATCGATGTTGAGACCGATATTGGCATCCCGGGCGGCGCGCGCCAGTTCGCCGACGCGTTCGGCCAGTTCGGGGACAGCCTTGGCCTGCTGGCTCATTTCGTAGCGCGGATACAGCGCCGACAGCTTGATCGAGAGGCCGGGATTTTCCCGCAGGTCATCGGATATCGCGACTTTGGCGATTTCCTTTATCGCGTCGGCATAGGCTGCGAAATATTCGTCGGCGCCTTCCTGCGTGATCGCCGCCTCGCCCAGCATGTCGTAGGAATAGGTCGCGCCCTTCTCTTTCCATTTTTCCGCCCGCTTCAGCGCGAGTTTCATGTCTTCGCCGAGGACAAACTGGTTGCCCAGTTCCTTCATCGCCTGACGCACGGCCATGCGGATCACCGGCTCGCCCAGCCGCTTGATTGCGCCGCGCAAGGCATCGAGCGGTCCACGGCTTTCGGGCTGATGGATCACGCTGCGGGTCATCTCGAGAGCATAGGTCGAGGCATTGACCAGCGAGCTTTCCGACTGGCCGATATGGTCGCGCCAGTTGGAGGGACCGATCTTGTCCTCGATCAGGTCGTCGATCGTCTGGTTGTCGGGCACGCGCAACAACGCTTCCGCCAGCGTCATCAGCGCCAGCCCTTCGTCGGTGGACAGGCCATATTCGCCCAGAAAACTCTCGGTCAGCGTTGGCCCGGAAGCGCTCCGCACTTCACGGACAACCTGTATCGCCCGTTCCTGAATACGCTTGCGCATATTGTCGTCGGGGCCGAAATTCGAAATCAGATAGTCCAGAATCTCCGCCTCATCGCTACGATGATGCGTGCGGACCTTGTCCCGGAAATCAATCAGAGTACTCATTAATCAAGGCTTTCCTGTAGGTGTGATTGCAGTTTCGAATTTTCCGGCGCAACGGGACAAATATCCATATCCTGGTGGAGTTTATCAGCCGGCTGATGATCGGAGATTATCGCATTACCCGCTCGCAACGCAAGTCTTGTGACCGGACCGGGCAAAAATGGCCTGTCGCCCGCGAGCCATACGGGTGTCGGCAGCTAGCGTACCGGTTCGAACTGCCCCTTCAGTCGATAGCGGCTGCCGGGGTGCCACAGCTTGGCCAGGGTGACGGGAGTCGCACCGTTCCAGGTCCTGCGCTCGACAACCAGGCAGGCCGTCCCGATATTGAGATCCAGAGCATCGGCTTCTTTGGCCGCCGCCGGAACCGCGGAAATCATATGCTCCGCCTGACTCCATGGCACATGGTCCACAAGCCAGGGCCCGGGCGGTGTCTGGTCCAGCGGAAGATCGAGAATGTCAGGCGCGGCCTCCACATTGACCAGTCGCTCCTCCAGCTGGAAGGGAATGCCGTCGGACAGATGCAGGCACCGCAACCAGAGCAAGGCGGTTTCACGGCGGACAGGAAAAAGATCGCGCCTGGCATCATCTTCGGGGATGATCAGCTGTTCCAGCAGCTGATAGGAGTAGCGCTCGCCACTGCGCTCGATAATTTCGCGCACGTCCCAGATCTCGAACGCGGGTCGCTCTTGCGCGCGGTTGGCGACGATCGTGCCGATCCGCCTGTGGCGTTCAAGATGGCCTTCGAGGGCGAGGCTCTGGATCGCCCGGTTGGTCGTCATGCGCGACACGCCAAAGTGCCGGGTCAGTTCGATTTCCGAGGGAATGCGCGTGCCGGGACGCCAGGCATCGCCTGTGATCCTGCCCAGAATGGCGCGACGAATCTGGCGCCAGACCGGGCCATTGCCATCAAGGCACAGGCCTTCCATTCCAACCGGCGCTCGGGTCGCAGGCTTGCGATTCACCCGCCTATTCCGGGAAGGTCGAGCCCCTTTTCGCGCGCGCAATCTAGTGCATCCTGATAACCGGCATCGGCGTGGCGCATCACGCCGGTAGCGGGATCGTTCCACAACACGCGCTCCAGCCGCGCTGCCGCCTCGGGCGTTCCGTCGGCGACGATGACCATGCCGGCATGCTGCGAATAGCCCATGCCGACCCCGCCGCCATGGTGCAGCGAAACCCAGGTCGCGCCGCTGGCCGTGTTGAGCAGCGCGT
Organism: Sphingomonadales bacterium UBA2683; assembly: GCA_002354635.1. GTDB lineage: Bacteria > Pseudomonadota > Alphaproteobacteria > Sphingomonadales > Sphingomonadaceae > Parasphingorhabdus. Next base: position 802,481 of record DELZ01000004.1, read on the forward strand.
TGAGCAACGGCCAGTCGGACACGGCGTCAGAGCCGTCTCTCATCGATTCGGTTTCGCGATTGGGACTGGCGACCGAACCGGAATCGAGATGGTCGCGGCCGATCACCACCGGTGCCTTGAGTTCACCGGAGGCCACCATTTCGTTGAAGGCAAGGCCGAGACGGTGCCGATCACCAAGCCCGACCCAGCAAATTCGGGCCGGCAGACCCTGGAACTGGATGCGCTCTCTTGCCATGTCGAGCCAGCGGTGGAGCGGCGCGTTGTCGGGCAGCAGTTCCTTCACCTTGTCATCGGTCTTGTAGATATCGTCCGGATCACCGGACAGCGCCACCCAGCGGAACGGACCGATGCCGCGGCAGAAGAGCGGACGGATATAGGCGGGCACGAAACCCGGAAAGTCGAACGCATTCCTGACGCCCTCGTCGAAGGCGACCTGGCGGATATTGTTGCCATAGTCGGTGGTCGGCACGCCCGCGGCCTGCATATCGAGCATCGCCTGCACATGGACGGCCATGGATTTTTTCGCAGCGACGGCCACGGCCTCTGGCTCGCGTTCGCGGCGTTCAGCCCACTCGGCTACGCTCCAGCCGATCGGCAGATAGCCGTTGACCGGGTCATGGGCGGAGGTCTGATCGGTGAGCAGATCGGGATGGATGCCGCGTTTGACCATTTCCGGCAGAATCTCGGCGGCATTGCCGAGCAGGCCGACCGAGACCGGCTTGCCCTGCCCCTTTGCTTCCTCGAGCATCGCCAGTGCTTCATCGAGCGACGTCGCCGACCGGTCGAGATAGCCGGTGCGCAGGCGCATCTCGATGCGGCTCGGCTGGCATTCGATCGCGAGGCACGAAGCGCCTGCCATCACCGCCGCCAGCGGCTGTGCACCGCCCATGCCGCCCAGGCCGGCGGTCAGCAGCCACTTGCCGCCGAGATCGCCACCATGGTGCTGGCGGCCCATTTCGACAAAGGTTTCGTAAGTGCCCTGGACGATGCCCTGGGTACCGATATAGATCCACGAGCCAGCCGTCATCTGGCCGTACATCGCCAGCCCCTTGCGATCGAGCTCGTTGAAATGTTCCCAGTTCGCCCATTGCGGAACCAGATTGGAATTGGCGATCAGCACCCGCGGTGCGTTTTCGTGGGTGCGGAATACACCAACCGGCTTGCCGGACTGGACCAGCAAGGTTTCGTCCGCGCCCAGCCGCTGCAGCGTCTCGACGATCTTGTCGTAGCTTTCCCAGTCGCGTGCGGCGCGGCCGATGCCGCCATAAACCACCAGCTCCTCCGGCCGTTCGGCGACATCCGGATGCAGATTGTTCATCAGCATCCGCAGTGGTGCTTCGGTGAGCCAGCTTTTTGCCGACAATTCGGTTCCGGTGGCGGGACGGATCTGCCGGCTGTTGTCGAGGCGGGTCATGGGAATCTAGTCCTTTTTCTGGGAAGCGAAGGCGATGCACGCCTTCAGGATTCGGGAAAGAATGGCGGTGGTCGGCGCCGCCAGCGTCGGGTTAAAGCGGCCCGGCCAGGTCTCCGGCGTCGGTACGCCGGGTTCGGCATGATAGCTGCGGATGGCGAGTTCCATCTGGATCGCGTGCACGCCCCGGTCGGGACGACCATAATGGCGCGTCGTCCAGCCGCCCTTGAAGCGACCGTTCAGGACATGGCTTTCACCGCTGGCCTGGCAGATGTTCTCGACCGCTGCGGCCAGCACCGGATCGCAGGTTCTGCCGTCATAGGTACCGATATTGAACTGCGGCAGTTCGCCCTCGAACAGGCGCGGGACATGGCTGCGGATCGAATGCGCATCATAGAGGACAATGCGGTCGTGGGAGCTGCGCAACCGCTCTATCTCGCTGCCGATCGCGGCGTGATAGGGCTCGAAATAGCGCGACCTCCGCCGCGCGATCTCGACCTCGTCCGGACCAGCGCCACGATAAAGCGGTTCGCCTTCGAAACTGGTCGTCGGACACAGTTCCGTCGTCGTCTGGCCCGGGTAGAGCGAGGCACCGGACGGATCGCGGTTGCAATCGATGACGCTGCGCGAAATATCCGTGCGCACCGTCGTTGCACCGAGATCGCGAGCGAAGGCATACAGCCGGTCGATCCACCAGTCCGCATCCTTGCGTGCGAGCCAGGGCGAGACGAAATCCGCCTCCAGCGCATCCGGAATGGTTGTGCCGGTGTGCGGGAAGCAGACCAGCAGCGGTGCATCGCCGGGATGGATTTCGAGCCAATTTTTTTCGCTGCCGCTGGTCATTTTCCGTTGGTCACTCCAGACCCGGCAGCGGATAGCCGGCCGCCTCGATGATCGCCCCCGACCGGACCAGCGCGTTGGCGGCCTCCATGTCCGGATGAAAATAGCGGTCGTCGCCGAGCATCGGGACCTGTTTGCGCAGCGCCGCACGCACCGCCTCCAGCGGCTTGCTGGACGACAAAGGGGCGTGAAAATCGATGCCCTGCGCGGCTGCCAGCAATTCGATACCGATCACCGCCGCGGCATTGGCCGCCATGTCGAGCAAGCGCCGGGCGCCATGCGCGGCCATCGAGACATGATCTTCCTGGTTGGCCGAGGTCGGGATCGAATCGACGCTGGCCGGATAGGCGCGCTGCTTGTTTTCCGAGACAAGCGCCGCCGACGTCACCTGCGGGATCATGAAACCGGAATTGAGTCCGGGCTGCGGGGTCAGGAAGGCGGGCAGACCCGACAGCGCCGGGTCGATCAGCATGGCAATCCGGCGCTCGGCGATCGAGCCGATTTCGCAGATCGTCAGTGCGATCATGTCCGCGGCAAAAGCGACCGGTTCGGCATGGAAATTGCCGCCGGACAGCGCTTCGTCGCTTTCGGGGAAAATCAGCGGATTGTCGGATACGCCATTGGCTTCGGTCAGCAATGTCGTTGCAGCCTGCCGCAGCACGTCGAGCGCGGCGCCCATCACCTGCGGCTGGCAGCGCAGGCAATAGGGATCCTGAACCCTGATATCGTCGACAAGATGGCTGGCCCGGATCGTCGATCCGGCCATCAGCCCGCGCAATGCTTCGGCGGTCTCGATCTGTCCGCGATGTCGCCGTAACGCATGGATGCGCCGATCGAAGGGCGTGTCGGAACCCTTGGCAGCTTCGGTCGACAGCGCGCCGGTGACGAGAGCGGAGCGGAACACGGTCTCCGTCTCGAACAGGCCGGCAAGCGCATTGGCGCTCGAGAACTGGGTGCCGTTGAGCAGCGCCAGCCCTTCCTTGGGGCCCAGCGCGAGCGGTTCCAGCCCTGCTCCCGCCAGCGCTTCGGTCGCGGGCATGCGCACGGTGTTGACGAAAATTTCACCGCCGCCGATCATTGTCGTCGCCATATGTGCCAGCGGTGCAAGATCGCCGCTCGCGCCGACCGAACCCTGGCACGGGATCACCGGGGTCAGGCCCTTCACCAGCATCGCCTCCAGCAACGCAACCGTTTCCGGCCGGACACCGGAAGCGCCCTGGCCGAGACTGGCCAGCTTCAGCGCCATCATCAGCCGCACAATGTCGACCGGCGATGGCTCTCCGGTACCGGCAGCATGGCTGAGCACAATATTCCGCTGCAGGGTCGCCAGATCATCCTCATCAACGCGGACGCTGGCGAGTTTTCCAAAACCGGTGTTGATTCCGTATACCGGTTCGTTTTTGGACAGAATCCGTGCGACCGCTGCGGCGCTTTCGGCAACCGGTCCGGCGGCGGATGGAGCCAGCCTTGCGCCCGCGCCGCGATAGATTGCCCGCCAGTCGGCCAGCGGCACCTCGCCAGGAATCAGGATAATCTCGGTCAAAGGCCCCTCCTGTAACGGGCATGGAGAGGGTTGCTTCCCATACGATAGACCAGCTCGGCCGGCTCGCTCAGGTTCCAGATAGCGATGTCGGCCCATTTGCCCGGTGCCAGCACACCCGCATCCGAGAGACCGAGGGCGCGGGCCGCATTGCGCGTGGTCGCAGCCAGACATTCCGCAACCGTAAGACGAAACAGGGTCGCCCCCATATTCATCGCCAGCAGCAGGGAGGTCAGCGGGCTGGTCCCCGGATTGCAGTCGGTTGCGATAGCGATCGGCACGCCGGCCTCCCGCAAGGCGGCAACCGGCGGCGGTTTCTGCTCGCGGGTGAAATAGAAGGCGCCCGGCAACAGGGTCGCCACCGTCCCGCTGCGCGCCATGGCGGCGATACCGTCGGCATCGAGATGCTCGAGATGATCCGCCGACAAGGCGTTATGGCGGGCGGCCAGCGCCGCGCCGTGCAGGTTCGACAACTGCTCGGCGTGCAGCTTGACCGGCAGACCCAGCCGGCGGGCGGCCACGAACACCCGTTCGGTCTGGGCAGGTGTGAACCCGATGCCTTCACAGAAAGCGTCAACCGCATCGACCAGGCCCTCGTCTGCCAGCTGCGGCAGCATCTCTTCAGCAACCAGATCGATATAATCGTCAGCGCGGTCGGCATATTCGGGGGGCAGCGCATGGGCACCGAGAAATGTAGTCCGTACCGAGACATTGCAGGCTTTGCCAAGCGAACGTGCGGCTGTCAGCATCCGCCGTTCCGTGGCAAGCTCGAGGCCGTAGCCCGACTTGATTTCGACCGTGGTCACGCCTTCGGCGACCAGCGCCTCGAGTCGCGGACGGCTTTGCGCCACTAATTCTGCCTCGCTGGCGGTGCGCGTTGCGTTCATGGTCGAGAGGATCCCGCCACCGGCACGCGCTATCTCCTCATAACTGGCGCCGGCGAGCCGGTTTTCCCATTCGACGGCGCGGCTTCCGGCATAGACGAGATGGGTATGGCAATCGATCAGCCCCGGGGTCACCAGCCGGTCTGCGCAGTCAATGTGCCGCGACGCGTCCAGCGCGGGCGCTTTGTCACGAGGGCCTGCATAGACAATTCGGCCGGCCTTGGCCGCAATCCGTCCGTGCGCGATGACGCGGAGAGAATCGGCATCAGACGCAAGCGTCACCAGCCTCGCATTGTCCCAGATCGTGTCGCAATCCATCGCAGCCTGCATCAAATCCTCTTGGAATAATGACCTATCATTGCATCTTGCTCACAATATGTATAGACAATTAATCGCTCCTTCCGGTGAGGCCAGGAAACATGTGATGCAAAGCTCTTCCACCTCCTTTCATTTTACGATGGCGATGCTGCCGCAAGGCTGGACGAGCGATGTGCGGATCACCGTCGCCAACGGGTGTATCGCGCGCATCGAGACCGGCATTGCGGCTTCTGCGGCGGACGAGCGGCATATGGCGGGGATTCCCGGCCTGCCCAACCTCCATTCCCACGCCTTCCAGCGCGCCATGGCCGGTTTGGCCGAACGGCGAGATTCGCTGGCGCAGGCCGACAGTTTCTGGACCTGGCGCGAAGTGATGTACCGCTTTGTCAGCCGACTGGGACCGGCCGATGTGCAGGCGATCGCTGCGCTCGCCTATATGGAAATGCTGGAAGGCGGCTTCACACGGGTGGGCGAGTTTCACTATCTTCACCATCAGCCCGACGGAACGCGCTATGACGATCCGGCGGAAATGGCGGCGGCGCTGGCACAGGCGGCCGACGAAACGGGCATTGCGCTTACACTGTTGCCGGTCTTCTACGCGCATTCCGGTTTCGGGGGCAAAGCTCCGGACAATAGCCAGCGGCGTTTTGCGAACAGTCTGGACGGGTTCCAGCTTCTGGTCGACGCGTCGGCAACGGCACTCCGGCCATTGCCCGATGGGGTGCTGGGCATTGCCCCCCATTCGCTCCGCGCCTGCACGCCCCAGGAGCTGGCCCAGCTGATTGACAGGGCAAATGACCAGATGCCGATCCATATCCATGTTGCCGAGCAGATCAGGGAAGTCGAAGACTGTCTTGCCTGGTCCGGCTCGCGCCCGGTGGAATGGCTGCTCGATCATGTAGCGTTGTCGGAGCGCTGGTGCCTGGTCCATGCCACGCATATGACGGAAGCGGAGGCCGCCGGCCTGGCACGAAGCGGTACTGTGGCCGGCCTGTGTCCGATGACAGAGGCCAATCTGGGCGATGGTCTGTTCGCGGCTGACAGCTTCCTCGGTGCCGGCGGCAGTTACGGGATCGGGAGCGATTCAAACATTTTGATCGATGCGGCGGCGGAGATGCGCCTGCTGGAATATGGGCAGCGGCTTCGTCACCATAGCCGCAACCACCTATCCGCGCAGCCGGACGAAAGCATCGGCGGCGCGATTTTCCGGGCGAGCCTGGCCGGCGGCGCAAAGGCACTGGCCGCGCCGGCGGAACTGGCCGAGGGCCATCCAGCAGATATTGTCAGCCTGAATGTCGAGCATCCGAGCCTGACCGGGCGGAACGGGGACGGATGGCTCGACGGCTGGATTTTCGCTGCCCGCAACGATGCCATCGACTGTGTCTGGCGCCACGGTCGGAAATGCGTCTCCGGTGGACGCCATATTGCCCGGGAACAGATCATCGCCCGCTATCGGACGAGACTCACCGATCTGCTCGATTGATATCGGACCATGGTTTCGGGCATCTGCTGGCCTATTCGGAGCGAAATTCTGCAGCCAACCGGTTGGTGCTGACGCCCTGATCTAGCTGCCTAGCGATTGGCGGACTGTTTGTATCGCGTCTGTCTGACTTCGGACACGGCCCGGAAACTGCCGGTCTGCGCGGCGGCCCAATAATGGGCATAGGGCGTATCCCCGGGAGCATCGAGCAGCGCCCCGTTTTCCAGAAACGGATAGATATGATCGATCGAACTCGACTTCGCCGAATTCAGTCGCTCGTGCAGATGGTGCGGCCGGATTTGCCACGGGCTTTCCAGGCCCATGGCAACAACGATGTCGCGCAGCGCCGAGACCGTCTGTTTCTGGAACTGGTAGACGCGCTCGGCCTTGTCTTCGATCACCAGCGCACGCTGGCGAAATTCGTCCTGTGTAGCGACTCCGGTCGGGCAGTCGCCGGTATGGCATTTCATCGACTGAACACAGCCCAGCGAGAACATGAAGGCGCGGGCCGCGTTGCACCAGTCGGCTCCGAGAGCCATGTTGATTGCCAGTCCCGCGCCGCTGACCACCTTGCCGGCGGCACCCAGCGATACCCTGTCTTTCAGGCCCGCTCCCGCGAGCGCATTGCGCACCAAGATCAGCCCTTCCCTTAGTGGCATGCCGACCCGGTTGGACAGCTCCACGGGCGCCGCACCGGTCCCGCCTTCGGCACCGTCGACTACGATGAAATCGAGCAGGATGCCGCTTTCCAGCATCGCCTTGACGATCGCAAAAACCTCGTGTGGCTGGCCGACGCACAGCTTGATACCAATCGGCTTGCCGCCCGAAAGTTCGCGCAGGCGCGCCACCCAGGCCAGCAATTCCAGCGGCGTCGAGAAGGCAGTGTGCGCGGCCGGGGAGATGCAATTCTCCCCGACCGCTATACCCCGGGTCTCTGCAATTTCCGGTGTGACCTTGGTTCCCGGAAGCATACCGCCATGCCCGGGTTTTGCCCCCTGGCTGAGCTTGATCTCGATCATCTTGATCTGGTCGATCGCGGCCGTCTCACGGAATTTCGCGGCATCAAAACTGCCGCCGGCATCCCGGCAACCGAAATAGCCGCTGCCCAGTTCCCAGACGATGTCGCCACCATGTTTTGCGTGATATTTGCTGTACGATCCTTCCCCCGTATCGTGATAAAAATTGCCGCGCCTTGCACCGAGATTCAGCGCCTCGATCGCCTTCCCGCCCAGCGATCCGAAGCTCATCGCCGAAATATTGAGGATCGCTGCAGAATAGGGTCTGGTGCATTGTGGGCCGCCGATCGCCACCCGAAATTCCGTGGCGACCGCATCATTTGGCGCGATCGAGTGGCTGAGCCATTCATACTCATCGGAATAGACATCCAGTTCGGTGCCAAAGGGATGGATCGAGTTTTGATTCTTTGATCGCGCATAGACCAGCGCCCGCGCATTTTTGTCAAACGGCCGGCCGTCCTGATTGCTCTCGACAATATAGGAGCGCAAATAGGGCCGCAGATCCTCGAACAGCCAGCGGAAGCGGGCGACGAGCGGGTAGTTGCGGCGCAGCGAATGTTTTTTCTGCACAAAATCCAGGATGGCGACGGCAAGCAGCGGGACCGTGATCGCCAGCCCCCACAGCGCCCCGGCGGCGCGCGTCGCCAGCAGCAGAAACAGTGCGCTGAGCAGCAACAGGAGGAACGGCACCAAAAATCGAAAAAACCAGACCGGCATGTTTATTCCTTTTTGTATCAGCCGGATAAATGCCCTGTATCAACATTCTACGCAACCACTGGCGACGGACCGCGGTAATGCCGGAGTCATGCCCTGTCGAAGATCAGGCCGCAAAATTGGAACAAGGCGGCGGCACCGCGAGATACAAAAAAGGGAAATATATGTGGTGCCCGAGGGCGGATTCGAACCACCGACACAGCGATTTTCAGTCGCTTGCTCTACCAACTGAGCTACTCGGGCATCTGCGCCGGCGCGATGCGCTGGCGGCGTTAGGAAGCGACGCTATAGGCGGGGGCCTTGCTGCTTGTCCAGCCTAAAAATGGCGGTATTATTGCGCCTGTTCAGTCTTCTCCGTTGCGACCGGAATCGCCGACAAAATGATCCGCCAACTCGTCGGGAGAAACCGCCGGTCCGGGGATCTTATAGCCGTCGTCCAGCCATTGCAGCAGGTCACGGTCCTTGCATCCGGCGCTGCAGAAGGGCCGGAATTCTTCCGTCGCGGCCTGTCTGCATACCGGGCATTTCTGGGACCTTGATCCCGCCATCGCCTAGCCCTGCCCCAATATGCCGGGAAACAGGCCAGTCAGCAGGATCGCCGATATGACCAGCGGACACAGCCAGCGCACCAGAAACAGCCACGTGCGGTGGAGATTGCCATCAAGCCCGTTCTCGGCGTCGATCAACCGGCGATCCGCTATCCAGCCGACAAAGATGGCGACCAGCAGCGCCGAGGTCGGCAGCAGGATTTTGGCGGTCAGTTCATCGATGATTCCGAATACCGGCTGCCCGGAAAAGATCATGAAGTCGAACGGCTGGAAATCGGCCTGGCTATTGAAGGACAGGCTTGCCCAGGCACCGATCAGAAAAGCCAGCCCGCCAAGGACAGCCGTCACCAGCCAGCGCGGCTTGTTGAACCGTCCGATCGCCCAGCTGACCGAAGCTTCCAGCAAGGCAACGGAGCTGGTCAGGGCTGCAAAAAACACCATGATGAAGAACAGCAGGCCGATCAATGATCCCGCCGGCATTGTCTGGAATGCAACCGGCAGGCTGACAAACAACAGCCCGAGCCCGCCCTGCACCTGTTCCTGTCCGGAGAGTATGGCATCGAGGCTGACCGGGGCCAGTGCTGCGAAGGTGATCGGGAATATCGCCAGACCGGCAATGATCGCCACCGATGTATCGGCCGTGGCGATCTGGACCGATGTTTTCGCCAGATTGATGTCCCGCGCCGCATAGGCACCATAGGTGATCATCAGTGCAGACCCGAGCGAGAGCGAAAACAGCGCCTGGCCGAGCGCGGACAGCTGAACCGACGGATCGAGCAAGCGCGCCGGTTCAAAATCGAACAGGAAAGCGAGGGCCGCCCCGAAAGCGCCTGTAAACGCGCCGTAAACGGTGATAGCAATCAGCAGGACGAAGAAGATCGGCATCAACCAGACGGCGACCTTCTCAATGCCGCTGCTGACACCACGGCCGACGGCATATACCGTCAGCGCCATGAAGACCGCATGCATGGCCAGCATCTGCCCTTCGTCCGCCTGCAGAGCGGGCAATATGCCCTGTACTTGCTCGACCGAAGACCCTTGAAGGGCCCCTCCGGTCAGGCTGCCGGAAGCAACAGAATTGCCGACGTCCCCGACGAATACCCCGATGAAATGGACGATCCATCCGGCCAGAACGCTATAATAGGTCAGGATCAGAAACGCGCCGACCATCCCGATACCGGCAGCAATGGACCACCAGCCGGAGGCACGCGACTCGATAGCCACCTTCTTCATGCTTTCGATCGCGGAGCTATGGCCGTGGCGACCGATCAGGGTTTCCGAAAGCAGGATAGGCAGGCCGATCAGCAGGACGCAAAAGATGTAGAAAATGACAAAGGCGCCACCGCCATTTGCACCTGCTTCGGCGGGGAAGCGAACCAGATTGCCAAGCCCGACGGCCGAACCGATTGCTGCCAGAACGAAGGCGGTTCGAGAGGACCAGCCCTCGCCTGTGGGTATTGTTGCGCCTGCCATGTAATCAAACTCCCCGATAATTGCCCTGTGCGGCTTTGTTACCCCTGTTACTAGCTGCGCATCAGCATCGGGCCAAGCGGTTTTCCGGCAAATATATGGACGTGCAGATGGGCCACTTCCTGGTGGCCGTTTTTGCCGATATTGGCGAGCAGGCGATAGCCGGGTTCTACCATCCCTGCAGCGCGCGCGACATGGCCGACGGCGCGCACAAAACCGGCGATCTCCGCTTCACTTGCCGAGGCCGAAAAATCGTCCCAACTGACATAGCGCCCCTTGGGGATGACCAGTATATGTTCGGGAGCCTGCGGATTGATATCGTGAAAGGCGAGCACCCACTCGTCCTCGTAAACCGTCTTGTTGGGGATTTCGCCGCGCAATATCCTGGCAAAGATATTGTCATCGTCATAGGGCTCGGTCGGATCGATGGCCATCAGCTTGCTCCTCTTGCCGCTTTTTCTTCCAGTCCCGACAGGCCTTCGCGGCGCGCCAGTTCGGCGATCACGTCGTCGAGCGACATATCCATGTCGGCCAGCAGCACCATCAGGTGAAAGAGCAGGTCTGCCGACTCTCCGGTCATCGCAGCCTTGTCGTCCTGAACCGCAGCGATTACCGTTTCGATCGCCTCCTCGCCCAGTTTTTCAGCCATTTTGGCACGGCCCTTCGACCGGAGGCTCGCGACATAGCTGCTGCCGGGGTCGGCGGAGCGCCGGTCCCTGATCGTCTGTTCGAGAGATTTGAGAAGGTCTGTCATCGCAAGCGGTTTGCGCGACAGCTTGCCTGTTCGTCAAGCCCTAGCGGACCAAGTGCGCCTGGCCGGGACAAAAGCGCCGCAGGATATCGGACCGGCGGCGCTTTTGTCCCGCCGTATCGCGACGGGATAATTTGGTACTATTTTCGCAAGTTTCAGTTTTTCTTGCGACGTTTGGCCGCCAGCCGGCCGGCTACCAAACCGCTCAGGCCAAGGCCGAGCATCAACATGCCGGATGGCTCGGGAACCGGTGTTCCACCACCCGATGAAGAAGAGTCACCGCCGGTCGATCCACCATTGCCCGAGCTACCCCAGCCCGAACTACCCCAGCCCGAACTACCCCAGCCCGAACTGCCCCAGCCGGAACTGCCCCAACCCGAGCTACCCCATGTTGCGTGGGCGGGGGCACCGGCAGCAAAGGTCATTGCTGCGACACCGGCGAGAATTGCACATTTCATCAGTTTCACGAAATATCTCCATTCCTGGTAAATCAAGTCTGTGGATATTCACGCAATAACCTTGCCAAATTGACGAAATTCGCGGTTTATAGAGGAACAAAATGGTTAACGCCCGGTCACGGAACGCAGGATATGTAAGGTAAACCGACATTAACCATGTATCGCGGCAGCTGATACTCGGGTGAAAAAGCCGGTTCTCGATACAACCGGCGTGGGTCAGGCCCGGGCCGGAAGCCGCGCAGCACGCAATGCGGCGTGCGCGTCGGATATGCTATGCTCGCCAAAATGAAAGATCGAGGCGGCCAGCACGGCGTTGGCATGGCCCTCGGTTACCCCTTCAACCAGATGATCGAGCTTGCCGACCCCGCCGCTGGCCACCACCGGAATCGAGACCGCGTCGGCGATCGTGCGCGTCAACTGCAGATCATAGCCGTCGCGGGTGCCGTCACGATCCATCGAAGTTACCAGCAATTCCCCGGCCCCGAGCTCAGCCATCCGGACAGCATGGTCCAGCGCGTCGATACCGGTCGGCGTGCGCCCGCCATGGGTGAAGATTTCCCAGCGCCCGTCGGCCACGCGCCGGGCATCGATCGAGGCGACCATGCACTGGCTGCCGAAACGGGTGGCGATATCGCTGATCACATCCGGTCGGGTCACGGCGGCGCTGTTCACCGCGACCTTGTCGGCTCCGGCCATCAGCAACGCGCGCGCGTCATCGGCGGTGCGAACGCCGCCGCCAACGGTCACCGGCATGAAGCAGACCTCTGCGGTGCGACGCACGACATCGATGATCGTGTCGCGCTTTTCATGGGATGCGGTGATGTCGAGAAAGCAGAGTTCGTCGGCTCCGGCGGCATCATAGGCCTGCGCCTGTTCGACCGGGTCCCCGGCGTCCTGCAGATCGACGAAATTGACGCCCTTGACCACGCGGCCATTAGCGACATCAAGACAGGGGATGACGCGGATGCGGACGGTCATCTTGCACCCTTTTCTTCGGCAATGCTCCGGACTTGATCCGGAGCCCGCAAGTCTGAGCGCTGCAGACGCCCGAACTCCGGTTCAAAGGCCGGAGCACAATATTGTTCTGCTGGCAGTTTCATCGATTGGCCATCGCGATCGCGGTCGCCAGATCCAGCCGCCCGTCATAAAGCGCACGACCGGTGATTACGCCTTCGATGCCGTCGTTGGCGAATTGGCTGAGCATATGGATGTCGTCCAGCCCCTTGACGCCGCCGCTGGCGATCACGGGAATATCGACGCCCCGCGCCAGATCGACCGTCGCTTCGATATTGCAGCCGGTAAGCATGCCGTCGCGCCCGACATCGGTGAACAGGATCGAGGCGACCCCGGCATCCTCGAACCGGCGGGCGAGGTCGCGGACGCTGACATCCGAGACATCGGCCCAGCCCTCGGTCGCGACCATGCCGTCGCGCGCGTCAACCGCAACAACGATGCCGCCTTCATATTCCTTTGCCATGTCCTTGACGAATTCCGGATCCTTGAGCGCCGCCGTGCCGATCACCAGCCGGGCAACCCCCAGTTCGAACCAACGTTCGACCGTCTCGCTGTTGCGAATACCGCCGCCGAGCTGCACATAGCCCGGAAAACTGGCGATGATTGCTTCGACGGCTTCGGCATTTTTCGGTGATCCAGCAAAGGCACCATCAAGGTCGACAACATGGATATGTTCGGCGCCGGCCGCCGCAAACAGGCCGGCCTGCTCCGCCGGATTGTCGCCATATACCGTGGCGCGGTCCATGTCGCCTTCGGCGAGGCGCACGACTTCGCCGGATTTGAGATCAATGGCAGGGAATACGATCATGGTTTCCACTCCAGAAAGCGGGTGAGAAAGGCCAGCCCGTATGCCTGGCTTTTTTCGGGGTGAAACTGGACGCCGACAATATTGTCACGGCCCACCGCCGATACCAGCGATCCGCCATGATCGGTGGTCGCCAATATGTCGTCCTTGTCCGCAACAGCAAAATGATAGCCGTGCAAATAATAGGCCTCGCCCCGCTCCAGCAGATCATGGCCTGCGGTCGGGATCACGTCATTCCAGCCCATATGCGGGACTTTTATCGCGTCGTCTGCCGGTTCGATCGCCCTCACGGTACCGCCGATCCAGCCGAGACCGTCCTGCGCGCCATATTCGATGCCGGTATCCGCCAGCATCTGCATACCGACACAGATACCCAGAAACGGCACGGCTTCCTCGCGCACCCGCCGCTCCATCGCGGCAACCATGCCATCAATTGCAAGCAGGGCATCGCGGCAGGCGCCAAAGGCACCGACTCCGGGCAAGATGACCCGGTCCGCCCGCGCTACTACGCTCGGGTCGTCGGTCACCGCTACATTTCCGGCCCCTGCCGCCTGCAGCGCGTTGTGGACACTGTGCAGATTACCGGCGCCAAAATCGATCAGCGCGATTGTCTCAGCCACCCAGCTGCCCCTTGGTCGAGGGAATTGCGTCGCCCTTGCGCGGGTCCCGCTCCACCGCCTGGCGCATCGCGCGGGCAAAGCCCTTGAAGATGCTTTCCGCGATATGGTGGTTATTCTCGCCACAGAGCAGCTCGATATGGAGCGTAATCCCGGCGGAATCGGCAACGCTGTGGAACCAGTGCTTGAACAGTTCGGTGTCCATCTCGCCCAGCCGTTCCTGCGTGAATCCGGCATTCCAGGCCAGATAGGGCCGTCCGGATATGTCCAGCGCAACCCGGCTCAGGGTCTCGTCCATCGGCGAATAGGCGCTGCCGTAGCGGACAATCCCGGCCTTTTCGCCGAGCGCCTGATCGATTGCCTGGCCCAGCGCGATGGCGCTGTCCTCGGTGGTGTGATGCTGGTCGACGTGGAGATCGCCCTTGATCCGCAAGGTCAGGTCGATCAGCGAATGGCGAGAGAATTGCTCGATCATATGATCGAGAAAACCGATACCGGTGGAGACGTCAAACTGACCGGTTCCGTCGAGGTTGAGCTCGACGAAAATCTCGGTTTCCTTGGTATTTCGCTCTATTGTCGCTGTTCTCATGCAACAGGCCTATAAAGGCTTGGACAAATCAGGCAAGAATTTCACGGCCTCTGTGCAAGGCAAAATTCATTTTACGCTCTTGACCCGATGCCCGCTTCGCGCCACCTAGTACAGATGAGCGATGATGCCCCCGATAGCCTGATTCCTTATGACGAAATCGTCCAGGAGGCGCTGCGCGCGGTGGTCGGCCGGGTGCTGGGCGAGGTCGTCAAGGGCGGCCTGCCCGGCGAGCACCATTTTTACATCACCTTCAAGACCCGTGCGCCCGGTGTGGATATTCCTGATCATCTGATCGCGAGATTTCCCGACGAGATGACAATCGTCATCCAGAACCGTTATTGGGACCTGAAGGTCGACAAGGACCGGTTCGAAGTCGGCCTGAGCTTCAACCAGATCAGCTCGATGCTGCATATCCCCTTCGCGGCGATCACGTCCTTCGTCGATCCGGCGGTGGATTTTGCTCTGCAATTCCACGTCGATGAGGTTGAAGGCGACATCAACGGCCACGATCCTGCAGAAAATGACGGCGAGACGGAAGCAGTCCAACCGGTTGATGATGGCTCCAACGTGGTGACGGTGGACTTCGGCAAGAAAAAGTGAGCGGGTCCGGCATGACCCGCCACGGAAAACCGATATGGATAAGGCGCATCGCTATCTGCTGTTCGTCGGGGGCTCTGCTCGGAGCGCTGGTGCTCGGCACAGGTAGCCGGATCGTCATGCGCATTCTGGCAAATATCGACGGACGCGAAGCGGGTTTTAGCTTGGAAGGTTCGTTGGAAATCATGCTCTACGGGGCCATCGTCGGATTGGTCGGTGGTGCGCTGCTCCTGCCGTTGATGTCGATCTGGCGACTTGGCCGGTGGGGCGGTGGCACCATTTTTGGCCTGCTCGCCTACGCTGGAACCATTTTGACGCTGCCACCCCATATCGCAACCACCGCAGCTCCATTTTCGAATATGATGCCCTTTGTGTTAATGCTGTTCGCCGTGCCCTTCATTTTGTATGGAATAGCGCTTCAGATGATCATCGAGACCAGAATCTAGCATGAGCGGAACCCGCATCGAAACCGACTCTCTGGGCGAGGTAGAAGTGCCCGCAGATGCCTATTGGGGCGCCCAGACCCAGCGCAGCATAGAAAATTTTCCCTTTCCCCGTCAGGAACGCATGCCGATCCGGTTGATCCACGCGCTGGCCGCGGTCAAGCAGGCCGCCGCCCGGGTCAACGGCATCCACGGCCTCGACCCGGAAATCGCAGCAGCGATCGAAAAGGCGGCCAACGCCGTGCGCACCGGCGCCTATGACAACCAGTTCCCGCTGAGCATCTGGCAGACCGGGTCGGGCACCCAGACCAACATGAATGTCAATGAGGTGATCGCCGGTGTCGCCAACGAGGCAATCTATGGCACCCGCGGCGGCAAATATCCGGTGCACCCGAATGACCATGTCAATCGCGGACAATCGTCTAACGACAGCTTTCCAACGGCGATGCACGTTGCCGCGGCGCGGGCGCTGGAGGTCGAGCTGTTCCCGGCGCTGGAACAGTTGCACGACGCGCTGGCGGAGAAGGCACAGCAGTGGAAGTCTATCGTCAAGATCGGCCGCACCCATTTACAGGATGCCACGCCGCTCACGCTGGGACAGGAATTTTCCGGCTATGCGGCGCAACTGGTCGCCGCCCGCGACCGGATCGAGACCGTATTGCCCCGGCTGCACCAGTTGGCCCAGGGCGGCACCGCAGTCGGCACCGGTCTCAACGCACCGGAAAATTTCGGTGAGCATATCGCCAAGGAAATTTCCAAGATCACCGGCCTGAAATTTACCTCGGCCAAAAATAAATTTGCCGAGCTTGCCGCGCACGACACGATGGTCGAGCTGTCCGGCGCGCTCAACACGCTGGCGGTTTCGCTGACCAAGATCGCCAATGATATCCGCCTGCTCGGCTCCGGCCCCCGCTCCGGCCTCGGCGAGCTCGACCTCCCGGCCAACGAGCCGGGCAGCTCGATCATGCCCGGCAAGGTCAATCCGACCCAGTGCGAGATGCTGACCATGGTTGCAGCCCAGGTGATCGGCAATCATCAGGCGGTGACCGTCGGCGGGCTGCAGGGGCATCTGGAGCTCAATGTGTTCAAGCCGCTGATCGGCGCCAATGTGCTGCGTTCGATCGAGATCATCTCGATCGGCATGTCGAGCTTTTCCGAACGTTGCGTGGACGATCTGGAGGCGAATGAAGCGCGGATCAAACAACTGGTCGACAACAGCCTGATGCTGGTGACCGCCCTCGCTCCGGTCATCGGCTATGACAAGGCCGCATCCATCGCCAAACACGCCCATGCTACCGGCCAGACACTGCGCGCTGCGGCGCTGGAGCTCGGTCTGGTTGACGCCGAAACCTATGATACCCATGTTAGACCCGAGAACATGGTCGGCAATCATGGCTGATCCGGGAACAGCAACATCATGTCACTAGTCAGGAACATATTCACCACCTTTGTCGGCTACGAGGCGCGCCGGCATACCCAGGGCCACGGCTTGCGCAATTTTGGTCTCGGCTTGATTGCCGCCCGGATCGCAACCCGGTCCGTCCCCGGTGCGTTGCTGGTGGGTGGAGCGATCATCGCCAAAAAACTCTATGATGACGCGAAAGAGGCAGAATCCCTGCCCGCATCGGAAGCGGTTATCGATATCGAGGGCAAGCCGGTGCCGGAAAAGCCGAAAACACTTTAGGCTGTTATTGGGTTTCCGCTGACGCTTCGCCGGCAGCGACTGCGAAATAATTTGCCAAACCCGGCAATCCCTCTACCTTGCAATTCGGGTCGCTATCGGGGGATAGCAAATTGAAATACAATGTAAATCCTGGCACGGGCCAGCTTCAGCAGAAGCTCGGCTTTGTCTTCGCCGTAGCTATCGGAATCGGCGGCGTAATCGGCGCGGGCATCATGCGCACAACGGGGCCTGTCGTGGATCAAGTTCCGGTGATCTGGATTGCCGTCGGACTATGGGCTCTTGGCGGCCTGCATGTATTGCTGTCCGCCAATGTCGCTGCCGAACTGGCAACCGCAATTCCCAAGGCCGGAGGCCTCTTTGTACCGGTGCGCGCTGCATTCGGCGATTCCATGGGCCTTTTGGCCGGATGGACATATTGGCTTTCCTATGTCGCCGCCATAGCGTTCCTGTCCATCGTCTGTGCCAATTTCCTGGCGGTGATATTTCCCAATTTGGCAGCCAATATGGCGGGGATTGCGGTTTGTTTCTGTTTGGCCATATTCGGACTCAACTGGATTGGAGTTCGCGAAGGAAGCCTTGCTCAAACGACCGGCAGTATCATTAAGCTGATATTTCTCTGTATCATCATTGGCATTGCATTTCTGGCTCCACCCACATTTCCCGACAGCGTTCAGGGGTCTGGAAGCAACCCGGTTGCCGGGGCCGCGCCGTTGACATTTCTGGCAATAATTGGCGCCTATCAGCTTGTTTACGGCGCATATGCAGGATGGGAAAGTTGCATAAATTTTGTCGAGGAAGACAAGAATGCCGGAACCAATATTCCGCGCGCCATGGCCTTGGCGATTATCCTGATCACAATATTATATGTTGCCTTGAACGTCAGTCTCACCTCGGCGCTGGATATTGAAGTCATACGCCATTCGGATCTCCCGATTGCCGTCGTGCTGGAAAATATGTTCGGGCCGACAGGTGGCATTGTTGCCGCCCTATTGGGTGTGGTGTTGGCCGTCACCTGCCTCAACGCAACTGTCATGGGCGCGCCCCGCATTCTATATGGCCTCGGCAGAGACGGGCTGTTTCTGAACATGGCCACGCGCGTGAACAAGGGCGGTACGCCCGACATCAGCTTTGCAATCACATTGGCTTTTTCCCTGTTCCTGATTTTTTCGGGCGGGTTTGAATTTATTTTCCGGCTGGCAGGTGCGCTCGGCATCTTCTGCTTCATATTGTATGAAGCATCGTTATTTGCGCTTCGCCTTCAACAGCCCGGTTTGCCCAGACCGTTCAGGGCGATCGGCTATCCCTATCTTCCGGCATTTGTCTTGATACTGGATATCTGCCTTCTGGCTGCCTTCCTTACCGCCGACCCGGTGAGCGGTGTATATATGACAAGCCTGATCGTCATCTGCATCCCGATCGGGATCATCTTGCACAATCGGCGGAAGCAGCATTTGCTTGCTACTGACACTGCTGTAAGCTAGCTTCTGGCCAACGCGACAAGCGGGACAGGAGAGCATATTGGCGACGACCGCGCAACCCGGGCAGGCGCCCCGCAAATTTTATGGCTGGACCAATGTCGGGCTGTTTTTCTTCATCCAGTTTGCCGCATCCGGCTTTGTCTATTTTGCCTATTCGGTAGTGTTTCCGGCCATGGTCGAAACCATGGACTGGAACCGCGGCACGGCGTCGCTCGCGCAAACGGTCGCGCTCATCATGCTGGGTCTGGCTTATCCGCTGGCCGGTTATCTGATCCATCGATTCGGCGTGCGCCAGACGGTTACCATCGGACTGCTGGCGATGCTCTCCGGTCTGCTGTTGCTGGTACTGGCCGTCACCGCGATATGGCAATTCATCCTGGTCTGGGGCATTGTCATGGGGCTGTCCTTTGCCCTCACCGGTCCGCTTTGCTCGCAGTCGGCAATGATCAGCTGGTTCAGTATCAAACGGTCCACCACCATCGGTATCGTCATGACCGGCGGAGCGCTTGGTGGCGCCCTGGCACAGCCAGTGCTGTCCGGCATCATGGACCAGTTCGACAGCTGGCGCGCGGCCTGGGCGATCGCCGCGGTCATGGTCGTCATTTCGCTGGTTGCGGCGCAATTTGTGATCAACCACCCGCAGGATATCGGCCAGCATCCCGACAATGTCGATCCGTCGATAGAGCTGGACGATGTGCAAACCAGAGGATTGCGGCCCAGAACCCACCGGACCGGCCACGACTGGACAATGAAGCAAATCATCCGAACACCGACCCTCTACATGCTGATGCTGGTCACGGTCGGCTATCTGGGCACTTTCTTTTTCCTGCTGAACCACGGCGTGCTGCACCTTACCGACAACGGCCTGTCCGGGCTCGAAGCCGCTTCGATCATGGGCCTCGCGATTCTGGGCAGCGGCCTGGCGCGCATCCCTGCCGGCTGGCTAGGCGACCAGTTCGAACTGCGCTGGACCCTGTTCGGATCGATCGCGCTCATGGCTCTCGGCCTGTCCGGCTTCTGGCTCGGCCACAACATCATCCTGCTCTCGGCGATGGGCATGCTGTTCGGCGCCGGTTACGGCGGCATGCTCGTGCTCGGCCCGGTGGTGATCGGCAATTATTACGGCGAGCGGGCTTTTCCGATCATCAATTCGGTGCTGGCGCCGGTGATGCTGCCCTTTGCGGCCGCTGCACCGGCCGGGGCCGGCTATATTTTCGAAGCCACCGGAAGCTATGACCTCGCTTTTGCCGGTGCCGTAGTCCTGCTTCTGGCAGGCCTGATCGCGGCCTTCTTCATGAAGCCACCGCTAGCGCCCGGCTAACCTAGACATTGCCGTCGCTGGACAGCAGCGCCGCAATCGGCCGGGTTCCCGGCCGGCGCGCCAGCACGATCATCAATATGGTGGTGAACGGCACCGCCAATATTGCGCCGGGGATGCCCCACAGGCTGCTCCAGATGGCCAGCGAGACCAGTACGACCATCGGACTGAGATTGACCGACTTGCTGAGCATCTTCGGTTCGACGATATTGCCGATAATCACCTGCGCTGCGGTCATCAGGCCGGTGGCGATCAGCGGGATCGTCAGGCTGCCGAACTGGGCGACGGAAAACAAGGCCGGGAAAGCGACACCGACGAAAGAGCCGATATAGGGGATATAGTTGAGCAGACCGATGATGATCGCCCACAGGGCGGCATATTCCACGCCCAATATTCGCAATATGGCCCAACAGATAATGCCGAGCATGATGTTGATCAGCGTCTTGGTCGCCAGATAGCTGCCGATATCATGGTTGATCCGCGTGATCATATTGAGCGTGTCGGTAGAAGCGCCATCGGACCCAAACGCGCGACGGACCTTCTCCGGGAAGCCGGTGATTTCGCTGAGCAGGAAGGAAGCATATAATATCGTGATGAAGACAAAACCGCCAAAACTGGTCAGCGAGGACAGAGCGGACTGGGCCAGCGCCGCGATATCGATCTCGGTAAAAAATCTCGTGGCAAATTCGCTGATCGCATGGCCAACCGCTTCGGTGCTGCGGTCGAATATCGCAGCCGGCGACCCCATGAGTTCGGATATTTTCGGCCGGCCAGCGCCCGCTTCCACCGGCACAGGAAACCATGTCACAAACAGATTTTCCAGATTGCGCTGATAGACGGGCAGCGAGGGCACAAGATTCTGCAGGCTGGCGACGAGCATCCGTGTCATCGCGAAAAGCAGCGCCATTACCCCGATCAGGGCCAGCGTCGCGCGCAACCAAAGCGGCGTCTGGCCCAACCCCGGAATACGGGCGACCGTAGCGCTGGCGGCGTAGAGAATCTGCAGCAATATGACAGCGGTCACAATCGGCAATATGATGTCCTTGCCGACGTAAAACAGCCAGCCGACCATGATGGTAATGCCGATGGCGTAGAATATTGTGCTGACACGTCCCTGGAACATGATTTGGCGATAGCCGGATTTTACAGGACTGTCATCAGCATGATTGC
Organism: Sphingomonadales bacterium UBA2683; assembly: GCA_002354635.1. Classification (GTDB taxonomy): domain Bacteria; phylum Pseudomonadota; class Alphaproteobacteria; order Sphingomonadales; family Sphingomonadaceae; genus Parasphingorhabdus. The sequence goes on from DELZ01000004.1 coordinate 823,626, forward strand.
CCGGCATGACCTTATCGAAAAACATCGGGACAAGCATCTTGACGCCAGGCGTCCTTCTCGGCCAATAGCCGCTATGGCCGACAATATCTCTTCCCAGAATATCGACAATGATCACCGCGAACTGAACCGCAGGGGACTGCTGTTCGTTCTGTCTTCGCCGTCCGGCGCCGGCAAGTCGACGCTGGCGCATATGCTGCTGAAAGCGGATGAGGAGATTGCCATGTCCGTCTCTGTCACCACGCGCCCAAAGCGTCCGGGCGAGGAGCACGGCAAGGATTATTATTTCGTCAGCGGTGATCAATTCGAGGAAATGGTCGCTGACCACAGCTTCCTCGAATATGCCACAGTGTTCGGCAACCGCTATGCCACGCCGGCCGCGCCGGTAAACCAGAGTCTGGAGGCAGGCCAGGATGTGCTGTTCGATATCGACTGGCAGGGCACCCAGCAACTGTACCAGCGGGCAGGTCAGGATGTGGTAAGGGTGTTCATCCTGCCGCCCTCACTCGAGGAATTGCGCAAACGGCTCGAAAGCCGCAACACCGACGCGCCCGATATCATCGAAAGCCGGATGCAGCGCGCGACCAGCGAGATCAGCCACTGGGACGGCTATGACTATGTCCTGATCAACGACGATCTCGACGCCTGCTTTGCGAAGGTGAAGCAGATTCTGGCCACCGAACGCATGCGGCGGTCACGACAGACCGGCCTGATCGGTTTTGTCAGGGATCTGATGGCCGAATAGAAATGCCGGTTCTGCTCACGCAGCTTTTCTAGAACCGGGCCGAGCAATAACGGATTTCGCCCGCATTGCACCGCTCCACGGCTTCCCGCCATTCATCCATTTTTCTTTCATATTCGGCCTGACGCTCGGCTTCAGCGATCCGGTCGGCGGCAATTTTTTCCTCGTTCAGGCGCAGATTTTCTGCATGTTGCGCCGCCGACTGTTCATTCAGTCGATGCAAAAATTCTCCGCGCAGCGCATGCGAGCGGTTGCGAATACACGAGGTTACAAGCTCGGATTTTTTCTGCTCGGCCCTGAATTGGCTGGAAGCCGCAGACCACCGCTTTTCGACCATCGATTTGCATATCGCCGGAATATTTGCCAATCGCGCATCATAATCCTCGGTGATGCTTCGGATAAACTGTTCGTTCGACGCTATGGCTGGATCAACGTTCAGTTCTGCGTTTTTCCGGTCCTGCACGCATTGCGAACTCGCCCATATTTGATAATATTTCTCGTTCTCTGCGGGATTCAATCGACTATATTGGTGGACCAGATATTGCTTGGCCCCCTCGCAGTCGGGATTGGATTCCTGCGCCATCGCGGCCCCGTCAAAAAACAGGGCCGCCAGCAGCGCGCCGATGAAGAAAATTTTTCCGTGCAGCACATCTCGTCCTTTCGTTCAGGACCCCCGCGTGCCATTCTATCCCTGTCGATAAACGGTTTCAAGATTTTACCGTCTCGGCAATATATTCGAAGACTGTTCGAACAGTCCGAACGTCGTCGCCATCAAGGCCTTTTCACATAAAGGCCGTCAAAAACCACGCTCCATGTGTTACCGCCATCCATCGACGCCTGCCAATGCTGGCGAACGCTACCGTCCGCCATCGGAGTCCATGTGACCCGGTTGATCTTCATACCTTCTTTGAAATAGGGCGTGTTGCGGTTGCTCAGCACCATTTCACCGCGCTCGTTCAGTCCACCCTCGATGAACAGGGCACCGCCATCCGCTCCCATCCAGGTCTGGTGCCATTTTTTACGCGCCGCATCATAAAAGCTCATGCTCATCCCGGTATAGCCGCCCTTGGTGCTGTAATCTTCATGGATGACACAGCCGCCATGTTCTCGCGATATCCTGTTCACCGCGCTCGGCTGATCCTGCCCGGCGGCGGTAACATCCCAAGTGCCGATCCAGAAATCGAAGGCACTGTGATTGTCGGATGCACAGGCGGGTGGTGGCGTTGCGGCAGATGGAGTCGGCGACTGCGCCTGAACGACGGCAGTCAAAGGGGATGGCACCAGAAGCGTTGCAAGGGCCGCGCCCAGCAGGGGGCTGACGCGGTACCGGCCTTGGCGGGAATCGGAGCTTGCCCATGCGGTAGACAATATTCCCGTGTCGAGCATTTTGCGTATTCGCATTTGCTACCATCCCCCCATGTTGAGCTTCGATACGACCCGAAAGAAATTTGGAAATTCCGGATGTTCACTCAGCTTTCTGTTGAATAGCAGGTCGGCGCGCCATGCGTTGGCTCATTCGACCAACAGCAATTGATCGTCGATGAAAGGGTCGGTTCGTTCCAGGTCCAACCCTGCCACGGAACGCCGCCTTCGCCCCTTCGCCGCATGGCATTCAAAAGACCGTTGGTTTTGCTGCTGCAACCCGTTACCAACAGGGAAAGCGGCAGGGAGTAATATGGTGGAATCACGGGAAGTTGAAGTCCTGATCGTCGGGGGGGGATTTTCGACGATGCCGCTGATCCGCGAGCTGGAGGCGGATGGTGTCGACTGGCTGATGGTTTCCCCGATGACTCCGATCTGGCAACAACTGGAAGAGGCCGATGCACTGGATTTCGATCTGGTCAGCTCGCTGCAGAGCAGCGTCTATTCGTTCGAACTGGTCGAGATGCTGAACGAACTGGGCGAGAATTTCACCGACGGTTTTCCTACCGCCAGTGAATTTTATGCGATCCACAAGAAATATGCCGCGCGCCATGCCGATCATATCCACAACGACCGGGTGGACAGCATCGACAATCACGCTGACCACAGCCTTGTCCATCTCGAAAGCGGCGAGACGTTTCGTGCCCGCCATGTCGTCGTCGCCACCGCCTTCCGGCGGCAGATGAACGCCAATCTCAAGCAGATCAAGGTTGATGCCAGCTATGCCGGCAAGAGCGTGGCGATTACATCGACCGGGGACAGTTCCAACCTGCTGATCGCCAAGCTGGTGGCTTATGGAGCGAAGGTGCATCTGGTGACCAACGGCTTCATCATGCTCGACAAGATGTTCGCGACCTTCTCGCCGCTCGACAACGGCCCGCGCTTCGTGCCGCTCGACCAGCTGGAATGCCACAATTTCTCGGAAGTCAGCAAATGGAGCTATCGCGCCTTTATCGACGGCGGCTATATCCACGGCCTGATCCATAACGGCTTTGCAAAACTTTTCGACCGCAACAGCCTCGGCGTCCGACATCCCCGGAGTATCCGGCCGCACCAGGATATCCGAAGCTTCTTCAAGGCCAGAGCGCCGATCGAAAACGGCCATATCGCGATCAAATATTGGCCGATCGACGTCTACAGACTCTATTGCGAAGAGACGCTCGAACAGAAGATCGACGAAGGCTATCTGATCAACGACCTGCCCTTCTTTCTCGAACACGGCCATGTCAAATTATGGGACAAATCGTCTGCCACGATCGACCGCGAAGCGATGACGATCCGCGAGGATGGCGAAACCGCCTCCTTCGATCTGATCATCGACGGCGACCAGGAAGTGCCTAACATCCCGGAAATCCGGATGCATGGCAGCAGTGACGGCGAGCAGTTTTCCTACCGGCCCCGCGCGCAATTTCTGGGCGTCGCCTCTCCGAAACTGGACAATATCTATACCATCGGCTTCACGCGCCCGTTTACCGGCGGCCTCAACAATATCAGCGAGATGCAGTGTCTTCTGGTCCACCGGATGATTACCGATCCGGCCTTCCGGGACGAAATCCGGAGCGATATCGATCAGCGGATCGCAGACTATAACGCGACCTATTTCGCCAGACGGCCGGAAAAAAAGACCGACCATCTGGTCTGGTATGGCACCTTCACCGACGAGGTGGCCAAGGTATTAGGGATCCGGCCGAAGCGCAGCGATACGCCGGGCGTCAAGGGCCTGATGAAATATTACATGTTCCCGAACAATGTTTTCCGGTTCCGCGAAACAGGCCGCTACGCGGTTGAAGGTGTGGGCGAATTGATCGAGCATACCGCGAAACAATATCACGATTACAAGGTGCTGGCGCTGCTGGTGATCCGTTATCCGTTCTTCGAGCTGCTGGCACTCGCCACCATCCTGCTCGCGCCGGTGCCGTGGTGGGTGAAGATCCCGGCCGCGATCATCCACAACCGCCTGCCCTTCACCTCGACGCTGGTCGGCAAGTTCGGATTGCCAACGAGGGAAAGCAAGGCGATCTTCAATTACCGCAAGGCGATCAGCTTTCCGGTGCTGGCTTATCCTTTGGTCGCGGCAGTCGTGTGGGCAGCGGCGGGGATGGGAACGGCCTTTGGCTTCTCCGCCGCGCTGCTCGCCTATGTCTATGCGATGATCCATCTCGGGACCGCCAAGGGATGGAACCGCAAATTTTTCTGCGACATGAAGAGCAAGCGGTCGCCGGAGATGGTCAAGTTTTTCGAGCGGTATCGGAAGGTATTTGGGCGGGTCAAGTCGATTAGACAACGCGCAGACCAACTAGACTAGAGTTTTGCCCTGACAACACAACTCTGCAACTTGGGCTTCAGAGCATTGATCTCCAGAAGGGTTCGGGCCGCAGTAGCCTTTTCCGCCATCGACAAAGCCAGAGGCTGTGCCTTGTTCTGCGCGTCGGCGACTGCAGCAGGTGAATTGGCCTCCTCGATATCATCAGATAGCTGCTTAATTTCTGCGACGACACCTGCTGGATCAAAGACACCAACAGCACTCAACCGCTGGGCCAAAATGCGCTCGACCGAGAGCAGCGAGGACGAAACGAGGTCGAAATACTGCGTTTCCGGCCCCACTTCGACGCCAACCGGGTTTTTACGAGTCTGGAACTTGAGACTATTTTTTTCAGCTTCGTCCTGGATTTTTTTAATCGAGAATCCATCAATCCCGACAGCTTCCATCTTGATGCAAATCAAGGCATCAAGCGAACTGTCAAAAATATCCGCCTTGCCTTTCGGGTCGTAGTAATTTTTACTTCCATTCAGAATGGATGCAGCGGAACCGCCTGCAATGGCGACGTTTGGACCTGCGCCAAAGGCTGTGGCGGTGATCGTCCCCACCGCCGTTAAGAAAGACGGTATTTCAAAAATCTGCCTTCCGTTGGCTGCGCTATGGGCCCTGCATCGATATAGTAGTATAAAATTGTTGATCAGACTGCGCGCTCCGTCAACGCTCTCCTCAATCGGTACTGGCTTACTATCTGCCAATTTTTCGAAAGACTTGCAGCTCTGTCCTATAGAACGATTGCTGCCACGGGTTTCCATCACATTGGTCAAATTGACAGAAGGCGGAGCAAAACTCGTGGTGGCACATCCTCCGAGCATTGTGGCTGCAGTTGCCAACATGAGAACGTTTTTCATCTTATCTACCTCGGTGTCTGATTGCCTGGTCAAATTAGCCTTGCTGCTCTCTCAACACCCGTGACCGTCCTCACGCCCCCCAAAAAAACTCCTCTTGAAAAAAGAACAAACATCGAACATAAAGCAGAGACCACCCTGTCCTTCTGACCCGCTGGACTCTCTCCGGCATCTTCGGCAAAGCACGCGCATGAGTCTGACCCACATCAAAGTAAAAGGCGCCCGGGAGCATAATCTCAAGGGCGTCGATATCGAGCTGCCGCGCGAGAAGCTGATCGTGATCACCGGCCTGTCCGGTTCCGGCAAATCGAGCCTTGCGTTCGATACCATCTATGCCGAGGGGCAGCGGCGCTATGTCGAGAGCCTCAGCGCTTATGCGCGGCAGTTTCTCGAGATGATGCAGAAGCCCGATGTCGAGCATATCGAGGGCCTGTCACCGGCAATCTCGATCGAGCAGAAAACGACCAGCCGCAACCCGCGCTCGACCGTCGCCACCGTCACCGAAATTTACGATTATATGCGCCTGCTCTGGGCCCGTGCCGGAGTCCCCTATTCGCCCGCCACCGGCCTGCCGATCACCGCACAGACCGTGTCGCAGATGGTCGACCGGGTGATGGCCCTGCCCGATAAAACCCGCTTCTTCCTGCTCGCCCCCGTGGTGCGCGGGCGCAAGGGCGAGTATCGCAAGGAATTGCTTGAATGGCAGAAAGCCGGCTTTACCCGGGTCCGGGTTGATGGCGAATTTTACGATATCGAGGAAACGCCCAAGCTCGACAAGAAATACAAGCATGATATCGAGGTGGTCGTCGACCGGCTGGTGGTGCGTGACGGCATGGAACAGCGGCTCGCCGACAGTTTCGAGACCGCGCTGCGGCTGGCCGACGGGCTTGCTTTTGTCGATCTGGCGGATGGTACGGTTGAGGAAGCGCTTGCCAATGGTGCTTCGACAGGCTCAGCACGAACGGAAGGCGTCGCAGAAGCACAAACGCCGTTCGTGTCGAGCGTAGTCGAGACACGCCTCTCGACTACGCTCGAGGCGAACGGGAAAAATGCTGATTCGCCCCAAGGCAAAATGAAAGGCACCGGCCTGCCCGACAACCGGATCGTCTTTTCCGAACGTTTCGCCTGCCCGGTCAGTGGCTTCACCATCGAGGAAATCGCCCCGCGCCTGTTCTCGTTCAACGCGCCGCAGGGCGCCTGCCCGTCCTGTGACGGGCTTGGCGAGAAGCTCCATTTCGATCCCCAGCTGATCGTGCCCAATCCGGCGCTCAGCATCAAGAAGGGCGCGGTCGTGCCCTGGGCCAAGTCCAATCCGCCATCGCCTTATTATATGCAAGTACTGGGATCGCTCGCGCGGCATTTCGAATTTGATCTCGATACGCCGTGGAATGAGCTCAGCGAGCATCATCGCGATGTGGTCCTCAACGGCACCCAGGGCCTGCCGGTGACGCTGCGCTTCCAGGACGGACGCAAATCCTACGAGGTGAAGAAGCCGTTCGAAGGCGTGGTCGGCAATCTCAAACGCCGCATGCTGCAGACCGAAAGTGCCTGGATGCAGGAGGAACTCGCCAAGTTCCAGGCAGCCGCTCCGTGCGAGACCTGCCATGGCGCGCGGCTCAAGCCGGAAGCGCTGGCGGTGAAGATCGCGGGCGAGGATATTTCCATCTCGACCCGGCGCAGCGTCGGCGATGCCCTGGTATTTTTCGAAGGCCTCGGCGCACAACTGAACAAGACGCAGAGCCAGATTGCCGAACCGATCCTCAAGGAGATTATCGAGCGGCTGGGCTTCCTCAACAATGTCGGGCTCGACTATCTCAATCTCGACCGGACCAGCGGCACTCTGTCCGGCGGCGAGAGTCAGCGCATCCGTCTCGCCAGCCAGATCGGATCGGGCCTCAGCGGCGTGCTCTACGTGCTCGACGAACCGAGCATCGGCCTGCACCAGCGCGACAATGATCGGCTGCTGACCACACTCAAGCGGCTGCGCGATCTCGGCAATACGGTGATCGTGGTCGAACATGATGAAGACGCCATTCGCACCGCTGACTGGGTCGTGGACATGGGGCCCGGCGCCGGCGTGCATGGCGGCGAGGTCGTGGCCGAAGGCACGCTGAAACAGATATTGAAATCGAAACAATCGCTGACCGCTGCCTATCTTAACGGCACCCGGGAAATCGAGGTGCCGACAGAGCGGCGCAAGGGCAATGGCAAGAAGCTGACCGTACACGGCGCTACCGCCAACAATCTGCAAAATGTGACCGCGTCGATTCCGCTCGGGACATTTACCTGCGTCACCGGCCTGTCGGGCTCGGGCAAGTCATCGCTCACCATCGACACGCTCTACGCAGCCGCTGCACGGACCCTCAATGGCGCGCGGGTGATTGCCGGCAAACATGACAAGATCACCGGCCTCGAATATTGCGACAAGGTCATCGATATCGACCAGTCGCCGATCGGCCGCACCCCGCGCTCCAACCCCGCCACCTATACTGGCGCCTTTACCAATATCCGTGACTGGTTCGCCGGCCTGCCCGAGGCGCAGGCGCGCGGGTACAAGCCGGGCCGGTTCAGCTTCAACGTCAAGGGTGGCCGCTGCGAGGTGTGCCGCGGTGACGGGCTGATCAAGATCGAGATGCACTTTCTGCCCGACGTCTATGTCACTTGCGAGGAATGCGGCGGCAAACGCTATAATCGCGAGACTCTCGAGGTGAAGTTCAAGGGCAAGTCGATTGCGGATATTCTGGATATGACGGTCGAGGATGCAGTCAGCTTCTTCAAGGCAGTGCCGCCGATCCGCGACAAGATGGCGATGCTATATGAAGTCGGCCTCGGCTATGTGAAGGTCGGCCAGCAGGCCACGACCTTGTCCGGCGGCGAGGCGCAGCGCGTCAAGCTGGCCAAGGAACTGTCGAAACGCTCGACCGGGCAGACGCTCTATATTCTGGATGAACCCACCACCGGGCTGCATTTCGAAGATGTTCGCAAGCTGCTGCAAGTGCTCCACCAACTGGTCGAGCAGGGCAATAGCGTGGTGGTGATCGAGCATAATCTCGATGTCATCAAGACCGCCGACCATATCCTCGACCTCGGCCCCGAAGGCGGCGTCCGTGGCGGCGAGATTGTCGCTCAGGGCACGCCGGAAGAAGTGGCGCAGGTCAAGGCGAGCCATACCGGCGGCTATCTGAAGGATATGCTGGCGAAGTGACCGGCAATCCGGTGAAGCTGCTATTCGTCTGTACCCGCAACCGGTTGCGCAGCCCGACCGCCGAGGCGGTTTTGAATCAGATTGACGGAGTCATGGCAATCTCGGCCGGGATCAATCATGATGCAGAGACCCCGCTGTCGGGTGATTTGATCGAATGGGCCGACCGCATCTACGTGATGGAAACAGCCCACAAGAAAAAGGTCAGCCGGCAGTTTGCTGCCTTGCTGAAAGACAAGCCCGTCCGCAATCTCGCCATTCCGGACGATTATCAATTCATGGACGCAGATCTGGTCGCCAGGATAAAATCCTGCTTCCCGGAATATTTTACCTAGTAGCGCAAGACCCGCGACTGCCAGAGCAGCAGCAGCGGCGACAGCAGTTCCACGATCATCCCTGCGACTTGCTCGGTCGGCGGTACGCCCACCGTCAGATAGGATACCGCCCGGGCGCAGCCGCCGATGAAGAAGAACAGCATCGCGAAGCGGAACAGCTTCGCCCGTTTCCGGATATCGCCGGCGCTGTAGAAGATCATGAGGGCGACACCGATATAAACACCGGAGAGATAGCGATACTGGTTATCCATCGCGGTGGTAAACGGGTCGCCACCCATATGTTCCGCCGCACCGAATAGCAGGCCGTTGACCCCGAACCAGAGCGGGATAAATCCAATCAGAAACGAAAGGATGCGGAATGCGACCATATATATTCTCCTCCAATTTGTTCATGGCACGCCTGTTAGCCGGCGTATTTCCAATCGATCAAATGCTGCCTATATGCGGACCCGACAAGGCCTAGACTCCCAAGGCAGCCTGCAACTGTTTCAGGCCTTCTGCTTCCTCGGCCGTCAATGGCTGGGCCTCGCAGCGCGGATCGGTTTTCTGCAATCCGCGGATCATCACGTCGTTAATCGGGATAGGATCGCAACCATGATCCGTCTTGCAGATCAGATCAAACTGCGGTGCCGCCTTGACATGGCAATCCTGACAGCTGTTCCCAAAGCGGTTCTTGACCTCGTCCGCACCGCGTACCCGGATCTTGGTCCCCTCGGCCGAGATGTCGAGGTCAAAATATTCCCAGTCCTTGGTGACCGGATTGAAGCCCGCTTCGCGCTTGACCATCACTTCGGTCGGGACCAGCTGCACCACCGAACCTACCGGATAGATGCCACCATCCTCCGCGCTAGCCACTGCAATCGTGGCATCGAGATCGCCATTGAGATTGCCGACAAAGAAGCGGTCCACCGGAGTAAGGTCGCTGATGCAACCGAAGCTCGCATCGGTTATATTTTCGGTCGGCAAGGCCGCGACGGCATCCTCATTCGCCGCTTCCGGTTCCCCGCTGCACCCTTGCGTAACCAGACCTGCCAGCAACAAGGCCGCGGTCGCGCGAAGCAGCCGTGCCGATGATTTGCCCTGTGATCGCTTTTGCATCATGATAATCCCCCCCGATAGGCTTCAAGACTGCCATGCGCGGGTGCAGCTGTCAATTTTTGCGCTTTGGGCAAGACGACTAAAGCCGCTCCAGCCGAACCGGCAACCCGTCCCTCGGCTGCGGAATGGGGAAAACCTGCCAATTCGGCTCATAATCCGGTCCGCCCTGCAAGACGATCCGGTTCTGGGTCAGCATCGCGTGCATCAATATCTTGATCTGCATATAGGCGAAATGCAGGCCCAGACACATGTGTGCGCCGCCGCCAAAGGGCACCCAGGCATATTTGTGCCGCCCGGCCGAGTTTTCCGGCGTAAACCGCAGCGGATCGAACTTGTCCGGATCGGGCCAGTGCTTGGCCATCTTGTGGACGAATTGCGGACTGATGCCGATATTGGTCCCAGCCGGGATCGTATAGTTGCGGAAGGTGAATTCCTTGAGCGCCCGGCGCGGGATGCTGGGCACCGGCGGGATCAGCCTGAGCGCTTCCTTGAACGCCATTTCGGTGAGTTCCAGCTTGCCCAGCTGCTCCATGGTGAGCGTTGTCCCGGCCGGTGCAACCGACAGACATTCCTCGCGCAGCCGTTCCTGCCATTCAGGATGCTTGGCGAGCAGATAGGTCATGCTCGTGGCGGACGAGGTGATCGTGTCGTGCGCCGCCATCATCAGGAAGTTCATGTGGTCGACGACTTCATCTTCGGTCAACAGCTCGCCATTTTCATGGGTCGCAAGGCAGATCTGGGTGAAGATATCCTCGCCGCCCTTTGCACGCCGCTCCTTTACCTGCGGTGTAAAATACTCGAGCAGATACTCGCGGGCCTTCACGCCTTTCCACATCTTGGTGAACGGAACCGGCTTGCGGACAACGCCGATTGAGGCCTGCACCTCATCGACGAAAGCCTTGTTGATCTTGTCCGCTTCCGGCCCCCAGGGGATGCCGAGAATAGCGCTGGCGGCGGTGTCCAGCGACAGCGACTTGATCGCGGGGTAAAATGTGAAGTCGGTACCGCTCCAGTCGGCAACCCGCTCCAAAATGCCTTCACCCAATACCGCACAATGATGTTTCATCGGACCGGGCTTGAAGGCGACAGACAGCGCCTTGCGGTCGGCCCTGTGCCGCTCGAAATCCATCAGCATCAACCCGCGCGGGAACAGGTTGTTCAAAACCGGCCCCCAACCCTGTTCGCTGGAAAATATCTTGTCCTTGTTGAACATTACCAGTTCGGTCGCGTCGGCCCCAAGCAGCATGACATTCTGCTTGCCGAAACTGTAGGTGCGATAGACCGAGCCGAAGCGTTCGAACATATATTGGCCAAAGCCGATCGGATCCTTGATGACCTTCAGCGTGGTACCGACGATGGGCAGTCCCTGTTCGCCGGGGATATGCGCCAGTTGTTCCTCGGTTGGTGGCTTCACCCAATGCGGATTGGCGCTTTCCTGATAGGGATAACCATGCGGTATTGCTGCAACTGTGGCCAACGAAAATCTCCTGAAGAGCGGTTTCGCATATCTTAGCTACTTTCATGAATGTCAGCAAGACCATCCATTCATAAGCTATTCAATCACTTGGGGCTAAGCATCATGGCGAAAGAAAAAATATTGCGACTCGGCAAGCTTGTCACCGCCGGGATCGATATCCAGGAAACGATCATGAACCATTTCGCTATCCCTCAACTGCTCAAGTCAACACTGGCGGCTGGCGCATTACTGAGCCTGGGCGGCTGCATGTACGGTGCCTCCGGCTATTATGGCGACGGCTATGTCAACAATGGCGGCTATGACTGCGATCCCTATGCCCCGTTCAATGATTATTACGCCTGCGACTACGGCTACGGCTTTGCCAACATTGGCTATGGTGGCGGATGGTATGACCAATTTTATTATCCCGGCTATGGCATCCATATATTTGACCGGGGTGGCCGACGCCATGCGATGCGCGACCATCACCGCCGCTATTGGGCCAGACAGCGCGCCGAATATGGCGGACATCATGCCGGAGATCGCAATTGGCGCCGGGGACAGCGGGCCGATCGGCGCGACCAACGCCGCGACGGTCGCGACAGAACGCGGGACTCGAGACGCGGCCATTATCGCGACGACAGCTATCGTGACAATCCACGGACGCGCACGAGAACCATAACGACCGGGCGAGACAGCGCTGACCAGGCGACCCCGGTGCGCAATCGTGGTGACCGGACGCGCCAGACGACCCGCCGCCCGACAGGAGCGGTCGAACGCCCGCAAGCCCGACCGCAGCCGGCCGCCCGGCCTGCGCCCGTCAGACAGGCCCGTCCCGAAGGACCGCGCCATACACCCAGAACCAGCCGCAGCACCCGCGAGCGGGTAAGCGACGACTAGCTCTGGCGAGGTTTATTTGCCAATGGTGACGCGGCCAACGCGATATCCCCGCTCGCGCATTTCCTTTTTGTAATCCTTGTTCGCATCGGCAATTTCGGTGCGATATTCCTCCAGCGCGTCGCGCCGGTCTTCCTCGTCGGTAGCCCGTCGCAAATCCTTTTCCAGCTCATGTTCGGCTTCGCGGATATCGGCGAGATAGTCGTACCAATAATCTTCGGGTGACCCGCTGATCGGCTGAGTCAAAATCGGTTCATCGCCTGACGCACCGGATGGATGAGCGATGCCCATCGTCGGAACAGTGGCCAGCACAGCAACGGTTGTGCCCAATGTCAGATTGCGAAAGTTCATCGGAATTCTCCTTCTTGCTAGATGCAATGTCCAGAAAACGGCCAACCCGCTGTCGCGTTCCTGAACAATCGTCCTGACGCGACAATCTGCCCCGGAATCTCGGCGAACGCCCGAATCGACGCACCGCAACTGCCTGAACCGGTCAGTCACCGCCCCGAGAACGTCGCAATGGTTAAGACAATTGTAATCATGGTAAATAGCCTATATCCTAGGCTTCCTTCTCATCTTTTGAGGAATTACGTCGATGGCAACTGCATTTAGCGACATTCAACCCGACGATTATACGCCGTCGGAACAGCATCCGCAGCATGGCGTCATTATTGGCGGGCCGGCCACACGGGCCAAACGCATCGAATATGGCATTTTGCTCTCGACAATGGTGCTCGGCTCACTCGGCGCCCTCTATTGGACCCTTACCCATCAAACCGGCTGGGTCGAATGGTCCGCCTTCCTGTTCGGCTTTGCGCTGATCAATATGGGCGTCGGCATCGGCTATCATCGCTATTTCACCCACCGCGCCTTCGAAGCCGGACCGAAAATGCGTCTCGCCATCGGCATCATGGCGCAGATGGCCTGTCAGGCTTCGGTCCTGAAATGGGCAGCAGACCACCGCCGCCACCATGCCTTTTCCGACGATGTCGGCGATGTGCACAGCCCCTATGTCGACGGCCATGGCAAGAAAATGGGAAAGCTCAAAGGACTGGGCATCGCCCATTTCGGCTGGCTGTTCGACAACACGACATCGGACATGAACGTCTACGGCAAGGGCCTGATCGACGATCCGCAGGTCCTGTGGTGCCACAAGCATCGCTGGTCGATCGCCATTTTCTCCAGCATCGTGTTTCCCGCGCTCTGGGCGCTGGCCTTCGGCGGACCGGAATATATTATCGGCACCATCCTGATCGGCGGCTTCTTTCGCAATTTCTTCTTCCTGAACTTCGTGATGGGCGTGAACAGCATCGGCCATGTCTTCGGCTCGCAGCGGTTCAAAACCAAGGACGGATCGCGCAACAACTGGTTCATGGCCTGGATGACCTTCGGCGATGGCTGGCACAACAACCACCACCAGCACCCCCGCGCGGCATCGTCGCAGGTGGCATGGTGGGAATTCGATCTCAACGGCCAGATCATCTATCTGTGGGAAAAAATGGGCCTGGTCTGGAACGTCCAGCGGGCTCCCGCCTATATGCGCAACGACAAGGGTGAATGGGTGCAGAAGGAGGCGAAGGTCGCAACAGCCGAACTGGCCGAACCCGAAGTCATGTCAGCCGACGATGGCGGCGTGATGTTTCCTGCGGACAAGCAGCGGCATACCGAACCGGCCGAATAATCCGGTCACCACGTGATCGCTACTGTGCCCGCAAGGTCATGGTTGCCGATATCGTGCCATTGTCCATCGGGTTGATATTCAGCGATTCGACCGCGATTCCTTCACTCTCGATCCGTGCCAGCCAGCCGAACAACGCCGTCGGCCTGGCCGATTCCACGACCATATCGACCCGGCTGTCCGACTGCGGCGTCACCGAAGCAACCGCAATACCGGTCTCGCCGGCACTTTGCCCGACAAAGGCGTCGATCGGACCACTGAACCGGACCGCTTTTCCATCCGCCGGCAAGCGGAGCGCCGCCACCTTGGTTTCAATCCGCGCCTGCCGCTCGACCGCATCAAGATAGCGCTGCTCGGCAGCGGTCATGGCACCAGCCATCGGGCGGGCAATGCCATAATAGCCGACGAGGCCCGCGAGCAGCAGGCCGGCAATGCCGACCAGTATCTTTTCCCGTTGACTGAGACCGGCAAACCAGCGTCTGGCATTGTCCATCATGGTGCCCTCACCGTAATATCCGCCTGCGCCGAACCCGTGGCGTCGGTGCGCGGCGTTGCCGTGATGATGAAACCGGCCTCCTGCATCGCGATCAGCACGGGGTTGATGTCCTCGTTGCGGACGGCGGTCAATGTCGCCGATACAATTCCGTTTTCACCATAGGCCATGCGGGTGATCGCCACATTCGGAACCTGTTGCAGCGCCGAATAGAGGGCCGAAGCCGGCACGGGGAACATGATATTGCCCTTGTTTTCCGCGATTAGCCGCTGGTCCAGCGCGCGTTCGGCGCTGTCCGGGTCCGGTTGCTCGCCGACCACGGCGGCGGCTGTGGCCAAAGCCGTCTCGTCCGCAGCATCGGCAGCCCAGTGATATTTCGCCAGCTGCACCAGCGGAATAGCGAAGGTGACAACGAGAAGCGCCGCAACCATCCAGCCGAGCCGGCGCTTTTGAGTGCTGTCCATCGCGCGCTGTATTTTTTTCGCGAACGGGCCGCTGCGGAAGTTCAGATCGCGCCGTTCCGCAGCATCTATCATCATCGCGTCAAAGGCGTCGCCGGTGATCGGGGCGACGGCGAGGTCGGCAAAGAGAATCTCCCGGAGCGCGGGATCATCGGTCGCGATGATAGTTTCGAAACGCAGCACCCGGTCAAATCCGAAATCCGCCGAAACCGCGCCGTCGCTGACAACCGGCAGCAGCCAACCCGAAGGGATGATCGCGTCGGGATCGATGCCGAGCGCCTGCAGATGGACCAGTCCGGCTGATAACAAATTCCGCCCGATCGATGCCGTGACTGCTTCGCCAGACTCAGCCAATCTCCCGACGATATGGACATTGTCGCCTTCCAGGCTCCTGGCCTTTGCCACCATCTTTGCAGCGGCCAGCGCCTGGCTTTCGGTCGCGTCGCCGATCGGGTCATGGCTCATGATGCTGGTCAGATTCGACGCAACCAGCGCGATGATACAGACATCTTCCGGCGGTGTATCCGGCCCATAGACTTGCGACGCGACCAGCGGGTCCGGATCACAACCCCACGCCTGCACCGCGCCATCGCTGACGTGCCACCAGTAGAGCGCCTCGTCGTCGGTGGCCGGAAAGGCGGTGAGAAGAATATCGGGGTTCACGTGCTACTGGTCTTATTCGCCGTAAATATCGGCATTGTCGTCTTCACCACCCGGTGCCCCGTCGGCACCCAGCGAGTAGAGATCGAATCCGGGGCCCTGACGGCCGGGATTGTCATATTGATAGGGGCGACCCCACGGATCGTCCGGCAGTTTCTTGATATAGCCGCCCTGCCGATAGCGGGCGGTCGTTGTCAGCGACGCCGGCGGTGCGACCAATGCCTGCAAGCCGTCGGAAGACGCCGGATAGGAGAGATTGTCGAGCCGGTACATTTCCAGCGCCTGCCCGAGCGTCGCGATATCCGCGCGCGCCTTTTCGACCATCGCCCGGTCCTGGCTGGGCAGCACGTTGATCACAACGATCGTGGTCAGCAGGCCGAGAATGAAAATCACCACCATCAGTTCGACCAGCGTGAAACCATTGCGCTTTTTCCGCTTCCTTTCGTCCGGAACTGGAGCTTTTGCGGTATATTCCATATCTGTCGTCATCATCATTCCTTTGTTCCGGTCCTACAGGCCGGCAAGATTCTGCAGCTGCAGGATCGGCAACAATATCGCCAATATCACCAGCGCGACCAGCCCGCCAAGGGCCACGATGATCAGCGGCTCGAGCAGGGACAGGGCGGTGGAACTGAAATTGTCAAATTCCCGCTCCAGATAGCCCGCCGCCCGCGCCAGCATGTCATCCAGCTGCCCCGATGCCTCGCCGCTGGAGGTCATATAGACCAGCATCGGTGGAAACACCCCTGTATTTTTCAGCGCAGTCGACAGGCTGCCACCGCCCCGGATCGCTTCCACCATATCTTCCGATGCCCTGCGCAGCACGCTGTTGTGGATCGTGTTGGTGGTCAGCTTCAGCCCCTCGATAATCGGCAGGCGACTCGCCACCATGGTCGACAGGGTCCGCGCCAGACGCGCCGCGTGCAGATCGCGCAGCAAACGGCCGATAAAGGGCAAGCGCAGCAGAAAGCCGTCAAACCTGTATTTGATCCCGGGCTCCTGCAGCGCGCGCCAGCCGATCAGCGCCGCCAGCCCGATGACGATCGCAATCGCCCACCACCAGTCGGCCAGAAAGCCGGAAATGCCGATAACGATGCGTGTGACCATCGGCAGCTGCTGGTTCACATCGTCGAACTGCTCGACCACCTTGGGCACGACCGCGATCATCAACAGCGCCACGACAATGACCGAGACCAGCGCCAGCACCGCCGGATAAGCCAGGGTGCTTATCAGTTTGCCACGCAATTCCGCCTGGCGCTCGAGCAGATCGGCCAGCCGTTCGGTGATATCGGGCAAGGTACCGGAACTTTCCCCGGCGGCAATCATCGCGCGATAGAGTGGCGGAAAGCTCTTCGGTTCGCGGCGCATCGCCTCGGACAAACGCTGTCCCTCGATCACCCCGCCGTGCACGGATGCTATCCGCTGCTGCACATGCGGCTTCTCATTCTGGTTACCAATCAGCCGCAGCGCTTCCTCCAGCGGACTGACCTGGGCCAGCGAAGACAATTGCCGGGTGAACAGCGTGAGTTCCTTGGACGACAGATTTTTCGGACCGAACAAGCCGGCAGAAGCCTTGCCCTGCTTGCTCTTCCCGCCCTGCTTCGCCTCCATTTTGACCACATAGAAATTCCGCTCGGCCAGCTTGGCCCGCGCCGCATCGTCGCTGGCCGCGGCCAGCCGCCCGGTCTTCTCCCGCCCTTTGGCGTCGATCGCGACATAGGCAAATTCAGGCATCGAGCGCTTCGCTCTCGCGTCTGGATATGCGGATGGCTTCTTCGGGCGTGGTCAATCCGTCGCGGACCAGCGCTCTCGCGGCAGCACCCAGATGCGGCTGCTTCCGGAACGCATGCGCGGTTATCGCTGCCTCGTCGCCGCCGTCATTGAT